>NZ_AP028663.1:195000-2595000 GCF_041154445.1 Variovorax sp. V118 | reverse complement strand
TCGGGCGCCTTCGTGGCGGCGCACCGCACGGTGATCGACTTTCTGGTGCAGCGCGCGCGGCCCTACATCTTCACCACGGCAGCGCCGCCGGCGGTGGCGCATGCGCTGCTCACCAGCCTGGCGCTCATCGAAGGCGAGGAGGGCATGCGCCGCCGCGCCCAGCTGCGCGCCCGCATCACCCAGCTGCGCAACGGCCTCAAGCAGGTGCTGCCGGCCGACGGCAGCGCCTGGCTGGCCGATTCGCCGACCGCGATCCAGCCGCTCATCGTGGGCGACAACGCGCGCGCCATGCAGACCATGGAGCGGCTCGATGCGCACGGTCTGCGCGTGGGCGCGATCCGTCCGCCCACGGTGCCTGCCGGCACCGCACGGCTGCGCATCGCGCTGTCGGCCAGCCACACCGAGGCCGACGTGGCGCGGCTCATCGGCGCGCTGGGCGAGGCCCTGGCCGAACCGTGGCCGGAGGCCGCATGACGACGGCAGCCGCTGCGCAGCGCCGCTGGTTCGTCACCGGCACCGACACCGGCGTGGGCAAGACACTGGTGAGCAGCGCCATGCTCGCGCTGCTGGCCGCCTCGGGCCTGCGCGCAGTGGGCATGAAGCCGGTGGCCGCGGGGCTCGATGCCATCGACGGCGAATGGCGCAACGAAGACGTCGAGCGCCTGCAGGCGGCCGGCAACGTCGCCGCGCCGCTGGCCTGGCGCTGCCCCTACGTGCTGAAGGCGCCGATGTCGCCGCACCTGGCGGCGCGGGAAGAGGGCGTGCAGGTCGCGCTGCCCGTGCTGCTCGATGCCTTCGAGCGGCTGTCGGCGCAGGCCGACGCGGTGGTGGTGGAGGGCGTGGGCGGCTTCTGCGTGCCGTTGGGCGACGACCTGGACACCGCCGACCTCGCGGTGGCGCTGGGCCTGCCCGTGATCCTCGTGGTCGGGCTGCGGCTGGGCTGCCTCAACCATGCGCTGCTCACCGCCGAGGCGATCCGTGCGCGCGGGCTGGTGCTGGCCGGCTGGGTCGCGAGCGTGGTCGAGCCGCAGATGCTCTCGCCCGAAGGCAACCTGCAGACGCTGCGCGCCCGGCTCGGTGCACCGCTGCTGGGCGTGGTGCCGCACCTGGCCGCGCCCTCGGCGGCGCGCGCCGCCGAACACCTCGACCTGCGCGCGCTGCGGGCCAGCGCGGCGCATGCCGCGCGTCGCACCGAGGCCCCGCTCGTGTCAGCCGCGACGGCCTGAGTCGGCCAGCCGCTGGGCGCGCACGCCGCCCTGGCGCGCGAGCATCCAGCCCGGGTACTCGGGCGCCAGCGCGCTCACCTTGTCGAGCGCCGCGAGTTCGTCGGCCGTGAGCCGCACCTCGGTGGCGGCGATGTTGTCGTCCAGCTGGTCGATGCGCTTGGCGCCGACGATCACGCTGGTCACCACCGGCTGGTGCAGCAGCCAGGCCAGCGCGATCTGCGCCACCGACACGCCGCGCGGCTCGGCGAACTGGCGCATGAGGTCGATGCAGTCGTAGGCGCGTTCCACGTTCACCGGCGGAAAGTCGAAGCTCGCGCGGCGGCTGCCTTGCGCGGTGGCGGTGTGGCGGTCGACCTTGCCACTGAGCAGGCCGCCGGCCAGCGGGCTCCAGACCATCAGGCCGAGCTGTTCGCTGCGCAGCATCGGCACCAGCTCGCGTTCCAGGTCGCGCCCGGCCACGGTGTAGTAGGCCTGCAGCGATTCGAAGCGCGCCAGCCGGTCGCGCTCGGCGATGCCCAGCGCCTTGGCGATCTGCCACGCGGCCCAGTTCGACACGCCCACGTAGCGCACGTGGCCCTGGCGCACGAGGTCGTCGAGCGCGCGCACCGTTTCCTCGATGGGCGTGATCGGGTCGATGCCGTGGATCTGGTACAGGTCGATGTGGTCCAGCTGCAGCCGCTTCAGGCTGGCCTTCACGCCGTCCATGATGTGGTAGCGCGAGGCACCGGCCGAGTTCACGCCCTTGCTGCCGGTTTCGCCCAGCACCTTGGTGGCGACCACCACGCGGTCGCGCGGCACCTTCAGGTTCTTCAGCGCCTGGCCGGTGATGGTTTCGGACAGGCCCTCGGAGTACACGTCGGCCGTGTCGATGAAGTTGATGCCGGCGTCGAGCGAGCGACCGATGAGGCCTTCGGCCTCGCCTTGCTGCAACTGGCCGATGTGGTCCCAGATGCCCGGCGCGCCGCCGAAGGTCATCGTGCCGAGGCAGAGTTCGGAAACCAGGAGGCCGGTGCGGCCGAATTGGCGGTATTGCATCGAAAGTTGTCCTTTGCGGGTGGAGGGGCCGTCCGGCGTGACGAATGGCCGGCGGTTGCGAAAAAGTATCCCGCCGGCGCGCCCCGGCGGGCGAGCGCGTTTCTGCAAAGTCTTTGCCTATTTCTCCAGACCTCGTGCCGGGGCCGTGCGAAGGAGAGGATGCGACGCTAAGCTGCGGGCAGCCCAATCCTCCATGGCCGTCACCGCGGCCGCTCTCCTTTGTCAGAGGCCTACCCATGTCTGATGAAACCCCCGACACCGCCACCGTCCTCGCCATGCCGATGCCGCTGGAACCCGAACTCGATGCCGCCCGCGAAGAGCTGGTGCAGCTCATCCGCCACATCACGCGCGGGCAGGACGGCACGGTCGAATGCGCCGTGCCCGGCCTGCAGGTGCACTGCATCAGCAAGCCCGACGGCCCCAAGCACGGCTTCGCCACGCCGGCGCTGGGCCTCATCGCGCAGGGCTCCAAGCGGATCATCGTGGGCGACGACATCTACGTGTACGACCCCATGAACTACCTCGTCACCTCGGTCGACCTGCCGGTGTGCGGCCAGGTGTGCGTGACCAGCGAGAACGAGCCCTACCTGGGCGTGCGGCTGGAGCTGGCGCTCGACGAGATCGGCGACCTCATCGGCGACGAGAAGCTGCCGGCCAAAGCCAACGCGCCGGCCTCGCGCGGCATGTACGTGAACCGCATCGCCATGCCGGTGCTGGAGCCCGTGCTGCGCCTGCTGCGGCTGCTCGACACGCCCGAAGACATCCCGATCATGGCGCCGCTCATCAAGCGCGAGATCATGTACCGCCTGCTGGTGAACGGCGAGGGCGCGCGGCTGCGC
Source organism: Variovorax sp. V118 (assembly GCF_041154445.1). GTDB lineage: Bacteria > Pseudomonadota > Gammaproteobacteria > Burkholderiales > Burkholderiaceae_C > Variovorax > Variovorax boronicumulans. The sequence goes on along the minus strand of NZ_AP028663.1, from coordinate 2,591,900 downwards.
CAGATCGCGCTGCACGACAGCCACACGCAGCGCATCGCGAAAGCCATCAGCGCGCTGCGCACGAACTACGCGCAGTCGCTGCGCGTGGAAGACATGGCGCGTGCGGTGCACATGAGCGTGTCGTCGTTCCACCACCACTTCAAGGCCGTGACCGCGATGAGCCCGCTGCAGTACCAGAAGCAGCTGCGCCTGCAGGAGGCGCGCCGCCAGATGCTGATCGCCGGCACCGACGTGGCCAGCGCCGCGCACAACGTGGGCTACGAAAGCCCCTCGCAGTTCGCGCGCGAGTACGGCCGCATGTTCGGCGCGCCGCCGCTGCGCGACAAGCGGCGTTGGCTCGGCGAGGCCGGCAACGACGCGACCTCGATGGAAGCCGCGTAGGCCGCCCGGCCCCCGCGCGAGGGGTCTTTCAACATAGCACCTGCCGCGATTTCTTGCGTCGTCGTGGAAATGCAGGTTTCGCCAAATCTCGCTATCGTTTTGTTCGCTGCAGCACCCGTCCGCCCGTGGAGGCGGGACTACTCAACAACTCGGAGAGATGCATGCTTTGGGAAAAGAAGCTGGCGCAGTGGAGCGCCGCGGTCCGCGCACGGGTCAACCTGCCCGCGCGGCTCACCTTGTGGGACGGTCAGTCCTACGACTTCGGTGACTTCAGCGGGCCGGCGGTCACGCTGCACGTGAAATCGCCCGCGGCGCTGTCGCTGATGCTGCAGCCCACGCTGGACAACCTGGGCGAGGCCTATGTCAAGAGCAAGATCGACATCGAAGGCAAGCTCAGCGACGTGATCGACATCGCCTACGGCCTGGCGAAGACCTCGCTCGACAAGCCCGGCGGCGCGCTGCAAAGCATGGCCCGCTACTTCGCGCACACCAAGTCGTCGGACAAGAAATCCATCGAGTACCACTATGACGTGTCGAACGCGTTCTACCAACTCTGGCTCGACGCGAACATGGTCTATTCGTGCGCCTACTTCGAGAACGGCGACGAAGACCTGGCCACCGCGCAGCTGAAGAAAATCGATCACATCCTCACCAAGATCGAACTCCAGCCCGGGCAGACACTGCTCGACATTGGCTGTGGCTGGGGCGCGCTGGTGATCCGCGCGGCGCAGAAGTTCGGTGCGCGCTGCGTGGGCGTCACGCTGTCGCAGAACCAGTTCGACCTCGCGACCGAGCGCGTGAGGGCCGCCGGCCTCGCAGACCGCATCGAGATCCGCCTGCAGGACTACCGCGACGTGACGGGCCAGTTCGACCGCATCACCAGCGTCGGCATGTTCGAGCACGTGGGCCGCAAGAACCTGCCCGAGTACTTCAAGCGCGTGCAACAGCTGCTGGCCGACGACGGCATCGTCATGAACCACGGCATCACCTCGTCCGACCCCGAGGGCGGCGGCGTGTCGTACGGCGGCGGCGACTTCATCGACCGCTACGTGTTCCCCAACGGCGAGCTGCCGCACATCAGCCTGGCGCTGCAGGCCATGCAGCAGGGCGGGCTCGAGGCTTTCGACGTGGAGAACCTGCGCCGGCACTACGCGCAGACGCTGCGCCACTGGAGCGACGCCTACGAGGCCCGTGCCGACGAGGCGCGCGCGCTCGTCGACGAAGAGAAGTTCCGCATCTGGCGCATCTACCTCGCGGGCTGCGCCTATGCCTTCGAGAACGACGACGTGGCGATCTACCAGATCGTGGGGCGCAAGGCGGGCAGGGCGGCAAGCACACTGCCGTGGTCGCGCCGCTATATCTACGACGGCACCTCGGCGCTGCGCGCCTGACCCGTCAAGGCCGCGTTGCGGCTACTCGAGCGTGAAGCCGACCTTCACCGTCACCTGCCAGTGCGCGACCTTGCCGTCGACCACATGGCCGCGCGTCTCGGTGACGGTGAACCACTGGATGTTGCGCACCGTCTCGTGCGCCTTCGCGATGGCGGTCTGCACCGCGTCCTCGATGCTGGTCTTGGACGAGCCCGTCAGCTCGAGCGACTTATAGACATGGTTCGACATGGCGGCTGCTCCTTGGGTGGTTGCGTGCCCATCGTAGCCAGCGCAGGGGGCGCGAGGCAACACCTTTGGGCGCGCGGATGCGATGCAAACCGCATCAGGACATTCGCAATCCGTCGTTGGCAACGGCGGGTGCGCTTCGCAGAATCGGCGGCATCGAACCAGGGAAACCGCCCGCCATGCCACTGCACACCGTCGCCTCTTCATCCCCGGCCGCACAGGCCCGCCACGTCCTCGCGCTGACCGCCATCGCCTGGTGCATCGCGCCGGCGTCGCCGCATGAAGTGGCACGCCGCGCACCGCATGGCCATGTGCCGCTGCGCGTGCGCAGGCGGCTGCACGCCACGGCCGTGGCGGCGCTCTTGCCCTATGCCTGGTGAGCCGCGCGCCCCCGCAGATTCCAGATATCGATAGAGGAATTCAGCGCAAACGGCCCGCGCGATGGCTCGCAGAATTTGAAGCACACCCGCTTCCAATGCGCCATCGCCGAACACCGTGTCCTACTCGCTCTCCTTGCTCGACAAGAGCCTGATCCCCGAAGGTGCCGATGCCGCGCAGGCGTTCCAGCACACCATCGCGCTGGCCCGGCGCGCCGAACGGCTGGGCTACCGCCGCTACTGGCTGGCCGAGCACCACGGCAACCGCACCTACGCCGGTTCGGCGCCCGAGGTGCTGGCCTCGCATCTGCTCGCGAAGACCTCGCGCATCCGCATCGGCACCGGCGGCGTCATGTTGCAGCACTACAGCCCCTTCAAGGTCGCGGAGACCTTCAAGGTGCTCGCCTCGCTGGCGCCGGGCCGTGTCGACCTGGGCATCGGCAAGGCGCCGGGCGGCCTGCCGCTGACCAGCAAGGCGCTGCAATCGCTGCACGACCCGGTGAAGGCGAAGGCCCTCGATTTCGAAGCGCGCCTGCGCGAGCTCGATGCCTTCCTGCACGACGGCGTGCCCGCCGACCATGCGCTGGCCGGTGCCGTGGCCACGCCGTTCCCGCCGGTGGCGCCGCAGCGCGTGCTGCTCGGCGGCAGCCCCGAGAGCGCGCTGCTCGCGGCGCGGCTGGGCTGGCAGTTCGTCTATGCGGGCCACTTCAACGGCGACCCCGTGAACATCGAGCAATCGATCGACGCCTACCGCGGCGCGACCGGCCGCGCGCCGCTGCTCGCGCTGTTCGCCTTCGCCGCCGAGACGCACGACGAGGCCGCCGAGCGCGTGGGCGCGCTGCGCAGCTTCCGCGTGACCTTGCCCACGGGCCAGAGCGTGAACCTGCCGAGCCTCGAGGCCGCCGCCGAGTTCGCGCGGCAGGCCGGCGCGAGCGACTACCGCACCGAGGAGCGACGGCCGCATGTCATCGCTGGCACGGGCGAGGAGGTGCGCGACGCGCTCGAGGCCCTCAGCGCACGCCATGGCATCGAGGAGTTCGTGATCGACATCCCGGTGGCGGACTTCGGCGCGCGCGCCACGGCGGTCGAGCTGCTGGCGCAGGCCCGCGAGCCTGCACTGGCCTGAGTCTTTTCTTTTTTCCCACCACAAGAACGATCGTCATGAGCAACATCCAGTTCGGCGTCATGCTGCAAGGGGCCGGCAGCCACATGAATGCGTGGAAGCACCCGGGCGGCCCGGCCGATGCCAGCGTCAACCTCGACTTCTTCATCCGCAGCGCGCAGAAGGCCGAGGCCGCGGGCATCGCCTTCGCGTTCGTCGCCGACGGGCTCTACATCAACGAGAAGTCGATCCCGCACTTTCTCAATCGCTTCGAGCCGATCTCGATCCTGTCGGCGCTGGCCGCCGTCACCTCGAAGATCGGCCTGGCGGGCACCATCTCCAGCTCATACAGCGACCCGTTCACGGTGGCGCGGCAATTCGCCTCGCTCGACCTCATCAGCGGCGGGCGCGCGGGCTGGAACGTGGTGACCACGCCGCTGGAAGGCAGCGCGAAGAACTACAGCCGCGCCCACCCCGAGCACGCGCTGCGCTACGAGATCGCCGACGAGTACCTGGCCGTGACGCAGGGCCTGTGGGACAGCTGGGACGACGACGCCTTCGTGCGCGACCGCGAGAGCGGCCGTTTCTTCGACCGCGACAAGCTGCACACACTGGACCACAAGGGCCGCTTCTTCCAGGTGGCGGGGCCGCTGAACATCCAGCGTTCGCCGCAGGGGCAGCCGGTGATCTTCCAGGCCGGCTCGTCGGACGCGGGCATCGGCCTGGCGGGCAAGTACGCCGATGCGGTGTTCACCCATTCGCCCTCGCTCGAAGACACGCGCGCCTTCCTCAAGCAGGTGAAGGCCAGCGCCGTGGCGCAGGGGCGGCAGGCCGATGACGTGAAGATCTTCCCGGGCATCGGCCCGGTGGTGGCGGCCACGGAAGCCGAGGCCGAGGCCAAGTACCTCGCCATCCGCGCGCTGCTGACGGTCGAGGAAGCCTTGGCCTACCTGGGCCGATTCTTCGACCACCACGACTTCAGCCAGTACCCGCTCGATGCGCCATTCCCCGAACTGGGCGAGATCGGCCGCAACAGCTTCCGCTCGACCACCGACCGCATCAAGGCCAATGCCAAGGCCAAGGGCCAGACGCTGCGCGAGGTGGCGCTCGAAGTGGCCACGCCGCGCACGCAGTTCGTGGGCACGGGCGAGCGCATCGCCGACGAGATCATCCGCTGGGTGGACGAGGGCGCGGCCGATGGCTTCATCCTCGGCTTCCCGGTGCTGGGGCAGGGCCTCGATGACTTCATCGAGTTCGTGATTCCGGCGCTGGAGGCGCGCGGCCGCTACCAGCGCACGCTGCCCGGCCAGACCCTGCGCGACCACCTGGGCCTGCCGCGCAAGGCGAGCCGCCATGCCGCGCCGCAGGGCGGCGCCACCGCCGAGCGCAAGGCCGCCTGATGGGCGCCGCGCTGCCACGACCGGCCCTCAAGGACATCCACCGCGTCGAATCCACCATTGCCGGCTACGGCGATGAATTCATTGCGCTGCGGCGCGACATCCATCAGCACCCCGAGCTGTCGTTCAAGGAGCACCGTACCTCGGCGCTCGTGGCCGAGCGGCTCGCGGTCTGGGGCTACGAGGTCACGACCGGCCTGGCCGGCACCGGCGTGGTGGGCACGCTGCGGCGCGGGCCGGGGCGCAGCCTCGGCATCCGCGCCGACATGGACGCGCTGCCGATCCACGAAGCCACGGGCCTGCCGTACGCGAGCGAGAACGCGGGCGTGATGCATGCCTGCGGCCATGACGGCCACACGGCGATCCTGCTCGCGGCGGCGCGTTTCCTGGCCGAGGCGGGCAGCTTTCGCGGCACGCTGCACCTGATCTTCCAGCCCGCCGAAGAACTCGGCGCGGGCGCCAAGAAGATGATCGACGAAGGCCTGTTCACGCGCTTCCCGTGCGACGCCGTGTTCGGCCTGCACAACTGGCCCGGCGTGGGGGCAGGGCACGTGGGCTGCGTCACCGGGCCCGCGATGGCGGCCATCGATCAGGCGCACATCACGGTGCGCGGCAAGGGCGGCCATGGCGCGCAGCCGCACGAGACGGTGGACCCCGTGGTCGCGAGCGCGCACCTGATCGCAGCATTGCAGACCGTGGTGTCGCGCAACGTCGATCCGCTGGACATGGGCGTGGTCACGGTCGGCTCCATCCACGGCGGCGAGGCTTCCAACGTGATTCCGAACACCGTCGAGCTCAAGCTCACGGCACGGTCGTTCAAGCCTGAGGTGCGCGCGCTGCTGGCGCAGCGCATCCCCGCGCTGGCGCGGGCGCAGGCCGAGAGCTTCGGCGCGCAGGCCGAGGTCGACTACCGGCCGGGCTTTCCGCCGGTGGTCAACCACGCGGAAGAAACCGCCTTCGCGCGCGCCGTGGCGCTGGACACCTTCGGCGCGCAGCGGGTCGACCCGGCCTTCCGCCCGCGCACCGCCAGCGAAGACTTCGCCTACATGCTGCAGGCGCGCCCCGGCAGCTACGTGTTCTTCGGCAACGGCGAGAGCGCCTCGCTGCACAGCCCGCGCTACGACTTCAACGACGCGATCCTCGCGCCCGCGGCCGTGTACTGGGCCCGGCTGGCCGAGCGTTTTCTTTCCGCCGACGGCGACACCCAGGAAACCACCCCATGAGCGAACAGTTTCTCTACACCACGCCGCTGGACCCGCTGGCCCGGCCGTTGATCGAAGGGCTCACCTTCGAGTACGACAGCCGCTACGGCGACGTGCTGCGCGAGCCCGGTGCGCCGCGCGAGATCGACCGCTACGCGCCCGAGGTGTTCGCACCGCCGCACGGCAACTTCGTGCTGCTGCTGCGCGACGGCGTGGCGATCGGCGGCGGCGCCTTCATGCGCCACGACGAGCGCACGGCCGAGCTCAAGCGCGTGTGGACGCACGGCGCGCTGCGCCGCCAGGGCCTGGCCAGCCGCGTGCTGGCCGAACTGGAGGCGCAGGTGCTGCGCCAGGGCTACGAGCGCATCTACCTCACGACCGGCTTTCGCCAGCCCGAGGCCGTGGGCCTGTACCGCAGCCATGGCTACACGGCGCTGTTCACCGACGACGCCGACCCCGAGACGCCGCGCAAGCTGCCGTTCGAGAAGCACCTGGCGCAATGGGCCACGCAAGGCCGTGCCGGTGCGGCACTGAGCGGGGCGGTGTCGCGATGAACACGACCACCGTGCTCGACGCCGGTCCGGAGCCTCGTACCCCCACGGCACCCCTGCGCCGCAGCGATGCGGCACCGCCCGCCAAGGGCGACTACTCGCACTTTCGCATCGTCCCCGCGACCTACCCGGCGCGCACCGTCGGCACCGTCTTCGCGGTGGCGGTGATCGGCCTCGTGCTGCATTCGGTGCTCACCAACCCGCGCTGGGGCTGGCCGGTGTTCGCGCAGTGGTTCTTCTCGGAGCCGGTGCTGGCCGGGCTGGGCCGCACGCTGCTGCTCACGGCACTGGGTGCGGTGCTGGGCTTCTTCTTCGGCACGGGGCTGGCGCTGGCGCGGGTGTCGCGCTCGCCGCTCCTGGCGCGGCTGGCCTGGGTGTTCACCTGGCTCTTCCGCTCGGTGCCGGTGATCGTGCTGCTCTTGATCATCAACAACCTCGGCTACCTGTACGAGACCGTGTCGCTGGGCGTGCCGTTCACCGACCTCACGTTCTTCTCGTACCCGACCACGCAGCTCATCAGCCCCTTCGTGGCGGCGCTGCTGGGACTCACGCTGAACCAGGCGGCCTTCGCCTCGGAGATCGTGCGCGGGGGCATCCTGTCGGTGGACCAGGGGCAGCTCGAGGCAGCGGCTGCGCTGGGCCTTTCGCGCCGGCGCCAGGCTTCGCGCATCGTGCTGCCGCAGGCCATGCGCAGCATCCTGCCCACGGCCTTCAACGACATCATCGGGCTGGCCAAGGGCACCTCGAACCTCTACATCCTGGCGCTGCCCGAGCTGTTCTACACGATCCAGATCATCTACCGGCGCAACCTGGAAGTGATTCCGCTGCTCATGGTGGCGACCGTGTGGTACCTCGTGATCCTCACGGTGCTGTCGGTGGCGCAGCACTACATCGAGCGGCATTTCTCGCGCGGGGCCCTGCGCCATGCGCCGCGCTCGTGGCTGGGCGGCGTGGTGCACGGGCTGTGGGCGCGGGGCAGGGCGCCGGCCGTGGTGCCCGTGTCGGCACCGGCGCCGTCCCCCGCGCAGGTGCCGCGCTGGAACGGCTCGCGCGCCCCGGGTGGCGAGGTGACGATCCACGGCGTGTCCAAGCGCTTCGGCGCGCTGCAGGTGCTCGACGACGTGACCTTCACCGCGCCGCGTGGCAGCGTCACCGTGATCCTCGGCCCCTCGGGCTCGGGCAAGTCGACGCTGCTGCGCACCATCAACCACCTGGAGCGCGTGGACGACGGCTTCATTGCCATCGACGGCGAACTCATCGGCTACCGGCGCGACGCCGACACGCTGTACGAGCTGCACGAGAAGGACATCCTCACGCGCCGCGTCGACGTGGGCATGGTGTTCCAGAACTTCAACCTGTTCCCGCACCTCACGGTGCTGGAGAACATCGTCGAGGCGCCGCAGTCGGTGCGCGGCCTGCCGCGCGCCGAGGCCGAGGCGCTGGCCACCGACCTGCTGGCCCGCGTCGGCCTGGCCGACCGCAAGGACGCGTACCCGCGCCAGCTCTCGGGCGGCCAGCAGCAGCGCGTGGCGATCGCGCGGGCGCTGGCGCTCAAGCCCAAGGTGCTGCTGTTCGACGAGCCCACCTCGGCGCTCGACCCCGAGCTGGTGGGCGAGGTGCTCGCGGTGATCGAAGAGCTCGCGAGCTCCGGCACCACGCTGGTCATCGTGACGCACGAGATCGGCTTTGCCCGCGAGGTGGCCGACACCGTGGTCTTCATGGAGCAGGGCCGCATCCTCGAGACCGGCACGCCCGAGCAGGTGTTCAACGCACCGCGGCACCCACGCACGGCCGAGTTCCTGGCCAAGGTGCTCTGAGTTTTTTCCCTTCCCCATTTTTCAAACCGACCGCTTTCATGACCCATCGACGCCATCTCCTGACTGTTCTTCTTGCGGCCTTGCTGCCCCTGGCCGCCACGGCCCAGACCGCCCCGGCGCCCGACCTGAGCCCCGAGCAGCCCGGCCGCCCGCGCGCGCAGAAGATCGACGAGGCCGTGCGGCTCGCGAAGGACTTCAAGTTCCTGAAAGAGGGCGTGCTCGTCGTGGGCACCACCACCGGCCGGCTGCCGTTCGCGGCCTACGCCACCGACACGAAGACGCCCGTGGGCAACGCGCCCGATATCGCGCAACTCGTGGCCGACAGCCTGGGGCGCAAGCTGGAGCTGGTGTCCACCGCCTGGGCCGACTGGCCGCTGGGCCTGCAGTCGGGCAAGTTCGACGTGGTGGTGTCCAACGTGACCGTGACCGAGGAGCGCAAGGAGAAGTTCGACTTCTCGACCTACCGCAACGACCAGCTGGGCATCTACGTGAAGTCGGACAGCAAGCTCGGGCCGATCAAGGAACCGAAGGACATCGCGGGCCTGAAGCTCATCGTGACGGCCAGCACGAACCAGGAGCAGATCCTGCTGCGCTGGAACAAGCAGAACCTGGCCGCCGGCCTCAAGCCCATCGAGATCCAGTACTACGACGACGATGTGGTGCAGCGCCTGGCCATCCAGTCGGGCCGCGCCGACGCGTACGTGGGCCCCAACGCCATCGCGGCCTACGAGGCGCGCGACGGCAAGACCCGGCTCGCGGGCCTGGTGTCGGGCGGCTGGCCGCTCAATGCCGAGATCGCCGTCACCTCGCGCAAGGGCTCGGGCATTGCCGAGGCCGTGACGCTGGCGCTGAACACGCAGATCAAGAACGGCAACTACGGCAAGGCGCTGTCGCGCTGGAACCTGGCGTCCGAGGCCATCGAGGTGGCGCGCACCAACCCGCCCGGCCTGCCGAAGAACTGAGGGGAGGGGACCATGTCGCTCAAGAAAAAACTGGGGGCGCTGGCCGCCCTCGGGCTGATGGCGTTCGCGCCGGCGCACGCCGCCGACGCCTTCGACTTCAGCCCCGAGCAGAAGGGCCGCCTGCACACCGGCAAGGACGCCGAGGCCGTCAACGCCATTCCGCCGAGCTTCAAGTTCGTGAAGGAGGGCGTGCTGACCATCGCCATCGCGCCGTTCGCGCCGCCGATTTCCACCTACGCCACCGACGCGAAGACGGTGGTGGGCTTCGACCCCGACTTTGCCCACCTCATCGCCGAGGCGCTGGGCCTGAAGCTGGAGCTGCGGCCCGTCGCCTGGGCCGACTGGCCGCTGGGCCTGAGCTCGGGCAAGTACGACGCCGTGATCTCCAACGTGGGCGTGACCGAGCAGCGCAAGGAGAAGTTCGACTTCTCGACCTACCGGCTCGGCCTGCACGGCTTCTACGTGCGCACCGACAGCGCCATCCAGTCGATCAAGGAGCCCAAGGACGTGGCGGGCCTGAAGCTCACGACCGGCGCCGGCACCAACCAGGAACGCATCCTGCTCGAATGGGACCGGCAGAACGTGGCCGCGGGCCTGAAGCCGGTGTCGATCCAGTACTACGACGACGATGTGACGCGCTGGCTGGCGGTGACGACGAAACGCGTCGACGCCAACTTCAACCCCAACGCACCGCAGGCCTACGAGGCCGCGAAGAACGGGCAACTGCGGCTGGCCGGCACCGTGAACGCGGGCTGGCCGCTGAAGTCGGACGTGGCCGTGGCCACGCGCAAGGGCAGCGGGCTGGCGGTGGCGCTGACCACCGCGGCCAACGGCCTGATCCGCAACGGCACCTACGCCAAGGCGCTCGCGCGCTGGCGCCTGGCCGAAGAGGCGCTGCCGAAATCGGAAGTCAACCCGCCGGGGTTGCCGAAGTTCTGACCCTGCGAACCCCACGACCATGACCATCCAGCACATCGGTTTCCTCACGCCCGGCAACTACGACGAGGCCGACCCGCACGCGGGCCTCGAAGCCGCGCTGCGGCTGTTCGAATTCGGCGAACGGCGCGGCTTCGACAGCGCCTGGGTGCGCCAGCGCCACCTGGAGCGCGCCGTGTCGTCGGCACCGACCTTCCTGGCCGCCGCCACGCAGCGCACGCGCCGCATCGAACTCGGCGCGGCCGTGATCCAGATGGGCTACGAGAACCCGTTCCGGCTCGCCGAAGACCTGGCCACCGTCGACGTGCTCTCGCGCGGTCGCCTGCAGGTGGGCCTGAGCGCGGGCGCGCCGCCGCACGGTGCCTTGCTGGGCGGGCGCTTCCAGGACGCGCCGCCGGCCACGGTCGACTTCACGCACAAGCGCGTGGCGCGGCTGCGCGCGAACCTCGAAGACGTGCTGCTGGGCGACGAGGACACGGTGGTCGAATCGGCCGGCGGGCGCGTGCGTCCGCGCGTGCAGCCCTATGCGCCCGGCCTCGTCGGGCGGCTCTGGTACGGCGGCGGGTCGCTGCGCTCGGCCGAATGGGCGGGGCGCAACGGCTTTCACCTGCTGCTGGGCAACGTGCTCACGGGCGAGACCACCGACGATTTCCTCGAGGCGCAGACCGGGCTGGTCGAGCGCTACCGTGCGAGCGAAGTGCCGGGCGCGCGGCGCGGGCGGATCGCGCTGGGCCGCGTGATCGTGCCGCTCGACGGCGCCGATGCGGCCACGCGGCGGCGCTACCGCGCCTTCGCGGCGGGCCGCGTCGAGCGCACGCTGTCGCCGCAGGGCGAGCGCCGCACGCTGTTCGCCGGCGACCTCGTGGGCAGCGCGGACGAGATCCTGGAGCGCCTGCACCGTGACCCCGTACTGCCGCTCGTGAGCGAGCTGCGCGTGGAGCTGCCCTACAACTTCGACAGCGAGGCCTACGAGCAGATCCTGGACGACCTGGCGGTGCGCATCGCGCCCGAACTGGGCTGGCGCGTGCGCGCCGAGCTGCCGCATCAAGAGGCTGCACTCGCCTGAGCCTCAGACGCTTTGCGCATGCGCTTATCGCAAACGCTTCGTTGGTGATCGCGGGTGGCCTGCCTAGAGTTCGCTCTGATCTGTTTCAGATGTCTTCCATTCAACACAAGGAGTCCCGCATGTCGATCTTCAGCAGATGGTGGCGCGCCGCGTCCCTCGCCACGCTGACCTTCCTGGCCACCGCACCGTCGGCCTTCGCGCAGGCCTCGGCCGACGGCAGCGGTCCGCTGGTCTCCACCGACTGGCTCGAGAAGAACCTGCGCAACCCGAAGCTGCGCCTGATCGAGGTCAGCGTGAACCCGGGCCTGTACGAGCGCGGCCACATCCCGGGTGCGGTGAACTTTTCGTGGCACAACGACCTCAACGACCGCGTGCGCCGCGACATCGTGAGCCAGGCCGAGTTCGAAAAGCTGCTGTCGGCGGCCGGTGTCGACAAGGACACCACCGTGATCCTCTACGGCGACACCAACAACTGGTTCGCCGCCTGGGGCGCCTGGGTGTTCGACCAGTACGGCGTGCAGAACGTGAAGCTGCTCGACGGCGGGCGCAAGAAGTGGGAGGCCGAGAACCGCGTGCTCGACAACCGCGCGCCCGAGCATGTCGCCACGCGCTTCAAGGTGACGCAGCCCAACCCGCAGCTGCGCGCGCGGCTGGCCGACGTGCTGGCCGTGGCCGAGGGCCGCTCCGACGCGAAGCTGGTCGACATCCGTTCGGCCGACGAGTACAGCGGCAAGATCTTCGCGCCGGCGGGCGCCGCCGAACTGGCGGTGCGCGCGGGCCACGTGCCCGGCGCGGCCAACGTGCCCTGGGGCCGTGCGGTGAACGAAGACGGCACCTTCAAGTCGGCCGCCGAGCTGAAGGCGATCTACGCGGCCGTCGGCATCGATGGCAGCAAGCCGGCCATCACCTACTGCCGCATCGGCGAGCGCTCGAGCCACACCTGGTTCGCGCTGCACAAGATCCTGGGCTACAAGAACGTGCGCAACTACGACGGCTCGTGGACCGAGTACGGCAACGCCGTCGGCGTGCCGGTCAACAACCCGGCCGGCACGGTGTGGGCGTCCAAATGAATGAGTTGAGGTGAGATGAGTTCGAGGTGAGTCGGCGTTGGAGGGACCTCGCGGCCTCTCTGATGAGCGACATTGGGCGAGCCCTCGGGCTCGCTTTTTTTTTGGACCCAAAAAAGAGGGACCGGGGCATGTCTGCTTCGTCAATCCATGCGGCGCCTGCGCCGCTTTCTCGCACGGGCCTGGCCGCTGCGGTCGTCGTGTGTTGCTGGTCGCCGCCAGCGTGCACCTGCTCGGCGAGCGCAGCGGCGGCCGTGCGCTGGCCTTCGCGCTCGGGCTGGGCGCGGTGCTCGGCGTGGTGCTGCAGCGCTCGCGCTTCTGCTTCTACTGCCACGCGCGCGACTACTTCGAAGGCGGCGACGCGCGTGGCCTGCTGGCCATCGTGGCCGCGCTGGCGGTCGGCACCGTGGGCATGCACGTCGTCATGACGGGCTGGCTGCCCGTGCCGCAGCCGGGGCGATTGCCGCCCGATGCGCACATCGGGCCGGTCAGCGTCGCCCTGGTGCTCGCGGGACTGGCCTTCGGCGCGGGCATGGTGGTGTCGGGCTCGTGCATCAGCGCGCACTGGTACCGGCTGGGCGAAGGCTCGCCGACTGCGCCCTTTGCGCTGCTTGGTGCGGGCGCGGGATTCCTGTTGGGGTTCACCAGCTGGAACTGGCTCTACAGCGCCACCATCGTCACCGCGCCGGTGGTGTGGCTGCCGCATCACCTGGGCTATGCAGGCTCGGCCGCGCTGCAGCTGGCGGTGCTCGCCGCGCTCGCGGCCTGGCTCTGGCGAAAGCTGCCGGCGGGTGAGGCTGCCTTGCCCACGCCGCGCCGCTTCATCGACGCCGCGCGCCGCCTGCTGCACGGGCGATGGCCGTATGCGTGGGGCGGCCTCGCGGTCGGCGCGATCGCCGTGATCGTGGTGCTGCGGCTGCGTCCCCTCGGCGTCACCGCCGCGTTGGGCAGCGCCGCGCGCGACTTCGGCAACGCGCACGGCCTGCTGCCGCAGCGCCTGGACGGGCTCGACGGTTTCGGCGGCTGCGTCACGGCGGTGGTCGAAAGCCTCTGGCAAACACCCAACGCGCTGCTGGTCGGTGGCCTCGTGGCGGGTGCGTTGGCCGCGGCGCTGGCGAGCGGGCAGTTCAAGCCCGCATGGCCGACCGTGGGGCAGGTCGTGCGCGGCCTCGGTGGCGGCGTGCTGCTGGGGTGGGGCGCGATGACCGGGCTGGGCTGCACGGTCGGCAACCTGCTCTCCGGCACGATGGCCGGCGCGCTGTCGGGTTGGGTGTTCGGCGCGAGCGTGCTGCTGGCGGTGTGGGGCGGGCTGCGATTGAAGCGTCTCGCCGTAAGGGCGTGATCGCCGTTCATCGCAGCGCGGCAGACACCGCATTTCCATATGCGGAGTCCTTCTTTCGAGACGGCGCGGGGCAGGGCACAGTCCCTCACGCACAGGCACAGGACGACGCCGCCCCGCGCGGCCGTCCGCCTGTCTTCTCTTCCAAAGAACACCCGAGGGATTCCATGCTCCGACCACTCCTGACCGCGGCCCTGCTGGCCGCCGGCCTGCTGCAGGCGCCTGTTGCCGCCGCCGAAACCGTGCGATGGGCGCGCAGCGCCGACCCCGCCACGCTCGACCCGCATGCGGTCAACACCGGCACCAACTTCGGGCTGCTGCACCAGATCTACGAGCCGCTGATCCTGCGCGGCGCCGACAGCAAGCTGCAGCCCGCGCTGGCCACCTCGTGGAAGCTCACGGCCGACCCGACGGTGTGGGAGTTCAAGCTGCGTCCCGGCGTCAAGTTCCATGACGGCGCGCTGCTCACGGCCGACGACGTGGTGTTCTCGCTGCAGCGCGCGCAGGCGCCGAGCTCGGCGCTGAAGTCGCTGCTGTCGTCGGTGGCCGAGGTGAAGAAGGTCGATGCGCTCACGGTGCAGGTCAAGACCAAGGGCCCGAACCTGATCTTCCCGAACAACCTCACGAACCTCTTCATCCTGAACGAAGCCTGGGCGAAGGCGAACAAGGCCGAGCAGTCGCAGGACGTGGCCAGCAAGACCGAGAACTTCGCGACCCGCAACGAGAACGGCACCGGCCCGTACGTGCTGGCCTCGCGCGAGGTCGATGCGCGCACGGTGCTCAAGCAGTTTCCGCAGTACTGGGGCCGCGGCCAGTTTCCGCTGGACGTGACCGAGCTGGTCTACGTGCCGATCAAGTCGCCGCGACGCGCGTGGCCGCGCTGCTGTCGGGCGAGGTCGATTTCGTGCAGGACCTGCCGGCGCAGGACGTGGGCCGGCTCAAGGCCGACAAGCGCCTGCGCGTGACCGAAGGGCCCGAGAACCGCTCGATCTTCCTGGGCCTGAACGTGGGCGCGAAGGAGCTCAAGTACGCCGACGTGAAGGGCAAGAACCCGCTGGCCGACCCGAAGGTGCGCGAGGCCATCGGCCTGGCGATCGACCGCGACGCGATCAAGGCGGCGGTGATGCGCGGGCTGTCGAACCCCTCGGGCATCATCGCGCCGCCGTTCGTGCACGGCTACGAGAAGGGCTTCGCGGCCTACCCGAAGGCCAACGCGGCGCAGGCGAAGAAGCTGCTGGCCGAGGCCGGCTACCCGAACGGCTTTGCGATCACGCTGCACACGCCGAACGACCGCTACGTGAACGACGAGGCCATCAGCACGGCGGTGTCGGGCTTCCTCGGGCGCATCGGCATCAAGACCACGGTGGCGGCGCGCCCGATTGCGCTGCACAGCACCGCCATCAACTCGGCCGACACCGACTTCTACCTGTTCGGCTGGGGCGTGCCGACCTACGACTCGGCCTACATCTTCGACTACCTGGTGCACACGCGCGGCAAGGACGGCCGCGGCCCGACCAACGCCACCGGCTACAGCAACGCCGAGGTCGACGCGCAGATCGCATCGCTGGCGGCCGAGAGCGACAAGGCGAAACGCGACGCCACCATCAAAGCCATCTGGCAGACCGTGCAGAAGGAGCGCATCTACATCGCGCTGCACGACCAGGTGCTCAACTTCGCCTCGACCCCGAAGCTGGACATTCCGGTCAGCCCCGACGGCAGTGTGTTCTTCAAGAACGTGAAGGTAGCGAAACCGTAAGCACACGTCATGTGGGTTCATCTCTTGCGCCGGCTCGGCCAGTCCGTGCTGGTGCTGCTGGCGGTGTCGTTCGTGTCCTTCCTGGTGTTCCGCCACATCGGCGACCCGACCATCAGCCTGCTCGGCGAAGACGCCACGCTGGAAGAACGCGCCGCGCTGACGGCCGAACTGGGCTTCGACCGCCCGGTGCCGGTGCAGTACCTGCGCTACGTGGGCCACGCGCTGCAGGGCGACCTGGGCGTGTCGTACCGGCTGAAGCGGCCGGTGGTCGAGCTCATCGCCGAGCGGCTGCCGGCCACGCTCGAACTGGCGCTGGTGGCGGCCGTGCTGGCGGTGGCGGGCGGCGTGGCGCTGGGCGTGTACACCGCGATCCGGCGCGACAGCGTGGCCAGCCGCGCGGTCATGGCGGTGTCGCTGGTCGGCGTGTCGCTGCCCACCTTCCTGATCGGCATCGGACTCATCTACCTGTTCGCGGTCGAGCTGCGCTGGCTGCCCTCGTTCGGACGCGGCGACACGGTGCGGCTCGGCGGCTGGAGCACCGGGCTGCTCACGGCCTCGGGCTGGGCGTCGCTGCTGATGCCCGCGCTGACGCTGGGCCTGTACAAGCTGACGCTGATCATGCGGCTGGTGCGCGCCGAGATGCTGGAGGTGCTGCGCGCCGACTACATCCGCTTCGGCCGCGCACGCGGGCTGCGCGAGCGCGACCTGAACTACGGCCATGCGCTGCGCAACACGCTGATCCCGGTCATCACCATCACTGGGCTGCAGATCGGCTCGCTGGTGGCCTTTGCCATCGTCACCGAGACGGTGTTCCAGTGGCCGGGCGTGGGCCTGCTGTTCATCACGTCGATCCAGGGGGTGGACGTGCCGGTGGTGGCGGCCTACCTGCTGCTGATCGCGCTGCTGTACGTGGCGATCAATTTCATCGTCGACCTGCTGTATGTGCTGGTCGATCCGCGCCTGCGACGCGCCTGACGCCTTCTTGCTTTTTTTTCCGAATGACGCTTCCTTCTCCGACCGGCGCCCCCGCGCCGCGCCGCTGGCGCAACGCCGAGTCGCCCGTGCTGCGCGCCTTCGCACGCTCGCGCACCGTGCAACTGGCGGCCTTCGTTGCTGCTGGTTGCCCTGGCCTCGCTGTTCGCACCGTGGATCGCGCGGCAGGACCCCTTCGATCCGGCCGTGCTCGACCTGATCGACGCCTTCACGCCGCCGGGGCAGCAGGGCGCTTCGGGCGCGTTCTACCCGCTGGGCGCCGACGACCAGGGGCGCGATGTGTTCTCGGCCATCCTCTACGGGCTGCGCATGTCGCTGCTGGTGGGCGTGAGCGCGGTGGGGCTGTCGCTGGCCATCGGCGTGCCGCTCGGGCTGGCGGCGGGCTATGCGGGCGGCTGGTTCGGCACGCTGGTGATGCGCGTGGCCGATGTGCAGCTGACCTTTCCGGTGCTGCTGGTGGCGCTCTTGATCTTCGGCATTGCGCGCGGCCTGCTGCCCGAGGGCTACCGCGACGACATGGCGGTGTACGTGATCGTGGCGGCCATCGGGCTGTCGGAATGGGTGCAGTACGCGCGCACGGTGCGCGGCGCGGTGATGCTCGAGAAGCACAAGGACTACGTGGCCGCCGCGCAGATCATCGGCCGTTCGCACACCGGCATCCTGGTGCGGCACATCCTGCCGAACCTGCTGGCGCCGGTGCTGGTGATTGCCACCATCAGCTTCGCGCTGGCCATCGTGGCGGAGTCGACGCTGTCGTACCTGGGCGTGGGGCTGCCGCCCACGCAGCCGTCGCTGGGCACGCTGATCCGCATCGGGCAGGGCTTTCTGTTCTCGGGCGAGTGGTGGATCCTGCTGTTTCCCGCGCTGGTGCTGCTGGCGCTGGCGCTCTCGGTCAACCTGGCGGGCGACTGGCTGCGCGACGCCCTGAACCCGAGGCTGCAATGAGCGCGCGCGACCCCTCGCCATCGCCCCGCGGCGAAACGCCCGTGCTGCGGGTGCGCAGGCTCGACGTGGCCTTCGACACGCACCGGGGCACGGTGCAGGTGCTCGATGGCGTCTCGTTCGAGATCGCACCGGGCGAAATCCTGGGCGTGGTCGGCGAATCGGGCGCGGGCAAGTCGATGGTCGGCGCCGCCGTCATCGGCTTGGTCCCGCCGCCGGGCCGCATCGCGGGCGGCACGGTCGAGCTGCACGGCGAGCGCATCGACACGCTGCGCGGCGAAGACATGCGCCGCGTGCGCGGGCGCCGCATCGGCAGCGTGTTCCAGGACCCGCTGACCAGCCTGAACCCGGTCTACCCGATCGGTAGGCACCTCATCGAAACCATCCGCACGCACCTGCCCGTGAGCGAGCAGGAGGCACGCCGGCGCGCGCTGGCGCTGCTGGCCGACGTGGAGATTCCCGACCCCGAAAGCCGCATCGACCAGTACCCGCACCAGTTCTCGGGCGGCATGCGCCAGCGCGTGGCGATTGCGCTCGCGCTGTGCGCCGAGCCGCAGCTGCTGATTGCCGACGAGCCCACCACCGCGCTCGACGTGTCGGTGCAGGCGCAGGTGATCCGCGTGTTCCGGCGCGTCTGCCGCGAGCGCGGCACGGCCGCGATGCTCATCACGCACGACATGGGCGTGATCGCCGAGGCGGCCGACCGCGTGATGGTGATGTACCAGGGCCGTGTGCTGGAGACCGGCCCGGTGCGCCAGGTGCTCGACCACCCGCGCGAGCCGTACACGCGCGCGTTGATGGCCGCGATTCCCTCGGTGCACGACAGGCTGCATCGGCTGCCGGTGCCGGAGATCGGCGCGGACGTTGCCGTGGCTGCCGCGTTGCCACCCGCGCAGGTCGAGACCGTGGCGCCGCCGGCCGACGGCCCGCCTCTGATCCGCGTGCAGGGCCTGTCGCGCGAATTCGATCTCTCGGCAGGCTGGCTCGTGCGCATACTCGCGCGCCAGCCGAAGAAGGTGCTGCACGCGGTCGACGGCGTGAGTTTCGACATCGCGCGCGGCCGCACCTTCGGGCTGGTCGGCGAGTCAGGCTCGGGCAAGTCGACCGTGGCGCGCATGATCGCCGGCCTCACGCGGCCCACGGCCGGCAGCGTGCATTTCGACGGCATCGACCGCTGGGGCGACGCCGCGCAGACGGCCGCGCTGCGGCGGCGCTTCCAGATGATCTTCCAGGACCCGCATGCCAGCCTCAACCCGCGCTGGCGCGTGGACCGGCTCATCGCCGAGCCGGTCGAAGTGCTGGGCCTGGCCGCCAGCGCCGACGAAACCGCCGAGCGCGTGGCCCAGGCGCTGCGCCGCGTGCGCATGTCGCCCGACGACGGGCGGCGCTACCCGCACCAGTTCTCGGGCGGCCAGCGCCAGCGCATCGCCATCGCGCGGGCCCTGGCCAGCCAGCCCGAGTTCATCGTCTGCGACGAACCGACCTCGTCGCTCGACGTGTCGGTGCAGGCCCAGGTGCTGAACCTCATGCGCGACCTGCAGGACGAGTTCGGCCTGACCTACCTGCTGATCAGCCACAACCTCGCGGTGATCCGCCACATGTGCGACGACGTGGGCGTGATGCAGCGCGGGCGGCTGGTGGAGCAGGGCAGTGCGGCCGAAGTGCTCGATGCGCCGAAGCACGCGTACACGCGGGCGTTGATGGCGGCGGTGCCGGACATGCGGCACGCACCGGCCGCTGCCGTGCTCGCCACGACATGAAGTGCCCTCAGGGCACGCGCTGCAGCTGCTCGCGCAGGATGCGCCGGATTTCCAGGATCGCCAGCGGGTGCTCCTGCACGCTGTGCGCCGACGGGATCACCAGCTCCGACACCGCGCCGTCGAGGTGCGCGCTGGTGTAGGGCACGATGCCGTCGCTCGACTCGGCCAGCGGCAGGCCCGGCGTGTCGTTGCCGATGATCGAGTGGTAGCGCACCTTCGGACTCAGCGGCAACCCGGACGACAGGCGCACGAACGCATCGCGGTCGCTGAGGTTGTCGATGCTGTTGGGAATGCGCAGCGGGCCCATGTCCTGCGAGCTGGGCGCCACGCGCATCAGCTCGCGCGAGATGTCGTTGAGCTGGCCCAGCATGGCCACCGGCAGCGTGATGAGATTGGCCACCCAGCGCGAGATGCGCTTGTTGGCGAACGAGGTGCCGCGGTGCGGCGACGCGATGAAGATGGCGTCGCTGACCTGGGGCAGCGGCTCGAAGCGCAGGTAGGGCCCCAGCCCTTCCTCGATGCGGCGGCGCTGCGCGGCCGGCATGGGGTAGCCCTCGCGCAGCGCGTCCCACAGCACGTCGCCCGACGACGACACCAAGAGGCGCGAGAGCACGCCGCCCATGCTGTGGCCGATGAGCGTGACGTTGCGCGAGGCCTCGGCGCGGCCCTGCGGATCGAAGTGCGCCAAGGTCTGCGTGATGGCTTCGCGGATGGCCAGGTTGTTCAGCGGCAGCGGCGCATTCGTGGGGTAGTACACCTGCCAGATCTGGTAGCGGCGGCGCAGCGTCTCGTCGCCCAGCACTTCGTTCGCCACGTTGATCCAGGCCTCGGGGCTGCTGGCCAGGCCATGCAGCATGACGATGGTGCGGCGCTTCGGGTCGTAGGGCTGCATCAGGTAGATGTGCGGCCGGGTCAGGCCCTCGGCGCCGCCGAACAGGCTGCGCAGCGCCTGCAGCGCGAAGTCGGAGTGGGCCAGCCACAGGCCGTAGCCCGAGGTGAAATTGGCGGCCAGCGGAATCTCTTCGCCCGCCAGCTTGATCGTGCTGGTGCGGTAGGGGTCGAACACGGCGATGCGCAGCGTGCGCGTGGCCAGCACGTCCTGCAGGGTGGCGCCGTCGAACTGCAGCAGCGCGGTGAGGGCGGGGAAGGGCGTTTCGCTGAAGGGCGGGGCGTCTTCGTCGGCCTGCGCCGCGGTCGGGCGGTCGTCGCCCGCAGCGACCAGCTCGGCGCCGAAACCGTCGCGGCGGTAGATGTTGCGCAGGCCCGAGAAGGTCAGCGAGGCGGCGGGAATCAGCTCTTTCGGCGGGGGCGCGTCGGGCGCGAGCTGCACCGCCGACAGGTCGGCGTCGATGCGCCAGCCGCTCACCTGCGGAATGGCGGCCATCGACATGTCGCTCTTGCGGTAGCGGCTGAACAGGCCGGTGATGGCGCGCTGCACCGCGTAGTTGTAGTAGTCGCGCACCTGCGTCTGGCGGTCTTCGAAGGCGCGGTCGCGCGGCTTGCGCGCCGTGTGGAACAGGTAGGCGTAGGCGTGGCGCGCGGTTTCGAGCCAGGCCTCGATGGCCTCGGGCGCCATGGGCTGCGCGGCCGAGCCGCCGTCGCCGCCCGCCAGCGCGAGCTGCAGCCACACCTCGGACAGCGCCGACATGCGTTGCTCGTCGTTCAGGCCGGCGGAGGTGGCGAGGTTCTGGCGGCAGGCGCGGCCGTCCTTGCGGCACTGGTCGGCATCGGAGCCGATGACGCGCAGCACCTCTTGTGCGGAACTGCTGAGCTGGCCGGTGGTGAGCACGTCGCCGCGCCGCTGCGCCAGGTAGTCGGCCGGCGAGATGGTGCCGACCGTGACGCCCGCGCAGCCCGTGAGCAGCGACAGCGCCAGCAGCAGGGCGGGGAAGCCGATGCGCCTCATGGTGCCGCGCCCGGCAGGCCGTTGCGGATCGCCTGCGAGAAGTTCACGCCGGGCTGCTGGTCCGTGGCGATCGCCCGGTCGGTGATGCGGCCGCCGGCGCGCAGTGCGTCCATGCTCAGGCCGGGCGTGAGGCCGCCCACGTCGTGCAGGTACTCGGGCAGGTAGCCCGAGGCCAGCAGGCGGTAGTCCATCGGCAGGCCGGGCACGACGTGCCGGGCGAGGCTGTAGACGATGGTTGTGCAGTTGGCGGTGAGCGTGTTGTAGAAGCTCGGCGCGCGCGCCAGCGCATTGGCCTCGCCGACGTAGCCCAGGAACAGCGAACGCATCTCGGCCTGCGGCAGGTGCACGCGGTACATGTAGACGTCTTCGCCGCGCACGTTGGTGCGCACGCGCAGGATGTCGTGCTCGTCGGCGGCCACGAGGCTGTTCTCGAACTGCTTGAAGAAGCCGCCCACGGACGAGAAGCTCTCGCCGCGCTCCTTGCGGATCTCGATGGAAAAGGTGACGTACTGTCCGTCGTCGAAGCCGAAGGACACCAGCGTGTGGGCGATGGCCGGGCCGGTCCAGTACGACAGCGACACGTCGACCGAGCGCAGGCGGTCCAGGTCGTAGCGGCGCGTGTCCCAGCGCACGGTGTAGTCGGTGTCGCTGCGCCAGTCGAAGTTGCGCACGTTCTCCATCGTGACCACGCTGCCTTCGACGCGCGGCTTCAGGTGGCGGGCCACGTCGTCGGCCCATTCGCGATGCTGAGAGGGCGCGATGGTGCCCCACCACTCGAGCAGCACGACGAAGCCGATGGCGTAAGCCAGCAGCGAGCGGCCGGCCTTGCCGCGCCACAGCAGCACGATCGCCGCCAGGCCGAAGAGGCCCCACAGCACCATCGCGCCGACCTTGACCGGCAGCGTCGCGGGCAGCTGATACCAGAGGGCCGCGCAGGCCCAGGCGGCCGACAGCAACACGGCGAAGCTCACCAGCAGGCGGCCGAGGGAGCGCAAAAGGATTCGGAGCATGAAGAAACGCGGAGGTGGAGGGCGGCCGATTCTCGTCGAGTTGCAGCCGCCGCCGTCGGGCTACAGCGGGTAGGTCACGAGCTTGAAGTCCGGGTCCTCGGGGAAGGACTTCACCGAGAAGCCGAGCCGCCGCACCAGCTTGAGCATGTCGGGGTTGCCGGCCAGCACCAGCCCGTCCATCTCGGAAAGGCCGCGGTCGCGCGCCACGTCGATGATGCTTTCCATGAGGCGCGAGCCGATGCCCTTGCCGCTGAACTCGTCGGCCACCACGAGCGAGAACTCGCAGCTGGTCTGGTCGGGGTTGGTGATGTAGCGCGACACGCCCACGATGCGCTCGCTCTCGAGGATGCTGCCGTCGGGCGCGGTGCTGCGCTCCATCACGGTGGCGACCAGCGCCATCTCGCGGTCGTAGTCGATGAGCGTGAAGCGCGACAGCATCGACGGCGGCAGCTCGTGAAAGCGCGAGACAAAACGGAACCAGCGGCTCTCGGGCGACAGGCCCTGCACCAGCGCCTGCAGCATCTGCGCGTCGTTCGGATGCACCGGCCGCACCACGTACGCGCCGCCACCGGGCAGCGGCCATTCGCGCCGGTAACGCGCGGGGTACGGCATGATGGCCAGGTGCTGGTAGCCGTTGCCCACCGGGCCCGCCACAGCCTGCGTGCTGCTGTCGACCACGATGCGCGCATCGACCGACACCGCGCCGTGCTCGTCCACGATGATCGGGTTGATGTCCATCTCGCGCAGCTCGGGCAGCTCGCACACCATTTCGGACACGCGCAGCAGCACGTCTTCGATGGCTTCCATGTTCACGGCGTTGGCGCCGCGCCATTCGCCCAGCGTCTCGGCCACGCGCGAGCGCTCGATGAGGTGGCGCGCCAGGAACTGGTTCAGCGGCGGCAGCTCCATCGCGCGGTCGTTCATGAGCTCGATCATGGTGCCGCCCGCGCCGAAGACGATCACCGGACCGAAGGGCTGGTCGGTGACCAGGCCCACGTAGATTTCGCGCCCGCGCCGCGCGCGCACCATCTTCTGCACGGTCACGCCGTTGATGCGGGCGTCGGGCGCCAGGCGCGCCACGCGCTCCATCATCTCCAGGTAGGTGTCGCGCGCGCTGGTGCCGTTCATCACGTTCAGCGCCACGCCCTCGACGTCGGACTTGTGCGAGATGTCGGGCGAGTCGATCTTGAGCGCCACCGGAAAGCCCAGCTGCGTGGCGATCATCATGGCCTCGTTGGCGCTGCGCGCGAGCAGCGTGCGCGTGATCGGGATGTGGAAGCACGACAGCAGCGACTTCGACTCCATCTCGGTCAGCACCTTGCGCCGCTCGGCCAGCACGCTCTCGATGAGCAGGCGCGCGCCGTCGATGTCGGGCTTGGCCAGCGCCGACAGCGGCGGCGGCGTCTGCTGCAGCAGCTGCTGGTTCTGGTAGAAGGCCGCGATGTTGCCGAAGGCGCCCACGGCCGCCTCGGGCGTGCGAAAGCTCGGGATGGTGGCCTCGGCCAGCACGGCCCGCGCATTGCCCACCGAGGCGTCGCCCATCCAGCACGACAAGAGCGGCTTGGGCATGGGGCGCGGAATGTCGGCCAGCGCGCGCGCCGTGGCGGCCGCGTCGACGCCGGCCTTGGGCGAGAAGATGGCGAGCACGCCGTCGATCTGGCTGTCGGCCGAGGCGGTGTCGATGGCGGCGCGAAAGTGCGCGGGCGTGGCGTCTTCCGAGAGGTCGATGAGGTCGGTGAGCGACGCGAGCGCCGGCAGCGACGGTTGCAGCGAGCGCTGCGCGGGGGCCGAGAGGCGGCCCAGGTCCAGCCCGATCTCGTTGATCCAGTCGGCCGCGAGCACGCCGGGGCCGCCGCCATTGGTGACCACGGCCAGCCGCTTGCCCACCGGCCGGTAGCGCGAGGCCAGGCACTTGGCGGCCGAGAACAGCTCGACGAAGGAGCGCACCCGCACCGCACCCGCGCGGCGCAGGGCGGCGTCGAACACGTCGTCGCTGCCCACGATGGCCGCGCTGTGCGTCTGCGCGGCCTCGTTGCCGGCCGGCTTGCGGCCCGCCTTGAGCACCACCACCGGCTTGGCGTGCGAGGCCGAACGCAGCGCGCTCATGAAGCGGCGCGCGTCGGCAATGCCTTCGAGGTACACGATGATGCTGTGCGTGCTCGAATCGTTGGCCAGGAAGTCGAGCACCTGCGGAATGTCGACCGAGGTGTGCGGCCCGAGCGACACCACGCTGGAAAAGCCCACGCCGTTCTGCCGTGCCCAGTCGAGCATCGAGGCCGTGAGCGCGCCCGACTGCGACACCAGCGCCAGCGGCCCGGTGCGCGCGAGCGGGCCGGCCACGCTGGCGTTCAGGTGCAGCGGCGGGCGCTGGAAGCCCAGCGAATTCGGGCCCAGCAGGTGCACGCCTTCGCGGCGCGCGATCTTGCGCCACTGCGCGGCCTGCTCGGCGGCGATGCCGGTGGAGATGACCACCGCGGCCTTGCAGCCGATGCGCCCCGCGATCTCGAGGGCGGCCGCCACGTCGTGCGGCGCCAGCGCGATCAGCGCCAGGTCGGCATGCGTCTGCGCCAGCTCTTCGAGCGTGCCCTGGGTGCGCACGTCCAGAAAGCGCAGCGTGCCGTCGAAGCGGTCGGCCCGGAAGGCTTCGCGCAGCGTGCGGCCCAGGGCGGTCTGGCCCCCCGGATCGCTGGGCTGGCCGACGAAGGCCACGATCGACGCCGGGGCGAACAGGGGGGTCAGGAAATGCTTGTCCATGCCCTAGTTTGCCCGGATCGGGGCGTGCCGCAAGCACCGCGTGTACACTCGCCGGCTCATGTCGTGCCTTTCACTTTCCCCCGTTGCTGCATCCAGCGCCGCCGTTGTCGGCCGCACGATGCCGTTCGCCGCCTGCGTGCGAACGAGCGACGCAGTGAATGCGCGAATGATTACCACCATGACCGCCGCGGCCCCCTGAGCACGCGCAGGGTGGCCGCTCCGGCAGCCACCTGGTGTCTCTTCTCCCGAATGAACGAAACCCAGCTGGCAGCTGGGTTTTTTTGTTTTTGTCCTGTTCGTTCGTTGTTTGGAGAAGCCCATGTACCGCGATCCCGTCTCGTCCTTCCTGCCCCAGCCCAGCCATCCTGCGGCCATTCGCCCCCTGCGCGTCGGCATGATCGGCATCGGCACCGTGGGCGCGGGCACCTTCCGCGTGCTGGCCCGCAACCAGGACCTCATTGCCGCGCGCGCCGGGCGCGGCATCGAGGTGACGGTGGTGGCGGCGCGCAACCTCGCGCGTGCCCAGGGCATCGTGGGCGAGGGCGTGGCGCTCACGGCCGACCCGATGCAGGTGGCCACCGATCCCGATGTCGACGTGGTGGTCGAGGTGGCCGGCGGCACCGGCCCGGCGCGCGACTGGGTGCTGGCGGCCATTGCGCACGGCAAGCACGTGGTCACGGCCAACAAGGCGCTGCTGGCCGTGCACGGCCCCGAGATCTTCGCCGCCGCCAGCGCGCACGGCGTGGCCGTGATGTACGAAGGCGCGGTGGCGGTGAGCATCCCCATCGTGAAAGCCTTGCGCGAAGGCCTCACGGCCAACCGCATCGAATGGGTGGCGGGCATCGTCAACGGCACCACCAACTTCATCCTCAGCAAGATGCGCGACGAGGGCCTGGACTTCGGCGACGCACTCGCGCAGGCCCAGGCGCTGGGCTATGCCGAGGCCGATCCGGCCTTCGACATCGAGGGTGTCGACGCCGCCCACAAGACCGCGCTGCTGGCCGCCAACGCCTTCGGCATGCCGGTGCGCTTTGCCGATGCGCAGGTCGAGGGCATCACCGCGCTGCAGCGCCTGGACGTGGCCTGCGCCGAACAGCTGGGCTTTCGCGTCAAGCTGCTGGGCGTGGCGCGCCGACGTGAAGAAGGGGTGGAGCTGCGCGTGCAGCCCGCGCTGGTGCCGGCGACGCATCTGCTCGCGCAGGTGAACGGCTCGATGAACGGCATCATGGTCAAGGCCGACGCGGCGGGCGTCACGATGTACTACGGCGCGGGCGCCGGCTCGGAGCAGACCGCCTCGGCCGTGATCGCCGACCTGGTCGACGTGGCGCGCCTGGACGGCACCCACGCCGGCCAGCGCGTGCCGCACACGGGCTTTCATGCGCATGCGGTGCGCGAACTGCCGGTGCTGCCGCGCGCGGCCGTGCGCAGCGCGCACTACCTGCGCGTGCCGGTGCAGGCGGTGACCGACATCGCGGCCGTGGCCGACCTGCTGGCCGCGCAGCGGCTGCCGGTGCGGCAGCTGGTGTTGGCGAATGGGCCGGCGGATGCGGCGCCGCAGGTGCTGGTGATTACCGAATCGGCGTTGCAAAGCGCGGTCGATCTTGCGCTGCATGCGTTGCAAGCGAGCCCGGTCGTGGCTGGGCCCGTGATCGCGTTGCGTGTGGAAACGCTGGACGACTGAAGGGCGCTCAGGGGTCGGACGCGGGTGCGCGCAGCCGCGGCTCCCAGTCTTCGACGCGCCCTGCATCCACCCGCTTGCGAAACGTGGCGCGCCAACGTTCGGCCAGGGCGGGCAGGGCGGCGGCCTGTTCCCATTCGGGCGCGAAGCGCGCGTCGCGCGAGAACAGCAGGGCGATGAGGCGCGACAGCGGCCAGTCCGGATGCGGGCGTTCCACGCGCGTGACCATCGCGCCGGCCCGCACCCAGCCGGGTTCGAGCACGCGGTAGTACCAGCCCGTGCAGCCGCGCGCCTGCATCTCGCGCGCCATGCCGGGCCTGCCGAAGTGCGCGTCGAGCTTCCAGCAGGGCTGCCGGCCCTGCGACACCTGCACCCGCGCGTCGCCGAGCTGGACCACGTCGCCGATGCACACGGTCGATTCGTCCCAGCCCGTGGTCGAGATGTTCTCGCCGAAGGCGCCCGCGTGCGCCAGCTGTTCGGTGCAGTGACCGCCCGCCGCCCAGCCGGCGTAGTGCTCGCGCGGGTAGTGGTGCACGGCCTTCTCGACACCGCCGTGGATGCGCAGGTCGGCCTGCGCGTCGCCCTGCAGGCCGGTGGGCGACAGCCGCAGCGCATCGGCCGTCGGCGTCTTGCGGATGCCGCTGCGCGTGCGGCCGTCGGGCAGCAGGGCCACGGGGCCGACCAGCAGCGCGTCGATGCGCAGAGCGGGCTGCGTCATGCGAGCTGGTCCAGCCAGGCCGTCAGCATGCGCGTCGCGGCATCGGAGCCCTTGTTGGCCAACTCGGCGCTGCGGGTGCGCAGCGCGGGAACGTCGATGCCGGCCGCGGCCAGTTCGTGGTGGTGCCCGATCAGCCAGGGCTCGATGCGTGCGGGGTCGGCCTCGGGGTGGAACTGCAGCGCCAGCGCATGGCGGCCGTGGCTGAAGGCCTGGTGCGGCGTGCGCGCGGTGCTGGCGAGCAGTTCGGCGCCGGGTGGCAGATCGAAGGTGTCGCCGTGCCAGTGCAGCACAGGTTCGCCGTCCAGCGCCGCGAGGCACGAGGCCCGGCCCGCCGCGCTCAGGTCGACCGGCGCCCAGCCGATCTCCGTGTGCCCCGACGGGTACACGCGCGCGCCGAGCGCACGGGCCATGAGCTGCGCGCCCAGGCACAGGCCCAGCGTCGGGCGCTGCAGCGCTAGCCGTTCGCGCAGGCCGGCGATCTCCTCGGCGAGCCAGGGGTAGGTCGCGGTGTCGTACGCCCCGATGGGGCCGCCGAGCACCACGACGAGGTCGGCGTGGCGCCATTCGTCGGCGCTGAGCGCGGACGGGCCCGCTTGCCGGTAGTCGATGGCGTGGCCGGCCTGGGTGAGCACGTTCGCGAAGCGCCCGAGGTCTTCGAAGGCGAGGTGTTGCAGGGCGATGCATGGCATGCGGCGAGTGTCCTTTCTTCTTTCAGGCGCGGCAGGCGGTGTCGTCGCACGGGCCGCCTGGCGATGCATCGTCTGCAGGTTGTGCAATGAGGTGCGCAGGCACCTCTTCGGCGGCAAGCTGCCCGATGGCGGCGCCCAGCGCCATGTCGTCGAGCATGCCGAAGTGGCTCATGCGCAAGCGCCCCTGCCGGTCGACCAGCACCGTGCTCGGCGTACCCTGCCACTGGTAGTCGCGCATCGTGGCGGGGATGCCGCCGGTGGGCGAGGGCTGGTCGATACCGATGGGAAAGCCCAGGCGGTACTCGCGCACGAAGGCGTCGAGCGCGGCCGGTGTCATGACTTCGTGGTGCTCGAACACCGAGTGCAGGCCGATCACCGCGACGTCTTTCGCGGCGAAGAGCTGCCGCGTCTTCTTCGCCTGCGGCAGGCCATGCGACACGCAGGCCGGGCACAGCATCTGGAACGCGTGCAGCACCACGACCCGGCCGCGCAGCGACGCGAGCGTGACGGGCGCATCGGTGTTGAGCCACTGCGCGACCTGCAGCTCGGGTGCCTCGGGGCGCGGCCAGGCCATGTCAGGCTGCCTCGGTGCGCAGCTTCACCTGCGGGAAATCCACCGGCACCTGGAACGCCACGTTCACGTAGTTGGTGAACAGGTTCAGCGCGACGTGGGCCAGGATCTCGACGATGTGCCGGTCGTCGAAGCCCACGGCCCGCAAGGCCTGCACGTCGGCGTCGTTGACCTGGCCGCGCGCATCGACGAGCTTGAGCGCAAAGCGCAGCGCCGCCGCCGTGCGCGGGTCGGCCGATTCGCCGGCCTGCGCGGCGGTCATGTCGGCCGCCGACACGCCCGCCTTGCGACCCAGTGCGGTGTGCGCCGCGAGGCAGTAGTGGCAGGCGTTGCGGTCGGCGACGGCCACGGCGATCTGCTCGCCGAGCTGCGCCGGAATGACGCCGCCGCCGAGCGCGCCGAACGATCCCCACAGGCTGCGCAGCGCCGCGGGCGAGTTGGCGACGGCGCGGAACATGTTGGGCGTGGCGCCGAAGGCCCCGTGGACTTGAGAGAGCAAGGACTGGGCGTCGCCGGTGGCGGCGGTGTCGGTGACGAGGTTGACGCGGGGCATGAAGACTTCCTTTCGGTGATGACGATGCAAGCAGTGTCTTCCCGCAATCCGTATGATTTAAACGCTTTCATCCATTCAACATACCTTTTCGTCCAATGCCGAGCGCAACACCGCCGCCGCCCATCGACAGGCTCTCGTCCCTGCTCGAGCGCTTCCGTGTCCGGGCCCACCTGTTCCACACGGGGCCGCTGTGCGGCGTGACGCACTTCGCGGCGAAGGAAGGGCGCAGCTTCCTGCATGTGATGCGGCGCGGCGAGATGGTGGTCACGCATTCGGCGCCGTCGGTGCGCGCGGCCGGCGTGCCGCGCAAGCTGGTCGTGAAGGAGCCCAGCCTGCTGTTCTACCCGCGCCCGCTGGCGCACGACTTCCACAACGCGCCCACCGAGGGCTCGGACTTCGTCTGCGCCACGGTCGACTTCGACGGCGGCGAGGCGCACCCGCTGGTGCGCGCCTTGCCGCCGCTGGTGCGGCTGCCACTGCA
Source organism: Variovorax sp. V118 (assembly GCF_041154445.1). Lineage (GTDB taxonomy): Bacteria > Pseudomonadota > Gammaproteobacteria > Burkholderiales > Burkholderiaceae_C > Variovorax > Variovorax boronicumulans. The sequence continues at coordinate 2,562,276 of NZ_AP028663.1, read as the reverse complement.
TGCGGTCGACGGCCTCGAAGCGGCGCTGGCGCTGCTGTTCGCGGAAACCGGGCGCGTGCTGTGCGGGCACCGCCTGCTGGCCGACCGGCTGTTCGAGGTGGTGCTGATCCAGCTGCTGCGCTGGCTGCTCGACCATCCGCAGGAGAGCGGCGTGCCTGCTGGCTTGTTGACGGGCCTGGGCGACCCGCAACTGGCGCGCGTGCTGGTCGCGCTGCACGAGCGCCCGGGCGAGCCGTGGCCGCTCGAACAGATGGCCACGGAGGCCGGCATGTCGCGCAGCGCGTTCGCGGCGCGCTTCAAGTCGGTGGTGGGTGCGACGCCCGCCGACTACCTCGCGCAATGGCGCCTGACCATCGCGCAGGCCGAGCTGCGCACGGGCGCGTCGGTCAAGGCGATTGCCGACAGCCTCGGCTACGCCAACGCTTCGGCGCTGTCGCGCCTGTTCGCGCAGAAGGTGGGCGTGTCGCCGCGCGAATGGCTCGCGCGGCAGTCGGCTTGAGCGCTCAACCCTCCGCGCGCAGAAAGCGCTCGGTCAGCAGCACCCAGTAGGCGCCGCCCACGGCAACGTTGCTGTCGTTGAAGTCGTAGCCCGGGTTGTGGACCATGCAGGCGCCGTGCGCGTCGCCGTCGCCATTGCCGATGAGCAGGTAGCAGCCGGGCACGCGCTCCAGCATGAAGGCGAAGTCTTCGCTGCCCGGCAGCGGCGGCGTCTGCCAGGTGACCTGCGCCGCGCCCACGAGCTCTTCGGCCACGGTGCGCGCAAAGGCGGTTTCTTCGGGCGTGTTGACCAGCACCGCGTAGCCGGGCCGCCAGTCGATCTGCGCCTGCACGCCGAAGCTCTCGGCCTGCGCGGCCACCAGCGCCTTGATGCGGGTTTCGATCTTCTTGCGCACCTCGCGGTCGAGGGCGCGCACGCTGACCTCGAGCACCGCGCCTTGCGGGATCACGTTGTTGGCCTTGCCCGCATGGATGGCGCCCACCGTGACCACCGCCATCTGCAGCGGGTCGATGTTGCGCGAGACCACGCTCTGCAGCGCCATCACGGTGCTGGCCGCGGCCACGATGGGGTCGGCCGCGCGGTGCGGCATGGCGCCGTGGCCGCCCACGCCGGTGAGGGTGATCGTGGCGTAATCGGACGAGGCCATGGCCGGGCCTTCGCGCATTGCCAGCCGGCCCTGCGCCATGCCGGGCATGTTGTGCATCGCGAAGATGGCGTCGCAGGGGTAGCGCTCGAACAGGCCGTCGTCGATCATGCGCACCGCGCCGCCGCCGCCTTCCTCGGCGGGCTGGAAGATCAGGTTCAGCGTGCCGTCGAAGCGCCCGCGTTCGGCCAGGTGCTGCGCCGCCGCCAGCAGCATCGCCGTGTGGCCGTCGTGGCCGCAGGCGTGCATCACGCCGGTGTGTTCGCTGGCGTAGGCCAGGCCTGTGGCCTCGTCGATGGGCAGGGCGTCCATGTCGGCGCGCAGGCCGAGGCGGCGCGTGCCGCTGCCGCGCACCAGCCGGCCCACCACGCCCGTGCCGCCCACGTGGCGCTCGACGGTGTAGCCCCAGGCCTGGAGCTTGTCGGCCACCAGCGCCGAGGTGCGGTGCTCGTCGAAGCCGAGTTCGGGGTGCTGGTGGATGTCGCGGCGGATGCCGATGAAGGTGTCGGCGCTGGCGTGCAGGTCGTTCAGGAGGGCGGTGGTGCTCATTGGGGTTCCAGGCGGATGGACTTGGCGATGTCGCGGTAGCGCGCGGTTTCGGCTTCGTAGAACTTCGCCGATTCGGCCAGCGTCGTCTGCGGCGAGGCCAGCTGCGTCTGGGCCGCGAGCTGCTCGCGCACGCTGGTTTCCTTCAGCGCCGCGCCGACGGCCTGGTGCAGCTTCTGCACCACGTCCTCGGGCGTGTTCTTGCGCACGAAGAAGCCGCTCCAGGTCTTGTAGTTGAAGTTCTTCAGCTCCTTGCCTTCGCTGGCGGTGGGCACGTTCTTCAGCAGCTCGGAGCGCTGCCCGCCGAGCTGGCCGAGGATCTTCAGCCGGCCCTGGTCGGCCAGCGCGCCCATGGCAGCGCTGTAGACCAGCACGGCAAAGTCGACCTGGCCGCCGCCGATGTCCTGCAGCAGCGGCGCGTTGCCCTTGTAGGGCGCGTGCATGAGCTTCACGCCGGTGTCCAGCTGCACCTTCTCGAGGATCAGGTGGTACAGCGAGCCGATGCCCACGCTGCCGTACGACAGCGGCTTGTCGGGCGACTTGCGCGCCAGCGCAATGAGCTCGTCGACGCTGTTGGCCGGCAGGTCCTTGCGGGCGACGAAGACCATCACGGCCTCGGCCACCGGGTGCACCATGCGGAAGTCTTCGGCCTTGAGCTTCACGGCCGCATTGGCCAGCGGCGCCAGGATGATCTCGTTGGGCGAACCCTGGAAGAGGTAGTAGCCGTCGGCCGGCGCAGCCAGCACCTTCTGCGCGGCCATGGCGCCGCTCACGCCGCCCAGGTTCTCCACGACCACCTGCTGGCCCAGCGCCTTGCCCAGCGGCACGGTGAAGATGCGCGCGGTGGCGTCCGAGGGGCCGCCGGCCGGGTAGGGAACCATCAGGTTCACGGGCTTGGCGGGAAAGCCGTCGGCGCGGGCGGGGCCCGCGGCCAGCAGCATCAGCCCGCAGCCGAGCAGCAGCGCGGATCGGAAGAGCGAAGTCGTCGTCGTCAAAGTCATGTCTCCTGGGGTGGTGCCGGCTCGTGGGGCCGGATGCAGGGGAATGCTAGGAGCGGGCCGACGCAACGTCCAATGCATTGTTGGCTGCATTAGCATGAGTCCAATGCATTCATGAAAACGAGGTTTTCGCCATGACGCTGGTTCAACTGAGGCACCTGATTTCGCTGGCCCACACGGGCTCGTTCAGCCAGTCGGCGCAGGCGCTGCACCTGACGCAGCCCGCGCTCAGCCGCAGCGTGCGCGCGCTCGAGGACGAGCTGGGCATGCCGCTGTTCGACCGCATCGGCCGGCGCAACGAGCTCACGGTCTTCGGGCGCGAGGTGCTGGAGCGCGCGCGGCTCTTGGTGTCGGAGGCCGAGGCGCTGCGCGACCGCGGCCGGCAGATGCGCGAAGGCGAGGGCGGCACCGGCTGGGCTCGGGGCCGGGTGCGCTGCTGATGACGCCCTTTCTGCTGCACATGGCCACGCACCATCCGGCCGTGCGCACCGTGATCGCGCGCGGCAGCACCGACCTGTTGGCGCAGGCGCTGCGCGAGCGCAGCCTGGACGCGCTGGTGGTCGATGCGCGCGCGCTCAAGCCAGCGCCCGACCTGGTGCTGACCCACGTGTACGAGCTGCGCGGCGCCTTCCTGTGCCGCCGCGGCCATCCGCTCACGCGGCTGCGCAAGGGCGTGAGCTTCGAGGCGGTGCAACGCTACCCGATCGCCTCGACGCCGCTGAGCGACGAGGTGGCGCGCGGGTTGGTCGAAACCTACGGCCCGCAGGCGCATCCTGCCAACTGCGTGACCCTGCAGTGCGAGGAGCTGCCCAGCATCGCCGACGTGGTACGCCAGAGCGACACGGTGCTGCTCGCGGTGCACGAGTCGGCACCCGACCTGGTCGAATTGCGGATGGAGCCGCCGATGCGCGGCACGGCGCGCTTCGGGCTGGTGACGCTGCGCCAGCGCACCGAGGCGCCGGCGCTGGCGATTCTTCGGCGGCTGATGAAGGAACGGATGGCGGGAGCGTAGGGCGCCGTCTGCTCAGGACGCCGCCTGCGCCGACAGCGCAAGCTGGAGTTCGTCCAGCAGGTCCGCCACGCGCATGTGATCCGAAGCGGTTTCGGCGCGGGCGATGTCTTCCAAGGCCTCGGCGGGCGCTGCCACGGCCGCAGCGTCGACCATCAAGGCCGCGCCCCTGATCCGGTGCGCATGGTGTGCCGCACTCGCGGTGTCGCCCGCAGCGAACGCCCGACGCAACGCCGCAAGGTCTTCCGCCATGGCCTCGTGAAACTGCGGCGGCAAGGCCGTATCGGGGCGTTGCTGCGACGAGGGCGTCCCGCCCAGCCAGAGCTGCAGCATGCTCGACAGCTCGTCCAGCCGCAGCGGCTTCTTGAGCACGCCGTCCATCCCGCTTTCCATGCATTCGTCGAGGTGCGCCGAGTCGGTCGCGGCCGAGATCGCGATCACGGGCAGATGGCTGACGCCGGCCTCTCGCTCGCTCTCTCGGATGCGGCGCGTCGCTTCGTAGCCGCTCATCCCCGGCATGTGGCAGTCCATGAGCACCAGCGCAAAAGGATGCGGCGGCGCGAGCGCGGCCAGCGCCGCCGCGCCGTCGGCTTCGATCCGGGCGTCGTAGCCCAGCATGCGCAACTGCTCCGCGATGATGAACTGGTTGCCCGGATGGTCCTCCACGACCAGCACGGTGGCCGCAGGCCCGGAAGGCGGCTTGCCACGCGCCGCAGCGGTGTCCCTGGAAACCTCTTGTGCCGGCGCCACGAGCTTCACCGGCAGGGCGAACTCGACCGAGGTGCCCGCACCGAGGCGGCTGGTCAACCGGATCTCGCCGCCCATCAACTCGACCAGCTCCTTACAGATGGTCAGACCCAGCCCGGTGCCGCCGAAGCGCCGGGTGGTCGAGTTGTCGGCCTGCGAATAGGCATCGAAGAGGGTGGCCTGCTGCGAGGGCGCGATGCCGATGCCGGTGTCGTTCACCGTGACCGTCAGCAGGCCGTTCATGCCGCCATCGTCCAGAAGCTCCAGCGTCACGTCGATGCGCCCGCGCTCGGTGAACTTCACGGCATTGCCCAACAGGTTGAGCAGCACCTGCCGCAACCGCGTGGGGTCGATCAGCACCTGCCGGCCCGACGGGTTGTGCGTGCGCACCGCGATGACCAGCGGCTTGTCCTGCGCGTTCACGCGCGCCACATGCGCCACCTTCTGTGCCAGCGCGTCGACGTCGGTGGGCACCAGTTCCAGCGCGAGGCGCCGGGCGTCCAGCTTCGAGAGGTCGAGCACATCGTCCAGCAGCGACAGCAGGGCTTCGGCGGCCGCCGAGGCGGTGCGCGTGAAGCGCGTCTGGCGCGCATCCAGCGGCGTGTGCGCCAGCATCTCGATGGAGGCCAGCACCGCGTTCATGGGCGTGCGGATCTCGTGGCTCATGACCGCCAGGAAGTTCGACTTGGTGCGCTCGCTCTTCTGTGCGGCGCGCTGCGCCACGCGGGCGCGCCAGGCGAACCAGCCGAGCAGAACGACGCCGCCGAGCAGCAGCAACAGCTGCGGCAGGCGGTAGCGCACGATCGACAGCAGCGACGGCTCGCCGAAGTCGGTCTGCTCCAGCCACCGGTCGTTCATCTGGCCGGTCTCCGCCGCCGAGAGGCTGGCGAGCGACTTCTCCACGATGGAATGCAGCAGCGGCAGGTCGGCGCGAACACCCATCTGGGCCACGTACAGGAGATCGCCGATCGTGCCGGAGATGCTCAACTAGCGCGCATGCCTGCGGCGCATCATGGGCAAAAATACCGCGTCGGAGCCGATGGCGGCGTAGGCCTCGCCGGTGATCACCGCGTCGAGGCTTTCCATCGGCTCACTGGTGGGCAGCACGCGCACGCCGGGGTAGCGTTCGGCGAAGACATGGGCGTAGGTGCCTCCGCCGCGCACAGCCGCCACCTTGCCGTCCAGGTCCTTCATGTGCAGGACGAAGGGGGCGTCGGTGCGCGTGACGATGATCGTCTGCGCCACGAAGAAGGGATCGGTCAGGCGCAGCCTGGCGCCGACCTCGCGCGTGGTGCGGTCGGCGCTGGCGTTCGGGAACATGTCGACCTTGCCGTCGAGGAAGGCCTGCTGGGCTTCCTGCCAGTCATGCGTGGCGTGCAGCTCGAAGCGCAGGCCCGACTTGCGGGCGACCGCGTCGAGGTACTCCGCGATCAATCCCTTGTAGCGGCCATGCTCGATGGACTCCAGCGGGCTCAGCCGCGTGTCGGCGGCGTAGCGCACGACGGGGTTGGCCTTCATCCAGCGCTGTTCCTCGTCGGTGAAGAGGGGCTGCGCCTGCGCCCAGGCGGGGCCGGCGGGGAGGGCCATCGCGCCGCACATCGTCCACCGGGCCGCTCGCCCGAGAGCGCGCCAGGGATTCATGTCTTGTCCAGCTGGTGGCGGATCTTGAACAGCTCGTTGTCCGTGCGGATGCCCAGCTTGCGGAACGCCGCGTGTTTCTGCGTGCTGATGGTGTTCACGTTGCGGGAGAACTTCGCGGCGATCTGCGTGACCGACAGGCCTTCCAGGCAGCAGCGCAGCACCTCGCGCTCGCGCGGGGACAGCAGCGGGGTTCTTCGTGAGCGCCTCGGCGTCGGTGTGGGGCGACGCGGCCTCGGAAAGGGTGGCGATGTCCGCCGCCATGTCGGGATGCAGGTGGATGCGGCCCTTGCTCACCGTGCGCACGGCCGCCACGAGCTCGTCCAGTTCCTGGCTCTTGCCGACATAGCCGCGCGCGCCGGCCTTCAGCGCCAGTGCCACGGTGGCCGCGCTGTAGTGCGCGGAGATGACGATCGTCCGGCTGCGCGGATGCCGCACCTTCAGTGCCCGCAGGAGGTTGAGCCCGTCGATGTCCGAAGGCCCGAGCGAGAAATCCACGAGCACGACATCCGCCGCCACGGTGGCCAGGGCATCGAGCAGTTCGCGGCTGGTGGCATGGCTGCCGACCACCGACAGGTCGGGCTCGTCCGCCAATCTTGCGATCAGGCCATGCCGGACGACCGCGTGGTCGTCGAGCACCATCAGGCGCAGCGGCTGCGCGGCGAGGTGGTGTGCCATGAGGACCCTCCCAGTGGGCGGATCGTAGGCGGCTCGCCCCCACGTCGACACCATCACAACGAGGGGATGCGTGAGCGCATGCCGCGCGAGCCCGCGCCGCCCCGGGGTCGAATTTTCGAACGATCCCTAAGTCGACCTCCCGGTTTTTCGTTGTATTTCTATATCGGGAAAAGCACCCGAAAAGAACAATCCATCGGAAGAAAACACGCCGCCGCTCACACGCTTTTCGTGTGCACTTTCAAGGGCACTCGCTGCAAGAGGCGCAAGGCCCTTGCAACGCGAAACCCGACGCATCGGCGGTTGGATTGGGTTCGTTGCGGTGCAGTCCAACGCATCGTTTCGAGGCCATGGGTGGGTTTCAACGAATCCTTCGTTGAACCTTTTTTTTGAAGTTCTTGAGGAAATACCAGTGAAGAAAATTGCAACCCTTGCCGCTGTCACCTGCGCGGCTGCCGTGATGTTCGTGCCCGGCCAGGCGAGCGCCGAAAGCGCCGAGCTCCGGATCGCCGGCACCATCATTCCAGCCGCCTGCGCGCCCGTTTTCACGGGCGGCGGCGTGGTCGACTACGGCAACATTCCCTCCGGCTCGCTGAATCAGACGGCCCAGACCACGCTCGCGGACAAGTCGACCCAGCTGACGCTGACCTGCGATGCGCCTGTGCTGTTCGGCTTCAAGGTGATCGACGAACGCGCTGCGACGGCGGTCGCCGCGTTGGAAACCATCCCGGGGTACGCCACGAACGCGAAGTTCGGCCTGGGCGCTGTGGATGGCAAGAACATCGGCGCCTATTCGTTGCAGATCACGAAAGAGACGGCCGATCAAGGCAGCACCAAGCACATCAACAGCGTGGACGGCGGCGCCACCTGGTCGGACTTTGCTGGCGGCATGACTGGCGACGGCGGCACGCTCGTTGCGTTCGCCGCCAGTGCCACGGGAACGGTGCCAGGCGCCCACACCGCCATCACGGCCGACATCCGTGTGGTGACTGCCATCGACAAGGGCAGCAACCTGCCGCTGACCCAGCAGATCCCGCTGGATGGCCTGTCGACGTTCGAACTCGTCTACCTGTAAGCGGCGGCTGACGAACAGCCCGTCGATCCATTTCCATTCCTGTTGCCTCTGCCGTCAAGGGCAGCGTTTCGGGTTGGGGAGGATCTCAATGAATCCTTCGTTGAAACTTTTTTGAAATTCTTGAGGAAATACGTGTGAAGAGAATTGCAACCCTCGCCGCTATCGCTGGCGCGGCCGCCGTGGTGATCGCACCTGTCCCGGCGAGCGCCGAAAGCGCCGAACTGCGGATCACCGGCACCATCGTTCCGGCCGCTTGCACGCCCGCCTTTGCGGGCGGTGGCGTGGTCGACTACGGCACGATCCCCGCCAGCTCGCTGAACCCGACGGCCCAGACCACGCTCGCGGAAAAGTCGATCCAACTGACCATGACCTGCGATGCGCCTGTGCGGTTCGGCTTCAAGGTGATTGACGAACGCGCCGCGAGCGCGGTCACTTCGCTTGAAACGATCCAGGGGGCCACCCCGAACATGAAGTTCGGCTTGGGCACTTCGGATGGCAAGAACATCGGCGCATATTCATTGCAAGTTGTGCGTCAGAACGCCAATGGTGGAGGCTTCTCGCTTGCCCTTGAGAGCGGGGATGGCGGAGTCAGTTGGGGGTTCCTCAACCAAAGGGGCCTGTGGGGTGATGGGAGCAGACTGATTTCATTCAGCAACACCACGTCAAATACGCCGGGTGCCAACACGTCTGTCACGGCCGATATCCGTGTGACGACCGCCATCGACAAGAGCAGCAACCTGCCGTTGACCCACGCGATCCCGCTGGATGGCCTGTCGACCTTCGAACTCATCTACCTGTAAGCCGCTCGGCTGTATCGGGCGGACCTTCCGCCCGATACGGGGTTGTGCCGGGCAGGGCGCCTGGCGCAATCCTTTCCAGGACATCCCGTTCTCGAGCCCGCTGCGGCATTGAGCACCGGCCGGCATCGCGTCCGGACCGTTCGGGATCGACGCGGAGCCACCCCTGGGGCCACGGCTCGCGAACGGCCCGTCGGTCCCTCCCCATTTTTGATTCTTCTCGAAAGCGCCCCTTTCGAGACGGCGGACGCGCTCGTCCGACCACAGGAAAGAGAACCGTGAACTTCATTCCCGCCAGATTTGTTTTCGCACTGTCCGCCTCGACCGCATGGATCGTGGGCCTTGCCCCGCTGCCGCTGCATGCCGCGGGCATGCTGCCGGAGACCTCGGTCGTCATCGTCAACGAGAGCGATGGCGAAGCCAGCATCAACGTCAAGAACACGGACGCTAAGCCGGCGCTCATGTTCACGTCGCTGACGGGCATTCCCGGGGACGACGACACCCTGCTGATCGTGACGCCGCCGGTCGCCCGGGTCGAGCCGGGCGAAACGCAGCTCGTGCGTTTTCTTTTGCAAACCGGGCAACCTCTGAAGACCCAACGCCTGCGGCGCGTGATCTTCGAAGGCATCCCGCCGAAGAACACGGAGCCGGGCCTGCGCGTGACCATGAACGTGCGCCAGAACCTGCCGGTGCTGATCCACCCCAAGGGCCTGGCGAAGGACGACCAGCCGTGGAAGCGACTGAAGTGGTCGGTCGGGACCGGCACGCTGCGCGTCGTGAACGACAGCCCGTACGTGGTGCGCCTGGCCACCGCGGTCCAGTTGCTGCCGTCGGCCGCGACGGTCGACTTGCCGCGCCCCCACGTGCTTCCCGGCGAGACGGTAGAAGTGCCCCTGCCGGCCGCTGCGAAGGGGGCCGCCACGGTGCGGCTGGTGCCTGCGACGGTGTACGGCTTCACCGTGGCCAGCTACGACGTCAGGCTCGCGGCGCACTGACGATGGCTGCGCAGTCCTTCCGCGCTGCGGTTCCTGCTGCCGCCCGCCGGCCGCACGGTCGCGCCTTTCGCCGCATCCAGCGCCGTTCGCCGGTCGCCGCGGCCGCCATGGGCGGGCGAGCGAAAGGTGCTGCGGTCGGCCTGCCGGCGATGCTCTGCGTGCTGTTGGCCTCTCCGTCGGCCTTTGCGCTGGCCGGCGAGGAGCGCGCCGACGTCATCGAGCAGTTCATCAAGGAAAAGCAGGGCGCCGGTTTCGACCTGGATGTGCTCAGGCCGCGCGGCATCGACCCGAAGCTGGCGGACTACTTCCGGCACGAAGCCCGCTTTCGCGCCGGGACCAGCGTGGTGACGCTGTTCGTCAACGGCGAGCGGCGCGGGCTGGTGCCCGCCACCTTCGATGCGGACGGCCGCCTGTGTTTCGACGAGACGCTGCGCGACAAGGCCGGCCTCGTCGCAAGCCGCGGGGCGGACGACGCAGCTGCGGGCGCCACGGCCTGCGATGAATTCCAGCGCCAGTTCCCCAGCACGATCGTCGAGCTGCGCCCCGGCAGGGACGAGGTCCGGCTCATCGTGCCGACCGATGCGTTCCGGGCCCGCGAGCGCGCCGACACCTTCAGCAGCGGCGGCGTCGCCGGCCTGCTGAACTACGACCTGCTGACGATGGACAGCCGCCATGCCGGCGGCACCAGCAGCTTTCATTCGCTGAACACCGAGGCCGGCCTGAACGTCGGCGACTGGATCTTCCGAAGCCGCCAGAGCTACACCTCGAACAACGGCAAGGAGAAGCTGCAGCACCTGTATGCCTACGGCCAGAAGACGCTGACCGGCTTGGGCTCGACGGTGCAGGGCGGCCAGATCACCATCGCCAGCTCGATCTTCCCGGGCGATCCTGGGCGTGCAGATCGTCCCGGAAGAGGCCCTGCGCGCGGACGCACGCGACAACGGCGCCGTGGTCGAAGGCATCGCCCACACGCAGGCCCGCGTCGAGGTGCGGCAGAACCAGGCGCTGATCTACTCGACGGTCGTCCCGCCGGGACCGTTTTCGTTGACCGGCCTGCCGTTGCTCAGCGGCGCGAGCGACCTGGAAGTCACGGTCATCGAGGCCGACGGCTCGCGCCGGCCGTTCACCGTGCCCGCCGCCGCCCTGGGCGCGACCGCGCTTCGCACGACGGCGGGCTATTCGTTCGCGGTCGGCCGCTACCGCCCGTACGGCCACGGTGAGCGGCAAGACAAGCCCTGGGTGGCGACAGGCACCGGCACCTGGGCGCTGGACAAGCGCACGCACCTGACGGCGGGTGCCATGGCGGCCTCGCGCTACCAGGCCGCGGCATGGGCCGTGAACCGCATGGTGATGCCCGGCACGATGGCGGGGTTTCGACAGGCCGTGTCCAACGCCACAGGGGAGGGCATGCGCGGCACGCAGGTCAACGCGTCGGTGAGCAGCGTGATCTCGCCCGCCTTGTCGGCGTCGGTGAGCGCCACGCAACAGACCCGGGGCTTTCGCGATCTGGCGGACACGGTCAACCCGGACCTGTTCGACACCGCCTGGACGCGCCAGCGCTACAAGGGCCAGTACACGGGCTCGGTCGGCTGGACCCATGCGAGCCTTGGCGGCTTCCGGCTGGCCTATTCGACCTCCTCGAGCTTCGACGGACGCCACATCCAGCGCGTGATCGGCTCGTGGGTGAAGTCGTTCGCGCACGCCACGGTGTCGCTCAACGTGGAACGCAGCACGGGTGACCTCGGGCGCTTCGACAACCGGCATGCAGCCTATGTCACCGTAAGCATTCCGCTGGGCTCGAAGACGGTCAAGACGTACGTCAACCGCTACGACGACCGGACCCGCGCCGGCGTCACGCTCAACGAGCGCATCAACGACACCACGAGCTACCAGGTCTCGGCCGAGCGGGACAGCCGCGACGGGCGCAATGACTTCGCGGGGCGCCTGAGCCTGCTGCCGCGCTACACGCAAGCCAACCTGGGCTTCTCGCGCAACGGCGCGAGCACCACCTACAGCGGGCAGCTGCAGGGCGGCATCGTCGCTCACAAGGACGGCGTCACGTTCTCGCCGTACCCCGTGCAGGACACCTTCGGCATCGTCTCGGTGGGGGGCGTGTCCGGCGTCCGCATCGGCACGCCGCAAGGCCCGGTGTGGACCGACGCGTGGGGACGCGCGGTGGCCCCGCAGCTGTTCCCGTACCACACGAGCCGGCTGGAGATCGCGACCCGGTCGCTGCCTCGCAACGTCGACCTGGTGAACGGCTACCAGGAGCTCGACGCGGGCCGCGGGTCGGTGAACCACATCCGCTTCGGCGTGGTCAACGCCCGCCGGGTGCTGCTGAAAGCCGTCGGTCCCGCGGGGCAAGCGCTCGAGAAGGGCGGGGCGGTGGTCGACGGCGACAACCAGTACGTCACCTCGGTGGTCGACGGCGGGCAGGTCTTTCTGCCCGACGTGCGAGACGGCGCGGACCTGCGGGTCACGCTGTCGAACGGGGACAGCTGCAGGCTCGCGTTTTCGCTGCCGGAAAAGCCAGACGCCTCCGCCTACTTTGAATCGGCCAATGCCACCTGCACGGCCATGGAAGCACACGAATGATCACGATGAAAAACCTGCGCCGGGAAAGCGCATTGTTCAGCATCGCGCTTGCCGCGCTTTTCGCCATGGCAGGAACGCCGGCGCATGCACAAGCCTCGGCACGCTGCGACACGCAACTGAGCGAGTCGCTCGTCGACTACGGACGAATGACCCGCGCACAGCTGCTGGAACGCCAGCCCGACCCCGCCCGCGCCTCGCTGGGCAAGCGCCTCGTGACGCTCACGGCGGTGTGCGCCGAACGCACGGCGATGGCGCTGTCGTTCCAGGGCGCGGCAGCGGACGACACGGGGTTCCGGTTTGCCGGGAACGGCCGCTTCACCCTGCGGATCGTGCAGGCGCAGCTCGACGGCAAGCCGGTTCGCCTGGCCGGATCGCACGCGGACGCCACGAACTCGGCCCCTTCATCGCTCCTTCGGCCCGGCGACCGGATGTCGCCCATGGACGGCGCGGGCCTGGCCCAGGGGCAGCGCCTGACGGTGCAGCTCGAGATCGAGCCCTTCGTGGGGGCCGCCGCCACGCGCGTCGCGGCCGAAAGCACCTGGGAAGGCGCGGGGCGTTTCGAAGTTCTGAGCCGTTAGCCCGTCATCCGGCGCACAGGCCACCCATTCGGTTCGCCCACAAGGCGATTCGACATCCGATCCATCCATCCACCTCTGGAGTGATCCTTGAAGCAGAGTCATTGCACTGTCCACACCGCCATCCCCTCCACGCTGCGGCTGCCCATCACGTGGGGCGAGACCACGTGCGCCACCATTGCGGTGATCGACCCGGAACTGCGGCCTCGACAGCAGATGGGGCGGGCCATCCGCAGGCTCGGCCATTGGCCGCTGGTCTTCACCAGCGCACTGGAGTTGATGCAGGCGTGCCGCTACCTCCACCTTCGCTTCGACGCCGTGGTCGTGGCCTGCCCGGTGGACGCCGGCGCCGCGGGCGCACTGATCGCCCAGGTGCGGGAACAGGTGGGCCCGGAGTGCCCCCTGGTCCTGAGCGGCGGCAAGCGCGGTCTGCGCGAGCTGGCGGTCCTGCATGCGCGCGAATCCGACCACGTGGAGGTGACACCGTCTTCGTTCGAAGAGGCGTACCTGCTGATGCGGTGCTTCCTGCAGTGGCACCGGGCACGGGTGGCGGGCCAGTTCGTCGAATGGGGTGCGTTCCGCTTCGACCTGTCCGCGGACAGCGCGCAGGTGGCCGGCATCCGGGTCGAATTGACGCCCAATGAGTTCGACCTGGCCATCGTGCTGTTCAGGAACGTCGACCAGGTCCTGACCCACCACGCGCTGCGCGCGCTGGTGTGGGACAGCGGCCATCGCTGCGGCTCCGGGGTGCTTTCCACGAACGTGTGCGGCCTGCGCCGCAAGCTCGGCCTGGGCGCCGGACGCCACGGGCTGGAACTGCAGGCCGTTCCGGGGCAGGGCTACCGGTTGAGCACCACGGCCAGCGCGCCGGAAGAGAACAGGCGCCGGCAGCGGGAACCCGTCCGAAGGGCAGGGGAGCGCGCGTGGGGGAGCGGGGCCGCTGCGCCGGGTTCGGCCGCCTGAGCGAAAGGCAATCAGCCTAGGCGCTCGCGGGTGCGGCGACTTCCGCCGCATCGGGCCGCGCCAACCCCGACGCCACCGCCGCCAGGATGCCGCGCAGCCAGCGGTGCGCCGGCTCGTGCTGCGAGCGGTCGTGCCACAGCTGGTAGAAGCGCATGCGCGGAAAGCCCTGCGGCGCGGGCACCGCCACCAGCGGCAGCGTGTGCACGAACTGCATCGCGAAATGGCGCGCGGTGGTGAAGACCAGGTCGGTGCCCACCAGCAGGTGCGGCGCCACGGTGAAGTAGGGCACGGCGATGCAGGCCTCGCGCGTCTGGCGCAAGGTGGCCAGGTGCGTCTCGACCACGCCGCGCTGCGACGCCGCATACGGCGTGGGCACCACGTGGCGCGCCGCGATGTAGCGCTCCATCGTCATGGCGCCCTTGGCGGCCAGCGGGTTGTTCTTGCCCATGAGGCACATCAGGTCGTCTTCGAGCAGCAGCGACAGGTGCAGCCGGTCGGGCGGCTGCGGCCAGTTGCCGATGACGATGTCGAGCTCGCCCTGCGCCAGCGCGCGCTCGTAGTCGTAGGTGACGCTCAGCGGGTGCACCACCAGCCGCGCGTGTGGCGCCTCGGCGCGGAACCGCGTGGTCACGTCGGCCAGGAAGCTCATCGCCAGGTAGTCGGGCAGCGCGAGGTGGAAGGTCATCGCGCTCGAAGCAGGCTCGAACTGCTCGGGGCCCGAGAGCATGCGGTCGATTTCGAGCAGCGCGCCGCGCGCGCGGTCGCGCAGCTGCAGCGCCCGCTCGGTCGGCACCATGCCGCTGCGCTCGCGCACCAGGATGGGGTCGGCGAACACCTCGCGCAGCCGGCGCAGGGCGGTGCTGATGGCGGGCTGGGTCTGGTTCATGCGCACCGCCACCCGGGAGACGCTGCGTTCGGCCACCAGGGCGACCAGCACGCGCAGCAGGTAGGTGTCGACGGGAGCGTGGGAGCGTGACATGGCGGCAGGGCGGAAAAAAATGCCTCTGGGGGCGTTGCCGGCGGCAGCACCATCATTGCAAACCGTTATGTCGCACATTCTAGAGAGCGTGATCCAGGGCCGCGATATCTGCCTACAGTTCGCCACCAGCGGGAACGGCAGCCGCAAGCGGACCCACAGAAGGTCCCAGGCGGCGCGTCCCGTCCACACCTAGAAATGGAGACAACCATGAGCATGGACGCCACGATGGCGCCAGTCCGGGAACACACCGCCACGGCGGAACTGGACGGCATCTACCGCAAGATCATCTTCCGCCTGATTCCCTTCCTGATGCTGCTGTGGGTGCTGGCCTGGATCGACCGGGTCAACATCGGCTTCATCAAGCTGACGATGCTGGACGACCTGAAGTGGAGCGAGGCGGCCTACGGGCTGGGCGCGGGGATCTTCTTCCTGGGCTACTTCTTCTTCGAGGTGCCCAGCAACCTGCTGCTGCAGAAGATCGGCGCCAAGAAGACCATCATGCGCATCACGATCGGCTGGGGCCTGACTTCGATCGCCACGATGTTCGTGAAGAGCACCGAGATGTTCTACCTGCTGCGCTTCTTGCTGGGCGTGTTCGAGGCGGGCTTCTATCCCGGCATCATCCTGTACCTGACCTACTGGTTCCCCGACAGCCGGCGCGCCAAGGCCTTCGGCATGTTCATGTCGGCCTCGGCCTTCGCGGGCGTGATCGGCGGGCCGCTGGCCGGCACCATCATGAACAACATGCATGGCGTGAACGGCTGGGCCGGCTGGCAGTGGGTGCTGCTGCTCGAGGGCATTCCCTCGGTGCTGGCCGGCATCGCCACCTACTTCTACCTGACCGACCGCCCCGAGCAGGCCCACTGGCTCACGGCGCGTGAACGCCAGCTGGTGCACGACGACCTGGAGCGCGACCGCAAGACGCTGGGCCACCGCGAGCACAGCATGCTGGCCTCGCTGAAAAACGGCAAGTTCTGGCTGCTGATCCTGATCTTCTTCTGCATCATCGCGGCGAACTCGTCGCTCACCTTCTACGGCCCGACGCTGGTGAAGGAAGTCGGCTTCACCAACCCGCTGACCGTGGGCTGGATCATGGCCGGCGCCTACCTGTGCGGCGCGGCCGGCATGATCTGGAACGGCTTCCACTCCGACCGCCACCAGGAGTCGCGCTACCACTGCGCGCTGGCCGCGGCGCTGGGGTCGGGTGCGTTGCTGGTGGTGGCGCTGTTCCTGCGCCAGAGCCCGGCCCTGGTGCTGGCGGGTCTCACGCTGGCCATCGTCGGCACCATGAGCGCGATCCCCGTGTTCTGGCAGATGCCCAACCGCTTCTTGGCCGGCACCGCGGCCGCCGGCGGCGTGGCGCTGATCAATTCGATCGCCAACCTCGCGGGCTTCGGCGCGCCGTGGATGCTGGGCCTCATCAAGACCGCCACCGGCAGCCTGGCGCCGGGCCTGTATGTGGTCGCGGCGGTCGAGATCTGCGCCACCGTGCTGATCCTGCTGTTCGTGCCGCGCCTGCACAAGACGCCCGCGCGCTGACTCCTTCCACCCCTTCGTCCGACTGTCTGAATACAAAGGAGATGCTCTCCATGCCTTCCCACGCCCATCGTTTCGATCTCCAGGCGCTCAACGCCATGGACTGCGACGCGTTTGTCGCCGCACTCGGGCCGACTTTCGAGAACTCGCCCTGGGTCGCACGCTCGGCCTGGTCGCTGCGGCCCTTCGCCACCATCGACGCGCTGCACGAAGCCATGCTCGACGTGGTGCGCCGCGCACCCGACGCCCAGCAGCTGGCCTTCCTGTGCGGCCACCCCGAGCTGGCGGGCCGCGAAGCCCAGGCCGGCACGATGACCGCCGAGTCGGTCGGCGAGCAGGGCAGTGCGGGCCTGAATGCGCTGAGCCGCGAAGAGATGGCCGAGATCCAGCGGCTGAACCGCGTGTACCGCGAGCGGCACGGCTTTCCTTTCATCATCGCGGTGCGGCGCAGCACCAAGGGCCAGATCTTCGAGGCGCTGCGCAGCCGCACCGCCGAGTCCACCGAAGCCGAGCGCCGCGCAGCGCTGACGCAGATCGGCCTCATCACCCGCGGGCGCATCGACACGCTGCTGGGTGCGTCCACCTCCCAAGGAGCGGTCCATGCCTGAGAAAGAAATTTCCCTGCCCGCACGCCGTCGCTTCGCGCTGTCGGGCCTCGCGCTCGGCGCCGCGGCCCTGGCGCCTCACGGAGCTGTTGCACAGACGGCCGCACCCGCCGGCCCGGCCCAGGCCAGCGGCCCCATCGTGCTGCACGGCGTGAGCCCGCGTCTGACCGTGCATGCGCTCGACACCTTCCACGGCGCTGCGGCGACCGGCCTGCGCATCGACTTCTCGGTGCGCGAGGGCGACGGCTTCAAGCTGCTGCGCACCGTGACCATGAACGGCAACGGCCGCTCCGACGAGCCGCTCTTGATCGGCGACAGCTACCGCGCCGGCGACTACGAGCTGCTGCTGCACGTGGACGAGTACTTTGCGCGCAAGCAGTCGCGCCTGCCTACGCCGCCGTTCCTGTCGAAGCTGCCGGTGCGCATCCGCGTGGCCAACGTGGCCGAGCGCATCCACCTGCCGATCCAGTTCGGCCCGTGGAGCTACACCTACTCGCGCGGCAGCTGACCAAGCAGGCCCCGTTCGTTCCCTTCGTCCGCAAGGAGTTTTGTTCTCATGACCGGCATCACCACCCACGTGCTCGACATCACCACCGGCCGCCCGCTCGTCGGGCTGAAGGTCGACCTCTACGACGTGGCGACCACGCCGCCGACGCGCCTGAACAGCACGCGCACCAATGCCGACGGCCGCACCGACGCGCCCATGCTGGCCGCCGCTTCGGCACGCACCGGGCAGTTCGAGCTGCAGTTCCACGTCGGGGACCACTTCAAGGCGGTCGATGCGCTGTCCGACGTGGTGCCCGTGCGCTTCGCCATTGCCGACGCCGCGCAGCACTACCACGTGCCGATGCTGTGCGCCCCCTGGTTTTTTTCCACCTATCGCGGCAGCTGACCGCGGGAGCTTTTCCTGAATGACCACATCCCATGACCCCCACGCAGGCGCGTACCTGCTCGACTCCATCCGCCTTGCCATGGGCAACATCCGCGAACGCAAGACCTGGCCCTTCGGCGCCGTGATCGCGCGCGACGGCAAGGTGATTGCCACCGCCGTCAACGAGGTGGACGCTCTGTGCGACCCCTCGGCCCACGCCGAGATGCAGGCCGTGCGCGCCGCCGCCAAGGCCCTGAAGAGCACCGACCTGTCGGGCTGCACCGTGTACGCCAGCGGCTACCCGTGCTCGATGTGCCTGACGGCGATGTACCTGTCGGGCGTGAAGGAGGTGTTCTACGCTTACTCGAACGAGGACGGCGAACCCTTCGACCTGTCGGCCGCGCGCGGCTACGTCGAGATCGCCCGGCCGGTAGAGCAGCGCGAGATGAAGCTGCATTCGCTGCCGGTGCGCGACGAAAGCGACGAAGACCTGTACGAGGCCTGGAGCAAGGTGACGCAGCAGGCGGGCTGAGCCGCAAGAAAGCCCCGCACCGCCCCCGACGCTAGGGGCGGGCGGCCAGCTTCCCGGCCGACATCCGCAGCTCGTCGAGGAAGCGCCGCGCGGCAATCGACAGCGTCGACTTCTGCCGCCGGATCACGTGGATGCGGTGCACCGTGGCGCCGATGTCGGCGATGGCGCAGGCCTTGAGCCCCCATTCCTGCGCGATGCGGGCCGCGTAGCCGGGCAGCACGACCACTCCCGCACCCGCACGCACCAGCCCGAGCGCGGCGGTGAGCGTGCCGACCTCGATCGCGCTGGGCAGCGCGATGCCCTGGCGCGCCACGATGTCGTCGATGGTGCGCCGCACCGTGTACACGTTGCGCAGGCTGATGTGCTCCCAGCGGGCGAGCGCCTTCCACGGCACCTTCTTCCTGGCGGCCATCGGGTGGTCCGCGCGAACCACGGCAAACATCGAATCCTCGAACGCGACCTGCGTGTCGGCGCCGGCAATCTCGTGGTCGATCGCGCCGAGGCCGAAGTCGACCCGGCCGGCGAGGACGCTCGCGACGGTCTCGTCGGTCGAGAGCTCGTGCAGGTCGAACTGCACGCCGGGGTAGCGCCTGCGGTAGTCGGCGATCAGCGGGGCCAGGAGGCCGTAGACCATCATGGGCGAGGCGGCGATGCCGACGCGCCCGCGCTGCAGGTCGGCGAGTTCGGCCACGCTGCGCGCCGCCGAGCGCATGGTCGCGATGATCTCCACCGCGAAGGGATGGAACTCCACGGCCTGCGCATTGGGCTGCACGCGCCGCGTGGTGCGGTCGAACAGCGCGAACCCCAGCTGCGTCTCGAGTTCGGCGACCACCTTGCTCACGGCCGACTGCGTCATGTGGCGCTGGGTGGCGGCCGCGGTGAAGCTGCGCGTGTCGAACAGCGCCAGGAAAACCTCGAGCTGCCGGATGGTGATATTCATTCCAAAGAGGACTTGGTTTATTCGAATAATTCCATTGTTGCATCAATGAGGGCTGCCTACGATCAGGCGCCATCCCATCACCGATCCGCCTGCACCATGGAAACCTCCACCGAATCCCGCCCTTGCTGCCATGTCGATGTCGATGCCGAAGGCGTCGCCAACGTGCAGTTCGACAACGGCCGCCTCAACCTGCTGACCGCCGAGGCCGCCGCCATCTACACCGAGACGCTGCACGAGCTGCAGTGGCGCGACGACATCCGCCTCATGATCCTGCGCGGGCGCCCCACGGCCTTCGTGGGCGGGGCCGACATCAAGTTCCTCAAGGACGCGAAGCACCGCGATATCGATGCCTACATCAAGGGCGTGTTCGCGCTGTGCGAGCAGCTGCGCGCCTTGCCGTTTCCCACCATGTCGGTGGTGTCGGGCTACTGCCTGGGCGCCGGCATGGAGGTTGCGACCGTGTGCGACCTGAAGATCGCCGCGAAGGACGCGCGCTTCGGCATGCCCGAGGTCAAGCTCGGCGTGCCCTCGGTCATTCATGGTGCGCTGCTGCCCGGCCTGATCGGTTGGGGCCGCACGCGCGACCTGCTGCTGTCGGGCCGCATGATCGACGCCGACACGGCCTGCAGCTGGGGCCTCATCACCGCGACGGCGCCCGCCGAATCGCTCGAGGACGAAGTGTCCACCTGGCGCCACGAGCTGCTGTCGGGCGCGCCGCACGCCCTGCGCAACCAGAAGGCGCTGATCCGCAGCTGGGAACGCATGCCCACGCAGGACGCCATCGCCGTCGGCGTCGAAGCGCTGGTGCGCGCCTACGACACGAGCGAGCCCAAGGACTACATCGAGGCCTTCCTGCGCGCGAGAAAGCGCGGCTGAAGCTGCCTCTCCAAGGAGACACAGACCCATGACAACGATCTCGAAATTCGTGCGCGCCGCCTCCCTCGGGCTGGCGCTGGCCTCGGGGCTGTCCGCGGCCGTCGCGTCCACGTACCCTGACCGCCCCGTGACGCTGGTCGTGCCCTTCACCGCAGGTGGCATGACCGACGTGCTGGCCCGCCAGCTGTCGCGCAGGATGCAGGACGAGCTCAAGCAGCCCGCGGTGGTCGAGAACCGCGTGGGCGCGGGCGGCATCATCGGCGCCGAGCGCGTCGCCAAGTCGCGCCCCGACGGCCACACGCTGCTCATCACGACGACGGCGCATGTCGTCAACCCGGCCATCACCAAGCAGTTGCCGTATGACACCGAGAAGGACTTCGTGCCCGTGGCCCTGCTGGCGCGCACGCCGAACGTGCTCGTGGTCCATCCCTCGGTGCCCGCGAAGAACCTGCAGGAGCTGATCGCGTTCGCGAAGAAGAGCGGGGGCGTGTCCTACGGCTCGTCGGGCACCGGCGGCACGACACACCTGTCGGGCGAACTCCTGGCGGCCCGCACGGGCGCTCCGTTCCTGCATGTTCCGTACAAGGGCACGGCGCTGGCGGTGAACGACGTGCTGGGCGGACAGATCCACGCGGCCTTCGTCGATGCGCTCACGGCGGTGAAGTACGTCGAGAGCCAGAAACTGCGCGCGATCGCCGTGTCGACCGCGCAGCGCAACCCCTCGCTGCCCGACGTGCCCACCATCGCCGAGCAGGGCGTGCCCGGCTACGAGACCGAGATCTGGATCGGCCTGTATGCGCCGCGCGGCACGCCACCCGCGATCGTGCAGCAGCTCAACCGCATCGCCATCGGCGCGATGAGCGAGCCGGCATTCAAGGAAACGCTGGCAAGTCAGGGCACGGCGCCAGGCACGGTGGATGCCGTGGCCTTCGCGGCCTACGTGAAGCGCGAGATCGCCAAGTGGCAGGCCATCGTGCGCGACGCGCGCATCGAGCCGCAATGAAGGAGGGCGGCGTGACGACGATGGCACTGCCTCTCTCGGGTGTCCGCATCCTCGATCTGACGAGCGTCATCATGGGGCCGTACGCCACGCAGATTCTCGCGGAGTACGGCGCCGACGTCATCAAGGTCGAGCCGCCCGAGGGCGACATCATGCGCGGCATGGGGCCAGTGCGCGAAGAGGGCATGGGGCCGGTCTTTCTCAACCTGAATCGCGGCAAGCGCAGCCTGTGCCTCGACCTGAAGGCGCCCGAAGCGGCCGAAACGCTGCTGCGCGCGGTGGCCACGGCCGACGTGTTCATCACCAACATGCGACAGGGCGCGCTCGCGCGCCTCGGGCTGGGCTGGGACGACCTGAAGCGGCACCAACCGAAGCTGATCTACGTCTTCCTGTCGGGCTTCGCGCAGGACGGTCCGTACGCGGGCCGCCCCGCGTACGACGACCTGATCCAGGGCATGGTGGGCCTGCCCGCGCTCGTGGCCGCCGCCGGCGACGGCGAGCCGCAGTACCTGCCGCTGAACATCGCCGACAAGACCATGGGCCTGTTCGCCGCGCAGACCGTGCTGGCCGCGCTGCTGCAGCGCCACCGGAACGAGGCACACGCGCAGGGACAGTTCATCGAAGTGCCGATGTTCGAGACCATGGCGAACTTCGTGCTGCTCGATCACATGGCCGGCGCGAGCTTCGAGCCGCCGCTGGGGCAGCCCGGAAACCCGAGGCTGCTGTCGCGCTACCGCAAGCCTTACCGCACGCCGGACGGATGGCTGAGCACGCTGCTGTACACCGACAAGCACTGGGAGAGCTTCCTGCGGCTGGTGGGGCAGGAGGCGCTGTGGCACGGCGACGCGCGCTTTCGCACCATGGCCAGCCGCACGCAGCACATCGATGCGGTGTATGCCTTCGTGGAGCAGCACATCGCGCAGCACCCGACAGCGCACTGGCTGGAGGTTCTGCTCGCGGCCGACATTCCGGTGGCACGCATTCCCAGTGTCGAGGCCCTCATCCGCGAGTTGCGCGACAGCGAAAGCGGCCCGGTGCGGGACTACGCCGACGCGCGCGGCCACACTTACGTCGGCCTGGAGCCGGCGGCGCGCTGGCTGCATACGCAGCCAGTGGCGGGCAGGGCGGCGCCCCGGCTCGGCGAGCACACGGAGGAGCTCCTGCGGGAGCTGTCGGCGGCGCCGACCGACTGACACTGCGTGCCATACTGCCCGCGTGTTCACGTGGCGCAGCAGCCATCGAGGAGAAAGACGCACATGGTCCAGCAGGCCAAGCGCAGCGCAACCACCGTCGGGGCCATCCTCGCCTCGGCGCGACAGCTGTTCATCGAGCGGGGGTTCGCGGCGGTCAGCATCGACGACATCGCGGCCGGCGCGGGGATCGCCAAGGGCGGCCTGTATCACCACTTTCGCGCCAAGCACGACGTCTTCGAGGCCGTGCTCGATGCGGTGCAGGCCGAGCTTGCGGCGGAACTCGGCACACGCATCCAGCGCATCGAAGGGCACCGTTCGCCCCACACCATCGCGACCAACCTGCGCATCTACCTTGAAGCGGCCACGCAGGAAGGCCTGCGCCAGCTGATCCTGGTCGACGGGCCCGTGGTGCTCGGCTGGGAGCGCTGGCGCGGCATCGACGACCGCCACTTCATGGACTCGATCCGCACCGGGCTCGTGGCCATCATGCCGGCGGGCACGCCACCCGAAGAGATCGAGGCCGCCACGCGGCTCATCGCCGGTGCGGTGGCCGAAGCGGCGCTGGCCTGCGGGGCGGCGCAAGACCCGGTGGCCGCCGTGCAGCTGCACTGCCGGTTGCTCGAAACCATGCTGTGCGGGCTGCAGCAACACGGGTCGGATTCGCACCCGGATTGATAAACCGACTTTGGGTCGGTAAATTTTCTCCATCACATCCGATGGAGACAGACATGGCGTTTCCTGGCAAGACCGATCCCGCCGACCCCGCCCTGGGGACCGAAGCGTTGTTCGCGCGCTACCACGTCGGATGGGAAACGCGCGACCCCGACCGCATCGCGTCGCTGCATTCCGAAGACACGACCTACTGGCTGCACGACGGTTCCGCGCCGGTGCGCGGGCGCGAGGCGCTGCGCCAGTACTGCGTCGGCGTGTTCGCCCGCTATCCCTTCAGTTTCGAGCTGCGGCGCAGCCTGTTCGGCGCGCGGCACTGGGTGCTGGAGTGGGTGATGGTGCTGCCGCTGAGCGACACGGCCGGGCAGCCGTTCACCGCGCGCGTCGAGATGCTCGACGTGGTCGACGTCAACGACGCCGGCGAGGTGACGCGCAAGGACGTCTACATGAACGGCGCCCAGTCGCAGGCCGCCTTTGCGCGCGCGGGCATCGCGCCCGGCCAGCCGTAGCCGTCTCGTTCTTGAAGCATCGCTCCCGCTTCCGGCTTGTCGGAAGCGGGCAGGACGCAGCCACGCCCAACGATCGGTTACCACCCACCAGGAGCACGCCATGCAAACCCGCCCGCATCACACGTTCTGGCCCCGGCGCCTGCCTCGCGCCCTGCACGCGGCGCGCACGCCGCTGTGGGACAACCTCGCGGTCAATGCCCGCCGCTTTCCCGACAAGGCGGCGCTCGTCTTCATGGGCCGCACGATGAGCTATGCACAGCTGTGGGCCGCCGTCGAGCGCCTGTCGGCCGGCCTGCATGCGCTGGGCGTGCGCCCCGGCGACCGCGTGCTGCTGGCGATGCAGAACTGCCCGCAGCTGGTGATCGCGCATTTCGCGATCCTGCGCGCCGATGCCGTGGTGGTGCCGGTCAACCCGATGAACCGCGCCGAGGAGCTGAAGCACTTCATCGTCGATCCCGATGCGCAGATGGCGATCGCGACGGCGGACCTCGCCGTCGAACTCGCGAAAGCCAGCGATGCCTTGCCGCAGGCGCAGCAGGTGCGCCACCTCGTCGTGACGCAGTTCACCGATGCCTTCGATCCCGCCGCGCTGTCGGAACAGGACATGCCGGCAGCCTGGGCGCCGTGGCTGCTGCCACGGCGTGAACTGCCGACGCTGACCAGTGGCGCGGTGCACGCGTGGTCCGACTGCCTGGCCTGCGAAGCAGCGCCGCCCGCGGCCAGCGCCGATGCGGACGCACTGGCCCTGTTGCCCTACACCAGCGGCACGACCGGCCTGCCCAAGGGCTGCATGCTCAGCCACGCGAACGCGATGCACAACGCGATGGCCATCAACGCCTGGGGCAACGTGACGCCGCAGAGCATCCACCTCGTGGCCGTGCCGATGTTCCACATCACCGGCATGGTCGGCGTCATGCACGCGGCGATGCAGGTGGGCGCCACGGCCGTGCTCATGCCGCGCTGGGACCGCGAACTGGCCGGCCGGCTGATCGCCACGCACCAGGTCACGCACTGGGCCAACATCCCGACCATGGTCATCGACCTCTTGGCCAGCCCGAACGTGGCGCGCTTCGACCTGTCGAGCCTGGTCGCCATCGGCGGCGGCGGGGCGGCGATGCCGCAGGCGGTGGCGCAGCGGCTGTTCGAGCAGTACGGCCTGCGCTATGTCGAGGCCTACGGCCTCACCGAAACCGCGGCACCCTCGCACTACAACCCGCCCGACGCGCCCAAGCTGCAGTGCCTGGGCATCCCGTTCATGAGCACCGACGCGCGCGTGATCGACCCCGACACGGGCCGCGAGGTCGCGCCGGGAGCGCAGGGCGAGATCGTGATCCACGGGCCGCAGGTCTTCGCGGGCTACTGGAAACGCCCGGCGGACACCGAGGCCGCCTTCGTCGAGATCGACGGCAAGCGCTTCTTCCGCTCCGGCGACATGGGGCATGTGGACGGGGAGGGCTATTTCTTCGTCACCGACCGGCTCAAGCGGATGATCAACGCGAGCGGCTTCAAGGTCTGGCCGGCCGAGGTGGAGGCGCTGATGTTCCGCCACCCGGCCGTCCAGGAGGCCTGCGTGATCGCGACCCGCGACGCCTACCGCGGCGAATCGGTCAAGGCGCTGGTGGTGCTGAAGCCTACACAGCCGCCGGTGAGCGCGCAGGACATCATCGACTGGTGCGCCGCGAACATGGCGGCGTACAAGGCGCCGCGCGTGGTGCAGTTCGTCGACGCGCTGCCCAAGAGCGGCAGCGGCAAGGTGATGTGGCGCGCGCTGCAGGAGGCGGAGGCCGCCGCGGCCTGAAGCCACTCACGCAGGCGGGCCCGGGCGAACGATGACCGGCGCATGCTGCGCCATCAGCCCGGCGACCCACTCGATGAACGCGCGCAGCTTGGCGCTCACATGCCGGTTCGGCGCGAACGCCACGTACAGCGGCATCGGATCGAGCTGCCAGTCTTCGAACAACGGCACCAGTTCGCCGTGCGCCCGGTGCGGCGCGGCCATGTAGTCCGGCAGCCAGAGGATGCCCAGGCCCGCCAGCCCGGCCGCGAGGTAGGCGTTGCCATCGTCGACCGAGAGCACGTAGCGGCCCTGCACGTCGACGCGCTCGCCGCCCCGGCGCATGGCGTACGGAAAGGTCTTGCCGTGGCGCGACCACAGGAAGCCGACGATGCGGTGGTGCGTGTCTTCCAGCTCGCGCGGGTGCGTTGGCGTGTCAGCCAGTTCGAGGTAGCCCGGCGCCGCGTAGACGCCGAGCTGCAGGTCGCCCACGCGGCGGGCCATGAGCGAGGGATCGGTGAGCTCGCCGCCGCGCACGACGCAATCGACGTTCTCGCCGATCACATCGACCATGCGGTCGCTCACGCCCATGTCGAGCTGGATGTCGGGGTAGCGCGCATGGAAAGCCGGCAGCGCGGGCACCAGGATCATGCGGGCCAGCGGGCTGGGCACGTCCACGCGAAGGCGGCCGCGGGGCAGGGCGGCGGCACTCGACAGGCTGGTCTCGGCGTCGTCCAGGTCGGCCAGCAGCCGCACCGCACGCTCGTAGTACGCCGCGCCATCGGCCGTGACGTTGACCTTGCGCGTCGTGCGGTGCAGCAGCTTCACGCGCAGCCGCGCCTCCAGCTGCTGCACGAGCTGCGTCACGCTGGTCTTGCTCATGTGCAGCGTGTCGGCGGCCTTGGTGAAGCTGCCGGCTTCGACCACGCGGGTGAAGGCCTGCATTGCATCGAAACGGTCCATGGGAGGGCTCCTGCGCGGCGATTGTTTGGGATCTGCAAACAGTGATTGTTGGCTTTGCCCGTTTATCGATGGCGCATGGCTTCCTAAAGTCCCTGCATCGTCCTCATTCACCGCAGAAAGAAAACACCCCATGGCCTCACGCGACGTCGTTTTTCCACCTGGGCGCCAGGCGCTCTACGAACGCAACCGCTATTCGCCGGCCGTTCGCTCCAACGGCTTCCTGTTCGTGTCCGGGCAGGTCGGCAGCCGCGAAGACGGTTCGCCGGAGCCTGAACTGGAGGCGCAGGTGCGGCGCGCGTTCGACAACCTGAACGCCATCCTGAAGGCCGCGGGCTGCACCTTCGACGACGTGGTCGACGTGACGGTCTTCATCGTCGATCCGGAATCGAACTTCGAAACGATCTGGAAGCTGGTGCCCGAATACTGGGGCGAAGCGCCGCACCCGACGCTGACCGGGATCGGCGTGACGTGGCTCTATGGCTTTCAGTTCGAGATCAAGGTGATTGCGAAGCTGCCGGATGGGAGCACGCTGAGCTGATTCGACTCGGGGCCACTTCGCCCAGGTCTGAAATGAAGGGCTGGGCGAAGTGCGAAGGCCGGAAGGGCATTGGGCTCGGGTCGAGGACTGCCAAGGCTCTCTGGTTCATAGCGGCGAGCGGTCCACACCCAAACAAGCTATTTAACATAATGCACATTGTGTCCCAATTGCAGATCAGGTGCAGCTTCCGTCCTGGTCGGCACTAGCGAAGAAATCGCTAGTGCCACGGCTCCAACGAAACCGGCTACCGCGCCAGTCAGACGCGAAGCTTTTCCCAGCGCTTTCATGAGCAGGTCTCCCTTCTTGGAGCCTTCGTGCTTCCGCACGACTGCACGTGCCAGCTCGGCGACTGGATCCAGTCCAGCGATGTGCGCCATCAGCGCCTGGATCTCAACTGGGCATGGCACGACGCCGTTGCGCCAGTTGCTCACGGAGGCGCGGCCCGTGCCGAGCATTTGGGCGAGCTTGTAATCGCTTCCGGCTATTGCCGAAGCCTTGTCCATAAGCAAAATTAGGTCGTTTGCGCTCTGCATACGTTTCTCCTTCGAATACATTTCGCTACACCGTTTGTGAGTTGCAAACGTTGGCGAGATAGGAACGATTATGGCGCTGACACGGAAGAACGCGAAGCCGGGCAAGGGCATGCAGTACGAACTCGACCTGGTGGGCGCCATTGGCCGCACCAAGGTCCCGCCGATCTTTCTCGGCGTCGTCTGCGCTGGCATGTTCAGTTCGCCTCGCGGTGTCTGGCGTCATGGCTGCATTGAGCCGTTGATCCACGTTCGTCCCTTGGTCCTCGGCGAGCGTCGCGCGTGAGGCAGGGACAGTCCGGCAGCGGGATGCTGCGAGGCTGGGGCACGCGGAGCGGCGCGACGCAGGCGCAGCCCGGCGCGCTGCCCGCGCGCCCTGCCCCCCGTGCTGTAACACGGGGGGAAAGTCCCGAAGCAAACGTCGGGGCCCCCAAGGCGAAGGTGGACTGGTTGAACGCCACGTTCGACGAACCCGCGATGAGTGTCGAAGGCCTCGTGGCTTTCCTCGGTTGCTGCTTCGGCAACAGGCCCACGACCGCCAAGCTCGACGGCGGCCTGTTCGGCTTCACTGAGCGCTGGAAGCTCTCGGTCTACCTGGGCGGTGTCATGGTCGAGGTCGGCGCGATCGCCAAGGGCGGCAACGCACAGCGTGGACGATGGATGCTCCAGCTGACCGGCAAGGGCTGCGGCATGGTTGAAGACTGGGCCAACGTGCGCGAGCTGCTCGAAGGCTTCCGCGCGAAAATCACCCGCGTGGATCTCGCCGTCGATTTTCTCGACGGTGCTCACACCGTCGACGAAGCCGTCGACATGGTCGATGCCGGCCAGTTCACCAGCAATGGCCGCAAGCCGAGCACGAGCGTTGCCGGCGACTGGCTCGAACAGGTGCACGGTCGCACGCTGTACGTCGGCAAGGCCGCGAACGGGAAGATGCTGCGCGTCTACGAGAAGGGCAAGCAGCTGGGCGACCTGTCGAGCGACTGGGTGCGCTTTGAGGTCCAGTTCGGCAACCGTGATCGCGAACTGAAGTTCGACATGCTCACGGATCCGGACCGCTTCTTCGCAGGGGCCTACCCTGCCCTCGCCTCTCTCATCGAAGCCGCTGCAGAGGCCATTCCGACCACACAGACCGAGACGCTGACCAACCTTGGTCACCTCCTCTATCACCTCCGCCGCTGCTATGGCAAGGCGTTGCACCACGCAACGACTACGGCGGGGGCCACCAACACCGACCTCGTGGAGAGCATGACCGTCGTCGGTCTTCCACGCAGGCTCAAACCTTCCGGCGTGGTGGCCGGCGTCGAATGGGCAGACGTTCATGCCCAAGTCAGGAGCTATCAGCAATGAAATTCAAAGTCACCGAGGTCGTGCGCGGCTTCCAGAACGCGACCTACAACATCGACGGCAAGGACGTCTTCACCAAGGTCATCTTCATGGACGCGGCCATGAACGAAGACAGCGGCGGCAAGGGCTTCAAGACCGTCGAACGCAAGTGCGTCACGCCCGAGGTCATCACCGCCATCGCGCACAACCCGTTCCCGCTCGAATGCGAGATCGAGCTGGAAGAGCTGGCGACCAAGAGCAAGAGCGAACTGTTCGTGCTGAGCCTGCGCCCGATCAAGGCTGTTGGTCCCGGCGCACAGCCTCTCAAGGCACCGGTGCAGGCGTGATCCAGGCAGGCCTCGCAATGCTGCTCGCAGGCTTGCTGCTCGGTGTGGGCCTGTGCGCCCTCATCTGGGTATCTGGCGAGCGTGCAGCACGCCGTGAACGCATCGCGCGTGCACGTCGTCGCGATCACTCGAAGGTGCCGTGCATCCGCGCGGCTGTAGGAGTTGGATCGTGACGTTGACGCCTGAGGAAATGCAGCTCTTGTTCGAAGTCGTGGCGATCAGCGCATGCGTCTTCGGCGCGTTGGGCTACGTCGGTGGCTTTCTCTTCGGGACGATCACGCAGGTCGTTGTTGACTGGCTGCGTCGTCGCGGCGCTCGTGCTCCGTTCGTGCAGCGTGCGGACGCCTTCGAACGACGTGCACAGCGCTGGGCAGCCGCGCATCAGCGCATCGCTGCGCGCAACCGTCGCGAAGCAATTCGCCGCGGCGATTGGGTCGATTCCGCGTGAGCCCGGCCCTGTGCCCCGCGTGCGAGGCACAGAGACGCGCAATCCCGCCGTCACAACCAGCTTTCTTGAGGAGATTTCCATGCTGGCAAAAACTCGCGCTGTGGCGCAAAAGTACGGCCCGAAGATCGGCGCCGCCGCCCTGACCCTGCCTTTCACGGTCCTCACCTTCGCGCAGGAGGCCGGCTCTCCTGGCTCCATCGGCAAGACGCAGGTGGACCAGTCGAAGGCCGACATGCTCCTGGTCGCTGGTGCCCTGCTTCTGCTCGCGGTTGCTGTCTGGGGCACGATGAAGATCGTCGGCATGTTCGGTCGTCGCTGACCATGGCGTTGGGATGGCAGTCTGGGGAGCGTTGCTTCCCGAGCATCGAGCAAGCAGGCTCCCACGCCTGCGGGCAAGTGTTCGGCGTGACGAATTCTGGGCTGCTGTCCTGCACGGGCTACACCGTCAGCGCCCCAGAGGTGACGCTGACGCTGTCGTCTGGCACGACCGAAGCGTGGGTGCCCCAGCGATGCCAGCGCTTCGACTGGGAGGGCACGTGGGGTCCGATCTATGGCGCTGCTCTCGTGGGCGCCGTGGCCATCCTTGGTGTTCGATGGATGATCGATCTGTTCAGGCGGGACTACGAAGCATGATCGCTTTCGACCCTGAGTTCGTTGCGTTCTGCGTCGGCTGCTTCTTCATCTGGCTGTGCGTGCGGTGAGGTGCCTAGTGGCTTATGTTTATCGCCTGATCGGTCTTGTTTTCTTGGTGCTAGGCGTTGGCACACATGCTGCGGTTCCGCAGTTGCCCGCTGTTGAATACGGAACGACAACGTATTACCAATCGACGCCGCCTGCCGCAAATTGGAGGGCGAGCGTAGCCGACGCGTGCGTTGCAGGCGCGGCCTTCATTGCGAGTGAGCGGGCTGACTTGTTTTCCGCTGTCAATGTTGTGTCCTGTGCTGGCACTTTGTCGGACACGCCTGCGGTCCAGTTTGGATTCCGGTGGTGCGGTGTGCGCAAAGCTGGTGGGGCCGACTTCTGTGACGGCTCACACATCTTTAAGCGCACAAACGGCAATCAATGCCCGGCCAATAGCGCCATGGTTGGCGGCGTGTGCCAGTGCACGGCGCCTTATGTCGAAAACGCAACTCAAACTGCGTGCGAACCTCCTCCAGATCCTTGCAAGGCTCTCAAAGGGCAGTCTGCGGGTACGTGGTGGAAGGACACCGGGGATGACAACGGCTTGCCTGCGAAAGTGGGCTTCAGCGTTTGTGACAAATATCAGTCTGCGGGCGGCGGCTTGTGCGTCGCCACTGCACCTTCGCGCACGACGTTGTGCGTTCAAACGGAGGGTGGTTGGTGGCGGTGTTCTGGCGAGGCGTTCTATACGGGTACCACTGCTGCTATGCCGTCGATGTGTTCTCAAGGCGGTCCCGGTGGCAGTGGCGACGACGCGAACAATCCAATGCCATCGACGCCGCCCGTTGGTCTTCCGCCAAAAGCACCAGATCAGCCCGCTCCTGGTACGGCGGCTCCTGCACCTTGTCCAGTGGGGCAGGCTCCCGGTACGTTCAACGGCGAGCGGATGTGCCAGCCGACGGGCAATGATCGTCCTAAGGTTGCAGACGCCCCTGGCAATGGCGCCAAGGAAACGAACAACAGTGATGGCAGTTCGACCACGAGCACCACGAGTGGAACGACGAAGTGCGAGAAGGGGCAGTGCACGACGACGACGAACAACACCAACGTGACCGTCAACGCCCCGGGCAACACTTCGTGCCCGAGCGGCCAGACTGCCGGAACCAAGACGGTGAACGGTCAGACGCGCACGACGTGCACTGGTACGAGTAGTGGCACCTCGACAGAGGCTCAGTCCGACTTTTGCGCAAAGAACTCCAAGGACAAGCAGTGCGACGGGGACGGCTCTGATTCGAGCTTTGGCGGTTCGTGCGCTGGTGGCTTCAAGGCAGTCAGCGACAACGCGGTGTTGAACGCGATGGCGGAGGAACAGTACCGCCAGAACTGCAAGATGTATGGCGATCCTGACAGCCAGCCGAAGGACATTCCGAAGCAGACGAAGACTGCCACGCTCGGCACGGTGTCCGTTGGGGGGTGGGGCAGTTCGTGCCCGCAGCCCATCACCTTTTCTGCGGTGGGTGAGAGCTACCAGCTGAGCTTCCAGCCCTTCTGCGATACCGCGCCGATGGTGAGGCCGTTCGTGCTTCTCGCGTGCGCCCTGCTCGCCATGGGCATCGTCTATTCCGCTCTCAGGGGGAACCAATGATCGACAACTTGACTGACTGGCTGATGAAGCTGGTCCAGCCGCTGGTCGTGCGCGTGATGACT
This sequence comes from Variovorax sp. V118, assembly GCF_041154445.1. Lineage (GTDB taxonomy): Bacteria > Pseudomonadota > Gammaproteobacteria > Burkholderiales > Burkholderiaceae_C > Variovorax > Variovorax boronicumulans. The sequence continues at coordinate 2,530,560 of NZ_AP028663.1, read as the reverse complement.
GCGCTCGGGCTGAGCGTGGTCACCATCGAGGGCACGCAGAGTGCCTTTCAGCAGACGCTCGACTATGTGCAGAGTGCAACGAACAGCATGCCTGCCTCGGTGCTGCAGATGGGCGAGCTGTTCGGCATCAGCACCGGCATGTCGTGGGTGATGGGCGCCATCAGCTTTTCGTTCAGTCTGTTCGCGATCCGCAAGTTCCTCAGCTTCTTCGCCTTGACCGGCACGTCGTCATGATCATCCTCATCACGGGTACGCCTGGCTCCGGCAAGACGCTGTTCGCAGTCTCCGAGCTGCTCGCCGGCCAGTTCAAGGACCGGCCATTGCTGGTCAATGGCATTCCGCAGCTGCTGTTGCCTCATCAGGCCATCACTGACCAGGACGTCGAGCGCTGGTATGAGGGCGGCGTAGCTACGCCCGAAGGTGTCGCCTCGTTCGAGGTCAAGAATGCCGTCATCGTCGTGGACGAGGTCCAGCGCATCGCGCGCCCTCGTGCCGCGAGCCAGAAGGTGCCCGACTGGATCGCCGCGTTGGAGACGCACCGGCACAAGGGCGTTGACTTCATCATCATCACGCAGCATCCCCAGCTGCTCGACGTCAACATTCGCCGCCTGGTTGGCCGGCATTTGCACGTGCGTCGCACGTTCGCGCTCAAGAGTGCTGTCGTTTACGAGTGGGACCACTGCGAGAACCCCGGCAACGTCAAGAGCGCGACGACCAGGCTGTGGCGCTATCCGAAGAAGGCTTTCGAGCTGTACAAGTCGAGCGAGCTTCACACGAAGGCGGGAGGTCGAGTGCCTGCCGTGGTCATCGTCGTGATCCTGGCCGCGCTGGCCACCCCATACCTGGCGTATCAGGCTTGGTTTCGTCTCACCCATCGTTTCGCTGATGACGACACGTTGCAGCAGGTCAACAAGGCGAACCAGGCGGGCGCGAGCCTGGCGCGCGGATCTGCGGCCGGTTCGCGGTCCGACAAGCCGGCGCCACTGTCTGCCGCTGACTGGATCAAGAGTTATCAGCCTCGAATCCCCGGCTTGTCTTACACCGCGCCGGCCTACGACAAGTTGGCCGAGCCGAAGCGCGTGCCGTTGCCTGCGGCGTGCATGGAATCGGTCTCGAAGGGCTGCAAGTGTTTCACGCAGGACGCGACGCCCTACGACGCGCCCGAGGCCCTTTGTCGGCAGATCGTCAAGGGAGGCATCTTCCATGCGTTCCTGGACGCGCCAGCGCCCTCCTCGCCCCACTCCCCTGCCCCTGCGGCTGAAAAACGCTCAGAGAGGCTGGCAGAGGCCTCGCCGGGCCTCTCGGCGATAGACGGAACTCTGTCGCGCACGTTCGCGAAGGACAAGCCCGAGGTTGCTGTGAGCCAGGCACCGCAGGAGCCTCAGCCCCGCGTTCGGCCAGAATCGCCCTGGTCGTTCCGCACCGGAGGTTGATGTGCATTGGCTCGGATGGTTGATCAATGCGGTTTTGTGCCTGGCAGGCCTCTGCATGCTGGTTTCTGCCGCGCGGCGTGAGTGGCGGCAATTCAAACGGGATAACGGCCTGGACGGCTGACCTGGTGCTCCACCAGGTTGAATTACGGGCCCCTGCTTTCGAGCTCGAGCTGCTGCAAAGCAAAACGCCGGAGCCCTTGTGGCGGAGGCATCGTGGTTCGACCTGGTCGAAATTACGTGCCCCGGCTTTAAAGCCCAACGTGAAGAAAAACGCTCGTGGCAACGAGCTCCAGGCTCAAATGCGGAGCCGGCGGGATTCGACCAGGCACGTAGACACGCAGCTCACGTAGACACGCAACCAGCGTAGACACACTCGTAGACACGTAGACACACAGTGCGAGTGCGAGAGTGTGCGAGCTGGTGAAGTGCGAGTGAGCGAAGTGCGAGTGCCTGGTCGAATCCTGCCGGCGTAGCCCCCTGCCCTGCTCTTCCAGGCAGAAATGCAAAAGGCCCCAATTGGGGCCTTTTTCAATTCAGATATTCTTACTTCAATTACATCATTTCAACGCAATTGCGGTTGACATAAGTCCTGTTGTATTTCGCTAATTGAGGCTAATGCACATTGTGTAAATAGCGGCTAGCCACTCTGCGGCGGTCGTGAAGCTAGGCACGCTCTGGATCGTCGAAAAAATCTGGTGTGCCGAAGCGCCAACGGAACCGAGGACCGCGCCAGTCAGAAGCGAAGCTTTTCCCAGCGCCTTCATGAGCGCGTCTCCCTTCGCTTTTCCCTCGTACTGGCGGACCGTCGCGCGAGCCAGCGTCTCGACGGGATCCAGGCCGGCCACGTGAGCCATCAGCGCCTGATCCGCTGGAGTGCAGGTCTTGTGGCCATGGCGCCAGTTGCTCACGTGCTGCGGCGGCACGCCGAGAGAGCGCGCAAGCTTCCCATCGCTGCCAGCTATCTTTGCTGCGCGGTCGATGAGTTCGTTCAATTCTTCAAGATGATTCATCCGTAACCTCTTGTAGTTACAACCACTTTAGGTTATGTTCCAGCCCCGTAACCGAAGTGGGTTGCATAACCAAACGGGGTTGATTATGGCGCTGACACGGAAGAACGCGAAGCCGGGCAAGGGCATGCAGTACGAACTTGACCTGGTCGGGGCCGTGGGCCGCACCAAGCTCTCTCCTACGTTCGTCCCGCTGCAATATGGCCTTGGCACCTGGTGCCGGATCGCAAATGGTCAGCGGCGCATCGTGTGCTATCCGCTGCTCGAAGGTCGCGAGGCCCGCCGCGCATGACCTACGAAGACGACACCCCTGTGGAGTGCATCGACTGCGGTTGGAGTGGTGAGCACGCGTTGTGCGGTGGCTGCGCCGATGTTCTGGCCGAAGACGACGAACGCGGTTGCCCGATCTGTGGCGGTCGTGTCGTTCTGGATGCTCGCGAACTGGAGGACCGCTCATGAGGCGCTTTCTCACGCTTACTTTTGCCGATGGCACCGGTTGTGAAGGCTTCGTCACCGAACTGGCCGAGGTCTGCATCCTGATCGCTGTGTCGAAGGGCGAATGGCCCGGCGTGCGTGTCAGCGTTGAGGATGTTGCGGCGTGAGGAAGCTCCAGCCCTACAAGGCCCACGGCTACGGCCATACGTTCCGCCGTCGCCTCAGCGCGCGGCGCGCGGGGGCAAGCGAAGCGCCGCACCAAGCGCCGGGCGCTGCACCCTGCCCCCCTGCTCTAACAGGGGGGGAAAGTACTCCCAGAGGTGCAAAAGTCGACTGGCTGACCTGCACCTGGTATCCAGATCCTGACGAACACGTCCCGGCGACGATCCTCGGTCTTCTCCGCGAGGTCGTTGGTTCCACGGTGGTGGGCGTCGAGGCTCCGGGCATGTTCGGCTATGAGAACGGGTGCCGCTTCTTCGTCGAGATGAACGGCACGCAGGTCAACGTCGCCCGTGTTGACTTCGGCGGCATGCATCACGGCATGCGCGCGCGCTTCGACCTCTCGGGCACCGGCTGCTCGAAGGTCTCCAGTTGGCAGCACGTGCAGGACTGGATCGAGCGGCAGGCCGTCTACAAGCTCACGCGCGTTGACCTGGCTGTCGATCTGCTCATGGGCGAATTCACCGTCGAGCACGCCAAGGAGTGGTACCTCGAAGGGCGCTTCAACGCAGGCGGCAGGATGCCCCGCCACAGCACGCCGGGCGACTGGCTGTGTCCCAAGCATGGCCGCACCCTTGAGGTCGGTCGCCGCGAGAACGGCAAGATGCTGCGGGCCTACGAGAAGGGTCGCCAACTGGGCGACGTGTCCAGTCCATGGACCCGCTTCGAGGTCGAGCTTCGCAACATCGACCGTGATCTGCCGCTCGATTTGCTGACCCGCTGCGACCACTATTTCGTCGGCGCGTATCGCTGCCTCGAACAGATCCTCGATGCAGCAGCAGAGCGCATCGCCACTCATCAGAAAGAGGGAGAAATCACCCTCGACAAGCTCACCGTCCACGCCCGCAGCGCCTATGGGCAGCTGTTCGACGTGCTGCGCCTCCGGCTCTCAGCCGATGAGGTGCTTGGCGCCCTATCTCGACCAGGCATTCCACGGCGACTGGAAAAAGCAAGCCTGGTCGGTTTCAACCTCGCAGCGTCGCCGGCTGCATACCTCAAGGAAATGAACCATGAAGATCAACGTGATCGGGTTTGAAAGCAGTGAAGGCGTTTCGAAGAAGACCGGCCAACCCTACGCCATTGGCAAGCTGTACGCCGCCCTCCCCCTCGCCGGCAACAAGGGCGTGAAGGGCTACATGGGCAGCGAATACCGCTGCGAGCCGAGCGTGCTCAAGAAGATCGAGCACAACCAACCGCCCTTCATGGCCGAGGTCGAGTTCCAGGACGTGATGCGCTACGGCGAACGCCAGCAGGAGATCGTCTCCATCGTTCCAACCGAAGCCAAGGCGCCTGTGGCCACTGGCACTGCCGTTCGCGCGTGATGGCTCCCGCGCTGATGTTCTTTTGCGGCTTCGGCCTCGCTCTGTGCCTGGTCGTGGCTGGCATGGCGGCGGAGGCCATGGCCCAACGCGGTCAACGGATCTATCGCGCACGCCGCCGCGACCATAGCGCGGTGCCTTCGATCAAGTGATTTCAACTGGTAGCCCACCAACGTCGTGAGACGCCGTGGGCTATCGGGTGCAATCCCGAATCCCTCGGGAACACCAAGCAAATGGAGTTCCTATGCATAAGCAAATCGCGCTCGTGAAGAGCAAAGCCGGCGACCTCGTTCTGAAGGCCGGCATGACGTCGGCAGCAGCCCTCGCCCCAGTCCTGTCGTTCGCACAGGCTGATCCCAACACCGCCAAGATCGAAGAAGGTGGCGCCAAGATGGTCGGCTACGCCGTCCTGGTGGTCGGCATCATGGTCGGTTTCTGGGCTGTGAAGCGCGCCGGCCAGAAGATGGGCTGGTGGTAAGTCCTCGCAGGGGTTTGAGCCATGGATGAGAACACGCAGACCATCGTCGTGCAGATCCAGCCGGCCCCTGCCTCGGAACAGAACATCGACCTCTACTGGTCGTTGTTCTGGTCCTTTTTTGCGGCACTGCTCGGCGTTTGGGTCTGGAAAAAGATCGAGCAGATCTTCAGCACCAATCATGACGACTGATCATGTTCACTTCGCCCGCAGAGCTTCTTATCGTTGGTGGTATGTTGCTATTGCTCTGGCAATTCTTCCGCTGACGGCCCACGCGATCAACAAGAACAACATCGGTCGACTCGGCATGAGTCAGACCGGCCGTACAACTACGTTTTCCCCCCCGGGGTCACAGCCCACTGGCACCACGATTCCTGTGTCCGGCGTTGGCGGTTGGAGTGCCGCTGGAAATTACGGCGTGCCTCCATCCCCTACTGGCCCGACCGCTGGCCTCAATGTCAACGGCGTTTTTATTCAGGGCGAACGCGGCAACTTCAACATTGGCGGTGCTGGTGGTGTTCAGGGTGTCCGTTATCCAGTCGGTGCCAGTTATCAGATCCCGTGGGGCACCGTTGCCCCTGTTGCTGCGGGCATCGTCTGCGCATTGGCAACGGCAGGCGTTTGTGGCGTTGCTAGTGGTGTAGCTGCCGCCGCGCCGTACATCATGAATTGGATCGACCGAGCGGGGCTGAAGCGCGACCCGGAGACGGGTGCAATCGAGCGGTCAGAGATTGATCCATCTTGGCCTGTTTCGGATGGATATCTTTGGCACACCGTTTGGCAACCTTCTGGAAGTGGCAATCAGTATTTCGAGTCTGCTGTTGGTGCGTGTCGAGGTATGGCTCCGTTGTGGAGCGCGGCGCATAGCGTGCCGATGACGAACATTCGGGTCAGTGGTTCCACGTGTCTGGGCGCGACAGGGGGTAATCCTGACTATCCTTTTACGGCGGTCAGCCGGGGGAATGCGAGTGAGTGTCCTGCTGGCTGGTACATCACTCCGTTTGGTTGCTTCTCTGCTGCAAATCTGCCGCGCGTTGTTCAAACGGTCGATCAGGTGATCGAGGCATTGAAGAAGGTCAACCCGGATCCTCGCGTGTGGGGCGAGACGTTGGAGCGTGGGGGCGAGATCCCCATGCCGAACCCGACTGTTACCGGGCCGTCGCAGATTCAAGGGCCGGAGACGGTGAAGCAGAACCAGGACGGCTCTCGTGAGGTCAGTCGCACTACCTACAACTTCACGACCAACGGCAACCAGGTCACCAACACGAGCAACGTTACGACGACGAACATTTTCAATAGCTCGAACGTTCAGACCAGCACGACCACCACGGCGACGACACCGAGCGATACGACGCCAGGTGCCGAGCAGGAAGAGGAAGACATGTGCGCGAAGCATCCTGAGATTCTCGGCTGCCAGAAGATCGATTTCGACACGCCCGATGGTGAGATCCCGAAGAAGGATAAGCAGGTCACCTACGCTCCTGAGAGCGTGCTGACGGGCGGCTCCTGCCCTGCCCCGCGTGAGCTCGCCTACGGTCGTTCGTTCAGCTACGCCGCCACTTGCGATGCGCTCACGACTTACGTCCGACCCATGGTCATCGCAATCGCCGGCTGGATCGCTATCGTGATCATCTTCGGTGTGGGGAGACCCGAATGAAGCTTGGCACGTTTCTTCTGAGCTTGCTTCAGCCGGCGCTCGCCAAGATCCTGCTGAGCTTGGGCTTCTCGGTCGTTTCGATCATCGGCATGCAAGCGCTGCTCACCCAGTTGAAAACCTCGCTCGTGTCGAGCTTCAGCAGCTTGCCCGCTGACGCGCTGAGCATGTTCTTGCTCGGCGGCGGTGGTATTGCGCTGGGCATCATCTTTGGCGCACTGACCACCAAGCTTTTGCTGTGGCAGATCCAGCGCTCGACGCAGATCCTCGGGAGCAACAACGGATGATCACCGTGATTACTGGCACGCCTGGTGCCGGCAAAACCCTTTACACGATCCAGAAGCTGCTGCTGCCGCTGCTCGGCACGCATGTGCCTCAGGAGGTCGATGGCGTCACGACGCTGCACCCGCGCACCATCTACACCAACATCAAGGGCCTGACCATCGATCACGAGCTGATCGATGGTGGCTCCGAAGAAGGCCTTCGCGACTGGCACGAGTGGGCCAAGCCTGGTGCCGTGATCGTGTTTGACGAAGTTCAGAAGGTCTGGTCTCCACGCGCGAACGGTTCTGCGGTACCGGCGGACATTCAAGCGCTGGAGACACATCGCCACATGGGCGTTGACTTCATCTTGATCACGCAAAACGTGATGCTGGTCGACCGCAACATTCACGCGCTCGGCGGTCGCCATCTGCACATCCGTCGCGTGGCCAACATGCCGTTTGCGACGGTCTACGAATGGGACCATGTGAACCGCCAACTGCTGTTCGCGAAGGCCATCACCAAATCTCCCTACAAGTACAACAAGAAGGTTTTCAAGCTCTATCACAGCGCAGATCTGCACACCAAACAGCCGCGCAAGCTGCCAGGCGTCCTGTGGTTCGGCGTGCTGGCTATCGGGCTCATGGTCTGGAAGGGGCCGGACGTGTATCGCGGCCTCACCGGCCAAACGTCGATTGCGGCCGCCTCGAGCTCGAAGTCCGCCCAGGCCGGCACGGGCTCGAGCTCGAACGCGAGCGCTTCCGGCAAATCCGCTGGCGCAGCTGCTGCACCTGGTGCGCCGGCGATCGATGATTCAACTGCGTGGATCCCGCGCGTCAATTCCCGGCCCGAGTCCGCGCCGGCCTACGACGCATTGCGCCAGGTCAAATCCATGCCGACCGTCGCTGGTGCGCTGTGCAATTCCAGCGGCTGCAAATGCGTGACGCACCAGGGCACCAATGCAGGGCTGACCGAAGCGGAATGCCGCGGCTGGTTGGACAACAGGCCGTTCGATCCCTACAAGGTGCCTCCGATGGATCAAGCACCCTCACCCTTGGCTGTCGCTGAAAAAGCGTCTGAGGGCCGATCTGATCGCTCCCCTACCCTCGTTGTCATCGATGGTCCTGGTTATCGCGATCCCGTTGGATCTCGCTCATCTTTGCGTTGACCTGGTAGAAAGTCCGATCATGAATTGGATCGAATTTGGCCTTGGCCTGGTCGTGGTGCTTGTTTATGTCGGTGTCATCCACGAAGGGTGGAAGTCTTGGCAGACCTTCAAGCGAAATAACGGCCTGGACGATTGATCACGAGCTCAGGTCGAACGCACCTGGTTGAAATTACGGGCCCCTGCCTTCGAGCTCGCGCGACCGTAAAGCCAAACGCCGTAGCCCTTGTGGCGGAGGCATCTGCTCTCTGGTGCCATGCGGGTTACGTGCCCCTGCCTTCTCTCTGACCGGACAGCAAAACGCCCGCGGCTGCGGGCTCCTGTCCATAATTGCTACATGTCGTATCCGCCGCCAACTCCTTCAGACTTCGGCCGTCTTGAAGAGCATGAGAAGCCGAACTGGCGTTACTACCGCCCTCCTCTGCCTGAGCCACCACCTCAGCTCTCTGGCTTTAGGATTTGGATTGATTACCTCGGACGCGTCTGCATCATCGTCGGCACGGTCGTGCTTGTTGTCATCACCGTCATGCGCTACATCCGAGCATCATGAAAAAAGGCCCCAATTGGGGCCTTTTCTAATTCGGATATTCTTACTTGAATTACATTTTTTCAACCGAATTGAGGTTGACATAACCGTTCTTGTATTTGCGAATTCGGCCTTCTGCACATTGTGTTGATTTCAGATGGGCCATCCCAGCCGCATTCAACCCATCCAGCCGCTCACCACTTCCCATCCTTCGGCACCGCCTTCACCCCATTCGCCTTCGCATCCCCAGCCGCCTTGATCAGCTCCGCAGACTCAGCCCGGTTCGCCTTCACCGCGAAATCGACGGCGGTCATGCCAAGTTGGTTCTTCATCGCCGTGTCTGCGCCTTCGGCCAGCAGCAGCTTCACGGCATCGTTCGATCCGTACATCGCGGCCATCATCAGCGGCGTGGTGCCGTTGGGCGACTGGGCGTCGATGAAGGCGTGGTTCTCGAGCAGCAGCTTCATGATCGACAGTTGCCCGCTGCTCGCCGCGTAATGCAGCGGTGCCCAGCCGGTCTTGTTGACGGCGGCGTCGCGCTTGAGCAGTTGCACCACCAGGTCCTGCTGGCCCTTGATCGACGCCAGCATCAGCGGCGTTTCGTCCTTGGCATTGGCCAGGTCGACGTTGAGTTGCGGCGACTCCATGAGCACCTGGATGACCTTCGGCGACGGCTCGCGCAGCGCGAGCATCAAACCGGTCTGGCCGTGTTCGTCGCGCGTGTTCGGGTCGAAACCGCGGTTCAGCAGGGTGCGCACACCGCTGGCGTTGTCGCCGCGCACGGCGCGGAAAAAGTCTTCGAACGAACCAGCATGTGCTGCAAAAGATGCAGCCATGACAACAAGATATATCGACTTCTTAAAGTAGTTTTTCATGATTTGACTTCCCTGAACAATGTTTCGAAGTTGTCGCTTGTCGCCTTGGCGATGTCCTCTACGGGCATTTGTCGCAGTTCGGCGATCTGTTGCGCCACGAAGGGCACGTACGACGGGTTGTTGGTCTTGCCTCGGTACGGCACGGGCGCCAGGTAGGGGCTGTCGGTCTCGATCAGCATGCGGTCCAGCGGCACGAAGGCCGCCACGTCGCGCAGGTCCTGGGCTTTCTTGAAGGTCAGGATGCCCGAAAAGGAGATGTAGAAACCCAGGTCGAGCGCGGCGCGCGCCACCTCGGCGGTTTCGGTGAAGCAATGGAACACGCCGCCGGCCGCCCTGCCCGCGCCGTCTTCGCCCTCCTCCTTGAGGATGGCCAGCGTGTCGGCCGAGGCGTCGCGGGTGTGGATGATGAGCGGCTTGCGGGTCTGCTGCGCGGCGCGGATGTGCACGCGGAAGCGGTCACGCTGCCACTCCATGTCGGCGATGCTGCGGCCGCCCTTGCGCTCTTCCATCTGGTAGTAGTCGAGGCCGGTCTCGCCGATGGCCACGACACGCGGGCGCGCCGACAGGCGCACCAGATCTTCCACGGTGGGCTCGGCGATGTCCTCGTTGTCGGGGTGCACGCCCACGCTGGCCCAGAAGTTGTCGTAGCTGGCGGCCAGGGCCTGTACGTCGTCGAATTCCTCGAGCTTGGTGCAGATGCACAGCGCCCGGTCGACCTTGGCGGCGGCCATGGCGGCGCGGATCTGGGGCATCTGGTCCGCGAATTCGGGAAAGGTCAGGTGGCAGTGGGAGTCGGTGAACATCGGAAAGGATGAAGTGCGGCGCGCCTGTGGGAGATCGCGCCGTGTCCGGAGTTCCGCGTCACGGGGACGGCGGCGGAGAAAGAACTCAGATGGTCTGGGTCGGGCGGTCGGAGGCCATGGAGCCACCGAGCGCGGCTTCGATGCGCGCCTTCAGCTGGCGCGACTTCTCGTCCGAGGGAAAGCGCACACCGACGCCCGGCGCCCGGTTGCCGGCGGCGCGGGCCGGCGTGATCCAGGCGACCTTGCCGGCCACCGGGTAGCGCTGCGGGTCTTCGGGCAGCGTGAGCAGCACGTAGACGTCGTCGCCCAGCCGGTATTCGCGCGTGGTCGGAATGAAGATGCCGCCTTCGGCAAACAGCGGGATGTAGGCCGCGTACAGCGCGCCCTTTTCCTTGATGGCGAGCTGGATGACGCTCGGCCGGGCGGGCGTGGCAGACAAAACGGCAGCGGCGGGAGCGACAGGTTGGTTCATGGGCGGCGAGCGGCAGAGTTTAGGGTGCTTCGCGCCTCGCTCACAAGCGCTTCGAGCATGAGGCCGGCGTTGAACGGGTGCTCGGCGGTCCGCGCGGCGGCGGCGAGCGACTTCGACCAGCGCGCCAGCGCCAGCTTGTGCGGGGCCGGCGGCAGGTCGGCCGCATCGAAGAATCGGGGTTCGGCGCCGTGGCCCACGGCCATGAGGTCGTGGCAGAGCTTTTGCAGCGAGACCACGGCCTGGGCCGGCGCCTGGTCGGCCAGCGCGCCCACATCGCCGCGCGATACCGCCTTGGGCAGCAGCGACCATGCCTTGGGCGACTGGCCCGAGCGCGCCAGCCGCAGCGCATCGCTGGGCCGTCCGCCCGCGGCACGCAGCAGCTGCGCGGCATCGGCGACGGGCACGTCTTGCGCCACCAGCCAGGCCTCGGCCTCGGCGGTTTCGGGCCACGGCAGCGTGAAGCCCAGGCAGCGGCTGCGGATGGTCGGCAGCAGCTGCCACGCGGCCTCGCTGGCGAGTACGAAGCGCACGTCGCCGACGGGCTCCTCGAGCGTCTTGAGCAGCGCGTTGGCGGTGATGGTGTTCATGCGCTCGGCCGGATACACGAGCACGACCTTGCCGCGACCGCGCGCGCTGGTGCGCTGGGCAAAGCCGACCGCATCGCGCATGGCTTCGACGCGGATCTCGCGGCTGGCCTTGCGCTTCTTGTCGTCGATGTCGGACTGGGCCTTTTCGTCGAGCGGCCAGCCCAGTTCCTGCATCGCGACTTCGGGCATCAGCACGCACAAGTCGGCGTGGGTGCGGACCTCGATGGCGTGGCAGCTCGCGCAGTGGCCGCAGGCGGCACCGCCCTCCTCCACCGGCTGTTCGCACAGCCAGGCGGCGGCGAGCGCCAGCGCGAGTTCGTACTGGCCGATGCCCGACGGGCCTTGCAGCAGCCAGGCATGGCCGCGCTGGCGCAGCAGCTCGGCCAAGGGCTGGCGCAGCCACGGAGTCAGCGTGTTCACCGGCTCGCTCATCGCGCGGCTCCCTGCACCGGCGACAGCACACCACGCGCCACCAGCGCGGTGTCGATCTGCTGCCAGACCTGGTCGCGGGCCTGGCTCGCATCGATGCGCACGAAGCGCGAGGCATCGGCGGCGGCGCGGGCCGCATAGCCCTGCGCCACGCGGCGGAAGAACTCGACGGGCTGAGCCTCGAACTTGTCGGGCACGCGCGCGCCGGCCAGGCGCTGGGCGGCGATCTCGGGGGCGAGGTCGAACCACACGGTCACTTGGGGTTGCAGCAGCTGCGACGCCGGCAGACCGGCCCGGCCCGCCTGCACCCACTGTTCGAGGGTCGCCAGCACGGCGGTGTCGAAGCCACGCCCCGCGCCCTGGTAGGCAAAGGTGGCATCGGTGAAGCGGTCGCACAGCACGACCTCGCCGCGCGCCAGTGCCGGCTCGATGACCTGCGCGATGTGGTCGCAGCGCGCCGCGAACACCAGCAGCGATTCGGTCAGCGGGTTCATCGGCTGCTCGAGCACCAGCCCGCGCAGCGTCTCCGCCAGCGGCGTGCCGCCGGGTTCGCGCGTGCGCACCACCGTGCGGCCCTGCGCCTTGAAGCGGGCTTCCAACGCGTCGAGATGGCTCGACTTGCCCGCGCCGTCGATGCCTTCCAGCGTCAGAAACAGACCTGTGTCACTCATTGGGTCGCCTTGGGTTGGGAGCTGCTGCCGCCGCCACGCTGGTAGCGGTTGACCGCGCGGTTGTGGTCGTCGAGCGAGCTGCTGAACTGGCTCGTGCCGTCGCCGCGCGAGACGAAGTACAGCGACTTGCTCTGCGCCGGCTGCACGGCCGCCAGCAGCGCGGCCTTGCCGGGCATGGCGATCGGCGTGGGCGGCAGGCCGCCGCGGGTGTAGGTGTTCCAGGGCGTGTCGGTCTGCAGGTCGCGCTTGCGCAGGTTGCCGTCGAAGGCGGTGCCCATGCCGTAGATCACGGTCGGGTCGGTCTGCAGCGGCATGCCGATGCGCAGCCGGTTGGTGAAGACGGCGGCAATCTCCGCGCGGTCGTTGGCCTTGCCTGTCTCCTTTTCGACAATGCTGGCCAGAATAAGCGCCTCATCGGCCGATTTGAGCGGCAAATCGGCCGCGCGTGCCGCCCAGGCGGCTTCGAGCTTCTTGTCCATGGCCCGCATGGCGCGCTGCAGCAGCGCGATGTCGGTCGAGCCCTTCGAGTAGGTGTAGGTGTCCGGGAAGAAGCGGCCTTCGGGGTGCAGGCCCGGCTTGCCCAGCGCGGCCATCAGCGCGTCTTCGCTCATGCCCACGCTTTCGGGCTTGAGCTGCTCGGCCTTGGCGAGCGCGGCGCGCACCTGGCGGATGTTCCAGCCTTCGACCAGCACCACGCTGCGCGTGGCTTCCTCGCCGCGCACCAGGATGTTGAGCAGCAGCTTGGGCGTGACACCGCGTTCCAGTTCGTAACTGCCGGCGCGCATCTGGCGGTCTTGCCCCGAGACGCGGAACCACAGGTACAGCAGCTGCGGCTGCACATCGACGCCGGTGTCGGCCACGGCCTGCGCAATGCCGCGCGGCGTGGTGCCGGGCTCCACCGACAGGTCGACGCTGGGCGTCGGCAACTTGAGCGGCTGGTGCACCCACCAGAGACCGGCGCCGCCGAGCGCCAGAACGGCCAGGGCCACGAGCAGGAAGAGCGTGAGGAAGAAGCTGCGCACGAATCCGAGGAAAAGACGGAGGAAGAAAAAGGGCTGGCAAGCAGATGGACACCGACCCGCGGGAACGGTCGGCCCCGTCGCTGCGACGGGGAATCCCTGCCGCCCCGAAGGAACAGGCACGGCCATGATAATTCAGCGATGACCACAGTCGTTCTCAACGGGGTGAGCACCCTGCCCCACCTCGGCGTGATCCGCGCCGAAGGCCCCGATGCCGCCAGCTTCCTGCACGGCCAGCTCACGCAGGATTTCTCGCTGCTCGGCGCCACCGAAGCCCGCCTGGCGGCGCTCTGCACGGCCAAGGGCCGCGTGATCGCCAGCTTCATCGGCATCCGTCCGCAACCCGAACTCATCCTGCTGGTGTGCAGCCGCGACATCCTGGCGGCCACGCTCAAGCGCCTGTCGATGTACGTGCTGCGCGCCAAGGTCAAGCTGAGCGACGCCACCGAGCAGTTCGCGCTGCACGGCGTGGCCGGCACGGCCCTGACCGCCAACGGCCTCGATGCGGCCCTGCCGCCCGGTCGCCGCACGGCCATCGGCGAAGACATCAGCGTGGTGTCGCTGTACCCGGCCGACGGCGTGCCGCGCGCGCTGTGGATCGCGCCGGCCGACCAGAAGGCGCCTGTGGGCCCGACGCTCGACGCCGCGCTGTGGCCCTGGAGCGAGGTGCGCAGCGGCATCGTCACGCTGACCACGCCGGTGATCGAGGCCTTCGTGCCGCAGATGATCAACTACGAGTCGGTGGGTGGCGTGAACTTCAAGAAGGGCTGCTACCCCGGCCAGGAAATCGTGGCGCGCAGCCAGTTCCGCGGCACGCTCAAGCGCCGCACCTACCTCGCGCAGACCGACGCGCCGCTGGCCGCGGGCCAGGAGGTGTTCGCCGCCAACGACGCCGAACAGCCCGTGGGCACCGTGGCGCAGGCCGCGCCTGCGCCCGACGGCGGCTGGTCGGCGCTCATCTCGATCCAGATCGCCGCGCTCGAGGCCGGCGGCTTGCACGCGGGTGCGCCCGGCGGGCCGGCGCTGTCGGTCGAGCCGCTGCCCTATCCGCTGCTCGAAGACATCTGATTTCCCCTGCGTCCCTGCCTTCTTTCCGGGGGCGCTTGGCGCTGTCTCACCGACAGCGCCATTTTTTTGCGCGACGCTTAACCCCGTTCGCGAGGCCCCGCCGTAGAAGCCTGCATCGATCCACTCCTGGCAAGGAAGCCACCATGATGCAGCGCAGACTTCTCCTCACCACCGTCCTGGCCCTGACCGCGCTGTCGGCGGGGGCGGAAAGCCCGATGCGGCCGTACCCCTCCGGTGCCAGCCGCATCGGCGGCCTGATGAACATCAGCATCGTCGACCGCACGAGCGGCGCCGAGCTGCCGATCTACCGCCACCGCGGCGAGTACTGGGTGGCCGGCCGCCCCGGCGCGCGCTATGCGATCCGCGCACGCAACGCGATGGGCGAACGCATCATGGCCGTGATGTCGGTGGACGGCGTCAACGTCGTCACCGGCGAAACCGCCGGCGTCGGCCAGAACGGCTACGTGTTCGGTCCGCGCGAGCGCAGCGACATCGCGGGCTGGCGCAAGAGCGATTCGCAGATCGCGGCCTTCGAATTCGCCGCCGCCGGCAACTCCTACGCGAGCCGCACCGGCCGCCCCGACGACGTGGGCGTGATCGGCGTCGCGATGTTCCGCGAACGCCGGCCGGAACCGCCGCCGCCGGTCGTGACGCCCTATCCGTCGCGCGATGAGTACAGCAACAGCAGCCGCGAGCGGCGCAGCGAAGCGCCGCCGGCACCGTCGTCGATGGGCGATGCGCGGGCCAAGGCGGCCCCGCCCGCCGGCAGCGCCGGCAACGCCGACATGGCCGCCGAGTCGTCGGCCGGCGCCATGGCCCGCCAGTCCGCGCCCAGCCCGAGCCTGGGCACGGCCCACGGACGGCGTGAGACCTCGTACGTCGGCAAGACGACCTTCGAGCGCGCCAGCTCGCAGCCCGACGAGGTGATCCGCATCCGCTACGACAGCCGAGAGAACCTGGTCGCCGCGGGCGTCATCCCGGTGCCGCAGCGCTGGCCGCGTCCGTCGGGCCCGTCGCCCTTCCCGGGCTCGGACCCCGGCTACGTGCCGGACCCGCCGGCCCGCTATTGATTGAAGGCGCGGCGCTCAGCGCAGCGCGCGCCGCATCTCGATGTGCGCAATGCCGGCTTCCTCGAAAGGCTGGCCGTGCACCGCGTAGCCCAGCCGCGCATAGAAGCGCTCGGCGCTGCGCTGCGCGTTGAGCGCCACTTCGCGGTCGCCGCGTGCACGTGCTGCGTCTTCCAGCGCCTGCACCACGGCCGCGCCGTGGCCGCCGCTGCGCAAGGTGCGGTGCACCGCCATGCGGCCGATGTGCGAGACGCCGTCCTCGGCGGGCAGCAGCCGGCCGGTGCCGATGACCTGGCCGAGCCGGTTGCGCGCCACCGCGTGCAGCACGACGGCGTCGTGCGCGTCCCACTCCAGCTCCTTGGGAATGTTCTGTTCCTCGATGAACACGGCGCGGCGCAGCGCGCTCGCGCCTTCGCCGAGCGTGGCCCAGTCGCCGGTCTCGACGGTGCGCATCGGCTCGCCGGCCTCGAAGGCCGTCAGCGTCTCGCGCAGGGCCGCGGGCACGGGCTTCGAGGTCTGCGTGGCCGGGTCGGCGAACACGTAGACCAGCTCGCAGCCCACCAGGAACTCGTCCTGGCGGAACAGGCCGCCCTGGAAAATGATCGACGAGTTGCCGATGCGCGCGCACTTCATGCCCACGTCGATCACGTCGTCCATGCGGGCCGAGGCGCGGAAATCGATGGTCGCCTTGCGCACGTACAGGTCGCCGCCCAGCGAGTGCATCGCCTCTTCGTAGGGCAGCGCCATCGCACGCCAGTAGTCGGCGATGGCGGTGTCGAAGTACATCAGGTAGTGCGCGTTGAAGACGATCTTCTGCATGTCCACCTCGGCCCAGCGCACGCGCAGGCGATGGAAGTAGTGGAAGTCCTCGCGGCGCACCGGGGTGTTGTTGTTGTCGCTCATGGGTTCAATGCCTCTTTCAGTGCGCGGGCCGCGTCGTTCTGCGCCTGCAGCGCTTCGGGAATCGCCCGGCCCATCTTGATGAATTCGTGGATCACGCCACGGTAGATTTCCAGGTCGACCGCCACGCCCGCGGCGCGCAGCTTGTCGGCGTAGGCGATGCCTTCGTCCACCACCGGGTCGGCCTCGGCCAGCCCGATCCAGGCCGGCGCCACATCGTCGACGTCGTCGGCCAGCAAGGGCGCGAAACGCCAGTCGTCGCGGTCGGCGGGCGTGTTCACGTACTGGGCGAAGAAGAAGTCGATCATGGCCTTGGTCAGCAGCGGGCCGTCGACATGGCGTCGGTGCGACTCGGTGTCCTGGTGCGCAGCCATGCCGGGGTAGATGAGCAGCTGCAGCGCCACCGGCAGGCCGGCATCGCGCGCCAGGATGGCGCACACGGCCGCCAGCGTGCCGCCCGCGCTGTCGCCGCCCACCGCCAGGCGCGTGCCGTCCAGGCCCAGGCTCGCGCCCTGCGTGACGATGAACTGGAACGCGTCCCAGGCATCGTTCGACGCGGTCGGAAACTTGTGCGCGGGCGCGAGCCGGTAGTCGACCGACACCACCGCGCAGCCGCTCTTGAGGCTGAGCACGCGGCACAGCGTGTCGTGCGTGCGGATGTTGCCGACCGTGAAGCCGCCGCCGTGGAAGTACACGAGCACCGGCAGCACCTCGGCCGACGGCGCATACAGCCGCGCGGGAATGGCGTGGCCGTCGCGCGCGGCGATGTGGAAGTCTTCGATGCGCGCCAGCTCGGGCTTGGGCACCTCGAGCACGCCCGCGCCTTTTTCGTACGAGGCCTTGGCTTCGTCGGGCGTGAGCTGGTCGAGCGGCGGATGGCCCGCGCGCGCCATGCGCTCGACCACGCCGGCCATCTTCGGGGTGAGTGCGGGTTGCGCGAGGCGGTTCGCTGTCGTGGTCGTGCTCACTTGAAAGACACCACCACCGGTTGCATGCGCGACAGCCCTTCGTAGCTCACCACCACCGTCTGCCCGGCCTTGGGCGGCAGCAGCGGCGAGAACGAGCCCAGGCTGATCAGGTCGCCCGGCTTCAGCGCGATGCCTTCCTTGGCCAGCGCGCCGGCCAGCCACACCACGGCATTGAGCGGGTGCTCGAGGATGTCCGACCCCTTGCCGGTGGCCAGCTCCTTGCCCTGCCCGTCCTTCATGACCACGCGCATGTCGCGCAGGCTTTCGAGCATCCAGGACTGGCCGTCGGCCGTGGTCGGCACATCGACCGGCAGCCCGCGCACGCCGAGCCGCGCGCCGACGTTGATCGCCGCCACGCCCGGGCCGTTGAGCTTCGAGGGCGTCTGCACCGCGAGGTCGGGCAGCTCGATGAAGGGAATGAGCTGGTCGATGTTGGCCAGCACCTCGGCCGGCGTCTTCGCCTTGTGGATGTCGGCACTCTTCACGCGCACCAGCATGTCGGCCTCGAACAGCGGCCGCGCGCCGAAGGCCGCATCGACCACCGCGCCGCTGTCCAGCAGCATGCGCTGGTAGAGCACGCCCCACACCGGCTGGTCGTAGTTGAAGCGCTTTTGCACCGCGGGGTTGGTGAGGCCCGCCTTGTAGCCGACCACGTCACCGAGGTTGCGCGCATGCAGCACGTTGAGCTTGGCGCGCGTGCAGGCCGCGTCGGCCTCGCTGAGGTTCTCGATGTCGGCGGCGGGCGTGCGTGCCGCCTGCGCGGCGGCGAAGTCGGCCACCTGGGTGTCGCTGAGGCAGGCGGCCTGGACCGAGGCGGCCAGCAGCGCTGAGCCCAGTGCGACAGACGCAAGGGTTTTGTTGGTGGGCAAGAATGTCCCCTCTTGTTAGATTCGAACGGTCAGCAATCGTACTGCCCTCGGGCGTTCCCCCTCATGGCCCTCATCCAATACCTCACCCAGATCCAGTTCGAATTCGGCGCCATCAAGCTCCTGTCGAGCGAGTGCGCACGCATCGGCATCAACCGCCCTCTGATCGTCACCGACGCAGGCGTGCGCGCGGCCGGCGTGCTGCAGAAGGCGCTCGACGCCATCGCCGATCTCGAGGTCTCGGTGTTCGACCAGACGCCCTCCAACCCGACCGAGGCCGCGGTGCGCGCCGCCGTCGAGCTGTACCGCAGCGGCCGCTGCGACGGCCTCATCGCCGTGGGCGGCGGCTCGGCCATCGACTGCGCCAAGGGCGTGGCCATCGCGGCCACGCACGAGGGCCCGCTCAAGACCTACGCCACCATCGAAGGCGGCTCGCCCAAGATCACCGAGCGCGCGGTGCCGCTCATTGCCGTGCCCACCACCAGCGGCACCGGCAGCGAGGTGGCGCGCGGCGCCATCGTCATCGTCGACGACCACCGCAAGCTGGGTTTCCACAGCTGGTTCCTGATGCCCAAGGCCGCCATCTGCGACCCCGAGCTCACGCTCGGCCTGCCGCCCCGGCTCACGGCCGCCACCGGCATGGACGCCATCGCGCACTGCATGGAAACCTTCATGTCGGCCGCCTTCAACCCGCCGGCCGACGGCATCGGCCTCGACGGCCTGGAGCGCGCCTGGGGCCACATCGAGCGCGCGACGAAAGACGGCAGCGACCGCGAGGCGCGCCTGAACCTCATGAGCGCCTCGATGCAGGGCGCCATGGCCTTCCAGAAGGGCCTGGGCTGCGTGCACTCGCTGAGCCACAGCCTGGGCGGCGTCGATCCGCGCCTGCACCACGGCACGCTCAACGCCCTCTTCCTGCCGGCGGTGATCCACTTCAATTCGGGTGCCGAGTCGGTGCAGAAGGAACAGCGCCTGCAGCGCATGGCGCAGGCCATGCACCTGGACTCGGCCGGCGACCTCGGTCACGCGATCCGCGACATGAACGCGCGCCTGGGCCTGCCCAAGGGCCTGGCCGAAGTGGGCGTGACGCCCGCGATGTTCGAACAGATCATCGACGGCGCCATGGCCGACCACTGCCACAAGACCAACCCGCGGCTGGCCACGCGCGACGACTACAAGGCGATGCTCGAAGCGTCGATGTAAAACCTTTGCGTCACTCCTGCTGCGCAGGCGTGCATTCGCTTTCACAAAAGGCCGTTTCGACGGCCTTTTGCATGTGGCGCGTCATGGATGTGACACGCGGCGTTTTCATACTGGCCTGGCCCCATCTGCAGAGGCTTCGCATCCGTGAAAGCCCGAGGGGTCAGGGAAGTGTCGAATGCCGCGTACCGTCCAAGTCCATACCGTCCTGAGCGCCGAGCAGCTCAAGTTCCGCGCGATGCGGGGACACGAAGGACTCTCGCAACTCTTCGAGTTCGAGGTCGACATGGTCAGCACCAGCTTCAACCTCGACCTGAAGCGCCTGCTCGGCACCTCGCTCACGCTGGCCATTGCCGACGACGGCACAACGCGCTACCTCAACGGCACCGTCGTGCGCTTCGAGCTGGTCGGGCGTGCCAACGAGACCGGCCGCCACTACATCTACCGCGCGCTCGTGCAGCCGTGGCTGTGGTACCTCACGCGTACCACCGACTGCCGCATCTTCCAGAACCAGAGCGTGCCCGAGGTGCTCGACGCGGTGCTGGGCAAGTACGGCTTCCAGTTCGAGAAGCGCCTCACGGGCAGCTACCGCCCCTGGGAGTACTGCGTGCAGTACCAGGAGAGCGACTTCGCCTTCGTGAGCCGCCTCATGGAGCACGAAGGCATCGCCTACCACTTCGAGCACGGCAACGGCTCGCACCTGCTGGTGCTGGCCGACGACACGGGCGGCTACCACCCGCTGCCGGGCCACGCGCGCATTCCCTACCGCCCGCGCGACCGCGTGGTGAATGCGCTGGAGCCCTGCATCGACCGCTGGCGCGTGGCCGAGCAGATCACCTCGGGCCGCGTGATGCTCGACGACTTCGACTTCAAGAAGTCGCGCGCCTCGCTGCAGAGCGTGCAGCAGGACCCCAAGGGCCACGACCACGCGACCTACGAAGTCTATGAATGGCTCGGCGGCTACAGCGAGCACCAGCAAGGCGACGCCTACGCGAAGATCCGCCTGCAGGAGCTGCAGTGCGCGCACGAGCTGGCCTCGGGCCACACCAACGTGGTGGGCATGGCGCCGGGCCACCTGTTCGAGATGACGCACTGCCCGCGCGAGGCCGACAACCGCGAGTACCTCGTCACCGGAACGCGCTACGACCTGCGCGAGCCCGAATACTCGACCGGCGGCAGCAGCGAATCGGTGTGCGAGTTCGACTTCACCGTGCTGCCCTCGGCCGTGCCCTACCGCCCTGCGCGCACCACGCCGCGTCCGCGCACCAATGGCCCGCAGACCGCCACCGTGGTCGGCCCCGAAGAGATCTGGACCGACCGCTTCGGCCGCGTGAAGCTGCAGTTCCGCTGGGACCGCTACGGCCAGTCGGACGAGAACAGCTCGTGCTGGGTGCGCGTGTCGAGCAACTGGGCCGGCGCCAACTACGGCACCATGCACATGCCGCGCGTGGGCCAGGAGGTGATCGTCGATTTCATCGGCGGCCAGCCCGACCGCCCCATCATCACCGGCCGCGTCTACAACAGCGACCAGATGCCGCCGTGGGAGCTGCCCGCCAACGCCACGGCCAGCGGCATCCTCACGCGCTCCAGCACCGGCGGCGCGGCCAACCAAGCCAACATGCTGCGCTTCGAGGACCGCACGGGCGCCGAGCAGATCCTGCTGCACGCCGAGCGCAACCTCGACGTCGAAGTGGAAGCCGACGAGACCCACACCACCGACGGCACCCGCACCACCCTCATCAAGGGCCACGAGTCCGCCACCTACCAGGACGGCGAGACGCGCGACATCACCGCGGGCGCGACGGAAACCATCACCGGCGGCGACACGCGCGACGTGACCGGCGGCTTCAGCGAAACCGTGAGCGGCGGCGTGACGCAGCGCATCACGGGCGGCAAGACGCGCACGCTCAGCGGCGGGCTCAACGACACCATCTCCGGCGGCGTGACCCTCGCCATCAGCGGCGGCTTCAACGGCACCATCGACGGCCAGGAAATCCGCTTCGTGAGCGCGGGCCGCAACGACACCATCAACACGTCGAACACCGTGCA
Organism: Variovorax sp. V118; assembly: GCF_041154445.1. Classification (GTDB taxonomy): domain Bacteria; phylum Pseudomonadota; class Gammaproteobacteria; order Burkholderiales; family Burkholderiaceae_C; genus Variovorax; species Variovorax boronicumulans. Next base: position 2,509,092 of record NZ_AP028663.1, on the reverse strand, counting down.
TGTGAACGGTCCGTCGAACACCACGGTGACCGGCCCCACGGTCCACACCTCGCCGGACGTGACCTTCAACACCACGAACCACATCCACAACACGACGCAGCACGTGATCAACACGAACGTCTACAACACGACGTCCAAGGTCTACAAGAACATCACGAACGACTACACGAACAACTCGAAGACCTACATCAACAACTACGCCAAGAGCAACGACTGGCGCTGGTACCGCGCGGGGGGCGTGGGGGCGCGTTTCTCGGCGGTCGGGCTGGCGCTCGACCTGTGGGGGCTGCGCCAGCAGAACTACATCCTCAACTCGCAGTTCTCTGGCATCCGGCTCGACGTGGCGGTGTTCCGCTCGCAGAACTCAGCGACCGAGATCGAGGGGAAGATGCTCAAGGTCGCGAACATCGGCATGAAGATCGCCAGCGGCGGCCTGGCCTTCGCGGCCAAGGCGATGACCGTCAAGGTCTGAGCCGCCGCCCCATCGATGGCCATCTGGGAACAGGTCCTCTGGAGCGTCTTCGCCGTGATGATGGGCGGGGCGCTGCTGGCCGGCGTCGCGGTGGTCGTCACCGCCACGCGCGAGCAGCGCAGGTACACGCAGGAGCGGCGCATCGGCGAGCGCCTGGGCGGGGCCGGCGTGGCCACGCACGGCGTGGTGGCGCAGGTGCGGCGCTCCGAACACCAGCTCACCAGTCCGGGCAGCCACGGCCAGTGCATGGTCGCGCTCGAATTCACGCTGCAGATGCCGCCGTCGTCCCCGGTGCCGAGCGTGGTGCTGCGCACGCTGGTCGACGAGCTGCTGCTGCCCCGCCTCGCGGTGCCGGGCGCGACCCTGCACCTGGTCCAGGACCCGGCGCACCCCGACGTGGTGTCGGTCGACCGGCAGCGCACGCCGCTCGAAGTGGCACCCGCACGGAGCTGATCCCCCTTGAAAACCGTCAAGCCGCTGCGGCTGAGTGTCATCACGCGCCCCTTCCTGCGGGGTGGCCGGCAACGCCTGGGCGTCACGCTGATGGGCATGGTGTCGATGGACGCTGCGCCCGTGCTGCTGCCCGAGCCGGAGTTCTGGAAGATCGCCGCCGAAGAGCTCGGCCCGACGGGCGCCATCGACCTGGGCGTTCCCAAACCCCACGCCGAGTTCCTGGCCACCGGCCATGCCTACACCCGGCACCAAGCCGACAAGACCGCCTGCGCCGTCGCAATGCGTGTGGGTGAGCTTTCGCGCCAGCTGCTGGTGTTCGGCGACCGCTTCTGGCTCGACGGCCGCGCCACCGCGCCGCAGCCCTTCGAGTCGATGCGGCTCGATGCCACGCGCGCCTACGGTGGCCCCGGCTTTGCCGAGAACCCGCAGGGCATCGGCCACGCGCACGAGACGGTCAACGGCCTGCAGGTGCAGCGCCTGCCGAACATCGAAGACCCGCAGCAGCGCATCGACCGGCCCGACCGCGAGACCGAGCCCACCGGTTTCGGCCCGATCGAGCTGACCCGGCCCAGCCGCATGCGCCTGATCGGCCGGCAGTACGACGGCCACTGGCGCGAGCACCTGTTCCCCGGTTTTTCGGAGGACATGGACTGGCGCTTCTTCAACGCCGCGCCGCCGCAGCAGCACTGGCCCGCGCGCGACCACATCCCCGGCGGCGCGCCCTACGAGATCTGGCACATGCACCCCTCGCAGCCGGTGCAGCGCGGGCGCTTGCCCGACTGGCGTGCGCGCGCCTTCATCGCGCGCCGAAACGGGCCTGGCCGCGAGCCGGAGCAGTTCGACGAGGTGCCCATGCGCCTCACCACGGCGTGGTTCTTTCCGCACCGCGGGCAGGTGGCGCTGATCCACCACGGCGAGATCGACATCGTGGAAGACGACGCCGACGACGTGACCCATGTGATGCCGGCCATCGAAGCCGCGGGCGATGCACCGCGCCCGCTGGCGCACTACTTCGCCCTCCTCCAGCGCCGCTGCGATCCCGAGACGGGCGCGCTGCATGCCGCCCGCGACGACGAGCTGCTGCCCGCGCAGGCCATCGGCCCGTGGCTCGACACGCTGGACGACGGCGAGGAATCCGCGTTGGTGCGCAACATGCGCGAGCGTGGTGACCGGCTGCGCGCGGACATGATGCAGCAGGCGCGCGAGGCCGGCCACGATCCGCGCCTGCTGCGCGAACGGCCGCTGCCCGAGCCCTTTCGCAAGGTGCCGACGCTCGCCGAGCTGCCGGAGTTCGTCGAGCGCACGCGGCGCTTCACGCAGGACCAGCGCCAGGCGCTCGAAGACGGCCGGCGCGAGCTCGAGCGCGCGGGTCAGCGCAATGCGGCCGAGTCACGCCAGGTCGGTTTCGATTCCGCAGAGTTGGTCTCGAACATCGACCGCACCACGACCAAGGGGCCGCCCGCCTTCGATGCGCAGACCGTGCTGCAGGGCATGTTCGGCATCGCCGCCGCCACGGGCACATCCGCGCTGCCGCCCGCGCAGCAGCAGGCCTTCTCGGAGGTGGTCGAGAAAGGCCAGCGCGGGCTGATCGACATGTACCGGATGGGCGCGCAGCACCAGTCGCCCGCCGACGTCCTCGAAGGCGAACGCGCCGCCGAAGCGCGCCAGCGCGTGCAGGACGTGATGGCCAGCACGCGCGACCTCTCGGAGATGGACCTGACGGGCGCGGACCTGTCGGGCATGGACCTGCGCGGCGCACGCCTGCACCGCACCTTGCTCGAACACGCGAACCTCGAAGGCGCCCGGCTCGATGGTGCGGATGCCACCGAGGCCGTGCTCGTGCGTGCGCGCCTTTCGCGGGCCTCGCTCGCGGGCTGCGTGCTGCACCGCGCGAACCTCAGCCTAGCGCACTGCGTCCACACCGTGTTCGCCGGTGCGCAGCTGCACCACACCACGCTCGAGCAGACGCACCTCGACCACTGCGATTTCTCGCAAGCCTCGCTGGAGCACCTGACCGTGCTCAGCCTGCAGGTCGAACACTGCCGCTTCGATGCCGCGCGTCTTTCCTACGTGACCTTCCTCGAACAGACCCGCCTGCAGGACTGCAGCTTTCGCAACGCCGTGCTCCACAAGGTCGGCCTGATCTCGTGCATCGCCGAGCGGCTCGACTTCAGCGCGGCCCGGCTCGAAGCCTGCGCCTGGGCCCACACCTCGGGCGACACCGGCATCGTCTTTCGCGGCGCCACCCTGCACACCACCTGCTTCGTCGGCACCAGCAGCCTGCGCACCATGGACTTCGAAGACGCGACGCTGGTGCAATGCGGCCTGCGCGAGATGCCGCTGGACGGCGCGCGCTTCGTGCGTGCCACGCTCGACACCTGCGACCTGTCGGCCTGCAGCCTCACGGGCGCCGACCTCAGCGGCTGCGATGCGCCCGAAAGCCTTTTCATCCGCGCCGACTTCACGCAGGCCTCGCTGCGCGGCGCCAACCTCATGCATGCCAGCCTGCAGAAAGCCCGCCTGGTGCGCACCGACCTGCGCGAGGCCAACCTGTTCCGCGCCGACGTCTCGCAGACCCTGATCGACAGCGTGACCGACACGCACGGCGCGCACCTCGAACAGGCCAAGACCCTCCCGCGCCGCGCCGCGGACCCGGCCCGATGACGCCGGCCGAGCTGGCAGCGAAGATCCGCGGCGGCGACCACCTCCAGGACCAGGACTTCCAGGGCATGGACTTCGACGGCATGGACCTGCGCGGCGGCAGCTTCGGCGCCTGCGACTTCCGCCGGGCGAACCTGCGCGGCGCGCGGCTGGGCGAATCGGTGTTCGACAGCTGCCGCTTCGACGACGCGGTGCTCGACACTGCCGACCTGCAGCACGCCGCCTTCCACCGCTGCGCCCTGCCCCGCGCGCGCCTGCGGTCTGCAGCGATGGCCCACGCCGTCTTCTCCGAGGCCGACCTGAGCCGCGTCGACATGAGCGCGGCGCAGGCGGGCCAGGCCACCTTTCACCAGAGCACGCTCGACGGCGCGGGCTTCGAGCGCGCGGACCTCACGAAGGCGGTGTTCGGCGAATGCCGCCTCGACGGCACGCGCTTCGACGACACGGCGCTGAACACCACCGTCTTCTACCGCGCGGCGCTGCGCGGCACGCACTTCAAGGGCGCGAGCTTCCACAACGTGATCTTCGGCGAGGCCGACCTCGCGGGGCAGGACTTCTCGGCGCAGTCGTTTCATCTGTGCCAGTTCATCGACGCCGACCTCACGGGCTGCAACTTCGCCGGCGCGCGTTTGAGCCAGTGCAACTTCAAGGGCGCGAAGCTCGCAGGCGCGGTGCTGTCGGGCGTGCAGGCGCCGCAGTGCCTGTTTCCCGAAGCCGACCTGCGCCGGGTGGACGCGCGCGGCGGGCACTTCGACCAGAGCCTGTGGGTGAGTGCCCGGCTCGACGACGCCGACCTGTCGGACGCGCGACTCGAACAGTGCGTGTTCCACCGCGCAAGCTGCCGCCGCACCGCGTTCGTCCGCAGCCACCTCGTGTACGCGGATTTCTCCTACGCCGACCTTGCCGATGCCGACCTGCGCGGCGCCACCTTCCACCGCACCCAGATGCACCGCGCGATCGAGACCGGCGTGCGCTGGAGCGACCGCCTCGGCGTGCTCGACAGCGACCCGGCGCTGTTCGAGGCCGAGCGCTTTTCCGCCGCCCGCGCGAACCGCCCGCAACGCGCCGGCCGCGACACCTTCGGCCGGCCGCTGCCGCCCGATCCACAGGACACCCCGCCATGAACCACCGCGCCGTTCGCGAAACCGTTTCGCCGCCGTCGAATACGCCCGAGACCGAGATGCACGCACTGCTGCGCAAGCCGCTGCCTGCGCAAGCCGCACCGGCCTGGACCGGCAGCGCGCTCGGCACCGTCGTGCAATCGCTGCCCGACGGCCGCTTCGTCGTCGAGCCGCAGCCGAGCGGCGCGCCCTGGCATTGCCCGCGCGCCGCGAGCTGCCTGTTGCAGCCCGCCGTGGGCGATGTCGTGCTCGTGGCCGGTCCGCAGCGCGACCAGCTGTTCCTGATCGCCGTCGTCACGCAGGCCGACCCCAGCCAGTCGCAACTCGTGGCCGACGGCGACCTCACGATCCGCTCGCGCCGCGGCGGCATCGCGCTGCAGGCGTCGTCTTTCGCGCTTCAGGCCGACAAAGCGACCGTCGACATCACCGACATGGCCTACCGCGGCGCCGAAGTGCGCGTGACCACGCTGGTCGCCCGCTTTGTGGGCCGCACGCTCGAGACCGTGCTCGACCGACTGAGCCTGCTCACGCGCTCGAGCTTTCGCCTCACCGAAGAGGTCGAGCAGGTGCGCGCGGGCCAGATCGACATGCAGGCCTCGCAGAGCCTGCGACTGCACGCCAAGAACACCTTCGTCACCAGCCAGGCGCTGGTGAAGGTCGACGCCGAACAGATCCACATGGGTTGATACCGACAAGGAGCCTGAACCATGTTCGCCAACGCACAGATGATGGGAATGGACCTCGCGTTTCCCGATGTCTGCAAGACACCGCCCGCACTGCCCGTGCCCTACCCCAACATCGCGCTCGGGCCCACGGCCCTGCCCAACGCCTGGAACATACTGTACGGAGGCACGCCCGTGCACAACATGGCGACCACCACGCCGATCACCAACGGCGACAACGCCGGCGTGCTGATGGGCGTGGTGTCGCAGACCGTGATGGGGCCGTCGCGCCACATCACCGGCGCCTTCACGGTGCTGCTGAAGGGCACGCCGTGCACGCGCATGACCAGCCTGGCGGTGCAGAACCGCTGCAACATCGTGGGCATGCGCATCGTGCCCAGCCAATTCAAGGTGCTGGTGCTGGCCCCCTGAAACAGCGCTGGAGGCTCAGTCGAGCTTGACGCCCGCCGTGCGGATCACCTTGCCCCACTTGGTGGTCTCGGAGGCAATGAAGGCGTCGAACTCCTCGGGCGTGCTGCCCGCCGGGAAGGTGCCCATGGCATCGAGCTTGGCGCGCGTCTCGTCGCTCTTGATGATGCGCGCCACCTCCTCCGACATGCGCTTGACGATCTCGCGCGGCGTGCCCGCCGGCGCCAGCATGCCGGCCCAGGTGCTGCCGGTGAAGCCCGCGAAGCCTTGCTCGATGAAGGTGGGCACGTCGGGCACGGCCGGCAGGCGCTTGTCGCCGGCCACGCCGATCAGCCGCACCTTCCCGGCCTTGCCCTGGTTGATGAGGCCCGTGGGCGCGTCGAAGAACAGCTGGATCTGCCCGCCCATCAGGTCGGTCAGTGCGGGCACCGCGCCGCGGTACGGGATGTGGATCATGTAGGTCTGCGTGAGCGACTTCCACAGCTCGCTCGTGAGGTGCGCGGCCGAGCCGTTGCCCGACGAGCCGAAGCTCACCTTGCCGGGGTGCTTGCGTGCGTAGTCGATGAGCTCGCGCGCGGTCTTGAACGGCGCGTCGTTGTTGACCGCCGCCAGCAGCGGCGACACCCCCATCAGCGACACGCCCACGAGGTCCTTGCGCGGGTCGTAGGGCAGCTTGGGGTACAGCGTGGTGTTGGCCGTGTAGGCCGCGATGACGACGCCGAAGGTGGTGCCGTCGGGCGCAGCCTTGGCCACGGCATCGACGCCGATCAGGCTGTTGGCGCCGGGCTTGTTGTCGATCACCACCGGCTGGCCCAGGCGCGTCTGCAGGCCCGCCTGCACCAGCCGCGCCATCTGGTCGGTGAAGCCGCCCGGCGTGTAGGGCACGACGATGCGGATCGGCTTGCTCGGCCAGGCGCTCTGCGCGAAAGACGGTGCGGCCAGACTGGCAGCAGCGGCGGCCGTGGCAAGAGAAAAACGGCGGCGGGAGAGCGTGGCGTGCGGCATGGTCGGGAACCCTTCGGATGGCATGGATCGGACCATTCTCGAAGCGCGCTCCTGCGCCGGCGCTCAGGGTTTGTCCCCGACGGGACAACGGTGCCTGGGCGGGCTCAGAGCGGCAGGATGTCGCGCGAACGCCCGTCGTCGCCGAGCCAGGCCTCGAACTCGTCCGACAGCCGCGTGGCCTCGCGCGTGGCCTGGCCCCAGGCCGAGATGCGGGCCTGCGCGTCGTTCGCGAAGCGGATGAAGTCCTTGCGGTCGGGCAGCTTGCCGTGCGGCAGCGTCTTGACCCACTCGGGATTCGGTGCGAGCACCACCATGCGGTCGAGAAAGCGCGTCGACTTGTGGCGCCAGCGCAGCCCTTTGTCGAGCCAGCCCGGCACCACGGCCTGCTGGAAGTGCGGGTACAGCACGATGCCTTCGTCGGCCGGCTGGTAGTCCAGATGCAGGTGGTAGTCGGTGATGCCGCCGTCCCAGTAGGCGCCGTGCGGCGCGCCCGGAATGTCGTGCACCGCCGCCAGCAGGAACGGAATGGAGCACGAGGCCTGCAGCACCCGGTTGAAGTTGGCCTCGCTCAGCGCGTGCTGGCGCGTGCGGAAGTCGGTCGTGCCGAAGGGCAAGGCCGCGCCGGGCGTGGAGAACACGCAGCGCTCCAGCCAGGCGCCCAGGCTCTTGCGGTGCAGGCTGTTGCTCGCGAAGGCGCCCAGGTAGCCCACCGGCGTGCGCGCCCTGCCCTCGCGCCCCAGGATGTGGCGCCCGCGCGAGGTCACCACATGCAGCCGGTAGCGCGCATGGCCCAGCACCTCGCCGATGCGTCCGCCGTAGAAGGTGTCGAGGCTTTCCGCGAAGCGCTCGCTGAGCTGGTGCGGGCTGAGCCGCTTCTGGCCCGGCGGCACTTCGAACTGCTGGCGCACATAGTCGTGCTCGAAGCGCCCGAAGGCCGCCTCCGGGTCCGACAGGCAGGCCGTCGCCAGCCGCCACGCGCCGATCGACGCACCCACCAGGTCCACCGGCTGGCTCGACTGCGTGAGCCAGCGCCCGAAGATGAAGCGATCGAGCGGCCCGAGGATCAGCCCCTTGGGCCCGCCCGCCGCACCGGGGATGGTGCGCACGTCCTGCGGGCGCAGGCCGTGCTGCTCGATGTGCTGGCGGGCCGCGGGGCCGGCGTAGATGCGCAGGGCTTTCATGCCAGTGGTGTTTGCAAGAAGCGTGCAGCACGGCGTGGATGCGCTGCATCTCTCGCAGGAACGAGAGATTCGGTACGCGCATCGGCTGAGAGCAGCAGGTCCTTGAGCGACGGTTTCGCCATCGCCCGCAACTGCTGCCATTCCGTCGCCTTCACCAGTACGGCGACCGCATCGCCACGCCTCGTAAGCATTTGCGGCCCGTCGGCCAAGCTGGCCTCCAGAATTTTGTCGAAGTTCGCTTTCGCGTCTTGCACAGGCCAGGATGTCATTTCGATCGCTCCCTCAGACTGTTCTCGGGCTGGTCAGCGACCGTGCGCCGGCTCGCAGCATCGACCTCCGATGCTGCGAACTGCCGGCTTACTTGCGCAACCCCTGCAACTTGGCAAACGCACTCGCCATCTGCCCCGCCGGCTGCGGCGAGTTGTCGCGCCGGCCTTGTTGCTGCTGGCCGCGCCCTGCCCCTTCGAAGCGGTTGTCACGCGGGCCGTCGCGGCGTGCGGGGGCGGCGTCGAGCTTCATCGACAGGCCGATGCGCTTGCGGGCCACGTCGACCTCCATCACCTTGACCTTGACGATGTCGCCGGTCTTGACGACTTCGCGTGCATCGTTGACGAACTTGTGGCTCAGCTGGCTCACGTGGACCAGGCCGTCCTGGTGCACGCCGAGGTCGACAAAGGCGCCGAACTGGGCCACGTTGCTCACGGTGCCTTCGAGGATCATGCCCTCGGTGAGGTCGGAGATGTCGTCCACGCCGTCGTTGAAGCGCGCCACCTTGAAGTCGGGGCGCGGGTCGCGACCGGGCTTCTCGAGTTCGCCCAGGATGTCCTTGACCGTGATGACGCCGAACTTCTCGTTGGCGAACAGCTCGGGCTTCAGCGTCTTGAGCATGTCGGCGCGGCCCATCAGCTCGGCGATCGGCTTGCCGGTCTTGACGATGATCTGCTCGACCAGCGGGTACGTTTCGGGGTGCACGCCGGTGATGTCCAGCGGGTCGGCGCCGTCGCGGATGCGCAGGAAGCCGGCGCTCTGCTCGAAGGCCTTGGGGCCGAAGCCGGTCACGTCGAGCAGCTGCTTGCGGGTGGAGAACGCACCGTTGGCCTCGCGCCAGCGCACCACGGCCTTGGCCACGCTGGCCGACAGGCCGGACACGCGGCTGAGCAGCGGCACGCTGGCGGTGTTCAGGTCGACGCCCACCGAGTTCACGCAGTCTTCGACCACGGCCTGCAGGGTGCGCGCGAGTTCGCTCTGGTTCACGTCGTGCTGGTACTGGCCCACGCCGATGCTCTTGGGATCGATCTTCACGAGCTCGGCCAGCGGGTCCTGCAGGCGGCGCGCAATGGAGGCGGCGCCGCGCAGGCTCACGTCGACATCGGGCATTTCCTGCGAGGCGAACTCGCTGGCGGAATACACGGAGGCACCAGCTTCGCTGACCACGACCTTGTCGACCGTCATTTCGGGCGCGCCGGCCTGCGCGGCCATCTTGGCCAGCAGCTTGATCAGGTCGCCGGCGAGCTTGTCGGTTTCGCGGCTGGCGGTGCCGTTGCCGATGGCGATCAGGTTCACGCCGTGCTTGGCGCACAGCTTGCCCAGGGTGTGCAGCGAACCTTCCCAGTCCTTGCGCGGCTCGTGCGGGAACACGGTGGCGGTCTCGACCAGCTTGCCGGTCGAATCGACCACGGCCACCTTCACGCCCGTGCGGATGCCGGGGTCCAGGCCCATCACGACGCGCCGGCCGGCGGGCGCGGCCAGCAGCAGGTCGCGCAGGTTGTCGGCGAACACCTTGATGGCGACCTTTTCGGCGTCTTCGCGCAGGCGGGTGAACAGGTCGCGCTCGGTCGACAGCGCGAGCTTCACGCGCCAAGTCCAGGCCACGCACTTGCGCAGCAGGTCGTCGGCCGGGCGGGCCGCGTGGCTCCAGCCCAGGTGCAGCGCGATCTTGCCTTCGGCGATGCTGGGCTTGCCCGGCTCGGGTTCGACGGGCAGCACGAGCTTGGCGTCGAGCACCTCGAGCGCGCGGCCGCGGAACACGGCCAGGGCGCGGTGCGACGGCACGCGGCCGATGGGTTCGTCGTAGTCGAAGTAGTCGCGGAACTTGGCGATGTCGGCGTTGTTCTCGTCCTTGCCGGCCATCAGGGTGGACTTGAGCAGGCCTTCGTTCCAGAGCCATTCGCGCAGGCGCTGCACCAGCACAGCGTCTTCGGCCCAGCGCTCGGACAGGATGTCGCGCACGCCGTCGAGCACGAGGGGCACGGTGGAGAAATCGGGGCCCGGCTTGCCGTCGTCCAGCGTGGTGGCGGGCTGCAGGAAGGCCTTGGCTTCGACGGCCGGGTCGAGCGTGGGGTCGGCCAGCAGCTTGTCGGCCAGCGGCTCGATGCCGAATTCACGGGCGATCTGGCCCTTGGTGCGGCGCTTCTGCTTGAACGGCAGGTACAGGTCTTCGAGCTCCTGCTTGGTGGGCGCGAATTCGATCGCGGCGCGCAGCTCGGGGGTCAGCTTGCCCTGCTCGTCGATGGCCTTGAGCACCGCCACGCGGCGGTCTTCGAGTTCGCGCAGGTAAGACAGCCGGGCTTCCAGTTCGCGCAGCTGGATGTCGTCGAGGCCGCCCGTGACTTCCTTGCGATAGCGGGCAATGAACGGAACCGTGGCGCCTTCGTCGAGCAGTTCGACGGCGGCCTTCACCTGGTGCTCGCCGACCTTGATTTCAACGGCGAGCTGGCGAATGATTTTCTGCATGTCTTGAGCGCGTCCCTGGCAAAGCGCGGAAGTTTGCCATAGGCGACGAGGCCCCCCGCCGGGCACCGGTGCGGGATGGTTACAACGTGCTCTCGGCCGGCGCCGCGACCGCCGACTGCGGCAGCACTTCACCGGGCATCACGAGCCGGATACGCAGCCCGTGCGGCGCTGCGTCCATGACGGCCAGCTCGCCATGCAGCGCATCGGCGCGCTCGCGCATGCTGCGCAGGCCCTTGCCGCCGGCCTCGCCGGCCGCCGCATCCAGGCCGCGCCCGTCGTCGAGCACTTCGAGCACCAGCCCGTGCGAGCGCTCGCGCGGGCCGAAGCGCACCTCCACGCGGGTCGCCTGCGAATGGCGCAGCACATTCGACAAGGCCTCCTGCGCGATGCGGCACAGCTGCATCGCGGCCTCGGGCGACAGCGGCGGCGCCAGCACCACGTCCTGCACGTTCCACACGAGCGTGATGCCGAGCCGGTCGAACGCCGGTTGCAGCCGGTAACGCAAGTGGCCCAGGCGCTCACCGATGCTGGTGTCGGCCTGGTCGTCGAGGGAGTCGACCGTCAGCTGCAGCTCCAGCAGGCAGGCCTGCAGGGCCATCGACAGCTCGCGGGCGTCGGCGGAGCGCGGGTCGTAGCTGGCCATGAGCGCCACCAGCCGCGAGCCGACGCCGTCATGCAGGTCGCTGGCGATGCGGCGGCGCTCGGCGAGCACGGCCTGCGCCTGGCGGTAGCGCACGAGGCGGCGTCGCGTGAAATACCAGGTGGCCACGATCATGCAGAGCACGGCGACGTTCACCCCCTGCAGGGCCCAGAAGGCGGCCGGCACCTCGGTACCCAGTGTGGTGATCGCCGAGGTCGCGCGGATCACCTGCCCCACCACCGGCGTCAGGTGCAGCGCGAAGGCGAGCCCGACCCACAGCAGCATCCGCTGGCGCGAGGCACGCGGCCACAGCCAGACCAGGAGCACACACCAGGCGGCGATCGAAAGCCACACGAACTGGTCCTCCAGGAAATACGGCGGGAGCGGGGGCGCGGGCGCGCGCATGGGTGGCTCCGCTGCGAACGCGGCGCGCCCGAAGCGCGCCCTAGAGCAGCCCCCGGTGCGAGGCGAAACTCACGGCCTGCGCGCGGGTGTGGGCGTGCAGCTTGCGGTAGATGTTCTTGACGTGCGCGTTAACCGTCTGGGCACTGATGGTGAGCTGCAGGGCGATCTCTTCCGTCACATATCCCGTGGCTACAAGTCGCAACACTTCGCGCTCCCGTGCCGACAGGGTCGCCTTGCTGTCCGGCGGGCGCACCGGGCTCGGATTGGCGCGCTGGTGGTCCAGGTGAACGAGCAGCCGGCGCGCCAGCCGGGGGGTGATGGCAGCCCCGCCATTCACCACCTGCAGCACGGCCTGGGCATAGCTCTGGAACCAGGCGTTCTTCACCAGGTAACCCGAGGCGCCGAGCTCGAAGGCATGCAGCACCTGGGGCTCGTCTTCCAGCGCGGAAATGACGATGATCTCGGCCGCGCTGCGGTGCTTCTTGGCCTCTTCGATGAGCTCGAATCCGCTGCCGTCTCCGAGGCGGATGTCGACCATGAGCACATCGAATTCATGCTGCATCAAGAGGCGCCTTCCCTCGCGCAGGGAACCGGCCTGGCCTTCGAGCTGGATGCGCAGATCGCCCAGCAGTTCCTGGGCGATGACACGGCGGACAAAGGGGTCGTCGTCGACGAGCAGGACACGAACGGGCTTGGTTTCCTGGCCCGTGAGGTAGTCCGGCCACGGCAGGGTATCCGCCGAGGGAGCCAGCAGCCCACCGAACTGGCCGGGATTGGAGAATTTCCTAGCGCCACCACCGACATCGGTCAATGAAATGTCGAGATCGTTTTCCATTTAAGCCCCCTTGTCACAGATAAAAGTCGCGACTTCGTGAACAAAAGTTAATCGATTTCTACTCTTTTTCCGGCTATCGGCTTTTTTGATTACCTTGGTTTCTTTCGGTTGCAATATTGCCAGATTGTGAACGAAAGTGATAGTGGCCACGAGGGAAACAGGGCCGGAAACCGGTCCCCCGCCCGCGCCGAAAACGCGGCCGGGCATTGCTTTCGCCATAGCCTTGCACTACCCAGCCTGAGGCATTTTTCGATCCCTTCCCCCCGCTGAAACTGCATCCCGGTCGCAACGGAATCCATTCAATCCGTGCTCGCTGACCGTCGCTGATGGCCGGATTCCCCGGCGATCGGGTTCGTTTCAACACTATCGAGGAAGCATCATGAAGAAGACTCTTATCGCCATGGCAGTGGTTCTCGTGGCTGGCATCGGGACCGCAACCGGCAGCAGCGTGGCGCTCGCCGTCACCAACACCACGACCGGCTCCTCCAGCTCGGCAGGCTCGGTCGCCGCCAGCTCCGGAACGGGCAGCGCACTGAGCTACAACGCAGCCAGCTCCACCTCGTCGGCCACGGCCAACGCGGCGGGCGGCGCAGCAGGCAATGCCTTCCTGCGCGTCGGCGGCGCCACCGCCAGCGGCTCGGCCACCACGCAAGGACGCGTGACCAGCGTGGCAGCAACGACCGGCAACGGCGTGGCTGCAGGCGGTGCGAACGCACAGGCCAATGCGACCTCGAGCGCCAATGCGAACTACGCCGGCGGCGGCGCCAACCCCGTGAGCGGCTCTGCAGGCGGCGCAGCCGGCTCCACCACCAACAACACCGCAGCCACCGCTGCAGGTCCTGGCGGCGGTCTGGCCGTGGTGACGCGCACCTCGGGCACGACGGCCGGCTTCAGCGCCAATTCGGGCGCGGTCAACGGCATCGTCAACGGCACGACGACCTCGGCCACGTCGGGCTCGACCGGCGGCTCCACCGGCGTCATCAACTTCGCCGTGGGCAACGCAGCGGGCTTCAGCAACGGTGGCGGCACCGCCGGTGGCGCGATCTCCGGCGCAACGGCCAACGCTCCCTGAGCGATCCGGACCATCGGTTGTTGGACCAGAAACGGGGAGGGGCACGCCCCTCCCCTGCTTCCCAAAGGAGTCGAAAAAATGAAAACATTGATTGCCCTGACCTTGCTGGGCCTGTCCGCCGGCGCCTTGGCGCAGACCACGGCGGGTGGCGCCAACAACCAGTCGCAGAGTTCAGCCACCACCAACGCCCAGGGCAACACCCAGGCGGTGAATTTCAACAGCTCCGCCCCCTCGGAAGTCACCTCCCGGGCCACGGTGGACAGCAACAGCACACAGAACATCAACAACACGGGCGCGACGACCAGCACCGTCGACTACCGTGGCAGCTACACCGTCAAGAACGTGCCCTCCGTGAGCGGCCCGAACCTGACGACCAGCAACGACACCTGCATGGGCAGCACCAGCGCCAGCGCCAACGGCGCAGGGGTCGGGCTGAGCTTCGGCACCACCTGGACGGACGAACACTGCAAGCGCCTGAAGATGAGCCGCGAGCTCTGGAACAAGGGCATGAAGGCAGCGTCGCTGGCCATGGACTGCATGGACCCGGCGGCCCAGGCGGCCCTGGAGATGACCGGCTCGAAGTGCCCGCAGTCGATGACCGCCGAAGAACGCGTGAGCGCGTTCGGACCGCAGGCCTCCTCGGCCGGCGCGCCCGTGGCGGCACGTCCGGCGGCGCCGGTGGCGCCCGTGGCCGCGGCCCCAGCGCCTGCGCCGGCCCCCGTGGCGGTGGCCGTGCCCCAGCCGGTGGCGCCCGTGGCACCTGCGGCGCCTGTCGCGTTGGCGCCCGCGCCGGTCGTGGCGGTGCAGCAGCCCGCCCCACCGGCCACGCTGGTCGAGGCGATGCCCATGGCAGCCCCGGCGCAGGAACAGCCGGCACCGCAACCGGCACCGGCCGCGACCGCCGTCCCGGTGTCTGCGCCGGAAGTGGCACCGGCCCCCGTGGCCGCAGCGCCCGCCGAAGAAGCCGCGGCACCTGCGGCGGAGCCGGCCCCGGTCATGGCGAGCGCCGTGGCCCCGCAGCCGGACATCCTGGAAGCGCGCATCACGCGCCGCCTGCCGGCTGACCCGGTCGACGAGGTGGCTTCGGCACCGGCCGACGCGCAATGAGGTCGGCTCTGGAGTCCATCACCATGAACACCAGGACCGTTCCTCTCTGGCTGGCCGCCTGTTGCGTGGCGACGGCGTCGGTCGCCGCCACGCCGATCATCCGCATCGAGCGGATGCCCATGGGCAGCGGCCTGCAGAACGCCAGCGGCACGGAAAACGCCGAGCCGGTGGGCGACTACGGCGTCTGGCACGTGCCGCAGTACATGCCGGGGTTTCCGACCTCGGCCACCATCTGGCCGCGCGTCGTGATCATCCAGTGCAACGTCACGCGGTGCAGCGGCTACGAGGTCACGCCCGAACTGGGCCGGGGCGAGTACCTGTTCTTCCGGCCGGCAGAAGACAGCAGCGTCGGCCACAAATAGACAGGCGCGCAGACGCCGCTTTTCGAACGATGCGCCGCCGGGTCCGCAAGGTCCCGGCGGCGCGCGGCCATGTGCGGATACCCTTCGCGCATGCACAACCCCCTCGTGCGCGCCTTGCGCGCCCTGTTTCGCGCCGTTGCCACCACGATCCTCGTGCCGGTGCTGCTGTTCGAGGAATGGGGCTGGGCCCCGCTCGCGGCGCTGGTCGCGCGGCTGGCGCGCCTGCCCTTCGGGGCGCGGCTCGAGAACCTGCTGCGCGCGCTGCCGCCCTGGGGCGCGCTGCTCGCGTTCTTCGTGCCGATGCTGCTGCTCTTTCCGGTGAAGCTGCTGGCGCTGTTCCTGTTCGGACGCGGCCACGCGTTCAGCGGCATGGCCGTGCTGCTGCTGGCCAAGCTCGCGGGCACGGCCGTGGTCGCGCGGATCTTCCAGCTGGTCGAGGGCTCGCTGATGCGGCTGGCCTGGTTCGCCCGCTGGTACCCGCGCTGGAAAGGCTGGAAAGACCAGGTGCTGACACGGGTGCGCGAAAGCCGTCCCTGGCGGATCGTGCGCGCGGTGCACCGGCGGGTGCTGCGCGGCTGGCACCGGCTGCGCGCCGAGTGAATCTATTTTTACCCGGGTGTATTGTGTTTTATATTTTGCCCGGGTAATATTTGGGGATGAATCCATCTCCCCACACCAGGCGTACCCTGGTCAAGCAATACAAGGACAGCGTGCGCCCCGCCGGCGTCTTCGTCATCCGCAACCTGACGGACGGCCGCGTCTACGTGGCCGGCAGCCTCGACGTCGAAGGCGCCATGAACCGCGCCCGCTTCGAGCTGAACCTGCGCTCGCACCGCAACAAGGCATTGCAGCGCGACTGGGTGGCGCAGGGCGCGACGCACTTCGGCTTCGAGGTGATCGACCGGGTGAAGGAGCGCGACGACCCCGCCTTCGACCGCGCGGCGGAGCTGGAAAAGCTGCTGGAGCTCTGGCGCGAGGAACTCCAGTGCACCACTGACAAGGGCTACAACACGCCATGAGCACCGACGCACTGGGCTTTTGCCTCGACCTCGGCCGCGCCCACGCCAGCCTGAGCCTGAAACTCAACGAAGACCTGGGCGCCTTCCACGGCTTGGACTACGACGACTTCACCCTGCTCCACCTGTTGCTGCGTGCCGGCAACGGCGCCATGCCGATGGCCGAGCTGGCGCGCACGCTGGGGTTGCCAATGTCGGCGCTGATCCGCAAGATGGTGCTGCTCGAAAAGACCGGACTGGCAGAGCGCACGACGGGACCCGATGACGACCCCCAGCGCCATGCGATTATTCGCAGCGGCGGAAGGAAGTTGATGCAAGCCGCCATCACCACCGTCGAAGCGATCTGCGTCGACGCCGTGAAATCGCTGGACCCGCAACGCCTGCCAGACCTGCATGCCGCGCTGCGGGTGCTGTGCGATCACGACACGCCGCACGCCTGAACCGTCCTGCGGGTAGATTACGAACCTCGTTTCGTTCCGCCCGGATCGACAACCCAAAAAGAATTTGCATGTCACCCGACGAACTACCGACCACATTCACTGCGTTTGCCGGCTTCCAGCGCGTCGCCGCCGGCACCAAGGCCCAGGTGCTCACGCAACTGCGCGAGCGCGGCGACGCCGCCACCTGCCTCGTGTTCGACGACCAGACCGGCGAGCAGCTCGATGTCGACCTGCGCGACCCGAAAGCCATCGAGACCTCCGCGCTCGAAGCCGAGAAACACGAAGACGCGCCGCGCGGCGTCGGCCGTCCGCGCCTGGGCGTGGTGGCGCGCGAAGTCACGCTGCTGCCGCGTCACTGGGACTGGCTCGGCCGCCAGCCGGGCGGCGCCTCGGTGGCGCTGCGCAAGCTGGTGGACGACGCACGCCACGTGCACGCCGACCGCGACACGGTGCGCGCCGCGCGCGAAGCCACCTACCGCTTCATGACCGCCATCGCGGGCAACCTGCCCGGCTTCGAGGAAGCCACGCGCGCGTTGTTCGCGGGCGAGCATCAGCGCTTCAGCGACCTCGTGGAACCCTGGCCCACCGACCTGCGCGTGCACCTGCACAAGCTGTCGGCCGGTGGCTGGGGTGCTGCATGAGCGCGGCGCCCGACAGCAGCAGCACCATCTCCACCAGCCCCGGCAACCCGAGCGGACTGCGCGGCGTGCCCGTGGCGCCGGTGGGCGCGCCGCGTCCGCTGTGGAAGGTGTTCCTGTTCTTCCTGGCGCCGATGTTGCTCAGCAACATCCTGCAGTCGCTCTCCGGCACCATCAACAACGTCTACGTCGGGCAGATGCTCGGCGTGAGCGCGCTGGCGGCGGTGTCGAGCTTCTTCCCGGTGATGTTCTTCTTCATCGCCTTCATCATCGGCCTGGGCGCCGGTGCCTCGGTGCTCATCGGCCAGGCCTGGGGCGCGCGCGACGCGGCCAAGGCCAAGGCGGTGGCGGGCACCACGCTCACGGTGGGCCTGCTGCTGGGCCTGGCGATCGCGGTGTTCGGGGGCCTGTTCACCACGCCGATGCTGGCCATGCTGGGCACGCCGCCCGACGTGCTGGCCGACTCCACGCGCTACGCCCGCATCATGCTGATCGCGATGCCCGGCGTGTTCCTGTTCCTGCTGGCCACCGCCATGCTGCGCGGCGTGGGCGACACCATCACGCCGCTGCTGACGTTGCTGATTTCCACGGCCATCGGCCTGGTGGTCACGCCCGCGCTCATCCGCGGCTGGGGCGGCTTGCCGCAGCTCGGCGTGGCAGCCGGCGCGTGGGCCTCGGTGCTGTCGTTCGCGGTCGCGACCACGTGGCTGGGCTTCCGGCTGCGCCAGAAAAAGAGCCCGCTCGCGCCCGACGCGGAGTTCGTGCGCTGCCTGCGCATCCAGCCGCACCTGCTGAAGGCGGTGCTGAAGATCGGCGTGCCCACGGGCGTGCAGATGATCGTGGTGGCGCTGGCCGAAGTGGTGCTGCTGTCGATGGTCAACAGCTACGGCTCCAACGCCACGGCCGCCTACGGCGCAGTGAACCAGGTGGTGGCCTACGTGCAGTTCCCGGCCATCTCGATCGCCATCACCACGTCGATCCTCGGTGCGCAGGCCATCGGCGCGGGCCGCGCCAACCGGCTGGGTGCCATCGTGCAGACCGCGCTGGGCATGAACCTCGTGCTGACGGGCGGGCTGGTGCTGCTGGGCTACCTGTTCTCGCGTCCGCTGATGGGCTTCTTCATCACCAGCGCGCCGGTGATCGAGATCGCGCAGAACCTGCTGCACATCATGCTGTGGAGCCTGGTGCTGTTCGGCATGGCCTCGGCGATCTCGGGGATCATGCGCGCCAGCGGCTCCGTGCTGGTGCCGACACTCATCTCGATCGTCTGCATCCTGGGCGTCGAAGTGCCGGTGGCCTGGCTCATGAGCCGCCATTTCGGCATGGGCCTGGACGGGATCTGGGTCGCCTACCCGGTGACCTTCGGCGCGATGCTGCTGCTGCAGACCGCGTACTACCGCCTGGTGTGGCGCAAGAAGCCGATCGGCCGGCTGGTCTGATCGGTGCCTCGGCGGGGGTCACTCCCCGTCGAAGGCCTTCTTCACCGTGGCGATGTCGAGCTTGATCATCTTCATCATGGCCGCCATCGCGCGGGCCGCCTTGGCCGCGTCCTTGTCCTGGAACATGCGAATGAGCGGCATCGGCGTGACCTGCCACGACACGCCGAAGCGGTCGGTGAGCCAGCCGCACTGCACCGGCTGGCCGCCGCCTTCGAGCAGCTTGTCCCAGTAGTAGTCGACCTCTTCCTGCATCTCGCAGGTCACGATGAGCGAGATGGCCGGCGTGATCTTGTACTCGGGCCCGCCGTTGAGCACCATGAACGACTGCCCGTCGAGCTCGAAGGTCGCCGTGAGCAGCTTGCCCTTCTTGGCGGGATTCACATCGCCCCAGAGCAGCGTGTCGGTGAGGCGCGACTTCGGAAAGATGGCGGTGTAGAAGTTGACCGCCTCCTCGCCGTTGCCGTCGAACCAGAGGCAGGGAATGATCTTCTGCATGGAATCTCCTTGGGTTGAATGATGAACTGAAGGGTTCAGTATCAAAGCCGAAGCGGCGCCCTGTCAACCCGCGCCGCGGCTGTCAGTGGGAAGTTCGCAGGCCGGGCCGCGGGCCACAATGGGCCGGTCCTTCGCTTCGGAACTGCCATGTTCGCCCCTTCCAGAACCCGCCTTGGCGCCCAGGCTTTGCTGAGCGCCGCGCTCGCCACCCTGGCGATGTCGGCCGGCGCGGCCGAGGCCACCTACCCCGACGCGGCCGCCAGCGACCCCGCCCGGCTCGGCTGGATGACCGGCTCGCCGCCGCCGCCCGAGCGCACGCTGCGCTTCGACGACGGCAGCTATTTCCAGTTTCCGGCGATGCGCTGGAGCGTGTCGAATTTCCGCCAGCTGATGCCGACCGTGAACGTGTCGCGCGGGCTCGGTGCGCCGTCTGCCCTGCCCCAGGCCTTGCGCAAGGACATCGACACGCTCAGCTTCACGCCGCTCGATGCGAAGACGCCCATGACCTGGGACGCATCGCTCGCCGCCACCTACACCGACGGCATCCTCGTGCTGCACCGTGGGCGCGTGGTCTACGAGCGCTACTTCGGCGTGCTGAAAGACGACGGCCAGCACGGCGCCATGTCGGTCACCAAGTCGGTGGTCGGCACGCTGGGCGCGATGCTGGTGGCCGAAGGCACGCTCGATACCAACAAGCAGGTGGCCGACTACGTGCCCGAGCTCGCGAAGTCAGCCTTCGGCAACGCCACCGTGCGCCAGGTACTCGACATGACCACGGGCCTGAAATTCAGCGAGGACTACGCCGATCCGAAGGCCGAGGTCTGGGCCCATGCGCAGGCCGGCAACCCGCTGCCCAAACCGAAGGACTACACCGGCCCGCGCAGCTACTACGAGTTCCTGCAGACCGTGCAACCCGAAGGCAAGCATGGCGAGGGCTTCGGCTACAAGACCGTCAACTCCGACGTGCTGGGCTGGGTGATCGCACGCGCCACCGGCCGCACCGTGGCGCAGCTGCTGTCGGAGCGCATCTGGCGCCACCTGGGCGCCGAGCAGGACGCCTACTTCACCGTCGACTCCAGCGGCACGCCCTTCGCGGGCGGCGGCCTGAACACCGGCCTGCGCGATCTCGCGCGCTTCGGCGAGATGCTGCGCAACGACGGCCGCGTGAAAGGCCGGCAGGTCGTGCCCAAGGCCGCCGTCGAAGACATCCGCCGCGGCGGCGACAAGGCCGCCTTCGTCAAGGGCGGCTACCCGCTGCTGCAGGGCTGGAGCTACCGCAACATGTGGTGGGTGACGCACAACGACCACGGCGCCTACATGGCGCGCGGCGTGCACGGCCAGCGCATCTACATCGACCCGAAGGCCGGGATGGTGATCGTGCGCTACGCCTCGCACCCCGTAGCGAGCAACGCCGCGAACGACCCCGTGACGCTGCCGGCCTTCGAGGCGCTGGGGCGGCACCTCTTGGCACAGCGCCGCTGACCTACCAGCGGTAGGTCGCCGTGGCCGTCGCCGTGCGCGGGTAGCCGTAGTAGCAGTTGCGGTAGCCGCAGTTCGCGAAGTACGTCTTGTTGGTCAGGTTGCGCAGGTTCAGTGCCAGGCTCCAGCGGTCGATGTCGTAGCCGAGCATGGCGTCGAACACCGTCGAGGCCGGCACCTTGCTCGGCCACGCGGCCTCGCCGTCGCCGTAGTTCGAGCCCGTGTAGCGCGCGCCCAGGCCCACCTTCACGCCGCCGGCGAAGCGGTAGTCCGCCCACACCGACAGCCGGTGGCGCGGCACGGCTGTGGCCTGCTTGCCGATCTCGCTCGTGTTGCTGCTGGCCGTGACGATGGCCCGCGGCGTGTAGCTGTACGACGCCGTGAGGTTCAGGCGCGAGGCGATCTCCGCCGTGGCCTCGAGCTCCAGGCCGCGCACCGAGATCTCACCCGTCTGCTTGGGCATGAACTCGCCGTCGTAGCTGATGTAGTTCTTGCGCCGCAGGTCGAAGATGGCGGCGCTGTACATCGCCTTGCTGCCCGTGGGCTGGTAGCGCACGCCGGCCTCGTATTGCTTGCCGCTTTCGGGCTTGAACGGGTCGCCCGACGCCGGGTCGATGGTGGCCGTGGGCGCGAACGATTCCGAGTAGCTCAGGTACGGCGCCCAGCCGCTCGGGTGCAGGTAGACCAGGCCGGCCCGGCTGGTGAACTTGTGGTCGCGCATGCGCTGGCGCGAGCCGTCGAGGCGGCTGTCCACCGTGCTGTCGGCGGTGTCGTAGCGCCCGCCCAGCGTCAGCGTCCAGCGCTCGCCCCACTTGATCTGGTCTTGCAGGTAGACGCCGGTCTGCGCAAGCCGCGTGACGCCGTCGAAATACGGCGCGGGCCGCTCGATCGGCCCGCCGTACACCGGCGCGTAGATGTTCAGCGGCGAGGCGCTGCCGCCGCTGAAGGTGACCTGGTCGATGCGCGTGCGCTGGTAGTCCAGCCCGACCAGCACCTTGTGCTGCGTCTCGCCCAGGCGGAAATCGGCCTGCAGCTGGTTGTCGAGTGCCAGGGCGCCGATGTTCTCGCGGCTGCCGAACACGCTGCGCGACATCTGCTGGAAGTTGAGCGGGTCGTTCGGCACGTCGGGGTTCAGCGCCATGAAGCCCTTCAGCTGCGTGCCCGTGTAGTCGAGCTTCTGGTGCGCGTAGCGCGCGTTCTGCCGCACCGTGAAGGTGTCGTTGATGCGGTGCTCGAACTGGTAGCCGACCATCTGCTGGTCCTGGTCGAAGCGGTCGAAGCCGGGCTCGCCGACGAACAGCTTCGAGGGAATGGTGGTGCCGATGGCGGTCGGATCGAGCGAGCCGACCTGCGGCCGTGCGCGCGTGTAGACCCCGCCGCGCGTGCGCGAGAACTGCGACAGCAAGGTGAGCGTGGTGTCGCCCGACGGCTTCCAGGTGAGCGCGGGCGCGATGTACATGCGGTCGTCGGCCTCCTTGCCTGCCGGCAGTTGCGCGTCGCGCACGAGGCCGGTGATGCGGTACAGCAGCTTGCCGTCGGCATCGAGCGCACCCGAGAAATCGCCCGCCACCTGCTTGCGGGCGTGGTCGCCCACCTGCAGCTGCAGCTCGCGCACGGGCTCCGCCGTGGGGCGCTTGCTGACCACGTTCACCACCCCGCCGGGGCCGCTCATGCCGTACAGCACCGACGACGGGCCGCGCAGCAGTTCGATGCGCTCGGCGCCGTAGTTCTCGGTGCGCCACACGCCCCAGGTGCTGTTGTTGCGCAGCGGGCCGTCGAGATAGAAGCCTGGCGAATAGGCGTCGAAGCCGCGCAGCGAGATCCAGTCGTAGCGCGAGTCGGCGCCGTAGGTGGTGGTCGACACGCCCGGCGTGTAGCCCAGCGCGTCCTTGAGGTTGGTGGCGCCGATGGCCTCGATGCGGTCGGCCGTGATGACCGAGATCGACTGCGGCGTCTCGATGATCGGCGTGTCGGTCTTGGTGGCGGTGGCGCTGCGCCTGGCGACGTAGCCCTGCACGCGGCTCGTGGCGCTTTCCTCGCCGTCGGCCACGACGGTCACGGCGGGCAGCGTGGAGGTGCCGCCCGTGGCGGGCGCCGTCTTGATGACCGCCGCATTGCCTTCCATCGTGGCCGCCAGGCCGCTGCCCGCCAGCAGGCGGTCGAGCGCCTGTCGGGCCGTGAGGCTGCCCGAGATGGCGGGCGCAGTCTTGCCCGCGACCAGGCTCTGCTGCACGACCAGCTGGATGCGGGTCTGCCGCGCCCAGTCGTTCAGCGCCTCGGCCAGCGGCTGGGCCGCGATGTGGATCGGCTGGGGCGCGCCCTGCGCCCGGGCCATCAGGGGCGCGTTCGCCAGGGCCAGTGCAACGGCCAGGGCCAGCGGCGCGGGTGTCATCTTTGTTCTCAAGCGCTTCGTCATCGAACGTCTTCCAGGTAGTGAATGCAAATGGTTCCTATCTGGGCTGACGCACGAGCCGGCGGAATCCCCGTAGTGCCGGCGAGAAATTCTTGATTCTTTTGTTTCAGGGGGCCGGCAGGATTTCCGCGACCGTGCCGGTTTCCTTCAGCCGCACCGGCAAGGCGCTGGCCAGGGCGCGCCGCAGCGTGCGCGCGTCCCGCGGATCGAAGGTGCCGCTCAGGCGCAGGGCCGCCACGGCCGGGTCGTTCACCACCAGGCCGGTGCTGCCGTAGCGCTCCAGTTCGGCCAGTGCGCGGGCCAGCGGCGTGTCGACGAAGCTCAGGCGGTGCTCGCGCCAGGGCGCGATGCCGTCGCGCGGCACGGCCGAGACGGCGGAGAACCGGCCCTGCGCATCGCTTTCCACCTGACGCCCAGCGGTCAGGAAGACTTCGCTCGTCGCATCCGGCGCCCGGTGCACCACGCGCACCTTGCCCTCTTCCACCGACACCCGCGTGCCGTCGGCGCCCGGCATGCCGGGGGTGTGGCGCACGGCGAAGCGCGTGCCGACCACCCGCACGCGCAGTGGACCGGCCAGCACGTCGAAGGGGCGTTTCGCATCGGACTGCACGGCGAACACCGCCTGCCCGTCGATCAGCGTCACCTCGCGGCGGTCGCGGAACAGGCGCACTTCGAGGCGGGTGGCGGTGTCCAGCCGCAGCCGGGAGCCGTCGGGCAGCGGCGCTTCGAGCTGCTGGCCGCGCCGGGTGGCGAAGGCCTGTTCGAACACGGGCTGGGCCTGCAGGTGGCGCCAGCCGAGGTAGCCGGCGCCGACCGCCATGCCGGAAACGCCCAGCACGACCGCCGGTTTCAGGAAGCCGCGGCGCGTGGGTGCGGCGGGCGCGCGGCCTTCGAAGCCGCTTCGCCAACCCGCGACCGTCTCGGGCGCGATCGCGTCGAAGGCGCGCCAGCGCGACTCCCATTCGCGGAACGCCTCGCCATGGCGCGCATCGGCGCCCAGCCAGGCCTGGAACGCGCGCTCGTCGGACGCGCTCCAGTGCGCGCGCTGGCGGCGGACGAACCAGTCCAGCACGTCCTGTCGCAGGCGTAGGGCTTCTTCGGACGGTGGCGACGTGAGGGTCATGACGTGGGGATCGTTCTTATGGGGGTAGACGCACGAGCGGGGTCAAACCCTGTAATGGGGCGTCTCATCTCACTCTGAACCACGGGTCCGCTCCAGGCACGCCCAGCACGCCTCCATCGCGATGCGCAGTTGCATCTCGACCGTCCGCACCGAGATGCCCATGCGCGCAGCCACCTCGGCGTACGAGAGCCCGTCGAACTTGTAGAGCACGAAGGCTTCGCGGCAGCGCGGAGGCAGCCGGTCGATGGTCTCGACCATGGCCGCCATGCCCTGCGTGGACGACAGGATGGCGTCGGGCTCGAAGGTGGGCGGGCCGATGCAGTCGTCGGCGTCGGGCGGTGCGTCATCGGGCGCCGCCGTGTCGCCGCCCGCGCGCACGCTGGTGCGGCGGTGGTGGTCGGTGACGAGGTTGCGGGCCGTGCGGTACAGCAGCGCGCGCGGATCGCGCACCACGCTGCCGGTGCGCTGCGCCTCGTACACCCGCACGTAGCTCTCCTGCGCCAGGTCGGCCGCGGTGGCGCGGTCGGGAACCTTGCGGGACAGAAAGCTCAGCAGCTCGCGGTAATAGTGTTCGAACACGGGCGCACCACAGCCGGAAAGGGTTGGTCGAAGTCCAGGGGCAGGTTGGCTTCGACACGGCGTGGCTACCTGAGAGATTCAGAACAAAAGAAAACGCGAGATTATGTGCGGGTTCAACCCGCCGATCGCCGAAGGGTAGGCATTTCGCCTGCCGCGCACGGCATGCGCGCGGGCTACCCTCCCCTTCGGCCCCGTCCGGACTCGCCTGCCCTCAGTTCCCGCACGCCGGGTGCTTCTGCCCTTCGGTGGTGTTCTGCAGCCCCAGGAAGTCCAGGATGTGCGGCGTCGTGCCGTCCACCTGCGTCAATGCGGTACCCCCGAGGCTGCCCACGCAGTAGCTGGGCTTGAGCGGGTTCTGGTGGTTGTTGTTCAGGATCAGCAGCGTGCTGCGTTCCCCTGCCGTCTGCCCGCCGTGCCCGCTGCCGGTGCCGCCGTGGTCGGAGGTGACGACGATCAGCCATTCTTCATTTGCGTAGTTCGGCCGCGACGTGAGCGCCGTGAGCACCTGCTGGATCTGCTGGTCTTCGCCGGCGATCTTGCCCTGGTAGTAGGCATTGAGCGGGTCGTAGCTCGGCGCGTGCACGTCGACGTTGTGCAGGTAGTAGAAGATCGCCGTCGGCGGGTGCTTCCAGCTCAGCCAGCCTTTCACCGCATCGGTGGCCTGCTGCGAATTCTTGGCCGCGTTGGCGACCACGAAGTCGGCCAGCGCGGGGCGCAGGTTGTGGGTGATGTTGAACCAGTCGCCCACCACCGCCGTCGTGGCCGTCGGCCAGGCCGCCTTGATCTGGTCGAACACGTGCGTCTTCTTCAGCGGCAAGGTGGTGGTGTTCGAGGTCACGCCGTGCTTGTCGGCCCAGAAGCCGGTGAACACCGACGACCAGCCGGGTCCGCTCACGGTCGCCTGCTTGGTGCCGCCCGCCAGCACGTTGCCGTGGAAGGCGCCGCCGGCGATCAGCGCCGACATCGCCGGCGTCTGCACGCAGCCCGCGCACTGGATGGCGTCGCCGCGCAGGCCGTCGATGCCGATCAGCAGGACGTGCTTGTTGCCGGGCACGGGGTTGGGAACGCCCTCGCCCGCGATCAGCGAATAGTGGTCGTAGGGGTTGCCGGCGTAGTCGGTCTTCAGGCCGCCGATGTCGCTCGCACGCTTGTCGCTCAGGTCGCAGCGCTGGTTGGTCTTGTGGTAGTCGAAGGACTTGCACCACGACGAGCGGCTCGCGTCGGTGCAGGCGTTGGCGCAGTCGGCGGGCGTCACGGCCTGCAGGGCCTCGGTGTTGTAGCCGCTGATGGCCGCATTGGGCGTGTGCGCGAAAGGCTTCAGCGGATCGGGCTTGAGGCTGTAGTGGTCGTAAGGGTTGCCGGGGTAGTCGGTCTTCAGCCCGCCCACGTCGGCGGCGCGCTTGTCGCTCAGGTCGCAGCTCTGGGCGGCCTTGTTGTAGTCGAACGAGACGCACCAGGCGCCGCGTGGCGCGCCCAGGCAGGCCGACGCGCACATCTCGGGCGTCGACTGCGTCAGGTTCTCGATGTTGTTGCCGGAGATGGCTGCGTTCGGCGTGGCCGCGAAAGCGTCCAGCGAGGCAGCGCTTGCATGTCCTGCCAGCGCTGCGAACAGCAGGCCCGCCAGGGATGCACGGATCGATGACTTCATGAGGTCTCCTCATCACAGGGTCGTGGGGTGATTCCCGGGCACCGCCTCGCCGCTTTTTCAGTGCGAGTGCAACGCCGGGCGGAGTAAATCACCGCCGCCTGCCATCGATCCAATTCAAAAATCTTCGATGTTGTATTGAGCAGAGCTATACATCGCCGCGTCACGCAACGCGGTCAGGCCGGGATCAAACCGCGCGGTTCGAGAACGCCATCACCCCGTCGTCCACGCGCCCGAGGCGCAGCAGGAGGATGTCGCGCAGGTAGTTCTGGTGCAGCTTCCACGGCGTGTGCGCGCCCTGCTTGGGAAACTTGTCGAGCGAGCGCTGCACGTAGCCCGAGCTGAAATCGATCCACGGTTCGGGCGACAGGTCGGGACCCGCGTTGTGCGGCGTGCATTGCCGCCAGCCGTGCTTGTGCATGTGGTTCAGCAGCCGGCAGACGTAGGCGCAGGTCAGGTCGCACTTGAGCGTCCACGAGGCATTGGTGTAGCCGAAGGACGAGGCCAGGTTGGGCACGTCGCTGTACATCATGCCCTTGTAGTTGAAGGTCGCGGCGGGGTCGACGCGGCGGCCGTCCACGCTCAGTTCGATGCCGCCGAGCACCTGCAATTCAAGGCCGGTGGCGGTGACGATGATGTCGGCCTCGAGCTCGCGGCCCGACTTCAGCCGCAGGCCTTCGGGCGTGAAGGTGTCGACGTGGTCCGTGACCATCGAGGCGCGCCCGGCGTTGAGCGCCGCGAACAGGTCGCCGTCGGGCACGAGGCACAGGCGCTGGTCCCACGGGTTGTAGCGCGGCGTGAAGTGCGTGGCGACGTCGTAGCCGGGCCCGAGCGCGTGGCGCACGCCGCCCAGCAGCATGCGCCTGACGCGCGCCGGCTTGCGCCGCGCGAGCCGGAATAACAGCATGCCGAGCGTCACGTTCTTCCAGCGTGTGAGGCGGTACGCGGCCATCGCCGGCAGCAGGCGCCGCAGGCGGTTGGCAATCGGGTCTTCAGCCGGGCGCGCCACCACGTAGGTCGGCGAGCGCTGCAGCAGCGTGACGTGCGCGGCGGTCTGGGCCATCGCAGGCACCAGCGTCATCGCGGTGGCGCCGCTGCCAATTACGACCACGCGTTGGCCGCCGTGGTCCAGGTCGGCGGGCCAGTGCTGCGGATGGACGATGCGGCCTTGGAAGTCGGCCATGCCGGCGAAGTCGGGTGTGTAGCCCGCTTCGTAGCGGTAGTAGCCGCTGCACAGGAAGAGGAAGTTGCAGCGCCACTGCACAAGTTGCTTGTCGGGCCCCTGCTCTACGTCGACCGTCCAGCAGGCATCGGCGCTCGACCAGGCGGCGCGCACCACGCGGTGCTGGTAGTGGATCTTGTCCTCGACGCCGTGCTGGCGCGCGGTGTCGCGCACGTACTGCAGGATCGACGGGCCGTCGGCGATCGCCTTGGCCTGCGTCCACGGGCGGAACACGTAGCCCAGCGTGTACATGTCGGAGTCGGAGCGCACGCCCGGGTAGCGGAACAGGTCCCAGGTGCCGCCGCTGCGTTCGCGCCCTTCGAGGATCGCGTAACTGCGACCCGGGCACTGCGCCTGCAGGTGGCAGGCGGCGCCGATGCCGGACAGGCCGGCACCGACGATCAGGACATCGACGTGCGGCGGCGCGACGGCCGGTTGTGCTGCTTCCATCGGTTCTTTGTCTCCTGTCTCATGGCTTGTCGTTGTCTGGCTTTTCCACGGGCGTGCGACGGATCATCAGCCAGGCGCTCACCGCACTCAGCACGGCCAGGCCGGCGCTCAGCAGCATCACCCAGCGAAAGCCCGCGACGAAGGATTCGGCCACCGCGCGTTTCACGGCGGCGACGGCGGCCGCGTCGGCCCCCGGCGGCGCACCGGCCGCGGCCAGCCGGTCGCGCTCGGCCGCAAGAAAAGCCCGCACCTCGTCCGACGCGCCCATCGCGTGCAGCCGCTCGGCCAGCGCCGCGTCGAAGGCCCAGGCCATGATGGCGCCGAACACGGCAATCGCGAGCACCGCCGCCGCGCGCGACACCGCGTTGTTCACGCCCGAGGCCACGCCCGCGAGGTCGGGCCCCACGGCGTTCATGACCGTGGTGGTGAGCGGCGCGACCGTCACCGTCATGCCGAAGCCCAGCACCACCACGGCGGGCAGGAAACCGCTCCAGTAGCTCGCGCCCACGCCCGGCAGCGCGAACAGCGCAAAGCCCACGGCCGCAATGGCCGGCCCGATGACCAGCGGCACGCGCGGCCCGAAGCGGTCGACCAGCTGCCCGGCCCAGCCCGAGAGCGCGAACATCAGGAAGATGAACGGCAGCAGCGCCGCGCCCGCCACCGTGGCCGAGTAGCCCTGCACCTGGATCAGGTTGAGCGGAAAGAAATACAGCCCGCCGCCCAGCGCCGCGTACAGCAGCAGCGTCAGCAGGTTGGCACCACTGAAGTTGCCGATGCGCAGCAGCGACAGCGGCAGCATCGGCGTGCGCGCCCGGCGTTCGGCAATGACGAAGCCAATACTGCCCGCTACACCGATCACCAGCGCCGCGAGCACGGCCGGCGAACGCCAGCCCTGCGTGGGTGCCTCGATGAAGGCGTAGACGATGCCGCCCAGCCCGGTGGTCGCCAGCAGCGCGCCCCACAGGTCGAGCCCGCCGCGCGCCGCGGCGCCTTTGCTCTCGGGCACGTGGCGGCGCACGATCCACAGCACCAGCAGCGCCATCGGCACGTTGATGAGAAAAGCCCAGATCCACGAGAAGTGATCGACCAGGAAGCCGCCCAGCACCGGCCCCACCGCCGCCGTGATACCGCTGAAGCCCGACCACGTGCCGATGGCCTTGCCGCGTTCCTTCTCGGGAAACGAGGCGCTGATGAGCGCCAGGCTGCCCGGCACCAGCAGCGCGCCGCCGATGCCTTGAATCGCGCGTGCGGCGATGAGCTGCTGCACGTCGGCCGCGAGCGCACAGCCCACCGACGACAACGCGAACACGACGACGCCGATGGCAAAGATGCGCCGCCGCCCGTAGCGGTCGCCGAGCGCGCCGCCCACCAGCAGCAGCGCCGCGAGCAGCAAGGCGTACGACTCGACCACCCATTGCGCCTGGAAGGCCGTGGCGTGCAGATCGGCCTGGATGGCAGGCAAGGCAACGTTGACCACGGTGCCGTCGATGAAGGCCATGCTCGAGCCGACGATGGCCGCGGCGAGCACCCAGGGCTTGGAGGCTTCGGGGCAGGCGCCCTCTTCCGTGGGAGATGGAGACCCATGCAGGATCAGCGTGTCGTCGCAGGGCGCCTTGCCGATCTGTGCCATGGGGCCTCCGATCTATCGGATGACGGCGTGGTGCCTTCCCCCATGGGGGAAAGGTGAAAGTCTCAGGTCGCGCACGCCGTCGCGCCCGGGTTCGTCCGCGCCGCGTTCACGCTGCGCGCCATGGCCGCCGCCGCCGCAGCCGTCACGCGCTGCGCGCCCTGCGCCAGCGCGTCCATGCCGCCACCGGTGGCCTCGCCCGCGTCGAGCCGGCACACCAGCGTGCGCGCCTCGTCGGAGCGGCGCAGGGTCCAGGTGAAGCCGGCGTCCACGCGCCCGCCGTCCACCATCTCGAACTGGCGCACCTGCACCGCCACGCGCCACACGGGCTGCGAGGTCTGGCGGCCGCCCTGCGTGACGTCGAGCGCGCCGAGCCGGCTGGCGATGCCGCTGCCGAGCGCGTCGCGCAGCTCGTTCTCGAAGGACGAGGCCCAGCGGTGCTGCTCGAGCACGTCGACCTGCACGCCGCCGGTCGGGCGGCGCACCACCATCTGTGGGCGCGCCAGCCGCTCGGGCACGGCCACGGGTGCGAGCTCGATGTACAGCGGCGCGGCGGCATCAGGAGTGCGCGGCGCGGCGTCGGTGAGCGCGGGCGGGCTGGCCAGCGTGTAGTAGCTGTCGGGCTTGCTCGCGCAGCCCGCCAGCACCAGCAACGCGGCGGCGCCCGCGAGCGCGAAGGTCGTCGTCTTCATTTCTTGTCGTCCGGTTTGCCGCGCAGCAGCGATTCGGGATGGCGTTCGAGGTAGTCGGTCAGCACGCGCACCGAGCCGGCGGCGCGCGTCAGCTCGCGCAGGGTCTGGCGCATGTCCTGCTGCAGCGGCGAGTCGTCGGCCAGCGTGCGTTCGGCCGAGTTGACGGTCTTGCGCACGTCCTTCATGGCGGCGGCCAGCTCGGGCGTCACGTCGCTGTTGATGCGGCTGACGGTCTGCTCGGCGCTGGTGAGCGTCTTGTTGAGCGTGGCCAGCGTGGTGCGCAGGTCGGTGGCGATCTGCTCGTAGGGCACCTTGTTGAGCTTGGTCGCGATTTCCTGCACCTGCGACTGGATCTCGTCCAGGCCGTTGGCGATGGTGGGCAGCTCGATCGGGCTCTTCGACAGGTCGATCTTCGCCGGCGGCGCCTTCGGGAAGAAGTCGAGTGCCACGTAGACCTGGCCGGTCAACAGGTTGCCGTTGCGCAGCTGGGCGCGCAGACCCTTCTCGGCCAGGAAGCGCAGCCGCTCCTGCTGCGTCGCGCGCGACTCCGTGGCCTGCGCACCGGCGCCGCTTTCGCGACGGCGCAGGCGGTCGGGGTAGATCTGCACCAGCACCGGCATGCGGAACTCGCGCTCGGCGCGGTCGAACTCGACGCCGATGGATTTCACCTCGCCCAGCACCACGCCGCGGAAGTCGACCGGTGCGCCCGGCGTGAGGCCGCGCAGCGACTGGTTGAAGTACATCAGCAGCGTCTGCGAGGGGCCGTCGGGCTCCTTCATGGCGGCGCTTTCGTCCTGCGCCAGCGCGAAGGCCGTGTTCTCCTTGGCCAGCGGGCCCATGGCGTCGTCGGGCGCCTGGAAGGCGATGCCGCCGAGCAGGATGGTGGCCAGCGACTGGGTGCGCAGCGTGAAGCCGCTGGCGCTGAGCTGCGCGTCGATGCCGCTCGCCTGCCAGAAGCGCGTGTTCATGCCGACGAACTTGTCGTACGGCGCGTTCACGAACACCCGCAGCGTGACGCCGCGGCCGTCGCCGTCGAGCTCGTAGGCCGCGACCTGCCCGACCTTGATGCGCCGGAAGTACACGGGCGAGCCGACATCGAGCGAGCCCACGTCGCGTGCGCGCAGCAGGAACTGCTGGCCCGAGTCGCCGCGCGTGACGATGGGCGGGGCTTCGAGGCCGGTGAATTCGCCCGCGGTTTCCTTCTCGACACCCGCGTCGGCGCCGATGTAGGCGCCCGACAGCAGCGTGCCCAATCCCGAGATGCCCGAGGTGTCCAGCCGCGGCCGGACCACCCAGAAGCGCGAGTCGGCCGAGGTGAAGCCCTCGGCGTCCTTGTTGAGCTGCACCAGCACGCGCACGTGGGAGCGGTCGCGCGCCAGCCGCAGGCTCTGCACCAGGCCGATCTGCACGTCCTTGTATTTCACGGCGGTCTTGCCGGCTTCGAGGCCCTCGGCCGTCTTGAAGGTGAGCACGATCTCGGGGCCGCGCTCCATGAGGATGCGGGCCACCAGCGTCACGCCGACCAGCGCGGCGACGATGGGAATGAGCCAGATCAGCGAGGGCAGCCATTCGCGGCGGCGCGCCACTTTCGGCTTCGGCAGCGCGGGCGGGGCCGACGCTGCCGGACGGTCTTGCGGTTGCGTGTCTTCTTCACTCATGCGATTTTCTCTTCCCTGCTTTCAATCTGTCGTTCGTCCGTGTCTGCTTGCGGCACCGGGCCGTCCCACGTCAGGCGCGGGTCGAAGCTCAGCGAGGCCAGCATAGTCAGCACCACCACCGCGCCGAAGGCCGCAATGCCCACGCCGGCGGTGATGACCGCGAAGCCCTGGATCTGCACCAGCCCGGTCAGCAGCGACACCACGAACACGTCGAGCATCGACCAGCGTCCGATGATCTCGATGATGTGATACAGCTTGGCCCGCTCGCGCCGGCGCCAGTTGCTGCGCCGCTGCGCCAGCACCACAAGCAAGAGCAGTACCGCCAGCTTGAACAGCGGCACCAGGAAGCTCGCGATGAACACGATGGCCGCCAGCCCCCAGGCGCCCGACACCCAGAAGTAGATGACGCCGCTCAGGATGGTGTCGTACTGCGCGCCGAACAGCGTGCGCGTGATCATCACCGGCAGCAGGTTGGCCGGGATGTACATGATGCAGGCCGCGATCAGGAAGGCCCAGGTGCGGTTCAGGCTCTGCGGCTTGCGCGTGTGCAGATGCGTGCCGCAGCGGGCGCAGGCATCGCCATCTTCGGCATCGCGCCAGACGGCCGTGCAGTGCGTGCAGACATGCAGGCCGAGCGCGGCGGCCGTCGGCACCGGGTTCTCGTGGTCGTGCTCGTCGTCGGCCTGCGCCTCCCAGGGGCGTGCCGAGGCCAGGCGGGCGGGCAGCCCGCGCATGTTCATGCGCGCACCTCCGGCGCGGCTGCATCCTCTTCATCGGCTTTGCGGAAGGTCATCTCCCAGAACGCGCCGGGGTTGAACGACAGCACGGCCGTGAGCGTCACGGTGAGCGCCACGAAGGCCCACAGCGCGGGCCCCGGCACCACCGTCGCCATGCTCGACAGCTTGACGATCGCCACCAGCACGCCGAGCAGGAACACCTCGATCATTCCCCAGGGCCGCAGCGTCTGCATCATGCGCACCAGCATCGCAAAACCCCAGGGCCGGTGCGCGCGGGCCAGCGGCACCAGCAGGTAGGCCAGGATGCACAGCTGCAGCAGCGGAAACAGGATGGTCGTGGCCAGCACCAGCAGCGCCACCGGCGACATGCCCTCGGCGCTCAGCACCACCACCGCGCCGGCCAGCGTGGTCTGGCTGCGCAGGCCCTGCAGCTCGATCTCGACGATGGGAAACAGGTTGGCGATGGCGAACATGATCAGGCTCGCGACCGTCAGCGGCAGGATGCGCCGCTGCTGCGCGCCCGGGTGCCGGTCAAGCTCGGTGCCGCAGCGCGGGCACTCGGCCACGTCGCGCGGCGCCAGCGGCGTGCGCGCGTAGACCGCGTCGCAGCCCGGACAGACCACGGTGTCAGGTACTTCCTTCATGAGGCCGTACCCTACCTTATTCAGGCATGCGGACTTATCGTCTTCAGCCGCAGACTGCTGAAAACCGCCGCCACCGCCGCGCAGCCCGCTGCCAGCACCAGCGCCACCACCGGGCCATGCCCGCCGTGCGGGCTCCAGACGCTGAACACCGCCGCCAGCACCACGGCCCCCAGCGTCTGCCCCGTGAGCCGCGCCGTGCCCAGCATGCCGCTGGCCGCACCACTTCGGTGCGCGGGTGGCGAGCTCACGATGGTGTGGTTGTTGGGCGACTGGAACAGGCCGAAGCCCAGGCCGCACAGCGCCATGCGCCAGGCGATGTCGGCATTGCCCGGATGCGCCGGCAGCGCCGCCAGCAGCGCCAGGCCCGTCGCCAGCAGGCCCAGGCCGATGCCGCCCAGCAGCCCGTCGGGGTAGCGTCCGATGAGCCGCCCGGCGATGGGCGCCATCACCACGATGGCCAGCGGCCACGCCGTGATCAGCAGGCCGGCCTCGATGTGGCTGCGGCCGTACACGTCCAGCAGCAGGAACGGCAGTGCGATGTAGGCCAGCATCTGCGCGCAGAACGCCGCCACCGAGGTGCCCATCGACAGTGCGAACACCGGAATGCGCAGCAGGTCGATGGGGAAAAGCGGCACCGTCAACTTGCGTTGGCGCCGCAGGTAGACAAAGCCCACCGCCAGCCCGGCCCCCAACGTGGCCCAGGCCGACCACAGCGTGCCTGTGGCCTGCACCCCGCCCTCGCGCACGCCCAGCTGGTCCACGCCGAGGAAGACCAGCGAGAACATCAGCACATTGAGCGTCACGTCGACCAGCGAGAAGCGCGCGCCGGCGGCCGGCGCCGAGCGGTTGAACGGCAGCGCGCGCATGCCGAGTGCGAAGGTGACGATGCCCAGCGGCACGTTGATGGCGAAGAGCCACGGCCACGATGCCACCGACAGGATCGCCGCCGCCACCGAAGGCCCGGCCACCGACGAGGTGGCGACCACCAGCGAATTGATGGCCATGCCCCGCCCCAGCTGCGCCGAGGGGAACGTGAGCCGCACCAGCGCCGCGTTGACGCTCATGATCCCTGCCGCGCCCAGCCCCTGCAGCGCGCGCGACGCGATCAGCGTGCCGAGCGAATTGGCGAAGGTCGCGGCCAGCGACGACACGGTGAACACCGCCATGCCCACGAGGTACACGCGCCGGTAGCCCACGAGGTCGCCCAGCGAAGCCAGCGGCAGCAGCATCACCAGCGTGGCGATCTGGTAGGCGTTGACCACCCAGATGGCCTGCGCCGGCGTGGCCTGCAGCTCGCGCGCGATGCCGGGCAGCGCGAGGTTGACGATGGTGCCGTCGAGCACCGAGACCGTGAGCCCGAGGATGATGACCAGCATCGCCCAGCCGCGCGCGGGCGCGGCCAGGCCGTCGAGCTGGGCCTGCGGGCCGTTGCCTGTCATGGCGACCGTCATGTCAGGCCTTCTGCGCCGTGCCCCCGGTCGGCTCCGAGCGCGCACCGCCGAGCGTGAGCCAGGTCAGCACCAGCGCGATGAGCGCACCGGCGGCCATGCCCGCCACCATCGGCAGCGGCCGGCCGTTGGAGAACAGCCCCACCACCGCCATCGCCAGCGCGCCGGTCAGCATCTGCAGCGTGCCCAGCAGCGCCGAGGCCGTGCCGGCGATGGCGCCGTGCATCTCGAGCGCCAGCACGCCGGTGGTCGGGATCACGAGGCCCATGAAGCCCGAGGCGATGAAGTACAGGACGATCAGCACCCACAGGTTGTCGCCGCCCATCGCGAAGTACACGAACATGGCGACCATTGCCACGCCGCAGCAGGCCACACCGAACTTGACGAGGTTGACCAGCCCGTAGCGCTCGCCCAGCGAGCCCGTGAACTGCGAGGCCGCGATGAAGGCCGCGGCGTTCACGCCGAAGGCCACGCTGTACATCGCGGGCGACAGGCCGTAGTGGTCGATCATCACGAACGACGAATTGGCCAGGTAGGTGAAGAAGCCCGCCATCGCGAAGCTGCCGATGAACACCAGCCCGAGGTAATGCCAGTCGCGCAGCAGCAGCCAGTAGGCCGACAGCGCGCTGCCCAGGCTGCTTTCGACGCGCTCGGAGGCCGGGCGTGTTTCGTCGAGCAGCTTGACCATCATGGCCAGGCCCGCCACCGCGGCGATGGTGACGGCCCAGAACACGCCGCGCCAGCCGGTGAAGGCGATGACCAGGCTGCCCGCGAGCGGCGCCAGGATGGGCGACACGCTGAACACCAGCATCAGCAGCGACATCAGCCGCGCGGCGTCGGTGCCCGTGTGCAGGTCGCGCACCACGGCGCGCGGAATCGCCATGCCGGCGGCCGCGCCCAGGCCCTGCACGAAGCGCAGCGCGATCAGGGTCTGGATGTCGGTCGCCAGCGCGCAGCCCACGCTGGCCAGCGCGAACAGCACCAGCCCGGCATACAGCGGCGGCTTGCGCCCGACCATGTCGGAGATCGGGCCGTAGAGCAGCTGGCCCGCGCCGAGCGACAGGAAGAAGGCGGTGAGGCTCATCTGCACCGCGCCGATGTCCGCATGCAGGCTCTGCCCGATGGCGGGCAAGGCCGGGAGGTACATGTCGATCGCGAAAGGCCCGATGGCGGAGAGCAGGCCCAGCAGCAGGGCCATTTTGAAGAACGGAGAAGAACGCATTGGGTCGATTGTGGCGAAGGCTCGCAATCGGTGCAGGCGTGGGGTCGGCGGCTTTCGCCGCTAGTGCATTCGTTCTACCGAGAGGTACGTCGCCCCCGTTCAGTACAGCGTCGACCGCTGCCGCGCCGGCAGTTCGCGGTCGTAGGTGGCGCCGTCGAAGGCCGCATCGGTCAGCGCCGAAAGGATGGCGCCCGGCGTCGGCACGGTGCGCGGCGCGTCTTCCGGCACGGGCGCCCAGAGCTTCGAGCGCTGGATGGCGCGGGCGCACTGGAAGAACACCGTCTCGACGGCGATCTCGATCACGCACTGGGGCGCGCGCCCTTCCACCGCGAAGCGCGCCAGCAGCTCGGGTGCCACGCTGATGCGTGCGCGCCCGTTCACGCGCAGCGTCTCGCCCACGCCCGGAATCAGGAACAGCAAGGCCACGCGCGGGTCGGCCACGATGTTGCGCAGGCTGTCGATGCGGTTGTTGCCGCGCCGCTCGGGCAGCAGCAAGGTCCTCTCGTCCTGCACCGCGACGAAGCCCGGGGCGTCGCCGCGTGGCGAGGCGTCGAGCCCGCCGGGGCCGGTGGTCGCGAGCACCGCGAACGGCGATGCGGCGATCAGCGCCTGGTAGCTCGGGTGCAAGTACGGCACCTCTTTCTTGAGCGAGGCCTCGCCCGGCTGGCCGAACAGGGCTTCGAGTTGCGCGACGGTGTCGATGGTGGTCATGGGGCGATGTTCTCCTGGATCGGGGTGGGTGGCGATGCGCGCCGGACGCAGGCCAGCGCCGCGATCGCCAGCAACAGCGCGGCACTGCCGTAGATCCACGGCGGCGAGGCAATGGGCAGCAGCACGCCGGCCAGCAAGGGCCCGGCGCCCGCGCCGATGTCGCGCCAGACCGCGCGGGCCGCGAGCGCCCGCACGCGCTCCGGTCCGGGCGTGCGCCGCGCCACGATGGGCGGCAGGAGCGGCAGCTGCAGCGCGCGCAGCACCACGATCAGCGCCGCGCAGCTCCACAGCCAGCCCAGGCCAAAGCCCACGAGCGCGAGCGACGTCACCAGCGACAGGCTCACGAGCAGGCGCTCGGCGCCGAAGTGCTCCGCCATGCGCCCGCCCACCGGTCCGAGAAAGATTTCCGCGAGGTAGCGCAGCGCCATCAGCACGCCCGCCACGATCACCGCACCGCCGGGCAGCAGGTCCTTGCCGAGGTACGACAGGCCCACGATGAACAGGCCATCGAGCGCCAGCCCTTCCATGAACGACCAGCCGTCGAGCGCGTTCGGCCGCGAGAAGCGCCGCGTCGCGACTCCAGATGTTGCACTGTGGTGCGGCTTCGACGGCAGCCGCCGCGTGACGAACAGCGCGAGCAACGACACCACCGCCAGCACGCCGAAGATCGCGCGCGGCCCGACCGTGTACGCCAGCAGCGCAGCGAGCGGCAGCGCGAGCACCGGCCCGGTCGCGATGAAGGCGCGCGACCGCCCGCTGCGCTGCGCGGCACCGATCGGGTCGGCCGTGGCCAGGGCTTGCGTCGACAGGTTGAGCGCCGCGAAGCACAGGCCCCAGGTCAGCCGCAACGGCAGCAGCGCCCAGAACCCCGAGAGCGTGGCGTAGCCCAGCCCGCAGCATGCGGCGGCCACCACGGCCAGCGTGCAGCTCGCCCGGTCGCCGTGGCGCGCATAGAAACGCGCGACCCAGCCGTAGCCCGCGATGCGCACCAGCCGGTTGGCCGCCAGCAGCAACCCGACCTCGGCCAGCGAGACGCCGAACTGCGACGCGTACATGGGCAGCAGCAGGTACAGCACCACGTCGGCCGGCAGCGACAGGCCAAGTGCCATGGCGGCGTGGCGGGAATCCAGGTCGGTGGAACGGACGGGAGCGGCGGGAGAAAGCGGTGGTGCGGCGGACATCGAGCCCCTATCGTGCCCGCTCGCGACGCCCGCCGACAAACGACATTCCCGCGCGGCATGCGTGAGAAAATCGCACGCATGCCGCTTCGCGAACCGCCCCTCCATGCCGTGCGTGCCTTCGTGGCGGCGGCCCGCCACCTGAGCTTCACGCGTGCCGCGGTTGAACTGCACGTGACGCACAGCGCGGTGAGCCGGCAGATCAAGAGCCTCGAAGCCTGCCTGGGCGTGGCGCTGTTCGAGCGCCGCATCCGGCAGGTCACGCTGACGCCCGAGGGCCAGCAGTTCTTTGCGGAGACCGAGCCCGCGCTCGCGCAGATCCACGCGGCGGCCCGCGCGCTGCAACTGCAGGGACCGGCGCGCGCGGTGCGCATCAACGTGCGGCCCTCGTTCGCGGTGCGTTGGTTGATTCCCCGGCTGCCGTCGTTCGTGGAACGCCATCCCGATATCGAGCCGCAGGTCGTCACCAGCACCGTCATGCCCGAGCAGGCCACGGACAGCTTCGACATCGCCGTGCGCCGCGGCCTCGAGGGCTGGCCGTCGTCGATCCAGGTGCGGCCTTTCCTCGAAGACGAAGTGCTGGTGGTCGGCGCGCCCGCGCTGTTCAAGACGCAGCCGCTGCCCGACCTGCGCGCCCTCGCCTCGCACGTGCTGCTGTCGGCGCGCACGCGCAAGGACGACTGGGACGACTGGAAGAAGCAGGTCGGCGCACCGCGCGCGCGGCCGGCCGGTCGGCTGCAGTTCGATCACCTGCACTTCGTGCTGCAGGCCGCGGTCGACGGCCTGGGCATCGCGCTGGCCCCGACCTCGCTGGTGGCGCACGACCTGGCGTCGGGGCGGCTGCAGTCGCCGCTGCCTGGGTTGCGGATGACGCTGGAGCGCTACTACTACGGCCTCGCGCCCGATGCGGCGCCCGAGGCGGTGTGCGTGGCCGAGTGGTTCGAGCAGATGAACGCGGGCTGAGGCTTCCACGTCCGTAAACGGCCAGCGGCAGACGGGCGCGGCCCCGAGGATGCGGTCTTTCTCTTCGTGTGCCGCCCCATGCCCTCGCCTCTTCCCCGCTCCTTCTCCCACCTCGCCTGGGCCAACCTTGCGGCGCAGTCCGCCGAACAACTGAGCCTCGCGGCCGTGCCGCTGGTGGCCGTGCTCGCGCTCGGCGCCGGGCCGGGCGAGATCGGCTTTCTCGCGGCGGTGCAGACGCTGCCCTTTCTGCTGGTCTCGCTGCCGATGGGCCTGCTCGCGGACCGCATGTCGCGCCGGCGCTTGATGGTGTGGGCCGAGGGCCTGCGCGCGGTGTCGCTGCTGGCCTTGCTCGGCATGGTGCTGTCGTCGACGCTGGGCATCGGCGGGCTGGCCGTGCTCGGGTTCCTCGGCGCGGTCGGCACCGTGGGCTTCAGCGTCGCGGCGCCCGCGCTGGTGCCTGCCCTCGTGCCGCGCGACGCGCTGGCGCGCGCCAACGGGCGGCTGGAGCTGGCGCGCAGTGCCGCCTTCACGGCCGGGCCCGCGCTTGCGGGCGCGCTCGTCGCGTGGGCCGGTGCGTCGTCGGCCTTCGTGCTGGCGGCGGTGCTGTCGGTGGCGGCCGTGGGCCTGCTGCTGCGGCTGCACGAAGCGCCCCGCCCCGCGGCCCCGTCGCGCCATCCACTGCGCGACGTGCACGACGGCGCGCGCTTCGTCTGGCAACACGCGTTCCTGCGGCCGATGCTGATGACCGGTGCGGTCTTCAACATCTCGTGGTTCGTGCTGCAGGCGGGCTATGTGCCCTATGCCGTGCGCGTGCTGGGCCTCGGCGCGCAGGCCGTGGGCTTCACGCTCGCGATGTACGGCGCGGGCATGGTGGTCGGTGCGCTGCTGACCTCGCGCGTGACGGCGCGGCTGCCGTTCGGCCGCGCGATCCAGGTCGGGCCGGCGGTGGCGGTGGCCGCCGCCGCGACGATGGCGACCACCCTCGTCGTGCCGACCGCCTCGCTGGCTGCGCTTTCGTTCTTCCTGTTCGGCGCGGGGCCGATGGTCTGGGTCATCACCTCGACCACGTTGCGCCAGAGCGTGACGGCCTCGGCGATGCTGGGCCGGGTGTCGGCGGTGTTCCTGACGGTGAACGCAGGTGCGCGCCCGGTCGGTGCAGCGCTCGGCGGCCTGGTCGGCGCGATGTGGGGCGAGCCGGCCTGCCTGCTGCTGGCGCTCGCGGGCTTCGTGCTGCAGGCCGCGATCATCTTCGGCTCGCGCATCGCAGGGCTGCAACAACTGCCCGTGCCGGCGGCCTGACCGTTCAAGCTCAGAACAGCGAGCGCGTCCCGCTCGGCGTGGCGCCTTCGATGTCGAGCATGCGCAGCTTGGTCAACGCACCGCCGCCCGCCGAGAAGCCGCCCGGCTTGTTGCCCGCAGCCAGCACGCGGTGGCACGGCACGACCGGCGCGAAGGGGTTGTGGCCCATGGCCTGGCCGACCGCGCGCGACAGGCCCTTGTCGCCCAGTTCTTCGGCCACCTCGCCGTAGGTGCGCGTCTGCCCCGGCGGAATGCGCCGCGCGATCGCATAGACGCGCTGATGGAACTCGGACACGCCGCGCATGTCGAGCTCGATGTCGCACAGGTCGTCGGTCGCACCTTCGAGCAGCGCCTGCACGCCCGCGATGGCGTGCTGCGCGCGCTGCGACGGCAGGGCTTCCTCCAGGTCAGGAAAGCGCCGGCGCATGCGCGCACGCGTCGCGGCCTCGCCCCGCTCTTCGGGCAGTTGCACACCGACCAGCCCCTGCGGCCCCCAGGCCAGCGCGCACACGCCGATGGCGGTCGGGAACAAGGCGAAGCCGGATTCGGAAGGGGATGCGGCAGTCATCGAAGCATTGTGATTCAAGGTTGAAAAACGGCGCGCGGACACGGGTACGAAGCCCTCTTCCGCAGAAGAGAAAAAGTACCAGCCACACACCCCGAAATATCGAACTTTCATTTGGCGCTTCGAGGCATTTCCGCTCATCCTTTCGAACGCACCGAACGTCGGCAAGCCGTTGTCGGACATGTGCATCGCCCCCTAGTCTCGCGCCCAGAAGTTGTCGGCTGAAATTCCAAAACAACAGGGAGACACATGCACATGAGGCCACGCGATTCTTCGCGGCCGGCGCGGCTGCGCGACCAGCGCGGACTGACGGCCATCGAGTTGATGGTCACGCTGGCGATCCTCGCGATCCTGATCGGCATCGCGGCGCCTTCGATGACGCGCTTCATCGTGCAATGGCGGCTGTCCAACGCCGTCAACGCCGTGACCGGTTCGTTGCGCACCGCACGCACCGAAGCCATCGCCCGCGCAAGACCCGTCGTCGTCTGCCAGTTGCGCGCCGGCACCGCGGTCGACTGCGAAACCGGCTCGGGCGGCAACGATCTAGCGGCCGGCTGGATCGTCTTCGTCAACAACGACCGCGACGGCGACTTCTCCTATTCCGAATCGACAGACGAGGTGCTGCTGCGGCAGGACGCACTGCCCGGCATCGCGAAGATCGCCCTCGGCAAAGCGGGCCGCTTTGTCTTCCTGCCCAATGGTCTGGTGAGCTCGGGGAGCAACAGCATCACGGTCGAGGCCCCCGGTTTCGAAGCAGCCAGTACCACCCCATGGGCACGCAAGACGCTGTGCATCAGCAAGCCCGGGCGCATCCGCTACGCCGCGGATGGCGAAGACTGTTCGGGCAACGACGAATGAAGCGCTCCACACAACAACACGGCGCCACTCTCATCGAGGTGCTGGTCGCCATTGTCATCCTGGCCATCGGCCTGTTCGGCATGGCGGGGCTCACGTCGGCGGCCCTCAAGTACAACCAGTTCTCGCGCATGCGCGCCACCGGCCTGAGCCTGGTGAACGACTACGCGGAACGAGCCCGCGCCAACCTCGCCGGCTTTGCCGGCTACACCCACGCCAAGGCCTACAACGCCAGCACGCGCGAAGCGGCCTCCACGGACCCCACGCCGCCGCCAGCCGCCTGCGAGGTCGACACCTCCGTTCCCGACAGGCCGGTCAACACCTGTGGCGCGGCCATTGCCGCCTACGACCTCGCGCAGTGGCTCACGAATGTCGGGAACCGGCTGCCCGGCGGCACGGCCTACGTCACGACGGAACTGGCCGACGCGGCCTCTGGCGTGAACGGCCTGCCGGCCACGCGCGTGCTGAACATCTGGCTGATCTGGCGCGCCATCGCGGAGGACACGGGCTTCGCGCAGCACCAGGCCTGCCCCATCGCCGGCGCCAACATCGCGGCCCCGGCAGAGGTGAACTGCATGTACTTCCGGGTCACGCTGTGAGCACCGTCTTCACTGCGCTCCCACGCACGCGCAACGCGGTCCGCGGCTTCACGCTGATCGAACTGATGATCTCGCTGACGATCGGACTGGTGATCCTGGCAGCCGCCCTGTCCACGTTCTCGACCTCCAGCCGCAGCAGCCAGTTGTCGCAGGCCGAGACGCAGTTGAACGAGGACGGCATCCTCGCGCTCAACCTGATCCAGCAGCAGCTCAAGCAGGCCGGCTACTCGCAACAGCTCATTCCGAGCAACGGCGCCACGGTGATGGGCAACTACGCCGGCCCCGCCGTGCGTGGATGCACCGGCGGATTCACCGACGCCGCAGCCGCCTTCGACAAGCTGTCGTGCACAGGCAAGGGCAGCGACGCCATCGCCATCCGCTACGAAGCCACCACCGACAACACCATGCCCACGGGCACCGACGCCAAGCTGGCGACGAACTGCCTGGGCAACGGCATCAACGCCCTCACGCCGTCGCAGGTGAACCCGCCGCCCACGCCGCCCCCCGGCGCGCCCCCACCCGCCGACTACGCACTGGCCGACAACCGCTATCTGGTGACAGACGCGAGCACGGCACCGATGCTGTCCTGCCGCGGCATGGAAAAGCGCGACGCCGTCAACGCCATCGGCCCCTCGCAGCCGTTGCTGGCCAACGTCGAGAGCATGCGCATTCTTTATGGCGTGGCCAGCCGTCCCAGCATCGAGCTGGCGGCCACCTACGACCCGTTGCGACACCAGATCGTCAAGTACCTGGATGCCGCGGGTGTCGATGCCCTGGCCAGCAGCGGCGTTCTTGCCGATCTCGCCGAAGACCGCTGGAGCCGCGTGCTGAGCGTGCGCGTGTGCCTGCAGATGCGCAGCGACCGGCCGGTGCGCGACGTGCCCGAGGGCGGCCTTGCCTACAAGCGATGCGACAACACCGACCGCACCGGCACCGACGGCTACCTGCGCAGGACCTTCACCACCACGGTGCTGCTGCGCAACCGCCTGATCACCCCATGAACACGAAGCCATCCCCTCTTCCGCGCCGTATGGCCGGCCGTGCGTACGAACGCGGCGTCGTGCTGATCGTCACGCTGATCCTGGTCGTGATCCTGTCGCTGGTCGGCACCTTCGCGATCCGCAATGCCACGCAGAGCGAGCGCAGCGTGAATGGCATCCGTTCGACCGAGGTCGCGCGCGAGGCCGCCGAGACCGCGCTGCGATTTTGCGAACAGGTGGCCATCTTCGACGGCGACGACAAGGACTACACCGAGTACGCCTCCGTCGGCATGCGCGCCCGGATCATCACGACCCCCATCGGCTCGGAGTTCGACGAAACCGCGGCATGGCGCAAGAAGGCCAGCTGGGTGGGCAACAGCGCGATCGCCGTTCCGAAGGCGTATGTCAACAAGAAGCCCACCGGCACCACGGTCGACGCCACGCCCCTGGAGATCGAACCGCGCTGCCTCATCCAGAAGATCGCCACCACCTCGACGCCCAGTCTGACCGGCTACCTGATCACCGCCCGGGGCTTTGCCAACAACGCCCGGTTCGAGACGTCGACCGGCGTCGCCACCCAAGGCGCCGAAGCGTGGCTGCAGTCCGTGCTGACGCGCGACAAATGACTTCATGACCTTCATCGCCATGACACACCTGCCTTCTGCTTCTTCGCGCTCCCGCCGCGGCTTCACGCTGATCGAAGTCATGGTCGTCGTCGCGATCGTCGCCATCCTGGCCGCCATCGCGCTGCCGAACTACCAGGAGCACGTGCGCCGCTCCAAGCGCGCCGAAGCCCAGGGCATCCTGATGGAGGCCGCGCAGTTCATGCAGCGCTACTACTCGGCGAACGATCGCTACACCGCTGTCGCGGGTGATGCCGGCGAGGAGACCGAGCAGAAGAAAGGCGCAGAGAGCCTGTTGCCCAAGGCCTTGCAGCAGTCGCCGAAGTCCGGCGCCGCCAACTACACCATCGCCGTCTTCGCGCGCGACACCCCACCCAGCTTCATCCTCAAGGCCACCCGCACCGGCAGCATGACCGGCGATCGGTGCGGCACGCTGACCTTGAGCGGCCTGGGTGTGAAGGACATGGATGACGAGGTCACAGGACTGCTGACGAAGGAATGCTGGCGATGAATCTCGCACGCCTTATCAGCGCCCCACTTTCAACCGCAGGGAAAACCGCATGACCGCCACGCGCCCGTTTCTTGTTCAGGTACCCGCCAGGGCCGCACGCATGCTGCGAACCTTCGTCAGTCTCGCTGCCGCGTGGGGCGCGGCGCTTCTTCCCCTTGGCGACGCGCTGGCCGCCACGACGCCGAGCCAGGCCCCGCTGTACAACGCCGTGCCGGGCGCCAAGCCCAATCTGATGTTCGTG
Source organism: Variovorax sp. V118 (assembly GCF_041154445.1). Lineage (GTDB taxonomy): Bacteria > Pseudomonadota > Gammaproteobacteria > Burkholderiales > Burkholderiaceae_C > Variovorax > Variovorax boronicumulans. Next base: position 2,464,462 of record NZ_AP028663.1, on the reverse strand, counting down.
CTGGACAACTCCAGATCGATGACGTTCGAATATCAGGAAGGCTATTCGGTCCCGGACAATTGCAAGGGCACGGAGGGGGCTGTTTGCGACGGGAAGTATGGCTGGCACGCCATGCGGTCGAGCAGCGTGAATACGCAGTACTACAACCCGGCCGTTACCTATGCGGCCCGGGTTACAGCCAATGGCGCGAAGCAGACCAACCCGGCCTTCTTCATCAGCAACCAATCCGGCAGAACGTTTCCGGCACACGTGAAGTACGGCACAGCGACGGAGGCCACTGGGAAGATCTTTTCCTACGTTCATTGCAAGAACAACGACTGCGCCATTGCCGACAACAGGAAACTGACCAACCTCGCCTATCCACTCACGAACCAGCCCGTTGAACTGCCTGATGGACACAAGCGAACAGACTGCGGAGAAAGCGCCGCTCGGTGCAGCCAGGAAGCCGAGCTCAAGAACATCCTGAATTGGCACGAGTGGTATCGCACCCGTGCACTCGCCGTCAGCACCGCGCTGGGCCAGGCGATGCAGAGCTACGAAAACAAGTTCAGGGTGGGGTACGTGCAATACAACGAGGGCGCGGACGCCGCGAAGAACATCGTGAGCGGTGTCAACTATTTCAGGGACGAAACGGCCACTACCGGAAAGAAGTGGAAAACCGATTTCTACGATTGGATCTATGGCATCGCGCTGACCGGGGGAACGCCGAGTCACAACGCTCTGGTGCTCGCCGCCAACTACTACGCAGGCAACGCAACGCAGTCCATCACGTCCGCCCCGCTGAGCAGTCCCTGGAAAAACGACCCCAACGACCCGAAGAGCGGTGAACTGAGCTGCCGGCGCGCCTACAGCATCGTGCTGTCCGACGGCGCGTGGAACCTGGGCACCGCACAAGGCCTGGACACCCGCTACACCGCTAGCAACGCAAGCATCAACTTCGATGGCAAGCCATCCGGAAATGCCGCCGCATTCAGCTATCAACCCAAAGGCGCCCCCGGCCACGACAGCACGACCCCGGTCACGAAACTCAACGCCAGGAACCTCTATATCCCCTACAGCGACGGCGGTGCCAGCAGCAACGGGTTCGCCGACCTGACGGCCCGCTATTTCTGGCACACGGATTTCTCCGCGACCCTGACCAACGACGTGCCCCCGATGAGCGGACCGCACAACCCCACGTTCTGGCAGAACATGACGACCTTCACCATCGGCTGGGGCCTGACGCCGTCCGGTGAGGCTGGCAAGGTCGGCGGCCTGACCTGGAATCAGATCGAGAGCTACAACAACGATTGGCTTTCCGGCAATCCCGTGAGGAGCCCCACCTGGGCCACCGGCGACCTGAACAGCGGCGACAGAGATTCGGACGACGCCCGGCGCGTCGACGACTTCATCCGCGCCGGCTTCACCGGCGGCGGCCGCTCCTACAGCGTCTACTCGGGCGACGATGTGCGCCGGGCCTTGGACAACGCGCTGAGCAGCATGGTGGGGTCCGGCAACGACGCGGGCGTTGCGGTGTCGGGCAACAGCAATGAATTCCAGACGCTGACGGGCCAGTACAAGTACACGACCGAATACCAGACAGCGGACAACAGCGGTGACATCAAGGCCTTCGAACTGAATGCCGATGGTGGCTACACCTCCAAGGAGCCGGGGAAACCGAAGCCGGTCTGGTCGGCCAATGCCAAGATGCCGCCTGCGAACGAGCGGACGATCTTCTCCTTGTCGACTTACGACCCGAACACGCTTGACAGTGGCCTGCGCACGGCGCTGACCTACAACACGAGACTGGACAAACTACCGACCGATTTCCAAGCGCTGCTGAATGCCGACAAGCGGCAAGCCACCGACGAGAGCTTCGTCCGCTACCTGCTGGGAGACAACGCGCAAAAAGATGTCGGCGGCACGGTCTACCGGCTGCGCAAGCAGCCCATCGGCGCCTCGGTCAATTCGCCACCGGTATTCGTCGGCGGGCGTTTCGATATGGGCTACGACGCCTCCAGCCTGGTCGACGGCAGGGGTATTGCCTATGCCAACTACAAGGTGAGCAAAGCCACACGCCCTCCCACCATCTTTGCCGCCACCAACAACGGCAAAGTTCATGTACTGAACGCGAACAAGAGCGATGCCGCTGCCGGCACCGAGCTGGCGGCATTCATGCCCAAGGGCGCCATGGCGTCCCAGATCGATCTCGCCAACCCGAACTTCCGCTTTCGCTACACGCTCGACGGTCCGTTGGTCGAGCAGGATGTGTACGGCAGAACAGGCCAGGGCGCGGCCGGCACAGAGAAGACCTGGCACCAGTTGGTGCTTGGCACCGGAGGGCGTGCAGGCCCCTTCATGTACGGGCTGGAGTCGCCTTTGAATACGGCCAACCGGAAGCCGACCGAGAACCACTTTCTCTGGGAGGTGAACAACAAACACAAGGAGTACGCCGATCTGGCCTATGTGACCAACAACCCCGTCGCGGGCCAGCTGGACGACGGCACCTGGGTCATGCTGACGGGCAGCGGCCACTACCCGGAAGCCGGCAAACAGGTCGGGCTGTACGTGGTGGAGGCACTCACCGGCAAACTCAAGCAATTCACTCCACTTCCCACGGGCTTTGGCACTGATGCCAGCGGCGGCAACCGAGGTCTGGGCGGCGTGGTCGCCGTGCGGGACACCACCCGCCGTATCGTCGCTGCCTACGCCGGCGACGCGAATGGCAACCTGTGGCGATTCGACCTGCGCAGCGCCAAACTCGAGGGGTCCGTTCCCAGGCGATTGTTCACCACGGAAGGCGGCAAGATGCAGCCGATCTACGCCGCGCCGGCATGGCAGGTTCACCCCGGCGACGGAAGCGCCTGCACCTACAACGCCACCTCGTCGTGCGGTGCGATCGTCGTGGTCGGCACCGGCATCCTGCTCGACGAAGGCGACCTAGCGACGCCGGCCACGCCGCAAGCCCTCTACGGCATCTGGGACCAGACACCGATCGGGGGCGACGACAAGTCCGGCACCGAACCCGTCGCCGTTTCGAAACTGGTGACGCAGACCATCAACAAGGCGACGGTCAAAAGGCCCGAGCTTGGCCTCGAAGCCGGCAAGGACTTCTACCAACTCAGCACGAATACCGTCGACTGGAAAGACAAGAAGGGATGGCGGCTGAATCTCGGCACGATCCCATACACCGGCGCCATGCTCAACGGCGAGCGCGTGGTCGGTGACCTGGCCAACCTGGGCAGCAGCGTGATCGTCTCGTCCTTCCTGCCCGAGGACAAGGTGCAGGGCATCGAATCCTGCACGGCCACAGGCAGCCTGCCCAACATCATTTACGTGCTCGACGCCCTCACCGGCAAGAACAAGAACTCTTTCGACGTGGATGGCAACGGCAGCTTCGACGCATATTCGGTCGTCTCGATCCCCACCGGAGGCTTCACACGCGGCAACGTGAACTCGCGGAACATGATCGGCCAGCCCAACGAAGGCCACCCCGATGGCAAGCCCAGGACCAGTTGCACCAACGAGACCGGCTACCTGACCGGCCCGGGCGGCACAGAGAAAGCCGGCGATGGCTGCCCCGACTCCCGCACCTGGCGCCGCAGCTGGCGCCAGGTGGTCTCGCCACCCTTCTGAGTTCCGAAAGAGAAAGCCGCAGCCGCCTCAGAGCATCATGTGCCGCGCCAGCAGCACCGCCACATGCACCGCCTCGCGCTGCGCCCCGTCGCCGATCTGGTGCCTGCAGCTCGTGCCGTCCGCCACCACGATCGCATCGGGCCTCGCGCGGATAGCCGGCAGCAGGCTCGCTTCGGCCATCTGCATCGACACCTCGAAGTGGCTCGCCTCGTAGCCGAAGCTGCCGGCCATGCCGCAGCATGAGCTCTCGATGAGTTCGGGCTCGGCGCCCGGAATCAGCTTCAGCACGTCCATGATCGGGCTCACCGCGCCGAAGGCCTTCTGGTGGCAGTGGCCGTGCAGCAGGATCGGTGCGGTGGCCGGCTTCAGCGCGAGTTCGAAGCGGCCGGCCTTGCGTTCGCGGGCGATGAACTCTTCGAACAGCAGCGCCTGCTTTGCGACAGTCTGCGCCTTCTCACCGAAGCCCATCACCAGTGTTTCGTCGCGCAGCGTGAGCAGGCACGAGGGCTCGAGCCCGACGATGGGAACACCGGCTTGCGCCAGTGGCAGCAACGCGTCGATCAACGCGCCGGCGCGCACCTTGGCTTCGTCCACCATGCCGCTGGCCAGGAAGGTCCGGCCGCAGCAGTGGTGCCCGCCGCCCTTCTCCACCGTGTGCAGCGCATAGCCCGCGGCGTGCAGCACGCGCGCGGCCGCGACGGCGTTTTCGCTTTCGAAGGTGCCGTTGAAGGTGTCGACGAACAGCACGGCGACCTTCTCGCCGCGCGCCGCAGCGGCCAGCACCGAGGCCTGATCGGAAAAGAGGCCGACCGCCACCGCGTCCTTCGCACGCCAGAAGGTGTCGGTGCGCCATTCGGGCAATGAGCGCTTCGCCGAAAAGCCCAGCATCTTCTCGCCCAGCCACGCCGCCCCCGGCACGCGGTTGCGCAGGTTCAGCAGCCAGGGCATGCGGCTGGCGCGGTGCGCGTAGTCGGGCATGTAGGCGACCAGCTTGTCTTTCAGCGTATGGCCGTGCCGCTTCTTGTAGTGGTCGAGAAACTCGACCTTCATCTTCGCCATGTCGACACCCGTCGGGCAATCGCGTTTGCAGCCCTTGCAGCCCACGCACAGGTCCATGGTCTCGTGCATGGCCTCGCTGGTGAAGGCGTCGGCGCCGAGCTGGCCCGACAGCGCCAGGCGCAGCGTGTTGGCGCGCCCGCGCGTCAGGTGCTGCTCGTCGCGCGTCACGCGGTAGCTGGGGCACATGGTGCCGGCGTCGAACTTGCGGCAATGGCCGTTGTTGTTGCACATCTCCACGGCCTTGGCGAGGCCGCCGGTGCTGTCGCCGCCGGTGCCGGGCGCGGTGGTCAGCTCGGTCACCGGGTCGGCGTTGACGTTCCAGCCCGACCAGTCGAGCACGGGCTTCAATTCGATGCGGCGGTACGGCTTCGGCGCGGTGGGCGGCGCAAAGCGGAACAGCGCGCCGTCGTCCATGCGCGGCGGGTCGATGATCTTGCCGGGGTTGAACAGGCCGATCGGATCGAGCTGCTGCTTGATCGCGCGAAAAGCCTCGTTGATCGCCGGGCCGAACTGCCATTCGATCCATTCGCCGCGGCACAGGCCGTCGCCATGCTCACCGCTGAAGGCGCCCTTGTACTTGCGCACCAGCGCGCTGGCCTCTTCCGCGATGGCGCGCATCTTGGCCGCGCCGTCGGCGCGCATGTCGAGAATGGGCCGCACATGCAGCGTGCCCACCGAGGCATGCGCGTACCAGGTGCCGCGGCTGCCGTACTTGGCGAACACCTCGGTCAGCGCGTCGGTGTATTCGGCTAGGTGCACCAGCGGCACGGCGCAGTCCTCGATGAAGCTCACGGGTTTGCCGTCGCCCTTGAGGCTCATCATGATGTTGAGGCCGGCCTTGCGCACCTCCCACAGGTTCTTCTGCCGCGCGTCGTCGGCCATCTCGACCACGCTGCCGGGCAGGCCGAGGTCGCCCATCAGCTCGACCAGCCGCTTCAGTTGAGGCAGCAACGCAGCCTTGTCGGCGCCCGAGAACTCGACCAGCAGGATCGCAGTGGGCTTGCCGATCAACGCCGTTTCCACGGTCGGCTTGAACGCGGGGTTGGCCAGGCTCAGCTCGATCATCGTGCGGTCGACCAGCTCCACCGCCGTGGGTCCCAGTTTCACGATGTGCTGCGCCGCGTCCATGGCCGCATGAAAGGTCGGGAAGTTCACGATGCCCAGCACCTTGGCGCGCGGCAGCGGCGCCAGCTTGAGCTTCAGGCTGCGGGTGTAGGCCAGCGTGCCTTCGGCGCCGATGAGCAGGTGCGCCAGGTTCACGCTGCCGTCGGCCGTGTACGGCTTCTCGCTCTGGTTGTCGAAGATGTCGAGGTTGTAGCCCGCCACGCGGCGCATCACCTTGGGCCAGTGCTGCGCCATGGCGTCGCGGTGCGCTTTCGCCAGCCCGTGCACGAACTGCGCGATGCCGGCCGCGCGCGCGTCCAGCTGGCCCACCGGACCAAATTCGACCAGCTCGCCACTCGACAACCACGCGCTCGCGCCCAGCACGTTGTGCACCATGTTCCCGTAGGCGATGGAGCGCGAGCCGCAGGAGTTGTTGCCCGCCATGCCGCCCAGCGTGGCCTGCGCGCTGGTCGACACGTCGACCGGGTACCACAGCCCGTGCGGCTTGAGCTGCGCGTTCAGGTGATCGAGCACCAGGCCCGGCTCGACCGTCGCGGTGCCCTCTTCCACGTTCACCTCGAGCACCTTGCGAAAGTGCTTGCTGTTGTCGATCACCAGCGCCGCGCCCGTGGTCTGGCCGCACTGGCTGGTGCCGCCGCCGCGCGCCAGCACCGGCACCTTCAGGTCGCGCGCGATGTCGATGGCGGTGGCGATGTCGCGCTCGTTCGTGGGCACGAAGGCGCCGACCGGCGTGATCTGGTAGATCGACGCGTCGGTGGCGTAGCGCCCGCGCGAGCCGTCGTCGAACAGCACCTCGCCCTGCGTGTCGGTGCGCAGCCGGCGCGCCAGCAGTTCACAGGTGTCGTTGGGCGGAAGAACGGTTCCGGCTGGCTGCACGTGGCTGGCGGGATCGATGCGCATGGTGGGGTGTCAGCTCGCTTTGTTGGTTGTGCTCTTGGCTTGCGGATAGATCTGCCCGGCGCGCAGCAGCTCCAGCACGGTGTCGCGCTTGCGCAGCACGTGCGCCGTGAGCACCTTGCGCATGGCCTGCGCGTCGCGCGCGGCCAGCGCCTGCACCATCTGCTCGTGCTCCTCGACCGCGTGCTTCCACTTGGTCTCGTCCTGGTTGGTGCGAAAGCGCAGCGACTGCACGCGGGCGTTGATCGAGCGGTAGGTGTTCGACAGCACCGGGTTCGCCGCCGCGTCGTTGATGGCCGTGTGGATGCGCGCGTTCAGGCGGTAGTAGCCCGACAGGTCGCGCCGCGCGAAGCAGGCCATCATTTCGTAGTGCAGCGCACGCACCTCGGCCAGTTCCTCGTCGGTGATGCGCTTGGCCGCCAGCTCGCCCGACATGCCCTCGAGCATCGCCAGCACCTCGAAGGTGTTGAGCACGTCGGCCTCGGTGAGCTTCACCGCCACCGCGCCGCGGTTGGGCAGCAGGTCGACCAGCCCCTCAGCCGCCAGCAACTTGATGGCCTCGCGCAGCGGCGTGCGCGACACGTTCAGCTGCAGGCACAGCTCGCGTTCATTGAGCTTGGCGCCGGGCGAGATGCGCCCCTCCACCAGCATGGTGCGCAGGCGCGACGCCACCTGGTCATGCAAGGCCAGCCTGGAGATTTCGATGATTTCAGCGGTCATGTGAGGTTCCCTTGTCTGCATTTTGAATGCAAAAAATAGCCGATACAACCAAGGTTGATAGGTATAAACCAGCATACATAAATGCATTTTGAATGCAAAACTGAGCGCACAAGGAGAGCCCATGCTGCAACTCGACATCCACCCCACCGGCCGTCACTTCCTCCAGATTCCCGGCCCCAGCCCGGTGCCCGACCGCATCCTGCGGGCCATGAGCCTGCCCACCATCGACCACCGCGGACCCGAGTTCGGCACGCTGGGCCTGAAGGTGCTCGGCGGCATCAAGGAAATCTTCAAGACGAAGCACCCGGTCGCGATCTATCCCGCGTCGGGCACTGGTGCATGGGAAGCCGCGCTCGCCAACACGCTCAGCCCCGGCGACCACGTGCTCATGTACGAGACCGGTCACTTCGCATCGCTGTGGCAGAAGATGGCCACGCGCCTGGGCCTGTCGACCGAGTTCCTGGCCTACACAGGCACCGACGCCCACCTGCCGAATGCGCCCAGCTGGCGCCGCGGCGTGCAGGCCGAGCTCATCGAGGCGCGCCTGCGCAAGGACACCGAGAAGAAGATCAAGGCCGTGTGCGTGGTGCACAACGAGACCTCCACCGGCGTCACCTCCGACATCGCGTCGGTGCGCAAGGCCATCGACGCGGCGGGCCACCCCGCGCTGCTCATGGTCGACAGCATCTCGGGCCTGGCCAGCGCCGACTACCGCCATGACGAATGGGGTGTCGACGTCTGCGTGAGCGGCTCGCAGAAGGGCCTGATGCTGCCGCCCGGCATCAGCTTCAACGCGCTGTCGCCGCGTGCCCTCGAAGTCTCGAAGACCGCCAAGCTGCCCAAGGCCTTCTGGGCCTGGGACGAGATCGTCGAGATGAACAAGGACGGCTACTGGCCCTACACGCCGAACACCAACCTGCTCTACGGCCTCTCGGAATCGCTGGACATGATCCTGGGCGAAGGCCTGGACAACGTGTTCGCGCGCCACCAGCGCTGGGCCGCCGGCGTGCGCGCCGCGGTCAACACCTGGGGCCTGCCGATCCAGTGCGCCGACCCGTCCGTGTACTCGCCCGTGCTCACGGGCGTGATCACGCCCGAGGGCGTCGATGCCGACGCCGTGCGCCGCCTCATCCACCAGCGTTTCGACCTCTCGCTGGGCACGGGTCTCGGCAAGCTCAAGGGCCGCATGTTCCGCATGGGCCACCTGGGCGACAGCAACGACCTCACGCTCGTGGCCATGGTCGCGGGTGTCGAGATGGGCATGAAGCTCAGCGGCATCAAGCTGGCGGGCAGCGGCGTGCAGGCGGCGATGGACTATTTCGCGAGCCACCAGGCCGCACCGGTCGCCCTGCAAAAAGCAGCCTGAACCCGGCGCACGCCAACCCACACGGGCCGCAGCGCATCGCTCGAACGATGCGGCGGTCCACCACCCTGCCGGGCCCGCGCAAGCGGCTCCCGGCACGCATCGGATTCCCCAACCGACGGAGACAAAGAAGATGCAAAGACGTTCCCTGATCCAGGCCGCCGCCGGCGCGGCCGCCACGCTGGGCGTGCCCCGGCTGTTCGCGCAGGAGTGGCCCACGGGCCCCGTGCGCATCGTGGTGGGCTTTCCACCCGGCGGCGGCACCGACGCGCTCGCGCGCGTGGTCGCGCAGAAGCTCACGACGATGTGGGGCCAGCAGGTCATCGTCGAGAACAAGGCCGGCGTCGCCGGCGTGCTCGCGGCCGACTACGTGGCGCAGCAGCCCAGCGACGGCAGCACCCTGCTCATGGCCCACATCAACAGCCACGCGCTCGCGCCCAGCCTGCAGCCCAAGCTGCGCTACAACGTGGAGCGCGACTTCGTGCCGATCGTGCTCGTGGGCGTCACGCCCAACCTGCTCATCGCCAACCCGGGCCAGAAGGCCCTCAGCGTGAAAGACATCGTCGCCGCCTGCAAGGCCGCGCCCGGCACCGTGAGCTTCGGCTCCGCCGGCGCGGGCTCGGCCCAGCACCTGGCGCTGGAGATGTTCAAGCTGCAGGGCGGCGTCGATGCGCTGCACGTGCCGTACAAGGGCAGCGGCCCGCTGCTGGCCGACCTGATGGGCGGGCAGATCCAGTACAGCTTCGAGACCATGACCGCCGCCACGCCGCATGTGAAGAACGGCCGTGTGCTCGCTGTCGCGCAAACGCGCACCAAGCGTGCCAAGGGCCATCCGAACGTGCCGACGATGCAGGAGCAAGGCTTTGCAGGTTTCGAAGCGACCACCTGGTACGGCCTGGCCGGCCCCGGCAAGCTGCCCCCGGCCATCGCGCAGAAAGTGAACCGCGACGTCAACACCGTGCTCGCGATGCCCGATGTGCAGGAACGGCTCGACACCTACGGCGCGGAAGACGGCGGTGGTTCGCAGGACAAGTTCAAGCAGTTCATCAGCACGGAGATCGCCAAGTGGGCGAAGGTGGTGAAGGACGGCAAGGTGCAGGTTGAGACCTGAGGGCTTTCTTTCAGGGCGACGCTCCCGCCGACGGGGTACCTTGCTCCGCGAATGTCCTCCGGGCTTCGCCCTCCCCCTTAATTTCGCTGCGCAAGGCACCCCATCGACGTGAGCGTCTCCAGTGCGGTCGTTGATCGGGCCAGCACAACGACAGCGCCCAGCGTGCCCAGGACACTGGGTGCTTCCCGCAGCGAAATCAAGGAGGAGCCGAAGGCGGGGGACATTCGCGGAGGGAAGTACCCGGTGGCCTGGACACGCGCCCTGAACAAACGACCCCCAAAAGAAACTGAGAAGATCCAAAAATGACGCCCGACCAAAAAGCCCTCACCGAAGCCCTCATCGCCGCACGCCAAGCCAACCGCACGCTCGACGCAACCCCGTGGACCGACGCCCTGCCAGACGCACCTCAAGCGTATGAAGTGCAAGACGCGGTAGCCGCAGCCCTCGGCTGGTTCGACGGTGTCCCGAAGACATGGAAGTCCGGCGGCGGCTCCCGCAGCGCCACGCTCACACACGCTCCGCTGCCCCCGTCCGGCGTGCGCCAGAGTCCCGCCAACTTCAGCGACCTCACATTTCACACCCCCGGCATCGAAGCAGAGATTGCACTAAGGCTCGGCCAGGACGTCACACCCGCCCAAGCCGCCGCACTCGATCACGACAACTCGGCTGCCCTCATCGACGCCATGGCCGTCTCCGTCGAAATCGTCGATGCGCGTTGGCAAGACCTGGCCGCCACGCCCGCCCTGCTGCGCCTGGCCGATTCGCAAGTCCACGGCGCACTCGTACTCGGCGACTGGCAACCGTACGCCGCCGTCGACTGGGCCTCGCAGCGCTGCGAAACGAAGATCGGCGACGCAGAAACGGTGGTGCGCGAAGGCACGCATCCGCTGGCCGATCCGGCCTGGCTGCTGCCCATCTGGCTGCGCCACCTCACGCGCCACGGCCAGACCGTGCCCGCCGGCACGGTCGTCACCACCGGCTCGTGGGTCGGCGTGCTGCCCTGCCGCCGCGGCGATCAGGTGACGGCCGAATTCCCCGGCATCGGCGCCGTGCGCTTGAGCGTGTAACGCCCGCCGCCCACGCCCGAGCACGCCACCAAGAAGTCGAGCACCGCCCGCACCCGCGCGGGCAGCGTGCCGGCCTTGCCGATGTACACCGCGTGGATCGGCTCGATCTCGCCCGGGTTGAACTCCTCGAGCAGCGGCACCAGCCGGCCGGCATCGATGTCGTGCTGGATGTGATACAGCGACAAGCGCGCCACACCCGCCCCCGCGATCGCCAGCTGCCGCAGCGTCTCGCCGTCGCCCGCACGCACCGGCCCCGCCACCGGCAACATCACCATGCGGCCATCGACACGCAACGGCCAGTCGGGCGTGTTGCGCCGGTAGCTCCAGCCCAGCCGGTTGTGCGCCTCCAGCTCCTGCGGCGTGCGCGGCGTGCCGTACTTCGCCAGGTAGTCCGGCGCGGCCACGATGGCTTGGCTGGTTTCGCCCAGGCGCCGCGCCACCAGGTCGGACGACGGCAACTGGCCCCAGCGGATCGCAATGTCGGCACGCTCGTCCATCAGGTCGACGATGCGGTCGGTCAGCGCAATGTCGAGCGTGATCTGCGGATGCATCTCGAGCAGGCGCGGCACCAGCGGCACCAGCTTGTGATGACCGAAGGACACGCTTGCGTTGATGCTCACGCGCCCGCGCGGCGCCGCACCAGCCGCGGCACAACGCTCGGCCTCGTCCATGTCGGCCAGCACGCGCGTGCTGCGCTCGTAGAAATGCAGCCCCTCGGGCGTGAGCTGCAGCTTGCGCGTGGAGCGGTGCACCAGCTGGATGCCCAGGCGCAACTCGAGCCGCGCCACCAGCTTGCTGACGGCCGAGGGCGTCATGTCCAGCAGCCGCGCCGCCGCCGAGAAACCGCCCGCCTCCACCACCTGAACGAAGGCCTCCATTTCACCGGAGCGGTTGACGTCGATGCGCGGCATGGCCTTCCTTTACTGTGACTTGAATTCACAAGTGCATGTACTGGCGGCATTCTAGTCATCGAGGCCGATCGTCCGCACAGTACAGGCATCATGCCCATCGCTCTTCTTGCCCTCACCGCCGGTGCCTTCGGAATAGGCACCACCGAATTCGTCATCATGGGCCTGCTCATGCAGGTGTCGACGGACCTCCACGTCTCCATCACGGCCGCCGGCCTGCTGATCTCGGGCTACGCGCTCGGGGTCGCGGTCGGTGCGCCCGTGCTCACCATCGCCACCCGCAAGCTACCGCGCAAGACCGTGCTGCTCGCGCTGATGGCGATCTTCACGCTCGGCAACCTCGCCTGTGCGCTCGCGCCCAACTACGAAATGCTGATGACCGCGCGCGTCATCACCTCGCTGGCGCACGGCACCTTCTTCGGCGTCGGCTCGGTGGTCGCCACCGGCCTCGTGGCGCCCGAGCGCCGCGCCTCGGCCATCGCGATCATGTTCACCGGCCTCACCGCCGCCACGCTGCTGGGCGTGCCGGCCGGCGCATGGCTGGGCCTGCAGTTGGGTTGGCGCTCGACCTTCTGGGCGGTGACGCTGATCGGCGTGCTGGCCTTCGTGGTGCTCGCGGCCTTCGTGCCCCGCATGAAGGGCGAGGCCAAGCCGGCTCCGCTGCGCGAAGAGCTGGCCGTGCTCGCCCGCCCGCAGGTGCTGCTGGGCCTGGCAATGACGGTGCTCGGCTTTGCCGGCGTGTTCGCGGTCTACACCTACATCCAGCCGCTGCTGACGCAGGTCACCGGCCTGTCGGAATCGGCCGTGTCGCCGATCCTGCTGGTGTTCGGCGGCGGCCTGGCCGTCGGCAACATCCTGGGCGGCAAGCTGGCCGACCGCGCGCCGATGGCCGCCGTGCTCGGCACGCTGGTGGCGCTGGCCGTGGTGCTCGGCGCGATGCAGTTCACCATCGGCACGCCGTTCACCGCCGTGGTGTTCGTCGGCCTGCTCGGCGTGGCCTCGTTCGCCACCGTGGCGCCGATGCAGCTGCGCGTGTTGGAAAAGGCTTCGGGCGCGGGCCAGAACCTCGCCTCGAGCCTGAACATCGCGGCCTTCAACCTCGGCAACGCGCTGGGCGCCTGGGTCGGCGGCGTGACCATCGACCACGGCCCGGGGCTGCGTGCGCTGGGCTGGGTCGCCGCGCTGCTCACGCTCGTGGGCCTGGCGATCGCGCTGTGGAGCCGCGCGCTCGACCGCCGCGCACAGAAGACCGGTCAGCTGCCGGCCGACGGCGCCTCGGCACGGGCCTGATCCTGCACCCCAAGGCGGCGCGCGAAGAACGAAAGGATCTCGTCGCGCGCCGCAATGGTCGGCTGGCCGGCCTCGTCGATCAGGTGCGCCGTCACCACGCTGTGCGGGCTGGCCACCACCTGCGAGAAGAACGACGGCAGGTCGCGCGTGTTGGCCGCGCTGTCGGGCAGCACGCGGGCCACGAAGCGATCGCCCAGCGCGTCGGCATAGGCCGCGAAACGCTGGGCCCGGCAGAAGCGGTCGCCCTCGAAGCGGTAGGCCATCACGGTCAGGTCGTCGCGCTCCAGGCGCTGGCGCACCTGGGCGATCTCTTCCTGCGAGATCTCGATGCCGCCGGGGTTATCCAGCGGCAGCGACGGCTGCGACAGCACGGGCGCCAGCACCGCCGGCTCCAGCATCATGGTGAGCGCGAAGTTGCCGGTGAAGCACATGCCGATCGCGCCCACGCCCGGCCCGCCGCACTCCGCATGCGCCAGCCGCGCGAGCGCGCGCAGCCACTGCGTCACCGGGCTCGAGGCGTTGCCCGCGAAGGCGCGGAACTCGGCGCTCACGCAGGCGCGCTGGAACACGGCCTTGCCCTCCTCCGCATCCGGCACCGCACCGTCGCGGCCGAACATCGACGGCATGTAGACCGTGAAGCCGGCATCGCGCACCCAGCGGGCGAAACGCGCCACGTGCGGGCTGATGCCCGGCATCTCGGTCATCACGATCACGGCCGGGCCGGAGCCGGCGACGTAGACCGCCTTGGTGGCGCCGTCGAGCGTGATCTCGCGGCGGGTGAAGTCGTCGAGCGGGTCGGTCATGGCAAGGCCTCCCGGGCGTGCAGGTGGGTGCCGTGAGGCGCAAGGGCAAGGATGTGGGACACGAAGGCACTTTCGGTGTTGCGACGATGCCCATTGCACCCGAGCACGCACTAGACTGCCAGTGTCCATTCAGACGCCTATCGGGCGTTTTCTGCCATGCACGATTTCACCGTTCTCGTTCTTCCGGGCAGCTTCGCCACCAGCACCGCCGTCACGCTCGACGTGCTGGCGGCAGCCGCCACGCTCGCGCCGCGCCACCAGATGCCCCGCCCCACCTGGCGCGTGGTGTCGCCCGATGGCGGCAGCGTGCCGCTGAGCAACGGCCTGCAGATCGGCACCCTCGCCATGCCCCGCCGCGCGCGCGCCGACGGCTCGACCTGGATCGTGCCCGGCCTCGGTGTCGACAAGCCGGCCGACCTCGCACTGCGCCTGACCGACGACCACGCCCGCGCCGCCATCGACGCGGTGCGGCGCCATGCCGCGCGCGGCGGCGCGGTCGCCGCCTCGTGCTCGGCCGTGTTCCTGCTGCAGGCGGCCGGCCTGCTGTCGCAGCGCCGCGTCACCACCTCGTGGTGGCTGGCGCCCGAGTTGCGCCGCCTCGAACCGGCCTGCCACGTCGATGCCGACCGCATGGTCTGCGCCGACGGGCCGGTGAGCACTGCGGGCGCGGCCTTTGCGCAGTCGGACCTCATGCTGCACCTGCTGCGCACGCGCTTCGGCCCCGCGCTGGCCGAGGCCGTGAGCAAGGTGCTGCTGATCGACGGTCGCCAGGCGCAGGCCCCGTTCGTCGTGCCCTCGATGCTGTCCAACGGCAACGAGCTGGTCGCGCGGCTCACGCGGCGCATCGAGGCCGCGCTGCCCACGCCGCCCAGCGTGGCCGCGCTGGCCGAAGAGTTCGCGATGTCGCAGCGCACGCTGGCCCGGCGCGTGCGCGCCGCCACCGGCCTGGGGGCGCTGGCGCTGGTGCAGAGCGTGCGGCTGAACCGCGCACGCATGCTCATCGAAAGCAGCCGCATGACCATCGAGCAGGTCGCGGTGCAGGTCGGCTACGAAGACGCCACGGCGCTGCGGCGGCTGATGCGCAAGTCGGCCGGTGCGCCGCCGAGCCGGTTCCGGTCGGCGCTGCAGGCGGTGTGAGGCGTTTGCCGCAGAATGCGCCGCACCATGAACCGTCCGCCTGTCACCCTTCGCCCCGCCACCGCAGCCGACGCGCACACGCTTGCCGCGCTCGCGATCCAGGTCTGGCTCGACACCTACGCCACCGACGGCGTGAACGACGTGCTCGGGCGCTACGTGCTCTCGACCTTCACGCCGGCCGCGTTCGCCGCGTGGTCGGAATCGCCTCAGGTTGCGCTGCGCGTGGCGCAGGTCGGCGACCAGCTCGTGGGCTATGCACTGCTGCAGTTCGGTGCCGCGCAGCCGCTGGTGCCGGGCTGCGACACCGAGCTGCGCACGCTCTACGTGCAGTCACCTTTCCAGCGCAGCGGCGTCGGGTCGATGCTGCTGCGCGAAGCCCGCAGCGCCGCGCACGCACGCACGGGCAGCGACGGCCTGTGGCTCGCGGTGTACGCGAAGAACCCGCGCGCCGTCGCGTTCTACGAAAAACAGGGGCTGACTGCGATGGGGCTCACGCAGTTCATGCTCGGCGGAAAGCCGCACGACAACCACGTGATGGCGACGCCGCGCCGCTGATCAACCCAGCGGCAGCTCGATGCAGGCGGCCAGCGGCACCTCCGTGACGCGCTCGCTGCTCGCCACGACCACCGCCCGCCCCGGCTGCGCAACGCGCCGTTCGATCGCCTGCCACAGGCCGTGGATCGAACGCGCATCGAGCGCGCCCACCGGGTCGTCCAGCAGCACCACGGGCCGCCCCGATGCGAGCGCGGCGGCCAGCCCGACCTTGCGGCGCGAGCCGGTCGACAGCATGAACATCTGCTTTTCCAGGTGCGGCACGAGAGAGAAGGCCTCGACGAGGCGCTGCCACTCGGCCTTGTCGAACCCCGCATCGCCCTCGCCCAGCAAGGCCGTGCAGGCCTGCACGCTGAGCGCATCGAAGGCTTCCGATGCCGGCTCGCAGAAGAAGACCTGGCGCCGGTAGGCCGCGGGTTCGGCGTCGAGCGCCACGCCGGCCGCACGCAGTTGTCCGGCCGACGCGGGCTGCTGCCCCGCCAGCACGCGCAGCAAGGTCGACTTGCCGCTGCCGGTGTCGCCGTACAGCAGCGTGACGCCCTCGCCGATGGCGGTGGACCAGCCATCGGCCAGCGCCGGCTGGTCGGGGTACGCGAAGCGCAGGTTCTGGATCTCGAGGAGAGAGGGAGCTATGGAAAGCCTCATGCGGAATTTGTATCTGTAACGCTAGACTGAACGCCATTTGTAACCGCACCCGCCGCGAGTCGGGCAGGACAGGACACAACGCCGTGAGTCTCTCCGATCTTCTGGGCAGCGCCTGGCAGGGCCTGCACGCCGCATCGACCCCCGACGAAACGCACGCCGCCGAAGGCCTCGAGGACTGCCTCGTCTTCTTCGCCTGGAGCGACGGCACGACGCAGGCACGGGTGCTGTCCGGACGCGGCAAGGACCTCGAGACCGCCTGGGCGCAAGGCGCGCAGGCGCTCGAAGCGCAGGCCACGGGCGTGCCGCGTGACCTGCGCGTCGACTGGGTCCGCCGCCTGCGTCCGCTGCGCTGGGCCGCGTTCAAGGACAGCCTGGGCGTCCCCGCCGCCGAAGGCCTGGCCTTCGACGCGCGATGCGAGTCCGCCCTGCTCGCCCCGCAGGTCGACAGCCAGCGCCGCCGCCTCCTCAACGCTCCCACCGACGACGACACCACCGTGTGGGCCTTCCAGACCCGCGCAGTGCACGTGGACGCCAGCGGCGTGCACGTCCTCGCCGCCGACGGCCATCGCGAGCCGCAGCCCATCGACGTGGCCTTGCTGCGCCGCCTCGTCGCGGCCGGCGCCGACCATCTCGCCGCCCGCGTGCAAGCGGACGGCACGCTCGCACCGAGCACGCCCGATGCCGACGCCCCCCGCGCCGCCGACCACGCGCACGCCGTGCGCGCGCTGCTGGACGCCTGGGACCCGGCACAGGCCGAAACCCGGCAGGCCGCGATCCACCGCGCGCTCGCGCGGCTGACGCGCACGCTGATCCGGCCAGCCGCGCTGCCCAACGGCACGCACGTCGCCTGCCTCGTGGAGCCCGGCAGCAGCGACACCTCGCTGGGCGCCAACGCCGCCTGCATCGGCGCACTGGTGCGCTACACCGAGCTCAGCCGCGACCGGCGCTACCTGCCCCTGCTCGACCAGCTCGCGCGCACCGTGCTGCACATGCAGGACCCGATCTCCGGCCGCTTTGCCCACACGCTGCACCACCCGTCGATGGCGGAGAAGGCCGAAGCGCCCGGCGATGCGCGCGAGGACGACCAGGCCATCGTCGCATTGCTGCGCCTGTACGCGCTGACCGGCAACCGCCGCTGGTTCGGCGCCGTCGAAAAGGCCTTCGAGCACTTCGTCGCCGCGAGCTACGCCAACGCGCAAGACCACGCGCTGTGCCGCGCCACCAGCGCGTTCGCGCGCTACCGGCCCGAGCCGCGCCACTTCCAGTTCGGCCTGCAGAACCTCCACGCGTCGCTCGACTTCGCGCTCGCACAGACCACCGCCGTGGCGGCCCTGCCGGCCCAGCTGGCGGCCGGTGCCGAACTGGTCGCGCGGCTCGACGCCAACCCCGCCCAGCAGCCGCTGCTCGACGGGCTCGATCGCGCCGCACTGCACCGCGCGCTGCTGCACAGCATGCAGCGCCTCGCCGACAGCCACACGGGGCCCGAGCGCGCGATGTTCTTCGCGCAGCCGGCGGCCTCCGAAGGCAGCTTCTTCGGCGACACGGCGCAGGCGCTTGCAGACGCCATGGCCTGCCTGAAGCTGATGCAGTCGCCGGCCGGCGCGCCGTTGCGCGACGAGGCCCTGGCCGAGGCCGTGCGCACCGCCGCGCGGCAGCCGCTGGCCGACGCGGTGCTCGATGCCGTGCCGCGCGACGTCCGCTTCACCCACCCGCTCACGCTCGGCCCGCTGCGCCTGCTCGGCGCGCGCGTGCGCCCGCGCGAGATGACCGGCCCCGGCCCGCTCACCGTCGAGACCTGGTGGCAGGCCGACGCGCCCGTCGACACCGACTGGCGCCTGGACATCGGCACGCGCCCCGCCACCTGCGTCACCGCGCCGGCCTGGGGCCTGTCGACCGGCCACGCGCCCTGCCAGGGCCGCCATCCCGTCAGCCGGTGGACGCCGGGCAAGGTCTACCGCGACGTCCACGTGCTGCGCCCGCCGCTGGCCACGCGGCTGTACGACGTCGACATGCAGATGGAAGCCGGCCTGATCGGCCCCGGCCAGCGCATCGAGCGCCTGCGCATGCCGCGCTTCTTCGACTTCGTCGTGCAGGAAGGCAAGGCCTCGCCGGCGCCGATGTGGCGCTACCCGGCGGTGCCGCGCTACCGCGTCGTCACGCCCGCGTCGCTGCCGCCCGACCCGCCGGGCGAGCCGCGCCAGACCTGGAACGCCGCGCAGATCGAAGCCGTGACGGGCGGCACATGGCACGTGCCCCCGCCGCCGGGCTGGTTCATTCGCTCGCTCACGCGCGGCGAAGGCCACACGCCGCTGGTGCCGCCGCCCACGATGTTCGTCGCCTCCGACTACTGGACCCTGGCGACCCACGAGCGCTTCGGCGACAACGAGGGCGAGCGCAACTGGGACTGGTCGGAGTCGGTCGCGCGCATGCAGCCCACGCTGGCCGGCGCGGTGCTGCGCAAGCCCGTGCCGGGCCTGGCGCCCGACTTCCCGGTGCTGCTGGTCGACGACCCGATCCAGGCATTGGTCGAGCTGGGCATTGCCGCGCGCGAGCGGCTGCAGGGCAAGGTCATCGGCATCACGGGCAGCGCGGGCAAGACCTCGGTGTGCCACATGCTCGACCACGCCTTCGCGCCCACGCACACCCGCTTCGCGACCATCGACAACTACAACTCGCGCGTGGGCATGCTGTCGATGCTGGCCAACACGCCCGCGCAGACCGACCTGGTGATCCTGGAGGTGGCCGTGAGCGCGATCAACGCGGTCGACTACCAGAACATCAAGCGCGTGCGGCCCGACCTGGCCGTGCTCACGAACATCACGGCCTCGCATCTGGGCGAAGGCGAGACCGTGATGGACGTCGCACGGCGCAAGGCCAACATCTTCGAAGGCATGCAGCCCGGCGCCTGGGCCGTGATCTGCACCGACACCGACCACTTCGACTACCTCGTGGAGCGTGCGCAGCAGCGCGAGCTGCGCGTGCTGACCTACGGAAGCGCCGCATCGGCCGACTTCCGGCTCGACGCGCACGACCCGGCCACCGGCCACGTGCGCGCCAGCCGCCCCCACCGCGACGGCCAGCGCTTCGAATACACGCTCGGCGCCAAGGGTCGCCACATGGCCGTCAACAGCCTCGTGTGCTTCGCCGTGGCGCATGCGCTGTCGCTCGACAGCGGCCGCGTGCCCGAGCAGCTGGCCTCGTTCGCCGCCGTGAAGGGGCGCGGCCAGGAGCTGTCGTTCACGCTCGACCACAGACGCTTTCGCGTCATCGACGAGTCGTACAACGCCAACCCGCTGTCGATGACGGCGGCGCTGGCCTCGCTGGCCGAGCAGCCCGACGAACAAGGCCGCAAGCTGCTCGTGCTCGGTGACATGAAGGAGCTGGGCGACGACACGCAGCGCCACCACGATGCGCTCGTCGAGCCCATCGTCCAGTGCCACCCGGCGCGCGTGTTCCTGCTGGGCGAGTGCATGACGCGGCTGCACGAGCGCCTCGCCGCTGCCTTGCCGCAGGGGGCCACGGTGCAGGCCTTCGACACGCTGGAGGCGCTCGAACGCGTGCTGCTCGAACAGGTCGCCACCGACGACACCGTGCTCTTCAAGAGCTCCAACGGCACGGGGCTGTGGCAGATCATCCGCAACATGACCGAGCTGCAGGAAGAAGAAAAGGAAAAGGAGCAGCAACGACAGGCACGCCTCGCGCGCGAACGCGTGGCAGCAGCGGCGGCGGCTGCGGCAGCAATGCCGAAACCGCCCGTGCTTCCCCCCATGCCCCAGCCGCCCGCCGTCGTGATCCGGCGCACCGGTTCGCCGGCGGAGAGCGCGCAGCCCACGCCGAGCTGGGTGCTGTACGACCTCACGCACGACCGGCTGCTGACGCATCAGCCTTCAGAACACAGCTTTGTGCCCGCCTCGCTGTCGAAGCTGGTCACCGCCGCGCTGGTCGAGCAGAAGCTGCGCGACGACCGGCTCGACCGCCACGCCGAAGCCGTGCAGGTGCCCGTCGACCCCGTACCCGCGCGCGACGATCCGTCGGCCGCGCTGTATGCAGCCGATGCGCCGCCGCTGCCCGTGCATCGCCTGCTCGAAGCGGCGCTGGTCGTGTCGTCCAACAAGGCGGCGCTCACGCTGGCGTCGTGGCACAGCGGCGACTTCGACAGCTTCGTCGCGGCGATGAACCGCCAGGCGCAGGCCTGGGGCATGCACGACACGCACTTCGCCTGCCCCGCCGGCCTGGTGCGCACGGCGCGCACCACCGCGGTCGACATGCTCACGATGGCGCGCCATGTGCTGCACGACTTTCCGGCGCTGCTCGAAATGGCCGGCAAGGACCGGCTCGACGGCGTGTCCGCCGAAGCCCCGAGCACCAACCTGCTGCTGGGCCGCGTGCCCGGCGTGGACGGCCTGAAGACCGGCTCGCTCCCGGGCCTGGGCGCGCACCTGATCGCCACCGCGCAGCGCGACCAGCGCCGGCTGGTGTCGGTCGTGCTCGGTGCGCCGGATCGCCAGACCTGTGCGCGATTGTCGGCGTTGCTGTTGCAGCGTGGGTTCGAGACGCCGGCGGCGCCTGGGCTGCAGTGAAATCAGCGCCGCAGCGTCAGGCGAACCTCGTGTTCCATCCGATGCAGACAGGCCTGAGCGAACGCCAAACGAACCACGGTCGACTCGGGCGCCGTGGTCAGGAACAGATAGCCCGGCCCCACCCGCGTTGGCATCAAGGTCATCCGTCCATCGCGGATTTCGTGCATGACCATGATGTCCCCAGGGTTCTCGCCGACCTTGCCCAGCGCCGCCAGATCGTCGCGCGTGATGCAGACCACGGACGTGTCGAACTCCGCCAGCATCTTCGTTCGATAGTGAGGCGGTGAACCGTACAAGACCGACACCGACGCGAAGCCGATAGCATTCCCCGGTAAAGGCTTCAGGCGCGCGAAGCGGTGCGTCAACGACGCCATGTCGCCCTCGAGTTCCAACCCCAGCCGCCGGGTCCGTTCTGGAAACGGGGTTTCGGTGTCCACCAGAAAGCGGCGATAGCCCTCGACCACCGACGCGGCATCTTTCGGCGTCGTGGCGCATCCGGCCATCGACAGCAATGTCACGGCGGCCAGCGGCAGCAGGAAAGGGAATTTCATGTCGCCGTGCCCAACGGCTGCAACCCCTTCACCCACTCGAACACCGCCGCCACGTTCGGATCGTCGCGCCGCGCCTGCGGGCACACGAGGTAGAACGGCGACCCTTGCAACACCGGTCCGAAAGGCTGCACCAGGTTGCCCGCGCGCAGTTCGTCCGCGATGAGCGCCAGGCCCATCAGCGCCACGCCTTGCCCCTGCAGCGCGGCCGAGACGGTGTGGGTTTCGTCGGAGAACACGGGGCCGGCCGTCACGTCCAGGCCGGGCACCTGGGCCACCTGCTGCCACGCGGCCCAGGTGCCGGGCTGGGTCTTGCTGTTCGGCACCGCGAAATGCAGCAGCGTGTGCTTCACGAGGTCGGCCGGGCGGCGCAGCTTGAGCGCGGGGCTGCAGGCCGGTGCGAAGACGGTGTCGAACAGCTTCTCAGCCACCAGGCCCGGCCACTGGCCCTTGCCGTAGCGGATGGCGACGTCGGCCGTGAGGCCGTCCAGCGGCACCGCGTCGTGCGAGGCGTGGATGCGCAGGTCGAGCCGGGGGTGCGCCGCGCGCAGCGCCCCCACGCGCGGCAGCAGCCAGCGCGCGGCCACGGCGGGCGTGGTCGACAGCGTGATGGCGCTGCGCTCGGGCGGCGCACGCAGGCGTGCCACGGCCTGGGCCATGGCAGCGAATGAATCGCTCAGCACCGCCTGCAGCTCGCGGCCCTGCGGCGTCAGCACGAGCTGGCGCGGCTGGCGCACGAACAGCGCCACGCCCAGCGACTCCTCGAGCTGGCGCACCTGGTGGCTGATGGCCGTGGGCGTGACCGACAGCTCGTTCGCCGCGAGCTTGGCGCTGCAATGGCGTGCGGCGGCCTCGAAGGCGCGCAGCGAGGCCAGCGGAGGCAGGGAATGCAGAAGGGCCATGGCGTGCTGATAGATGAATTGAATTTTCTGCAGTGAGAAAAATTCGTCGTTTGTCCGGCCAAGGATGCTTCGATAGATTGGGAACCGTGTCAAGCAGACAGCTGAATTCCCTTCATCCAACCGAGGACCACGCCATGACCACCACCACCCTGCTCCACATCGATGCCAGCCCCCGTTCCGGCCGTTCGGGCGCCGTCGTCCACGGCTCGCATTCGCGGCGCCTGAGCCACCATTTCGTCAGCACCTGGCAGGCGGCCCGTCCACAGGACGAGGTGATCTACCGCGACTTCGGCATCGCGCCGCCGCAGGCGGTCACCGGCGACTGGATCCACAGCGCCTACACGCCCGCCGAAGCGCGCGAGCCCTGGATGCACGAGGTGCTGGCCGAGAGCGACACCTTCATTGCCGAGCTGCGCCGTGCCGACGTGATCGTCATGGGCACGCCCATGTACAACTACAGCGCCCCGGCCACCGTGAAGGCATGGATCGACAACATCGTGCGCGTCGGCGAGACCTTCGACATGGACCCGAGCCTGGACGACCCCTATGTGCCGCTGCTGGCCGAGCGCCCGCGCCGCACGGTGCTGCTCACCGCGCACGGCAGCAGCGGCTTCGGGCCCGGCGGCATGCAGGCGCATCTGAATTTCCTGGTGCCGGGCGTGAAGGCCGCGCTGGGCCTGGTCGGGCTGCGCGAGGTGCACGACATCGCGGTCGAGCATGCGGAAGACCGGGGCGACCTGCTGGAACGGTCGATGGCCGAGGCGTTGTCGGGCATCGAGCAATTGGTGCGCGACCTGCAGGCGAAGGTGCAGGCCGGCTGAAGGCGGCCCGCGAGGGGCCGCCTCAGGAAGGGATCAGGCGGAACGGAGCTGCTCGCGCAGCTTCTGGCCGATCTCGGGGCGCTCCAGGAACGGGTCGGCCGGGTTGGTGATCGACACGATGTTCTCCATGCGGCTCTTCACGTTGCCCAGCGCCTTCGGGTGGCTGAACACGTAGAACTGGTTGTCGCTGATGGCCTCGAACACCTTGTGCGCCACCTCGGCGGCCGTGATCTTGCCGCTGCTCACCGCCTTGTTGCTCATGGCCTGACCGATGAGCTGGCTCTTGGTGAGCTCGGTGTCCTTCGGTGCGTTCGGGCGGTTGCGCTCGCTGCTCGTGATGCCGGTGGGCACGAAGTACGGGCACAGCAGGCTGGCGCCGATCTGGTCGGTGACCAGGTTCAGGTCCTGGTACATGGTTTCGGTCAGGCTCACGACGGCGGCCTTGGCCGCGTTGTAGATGCCCATGTTGGGCGGCGTGAGCAGGCCGGCCATGCTGGCGGTGTTGGTGATGTGGCCGCGGTAGCTCGGGTCCTTGGCGGCGGCCTCGAGCATCATCGGCGTGAACAGGCGCACGCCGTGGATCACGCCCCACAGGTCGACGCCCAGCACCCATTCCCAGTCGGCCACGGTGTTTTCCCACACCAGGCCGCCGGCGCCCACGCCGGCGTTGTTGAACACGAAGTGCGGCGCACCGAAGCGCTCCTTGACGGCAGCGGCCAGCGCTTCCATCTGGGCCGCGTCGGACACGTCGACCTTGCGCGCCAGCACCTGGACGCCCAGGGCTTCCATCTCGGCCTTGGCCTTGTCGAGTGCGTCCTGCTGCACGTCGACCAGCACGAGGTTCATGCCGCGGGCGGCGCCGATGCGCGCGCATTCGAGGCCGAAGCCCGAGCCTGCGCCGGTGAGTACGGCGGTCTTGCCCTTGAAGTCCTGGATCATTTGCCGGTGTCCTTGTCTCTGACGTTGAAGCGGAAGCCCCTATTGAAATACGGAACGCGCGCCGGCGCAGTCACGAAGGTGCCCGTCGCACGCGGATCTTTCGCTCATCAGGCCTCTGCTTTCTTCAACACATACCCGATGCGCGGAAAGTGCACATGCACCGTGCCCGTGCGCTCGCTGCTGCGCTCCAGCGTGTAGTGCGTGCGCGTGGCGGCCACCAGCGTGCCCGCCGTCTCCTCGAGGCCAAAGCTCTCGGCGCGGATGGTGACGGCGCTGCCCAGCGCAATGCCGTGGTCGTCCTGGAAGGTACTGTCGGTCAGCAGCGTGTGTGGCGTGGCGGCCTTGGCGACGGCGATGGCCTCGTCGCTGGAGAACTTCGACGAGCTGCCGTGGCCGATGGCGGCCATGCGGTCCATCCAGTCGAGCACCGCGGGCGTCAGATCGAGGATGCCCTTCACCGCCTCGATGCGGCGCGTGTACCACAGCGGGTGGTAGGCCGAGAAGTCGGCGATGCACGGCACTTCGCCGAGCAGGAAGGGCTTGTCGTCGAGCATGTCCGACAGGCGGCGCAGGTACGACTTGTAGGCGCCGGTGGCGTCGGCCGGGCGCAGGCGCGCCATGTTGCCGGCGCTCATCTTGCCGCGGTCTTCGCCGAAGGCCTTGATGGCTTCGGGCGGCGCCTTGGCGAACACCTCGGCGGCGCCCTTGGGCTGCAGGCTCCAGGCCATCGCGGCCCAGAAGAGCGAGGTGTCGGCCCATTGCGCGAGGATGCGCGACATGCCCTTCTCGGGCTGCGGGTAGAGCGTGGGCTCGGGCTGCAGGTGCTCCAGCACGTCGGCGATGAGCGCGCTGTCGCAGTACATGTCGGCACCGATCTGCAGGAACGGCGTCTTGCGGTAGCCGCCCGTGAGCACTTCCACATCGGGCTTGGGCATGATTGGCGGAATGAAGACCGACTTCCACGGCAGCTTCTTCGCGCCGAGGATCGTGCGCACCTTTTCCGAGAACGGCGAGGTGGTGTAGTGGTGAAGGATGAGGTCGGCCATGGCGTCTTTCGTGGAGGTGTTCTTGTCGGAACTCAGCGCGGCTGGGCCCGCTGGATGATCGAATCGAAATCGGTGCCCGCGCCCAGCGTGCCGAAGGCCTGGCCCCAATCGCCGCCCAGGCGCGAGGCGCAGAAGGCATCGGCCACGGCGGCGGGCGCGGTCTGCACCAGCAAGGCGGCCTGCACGGCCAGTGCCACGTCCTGCGCGAGGCGGCGTGCCTCGGTCTCGGAGGCCATGGCCTCGATGCGTGCGGGCAAGGCGTCGGCCAGGCGGTCGAGGGCGGGCTGCTGGCCGCGCGCGGGGGCCAGTTCGTGCGCCAGCGCGGCCACGGCGTCGCCCTTGCGCAGGCCGCGCAGCAGGTCGAGCGCCATGATGTTGCCGGCGCCCTCCCAGATGGAGTTGAGCGGCATCTCGCGGTAGATGCGCGCGAGGATGCCCTCACCGCCCTCTTCCACGTAGCCGTTGCCGCCCAGGCACTCCATGGCCTCCTGCGCGAAGTGGCTGCCGCGCTTGCAGATCCAGAACTTGGCGACCGGCGTGAGCAGGCGCGCCATCAGGTTTTCGTGCGCGTCGGCCTGGCGGTCGAAAGCCCGCGCGAGGCGAATCGCCAGGGCGGTGGCGGCTTCGCTTTCGAGCGCGAGGTCGGCCAGCACGTTCTTCATGAGCGGCTGTTCGACCAGCGGCTTGCCGAAGGCCTGGCGCTGCGCCGTGTGGTTCAGCGCAATGCCCAATGCCTGGCGCATGAGGCCGCTGGTGCCGAGCGAGCAGTCGAGCCGCGTCATCGTGCCCATCTCGAGGATCTGCGGAATGCCGCGGCCCTCCTCGCCCACGAGCCAGGCGCTGGCGCCATGGAACTCGACCTCGGAGCTGGCATTGGCCTTGTTGCCGAGCTTGTCCTTCAGGCGCTGGATGTGGATGGCGTTGCGCGTGCCATCGGGCAGTACGCGCGGCAGGAAGAAGCACGACAACCCGGCCGGCGCCTGCGCGAGGATGAGGAAGGCATCGCACATCGGCGCCGAGAAAAACCACTTGTGACCGGTGATCGCGTAGCGCTCGCCCCAGGCGTCGCTGCCGTCGCGCACGGCCTGCGTGGTGTTGGCCCGCACGTCGGAGCCGCCCTGCTTCTCAGTCATGCCCATGCCCATGGTCACGCCAGGCTTGTCGTGCAGCGGCTTGAGCGCGGGGTCGTACCAGAGGCTGGCGAGCTTCGGGCCCCAGTCGGCATGCACGCCCGCGTTGCCGCGCAAGGCGGGCGTGACCGCGTAGGTCATCGAGATCGGGCACAGGATGGACGGCTCCAGCTCGGTGAAGAGCATGAAGCCCGCCGCGCGCAGAACGTGCGGCGAGGCGGATGTGCCCGTCCACGGCGTGCCGTGCAGGCCCGCGCCCACCGCGGCAGTCATCAGCGCGTGGTAGCTCGGATGGAACTCCACCTCGTCGATGCGACGGCCGAAGCGGTCGTGCGTGTGGAGTTCGGGCGTGTGGATGTTGGCCAGCCGCGCATGCGTCTGCATGGCGGCCGAACCGAGGGTGGCGCCCAGCTCGTGCAGCTGCGTGGTCTGCAGCGTGGGCGCGTTGAACTTCAGCGCATCGCGCAGGGGGCGGTGGGTGTCGAAGAGGTTGTAGTCGACCAGCGGCGTGGGCTGGTTGAAGACCTCGTGCGTCGGGTTCATTCGCATACCTCCATGCTTCGCATTGCGGTGCACGCTTGCTTGGGGCGGCCCGGCGCGGCGCGTATGACCGGCCTCCTTGCCGTGCGTTTCAAGCCATCAGATGAGCTTCACCAGTTGCTTGCCGAAATTCTTGCCCTTGAGCAAACCCAGGAAGGCTTCAGGGGCGGATTCGATGCCCTGCGCGATCGACTCGCGCGGCTTGAGCTTGCCCGTGCCCACCAGCGTGCCGAGTTCGGTCAGCGCCTCGGGCCACACTTCCATGTGCTCGCTGACGATGAAGCCCTCGATCTTCAGGCGGTTGATAAGGATCAGTGCCGGGTTCGCCAGCGGCAGCGGCTGGCCGTCGTAGCCCGCGATCATTCCGCACAGCGCCACGCGCGCGAAAGCGTTGGTGCGCAGCAGCACGGCGTCGAAGATGTAGCCGCCGACGTTCTCGAAGTAGCCGTCGATGCCGTTCGGGCAGGCTTCCTTGAGCGCGGCGCTCATGGTCTTCACGTCGGGGTGCTGGCGGTAGTCGATGCAGGCGTCGAAGCCGAGCTCGTCGGTCACGTACTTGCACTTGTCGGGGCCGCCCGCGATGCCGACCACGCGGCAGCCGCGCGCCTTGGCCAGCGCACCGAAGGCGCTGCCCACGGCGCCGCTGGCGGCGGTGATGACCACGGTTTCACCGGCCTTGGGCGCGATGATCTTCACGAGGCCATACCAGGCCGTCACGCCGGGCATGCCGACGGCGCCGAGGTAGTGCGACAGCGGCACGTGCGTGGTGTCGACCTTCTTCAGCGCGCCGGGCTGCGAGGCATCGACCACGCTGTACTCCTGCCAGCCGCCGAAGCCGACGACCTTGTCGCCCACGGCGAACTTGGGGTGCTTGCTCTCGACCACTTCGCCGACCGTGCCGCCCTGGAACACCTGGCCCACGGGTTGCGGCTGCGCGTAGCTCTTCGAGTCGTTCATGCGCCCGCGCATGTACGGGTCGAGGCTCATGTAGTGGTGGCGCACCAGCACCTGGTTGTCGGCGAGCGCGGGCGTCTCGACAGTCACCAGCTTGAAGTTGCTGGCCGTGGCTTCGCCCTCGGGGCGGTTGTCGAGGTGGATCTGCTTGTTGGCGGGCATGAAAGTCTCCGGGGGAATGGGATGTCAGTCGGTGGATGGCGGGCGCATCGCGTTGGCGCTCGCGGGGCCGGTCGGCAGCCGGCGCTTCACGTACTTGAAGGTGCCGGTCGCATGGGCGCACACGCGCTCCTGCTCGTCGTAGATCTTGGCTTCGGTGAAGGCCAGCGTCGCGGTGCGGTGCAGCAGCGTGCCGCGTGCGTGCAGCGGGCCGACCGACGGTTGCATGAAGCTGGTCTTCATCTCGATGGTGACCACGCCGGTCTCGGGCGCCACGCTGCGCGCAGCGGCCGCCATGGCGATGTCGAGCAGCGTCATGCAGGCGCCGCCGTGCGTCACGTCGAAGGTGTTCAGGTGCTCGGGCTTGGCGGTGTAGATGATCTCGGACTGGCCGTCCTCGAACTTCGTGAGCTCGAAGCCGAGGTGGCGCGCGAACGGAATCTGGCTCGTGTACGAGCGGATGTTGATGTCGCTGGACTTTTCAGGCGAATCGGACATGTCAGGCCGCACCCAGCACCACGCTCACGCCGCCATCGACCGCGACCCACTGGCCGGTGATGTGCTTGCCGGCATCGCTCGCGTACAGCAGCGTCAGGCCCTTCAGGTCTTCGTCGTCGCCCAGGCGGCCCAGCGGCGCCGAGGCGGCCATGTGCTCTTCGCCCAGGGTCTTGATCAGGCCGGCGGCCATCTTCGTCATGAAGAAGCCCGGGCAGATCGCGTTCACGTTGATGTTGTACTTGCCCCATTCGGCGGCCAGCGTCTTGGTGAAGCCGATCACCGCGGTCTTCGAGGTGTTGTAGGCCAACGTCTGCATGCCGGGCGGGTTGCCGTTCAGGCCCGCGATCGAGGCGATGTTGATGATGCGCCCGCGCTTCTTCGGGATCATGTAGCCGTTGGCGATCTGCTGCGACAGGATGAAGTAGCCGCGCACGTTGAGGTTCATCACCTTGTCCCAGGCCTCGACGGGGTGGCTCTCGGCCGGCGAACCCCAGCTGGCGCCGGCGTTGTTGATGAGGATGTCGACGCCGCCCATGCGCTGCAGGGTCTCGTCGGCCAGGCGGCGGGTGTCTTCTTCCTTGGAGCAGTCGGCGGCGATCCAGCGCGCGTCGATGCCGGCAGCCTGCAGTTCGGCGGCGGCCTGCTCCAGGTCGTCGGCCTTGCGCGAGCTCAGCATGATCTTCGCGCCGGCTTCGCCGAGCGCATGGGCCATCTGCAGGCCCAGGCCGCGCGAGCCGCCGGTGATGAGCGCCGTCTGACCCGTGAGGTCGAACAGCTGTTGGGTGGTGCGGGGCTTCGTCATGTCGGTGTCTCCGGTGTGGATGATGAAAGAAGAGGGTTGCGTTGGTGGCGAAGGCGGTGGCTTTGGGCCGTCAGGACGCGGTGTCGTCGGCCTCGACCGCGGCGGCCTTGCCGGCGGCCACGGCTTTTTTCAGCCGGCGCCAGTCGGCCTGGTTCACGTCGGCATAGCCTTCGGCGAAATCGGCGAGCGCCGTGTTGAAGCTCCTGGCGCGCCCCAGGTAGCCGTCGATGGCCCAGGCGTCGCCGCCCTTGGCATGCGCGCGGGCCAGGCTGTAGCCGCAGGCTTCGGCGAACTCGAGCAGGTCGACCGGCTTGAAGTCCTCAAGCTTGTAGGAGGCCTTCATGTCGCGCAGCTGCCGCACGTAGAAGCCGCGCCCGCCCGGTCCCTGGGCCCAGCCCAGGAAGACATCGCTGGCGGCCTGTGCCAGCCGCTGGCCCTGCACCACGCGCTGGCCCGGCGACGCCGTGCCAGGTGCCGCGCCCAGCGGGGCTTCGAGCACCGACTCGCCGGCCTCCTTGCACTGCAGGAACAGCGGGTGCGCGCGGTCGGCCACGAACAGCAGCAGGAAGCAGCGCCGGCCGACCGAGCCGACGCCGGGCGTGAGCACCGCGACGTCGTGCAGCTCGTAGCGGTCGAACAGCCGCTGGCGCTCGGGCGGCAGGCTGGTGCGGTACTGCGCCAGGAAGGCCGGCAGCCCAGCACGGAAGCGCTTGATTTCACGCGCCGTCGCGCGGGCGTCGTGGTACACGAACGGCGGCTGGTCGCGGATCATGAGGCGGCCGTCGACCGTCTCGGTCGCGCTGTCAGCAAACACGCGCGAGGTGCTGCGGCGCGCCTTCTTGATGACCGCGAGTTCGGTCGCGTCTTCGGCGCCGAGCTTCAGCAGGGTTTGCGAGGTGAGCCGCGCGTACCAGGCCTCCAGCGTGTCCATGCGCGCGAAGGCCCGCATGCGGTCGCGGTAGGCCTCGGCCAGCTGCTGCACGGCCTCGCGCCCGATGCGCGGCTTGAAACCCCGGTCGCGCGCGGCCACCACGAACGAGGTGGCCAGCCGACGCACGTCCCAGTCGAAGGGCCCTTGCAGGGTTTCGTCGAAATCGTTGATGTCGAAGACCAGCGCCCGCTCGGGGCTGGCAAAGAAGCCGAAGTTCGCGAGGTGCGCATCGCCGCACAGCTGCGTCGCGATGCCGCTGTGCGGGAGCCTGGCGAGGTCGTTCGCCATCAGGCTGGCGGCGCCGCGGTAGAACGTGAAGGGGCTGACCAGCATGCGGCCGTGGCGCACCGGCACCAGCTCGGGCACGCGGCCGCGGTTGGACGCCTTCAGCCAGCCGAGCGGATCGCGGTCGGTGGCGTCGGGCCGGGGCACCTGCGCCCACTGACCGAGCGCACAGCGCTGGCGCTGCGCACGGCCGAACGCCCTCCGCTCGGCCGGTGAGGCCGTGGCGTCGGGCGCGTGGGCTTCAGAGCTCATAGTCCATGCACTGGCGGGCTTCGCGCACGGCGCCGATGAAGGGCTTGAGCGCCACGTGCTGGGGATGGTCGGCGTAGGCCGCCAGCGCGGCGGCGTCGGTGAATTCCGAGTTCAGGATCAGGTCGTAGGTGGCCTCGAGCCCGGGCTGGGCAATGACCACCTCGAAACGGTGCGTGCCGGGCGAGAGCTTGGCGCAGGCGTCGAGCAGCGCCTTGGCCTTGAGCAGGTTGGTCGCCTTGTCGGCGCCCTCGGCGTGCTCCTTGAACTTCCACATCACGATGTGCTTGAGCATGGTCGGGTCCTTGCCTTGTTTTTTTACTTGAGCCGCGAACGCACGTAGATGAGCACGACGCCCACTGCGGCGACCACGGCGCCGGGCACGGCCATCGACCAGCCCAGCGTGGGCTCGGTGCGGCCCGTGGCGATGCCCAGGATCACGAGGAACAGGCCGCCGTAGATCAGGATCCAGATCCACTTCTCGAGCCGCGCATGCGGCTTGGGTGGTTTCGGCGGTTGGGCGGCGGGCGGGGGTGAGTTCGGGGCGGCGTTGGCCATTGTCAGAAAGCGTCCTCGGGCAAAGCGGTACAGGTCGGGTCACGGGTTTCGACCACCTGGAGCCAGGCACCGATTTTCGGCAGCTCGTAGTGGAAGAAATAGTCCGTGGCGCCGATCTTGCCAGCTGTTACCGCCCTCGCCTTCTGTGCGTCGATTTCCAGCGCCCGCAGCGCCACGTCGAGCCAGAGCCAGGCCAGCACCGTGTGGCCGAAGGCCTGCATGTAGGGCACGGCGTTGGCCAGCGCGTCGGCCGGGTCGCCGGTGGACCAGGCGGCCTCCGTGGCGCTGCCGATGTGCTGCAGCGCGGCGCCCAGCGCCTTGGCGTGCGGCGCCAGCGCGGGCACCCTGGCGGCGCGGCCGATGGTCTCGGTGATGCGCCCGGCCAGCAGCTGCAGGCCGCGGCCCTTTTCCATCAGCACCTTGCGGCCCAGCAGGTCGGCCGCCTGAATGCCGTGCGTGCCCTCGTGGATCATGTTCAGGCGGTTGTCGCGCCAGTACTGCTCCACCGGGAAGTCGCGCGTGTAGCCGTAGCCGCCGTGCACCTGAATGGCCAGCGAATTGGCCTCCAGGCACCACTCGCTGGGCCAGCTCTTGGCGATGGGCGTGAGCACCTCCAACAGCAGGCGCGCGTCGTCGGCCTGCGCGGCGTCGCCGGTTTTTTGCGTGTCGACCAGGCGGGCGCAGTACAGCTCCAGCGCCAGCGCGCCCTCGCAGTACGCCTTCTGGGCGAGCAGCATGCGGCGCACGTCGGCGTGCTCGATGATGCGCACCTGCGGCGCGGCCGAGTCCTTGGCCACGGCGGCGCCGGCGGCTTCGGGTTTCTTCACCAGCCGGCCCTGCGGGCGGCTCTTGGCGTACTCGAGCGAGGCGTAGTAACCGGCCATGCCGAGCATGGTGGCGGCGGTGCCGACGCCGATGCGGGCCTCGTTCATCATGTGGAACATACAGTGCAGGCCCTTGCCGGGCGCGCCGACCAGGTAGCCCACCGCGCCGGCCTTGCCGCCGACCGGGTACTTGCCCTCGCCGAAGTTCAGCAGCGTGTTGGTGGTGCCGCGCCAGCCGAGCTTGTGGTTCAGGCCGGCCAGCGCCACGTCGTTGCGCTCGCCGGTGAGTTCGCCCTGCGTGTCCACCATGCGCTTGGGCACGATGAACAGCGAAATGCCGCGCGTGCCCGGAATGAGCTTGCCGTTCTCGTCGGGGATCTTGGCCAGCACGATGTGCACGATGTTCTCGGTCAGCTCGTGGTCGCCGGCCGAGATCCACATCTTGTTGCCCGTGAGCCGGTAGCGTGGGCCCAGCGGGTCGTCCTGGAAGTCGGCGCCATCGGGCACGGCGCGCGTGGCCACGTCGCTCAGCGACGAACCGGCCTGGGGCTCCGACAGGCACATGGTGCCCGCCCATCGGCCCGAGAATTCATTCTTGGCGAACACCTCTTTCTGCTTCTCGGTGCCGTGCACCATGAGCAGGTTGGCGTTGCCGCTGGTGAGCATGTTCGAGCCGATGCTCACCGAGGCCATCGCGAAGAAGCTGTTGGCTGCGGCCTGCACCGTGTAGGGCAGCTGCATGCCGCCGATCTCGTAGTCCTGGGCGGCGCTCAGCATGCCGGACTCGACGAAGGCCTTGTGCGCATCGTGCGTGGCCTGCGGCAGGATGACTTTCTCGCCGTCGAAATGCGGCTCCTGCGTGTCGACGGTGCGGTTGAACGGCGCGTACTTTTCGCGCGCGATGCGCTCGCAGGTGTCGAGCACGGCGTCGAAGGTCTCGCGCGAGTGGTCGGCAAAACGCTCGCTCTGGTTGAGCTTCTCGGCGTCGAGCCAGTCGTAGAGCAGAAAGTCGAGGGTGGGACGCAGGCTCATGGTGATGTCTTCTTCAGGCTACGACTTCGCGGGTGACGAAGTCTTCTTCTTCGGGGAATCGGGCAGCGTGGCGATGGTGCCCTGCGCCAGCGCGCAGAGCTTCTCGGTGCCGTCGTCGGCCACCGCCACCACCTCGCAGGTGCACACGGCCTGCGAGCTGCCGGTGTGCACGGCCCGGGCGCGCGCAATCAGCCGCTGGCCGATGGCGGGCCGCACGTAGTTGATCTTGAATTCGGAGGTCACGACCGGCACGCGCAAGGCACTGCCGCCGGCAAAGGTCAGCGCGTTGTCGGCCATGTAGCTCACGATGCCGCCATGGGCGAAACCGTGCTGCTGCTTCAGCTGCGCGCCGAGCGGCAGCTGGAGCTCTGCATGGCCCGGCGCGAGCGCATGCAGCTCGGCGCCGATCAGCACGCTGAAGGGCTGCGCAGCCAGCACGCTGCGGCCGTAGGCCAGGACGGCTTCGGGCGAGACCTCCTGGTCATTGCCCAAGCCGGACATGGTTACAGGACCTCGAACACGCCCGCAGCGCCCATGCCGCCGCCGATGCACATCGTGACCACGACCTTCTTGGCGCCGCGGCGCTTGCCTTCGATGAGCGCGTGGCCCGTGAGGCGCTGGCCGCTCACGCCGTAGGGGTGGCCCACGGCGATGGCGCCGCCGTTCACGTTCAGGCGGTCGCCCGGAATGCCCAGCTTGTCGCGGCAGTAGATGACCTGCACGGCGAAGGCTTCGTTCAGTTCCCACAGGTCGATGTCGTTGACCGTGAGGCCCAGGCGCTTGAGCACCTTGGGAATGGCGAAGACCGGGCCGATGCCCATTTCGTCGGGCTCGCAGCCGGCCACGGCGAAGCCGAGGAAGCGGCCCAGGGGCTTCAGGCCCTTCTGCTGGGCGTACTTCTCGTCGACCACCACGCAGGCGCCGCCGCCGTCGGAGAACTGGCTGGCGTTGCCGGCCGAGATCAGGCCACCGGGCATGGCCGAGCGGATGCCGCTGATGCCTTCCTTGGTGGTGCCGGGACGGATGCCTTCGTCGTTCTCGATCGTGACTTCCTTGGTGCGCAGGCCCATCACGGGATCGGCCACGCCGGCCAGCACGGTGATGGGGGCGATTTCAGCCTTGAAGAGGCCGGCCTCGAGCGCGGCGGTGGCGCGCTGCTGGCTCTGTGCGCCGTACTCGTCCATGGCGTCGCGGCCGATGTTGTAGCGCTTGGCGACCTGCTCGGCGGTCTGCAGCATGTTCCAGTAGATCTCGGGCTTGTGCTTCACGAGCCACGGGTCGGCCAGCATGTGCGTGTTGGCTTCGTTCTGCACGCACGAGATGCTCTCGACGCCGCCGGCCACGTACACGTCGCCCTCGCCCGCGATGATGCGCTGGGCGGCGGTGGCGATGGTCTGCAGGCCCGACGAGCAGAAACGGTTGATGGTCATGCCCGAGGTGGTGACCGGCAGGCCGGCGCGCAGTGCGATCTGGCGCGCGATGTTGGAGCCGGTGGCGCCTTCAGGCGTGGCGCAACCCATGATGACGTCGTCGACCGAGGCCGGATCGATGCCGGCGCGCTGCACCGCGTGCTGCACGGCATGGCCGCCCAGCGTGGCGCCGTGGGTCATGTTGAAGGCACCCTTCCAGCTCTTCGCGAGCGGCGTGCGGGCGGTGGAAACGATGACGGCGCTGGTCATGGTGAGGTCCTTTGAAGATGGAAGGGAAAAGAGGGTGTGGTCGTCATTGCGCCGGAGCAGCGTTGGTGTTGCTCAGGAGCTGGTGATAGAAGCCGATCATCTCGCCGTAGTTGGAGATGGCCAGGCGTTCGTTGTTGCCATGGAAGCGCGCCAGGTCCTCGCTCTTCACGCGGAACGGCGAGAAGCGGAAGACGGCGTCGCTCACGAGGCTGAAGTGGCGCGAATCGGTGGCGGCGGTCATGAGACCGGGCGCTACCACGGCGTCGGGGAAGCTCTGACGCACGGCCTGCTGGATCGCGCGGTAGCCGGTGCTGTCGGTCGGCGACACGGGCGACGGCTCCGAGTTGCCGGGGTACTGCTTGATCTTGATGTCGTCGTTGGCCAGCGTCTTGCGCAGGTGCGCTTCGACGCTCGCGATGCTGTCGCCCGGCAGGATGCGGAAGTTGACGGCAGCCTCGGCGCGGCCGGGCAGCACGTTGTCCTTGTTGCCGGCGCGCACGATGGTCAGCGCCGTGGTCGTGCGCAGCATGGCGTTGCTGCTGGGGCTCTTCTCGAGCTGGCCGCGCACCAGCGACTCGGTGAGCCACAGGTTGGACAGCATCACGCGGTTGACGCCGCTCATTTCGGGCGCGAGCGCGCCGAACATCTGGCCGGCCACGCCTTGGATGCCGCCGGGCATCGGGTTGGCTTCGAGCCGGGCCAATGCGGCGCTCATGCTGCCGATGGCGCTGTGTTGCGGCGGCATCGACGAATGGCCGGGGGCGGTGTCCAGCGACAGGAAGAACGTGCCGTAGCCCTTCTCGGCCAGGCCGATGAGCGCCGCGGGCTTCGAAAGACCGGGCAGCACGCCGTCGAGCACCAGCAGGCCTTCGTCGAGCACCCAATCGAGGCGCACGTTGCGCGATTTGAGCAGTTCGGCGATGGGCAGCGCGCCACGCAGGCCGCTCACCTCTTCGTCGTCGCCCATGACCAGGTAGACGGTCTGCTTCGGCTTGAAGCCGGCGCCGATGAGAAGCTCGATGGCTTCCATCTGCGCGAAAAGATTGCTCTTGTTGTCGAGCGTGCCGCGGCCCCAGACGAAACCGTCCTTGATATCGCCGCCGAAGGGGTCGACCGTCCAGGCTTTTTCAGTGCCGGGGGCGATAGGCACCATGTCCTGGTGCGCCATCAGCGCGATGGGTTTGGCGGACGGGTCGGTGCCGGTCCATGTGTAGAGCAGCGCCTTGTTGCCCACCACTTCCTTCTTCAGGGTGGCGTGGACCTTGGGGTACTGCTGTTCGAGGTAAGCGTGGAGCTTGTCGAACTCGGCCGCGTTGGCGACCGAGTCGTCCATGCTCGACACCGTGCGGAACGTGATCGCCGTAGACAGCCGTTTGGCAGCTGCCTGCAGGTCGATGTCCAGCTTGGGTGCGGGCGCCACCGCGAGTTGCTGCGATGGCGTGGTCCAGGTCTTGACCGCCACGGCCGCCACCAGTGCCAGGAGCACCAGCAGCAGCCCGAGGAAGATGCGTTTCAACATGGGCGGTCTTGATCCTGGGTCAGTCGTCTCAGCTGAAGGACTTGCCTTCGGCCACCAGCTTCTGGATCAGCGGTGCGGGCTGCCAGAACTCGGCGTCGTCGCGCGGGTTCAGCGCAAAGCGCTTCATCGTCTCGGCCACGTTGTACAGGCCGACCTGCGAGGCGTAGTGCATCGGGCCACCGCGGTAGATCGGGAAGCCGTAGCCGGTGAGGTACACCATGTCGATGTCGCCCGACTTGGAGGCAATGCCGTCTTCCAGGATGTGCGCGCCTTCGTTGACGAGGGCGAACACCAGGCGCTGCACGATTTCCGTGTCGGAGATCTTGCGCGGCGTGATGCCCAGTTCCTTGCGGTGGTCCTCGATCATCTTGTTGACGAGTTCCGACGGGATGGCGTCGCGCTTGCCGGCCTGGTAGTCGTACCACCCTGCCCCGGTCTTCTGGCCGAAGCGGCCCAGCTCGCACAGCTTGTCGG
This sequence comes from Variovorax sp. V118, assembly GCF_041154445.1. Lineage (GTDB taxonomy): Bacteria > Pseudomonadota > Gammaproteobacteria > Burkholderiales > Burkholderiaceae_C > Variovorax > Variovorax boronicumulans. Next base: position 2,427,700 of record NZ_AP028663.1, on the reverse strand, counting down.
CCGTACGGCTGTACTTCATGTCGGCGCGCTCGACGGCGCGGCGCTTGCGGATCGCCCAGCCGATGTCGTTGCCGGCCAGGTCGCCCATGCGGAACGGGCCCATGGCAAAGCCGAACTTCTCGATGGCCTTGTCGACCTGCTGCGGCGTGGCGCCTTCGTCCAGCAGGAAGCCGGCCTGGCGGCTGTACTGCTCGATCATGCGGTTGCCGATGAAGCCGTCGCACACGCCCGACACGACGGAGGTCTTCTTGATCTTCTTGCCGATGGCCATCACGGTGGCCAGCACGTCCTTGGACGTGGCCTTGCCGCGCACCACTTCGAGCAGCTTCATCACGTTGGCCGGGCTGAAGAAGTGCATGCCGACCACGTCCTGCGGACGGTCGGTGAACGAGGCGATCTTGTCGACGTCGAGCGTCGAGGTGTTCGAGGCCAGGATGGCGCCCTTCTTGGCGACGCGGTCGAGTTCCTTGAAGACCTTTTCCTTGACGCCGATTTCTTCGAACACCGCTTCGATGATGAGGTCGGCGTCCTTCAGGTCGTCGTAGCTCAGCGTGGTGCTCAGGAGCGCCATGCGCTGCTCGTACTTGTCCTGCTTGAGCTTGCCCTTCTTGACCTGGGCTTCGTAGTTCTTCTTGATGGTGGCAATGCCGCGGTCGAGCGCCTCTTGCTTCATCTCGAGGATCTTGACGGGGATGCCCGCGTTCAGGAAGTTCATCGAGATGCCGCCGCCCATGGTGCCGGCGCCGATGACGCCCACGGCCTTGATCTCGCGCTTGGGCGTGTCTTCGGGCACGTCGGGAATCTTGCTCGCGGCGCGCTCGGCCATGAACAGGTGGCGCAGGGCCAGCGATTCGGGCGTGAACATCAGCGCGGTGAAGAGACGCCGCTCTTCGGCCATGCCGTCGTCGAACTTCATCTTGGTCGCGGCCTGCACGGCGTCGACGCACTTCAGCGGCGCGGGGTAGTTCTTCGACATGCCGCCGACCATGTTCTTGGCGAACTGGAAGTAGGCATCGCCTTGCGGGTGCTTGCACGGCAGGTTGCGCACCAGCGGCAGCTCGCCGCCCTTGGCAGCGACCGATTTGGCGAACTCGACGGCTTCGTCGAACACCGATTCGGCCGAGGCGGCCAGCTTGTCGAACAGCTTCTGGCCAGGCAGGCTGGCGAGCAGTTCGCTCTTCACGGGCTCGCCGCTGACGATCATGTTCAGGGCGGTTTCCACGCCAATCACGCGCGGCAGGCGCTGCGTGCCACCGGCGCCCGGCAGCAGGCCGAGCTTGACTTCAGGCAGTGCCACGCTGGTGCCCGGTGCGGCCACGCGGTAGTGGCAACCCAGGGCCAGCTCCAGGCCGCCGCCCATGCACACGGAATGGATGGCTGCGACGATGGGCTTGGGCGAGGCTTCGAGCGAGAGGATCACGCTCAGCAGGTTGGGCTCTTGCAGCGCCTTGGGCGTGCCGAATTCCTTGATGTCCGCACCGCCCGAGAACGCCTTGCCGGCGCCGGTGATGACGATGGCCTTGACGGCGCTGTCGGCATTGGCCTTGGACAGGCCGTCGGTGATGCCGATGCGTGTCGAGAAGCCGAGACCGTTGACCGGCGGGTTGGTCAGGGTGATCACGGCGACATCGCCGAGCACTTTGTATTCAGCCGTCATGCTGCGTTCCTTGGTGTGTGAAGAAAAAGAAGAAAAAGCACGAGTGTTCTTTTTCGAAGATTCTAGGCGTTTTGCGTGGCCGAACAATGGCACGCAGTCGCTGTCGGGACAAGGGCCTCAAGAGAGAGCCGGACTTTCCAGGAACACCGCGGAACCGGCTTTGCCGGGCCGCAGGTGTTGCCCCCTGCAAGGGAGAAGGCGCGCGCGACACGAAGTGCGCGAAGCCTGGGGGTTTGCTTAAACCTCCAGCCACTCCCTGCGGGTGGTGCCGTCGGCGCGCAGGCTGTCGGGCGTCCCGTCGAACACGATGCTGCCGTGGCCCATGACGAGCGCGCGGTCGGAAATCTGCATCGCGATGGTGAGCTTCTGCTCGATGAGGAGCACCGAGATGCCCTTGTCCTTCAGTGTGCGCAGGTACTGCCCCACCAGCTCGACGATCTTGGGCGCGAGGCCTTCGGTGGGCTCGTCGATGATGATGAGGTCAGGGTCGCCCATGAGCGTGCGGCACAGCGTGAGCATCTGCTGCTCACCGCCCGAGAGCACGCCGGCCTCGGTGTGCTGGCGCTCCTTCAGCCGCGGGAACATGCCGTACATGTCGTCGAACGACCAGCGGCTGCCCTTGCCCGAGCCCTTCTGGCCCAGCAGCAGGTTCTGGTGCACCGTGAGCTTGGGGAAGATGTCTCGGTTCTCGGGCACGTAGCCGATGCCCATGTGCGCGATCTCGTAGGCCTTGCGACGCAGGATGTCGCCGCCCTTCCACTGCAGCGTGCCCTCGGCATGCACCAGGCCCATGATGGCCTTGGCCGTGGTCGAACGGCCCGAGCCGTTGCGACCCAGCAGGGCCACGATCTCGCCCGGGCGGACGTCGAAGGAAACGCCATGCAGCACATGGCTCTTGCCGTAGTAGGCGTGGATGTCGTGAAGCTTCAGCATGTCAGTGTCCCGCCCCTTGTGCATCGGCCACGGAAGAACCCAGGTAAGCCTCCTGCACGCGCGCATTGGCGCGCACGGCAGCCGGCGTGTCGAAGGCGATGACCTCGCCGTAGACCACCACGGCGATCTTGTCGGCCAGCCCGAAGACCACGCCCATGTCGTGCTCCACCGTCAACAGCGTCTTGCCGACGGTGACGTGCTTGATGAGCGAGATGAAGTGCGAGGTCTCGGTCTTGCTCATGCCGGCCGTGGGCTCGTCCAGCAGGATCACGCCGGCGCCGCCGGCGATGGTCACGCCGATCTCGAGCGCGCGCTGCTCGGCATAGGTGAGGTTCACCGCATGTACGTCGCGCTTGCGCTCCAGGCCGATCTGCTTGATGAGCTCTTCGGTGCGCGCGTTGGCGTCGTCCAGGTTCGAGAGAAAGCGCAGGAAGGTGTACTTGTAGCCCAGGCTCCACAGCACGCCGCAGCGCAGGTTCTCGAAGACGCTGAGCTTCGGGAAGATGTTGGTGATCTGGAAGCTGCGCGACAGCCCCAGGCGGTTGATTTCATAGGGCTTCTTGCCGTCGATGCGCTGCCCGTTGAGCAGCACCTCGCCGCTGGTGGGCGTGAGCCGCCCGCTGATCAGGTTGAACAGCGTCGACTTGCCCGCGCCGTTCGGCCCGATCACGGCGATGCGTTCGCCGGCCTTCACCGCCAGGTCCACGCCGCGGATGATTTCGGTCTTGCCGAAATTCTTGCGCAGCGCCTTCAGTTCCAATGCGTATTGCGCGCTCATTTACGCCGCCTCCCGACGTTTGATTTCTGCTTCGATCTCTTCCTGCGCCTGGCCCCAGACCCGCACGAAGCGGCGTCGTGCCACCTCGAGCAGGCCCAGGCCGACGGCCAGGATCGCGATGGCGCCCAGCCAGCTGGTCACGCCCGCCGTGTTCAGCATGGTGCCGAAGAACTTCAGGTCCGGGCCCATCGCCGCGTTGAGCTGGATGTGATAGATCATCTCGATCAGCGCGGCAGCGCCGACCACCACCGGCACCAGGGCCACGGCGAGCGCGGCATACAGGCCCCAGAAGCGGTTGAACTTGCCGAACTTGGCCACGCGCAGGTTCATCATGACCAGGCTGGCGATGCCGCCGGGGGCGAACATCACCATGAACACGAACACCAGGCCGAAGTACAGCTGCCAGGCCTTCGACAGTTCGGACAGCAGGATCGAGGCGAACACCAGCAGCACCGCGCCGATGATCGGGCCGAAGAAGAACACCGCGCCGCCCAGGAAGGTGAACAGCAGGTAGCCGCCCGAGCGGATGGCGTTCAGGCTGTCGGCCGCGTTCACGATCTCGAAGTTGATCGAGGCCAGGCCGCCGCCGATGCCGGCGAAGAAGCCCGCGATGATGAACGCGAAGTAGCGCACGCGCTGCGTGTTGTAGCCGATGAACTCGACGCGCTCCGGGTTGTCGCGCACGGCATTCAGCATGCGGCCCAGCGGCGTGCCGGTGAAGGCATACATGAGCGCGGTGCACACGAAGCAGTACACGGCGATCAGGTAGTACACCTGGATCTGCGAGCCGAAGTTGAAGCCGAAGAAGGTGGGGCCGTACACGCGGTCGGTGGTGATACCGCCCTCGCCGCCGAAGAAGCTGGGGAACATCAGCGCCATCGAGGCCACGAGCTCGCCGATGCCCATGGTGATCATGGCAAAGGTGGTGCCCGACTTCTTGGTGGTCACGAAACCCAGCAGGATGGCGAAGAACATCCCCGCCAGGCCACCGACGAGCGGAATGAGCACCAGCGGAATCGTCGGGCCGCCCTTGGTCGCCAGGTTCATCGCATGGATGGCGATGAACGAGCCCAGGCCGGTGTAGACGGCATGGCCGAAGCTCAGCATGCCGCCCTGCCCCAGCAGGATGTTGTAGCTCAGGCAGATGATGATCAGGTAGCCCATCTGCGAGAGCATCGTCAGCGCCAGGCTGCTCTTGAACAGCATCGGCGAGATGATCAGCACCAGGGCGAACAGCGCCCAGACCAGGTAGCGCCCGATGTTCCAGGGCTTGAAGCGGTAGTACCGCGTCGGGGTCGTCGGTGAAGTGGTGGTTGCGGTGGTCATGGTGTCAGTCCTCCCGGGTGCCCAGAAGACCCTTCGGGCGGAAGATGAGGATCAGCACGAGGAACAGGTACGGCAGGATCGGTGCGACCTGCGAGATCGTGAGCTTGAGCAGCTCGTAGCCGAAGGTCTGGTCGGTCACGGCCACGCCCAGGGCCTGCAGCGCGGTGGCCAGCGACTGGTCCAGCGCGACCGCGAAGGTCTGGATGATCCCGATCAGCAGCGACGCCAGGAAGGCGCCCGCCAGCGAGCCCATGCCGCCGACCACCACCACCACGAAGATGATGGTGCCGACCGAACCGGCCATGGCCGGCTCCGTGACATAGGTGTTGCCGCCGATCACGCCCGCCAGGCCGGCGAGTGCGGCACCGCCGCCGAACACCAGCATGAATACGCGCGGCACGTTGTGGCCCAGCGCCTCGACCATGTCGGGGTGCTTGAGCGCCGCCTGGATCACCAGGCCGATGCGGGTGCGCGTGAGCAGCAGCCACACGGACACCAGCATCAGCAGCGCCACCAGCATGATGAAGGAACGCGACTTGGGGAACTGCGTGCCGTACAGCGTGAAGAGCGGGCCCTGCAGTGCCTCGGGCAGGCCGTAGGGCACCGTGGAACGCCCCCAGACCAGCTGGACCAGCTCGAGGATGAGGTACGAAAGACCGAAGGTCACCAGCAGCTCGGGCACGTGGCCGAACTTGTGGACCCGGCGCAGGCTGTAGCGCTCGAAGGCCGCCCCCAGTGCCCCCACCAGCAGCGGCGAGAGAAAGAGCGCGGGCCAGAAGCCGACGATGCCTGACAGGGTGTAGGCGAAATAGGCGCCCAGCATGTAGAAGCTGGCGTGTGCAAAGTTGAGCACACCCATCATGCTGAAGATCAGCGTAAGGCCAGAGCTCAGCATGAACAACAGCAGGCCGTAGCTGACGCCGTTGAGCAGTGAGATGACGAAGAATTCGACGTTCATCGGTCTTCCGTGTCGGTTGAAAAAGAAAGAGGCCCGAGTGTTGAAGTCGGGCCTCGACCGGTCAGTGAGCGATCAGCAGGCGATCAGGAGGCGCCGCCGGGTCGCTTCATCTGGCACGAGGTGGGCGTGCTCGAGACGTAGGGCTCGTAGTACTTGACCGGTGCCAGCGTGTAGCCGGTGTTCTCCGGGCTGTACGGGCTCTTCGCGTCGGCCTTCTGCCAGCGCGTGATCCACAGGCCCTGCTGCAGCTGGTGGTCGGACTTGCGCATCTCGACGTCGCCGTTGAAGCTCTTGAACTTCATGCCTTCCATGGCGGCGGCCACCTTGACGGGGTCGGTCGACTTGGTGCGCACGAAGGCTTCGGCGAGCATCGCGTACACGGTGTACGGCGACGTCGTGTACAGGTCTTCGTTGAAGCGCTTCTTGAACTCGTTCATCATCGGCGCGATCGGGCCCGGCGCGTTGTAGTGGCTGTAGCCCACCATGTAGACCTTGCCGTCCGAGGCCGCGCCCATGGCGGTCGGCGTGCCGTTGGTCACGGCGTAGTAGGTGTAGAACTTGACGTTCAGGCCTGCGTCGTTGGCCGACTTGATGAGCAGCGCCAGGTCGGAACCCCAGTTGCCGGTGATGACGGTGTCGGCGCCCGAGGCCTTGATCTTGGCGATGTAGGGCGCGAAGTCGCGCACCTGGGCCAGCGGGTGCAGGTCGTCGCCGACGATCTGCACGTCGGGGCGCTTGGTCTTGAGGTTGTCCTTGGCGTACTTCGCGACCTGCTGGCCGTGCGAGTAGTTCTGGTTGATCAGGTACACCTTCTTGATGTCGGCCTGGTCCTTCATGAAGGTGGTCAGGGCTTCCATCTTCATGGAGGTGTCGGCATCGAGGCGGAAGTGCCAGTAGCTGCACTTGCTGTTGGTCAGATCGGGATCGACGGCCGCGTAGTTGAAGTACACGACTTCCTTGCCCGGGTTGCGGGCGTTGTGCTTTTCGAGCGCGTCCATGATGGCCAGCGCCGGGCCGGAGCCGTTGCCCTGCACCACGTAGCGCGCACCCTGGTCCATGGCCGAGCGCAGCGCGGCGGTGGTTTCCTGCGGGCTGAGCTTGTTGTCGATGCCGATGACCTCGAACTTCACGCCGGCCACGTTCTTCTTGTTGAATTCTTCGGCCAGGAACTGGAAGGTCTTGAGCTGGTTGGTACCGACGGCCGCCATCAGGCCCGACAGCGGGTCCAGCCACGCGATCTTGACGGTCTCACCCTTCTGGGCAAGGGCACCGGTGGCACTTGCCGCGAGCACGGCGGCGGTAGCGATCTTCAGAGCGAACTTCAATCTATATCTCCTGGTCAAACCGATATCAAAAACGCTGCACAAGCGTACAAGTCTTTGCCACCCCACCCCTCAGGGAATGCCCGTAAGGAAGGGGCTGCAAAGGCACGTATCTATCGCGCAGGCGACAGTGCATTTCCTTCTTTTGCTACCCGGCGGTAGGTATCTTCTACCGATGGGTAGGAAATGCGTTCACAAAGACGCCTAGGGGCGCTTCATCTGGCAGGTCGTGGGCGTGCTCGCCACATACGACTCGTAATACTTCACGGGGACGTTGGTGTAGCCGGTGTTCTCGGCGTCGTAGGGGTATTTGGCGCTGGCCTTCTCCCAGCGCGAGATGTACAGGCCCTGCTGCAACTGGTGGTCGGCCTTGCGCATCTCGACCTCGCCGTTGAAGCTCTTGATCTTCATGCCTTCGAGCGCCGCGGCCACCTTGACGGGGTCGGTCGACTTGGTCTGCACGAAAGCGGCATCGAGCAATGCGAAGGTGTGATAGATCGAGGACTGCGTCAGGTCGTCGTTCATCTTCTTCTTGTAGCCGGTCAGCAGCCGCTGGATTTCGCCGCCCATGTTGTAGTGGGCATAGGCCACGGTGTAGACCTTGCCTGCCGAGGTGGCGCCCATGGCCGTGGGCGTGCCGGCGCCCGGTGCGTAGTACGTGAGGAACTTGACGTCCAGCCCCGAGTCGTTCGCCGCCTTGATGAGCAGCGAGAGGTCGGAGCCCCAGTTGCCGGTGATGACCGTGTCGGCGCCCGAGGCCTTGATCTTGGCGATGTAGGGCGAGAAATCGCGCACCTGCGCGAGCGGGTGCAGGTCGTCGCCGACGATCTGGATGTCAGGGCGCTTGGTCTTGAGGTTGTCCTTGGCGAACTTGGACACCTGCTGGCCGTGGGAGTAGTTCTGGCCCAGGATGTAGACCTTCTTGATGTCGGCCTGGTCCTTCATCCAGGTGGTCAGCGCTTCCATCTTCATGGAGGTGTCGGCATCGAGGCGGAAGTGCCAGTAGCTGCACTTGCTGTTGGTCAGGTCGGGATCGACCGCCGCATAGTTCAGGTAGAGCAGTTCCTTGCCGGGATTGCGCGCGTTGTTCTTCTCGACGGCGTCGATGATCGCGAGCGCCGGGCCCGAGCCGTTGCCCTGGGTGATGTAGCGCGCGCCCTGGTCCTGCGCCGAGCGCAGCGCCGCGGTGGTCTCCTGCGGGCTCAGCTTGTTGTCGATCGCGATGATCTCGAACTTCACGCCCGACGCATTCTTCTTGTTGAACTCGTCAGCCAGGTACTGGGTCGTCTTGAGCTGGTTGGTGCCCACGGCCGCCATCAGACCCGACAGCGGGTCCAGCCAGGCGATCTTGACGGTTTCGCCCTTCTGGGCAAACGACGCTGAAACACTCACCAACATGGCGCAGGCGGCCACTGACTTGATACCGAAGTGCATGAAGAGTCTCCTGGTTGAAAGGCGGGACGCCAGCGTACAAGCGCCCTTTTCTTCGCCGCACAGGGAATGCCCGGAAGGAAAGCCGCCGGGGCGGCCTTCCTATCGCGTGCGCGACAGTGCGGGTGGGCTTTGGCCGTGCTTCAGAGGCCCGGCAGCTTGTAGTCCTTGAGCAGTTCGCGAAGCTTGGTCTTGAGGATCTTGCCGGTGGCGCCGATCGGAATGGCCTCCACGAACACCACGTCGTCGGGGATCTGCCACTTGGCGGTCTTGCCCTCGTAGAACTTCAGCAGCTCCTCGCGGGTGACTTCGGCGCCGGGCTTCTTCACGACGGCGATGATCGGGCGCTCGTCCCACTTGGGGTGGAACACGCCGATGCAGGCCGCCATGGCGATGGCCGGGTGCGCGACGGCGATGTTCTCGATGTCGATGGAGCTGATCCACTCGCCGCCGGACTTGATCACGTCCTTGCTGCGGTCGGTGATCTGCAGGTAGCCCTCGGCATCGATGGTGGCCACGTCGCCGGTGGGGAACCAGCCGCGGCCCGCGGCGTCGGCGACCAGCGGATTGCCGCCCTCGCCCTTGTAGTACTCCTTGACGACCCAGGGGCCCTTGACCAACAGGTCGCCGTAGGCCTTGCCGTCCCAGGGCAGCTCGTCGCCGTTGCCGTCGACGATCTTCATGTCGACGCCGAAGATGGCGCGGCCCTGCTTCATGCGGATCTGCAGCTGCGCGTCGGCGGGCAGCGACAGGTGCTTGTTCTTCAGCGTGCACAGCGTGCCCAGCGGGCTCATCTCGGTCATGCCCCAGGCATGCAGCACCTCGACGTTGTAGTTCTCCTGGAACGCCGTGATCATGGCCGGCGGGCAGGCCGAGCCGCCGATGACGGTGCGGTTCAGCTTGCTGAACTTCAGGCCGTTGGTCTGCATGTGGCCCAGCATCATCTGCCACACGGTGGGCACGCCGGCCGCGAAGGTCACGCCTTCGGACTCGATGAGCTCGTACACCGACTTGCCGTCCAGCGACGGACCCGGGAACACGAGCTTGCAGCCCACCAGCGCGGCCGAGTACGGAATGCCCCAGGCGTTGACGTGGAACATCGGCACCACCGGCAGCACCGAGTCTTGCGCCGAGATGCGCATGACGTCGGGCAGCGCAGCGGCGTAGGCGTGCAGCATGGTCGAGCGGTGGCTGTACAGCGCGGCCTTCGGGTTGCCCGTGGTGCCGCTCGTGTAGCACATGCTCGAGGCCGAGTTCTCGTCGAAGGTGGGCCAATCGTAGGTGGTGGACTGCGTGCCGATCCAGGCCTCGTAGCTCACGAGGTTGGGCACGCCGCTGTCGGCCGGCAGCTTGTCGGCGTCACACAGTGCAACCCATTTCCGGATCGTGGGACAGCGCGCATGCACCGCCTGCACGAGCGGCAGGAAGCTCAGGTCGAAGCACAGGATCTGGTCTTCGGCATGGTTGGCGATCCACGCGATCTGGTCGGGGTGCAGGCGCGGGTTGATGGTGTGCAGCACGCGGCCGCTGCCGCTCACGCCGTAGTACAGCTCCAGGTGGCGGTAGCCGTTCCAGGCCAGGGTGGCGATGCGGTCGCTGAACAGCAGCTGCTCGCCATCCAGCGCATTGGCCACCTGCCTGGCGCGCGATGCGATGTCGCTCCAGGTGCAACGGTGGATATCGCCCTCGACACGGCGCGAGACGATCTCGCCGTCGCCGTTGTGGCGCTCGACGAACTCGATCAGCGACGAGATCAAAAGCGGTTGGTCTTGCATCAAACCCAGCATCTACGGACTCCTATGTGAAATGACTTCAAAAAGCGTTGCGAACGAGAGATTCACGCAAGCTTCGGCCACTTGCACAATGACACAAACCCGCACTGCATGATTGAACGAAGCGGCTCAAGTGGGCGCCTTCGGACCGGTGCCCGCGGGCACCGTCACCACGTTGGTCCGGCACGGCTGGCGCAGCGTCTTGCCGCACTCGGGCAGCGCGGCCGCATGCGGGTAGGCGACGTAGCCCAGCACGATGCTCGACGCGCTCGCGCCCTGGTGCCACAGCGTGTTGGTCGAAGGCCTCGTGTCGTTGCCGAACAGCCAGAAGCCGGTCTGCGACGGCGAGTCCACCGTCACGCGGATGCTGGAGCCGGCGCGAAAGGCATGGGCGAACTTCTGGATCTCGATGCGCACCAGGTTGGGCTGGCCGGACTGCAGCGGCGCTTCCTTGGGCTGGGTGAAGTCGCCGAAGGGGCGCAGCTCGGTGGAGCGGCTGGCGTCAAGCGCCCGCTTGGAGGCGCGCAGCCAGCCGCGCTGCACGAACATCTCCTTGCCGTCGGGGCGCACTTCCGACACCGTGACCTGCAGGTCGGTGCTGTCGGCGGTGGCGCTCAGGTACAGGTCGGCCGAGCCTTCCCCGTAGAAGCTCAGGTCCTCGGGCAATGCGGCGGTGGTGAAGGTGAGCTGGCCGTCCTTTTCCGCATCGGCCACGGCCTGCCAGCCTTCGGCGGCCGGGTTGTTCACCACCGGGCTCTTGGCCGGATACCGGTAGTCGGACGAGGCCGCGCCGGCGGTCGGCTTCGCGTCGGCGAGCACGCCGCCCGGCTGCATCCACAGGCGCATCGGCTTGACCTTGACCGGCAGGCGGTCGAACTCGGCCACGGCCGTCTGCTTCAGCTTGGCGGCACCGTTGATCGCCTTCTGGTCGGTCTGCTGCATTTCCTGCAGCAGGCGCACGTGCGGCTCCTTCTCGAAACCGTTGTCCTCGCCCTTCACGAAATGGGCGAGAAAGCGCTTGAGCGTGCCGTCGATGTAGTCGGAGGTGACGTTGGTGTGGTGGTCGCCGTTGGAGCTGATGAGCCACATCTTTTCGGGCGCCATGGTGTCTTCGTAGTAGCCCGAGCGCGGGCCGATCTGCTCGTCCTGCCACGACTGGGTGCCCAGTGCGGGAATGTCGATCTTGCCGGTCTCGTAAAACGCGCTGCGCTTCACGTAGAGGCCGTCGGCGTACGGGTTCTCGAGCCACTTGGTCAGGTCGAGATCGGGGCGCTTGAGCTTCTCGATGTTGTCGGCCACGGTCTTGGCGCACTCCGTGTCGCCGTCGAGCTTGGCGGCCAGCGCGGCCGCGCGGTTCCAGGTGGCCGGGAAGCCGCCCCACCACTGCGCGGGAAAGCCGACGTTCTTGATGCCGCCCGGGTAGCCCACGTCGCGGTACGGGTCGGTCACGTTCTTGCTGGGCGTGATCGCCAGCAGGCCCTTGGGCCGGTGCGCGGCCACCCACAGCTGGTTGTAGCCCGAGTACGAGTAGCCGATCATGCCGATCTTGCCGTTCGACCATGGCTGCTTGCCGGCCCATTCGAGGGCGAAGGCACCGGCCGCGCCGGTGCTGGCGTCGAAGACCTGGTCGTCGCCCGTCGAGCAGCCGGTGCCCGGCACATTGAGGCCCATCACCGCATAGCCCTCGGCCAGCCAGCGCTGGCCGATGTTCGGGGCCGAGCCCGAGCTGTAGCCGTCGTACTCGACCAGCAGCGGATAGGTGGCGTTGCCTCCGCTGGGCAGCAGCAGCGAATAGCGCATCCGGTTGCCATCGGGCAGCGTGATGTAGCCCCACTTGCGGACCGGGCCCGTCTCGGGCGTGACCGGCGGCTGCGCGGGTGGCGTTTCGGCGGCGGGCGGAAAGAAGCTGAACCCGCTGCCGCCCGACGAACCGCCACCGCAGGCCGCAAGGCCCGCCGCGATGGCAAGCAGCGACGCGGCAAGGCGCCATCGGCGGGGGTGCATGGAAATCCTCATGGTGTTGTCTCTGTGATCGTTCTGGTGGATGGCATGCGTTGCCCAGGCACGTCTCGGGGCAGGACGGCGATCCCTTTGATCAGGGCGCCGCGGTGATCTTCGTGGCGGTGGGCGTGGCGTCGAGCAGCAACTGCGAGGGCCACGTTCCCCAGGTGGCACCGAGCTCGGGCGTGTTCGGATCGCCGTTGCGCATGAAGGCCCCGACGCTGGCCATGACGGCCTTCGACAGCGCCACGCGCCCCTTCTCGTTGGCCTTGCCACCCATCACGTTGCTCAGCAGCGAACCCTCGAAGTTGCCGAACACGAACGGCAGGTCGAAGGCGTGCGCGGCGCCGTACACGTCGTTCCACGGCGCGGCCTCCTGCGACCAGTCGAGGCGGTAGTGCCAGATGTTCGACTGGCGCGTCTTCATGGTGTTGAGCAGGTTGTCGCGGTTGGCGCCGAACAGGCCCTTCGTGACGATGTCGGTCGCTGCGTTGTAGCCCGTGCCGGGAGTACCTACCGGAAGGTAGGAAGCGTCGATGATTTCGTTCACCGTGAGCGTGGGGGCGGCGTCCGGATTGAAGTTGAACATCATCGAGAAGCGTGCGTCGTCCTTGACGATCCAGCCCGCCTTCAGGCCCGGGATGCCCAGCGATCCCAGCAGCGAGGCGAAGAGCTTGCCTTCGTCGCGCGTGTTGCCCGCGAGCATGGGCACCTTGACGTACTTGTCGGCCGCGATGGCGCCGATCGGGTCCGACGGCAGCACCGTGCCGTCGGGAATGGGCGCAACGGAACCCTGCCCGGCGGCAGTGACCTTGGTCAGCAGCGCCCCACCCTCCTGCGCACGCAGGTACTCGGCGATCTGCGCCGGCGAGCGCGTGCCGATATACACCTTGGCCGCCGCTTCATCGGCCACGGTGCCGTCGGCGACCAGCAGCTTTTCGAGGATCGTCTGGCCCTGCGTCAACGAGGCCGACACCGGCTGCAGCGTCGGCAGCGTCCCGGGCGGCAGATTGGTCTTGAGCGAAATGCCGCCACTCATCTCGAAGGCCTTGTGGAACAGGCCCTTGGCCATCGGCGAGGTCATCACCGCCAGCAAGTTGGTCGCACCGGCCGACTCGCCCGACAGCGTGACGTTGCCCGGGTCGCCGCCGAAGTTGGCGACGTTGCCCTGGATGAAGCGCAGCGCCGCCATGTTGTCCAGCAGCGCGAAGTTGCCCGAGTCGTCGCCCGCGCTGCCGCCCGGCCGCAGCTGCGGCATGTTCAAAAAGCCCAGGATGCCCAGGCGGTAGCTGGCGGTGATGACCACTGCATTGGTGGCCTTGGCCAGCGCCGCGCCGTCGTACAGCGGATCGGCCGTGTAACCCGAAATGTTGCTGCCGCCATGGATGAACAGCAGCACCGGCAGGTTCTTCTCGGTGGTGGCCGGACGCCAGATGTTGACGAACAGGCAGTCTTCGCTGCCGACCGGCTTGCCCAGGTTGGTGCCGATGGTGGCGTCGTAGGTGTTGCTAGTGCCGGGGCTGAAGATCCGGCCGATCTGCAGGCAGGCGTTGCCGAAGGCCTTGGCCGGGCGGATGCCGGTCCAGGCTTCGGGCTCGACCGGTGCGCGCCAGCGCAGTGCGCCGACCGGCGGCTGGGCGAACGGAACACCCTTCCAGGACCAGGTGCCATTCCTGGCGCTCTCGTCCGTGCCCTCGACCTTGCCGGCCGTGGTCTGGCGCACCATGGGGCCGTCGGCGGCGGGTGCCGGAGCGGGCGCGGGTGCCGGAGCCGGTGCAGGCGGCAGCACGGGAAAGGCGGTCGCCCCGGACGAACCGCCACCGCAGGCTGCAAGCGCCGCCGCTGCGGCCAGCGTGGCCATGGTGGCGATGGCGCGCGCCATCGCCGTCTGTCCTGCCGCACCCTGGTTTTGTGCTGTTGTCGTTGTCTTCATGTTTTGTCTCCACACCGGGTTAATCGGAATTCCTGGCTTGGCGCGCGGCACCCATACTCCGGGCCGCCGTGCACTGGAAAAATTCTAGGAACCGGCCCTGTTTTCACCGCTATCGCAAGCGAGCCAATCGAATGACTTCAGAAGCCCCCCTGCCGCGCCATTCGCGCCGGCCGTCGCGCCGCCCCGGCTGTCCGCAGCCCGAGCTGCGCACCAGCTCGGCCGCATGGCTGGAGGGGGTGCTGTCGATGTTCGAGGCCGAGGGGCTGAACGTGCCCGCGCTGCTGCGCGATGCCGGCTTCGACCCCGACTCGCTGCACCGCCAGAACGCGCGCATCCCGGTCGACGAGATCTCCGTGCTGTGGCAGGTGGCCGTGGCGCATGCCGGGCGGCCCACGCTGGGCCTGGACCGCGACCTGGCCGCCACGCACAGCAAGCTGGGCACCGTGGGCCACGCCATGGCCTGCAGCCCCACCCTGGGCGCGGCGCTCACGCGGCTCACGCGCTACATGGCCGTGATCTCCGACGCCACCGCCTTCTCGCTGCAGTCCGACGCGCGCGGCTGCTGGATGGTCATGGAGCACACCGGCGGCAGCCTGCCGATTCCGCGCCAGCGCGTCGAGTACGCCCTGCTGACCGTGCTCATGCAGTGCCAGTGGCTCACGCGGCGCGAGCTGCAGCCGCTGGCCATGGAATTCGTCTACCCGCCGCCGGCCAACGACCGGCTGCACCGCGAGGCCTTCGGCTGCGAGATCCGCTTCAACGCGCCCGCCAACCGCGTGCTGCTGTCGTCGGCCGACATGACCATGCCGCTGCCCACCCACCACCCGGCGCTGGGCGAGATGCAGGAGCACCTGCTCGACGACCAGCTCAACCTGCTGGGACAGACCACCACCGCCAGCCTGGTGTGCGCCGAGATCGCGCGCCGGCTGCAGCACGGCGAGCCGCGCCGCCAGGACGTGGCCTCCGGCCTCGGACTGGCCGACCGCACGCTGCAGCGCCGCCTGCAGGAGGAGTCGGTGTCGTTCCAGGCGCTGCTCGACCGCACCCGCCGCGAACTCGCCAAGCAGTACCTGGCCGAACAGCGCCACACGCTCGCGGACGTGGCCGACCGGCTGGGCTTCGTGGACGTCAGCAACTTCTTTCGCGCCTGCAAGCGCTGGTTCGGCCTGCCGCCGGCCCAGTACCGCGCCAGCCTGGCGCTCGACGGCGCCGGGGCGCTGCGCGGCGCGCTGCTGAACTGAGCGGCGCCGCCCGCCCCACGCGCCCGATGGCCTCAACGGCCTGGGGTTTCGCGCGCTGCCGGACAATCCGGGCATGAGCTTGTTAGCCGAAGACACCCCGGTCGCCGACCTGGGCCTGCGCTGGAAGCCCGGCTTCTCGACGCTGGGCCCCGCCTTTTTCACCGAACTGCGCCCCACGCCGCTGCCCGACCCGTACTGGGTCGGCCACAGCGACGCCGTGGCGCGTGAGCTGGGCCTGCCGCCCGGCTGGCGCGAGTCGGACACGACGCTGGCCGCCCTCACCGGCAGCCTGCCGGTCGCGGGCACTCGGCCATTCGCCACGGTCTACAGCGGCCACCAGTTCGGGGTCTGGGCCGGGCAACTGGGCGATGGGCGCGCGATCCTGCTCGGCGAGACCGAGGGCGGGCTCGAGGTGCAGCTCAAGGGCGCGGGGCGCACGCCCTACTCGCGCGGCGGCGACGGCCGCGCCGTGCTGCGTTCGAGCATCCGCGAGTTCCTGTGCAGCGAAGCCATGCATGGCCTGGGCATTCCGACCACGCGCGCGCTGTGCGTGACCGGCTCGGACGCCCGCGTGCGCCGCGAAGAGCTGGAAAGCGCTGCCGTCGTCACCCGCGTGGCGCCGAGCTTCATCCGCTTCGGCCACTTCGAGCACTTCGCCGCCAACCAGCGCGAAGACGAGCTGCGCGCGCTGGCCGACTACGTCATCGACCGCTACTACCCCGAGTGCCGCGCCACGGCGCGCTTCAACGGCAATGCCTACGCCGCCTTCCTCGAGGCCGTGAGCGAGCGCACCGCCGCCCTGCTCGCCCAGTGGCAGGCCGTGGGCTTCTGCCACGGGGTGATGAACACCGACAACATGAGCATCCTCGGGCTCACCATCGACTACGGGCCGTTCCAGTTCCTCGACGGCTTCGACCCGCGCCACATCTGCAACCACAGCGACACCCAGGGCCGCTACGCCTTCAACCAGCAGCCCAACGTCGCCTACTGGAACCTGTTCTGCCTGGCGCAGGCGCTGCTGCCGCTGATCGGCGACCAGGAAATCGCCGTGGCCGCGCTGGAGTCGTACAAGACCGTGTTCCCCAACGCCTTCGAAGACCGCATGCGCGCCAAGCTGGGCCTGTCGGCGCCCGCCGAGGGCGACCGCGCGCTGATCGAGGGCGTGCTCAAGCTGATGGCGGCCGAGAAGGTCGACCACACCATCTTCTGGCGCCGCCTGTCGAATCACATGGCCGACGGCAACGTGGAGCCGGTGCGCGACCTGTTCCTCGACCGCGCCGGCTTCGATGCCTGGCTGCTCTCTTTTTCGGAGCGCCATGCACAATCGCAGCGTGCCGAAGCGGCAAAATTGATGCTGCAGTCGAACCCCAAGTTCGTGCTGCGGAACCACCTGGGCCAGCAGGCCATCGAAGCCAGTCAGCAAAAGGACCACGCGGGTGTGGCAACCTTGCTGACGCTGCTCCAAACCCCATGTGAAGAACACCCCGGTGCCGACGACTACGCCGGCTTCCCGCCCGACTGGGCCTCCACGATCGAAATCAGCTGCTCATCATGACCACGCCCGTACAGAAAACCGACGCCGAATGGAAAGCCCTGCTCGCTGAGAAGGGCGCCGAACCCGCCGCCTTCGAGGTGACGCGCCACGCCGCCACCGAACGCCCCTTCACCGGCAAGTACGAAGCCCACTGGGACGACGGCACCTACCACTGCATCTGCTGCGGCGCCAAGCTGTTCGAAGCGGCCACCAAGTTCGACGCCGGCTGCGGCTGGCCCAGCTTCTCCGAAGAAGCGGTGCCCGGCGCCATCCGCAACATCGTCGACCGTTCGCACGGCATGGTGCGCACCGAGAACGTCTGCGCCAATTGCGGCGCCCACCTGGGCCACGTGTTCCCCGACGGCCCCACCGAAACCGGCCTGCGCTACTGCATGAACTCGGCCTCGCTCGACTTCCAGAAGAAGAAATGAAACTGCTCCTCGACTTCTTTCCGATCCTGCTGTTCTTCGGCGCCTACAAGTTCGCCGACATCTACACCGCCACCGGCGTGCTGATGGCCGCCACCGTGGTGCAGATGGCCGTCATCTACGCGATGGAGCGCAAGCTGCAGGCGATGCAGAAGGCCACGCTGGTGCTGATCCTGCTGTTCGGCACGCTCACGCTGGTGCTGCACGACGACCGCTTCATCAAGTGGAAGCCCACGGTGCTGTACGGCGCCATGGCCGTCGCGCTGGCGGTGGCGCTGTGGGCGCTGAAGAAGAACTTCCTGAAGATGCTGCTGGGCGCGCAGCTCGAGCTGCCCGAGCGCATCTGGGGCCGGCTCAACGTGGCGTGGATCGGTTATTGCCTCTTCATGGCGCTCATCAACGGCTACGTGGCGGCGTACTTCACGACCGAGGCCTGGGTCAACTTCAAGCTCTGGGGCTATGTGTTCCCGATCGTCTTCCTGGTGGCGCAGGGCCTGTACATCGCGCCGCACCTCAAGGAAGACAAGCCGACCGCATGACCGACGCCACCACCTTCCCCCTGCCCACCGTGGCCGCGCTCGAGGCGGCGCTGCGCGCATCGCTTTCGCCCACGCAACTCGAAGTGATCGACGAAAGCGCCGCCCACGCGGGCCATGCGGGCGCCAACGCCGAGGGCTACGGCACGCATTTCCGGGTGCGCATCGCCTCCCCGCTGTTCGACGGAAAGCCCCGCGTGGCGCGGCATCGGCTTGTGTATGATGCCCTCCAAGTTTTTATCGCACAGGGTCTGCACGCCATCGCCATCGAGGTGCTCTGAGTCGTCCAATCGGTTGCTTGCCGCGTTCGCCGCGGCCGCCCACCCTCTCCTTCTTTTCTCCTGATTCCTGCTTTCTTTCCCGCGCCTTTTCCTACACGCGCATTTCCTCTCCAGCCTGATATTCATTTCATGAAAAAACACATCTTGCAGGCCGTTGCGGCCGCAGCGCTGATCGGTGCACTCCCCCTGTCGGCCCTGGCGCAGAACGCAGCCATCGTCAACGGCAAGCCGGTGCCCAAGGCCCGCATGGACGTCCTGGCCCAGCAGCTGGCGGCAGCCGGCCGCCCGGTGACGCCCGAGATGCAAAGCCAGCTGCGCGAGGAAATCGTGGCGCGCGAAGTGTTCATGCAGGAAGCGCAAAAGCAAGGCCTGGACGCCACCGAGGACTACAAGAACCAGCTCGAACTCGCCCGTCAGGCCATCCTGATCCGCGCGCTGTTCGAGAACTACCGCAAGACCAACGCGGTGTCCGACGCCGACGTGAAGGCCGAGTACGACAAGTTCGTGGCAGCCAACGGCGGCAAGGAATTCAAGGCCCGCCACATCCTGGTCGAGACCGAGGACCAAGCCAAGAAGATCATGGCCGACCTGAAGAAGGGCGCCAAGTTCGAAGACATCGCCAAGAAGCAGAGCAAGGACCCGGGATCGGGCGCCAACGGCGGCGACCTCGACTGGGCCAACCCCGCCAGCTTCGTGCCCGAGTTCTCGGAAGCGATGATCAAGCTCAAGAAGGGCGAGACCACCCCTGCCCCGGTCAAGACCCAGTTCGGCTACCACATCATCCGCGTCGACGACATCCGCCAGGCCCAACTGCCGAAGCTGGAAGAAGTGAAGCCGCAGATCACGCAGCAGCTGCAACAGCAGCGCCTGCAGAAGTACCAGGAAGACCTGCGCGCGAAGGCCAAGGTCGAGTAAGCCACAAGCATCGGGCCTCGCGACCCAATGCAACCAGCCTGAAGGTCAACCTTTCATCGGTTGGACCCGCAAGCCAGCTGATCCCATCCAAGGGGACCGTGTTCAACACGGTCCCCTTTTCTTTTGCCTGCTGCATTGGCGCTGATCTCCTGCGAGCGAAGAAATGCAACCTCATCTATTGAAAGACCATTGATCTCAATTGATCAAACCAAGAAACACGGCCATCAATAATTTGACGATCCTTTAAAATAGGAATCAATTGTTTGCTTGATTGACAATTGTCAATATTCCACGGGAAATCACCGACAAAATAGGATGAATCAATCCGTACACTGCGCCACCTCCATCCCTCAATGCGACTTTCACATCGGTCGCCTCGTTGATTGATGGGGTTTTCAATAAATTTGGGAAATCAACAGTGGCACACAAAAATTCATTGGATATTTTTCGCAAAAAGCCTCTTTGGCTGGCCGTCAGTGGGTTGATTTTTTTGCCCCCTTGGTGCTAGCTCAAGGCACCATCGTCAAACCTTCTCCTGCGCGAGAAGGTCTTGAGCAATTTCAAACCATTTCAGCTCGTGTGCTGTATGAATCGCGGGATGATATTCAACGACTCTCGAAATTCGTCGATCACATGCGGATTGACGAGCCCGGAAAAACTGTCACAGTGGAAATCAGCAGATTTGAAGTGGAACGACTTCGCTCAGAGGGCTTCAAAGTCGAGATTGATGCCGAAAAATCCCGAAGTATTCAAAACTTCCAGCAACAGCGTGGCGCTTTTCTAAAGCGTCAAGCATTGAATGCTCAGCAAGCATCTGCCCCTACCGTCGGTATCTCGCCCCTTGGCAAAGCCGATGACTCAATGTTCGAAGGGAATGCCGCTTGCTACCGGACTGTAGAAAAAACCAATCTCGACGTCGATGCGCTGGCGAAGCAGTATCCGGATCTGATACGCGTCGCGCCCGTCGGTCCAACCTGGGTCCAGACGCAAGCCCTGTCGTTCCGCAACCTGCTGACCAGGTACCTGTCCACCAACTTCGATTTTTCAGGCCTGTCGATGAACCTGTTGAGCTACATCGATTTCGATCTTCTTCCAGATAGCGCGGGCAACTCGCTGCGCGCGGTCGTCATTGGCAATCGGGTAGCCATCAAGGACAAGACGGTGCCTCGCCTGGTCACTACGTCGTCGATCCATGCGCGCGAATACACGCCTGCGGAAATTTCGACACGCTTCGCGGAATGGCTGATCAAGAACTATGGAACAGATCCGACCGCGACCTGGCTGCTCAATAACAACGAATTCCACTTCATTCTCCACGCCAATCCTGACGGTAGAAAGTTGGCAGAACAGTCTGAAGAGGCGATGGGGTTGTGGCGCAAGAACATGAATTTGGAGGACGGATACTGTGCCGTCCTTCCTATTTTTTCCGGTGTCGACCTGAATCGCAATTTCCCGTTTGGCTGGAACAGCACCGGAGGAAGGGGCTCCAGCAGTAGCAGTTGCGCTGACGACTTCAGAGGGAATTCCGCTGCTTCCGAGCCGGAAACTGCCGCCATCCTCAAGTACATCGCAGGCACTCGCCAGCAGGACGGCAACTTCTCGGGGGGTGTCTTGCAAGACAGGCGCACCGCCGCAGTCACCGATTTCTCCACGGGCGCACCCAACGATTACGAGGGCCTGTACATCGACATCCACAGCTTTTCTCAACTGGTCCTGTGGCCTTGGGGAATCAAGCACGGTCGCACCGGACAAACCGCGAACGACGATGGCATGTCGGCGCTCGGTCAACGCTTCGCCTGGTACAACGGCTATCGGGCGACACAAAAAATCGACTACGACACCGATGGCACGACCATGGACACTTTCTATGGGGAGCTTGGCGCGCCGTCGTTCACGATCGAGTTGGGCACGTCCTTCCACGAGCCTTGTGACAGCTTCGAAAAGGACACTTTCCCCAAGAACGTGGCCTCGCTCAAATATGCGGCCCGCACGCTGAAGGCCCCCTATCAGCTTCCTCTTGGTCCTGATGCAACCGACATCAAGGTATCTGCTGCCACTGTCCGGCAAGGCGAAGCCGTGACGCTCACCGCAGTGATCGATGACGACCGTTATTTGTATGACGCAGGCTTCAGCGGGAATCAAGCGGTGACCAAACACGATCCCCAGTTGATCAAGGCAGCCAACGCCTACATCAACGTGCTCCCATGGGAAAACGGTGCCAAGGCCATCCCATTGAGCGCAACGGCCAATGCCTCTTTCGGCAGCGGCCCCAAGGTCGCGGTGTCGGGTGTCATCGATACATCGGCGTTCGCACCCGGCAAACACCTGATCTACGTGCAAGGCATCAATCAGAAGGACAAGGCGGGCCCGCCCGACGCGGTCTTCCTGGAGGTACTGGCCAAGGATGCGCCCGCGCCCTGCCCGCCGAAGCAGCAAGCTGTCTAGCCCGCATCCACCTCATCTCCAACATCAGGATCCATCATGCAACTTCATTCCCTGGTATCCACGCGGCTCGTACCCGCGCTGCTTCTGAGTCTTGCGATGACCGCCTGCGGCGGCAGTGGCGGCGGCGGCAACGGCGGCTTTCTTCCGATCGTCCCCGAGCCGACGACCATTGCGCCGATCATTCCGCCAAGCCCGACCGATCCCGCGCTGACCTGCACGTCCTAGGTTTCATCTGCGGAACTCGCCAGAGTCTGGCGCAATAAAAAAACGGCCTTTCGGCCGTTTTTTTATTGGCGTTCGATTGCCCGATCGAGCCTTAGCCCACCCACTTACGCGCGTTGCGCCAGATCTGCATCCACGGGCTCAGTTCGCTCTTGTCGCCCGAGGTCCAGCTCATCTGGATGTTGCGGAACACGCGCTCCGGGTGCGGCATCACGGCGGTGAAGCGGCCGTCCGGCGTGGTGACCGAAGTCAGGCCGCCCGCGCTGCCGTTCGGGTTGAACGGGTACTGCTCGGTCGGCTGGCCGTGGTTGTCCACGAAGCGCATTGCGCCGATGGCCTTGGCCGCGTCGCCGCGGTGCTTGAAGTTGGCGTAGCCCTCGCCGTGCGCCACCGCGATCGGCAGGCGGCTGCCGGCCATGCCCGCAAAGAAGATGCTGGGCGACTCGAGCACCTCGACCATCGACAGGCGCGCCTCGAAACGCTCGCTCTGGTTGGTGGTGAAGCGCGGCCAGGCCTCGGCGCCCGGGATGATGTCGGCCAGCTCGGCAAACATCTGGCAGCCGTTGCACACGCCCAGGCCGAAGGTGTCGGCGCGGCCGAAGAAGGTCTTGAACTGCTCGGCCAGCTTCGGGTTGAAGGTGATGCTGCGCGCCCAGCCGATGCCTGCGCCCAGCGTGTCGCCGTAGCTGAAGCCGCCGCAGGCGACCACGCCCTTGAACGCGGCGAGGTCCGCCCTGCCCGTCTGCAGGTCGGTCATGTGGACGTCGTAGGCCTCGAAGCCCGCTTCGGTGAACGCATAGGCCATCTCGACGTGCGAGTTGACGCCCTGCTCGCGCAGGATCGCGACCTTGGGGCGCGACTGCAGGATGGCCGGTGCCACCGGAGCGTTCGGCAGGAACACATGCATGCCCGGGTCGTTCGGCACGCCGGCCGCGGCGTGTTCGGCATCGGCGCAGGCGGGGTTGTCGCGCTCGCGGGCGATCTTCCAGCTGACCGAATCCCACACCTGGTGCAGGTCGTGCAGCGAGGCACTGAACACCGACTTGGCATCGCGCCAGACTTCGAGCTTGCCCTTGCCGGCGTCCATGGCCGAGCTGGCGGGTCGCGTCTTGCCAACGAAGTGGCTGTGCGTGCTCAGGCCGTGCGCGCGCAGCACCTGCATGACGTCGTTGCGCTCGGCGGTGCGCACTTGCAGCACCATGCCCAGCTCTTCGTTGAACAGCGCCTTGAGCGTGAGCTCTTCGCGGCGCGCGCTGACCTGCTGCGCCCAGTTCTTGGCGTCGCCGGTTTCCATGCGGCTGTCGGAGATGCCGTCGCCTTCGGTGACCAGCATGTCGACGTTCAGCGCCACGCCGACGTGGCCCGCAAAGGCCATTTCGCAGGCGGTGGCGAACAGGCCGCCGTCGCTGCGGTCGTGCATCGCGAGGATCTTGCCGTCGGCGCGCAGCGCGTTCACGGCGTTGACCAGCGCCACGAGCTGCGCCGGGTCGTCGAGGTCGGGCACGGTGTCGCCGCTCTGGCTCAGCGTCTGCGACAGGATGCTGCCGGCCATGCGGTGCTGGCCACGGCCGAGGTCGATGAGCACGAGCGTGGTGTCGTCTTCGGTGGCGTCGAGCTGCGGCGTGAGCGTGCCGCGCACGTCGGCCAGCGAGGCGAAGGCGGTGACGATCAGGCTGACCGGCGACGTGACCTTCTTGGCTTCGCCGTTGTCCTTCCACTGCGTGCGCATCGACAGCGAATCCTTGCCGACCGGAATCGACACGCCCAACGCCGGGCACAGCTCCAGGCCCACGGCCTTGACGGTCTCGTACAGCGCGGCGTCTTCGCCGGGCTCGCCGCAGGCCGCCATCCAGTTGGCCGACAGCTTGACGCGCGAGAGTTCGATCGGCGCGGCCAGCAGGTTGGTGATGGCCTCGGCCACGGCCATGCGGCCCGAGGCCGGCGCGTCGAGCGCGGCCAGTGGCGTGCGCTCGCCCATGCTCATCGCTTCACCGGCGAAGCCCTTGTAGTCGGCCAGCGTCACGGCGCAATCGGCCACGGGCACCTGCCACGGGCCGACCATCTGGTCGCGGTGGGTCAGCCCGCCCACGCTGCGGTCGCCGATGGTGATGAGGAAGCGCTTCGAGGCCACGGTCGGGTGCGCGAGCACGTCGATGGAGGCCTTCTGCAGGTCGACGCCCGTGAGGTCGAGGGGCTTGAAGCTGCGCGCCACGGTCTTCACGTCGCGGTGCATCTTGGGCGGCTTGCCCAGCAGCACGTCCATGGGCATGTCGACGGGCTGCACCGCCGCGCCTTCGTCGGCCACCAGCAGCTGGCGTTCTTCGGTCGCCACGCCGACCACCGAGAACGGGCAGCGCTCGCGCTCGCAGAAGGCCTTGAACTGCTCGAGCGATTCCGGCGCGATGGCCAGCACGTAGCGCTCCTGGCTTTCGTTGCACCAGATTTCCTTCGGAGCCATGCCCGACTCTTCGAGCGGCACGGCGCGCAGGTCGAAGCGCGCGCCGCGGCCGGCGTCGTTGGTCAGCTCGGGGAAGGCGTTGCTCAGGCCGCCGGCGCCCACGTCGTGGATCGCCAGGATCGGGTTGGCCGCGCCCTGCTGCCAGCAGTGGTTGATGACCTCTTGCGCGCGGCGTTCGATTTCGGGGTTGCCGCGCTGCACCGAGTCGAAGTCGAGCTCGGCCGCGTTGGCGCCGGTCGCCATCGAGCTGGCGGCGCTGCCGCCCATGCCGATGCGCATGCCGGGGCCGCCGAGCTGGATCAGCAGCGAGCCGGCCGGGAACTGGATCTTCTTGGTCTGCGTGGCGTCGATGCTGCCGAGGCCGCCCGCGATCATGATGGGCTTGTGGTAGCCGCGCTGCACGGTGTCGAGGTCGCTCGTCACGGCCTGCTCGTACTCGCGGAAGTAGCCCAGCAGGTTGGGACGGCCGAATTCGTTGTTGAACGCGGCGCCGCCCAGCGGGCCCTCGGTCATGATCTGCAGCGGGCTGGCGATGTGCTCGGGCTTGCCGTAGTGGCCCTCTTCCGGCCAGAGCTTCGACACCGTGAAGCCGGTCAGGCCCGCCTTGGGCTTGGAGCCGCGACCCGTGGCGCCTTCGTCGCGGATCTCGCCGCCCGCGCCGGTCGAGGCGCCGGGGAACGGGGAAATGGCCGTGGGGTGGTTGTGCGTCTCGACCTTCATCAGCACATGGCTCAGGGCGCTATCTTTTTTATAGCTCTGCGAACCGTGGGCCGGAATGAAGCGCTCGATGGTCGCGCCTTCCATCACCGAGGCGTTGTCGGCATAGGCGATCACCGTGTGCTGCGGGTTCTGCTTCTCGGTGTGGCGGATCATCGAGAACAGGCTCTGCGGCTGGGCCACGCCGTCGATGGTGAAGTTGGCGTTGAAGATCTTGTGGCGGCAGTGCTCGCTGTTGGCCTGCGCGAACATCATGAGTTCGACGTCGCTGGGGTTGCGGCCCAGGCGGGTGAAGGCTTCGACGAGGTAATCGATTTCGTCTTCCGCCAGCGCCAGGCCGAAGCCGGTATTGGCTGCCACCAGGGCGTCGCGCCCGCCCGTTTGCACGTCGACCTGCGCCATCGGCTGGGCCGGCAGTTCGCTGAACAGGCTGGCCGCCTGCTCGACCGCGGCGAGCACCGATTCGGTCATGCGGTCGTGCAGCGGGCCGGCCACGGCTGCCAGAGCGTCGCCTTCGAGCACGGGGGCCTTGCCGATCAGCGGCGACTTGAGTTTCAGGTGGTACTGGGTGACGCGCTCCACGCGGCGCAGCGCCAGGCCGCAGTTGTGGGCGATGTCGGTGGCCTTGGAGGCCCAGGGCGACACGGTGCCCAGGCGGGGCGTGACGACCACCGAGGCGCTCGCCTTGGCCGCCGGGGCCTCGAAGGGCTCGCCGTAAGTCAGGAGCGCGGCAAAGCGCTCGCGATCGGCGTCGCCCAGCGACGCATCGGTGACCACCAGGTGCACGAAACGGGCCGAAATGCCCTCGATGCGCGGCTCGATGGCCTGCAGCTTCGGCAGCAGTTGCCGCGCACGGAAGTCGCTGAGTGCGCTGCCGCCCTCGAACATGGTTACGACAGGAAGGGCTTGAGGTGCGGGCTGCGTCACGGTCGATGGGGGGCCTCGGGGGCCGCGTTGGGAATCAAGGAATCGAGGCGGAGGCCGCTGACTGGGGTCATCCGCGTTAACCCGGAATTTTAGCTTGCCGAATGGGATAATTCGGGGCATGAGCATTACCTACAAAGACGCCGCAGGCATCGAAGCCATGCGGGTCGCCTGCCGCCTCGGTTCCGAGGTGCTGGACTACCTCACGCCCTTCATCAAGCCCGGCATCACGACCAACGACGTGGACCGGCTGGCCGCCGAGTACATGGTCAAGCAGGGCACCACCTCGGCCACGGTGGGCTACATGGGCGCCAGCAGCGTGCCGTTCCCGAAGTCGCTGTGCACCTCGGTGAACCACGTGGTGTGCCACGGCATCCCCAATGACAAGCCCCTGAAGAAGGGCGACATCATGAACGTCGACGTCACCGTCATCAAGGACGGCTGGTTCGGCGACAACAGCCGCATGTTCGTGATCGGCGACGCCTCCATTGCCGCCAAGCGCCTGTGCAACGTCACGTTCGAGGCCATGTGGCACGGCATCCTGCAGGTGCGCCCCGGCGCCCACCTGGGCGATGTGGGCCATGCGATCCAGAAATTCGCCGAGGGCCAGGGCTTCTCGATCGTGCGCGAGTTCTGCGGCCACGGCGTGGGCCAGCGCTTCCACGAAGAGCCCCAGGTGCTGCACTACGGCCGCCCGGGCACCATGGAAGAGCTCAAGCCCGGCATGATCTTCACGATCGAGCCGATGATCAACGCCGGCAAGCGCGACGTGAAGGAAGACTTCAAGGGCGGCCAGTACGACGGCTGGACCATCGTCACGCGCGACCACTCGCTGTCGGCCCAGTGGGAGCACACGGTGCTCGTCACCGAGACCGGCTACGAGGTGCTGACGCTCTCCGAAGGCAGCCCGCCGCTGCCGGCCTTCGTCACCTCCACCAAAACCTGACGCGCCCCAGCGCGCCCCCGCCGTGATCGAAGCAGCCAAGATCGACGTGGCGACGCTGCGCGAAGCCTATCGCGCGAAAAAGCTCGCCCTTTTCGACACCCTGCGCTTCGCACGCGCGCCCACCCGCAGCGTTCACACGGTGCTGCGCCAGCTCTCGGCGCTGGCCGACCAGACGCTCACGGCGCTGTGGAACGAAGCCGGCTTCGGCGACGCCTTCGCGCTGGCCGCGGTGGGCGGCTACGGACGCGGCGAGCTGTTTCCGTACTCCGACGTCGACGTGCTGCTGCTGCTGCCGCCCGAGGGCCAGGACAGCGGCGTCGAGCCGGCCCGCATCGAGGCCTTCATCGGCCAGTGCTGGGACGCCGGCCTCGAGATCGGCTCCAGCGTGCGCACGCTCGAGGAGTGCCTGGACGAGGCCGCCAAGGACATCACGGTCCAGACCTCGCTGCTCGAATCGCGGCTGATCACGGGCGACAAGAAGCTCTTTGCGGCCTTTCGCCGCCGTTTCACCCAGGCCATCGACCCGCAGGCCTTCTTCGTGGCCAAGTCGCAGGAAATGCGGCACCGCCACCAGAAGTTCGACAACACGCCCTACGCGCTCGAACCCAACTGCAAGGAATCGCCGGGCGGCCTGCGCGACCTGCAGACCATCCTGTGGATGAGCAAGGCCGCCGGCTTCGGCAGCCGCTGGGACGACCTGGCCAAGAACGGCCTGGCCACGCCCTTCGAGGCGCAGCAGATCAAGCGCAACGAGGCCTTGCTCTCGCTCATTCGCGCTCGCCTGCACGTGATCGCCAACCGGCGCGAAGACCGGCTGGTGTTCGACCTGCAGACCGCCGTGGCCGCGAGCTTCGGCTACGAGAGCGAGTCGCAGCGCAAGTCGAGCGAGGCGCTGATGCGCCGCTACTACTGGGCGGCCAAGGCGGTGTCGCAGCTCAACCAGATCCTGCTGCTCAACATTTCCGAGCGGCTGCAGCCCATCGACGAGCAGCCCACGACGATCAACGAGCGCTTCTACGAGCGCGCCGGCCTGATCGAGATCGCCAGCGACGACCTGTACGAGCGCGAGCCGCATGCGGTGCTCGAGACCTTCCTGCTGTACCAGAAGACCATCGGCGTGAAGGGCCTGTCGGCGCGCACGCTGCGTGCGCTGTACAACGCGCGCCATGTCATGGACAGCAAGTTCCGCAACGACCCGGTCAACCACGTGACCTTCATGCGGATCCTGCAGCAGCCCTACGGCATCACGCACGCCTTCCGGCTCATGAACCAGACCTCGGTGCTGGGGCGCTACCTGCGCGTGTTCCGCAGCATCGTGGGACAGATGCAGCACGACCTGTTCCACGTGTACACGGTCGACCAGCACATCCTGATGGTGCTGCGCAACGTGCGCCGCTTCTTCATCGCCGAGCATGCGCACGAGTACCCGGGCTGCTCGCAGCTCGCGGCCGGCTGGGACAAGCCCTGGATTCTCTACGTCGCCGCCCTCTTCCACGACATCGCCAAGGGCCGCGGCGGCGACCACTCCACGCTCGGCGCGCGCGACGTGCAGCGCTTCTGCAAGCAGCATGGCATCGCGCGCGAAGACGCCAAGCTCATCGAGTTTCTCGTGGCCGAGCACCTGGTGATGAGCCAGGTCGCGCAGAAACAGGACCTGGGCGACCCCGAGGTCATCGGCGCTTTTGCCAAGCGCGTGGGCAACGAGCGCTACCTCACGGCGCTGTACCTGCTGACGGTGGCCGACATCCGCGGCACCTCGCCGCGCGTGTGGAATGCCTGGAAGGGCAAGCTGCTCGAAGACCTGTACCGCTTCACCCTGCGCGCCCTGGGCGGACGCATGCCCGACCCGGACGCCGAGGTCGAGGCCCGCAAGCGCGAGGCGCTGGTGCAGCTCGCCCTGCACGCCCAGCGCTTCGAGGCGCACAAGGCGCTGTGGGACACGCTCGACGTCGGCTACTTCATGCGCCACGACGCCACCGAGATCGCCTGGCATGCCAAGCAGCTGTCGCGCTTCGTGCCGCCGAAAAACGTACCCATCGATCCGAAGGCATTGCCCATCGTGCGCGCGCACCTGTCGCCGGTGGGCGAAGGGCTGCAGGTGGTGGTCTACACGCCCGACCAGTCCGACCTGTTCGCGCGCATCTGCGGCTATTTCGACCAGGCCTCATTCAGCATCCTGGACGCCAAGGTCCACACCACGAGCAACGGCTACGCGCTCGACACCTTCCAGGTGGTGACGACCTTCCAGCCCGACCATTACCGCGACCTGATCAGCATGGTCGAGACGGGCCTGGCGCAAACGCTCACCGAAGCCGGCGCCCTGCCCGCCCCCAGCATGGGACGCGTGTCACGCCGGGTGCGCAGCTTTCCGATCAAGCCACGCATCAGCCTCGTGCCCGACGACAAGGCGCAGCGCTGGCTGCTCAGCATCTCGGCCAGCGACCGTGCGGGCCTGTTGTATTCGGTGGCGCGCGTGCTCGCGCGACATCACCTGAACCTTCAACTGGCGAAGGTGACGACCCTGGGCGAACGGGTGGAAGACACCTTCCTGATCAGCGGGCCGGAGCTGCAGGGCCAGAAGACGCAGCTGGCCATCGAGACCGACCTGATGGAGGCGCTGGCCTCCCAGTGAGGCCGCTGAATCGGCGCGTGCGGCTCAGCCGCAGTACGCGCCGAGGATGCGACCCGTGGGATCGACCTGTGCGTTGAGGCGCGTCGCGTCCTGGGCCGGGTCGGCCGGTGCCGTGGCCGGCACGGTGCGGGCGGTTTTCGCGCCGGCGCGCTGGCGCATTTCTTCGAGCAACGGACGCGTCGCCTGCATGCCCAGCGCAAAGCGCACTTCCGGGGCCTGGCAACTTTCGGGCGGTGGCGCGAAGCTCGGCGGCGCCGGCACTTCGGAGGTGAGCGGCCGGTCCTTGGGCGGGGCCTCGCAGCCCGCGAGCACCGCCGCCAGGGCCGCAGCCGTCAGAAGAAACCCGTGCCGGCCAAACGTCATGCGCATCTTGTCTTGCTCCTTGAAACCAGCCTGAAGCTTAGCCGCCCGCGGCGGCCCGTTCATGACCCCTTGCGCTGCAGTGGGGACAACAGCCCCAGGCGGATGCCCGTGATCACGGCCTCGGTGCGATTGTGCACACCCAGCGCCTGGAACAAGGTGCCGATGTACTCCTTCACCGTGTGCTCGGACAGGCCGAGCTCGCGCGCGATCGACTTGGTCGGCAGCCCGCGCGCCAGGCCGTGCAGCGTGTCGGTCTGGCGCGGGCTGAGCGTCGGCCTGGCGGTGCTCTTCGACCCCAGGTGCAGGGGATTTCCTGCGGCAGGTAGACCTCCCCCGCCAGCACGGTCTCGAAGGCCCGCTTCAGGAAATCGGCCGGCATGCTCTTGGGCACGAAGCTCATGGCGCCCGCCTCCAGACAGCCACGGATGATGTCGACATCGGTCGAGGCCGACACCACCACCGCCGCGATGTCGGGCGCCGCCGACTTCAGGCGCACCAGCGCATCCAGACCGTACTCGCCGCGCAGTTCGAGATCGAGCAGGCAGATCGCCAGGTCGGGGTGGCGCAGCGCCAGGGCGCAGGCCTCGTCGACCGTGGCGGCTTCGAAGATTTCGGCACTGCGTTCCATGCTCTCCAGCAGCATGCGCAGGCCCGCGCGAAACAACGCGTGGTCGTCCAGCGTCATCACTTTCATGGCACACCCCCTTCGGCCTTTCTGGCCGATATGCACCCTCATTCTGACGCTGGCGCACACGGGTGCAGCCGCCGCGCGTCGGAACTAGATCACCCTCCATGCAAAAAACTACCAGCCCCTGCGAAGGAGGGGTTGGGTGCCTGGCGCGTTTCGAGGAAATTCAGAGCCGACCGCTGTTGTCGCCAAAGGGGGCCGACCATGAACGCCAGTTTTCAAGACCGCCTGATCTCGCTTGTCGCGGGGTCGCAGCCCCAATGGAAATCCGAGCTCGCCCGACAGTGCGGCGTCAGCGCCCCCACCGTGATCCGCTGGCTCACCGACCGCCACAGCTGCGCAGGCACCTTGCACCTGCATGCGATCGCCGCGTACTTCGAGGTGCCGGCCCGGTGGCTGGCCACGGGCGACGGCCCGGAGCGGGTCCGCACGCGGCGCTCACATTGAAAGGGTTGTAAGCGGACCTCTGTGAGCGGGCGCGCAAGCCGCAAGCCGGCCGCGCCCATGGCGTATGCTGAAAGGCCGCGCGGCACCGCCGGTGCGCTCCCTTTCATCACCCCGCTTTCGACATGAGCACCTCTTCCCATCCCCTCGCGGGCCAGCCGGCCCCGTCTGATCTGCTGGTGGACGTGCCGCGCCTCGTCTCGGCCTACTACACCGGCCGCCCCGATCCGGCCGTGCCCAGCCAGCGCGTGGCCTTCGGCACCTCGGGCCATCGCGGCTCCTCGTTCGACGACGCGTTCAACGAATGGCATGTGCTGGCGATCAGCCAGGCCATCTGCGACTACCGCAAGCAGCAAGGCATCGACGGCCCGCTGTTCCTGGGCATCGACACGCACGCGCTGTCCACGCCCGCCTTCGCCAGCGCGGTCGAGGTGCTGGCGGCCAACGGCGTCGAGCTGATGCTGTCGAAGGACGACGAATACACGCCCACGCCGGCCGTGTCGCACGCCATCCTGGTCTACAACCGCGGACGCACGAGCGGCCTGGCCGACGGCATCGTGATCACGCCCTCGCACAACCCGCCCGAAAGCGGCGGCTTCAAGTACAACCCGCCCAACGGCGGCCCCGCGGGCACCGACATCACCTCCGCCGTCGAAGCCGCCGCCAACAAGATGCTGGCGAACAAGCTCGACGGCGTGAAACGCATGCCGCTCGCGCAGGCGCTGAAGGCGTCCACCACGCACCGCCACGACTACCTGAACACCTATGTCGAAGACCTGGCCCAGGTGCTCGACATGGACGCGATCCGCGGCGGCACCATCGACCTGGGTGTCGATCCGCTGGGCGGTGCCGGCGTGCACTACTGGCCCGCCATTGCTGCGCGCTACAAGCTCCAGCGCCTGAACGTGCTGAGCCAGGCGGTCGACCCGACCTTCCGCTTCATGTCGCTCGATTGGGACGGCCGCATCCGCATGGACCCGTCGTCGCCCGACGCGATGCACGGGCTGGTCGCGCTGAAAGACCGCTTCGGCATCGCCTTCGCCTGCGACACCGACCACGACCGCCACGGCGTGGTCACGCGCAGCGCGGGCCTGATGCAGCCGAACAACTACCTCGCGGTGATGGTCGACTACCTCTTCACGCACCGCCCGCACTGGCCGGCGCAGGCGGCCGTTGGCAAGACCGTGGTCAGCAGCCGCATGATCGACCGCGTGGCGGCGCGGCTGGGCCGCCCGCTGTACGAAGTGCCGGTGGGCTTCAAGTGGTTCGTCGACGGGCTGGTCGACGGCTCGCTGGGCTTCGGCGGCGAGGAAAGCGCGGGTGCCACCTTCCTGCGCCACGACGGCAGCGCGTGGACCACCGACAAGGACGGCATCGTGCCCGCCCTGCTCTCGGCCGAAATCGCCGCACGCACGGGTCGCGACCCCGGCGAGCGCTTCACCGAGCTGACGCAGGCGCTGGGGCGCCCCGTGTCCGACCGCGTGGACGCGCCCGCCACGCCCGAGCAGAAAAAACGCCTGTCGGCGCTGTCACCGCAGCAAATCACCTCGACCACGCTGGCGGGCGAGAAGATCGAGAACGTGCTGAGCCACGCCCCGGGCAACGGCGCGGCCATCGGCGGCGTGAAGGTCGTCACCGAGAACGGCTGGTTCGCCGCGCGACCGTCGGGCACGGAGAACATCTACAAGATCTACGGCGAGAGCTTTCTCGGCGACGACCACCTCGCACGCATCCTCGGCGAGGCGCAGCAGGTGGTCGACAAGGCGCTGTCGGCGAGCTGACGCGAGGCGCACGCGCATGGACACGCTGGTGCTGCGTCTGCAACCGGGCGACGACCTGCGCGCGGCGCTCGACGCCGTGCTGAAGCAACCCGGCATCGGCGACGCGGCCTTCGTGGTCTCGGGCATCGGCAGCCTGCGCGGCGCGAGCATCCGTTTCGCGGGTGCGGAGACGGCGACGCGGATCGAAGGCGACCTTGAAATCCTCACGCTCGCCGGCACGCTGTCGCCCGACGGCTCGCACCTGCATCTCAGCGTGTCGGACGGCGACGGCCGGGTGTCGGGCGGCCATGCCGCGCCGGGCTGCGTGGTGCGCACCACGGCCGAGATCCTCGTCGCGGTGCTGCCCGCGTGGCGCTTCTCGCGCGAGCCCGATGCGCAGACCGGCTACGCCGAGCTGGTGCCCAGGCGCCGCTCGAGCCAGACGCTGTAGCGCGACAGCCCGAAGCACAGCAGCCAGTAGACAGCGGCCACGAACAGGTAGCCCTCGAGGTAGAACGGCCGCCAGACCGGGTCGCCACCCAGCGCCAGCCCGAGCGCGCCGGTCAGCTCGAACAGGCCGACCACGGTGACCAGCGAGGTGTCCTTCAAGGTGCCGACCACGCTGTTGGTCAACGCCGGCACCACGAGGCGCAGCGCCTGCGGCAGCACGATGTCGCGCTGCACCGGCCAGCGGCCGAAGCCCAGCGCCATCGCCACCTCGGTCTGCCCGCGCGGCACGGCCTGCAGGCCGCCGCGGATGATCTCCGCAAGATAAGCAGCGACGAACAGCGTGAGGCCCATGAGCACGCGCACCAGCACGTCGGGCTGCCAGCCCGCGGGCCACAGCAGCGGCAGCAGGAACGAGGCCATGAACAGCACCGAGATCAGCGGCACGCCGCGCACCAGCTCGATGTAGCTCGCGCTCAGCGTGTGCACCACGGGCCATTCGGAACGCCGCCCCATCGCGAGCAGCAGCGCCAGCGGAAAGGCCAGCGCCAGCCCGACCACCGCCAGCCCGATGGTGAGCGGCAGGCCGCCCCAACGGCTGGTCGGCACCACGCTCAGCCCCGCCACGCCGCCGTGCATCAGCCCGACGAACAGCAGCAAGGCCACGCCCCACAAGGGCGCCAGCCACCAGTGCCAGCTGCGTGGCCAGGCGCTGAGCACGGTCACCGCGGACAGCACGACCACCGCGATGGCCGGGCGCCATTGCTCTTCGTACGGAAAGCGACCGAACAGCATCGGCCGCCACTTCTCGGCCACCACGCCCCAGCAGGCACCGTGCTGCACCGCGCGGCAGGCGTCGACGTCGGGGCGGAACACGGCATGCACCACGCCCCATTCGAACGCGTGGAAGCCGGCCCAGGCCAGCAGGCCCAGCAGCAGCACCGTGGCCAGTGCGCGCAGCGGCGACCCCCACAGCTCGCTGCGCCATGCGA
Organism: Variovorax sp. V118; assembly: GCF_041154445.1. Classification (GTDB taxonomy): domain Bacteria; phylum Pseudomonadota; class Gammaproteobacteria; order Burkholderiales; family Burkholderiaceae_C; genus Variovorax; species Variovorax boronicumulans. The sequence continues at coordinate 2,393,616 of NZ_AP028663.1, read as the reverse complement.
TGGGGCCTTGCGCGACGTTTCTCATCGCCAGCCTCGCAGCGCGACGCGCGCGTTATAGCGGTTCATGCCGAAGGAGATCACGAGCGACAGCAGCAGGTACACCGCCATGATGATCGCGATGCACTCGAAGGCGCGCCCGTTCGAGCCGATGGTGGTGTTGGCCACCGACACCAGCTCCGGATAGCCCACGGCCACGGCGAGCGACGAGTTCTTGGTGAGGCTCAGCAGCTGGTTGGTGAGCGAGGGCACGATCACGCGCAGCGCCTGCGGCAGGATCACGAGGCGCAGCTGTTGCACCGACGACAGGCCCAGCGCCTGCCCCGCCAGCACCTGCCCCTGCGACACCGAGAGAATGCCGGCGCGCACGATCTCGGCGACGAAGGCCGCCGAGTACAGCGACAGCCCGGCGACGATGGTCACGTACTCCGGGCTCAGCGCGGCGCCGCCGCTCACGCCGAAGTCACCGCGCTCGGGCCATTCGAAATGCGTCGGCCACCCGCCACCCTCGCCCGCCACGGGCCAGGGCACGCTGAGCCCGCCCTTGCTGAGCCACACGCCCGGCAGCAGGTGCACGGGCTCGGTCGGATCGGGCAGCAGGTTGGCCATCGCGAACGCCAGCATCAGCAGCTGCACCAGCAGCGGCACGTTGCGCAGCAGCTCCACATACGCCGTGCAGATGCCGCGCAGCAGCACGTGCGGCGCGAGCCGGCCGATGCCGATCAGCGTGCCGAGCACCACCGCGAAGACGGCCGCAGGCACGGCCGCGCGCACGGTGTTGATCAGGCCCGCGAGGAACGCGCGCCAGGAGGGCTGGCTGGCATCGAAGTCGATCCAGCCTTCGCTGATCGAGAAGCCCGCGGGCTCGGTGAGGAAGTCGAAACCCGAACGCACACCGCGTGCGCGAAGCACGTCGAGCGCATGGTTCACCACCCAGACGGCGCCGGCCACGACGACCAGCACCAGGAGGGCCTGCACGAGCCAAGCCAGCCAGGCGCCGCGGCGCGAGGCCTGCCGACTCATCGAACAGGAGGTGCGTAGATCAGGCCGCCTTTGCTCCACAGGTTGTTGGAGCCGCGCGGCAGCTTGAGCACCGACTTCGGTCCGACGTTGCGCTCGAACATCTCGCCGTAGTTGCCCACCGCCTTGATGGCGCGGTACGACCAGTCCTTGTCGAGACCCAGCAGCTTGCCGAGGTCTTCACCGGCGCCGAGCAGTCGCTGCTGCGCCGGGTCCTTGCTGCCGGCCTTGAGCTGGTCGGCATTGGCCTGTGTGACACCGAATTCTTCGGCCTCGATGAGCGCGTTGGGCACCCACTTGGCGATGGCAAACCACTCGTCGTCGCCGCGGCGCACCAGCGGCGCCAGAGGCTCCTTGGAGATCAGCTCGGGCAGGATCAGGTAGTCGTCGGGGTTCGGCGCTTCCTTGTTGCGCAGGCCGGCCAGCGCCGAGGCGTCGGTGGTGAAGGCCTGGCAGCGGCCCGAGAAGAAGGCCTTGAACGAGGCTTCGAAGCTCTCGAACACGACGGTCTTCACCGGGATGTTCTGCGCGCGGAAGTAGTCCGACACGTTCTTCTCGTTGGTGGTGCCCGACTGCGTGCAGATGGTGGCGTTCTTGAGCTGCTTGGCGCTCGTCACCTTGAGCTTCTTGGGCACCAGGAAGCCCTGGCCGTCGTAATAGGTGATGGTGGTGAAGTTGAAGCCCAGCGAGGCGTCGCGCGTGAGCGTCCAGGTGGTGTTGCGCGCGAGGATGTCAATCTCGCCGGCCTGCAGCGCCGAGAAGCGCTGCTGCGAATTCAGCGGCACGAAGTCGACCTTCTTGGGATCGCCCAGCACGGCCGCGGCGATGGCGCGGCAGGTGTCGACGTCCAGGCCCGACCAGTTGCCCTGCGTGTCGGGGGCCGAGAAACCGGCCACGCCGTTGGTCACGCCGCACTTGACGGTGCCGCGCTGCTTGACCGCGTCGAGCGTCTTGCCCGCAAAGGCCGGGGCCGCGGCGGCCAGCACGAGAACGGAAGCGGCGGCGAACAGTGCCGGGCGCAGTCGGGTGGTTGGGGTGGTCGTTGTCTTCTTCGTCATGGGTGTGTACTCCTCAACAGTAGGCAAAAGGCAGTGTACGGGGCGATGCAGGCCGACGACAAAGAACCCTGCGTTGGATACATATGTCGATCCGCTCGCGGGCGATCGGTCCGCGGCGCGGCCAGTTTCACTACCATACGGCCCTTTCATCACTCCCGAACAGGAATCACACCATGGTCAAGTCCGACGACACCGGCAAGCTCATCCTGCGCGTTGCGCTGGGCATCCTCATCCTGCTGCATGGCATTGCCAAGGTCGGCAAGGGCGTCGACGGCATCGGCGGCATGCTCGCGTCGCACGGCGTGCCCGCGGTGCTGGCCTACCTGGTCTACGTGGGCGAGATCCTGGCGCCAGTGCTGCTGATCGTCGGCCTGTTCACGCGGCCCGCGGCGCTGGTCGTGGCCATCAACATGGTGGTGGCAATCTGGCTGGCCCACCGCAAGGACCTCGGCGCGCTGAACGGGCAAGGCGGCTGGGCGCTGGAACTGCAGGGCATGTTCCTGTTCGCGGCGATCTCGCTCGCGCTCACGGGCGGCGGGCGCTTCGGGCTCAACAACAAGTAGGCGAAGAGGCGACTGGCGAATCAGTCGTCGTCGGCCGCATCGAGGCCCGGGAACAGGACCTCGGTGTAGCCGAAGCGCGAGAAATCGCGCACCCGCATCGGGTACAGCTTGCCGAACAGGTGATCGACCTCGTGCTGCACCACGCGCGCATGGAAACCGTCGGCGGTGCGGTCGATCGGGTCGCCGTACAGGTCGAAGCCCGTGTAGCGGATGTGGGCGAAGCGCGGCACCACGCCGCGCAGGCCGGGCACCGACAGGCAACCTTCCCAGCCCTCTTCCTCTTCATCGCCCAGCGGCGTGATGACGGGGTTGAGCAGCACGGTGCGCGGCACCGGCGGCGCGTCGGGGTAGCGTGGATTGACGGTGTCGGTGCCGAAGATCACCAACTGCAGGTCGACGCCGATCTGCGGCGCCGCGAGGCCGGCGCCATTGACCGCCTGCATGGTCTCGAACATGTCGCGCACCAGCAGGTGCAGTTCGTCGGTGTCGAAAGCGGCGACCGGCTGCGCGGTGCGCAGCAGCCGGGGGTCGCCCATCTTGAGAATTTCGCGGAAGGCCATGTAGAGATTATGGCCAGCGCGCCGCGCCCTCGCTGGACGCTTGCTCAGGGCTTGTCGGCCAACGCCGGCGCGTCACGCCACGGCACGCCCGGCGGTGGGCGCATCGCATTGCTCGGGTAGTTGGGCGACACGCCCGGATGCGCAGGCGAGACAGCCGGCGGACGTTGCCAACCCGGTGGACGCCCGGCCGGATAGGTCGGCCGCACGGCTGGGTAGCTGGGACGCACCGCGGGATAACCGGGACGGCCATAGTAAGGACGGCGGTCGTAGTACGGGCGACGGTTGTCGTAGTAGCCGCCACCCTGGATGTACACCGGCGCCGGCACCACCACGGGACCCGGATCGGAGTAGTACGGTTCGGAATAGCCGCCGGAGTAGTACGGATCGCCAGGAACGGCCACGCAGCCGCTCAGCAGCGCGATGCCGCCGAGTGCGAGGCTGGTAGCGAGAACACGAATTTTTTGCATGAGGGACTCCTTGTCGGCCTTCTGTGATCGTTCAACGCCCGCTTGTAGACCCTGTTGACTGCGCTGGTGTGAAGTCGCGTAACGGCCGGTAAAGGCCTGGATCCCGGGCGCCGGGCGACTCAGGCGTCGGGTGCCGGCGGAACACCGCTGGCGAGGATCTCCAGCATACGCGCCTCGTCAATCACCGTGACGCCGAGGTCGCGCGCCTTGTCCAGCTTGCTGCCGGCCTCTTCCCCGGCCACGAGGTAGTGGGTCTTCTTGCTGACGGAGCCGGCCACCTTGGCGCCGGCTGCCTCCAATTTATCCTTCGCTTCGTCGCGGCCCAGCGTAGGAAGGGTGCCGGTGATCACGAAGGTCAGTCCCGCCAAAGGCTTGGGCGCGCGGGCCTCGGGCTCGAACTCTTCCCAGGTCAGGCCACAGGCGCGCAGCTGCTCGACCACCTCGCGGTTGTGCGGCTGGTCGAAGAAGGTACGCAGGCTCTGCGCCACCACCGGGCCGACGTCGTTGACCTCGAGCAGCTGCTCCTCGGTCGCCTCCATGATGGCGTCGAGCTTGCCGAAATGCTTGGCGAGGTCTTTCGCCGTGCTCTCGCCGACGTGGCGGATGCCCAGGCCGAACAGGAAGCGCGGCAGCGTGGTCTTCTTCGAGGCCTCAAGCGCATCGACGAGGTTCTGGGCCGACTTCTCCGCCATGCGGTCCAGGCCCGCCAGCGTGACGAAGCCGAGCTTGTAGAGATCGGGCAAGGTGCGAATCAGGTTGGCATCGACCAGCTGTTCGACCAGCTTGTCGCCCAGCCCGTCGACATCGACCGCGCGCCGCGCCGCGAAATGCAGGATGGCCTCCTTGCGCTGCGCCGCGCAGAACAGGCCGCCGGTGCAGCGGTAGTCGACCTCGCCCTGCTCCCGCACCGCCTCCGAATCGCACACAGGACACTTGTGCGGCATGGTGAAGACCGCGCCGCGCTGGTTGTCGGGCTTGGCCAAGCTGTCAGGCGCGACGCCGACCACTTCGGGAATCACGTCGCCGGCGCGCCGCACGATCACGGTATCTCCCACGCGCACGTCCTTGCGGCGGGCTTCGTCCTCGTTGTGCAGCGTGGCGTTGGTCACGGTCACGCCACCCACGAACACCGGTGCCAGCTTGGCCACCGGCGTGAGCTTGCCGGTGCGGCCGACCTGGATCTCGATGCCGACCACCTCGGTCAGCTGCTCCTGCGCCGGGTACTTGTGGGCCACGGCCCAGCGCGGTTCGCGCGAGACAAAGCCCAGCTGGCGCTGCAGCTCCAGGCTGTCGACCTTGTAGACCACGCCGTCGATGTCGTACGGCAGCGCATCGCGCTGGCGGCCGATGGTTTCGTGGAACGCTATCAGTTCAATAGCACCGGTCGCCCGCGCGGTCTGCGTGGCCACCGGAAAGCCCCAGGCGTGGAACTGCTGCAACCAGTCGAACTGCGTCGCGATGTCGGGGCCGCCTTCGGTCGCGGGCGAAACCTCGCCCAGGCCGTAGGCAAAGAAGCTCAGCGGGCGCTCTGCCGCGATCGCCGGGTCGTGCTGGCGCACCGCGCCGGCCGCCGCGTTGCGCGGGTTGACGAACACCTTCTCGTTCTTCTGCCCGGCGGCGATCTTCTGGCGCTGGCGTTCGTTGAGGGCATCGAAATCGGCGCGCTTCATGTAGACCTCGCCGCGCACCTCGACCACCGGCGGGGCCGCGCCCTTGAGCTTGAGCGGAATCTCGCGCACGGTGCGGATGTTCTGCGTGACGTCCTCGCCCACCTCGCCGTCGCCGCGCGTGGCGGCCTGCACCAGCACGCCGTGCTCGTAGCGCAGGCTCATGGCCAGCCCGTCGAACTTGAGTTCGCAGACGTAGCCGATCTGCGGCGCGTCTTCAGCCAGGCCCAGTTCGCGGCGCACGCGTGCGTCGAAGGCGCTGGCGCCGGCGGGCGTGATGTCGGTCTCGGTGCGGATCGACAGCATCGGCACCCGGTGGCGCACCTTGGCCAGGCTGTCGAGCACGGTGCCGCCCACGCGCTGCGTCGGCGAATCGGGCGTGCGCAGTTCGGGAAACTCGGTCTCCAACACCTGCAGGCGCTGGAACATCTTGTCGTACTCGGCGTCGGGCAGCTCGGGGGCGTCGAGCACGTAGTACAGATGGGCGTGGCGATGCAGCTGCTCGCTCAGTGCGGCGGCTTCGCGTGCCGCTTCGTCGCGCGTTGTCATGGGGGGTCCCTCGGGAAAAAGACGGGTCAGCTGAAGAGGCGTCGCGCCAGCGGCGAGCCCGCGGCGAGGTCGCGTGCGTCGAGCGTGTCGTACAGCTGCTCGAGGTCGGTGCCGATCACGTCCATGGTTTCGTCGCGCAGCAACTGGCCGTCGCTGTCGGTCACCACGCCGTCCATCTCGCGGGCTAGCGTGGCAGCAGCTTCACGCATGCGACGGAACGGCTCTTCGCCGCGATCAACCTGCGGCACATCGAGGCTCAGGCTGAGCTCGCGAATCGCCGATTGCGCCGGGTCGTCGGCCAGCGCGGCCTGGGTGTCGAACGAGAGCCCGAGGATCGGCGGCAGGCCGGCCTCGCTGGTCGGCAGCACCATGCGGCCCGGGATGATCCCGGCGACAAAACCCAGCCGCGCGGCGTTCTGCTGCACGTAGCCCGGGCTCCAGGCCGCGTGCAGCGCGCGCAGCACGAAGCCCAGTTGCGCGTCGTGCGCGCTGGCGAACTGGTCGAGCTCGCGGGCGCGTGCCACTTCGTCGAGCATCTCGGGAAACTCGGGCGCGCCGTTCACGGCATCGGCAAAAGCCTGCGCCTTGACCACGAATTCGGAATACTCGATCTCGTTGAGCGCCCCAGTGCGGTTGGCCAGTTGCACGCCGACCTGGAAGGCGCGGTAGCGCTGTCCGGGCGCCGGCGGCTCCCATTGGCTGGTGAGGTCGTTCAGGCCTTCGATGGCCACCGGCTTGCTGCCGGCGCGGCGCGTCGACGGCATCGACGCGAGCGCGGCATCGCCCGAGGCCAGGCCTTCGAGCGAGATGGGCGCGATCACGTCGATCAGCGGATCGAGCCCGCCGCGGCGCTCGCCGGTGGGCACGGGCACGCCGCTGGGCGCGGGCAGGTCGGGATCAAACAGCGGCTCGTGGCGGTCGCTGCCGGCCACCTGGCTCGGGTCGGCATGGAGCATCGGCTCCACGCCGCCGTCGCTGCCGCCGGCCAGCGCGCGCTCGGCTTCGGCCAGGGCGACATCGACAGCGTCGGGCTGGCGCGGCGCATTGCGGCGCGACATCAGGGTGTTGTAGGCCACGACGGCAGCGAGAACGAGGCCGCCAAGGATCGCCAGGGCGAGGGTGAGATTGCTCATGCGCGCGCCTGCCTTATGCCGCTTCGACCATCGAGACTGCCGACTCCATGTCGACCGCAACGATGCGCGACACGCCCTGCTCCTGCATGGTCACGCCGATCAGCTGTTCGGCCATTTCCATGGCGATCTTGTTGTGGCTGATGAAAAGGAACTGGGTTTCACGGCTCATGGCGGAGACGAGTTTGGCATAGCGTTCGGTGTTCGCGTCGTCCAGCGGCGCGTCCACTTCGTCCAGCAGACAGAAAGGCGCCGGGTTCAGCTGGAAGATGGCGAACACGAGCGCAATGGCCGTGAGCGCTTTCTCACCGCCCGAGAGCAGGTGGATGGTCTGGTTCTTCTTGCCGGGCGGCTGGGCCATGACCTGCACGCCGGAATCGAGGATTTCGTCGCCCGTCATCATCAGCTTGGCGTTGCCGCCGCCGAACAGCTCCGGGAACATGCGGCTGAAGTGCTCGTTGACGATCTTGAAGGTGCCGCCGAGCAGGTCGCGCGTTTCGGCGTCGATCTTGCGGATGGCGTCTTCGAGCGTGCCGATGGCCTCGTTCAGGTCGGCCGACTGGGCGTCGAGGAAGATCTTGCGCTCACTCGCAATCGCGAGTTCGTCGAGCGCGGCGAGGTTGACGGCGCCGAGCGCGACCACTTCGCGGTTCAGGCGGTCGATTTCGCTTTGCAGGCCGGTCAGGCGCACCTTCTCGGTCTCGATCGACTGCGCGACCGCCTCGAGGTCGGCGCCGGCGTCGTCCAGCAGCTGCTGGTACTGCTCGACACCCAGGCGCGCGGCCTGTTCCTTGAGCTGGAATTCGGTGATGCGCTGGCGCAGCGGATCGAGTTCGCGCTCCAGCTGCAGCCGGCGTTCGTCGCTGGCGCGCAGCTTGAGCGTGAGGTCGTCGTACTGGCTTCGGGCCGCGCCCAGGGCGGTCTCGCGCTCCAGCTTGAGCGACAGCGCGTCCTGCAGGCCGGCCTGCGCAGCGGCATCCGACAGGCGGCTCAGCTCGGCGCGGGCGCGCTCGTCTTCATCGGTCAGTGCGACGGTCTGCTGCGAGGCAGTTTCGATGCTGCGGTTCAGTTCCCCGCGACGCGCTTCGAGCGTGCGTTGCGAGAAAGTGGCTTCCTGCGCCTGCCGCTCGAGGCTGCGGTGCTGTTCGCGGCTGGCCGTGAGCGCGCGGCCGGCCTCGATCACGCGCTCGTCGAGCTGCGCATGGCGCTCCTGGCTGTCGGCCAGCTGCATGTCGAGCTCTTCGAAGCGGCCTTCGGCGGCGATGCGCTTTTCCTGCAATTCTTCGAGCTGGGCATCGACCTCGCCGAGGTCGGCGGCCAGCTGCTGGCTGCGCGCGCGGGTCTGTTCGGCGAGCTGCGTCATGCGCAGCGTCTCGACCTGCAGCTCATGGGCGCGCGACTGCGTTTCGGCGGCTTCGCGGCGGGCCGTGACGAGGCGCTGCGCGGCGTCGCCGTAGGCCGCTTCGGCACGGACCAGCGCGGTGCGCGCCTCTTCATTGATGAGCGTCTGGGCCTTGAGCTGGCGCTCGAGGTTTTCCATTTCCTGCTGACGGGCAAGGAGACCCGCCTGCTCGGAATCGGGCGCGTAGAAGTTCACGCTGTGCGACGACACGGCATGGCCGCTGCGCACGTAGATCACCTCACCGGGCTGCAGCGTGGCGCGCTGGGCCAGCGCCTCTTCGAAAGTCTCGGCCGTGTAGCAACCGTGCAGCCAGTCGTTCAGCAACGCCTGCTGGCCAGCGTCGTTCAGGCGCAGCAGGCTCGACAGCTTGGGCAGCGCGCCCGCGCCCTGCGGCACGCCAGCGGCGGGCGGGCTGTAGAAGGCCAGCTTGGCGGGCGGTGCGTCGTTGCCGAAGGCACGCACCATGTCGAGCCGGCTGACTTCGAGCGCGCCCAGGCGTTCGCGCAGTGCGGATTCGAGCGCGTTCTCCCAACCCTGTTCGATGTGGATGCGGCTCCACAGGCCCTGCAGGCCGTCCAGGCCATGCTTGGCGAGCCAGGGGGCGAGCTTGCCGTCGGTCTTGACCTTCTCCTGCAGCGCACGCAGCGCTTCGAGGCGGGCCGAGAACTCGGCGTGTCGGGCGCCCTCGGTGTTGACAGCCTGCTGCTTGGCGCGGCGGTCTTCGTCGAGCTGGGGCACAGCCTCCTGCAGTTCCTGCAGGCGGGCGTCGGATTCGCTGGCGGTTTCCTGCGCCGCGGCCAGCTGCTCCTGCATCTCGGTCAGCCGGTCTTCGTCGGGCGCGGCCAGCGCGTTTTGGTCGGCGCGCAGGCGTTCGCTGCGCAGCGTGAGCTGGCGGCTCTGGTCTTCGATGTTGCGCTGGTCGGCGGCCAGCACCTGGATCTGCTGCTGCACCTGCGAGACCGTCGCGCGCTGCGTGTTGGCCTCGTTCTGCGCACGCTGCACGGCCTCTTCGAGGTCAGGCAGGCGCGCGTCGTGCTCTTCGAGCTGCGCGGCCAGCAGGATGGCCTGCTCTTCGGCATCGACGCCGGCACCGGCCAGCGTCTCGATCTCGGCCTCGGCTTCTTCGCGGCGACGGCCCCACTGGCCCATCTGCTCGCGCAACTGCACCAGGCGCTGCTCGACGCGCTGGCGGCCTTCGACCACGAAGCGGATCTCGCCTTCGAGCCGGCCGACTTCGGCGCTGGCTTCGTAGAGCTTGCCTTGCGCCTGGTTCACCAGGTCGCCGGCGCCGTAGTGGGCCTGGCGCACGGTTTCGAGTTCGGACTCGATGCGGCGCAGGTCGGCGGTGCGCGATTCGAGGTCGTTGATGGCCTTTTCCGAATCGGCCTTGATCTTGGCCTGGTCGGCATCGCTTTCGCCGCGCTTGAGGAACCACAGCTGGTGCTGCTTCTTCGTAGCGTCGCCTTGCAGCGCGTTGTAGCGCGCCGCCACCTCGGCCTGCTTCTCGAGCTTCTCGAGGTTGGCGTTGAGTTCGCGCAGGATGTCTTCGACGCGCGTGAGGTTCTCGCGCGTGTCGCCCAGGCGGTTCTCGGTTTCGCGGCGGCGCTCCTTGTACTTGGAGACGCCCGCGGCTTCTTCGAGGAACAGGCGCAGCTCCTCGGGCTTGGATTCGATGATCCGGCTGATCGTGCCCTGGCCGATGATGGCGTAGGCGCGCGGGCCCAGGCCGGTGCCCAGGAACACGTCCTGCACGTCGCGGCGACGCACCGGCTGGTTGTTGATGTAGTAGCTGCTGGTGCCGTCGCGCGTCAGCACGCGGCGCACGGCGATTTCGGTGAACTGGTTCCACTGGCCGCCGGCGCGGTGGTCGGCGTTGTCGAACACCAGTTCGACGCTCGAGCGGCTGGCCTGCTTGCGGGTGGTCGTGCCGTTGAAGATCACGTCCTGCATCGACTCGCCGCGCAGTTCCGACGCACGCGACTCGCCGAGCACCCAGCGCACGGCATCCATGATGTTCGACTTGCCGCAGCCGTTCGGCCCCACCACCCCGACCAGTTGGCCCGGCAGCAGGAAGTTGGTGGGTTCGGCGAACGACTTGAAGCCCGAGAGCTTGATGGAGTTAAGACGCACGACTTGTCGCCCTGCCTTGGCATAGCGCCAAGGTATTGATTTGTAAGGAAAATTGCACGGGCCCGCAGCTTGAAGCGGGCCGCCGCCCCAGCCGTGGATGATAACGTCAGGGCATGAGCGATTCCCTGGCTTCTCCCCTCGCGGCGCGACGCACCTGCCTGCTGGCGGGCACCGCGGCCGCCCTGCTCGCGCCGCTGGCGCTGACGGGCTGTTCCTCCTTCCGTTCCACCGAGCGCGCCGAGCCCTACGGCAACCAGGAATGGCTGCAATCGGGCACCAACCGCATCGCCAACCTGTCGCTGCGCGACAACCTGCAATCGGTGCGCCGCGTGCAGACCACCTTGTACCGGCGCAACCCGCGCGAATGGCGCAAGTCGGCCGCCAGCATGGAAGAAGCCACGCAGCGCACCTGGGACGCGGTCCTGCAGGGCACGCCCCTGCCCGAATTGCGCGGCGCCACCGGCATCGACGCCATCCGCCTGGCCTTCGAGACCGGCCCGCAGGCCTACCAGGGCGACCGTGTGGCGGCGCTGGTCGTCGGGTGGGCCTCGATGCTCAAGCAGGCCAACGGCAACACCTGGGACCAGACCATGATCGATGGGGTCGACGCCGAGAACAGCTACCGCACGGCGCGCAACTTCGAGATTTCGCTCTGGCTCATTTCCTCCAAGACCGGCCCCGACGGCCAGCCGCTGCTGCTGGCCACCGAGATCAGCGAGCGCGGGCGCAATCTCGTGGCCGACCGCGAGCTGTCGAAGGTGGTGGCACGGCTCGACCTGCTGGCCGCGCAGGCCGACGAGAAATACCGCCGGGCGGCCCTCGATTTCGGCCAGAACTGGGTGATGGGCGTGGTCATGCCGCTCTTCACGCTGATACCCAAGTAGGCTCTTCGCATCGGAAATAAGTTTCCCAAATAGGCATTTGCGGTAATATCTTTCCGTGGACAAGCAGGAACTCATCACCGCCCTCACGGCGCGTCGCGGGGCCACCGGCCTCACGAACGCCGAGATCGCCCTGCGTTCGGGGCTCACTGAGCGCTCGGTGCGCAATGCCCTGAGCCTGAAGGGCAATCCGCAGCTGTCGTCGCTGCTCGCGCTGGTCGATGCGCTGGGGCTCGAACTGCAGCTCGCGCCCAAGGGCTTCGGTGAAGGCACGGCCGTCGATCCCGGCTACCGCCCGGTCGCCACGCGCGTCGGCCGGGCGCTGGCCGAAGCGCCTGCCGCGCCGCCCTACGTGCGGGGCCGCCGCTCACCGCCATGAACGTCAAGATCCTCGAGATTTCGCTCGGCGCACACCGCCTCGGCAAGCTGTTCCAGTACGCAGACCTGTGCCGTTTCGTGGCGGAACCCGAACTGATCGCAAACCCGCTGCCGGGCGTGCTCTCACTGTCGATGGTCGCGAGCGACCCGGCCGCCCAGGCCGCGTTGTGGAGCGACGTGAAGAACCCGCTGTTCAACGCCCAGGGCGGCCAGTTGCCCGGCTTCTTCCAGAACCTGCTGCCCGAAGGCGTGCTGCGCAGCCACATCGCGCAGCTGCGCGGTTGCCGCGAGAACGACCACTTCGAATTGCTGGCGGCCTGCGGCGGCGACCTGCCCGGCGCCGTGGCCGCGCGCCCGGTGTCGGTGGACCGCGGCACGCTGCAGCGGCTCATCACGCAGGATCAGGACGCGCTCGAGATGTCGGTGGTCGAGTTGCCGATGCCGCAGGGCATCTCGGTCTCGGGCGTGCAGCCCAAGCTCGGCCTGCGCCGCCAGGGCGGACGCTACGTGGCGCGCGTGCGCGCCGGCGCCAGCACGCGGGTGATCGCCAAGCTGCCGGTGGCCGGCCGGCCGCACATGCCGCAACTCGAGATGCTTTCGCTGCAGATGGCCGGGGTGGCGGGCGTCGAGGTGTGCCACGCCGAACTCGCGCCGCTGTCGGCCATTGCGGCGGAGCACAGCTATGCGCTGCCGGACGAGCCCGAGTTCCTGGCCGTCACGCGTTTCGACCGCGATGGCGCGCGCCGCATCCATTTCGAAGACTTCGCGCAGGTGCTCGCGGTCGACCCGATGCACAAGTACAGCGGGAGCTACCTCGACATGGCGCTCGCGATGCGCGCCTTTCCGTCGCTGGGTGAAGACGCCGTGCTCGAACTGCTGCGCCGGCTCGTGGTCAACGACCTGCTGGGCAACCCGGATGCCCACCTGAAGAACTTCGGCGTGCTGTATCCCGACGGCATTGCGCCGCGATTGGCGCCGGCCTACGACATCGTGGCCTACGCGGCATTACAGGGTGTCGAGGGCCATGCGCTCCCGCTGCTGCCGGCCCCGGTTAGCGCCACCGCTGCGCGTCGCACCGCGATGTTCACGCCGGCCAATGTGCGCGCGTTCTGTTTCTCGGCTGGCTTGCACGAGCCGCGCATGCGGCGCGTGGTGGCCGACACGGCCCGCCTTGCGCGCGACCAGTGGCCCGCGATGATCGACGCGTCGGCACTGCCGGCCCCGTGGAAGAAACGGCTGCAGCAGCGCCTGCAGGCACATCCCTTGCTGCAGGGCATGAGCAAGCGGGGTCGCTAGCCACAGCGGTGCGACAGGCGACCCCTAGAATGAATCCGCCCTCCTCCCCCCCCTCAACCCATTCGAGGCAGCAACCACTCATGAGCTCCATCAACTTCATCGGCGGCGAAAAAGGCGGTGTCGGCAAATCGGTCACGGCACGCGTGCTGGCCCAGTACTTCATCGATCGCAGCCGCCCCTTCACCGGCTTCGACACCGACCGTTCGCACAGCTCCTTCACCCGCTTCTACGAGGGCTTTGCCTCGCCCGTGGTGGTCGACAGCTTCGAAGGCCTAGACACGGTGGTGAACGGCTTCGAGACCAACCCGAAGCAGAGCGTGATCGTCGACCTCGCGGCGCAGACGCTGGCGCCGCTGTCGCGCTGGATCAAGGAATCGGACCTGTTCGACGTGTTCGAGGAAATCGACGTCACGGTCAACTTCTGGCACGTGCTGGACGACGGCAAGGACTCCACCGACCTGCTCGGCACGCTGATCGACACCTTCGGCAATCGGCCCAACTACATCGTGGTGCAGAACTACGGGCGCGGCAGCGACTTCGGGATGCTGCTGGCGTCGCAGTCGCTGTCGAAGGCCAATACGAATGGCGCACGCGTGATTGCCTTGCCGCGTTTGCACGAAGCCAGCATGCGCAAGATCGATGCGCAGAACACGAGCTTCTGGAAGGCGGTGAACGACCGCGAAGGGCCGCATGCGCTTGGATTGCTGGAACGGCAGCGCGTGAAGTCTTGGCTGGCTACTGCCTACGCTGCGTTCGATACGCTGCCTCTCTAGGCCTTTTGGGAGCGCCCGACAGGCGGCACGGCGTGGTCGGGCCCGCTGTGCCGGCCGCTTCGCGGCTCCCCTGCGGTGCTCGCATTTCGCGGGGTCTCGCAGAACTCGCCTGCGGCTCAAACAGCTGCGAGCCCTGATCCGCGAAACGCTGCGCTCCTCGGCGGCACAGAGGGGCCGCCCACACCGCACCGCCTGCCGGGCTTCGGGGTGAAACGGATGCACTGTCCTTCGCAAGGAAGAACGAAGCAGCCGGGCCTCAGATCATTCCGCCGTTGATCGAGATCACCTGACCCGTGATGTACGCGGCTTCATCGCCTGCCAGGAACGCCGCCAGCGCCGCCACTTCCTGCGGCGTTCCGGCGCGCTTCACGGGCACCATCTGGTTGATGAGCGCGGGGTCGAACACCGCATCGGCCATCGGCGAGGCGATGATCCCGGGCGCGATCGCGTTCACGGTCACGCCGCGCGACGCCACTTCGAGCGACAGCGCCTTGGTCGCGCTGTTCAGCGCACCCTTGGCCGCGGCGTAGTTCACCTGCCCCTTGTTCCCCGCGATGGCGGCGACGGACGAGATGTTCAGCACGCGCCCCCAGCGGGTGCGCATCATCGGCAGCAGCAGCGGCTGGGTGACGCGGAAGAATCCGTTCAGCGACACGTCGATCACCTTGTGCCATTGCTCGGCGCGCATGCCGGGCAGCACGGCGTCGTCGTGCACGCCGGCGTTGTTGACGAGGATCTGCACTGCGCCGCCTTCGAGGATGCGTGCGCAGCCGGCCGCGCAGGCTTCGTCGCTGCGCAGGTCGAACACATGGCATTCCGCCTTACCGCCAGCGGCGGTGATCGACGCGGCCAGCTGCTCGATGGCCTCGGGCCGCGAGTTCGCATGCAGCAGCACGGTGGCGCCGTCGCGCGCAAAACGCTCCGCCATGGCCGCGCCGAGCGCCCCGCTGGCGCCGGTGATCAGTGTGCGTTTTCCTTCGAAACTCATGACGGTGTGCTTTCGGTGTCCGCCAGCGGCGTGTTCAAGACCACCACGGCCCGGCCTTCGGCCAGCAGGCGGCCGTCGTCGGCCGCCACCGTGAATTCATACAAGACCTGTCGGTCGTCGCCGGACAGGCGCTTCGCGCGCACCTGCAACGCCCCGGCGATGTCGTCCAGCCGCGCCGCCGCCAACTTCACGTTGCGCGCGCTGGCCAGGAAGCCGGCCGACGGCGTGCTGCCCTCCGCCGCCAGCAGGCCGCCGTGCAGCGCCATGGCCTGCGCCGCGTACTCGATGGCGTTGGGTGCGAGCAGGCCGCTCTCGGTGCGCAGCGGGTTGTCCGCCTGGCTGTGCGTCGTGGTGCTGCAGTGGATCGATTCGGCGTCCCAGCCCTCGAGGCGCTCCAGCAGGCACATGCTGCCGCTGTGCGGAATGCGCGCGGCGATGCCCGCGCGGTCGAGCGTCTGCGGTGCCGTCAAGCGGCAGTCTCCAGGTCGGCCACCAGCAGCACGTTGGCGAACGGCGTGCCTTCGCTCATCGGCATGCTCTGCACACGGAAACCCAGGCGCTGCAGCACGGCGATCCACTCGGTCAGCGGGCGGCCCCAGGTCGGCGAGACCTTGTGGCCGCGGATGCGCGTCACGGTGCGATCGACCCACTGGCTGATCGCGAAACCACGCGTGCTCGATGCATCGCCCACACGCAGCAGCAGGCGCGCCTTCGGGTTGCCGCCACGGCGCAGCGCGTCGCGCACGCGGGTCAGCACGCCCTCCTGCGCGGCGAGGTCCACGTAGTGCAGCACGTCGAGGATCACGACCAGGTCGCAGTCGGGCAAGGCAGCCGAGCACATGTCGGCGCACACCAGGCGCGGCGTCGGCTGCAGGTGGCCGACCGACGCCTCGGCGCGCGCCACGTCCTTCGGCATCAGCTCGATGCCCGTGTAGTCCGCGGCGGCCGGCGTGGCGGCCCATGAGGCCGGCCAGCGGCCCTGTTGCTGCATCGCGCTCATCGACGCCAGCAGGCTCACGAAGAGGCCCTGCCCGCAGCCGATGTCGACCACGCGCCGGTGCTGCGCGTCGATCAGGCCGCGTTCGAGCAGCCCGCGGAACACCGGGTCGCGCCCGAGCTTGCCGCGCGCGAACTGCCAGGCGAAGGTGCCGCCCTTCTTGTAGGGGACTGTCGCTGCCTCGTGCAGCTCGCGCCAGGCTTGGTCGGTGGTCATCGTCGATGGCATCACGGCGCTCATGCGGTCTTCAATCCTTCAGGCAGGGTCACGGCGCGCAATCCATCGGTGCGCAGGCGTTGGAGCAACAAGGGCAGGACTTCCAGCAAGACGGGTTGCCCCGCCGCGGTGCGCGCGGCATTGCCGTCGTGCAGCAGCAGGATGTCGCGTGCCTGCAGGTGGCGGGCGAGGCGCGCCATCACCTTGGCGGCGTCGCCTTCGCGGGTGTCGAAACCGCGCCGCGTCCAGCTCACGAGCGAGAGGCCGAGGCGGTGCAGCACGGGTTCGAGGAAAGGGTTGCGCAGGCCGGCGGGCGCGCGGAAACAGGTCGGGCGCTGGCCGGTCACGTCGGTCAGGATGTCCTGCGCGCGCGCGATCTCCGCCGCAAAGCCGCGCGGGCCGAGGAAAGAGAAGTTGTGCCGATGCCGCGCCGTGTGGTTCTGGATGCTGTGGCCGCGCGCGACGATCTCTCGCGCCAGCGCCGGGTGCGCCAGCACGCGCTCGGCGATACAGAAGAAGGTGGCGCGCTGGCCGTGGGCGTCCAGCAGGTCGAGCACGCGGGGCGTGACCTCGGGCTCGGGCCCGTCGTCGATGGTGATCGCCACCTCGCGACGCGCAGCGGCGGCTTCGGGCAGGCGCGTGACGTTCGGGCCGAGCAGGTTGCTGCGCGGCGTGAGCCCGGCGCCGGTGATCAGCGCATGGTTCAGCACCACCGCACCGAGGGCCCAGGGCCATGCGCCCGGCACCAGCACGCCCGCGCCCAGGGCCGCCACATGCACGGCCGCGCTGGCGCGCATGGCCGGCGGCCAGGGCCAGGATTCGGAGGCAGCGACAGGGGCGGAAGGCGACGACATGGTGGGTCCGGATTTTCCCATCAGCGCGACCGCTGCGGGCTCGGGCCCTTCCCGGGCGCCACGTTGCGCGCGAACGCGGCCGACAGCAGCAGCGCCAGCAAGGCGCCCGGCGCCACCACGCGGCCGATGGACGACAGCGCCGGAATGTCCGAGATCGCGATCAGCCCGAACGACACCACCGTCGTGAGGTTGGCCAGCATCAGTGAAGCCAGCGTGTCTTCGTCGGCGCGACCGGTCGTGCGCAACTGGTCGAAGAAGAGCGCGTAGTTCGATCCCACGGCGACGATCAGCAGCAGCCCCACGAGGTGCAGGATGCCGAGCGCCGCCTGCGCCAGCGCCATGCCGCCCAGCGTGAGCACCACCGCGAACAGCAGCGGCTGGCACACGGCCAGCAGCCGGCGCCACGAGCGCAGGTACACGCCCAGCAACACCACCACCGCCAGCGCGCCCAGCAGCACCTGCACGAAGGCCTCGTGCAGGTAGCGCTGGTAGAGGCCGCCGAGTTCGCGCCCGACGTCCACCACCTGCACCTCGGGCAGCCCGGCCAGCGCCTCCTCGAGGCGCGCCTGTTCGAAGCCGGGGCCGGGATGCAGCACGACCAGCGTGGACCAGCCACCGCCCGGTCGCTCGTACATCAGCGTGTTGACCACGGAGCCCAGCGGCCCGCCCATGAGGTCGGCGCGCTGCACGGGCGCCTGCTTGCGCGCGGCCTCCACATCGGCCACGAAGGGGCCGAGCCGCGATGCCGGCAGCGGCAGGCCCTTGGTCGCCTCGGCCAGGTTGGCGCGCAGCGTGTCGGCGTCGGGCAGGCTGGCCTGGCGCGCCGTTTGCGCGGCCACGCTGGGCAGCACGCGGGTCACGGCTTCGTAGCCGCTGAGCTCGCCCTTGTCGACCAACGCATCGAGACGCGCGGCCGCGGCCTCGGTGTGGCGCAGTGCGGCCTGTTCGTCGTCGCCGAAGGCCACCACGAGCACGCCGCCGTCGCTGGCGCCGATGTCCTTGCGCAGCATCTCGTCGAGCTGCTGGGCCGAGCGCGGCACGGGGCTCATCGCGCTCAGGTCAGCGCGCCACAGGTGGCCGCCCTGCCACAGCACCAGCGCGAGCGCCGCCACGCCGAGCGCCGCCAGCGGCCAGCGCAGGCGCGGCAGGCCGCGCACCAGCAGGCCGGCCAGGCGCGCCATGTGCCGGCGCATGCCCATGCCGGTCGCGCCATCGGGTGCCAGCACGGGCAGCACGTAGCGCGTGGCGAGCGCGGCCGACACCAGCCCGGCGATCGAGAACACGCCCAGCTGCGCCAGTCCCGGAAAGCCCGAGAACACCAGCGCAGCAAAGCCGCACACGGAGGTCAGCAGGCCCAGCCGCACCGTGGGCCAGTGCACCTCGCGCCAGCGCTGCCAGCCGGTGCCGGCCACGGCCGCGCCGCGCGCCTGGATCAGGTAGTAGATGGCGTAGTCGACCGTCTCGCCGATCAGCGTGCTGCCGAAGCCCAGCGTGAGCCCGTGCACCGAGCCGAACACCAGGCTGACCGACGCGGTGCCCACCACCACGCCCGTGGCCACCGGCAGGAAGGCAATGACCAGCGCGCGCGGCGAGGCAAAAGCCAGCAGCAACAGCACGCTCATCACGATGCCGCCCACCACCGCGAGGTGAATGGCTTCGGTCTTGATCTTTTCGCGGCTCATCACCGAGAACACGGGCGGTCCGCTCAACAACAGCTTCGGCGCGGCCTCGCCCATGCCGCGCGCGGCGGCTTCGTAGGCGGCCTGCACACGGGCGATGGCGACGGCCTGCGCATCGAGGTCGCCGCCGGCCGCGCGCGTGGTGGCGATCATGAGCGCACGCGGCGCCTCGCGCGACATCCAGACGCCAGCCTCGCTGCGCGGTGCGCTGGCCGGCACCAGCTCCATCGCGATGCGTTGGGTCTCGCCCGTCGGGTCGCTGTCGAGCAAGGGCTTGATCGCGTTGCCGGCCGGCGTGCCGAGCATCGACAGGGTGTCGACGATGGCTTCGCGCAGCCCTTCGGCGGTGAACTGCCCCGGCATCACGCCGGACGAGAGCTGGTAGCGGTGCTGGAACACCCAGGTGCCGGCCTCGCTCCAGTCGCTCACGTCGCCGTTCTGCACCAGGTCGAAGAGCTGGCTCTCGCGCATCGCCTTGCCGACGGCGCGCGAGACTTCAGCACGCTGCGCGACGCTGCCGCCCTCGAAGCCCAGCATCAGCGTGCGCGAGGCGACGCCGCTTTGCAGCTGCTCGATCAGCACGCGCTGGCGCAGGTCAGGGCTCTTGGGAAGAAAGGCCGACAGGTCGGCACCGATCTGGGTGCGCGCGATGACGACCGCGCCGAGCGCCACGACCAGCAACCATGCCAGCAGGACAACAATGCGACGCGACCACCCCGGCGGGCCGCCCGCCTGCGCCAGGCTCACGGCGTCGCGCGCCCGGGAGCGCCGGCCGGCAGCGCCGACGGCGGCGCATTGGGCGAGATGTGCATGACCGAACGGTCACCGCCCACGAACTCCATCTCCAGCCCCAACACCTCGCTGTTGCGGCCGGTGATGCGCATGCTGCGCACCTGCGCGGCCAGCCGGCTGTCGTTGGGCGTGAGGTCGAGCGTCCACTTGCCGGCAGCGCCGGTCACGGTGCTCTTGAAGTAGCGCTGCAGCGTGGCGCCGTCGCCGCTCAGCGTGCCGCGCATGGCTTCGACCAGGCCCAGCAGCTCGGGCATGCTGTCCAGTGCCAGCGTGCGGTTGCGGTTGCCGCGCGACAGGGTCAGCGTGTTGCCGTCGACGGACATGGTCTCGATGCGCGGCGACAGCGTGCGGCGCACCAGCTTGTCGGGCGCCTCGAAGCTCAGCGTGCCGCTCGCGTCGAGCGGGCCTTCGAGGCCGTGCACGAAGCGCTGCTCGGTGAAGCGCGCCTCGCCGCTCTTCTGCCGAGCCAGCAGGCCCATCAGTTCGGGCAGGTCGAATGCCGCCCAGGCCGGCGCGGCACAGAAAGCCACCGCCAGCACCACCACCCTGCAAAGCCGATCAAGCCGCATCTTCGAGCCAGAAATCATGAAAGTTGAACCAGTTGTACGGGTAGGCGCGGCACAGCGCCTCCAGGCGGGCCACATAGGCTTCGACCGCACTTCGGATGCGGCGTTCACGCTCCGCGGCGTCGACGAACGGCGTGCCGAAGTCGGCCAGCGGGTCGAACCGGACATCGTAGCGGGCACCGCCGCCGTACATGCCGGCCATGAAGAACACCTTGCGGCGCAGCAGCGCCGCCAGCCGGAACGGGCCATCGTTGAAGACGGCCGGCTGGCCCAGGAAAGGCAGCACGATGTTGTTGCCGCGCTGGTTTGCCGGCTGCTCCTCGCTGCCCGGCAGGGTGCGGTCGGCCAGCATGCCGCCCAGGCCGCCGCCGTCGAGCCAGTCGCGCAGCGCAAGCATGGAATGCGGCCGGCCCAGCGCGATCACGTGGGGCCGCATCTCGGGCAGCGCGATGGCGTTCAGGATGGCGGTGATGCGCTGCGCGTTGTCCGGGTACATCAGCATCGCCAGCCGCATGCGGTTCTGGTGCTTTTGCTGCTTGCAGGCGCCGAGCACCTCGAAGCTGCCGATGTGGGCGCCGAGCAGGAAAGCGCCCCGCCCTTCGGCCGCCTCGGCCTCGATCGGGGCGTTGCCTTCGATCTTCAGCTTGAACAGGTCCATGCGCCCGCGCAGGAAGTACACGCGGTCGAGCACGGTGGAGGAGAACGCGTGCAGCAGGCGGTAGCCGTCGACCCAGCCCGCACGCGGGCCGATGGCCCGGAACAGGTAGCGCTTGATGTAGCGGCGCGGCGCCGGCGCGAACAGCAGGAAGTACAGGCTGATCGGCGGCAGCAGCAGCCGCGTGACGTGCCGTCCGCACACCAGCGCCATGAGACAGATGAAGCGCAGCGCCAGCATGTTGCTGCGCTCGGGCGCGCGCGCCCAGTCGCCCTGTTGGGCCGCCGGGCGGGCAGTCTGCCGCGCCGCTTCGTCCACGGCGCGCGTTTCGGCGTCGGTGTGCTTCATCCCGCCGACTCTGGCACAGCCGTCCAGCGGCCGGTGACAGCCGCCACGCCGTCACAGCGCACGTCGAAACGCACGCCGCGGCCGGTGCCGGCCTCGGGCTGCAGCTCGATGGACAGCGTGCTGCCAGGCCGCACGGGCGCCAGGAACTTGGCGGCCGCGAGCGTCGGGCTCGGGCCGAGCCGTGCCGACAGCGCCGGCACGCGCCGCACGACCTCCATGACCTCCGCCAGCAGCAATGCGCCGGGCACCAGCGGCTGTCCGGGGAAATGGCCGGCAAAGGCCGGATGGTCGACCGGCACCGTGTGCGCCATCTGCACCGGCGTCTGGTCGTCGGCCAGCTGCGCCAACGCAAATTCGCGCAGCGCCCGCACCGTGAGCTTGCCCGTGCCTTCGCGCGGAAAGGCCTTGACCTGCACCACGCGGCGCGGCACGAACACCGGCTCCAGCCGTTGCCGCAGTGCAGCAATGATGTCCGCCGCCGACAGCGTGGGCGCGACCACGAACGCCACCGGCCGCACCACGCCGTCGGCCACCTCGTCGGGCAACCAGAAGGCGCCGTCCTCGACACCCGCGATGCTGTTCAGGTGGTAGTTCAGGTGCGCGAGCGAACTGCGCCGGCCGGCGACGTGGATCAGGTCGTTGGCGCGCCCGAACAGGCGAAAGCGCCGTGCATCGAGCAGCTCGAGCACGTCGGCCATCGGCGTCGGCTCGGGAATGAAGTCGCCGCTGAAGATGAAGCGCTCGGGGCCGTCACCCTCCCCCGGTTCCGCATGCACGCGGATCTCGCCGAAGGTTTCCCAGATTTCGCTCTCGGTCGTGCGGCGCGTGGCCACCTGGCCCGATTCGGTGCTGCCGTAGATTTCGAGCAGCACGCCGCCCAGCGCCTGCTCGGCCTGCGCGGCCAGCTGCGGCGACAGCGGCGCGGTGGCCGACAGGATCAGGTCGACCGGCGGCAGTTCGATGCCCGACAGCAGCAGCGTCTTCAGGTGGAACGGCGTGGTCACCAGCGCGCGCGGCCGCGGCACCGAGGCCAACGCCTTCGCCACGTCGGCCGGAAAGAACGGCCGCCCGGTTTCGAACGCGGCCCCGCCGAGCATCGCGAGCAGCACCGACGACTCCAGGCCGTAGCTGTGCTGCACCGGCACGGTCGCCACCAGCGTGAGCCCTTCGAGCGTGGGACGCTGCAGCACGCGGCACAGCCGCTCGACCGCCACTTCGACGTCGCCGACCAGCGTGCGCCAGGCCTTGGCATGCGGTTGCGGCACGCCGGTGGAGCCCGACGTGAGCAGGCTGGCCGCATGCCGGCCGCCGTCAATGGCGGGCACCAGCGCATCGCCGGCCGGGCCGGGCACGGCTTCGACCTGCAGGCGCCGCATGCCGGGCGTCTCGAGCTTGGCGTCGTCGGTCAGCGCGAACAGGTGGTCGCCGCCGGTTTCGGTCAGGCGCGCCAGCGTGTCCGGCCGCGCATCGGGCGGCAGCAGGCTGGCGTGGCCGCGCACCAGCGCGGCGCCCAGGCTCACGGCGAAGGCGTAGCGGTCGAGGCACAGATTGACGGCAGGCCCTTCGGCGGGCAGTGCGGGCGCCAGGCGCGCGACGTCGGCCAGGAACTGGCGCGTGCTGACCGGCTGGCCGGCGCGCCAGGCCAGGGGCGCGTCGGGGTTGCGGTCCGCGAGCAGCGGCAGGAAGGAAGAAGAAGCGGTGTCGAGGATCACGCGGGCTGCGCCTGTTTCATTGGCCGCCAGCGCCGTTGTCCACCGTCGAGGTGCCGTAGAACGCGCGCACCGCATCGACGAGGCGCGTGCGTTCGAATTCGGGATGCAGGCGGTAGCGCACGAGGTGCTCGCCCACGAAAAGCAGCGCCACGCTCAGCGGCGACAGCACGTTGGCCAGCAGCGACCAGGCCGAGAACGGCATCGTCAGGTAGACCACGATCGACGAGACGACCACCACGGCGAAATACACCGTCCACACCTGCGTGAGGTGCGTCGTGTACGACAGCATGTGCCCCTTCAGCGGGTGCACGCGTTGCGCGAACTGGGTGATCAGCGGCAGGCCCTTGCCACGCAGCGTCGAGCCGAACCAGCCGCACAAGGCACCGTTGATGCCGATGTGCTGGAGCACGTACAGGCGGTTCGTGTCGCCCGCCTCACCGAGGAAGACGAGCGAGAAGCCGCCGATGCCCAGCGCCGCCGCAATGGCCAGGCCCCAGCGGCCGAACCAGCTGGCGGCGCAGCCCATGGCCGCGATCCACAACGGGCCGAGCAACACCACCACAGCCCAGGGCTCGGTGGCGTGGAACAGCGTCATCCAGTGGGAGAGGCCGGCATACGTGACCCCTACCAGCAGCAGGAGGACGAGTCGCCATCGGGACATGGATCAGGTGGCGCTGCGGTGCTCGGCGACGTGGGTCGCGAGCGTACGCAGCGACTGGAAGATCTGCTGGTTGCGCTCGTCGTCCGAGCGCAGCTGGAAACCGTAGCGGCGCGAGACTTCGAGCGCGACTTCGAGGATGTCGATGGAGTCGAGGCCCAGACCTTCGCCGTACAGCGGGTCGGTGGGAACGATCTCTTCAGGTGCGACCTCGAGATTGAGCGCGTTCACGAGCAACACGGCCAGCTCTTTTTCGATCGGCGACTGTTCGGATGCATCGCCAGTGGCGGGAATGGGGGGCTGAGCAGTCGATGACAAAAAAACCTCCTGAACTTTTTTCCTGAACGACCGTGCGGGGTCGTGAATTATAGGAGTGGCGGTTGATTAGACTGCGCGCTTCGATACGACCCGGAGCGCCCCATGGCCGACCCCCTTCTGATCGCACGCCACGACACCATCGAGTGCACCCTCCTGCCCGGCCTGGCCAACCGCCACGGCCTGATCACCGGCGCCACCGGCACCGGCAAGACCGTCTCGCTCCAGACCATCGCCGAACAACTGTCGAACATCGGCGTGCCGGTGTTCATGGCCGACGTCAAGGGCGACCTGACCGGCATCAGCCAGAAAGGCAGCGTCGGCGAGAAACTGGCCGCCACGCTCAAGGAACGCGGCATCGACGTGCCCGAGCCGGCCGC
This sequence comes from Variovorax sp. V118, assembly GCF_041154445.1. Lineage (GTDB taxonomy): Bacteria > Pseudomonadota > Gammaproteobacteria > Burkholderiales > Burkholderiaceae_C > Variovorax > Variovorax boronicumulans. The sequence continues at coordinate 2,369,585 of NZ_AP028663.1, read as the reverse complement.
CTGCCCCGTCACGCTGTGGGACGTGTTCGGCGAACAGGGCCACCCGGTGCGCGCCACCGTGTCCGACATGGGCCCGCTGCTGCTGGGCCGCATGCTCGACGTGAACGAAACCCAGGCCGGCGTGCTGAACCTGGTGTTCAAGATCGCCGACGACAGCGGCATGCTGCTGCTCGACCTGAAAGACCTGCGCGCCATGCTGCAGTACGTGGGCGAGAACGCAAGCCAGTTCACCACCGAGTACGGCAACATCAGCGCCGCCAGCGTGGGGGCGATCCAGCGCGGCCTGCTGCAGATCGAGACCCAGGGCGGCGACAAGTTCTTCGGCGAGCCGATGCTCAACATCACCGACTTCATGCAGACGGTGGGCGGCAAGGGGGTGGTGAATATCCTGGCGGCCGACAAGCTCATGAACTCGCCGCGCCTGTACGCCACCTTCCTGCTGTGGATGCTGTCGGAGCTGTTCGAGCAGCTGCCCGAAATCGGCGACCCCGAGAAGCCGAAGCTGGCCTTCTTCTTCGACGAGGCCCACCTGCTGTTCAACGAGGCGCCCAAGGCGCTGGTCGAACGCATCGAACTGGTGGTGCGGCTGGTGCGCTCCAAGGGTGTCGGCGTGTATTTCGTCACGCAAAACCCGCTGGACATTCCCGATTCGGTGCTGGCCCAGCTCGGCAACCGGGTGCAGCACGCGCTGCGCGCCTTCACCCCGCGCGACCAGAAGGCCGTGAAAGCCGCTGCCAGCACCATGCGCCAGAAGCCCGGCCTGGACATCGAGACCGCCATCACCGAACTCGCCGTGGGCGAGGCGCTGGTGAGCTTCCTGGACGCCAAGGGCCGCCCGAGCATCACCGAGCGCGTGTACGTGCTGCCGCCGGGCAGCCAGCTCGGCCCGATCACGCCCGAGCAGCGCAAGGCGCTGATCGCGGGCTCGCTGGTGGCGGGCGTGTACGAGAAGACGGTCGACCGCGAATCGGCCTACGAAAAGCTCAAGGGCCGCGCCGAGAGCGCCCCCGATGCACCGGCCGCCGGCGCCAAGGGCGGGGCCGCCGCCGAAGAATCGTCCGGCATGGGCGGCATGCTCAACGACATGCTCTTCGGCAGCACCGGCCCGCGCGGCGGCAAGCGAGACGGCCTCGTGCAGACCATGGCCAAGTCGGCGGTGCGCACCATGGGCACGTCGGTGGGCAAGGAGATCCTGCGCGGCGTGCTGGGCGGGATCTTCGGCAGCAAGAAGCGCTAGGAGAAAGCGGCTGCGCTACCAGCGCAGCAGACGCGGCCCCAGCGCCGCGCCCAGCAGCACCGGCACCGCGATCCCGCTCACGTACCAGACCGCGAGGAATGGCGCGGTCAGCTCCATGCAGTGCAGCGCGTAGACCGACGCGCCCACGCCGCCGGCCAGTGCGCCGGCCGCGGCCCCGGCCAGCGCGGGCCGCGTCGGCGCCAGCCCGCGCAGCGCCACGAAGGTGGCCGCGAACACCGGCAGCGCCATGAAGCCGATGCTCAGGGCGCAGATGCGCCACGACTGCCCCATCAGCAAGGGCATGCGCTCCTCGATCGGCACCGAGAACCAGACGAACGCCGCCAGCCCCCAGATCCCCAGCACCGGCAGCACCCCGCCCCACCACGCGTGGCGCACCCGCACGCCGGGCCGGGCCAGCCGCTGCACCGTCACGAAGGCCGCCGCCGCGATGCACAGCGGAAACAGCACCTTGACCCAGAACATCGGCCAGAACATCGCCTGCACCAGGTCGGGTCGCAGCCCGTATTCGCCGAACAGGATCACGAAGGACACCGGCAGCGCGGCCAGCACCGCCAGCCCGATGCGCCCGCTGGCGCTGCGCCGCGGCACCGCCACCTCGCCGGCGGCCAGCAGGTTCACGAGCTCGTCGGTCTTCATGGCGCGGCGCCTCCCCCGAACTTCGCGGCCAGGGCCTTCAGGCCCCGGTGGATGCCGACCTTCACCGCCGACTCCGACATGCCCGTGAGGCTGGCCGTCTCGGCCACCGACAGGCCTTCGATCTTCACGTGCACGATGGGCAGGCGCTGGCGTTCGGGCAGGGTCTGCAGCAGCCCGCCGAGGTCGCGCTTCGCATCGCTGGCCTCGGTGGCCGACGCGGCGAACACGGCCAGGTCGTCGTCCAGCGGGTCATGCAGGTCCTCGCGGACCGACTTGGCGCGCAGCAAATCGATCATCTTGTAGCGCGCAATGGCATGCACCCAGGCCGTCAGCGGCTGGTCGCTCTGGTAGGTGTGGCGCTGGTTGTGCATGGCGAGCAGGCATTCCTGGACGAGGTCTTCCACTTCATCGGGCCAGCCGAACAGGCGCTTGCCCAGAAAAGCGCGCAGGTGCGCGCTCAGTTTCTGCAGGAACTCGCGGTACGCGCCGGCGTCGCCATCGAGGCCGCGAAGGAACAGGCGGCGCAAGGCCACTTCCGCGTCGCTCGGTGTCGTCCTGCTACCTACGGTGTTTCGTGCCATCGGGCCGGCCGGTTACAGCCTGGTGAAAAAAGATTGCAAGGGATTGTGCCGCGCCCCCAGGGCGAGGCTTGCGCTAAGCTGCCCCGATGCTGGCCGGACTCGTCTCGCACCCCTGGGCCTACCCGGCGCTGGAGGCGGCGCACATCGTGGGCATCGCGCTGCTGTTCGGCGGCCTGCTGGTGTTCGAGCTGCGCGCCCTCGGCCTGGCCCGCGAGCTGCCGGCGCCGCTGCTGGCGCGCCTCACGTTGCGCCCCGCCCTGCTGGGCTTCAGCCTGTGCGCGCTGACCGGCCTGACCATGTTCGCCAGCCAGCCGGGCGAGTTGCTGAACAACACGGCCTTTCGCGTGAAGCTGCTGCTGATCCTGCTGGCCGGCCTCAACGCCGCCTGGTTCCACCTGCGCGGCGACCTCGGCGGGCAGAGCGGATTCGCCAGGTTTCAATGCCTCCTGTCTTTGGGGTTTTGGCTCGCTGTCATCATCTGCGGGCGCTGGATTGCCTATGTCTGACCAAGGAGAACGCGATGCTGCATCGACGCATGTTCGTGACCGGTTCGATCGCACTGGCCCTGCCCGCCTGGGCCCACCACGGCTGGAGCAGTTTTGACCAGGAGCGCCCGCTGTACCTGGAAGGCCGCGCCACCAAGGTGAGCTGGCGCAATCCGCACGGCGAGCTGGAGATCGAGCTGCCCGAGAACCTCGCGCTGCCGCCCGACCTGAAGCAGCGGCCCCTGCCCAAGCAAAGCGCAACGGTCGACGGCCCAGCGCTGCTGGCCAAGGCGCAGTTGCCGACGCGCCGCGACCGCAAGTGGCAGATCGAGCTGGCCCCGCTCACGCGGCTGCAGGCCTGGGGTGTCGAGGAGATCAAACCCGGCACGCCGGTGGCCGTGCTCGGCTTCACCTTCACCGGCGAGAAAGGCGATGCGGTGCTGCGCGCCGAGTACCTGTTCGTGCACGGCAAGACCTACGGCCTGCGCTCGTCGCCTACATGAATGCCAGTGCGGCCAGGCCGCGCGGGCCCTCGCTTGCCAGCCGCACAAGTGCTCGGTACATTGCATTTTTTGAGGGCCTCAAATGTCTGCAGACAGTACCGCGCTCCCTTCCGCCTTGCCGACCGCGACCGGTGCCAGCCCGGCGCAGAGCCCTCCGCTCCACCCCTCGTCCTCGACCGGCCACATCCGCCTGACCTCGCATGCCGGCGGCTTCGGCGCCCTGCCCATCCACTGGGGCGCGGCCACCGCCACCGAACGCGGGCCCGTGGTCGGCACCACCACCAAGCGCGCGCACCGCAACGTGATCGGCACGCACAGCGGCTCGTACAGCGTGTACCGCGCGCTGGCCGTGGCGGCCGGCGCCCTGAAGCGCGAACACAAGGCCGACCTCACCAACACCGCGCCCACCGACGTCATCGGCCCGTATCCGCAGTGGAGCGAGCCCGGGCGCATCGTCTCGCTCGACCCCTGGGGCGCGCTCGTGGCCGACGTGTTCTCCACCGAACTCGCGGCCGGCTACGACATCCGCCCGACCATCGCGATCACCAAGGCCCACGTGATCCTGCCCGAGGTGATCGAGGCGCTGCAAAGCGGGCGCCTGAAGGCCGACGGCCATTTCCTCACCACGGGCGGCGCCGCGATGGTGACCAAGGCGGCCATCGAGCCCGTGTGGTACCTGCCCGAGGTGGCGCGCCGCTTCGGCTGCTCCGAGACCGACCTGCGCCGCACGCTCTTCGAAGAGACCGGCGGCATGTACCCCGAGCTCGTCACGCGCTCCGATCTCGAGGTGTTCCTGCCGCCCATCGGCGGGCAGACGCTCTACATCTTCGGCAACCCGCGCGACCTGGCCAACCCCGACGTGGAGCTCACCGCCCGCATCCACGACGAGTGCAACGGCTCCGACGTGTTCGGCTCCGACATCTGCACCTGCCGCCCCTACCTCACGCACGCCATCGAGGAATGCATCCAGGGCGCGCAGCGTGGCGGCGTGGGGCTCATCGCCTACTCGCGCAAGGAAGGCCGCGCGCTCGGCGAGGTGACCAAGTTCCTCGTCTACAACGCCCGCAAGCGCCAGGTGGGCGGCGACACGGCCGACCAGTATTTCGCGCGCACCGAGTGCGTGGCCGGCGTGCAGGACATGCGCTTCCAGGAGCTGATGCCCGACGTCTTCCACTGGCTGGGCATCAAGAAGATCCACCGCCTCGTGTCGATGAGCAACATGAAGTTCGACGCCATCACCGGCTCGGGCATCGAGATCGGCGAGCGCGTGAACATTCCCGACGAACTGATCCCGGCCGACGCCCGCGTCGAGATGGACGCCAAGATGGCGGCCGGCTACTTCACGCCCGGCCCGGTGCCAGACGCAGAGGAACTGAAAAAGGCCAAGGGCCGGGGATTGAGCGAATGAGCCGCAGCACCGACATCGACCTGCCCGCCGACGGTTCCGGCAGCCTGCGCCCCGGCGGCGCGGGCAATGTCGATCCGTCGATCGAATTCACACCCGACACCGGCCACCCGGCCGGCGCCGCCAGCCTGCTGCGCACCACCACCGCCATCCGCCAGCGCGCGGGCGCCCTGCTGGCGCGCGCGCGCCGCGGCGAGTCGCAGTGGTTCCGCATCGGCAGCGACGACGCGCTCGAGGACGCGGCGCGCACCGTGGCCGAGGTCACGCGCGAGCGCTACCCCTGGGACACCATCCCGTACCACAGCCGCTGGCGCCACTTCGAGGCCGGCGGCGTCGACCGCCGCCTGCAGCTCGACGCGCTGCTCGGCAAGGGCCTCGACGCCCGCCAGCGCGCCCGCGCCCACATCGACCTCACGCTGGTGAGCGTGCTGCTCGACGCCGGCGCCGGCCCGACCTGGCACTACACCGAACCGGCCACCGGCCTGCGCTTCACCCGCTCCGAAGGCCTGGGCGTGGCGTGCTTCCATGCGTTCACCAGCGGGCTCTTCTCGTCCGACCCGAACCATCCGCTGCAGGCCGATGCGGCCGGCCTGCGCGGCCTCGTGACCGAGCGCCTGGGCGACGCCTTCCAGGTGAGCGAGGTCAATCCGCTGGTCGGCCTGGCCGGGCGCGCGGTGCTGCTGCGCCGCCTGGGCGAGGCCATGAGCGAGCAGCCCGAGACCTTTGGCGACGACGGCCGGCCCGCCGGCCTTTTCGACGCGCTCGTGGCCCCGCTGGGCGCCGCCTCGCCGCCCACGGCCGAGATCACGGCGCACCAGATTTTGTCGCTGCTGCTCGACACGCTCTCGCACATCTGGCCCTCGGCCAACGCCATCGACAGCCTGGCGGCCGACGGCAGCGACAACGTCGGCGGCTCCGGCGACCCGGCCTTCGCGCTGGGCGACTGCTGGCGCCACAGCGCCGTCGCCGGCCCCGGGCTCACCAACGGCTGGATGCCGTTCCACAAGCTGTCGCAGTGGCTCACGTATTCGCTGCTCGAGCCCTTCGAATGGGCCGGCGTGAAGGTGCGCCACCTCGACGCGCTCACCGCCCTGCCCGAGTACCGCAACGGCGGCCTGCTGATCGACAGCGGCGTGATCGTGCCGCGCGAGCCGGCCTTTCTCACCCGCCGCTGGAAGGCCGGCGACGAGTTCATCGTCGAATGGCGCGCCCTCACCGTGGCGCTGCTCGACGAAATCGCCCCGCGCGTGCGCAAGGTGCTCGACCGCACCGAGGAAGAGCTGCCCCTGGCCTGCGTGCTCGAAGGCGGCACCTGGGCCGCCGGCCGGGTGCTGGCACAGCGCTTGCGAAACGGTGCGCCACCGCTGCAGATCGAGAGCGACGGCACCGTCTTCTAGTCTTTTAGACTCTCCTGTTTTCCGCAACGGCACACCAAAAGAAGACTCCAATGAGCAACGTCCACCTCGTCGACCACCCCCTCGTCCAGCACAAGCTCACACTGATGCGCCGCAAGGACGCCTCCACCAACAGCTTTCGCCGGCTCTTGAACGAAATCAGCATGCTGATGGCCTACGAGGTCACGCGCGACATGCCGATGCAGGACATCGAGGTCGAGACCCCGCTGGAGACCATGCAGGCCAAGGTCATCGACGGCAAGAAGGTGGTGCTGGTGTCGATCCTGCGGGCCGGCACGGGCATCCTGGACGGCATGCTCACGGTGGTGCCGGGCGCGCGCGTCGGCCACATCGGCCTGTACCGCGACCCCAAGACGCTCACGGCCGTCGAGTACTACTTCAAGATGCCCGGCGAAATGGAGAACCGCGACGTGATCGTGGTCGACCCCATGCTGGCCACCGGCAACTCGGCCGTGGCCGCGGTCGAACGGCTGAAGGAACTCAACCCCAAGTCGATCAAGTTCGTCTGCCTGCTGACCTGCCCCGAAGGCGTGAAAACGATGCAGACCGCGCACCCCGACGTGCCGATCTACACCGCCGCCATCGACCGCGAGCTGGACAGCCATGGCTACATCCTGCCGGGCCTGGGCGACGCCGGCGACCGCATCTTCGGCACTAAATAGGCTCGCCCCCAGGCTTCGCGCACTTCGTGTCGCTGCTCCTTCCCCCTACCGGGGGCAACACCTGAGGCCCGGCAAAGCCGGTTCCTCGGTGTTTGCTGGAAGGGAGCCCGCCGCGAGGGCGGGCTCTGTAGGTGGGCATGGGGATTGCAGGGTGGTTCTTTTATTTCAATCGAGGAGAAGACCGTGACAGCACGCCGTCAATTGATCGTTCGTTCCATCGCCGTTGCCGCAGCGCTTGCGGCGGGCGCCCCGGGCCTTGCGCTCGCGCAGGCCAAGCTCAAGGTGGCTGCCGTGTACACGGTGCCTTTCGAACAGCAATGGGTGGGCCGCATCCACAAGGCGCTGAAGGCGGCCGAGGCGCGTGGGGAGATCGAATACAAGGCGACCGAGAACGTGAGCAATGCCGACTACGAGCGCGTGATGCGCGAGTACGCCACGGGCGGCAACCAGCTGATCCTGGGCGAGGTGTTCGGGGTGGAAGCGGCGGCGCGCAAGGTCGCGAAGGACTTCCCCAAGGTGGCGTTCCTCATGGGTTCGTCGCTGAAGCCACAGGCGCCCAACTTCTCGGTGTTCGACAACTACATCCAGGAACCGGCCTACCTCAGCGGCATGGTCGCGGGCGGCATGACCAAGAGCAACCGCATCGGCATGGTCGGCGGCTTCCCGATTCCGGAGGTGAACCGGCTCATGAACGCGTTCATGGCGGGCGCGAAGGAAACGAACCCGAAGGTGGAGTTCAGCGTGAGCTTCATCAACAGCTGGTTCGACCCGCCGAAGGCCAAGGAAGCGGCCTTCGCGATGATCGACAAGGGCGCCGACATCATGTACGCCGAGCGCTTCGGCGTGTCGGACGCGGCCAAGGAAAAGGGCAAGCTCGCCATCGGCAACGTGATCGACACGCAGGCCCAGTACCCCGACACGGTGGTGGCCTCGGCGCTGTGGAACTTCGAGCCCTCGGCCGACCGCGCCATCAAGCTGGTGAAGGAAGGCAAGTTCGCCGCCGAGGACTACGGCGTGTACTCGCACATGAAGCACAAGGGCTCCGAGCTCGCGCCGCTGGGCACCTTCGAGAAGAAGGTGCCGGCCGACGTCGTGGCCAAGGTGAAGGCGAAGCAGGCCGACATCCTGGCCGGCAAGTTCACCGTGAAAGTGGACGACGCCCAGCCGAAGTCCACCGCCAAGTAACAAGCAGACAGACAAGCGAGCAGACCCGAACCCATGAAGCGTGCGCGATGGCAGACCGCAATCCATGGCATGGCCATCGCGGCGTTGGCCGCCGGGCTCGCCGCCTGTCAACCTGAGCCGGCGGCCACGGCCACCGCCCCGGCGGTCGAGGTGCCCGCATCGGCCGCCTCGGCACCTGCTGCCGTTGCGCCGCCGGTGGTCGCGGCACCGGTCGGCATTCCGGCCGCGCTGCAGGCGCGCGCCGACGCCCTGCTCGCCGCGCACCGCCAGATGATCGTGCTGATGACCGGCGAGCGTGCGCTCGACGCGGCCGAGAAGCGCGCCGTCAGCGCCGTCGGGCAGCAGCTGTTCCACGAGATGCAGGAGCGTCAGCAGGCGCTGATCACCCAGGCCGCGGACATGACGGACCCCGCCGCCGTGGCGGGCCTGAACGCGCTGCTCGAACGCATCGAGAGCGAGCCCAGCTGGTTCGATGCCGACCGACTGGCGTTCAAGGAGTTCCTGTCGGAGCTGAGCACGCGTTACAGCCAGGCGCAGTCGCTGTCCGGGCTCAAGCTCGGCCGGCGCGCCAGCGAAGACCTGGCCGTGCTCGCCGAGATCGAGCAGGCCTACGACCGCGAGCTGAAAGACGTGTTCGGCCGCTTCGCGCAGCGCGGCATCGAGCCCAAGCGCGAGAAGTGGGCCGACTACGTGGCCAAGCTGCAGGGCCTGTATTCGCGCGAGCAGATCCTGAAAGACTTCGGCGCCATCGTCCCCTACACGCAGCCCCCGGGCGGCGCCAAGGAAAAGGACAGCGCGGACGCACGCGAGATCTTCGGCACCTCGCTGCCCGCGAAGACCGTCGTGCTGACCTTCGACGACGGCCCGCACGCCAAGCACACCGACGAGATCCTGGAGATATTGAAGCGCTACGACGCGCCCGCCATCTTCTTCCAGCTCGGGCGCAACCTGGGCAAGCTCGATGCACAGGGCAAGGCCCAGCTCAGCGCCACCGGCGCGGCGGCCAAGCGCGTGCTGGCCGCCGGCCACGTGCTCGCCAACCACAGCTTCAGCCACGGCATGATGGCCAAGATGACGGACGACGCGGTGCGCGTCGAAGCCAGCGAGACCGAAACGCTGCTCGATGCCACCGGCCGGCCGCAGTCCACCCTCTTTCGCTTTCCCTACGGTGCACGCAACGAGGCCAAGCTGAGCACGGTCGAGGCGCTCAAGCTGCGCTCCATGATGTGGACCGTCGACTCCATGGACTGGGCCGACCCGGTGCCCAAGTCGATCGCCGATCGCGTGCTGGCCGAGGTCGACAAGGCCAAGCGCGGCGTCATCCTGTTCCACGACATCCAGGGCCGCACCGTGCAGGCCCTGCCCACGGTGCTCGACCAGCTGGTGGCCGACGGCTACCGCTTCGCCACCTGGCGCGACGGCAAGTTCGTCGTGAGCGCCTCGAAAAAGGCGGCGCCCGACGACGGCGTGGCCGCCACCTCGGGCGACACGCTCTACCGCGAGAGCCACGCGCTGGTGATCGGCATCGACAAGTACGCCAAATGGCCCGGCCTGCACCACGCCGTGCCCGACGCCAAGGCGATGGAGCAGCTGCTCGTGACGCGCTTCGGCTTCAAGCCCGAGAACATCACGGCGCTGTACGACGACCAGGCCACGCGCGCCAACATCCTGCGCGCCCTGAACGAAAAGCTGACCGACGGCAAGCGCGTGAAGCGCGACGACCGCGTGCTGGTGTTCTTTGCCGGCCACGGCAGCACCCGCAAGCTCGCGAGCGGGCGCGACGTCGGCTACATCGTGCCGGTCGACGCCACGCTGGACAACCTGCCCTCCGACGCCATCTCGATGCCGCAGCTGCAGGAGGTGGCCGAGGCGCTATCGGCCAAGCACGTGCTGTTCCTCGTGGACGCCTGCTACTCGGGCCTGGGCCTCACGCGCGGCGGCGCGGCGCAGGGCAACAGGAACTTCCTGACCGACAACGCGCGCCGCATCGGCCGCCAGATGCTCACCGCCGGCGGCGCCGACCAGCAGGTGGCCGACGACGGCCCCGGCGGCCACTCGGTCTTCACCTGGACGATGCTGCAGGCGCTGTCGGGCAAGGCCGACCTGAACGGCGACAACGTCATCACCGGCACCGAACTCGCGGCCTACGTGGCGCCGGCGGTCTCGGCCATCGCGCGGCAGACGCCGGCCTTCGGCAGCCTGCCGGGCTCGGAGGGCGGCGAGTTCGTGTTCGCGCTGCCCGTCGAGCGCGAAGGCCTCAGCGGCGACAGCCTGCAGCTCGACGCCGCCGCCAGCCAGGTCAACAAGCGCATCGACCAGGCCAACGAGCAGGCCGTGCATGCGGCGGCCGTACCCAAGACGGCCAAGGCGACCAAGGCCGGCCCGGCCGCCGTCGAGGTGGTGGTGAAGAACCTCGAAGGCGCCGACACCAAGCTGACCATGCCGGCCGCCGCGCCGCTCACGCCGCGCGTGGCCGCCCAGCGCGCCAACGACCGCGGCCTGCAGCTGTACCGCGAGCGCCGTTACGACGAGGCCGAAGCCGCCTTCACCGAGGCGCTGAAGCTGCAGCCGCGCTTTGCGCTCGCGGCCAACAACCTGGGCTTCGTGTACTTCAAGCGCGGCAAGCCGGTCGAGGCCGCGCGCTGGTTCGAGCAGGCCATCGACATGGACGGCAGCCGCGCCCTCGCCTACCTGAACCTGGGCGATGCCTACCTGCAGGCCGGCAACGACGCCAAGGCGCTCGCCGCCTACACCACCTTCGTCGGCCTGGCACCGAAGCACGCGCGCGTCGCCGCGCTGCAGGCCTGGATCGCCACGCCCGACGCCGCACACCGCCCCTCACTCCCGCCCACCAACTCCTGATGACCATGACGAACACTTCCTCGCTTCTCCAGCGCCTGCGCGGCCCGGTCCTGGCCGCCGCGCTCGGCCTCGTGCTGACGGGCTGCGTCGGCGTCTACAAGTCGGACGTCGTGAGCATCAACAGCAGCACGCGGCTGGACGACACGCCGCGCCTGGCCGTGATCTCGGCCTTCGAGCCCGAGCTCAAGCTGCTGCTCACGCGCCTGCAAGGCCCCCGCAAACACAGCGTGAACGGCGTCGAGTTCACCACCGGCACGCTCGAAGGCAAGCCCGTGGTTCTGTTCCTCTCGGGCATCAGCATGACGAACGCGACCATGAACACGCAACTGGTGCTCAACCGCTTTCGCATCAGCGGCATCGTGTTCAGCGGCATCGCGGGCGGCGTGAATCCGTCGCTGCACGTGGGCGACGTGACGGTGCCGGCCCAGTGGGGCCAGTACCTCGAGGTGCTCATGGCGCGCGAGACCGCACCCGGCAAGTACAGCGCGCCGCCCTTCATCACCGACGCCACGCTGCCCAACTTCGGCATGAACTTCCCGCGCCCGGTCGAGGTGCGCTCGGCGGCCAAGCCGGGCATCGAGCGCAAGTTCTGGTTCGCGGCCGATCCGAAGATGCTCGAGGTGGCGCGCAGCATCCGCAACGTCGAGCTGGCGAACTGCGGCGCCGGCAAGTGCCTGCCGCGCAAGCCGCAGCTGGTGGTGGGCGGCAACGGCGTCTCGGGCCAGGCCTTCATGGACAACAAGGCCTACCGCGAATACACCTACAAGACCTTCCAGGCCAACGTGCTCGACATGGAAACCGCCGCCGTGGGCATGGTCGCCTACAGCAACGGCGTGCCCTACATCGCCTTCCGCTCGCTCAGCGACCTCGCGGGCGGCGGCGACGGCGAGAACGAGATGGGCACCTTCATGAGCATCGCGGCCGACAACTCGGCCAAGGTCATGCTGGCCTTCCTGGCCGCGTGGAAGTGACGGTGGCGCCCGGGCGCCTGCCTCGTCTTGTCTTGCTGCCGGGCATGGACGGCACCGGCGATCTCTTCGCGCCGCTGGCGCAGGCCCTGGGGCCGCAGGCCGCCATCGACGTCGTGCGCTACCCGGGCCGCCAGGTGCTGGGTTACGACGAACTCGAGGCGCTGGTGCGCGCGCAACTGCCGACGCAGCAGCCTTTCGTGCTGCTCGGCGAATCGTTTTCCGGGCCGCTGGCCATTTCCCTCGCGGCCTCGCGTCCGCCGGGGTTGCGCGGCCTCATCCTGTGCTGCAGCTTCGCGCGCCGGCCCGCACCCGGCCTGGCGCTGATGCGCGCGGGCCTGCTCGACCTGTCGATGCGCCTGCTGCATTCGAAACTCATGCGCGCGCCGATGCGGCACCTGCTGCTGGGCGGCTCGGCGTCGCCACACCTGTCGGACATGCTCCAGGCTTCGCTGAAGCAGGTGTCGGTCGCGGTCATGACCCACCGCATGAGGGAAGTGCAGCGCGTCGACGTGCGCAACAAGCTGCCGCGGGTCGGCGTGCCCGCCATGTATTTGCAGGCGCTGCAGGACCGCGTGGTGCCGCGCCGCGCGGTGGCCGCCCTTCAGCGCGGGCTGTCGGCGTTGCACCTGGTGCAGCTCGACGGCCCCCACGGCCTGCTGCAGGCCTCGCCCGCCGCCTCCGCCCGGGCCATCGAGAATTTCTGCCGCGACCTGCCGTCGCCACCTGTCTGCCCATGAACCCCACCGTGCTCCGCCTCCAGGGCATCACCAAGCGCTTCGGCCCGCTCGTGGCCAACGACGCCATCTCTCTCGACCTGCAGGCCGGCGAAGTGCTCGCGCTGCTGGGCGAGAACGGCGCCGGCAAGTCGACGCTGATGTCGATCCTGTTCGGCCACTACGTCGCCGACGAAGGCCGCATCGAAGTCTTCGGCTCGCCCCTGCCGCCCGGCAACCCCAAGGCCGCGCTGGCCGCCGGCGTCGGCATGGTGCACCAGCACTTCACGCTGGCCGACAACCTCAGCGTGCTCGACAACGTGACGATGGGCACCGAGCCGCTGTGGCGCCCGGTCTCGCGCCGCGCAGCAGCCCGTGCCCGGCTGCTCGAGGTCGCGCAGCGCTTCGGCCTGCCGGTGCAGCCCGACGCGACCATCGGCAGCCTCTCGGTCGGCGAACGCCAGCGCGTCGAAATTCTCAAGGCGCTGTACCGCGGCGCGCGCATCCTGATCCTCGACGAGCCGACGGCCGTGCTCACGCCGCAGGAGAGCGAAGCGCTCTTCGCCACGCTGGCGCAGATGGTGGCGCAGGGCCTGTCGGTCATCTTCATCAGCCACAAGCTCGGCGAGGTGCTGCGCGTGTCGCAGCGCATCGCGGTGCTGCGCGGCGGCAAGCTGGTCGCCGAGGCGCGCACGGTCGACACCACGCAGGCGCAGCTCGCGTTGTGGATGGTCGGCCACGCGGTCGAGGCGCCGCAGCGCCGGCCCGCCAAGTCGGTGGGCGACGCGGTCTGCGTGCTCGACCACGTGAGCACCGCATCGGCGAAAGACGGCGGGCAGGACCGCCTGCGCGAGGTGTCGCTCACGCTGCGCGCGGGCGAAATCACCGCCATCGCCGGCGTCTCCGGCAACGGCCAGGTCGCGCTGGCCGAGCTGCTGAGCGGCACGCGCCGCGCCGTCTCCGGCAGCGCGCAGTTCATGGGCCGCGCGCTGCCGCCCTCGCCCGCCCGGCTGGTGCAGCGCGGCGTGGCACGCATCCCCGAAGACCGGCACGCGGTCGGCGTGGTCGGCGACCTGCCGGTGTGGGAGAACGCCGTGTCCGAGCGGCTGCGCAGCCCCGTCTTTTCACGCTGGTCGTTCATCGTCCGGCGCGCCGCCGCGCGGCTGCACGCCCGGCGCATCGAGAAAGCCTTCGACGTGCGCGGTGCCGGCCTGATGTCGCCGGCCCGCTCGCTCTCGGGCGGCAACATGCAGAAACTGATCCTGGGGCGGGCGCTGCTGGCACCCGAGCAAGTGGAACAAGACACCGACAACAAGAAGTACCCGAACCGCGCCCCGCGCCTCATCGTCGCGCACCAGCCGACCTGGGGCCTGGACATCGGCGCCGTCGCCTACGTGCAGCAGCAGCTCATTGCCGCGCGCGACGCCGGCGCGGCGGTGCTCGTCATTTCCGACGACCTCGACGAAGTGCTCGCGCTCGGCGACCGCGTGGCCGTGATGCACGGCGGCCACCTCGGCGAGGCGCGACCGGCCGCAGCCTGGACGCGCGAGGCCATCGGCCTGGCGATGGCCGGCGCCACCGCGCCGCAACGCCCGGGAGCCGCCGCATGATGCGCCTCGAACGACGCCACGAAAGCTCGCGCGCCGCGCTGGTGCTGGCCCCCATCGGCGCGGTCGTGTTCACGCTGCTGGTGAGCGCGCTGCTCGTGCGCTGGGCCGGCGCGCCGGTCGGGCGCACCTACGCGCTGCTGCTGCAGGGCGGCTTCGGCTCGGTGTTCGCGTGGAGCGAAACACTGACGCGGGCCATTCCGCTGATCCTCACCGGCCTGGCGGCCACGGTCGCGTTCAAGGCGCGGCTCTTCAACATCGGCGCCGAGGGGCAGCTGTTCGCGGGCGCGCTGGCCGCCGTGGCTGTGGGCGGCATGCATGGCGGCACCGGCTTCGAACTGTCGCCGTGGGTGCTGTTCCCGCTGATGATGCTGGCCGCTGCGGTGGCCGGCGCGCTGATGCTGCTGGGCCCGGCGCTCATGAAGAACAAGCTCGGCGTCGACGAAGTGGTCACCACGCTGCTCATCAACTTCATCGTGCTGCTGGGCGTGTCGGCGCTGCTCGACGGGCCGATGAAAGACCCGACCGCCATGGGCTGGCCGCAGAGCGTGTCGCTGCAGTCCGATCTCGAACTGGGCAAGCTCATCGCCCAGACGCGCGTGCACACCGGGCTGCTGTGGGCCGTGTCGCTCGCGGTGATCGTGTGGGCGATCTTCAAGTACACGGTGCTGGGCTTCGACATCCGCGCCGTGGGCGCCAATGCGCGCGCCGCCGCCTTCGCCGGCGTGCCGGTGACGCGCACCGTGGTGATGGTGGCGCTGCTCTCAGGCGCGCTGGCCGGGCTGGCCGGCGCCATCGAGGTGGCGGGCCGCACCAGCTACGTCACGCTCGACATGTCGCCGGGCTACGGCTACACCGGCATCGTGATCGCGATGCTCGCCGGGCTGCACCCGCTGGGCGTGATCGCCGCCGGCGTGTTCGTGGCCGGCGTGCTGGTCGGCGCCGACACCATGAGCCGCGCCGTGGGCGTGCCAACCTACATCGCCGACGTGATCGTCGCGGCCTCGCTGATCGCGGTGCTGGTGGCCACGCTGCTCACGCAGTACCGCGTGCGGATGACGAAATGACCGACCTGCTCGACATTCTTTCCAACCCCGCCTTCTGGGTCGCGGTGCTGCGCATCGCCACGCCGCTCATCCTGGGCACGCTGGGCGTGCTGCTGTGCGAGCGCGCGGGCGTGCTCAACCTGGGCATCGAGGGGATCATGGTCGCGGGCGCCTTCACCGGCTGGCTCGCGGTGTACGCCGGTGCACCGCTGTGGGCCGGCGTCGGCGTGGCCGCGCTCACGGGCATGGTGTTCGGATTGCTGCACGCCTTCTTGACCGTCGGGCTCGCGCTGTCACAGCACGTCTCGGGGCTGGGCATCACGCTGCTGGCCACGGCGCTGAGCTACTTCGGCTACCGCGTGAGCTTTCCGAAGGTGAACACGCCGCCGACCATCACGCCCTTCGCGCCGATGGACTGGCTGCCCGTGCCCATCCTCGGCGCGCAGACCGCGCTCACGCTGTTCGCGCTGCTGCTGGTGCCGACGGTGGCCTGGGTGCTGTACCGCACGCCGCTGGGCCTGGCGCTGCGCATGGTGGGCGAGAACCCGCAGGCGGCCGAGAGCCAGGGCGTGTCGGTCGCGGCCACGCGCACCGGCGCCATCGTGGCGGGCTCGGCGCTGATGGGCGTGGCCGGCGCGTTCCTCACGCTGTCGGCCTTCAACGCCTTCTTCTTCAACATGGTGAACGGGCGCGGCTGGATCTGCGTGGCGCTGGTGGTGTTCGCCTCGTGGCGGCCCGGCAAGGCCCTGCTCGGCGCGTTGCTGTTCGCCTTCTTCGACGCGCTGCAGCTGCGGCTGCAACAATCGGGCGATGCCGTGCTGCCTTACCAGCTGTACCTGATGCTGCCCTACCTGCTGTCGATCCTGGCGCTGGTGCTGGTGGCGCGCAAGGCCAGCTATCCGCAAGCGCTGATGAAACCCTACCGCAAGGGAGAACGCTGACATGCCGATGACGCGGCCCCGCCTTTGTCGCCTGCTGGCCACCGCGCTGCTCGCCCTGGCCGGCAGCGGCGCCCACGCACTCGGCGCCGACTACGGCCCCGAGCGCTTCGCCACCCACGACGCCGTCACCTGGGTGCAGACCTGCGGCACCTGGGGCCCCGACCACCACGGCACCTACCGCGTGATCCACGCCGAAGCCTTCGCGCAGTCGTTCCTCTACGTGCAGTGGATGGCGCGCGGCGAGGCCGACCGCAGCTACAGCCTGTACGCCGTGCACACGACCGCCATCGCCGAGCTCGACAACGACCATGCGGAAATCTCCCTGAGCGAACTCACCTGCCGCGCCACGCCGCGCGGCATCGTGGTGACGGCCAAGGCCGACTCGGGCCACGACGACAAGCTGCGCCGCGTGACCATCGAGGTCGGGCCGGCCGCAGGGCAATACCGCTTCCGCGCGCAGCGCACGCGCTGAGCGCACTTAGAAAAAACACCCCACCGATGCTCGACCTCCTCATCACCCACGCCACCCTCCCCGACGGCCGCACCGGCATGTCGGTCGCCGTGCAGGACGGCCGCATCGCCGAGGTCACGCCCGGCCTCGCCGCGCCCTCGCACGAGACGCTCGACGCCCAGGGCCTGCTGCTCGCGCCGCATTTCGTCGATCCGCACTTCCACATGGACGCCACGCTGAGCTACGGCCAGCCGCGCGTCAACCAGAGCGGCACGCTGCTCGAAGGCATCGCGCTGTGGGGCGAGCTCAAGCCGCTGCTCACGGCCGATGCGCTCATCGAACGCGCGCTCGCGTACTGCGACTGGGCCGTGGCCAAGGGCCTGCTGGCGATCCGCTCGCACGTGGACACGAGCGACCCCAGCCTGCTCGCGGTCGATGCGCTGCTCGAGGTGAAGCGCCAGGTGGCGCCGTACATCGACCTGCAGCTGGTCGCCTTTCCGCAGGATGGCGTACTGCGCTCGCCGGGCGGCGTCGACAACCTCACGCGCGCGCTCGACAAGGGCGTGGACGTGGTCGGCGGCATTCCGCATTTCGAGCGCACCATGGCCGACGGCGCGGCCAGCGTGAAGCTGCTGTGCGAACTGGCCGCCGAGCGCGGCAAGCTGGTCGACATGCACTGCGACGAGTCGGACGACCCGCTCTCGCGCCACATCGAGACCCTGGCCGCCGAAACGCTGCGCCTGGGCCTGCAGGGCCGCGTGACGGGCTCGCACTGCACCTCGATGCACTCGATGGACAACTACTACGTGAGCAAGCTGCTGCCGCTCATTGCCGAGAGCGGCGTGAGCGTGGTGTCGAATCCGCTCATCAACATCACGCTGCAGGGCCGCCACGACAGCTACCCCAAGCGCCGCGGCATGACGCGCGTGCCCGAGCTGCTGGCGGCCGGCGTGAATGTCGCCTTCGGCCACGACTGCGTGATGGACCCGTGGTATGGCATGGGCTCGGGCGACATGCTCGAGGTGGCCCACATGGGCCTGCACGTGGCGCAGATGACCGGCCAGGCCGGCATCCACCAGTGCTTCGAGGCCGTGACCACGCGCGCGGCGCGCGTGATGCACCTGGACGGCTACGGCCTGGAAGCCGGCTGCGACGCCAGCTTCGTGCTGCTGCAGGCGCGCGACCCGGTCGAGGCCATCCGCCTGCGCGCGACGCGGCTCAAGGTGTTCCGCAAGGGCCGGCTGCTGGCCGAGACGCCCGCGGCCACCGCCGCGCTGCACCTGCCGGGGCGCGGCGACCGCACGCGCTGGATGCTCGGCGAGCGCTGATCCGGTGGCGGCTGGACAGGCGCCGCGCCTACCGCGAACATCCGGGTTCCCCGATGACAAGGACACCCGACATGAGCGCCCCACCCCTGCTGCGCACGCTGTTCCAGTACCACGCGTGGGCCAACGACGAGCTGCTGGACCGCATGGCCAGCCTCGACCCCGTGCAGCACGCCGACGCCCGGCATGCCGCGATCCGCGTGGTCAACCATGCGCATGTGGTGAACCGGATCTTCGCGGGCCACCTCACGGGCACGCCGCACGGCTTCACCGACGACAACACGCCCGAAACGCCCACGCTGGCCGAGCTGCGCGCGGCCGTGGCCGAGTCCGACCGCTGGTATCTGACGTATCTCGACACGCTCACGCCGGCGCTGCTGGCCGAGCCGCTGCCCTTCGTGTTCACCGACGGCGACAAGGGCCGCATGACGCGCGAAGAGATGCTGGCCCACGTCGTGACGCACAACGGCTACCACCGGGGCGAAGCCGGCCGGCTGCTGGCGCAATGCGCCGTGCGCCCGCCGCGCGACACGCTGGCGGTGCACCTGCACCGCAGCGAACCCGCGCGCCGCGAACGCTCCTAGGTCAGGCGGCGTGGGTCGTGGCGACCGTCATCTCGACCTCGACCGTCGCGTTCTTCGGCAGCGCATAGACGCCGACCGCCGTGCGCACATGCACGCCGGCCTCGCCGAACACGCGGTGCAGCAGGTCGGACGCGGCATCGGCCACCTCGCTTTGCTGCGTGAAGTCGGCCGTGCACTGCACGAACACGCCCACGCGCAGCACCTTCTCGACCGCATCGAGCGAGCCGAGTGCGCGCCGAAGCAACGCGAGGCTGCGCAGCGCGCAGATCTGGGCGCCTTCGCGCGCGGTGTCGAGCGACACCGCATCGCCCACGCGGCCGGTGACGACCACCGTGGTGCCCACGCGCGGCACCTGGCCGCTGAGATAAACGGTGCGGCCGTCGCGCACCAGCGGCACGTAGTGGCCGCCGGCCAGGATCTCGCCGTCGAAGCGGTGGCCCAGTTCGGCGGCAATCAGGTCGGCGATCTGGTCGCGGCTGTGTGGTTCTGTCATCGGATGTCCAGGAAAACGGGCCTCGATTGTCGCCAACCGATCTGGCGTGAACAGAGACAGATTGCCATCGCTAGAGGCAGAACAGTTCAGCCCTCGAACGCCAGGAACACCCGCCCGCCCTCGATCTTCACCGGGTAGGTGCGCAGGTCTTCGGTGAGCGGCGCGCACATGGCCTTGCCGCTGCGTACGTCGAAGCGACCCTGGTGCAGCGGGCATTCGATCTCGTGGCCTTCGAGGAAACCGTCGCACAGCCGCGCATGGCCGTGCGTGCAGATGTTGTCGGTGGCGTGGATGCCGTCGTCGGTGCCGTACAGCGCGATGTCGCGCCCCTGCACCTCGATGCCGACCACGTCGTCGGCGGGAACGTCGTCGACCGCCGCGGCGTCGATCCAGGTCATCGTGCTCATCGTGTGCTCCCTTGTCTCAATCGGGCTTGAGGCCGGCGCGGTCGATCACCGGCTTCCAGCGGCGCAGTTCCTCGTCCATGAACTTCGACAAACCTTCGGGCGTGCTGCCCACGGGGTCGAAGTACGCGGTCTGCAGGCGCTTGATCGTCTCGGGGTCTTTCAGCGCAGCCGCGATCTCGCGGCTCATGCGCTGCACCACGTCGTTCGGCGTGCCCTTGGGCGCCATGTAGGCGAACCATGGCACGGCCTGGATGTCGGGCAGGCCTGACTCACGCAACGTCGGCAGGTCGGGCAGCAATGCCGAACGCTCGGCCGAAGTGACGGCCAGCGCCTTGAGACGTCCGGCCTTGGCCTGCGGCATCACCGTGACCGGCGGCAGGCAGGCGTACTGCACGTCGCCCTGCACGATGGCCGTGACGGCCTGGCCCGACGACGCGTACGGGATGTGCACCGCGAACGACTGCGTCTTGGCCTTGATGAGCTCCACGCCCAGGTGCGAGATCGAGCCGTTGCCGGTCGAGGCGAAGTTGAACTTGCCGGGGTTCTTCTTCATCGCCGCCAGCCAGCCCTTGACCGAATCGACGCCCATCGAATTGGAGACCGCGCAGACGTTCGGCGTGGTCGCGGCCAGCGACACCGGCACGAGGTCCTTGAACGGGTCGTACGGCAGGTTCTTGTAGAGGATGGTGTTGTAGACCAGCGGCGCGTTCACCGACAGCAGGAAGGTGTAGCCGTCGGGCTGCGCCTTCGAGACCGCGTCGGTGCCGCTGTTGCCGCCCGCGCCGGGCTTGTTCTCGACGATCAGCGGCTGGCCGATGCGCGCCGCGAGCTTGTCGTTGACGATGCGCGCGAGGATGTCGGGCGACGAGCCCGCCGCGAACGGCACCACGATGCGCACGGGGCGCTGCGGCCATTCCTGCGCATGGGCGGCCGCGGCCAGGGCCACGGCGCTGAAGGCGACGAAAAGGCGTGCGCGCGTCATGGCTGCACCTCCACGGCGACCATGCCCCGATGGTCCTGCTGCTCGCGCGCGATGAAGCCCGCGATGAGCGCGCGGTAGGCCGCCTCGACCACCTCGGGGTAGGCGCCCTCCTTCTCGGCGAGCGCCTTCACCTTGTCGATCACTTCCTGCTGGCGCTGCGGCGCCGACACCTGGAAGGCGTCTCGCTTGAAGCGCGCGGCGTCCTTCACGTAGCGGCCACGCTCGGCCAGCAGCGCGACGATCTGGCGGTCGAGCCGGTCGATGTTCTCGCGCACTTCAGCGAGGTTGGTGCACAGCGGCACGTAGGCCGGGTCGGTGAAGCGGCGCAACGGGGCACCGTGGGTCTCTGGTTCTTTTTCTGGCATGGCTCGGTTTCAGATGGGATAGATGATGGAGTTCGGGATCATTTCGCTGTCGAACACACACAGGCGCGACGCGAACTTCAGGCCTTCGGGCGTGGGCACGACCTTGTCGATGTAGCGCCCCACATTGAACACGGTCGACGGCCCGTCGAGCTTGGTGCGGAACACCGCGTAGTTGGCTTCGCTGTGGATGGTGCCGTCGGCATCGACGCGGTGCACCAGCGGCAGGCCCACCACGTGGCGCTGGTAGTACGGGTCGTGGAACAGCGTCTCCTTGATGCCGTAGACGCGGTCCTCGAGCATGCCCCGGCTTTCGAACGAGAGCGTGGCCAGCGGCAGGCCGCGTTCGTGGTTCTCGCGCGGCTGCAGGCGGTAGCTGCACTGCTCGGTGAAGAACGCGGGCCACAGGTCCCAGTCGCCCGAACCGACGGCGTGCGCATAGGCCGCGTACAGGCGCGACAGGTCGAGGTAGGTGGACGTGTCGAGCGTGCTCATGCGGCCTCCATCACTTCGCGCCAGTAGCGGTACATGCCGCGGATCAGGGTCTCGGTCACCATGTGGTCGGTGTTCTCCACCTCGCGCCCGCCGAGCTCGGCCAGCGTGCGGTGGTAAGGCTTCTGCTCGAAGCCTTCCTGCGAGAACTCGATCACCTCGCCGTCGTCGGCCGACACGAAGCCCGCCGGCCCGAACAGGTTGGCCTGGCGCAGGCGACGCTGCGTCATCTCGGGCGTGTCGTCCTCGAAGCCGAAGTGCGTCCAGACGAAATCGAAGGCGTCATGGCCCACGGGCTGGATGTGGCGCGTCGACACGCTGTTGACCTGCTGCTGCAGGATGAGGCTGGGGAACAGCGTCATCATCACCGCCGTCGGCCCGCCCCACCAGGGCTCGGGCACGATGTCCAGAAAGCGCGGGTCCTTGAGCTGCATGCTCTCCTTGAAGCTCGACACCTGCGTCACCTGCGCGGCCTTGCCGGCGCTGCCGCGCGTGGAGATCATGGCGGCGTGGCGGCCGCGCGCGTCCATCTTCAGCTCCGACTTGTTGTCGGCGCGCCAGAGCCCGAAGGTCACGAACCAGGTGTGCAGCAGGCCCGGGTGGTACGGGTCCTTGATGTTCTCCTGCATGAGCTTCCAGTTGCCCGGAATGCGCTGGCGGCTGTAGCCCAGGATGGTGAGCTTGCGGCCGTCGAACAGGCGATCGAAGTAATGAAGGATGTCGGGGCCGAGAAAATCTTCGAACGATTCGATGTCGTGGTCGAACGATGCAAACACCACGCCGCCGCGCGACGCGACCTTGAGCTTGTTCAGGCCGTGGTCTTCGGTCTTGAAGTCGGCGGGCATGCCTCCGTGCACCTTGCCGTCCTGCTTCACGCCACGGCGAAACGGCACGCCCTGCAGGTCGCCCTTGAGCGTGTAGTTCCACTGGTGATACGGGCAGACGAAATCCTTCTTGTTGCCGTGGCGCTCTCGGCAGAACTGCATGCCGCGGTGGGCGCAGACGTTCTCGAACACGTGGATGGCGCCTTCTTCGTCGCGCGACAGGATGACCGAGCGCTCGCCGATGGCGGTGCGCTTGAAGTCGCCCGGGTTCGGGATCTCGGCTTCGAGGCCGACATAGCACCAGTGCTTGTCGTAGAAGAAGCGCTGCAGTTCCTTCTTGTGCAGCGCCTCGTCGGTGTAGGCCATGAAGGGAATGCGGCTGGTCTTCTCGCTCTCCCAGTGCAGTTCGATGGGGAAGACGGCTGGCGTGGTCATCGGGTCTCCTTTTCTCTTGTTCGGTTCTTCAGGTGCCTTGCAGGTAGAAGGCATCGGCATGCGTCTGCTCGGGCGCCAGGCCGTGTGCCTGCACCAGCCGGCTCGCGGCCTCCACCATCGGCGGCGAGCCGCACAGGTAGGCGCGCCAGCCGTCGAGCCCCGCGGGCAGGTCGGCGCGGATCGCGTCGGTGATGAGCCCCAGCCGCTGGCCCTCGCGCGCGGGGCCGGCGACCACCACGACGTGCACCTTCAGGCCAGGGTGCTGCGCCTGCAATTCGCGCAGCTCGGGCAGGCCGTACACGTCGGCATCGGAACGCACGCCGAGGTAGAGGTGGATCGGCTGCATCAGCCCCGCCGCGACCGCGCCGCGCACGATCGACAGGATGGGCGCGAGCCCCGTGCCGCCCGCCGCGCAGAGCATCGGCCCGCGGTGCTTGGTGCGCAGGTAGGCGGTGCCCAGCGGGCCGCTCACGCGCACGGTGTCGCCCACGCGCAGCTGTTCGAAGATGTGGGCGGTGACGCGGCCGCCCGGCACGCGGCGCACATGGAACTCGAGCTCCGCATCGCGGCTCAGCCCGGCCATCGAGTACGGCCGTGCCAGCTCGGGGCCGAACTGCAGCTGCACGTACTGCCCCGGCGAGAACTCCAGCGGCTTGTTGGGCTTGAGGCGCAGGCGGCGGATGTCATGCGTGAGCACGTCGATGCCCGTGACCGTGGCCTTGAGCACGCGCGCCGGGTGCACCACCACCTCGTCGGGCTCGGGAATCTCGATGGTGCAGCTTTCGGTCAGCGTGCTCTGGCAGGCCAGCACGTAGCGCTCGCCCTGCCCGTCGGGCCGGATCGCGTCCTGGCCGCCGTCGAGCAGCTGGCCCGACACCACCTTGCAGCGGCAGGTGCCGCAACGCCCCGACATGCAGCTGTACGACACCGGCACCTGGTGCTCGCGCAGCACCTCGAGCAGGTTCGCGCCGGGGCGGACCTCGAGGGTGCGGGCAAGGGGGTGAATGTGCAGGTCCATCGTCGGGCTCTCTTTGGGCGCCGGCGGTAGGGCCGGCTTGTCTCTGGGCACGGATGATGCGCGGCCCTTGTCGATTGACCAATAGAATCTGGTGAATCGGCTGTATCACCGGCATGAATAAAGGTGCGCCATGCAACTCAAGGACATCGACCTCAACCTGCTGCTGGTGTTCGACCGCATGCTGGCCGAGAAGCGCGTTTCGGCCGTGGCCGAGTCGCTGGGCCTGTCGCAGCCCGCCATCAGCAACGCGCTGGCGCGCCTGCGCAAGCTGCTGGGCGACGAGCTTTTCTTGCGCACCGCGCGCGGCATGGAGCCCACGCCCTTCGCGCTGCAGCTGGCCGAACCGGTGGCCTATGCCATGGGCGCGCTGCACACGGCGCTCAACCAGCAGGTGGTGTTCGACCCCGCCACGAGCACGCGCAGCTTCACGCTCGCCATGACCGACATCGGCGAGATCTACTTCACGCCGCGCCTCATGGAAACGCTCTCGGCCGCCGCGCCGGGCGTGACCATCAGCACGCTGCGCAACAACACCGCGACCCACCTGCGCGACGACCTGGAGGCCGGCCATGTCGACATCGCCATCGGCCTGCTGCCGCAGCTCAAGTCGGGCGTGTTCCAGCGCCGGCTGTTCCTGCAGCGCTATGTGTGCCTGTTCGCGGGCACGCACCCGCTGGCGCGCAAGCGCGGCGTGTCACTGAAGGACTTCAGCGCGGCCGACCACGTGCAGGTGCAGGCCGCCGGCACGGGCCACGGCAAGGCCGACGACGTGATGGCGGCGCAGGGCATCCAGCGCCGCATCCGGCTCAAGGTGCCGCACTTCGTGGCCATCGGCCACATCCTGCAGTCGAGCGAAATGATCGCGACCGTGCCTGAGCGGCTGGCGCGCAGCATCGCCGAGCCCTTCGGCCTGGTGTGGCGACCGCACCCCGTGGCGCTGCCGCAGATCGCGATCAACCTGTTCTGGCACGCGAAGGTGCACCGCGACCCGGGCAACCAGTGGCTGCGCGGGCTGCTGTTCGATACCTTTGCGGATCAGGACGGCGCTTAGGCGGGCCAGCGGCCCAGCACCTCGTGCACGCCCTCGCCCACGTGGCTG
Organism: Variovorax sp. V118; assembly: GCF_041154445.1. Classification (GTDB taxonomy): domain Bacteria; phylum Pseudomonadota; class Gammaproteobacteria; order Burkholderiales; family Burkholderiaceae_C; genus Variovorax; species Variovorax boronicumulans. The sequence continues at coordinate 2,344,843 of NZ_AP028663.1, read as the reverse complement.
TCGATGAGCACCAGCGAATGGGCGGCCCACCGCGCGGGCGCTTCGAGCGCGTGCTTTTCGAGCTTGCGCCGCGCATAGGCGACGGTCATGTGCGGCGTGAACGCGCGCGAGGGCTTCAGGCCGACATCGGCCAGCGCCTCGCCCAGGCGCTGCCTGAACACGCGCAACGCCGCGACGTTGGCCTCGTCGTCGGCGCACAGCACCAGCGCGCCCTTGGCGTAGCTCATGGATTTTTCGAAAACGACGTCGAGCGCCGGCACGGGCACCGCGGCGGCCGCCGTCGATGCCTGGGCCACCTTGTCTGCGGGCACCTGGTCGTGGTTGCCGAGGTCGAACAGCGTGACGTGCAGGCGCTGCGCCTCCACCACCGTGCCCTTCAGGGCATGTTGGGAGTTCATGCGCGCGCCGAGCGCGGCGATGGTTTCGGCGTCTTGCGGGGTGGGAAGCAGTGCGAAGAAAAGCGAGTGCGGCAGCGGCGCCTTGCGAGGGGCCTGGGTGCCGCGAGGCCGCGGCAGGGGCCGCGGCGGGGGATCGATTCCGGGAAGAAGAAGCTGGGCTGACATGTGTCGATCATCGCCCATGGCAAGGGCCCTTCATGAGGCCTTCAGCAAACGCGAAGCTCGTCTTCAGCTTGGTTTTTGAGAATCGTCGGACGGTGGCGGCAAGGCGAACAACGACACGCCGCCCATCCACGCATTCATTCAATCGATCAACCAACAGGATTTCATCTTGACGAAAACGCAAGCCCGCCTCGCACTCGCAGCTCTCTGGCTCGGCACCGCCTCCGTCGGCGCCTTCGCCGCCGGTCTCGACAAGGACACCGGGCTGTATGTCGGCGGCGCCATCGGCCGCTCCAGCTACAGCCTGTCGTCCTCGAAAAACGCCCCAGTGCCCGTGCCCTGGGGCAGCAAGAAGGCCGACAAGAGCGGCACGTCCTACAAGCTGTATGGCGGCTACCGCCTGACCGAGCACTTCGGCGTGGAAGCCGGCTACGCCCGCCTGGGCAGCGTGAGCCAGTGGAGCTCGGCCTACGGCGGCTCCAGGCTGCAGACCGGCACCGGCCAGGTCTTCTACGCCGCCGCCACGGCCCGCATGCCGCTGGGCGACGCCTTCGCCCTCAACGGCCGCCTCGGCGTGGCACGCGGACGCATCTCCGGCGACAACAAGTGGGCCCCGGCCAACCAGCGCATTTCGGGCAGCGGCACGGGCCTGATGGTCGGTGTCGGCGCCGAGTACCGCATGACGCAGAACCTCGCGATCACGGCCGACTACGACTACTTCGGCAAGCTGTCGAAGCAGGCCAAGGGCGGGATGTTCACGGTGGGCTTGAAGGCGAACTTCTAAGCGGTCGCCGCCCAAGCGCCGACGCCGGCCAGGAACCGGTCGGCGGCGCGCAGTTCGCTGGCGGCAATCCACTCGTTGGGCTGGTGGGCCTGCGCGATCGCGCCGGGCCCGCACACCAGCGACGGAATGCCGGCCTGCTGGAAAAATCCGGCCTCGGTGCCGAACGGGATCTCGCCCGGCGGCCACAGTGCGCCCCAGCGCCTGGCGGTCTGCGCGGCAGCGCCCTCACCTTCCTGCGCGCAGAGCGCCGGCACACCGGCCAACTGCGTCATCTCGACCGCCACCCCGGACGAAACGCCCGCAAGCAGCCGCGCCAATTCCCCCTTCACCATCGCCGTGCTGGCCGCATCCGTCGGCCGGAACTCCCACGTCACTTCGCAGCAGCCGGGGACGATGTTGATCGCCGTTCCGCCATGGATGCAGCCGACGTTGAAGGTGGTGCGGTTGCCCTGCGCGCGCAGCGCATGCCCGAAGCGCGCGAGTTGCGCGATCAGTTGCGCGGCCGGCTCGATCGCGCTCACGCCCAGGGTCGGATCGCCGGAATGGACCGGCCGTCCGCTGAAGGTGATGCGGTGGCCGAAGAAGCCGCGGTGGGCCAGCCCCACGCGCATCTGCGTCGGCTCGCCGATGACGGCCAGCGCCGGGGCCTGCACGTGGGCACACAGCGCGGCGACCAGGCGCGGCACGCCGAAACAGCCGACCTCTTCGTCATACGACAGCGCAAGGTGGACCGGACGCCGCAGTTCGAGCCCGCGCCACGCAGGCACCGCCGCCAGGCAGGCAGCGATGAAGCCCTTCATGTCGGCGGCGCCCCGCCCGTGCCAGCGGCCCTCGCGTTCGACGAGCGTGAAGGGGTCCGAATCCCAGGCCTGCCTGTCGACGGGCACCACGTCGGTGTGGCCGGACAGCACGATGCCGCCTGCCGCGTCGGGGCCTATGGTCGCCAGCAGGTTCGCCTTCTGGCCGTCGTCGCTGGGGATCAGCCGCGCCTCGACGCCGTGCGACGCCAGGTAATCGGCCACCCAGTGGATGAGGCCGAGGTTGGAGCGGTGTGAGGTCGTGTCGAATCCGACCAGGGTGCGCAGGACTTCGATCGTGTTCATCGGCTCAGGCCGCGACCTTCGCGTGCCTTGCTGGCTGGAAGGTCGTGACGAAGAAGCCGAGCAGGATCAACGCGATGCCCGCGATGTGGAAGCCGCGCACGGGCTCGCGCAGCACGAGGAACGCCAGCAGCGCCGTGAACAGCGCGACGAGATGGAACGACACGCCCGTCACCGTCGCGCCCAGCATCGCGACACAGCGGCTCCACAAGATGAAGGCGAACAGCGACGCAAAGAGGCCGATGTAGAGCACCGCGCCCACCGAGGCCACATCGGTCGGAATGCGCGCGCCGCGTGCCAGCTCAAGCGCCCAGAACGGCATCAGCACCACCAGCCCGGCGGCCATGGTCGCGGCCAGGAACACCAACGGACTGAGGGCGGCCGGCTTGCGCCGCAGCAGCACCGAGTACACGGCGTAGTTGGCCACGGCCAGCAGCACCAGCAGCTCGCCGCCGCCCAGCCGCAACGCCAGCAGGTGCGCCAGTTCGCCGCGCGCCACGATCCAGATCACGCCGAGGAACGAGATGCCGATGCCGAGCAAGGCCTTCCAGGTGATGCGCTCGACACCGAGCACCACGGCGGCGAGCGGCACCATCAGCGGCAGCGTCGAATTGAGAAACGCAACGCTGGTGGCTGGCACCGTCTGCAAGGCCAGGTAGCCGAGCGCGTTGTAGCCGGCGATGCCGAAGGCGCCGCAGGCCGCGATCAGCCGCCAGTGCCGTGCAAGCAGCCCGCGCTCGCGCCACGCCTGCGCGCCGACGAACGGTGCCAGCACCGCCAGCGCCACGACCCAGCGCCCGACCGCAAGGGACACAGGCGGAAAGACCGGCCCGAGCGCGCGCCCCAATACGAGGTTGCCAGCCCAGAAGGCCGGCGGCACCCACAGCAGCCACACCGGATGCGCCCAGAGCGCCGACAGCGACCTGCGCATGCCTACAGCCCCTGCAGCCCGATGCGCAGGCGGCGGTTGGAGCGGCCCTTGTTCTCGATCTTGAGAATCCGCACCGGGCGTGAGGCGCCGGTGGACGCGAGATGCGTGCCGCCGCAGGCCTGTCGGTCGAGCCCGGCGATCTCGACGATGCGGACCAGCCCCTCGGCCGAAGGCGGCGGCGCCACCGAGCGGGAGCGCAGCAGCCCCTGCTCGCCATGGGCGGCGGTGACCGACACGTAGTGCGTCTGCACCGCGAGGTCCTGCGCGATCACGTCGTTCAGTTCGGGCTCGAGGGCCCGCAGGCGGTCGTTGTCGGCGCCGGGCAGATCGAAGTCGATGCGCGCGGTGCCGTCGTCGTTCATCTGCACGCCCGTGACCAGCGCGCCGTCGAAGTCACGGAAGACCAGCGCGTTGAGCACATGCAGGTCGGTGTGCAGTTCGCGCATGCATTGCCGGAAGACCGGATCGACCTCGGCCTGGACGCTGCCGGTGATCTCGATGCGACCGGGCAGCTGCACCCAGACGAGGCCGCCCTCCTCGGAAAAACCGGTGACGGGCACCTCGCCGCCCTGCCAGCGGATGACGCCACGGTCCGGCAGCTGCCCGCCGCCGCCGGGATAGAAAGGATGCTGCGACAGCCGCGCGGCACCGGGCCGCGATTGAAGGACCTGGGCGTCCAGCCGCAGGATGTCGGCATGTTCCTGGCAGAAGAGTCGTGTCATGGGTGGCCTTGCTGAGGGGCTTCAGCATGGCAGGACGACCCGAAACGCTATTGGTTGAAATTGCGCCCGCGGCGCGGTCAGTTCGCCCGGGCGCGCACGTACTGCAACGGCGTCATGCCGAAGGTGCGCTTGAAGTGCTTGTTCAACGCGCTCTGGTCGTAGAAGCCCGACGCGAGCGCGGCATCGGCCACGGGCTGGCCCGCATCGAGCTGCCGCAGCGCGGCCCGCAGGCGCAGCTGCGTCAGGTAGGCGTGTGGGGTCAGCCCGAGCGTGCGGTGGAAGGCGCCGATCAGCTGGAAGGTCGTCAGGTCGGCGGCCCGCGCCATCTGCTCGAGCGTCAGCCGCTCGGCATGGCCATCGCTCATCAGTTCGAGCACGGGCGCGAGCACGCGCGCCTCCGAGGGCGCGACCGGCACGCGAGGCCCGGTCTGCCCATGTGCGGCAAAGAGCGCACCGAAGCTGCGCACGAGCAGCTCCTGGTGCAGCAGCGGGTCGGATTCGCCGTCGAGGGCGCGGTGCAGCGCCAGGAAGCGTGCGATGAGGTCCGGGTCGCGAAAGACGTTCGATGTGAAGTGCCGGGACTGGTCGATGCCCAGCGACGCGAGCACGGCCTGGAGCCCCTGCCCGGCCAGGTAGAACGACCGGTAGCGCCAGCGCGGACTGCCGGCCATGCGGCCCGAGTGCGGCTCGCCGGGGTTGAAGACGAGCAGCGCCTGCGTGTGGGCCACATCCGTGCGGCCCCGGCTCCTGAACTCCGAGCCGCCCACTTCCGTGACCGCGACCACGAGGGAATCGTGCACGTGCGGAGCGTAGTCGTGCGTCGTGAAGTCGGCATGGAGCAAGTCCATGCCCGGCACGCCGGGTGCGTGCCAATACCGCGAGGTGTTGCGAGGATCGGAGCGGGCCAATGGGCGTCCTTTCGCGCGAAAGGCGGCGCCGCCGGTGGCCGCCGCATCAGGGGCGATTAGATCGCAAGCGGCATGCCAGCGCGGGCCTTGGCCCGCGCGATGGGGCTCACTCCCACTCGATCGTCGCCGGCGGCTTGCTCGACACGTCGTAGGTCACGCGGTTGATGCCCCGCACCTCGTTGATGATCCGGCCCGACACCTTCTTGAGCAGCGCGTACGGCAGCTCGGCCCAGTCGGCGGTCATGAAGTCGCTGGTCTGCACGGCGCGCAGCGCGACGACGTAGTCGTAGGTGCGGCCGTCGCCCATCACGCCCACGCTCTTCACGGGCAGGAACACGGTGAAGGCCTGGCTCGTGAGGTCGTACCAGGTCTTGCCCGATTCGTCGGTGAAGTTGCGCAGCTCTTCGATGAAGATCGCGTCGGCGCGACGCAGCAAGTCGGCGTATTCTTTCTTCACTTCGCCCAGGATGCGCACGCCCAGGCCCGGGCCGGGGAACGGATGGCGGTACACCATCTCGGGCGGCAAGCCGAGGGCCACGCCGAGTTCGCGCACTTCGTCCTTGAACAGGTCGCGCAGCGGTTCGAGCAGCTTCAGGCCCAGCTGTTCGGGCAGGCCGCCCACGTTGTGGTGGCTCTTGATGGTGACGGCCTTCTTGCTCTTGGCGCCGCCCGATTCGATGACGTCGGGGTAGATGGTGCCTTGGGCCAGGAAGGTCGCGCCCTTGTGGCCGCCGTCGCCCGCCTTGAGTTTGGCGGCTTCCTGCTTGAACACGGTGACGAACTCGCCGCCGATGATCTTGCGCTTGGCTTCGGGGTCGCTCACGCCGGCGAGCTTGCCCAGGAACAGGTCGCTGGCATCGACGCGGATGACCTTCGCGTGCAGCTTGCCTTCGAACATCTCCATGACCATGTCGCCTTCGTTCAGGCGCAGCAGGCCGTGGTCGACGAACACGCAGGTCAGCTGGTCGCCGATGGCGCGGTGGATGAGCGCGGCAGCCACGCTCGAATCGACACCGCCCGACAAGCCGAGGATGACTTCTTCGTCGCCCACCTGCTCGCGGATCTTCTGCACGGCTTCGGCGATGTGGTCGCGCATGACCCAGTCGGGCTTGGCTTCGCAGATGCCGAGCACGAAGCGGTCGATGATGGCCTTGCCCTGCACGGTGTGCGTGACTTCAGGATGGAACTGCAGCGCGTAGTAGCGGCGCGCCTCGTCGGCCATGCCGGCGATGGGGCAGCTGTCGGTGCTGGCCATGAGCTTGAAGCCGGGCGGCAGCTCGGTGACCTTGTCGCCGTGGCTCATCCACACGTTCAGCATGCCGAAGCCCTCGGGCGTGGTGAAGTCGGCGATGTCCTTCAGCAGCGCGGTGTGGCCATGGGCGCGCACGGCCGCGAAGCCGAACTCGCGCTTGTGGCCGCCTTCGACCTTGCCGCCGAGCTGGTGGGCCATGGTCTGCATGCCGTAGCAGATGCCGAGCACGGGAATGCCGAGGTCGAACACGGCTTGCGGGCACTTGTCGGTGGTCTCTTCGTACACGCTGGCGTGGCTGCCCGAGAGGATCACGCCCTTGAGGTGGCCGTCGGCCGCGTATTCGCGCACCCATTCGTCGGTGACGTCGCAGGGATGCACTTCGCTGAGCACGTGCGCTTCGCGCACGCGGCGTGCGATGAGCTGGGTGACTTGCGAGCCGAAGTCGAGGATGAGGATCTTGTCGTGTTGCATGGCGAAAGGACTCAGAGCGTTGAAATGTCGAACAGCTTGACGCCCGCGTGCGGCGCCGCCTGGATGAGGTGCTCGTCGAAGGTGGCGAGCGGAAGGTTGAGCGATTTGGCGAGCCAGAGGTAGCCCGCATCGTAGAGCGAGACGCCCGCGTCGATGGCCACGGCGAGCACGGCCTTGTGCTGGGCCGGCGCGAGGTCGTGCAGCTCCACGCGATGGCGGATGGCGTCGAGCACGCTCCACAGGCCCTCGACGGCCGATGCCGGGATGCGGCCGCTGCGCACGCCGTTGGCGAGGATGTTGGCGCACTCCCATTGCCAGGCATTGGGCGCCTGTGGCTCGACCTCGTCGCGGCGGATGGCGGCGTAGAGCCTGCGGGTGTGTTCGCTGGCCTGGTCGGGCAGCAGCCACGCGGCGGTGACCGAGGCGTCCATGACGAAGGCGGTCATGGCTGGCGTCCCTGGTCCAGGAGCTCGCGGGTGGTGGGGCCGGGCTGGATGGTGGCGTGCAGGGCGTCGATCTGCCCGAGCTCGCGGGCGATCTGCTCGTCGGTGATGACGGGCTTGCGGCGCACCGGCAGCATGCGCACGACTTCCTTGCCGTGGCGGGTGATGCGAACCTCCTCGCCCTTTTCGACCAGGTCGATCAGGGCCGAGAAGTTGTTCTTGGCTTCAGCGATGCCGATGGATTGCATTTGGGCCAGAAAATTTGAATCTGGCCCAAATTTTAAGCCGAGTCTGGCCTGACTTTCAAGGTCTGGCCAGATTGGGCTTATTCAGCGCGGTAGTTCGGCGCTTCCTTGGTGATCTGCACGTCGTGGACGTGGCTCTCACGGATGCCGGCCGTGGTGATCTCGACGAACTCGGCCTTGTTCTGCATGTCCTCGATGGTCGCGCAGCCGCAGTAGCCCATGCTGGCACGCACACCGCCGGCCATCTGGTAGACGATGGAGACGATCGAGCCCTTGTAGGGCACGCGGCCTTCGATGCCTTCGGGGACGAGCTTGTCGGTGTTGGGGTTGCCGGTGGTCGACTCCTGGAAGTACCGGTCGGCACTGCCCTGCTGCATCGCGCCGATGGAGCCCATGCCGCGGTAGCTCTTGTAGCTGCGGCCCTGGTACAGCACGATTTCGCCCGGCGCCTCTTCGGTGCCGGCGAACATGCTGCCCATCATCACGGTGCTGGCGCCGGCCGCAATGGCCTTGGCGATGTCGCCCGAGTAGCGCACGCCGCCGTCGGAGATCAGCGGAATGCCCGTGCCCTGCAGCGCGGTGGCGACGCTGTCGACCGCCATGATCTGCGGCACGCCCACGCCGGCGACGATGCGGGTGGTGCAGATGGAGCCGGGGCCGATGCCGACCTTGACGGCGTCGGCGCCGGCGTCGGCCAGCGCACGCGCGGCGTCGCCGGTGGCGATGTTGCCGCCGATGACATCGACCTGCGGATAGTTCTTCTTGACCCAGCGCACGCGCTCGATCACGCCGGCGCTGTGGCCGTGGGCGGTGTCGACCACGATGGCGTCGACGCCGGCCTTCACCAGCGCCTCGACGCGCTCTTCGGTGCCGTCACCCACGCCGACCGCCGCGCCCACGCGCAGGCGGCCGTTGGCGTCGCGTGCGGCGTTGGGGAAGCTGGTCTGCTTGGTGATGTCCTTGACGGTGATGAGGCCCTTGAGCTCCCAGTCGCCGTTGATGACGAGCAGGCGCTCGAGCTTGTGCTTATTCAGCAGCGCCTTGGCTTCGGCCAGCGTGGTGCCGTCGGGCACGGTGATGAGCCGGTCGCGCTGCGTCATGATTTCGCTGACGGGCACGTCGTAGCGGTTCTCGAAGCGCAGGTCGCGCCCCGTGACGATGCCGACGACCTTGCCGCCGTCGATCACCGGGAAGCCCGAGATGCCGAGCTGGTCGGACAGTGCCATCACCTGGCGCACGGAGTGCGTCGGCGTGATCACCACCGGGTCGCGCAGCACGCCCGACTCGTAGCGCTTGACGCGGGCCACTTCGGCGGCCTGCTGCTGCGCGGTGAGGTTCTTGTGCACGATGCCGATGCCACCCTCCTGCGCGATGGCGATCGCGAGGCGGGCTTCGGTCACGGTGTCCATGGCCGCCGAGACGAGCGGCAGGTTCAGCGTGATGTTGCGGGAGAACTTGGTGGCGAGAGACGTGTCCTTGGGCAGGACTTGGGAGAATGCTGGCACCAACAACACGTCGTCGAAGGTGAGCGCTTTGCCGAGAAGGCGCATGGGTGAGGCTCCAAAAGACGGATTGTAACGAGGCCCTCGCCCGCTTCGCCGGCGCGGGTTCTTTTTGACCGTTGCAAAACCGCCTATTCCGGATGTTGCAAAAAGTAAGGCCCAGCTAAACTCCGCGCATGAATCTCCTGCATTGGCTGGTACTGGGTTGCGCGTGCGCGCTGCCGCTCTCGGCGAGCGCGCAATGGCAATGGGTCGACAACAGCGGCAAGAAGGTCTTCAGCGACCAGCCGCCGCCCACCGACATCCCCGAGAAGAACATCCTGCGCCGCGCCGGCCCCTCGCCGTCGGCCCGGGCGCCCGCCCCGGTCACGCCGGCCCCCGAGGGAAGCAGCGACACGGCCGCAGCCCCCAAGGCCGCGCCGCCGCCCAAGCCCACGGGCGTGGACAAGGAACTCGAGGAAAAGACCAAGAAGGCCGAGGCCGAACAGAAGGCCAAGGAAGCGGCTGAAGCAGCCAAGATCGCCAAGGCCAAGGCCGACAACTGCGCTCGTGCACGCGAGAACAAGAACACGATCGACAGCGGTATCCGCATCGCCAAGGTCAATGCCAAGGGCGAGCGCGAATTCATGGACGACGCCGCACGCGCCGACGCGCAAAAGCGCGCTCAAACAGTCATCGACAGCGACTGCAAGTAGCCGGCGGCGGCTGCTCAGTAGCCGTCCTTGCCGCCCTTGCGCTTGTTCGCGAACAGGCCCGTGCCGCGTGCCCCCTGGCGCTGGAAACGTTCACGGCGCGCCACCTTCGGATCGACCGTGAGCGGACGGCACAGCTCGATGCGGTCGCCGTCCTTCAACGGCTGCTCCCACGCCACCGCCCGGCCCCAGATGCCCGGCGTCATGGCATGCCGCCAGTCCAGGTCGGGAAAGCGCTGCATGAGATCGCTGGCCTTCACCGCCTCGGCCACCGCGGTGCCGGGCGCGAGCTGCAGGACCTGCTCGAACACCTCGCGCGCCGCCGGCGAACAGCTCAGCGTGACCTCGATACGGCTGTCGGCCATCAGCCTTCGCCGTAGACCTGTTCGGCGCGCTTGACGAAGGCCTCGACCAAGCTCGATGCGATGGTGTCGAACACCGGCCCCACCAGGGCCTGCAGCGCGAAGTTGCTGAAACCGTAGCTCATCTGCAGTTCGACGCGGCAGGCGCGTTCGCCCTGCTCGCCCACGGGATGGAATTTCCAGGTGCCGTCGAGGTTGGAGAACGGCCCGTCGACCAGCTTCAGCTGCACCTCGCGGCCCGCGATGTGCGTGTTGCGGGTGGTGAAACTCTGGTGCAGCCCGGCGAAGGCCAGGCCGACTTCGGCGGTCATGCCGCCCTCGTCCTGCTCGATGACGCGCGACTTGTCGCACCAGGGCAGGAACTGCGGGTACTTCGCCACATCGGTGACGAGCGCGTACATTTCTTCGGCGCTGTACCAGATGAGGACGGACTTGTGGACTGTTTTCATAGAATCGGCACAGCGTGCGCGACGGATTGTATTGAAGCCATGCGCCCCCAACTTCTCGAGCCATGGCCACCAAGAAACAAGACACCTCCTCCCGCATCGCCGACAACAAGAAGGCCGCCTACAACTATTTCTTCGAAGAACGCTTCGAGGCCGGCATGGTCCTCGAGGGCTGGGAAGTCAAGTCGCTGCGCGAAGGCAAGGTGCAGCTGACCGACGGCTACGTGGTGATCCGCGACGGCGAGCTGTTCGTGGTCGGCTGCCAGATCAATCCGCTCAAGAGCGCCTCGACGCACGTCAATCCTGATTCGGTCCGCACCAAGAAGTTGCTGCTGCACAAGGAAGAGATCAAGCGCCTCGTCGGCAAGGTCGAACAAAAGGGCTACACGCTGGTGCCGCTGAACCTGCACTGGAAGGCCGGCAAGGTGAAGTGCGAGATCGCGCTCGCCAAGGGCAAGGCCGAGCACGACAAGCGCGACACCATCAAGGACCGCGAAGGCAAGCGCGAAGTCGAGCGCGCGATGAAGAGCCGCAACCGCTGATTTTTCTTTTTTGGGCGGCATGGAATAAAACGCGCGCTGCGGGCGTTTGTGCGGTGTCATCGATCGTCGATGCCATCAACCCAGGAGTCTTTCCATGTCACCTATCCGCATGTCCTCCGTCGGCATCGCCGCCGCACTGCTCGGCAGCCTGCTCGCCCTCCCCGCGTTCGCCCAGCCCAAGGCCGCCGATGGCGCGCTGGTCGGTGCGAACGGCATGACGCTCTACACCTTCGACAAGGACACGGCCGGCAGCGGCAAGTCGGCCTGCAACGGCGGCTGCGCCACCAACTGGCCGCCCTTCATGGCAGCCGACAGCGACAAGCCCAGCGGCGACTTCACCATCGTCACGCGCGACGACGGCAAGAAGCAATGGGCCGCCAAGGGCTGGCCGCTGTACTACTGGGTGAAGGACACCAAGCCGGGCGACAAGACCGGCGACGGCGTCAACGGCACCTGGAAAACCGCCAAGCCCTGAGTCCGACAGGCTCCCGGCCCACCCATGGACGCCCGCCTGCTGGTCGAGCACATCCCGAGCCTGCGCCGCTATGCGCGCGCACTCACGGGCAATGCCTGGGCGGCCGACGACCTGGTGCAGGACACGCTCGAGCGCGCCTGCGGCAAGTGGCGGCTCTGGGTGGTGGGCACCGACCTGCGTGCCTGGCTCTTCACGGTCATGCACAACCTCTTCGCCAGCCAGGTGCGACGCCGGCCGCCACCGCATGCAGTCGTGCCACTGGAGGATGTAGCACCCGAGCAGCTGCAAGGCGGCGCCGACCCGAGCCTGGGCCTCGACCTGCAGCGCTGCCTGATGCTGCTGCCCGAAGAGCAACGCGCCGTGCTGCTGCTGGTGACGCTCGAAGACCTGTCCTACACCGAGGTGGCGAAGGTGCTCGGCATTCCGATCGGCACCGTGATGTCGCGCCTCTCGCGCGCCCGCCTTCGTCTGCAGGAACTGATGGACGGCGCCGCCGCGTCCAGCCGCCCCGGCCTGCGCCGCCTCAAGTGACGTGAAGCACCCGCCATGACCCGCCCCACTCTGCCCCCCACCGACGACGAGCTGCACGCCTGGGTCGACGGCCAGCTGCCGCCCGAACGCCGCGAGGCGGTCGAGGATGCGCTGGCGCGCGATCCGGCCGTGGCGGCCCGCGTGGCGGCCTGGCATGCCCAGCGCGACGCCTTGCGCCGCCTGCATGGCGGTCTGCTCGACGAGCCCGTGCCCGCGCCGCTGATGGGCGTGCTCGAACGGCGCCGCGCCGAGGCCGGTCGCTCGGCCCCCTGGCTGCGCTGGGGCGGCATGGCTGCCGGCCTGCTGATCGCCTTCGCCGCCGGCTGGCTCGGCAATGCCCAGTGGTCGGGCGCGCCGCGCGCGGCCGGTGCCTCTTTGGCACGCGCACCGGCCGTGCGCGAGTTCGTGCGCGACGCCTCGGTGGCCCACGTCGTCTACACCCCCGAGAAACGGCACCCCGTCGAAGTGGCCGCCGCCGAACAGCAGCACCTGGTGCAGTGGCTGTCCAAGCGCCTCGACCACCCGCTCAAGGTGCCCGATCTGTCCTCGCTCGGCTACACGCTGGTCGGCGGACGCCTGCTGCCCGGCGAAACCGGCGCGCGCGCGCAGTTCATGTTCGAGGACGCGGCGGGTGAACGCATCACGCTGTACATCGGCACGCTCGACGCGCAGGCCGCGGACGCCGCTGCCTCGCGCGAAACCGCCTTCCGTTTTGCTTCGGACGGCGCCGTGCCGAGCTTCTACTGGGTCGACCGGGGTTTCGGCTATGCCGTGGCCGGTCGCCTGCCGCGCGATGCGCTACTGAGACTCGCGACCCTGGCCTACCGCGAGTTATCGTAGCGACGGCATAAACTGCCGGTTCGCGCATTCACCTGGCTTGTTTTCGCGATTGATTTTTCAACTGAAGGAGAAACTGCATGAAATTGCTCAGCGCCTCGATCCTCGCAGCGGCATTGCTCGCCGGCTGCGGCGGCATGTCCACCAAGACCGCTGGAGCGCCCGACACGCCCACCCGCACCGCCGACGGCGTGCTGGTCGGCCCGAACGGCATGACGCTCTACACCTTCGCCCGCGACACCGCCAATGCCGGAACCTCCGCCTGCAACGGCCAATGCGCCACCAACTGGCCGCCGCTCGCCGTGGCCGACGCCGCCAAGCCCATGGGCGGCTACACCATCATCGTGCGTGAAGACGGCAAGAAGCAGTGGGCCTACAAGGGCTGGCCGCTGTACTACTGGGCCAAGGACACCAAGGCCGGCGACAAGACCGGTGACGGCGTGGCCAACGGTGCCTGGAAGGTTGCCCGTCCCTGATGCCGCTGATGTGATGGCGTCGGTCTGAACCGGCGCTTTCAGCGACCCAAGCCTCGGCATCTGCCGGGGCTTTTTTCATGGTGCACGGCAGAATGGCCCGATGACTTTTGCCGACACCCACCCGGATGCCTTCCACGCGCTTGTGTCCCACGGCCTCATCACCGACGCGCAGCACGATGCCGCGCTCGCGCACCCCGAGGCCCCCGCCCTGCCACCGATTCCCGGCCCCGCGCATGCGCTGGCCTGGATGCGCCTCAAGAACCTGATCGCCGAGGAAGAACTGGATGCGGCTGTGGAACGCCTCGAAGCCGCCTCGCCGGCCGTCGCGGCGTTCACCGAAGCGGAAGACATCGCCTACGACGCGGACGACCTGCTGGACCTCGGCAAGACCGGCATCACGCACGAGGCCGTGATCGCACTGTTCAACGAAGGGCTGATCGACACCGAAACCCGCGACCTGGCGCTGCGCGCCGCGCCCCTGACCGGCGCGTCCGCCGCCCTGGGGCCCACGCTGGGCTGGCTGGTGACCGACGGCCTGCTCGACACGGAACCGTTCGAAGCGCTACGCGTCCGTGTCGCCGCCGAGCCGGCCTTTGCGACGGCCGCCGACCACCGACGCATCCTCGACGAAGCCCAGGCGATCGTCGCCGCCGACGAGCAGGAGACCGCCGACATGCTCAAGGAGTTCGCGCGCAGCCAACGAGCCAGTTGGCGCAACTTCGGAATGATCGTGGTGGCCGTCGTGATCGTGATCGGCTGGTACCTCTTCGGCCGCTGAGGGCGGCGAAAGGTCAGTGCGCGCCCGGCAGCGCGCTGTCCGCCAGCGTGGTGCGGCGCCCGCGCAGCGCGAGCAGCTCGTTGAACACCAGCGCGCCGATCACGAGCACGCCGCCCGTCAGCACGCTGGCCGCGGGCGTCTCGCCGGCGCCCAGCCAGGCCAGCGCGATGCCGAAGATCACCTCGAGCAGCGCCAGCAACGCCACCTCGGGCGCCTTGAGCACCTGCGCGCACAGCACCGACAGCACGCAGGGAATCGCCAGCTGAAAGACGCCCAGGAAGGCCAGCAGCCCCAGGTCATGAGGGCCAGCATGAAACGGCCAGGCCAGCGGCAAGGTGACGAGCGCGGAGAACGTCGCGCCGATCAGTACCGCAGGCACCAGGTCGACATCCTGCCCCTTGGCGTGCGCATGCTGCACCACGGTCCATTGGGTCGCGCCGGCCAGCGGCACGCACAGCGCCACCAGCGTGCCGACGAGCGACCCGCCGCCACCGCCCAGCAGCTGCGTGCCGTACATCCAGCCGATGCCCAGCCCGGCGACCACGATGGCCGCCCAGGTGCGTGCGGGAAGCTTGTGCCCGATGAAGAGGCGCGCGGCCAGTGCGGTGAACAGCGGCCCGAGCGACATCGTGACCAGCACGCTCGCGGTGGAGGTGAGCGTCAGCGCCACCATGAAGGCCGTGAACATCACGGCCCAGCAGACGCCCGAGATCCACAGCGAGCGCCCGCCGCGGCGCAGCAGCGAGAACACCGCCCGCCCCCGCCAAAGCGGCAAGATCACCAGCAGCGCCAGCATCGTGAAGAGGCTGCGCCAGAAGGTGATCTCGAAACTGTGCGCCTGCGCCAGGTGCCGCGTGACAACGCCCGCCGTGCCCCACATGAGGGTCACGGCGACCATCAGCCCGACGGCTGCGCCATGCGTGAGGCGCATGAAGCGACGGCGCCGGCGATCAGGCGGCCGTTTCGCGGCCGGCGCGCTTGCGCTCGTTTTCCTTCAGGAAACGCTTGCGCAGGCGCACGCTCTTGGGCGTGATTTCGACCAGCTCGTCGTCCTCGATGAACTCGACACCGTATTCCAGCGTGAGGTCGATCGGGGGCGTGATCTTGATCGCGTCTTCCTTGCCGCTCACGCGGAAGTTGGTCAGCTGCTTGGTGCGCGTGGCGTTCACGACGAGGTCGTTGTCGCGGCTGTGGATGCCCACGATCATGCCTTCGTACACCGGATCGTTCGCCTTCACGAACATGCGGCCGCGGTCGTCCAGCTTACCCAGGGCGTAGGTGAAGATTTCACCGTCGTCCATCGAGATCAGCACGCCGTTCTTGCGGCCGCCGATGTCGCCCTTGTGCGGCTCGTAGCTGTCGAAGATGTTGCTGATGAGGCCCGAGCCGCGCGTCAGGTTCAGGAATTCGTTCGTGAAGCCGATCAGGCCACGCGCCGGAATGCGGTACTCCAGGCGCACGCGGCCACGGCCGTCCGGTTCCATGTTGACGAGCTCGCCCTTGCGCTCGCCCAGTGCCTGCATCACGCCGCCCTGATGGCCTTCTTCGATGTCGGCCGTGACCATTTCGATGGGCTCGTGCTTCTCGCCGTTCACGGTGCGGAACACCACGCGCGGCTTGGACACGGCCATTTCATAGCCTTCGCGGCGCATGTTTTCCAACAGGATGGTCAGGTGCAGTTCGCCGCGGCCCATGACTTCGAAGATGCCTTCTTCGTCGGTCTCGTTCACGCGCAGCGCCACGTTGTGCTGCAGTTCCTTCTGCAGGCGGTCCCAGATCTGGCGGCTGGTCACGAACTTGCCTTCGCGGCCGGCCAGCGGGCTGGTGTTCACACAGAAGTTCATGGTCAGGGTCGGTTCGTCGACCTTGAGCATGGGCAGCGGCGCGGGGTTGTCCTTGTCGGTCACGGTGACGCCGATGCCGATGTCGGCGATGCCGTTGATCAGCACGATCTCGCCGGGGCCGGCTTCGGTCGATTGCACGCGGTCCAGGCCCTGGAAGGTCAGCACCTGGTTGACGCGGCCCTTGATGCTCTTGCCGTCCGGGCCTTCCATGACCAGCACGTCGGACATGGGCTTGAGCGTGCCCTGGCTGATGCGGCCCACGCCGATGCGGCCGACGAAGGTCGAGAAGTCGAGCGCGGAGATCTGCAGCTGCAGCGGCGCGTTCGGGTCACCCTTTTGCGACGGCACGTGCTTCAGGATGGTGTTGAACAGGGCCGACATGTCGGGGCCCCACTGCTCGCCAGGAGCGCCTTCTTCGAGCGACGACCAGCCGTTGATGCCCGAGGCGTACACCACGGGGAAGTCGAGCTGTTCGTCGGTCGCGCCGAGCTTGTCGAACAGGTCGAAGGCGGCATTGACCACCTTGTCGGGGTTCGCACCGGGCTTGTCGACCTTGTTCACGACCAGGATCGGCTTCAGGCCCAGGGCCAACGCCTTCTTGGTCACGAAGCGCGTCTGGGGCATCGGGCCTTCCTGCGCGTCGATCAGCAGCACCACGCCGTCGACCATCGACAGTGCGCGTTCCACTTCACCGCCGAAGTCCGCGTGGCCCGGGGTGTCGACGATGTTGATGTGCGTGCCTTCCCAGGTCACGGCGCAGTTCTTGGCCAGGATCGTGATGCCACGTTCCTTTTCGATCGCGTTGTTGTCCATCACCGTGTCGACGACCTTCTCGTGCTCGGCGAAGGTGCCCGACTGGCGCAGCAGCTGGTCGACCATGGTGGTCTTGCCATGGTCCACGTGGGCAATGATGGCGATATTGCGGATTTGCTTGGTACTCATGGTGTCGCTTCGGTCTGTGGTGCGTTCAAAAGAATTTGCTGAATTTCGATGGGGTTCAGCAAGCGCCCCGGGATCAGTTCGCCGGCGCTCACGTGGGCGGTGCCCAGGAACGCCTGCGGGTCGGTGCCGAACACGGCCACCGCCTCGGCATCGGCCCAGCCGCCGCGGCGGCGCAGGCCCGAGAGAAAACGTGCGGCATCTTCGGCCGCGAGCGTGACGCGGCTGTGGCCGTCGACCAGCGCTTCGGGAGGCAACAGGCGTGCCAGGCGCTCGTCTTCGGTCATGGCTTCGAGCGCTTCGATGGTGACGCACTGCGCCTGCCCGAAGCCGCCCGTGGCCGTGCGGCGCAGCGAGGTCAGGTGCGCGCCGCAACCCAGTGCCTCGCCGATGTCCTCGCCCAGGGTGCGAATGTAGGTGCCCTTGCTCACGCTCGCCACGATGCGAATGCTGGTGTCATCCAGCTGCGTCAGCGTGAGCTGGTGAATGACGACGTCGCGCGGCGCGCGCTCGATCTCGATGCCTTCGCGCGCGTACTCGTACAGCGCCTTGCCGTCCTTCTTGAGCGCGCTGTGCATCGGCGGCACCTGGCGGATGGGGCCGGTGAATTGGGCCTGGACGCGGGCCAGGTCTTCGGGCGACATCTGCACCGGGCGTTCGGCGATCACTTCGCCTTCGGCGTCACCCGTGGCGGTCTTGACGCCCAGGCGCGCGACCGCCTCGTAGGTCTTGTCGGCGTCCAGGTGCAGTTGGCTGAATTTGGTGGCGGCGCCGAAACACAGCGGCAGCACGCCTGTGGCGAGCGGATCGAGCGTGCCGGTATGGCCCGCTTTTTCGGCGCGCAGCAACCACTTGGCCTTTTGCAAGGCCTGGTTGCTGGAAAACCCCAGTGGCTTGTCGAGCAGCAACACCCCATGCACAGGGCGCCGCTGCACCCGTGTGCGTGGCGCGTTCATCGCTAGTCGTCTTTCGAGCGCGAAGCAACGGCCTGTGCGATGAGCGCGTTCATGTCGGCCGCACGCTCGGTGGTGCGGTCGAACAGGAAGTGCAGCGTCGGCACGGTGTGGATGTGCAGGCGCTTGAACAGGCCGTTGCGCAGGAAGCCTGCGGCCTGGTTCAGCGCTTCGGTGGTCTCGGCCACGTCGCCCGTGAGCAGGCTGAAGAAGACCTTCGCATGCGCATAGTCGGGCGTGACCTCGACCGCCTGGATCGTGACCATGCCCACGCGCGGGTCCTTCAACTCGCGCGCGATCAGCTCCGTCAGATCGCGCTGGATCTGGTCGGCGACCTTGAACGCGCGGTTGGGTGCGGCTGCTTTTCTTTTCGGCATGGCCTCTTTCGCGTCGAACGCTTACAGCGTCCGGGCGATTTCCTTGATCTCGAAGAATTCGAGCTGATCGCCTTCCTTGATGTCGTTGTAGTTCTTGAGCTTGATACCGCACTCAAAACCTTCGCGGACTTCGCGGACATCGTCCTTCATGCGCTTGATCGAGTCGACTTCGCCGGTGTAGATCACCACGTTGTCGCGCAGCAGGCGGAAATGCGCACTGCGGTTGACCGAGCCCGAAGTGACGTACGAGCCGGCCACGGTGCCGATCTTCGAGGCCACGAACACCGTGCGGATCTCGGCCGAGCCGATGATCTCTTCGCGGCGCTCCGGTGCCAGCATGCCCGACATCGCGACCTTGATCTCGTCGACGGCGTCGTAAATGATGCTGTAGTAGTTCAGCTGAACGCCATTGCCTTCGGCCAGCTTGCGCGCACCGGCATCGGCCCGCACGTTGAAGCCGATCACGACCGCCTTCGAGGCGATGGCGAGGTTGATGTCGCTTTCGCTGATGCCGCCGACGCCGGCGTACACGATCTGCACCTTGACTTCTTCGGTCGCCAGCTTGAGCAGCGACTGAGCCAGGGCTTCCTGCGAGCCCTGCACGTCGGCCTTGATGATGATGCGCAGCGTCTGCACTTCGCCCGCCGACAGATCGGTGAACATGTTCTGCAGGTTCGCGGCTTGCGCCTTCGCCAGCTTGGTGTTGCGGAACTTGCCCGCGCGGTAGGTCGCGATTTCGCGCGCACGGCGCTCGTCGGCCATCACCATGAACTCGTCGCCCGCTTGCGGCACTTCGGTCAGACCCTGGATTTCGACCGGGATCGACGGACCTGCCGACTTGGTGGCTTTGCCATCTTCGTCCAGCATGGCGCGCACGCGGCCATAAGTGGAACCGGCCAGCACCACGTCGCCGGTCTTGAGCGTGCCGGACTGAACCAGCACGGTCGCGACCGGGCCGCGGCCCTTGTCGAGCTGGGCTTCGATGACCAGGCCCTTGGCGGCGGCATCCACCGGCGCCTTGAGTTCCAGCACTTCAGCCTGCAGCAGCACCTGCTCGAGCAGGTCGTCGATGCCCTGGCCGGTCTTGGCCGACACCGGCACGAACGGCACGTCGCCGCCGTACTCTTCGGGCACGACCTCTTCGGCCACCAGTTCCTGCTTCACGCGGTCCAGGTTGGCGTCGGGCTTGTCCACCTTGTTGATCGCAACCACGATCGGCACACCCGCCGCCTTCGCGTGCTTGATGGCTTCCTTGGTCTGGGGCATGACGCCGTCGTCGGCCGCCACCACCAGGATCACGATGTCGGTGGCCTGCGCACCACGGGCACGCATGGCGGTGAACGCCTCGTGACCCGGGGTGTCGAGGAACGACACCATGCCGCGTTCGGTTTCGACGTGGTACGCACCGATGTGCTGCGTGATGCCGCCGGCTTCGCCCGCGGCGACCTTGGCGCGGCGGATGTAGTCCAGCAGCGAGGTCTTGCCGTGGTCGACGTGACCCATGACGGTCACGACCGGTGCGCGCGGCAGGGCTTCGGCCTGTTGCGCCGACACGTCCTCGTCGGTGAAGGCTTCGGGGTCGTCCAGCGCGGCAACCACCGCGTTGTGGCCCATTTCCTCCACGATGATCATCGCGGTGTCCTGGTCGAGCGACTGGTTGATGGTCGCCATCATGCCCAGCTTCATCAATTGCTTGATGACTTCCTGCGCCTTCACGGCCATCTTGTGCGCGAGCTCGGCGACCGTGATGGTCTCGGGCACGTGCACTTCGAGCACGCGCGCCTCGACCGGTGCGGCCGGTGCGTGCTGCTCGTCATGACCGCCACGGTCGTTGCCGCGACGGCCACGCGGGCCTCCGCGCCAGTTGCCGCGGCTGACACCCCCGCTGGCATCGCCGCGGGTCTTGATTTCCTTCTTCTTGGCAGGATCGCCGGCCCAGCTCGACGAGAGCTTGGCGGACTTGACTTCCTTGCCAGCACCGGCGGCGGCCGGCGCTGCGGCGCCAGGGGCCGCAGGGGCGCCCGGGCGGCCCGGCGGCGTGGCCGGCTTGTGCAGCGTGCCCTTGACCGTCGACTTTTCAGGCTGCGGCTTCTCCGGCGCCTTGTGCGGCACCAGCACGCGGGCCGGTGCGTTCATCATGGCGCGGATGGCTTCGGCTTCGGCCAGGGCCTTGCGGCGACGCTCGTCGAGGTCCTTGGCGCGGGCGGCTTCTTCGTCGGCACGGGCCTTCGATTCGGCGGCGGCCTTGGCCTTGGCGTCTTCCTTGGCCTGCGTGGCGGCGTTCTGTGCGGCCAGCTTGGTGTCGGCAGCCTGCTTTTCGGCAACGGCAGCGGTTTCTGCAGCAGCAGCAGCGGCAGCCACGGCGGCCGGTGCGGCCGGGGCAGCCACCGGCTGCTTCGCGGCTTCCTTGGCCGAGGCGGCGGCGGCTTCAGCGGCCTTCTTCTCGGCGGCGATGCGCGCAGCTTCCTGTTCGGCCTGTTCGGCGCGCTCGGCCTTTTCGGCCTGCTCGCGCTCGCGGGCTTCGGCTTCTTCGCGCTGGCGACGCTTCTCGGCCAGCTCTTCTTCCTGGCGGCGGATCAGCTCGGCCTGGCGGCGTGCGTCTTCCTCGCGGCGGGCCAGTTCGGCTTCGTCGATCTGGGGTGCTGCCGGTGCGGCGGACGTTTCGGCCGCCTGCTGCTGCGCGCCTTCGGCCGTGGCCGGGTGGCCTTCATCGCGCTGGATGAAGGTGCGCTTCTTGCGCACTTCGACCTGAATGGTGCGGGCGCGACCGGTGGCGTCGGCCTGCTTGATCTCGCTGGTCGACTTCTTGGTCAGCGTGATCTTCTTGCGCTCGGGCTCGGCCGTGCCGTGGCTGGCCTTCAGGAAGCCGAGCAAGCGCTGCTTGTCGGCCTCCGTGAGTGCATCGGTGGCGGCCGCTTTGGGCACGCCTGCGCTCTTGAGCTGGTCAAGCAAGGTTTCGGGAGTCTTCTTGAGCTCGTTCGCGAACTCGGCGACAGTGGTACTGGACATATTGCTTTCGTGCCTCCATACCGTCACTCTTGGCCGGCGAACCAATGTTCGCGGGCTTTCAAGATGAGGGCTTTGGCGTCATCGGCGCTCAGGCCGGTGATTTCGGTGAGTTCATCGACCGCGAGGTCGGCCAGGTCGTCACGGGTGTTCACACCCGCTTCAGCCAGCTGCGGAATCAGGTCGGGATTGAGGCCTTCGAGGTCGCGCAGGTTCTGCGAGACGGTTTCGACACCTTCTTCCTTGGCGATTTCCATGGTCAGCAGCGCATCCTTTGCACGGGCGCGCAGCTCATTGATGGTGTCTTCGTCGAAGGCCTCGATCTCAAGCATCTCGGAGATCGGCACGTAGGCCACCTCTTCGAGGCTGTTGAAACCTTCCGAAATCAGGATGTCGGCGATTTCCTCGTCGACATCGAGCTTTTCCATGAAGAGCTTGCGGCTGGCATCGGTCTCGGTCGCCTGCTTCTGGGCCGACTCGTTCGCGTCCATGATGTTGATCTTCCAACCGGTGAGGTCGGAAGCCAGGCGCACGTTCTGGCCGCCGCGGCCGATGGCGATCGCGAGGTTTTCCTCGTCCACCACCACGTCCATGGCGTGTTTTTCTTCGTCGACCACGATCGACGAGACATTCGCCGGCGCCAGGGCACCGATCACGAACTGGGCCGGGTCTTCGCTCCACAGCACGATGTCCACGCGCTCGCCGGCGAGTTCGTTCGTGACGGCGTTGACGCGGGTGCCGCGCACGCCGACGCAGGTGCCGATCGGGTCGACACGCTTGTCATGCGAGAGCACGGCGATCTTGGCGCGCGAACCGGGGTCGCGGGCGCAGCTCTTGATTTCGAGCAGGCCTTGTTCGATCTCGGGCACTTCCTGGCGGAACAGCTCGATCATGAACTCGGGGGCCGAACGCGACAGGATGATCGGCGCGCCGCGCAGCGTCAGGTCGACCTCCATGATCATGGCCCGCACGCGGTCGCCGTTGCGCAGGTTTTCCTTGGCGATCATTTCGCTGCGGCGCAGGCGGCCTTCGACGCGCCCGGCTTCCACGATGATGTCGCCCTTGTCCAGGCGCTTGACGGTGCCCACGAAGATCTTGTCGCCGCGCGACATGAAGTCGTTGAGCAGCATCTCGCGCTCGGCGTCGCGGATCTTCTGCAGGATCACCTGCTTGGCAGCCATGGCACCGATACGCCCGATCGGCACCGAATCGACGGATTCCTCGATGTATTCGTCGACCTCGATGTCGGGCATCTCCTCACGAGCCTCGAAGAGCAGGATCTCCTGGTCGGGCAGTTGCAGGCCGGCTTCGTCGGGAACGACGTGCCAGCGGCGGAAAGTTTCGTAGTCGCCGCTGTCGCGATCGACCGCCACGCGAATATCCACGTCACCCTGATGGAGCTTCTTGGTGGCTTGCGCCAGTGCGGATTCGACCGCGCCGAAGACCACGTCGCGCTCGACGTTCTTCTCGCGCGAGATCGCATCCACCAACATCAACATTTCGCGATTCATGCCACCACTCCTCTTGTTCAGTCCGGAACGTTCGTTCCGTCGTCAATATCCGAAAAACCCGGTTGGGTTTTGGCCTTGCGGCCCTTGAAATCCACAATCGGCGCGAGCCGCGCATCGCGCAGCTCGTCCAATACGAAGCCCAGCGCATGCAACGGTGCAGGCGCGCGCTTCTTGCTCACTTTTTGACCCGGCTTGGTCTCGGGCGCATCGCTCCAGACGATCTGCCAACCCGAACCGCCTTCAGCACGCTCCAGCGTGCCGCGAAACTTCTTGCGATTGGCCGACACCTGGCCCGCCGCGGCAGCGCCCATGGGCGCCTTGAGGGTGATGTCGATCACCGCGCCCACGAATCGCTCGAAATCCTGCTCATTGCGCAAGGGGCGATCGATACCGGGCGAGGAGACCTCGAGCCGCTTGTAATCGACCGCATCGACTTCCAGCGCGAATTGCAGCTGGCGCGTGACCTTCTCGCAGTCTTCCACCGTCACGAAGGGTTCGGGCACGCCGGCCGCCACATCTTCAGAGGTGGGGGGCGTCCAAGGCAAATCAATCGTCACGCGCAGCAATCCACCGGCCGAGCGCTCGACCTCGACCAGGTCGTAGCCGAGACCGGCCACGGTTTGTTCTACTGTTTGCTGCAATGCCACGTGTTTGAAAGCGCCTTCTGAATCAATGCCCAAGCCGCAGCACCCGCCCACCACGGATGCCACGACGCCAAATAATTGCTGCTTGAGAATGCATAGACCAAAAAAAACGGGCGGTTGGTACCCGCCCGTTTGGTCGTGAGCCTCGAATTATATGCTATTCGCGTGCATAAATGAAGGACATCGGTATTCAGGCGGCCACAGGGCGCCGGTATTTCGACCAGACCACGGCAAACAGCACCGCGCCCAGGGCCAATGCGGCCGCCGCCGCCAGCAAAGGCAGCTCGAAAGAACCGGTGCGCTGGGCCAATGGCGCCGCAAACAGCGGCCCGATGATCTGCCCCACCCCGTAGGACGCCGTGGCATAGCCGATCAGCCCGGCCGCGGCATTGCCGCGCAGCCGGCGGGCTTCCCGCATGGCGAAAAGCGTGATGGCGGTGAAAGGCATGCCGAGCAGCAGGCTGCCCAGCGCAAAACCCGCAATGGTCGGCCAGGCCACCGAAAAAACGACGCCGAGCGCCTGCAATGCATAAGCGGCGGCCAGCAGCAGCCGGTTGTCCCAATGCACCGGGGCGCGGGCGCCGATCAATGCGCCCGGAATGATGGCTGCGCCGAACAGCGGCCAGAAGAAATCCGGCCACGGCGATCCCGGCAGCGCCTGCCGGGCGATCACGGGCAAGAAAGTGGCCGTAATGATGTAACCAAAGCCTGCCAGCCCATAGAGCGCGACCAGCCAGATCGCATCGCTGCGGGCTGACGCCGACCCCGAGGCGCTGCCCGTTGCAACAGCCGGACTCGCCACCGCCCCGCCCGCCGCCGCCCCCACCCGCTCGCCATCGTCGAACACCCGCCAGATCACCGCGACCAGCACCACGGCCAGCAACCCGAGACCGATCCAACCCGCCTCCGAACCCCAGCGACCCAGCGCCCCGCCCAGCAGGCCGGTCATGGCGATCCCGATGCCCGGCCCGGTGTAGATCACGCCGGCCAGCGTGGGCGCGTTCGTCTCAGCCAGCCGGCGCAGCCCCCAGCCCGAGGCGAACACGAAAACCCAGGCGCTCATCACCCCGGCCGCCGCGCGCAGCACGCCCCAGCCGACGAAGCTGTGCAGCAGCCCCATGCCGACCAGCAAGGCCGCCGTGGCCAGCAACCCGCCGCGCACCATGCTCGACGCCTTGATGCCGATGGCCGCGCAGCTGACCGCGCCGAAGAAATAGCCCAGGTAATTAAGAGACGCCAGCAAACCGCCGCCGGCCAGCTCGAGCTTTCCCTCGCTCAGCATGATGGGCAGCATGGGCGTGAAAGCGAAGCGCCCCAGGCCCATGGCCACCGCCAGCGTGACCATGCAGGCCAGCGCCGCGCGCCAGGCACCGCGCCGGTCGTGTCCGATATTCGACATTACTACCCGTCTCCGTTTTTTATTCCAGCAGCGCCGCCGCCACCAGCTTCTGTGTGTAGGGATGCTCGGGGGCGTCGAGGACGCGCAGGGCCGGCCCGGATTCGAGGATCGCGCCGTCCTTCATCACGATGACCTGGTGCGCCATGGCGCGGATCACCTCGACGTCGTGCGTGATCAGGAGGTAGCTCAGCCCCCGTTCGCGCTGCAGCCGCTGCAGCAGGCCGAGCACCTGCTTCTGGATGGTCACGTCGAGCGCGCTGGTGGGCTCGTCGAGCACCAGCAGCCGCGGATCGACGATCAGCGCCCGGGCGATCGCCAGCCGCTGGCGCTGCCCACCCGAGAACTCGTGCGGATAGCGGTCGAGCAGCGCGGGAAACTGCGCCTCGCCCAGCCCCACGTCGGCCAGCGCCGTGAGCGCGCGCGCCCGGCGGGCCGCGGCGTCGAGTTCGGGCGCATGCACGCGCAGCCCCTCGGCCACGATCTGCTCGACCGTCATGCGCGGCGAGAGCGACGAGAACGGGTCCTGGAACACCACCTGCATCGTGCGGCGCAGCGCGAGGTCGGAGGCGCGGTCCACCGCCCAGCCCTTCCCCGTCACCTGCAGTTCGCCCCGGTGCTTGAGCAGGCCGAGCGCGGCCAGCGCCAGCGTCGACTTGCCCGAGCCCGATTCGCCAACCACGCCCAGCGTCTCGCCCGGCGCAATCCGGAAATCGGCGCCCTGCACGGCAACGAACTCGCCTTTGCGGAACCAGCCCGCGAAGCCGGGACGCGACACCGGATAGCTCACGCGCAGCGCCCGGGCCTCCAGCACCGGCGGCGCCGCGCCGTCGGCGGCCGCCTCGGCCACGTCGCGCGCCGGATGGCTGTCGATCAGCTTGCGGGTGTAGGCATGCTGCGGCGCCTCGAACACCGTGCCCACCGGGCCGTGCTCGACGATGTGGCCGCGCTCCATCACCGCCACGCGGTCGGCAAAACGGCGCACCAGGTGCAGGTCGTGGGTGATGAGCAGCACGGCCATGCCGTACTTGCGCTGCAGCTCGGCCAGCAGCTCGAGGATCTGCGCACGCACCGTGACGTCGAGCGCCGTGGTCGGCTCGTCCGCCAGCAGCAGGCGCGGCTTGCAGGCCAGTGCCATGGCGATCATGGCGCGCTGGCGCTGCCCGCCCGACAGCTGATGCGGATACGACCTCGCCCGCCGCGCCGGCTCGGGAATTCCGGTGTCGGCCAGCAGCTGCACCGCCGCCTCCTGTGCGGCGCGGGCCGACAGCCCTTCGTGCAGCTCGAGCACCTCGGCGATCTGGTCACCCACGGTGTACAGCGCATTGAGCGCGGTCATCGGCTCCTGGAAGATCATCGCGATCTCCTTGCCGCGGATGCCGCGCAGCTCGCGCTCCGGAATGGACAGCAGGTCGCGGTCGCGCACCGCGCTGCGCCTGCGACCCCGACAGGGTCGCCACCCCAGCGAGGTCGGCGTTCTGCACCAGCCGCAGCAGCGACAGCGCCGTGACCGTCTTGCCCGAGCCCGACTCGCCGACCAGCGCGAGCTTTTCGCCCGCCGCGATCTGCAGGTCGATGCCATGCACCACCGGCTTGCCGCCGAAGGCGACGCGCAGCCCCTTCACGTCGAGCAAGGGCTGGTTCTTTGTTGTGTCGCGCATCGTCGTCATTTGTCGGCCTTCCGGGGGTCGAGCGCATCGCGCAGCGCGTCGCCCATGAAGGTCAGCAGCATCAGCGTGACGACCAGCACGCAGAAGGTGGACAGCGAGATCCACCACGCATCGATGTTCCCCTTGCCCTGGCTCAGCAGTTCGCCGAGCGACGGCGTGCCGGGCGGAACGCCCAGGCCGAGGAAGTCGAGCGAGGTCAGCGCGAGGATGGCCGCGCTCATGCGGAACGGCAAAAAGGTGACGACCGGCACCATGCTGTTGGGCAGGATGTGGCGCCACATGATCTGCAGGTTGCCCACGCCGAGCGCGCGCGCGGCGCGCACGTAGTCCATCT
This sequence comes from Variovorax sp. V118, assembly GCF_041154445.1. Taxonomy (GTDB): domain Bacteria; phylum Pseudomonadota; class Gammaproteobacteria; order Burkholderiales; family Burkholderiaceae_C; genus Variovorax; species Variovorax boronicumulans. The sequence goes on along the minus strand of NZ_AP028663.1, from coordinate 2,318,112 downwards.
GGCGGTTGCGCAGGAACTCCGCGCGCACGTAGTCCGACAGCCCCATCCAGCCGAACAGGCTCAGCAGGATCAAGAGCAGCGACACGCTCGGCGTGAAGATCGCGCTGAAGATGATCAGCAGGTACAGCTCGGGCATCGCGCTCCAGATCTCGATCAGGCGCTGGAAGGTCAGGTCGATCTTGCCGCCGAAGAAGCCCTGCACGGCGCCGGTCGCGATGCCCAGCACCACCCCGACCACCGTGAGCGCCAGCGCGAACAGCACGCTCACGCGAAAGCCATAGATCAACTGGGCCAGCAGGTCGCGCCCGCGCTCGTCGGTGCCGAGCAGGTTCGCGTGCGAGGGTGCGGCGGGGTTCGGCGGCTTCGAGAAATAGTTGAGCGTGGCCGGGCCGTAGCGGTTGGGCGCATACAGCGCCCAGTTGTCGCCCTGCGTGATGCGCTGCTCGATGAAGGGGTCGAGGTAGTCGGCCGGCGTTTCGAAGTCGCCGCCGAAGGTCTTCTCGGAATAGTCGCGCAGCACGGGGAAGTAGGTCTGGCCTTCGTAGCGCACCACCAGCGGCTTGTCGGTGGAGAGCACGTCGGCGAACAGGCTCAGCACCACCAGCGCCGAGAAGACGACCAGGCTCCAGAACCCCAGCGGGTTGCGGCGGAAACGGCGCCAGGCACGGCGCCCGGGGCTCACGGACACGGCGGCGGCTTCAGTCAAACTTCACCCTCGGATCGACCCAGACGTAGCAGAGATCGGAGATGAGCTTGGTCACCAGCCCGATCAGCGTGAACAGATACAGCGTGCCCAGGAACACCGGGTAGTCGCGCCGCAGCACGCTCTCGTAGCTCAGCAGGCCCATGCCGTCGAGCGAGAACAGCGTCTCGATCAGCAGCGCGCCCGAAAAGAAGGCGCCGATGAAGGCAGTCGGAAAGCCCGTGATGATCGGGATCAGCGCGTTGCGGAACACGTGCTTCCACAGCACCTGACGCTCGGCCAGCCCCTTGGCGCGCGCCGTTAGCACGTACTGCTTGCGGATTTCCTCCAGGAAGGAGTTCTTGGTGAGCATCGCGGTGATCGCGAAGCTGCCCAGCACCATGGCCGTCACCGGCAAGGTGATGTGCCACAGGTAGTCGACGATGCGGGCGCCCCAGCTCAGCGACTCCCAGTTCGGCGAGGTCAGCCCGCGCAGCGGGAACCACTGCAGCTGGCCGCCGAAGATCACCAGCAGCGCCACGCCCAGCACGAAGCCCGGGATGGCATAGCCGACGAGCACCAGCAGCGTCGTGAAGAAGTCGAAGCGCGAGCCCGCGCGCACGGCCTTGGCCACCCCGAGCGGCACCGCGATCAGGTAGCTGATGAAGAAGGTCCACAGCCCCAGGCTGATCGACACCGGCAGCTTCTCCTTGATGAGCTGCCACACGTCCTTGCTCTGGAAGAAGCTCTTGCCCAGGTCGAAGCGGGCGAACTGCTTGAGCATCTGCCAGAAGCGCTCGGGGGCCGGCTTGTCGAAGCCGTAGAGCGCCTTGATCTCGGCCACCTGCTTGGCGTCGAGCGTGCGGCCGGTGGGGCCGCCCGAGATGCGGTTCTCCTTGTTGGTGAGTTGCGAGAGCAGCTGCTCGGCCGGACCGCCCGGCACGAACTGCACGATGGCGAAATTGAGCAGCAGCACGCCGAACAGCGTCGGAACGATCAGCAGGAGGCGTCGGATCAGGTAGGCGGCCATGCGTGTTCTTGTTCTCTTACTTGGCGCTCGGCTCGATCCACCACATCGTCAGCATCGCCGACCCCGCGAGCAGGCGCTGCGGCAAGGGCGCGTCCGGGCGACGCAGCTTTCGCTTGTGGGCAATGAAATACTGCTTGCCGTAGTACATCGGGGTCATGTAGTGCTGGTGGAGCAAGTAGCGGTCCAGCAGCCGCGCGGCCGCCGCGAGCGAGGCGCGGTCGTGGCTGTTGACGATCACCTCGACGATCTCGTCGACCACCGGATCGCTGATGCCGCTCAGGTTCTGGCTGCCCTTCTCGCTCGCCGATTTCGAGCCGAAGTCGTCGTACAGCTCGTTGCCGGGACTCGACGAGCCACCGACGAGGCTGATGGCCATGTCGAAGTCGAAGTCGTCCAGCTTCTTCTTCAGCAGGCTCGGGTCGCGCAGGCGGTAGTCCAGCCGGATGCCCAGCTTGCCGAGGTTGCGCGCATATGGCGCGAGCACCACGCCCGAGCTGCGATCGGCGATATCGATGGTGATCACGAACGGCGTGCCGGCCTTGTCGCGCAGCGCGCCGTCGCGGTAGGTCCAGCCGGCCTCCTTCAACAACTCCTGCGCCTTCACCAGGTTGCGCCGCAGGCCTTCGGCGGTGTCGCCGCTGCTGTCGGGACGCGGCAGCTCGCCCTTCGTGTTGTCGAGGTAGCGCTGCCGGGTCTTGAGCTTGTCGATCAGCGCCTGCTCCTCGGGGCTGACCTCGGGCTGGGCCATGAGGTCGTCGCTGTTCTGGAAGTAGCTCTGGGTGCGCCCGCGGCGGCTGTAGAACAGGTGGGCGTTGAGCCAGTCGAAGTCGAAGGCCAGCGCCAGCGCCCTGCGCACGCGCACGTCGGCGAAGCGGGGTTGCCGCAGGTTGGGCGCCAGGCCCTGCATGCCGGTGAAGCGGCGATGCGCGATCTCTTCCTTGACCAGCTCGCCGGAGTCGAAGCGGCGGCCCTTGTAGCGGCGCACCCACGCGATGATCGAGCGCTCTTCCATCGCGTCGAGCGCGCCGGCCTTGAGCGATTCTTCCTCGCCGAGCGAGTCCTTGAAATACTGGTACGACACCGTGTCGTAGTTGAACATCCCCTTGCGCACCGGCAGATTGGCGGCCCAGTAGTCCGGGCGCCGGCGGTAGGAGATGAACTTGCCGAAATCGACCCTGTCCACCACGTACGGCCCGCTCGCGATCGGCGCCTCGGTCACGATCTGGTCGAAGGGCTTGCCCTTGCCCCAGGCGCTGGAGAACACCGGCAGCCCGCCGATGATCATGTGCAGCTCGGCGTTCTGGCGCACGAAGTCGAAGCGGATGGTGCGCTCGCCCGTCACCACGGCCTCCTTGATGTCGGCCCAGTACGAGCGGAAGGTCGGCCCGGCCGCCTTGCTGCGCAGGGTGTCGAAGGAGTACTTCACGTCCTTCGCCAGCACCGGCGAGCCGTCGGAAAACCGCGCCTTGGGGTTCAGCCGGAACGTGACGCTCAAGCGGTCGGGCGCCAGCTGGATGTCTTCGGCCAGCAGGCCGTACTGCGAGAAGGGCTCGTCCTCGCTCGGCGTGGTCAGCGAATCGAAGAGCAGGCCGTACTCGGAGAACACGAAGCCGTTGGCGCTGTAGCCCATGCCCACCGGGGGCACGCCGCGCAAGGTGAAGGGGTTGAGCTTGTCGAAACTGCCGGCGGCCGACAGGGTCAGGTCGCCGCCCTTCGGGGCGTTGGGGTTCACGTAGTCGAAATGCGTGAACGACGCCGGGTACTTGGGCTCGTAACCCATGCCCAGCCCGTGCGCCGCCCACGAGGGCAGCGCCAGGAGCGCCAACATCCAGAGCAGCCAACCTCGCATGCGAGAATTCTGCCCAAGATTTTCACGAGGCAACTTCATGGGCTTTCTTTCCGGCAAGAAACTGTTGATCACCGGTGTGTTGAGCAATCGCTCCATTGCATATGGCATTGCCAAGGCCTGTCACGACCAGGGCGCGGAACTCGCCTTCAGTTATGTCGGCGAGCGATTCAAGGACCGTATCACCGAATATGCCGCAGACTTCGGCTCGAAACTGATTTTCGACTGCGACGTGGGCGACGACGCGCAGATCGACAAGCTCTTCGCGGACCTCGCCCAGACCTGGCCCACCTTCGACGGCTTCGTGCACAGCATCGGCTTCGCCACGCGCGAGTCGATCGCCGGCGACTTCCTGGAAGGCCTCTCGCGCGAAGGCTTCAAGATCGCGCACGACATCAGTGCGTACAGTTTCCCGGCCATGGCCAAGGCGGCCCTGCCCTACCTCAACGACAAGTCGGCCCTGCTCACGCTGACCTACCTGGGCGCCGAGCGCGCGCTGCCCAACTACAACACCATGGGCCTGGCCAAGGCCTCGCTCGAAGCCTCGGTACGCTACACCGCCGCCTCGCTCGGCCCGAAGGGCATGCGCGTGAACGGCATCAGCGCCGGCCCCATCAAGACGCTCGCCGCCAGCGGCATCAAGAGCTTCAGCAAGATCCTCACGGCCGTGGCCGACGCCTCGCCGATCCGCCGCAACGTGACCATCGAGGAAGTCGGCAACGTGGCCGCCTTCCTGCTGAGCGACCTGGCCAGCGGCGTCACCGCCGAGATCACCTACGTGGACGGCGGCTTCAGCAACGTGGTCGGAGGCATGGCGGAGTAATTTCCCCTCTCGGCTCCCAGCGCCTGCCACCGTGTTGAACCGACGCACCCTCCTCCTGTTCGCGGGACTGGGCGCAGCCCTTTCGGGTCGCGCCGCGTTCGCGCGCGCCGCCGCACCCGCCCTGATGCTGGCCGAGGTCTACCGCCCCGGCATGTCGCTCGCGGGCTACTGGGTCAGCGAGAAGTTCGACGGCGTGCGCGGCTACTGGGACGGCCAGAAGCTCTGGACCCGCGGCGGCGAGCCCGTCATGGCACCGGCCTGGTTCACCGCCTCGCTGCCCAAGCAGCCGCTCGACGGCGAACTGTGGGCGGGACGTGGGCGCTTCAACCACACGATGTCCACCGTGCGCAGCCAGACGCCCAGCGACACCGCCTGGCACGAGATCCGTTTCATGGTGTTCGACCTGCCCGCCCAGGGCGGCGACTTCAACACCCGCCTCGCGGCGCTGCGCAAGCTGCTGCCGATCACCGACGCGCCCTGGGTGGTGGCCGTGCCGCAGCAGCCCGCCACCACGCACGAGGACCTGCAGGCGCTGCTCGACAAGACCGTGAAGATGGGCGGCGAAGGCCTGATGCTGCACCGGGGCGCGTCGATGTACCGCGGCGAGCGCAACAACGACCTGCTCAAGGTCAAGCCCTTCGAGGACGCCGAGGCTCGCGTGGTCGCGCACCTGCCCGGCAAGGGCAAGCACCACGGCCGGCTCGGCGCGTTGATGGTCGAGATGCCCGACGGCCAGCGCTTCCGGCTCGGCACCGGCCTGACCGACGCCGAGCGCGACCAGCCGCCGCCGATCGGCAGCCTGGTGACCTACCGCTACAACGGCACGCACCCGAGCGGGTTGCCCAAATTTGCCCGCTTCATGCGGGTGCGCGAAGGCTAGCCCGGCCTTCGCAGACCGTGCCCCTCACCGGGGCACGCTCCTCTCTCAGCTTGCCTGACGCACGCAGTCCGCGTAGTACCGCTTCTTGCCGGTCTCGTCGATGCGCGCCACCAGGCCGTGGATGTCGGTCTCGAAACCCGGGCACTGCAGGTTGAACTCGCGCGAAAACTTCAGGTAGTCGACGATCTTCTTGTTGAACACTTCGCCCGGAATCAGCAGCGGAATGCCCGGCGGGTATGGCGTGATCAGGCTGGTGGTGATGCGGCCTTCGAGCTCGTCGATCTCCACGCGCTCGGTCTTGCGGTGCGCGATGTGGGCGAAGGCGTCGCTGGGCTTCATGGCCGGAGTGAGGTCGCTCAGGTACATCTCGGTCGTGAGGCGAGCCACGTCGTAGCGCGCGTACAGCTGGTGGATGTGCTGGCACAGGTCGCGCAGGCCCAGGCGTTCGTAGCCCGGGTGCTGCTGGCAGAACTCGGGCAGGATGCGCCACATCGGCTGGTTGCGCGCGTAGTCGTCCTTGAACTGCTGCAGCGCCGTGAGCAGCGTGTTCCAGCGGCCCTTGGTGATGCCGATGGTGAACATGATGAAGAAGCTGTACAGGCCCGTCTTCTCCACGATCACGCCGTGCTCGGCCAGGAACTTGGTCACCACGCTGGCGGGGATGCCGGTCTCGGCAAAGTTGCCTTCCAGGTCCAGGCCCGGCGTGACGATGGTCGACTTGATCGGGTCGAGCATGTTGAAGCCGTCGGCCAGTTCGCCGAAGCCGTGCCAGTTGCGCGGCGACTTCTTGCTCTTGGGCTTGCCGTTCTTCTCGCCGTGCATGATCCAGTCTTCGGCGCGGCCGATGCCCTCGTCGACGAGCTTCTCGGGGCCCCAGACCTTGAACCACCACTCGTCCTTGCCGAACTCTTCCTCGACCTTGCGCATGGCGCGGCGGAAGTCGAGCGCTTCGAGGATGCTCTCTTCCACCAGTGCGGTGCCGCCGGGCGGCTCCATCATGGCGGCGGCCACGTCGCAGCTCGCGATGATCGCGTACTGCGGGCTGGTCGACGAGTGCATCAGGTAGGCCTCGTTGAAGAGGTCGCGGTCCAGCGCGCGGTTCTGCGAGTCCTGCACCAGCACGTGGCTGGCCTGGCTGATGCCGGCCAGCAGCTTGTGCGTCGACTGCGTGGCGAACACCAGCGATTCCTTCGGGCGCACGCGGCGCTTGCCCATCGCGTGATACGCACCGTAGAACGGGTGGAAGGCGGCGTGCGGCAGCCAGGCTTCGTCGAAGTGCAGCGTGTCGACGTAGCCGTCGAGCATGTTCTTGATGGTCTCGGTGTTGTAGATCACGCCGTCGTAGGTCGACTGGGTGAGCGTCATCACGCGCGGCTTGACCTTGTTCGGGTCGACGTCGGCCAGCAGCGGGTTGGCCTTGATCTTGGCCTTGATGGCGCTCTGCTCGAACTCGCTCTTCGGAATCGGGCCGATGATGCCGAAGTGGTTGCGCGTGGGCTTCATGAACACCGGAATCGCGCCGGTCATGATGATCGCGTGCAGGATCGACTTGTGGCAGTTGCGGTCCACCACCACCACGTCGTCAGGCGCCACCGTGTGGTGCCACACCATCTTGTTGCTGGTGCTGGTGCCGTTGGTCACGAAGAAGCAGTGGTCGGCATTGAAGATGCGCGCCGCATTGCGCTCGCTGGCCGCCACCGGGCCGGTGTGGTCGAGCAGCTGGCCCAGTTCTTCCACCGCGTTGCAGACGTCGGCGCGCAGCATGTTCTCGCCGAAGAACTGGTGGAACATCTGGCCCACCGGGCTCTTCAGGAACGCCACGCCGCCCGAGTGGCCCGGGCAGTGCCAGGAGTACGAACCGTCTTCGGCGTAGTCGATCAGCGCCTTGAAGAACGGCGGTTGCACGCCTTCCAGGTAGCTCTTGGCCTCGCGGATGATGTGGCGCGCCACGAATTCGGGGGTGTCCTCGAACATGTGGATGAAGCCGTGCAGCTCGCGCAGGATGTCGTTCGGGATGTGGCGCGAGGTCTTGGTCTCGCCGTAGATGTAGATCGGCACGTCGGCGTTCTTGCGACGCACCTCGCCGATGAAGCTGCGCAGGCTCAGCACGGCCGGATCGAGGTCGGGGCCGACCGAGAACTCTTCGTCGTCGATCGACAGGATGAAGGCGCTGGCGCGGCTTTGCTGCTGCGCGAACTGGCTCAGGTCGCCGTAGCTCGTGACGCCCAGCACCTCGAAGCCCTCGCTTTCGAAGGCCTGCGCGAGCGCGCGGATGCCGAGGCCCGAAGTGTTTTCGGAGCGGAAGTCCTCGTCGATGATGACGATGGGAAAGCGGAATTTCATGAGCGGGGCTCCGGACAGGCAGTCAGACAGGCAATGAGCGAGGCGCGAAGTGTACGGAATTCGGATGACGGATTGCGTCGGGCGCCTGCAAGCCCCGTGGGGTGCGCCGGCCGGGACGGCCCCGGCGGGCGCCATATCCCTACGCGACACAGGCGCATGGCGCGCCATGCCGCAGAATGGCGAAGGTCCAAGTAACAAAAGAAGAGAGGAGTTGCCATGGGAAATCCCACCTTCTGGTGGTTGATCGCAGGCGCGGCCATCGTGGCCGAGTTGTTGTCCGGCACGGTGTACCTGCTGCTGCTGGCCGCCGGCTTCGCCGCCGCAGCCATCGCCGCGCACCTGGGCTTCAACCTCGTCACGCAGCTGCTGGTGGCCGCCGTGGTCGGCGTGGGCGCGGTCGTGACCTGGTACCTGATCCGCCGCAACCGCCCTGCCGAGCCCTCCAGCGAGGCCAACCGCGACCTCAACCTGGACATCGGCGAGAGCGTGTACGTCGATGCCTGGAACCTCGACGGCACCGCCACCGTGCGCTACCGCGGCTCGCAATGGACCGTCGTGCTGCGCGCGGGCCATGCGCCCTCCACCGGCGAACACCGCGTGGTCGAGGTGGTCGGCAGCCGCCTCGTGGTCGACAAGATCTAGCAGATCTAACAGTTCAATCGGTCAGTCAGAAAAACGCATTCGAAAAGGAAGCAACACCATGGAATTTTCAGTTCCTCTCATCATCCTGGTCATCGCGATCATCTTCATCAGCCAGTCGGTCAAGTTCGTGCCGCAGCAGAACGCGTGGGTGCGCGAACGCCTGGGCAAGTACCACGGCACCATGACGCCCGGCCCGAACTTCCTGATCCCGTTCATCGACCGCGTGGCCTACAAGCACAGCCTGAAGGAAATCCCGCTCGACGTGCCCAGCCAGATCTGCATCACGCGCGACAACACGCAGCTGCAGGTCGACGGCATCCTGTACTTCCAGGTGACCGACCCGATGCGCGCCAGCTACGGCTCGTCGAACTACATCGTGGCCGTGACCCAGCTCGCACAGACCTCGCTGCGCAGCGTGATCGGCAAGCTCGAGCTCGACAAGACCTTCGAGGAGCGCGACGTGATCAACGCCCAGGTCGTGGCCGCCATCGACGAGGCCGCGCTCAACTGGGGCGTGAAGGTGCTGCGCTACGAAATCAAGGACCTGACGCCGCCCAAGGAAATTCTCTTGGCCATGCAGGCGCAGATCACCGCCGAACGCGGCAAGCGCGCGCTCATCGCCGCCTCGGAAGGCCGTCGCCAGGAACAGATCAACATCGCCACCGGCGAACGCGAAGCCTTCATTGCCCGCTCGGAAGGCGAGAAGCAGGCGCAGATCAACAACGCGCAGGGTGAAGCCGCCGCCATCACGGCCGTGGCCACCGCCACGGCAGACGCCATCGAACGCGTGGCCGCCGCCATCCGCCAGCCGGGCGGCGAACAGGCCGTGCAGCTGAAGGTGGCCGAGCGCGCCGTCGATGCCTACGGCAAGGTGGCCGCCGACTCCAAGACCACGCTCATCGTGCCGAGCAACATGACCGAGACGGCCGCGCTGATCTCGTCGGCCATGCGCATGATCCAAACCGGTAAAAGCTCTGGCCCGACCTGAAAACGGCTGAAAACCCGCGCTACAATCGTGGGCTCAGGAGCGGTGGATGAGCGGTTTAAGTCGCACGCCTGGAAAGCGTGTGAGGGTTAATAGCCCTCCGCGGGTTCGAATCCCGCCTGCTCCGCCAAAACGATGCCCCAGTAGCTGCCAAGCTGCTGGGGCTTTTTGTTTGTTGGGCACCCGCAATGGGCTTGCCTATATCTTGCGGACATCGGGCATACCGTTGCCCGACCTCCTCCGCTTCAGCTGAACACGCTTTCGAGATCGACCTCTTCCGCGCTGTCGTCCAGCTTCAGGCTCTGCTCGATGTGGTCGAGGTGATGCAGCATCAGCTTCTCGGCGCGTGCGGCGTCGCCGCGGTTCACGGCGGCGACGATTTCCTCGTGCTCGTCGGCACGGCAGCTGGTGGCCGTCGGCGCGTCGTACAGCGAGATGATCAGGCAGGTCAGCACCGACAGCTCGCGCATCGAACGCGCCAGCGCCGAGTTGCCGGCCAGCTCGGCCAGCAGCACATGGAACTCGCCCGACAGCCGCACGATGGCGCGCTTGTCGTCGCGGCGCCGTGCGTCGGCCTCGAGCTCGATGTGGCGTTGCAGGCGCTCCCGCTTGGCGTCGTCGAGCGTGCGGATGAGGCGGCGCAGCACGCCGGGCTCGATGAGGCGGCGCGCCTCGAACACATCTTGCGCCTGCTCGATGGTGGGCTTGGCGACGAAGGCGCCGCGCTGCGGCACCAGCTCGACGATCTGCTCGTGCGCCAGCCGGGCCAGCACCTCGCGCACCTTGGCGCGGCTGGTCGCGAAGATCGTGGCCAGCCGGTCTTCGCCCAGCTTCGTGCCCGGCGCGAGACGGTGTTCCAGGATGGCGGCCGAGATCTTCTCGGCGATCTCGTCGACGCTGTGTTCGCGGGCGTTGGGGGCACCGGTCGTGCCGGTGGCGCCAGTCGCGCCGTTCGCGCTGGTCTTGCGGGCTGGGGCTTTGGTGGGCATCGGCGCCGATTCTATCGACGCCCCCTCAAGGCTGCAGAGCGTCACGGGGCCCGCGACCTCAGCCTGGCGCGCGGGCGCCGTCGCGTGCCAGTAGCCGCGCCAAAGCCTCGGGCAGCCCGTGGTTCGGCTTGATCGGCGGCGGCGCAAAACTGCCCAGGCGCGCCGGCGCGGGCGCCAGCGACACGAGCGTCTGCGCATGGCACACGGCGCTCGACACGCCGTCGACCACGGGCACCGGGATGCGGTCCTTGATCGAGCGCGCCAGGCCCGCCAGCGGCGCGCCGGCAATGATGATCACGTCCGCGCCGTCGTCCTCGATGGCCGACATGCACAGGGCCTCCAGGCGCTGGCCGTGGTCGTCCTGCACGTGGCCGATGTCCTTGAGCGGACCGTCCAGGCTGCGGATGCTCGCCAGCCGGTCGATGAGGCCGTTGGCCTGCACGCACTCGCGGTACCAGGCCGTGATGCGCCGCGAGATCGCGACGATCGAAAAGCGCTTGCCCAGCAGGCACGCGCTCATGAGCGCGGCTTCGGTGAGGCCGACCACGGGGATGTCGAGCGCCTCGCGCAGGCCGTCGATGCCGGGGTCGCCGAAGGCCGCGACCACGATGGCGTCGTGCCGCGTGTGGTGCTCGGCCGCGAGCGTGGCGGCGGCGTAGGCGCCGATCAGCGATTCGAAGCGGGTCTCGATGTAGGCCACGCCGAAGGGCGCCGTGACCACCTCGATGTGCGTGTCGCTCGCGGCCGCGCGCCGGGCCTCGGCCGCGATCAGGTCGGAGACGCTTTGCGAGGTGTTGGGGTTGATGAGCAGCAGGTTCATGGCGATGGCTCCAGGTTCAGGCGGGTCGGCGGCTCGGCAGCAAGGAGGGCTCGCCCCGGCGCAGGAATTCTCCGCGTCCGGCGCGCGGATGAAAGCGTTCGCCGTCCCACACGACCTCGCCGCGTGCCAGCGTCAGCGCCGGCCAGGCCTTCACCTCGATGCCCTCGTAGGGCGTGTAGTCGACGTCGTGGTGCAGGTCGGCGTTGCGGATGGCGCGCGGCGTGGTGCCCCAGACCACGAGGTCGGCGTCGGCGCCGACGGCAATCGTGCCCTTGCGCGGGTGCAGCCCGTAGGCCTTGGCGGGGTTGGTGGACGTCAGCTCGACGAACTTGTTGATGGTGATGCGCCCGTCGAGCACGCCGTGCGAGAACAGGAGCGGCAGCCGCGTCTCGATGCCGGGAATGCCGTTCGGAATGTGGCGGAACGCCACCTCTTCGCCGCCGGGCTTCTTGCCCTCGGGCGCGTCGTAGCGGAACGGCGCATGGTCCGACGAGAAGATCGTGAACAGCCCGTCGGACAGCCCGTTCCAGATCACCTGCTGGTTCTCGCGGTTGCGCGGCGGTGGGCTGCAGACGCAGCGTGCGCCCTGGTAACTGTCGTCGATGCCCAGGTCTTCGGCGGTCAGGAACAAATACTGCGGGCAGGTTTCGGCGAACACGCTCAGGCCGTGCGCGCGCGCCCAGCGGATCTGCTCGACGGCTTCGCGCCCCGACACGTGCACGATCATGATCGGCACGTCGACCAGCTCCGACAGTGCGATGGCGCGGTGCGTCGCCTCGCGCTCGACCAGCATCGGCCGCGAATGCGCATGAAAGCGCGGCGCGGTGCGCCCGCTGGCTTCGAGCCGCTTGGTCAGCCACTCGATGCAGTCGGCGTTCTCGGCGTGGATCATGGCCATCGCGCCCTGCTCTCTCGCCACCGACAGCACGTCGAGGATCTGGCCGTCGTCCAGCTTCAGATCGTCGTAGGTCATGTAGATCTTGAACGAGGTGTAGCCCTCGGCGATGAGCTGCGGCAGCTCGTGCTTGAGCACCTCCTCGGTCGGGTCGCTCACGATCAGGTGGAAGGCGTGGTCGACGTGGGCGCGGCCCTCGGCGCGCTGATGGTAGTCCTGCACGGCGGCGCGCAGCGACTGGCCCTTCTGCTGCGCGGCGAACGGAATCACGGTGGTCGTGCCGCCGCAGGCCGCGGCGCGGGTGCCCGAGCCGAAGTCGTCGGCCATGCGCACGGGCGGCTCCATCGGCTGGTCGAGGTGACAGTGGGCGTCGACGCCGCCCGGCGTCACGTAGCGGCCGGCGGCGTCGATCTCCTGCCGGCCGGGCGGCAGGCCGAGGCCGAGCTGCACGATGCGGCCATCGCGGATGCCGATGTCCGAATCGAAGGTGTCGCTGGCGGTGGCAACGCGGGCGTTGCGCACCACGAGATCGAGGTCGCGGAAGGTCATGGTCTTTCTTTGCTTTTCTGTCTGTCGATGTCGGGTGGTCGGTGGCAGCCGTTCAGGCGTTCGCGTCGAACAGCCGGCCCCAGCCCTTCACCGCGCCCGGCGCGACGCCGACCGTCTTCAGCGCGCGCCAGACCACGGTGGCCACCGAGTCGTAGATCGGGATGCCGAGCTCGCGCTCCATCTCCTCGACCAGCTGCGCGCCGCTGAGGTTGGTGCACATGATGGTGATGGCGTCGGGGCGCTGCTGCGCCACCTCGCGCAGCATGCGGCGCAGCGTGTCGGGCTCGACCTCGCTGAACGAGAAGTTCACCGTGAGGTCCAGGTGGCGCTCGGCCACGCAGTCGATGCCGATGCCCGCGTAGTTGGCGACGATACGCCGCTGCACGTCCTCGACGTACGGCGACACCAGCCCCAGCGTGCGCGCGCCCTGCGCGGCCAGCAGTTCGTTGAGCGCCAGCACCGAGGTGGTCGCCGGGATGCCGGTGGCCTCGGTGATGCGCGCGCACAGCGCCTGGTCTTTCTCGAAGCCGAGCCAGCTGGCCGAGGTGCCGCTCCAGCAGATGGTGTCGACGCGCGCGTCGGCCAGCAGCCGCGCGGCCTCGAGGATCTTGCTGTCGTCGAACTGGTTCAGCGATGCATCGCGCATCGAGATCTCGGTGACGGTGAAGCGCGAGAAATGCGCCGAGACGCCGGGCACGGCCGCGACCATCGCGCTGGTCAGCGGTTCGAGCGCCGTGTTCGAGGAAGGCGTGAGCACGCCGATGAGTTTGCGAGAGGTCATGTGATGGACGTCGGGGTGGTTGGCGTCAGACCGGCAGCTTCTTGCTGTAGTCGATCAGCATCGTCGAGCAGACAAACAGGCCCGCGCCGGCTGCGGTGAACAGCATGAGCGCCATGAAGTACGAGCCGGTGGCCTGCACGATCAGGCCGACCACGATCGGCACGCCGATGCCTGCCACGTTGCCGCCCAGGTTCATCGTGCCGCCCAGGAAGCCGACCCGGGCACGCGTGCCGAGGATCGACGGCACGCACCAGAACAGGCCGCACCAGCGCAGGAAGAACAGAGTGACCGACAGCAGCACCACCACGGCGACCGGGTCCGTGATCCGCGTCACCATGAAGATGGCGATGGTCGCGATGATCGACGAGATGCCGAACAGCGTGCGCAGCACCTTGCTCTGCGACGCGCCGGCCGCCATCCATTTGTCGGCCAGCCAGCCGCCGAACATTTCGCCGACGAAACCCGAGAAGAACATGATGAACACCGCGCCGCCCATCTGCTTGATGTCGAAGCCGTGCACCTTCGACAGGTAGTTGGGCATCCAGGTGAGCAGGCCGTAGAACAGCGCGTTGAAGCACATCCAGCCGAAGAACATGCCCCACACCGAGCGGTAGCGGAAGAAATCGAGCACGCGGCCGCTGGCATTGGCCGATTCCTTGGCGGCATCGGCGGCGTGGCTGGCCTCGATGTAGCGCGCCTCGGCTTCGTTCACGTCGGGATGCTGGCGCGGATGGTTGCGGATGTAGCGCCAGGCGAAGTAGCCGGCGATGACGGTGCCGACACCGGCGATCACGAAGGCCAGGCGCCACGAGCCGAGCACGGCGATCAGCGCCGAGATCAGGATCGCGCCCAGCGCCGCGCCCAGGGGCGCGCCGCCGTCGAGCAAGGTAGCGCCGCGCCCGCGTTCGGTCTGCGTCATCCAGATGCCGTTGAGCTTGCCGCCCGCCGGATAGATCGGCGCCTCGGCCGCGCCCAGGCCCAGCCGCGTGAGCAGCAGGGGCACCCAGCCGGTGCAGGCCGCGGCGATGGCCTGGAAGAAGCCCCAGCCCACGGTGGCGCCGGCGATGACGACGCGCGGGCCGAAGCGGTCGGCCAGCATGCCGCCCGGAATCTGCATCAGCGCATAGGTCCAGAAAAAGGAGCTGAGCAGCAGGCCCTGCACGGCCGGGCCGATGTCGAACTCCTTGGCGATCAGCGGCATGGCCACCGAGAGCGAGGCCCGGTCGATGTAGTTGATCGAGATCAGGAACAACATCATCAGGAAGATCTTCCAGCGCACCTTGGTGGGCTGGAGGGCGGCGTCGGGTGCTGCGGCGGTCGCCTTGGCGCCGTCCGTCATGGTGTTTTGCATCGGTTTGTCTCCTTGCAGTGGCACGGATGCCAGCTTGCAAGGAAACGACCCGGCACGCTGGCGAACTTTGCAGTCGCGGGTCGGGCTGGTCCGGTCCAGTGCACCACCGAGGCTGTGGAGCGGAATTTAGGCTTTGTCGAAATTAACGTCAACATCAATGTTGACAATCTTGTTGACGATAATGGCAAACACCTAGACCGCAGCCCCTTCCCGAGGGATCACGCGGCGTCGACGGCCGGTGTTTGCGCAAAGTACGCCATGGCCGCCAGCACCCCGCTGCCGGCCACCGGCACGCCGGCCAGCTTGAAACCCATCTCGATGCCGGTCAATGCGGCCATCAGCGTGAGGTCGTTGCAGTCGCCCAGGTGGCCGATGCGGAACATGCGGCCCCGCAGCTTGCCCAGGCCCGCGCCCAGCGAGAGGTCGAAGCGCTGGTGGATGAGGCGGCGCAGCGCATCGGCATCGACGCCCTGCGGCGTGATGACGCCGGTCAGCACGGGCGAGTGCACGCGCGCGTCGGCGCACTGCGTCGGCAGGCCCCAGGCCTGCACGGCGGCGCGCACGCCGCGGCCCCAGCGCTGGTGGCGCGCGAAGATCACCGGCAGGCCCTGCTCGAGCACCATGTCCAGCGCTTCGCTCAGGCCGTACAGCAGGTTCGTGCTCGGCGTGTAGGGCCAGTAGCCGCCCTGGTTCATCTCGATGATCTCGTCCCAGGCCCAGAACGCCTTGGGCAGGCGCGCCGTCTTCGCCACCTCGAGCGCCTTGGGCGACACGGCGTTGAAGCTGATGCCCGGCGGCAGCATGAGGCCCTTCTGCGAGCCGCTGACCGTGACGTCCACGCCCCACTCGTCGTGCCGGTAGTCGGCGCTCGCCAGGCCCGAGATGGTGTCGACCATCAGCAGCGCCGGATGGCCCGCCGCATCGATCGCGCGGCGCACCGCGGCGATGTCGGAGGTGACGCCCGTCGAGGTCTCGTTGTGCACCACGCACACGGCCTTGATGTGGTGCGTGGTGTCCTGGCGCAGGCGCTGCTCGATGAGGTCGGCCTGCACGCCGTGGCGCCAGCTGCGCGGCAGGCCGGTCTCGTCGGTGCCTTCAAGCGCGAGGAACTCGGGCTCCAGGCCGAGCCGGCGCGCCATCTTCTGCCACAGCGTCGCGAAGTGGCCGGTCACGAACATCAGCACGTGGTCGCCCGGGCTCATCACGTTGACCAGCGCCGCTTCCCAGGCGCCGGTGCCCGACGCGGGATAGACCACGACCGGGTGCCGGGTCTGGAACACCTGCTGCAGCCCGCCGATGACCTTCTTGCCCAGCGTGGCGAACTCGGGTCCGCGGTGGTCGATGGTCGGCAGGCTGATGGCCCGCAGGATGCGGTCGGGCACAGGGCTGGGGCCCGGGATCTGCAGGAAGTGGCGGCCGCTGGGGTGGTTGTCGAGCGCGATCATGGGGTTGTCTCCGTTCTGGATGGGTTGTGAAAAGTGCTAAAGCTGCACCGACGCGTGGCCGATGCCCGGGAATTCGGCGGTGACGAGGTCGCCCTCGCCCGCTTCGAGAATGCCGACCCAGGTGCCGGTCGTGACCACGGTGCCGGCCGCGACGGTCTCGCCGTGGCGCGTGGCATGGCGCAACCACGCGGGCAGCAGCCAGGCGGGATCGCCGAGCGAATGCGTGCCGCGACGCATCAGGGTCGCGCGCGCGCCGATGCGCACCTCGCAGGCCTGCGCGGCCCAGTCGCGGGCGACGAACGGCACCCACTCGCCGAGCACCAGCGCGCCGTGCGATTGCAGGTCGGCCAGCTTGCACAGCGCGGGCGCGTCGAGGGCCTCCTGCCAGCGGGAATCGACGATCTCGATCGAGACCGTCATCGCATCGACCAGCGCGCGTGCGCTGTCCGCATCGAGCGCTGATGCCAGGGCCGCATCGACGTCGCGCCCGATGCGCAGCGCGATCTCGGCCTCGATGCCCCGCAGGTGAAACGGCCAGTCGCCGGCCGTCGCCGGGCTGGTCCACACGCCGCGCGGCGGCAGCGGCGCATGCGTCAGCACTGCATCGCGCGACGGGCCGCCGGCCTTCCAGTACCGGGGCGGCGCCGCACCGAACCAGCCGAGCGCCTGCGCCACCTGCTGCTGCACGGCGTAGGCCTCGTCGGCCTGCGCAATGGCGGGCAGGAAGTCGGCCGCGGACAGCCAGGTGTCGTCGGGCCGGTACCAGCCCGGCTGCAGCTCGGCGCCGCGCAGCACGCCCGTGCGCGCGCAGTGCCGGGGCTGGAAGTGGGCGGTGATCTGGCGCGTGGCCAGCGCCTCGCGCAGGACCGCTTCCGTGAAAGCCGGTGCGCCGTTCGCAGGCAGGGTGCTCCCGCGCCGCAGCCCGGCCCGGTGGCGCCGTTCGCGCGCCATGGCCTGCGCCGCCGACGCCATCGTGACCATGGTGCGCGGCTTGGCGATCGCCGAGAGCACGCGCGCGCCGCGGGCCCGGGCGTAGTCTTGCGCCGCCTGCAGGATGCGCGGCGGCTGGGCGCTCATGAGCACCAGCGCCGCGGGGCCGCCGGCTTCGACCACGGCATCGATCATCTGCAGGCCCGTGACTTCGGGCGTGTCGATGTCCACCACCAGCAGGTCGTGGCGCCGGTGCTGTACTGCCTCAACAAAGCCATGGCCGCTGCGCGTCACGTCCACGCGGGGAATGCCGGCGTAGCGCATGAAGGTGGCCAGCGCGAGGCCGGTGCGTTCGACCTGGTCGATCACGAGTGCGTGTCTGATCATGGCGAGCCTTGGAGGGGGAAGAGGATGTTCTGCATCTTCCCGGGGGCGGCAAAAATCCCCCATCGGCCCAGTCCGAAACTCGCGGCCGATTCCGTAGGACTTCGGCTGAACCCTGTTGCCACTCAGCAACTGTTGCCAGTCCTGAGCAAGGCCGCATCTGGCGGTACGATGCGCGGAATCGAATCGACCGACATTCCCCCCACTTCGCCTGCCGCAAAGGAGCCTCGATGGCCGGACCTTCCCCCACCTTGACGCGCGGCACCACCTCGCTGGACAAGACCCTGAAAAAGAGCGAGCAGGTGGCCGCCGATGTGCAGCGCGCCTCGGACAACCTCGCCGTCGTGAGCACCGTGCTGGAACAGGAACTGCCGGACGAGGTCCAGGTCGGCGAGGTGGCGCAGGCCATCGAGCACACCAGCCAGCTCGAGGAAAAACTCGCCCAGTCGGCCGAGAAACTGGCCGAAGTGAATGCGGCGCTGAGCGAGGAAATCGAGAAGCGCCTCGAAGTGACCGCCGAGCGCGACGAGAGCCAGGCGCTGGCCGAGCAGCTCAAGGCGCGCATCCGTACCCAGGCGACGTCGGACAAGCACTGACCGCCGTTGTTTCCGCACGGTTTGCGTGCGTCGTTCTCCCTTCTCCTACGCGGAGACCGCTTGCGCCACGCTACGCTATTGGTTCACACATCAAAACCGCGGCATGGCCCTCATCACGTTCCTCGTCGAGGACAACAAGACCATCAGGGACAACCTGGTCCCGGCCCTCGAGGACCTCGTCAACGGCCATGTCGTCGGCTATGCCGAAACCGAATCGGGCGCCCTCGCCTGGCTCGCCGCCCACCCCGATGCCTGGCAGTTGCTCATCGTCGACCTGTTCCTCAAGGAAGGCTCGGGCCTCGGTGTGCTGTCGGGCTGCCGCGAGCGCGGCCCGCACCAGCGGGTCGTGGTGCTGAGCAACTACGTCACCCCGGACATCCGCACGCGCTGCCAGGCCCTGGGCGCCGACGCGGTGTTCGACAAGTCGCGCGACCTGGACGCCTTCATCGAGTACTGCAACGCCGACCGCCCCTCGGGCCTGGCCGCACTCTGAAGGCAGACCCGCGCAACGGCTGCGCGCACCCCTGAATGAAAAAAGGGCCCGAAGGCCCTTTTTGTCATGGAACGACCCGGTGAAGGGTCGTTGGCTGCAATGCGATCAGCGCACCACGGCGATCTGCGTACGCACGCCACCCTTGTAGGTGAAGAGCGTCAGGGCGCCGTTCTTGATGTCGCCCTTTTCGTCGAAGGCGATCGGGCCGGTCACGCCCTTGTATTGCACCTTGCCGACTTCAGCCAGGTACTTTTCCGGGTCGGACGAGCCGGCCTTGGCCATGGCTTCGGCCAGCACGTTGACCGCGTCGTACACGTACGGTGCGTAGATCTGCACTTCGACGCCGTTCTTGGTCTTGAACTTGGCCTTGAAGTCTTCCAGCGGCTGCTTGAAGTCGCCGTCGACACCGCCGGCTTCGGCGCAGACCACCATGTCTTCACCGATGGCGTCGCCTGCCAGCTTCGGCAGTTCGCCGGTGCACAGGCCGTCGCCGCCCATGAACTTGACGTTCAGGCCGAGCTGCTTGACCTGCTTGAGCATCGGGCCGCCCACGGCGTCCATGCCGCCGAAGAACAGCACGTCGGGCTTGGCAGCCTTCAGCTTGGTCAGGATGGCGTTGAAGTCGGTCGACTTGTCGGTCGTGAACTCGTGGCCCACGATGGTCGCGCCTGCCGCCTTGGCTGCCTTCTCGAACTCTTCGGCAACGCCTTGGCCGTAGGCCGTGCGGTCGTCGATCACGGCAATGTTCTTGCCCTTGAGCGTTTCGACGGCGTACTTGCCGAGCGTGCCGCCCAGCTGCGTGTCGTCGGCCACCACGCGGAACGTGGTCTTGAAGCCCTGGCGGGTGTACTTGGGGTTGGTGGCCGACGGCGAGACCTGCGGAATGCCGGCGTCGCTGTACAGCTTGGAAGCGGGGATCGTGGTGCCCGAGTTCAGGTGACCGACGATGCCGTTGACCTTTTCATCGACCAGCTTCTGGGCGACGGCGGTGCCTTGCTTCGGATCGCCAGCGTCGTCTTCGGGAACCAGCACGAACTTGGCAACCTTGTCGCCGATCTTGAAGCCCTTTGCATTCAGGTCTTCGATGGCCATCTTGGCACCGAGCTCGTTGTCCTTGCCGAGGTGGGCAATGGGACCGCTGGTCGGGCCGACGTGGCCGATCTTGACGACCAGGGCATCAGCCGGAGGCGCAGCAGGGGCCGGAGCCGCAGCCGTGGGTGCCGGTGCCGCCGGAGCAGCAGCTTCTTCCTTCTTGCCGCAAGCCACGAGCGTGAGTGCAGCCAGTGCGACCGCAGTCCATTTCAATTGCATGAGAACCTCCAGAACTTGGATGAAAAGATATAAAAACCGGTCGTTCGATCCGGGCGTTCAGACCTCGCAAGTTTCGCGCCGCAGACCAGCGGCACCCTCACGCCATTCCGACCTGCGGCGCAGTTTAGCCGAGGATTTATGCGCCGGAAGTTGGCGTAGACCCTGTGTTTTCCCCTGTGTTTTCACAGAGTTCAGCGGCCATGGATTCGATGACGAGCGCGCGCAGCACGGCCTCGATTTCGCCGCGCAGACGCGGCACCATTTCGTCGAGCTGATGCTGAACGGCAGCTGACACGGCGTCGCTCAATCGCTCCTCCAGCGACAGGTCGACGCGCTGCAGCACGCGGTGCAGCAATTGCTCTTCGAGGCTGACGATTTCGGCCGGCGTGAGCGACACAGAAGGCGGCAACGCCACGGCGCTCGCGGGGTCCGGCGGCGGGGGCTGCGACACCGGCGCACCCGTGGGTCGCACCGTCTCGGCGACCGGCACGGGCTCGGCCGGAATCTCGAGCACGGTCGTCAGCGTCGGGACGAACCGGGGTGGCGTGCGCAGCGTGCTGGCCATCAGGAAGCGCTCCTTGCGAAATCGTGCGGCTGGATCGTGTAGCCCCGGTCGGCGTAATGGCGCCAACGGGTGCGGCCGACCTGCCGGTCGTTGGCCTCGTCGCTCACGATGTCGATCATGCGTTCGAAGCGCTCGAAGCCGGCCGGCACTTCAAGGCCGAGGTTGACCAGCATCTCGCGGTGCGGCAGCGAGGCCGCGTCCGAACCTTCGGCGCACAGGATCACGGGCGAGCGCGCCACCACATGGGCCGGCGCGTCGGCGCGGCAGTGCGCGACGAAGTCGACCGGCGACAGCTGCCAGAGCGCGGCATCGACCGTGTCGAGCGCGCGCGCATCGCCCACCACCACCACGCGCAGGCCGCGTGTGTTCACGGCCTTGCGAACCAGCCGGCAAGCGTAGGTGAGCTTGTCGGGCGCGTTGTAGTGAAAGCCGATGTCGGTCACTGCGCGGACCGGGCCTTTCGGGCCGGCTTGGCCGGGGCCTTGGGCGACGCGGCCTTCTTCACGGGCTTGGCGGCCTTGCCGGCCTTCGGCGCGGCGGCAGCGGCGTTGCTGCTGCCCGCGCGGTTCGTCAGGTACGACACCAGCAGGCCGACGGGCCGGCCGGTCGAGCCCTTGGCCGCCCCGCTCTTCCAGGCCGTGCCTGCGATGTCCAGGTGCGCCCAGGCGTAGTCGGCCGTGAAGCGCTGCAGGAACTTGGCCGCGGTGATCGCGCCGCCGGCACGCCCGGCGATGTTGGCCACGTCGGCGAAGTTGCTCTTGAGGCCTTCGGCGTAGTCGTCGTCCAGCGGCAGGCGCCAGCAGCGGTCCTGCGAGGCCTCGCCGGCCGATTCGAGCGCGGAGGCCAGCGACTCGTCGCTGGCGAACAGGCCGCTGCGCACGCCGCCCAAAGCCACCACGCAGGCGCCTGTGAGCGTCGCGATGTCGATCACGGCGGCCGGGTCGAAGCGCTTGGCGTACGTGAGCGCGTCGCACAGGATGAGACGGCCTTCGGCGTCGGTGTTCAGGATCTCGATGGTCTGCCCACTCATGCTGGTGACCACGTCGCCGGGCTTGACGGCCTTGCCGTCGTTCATGTTCTCGCACGAAGGGATCAGGCCGACCACATTGATCGCCGGCTGGATCGCGCCCAGCGCGCGGAAGGTGCCGAGCACGCTGGCCGCGCCGCACATGTCGAACTTCATCTCGTCCATCTCGGCCGCGGGCTTGAGCGAGACGCCGCCGGTGTCGAAGGTGATGCCCTTGCCGACGAGCACCACGGGTGCTTCGTCTTTCGCGCCGCCCTGGTAGCGCAGCACGATGAAGCGCAGCGGTTCGGCCGAGCCCTGGGCCACGGCGGCGAACGCGCCCATGCCGAGCTTGTCGACTTCCTTCGGGCCCAGCACTTCGCACTTGATGCGCGGCAGCTTCGCCAGCCCCTTGGCGGCTTCGGCCAGCAGCGTGGGCGTGGCATGGTTGGCGGGACGGTTGCCCCACTCCTTGGCCAGTTCGATGCCGGCGACCGTGGCGCGGGCGTCGTCGAAGGCCTTGGCGACGGCGGGGCTGGCGACCTCGGACACGCCCAGCGTCAGGTGGCGGATGCTGCGCGGCTCGGCCTTCGACTTGGTCGTGGTGTAGACATAGCTGGCATCGGCCGCGGCCGTGACGGCGGCGGCCACCGCGGCGGCGTCGGCCGGCTGCGCGAAGACGATCACGACGCGCTTGGGGCCATTGGCCTTGGCGGCGGCAACCGCCGCGCTCACGGCGCTGCGCACCGAAGCGGCCTTGCCGTCGCCGATGGCGGCGAGCAGCACGCGCGAGGGCACCACGGTCTCGGGGCGGTACAGCGCGAGCAGCTTGCCGGCCTTGTCGGGCAGGTCGCCGGCCTTGCGGGCGCTGGCGGCGAGCACGGAAACGGGGTCTTTGGCGGTGGGGAGAGCGCTGCCGACGAGCACGATGAGGAGGTCGGATTTCTCGGCGGCGGCCTGGGCGACGGTGAGGGTCTTGAGTTGAAAGTCCATAATCCTTTTTTTCCTCGAACGATGTTATTCCATTCTTCCCTACGCAAGGAGCTGTCGCGCAGCTTCGGAGCGACCCTCGTCGTCCTGGTCACCATCGTGATGACCATGATGCTCATCCGTACGCTCGGGCTGGCGTCCAAGGGCAGCGTGAACCCGCAGGAGGTCTTCCTCGTGATGGCGTACACGGTGCTCGGCTACATGCCGACCATCCTGAGCCTGAGCTTGTTCATCGCCATCGTCGGCACGCTCTCTCGCATGTACCGCGATAGCGAAATGGTGATCTGGTTCTCCAGCGGGCGCGGCCTGGCCGATTTCGTCCAGCCGCTGCTGCGCTTCGCCTGGCCTGTGCTGCTGCTCATCGCAGCCATGGCGCTGGTGGGCTGGCCCTGGGCCAACTCGCAGACCATCGGCATGCGCCAGCAGTACGAGCAGCGCAGCGACATCGAGCGCGTCACGCCGGGTGAGTTCCGCGAGTCCTCGGGCCGGCTGCGCGTGTTCTTCATCGACAAGGACACGCCCGACGGCGCCACCGCCACCAACGTGTTCATC
This sequence comes from Variovorax sp. V118, assembly GCF_041154445.1. GTDB lineage: Bacteria > Pseudomonadota > Gammaproteobacteria > Burkholderiales > Burkholderiaceae_C > Variovorax > Variovorax boronicumulans. The sequence continues at coordinate 2,295,224 of NZ_AP028663.1, read as the reverse complement.
TGGGCCGTCGAGCGCGGCCTGCAGATCACCACGTCGGCGCGCAGCGGCCGCATCGAGGACATCGACAACCACCGCTTCCTTCTGCTGAGCAACGGCCAGCGCCTGGAGCGCCCGCTGTTCACGGAATCGGGCCTGAAGATCAGCGAGTTCAAGACCTACGGCACGCGCGCCGGCGGCAGCTCGAACGCCACCGGCGACAGCACGCCCACGCGCGCGCGCTCCACGCTCTCGCTGCTGCGCGACCGCAGCGATGCCAGCCTGGGCGAGCTGGGCTGGCGCTTCGGCATGCTCTTGGCCGCCATCAACTTCGTGCTGCTGGCGCTGACGGTGTCCAGCGTCAACCCGCGCGTGGGGCGCAGCGGCAACCTGGTGTTCGCGCTGTTCGCCTTCGTCGTCTACTACAACCTGCTGAACCTGGGCCAGAGCTGGATCAGCTCGGGCCGCTACGGCATGGGCTCCTTCATGCTGCTGCTGCACGGCGGCGTGTTCCTGTTCGCCACGGCCTGGCTCACGCTGCGCAACAACAACTGGTCGGCGCGCCGCCAGGCCCGCGCCAGCGCCGCCACGGCCGGCGCCCTGCCGGCCGTACCGCCTTCCCGGATTGACCCGACCTCGTGAAAACCATCCGCCGACTGATCTACGTCGAGGCACTGAAGGCTGTGGCCTTCGTGACGCTCGGCTTTCTGAGCCTGTTCTTCTTCTTCGACTTCGTCGACGAGCTGCAGTCCGTGGGCAAGCCCGAAAGCCTGGCCTACGGTCCGGTGCAGGCGCTGATCTACGTGCTGCTGCTGGTGCCCAGCCACCTGTACGAGCTGCTGCCGATCACGGTGCTGATCGGCTGCATCTTCGTGATGGCGCGGCTGGCGCAAAGCTCCGAATACACCATCCTGCGCACCAGCGGCCTGGGCCCGTGGCGCGCACTGCGCACGCTGTTGCTGCTGGGGCTGGGCTTCGTGGTGCTCACCTTTGCCATCGGCGACTACATCGCGCCGCTGTCGGGACGCACCGGCCAGCTGCTCAAGTCGCGCTACCAGGGCACCTACTCGCTCGTGGGCAACACCGGCGCCTGGCTGAAGGAAAAGCGCGGCGACACGTCGTATGCGGTCAATGTGCTGTCGATTTCGCGCGACGGCTCGCTGCAGAACACGCGCATCTTCGAGTTCGACGGCAACGGCTACGTGAGCAAGCAGCTCATGGCCAAGTCGGCCCGCATCCTCGACGACAAGTGGGTGCTCTCCGAGGTCGAGCAACAGGACTACGAAACCCGCACCGCCGACAAGGCCCGCATCACGACCACCCATGTCGAGAAGATGGACTGGCCCACCTCGCTCACCGCCGAAATGGTGTCGGTTGCGCTGCTGCGGCCCGACCGCATGAGCACCATCGACCTGTTCGACTACATCCGGCACCTGAACGCCAACGGCCAGACGGCGCAGCGCTACGAGATCGAGTTCTGGCGCAAGGTGTTCTACCCGCTGTCGTGCCTGGTGATGGTGGTGCTCGCCCTGCCCTTCGCCTACCTGCACTTCCGCCAGGCCGGCATCACGACCTACGTGTTCGGCGGCGTGATGATCGGCATCAGCTTCTTCCTGCTGAACAACGTGTTCGGCTACCTGGGCAACCTGAGCAACTGGTCGCCCTGGCTCACGGCGGCGGCGCCGGGGCTGATCTATTCGGTGCTGTCTCTCACAGCCTTCAGCTGGCTGGTCCTGAGGCGATGACCGCGCAGGTGCCGGGCACGGTGCTGCTCGCGCACGGCTCGCGCGACGCGCGCTGGCGCGAGCCCATCGAGGCGGTCGCCGCCCGCATGCGCGAAGACGACCCCACGGTGCGGGTCAGTTGCGCCTACATGGAACTGGCCGCGCCCGACCTGCCCACGGCCGCCGCTGCGCTGATTGCCGACGGCGCCACCGCGGTGCATGTGGTGCCGCTGTTCCTGGGCATGGGCAAGCACGCCCGCGAAGACCTGCCGCTGCAGCTGGACGCCCTGCGCCTGCGCTGGCCCGACGTGGACTTCTCGCTGGCCCCGATCGTGGGCGAATCGCCCGAACTGGTCGCTTTGCTGGCCCGGATTGCCATCAAATCCTGAAGTCCCGGTCATTTTTATAGACTTCAAAGGCATAATGAATTCCGCAATAAGACGGAATTTGATATGAATCTGCACCAGTTCAAGTTTGTTCAGGAAGCCGTGCGGCGCAACCTGAACCTCACCGAGGCGGCCAAGGCGCTCCACACCTCGCAGCCCGGCGTCTCCAAGGCGATCATCGAACTCGAGGAAGAGCTCGGGGTCGAGATCTTCGCCCGCCACGGCAAGCGCCTGAAGCGCATCACCGAACCCGGCCAGCACGTCATCGCCAGCATCGAGCTCATCATGCGCGAGGTCGGCAACCTCAAGCGCATCGGCGAACAGTTCAGCGCGCAGGACAGCGGCACCCTTTCCATCGCCACCACCCACACCCAGGCGCGCTACGTGCTGCCGGTGCCCGTGGCCAACCTGCGCGAGGCCTATCCGAAGGTCAACGTGAGCCTGCACCAGGGCTCGCCCGACCAGGTGGCGCGCATGGTGATCGACGAGATCGCCGAGATCGGCATCGCCACCGAATCGCTCGACGGCTATGCCGAGCTGGTCACGCTGCCCTGCTACGAGTGGCAGCATGTGCTGGTGCTGCCCAAGGACCACCCGCTGGCGGCCAAGGAACGCGTCTCGCTCGAAGACCTCGCGAGCGAGCCGATCATCACGTACCACCCGTCGTTCACCGGCCGCACTCGCATCGACCACGCCTTCGCCCAGAAGAAGCTCACGCCGCGCATCGCGCTCGAGGCCATCGACTCCGACGTGATCAAGACCTACGTGCGCCTGGGCCTGGGCGTGGGCATCGTGGCCGAGATGGCTGTGCGCGACGAGTCGAACGCCGACCTCGTGGTGCGCCCGATGGGCCACGTGTTCGGCCAGAACATCGCGCGCGTCGCCTTCAAGCGCAGCGCCTACCTGCGCAACTTCGTCTTCAAGTTCGCCGAGCTGCTCTCCGACCGCCTCGACCGCAACCTGATCGCGAAGGCCCTGAGCGGCCACCAACAAGACTACGAACTCTGACCTTTCGCTTTTTCCCCCCGCGACGACCGACCATGAGCACCGCCACCCCTTCGTCTTCTCCCCGCACGCCCGAGATCACCACCAAGCTGCCGGCTGTCGGCACCACCATCTTCACCGTGATGTCCACGCTCGCGGCCGAGAAGAACGCCGTGAACCTCGGCCAGGGCTTCCCCGATTTCCACTGCGATCCGAAGCTGCTCGAAGACGTGACCGCCGCCATGGCGGCCGGCCACAACCAGTACCCGCCGATGCCGGGCATCCCGTCGCTGCGCGATGCCATCGCCGCCAAGATCGAGGCGCTCTACGGCCGCAGCTACAGCGCCGCGACCGAGATCACGGTCACGGCCGGTGCCACGCAGGCGATCATCACGGCCATCCTGGCCATCGTGCGCCCCGGCGACGAAGTAATCGTGCTGGAGCCCTGCTACGACAGCTACGTGCCCAACATCGACCTGGCCGGCGGCAAGGTCGTGCGCGTGCCGCTCGTGCCCGGCACCTTCCGCCCCGACTTCGACAAGATCGCCGCCGCGCTCACGCCGAAGACGCGCGCGATCATCATCAACACGCCGCACAACCCGAGCGCCACGGTCTGGACCGAGGCCGAGATGCGACAGCTCGAAGACCTGCTCGCGCCCACCGACGTGTTCGTGATCAGCGACGAGGTCTACGAGCACATGGTGTTCGACGACGCGCGCCATGAAAGCGTGGCGCGCTTCCCCGGCCTGGCGGCGCGCAGTTTCATCGTCAGCAGCTTTGGCAAGACCTACCACGTCACCGGCTGGAAGGTCGGCTTCGTGGCTGCGCCCGCGCCGCTGATGGCCGAGTTCCGCAAGGTGCACCAGTTCAACGTGTTCACGGTGAACACGCCGATGCAGCACGCGCTGGCGCAGTACATGGCGCGGCCCGAGCCCTACCTGGAGCTGCCCGCCTTCTACCAGCGCAAGCGCGACCTGTTTGCGGCCGGCCTGGCCGAGAAGACCCGTTTCAAGCTGCTGCGCAGCGAAGGCAGCTACTTCCAGTGCGTGGACATCTCGGCCGTGAGCGACCTGTCGGAGGCCGAGTTCTGCCTCTGGCTCACGCGCGAGATCGGCGTGGCGGCGATCCCGCTGTCGGCCTTCTACGGCGACGGCTTCGACCAGCGCGTGGTGCGCTTCTGCTTCGCCAAGAAGGACGAGACGCTGCTCGCCGCGCTCGACCGCCTCGCGAAGCTCTGACGCCGGCGGCCGCTATCCAGGCACCGCGATGACGATGAACCGGCCGCGCTGGATCCTGCTGGCCCTGGCCCTGTCGTTCCTCGTGGTGGGCATCGCCGACGCGTTCCTGCCGCCGCTGCGCGGCAAGGACTACACCGCGCTGGACGTGGCGCATGTGTTCCTCATCTCGGCGCTGTGCTACAGGTGGTGCCGGGCCGACGGCCTCGTGCGCGGCGTTCCGGCGCCCGGCCGCTCGGCGCTGCTCGCGGGCATCTTTCCGCTGCTGGGCGTTCCGGTCTATTTCTTCCGCACGCGTCCCTGGCGACGGGCCTTGCTGGCCACGCTGGGGGCCGTGGCCTTCCTGGTGTCGAGCCTGGTGCTGGCTGCGGTGGGCACCTTGTCGGTCGAGTGGATGCGCAACTGAAAGCCGTCCGAATGAACCCCACCCGCCTCATCACGCGCATCTTCACGCTGGTCGGCGCGCTCATGCTCGTCGGCGGCTGGCTGCTCTACCAGAACACCACGAAATTCATCGCATCGGCCGGCAAGGCGCAGGGCGAGGTGATCGCGCTGCAGTCCGCGGGAAGTTCGAGCCGCAGCAATTCGCCGACGTGGCGCCCGCTGGTGCGCTTCACCCTGCCGTCAGGCGCGATCGTCGAGTTCTCGCCGTCGAGCAGCAGCAACCCGCCGGCCTACGACAAGGGCGAAGTCGTCGGCGTATTCTTCAACCCCGCGAACCCGCAGGACGCCCGGCTCGACGGCTTCTTCGACCTGTGGGGCGGCGCCACCATCGTCGGCGGGCTGGGCGCCATCTTCCTGGCGGTGGGCGTGGCCATGCACTTCCTGCTGGCAGGCGCACCGGTAAAGCGCCGACGCCCACGGTAGGACAGCCCTGACCGCGTCAGGGGCGGCTCTCCGGCGCTCGCGGCGCCCCGGGACGACGAGCATGGAGGCTCGTGACAACAACGTCCCAGGAGAAAAAACATGTCCCTCTCGTTCATTCTGCTGATCGTCCTGATCCTGCTGCTGATCGGCGCGCTGCCGAGCTGGGGTTACAGCCGGTCCTGGGGCTACGGGCCCAGCGGCGGCCTCGGGCTCGTGGTGCTGGTCCTGGTGATCCTCGTGCTCATGGGCCGCATATAGCGCCCGCGCCACCATGAAAAAAGCCCGCGTCGCCGCGGGCTTTTTTTTACGCCTGAAGCTGCGCCCAGGCCTTGTCGAGCCGCTTCACGCTCACCGGTTGCGGCGTGCGCAGCTCCTGCGCGAAGAAGCTCACGCGCAGCTCCTCGAGCAACCAGCGGAATTCGAGCATGCGGTCGTCCACCACGCCCTTGCGCTCGGCCACGAGGCGCCAGTAGCGCTGCTCCTGCGGCTTCAGCTCGGCCAGCTTGGCCGTGTCGCGCGCGGGGTCGGCGCGCAGCTTGTCCAGGCGCAGCACGATGGCCTTGAGGTAGCGCGCGAAGTGCTGCAGCTGCGTCCACGGCGCGTCGGCGATGAAGCGCTTGCCGACGAGCTTCTGCAGCTGCTGCGCCGCGTCCTGCACCGCCTCGGGCTGGACCTTCGTGTCCTTGATCTTGCGCGCGGCGGCCGCGTACTCCACGAGGATGACGCCCGCGAGCCGCGCCACTTCGTTGGCGATCAGCGTGAGCCGCCCGCGCCCTTCTTCGAGCCGCTTCTTGAAGGCGAACTCGTCGGTGGGCAGCGGCTCTTGCAGGAAGGCGCGGTCGATCGCCACGTCGATGATCTGCGTGCGCAGTTCTTCCGACGTGCCCAGCGGCATGTAGGCGACCGACATCTTCTGCAGGTCGGGGATGTTCTTCTCGAGGTACTTCAGCGCGTCCTTCAGCTGCAGCGCGAACAGGCGGCGCAGGCCGGCGCGGTGCTTGGCGGCGGCCACGGCGGGCTCGTCGAACACCTCGATGGTCACGGCGTCGCCTTCGTCGCGCAGCGCCGGGAAGCCGATGAGCGACTGCGAACCGCGCCGCACTTCCATCAGCTCGGGCAGCTCGCCGAAGGTCCAGCTCGTATAGCGCTGGCCGGCGGGCAGCGTGGGTGCCGCCTTCTCGGGCGCGGCGCTCTTCGCCGGGGACTGGCCCCCGTTCGCAGGCGCGGCCTTGGGCGCCGGCGACGCCTTCACGTTGAGCCCCGCGAGCGCCTGGAACGCGCCGCGCGCCTGCGCGCCCAGCTCCGCCTTCAGCGCGCCGAGGTTGCGGCCCATGCCCAGCTGGCGGCCGTGCTCGTCGACGATGCGCAGGTTCATGAACAGGTGCGGCGCCAGCATGTCGAGCTTGAAGTCGGCGCGCTTCACGTCGATGCTCGTGAGATCGCGCACGCGCTTGAGCAGCACGTCGGTGAGCGAGCCGGTGCCGAACAGTTCGGGCACCGACAGCTCCTCCGCCAGCTTCGAGGCCGACTCGGGCAGCGGCACCAGCCGCGAGCGCGGGCGCTGCGGCAGGCTCTTGAGCAGCGCCTGGATCTTGTCCTTGAGCATGCCGGTCACCAGCCACTCGCAACGCTCCTCGTTCACCTGGTTGAGCACGAACAGCGGCACGCTGACCGTGAGGCCGTCTTTCGCATCGCCCGGTTCGTGCAGGTAGCTCGCGGCGCAATCGACACCGCCCAGGCGCAGCGTGGGCGGGAACGACTGCGTCGTGATGCCGGCCGCCTGGTGGCGCATGAGCTCGTCGCGCGTGAGGTACAGCAGGCGCGGCTGGTCTTTCGAGGCGTGGCGGTACCAGTTCTCGAAGGTGATGCCGCTGGCCACGTCGGCCGGCAGCTGCGCGTCGTAGAAGGCGAAGATCAGTTCGTCGTCGACCAGCACGTCCTGCCGGCGCGCCTTGTGCTCCAGGCCTTCGACCTCGCGCACCAGCTTGCGGTTGGCCGTGAGGAAGGGGAACTTGCTTTCCCATTGCCCGCCGACCAGCGCTTCGCGGATGAAGATCTCGCGCGCCGAGACCGGATCGACCTTGGTGAAATCGACGCGCCGCCCGCTGTAGACCACGAGGCCGTACAGCGTCGCGCGCTCCAGCGCCGAGACCTGCGCGCCCTTCTTCTCCCAGTGCGGATCGAGCAGCTGCTTCTTCAGCAGGTGCCCCGCCACCTGTTCGAGCCACTGCGGCTCGATGTTGGCGATGCCGCGCCCGAACAGGCGCGTGGTCTCGACCAGCTCGGCCGCGACGATCCAGCGCCCCGGCTTCTTCTTCAGGTGCGCGCCGGGGTGCTTGTAGAACTTGATGCCGCGCGCGCCGAGGTAGGCCTCGTCGTCTTCGAGCTTCCAGCCGACGTTGCCGAGCAGGCCCGCAAGCATCGACAGGTGCAGCGGCTCATAGCCCGCCGGCGTGGCGTTGATGCGCCACTTGTGCTCGGTGACCACCGTGAGCAGCTGCGAGTGGATGTCGCGCCATTCGCGCACGCGGCGGATGTTGATGAAGTTCTGGCGCAGCAGCTGCTCGTACTGGCGGTTGCTCAGCTTGTGCGTGTCGCCGTGGCCACCGCGCGCGTCGGCGATCCACTTCCACAGCCGCAGGTAGCCGCTGAACTCGCTCTTCTCGTCATCGAACTTCGAATGCGCCTGGTCGGCCTGCTGCTGCGCGTCCATCGGCCGGTCGCGCACGTCCTGCACGCTGAGCGCCGAGGCGATGATGAGCACTTCTTCGAGCGCACCGCGCGTGCGGGCTTCCAGGATCATGCGACCCACGCGCGGATCGAGCGGCAGCTTGGCCAGCTCGGCGCCTGTGGCGGTGAGTTCGTTGGCGTCGTCGACCGCGCCCAGTTCATTGAGCAGCTGGTAGCCATCGGCAATGGCACGCGGCGACGGCGCTTCGAGGAACGGGAAGCGCGCGACGTCGCCCAGCCGCAGCGACTTCATGCGCAGGATCACGCCCGCGAGCGACGAGCGCAGGATTTCCGGGTCGGTGAAGCGCGAGCGGCCCGCAAAGTCCTTCTCGTCGTACAGGCGGATGCAGATGCCGTTCGCCACGCGGCCGCATCGGCCCGCGCGCTGGTTGGCCGCGGCCTGGCTGATCGGCTCGACCAGCAGCTGCTCGACCTTGCTGCGGAAGCTGTAGCGCTTGACGCGCGCCGTGCCGGTGTCGATCACGTAGCGAATGCCCGGCACGGTGAGTGAGGTCTCGGCCACGTTGGTGGCCAGCACGATGCGTCGGCCGTGGTGGCTTTCGAAGATGCGGTCCTGCTCGGGGCCCGAGAGCCGGGCGAACAGCGGCAGCACCTCGGCATTGCGGAACAGCGGCTGGTGGCTGACGTGGCGGCGCAGGTGGTCGGCCGCCTCGCGAATTTCACGTTCGCCGGGCAGGAAGATCAGGATGTCGCCTGCGTTGTGCGGGTCGCGCCAGAGTTCGTCGACCGCGTCGGCAATCGCGTCGTTCAGGTCGTGCTCGCGCGACTCCTCGAACGGCCGGTAGCGCTGCTCGACCGGGAAGGTGCGGCCCGACACCATGATCGTCGGCGCCGGCCCTTTGGCCGAAGCGAAGTGCTGCGCGAAGCGGTCGGCGTCGATCGTGGCCGAGGTGACGATGATCTTCAGGTCGGGCCGGCGCGGAAGGATCTCGCGCAGGTAGCCCAGCAGGAAGTCGATGTTCAGCGAGCGCTCGTGGGCCTCGTCGATGATGAGCGTGTCGTAGGCCTTGAGCAGCGGATCGGTCTGCGTCTCGGCCAGCAGGATGCCGTCGGTCATCAGCTTGACCGAGGCGTCGCGGCTCAGGCGGTCCTGAAAACGCACCTTGAAGCCGACCACGTCGCCCAGCGGCGTCTTCAGCTCTTCGGCGATGCGCTTGGCGACCGAACTCGCGGCAATGCGTCGCGGCTGCGTGTGGCCGATGAGGCGGCCCTTGCCGGGTTCGGCATTGAGCTTGCCGCGCCCGAGCGCCAGCGCGATCTTCGGCAGCTGCGTGGTCTTGCCCGAGCCCGTTTCGCCGCAGACGATCACGACCTGGTGCGCCGCAATGGCGGCCATGATCTCCTCGCGCCGGCCGGAGACCGGGAGCGATTCGGGAAACTCGATGCGCAGGGGGGCGGGAGGTGTGAGGGTCGTCAAGGCAAGGCAGTCGTCGGTCGTTGCGCGCGGCGGCAGGCGGGCAAACCGCCAATTATCGCGGGGGCCCGGCGCTGTTGCATGGCATCCACAGCGAGGCCGCATGCAGCAGGTGGCGCAGAAAATTTCGTAAAGACTCTTTACTCTACCGCATGCCGCCGTTACGATCGCGGCCATGACCTCCTTCCTTGCCCCCCTTTCGATGCGCATCCGCTGCGCAAGCCGCGTCCTTGCACGCGGCGGGGTCAAGGCGACCCGCCCGGCCTGACGAAGCCCGCGCGCCGGCTTCAGCTTCCTTCGCGGAACTGAACGCCCTGTGCTCGCGCTTCACGGACTGAAGCGCGCCAGCCTGACCCGCACAGTGCCTGCACCACCGCCCTCCCCGCATCTCGCGTGGAGAAGCGGCCGCATTCCTGTTTCCGTGTCCCGAATCATTCGAAGAAAAAGAACCTCATGTCGCAACAAGACATTTCCCGCGACCTGCACACCACGCTGGCCGAGCGCACGCGCCACCTGCAGGCCATTGCCCATTCGCTGAAGGCCGAGCTGTTCGGCATCGACGAGATCATCGATCGCGTGATCGATTCGCTGCGCGCCTGGTACGTGCTGCCGCAGCTCATCAGCCGCCCGGTCGTCATCTGCCTGTGGGGCCTGACCGGCACCGGCAAGACGCAGCTCGTGCGGCGCCTGGCTCAGCACCTGGGCTTTTACGACCGCTTCATCGAAGTGCAGATGGACGGCTTCAGCCACGGCTCGGGCCATCGCACCGCCGGCTCGATCTCGGCCATGCTGGCCGAGTCGGGCATCGCCGAGGGCGCGCCCGGCATCCTCGTGCTCGACGAGTTCCAGCGCTTTCGCACCGTGGACGCCAGCGGCAAGGAAGCGCGCGTGGAGCGCTACCAGGACGTGTGGGCGCTGCTGTCCGACGGCCGCCTGCCGCCGTCGCTGTCGGTACTCAGCGAGATCGAGTCGTCGCTGGCCTGGGCCGAGTACGACCAGGACCGTCGCACCGACGACGACGAAGAAGACGAAGAGGACGACGGCGCCAAGGCTGGCAAGACCAAGCGCAAGCGCCGCCTGCAGCTCTCGCCCTGGGAAGCGCAGGAGTTCAAGCGCTGCCTGAAGTTGCGCGAGTCGCTGCTCGAAATCATGACCTGGAAGCCCGACGAGATCCAGGCGCGGCTGCGCGCCTTCCGCGCCTCGCAGGACAACTGGGAAACCGACTACTCCAAGCTGCTGGTCTTCGTCTCGGGCAACCTCGACGAGATGTACGCCGAGACCGCCAAGCGGGTGGAAGACTGCGACACCGACGCCGACATCTTCCACGCGCTGACGAAGAAGCTCTCGCTCATCGACGTGAAGAAGGCGCTGGCCGAACGCTTCAAGCCCGAGCAGGTCGCGCGGCTGGGCAACAACCACGTGATCTACCCGTCGTTCAGCCGCGCCACCTACGTGCGCCTGATCCTGTCGATCTGCGACCGCTACGTGAGCGAGATCCAGGAAAGCTCGGGCGTGCGCTTCGTGCTCGACGCGAGCGTGTACGAGCAGATCTACGCCAACGCCGTGTTCCCGGCGCAGGGCACGCGGCCGCTGTTCTCGTCGATCCACGCGATCCTGAGCGCGACGCTGGTCAATGCGGCGCTGTGGGCGCTCGAACAGGGCGCGCACGGCAGCGAGCCCGTGTGGCTGATGCTCGACCCCGGCGAGGTCACGCCCGGCGGCCCGCGCCTGGTCGCGCGCTTCCGGCTGGCACGGCGCGAGTTCCCGGTGGCGCTGGAGCTGAACCGGCTCAAGCAGCGCGCCAACGCCGACTTCCGTGCGCTGCTCGCGGTGCACGAGGCCGGCCACGGCCTGGTGTACGCCCTGCTCTTCGGCCGCGCGCCGCAGGAGATCCGCATCAACGTGGCCTCGTTCGAGGGCGGCTACAACAGCTACGTGAAGCGCAAGGCGTGGTCCAAGCGCAACCTGCTGGACAGCGTGTGCGTGAGCTTGGCCGGCCGCGCGGCCGAGCGGCTGGTGTTCGGCGAATCGGGCTGCACCACCGGCGCCGAGCGCGACCTGATGCAGGCGACCGCGACGGCGGCGCGCCATGTGCGCCACCTGGGCTTCGGCACGCGCTGGAGCCGCACCGACGTGACGACCGATTCGAACGACAACCTGAACACCGACGTGGCCGCCACCAACCGCGAGATCGAGGCCATCCTGGCACGCGAACACACCCGCGCGCTCGGCCTGCTCGAAGCGCACGCCACCGCCTTCATGGCGGTGGTCGATGCGCTGATGGCGCACGGTTCGATCGCGCCGGACGAGCTCGCCGGACTGCTCGGCCTGCCGCTGGCACCGGCCGCGCCGGCGGGTGCGGCCGAGGCGACGGTCGAGCCGCTGGACGCCTACGCCGACCAGCTCGAGGCCTTCAAGGCCCGCGGCACGCCCGCCGCGGCCGGGGCCGGCCGGCTGCTGCGCGCCCTGGCATGACGCGCTGCACCAAAACCTTGCCAAGAATGCACAATCACGCCCCATGTCCACCGTCTTCAATTTCACCTTCGTGCCCTGGTTCCGCTCGGTCGCGCCCTACATCCACACGCACCGCGGCAAGACCTTCGTGGTCGCGCTGGCGGGTGAGGCCATCGCGGCGGGCAAGCTGCAGAACATCGCGCAGGACCTGGCCCTGATCCAGAGCATGGGCGTCAAGATCGTGCTGGTGCACGGCTTCCGCCCGCAGGTCAACGAGCAGCTGGCAGCCAAGGGCCACGAGGCGAAGTACTCGCACGGCATCCGCATCACCGACGCCGTGGCACTCGATTCGGCGCAAGAGGCTGCGGGCCAGCTGCGCTACGAGATCGAGGCCGCCTTCAGCCAGGGCCTGCCCAACACGCCCATGGCCGGCTCGACGGTGCGCGTGATCTCGGGCAACTTCATCACCGCGCGCCCGGTGGGCGTGGTCGACGGGGTGGACTTCAAGCATTCGGGCCTGGTGCGCAAGGTGGACGCGGCCGGCATCCGCCGCACGCTCGACTTCGGCGCGATGGTGCTGATGTCGCCCTTCGGCTTCTCGCCGACCGGCGAGGCCTTCAACCTGACGATGGAAGAAGTGGCGACCAGCGTGGCCATCTCGATCCAGGCCGACAAGCTGATCTTCCTGACCGAAGTGCCGGGCATCCGCGTGGACAGCGAGCTGCCCGAGAGCGAGGACAATCCGATCGACACCGAGCTGCCGCTGGCCGCCGCCGAGAAGCTGCTGGCCTCGCTGCCGCCCGCGCAGAAGCCGACCGACACCGCCTTCTACCTGCAGCACTGCGTGAAGGCCTGCAAGGGTGGCGTGGAGCGCAACCACATCCTGCCGTTCGCGCTCGACGGTTCGCTGCTGCTCGAGATCTACGTGCACGACGGCGTGGGCACCATGGTCATCGACGAGAAGCTCGAGAGCCTGCGCGAAGCCACGGTGGACGACATCGGCGGCATCCTGCAGCTCATCGAACCCTTCGAGCGCGACGGCACGCTGGTCAAGCGCGACCGCACCGAGATCGAGCGCGACGTGGGCCACTACACGGTGATCGAGCACGACGGCGTGATCTTCGGCTGCGCGGCGCTGTACCCGTACCCCGAGGCGAAAACCGCCGAGATGGCCGCGCTCACGGTGTCGCCGCAGTCGCAGTCGCAGGGCGACGGCGAACGCATCCTCAAGCGCATCGAGCACCGCGCCAAGGCCATGGGCCTGGAAAGCATCTTCGTGCTCACCACCGTCACGATGCACTGGTTCCTCAAGCGCGGCTTCCAGCAGGTCAACCCCGACTGGCTGCCCGAGGCGCGCAAGCGCAAGTACAACTGGGACCGCAAGAGCCAGGTGCTGGTCAAGAAGATCTGAAGAAGAAACCCATCCGAAGAAAGACGCCCCGATGACGCTCGCCACCGCCCTGCTGTTCGCCATCGTGGCCTTCGCCGCCATCGCCACGCCCGGCCCCACCGTGCTGCTGGCGCTGAGCAACGGTTCGCGCCACGGCGTGCGACGGGCGCTGCCGGGCATGCTCGGCGCGGTGCTGTCCGACTTCGTGCTGGTCGGCGCCGTGGCGCTCGGCCTGGGCGCGCTGCTGGCGGCTTCGGAGTTCTGGTTCTCGATGCTCAAGTGGGTGGGCGCGGTCTACCTGGCCTGGCTCGGGCTGCGCATGCTGCGCTCCCAGGGCGGCTTCCAGCTGCCGAGCGCGGACGCCGCGGCCACCGTCACGGCGGTCGAAAGCCGGCGCATCTTCTTCAAGTCGTTCCTGGTGGCGGTGACCAACCCCAAAGGCTACATCTTCTGTTCGGCGCTGCTGCCGCAGTTCATCGACCCGGCCGCCGCGCAGGCACCGCAGTACCTGATCATTGCGCTGATCTTCGCGGGGCTGGACATGGCGGTGATGCTGGCCTACGCCTTCGTCGGCGCGCGCGCGATCCGGCTGCTCACGGTGTCGGCCACGCGCTGGATCGACCGCGCCTGCGGCGGCATGCTGCTGGCGCTGGCAGGCTCGCTCGCTTTCTACCGGCGCAGCGCGGCCACCGCCGTCTGACCCATCCCGCCCCCTCGACCGCTGTCCTCAGGCAGCGGCGCTCCTCCCCACGGTGTTTTTCCGGCAAACCGCCATCCCGCGGCCTGCCCGTGCTGTTTTTTTCAATGGAGGAAATGAAAGAATGAAGAACTACCAAGCCCTGCTGGGTGCCACCCTCGTCGCCGTGTCGGCGCTCGTCGCGGGCTGCGGCGACAAGGCGGACAAGACCGCCCCGCCCGCTTCCGCCGAAGCCAAGCCCGCCGCCCAGGCCGGCAACGACCAGCAGCAGCTCGTCGAGAAGTACAACCTCTACGTCGACGTCTCGAACAACCTGCGCACCTCGTTCCAGGAAGCCCGCGAAAGCTACGTGACCGGCCAGGTGCCGCTGCTGCAGGCCAAGGCGCCGCTCACCAGCCTGCGCATCCAGAACGACATCCTGGTCGACCGCTCGGCGAAGAAGCTCGATGCCGCCGCCGCCATCGCCGTGCCGCTGCCCGAGATCGACGAATCGGCCAAGGCCTTCTCGGCCGCGCTCAAGGTGCTGTCGCCGCTGAGCCGCGAGCTGAACGACTACGCCAATTCCAAGGGTTACCTCGCCGACAACGGCGACAAGGCCCGCCAGATGAGCGCCGACTACCTGGCCGCGCTCACCACCGTCGCGCAGGCCGAAGCGGCCTTCGACAAGGGCCTGAGCGCTCGCGACCGGGCGCTCACCAGGGAAGCCTTCGAGAAGGCGCCCAAGGACACCGCCGCCTACTATCGCGCCGGCCTGATCTACCACGGCAAGCTCAACCACGCCGACGCCATGGCGCTGTTCGCCGCGCCCAACGACCCGCAGGCGCTGGCCGCCTTCGAGGCCTCGCTGGCGCTGGTCGCCGACTCGGCCGCGGGCTGGAGCAAGAAGACCGCCGAGCAGCCGGCCCAGAACGGCAAGAGCTGCAGCGGTGGCATGCTGCAGATCAACGAGTTCATCGGCCAGTCGCGCTCGGTGATCAAGGACGCCAAAGACGGCGTGTTCAAGCGCAAGGAGAGCGGTGCGATGGCCCGCATGGGCCGCTCGGCCATCGTCGACGCGGCCAACCGCTACAACCAGAATTTCGCCAACATGATCGGCCAGTTCAACCGCCCGCTTTGCTGAGCGGGCCAAGGGGCGCGGGGCGTGCGGGCCGCCCGGCCCGTCGCCGATAATCCGGGGCATGAATCCCTTGCTTGCCAAATTGCAGCCGTACCCGTTCGAGCGGCTGAAGCAGCTGTTCGCGGGCGTCACGCCCGCCCCCGAATTCGCCCCCATCAGCCTGGGCATCGGCGAGCCCAAGCACGCCACGCCGGCCTTCATCAAGGACGCCTTGAGCGCCGGCCTCGGCGCCCTCGCCGCCTACCCGGCCACCGCCGGCGAGCTGAAACTGCGCACCGCCTTCACCCATTGGCTGCATCGCCGCTACAGCCTGACGCTCGACCCGGCCACCCAGGTGCTGCCGGTCAACGGCTCGCGCGAGGCGCTGTTCTCGCTCGCCCAGACCGTGGTCGACGCCAGCGCCCAGCCGAAGCCGGTGGTGATGTCGCCCAACCCGTTCTATCAAATCTACGAGGGCGCGGCCCTGCTCTCGGGCGCCGAGCCGTACTACGTGCCCAGCGTGCCCGCGCGCAACTTCGCCGTCGACTGGGACAGCGTGCCCGAGGACGTCTGGGCCCGCACCCAGCTCGTGTTCGTCTGCTCGCCGGGCAATCCCACGGGCGCGGTGATGTCTCTGGACGAGTGGAAGAAGCTCTTCGCGCTGTCCGACCGCCACGGCTTCGTGATCGCGGCCGACGAGTGCTACAGCGAGATCTACTTCCGCGACGAGCCCCCGCTGAGCGGCCTCGAAGCCTCGATGAAGCTCGGCCGCCCCGACTTCAAGAACCTGATCGCGCTCACCTCGCTTTCGAAGCGCAGCAACGTGCCCGGCCTGCGCAGCGGCTTCGTGGCCGGCGACGCGGCGCTCATCAAGGGCTTTTTGCTCTACCGCACCTACCACGGCAGCGCCATGAGCGGCGCCGTGGCCGCCGCCAGCATCGCGGCCTGGGGCGACGAGTCGCACGTGGTCGACAACCGCGCCCAATACCGCGCCAAGTTCGCCGCCGTCACCCCGCTGCTCGAACCCGTGCTCGACGTGCGCCTGCCCGACGCCAGCTTCTACCTCTGGGCCGGCGTGCCCGAAGTGTGGGCTGGCGACGACGAAGCCTTCGCCCGCGCGCTCTACGCTCAATACAATGTCACGGTTCTGCCGGGGAGCTATCTGGCGCGCGACACCGACCACAGCGCCAACCCGGGCCGCGGTCGCATCCGCATGGCGCTGGTGGCCGAAACGGCCGAGTGCGTCGAGGCCGCCCAGCGCATCGTCCGTTTCGTCAAGGACGGCCGCCGCTGACCCCCTGTCGCCCCGCTTCCCTGCCCCTTTTTCACCCGAGACTCTCTCCATGACACAGCAACTGCAACAAATCATCGACGCCGCGTGGGAAGACCGCGCCAACATCTCGATCACCGCCGCCCCCGCCGAAGTGCGCGACGCCGTCGAGCACGTGATCACCGAGCTGAACAACGGCAAGCTGCGCGTCGCCACCCGCCAGGGCGTGGGCCAGTGGACCGTGCACCAGTGGATCAAGAAGGCCGTGCTGCTGTCGTTCCGCCTGAAGGACAACGAGCAGATCCAGGCCGGCTCGCTGGGCTTCTACGACAAGGTGCCGACCAAGTTCTCGCACCTGTCGGCCGCCGAGCTGAAGGAATCGGGCGTGCGCATCGTGCCGCCGGCCGTGGCCCGCCGCGGCAGCTTCATCGCCAAGGGCGCGATCCTGATGCCCTCGTACGTGAACATCGGCGCCTACGTGGGCGAAGGCTCCATGGTCGACACCTGGGCCACCGTCGGTTCGTGCGCGCAGGTCGGTGCCAACGTGCACCTGTCGGGCGGCGTGGGCCTGGGCGGCGTGCTCGAGCCGCTGCAAGCCAACCCGACCATCATCGAAGACAACTGCTTCATCGGCGCGCGCTCCGAAGTCGTCGAAGGCGTGATCGTCGAAGAGAACTCGGTGCTGGGCATGGGCGTGTACCTGGGCCAGAGCACCCCGATCTTCAACCGCGACACCGGCGAGATCTCGTACGGCCGCGTGCCCGCCGGCAGCGTGGTCATCAGCGGCAGCCTGCCCAAGAAGACCAAGTCGGGCCAGGACTACAGCACCTACGCTGCGGTCATCGTGAAGACGGTCGACGCGCAAACGCGCTCCAAGACCAGCCTGAACGACCTGCTGCGCGACTAAAACGCACCCACCACCGGCCGCCTGCTTCAACGCGCGCGGCCGGTTCGCTTCTTCCCTGAGAAAAAACAGCACCGAGGAGAGAGACCGATGAACATGATGGAACGGATTCTTCGTTTGATGGCCGAGCGCAAGGCCTCCGACATCTACCTCTCGGCCCACTCCCCGGTGATGATCCGCATCAACGGCAACTGCCTGCCCATCAATGCGCAGGTGCTGCCCCCGACCGCGCCGCTGGCGCTGCTGTCGGAAGTGGTGCCCGAAGCCCGCATCCAGGAACTGGAAAACACGGGCGAGCTCAACATGGCCGTCGCCCTCGAAGGCGCCGGCAACTACCGCATCAGCGCCATGCGCCAGCGCGGCAGCTACGCGGTGGTGGTGCGGCACATCGCCTCGGTCATCCCCAGCTTCGACGACCTGAACCTGCCCGACATCCTGAAGTCGCTCATCATGGAAAAGCGCGGGCTGATCCTGATGGTGGGCGCCACCGGCGCGGGCAAGACGACCACGCTGGCCTCGATGCTCGACTACCGCAACGAGCACGCCAGTGGCCACATCCTCACGGTCGAAGAACCGATCGAGTTCACCTACACCAACAAGAAATCGCTGGTGAACCAGCGCGACGTGGGCAGCGACACCACCTCGCTGCAGGTGGCCCTGAAGAACGCGCTGCGCCAGGCGCCCGACGTGATCCAGATCGGCGAAATCCGCGACCGCGACACCATGACGGCCGCCATCGCCTACGCGCAGTCGGGCCACCTGTGCGTGGCCACGCTGCACGCCAACAACAGCTACCGCGCGCTGAACCGCATCCTGAGCTTCTTCCCGGTCGAGGTGCGCCCCACCCTGCTGGGCGACCTGGGCTCGGCGCTGCGCGCCGTGGTGTCGCAGCGCCTGCTGCGCACGCCGGCCGGCGGGCGTGTGCCCGCGCTCGAAGTGATGCTGAACACCGCGCTGGTGGCCGACCTGATCGAAAAGGGCGACTTCTCCGGCGTCAAGGAAGCCATGGAGCAGTCGATGGCCGAAGGCTCGCAGACCTTCGAGGAAGACATCGCGCGCCTCATCACCG
This sequence comes from Variovorax sp. V118, assembly GCF_041154445.1. Lineage (GTDB taxonomy): Bacteria > Pseudomonadota > Gammaproteobacteria > Burkholderiales > Burkholderiaceae_C > Variovorax > Variovorax boronicumulans. The sequence goes on along the minus strand of NZ_AP028663.1, from coordinate 2,277,007 downwards.
AGGAGCGCGTGACCCGCGAAGAAGGCCTGGCCAACGCCGACTCGCCCACGAACCTGATGTGGCGCCTGCAGAACCGCGACGCGCCCAAGAAGCAGGCCGAGGATCGCGACCTGACCGACCAGCTCGACGAACCCACCTTCACCGACATCACGCTAGACGTGAAGTTCTGACCGCCCCTTAATCCCCGCTCCCTCGATGTCCCGTACGCTCCAGCTCGCCGAACAACTGATCTCGCGCCCTTCCGTCACCCCCGACGACGCGGGTTGCCAACAGATCCTGGGCGAACGCCTCGCTGCGCTGGGCTTCACGCTGGAAACCATCGAGAGCGGCCCGGCCGATTTCCGGGTCACCAACCTCTGGGCCGTGCGCCGCCCCGCCAACGGCAAGGCGACCAAGACGCTGGTCTTCGCCGGCCACACCGACGTGGTGCCCACCGGCCCGCTCGACCAGTGGAGCAGCCACCCGTTCACGCCCACGCACCGCGACGGCAAGCTCTACGGCCGCGGCGCCTGCGACATGAAGACCTCGGTCGCGGCCTTCGTGACCTCCATCGAAGAATTCCTGCAGGGCGAGCCCGACCCGACCCTCACGCTGGCGCTGCTGCTGACCAGCGACGAGGAAGGCCCGGGCGTCGACGGCACCGTGATCGTCTGCAACGCGCTGGCCGCACGCGGTGAAACCATCGACTACTGCATCGTCGGCGAGCCCACCTCGGTCACGCGCTGCGGCGACATGATCAAGAACGGCCGCCGCGGCACCATGAGCGGCAAGCTCACGGTGAACGGCGTGCAGGGCCACATCGCCTACCCGCACCTGGCGAAGAACCCGGTGCACGCGGTGGCGCCCGCGCTGGCCGAGCTGGTGGCGATCAATGCCGCCGGCGGCTGGGACGCGCAGAGCAACCCCTACTTCCAGCCCACCAGCTGGCAGATCAGCAACTTCCACGCGGGCACCGGCGCGAGCAACGTGATTCCGGGCAACGCAGTGATCGACTTCAACTTCCGCTTCTCGACCGAGTCGACGCCCGAGTCGCTGCAGCAGCGCGTGCATGCCGTGCTCGACGCGCACGGCGTCGACTGCACGTTGACCTGGACCGTCGGCGGCCTGCCCTTCCTGACCACGCCCGGCGAACTCGTCACGGCCGTGCAGGCGGCGATCCGCGAAGAGACCGGCCTGGACACCGAACTGTCGACCAGCGGCGGCACCAGCGACGCGCGCTTCATCGCCAATATCTGCAAGCAGGTGGTCGAATGCGGCCCGGTGAATGCCAGCATCCACAAGATCGACGAGCACATCGAAGTCGCCGAGATCGAGACGCTGAAGAACATCTACCTGCGCACGCTGCGCGGGCTCGACGCGGCGCTCGCCCAGGGCGCGCGATGAGCACGGTCATCGAACTGATCGAAGCCGGCGCCAAGCGGCTCGAAGACGCCGGCGTGGCCTTCGGCCATGGCACCGCCAACGCCTTCGACGAAGCCGCCTGGCTCGTGCTGTGGCGCCTGAAGCAGCCGCTGGACGACATCGACGCCGTGGCCGACACCCCTGTGTCGCCGGCCGATGCCGCCAAGGTGGCCGCGCTCATCGACGAGCGCATCGCCACGCGCAAGCCTGCGGCCTACCTCACGAAAGAAGCGTGGCTGCAAGGCGTGCCCTTCTACGTGGACGAGCGCGCCATCGTGCCGCGCAGCTTCATTGCCGAGCTCATCGCCGACGGCAGCATCGACTACTGGCTGGGCGAACACACGCAGCGCGTGCTCGACCTGTGCACCGGCAACGGCAGCCTCGCAGTGCTCGCGGCGCTCACCTACCCGGATGTGACGGTCGATGCCGCCGACTTGTCGACCGAAGCGCTCGAAGTGGCCGCCATCAACGTCACGCGCCACGCGCTCGACGCCCGCGTCACGCTGATCGAATCGGACGGCCTGAAGAACGTGCCCGGCACGTACGACCTCGTGCTGTGCAACCCGCCCTACGTGAACAGTGCCAGCATGGCCGCGCTGCCCGCCGAATACCGCGCCGAGCCCGAACTGGCGCTGGCCGGCGGCGCCGACGGCATGGATTTCGTGCGCCAGCTGTTCGCCGACGCGCCCGCCCGCATGAGCGAGCAGGCCGTGCTGGTGCTGGAAATCGGCAACGAGCGCGATTATTTCGAGACGGCATTTCCGCAGCTCGAGGTGGTCTGGCTCGAAACCTCGGCCGGTGAAGACCAGGTGTTGCTGGTCACCCGGACGGCGCTGCTGGCCGGCGCCGGCGTGCGTTAGCGACGCCCGCCGCCCCCGCTTCACCGCCTTGCACGCAGCCTCCGGGCTGCGCCCCCTTTCATCGGGCGATGTCCGCCTTTGCCCCTTCGCGCCGGCTCGCTGAAGGTCGGACGGGATAATCCCCCCTACGGTTCCTATTTCATGATTACTCTCAAAAACGTCATTCTTCGCCGCAGCGCCAAGAAACTGCTCGACGGCGCCACCGTCAATCTCAACCCCGGCGAAAAGGTCGGCCTGGTGGGACGCAACGGCGCCGGCAAGTCGTCGCTGTTCGCGCTGTTCAACGGCACGCTGCACGAAGACGGCGGCGACTTCTACATTCCCAAGCAGTGGCGCATGGCCCAGGTGGCACAGGACATGCCCGAGACCGAGGAGTCGGCCACCGACTTCGTGGTCGGCGGCGACACCCGCCTGACCGAGCTGCGCGCCACGCTGGCCGCCATCGAGGCCGCCTACGCCGAGAACCCCGACGACGCCGACATCGGCATGGAACTGGCCCACGCCTACACCGACCTGGCCGATGCCGGCGAGCACGACGCCGTGCCGCGCGCGCAGGCGCTGGTGCTCGGCCTGGGCTTCAAGTCGCACGAGCTCGACGAGCCCGTCAACAGCTTCTCGGGCGGCTGGCGCATGCGCCTGCAGCTGGCCCGCGCGCTGATGTGCCCGAGCGATCTGCTGCTGCTCGACGAACCGACCAACCACCTGGACTTGGACGCCCTGGTCTGGCTCGAGGCCTGGCTGCAGAAGTACGCCGGCACCATGATCGTCATCAGCCACGACCGCGAGTTTCTCGACGCCGTGACCGACGTCACCCTGCACATCGCCAACGCCCAGCTCACGCGCTACGGCGGCAACTACAGCAAGTTCGAGGACATGCGCGCGCTGCAGATGGAGCAGCAGCAGGTGGCCTTCAGCAAGCAGCAGGACAAGATCGCCCACCTGCAGAAGTTCATCGACCGCTTCAAGGCCAAGGCCAGCAAGGCCAAGCAGGCGCAAAGCCGCGTCAAGGCGCTGGAGCGCATGGAAAAAGTGGCGCCGCTGCTGGCCGAAGCCGACTTCACCTTCGAGTTCAAGGAGCCGGGCAACATCCCGAACCCGATGCTCTCGATCGACAACGCCAGCTTCGGCTACGAGGTTGAAGGCGAAGCGCCCAAGACCATCCTGCGCGGCGTGAGCCGCTCGGTGCTGGCGGGCCAGCGCATCGGCATCCTGGGCGCCAACGGCCAGGGCAAGTCGACGCTGGTGAAGACCATCGCGCGCGAAATGGGCGCGCTGGCCGGCCAGGTCACCGAAGGCAAGGGCCTGAACATCGGCTACTTCGCGCAGCAGGAACTCGACGTGCTGCGCCCGCAGGACAACCCGCTGGAGCACATGGTGCGCATGGCGCGCGAACTGGGCAGCAATGCCAAGGAAGCCACCGGCGAGCAGGCCCTGCGCGGCTTCCTGGGCAGCTTCAACTTCAGCGGCGACATGGTCAAGCAGCCCGTGGGCACCATGAGCGGCGGCGAGAAGGCCCGCCTCGTGCTCGCGATGATGGTCTGGCAGCGCCCCAACCTGCTGCTGCTCGACGAGCCCACCAACCACCTGGACCTGGCCACCCGCGAGGCCCTGGCCGTGGCGCTCAACGAGTTCGAAGGCACGCTGATGCTGGTGAGCCACGACCGTGCGCTGCTGCGTTCGGTGTGCGACGAGTTCTGGCTCGTGGGCCGCGGCGTCGTCACCGACTTCGACGGCGACCTGGACGACTACCAGCGCTACCTGCTCGACGAATCCAAGCGCCTGCGCGAAGAGGCCAAGGTGGCCGTGCGCGAAGCGGACGCCGTGGCAGCGGCCGCCGCTGCCGCAGCAGCCGCCGCGGTACCGGCCAAGAGCAGCAGCAACACCCCCGAACAGCGCAAGCAGGATGCCCAGGAGCGCCAGCAGCGCAGCGAGCAGGCCAAGCCGCTGAAGAAGGAACTCGCCAAGATCGACGAGCGCATGGCCACGGCCGGCACCGAGCGCAGCACGCTCGAAGCCCGGCTGGCCGAACCGCTGCCGCCCACCGAGATCGCCGAGGCCGGCAAGCGGCTGAAGGCGCTCAACGACGAGATCGCGCAGCTCGAAGAGCGCTGGCTGGCGCTGTCCGACCAGCTCGAAGCGCTGGCCGCCTAAACCCTTTGGCCGCGCGCGGCTGGCAATCAGCCAGCCTGCGCGGGCCGGGTAGCATGGCAAGGTCAGGGAACCCGCCAAGGAGCCACGCTGCATGCCTTCTTCGATCGAACTCGCCCGGGGCGATGAAAAACTCATCGCGGCCATCCACCGCAGCCGACGCCTGATCGGCCGCAAGGCCCTCATGGCCGCCGCCGCCAGCGCCGTGCCGCTTCCCGGCGTCGACTGGATGGCCGACGCGGCGCTGCTGTCGCGCCTCGTGCCGCAGATCAGCGCCGAGTTCGGCCTCTCCGTCACCCAAGTCGAAAAGCTCGCGCCGCACCAGCGCGAGCGCATCCAGAAGGCCGCGACCACGCTCGGCGCCCTGCTCGTGGGGCGGCTCGTCACGCGCGAGCTGCTCATGAAGCTGGCCCGGCACGCCGGCATCCGCCTCACCGCCAAGCAGGCCACCAAGTACGTGCCCATCGCCGGGCAGGTCGTGTCGGCCGCGCTCGGCTATGCCGCGCTGCGCGCGCTGGGCGAACAGCACATCAAGGACTGCGTGCGCGTGAGCACCACGCTGGCCCTGACGCCGCCCGAGCCCGCCGAACGGCTCAAGCCGGCCTGATTCGGCCACTTCCGGCTCGATTGCCGGCTCAGTCGCCGGCTGGCGGCGGTCCGTAGTGCGGGGCCGGCCGCAGCGCCTCTTCCTTCATGCGCTGCTCGTAGGCGGCCAGCAGCGCGACGTAGTGGCGCGACATCACGTCGCTCACCCGCCCCAGCCCGATCTTGCTGACTGTGGGCTGCGGAATGCCCGTGCGTTCCTGGATCTGCTTTTGCGTCAATCCGAGCGCTCGCAGCGCCTGCACCAATTCGCGTGGCTTCATATCGATCCTCCCTTTTTTTCCTATTTTAGAGTCCAATACGAATATTCATCTGCGCTTGAATCTCCACCCCATGGAGACTATTGCTTCACGTGCCCTGGCCGCACGCAAATTCGCCAAGATGACGCAGAAGCAGGCCGAGGCCGCTTCGGGCGTCAAGCAGTCGAGCATCTCGAAGATCGAGCGTGGCGACACCAGCCGGTCGATGAGCGTGCTCGCCCTGGCACGCGCCTACCGCGCCGACCCCAACTGGCTCGACACCGGCGACGGCCCGGCCCCGTGGGACGAGGTGCAGATCCGCCTGGCGCGCGACAACGCCCACGAGCCGCCCGGTCCCTACCGCGTCACCCGCATCGCGCCCGTCGGCCCGGCCTTCGCGCCGCAGACGCCCGGCACCGTGCCGCTGATCTCGTGGGAGCAGGCCGGCGAATGGCGCGGCGCCGAATCGCCGCCCCGGCCCACGCTGGCCGAGCGCTGGATTCCCTGCATCGCGCACCACAGCGCCGGCACCTACGCGCTGCGCGTGCGCGGCGACAGCATGACCTCGCCGCACGGGCACCTGAAGAGCTACCCGGCCGGATCGATCGTCTTCGTCGACCCGCAGCACACCACGCCCGACGACGGCGAGCGCGTGGTCGCCAAGCTCGACGACGACATCCGCGGCGAAGTCACCTTCAAGGTCTACAAGGAAGACGCGGGCCGCCGCTGGCTGCTGCCGCTGAACCCCGCGCACGAGGCCGTGCGCGTGCCCTTCACCGTGCTGGGCACCGTGATCGGCAAGTGGGAAGACGAAGACTGAAGGCCCAAAGGGCCTCTTTTCGCGAGGTCAGGTTGCGTACAGATTCGCCGGGCACAGTGAGGTTTCTCCCGGTGGCTTGCACCTCTGATCCTCCCTCCTCCAGCAAGTCACCTTCCAGCCCGCCCTCGTGCGGGCTGTTTTTTGCCTGCACCGCTGCGCGCCGGGCAAAGGCTTTTGATGGGGTCGATTCTTTCTGGTATATAATTCACGGTTGCCCGAAATGATCGGGCATTTGCCTGGCCAGGCAAGCTGAATCTCATACCAGCGCGTCGAAGTCATAGCGACGAGAAAAACAACAATGACTTCCGCAAACGAATCTTTGCCGTAGCGTGGACCGCGTAAGAGTTCACGACCACATTCCGACAAAAGCCCTCCTCGCGAGGGCTTTTTCATTTCTGCGCGCTGTCGCCCCCAAGGCGTCCGCCTTCCGTCAACCCCTCTTTTTTCCTACACGGTGTAACGGAATGCGACCTACGCAGTACCACGCGGGCCCAAGAGACGATTCGTTCACTGTCAGCACAGGGAACAAAGGGAATCACATGAGCCTCAGGGAGATCCGCGAACGCTACGGCGTCAGCTTCGAAAGAGGAGCCCGCGTCATCTGCGGCGGCCGGCTCGGCACCGTCGCCGGCGCGAGCAATTCGCACATCCGCATCAAGTTCGACGGGCGCCAGATCAGCAGCCCGTGCGATCCCCTGGAGGTTCAAGCCTGCAACGAAGGCGCCGTGAACCTCTCGCCGCAGACCACGCAAGACTGGCACGCCCCGGCGTAGCCCTGCCTGCGTGCCCGACGGGGCACATCTTCCTTGGCGTCCACGGTGTGGCGCAGCCGTCGCGTAGCATCGGCGCGCACCCTCACACCGCCAAGGAAACCCATGAAGACACTGAAGAGGACACTGGCACTTGCGACGATCGGCCTGGCAGCCGTGGCCACGTCGGCGCAGGCGCAAACGCAGACGCGACCCGTCGTGCAGTTCATCGCCACGGGCGGCACCATCGCGATGAAGATCGACCCCGTCACCAAGGGCGTGGTGCCCGCGATCTCGGGGGACGACCTGATGCAGACGGTGCCCGATGCCGGCAAGTACGCGACCATCGAGGTCAACAACTTCTCGGCCATGTCGTCCAACTACATCGAGGCGAAATGGTGGACGCGCCTGACCAAGGCCGTCGACGACGCGCTCGCGCGCCCCGAGGTGGCCGGCGTGGTCATCGCGCACGGCACCGACACCATGGAAGAAACGGCCTACTGGCTGGACCTGACCGTCAAATCCGACAAGCCGGTGATCCTGATCGGCGCGCAGCGCAATGCCTCGTCGCCCGACTTCGACGGCCCGCGCAACCTGCTCAACGCCATCCGCATCGCCACCACGCCCGAAGCGCGCGGCAAGGGCGTGATGCTGGCGATGAACAACCAGATCAACGCGGCACGCAACGTCACCAAGACGCACACCGCCAACGTCGAGACCTTCAATTCGGGCGATTTCGGTTTCCTGGGCGAGGTGTGGGACGACAAGGTCGTCTTCACCCGCGCGCCGCTGCGCCGCCAGCACATCGACATCGGCAGCGCCGAGATGCCGCGCGTGGAAATCGTCGCCATGTTCGGCGGCGCCGACGGCTCGCTGATGCGCTACGCCGTCGACCAGGGTGCCAAGGGCATCGTGGTGCAGGCGGTGGGCATGGGCAACATGAACGTCTCGATGTTCGAGGCGCTCAAGTACGCGCTGTCCAAGGGCGTGCCGGTGGTCGTCTCCACGCGCGTGCACAACGGCCGCACGCGCCCGGTCTACGGTTTCGTGGGCGGCGGCAAGACCAGCGACGAGGCCGGCGCCGTGATGGCCGGTGACCTGAGCCCGCAGAAGGCGCGCCTGCTGCTCATGCTCCAGCTGCACCGCGGTGTCACGAGCAAGGCCGAGCTGCAGGCCGCGTTCGACCGCTGAGCCCCGCGCACCGCGTCAGGCCGGCGCGCCGGCCAACGCATCGATCAGGGCGCGCGAGGCGGACGACAGCCGCCGGTGCGGCGCATAGATCACCGACACCGGCCGCGAACGCCCGCACGCCGGCGCCAGCACCTCCACCGCGCGGCCCTGCACGAACAGCGGGCGCGCGATGAAGTCGTAGGTCTGGCAGATCCCGAGCCCGCTCAGCGCGAGCGAAACCACGCCCAGCACATCGTCCGACACCTGGAGGCTGCCGTGCGGCGTCCAGTCCACGTCGCGCCCGTCCTCCTGAAGAATCCAGGGCGCCACGCGGCCGGTGCTGGGCATCACGAAAGGCAGGCAGGCGTGCTGCGCGAGGTCGCCGATGCGCGCCGGCATGCCTGCGCGCGCGATGTAGTCCGGCGCGGCCAGCAGGCACATCGGCGCGTCCTCGAGCTTGCGCCCGACCAGGCCGCTGTCGGGCAGCGGGCCCATGCGGATCGCGAGGTCGTAGCCCTCGGCCACGAGGTCGACGTTGCGGTTGGTGATGTTCAGCTCGACGCGCACCTGCGGGTGGCGGGAGCAGAAAGGCTGCAACAGCGCCGGCAGCCGGTGATGGGCGTAGGTGGTGGGCACGCTCAGGCGCACGCTGCCGGTGAGCTCGTCGCCCTGCCCCTGCATCGCGCGCTCGGCATCGTCGATGAGCGCGAAGGCCGCACGCGACTGCTCCAGGTACAGCCGCCCCTGCTCGGTGAGGCTCAGGCGCCGCGTCGTGCGGCGCAGCAGCTGCACGCCCAGCCGCGCCTCCAGGCGCGTGATCGCGCGGCTGAGCACCGAGGGCGTCGTCGCCAGCGCCACGGCGCCGGCCGTCATCGAGCCCTTGTCGACCACGGTGACGAAGGTTTCCACATCCCCGAGGTGATCGAATCGGCGGCTCATCTTGCCTCCTGAAGAACAAATGTTTTCCTGACTGGCCAGTTTATCGCCGGAGAGGCAATCAATACATTCGATCTCGAGGGCCGCAGGGCCCTGCCTCTTCACCTTTTCACCAGGAGCTACAGATGACTTCCACCACCACCGCCCCGTCGATCCGCCCCGTCCTGATGGTGCTCACCAGCCATGGCACCAAGGGCGCCACCGGCGGTGAGCCGACGGGCTTCTACCTCGGCGAACTGACCCATCCGCTGGCCGAGCTCGAGGCGGCCGGCATCCCCTTCGAACTCACGTCCATCCAGGGCGGCGAGCCGCCGGTCGATGGCCTGGACCTCGGCGATGCGGTCAATGCGCGCTACTGGAACGACAGCGGCTTTCGCGAGGCCCTGCGCCACACGCAGCGCCTGGGCGATGTCGACGCCTCGAAGTACAGCGCGATCTTCTTTGCCGGCGGACACGGTGCGATGTGGGACTTTCCGACCAGCCCCGACGCGGCGCGCGTGACCCGCGAGGTCTACGAAGCGGGCGGCGTGGTGGGCGCGGTGTGCCACGGCCCCGCAGCGCTGGTCAACGTGACGCTGGGCAACGGCGCCTACCTGGTCGCGGGCAAGAACCTCAGCGCCTTCACCGACGACGAAGAACGCGCCGTCGGCCTCGCGCAGACCGTGCCCTTCCTGCTCGCCACCACGCTCGTGCAACGCGGTGCGCACCACCACCCGGCGCCCGACTGGACGGCCCAGGTCGTGGTCGACGGCCGGCTCGTCACCGGACAGAACCCGCAATCGGCCGCGGGTGTCGGCGCGGCGATGCGCGAACTGCTGCTGCGCCAGAACTGAAAGGAAAGAACGTCCATGAACGCTCTCCCTAAACTCGCCGCCATCGCGACCCTCGGCCTGGCCGCGCTCGGCGCGCAGGCCGCCAACGTGCTGGTCGTGCTGTCGGATGCCGACCACCTCGACCTGAAGGACGGCAAGGTCTTCGCCACCGGCTTCTATCTGAACGAACTGATGCAGCCGGTGAAGCTGCTGCTCGACGCCGGCCACCAGCTGACCTTCGCCACGCCCCTGGGCAACGCGCCCACCGTGGACGCATCGTCGGTCGACAAGATGTATTTCGATGGCGACGAAGCCGCCCTCAAGCAGCACAAGGCGCTGCTCGACAAGCTGAAGCTCACCTCGCGCACGGACTCGCCGGTGATCAGCCTGTCGCGCGTGGCGCAGATCGGCTACGCCCGCTTCGACGCCGTCTATGTGCCGGGCGGCCATGCGCCCATGCAGGACCTGCTCACCAACCCCGCGCTGGGCCGGCTGCTCGCGGACTTTCATGCGCGCCACAAGACCACGGCCCTCGTGTGCCACGGCCCGATCGCACTGCTCTCGACCTTGCCCGATGCACAGGGCTTCACGAACCGGCTCGCGGCGGGCGGCACGGTCGAGCAGCGACCGGACTGGATCTACGCCGGCTACCGCATGACCGTGATCAGCAACCAGGAAGAGGAGCTTGCGAAGGCGGCGCTGCAGGGCGGCACGATGAAGTTCTATCCGCAGACCGCGCTGCAGCATGCCGGCGGCGCCTACAGCAGCAACCAGGCGCCGTTCACGCCGAACGTGGTGATGGACCGCGAGCTCATCACCGGGCAGAACCCGGCATCGGCGCTCGGTGTGGGGCGTGAACTGCTCAAGCGACTCAGGCAAGAGCCGGCGTCCTGACGCGGTCCTGGCGTCGAACCCAAGAAAAAAGCCAGCTGTCGACTGACAGCTGGCTTTTCATATTTCGCATGGCTCGGTGGTAGGACGTACTGGATTCGAACCAGTGACCAACGGATTAAAAGGCGTTGGCAAACAAAATCAGCGCTCGAATGAGCAACCTTCATCGATCGCTGTTGATTATGTAAGGTCTTGATTTAAAAGGCAAATCTTCGTCGATTGCTGTTGACCGTTGTGCGCCCTTGTCGAGCTGGCTCCACTAGGCACTGCACCGAAAATGCACCGAATATCGCTGCAAAACGCCAACCGAGCCCTAGGCAACGCGCCATTGAGCTTTCGAGGCGCTGCCGCTGCCGCACGCCCGATCCGCGGCAGAATGCTGCACGGCTGGTGGTGGCATCGCCGCAGCCGGCCATTCACTCTCCCGTGACACCTTCTATGCCTTGGTTTGATGAACTGCGGATTTGGACTCAAGACTTGTACATGGGCTGCCTAGCCTTGAACAATCTGCCTCACCATTCACAAGGCGTTCCTGCTGTGCGGCAAACCATCGGCGGGCATTCGAAACAGACGATGAATCCCTTGGCACCGCCGTCTCTTAGGGCACACCCCAACCGGACAGTAGCGCGTGCGAATCTACACCCGCCGGACTACAAGCGCACACGACAGCGGTTTGACTCCAGGCTCTCAAGGGTGCTGTTGGTGGACTTGTATACGTTGCTCGACAAGGAAGTGATATTTCGAGCGAAGGCTGGCAACCCGAAATACATAGAGAGTGGGCTCGAGGCAAATATCGTCAAAGCTGGCCTGAAGTGGGCGCCTTATCCTTGGGCATATGCTCGTGCCATTGAACTAGCAGCGGTGCGCAACTGCATCATCCACAACGATCTGACGTGGCAGCAGGGCCAGATAAATCGGCTGACGGCACTCAACGGCCACTACCCCTACCCCATTCCCATTGTGGGCGAAGCCATCGAAATCGAGATGGCCCACCTGTTCGTCTACAAAAGCGCTGTGCGACAACTCCTGAATACATAAGCAGCCTCTCAGCATCGCAGGTCCAGTGCGGATCGCTCGGCGCCCGCGGGCCTCTTGTAGCCGTCGAAGACCCTCTTGCGAGCGACACCAGTCGGTTAAGCGGAGGCGCCGCCTTCCACCGGTGTGATGTTTACCAGGCCGCATCCGAATTCCCCGTTCGGCATTGGTGATATCTGGATAGGAATCTTGGAAAGGACTTCACTCTTGGCAGCGAGCCAACGCAAAAGCAAAACCTTTTCGTCTCCGCCGTCGATCTCCTTTCCGGTTTCCTCTGCTGTCAGCAGATCCTGAACGATCCCGGCCGCAAAGTCCGTCACGCTCAGCAAGTCATCCAGGTAGGACTTGTGCTCAAAGGATTTACCAAACCCGATCGTCCCCGTTTTGTGCCTCGCATACATGGAAAGGGCGTGCAGGAAGATTTGCTGCATTTGCGGGAAGCCACGTTCGCGTGCGGTCTCGTTGATGGCATCGCTGTCGCAATACCAGAACACGTGCTGCCCCGCCTTCGTCAGCAGCGCAACGAAGATCGCGACGACATGACACACACGCAAGACTTTTTCGGCTGTTGCTCCCCGCCAGCGGCCAAGTCCCATGGCGAACAGTTGCTCTTCCATGACGGGGAAACTCTCCTTGCGCGTCCCACCAAACACGGAATGAATCCTCTTGTCGATCGCTATCGTCACAACGGCGCCATGGACCGAACCGTCGATCATTTGCAGAAATTCTGGCAAGGCCCGGCTTCTGGGACCTGAGGTCAATTTGTTGAACTTGAATTCGCTGAAGGGCTTGAGGATTTTGTGTTTTCGTCGGAGGTCTTCGCTCTGCTTCTTGAACGTGGCCGCCACATTGAAGCCCAGGATCAAGAACGAATAGGTATTGAACTGGGCGCCATGGTTCTCACCGCCGAAGTCCGACATGATCGCAACGCTCTTGTGCTCGGAAAAATCGGGAAGCTCTTCGAGTTGCCCGAGCCCTACCGCCAGCACTTGAGCGAATGTGGGCGCGTTCGGACCGGTGAGGGCTGACAAGTCGAAGGGACCACGCTTCCTGATCTTGGGGCGGCGTTGTGGTGTTAATCGGTTGTTCTTGAGCATGCCAGCCTATCTTCCCACGCCGATTCGACGTCACGCTGACGAAAGATCAGTGCCGTTCCGCAATCGTCAGCGCCACCAAGCGAGCCCCTGGGCGAGATCGACGCTGGCGCCGGCGTCATTGCCCTGCGCCTGGCCGCGGCGGCCAGCGCGTGGCCGGTGGGCCGCGACGGCGTACTCGGCCAGATCGAACGCGGCGGACATGCAGTCTGCAGCGGGCTTAATCGCCCAGGCTTGGCCTTCTTGGTCTTCGCGCATCGTGTAGACCACCACCAATGGGGACGCCTCGAGCACGTCCCCGACCTTGTAGTCCCTGAGTGCTCTCCCCGTCCCGCTTGGCACCAACTGCTCATTCAATGCGTCGAGACGCATTGGGCCTTGAAGTGCATCCATCTGCGCGGCGTGCGCCGCTGCGGATTTGCGCAGTTCAGAACCTTCCTTGACCATCGCTCGCCAGGCGCGCGCCAGCTCGGAAGGCGTCAGCGCTGGTGGCGCGGGCGCCAACAGCACGGCCTCTAGCGCCTCCAGTTCCTGGCACCACGCCTGCTCTTCTTCGAGGTCCGGGGGGCCGAGGGTCTGCAGCAGGCGAAGGAGGTACGGTGCGCGCCAGTGTCCCTGGGGGAGCCAGCCGATGCTCTCTGCCGTCTGAGCCAGCCACCCGGTGCGCTCTTGCCTCAGACCGCTGAGGTACTCCGGACCTGGGTCTGCGCAATGCGCTTGAAGGACGGCCCCGAGTTGCCCGGCATCGTCGACCCCATCGGGTAGCCCGCCGGCTGCTCTTTCAAGCTCTTGCGCGATCTGCAAAGGGGTCAAAGTGGGCTCATCCACGCGGGCTGCCGTCAAGATCATCCTTACCAGCATCCTATTAGCTTCGTGTGGGACCGTCGGCGGCTTGCCACGGCCTCGGCGCCCCTGCCCTTGGTCCGGAACGGAGGCGTCGGCATCAAGCGCTCCGAGCATGACCAACGCGAGGACTCTCCGGCATGCTTTCTTGTGGGCGTTGCTGAGATCGATTGCGTAACTCGTGCCGAGCGGGAGATCCGGAGCCAGCCGAGCACGCAACGACCCCATGGCCTCGATCATGTCCGAGGCCAGTCGTTCGTTTCGGTGCCGGGCTAAATTTGTCATTTTGGTGCACCCGCGTTGATGGCGGGTAATTCGCTCATCACAGATTACCAGCCATCGAGCGACATATGCCAAATTCATACGCCACGGATCACAACGAACGCGCACTGCATCCGGCCATGCCAGACGACACGTTCCTGACCGCCGAGGCTGTCGGCGCGCTGCTGCCTTGGCTTCGCGGCCGCACCCCGGCTCAAATAAGAGGCGGGGTGCGCTATGCCGCGAGGCAAGGACTGATCCCCGCTGCGGCGGTTGCTGGTGTCGGCGGTCGACCGTCTGTGTGGCTCGCCAAGGACATCAAAGCGTGGATAGCCGGGTTGTCCACCACGGCGTCCCCTGCATCGCCAGCCTCAATTGCTCCTGCCGACGAACCCGCCGCTACCGCCCACGTGCAGCCGCAGCAGGCGCCGCGGCGCGGGAGAAAGCGGTGCCCTCTGCCTGAACGCGCGCTTGCACTGTTGCAGGGTTCCCAGGCCTGAAAAGGGAAAAGCCCGGCCGCCTTGGGGAAGGCAACCGGGCTCGGAGGGGTAGCTTTGGACGCTGCCTAAATTATCTTCGGGCCTCGTAAATGTGGCAAGCATCTCGCGCTTGCTCGCCTCCCTCGAGCGTCTGGTCATTCGACCCGTGGACGCGCTCGTTCAATTCCTCGCTGGTGAGATCCGCTGGGTTGGCCAGCGGCTAACACCTACAGCCGGGCAAGTGCTTGCTGAGTTGTGCCGCAAGGCCAAGGCTAGCGATCCAGCTGCAGGGGTCAAGGTGAAGCTTGAGTTTCTAGGCAGCCACGGGCCGAGGCAAGCCTCGCCCCGCGCCGTGGACGATGCGGTGGCCCTCTTGCTGCAAGTCGGCCTCATCGTGCGTGAGCGGCGGCGGCCGCGCGGCGCCAGGCTCAAGGAGGAAGTCGCCGTGACTCACCTGAACCCTGCATTCATCGAAATCGCGCTGGCTTGGCACAGACGGCGCTCAGCGCTGCGCGCGTCGGGAAAGCGGGGGCACTTGGCCTACCCGCTGCCGGCAGAAATCGAGCTCCCAATGACTTTCATTCCAGGCCCCCCGGGACCAAGGGACTTGCACATGGCAATCACGCCCAAAAAAGACGCTCCCTCCGGAAACCCAATGCCCATGCGGGTTGCCACTGTTCCAGCACGCAAATACTGCGCTCTCCAGTACGCAAATTTTGCGGAGACCGGTATTCACACCCCCCAGGCCGACGAACTCGATGTGGAAGGCTTGGATAACCAAGGAGGGCATCCCTCCGCGGTTTCTGCGGCGCGCGAGCGCCGCTCCCCTTCACTCCCGCCCGCGATAGCGGGCTGGGGGGGTGGTGCCCAGTTCATCGAGAAACCAGTTCCCGAGGCCATGAGGACCTCCCCGATCGACTCTTCCATGGCCGGCCGCCAATTGAACGAGTCCCCAGGAACGAGCCGATCAGAAACGGCGATGCGCGAACGGTGCGCCAATTCGACTCGCCTAGCCATTTGGATCATGAAACAGAACGGCGACAACCGAGACCATTTGACTCGATTGGTGACGATTCGGTGTTCAAACGACGGTCGCTATTCCGGCGGTGAATTACCCATTGGAAAGTATTCCAAGAACGCCGAATCGATCGGCCAATACAGCGGTCTCTCACTTACGAGCTGGGAAGATTTTTTCAAAATGGTGTACGCCCGAGAAAATAAAACCTCCAAAGGAACGGACGAATTTATTGGCGAATCACTCTTTGCAGGACCACGCGAAGGTTCACGAATCCTTCTACTTGATGACGTCAATTCATCGATGCCACTGTTCGACGGGTTTGCTTGCGCAATTCTCGAAACGTCACATGGAAATTTTCAGCACCTTTATGCAGGCGATCGAGATATGACAAACGAAGACCGTCATCAGGTTCACCGCGCCTTATACGAAAGCATCGGATGCAAATCGGATTCTGGTGCGCTTTCTGGGCACCAGGCTCATCGATGGCCTGGCTCTGTAAATCTCAAACCTGGTCGAGGACGATTTTGGACTCGGCTTGTTTATTTGGCCGATGGAAAGAAGCATGAGATCGGAAATTTACTTGCAAAGCCCAAAGTTAGTCGACCGTCTGCATTAGTGAATAAGGTGCCGGCGGCGCAACAGCCGCGAGCGCCAACCTCTAGGTCCGGCACTGACAGCACACCCTCAGGGCGCGACTGGGGCCGCGCGATCGGCATGTTGAGCTCCGGGCGTAGTGCTGCGGATGTTGAAGCCTTCCTCCAGCATTCGGTGCGCGAGCCAGGTCGGCAACCGCGCGACGAGGCACGCTCTAACCACTACGTGAGCACGACCTTGGACAAGCTCCGTAAGCAAGGCTTCTTGTCGGGCTGAGACCAGAAGCACCCAAGCGGCGGGGAACACCGGCGCAGCGTAGCGCTGTATCGGCGTGGCTCAGCGGTGAGCGGTGGAGCCGCCTCAGCTGCCGGGTCGAATTTGTCATTTCGGTGCACCTTGGGATCGCGAAGACCATCGGGACATGAGTTCCCTTGCGCAGCCAGCCCCCCGCGTCCCACGCATCAAAGCCCGCTACGCGGACTTCGATGCATGTGACGCGGTGCTGGCGAGGGAGGCTGACGCCTCCCTTCGAACCCACCTCCGGGAGGAGCTATGGCTCCCCCGTTGAAGTCCTCCAACGGCGAGCCGTTGGATGCGTACGTCCGCGTCCGGCTCACTCGCAGCGAGGCCGCGGCGTATCGCGAGGCTGCCGAAGCCGCCGATGAGCAATGCCTCTCGGATTGGTTGCGTGCCGCCATTGAGGCTGGCGCCGGTATCGCCGCCCGGCGGTCCGGTCGTCGTGTCGGTGGAAAACGCGCACGCGTTTTCAGCACTGCCGACCCGGTTCTGATCGCAAACATTGCCCAAGTCGGCTCCTTGCTTAACCAGTGTGCAAGAAGGCTAAACACGGATTTCCTAAATGGATCCCCCGCGAATGTTGTTGAGGCCTTGGGTGCTCTGAAAAATATCGAAGCCAGAACGCATGCGCTATTGCCAGTGCCTCGGCTGGATTGACTGCATAGCTGTGAATATAAGTGCACATCAAATTCCTTCCTTTTGGCGCTGGAGACGGCTGGCAGGCCGTTCGCTACGTCCTGGCCGCGCACGAGAAGAATGGCCAACGTCGATTTGGTGTCAAAGTGCTCCACGGCAATGGAATTCTTTTTGCCGAAGCAGTCAATTCACTTCCGTTTGTAAAGAAATATACAAGCGCGGTGGTCGCATGGAGCCCGGACGATCGAATTACGGAAGAAGAGATCATGTCCGTGATTCAGGCGTACAAGGAGGTCGCATTTGCCGGATTGAAATCCGAGCAGATGCTATTCGCCGTTTTGCATTTGGCAGAGGACGGCGGGCACGATTTGCACCTGCTCTCCCCTCGCGTGGAAATGAGCTCAATGCTTTTGGGAAAGCCCAAATCTTTAAATATATGCGCGCCGGGCCAGATGCGTGCTTTCGATTTGATGAGGGATGGGTTCAATTTCGAGTTAGGTCTCAGCTCACCGAAATCAAAGGAAAGAAGCCGAACTCTGTCGCCCGGTCATCTCGCTTTCGTCGAGGCGGAGAACCTCAGAGCGCAGCTCGCCAGGGAGAAAGATGCGCGCAGAAAAATTTCGGACTGGCTCTTGGCTGGTGCCAGGGCTGGGCAAATCTCATCGAAACAGGACGTTCTGGCGCAACTGAGACGGCTCGGCGAGATCACCCGCGATGGAGTCGACAAGAGCGGCCGCCCGTATGTGACTTTGAAGTTGCCCGATGCCCCGAGGGGCAAAGGTATTCGGTTGCGCGGGGAGCTTTTCAGTGACGACTGGTCGCCCTCTCGACTCGTCGAACTCGACGCCGCTGCCGCTGAGCGCGCTCGACGACTTCGAATGGATCCCGAATGGCGGGGCGGAGAGCGCTCCGCCCAGCTTGCCGCCACAGTCCGCGCCGAGCTCGCAGAACACATCGAGCGACGCGCTGAATACAACAGGCGCACCTACCCCGCCATTGCCCCTGCCTCCGCCTTCGATGGCTGCGACCAGGATCGAGAGCTGGGCGCAGGCGCAGGCCGATGCGGCAGCGATGCAGACGATTCTGTGCAACGCGCGCAACCAGGTGCGCCAGTTGACCGTCGACCTGGACTCGGCGTCCAGATCGATGGTCGACATGATGGCCGGCCACCAGAAGGCCCTCCGAACGTCGATTCACATCGCGCAGACCCAATGGACCAGCGACCTGAAAAAGGCTCGCCGGTCACTCCAGATCGCATTGGCGGTGCCCTTCCTGGCAGTGCTCCTGCTGTCCGCGCTCGCGGCGGGCGCGAGCTTCGCGTGGATCCGCCACCAGATCAACCAGGCCGACGCCGAGCTCGCACAGCGCCAGCAGGAAATCCAGCGCATGACCTCGGAGTTTTGCGCAAGCCCGCCCGGAAAGCGCGCGTGCCGATGACCGCCGTCATCACCTCCGAACTCGACCAGCACTTTGCCGTCGCGCTGCGGCGCGCGCGTACCACTTCTTCGTCCGTCCCTTCCCATCTCAACCAGGAGCAATCCATGACCGTTTCCGATCCCTCTCAAGCAGCCACGTCGACACCCTCTCCAGCGGTGGTCGCAACCGCGCGCCCATCGTTGCGAGATTCGTTGCGATTCGATGCAGCGCCGAAGAAGACCGCCGTGGCTGCTGCGGCCACCGGCGTCGATCTCGATTGCCCCCGGCCGCCAGCGCTCACCAAGGCTGGCGAGATCGCTCCGGCCGAATACGAGCCAGGCTGGCTCACTCGAATCATTCAGGCCTTCCGGGCGTTGATCCTTCGACTCTTTGGCGTATCAACAATCCCGCCAGGCACCATGGTGACCGAACCGGGAGAGCCCAACCTTGATGCACGCGATGAACTCATCGCCATCCTGCGCGAGGAGTTGGAATCGGTGAAGTCCGAGTTGGCCAAGGCGCGCACGGTCTTGGCCGCGGCGGGAATCTCGCTCGAAAACGCGGACGTCGCGGACGTAGCTGCCACCAAGACGATGGACGCCGCGGCGAAAGCACTGACTCTCGACAAAGAGCGAGACGCAATGCGTATGCGGCGCGAAGCGGCCCAGTTGCCCGGCGACGAACACATTGCGGCCGTGCGTGCGGCAGGCGATCGACTTGCCGTTGCGCATGCCGGGGCCGCGGCGATAGAAGAGGCGCGGGCAGCACTCAGGTCGGCCGAAGAGTCGGCCGCAATCTGGGACAAGAGAGCCGCGATCGTTGCGACCCTGCCGCAGCAGGCGGCCGTTCTGGGTATTCAGCGCCAAAGCCTCGAGGTGAGTCGGGTCATGGCAGATCAGGCGGCCAACGCCCTCGCCGCCAACCAAGCCCAGATGGCGCTCGACGAGCAGGAAGCGGCCGAGCAAGCAGAAGCTGGCGCAGACCGTTCGCCCAGCGCCTTGGACAGGTCGAACCCAGCCCTCGCGGCGCGTTACCGCGCCGAGTGGCTCACCTCGAATCGAGAAATCCGAAAAACCCACAAGCTCGAACCTCAGATCGAGCTCGACCACCCGCGCCCCACTGACGAGGCGCTGCGCCCGCTCTCTCCGGCGGCTCGGCTCGCCGCGTTCGCAGCCCGCGACGATGCGCTGAAGGTCGCACGGGCCGAACACGAAGAACGGCTCGCTGAGCTCTACGAGCGCCGCCGAGTCCTCGCTGCGGCGCTTTGGGGAGATGAGTTGGACGACGAGGACGCCGATGCCGACCTCGCAGAGCACCTGAGCCAGAGCGAGCGCCCGCGATGAGCCTGTGTCGCGCAGTCGTCGCAAGCGAGGATGAGGCCTTGGCCTTGCCGGTGTACCAAGTGCAGCCGGCACAGCCGGCGGTGGCCGGCTGGTTGCGCAACCTCTTGACACCAGTGGTCGCGGCTTGCCGGCTGCGCAATACGTATCCAGTCGAGTTCCGCCCCACCGGCCTGTGGGGCGGCTGGGCGGACAGCCCGGACAGCGCTCCCGATCGGCGCGTGGCCATCAGCAATCTCGCATTGCATCGCACGAAACGCGGTCTTGTCACCACGTTTCTGCACGAGGTCGCTCATCACTTGACTGGCATCGAACATGGGCACGACGCATATTTTTTCGCGGTCAACTTAATGCTCTTGCTGAGAGTCTCTGCGGCCTCCGGGGCCGCCCCCCAGAGTATTGGCGCACTGGCCGACACGATGCAGCTGTACGACCTCGCAGAGCCGCCTGCGGCGCTACAGCACGAACCGGATGCCGGTGTCGGGCGAGCGATGGCCTGGGCCATTGCTGTGGCTCATGAGATGGCGCCGACGCACCTCACCGCAGAGGATGCGGCCGCAGCGATCTGCGACCGTTATGCCACGTTTGTCGCCGAGCTCGAAGCCGCCCCTGCAAAGCGCGAAGCCGCAGCGTCCGCGCGTGCCCGCGCTGCTGCTGAAGCCGAAGGCACCCGGAGGGAACTTCGAAGCACGACGCGCCTGCTTCGGTCGATTTCAATCTGGCTTGCCGTAACGGGGGCGGTTGCCCTGGTCGAAGCGTTCTTGGTCGTCAAACTCTCTCTTAGCTGAGTTTGATCGTGATGCAGGCAGTCGAGTTGGCCGAATGCTCGGCTGAAATTGGCCGATCCCTCGGACAAGGTTCGTACAAGTCTCCGGCTGGACGAAGGTTTGGACAAGGTTGTACGAACTTGATTCCATTTGACGGTGCCGCGCGCTCAGCGCGCGGCTCTAGCGCCAGTGTTGTCCGAAGGTTGGTAGAAGCTTCGGACAACTCGCGACTTGGCCCAGGGTTCGGACAAGTTTCGGCCAACGATGGACGAAGGTTGGAGCAAGCGTCGGCAATTGTCGTTGGGCGTCTCGGCTTCGCCGACCGCGCTCTCAGGGCTTCGCCCCCGAGCCCTTCGGTCTCGGCCTGCGGCTCCGCCTTCGGTTCCGATCGCATGACGCACGCTGCCTGCGGCAGCAGCTCGCTGCGCTCGACGGCCTCTGGCCGATCTGTGCCGCTGCGCGGCATGAGGCGCTCGCCGCGCGGCGTCCCGTCTGGGAAATGTTCTCCGCGGCCTTCACCGTCTACCTCGCGCCTTCGCTATTCCTTCGTCAGTGTGGCCAGCGCCACGCGCTGCGCGCGCTCGATTGCCACCCGCAAGGGTTCGCTTCGCTCCCGTCCTCTCCCGTTCGCACTCGCTGCGCTCGCTTGCGCATGCGGCCTCCGGGCGGGCCCTTGCGTGCATCAATCGCGCCGGCCCCACGGACTCCGGGCGAAGGCGAGAGGTAGACGGTGATTGAGACCGCCTGGATCGTTTTCCCAGCCGGGACCGGATTCCCAAGGGGCTCAGCTCAAGGTTCCGGTGTTTTTAAGACCAACGCCGCGTTGCGGCAAGAAAGAAACCAGATGACAGAGCAAGCAGTTTCAGTGGATCAGGTGCAGGGCGCGCTGCGCGCGTCCATTGGGGAGCATGCCCCGACAGACCAACATGCCCAGGCCGTGGCCGAGTTCATGGCCGCGGACGGTATCAGCGTTGTTCACAGCTTCGACAAGCTGGCTCTCGCGGGCGCCAGTGGCAGTCACAGCCATATCGCGAAAGCGGCCGTGATTGTGGCCAGCGTCTACAGCCAGGAATTTGCGCAGCACATTGCCGATCGGCTTAGCAGCCTCAGCGATCTGCAGGTGTTGCGGTGGGTTTTCGAGCACGGGCATTTCGATTTCGACTCGACTCACCAGGAGATGCTTGCTCACGCTCTCTCGACCACCGTTGTCGATCTTCAAGCGACGCTGCGCGTCTGGAAGCTTGTCGATAGCGCCGATCGCTGGGAGCAAATCCTCGCGTCGCATCGCGCCTCTGTGCGCAAGCCGGAGGACACCGCAGAGTTTCGTCACTTTGTGGGCAAGGCCCGGGCCGCAGCTCGCGGCGGCCGCAATGCCTGGGACGTCCAGTCGACTGGAGAAAGGGTCGCTGTAGCACTGGCGCTGAACAAGCCGGCATGGCTCAAGTCGATGGGCTACTCGATGGTCGAGGCCATTGAGCGCACTGGATCGACCTGGGTTGCGCTCATGCCCGCCGTGGTGCGCGATTTGCGGGACGCGGGCGACCTCTGAACGCACGCAACAACAACGAGGAGAAAGCAATGAGTCAGCAACAAAACCAACAGCAATGCGATAGCGCCAACGAAGCCGCCGGCATGGCGATGGTTGAGGCGCAGTGGGAAGAGATACGCAAGAAGTACCCCGACTGGTATGCGATGTATGACGAGGTGATGCCCGACACGACAGCAAGCCGCTCTGAAATGGCAGAGCTGTGGGCCACTGCCCCCACGCCGTGGGCCGCGGGTGTGATCTACGGCAAGTTCACGATGCGGTTGGAGATATCCGCGCACACCGGCATGCCGTTCTGAACCTGATCCAACCAGGACCAACACCATGACCACTCGGAATTTGACTTCGGCCGATCGGCTGCGTATTCGGCTCGAGCTTGAGGCCGCGCTTGCGAAGGCCGATGCCCGCTTGGCTCGCATCGACTGCGTTCTCGGCGCCTTGGAAGCCGACCTGCGCCGGCAGCGCGCGCGCGCGCGTGTGCGGGCAGAGGCGCAGGCGATCGCTCTCGAGCACGAGCGCGCAGTTCGTCGGACTCGCCTGGCACAGGGCCTCGGTGTCGCTCTGATCGGCGGTGCCGCGGCTGTATTCACTGCGGCGTCCAAGCGCCACCCGATTGGCCTGCGCGAACTCGATTGAGTGGCGCGGCGTATCTCCATCAGTCTCTTTTGATTTTTACTTTCAACCCAGATTTGTCATGAACACCAAAACCAAATTTCCCAGCGCGATCGCGCTTGCTGTTGCAGCCCTCGTTCTTTCCGCCTGCGGTGGTGGAGGAGGTGGCGGCGGTGGTGGCATTCCGCTGATCGGCATCGCCCCGCCGCCTGCGCCGGACACCGGCACTCCGACGAATCCGCCAGTCCAGCCGCCCGTTGCCCCGCCGCCGTCTCAGCCGGGCACGGACGATCCCGCTGCAGGTGAAACCGCGTCGACCATCGTCACGTCGGTGCCGGCGCCGACCTATGCTGTGGGCTCCGAGGAGCTGGCCGCCTTCAACCTGCTGAACGCCGAGCGCAGCCGTTGCGGCTTCGGTCTGTTGGCACAGAACGCTCACTTGGACATTGCCGCGGCTGGCCACGCCAACTTCCAACTGGTCAACAACCTGGTCGGCCACTTCCAGGACGGCACCAAGCCCGCATTCACGGGTGTGACGCCTACCGACCGCGCCAGCGCGGCCGGCTACGGCCGCGGCCTGGTACTCGACGATTTCGCAGATACGACCGGCGCGAAGGCCAACGTGTTGGGCCCCACGGAGTTCGCCCCTCAGGGGCGCGGAATCGCGGCGGTGCGCAGTCTGCTCAGTGCCCCGTATCACGCACTCGACTTGCTGTCGCCGCAGATCGACGCCGGCATCTCGATCATGAGCTCCGACCAGGTCGGCACCACAGCCACCTTCGGCCCGCGCGCAATCACGCAGATCGCCACCGGGATTGCGCTGGGCCAGTTTTCTCAGAAGCCTGATGGTGCCGCGGTGCAGACCTATCCGTGCGATGGCACCACGGGTACGGCGTACCAGCTCAAGAATGAACAGCCGAACCCGGTTCCAGGCCGCGATCTGTCGACCAACCCGGTTGGCCAGCCGATCGTCGTAGCAGTGAGAGTCGGACAACTGCTCACGATCAGTTCGGCCACGATGGTGAAGAAGTCGGACGGCTCGCCAGTCACCCTGCGCGCGCCGATGCTGAAGGTGAACGACCCCAACCTCCTGGTCGACCCGAGCCGCGCCATCATCCTGCCGGATCGGCCGCTCGAGGCCAACACGGACTACACCGTAACGGTCGAGGGGACGAACACCACCATGAAGGACTTTAACAACGGCAACCCGATCAGCACGGGGACCAATCCGGCGATCACCGCGAACGCGACAGGCAGCTTCAGGAAGACATTCATCTTCAAGACTGGAAGTTAGGTCGCCAAGTCCAGCGCCGGGGATTTCTGTGCCTGCGGCGCTGACCTCGAATCAGAACGAAGGAGCGCCGTCATCAGTGACTATATGCGCCCCATCGCCAATGGGCTGTGGGGCGCGCGTGATGACGGTGATCGGATCAGCGCGTTACGATCCGTTGTAATTTACTGCTCCGTCTCGGCGGCGCCCAAGGCGCTTTATGTGGCGCTAGCAAGGGACGTATCAACAGACAGGTGGTATTGGTCAATGGAGACAGTTCGCGTAGATATTGCCTATCGACCTCTGCGGATATGCTGGGTGATCAAGGCCGGAGATCTCAAGGCATTTAGAACCGCGGTTCGCCAGTCCTATGCGATTTGGGGAGGCAGGTTCAATCCGATTGTCGTAGTGGAGCGTGAAGCCGAAGCGGAAAAGATCATCGAGGCCTTTCGTGCAGATTGGGTCTACCCCCTGAGCGATAGTGACGACGTCCGGGCCTTTGCGGCCAAGTTTGCCGGACGAGGAGCGCCTTCTTTCGTACACGCAATCTTTAGTGGAAGCGACGAACATAGTGCAAGAGCGAGCGTGCTGGATGTGCGGAATGCGCTTGTCCATTTGCGCGACAGAGCAGATTGGAGAGATCTGAAGGATCAAGGATTCCGGCGCTATGAATGGCAAGAAGAAGATCCCTTGTCCGATGTCTTCCTTGTCCAGTTAGGCGCCTATCCATCCAAGGAGTCGATCCACATCGACTACACCCAGATGTTCAGCGAACTGGCCGGCTTGGAGGTCAGCGAGATCGGACTGACTGCGTCCATCCCTGCCGATCTGTTTGAACATCCAAGCATTGCGTCTCTTTCCCGGTACGGGCTTGAGCCACATCACAGTATTCATCCTAGCGCAGACTACCCAGGATTTTTTGTGGGTGATGCTTCCAGTCTGGACGATCTCGTTGCATTCTGGAATCTGCGCGCAGCGGACATGCACCTTTGCTTTTTGGACCTCAAGCACGTCGATCGCTTTAGGCCAGCTATTTCACCTTGGATAAAGTGGGTGCATGAAACCCAGGCTCTGCGGCCAGAGCACATGCAAAACGCTCTTGCAGTCTGGTGCAGACGTGAGGACGTGCATGACGAATCCCAGATTCGAGAAGTGCGCGCTGCGTTGGAGGAGGTCGAACTCACCGTACACCAAGTAGGCGAGTGGTCTTGGAACGGCTTCAACATCGTCCCGCCTACTATGGCTCTAGGAGAATCGTCCACGCTTGGCGTGCTAATAAAAGACGTCGGAAAACCGAAACTGTCATTCAGCTTGAGTGGCAAGCCATTCTCATCGGACATTTGGTTTCACGGACAGCACGTAGCGGCATCGATTTCCTTCATTGGGGGACTGTTTGCGGACCCGGAGTACACGTTGCGTCCTCCATATGTGCCCGAACTCAATAGTTTCTATCAGCATGAGATGAGCTTTGGGTTCACGAACTTCCGAATCGAATCCGAGCGCTTGGCGCTGCTGGTAGGAGTGGGCGACTCGGACGCGTACATCTATGCGTTGTCAGCGTCTCGGCTTTTCGAAAAGCTATTTGATGATGTTGGATACGTTGCGAAGGCAAGTTCCGGCGGATTGATTGCGCGACAGCTCATTCAACAAGTGGGGGGCCTGTTTGGGGCGTATGTGTTCCGGATCCCCGGCGTGCGACGCTTGATTAGAACGTACGGTCTCACCGAGACCTTCACTCGCAAAGCAGCCTATGAACTCATTGCGGCCAAGGATCGCGAGAATCCAACGGCGACGCCGTTTTCCGACTTCGCTGGCCTACACATCGAACCGAGAAAGCCCGGTGAAGACAATCTGCAGCCCGATAGCGTGTTCGGATATCTGGTCGAGAAAGGCCTCTTCCGTATCGGCGCGGAGCTCGCATGTCCCCACTGCTTGCTCAAGAGCTGGATTTCACTCGACTCCCTCAAGCAGCAGGTGACCTGTGAGATGTGTGGCAAAGGCTTTGATGCAACAAGACAACTCATTGAGGGCGTACATCACTTCCGCCGCTCGGGGGTGCTTGGCTTTGAGCGCAACGCGCAGGGCGCGGTACCAGTGGTTCTGACGTTGCAGCAACTCAACGTTAGCCTGAATCGGTCCCTGTCGAGCAACTGCTATGCCACGTCTCTCGACCTTTTCCCCAAGCAAGGCTTCGAACTGCCACCATGTGAGATCGATCTGATATGGCTAGTCGCAGCCGAGTACCCTGAGAAAACTATCGTTGTCCTCGGAGAGTGCAAGGATCGCGGCAATCGACGAGGGCAGAAGGATTCCGCAGGAACAATTGACGCCAGAGACATCGAGAATCTGAAGCGCTTGGCCGATCGATTCCCAAAGCACAGATTTGACGTCTACGTTCTACTGGCAAAGCTAACGGCGTTTACGCCCGAAGAAATTGAACTTGCCAAGACCGTGAATGACTCCTCCAGTCCGCGTGTAATTTTGCTAACCGATAAAGAGCTGGAATCATGGCACTTGTTCGAACACGAAGGAAAAGAGCTCGATATTCGGAGTGACGGAGTCGCGAGGCTGGCAGAAATTACCGCGGCCATTTACTTCAAGTCCACCGTCGAGGCCCAT
Organism: Variovorax sp. V118; assembly: GCF_041154445.1. GTDB lineage: Bacteria > Pseudomonadota > Gammaproteobacteria > Burkholderiales > Burkholderiaceae_C > Variovorax > Variovorax boronicumulans. The sequence continues at coordinate 2,250,551 of NZ_AP028663.1, read as the reverse complement.
GTCTAGTGACATGGTGCCGAGATCAAGGTGCCGAGATCAAGGTGCCGGGTAATTGATGTCTGCCATGGCGCTACAGTAGACTGGATTACCGCCGGTGGCCATGCAATTGCTGATCGCGGTCGCCCGCGTGTAGTTCCAGTTGTACCAGGCCGTGTAGTCGGCGCGGGCTCTGGCATCGGCTGCTCGTCCTACGGCGTAGCTCGCCGTGCCCTGTGCGGCCGAAGCCACTTGGCTCGCGCTTTGAGCCGTCTGACCTGCCCACTCAGCCTGGCTTTGCGCATTCATCGCCCGGCCGCGTGCGTCATTGATGCCTCCGTAGATTGCAGCCTGGTCGATGCCTACGCCGGCGACCTGGTGGCCTCCAGTCGAATTGGCAACCTCGTACACGATTTGGGCTTGCGCGCCGGCGGCAAAAGTAGCGAGAGCCAGCGCGGTGCTGGCCAATGAGTACATCTTCATCTGGAGGTTCCTTTCGATTGGGTGACCGCCTCGCAAGACCTCGAAAGGAGGGCGCCGGGAGATGAGGCGGCTAGGTCTGCGGGCGGTCGAAGTCAGTGTGCGGGTGGCACCTCTGTGCACCGAAATGACAAATTCACACGGCATGATTGGCTTGCTAACCAATCTTCGCGAGCAAGTCAGTCGCCCGAAGGTGTGTGTATCGCTTGAGCATCACGAAGGACTTGTGACCACTGATGCTTGAGGCTTCGATGGCGCTCATGCCCTTCTCGAACAACCTGGATACTCCCTCGTGGCGCAGGTCGTGCCACCGCAAGTCACGGATCTCGAGGCGTTTCAGGGCCCGTTTCCAGACCATCAAGACCGCATTGGCCGTACACCCAAATACTCTGCCGTCGATGCTGTGCGGCATGGCTTGCAGGACTGCCATCGCCTTCGATGACAGCGGGATCTCGTGCGGAACCCCTTTGTTCACACGCTGATGGTAGGTCCGCGGGATCGTGAGCACGCGGTCGGTGATCCACTCCCGCCGCAACTCGAAAAGCATGGCCTGCCGCAGCGTGGTTTCAACGGCCAATTCAAAGGCGGGGGCAGCCCATGGGTTGCCGGTCTCGGCAAGCGCCATCGCTAGGCGCTCCCGCTCGCCAGGGTGCAGGCGTCGATCGCGCGCCTTTGTGCCGCTGGGCTTTCGGATGTTCTTCAGCGGGTTCGGCTGCCCCTCCCACCCCCATTCTTTTCGTGCCATTTCAAACAAGTGACTCACGAGCTGGAGTTCGAGTCTGATTGTGTTCTCGGCACGGCCAGCCCGGCGCCGCTCATCTCTATATGCCGCAAAGTCGGCCCCACGCAGCGTCGCCATGAAGCGCCGCGCAAGCGGATGCTGCTTCCAGCGTTCAATGCGTTGCAGGTCCCGTTCAGGATGCGCTTTGCGGCTGCTGAAGTCGCGCCCATAGCGATCGAATGCCTCGGCCAGCGTGGTGCTTTCGGCCTCCCGGTTGTCGCGGTACGTGCCACGGTCCATGTCTGCCTCAATCGCCCGTGCGATGCGATGAGCCTCCACTGACGTGTCGGCCGTGCCGAACCAGGCTGGCCAGCCTTTGCGCCGGATCTGGATCTTGTAGTTGCCCTCGGGGGTCTTTTGGATGCTTGCCAAGTAGTGAGTCCTCTGGTCGATCGATGAAGTGATCGATGAAGCCCACAATGTCCAGTGCACTGAAATTGCACTGAAATGACAAATTCGGCGCCGAAGCCTGCTGCGTCCATGCCATCCGAAAAGACAAAAAAAACGGCCGGAACCCGCATAGATGCTGGGTTTCGACCGATTCAGTGTTGGTGGTAGGACGTACTGGATTCGAACCAGTGACCAACGGATTAAAAGTCCGCTGCTCTACCAACTGAGCTAACGTCCCGGAACCATTTTTCTTGCTTCTTGCCGACGTTGAATCCAGCAAAGCCTTGGATTATAGCGTGGTGTTTCTCGCAATTTCGTCGAGCACCCACCCTGCCGCACATTGTCCGAAGGTGGCGGTCACGCTGACCACCGATCCGTAGCCGTGGCAGTTGAGCGAACCGTCGCCCGCATCAATCTGGCAGGACGCATCGGGCGGTGCCACGCTCTCGCGGCTGAACACGCAGGCCAGGCCGATCTTGCGGCCTTCGCGCGGCGCGCCGTGCAGTTTGCGCAGCCGCTGGCGAAGCTGGGCCAGCAGCGGGTCGTGGGTGACGAGCGACAGGTCGTCGATGTCGACCTTGTGCGCCTGCCGCTTGCCGCCCGCCGCACCGACCGTGATGAACGCGGTGCCGCGCGACACGGTGCGTGCCCAGGCGGCCATGGCGAGCTTGGCCTTCACCTGGTCGCAGGCATCGATGACGGCGTGGACCGGCCCGTGGGCGGCCTGTGCGGCCTCGAGCAGCGAGGCCCAGTTGTCGGGTTCGACGAACTCGTCGATGGCGAGCACCTGGCAGTCGGGGTTGATCTGCGCGATGCGCTCGCGCATGGCCTCGACCTTGGCCTGCCCAACGGTCGAGTCGAGCGCGTGGATCTGGCGATTGATGTTCGACTCCGACACGTGGTCGAGGTCGATGAGCGTCAGGCGCCCCACCCCGCTACGCGCCAGCGCCTCCACCGCCCACGAACCCACGCCGCCGATGCCGACGACCAGCACATGCGCGTGGCGGATGCGCGCGGCACCGGCCACGCCGTACAGGCGCTCGAGGCCGCCGAAGCGGCGCGCAAAGTCAGGCGCCGCGGTGTCGGTGAGGACATCCGCGGCGGCCATGGGGAGGGACGAGGCTTCTTCAGCCGAAGGCATCATCGAAGCACTCTCAAGCGGAACACTCCGCCGAAACGGTCATTGCATCAACGCAGGCGCGACAGACGCTCGCGGCCGGCCTGTGCGGCTTCCGACTGCGGGTAGGCCTTGGTCAGGTCTTCCAGCGTGCGGCGTGCGGCGCGCGTGTCCTTCAGTTCGATCTGGCAGTTCGCGATCGACAGCACGGCTTCGGGCGCCTTTGCATGGTCGGGCGCGAGCGAGAGCATCGAGCGGAAATTGGCGATGGCTTCGTTGTAGTTGCGCGTGGCGTACTGCGCATTGCCGAGCCAGAACAGCGCGGACGCGTTGTAGCCGCTTTGCGGGTAGCGCTTCACGAACTCGGCGAAGGCGGTCTGGGCCTGTGCGAACTGGCCCGAGCGGAAGACGCCCAGGGCGGCTTCGAAGTCGGCCTTTTCCTTCGGATCGGCGTTGAACTCGCGGCCGTCGATCGAGACCTTGGAAGGCTCGTTCTGCTTGAGCTTGTCGTCGATCGTGGTCTGGCGCGACTGCATTTCGCTCAGCGTGCGCGTGAGCTGCTCGTTCTGGCCGGTCATGCGTGCCAGTTCGCCGCGCATCTGCTCGATCTGGCTTTGCAGGTCGAGCAGGCTGCGACGCAGCTGGCCGTTTTCGTCGGCCAGGCGCTGGTCGGTCTGCTGGCGCATGGCTTCGACGCGCTGGCGCAGGTCGAGGATGGCGCGGCGCGCCTCGTCGTCCTCGAACAGCGCAGCCTGCGAACCGGCCGACGCGCAGAACAAGGCGGCGGCGAGGGCCGCGCCTCGCCACAGGGCACGTGGTTGCATCACCGGGTGTAGCGGATTTCAGCGCGGCGGTTCTGCGCCCACACTTCTTCACCCGAGCCTTGGGCCGCGGGCTTTTCCTTGCCGAAGCTCACGGCTTCGATCTGGCTGTCGTTCACGCCCAGCAGCGTGAGCGCGCGGCGCACGGCTTCGGAACGTTTCTGGCCGAGGGCCAGGTTGTACTCGCGGCCGCCGCGCTCGTCGGTGTGGCCTTCGATCGAGATGCGACGTTGCGTGGCGCCCTTGAGGAAGCGCGCATGGCCGTCGATCACCGACTGGAACTCGGGCTTGACCGTGTAGCTGTCGTAGTCGAAGTACACGATGCGTGCCACGCCGACCGGACCTTGCGCCGTGTTGGCGTTGGGGTCGATGGTCACCGGGGCCACGGCGGTTGCGCCGCCTTGCTGGCCGCCGGCCGTGCCGCTGCGGTCGGTGACCGGCGTTTCGTTGAGCTTGGTGCCCGACGAGCAACCGGCGATGAGCGCCACGATGGCGAGCGAATAGATCGTACGTTTCAACATTTGCGAACTCCTCAAGTAAATTTATCTGGTCAATGCTTATTGCTTCTGAAACGGACCCCAGTCCGGTTCACGGATGTCTCCCGCCTGGCCCGCGAGGCGGGCCTTGATCTTTCCGTCCAGCGTGGTCGTCATGAGCGCCTCGCGACCCTGCAGGTGCGTGGCATAGACGATCAGCTTGCTGTTGGGTGCGAAGCTCGGGCTCTCGTCGGCCGTGGTGTCGGTGATCGCGGCGACATTGCCGCTGGCCAACTCCATCACGTGGAGTTTGAACGCACCGCCGACCCGCGAGATGTAGGCCAACCACCGGCCATCGCCGCTGACAGATGGAGAAATGTTGTAGGTGCCGCTGAAGGTGACCCGCGTCGGGTTGCCGCCGCTGGCGCTCATCTTGTAGATCTGGGGCGCGCCGCCACGGTCGCTCACGAAGTAGATCGTGCTGCCGTCGGCCGAGTACACCGGCTCGGTGTCGATGCTCGAGCTCTGGGTGAGGCGGCGCGGTTCGCCGCCGCTGGCCGGGATGGTGTACAGCTGCGAGCCGCCATCGCGGCTGAGCGTGACGGCCAGCGAACCGCCGTCGGGTGCCCAGGCCGGGGCGCTGTTGGAGCCCTTGAAGTTGGCGAGCAGCCGGCGCTGGCCGCTGGCCACGTTGTGCACGTAGACCACGGGCTTGCGCGACTCGAAGGACACGTACGCCAGCTGCTGGCCGTTGGACGACCAGCAGGGCGAGATGATCGGCTCGGGGCTGGCGAGCGCAGCCTGCGCGTTCTCGCCGTCGGCGTCGGCCACCCACAGCGAGTAGCGGCTGCCGCCCTTGGTGACGTAGGCGATGCGGGTCGAGAAGATGCCCTTCTCGCCGGTCAGCTTCTCGTACACGTAGTCGGCGATGCGGTGGGCTGCCAGGCGCAGGTCGCCCTGCGGCACGGTGTAGCTCTGGCCGCCGAGGTCGCGGTCTTTCACGACGTCCCACAGGCGAAAGCGCACGTCGTAGCGGCCGTCGCCCAGCCGGCTCACGCTGCCCACCACGAGCGAGTCAGCGGTGCGCTGGCGCCACAGGGCGAGGTCGGGGCGCGAGGACTCGTCGAGCGCCTGGCCCGAGGCATCGACGCCGCGGAACTGGCCGCTGCGTTCGAGGTCGGCCTGGACGATGTCGGAAATCTTCTGGGGCGAGGCGTCCTGCCCCCGGAAAGGCACGAGCGCGATCGGCAACTGCGTCAGCCCCACGCCCGACACCTCGACCCGGAACTGGGCCATGGCGGGAAGCATGGGAGAGGCAGCAAGGGCCGCGATGAGGCTGCGGCGTGCAATCAACGATGAAGAAGGAGTTGGGGAAAGATCTGGCAACGGCTTGTTCATGCGGTTCGGAGAGGTTTCCGGGTAAAAAGTTTCTCCCCGGCGTTTCACGGGCCACATGTTACACACTGGTTTGGACACGCCGTCACAAAACGTTTATCCGGCGAAATGGTCCTACAGGCCTCTCGAAAGGCGGTCGGAGCCGCCCCGTAAAATCCGCCGCCATATGCAAGCATCCCCCGGCAGCGAGAGCGCCCGCCCTCCCCTCATGCGCCGGCTGGCGCGACTCATGACCTGGTTCGGCAGTTCGCGCCAATGGTGGGCCGTGGGGCTGATCGGCGCCCTGCTGGCCGCGCTCACCGAGCCGCTCATGGCCGCCCTGCTCAAGCCGCTGCTCGACCGGGGCTTCACGCGCGGCGAGATGCCGCTGTGGTTCATTCCGGCCGCCGTGCTGCTGCTGTTCGCGGTGCGCGGCATCGCGCAATTCATTTCGCAGTACGCGCTCTCGCGCATCGCCAACGAAGGCATGCAGAAGCTGCGCCGCGTGCTGTTCGAACGGCTGCTCGGCGCCGAGCTGGCGCTGTTCGCACGGCAGTCGGCCAGCGCGCTGTCGAACACCGTCGTGTACGAGGTGCAGACGGGCGCCATGCTGCTGGTGCAGGCGCTGCTCGGGCTGTCGCGCGACGGCTTCACGCTGATCGCACTGCTGGGCTACCTGGTCTACCTGAACTGGAAGCTCACGCTCATCGTCGCCTTCCTGGTGCCCAGCATCTCCTGGATCATGAAGGTGTTCTCCAAGCGCCTGTACAAGCTCACGCAGCAAGGCCAGCAGGCCACCGACGAGCTGGCCTACGTGGTCGAGGAAAACGTGCTGGCCCACCGCGTGGTGCGCCTGCACGGCGCCGAGCAGGCGCAGGAGCGCCGCTTCGAACAACTGAGCCAGCGCCTGAATCGCCTGGCCGTGAAATCGACCATCGCCCAGGCCGCCACCACGCCGCTGACGCAGATGATGGCTTCGCTGGCGCTGTCGGTGGTGGTGATGATCGCGCTGTGGCAAAGCGGCAAGCAGGGCTTCACGGTGGGCGGCTTCGTCGCCTACATCACGGCCATGCTGATGCTGATCGCGCCGATCCGCCGCCTGGCCGAAGTGGCCGGGCCGATCACGCGCGGCCTGGCAGCGCTGGAGCGCGGCTTGATCCTCATCGACGAGGTGGCGCCGGAATCGCAGGGCACCTTCAGCATCGCGCACGCGCAAGGCCACATCGAGCTGCGCAACGTGCAGGTCAGCTACCGCGGCGACGACGAACAGCGCGCGCTCGACGGCGTGAACCTCGTCATCGAGCCCGGCCAGGTGGTGGCCTTCGTCGGCCCCTCGGGCTCGGGCAAGACCACGCTGGTCAACCTGCTGCCGCGCTTCGTGCAGCCCAGCGGCGGCCAGGTGCTGCTCGACGGCCACGACACCAGCGAGTGGCAGCTCAAGAGCCTGCGCGCCCAGTTCGCGATGGTGAGCCAGGACGTGGTGATGCTCAACGACACGCTCGCCGCCAACGTGGCGCTGGGCGGCGACATCGACATCGCGCGCGTGCAGTCCTGCCTCGCGGCGGCCAACCTGAGCGGCCACGTCGAGACGCTGCCGCAGGGCATCGAGACCGTGCTGGGTCACAACGCCACGCAGCTCTCGGGCGGCCAGCGCCAACGGCTGGCGATTGCCCGCGCGCTCTACAAGAACGCGCCCGTGCTGCTGCTCGACGAAGCCACGTCGGCGCTGGACACCGAATCGGAACGGCTGGTGCAGGACGCCCTGCAGCGCCTGATGCAGGGCCGCACCACGCTGATCGTGGCGCACCGCCTGTCGACCATCCAGCATGCCGACCGCATCATCGTGATGGAGCAAGGCCGCATCGCCGAGCAAGGCAGCCACGAGCAGCTCATGGCGAGCGACGGGCTCTACGCGCGACTGCAGACGCTGGCGGTGCGCAGCGCGGCGCCGGGGCAGGACCCGACGCTCTGACGCCCCTCAGCGCGCGGTGCCCGCCGCGCTGCGCGCCTTCTTCGCCGCTGGTGCGGCGTTCTGCGGCGGCAGCGTGCCATCGGACACCAGCACGCCCGTCGACAGGATGAATTCCGCAGCGCTTTCGATGTCGCCCTGCAGCGCGGCCCGGGCCTTGGCGCCGTCGCGGCGCTTCAGCGCGGCCAGCAAGGCCGCATGGTGCGACATCGCCACCTTGTCCCCCACGCGACGCGAGCCGGCCCGCAGGTCGTAGTTGAGGATGGGGCCGATGCGCAGCCACAACGCCTCGATCATCTGCAACAACACCGGCATGTCGGCCGCGGCGTAGACCGCGAAGTGGAACTCCTTGTTGAAGGTGACGAGCTTCGAACCGTCCGGGCTCGCCGCATTCATCTCGGCCGCGAACTCGTCGTGCCAGCGCGTGATGTCGCGCAGCGCCACCGCGCCCGGCGCCGAGGCCGCCAGCTCCGTGGCCAGGCCTTCGAGGTTGGTGCGGATGGTGGTGATTTCCTTGAACTGCGCCGCCGTCATCCGGGGCACGCGCAAGGTGCGGCTGGGCGTGAGTTCGAGCGCCTGCTCGGCCACCAGGCGCTGCATCGCCTCGCGCACCGGCATCACGCTCACGCCCAGCGCCTCGGCCGCGCTGCGCAATGAAATCTGCTCGCCCGGCATCATCTGCCCGCTCATCACGAGGTCGCGCAACTGGTCGTAGACGTTGGCGCTGAGCGTCTGGCGCTTCAGGGGGGTGACGAGATCGGTGAGGCTCATGCGTCGAAGTATATGGCCGGGGTATTCCCTATGAATTATCTGTGATCACAGATATACGATCCCCGTCATTCCGAAATCGACCTCAAGGATCTCTTCAGCATGTGGAACAACAACTCCCTCGCCGGCCGGCGCGTGCTCGTCACCGCCGGTGCCAACGGCATCGGCCTGGACATCGTGCGCAGCTTCGTGGCGGCGGGCGCCAAGGTCTTCGTCTGCGATGTGCAGGCTGCCAGCCTCGACCAGCTCGCGCGTGAACTGCCCGAGGTGGGCCGCTGCGTCGCCGACGTGTCGAACGAGGACGACGTGGCCCGCCTCTTCGAGGCCGTCGACCGCGAACTCGGCGGCCTCGACGTGCTGGTGAACAACGCCGGCGTGGCCGGCCCCACCGGGCCGGTCGAGACCGTCTCGCTCGCCGACTGGGAGCGCACGATGGCCGTCAACGTCACCGGCCAGTTCCTCTGCGTGCGGCTGGCCGTGCCGCGGCTGCGCAAGGGCCGCCTGCCCGCCATCATCAACCTGTCCTCGGCCGCCGGACACCTGGGCATGCCGGGGCGCTCGCCCTACTCCGCCTCGAAGTGGGCCGTCATCGGCTTCACGAAAACGCTGGCGCTCGAGCTCGGGGCCGACGGCATCCGCGTCAACGCGATCCTGCCGGGCGCGGTCGACGGTCCGCGCATCCGTGCTGTCATCGCCGCCAAGGCCGAAGCGCTGGGCAAGCCGCTCGACGAAGTGACGCGCGCCTACACCGCGCAGGCCGCGCTGGGCCGCATGGTCACGGCCACGGACATCGCGAACATGGTGCTGTTCGCCGCCAGCGACCTGGCCGCCAGCGTCACGGGCCAGGAGCTCGTGGTCGACGGCCACACGCAGGCGCTGAGCTGATCCGCTCGCACGCCCTTTCTTTTCCTCTTCTTCTTTCCGGACACCTCATGGCCCAACGCCCCAAAGCCATCATCACCTGCGCCCCCACGGGCGCCATCCACACGCCCAGCATGTCGCCGCACCTTCCCGTGACGGCCGACGAGATTGCGCAGGCTTCGATCGAAGCCGCCCGCGCCGGCGCCGCGATCCTGCACCTGCATGCGCGCGACCCGAAGGACGGCCGCCCGTCGCAGGACCCGGACCTGTTCCGCCCCTTCCTTTCGAAAATCAAGGCCGCGACCGATGCGGTGATCAACATCACCACCGGCGGCAGCCCGCACATGAGCGTCGAGGAGCGCATGCGCCCGGCCACCACCTTCAAGCCCGAGCTCGCGTCGCTCAACATGGGCTCGATGAACTTCGGCCTCTTTCCGATGCTGGAGCGCTTCAAGTCCTTCGCGCATGAATGGGAGCGCGAGCACCTGGAGAACAGCCGCAACCTGATCTTCAAGAACACCTTCGCCGACATCGAGAACATCCTCAAGCTCGGCAACGCCAACGGCACGCGCTTCGAGTTCGAGTGCTACGACGTGAGCCACCTCAACAACCTGCGGCACTTCCTGGACCGCGGGCTGGTGCAGGCGCCGGTCTTCGTGCAGACGGTCTTCGGCATCCTGGGCGGCATCGGTGCCGATCCCGAAGACCTGATGCACATGCGACGCACCGCCGCGCGGCTGTTCGGCGACCGCTTCGAATGGTCAATCCTCGGCACCGGCCGCAACCAGCTGCCGCTGGCCACCATCGGTGCGGCCATGGGCGCGCACGTGCGCGTCGGGCTCGAAGACTCGCTGTGGATCGGCCCGGGCCGACTCGCCGCGTCAAGCGCCGAACAGGTGCTGCGCATCCGCGCCGTGCTGGAGGCCCTGAACATCGACATCGCGACACCCGCCGAAGCCCGCGAGATCCTCGGGCTCAAGGGCGCGGCGAACGTCGACTTCTAGCCCTGCGCCAGAACCACTGACCCGACTCGGCCCGGCCCACGACCGGGCCGCATCTGCACGCCCGCCGGCTCCCGCCGACGACCTTCCGCCAGAACACGACAGGACAGGAGAGAGACATCCCATGCAACACCCATCCATCCCCGCCACGCCGCCGGGCCTGCGCGCCAGCCAGGCCGTCGACGAACAGGCCTCGCTCAATGCGCTGATCTTTCGCAAGCTCATGCCGTTGCTGGTGCTGGCCTATGTGATCAGCTTCATCGACCGCACCAACATCGCGCTGGCCAAGAGCCACATGGCCGTGGACATCGGCATCTCGGCGGCCGCCTACGGGCTGGGCGCCGGGCTGTTCTTTTTGAGCTACGCGCTGCTCGAAGTGCCCAGCAACCTCGTGATGCACCGCGTGGGCGCGCGTTGGTGGATCGCCCGCATCATGATCACCTGGGGCCTGCTATCGGCCGGCATGGCCTTCGTCACGGGCGAGACCTCGTTCTACGTGATGCGCATCCTGCTCGGCGCGGCGGAAGCCGGCCTGTTCCCGGGCGTGATGCTGTACCTGAACTACTGGTTCGGCCGCAAGGACCGCGCACGCGCCACGGGCTACTTCCTGCTCGGCGTGTGCATCGCGAACATCCTCAGCGGCCCGGTCGGCGGCGCGCTGCTGCAGATGGACGGCCTGTGGGGCTGGCATGGCTGGCAGTGGATGTTCGTGCTCGAAGGCCTGCCCGCCGTGGCGCTGGCCTTCGTGGTCTGGCGCAAGCTGCCCGATGGTCCCTCCAGCGCCAGCTGGCTCACGCGCCCCCAGGCGCAGGCCATCGAACGCCAGCTCGCCGCCGAACGCGCCGAGGACGTGGCCAACGGCCAGGTCGGTGAGTCATTCCGCGCCTGCCTGGTCGACCGGCAGATCTGGCTGGCGATTTTTGTCTACTTCTGCCACCAGATCAGCATCTACACGGTGATCTTCTTCCTGCCGAGCATCATCGGCACCTACGGCAAGCTCTCGCCGCTGGAGATCGGCGCGCTCAACTCGCTGCCCTGGGTGGCCGCCGCTGTCGGCGCCATTGCGCTGCCCCGCCTCGCGGTCACGCCGCAGCGCGGCCGGCGCCTGCTGCTGGTCGGGTTGGTCTCGATGGCGGTGGGCCTGCTGATCGCAGCCTTCGCGAGCCCGGCCGTCGCGCTGGCCGGCTTCTGCCTCACGGGCTCGATGTTCTTCGTGGTGCAGTCCGTGATCTTCCTGTTCGCGTCGTCACGGCTGGCCGGCGTGGCGCTGGCAGGCGGACTCGCGTTGGTCAACACCTGCGGCCTCGTGGGCGGCTTCATCGGCCCGTCGGTGATGGGCTGGATCGAGCAGAGCACGGGCAGCACGAAGAACGGACTGTTGCTGATCGCCGGGATGCTGGTGGCCGCCGCGCTGGCCAGCGTCTGGATGCGGCAGGGCCAGGAGTCGAAGCGCTGACCCGTCGTTGCCACGGGCCGCGCCATCCACCCCTCAGAGCAGCACGATGTCGTACTGCCCCTGCCCGATCGCCGGCTCCGACTGCAGCGAGATCGGCTTGCCGATGAAGTCGCTCAGTCCCGCGAGGTGCTGGCTCTCCTCGTCGAGGAACAGCTCGATGACCTGCGGCGACGAGACGATGCGGAACTCGCGCGGCGTGAACTGCCGCGCCTCGCGAAGGATCTCGCGCATCACATCGTAGGCCACGCTGCGCGCGGTCTTCACGATGCCCTGCCCGCCGCAGGCCACGCAGGGTTCGCACAGCATGTGGGCCAGCGATTCGCGCGTGCGCTTGCGGGTCATCTCCACGAGGCCCAGCTGCGAGAAGCCGCCGGCCGTGGTCTTCACGCGGTCGCGTGCGAGCTGCTTGCGGAACTCGGCCAGCACCTGCTCGCGATGGTCGTCGCGTGCCATGTCGATGAAGTCGACAATGATGATCCCGCCCAGGTTGCGCAGGCGCAGCTGCCGCGCAATGGCCTGCGCGGCCTCCAGGTTGGTCTTGAAGATGGTGTCGTCGAAGTTGCGCGCACCGACGAAGCCGCCGGTGTTCACGTCGACGGTGGTCAGCGCCTCGGTCTGGTCGACCACGAGGTAGCCGCCCGATTTCAGGTCGACGCGCCGGCCCAGCGCCTTCGCGATTTCCTCGTCCACCGAGTACAGGTCGAAGATCGGCCGCTCGCCCTTGTAGTGCTGCAGCTTGCCGGCGGCCTGCGGCATGAACTCGAGGCCGAACTTCAGCAGCACTTCGAACTGCTCGCGCGAGTCGATGCGGATGGTCTGCGTGTCTTCGCTCGTCATGTCGCGCAGCACGCGCTGCAGCAGGCTCAGGTCCTGGTGCAGCAGCGACATGGCCGGCATCCGGCTCGAGGCCTCGCGGATGCGCGTCCAGGTCTTGCGCAGGTAGGCGATGTCCTCGGCCAGCTCGGCGTCGGCCGCGTCTTCACCGTTGGTGCGCAGGATGAAGCCGCCCGTGTTCACCGGTACCACGCCGCCGCTCTCGGCGGCCGCGGCCGCCTCGATGAGCGCCAGCATGCGGTTGCGCAGCGACTCGCGCTGGTCGGGCGGGATCTTCTGCGACACGCCGATGTGGTTGTCCTGCGGCAGGAACACCAGCAGGCGCCCCGCGATGCTGATCTGCGTGGACAGCCGCGCACCCTTGGTGCCGATCGGGTCCTTGATGACCTGCACCAGCAGCGACTGGCCCTCGAACACCTGCTTCTCGATGGGCACCATCGGCCCGCCGTTGCGGTGGTCGCGCTCGGGCGGCGTGGCGCTCGGGCGCGAGCCCGGCGTGAACGGCGAGACGATGTCGGCCACGTGCAGGAAGGCGGTGCGCTCCAGGCCGATGTCGATGAAGGCCGACTGCATGCCCGGCAGCACGCGCGAGACCTTGCCCAGGTAGATGTTGCCGACCAGCCCGCGCTCGAGCGTGCGCTCGACGTGCAGCTCTTGCACCGCGCCGTGCTCGACCAGCGCCACACGGGTCTCCTGCGGAGACCAGTTGATCAGGATGTCTTGCATGGATGTCTTAAGTATTGAAACCGACGCCTCGAAGCAGCTGCGCGGTCTCGAACATGGGGAGTCCCATGATGCCCGAATAGGAGCCGCTGATGTGCTCCACGAACGCCGCCGCCGCGCCCTGGATGGCATAGGCGCCGGCCTTGCCGAGCGGCTCGCCGCTGGCAGCGTAGGCCGCAACCTGCTTCTTCGTGAGCGTGGCGAAGCGCACGCGCGACACGCTGAGTGCCGCATGGCGTCGACGGCCGTTCTGCAGCGCGACCGCCGTGAGCACGCGGTGCGTGGCGCCGGACAGGTGCGCGAGCATGCGCTCGGCGTCGCGCGCGTCCTCGGGCTTGCCGAGGATGGTGCGGCCGAGCGCGACGGTGGTGTCGGCGCAGAGCACGGGCGCCTCGGCCAGGCCGAGGCGCTTGCGGCGCGCAACGGCGGCATCGAGCTTGAGGGCAGTCACGCGCTGCACGTACGCTGTGGGCGACTCGTTCGGCAGCAGGGCCTCGAGCGCCTCGGCGTCTTCGTCGGCGCCGGCCAGCAGCAGTTCGTGACGCACGCCGAGCTGGCCGAGCAATTGGGCGCGGCGCGGGCTTTGCGACGCGAGGTAGATGAAGTCAGGCAAGTTCAGGTCTCCGAGGTGGGCCCCACCGCCGGCCCCGTGGTCATTCCCGGTGGTACGGATGGCCCGCGTTGACCGACCACGCCCGGTAGAGCTGTTCGACCAGCAGCACGCGCGCCATGGCATGCGGCAAGGTCAGGTCGGACAGGCGGATGCGTTCGTGCGCCGCGGCCTTGAAGGCCGGGTCGAGCCCGTCGGGGCCGCCGATGACCAGCGCCACGTCGTCGCCCTCGCCCTGCCAGGTCTGCAGCCGTGCGGCCAGCGCCTTGGTGGTGAGCGCAGTGCCGCGCTCGTCGAGCACGACGATGCGCATGCCGCGGGCGATGGCGCCCTCGATGCGCTCGCGCTCGGCGGCATACAGCGTCTCGAGTGTCTTGGAACCTCGCGGCTCGGTCTTGACGGCGCGCAACTCGAGCTTGAGCTCGGGCGGGAAGCGCTTGGCGTAGTCGTCCCAGGCAGTCTGCGCCCAGTCGGGCATGCGCTGCCCGACGGCGACCACCAGCAGCTTCATGCGCGGCGGGCTGGCGCCTTCTTGGCCGGCGCCTTCTTCGCAGCGGTCTTCTTGGCGGCCGGCTTGCCGACGACCTTCACCGGCACGCGTGCGGTGCCCGTGGCGGACTTCTTCGCAGGCGCCTTCTTGGCGGCAGTCTTGCCCGCGGTCTTCGATGCGGCCTTCTTCGCCGGGGCCTTGGCGGCCTTGGCTTCCTGCTCGGCCGCGCGGATCGCGGTCTTGGCGGCGCTCGAGCGGCGCAGGCTCGGCGTCTTGGCGGCGGCCGTCTTCTTCTCTTCGGCGCCCTTGACGACGGACGAGGCGGTGGCCAGCGCGGGCTTGGTGGCACCCAGTTTGGCGCGCACCGGCTTGTCGCCCCAGATCTCTTCGAGGTGGTAGTACTGGCGGATGGCGGGCTGCATGATGTGCGCCACGGCCGCGCCGCAGTCCACAATGATCCACTCTCCGTTTTCCTCGCCCTCGGTGCGCGGCTTGGCAAAGCCGGCTTCGCGCACGGCGTCGCGCACGCTCGACGCGAGCGCCTTGGTCTGGCGGTTGGAGGTGCCCGACGCCACGATCACGCGCTCGAACAGCGGCGAGAGGTGCTCCGTGTCGAATACCTGGATGTCCTGCGCCTTGACGTCTTCGAGACCATCGATGATGGCTCGCTGGAGTTTTTGGATGTCTTTTTTGGCGGCGGCTTCAGTGGTCATCAGGCAGAGCGGTAGAGGTGGTGTTGGTCAATATAGCGTGCAACCGTGGGCGGAACCAGCGAGGAAATGTCCACACCCGACGCCACACGCCGCCGGATATCGGTGGCGCTGGTGTCCATGGCGGCAGGCAGTTCAAGCGCCTCGAAACGCGCGCCAGCCGGGAGGCCGGGCAGCTGTTTCGGATCAAAACGAGTGACGTCACCCGTCGATAGTGCGCGATACGCTACAGAAACGATAGCAATGCCGAGTATATCCTGCCAGCCGTGCCAGGTCGGCAAGGCGGCCGCCTGGTCCGCGCCCATCACCAGCACAAGCTGTGCGCCGGGCTGCTCTTTCTGCAATTCGTGCAGCGTGTCGAGCGTGTAGGTCGGGCCGTCGCGCAGCACTTCGCGGCTGTCGATGACGACCTTGCCTTGCAGGTTGCCGAAGGCCAGTTGCGCCATCGCGAGGCGGTCTTCCTTCGGCGTGAGCGTGCGGCTCTTGTGCCAGGCCTGCCCCGTGGGAATGACGTGCAACTCCGTCAGATCGAGTTGCGCCAATGCAGCTTCGGCCAGGGCGACGTGCGCGTTGTGCGGCGGGTCGAAGGCCCCGCCAAAGACGCCGATGCGCAAAGCGGAACCGGTGGGGTTCACACCCAGTCCCGGCGCACGATGAAGTCGCTGTACAGCGCGGCTTCGGGGCTGCCCGCTTCGGGCTGTTGCCGGTAGGCCCAGCTCGCGAGCGGCGGCATCGACAGCAGGATCGATTCGGTGCGTCCGCCCGACTGCAGGCCGAAGTGCGTGCCACGGTCCCACACGAGGTTGAACTCGACATAGCGCCCGCGCCGGTACAGCTGGAACTCGCGTTCGCGCTCGCCGTACGGCATGCCGCGTCGGCGTTCGACGATCGGCAGGTAGGCCTGCAGGAATGCATCGCCGACCGAGCGGATCAGCGCAAAGCCGTTCTCGCTGCCGCCCTCGGCGAAGTCGTCGAAGAAGATGCCGCCGATACCGCGCTGCTCGTTGCGGTGCTTCAGGAAGAAGTACTCGTCGCACCAGGTCTTGAAGCGCGGGTACTTGTCAGCGCCGAAGGGTGCGAGCGTGTCGCGGCACACGGTGTGGAAGTGCACCGCGTCTTCTTCGAAGCCATAGCACGGCGTGAGGTCCATGCCGCCGCCGAACCAGCACACGGGTTCGCCGCCGCCCGCGGGCTGCGCGGCCAGCATGCGCACGTTCATGTGGACGATCGGCACGTAGGGATTGCGCGGGTGGAACACCAGCGACACGCCCATGGCCTCGAACGGCGCGCCCGAAAGCTCGGGGCGGTTCTGCGTGGCCGAGGGCGGCAGCTTGGCGCCGCGCACCTGCGAGAAACCGACGCCGGCGCGCTCGAACAGCGCGCCGCCTTCGAGGATGCAGGTCAGGCCGTTGCCCTGCAGCGGCTCGCCGGGTTCTTTCTGCCAGGCGTCGCGCACCGCGCTGCCACCATCCGCCGCCTCGACCGCCGAGATGATCGATTGCTGCAGTCCGCGCAGGTAGTCGCCGACCGCCTTCGGCTGGGTGGCTGGCATCAGGCGTGGGGCGTGTTGCGCGCGTTGACGGCGCGGTAGCCGATGTCCTTGCGGTACTGCGCGCCGTCAAACTGCACGCGCGCCGCGACCTCGTAGGCGCGCTGCTGCGCCTGCTTGACGCTGTCGGCCAGCACGGTCACGCAGAGCACGCGGCCGCCGCTGGTCTTGAGCTCACCGTTCTCGAGCGTGGTGCCCGCGTGGAACACCACGGCATCGGGCGCCTCGGTCGGGATGCCGCTGATGCGGTCGCCCTTGCGCGGCGACAGCGGGTAGCCGTGCGCGGCCATCACCACGCCCAGCGCCACGCGACGGTCCCACTGCAGCTCGACCTGGTCGAGCGTGCCATCGGTGGCGTGCCAGAACACCTCGAACAGGTCGGACTTCAGGCGCATCATGATCGGCTGCGTCTCGGGGTCGCCCATGCGGCAGTTGAATTCGAGCGTCTTGGGCTGGCCGGCCGCGTCGATCATGAGACCGGCATAGAGGAAGCCGGTGAACGGAATGCCGTCCTTTTCCATGCCGCGGATGGTCGGCAGGATGATCTCGCGCATGGCGCGCGCATGCACCTCGGCCGTGACCACGGGCGCGGGCGAGTACGCGCCCATGCCGCCGGTGTTCGGGCCTTCGTCGCCGTCGAGCAGGCGCTTGTGGTCCTGGCTGGTGGCCAGCGCGGCAACGTTCTTGCCGTCGCACATCACGATGAAGCTGGCTTCTTCGCCTTGCAGGAATTCTTCGATGACGACGCGTGCGCCGCCTTCGTTGTGCGACACGCCGAACTTGTTGTCGACCAGCATGAAGTCGACGGCCTCATGAGCTTCCTGCGCGGTCATGGCAACCACCACGCCCTTGCCGGCGGCCAGGCCGTCGGCCTTGACGACGATCGGTGCACCCTTGGCGTCGATGTACGCATGGGCGGCAGCGGCGTCGGTGAAGGCCTCGTATTCGGCCGTCGGGATCTTGTGGCGCTTCATGAAGGCCTTCGAGAAGGCCTTGGAGCTTTCGAGCTGCGCAGCCGCCTGCGTCGGGCCGAAGATGCGCAGGCCGTGCGCGCGGAACTCGTCCACCACGCCGGCCGCCAGTGGCCCCTCGGGGCCGACCACGGTCAGCGCGATTTTCTCGGCCATCGCCCACTCGCGCAGCGCGGCGGGTTCGGTGATGTCGATGCAGTCGTAGCGTTCGTCGCTCACGGTGCCGCCGTTGCCGGGCGCCACGTAGACGCGGCTGACCCGGTTGCCCTGCGCCAGCCGCCACGCCAGTGCGTGCTCGCGGCCCCCTCCTCCAATCACCAGTACCTTCATTCGCGGGCTTTCGTTTGTCGCTGTGGATCCATCATTCATTCGTTCAGTCGGACAGTGCGGCGTTGTGATACACGTCCTGCACGTCGTCCAGGTCCTCGAGCACGTCGAGGAGCTTCTGCATCCTGGCGGCGTCTTCGCCGGTCACGTCCACGGTGTTCTCGGCGCGCATCGTGATTTCGGCGGCGTCGGGCTTCAGGCCCGCGGCTTCGAGCGCGTTTTTCACGGCCTCGAAGTCGCCGATGGCGGTGAGCACCTCGATCGCGCCGTCGTCGTCGGTGATCACGTCCTCGGCGCCAGCTTCGAGGGCCACTTCCATGACCTTGTCCTCGCTGGTGCCGGGCGCGAAGATGATCTGGCCGCAGTGCTTGAACTGGAAGGCCACCGAGCCTTCGGTGCCCATGTTGCCGCCGTGCTTGGAGAAGGCGTGGCGCACTTCGGCCACGGTGCGCACGCGGTTGTCGGTCATGGTGTCGACGATGATCGCCGCGCCGCCGATGCCGTACCCTTCGTAACGAATTTCTTCGTAATTGACGCCTTCGAGGTTGCCCGTCGCCTTGTCGATGTTGCGCTTGACGGTGTCGATGGGCAGGTTGACCGCCTTGGCCTTTTCGACCGCCAGCCGCAGCCGGGGGTTGGCGCTGAGGTCGGCGCCGCCGGCGCGTGCCGCCACCGTGATTTCACGGATGGCGCGGGTCCAGAGCTTGCCCCGTTTCTCGTCCTGGCGGCCCTTGCGGTGCTGAATATTTGCCCACTTGCTATGTCCGGCCATGGCTTTCTCTCTCGCTGTCGTGTGTTTTCAAAGCAAGTGTGGAGTTTACTGTCCGGCGCACACAACGCTCCCCCGGCGCCCGGGATTTCGGCCCGGACCTTTTGGTGATAATTGTTCGATGACGCCATCGCCCATTGCCGGTACGGGAAATCCCGACGCCCTGCCGCCGCACGCCCCGCTGCCGCTGTACTACAACACCGAAGCGGAGCACCAGGCGTTCCTGCGGCGCATCTTCGACAGCACGGCCGCGGACTACGACCGCATCGAAGCCGTGCTGGCCTTCGGCACCGGCCCCTCGTACCGTCGCGACGCACTGAAGCAGGCCGGCCTCACGGCGGGCGCCCAGGTGCTCGACGTGGGCATCGGCACCGGGCTCGTCGCCCGCGAAGCGCTGAAGCTCATCGGCTCCACCGGCAAGCTCACGGGCGTCGACCCCAGCGTGGGCATGATGGGCCAGGTCCGGCTGCCCGGCGTCGAGCTCATTCAAGGCGTGGCCGAGGCCCTGCCACGGCCCGACGCCAGCTGCGATTTCGTGAGCATGGGCTACGCCATGCGCCACATCAGCGACGTGGCCGCCGCCTTTTCCGAGTTCCACCGCGTGCTGCGCCCGGGCGGGCGCGTGGTGGTACTCGAGATCACCAAGCCCGAAGGCCGCATCGCGACCGCGCTGCTCAAGGGCTACATGCGCGCCGTGGTGCCGCTGATCGCCCGCGTGGTCGGCCGCCGCAGCGACACCTCGGAACTGTGGCGCTATTACTGGGACACCATCGAGGCCTGCATCCCGCCCGAGCGCGTCATGCAGGCACTGGGCGCCGCCGGCTTCAGCGACGTGCGCCGGCATGCGAGCCTCGGGGTCTTCTCGGCCTACACCGGTCGCAAACCCGAATCCACCGCCGACGAGGTTCGCTGAACGTGCGCCCCCAGGACGACCGCCTTCATTCCCCCCTGCGCGTGGAGCGCCTCTCGCTGCCGGACAGCCTCGCGCTGGCCACGCACAGCCATGCGCCCTTCGCCGCGCTCGGCTACGGCACGCCGCACGGTGTCGCCTGGATGCCCACGGTCAACGCGCGCGTGCTGTCGCCGCAAGGCGCGATGGCCGATGTGTGGCACGTGGGACACGCGGGTGATGGCACCCAGGTCCGGTCGGGCACCACCGGCATCGCGCGCTGGCGCACCGACGGGCACTGGCTGCTCGGCGCCATCGACCTCGATGAAGCCGTCGAAGGCCAGGGCCTGACCGAACTCGCGCAGCGCGCCTACCGCGACCTGTTCCGCACGCTCGAGCAGGCCGGCACGCCGCATCTGCAGCGCATCTGGAACTACCTGCCGCGCATCAACGCTGACGGCGGCGGGCTGGAGCGCTACCGCCAGTTCAACCTGGGCCGGCAAGAGGCCTTCTTCGAGGCCGGCCGCGCCGCCTTCGAGGGTGCCCCGGCCGCCTGTGCGCTGGGCATCCGCCAGGGCGCGCTGTCGATCCGTTTTCTCGCGGGACGTGCCGCGCCGCTGCCGGTCGAGAACCCGCGGCAGGTGTCGGCCTACCGCTATCCTGAAACCTACGGCCCGCGCTCGCCGACCTTCTCGCGCGCCGCGCTGGCGGACATCGGCGACGGCCAGGTCGCGCTCTTCATCTCGGGCACGGCGAGCATCGTCGGCCACGAAACGGTGCACCACGGCGACGTGCGTGAGCAGGCCCGCGAAACGCTGCGCAACCTCGAGGCCGTGATCGCCTCCGCCCATGCGCAGACCACGGCGCGCTTCTCGCTCGATGCGCTCGATTGCGTGGTGTACGTGCGGCATCCGTCGGACACCGAGGCCGTGCGCGAGGTGATCGAAGCCGCGCTCGGCGCCCAGTCGCCGATGGCCCGCCATGCGGTGTACCTGGAAGCCGACATCTGCCGCAGCGATCTGCTGGTCGAGATCGAGGCCCACACGGTCGCCGCCGGCCGGCTGCAGGCCGCCTGAGCGGCCCGCCGTCCGCCTGTCCGACCGACACCACCCATGAACGTGCTGCGTCTTCTCACGTCGATCCCGCTCGCGCTGATGCTCTATGCGCTGCTGCTGTTCCTCGGCCTGATCTCGCTGGTCTGGAACCTGGTCGCCATGCTGCTGTACCCGGTGATGCCGGCCGCACCGGCGCGCGCGCTGGGCCGCATGACCATCGCCTTTGCCTACCGGATGTTCTGGTGGCTCGCGTCTGTCACCGGCATGATGCGCATCGACGCTTCGTGCCTGGACCCGATGCGCAACGAGCCCGGCGTGATCTTCGTGGCCAACCATCCGACCATGCTCGACGCGCTGCTGCTGGTGGCGCGGCTGCCGCGCAGCGCCTGCATCATGAAGGCCGAGCTGATGGGCAACATCTTCCTCGGCGCGGGGGCCCGGCTGGCGCGCTACATCAGCAACAAGTCGGCCCGCACGATGGTGCGCCTGGCGGTCAACGACCTGCGCCAGGGTGGCCAGCTCGTGATCTTCCCCGAAGGCACGCGCACGGTGTCGCCGCCGCTGAACCCCTTCCGCCCCGGCACCACGCTGATCGCCAAGCTGGCGCAAGCGCCGATCCAGACCGTGTTCATCGACACCGACTCGCCCTACCTCGGCAAGGGCTGGCCGCTGTGGCGCGTGCCGCCGCTGCCCATCGTCTTCACGCTGCGGCTGGGCAAGCGCTTTGCGCCGACGCAGGACAGCGATGCGTTGCAGGTCGAGCTGGAGCACTATTTCCGTCAACACATGGAGCAGCGCGCCACCGACGCGTCCCCCGAATGCCAGCAGACGCCTCGCGCACCCACCTTGTCCTGATCCCCAGCTACAACACGGGCGAGCGCCTGTTCTCGACGGTCGCGGCCGCGCGGGCCCAATGGAACCCGGTGTGGGTGGTGATCGACGGCAGCGACGACGGCACGGGCGAGCGGCTGCAGCAGATGGCGGCCAGCGATCCGGGGCTGCGCGTGTGGGTGCTGCCGCAGAACCAGGGCAAGGGCTCGGCGGTGCTGCACGGCTTGCGGGCCGCGAAGGACGCCGGCTTCACGCACGCGCTCACGATGGATTCCGACGGGCAGCATCCGGCGGACCTGATCCCCTCTTTCATGAACGCCTCGCTGGCGCGGCCCGAGACGATGGTGCTGGGCCGGCCGGTGTTCGACGCCAGCGCGCCGCTGCTGCGGGTGCGCGGGCGGCGGGTGTCCAACGGCTGGACCCAGCTCGAGACGCTATTCGCGGGTGTCGGCGATTCGCTCTACGGTTTTCGCGTGTACCCGGTGGTCGACCTGATCGCTGTGATGGCGCGCCAACCGTGGATGCGGCGTTTCGACTTTGATACCGAGGCGGTCGTGCGGCTGGCCTGGCGCGGGGTGAAGCCGGTGAACATCGATGCGCCTGTGAAGTACCTGACGGCTGAAGAAGGCGGGGTGTCGCACTTTCGCTATGGGCGGGACAACGTGTTGCTGACTTGGATGCACACGCGGTTGATGGTGGAGTTTGTTTTGCGGTTGCCTGGGTTGCTCTTTCGCAAATTGCGGGGAGCGCCGCCGTTTCAGGCCTAGCCTCTTTTTGAGAGGCGCCCGGCAAGCGGTACGGCGCGGTCGGCCCCACTGTGCCGGCCGCTTCGCGGCTGCCCTGCGGTGCTCGCGTTTCGCGGGGTCTCGCAGAACTCGCCTTCGGCTCAAACAGCTGCGAGCCCTGATCCGCGAAACGCTGCGCTCCTCGGCGGCACAGAGGGGCCGCCCACACCGTACCGCCTGCCGGGCACCTGCTGTGGTGTGGGAGCTCTTCCTCTCACCCTACTCGACGATGGCCGCGCCGCCCAACGCCTTGTACAGCGTCATCGTGGCGTTGAGCTGGTTCAACCGGTTCTGCGCCACCGACACCTCCGCGAGGCGGCGCTTGTCCTTGGCATCGAGCACCGGCTGCAACGCCGTGGCGCCGGCGCGGTAGCGCACTTCCGACAAGGCCTCCGCGCGTTGCGCCTGCTGCAGCGCCAGGGCCAGCTTCACGCTTTCGTCCTGCAGCTGGGTTCGCGACGACAGCGTGTTCTCCACCTCGGACAGCGCGGTGTACAGCGACTGGCGGAAGCCGACGACCGCTTCTTCGTACTGCGTCTGCGACACGGCGACGGTCAGCCGCGCGGTGTTCCATTGCAGGAAGGGCAACACCAGACCGGCGCCCAGCGTGGCGATCGGGTTCTTCAGCACCTCGCCCAGTGCATTGCTCCCCGCGCCCAGCGAACCCGTGAGGCTCAGCACCGGATAGAAACTGGTGCGCGTGGCATCGACGTTCGCCAGCGAGGACCGCAGGCGCTGCTCCGCGGCGCGCAGGTCGGGCCGGCGGGCCAGCAGGCTGGCGGGCAGTCCGGCATCGATCACGGGCAAGGCGGTGTCTGGCAGCTGCGAGGGCTCGTCTCTCGGGGCGTCGGGCGGCATGTCGAACAGGATCGCCAGTGCGTTGCGCGCTTCGACGCGCTGTTGCAGCAGCTGCGTGTGCGCCGCTTCCTGGCTCGCGAGGTTCTGGCCCGCCTGCGCGACGTCGAGGCCGGACACGGCGCCTGCCGCGTACTTGGCGCGCACCAGTGCCTGGATGCGCCGTGCATCGGCCATGCCGGCCTCGCTCAGCGCGATGCGGTGGTTCAGGTAGCCGGTCTGCCAGTAGAGCCCGGCCGTCGTGCCCACCAGCGCCAGCGCCGTGGCCTCGCGGTCGGACTGGGTGGCCTGCAGCTCCCAGTCGGCGACGCTGCGCTGCGCCGACAGGCGGCCCCACAGGTCGACTTCGTAGCTCAGGCTCAGTGAAGAGTTCGCGCTCGATGCGGCCACGCCGCCGCGCTTCAGGTCGAAGCTGCGTTGGGTGCCCAGTTGCCCCGTCACGCCCGGCGTGAGGTTGGTGTTCGCCAGGCCGGCCTGCAGCTGCGCCCGCTGCACGCGGATGCCGGCAGCGGCCAGGTTGTTGTTGGTGCGCAGGGCGCTGTCGATCAGGGTGTCGAGCCGCGCGTCGTGGAAGGCGGTCCACCAGCGGGCCTGCGGCACGGCCGCTGCGTTCTGCGGCAGCGGCTGTTGCTGCTGCCAGGCCTGCGGCACGCCGAGCGGTCGGTGTTCGCGCCGCTCCGGCGCAAACAGTGTGCAGCCGCCAAGCGCCAGCGCGATGGCCAGGCCCGCCAGGGTCGGTCGGGCGCTACTCACGCGCCAGTGCCTCGATGGGGTCGAGCCGCGCGGCGTTGCGCGCCGGCAGGTACCCGAAGAGCACGCCGATGAGCGACGCGCACAAAAAGGCCGACACCACGGCCCCGAGCGAAAAGATCATTTGCCATTGCTTCACGAACAGCGAGAACACAAAGCTGATGCCGTACGACAGCAGCACGCCGATGAAACCGCCGACCAGGCACACGAGCACGGCCTCGGTCAGGAACTGCTGCAGCACGTCGCTCTGGCGCGCGCCCACGGCCATGCGGATGCCGATCTCGCGGGTGCGCTCGGTCACCGACACCAGCATGATGTTCATCACGCCGATGCCGCCCACCACAAGCGAGATCACCGCGATCAGCGACAGCAGCAGCGTGAGCGACTGGCTCGTGCGCTCGGCCGTCTTCACGATGCTGTCCATGTTGAAGGTGAAGAAGTCCTTGCCGCCGTGGCGCAGCGTGAGCAGCCGCACGATGCTCTCTTCGGCCGCCTTGGTGGGCTGGTCGTCGCGGATGCGCACGGTGATGCTGTCGAAGTGCTGCTGGCCAAACAGGCGGCTTGCACCGGTGCTGTAGGGCAGCCAGATGTTGAGCGACTTGTTCTCGCCGAACATGCTCTTCTTTTCCTGCGCCACGCCGATCACGGTGCACGGCAGGCTGCCCACCAGGATGATCTTGCCGACGGGGTCGGTGCCGTCGGGAAAGAGCTTGCGCCGCGTGTTCTGGTCGATCACCACCACCTGCGACTGGTGCCGCACGTCGTTGGCGTCGAAGTCCGTGCCGCTGGCCATCTGGATGTCGCGCACGCTGAAGAAGTTGTCGCTGACGCCGTTCACGTTGCCGTTGACGTCGGCGCTGCGGTAGCGCAGGCGCAGGCTGCGCATGGTGGTCGGCGTGACGCTGTGCACGTAGGGCTGCGCGGCAATGGCCTGCAGGTCCGCCGGCAGCAGCGTGCGGATGCTCGCGGCCTTGTCGTCGCCGAAGTCGTGGCCCGGGTAGATGTCGAGCGTGTTGGTGCCGATGGCCTTGATGTCGGCGAGCACGAAGCGCTTGGCGCCCTCCCCGATGGCCACGATCGACACCACCGAGGTGATGCCGATGATGATGCCCAGCATGGTCAGCGCCGTGCGCATGCGGTGCGCCATCATCGAGCGCCAGGCCATGCGGAAGGCTTCGGAGAAACGCGCCCAGCCGGTGCTGAAGCGCGCGATGCCCAGCATGGGGCGCGTCATGGCGGGCGGCGTGGGGGTGTCGTCGCCGACCGTCTGCGCGGGCGCAGCCACGGTCGGCACGTTCGGCCGGTCGCCCACGATCGCGCCGTCGGCGATCTCGATGATGCGTTCGGTGCAGCGTGCCACCTGCATGTCGTGCGTCACGATGATGATCGTGTGCCCCTGCGCATGCAGCTCGCGCAGGATGCCGATGACCTCCTGGCCGCTCTTGCTGTCGAGCGCGCCGGTGGGCTCGTCGGCCAGGATGACCTGCCCGCCGTTCATCAGTGCGCGCGCGATGCTCACGCGCTGCTGCTGGCCGCCCGAGAGCTGGCTTGGCCGGTGCTCGGTGCGGTCTTCGAGGCCCAGGCGCGCGAGCAGTTGCCGCGCCCGCGCGTCGCGCGCCGAGCCCTCGGTGCCGGCATAGACGGCGGGCACCTCGACGTTGCCGGTGGCCGTCAGGTGCTGCATGAGGTGGTAGCGCTGGAAGATGAAGCCGAAGTGCTCGCGCCGCAGCGCGGCGAGCGCGTCGCTGTCGAGCGTGCCGACGTCCTGGCCCGACACGGTGTAGGTGCCGGTGCTCGGCCGGTCGAGGCAACCGAGGATGTTCATCAGCGTCGACTTGCCCGAGCCCGAGGCGCCGACGATGGCCAGCATTTCGCCGTGGCCGATGTCCAGGTCGACGTCTTTCAGCACCTGGACCTCCTGCTCGCCCGAGGGAAAGCTGCGGC
The DNA here is from genome assembly GCF_041154445.1 of Variovorax sp. V118. GTDB lineage: Bacteria > Pseudomonadota > Gammaproteobacteria > Burkholderiales > Burkholderiaceae_C > Variovorax > Variovorax boronicumulans. The sequence continues at coordinate 2,224,989 of NZ_AP028663.1, read as the reverse complement.
CGATGCCGCGCAAGGTCAGCAGCGGCTGCGTCACTGGCGCGGCCTCCGGTTGCCGCTGTCATTGCCGTCGGTCTTCTCCAGCGCCGAGGCGTCGCCGGTGATGACGCTGTCGCCCTCCTTCAGGCCTTCGAGCACCTGCGCCTGGAAGTTGTTGCTGATGCCCACGCGCACCTGCCGCTTTTCCACGCGCTGGTCGGGCAGGAGCACGCGCACTTCGTGGCGGCCGTCCTTGTCGCGCGTGCCGAGCGCGGTGAGCGGCACGGTCAGCGCCTGCTTGGCCTCGCCCAGCAGGATGGCGACCTGCGCCGTCATGTCGACGCGCAGCGTGCGCTCGGGGTTGGGCACGTCGAACAGCGCGTTGAAGAACACGGCGTTGTTGATCTTCTCGGGCGAAGGTTGCACCGCGCGCAGGGTGCCGTGGTAGCGCGTGTCGGGGTCGCCCAGGATGGTGAAGTAGACCGGCTGGCCCGCCTTCACGCGCACCACGTCGGCCTCGGACACCTGGGCCTTCACGGTCATGGTCGACAGGTCGGCCAGCTTCATCAGCGTGGGCACCTGGAACGAGGCCACCACGGTCTGGCCTTCGAGCGTGCTGATCGACACCACGTCGCCGTCGATGGGCGCGACGATGCGGGTGTACGACAGGTTGGTCTGCGCCGAGGCCAGGGCCAGCTTCTGCTGGCGGATCTGCGCATCGAGCGAGACGGCGTCGGCGCGCAGCGCGCGCAGCTCGGTGTCGGCGCCTTCCAGGTCCTGGCGCGCGGCGGCGTCCTGCGCCAGCATCTCGCGCTGGCGCGCCCAGGTGAGCTCGGCCTGCTTCACGCGCACGTCCTTGGCGAGCTTCTGGGCCTGCAGGTTCTCCAGCTTGGCCTGCTCCTGCGCGAGCGTGTTCTGCGAGATGACCGGGTCGATCTCGGCCAGCCAGTCGCCCTTCTTCACCGTCTGGCCGAGCACCACCTTCAGCGACTTGAGCTGCCCCGACACCTGCGCGCCGACCTCGACCTGCTTGAGAGCCTGCAGCACGCCGGTGGCGAGCACCGCGTTCTCCAGGTCGCTGCGCTGCACGGTGGCGGTCAGGTAGTCGCTTTTCTTCGGCGGGCTCAGCCAGAAGAAGGCCGCGATGGCCAGCGCGACAAGCAAGGCCAGGCCGACAAGGAGCTTGCGCGATCGTCGCGAAGGAGTGGTGGGCATGCAGTGAAGAAGTGGGATGAAACGGGCGGCGAAGCCCGGGAAGGGATGCGGTTCATCCTAGCCCCGGTTGCTGAAGGCCTGCTAAAGCATGCGTTTTGACGGGCTTTTTGCACGGGCCTGCGCAGCGACCCCTGAAAACGGCGTGGCCCGCTGCCCTCGAAGGACAGCGGGCCACGCCGCAAGAGACTACTGAAAAAGAACTCAGCGCGCGGTGCGCCGGCGCAAGAGCAAGGTGAGCAGCAACAGCGCCAGCACCGTGAACGCGATGAACGACCAGTTCGCCAGCGTCAGGCCGAACAGCGACCAGTCGATCTTGGAACAGTCGCCGCCGCCGCGGAAGATCATCGGCAGCGCGCGCTTGAGCGGGAAAGTCTCGATCATCCCGTACAGGTCACGCCCGCACGAGACGACCTCGGGCGGATACCACTGCAGCCAGCTCTGCTGCGCCGCCGTGTAGGCGCCGCCCACCGCCGCCGCCAGCGCCAGCACCCCGCCCGTCACCTGCAGGCCGCGGCTGTTGAACAGCGCCGCCAGGCCGGTGAACAGCGCCACCAGCATCAGCGCATAGCGCTGCACGATGCACATCGGGCAGGGTTCGAGCCCGACCACGTGCTGCAGATACAGCCCGAAGGCCAGCATGAGGACACAGGCCAGGCAGATCAGCCCGAGCGCGCGGCGCGGCGCGCCGAAGTACCAATGGATCAAGGAGATACCCAATCTTCTTCTACGAACACCCTGGCCTTGCGGGGGGTGGCGACGACGGTGTCGCCTTCCTTCAAGCCCAGGTCGCGGAACTGTTGCGCAGGGAGTTGCGCTTCGATGATGGTTCCGGAGCCCGGATTATCTGGATTCGTTTCGGTGGGCTCAAGTTCCAGCCGCGCGATCGGTCCGACCACGATCGCGCGCGACAGCGTGGCAACGATGCCCGTGGCACCCGACACGTAGCGTGTCACATCCAGGTCATGCGGGCGCACGTAGGCCAGCGCCTTGGCGTCGCGCGCGCTGCTGTGCTCGGGCGAGTCGATGCGCATGCCGTCCAGTTGCACGGCGCCGTTGTCGGCCCGTCCGTGGAACAGGTTCACGTCGCCCAGGAAGCCGTAGACGAACGGGCTCGCGGGCTTGTCCCACACGTCCTGCGGCGAGCCGACCTGCTCGATGCGGCCCTTGTTGATGACCACCACGCGGTCGGCCACTTCGAGTGCTTCTTCCTGGTCGTGCGTGACGAAGATCGAGGTGACGTGCAGCTCGTCGTGCAGCCGGCGCAGCCAGCGGCGCAGTTCCTTGCGCACCTTGGCGTCGAGCGCGCCGAAGGGTTCGTCCAGCAGCAGCACCTTGGGCTCCACCGCCAGCGCGCGAGCCAGCGCGATGCGCTGGCGCTGGCCGCCGGACAGCTGCGACGGGTAGCGGTCGGCCAGCCAGTCGAGCTGCACCAGCTTGAGCAGGTCGGTCACCTTGGCCTTGATCTGCGCGTCGCTCGGGCGCTCCTTGCGCGGCTTCACGCGCAGGCCGAAGGCCACGTTCTCGAACACGGTCATGTGGCGGAACAGCGCGTAGTGCTGGAACACGAAGCCGACCTGGCGCTCGCGCACGTGCACGTCGGTCGTGTCTTCGCCCGAGAAATGGATGCTGCCGGTGTCGGCCGTTTCCAGGCCCGCGATGATGCGCAGCAGCGTGGTCTTGCCGCAGCCCGAAGGGCCGAGCAGCGCGACCAGTTCGCCCGACTCGACGTCGAGGTTCACGTTGTTCAGCGCGCGGAAGTCGCCGAACTGCTTGCTGATGTTGCGGATTTCGATGCTCATGGTCTTGTTCTCTCGTCTTCTCAGGCCGCCGAAGGCTCGGGGGGACGCTCGGGCGGCAGCTCGGCGATGGCTTTCATTTCGCGCTCATGGCGCCACTCGATGACCGACTTGATCACCAGGGTGACCAGCGCCAGGATCGCCAGCAGCGAGGCCACCGCGAAGGCGGCCACCGACTGGTATTCGTTGTAGAGCACCTCGACGTGCAGCGGCATCGTGTTGGTCTGGCCCCGGATGTGGCCCGACACCACCGACACCGCGCCGAACTCGCCCATGGCGCGCGCATTGCACAGGATCACGCCGTACAGCAGGCCCCACTTGATGTTGGGCAAGGTCACGCGCCGGAAGGTCTGCCAGCCGGTCGCGCCGAGCACGATGGCGGCCTGTTCCTCGTCGGTGCCCTGCGCCTGCATCAGCGGAATGAGTTCGCGCGCAATGAAGGGAAAGGTCACGAACACGGTGGCCAGCACGATGCCGGGCACGGCGAAGATGATCTTGATGTCGTGCTCTGCCAGCCACGGACCGAACCAGCCCTGCGCGCCGAACACCAGCACGTAGATCAGGCCCGCCACCACCGGCGACACCGCGAACGGCAGGTCGATCAGCGTGGTGAGAAAGGCCTTGCCGCGGAACTCGAACTTGGCGATGGCCCAGGCCGCGGCCACGCCGAACACGAGGTTCATCGGCACCGCGATGGCGGCGGTGATCAGCGTGAGGCGGATGGCGCTCCACGCATCGGGTTCCTTCAGCGCCTCGAGGTAGGCATTGAGGCCCTTGCGCAGCGCCTCGACCGCCACGGCCGCCAGCGGCAGCACGAGGAACAGGAACATGAACGCCAGGGCGATGCCGATCAGCGTCCAGCGGACCCAGGCCGACTCGGTGGTGCCGGCCTGCGCGCGGCGAATGATTTTCGAAGGTGCACTCATGTCAGGCTCCTGCGCGCTTGCGTTGCCAGGCTTGCAGGCCGTTGATGACCAGCAGCAGGATGAACGACAGCACGAGCATCACCAGCGCGACCGCGGTGGCGCCCGTGTAGTCGTACTGCTCCAGCTTGCCGATGATGATGAGCGGCGTGATCTCGGAAATCATCGGCATGTTGCCGGCGATGAAGATCACGGAGCCGTACTCGCCGATGGCGCGTGCGAAGGCCATGGCAAAGCCCGTGAGCAAGGCAGGCGCAATCGCCGGAAAGATCACCTTGGTGAAGGTCTGCAGGCGCGTGGCGCCCAGCGAAGTCGCGGCTTCTTCCAGTTCCTTCTCGGTGTCTTCCAGCACCGGCTGCACCGTGCGCACCACGAACGGCAGCCCGATGAAGATCAGCGCAATCACGATGCCCGCCGGCGTGAACGCCAGCTTGATGCCGTGCGGCTCGAGCAGTTGCCCGATCCAGCCATTGCCCGCCAGCAGCGCCGTGAGCGAGATGCCGGCCACGGCCGTGGGCAGCGCGAACGGCAGGTCGACCAGCGCATCGACGATGCGCTTGCCCGGGAACTTGTAGCGCACCAGCACCCACGCCACGAGCAGGCCGAACACCGCGTTCACCATGGCGGCGATCAGCGAGGCGCCGAAGGTCAGGCGGTACGAGGCCATCACGCGCGGCGCGGTCACCGACACCCAGAAGTGCTCCCAGGTCATCGTGAAGGTCTTGAAGACCAGCGCCGACAACGGGATCAGCACGATCAGGCACAGGTAGAAGACCGTGAAGCCGAGCGTGATGTGGAAACCGGGCAGCACGCGCTTGGCGCCCCCTGCCCGGTTGGCACGTGAAAAAGGCGCTCCCGCTGCCGGGAGCGCCGAAGAAGCAGCGCCGCTCATTTACTTCGCGCCGGGCGTGTAGAGCTTGTCGAACTGGCCGCCGTCATTGAAGTGCACCTTCTGCGCTTCGCTCAGGCTGCCGAACAGTTCCTGCACCGTGAACAGCTGCAGCGGCTTGAAGGTCGATGCGTACTTCTTGAGCACGGTCTGCGAACGCGGGCGCAGCGCATGCTTGGCGGCGATTTCCTGCGCTTCTTCGGAGTACAGCCAGTCGAGGTAGGCCTTGGCCAGCTCGCCCGTGCCCTTCTTCTTGACGGTGCGCTCGACGATGGCGACCGGGTTCTCGGCCACGATGGAGATCGACGGGTAGACCGAGTCGACCTTGCCGGTGCCGAATTCGCGGTCGATCGAGACCACTTCCGATTCGAAGGTGATCAGCGCGTCGCCGATGTTGCGTTGCAGGAAGGCGGTGGTCGCGTCGCGGCCGCCGCGTGCCAGCACCGGCACGTTCTTGAACAGCTTGCCGACAAACTCGGCAGCCTGGGCGTCGGTGCCGCCCTTCTTCTTGATGTAGCCCCAGGCGGCCAGGTAGGCATAGCGGCCGTTGCCGCCGGTCTTGGGGTTGACGATCACGACCTGCACGCCCGGCTTGACCAGGTCGTCCCAGTCCTTGATGCCCTTGGGGTTGCCGTTGCGCACCAGCAGCAGCATGGTCGAGGTGGTGGGCGATGCGTTCTCGGGGAACTTCTTGTTCCAGTCCTTGGCGACCACGCCGGCGTTGGCCAGGAAGTCGATGTCGGTCGAGGTGTTCATGGTCACCACGTCGGCATCGAGGCCGTCGGCCACGGCGCGTGCCTGGGCGCTGGAGCCGCCGTGCGACTGGTCGATCTTGACGTCCTTGCCCGTGGTCTTCTTGTAGTTCGCCACGAAGGCCGCGTTGTAGTCCTTGTAGAACTCGCGCGCCACGTCGTACGAAGCGTTCAGCAGGCCCGTGCCTTGGGCAAAGGCCGTGTTGCCGGCGAGTGCGGAGGACGCCAGCGCGAGCACGGCGACGAAGGTCTTGATTCTGGAAGTCATGTGGTTGCCAGGTTGTCTGAAAATTCACGACCGGCCGACCAGGCGGCGGGTTCGTCGGTCAACGATTGCAGCAGGGCCAGGCCGAGCGGCCAGTCTCCGTGCCCCGAATCGATGTTGATGTGCCCCGCATTCTGCATGCGCACGAACTCGCTGCCCCAGGCGCGCGAATAGGCGCCCGCCAGGCGGATCGGGCAATAGGGATCGTTGCTGCTCGCCACCACGATGCTGCGGTACGGCAGCGCCGCATACGGCACGGGCGCGAAGTCAGACAGCACCGCGCGGCGCTCGGGGTCGGCCGGCGCCACCAGCAGCGCGCCCTGGATGCGGGCGGCGGCCTCGGGCGGCAGGTGCGCCGTGGCGATGCAGCCCAGGCTGTGCGCCGCGATGACCACCGGGCCTTCGCTTTCGAGCACGAGCTTGGCCAGCGCGGGCACCCAGGCGTCGCGCTTGGGCGAGGCCCAGTCGTCCTGCGCCACCCGCGCCGCGCCCGGAATGCGTTCTTCCCACAGGCTCTGCCAATGGCCGGGCCCGGAGTCGCGCCAACCGGGCACGATGACGACACGAGTCTGCATGACGGCGCGGTCCTGCGGCTTCTTACTTGTTGGGCTGCGGCGTGATGCGCAGGTAAGGCTTGACGGCCTTGAAGCCCTTGGGGAAGCGCTCGGCCAGCTCGGCCGGGTCCTGGATGCTCGGCACGATGACAACGTCGTCGCCGTCCTTCCAGTTCACGGGCGTGGCGACCTTGTGGCTGTCGGTGAGCTGCAGCGAGTCGATCACGCGAATGATTTCGTCGAAGTTGCGGCCGGTCGACGCCGGGTAGGTGATGGTGGTGCGGATGACCTTCTTGGGGTCGATGATGTAGACGCTGCGCACCGTGGCCGTGGTCGAGGCGTTCGGGTGGATCAGGTCGTACAGGTCGGCCACCTTGCGGTCGGCGTCCGCAATGATCGGGAAGTTGACGGTGGTGTTCTGCGTCTCGTTGATGTCCGAGATCCACTCCTTGTGCTTGGTGGCCGGGTCGACGCTCAGCGCGATGGGCTTCACGCCGCGCTTGGCGAACTCGCCCGACAGCGCCGCCGTCTTGCCGAGTTCGGTGGTGCACACGGGCGTGAAATCGGCCGGGTGCGAGAAGAACACGATCCACGAATCGCCGGCCCACTGATAGAAGTCGATCGGGCCTTCGCTGGAGTCCTGGGTGAAATTGGGGGCGGTGTCGCCGAGTCGCAGGGTTGCCATGGTCGCTCCAAGAAGGGGGTGAAGCCCTGGATTGTGCGAACCGCTGCTTCAATGGCAAACGAATATCTGTTTGTTTGGATATGACGTTTTTCGCATATAGAACCTGCGAAGACCCCCTATGGCGCTATCTTTTAGATAGCAACCAGCCTCAGAACATCCGCATCTGCTCGCTCTGCAGGTGTTCCGACAGGAAGTCGATCAGCCGCCGCACCGCCGGCACCAGCGCCCGCCGCGCCGGAAACACCATGTGCGCCACCACCGGCGACGGCCCCCAGCCCGGCAGCACCCGCGCCAGCCGGCCCGTCTCGACGTCTGCGCTACACATGTAGTCGGGCAGCATCGTCGCGCCGACCCCGCCCAGCGCGCCGAATTGCAGCGTCGCGAGGTCGTCGGCCACGTAGCGCGGCGTGTGCACGTGCAGGTGGCTGCGGCCTTCCGGGCCTTCGAGCCGCCATTCGGCGCGCCCTTCCCCATTGACCGACATGGCCGCCGTCGGCAGCTTCGCGAGGTCAGCGGGCGTGTCGATCGGCCCGTGTTGCGCCATCAGCGCCGGGCTGGCGACCAGCACGCCTCGGCTGTGGCCGAAGGTCTTGGCCACGAGCACCGTGCTGTCCTCGATGGTGGGGCGCACGCGCAATGCGATGTCGATGCCCTCCTCGATCAGGTCCACCGGCCGGTTGATGACGCGGATGTCGACGCGCACCGCGGGGTAGCGTTCCATGAACAGCGGAATCAGCTGCGCCAGCCCGCTGTGCGCGATGGTGACCGGGCAGGTCAGCCGCACCAGCCCGCTCGGCTCGGTCTGCACCTGCGCCACCGCCTCGGCCGCCGCCTGGGCCGCGTCGCGCATCGCGGAGGCGTGCCGCAGGTAGATCTCGCCGGCCGGCGTGAGCGACAGGCGCCGCGTGCTGCGCTGCATCAGCTGCACGCCCAGGCGCTCCTCGAGCTCGGCCACGCGGCGCGACAGGCGCGATTTGGGAATGCCCAGCGCCCGACTGGCGGCGGCAAAGCCGCCCCGCTCGGCCACCTCGGCGAAGAACACCATGTCGTTGAGGTCTTGCATGGCTTTATTGTCCCACCAACAGAACGATCTGATCAAATTTCGGCTACTTATCAGTCACTCACATCAAAAATAGAATTCTCCCAACGCCGGCCACTTCTCAGCGCCGACACCTTGCACAGAAAGTGATTGACTGACATGAAGCTGCTCCACATCGACTCCAGCATCCTCGCCGCCGGCTCCACCTCGCGCCAGCTGACCGCCGAAACCGTGGCCGCATGGCGCGCCGCCCACCCCGACACCCAGGTCGAGTACCTCGACCTCGCCGTGGACGCGCCCTCGCACTTCGGCGTCGACGCCCTCGGCATCAAGACCGGCGTGCAGGCCCAGCCGACCGAAGCGCAACTGCGCGAGAACGCCCTGTCGGAAAAGCTGGTGAGCCAGTTCCTGGCCGCCGACGTCGTCGTGATCGGCGCCCCGCTGTACAACTTCACCATCCCGACCCAGCTCAAGGCCTGGATCGACCGCCTCGCGCAAGCCGGCCGCACCTTCAAGTACACCGAGAAGGGCCCCGTCGGCCTGGCCGGCGGCAAGACGGTGATCGTGGCGTCCAGCCGCGGCGGCATCTACTCGACCTCCGAAGGCGGCCAGGCGGCCGAGCACCAGGAAAGCTACCTGAAGGTGATCTTCGGCTTCTTCGGCATCACCGACGTGCGCTTCGTGCGCGCCGAAGGCATCGCGATGGGTGACGCGCCCAAGGCCGCCGCACTGGCCGCCGCCCGCGCCGACATCCTCGTGGCCACGACCGAAGCTGCGAACCAGAAGAACGTCGCGCAAGCCGCCTGAGTCTTTCGCCAGCGGAACGAAAAAGCCGCCCCGTGGGGCGGCTTTTTCATGGGCGATGGCCTTGCGTTCAGGCTGCCGAGTGGGCCTTGACCCAAGCCACGTACTTGTCCATCCAGCCCTGCAGGAATTTCTGCGTGCCTTCGTTGCCGATGTGGCCCTTGTCGTCGAACAGGCCTTCCTTGGCCTGCAGGAACACCTCGGGGCCGCCCATCGTGGGCGCGTCGAGGTACGCCAGGATGTTACGCAGGTGCTGCTGCGCCAGCGCGGTGCCGATGGCGCCCACCGAGATGCCGAGCACGCCGGTCGGCTTGCCGGCCCACACGCTCTGGCCGTAGGGGCGCGAGGCGTGGTCGATGGCGTTCTTCAGCACGCCGGGGATCGAGCGGTTGTATTCGGGCGTGACGAACAGCACGCCCTGCGCGGCGGCCACTTCGCTCTTGAGGCGCTTCACCTGCGCGGCCTGGTTGCCGTCGTCGTCCTGGTTGTACAGCGGCAGGTCGTCGATGCGCAGGGTCTCGAACGTGAAGTCCGACGGCGCGAGATGCGCCAGCGCCAGGGCCAGCTTGTGGTTGAACGAATCCTTGCGCAGGCTGCCGACGATGACGGCGATCCGGGTCTGTGCCATGGGTGGAACTCCTTGAAATGGAAAAGGCTGTCGGAATGACCGGGACGATTATGCGAAGCGCTCAAGACCTTTTCCAGAAAAGTTCATGACAACCGGCGCACCCGCCTGCGCGCGGCGCACGACCCCGTGGGCCAGCCGGTCCAGCCCGGTGCACAGCAGCCAGTAGATCGCGCCCACCAGCACGAAGATCTCCGCCGGATAGACCATGGTGCGCGCGTTCACCTGCGAGGCCACGAACGACAGTTCGCCCACGCCCACCACATACGCCAGCGAGCTGTCCTTCACGAGCGTGACCCACTGGTTGACGAACGACGGCAGCATCATCCGCAGCGCCTGCGGCAGCACGACGTGGCGCAGCGTGCCCCAGCGCGTGAGCCCGAGCGACAGCCCCGCCGCCCACTGCCCGGCCCCGATGCCGCGGATGCCCGCATGCACCGCGTGCGCCAGGTAGGCGCCGCCCACCAGCGACAGCGCGCACATCACCGACAACACGCCCGGCACGCTCACGCCCAGCGCGAACGGCAGCAAGAAGTAGGTCCAGAAGATCAGCATCAGCACCGGGATCGCACGCAGGAAGGCCAGCCCCAGCGTCAGCACGCGCTTCAGCGGCCCCCGCGCCATGGCCAGCCCGATGCCCCACGCCAGCCCCAGCAGCGCCGACGCGATGCCCGAGCCGGCGCTGAGCAGCACCGTGAGCGCCGCACCGCCCAGCTCGCCCTGCGGAAAGGCGCCCCACAGCAGGTACGGCAGGCTGTCCCACAGCATGTGCAGCGCATCGGTCATGCCGTCGCCCTCCCCGGCACCAACGATTGCCGACGCGCAGCCCACGCCGCCAGCAGCTCGATCGCGCCGATGGTCACGATGTAGAGCAGCGTCGCCACGCCGAAGGCCTGGAAGGTCTTGAAGGTTTCCGCCTCGACCTGGCGCGAGGCGTACGACAGCTCGACCAGCCCCACGGCCATCGCGAGCGAGGTGTTCTTGACGATGTTCATGTACTGCCCCAGCAGCGGCGGCAACGCGATGCGCAGCGCCTGCGGCAGCACCACCTGCGCCAGCACCTGTGCGCGCGTGAAGCCCAGCGCCTGCGCCGCCAGCGTCTGCCCCAGTGGCACGCCGCGGATGCCCGAGCGGATGTCCTCGCCCACGTAGGCGGCCGCATACAGCGTGAGCCCGAGCAGCGCCGACAGAAGCTCGAAGGAAATGAAACGTCCCGCCAGCAGCCCTTCGCGCAGCGCCTCGGGCAACAAACTGGGCGCGCCGAAGTACCAGAAGAAGAGCTGCACCAGCAGCGGCGTGTTGCGAAACAGCGAGACGTACGCGCCGCTCGCGCGCAGCCACGCGGGCCGGCTCGACGAGCGCCCCGCCGCCACGACGACGCCCAGCAGCGTGGCGCCCGCCGCCACCAGCAGCGAGGCGCCCACGGTCACGAGCCAGCCGTCGAGCAGCCAGCCGAGGTAATGGGGCGCGAGCAGGTGCTCGCGCAGGAAATCGCTCAAGGCCGCATCGATCCGGTCGTTGCGCGCCCCATCAGTTGGCGGCCACGCGCTGGTCGCCGATCTTCAGCAGGCGCGGCAGCGGCCCCTTGCTGTTCGGGCCGAACCAGGTGTCGTAGATCGCCACGGCGCGGCCGTTCTTCTCGCTGTCGACCAGCCAGGCGTTGAGCGTCTCGAGCAGGCGCGTCTCGCCCTTGGCCACGGCCGCGCCGAGGTATTCCTTCGACACCGTGATCGCCGGGATCTCGTACTTCTCCTTGTCGGGAATCGCGTTCCACTGCGCCGTGAGCTTCACGCCGTCGTTGGTGATGGCCTGCACGTTGCCGTTGCGCAGCGCGGCCAGCGCAAAGGGCGAATCGTCGTAGAGCACGACCTTGGCGTCGGGGTAGTTCTTGCGCAGGTTCGACTCCATCGTCGTGCCCTTCTCGGTGCCGATGCGGATGTCCTTGATCTGCGCGGCCTCCTTCAGCACGCCCTTCTTCGCGAGGAACTGCTGGCCGACCAGGAAGTACGGCGTGGTGAAGTCCACCGCCTTGGCGCGCTCGTCGGTGATGGTGAAGCTGGCGAACACCACGTCGGCCTTGCCCGAGGTGAGCAGCGGGATGCGGTTGGCCGGGTTGGTCGGCACCAGCTCGATCTTCACGCCCAGGCTCTTCGCGAACTCGGTCGCCAGGTCGATGTCGTGGCCCACCTGCTTCTTGCTGGCCGGATCGATGTAGCCGAAGGGCGGGTTGCCGTCGAACGCGGCCACGCGCAGCACGCCGGCCTTGCGGATGTCGTCGAGCTTGTCGGCCCAGGCGATGTTGCCCAGGGTGGTGAAGGCGCCGAGGGCCAGGGCCAGACTGGTCACGGTGAGATGTTTGGTGTTGCGGGTCATGCCTGCGCTTCGCTGGAAGTGGAAAAAGAGAGCGCGACTCTAGGCAGCGCCGCGTGCGGCGCCAACGAAGCAATTTCCGCTTGCATATGCAGCGATGAGTTGCGCATGAACAAATGACAAAAGCTTCGTGGCGCGAGACAGCGTCGATCCCTAGAGTGGCCAGCCTCTGCCTTTCGACTGACTGCTTTTTTCTTCTTCGGCTGCGCGACGCGGCCCCGCTCTTCCCATGCACTTCCCACGCTCTTCCTCACCCGCCGTCTCCCGGCGCCTTCTGCTTCGCGCCGGCGTCGGCGCCGCCGCCGTGGCCGCCTCGGCCCCGCTGTTCGCCCAGACGCGCGCCCGCACGCTGCGCATCGGTTATCAGAAGTTCAACACGCTCAACATCCTCAAGGGCACGGGCCAGCTCGAGAAGGCACTGGCGCCGGCCGGCGTGAACGTCGAGTGGCGCGAGTTCCTCGGCGGCAGCCAGCTGTCGGAAGCGCTGGCGGCCGGCGCCATCGATTTCGGCCATGCCTCCGACGGCATCGGCGTGTTCCAGCAGGCCAGCGGCAAGGGCCTGGTCTACCTCGCGGCCGAAAGCCCCTACCCCGGCGGCGTCGGCTTCCTGGTGCCGCGCGACTCGCCGATCCGCAACGTGCGCAACCTCAAGGGCAAGAAGGTCGTCACCGGCCGCGGCTACAACACGCAGTACGTGCTGATCCGCGCCCTCGAAGCGGCCGGCCTGCGCTACGAAGACATCGAGCCGGTCTACATCGTCACGGCCTCCGACACCGTGGCCGCCTACCAGTCGGGCAGCGTCGCGGCCATCGGCCTGTGGGACCCGTTCCTGGCCGGCGCGCAGGTGGCGACCGAATCGCGCCTGCTGTTCGACGGCACCGGCCTGAGCGGCAACCGCACCTACCACTTCGCGCAACCCGCCTTCGCGCGCGCCAACGCCGACACGCTGCGCACCGTGTTCGCCGAGCTGCGCAAGGCCAACGACTGGGCGCAGGCCCACCCCGGCGAGGTGGTGGCCACGCTCGCGCCGCAGCTGAAGGTCGAGCCCAAGGTGCTGGCGCTGGCGACCGAACGGCGGCACTATGGCGTCGTGGCGCTCACGCCCGCCATCGCCCGCGAACAGCAGGGCCTGGCCGACGTGTTCGCGCAGCTGAAGCTCATTCCCCAGCCCATCGCGGTGAAGGATGCGTTTCTCGACCTGAACCTTGTTTGACGACGAAACCTCTCGCCCCGTGACCCGTTCCCCTACTCATTACGACGCGATCGTCATCGGCCTGGGCGCCCTCGGCGCGGCCACCCTCTACCAGCTCTCGCAACGCGGCGCGCGCGTGCTCGGCATCGACCAATTCGCGCCGCCGCACGACCGCGGCTCCTCGCACGGCGATTCGCGCATCACGCGGCTGGCCGTCGGCGAAGGCGACGAGTACGTGCCGCTGGTGCACCGCTCGCACGCCATCTGGCGCGAACTCGAGGCGCGCACCGGCCGCCCGCTGATGACCACCACCGGTGGCCTCATCCTCGCGCCGCGCGACCGCGTGGCCGAGCACCACGGCAAGTCCGACTTCGTGCGCCGCACCATCGCCTGCGCCGAGCGCTTCGGCATCGCGCACGAGGTGCTCGACGCGGCCGGCATCCGCGCGCGCTACCCGCAGTTCCACCTGCAGGGCGACGAGATCGGCTACCTCGAACGCGACGCCGGCTTCGTGCGCCCCGAAGACGCCATCGCCGCCCAGCTCGCCGTGGCCCGCGCCGACGGCGCACAGACCCGCACCGGCGAGCGTGTGCTGAGCGTCGAGCCCGTGGGCAACGGCGACACCGTGCGTGTGCGCACCGAAACCGCGAGCTTCACCGCCGACCAGGTGGTGGTCGCAGCCGGCGCCTGGCTGCCCGAATTCCTCGGCCGGCAGGCGCGCACCGACTGGCAGGCCCACTTCTCGGTGCACCGCCAGGTGATGCACTGGTTCGACACCGGTCCCGCCGCCGCAGCCGACTTCGCGCCCGGGCGTTTTCCCATCTTCATCTGGATGTTCGGCGACGCGCAGGAAGACTACATGTACGGCTTTCCGGCCTCCGACGCGTCGCAACCCGCGCTGAAGGTCGCCACCGAGCAGTACGTCGACGCCACCACGCCCGATGCGCTCGACCGCGAGGTGAGCGCCGAGGAAAGCGCCGCCATGTACCGCCACCGCGTGGCCGGGCGCTTTCCGCAGATTGCGGGGCACGCGCTCAAGGCCCGCGCCTGCATGTACACCGTCACGCCCGACCGCCGCTTCGTGATCGACGCGCTCGACGGCCTGCCGAATGTGCTGATCGTCTCGGCCTGCTCCGGCCACGGCTTCAAGCACTCGGCCGGGCTGGGCGACGCCATCGCCGACCGCGTGCTGGGCCGCGAGAGCGCGCACGGCCTCGACCTGCGGCCCTTTGCCCGCGAGCGGCTGGCGACCTCGCAACACCCCTGAGGCGCCCGCGCGCGATCCGGGGCATCATCGCTTCCGATCTTCAGTTTCTTCGGAGGCAGCGCGCGATGCGATTCCTGATGGTGGGTGCGGGAGCACTCGGTGGTTACTTCGGCGCACGCCTGCTCGCGGCAGGCCGCGATGTGACCTTTCTACTGCGTCCCGGCCGCGCGGCCCAGCTGGCCACGACCGGGCTCGTGGTGCGCAGCCCCTTCGGCGACCTCGACCTGCCCACGCCGAAGCACGTGCTGGCCCAACAGATCGATGGCCCCTACGACGTGGTCGTGGTCGGCTGCAAGGCCTACGACCTCGACGCCACCATGGATTCGTTCGCGCCCGCCGTCGGGCCCGACACCGTCATCCTCCCGCTGCTCAACGGCCTGGGCCACATCGACCGGCTGGTCGCGCGCTTCGGCGAGGCGCGCGTGCTCGGCGGCCTGTGCATGATCTCCGCCACCCTCGACGACGAGGGCCGCGTGCAGCACCTGAACGACATGCACAGCCTGAGCTACGGTGAACGCGCGGGCGGGCGCTCGCCGCGCATCGACGCCATCGCGGCCCAGTTCGCCGGCGCGAACTTCACCGCCACCGCGAGCGAGACCATCGCGCAGGACATGTGGGAGAAGTGGGTCTTCATCGCCTCGGCCGCGGGCCTCACGAGCCTGATGCACGCCTCCATCGGCGACATCGTGGCCGCCGGCGGCGAAGACGTGGCGCTTGCGATCTTCGACGAGTGCTGCGCCATCGCCGCCCACAACGGCTTTGCCCCGCGGCCCGGCGCCCTCACGCGCGGCCGCGCAGTGGTCACGACCGCCGGCTCGCCCATGACCGCCTCGATGTACAAGGACATGGCCCGCGGCGCACGCGTCGAGGCCGACCACATCCTGGGCGACCTGCTGGCCCGCGCGCCGCGCAGCGCCTCGGCCACGCCATCGGTACTGCGCACGGCGTACGTGCATCTGAAGGCCTACGAGTTCCGGCGCGCCCGCGAGGCCGGTTGAACGGCGGCAAGCTCATGGCCGACACGCTCGCCTTCCTCCATACCGCGCAGGTGCATGTGCAGACCTTCGGCAGCCTGGCCCGCGAGATCGCGCCCGAGCTGCGCGTGCAGCACCTGGTGATGGAAGAGCTGCTCGCCGATGCGCGCACCCTGGGCGTCGACCACGCCGGCCTGGTGGCGCGCGTCCACGAGGCCATGCGCGACGCCGCCTCGGACGGCGCTTCGGTGGTCGTGTGCACCTGCTCGACCATCGGCGGCATCGCCGAAAAGACCGCCACCGGCGGCGCCTTCGCCGCCCTGCGCATCGACCGCGCCATGGCCGACCGCGCCGTGCGCAACGGCCCGCGCGTGCTGATCGTCGGCGCCGTCGAAAGCACCATCGACCCGACCCTGTCGCTCGTGCTTTCAGCCGCGCGGCAGGCCGGCGTCGGCATCCGCGCCAGCACGCTGCTGGTCGAGGACGCCTGGGTGCATTTCCAGTCCGGCGACATCGCGCGCTACGTGGCCACGCTGGCCGAATCGATCCGCGCCGCGGCCGACGGCACCGATGTGATCGTGCTGGCGCAGGCGTCGATGGCGCCGGTGACGGGGTTGCTGGCGGACCTCGGGGTCGATGTGCTCAGCAGCCCGCAGTTGGGGGTGGCGCATGCGGTGGCGACATTGCGCGCATCGAACACCGCGTGGGCGTCTGCCCGTACCGGCCTGACGGGCTGGTAGCCCCGCGGCGCGTCTAGTCCGACTTGAGGATCGTCTCCCCCTTCAACGCCCCCATGTCGCGGATGTTGAAGCGGTGGCGCTTCCACCCCGCCCAGGTGCGGCGGAAGTTGGCCAGGGAGATGCCGTAGTACAGCACCTTGAACATGCGCAGCGCGCCCCACATTGGCGTGCCCTTGTAGATGTCGCCGGCCAGCAGCGACATCAGCGCCTCCTTCACCCGGAACGGGTTGCCGGGGTACATGAACATGTCGCGGATGGTCGGGTTGGTCACGCGGTAGATGAACCACGAGTACTCGCGCGGGCCCTTGCGCATCATGGCCTCGAAGCCTTCGCGGGCGCGGGCCAGCTCGGCCGGCTGGTCGAGCGCGGTGGCCACCAGCTCGGCGCCGTCGAAGGCGCTGTGCATCGCCAGGTACACGCCCGAGGAGAACATCGGGTCGATGAAGGTGAAGGCGTCGCCCAGCAGCAGGTAGTTGTCGCCGGTGGCGTGCGTGCTCGAGTACGAGAAGTTGCCCGTGGCGTGCACGGCGTCGTCGACCAGCGTGGCGTTCTTCAGGCGGTCGGCCAGCACGGGGCACAGCGCGATGGTGTCGTAGAAGAATTCCTTCAGCGATTTTTCGCGCGTCTTCAGGTAGTAGGGCCAGCACACCGCGCCCACGCTGGTCGTGCCGTCGGCCAGCGGAATGAACCAGAACCAGCCGTGCGGAAACCAGCAGATGCTGATGTTGCCTTCCTTCTTGCCCTCGAGCCGCTCGGCATTGGTGAAGTGGCCGAACAGCGCGGTGCTGTTGTGGTCGGGGTTCTTCTGCTTGCAGCGGAATTTGTTGGCCAGCAGCGTGTCGCGGCCCGTGGCGTCGACCACGAAGCGCGCGCGCCAGCTGCGCTTGGCGCCGTCGTCCATCACGGCCTGCACGGTGGTGCCGTCGGCGTCGAAGGCCACGTCGCGCACCTTGCAGCCCTCGAAGGCCTGGGCGCCGCGCGTGGCGGCGTTGCGGAACAGCAGCTCGTCGAGCTCGGAGCGGCGCACCTGCCAGGCGGAGTCGAGCGACTTGTCCCAGCCTTCGGCGAACTCCACGTAGCTGCGGTGCTCATGCTCGGGCGAGACGAACTCGATGCCGAACTTCGGCATGCCGATCTTCTCGACCTGGTCGCGCACGCCGAGCTTGTCGAACAGCTCGACGTTCGCAGGCAGCAGCGATTCGCCGATGTGAAAACGCGGGTGGTGCTCTTTCTCGACCAGCACCACCCTGCGCCCCTGCTGCGCCAGCAGCGCCGCGACGGTCGAACCCGCGGGGCCGCCGCCGATCACGAACACATCGCAGGAATCGCTGACAGAAGAAGGAGCACCGGAAGAAGAAACCTGAGGCTGGGACATGCGAAGACAAGCAGCGTGATGGACAGCGACAGAGCATAGCGCGCCCGCATCGCACGACGCAAAACGGGCTGGCGGCGCGGGGCCGGAGGCGGCACACTGGCGGCCCGTTCAGCCCCCTACCCCTTGCGCGCCATGACCCTGCATCGCCTTGCCCTGCTCGCCACCCTCTGTGTGTCTGCCGCATGGAGCCATGCCGCGGGTTTCAGCTTCATCGAGGTGCCGGCCGACAAGGACGGGCCGGCCTTGCGCGGCGCGGTGTGGACGCCTTGCGAGGCGGCGCCCGGCGAGATCGCGTTCGGCCTGATCGCCATTTCGGCCGCCAAGGACTGCCCCGTCGCCGGCACCGGCCTGCCGCTGGTGCTGATGTCGCACGGCTCGGGCGGCTCGTTCCTCGGCCACCACGACACGGCGGCGGCGCTGGCCGACGCGGGCTTCGTGGTCGCCGCCATCAACCACCCGAACGACAACTTCCAGGACATGGAACGCCGGGGCCATCTCTCGACATTTGCCGCACGGCCCGTCGACATGCGGCGACTGGCGGATCACATGCTCAAGACGTGGCCTGGGCACACGAAGCTCGCCGCCGATCAGGTCGGCTTCTTCGGCTTCTCGCGCGGCGGCTACACCGGCCTCGTGGCAACGGGCGCGGTGCCCGACTTCAAGCTGGGCCTGCGCTTTTGCACGCCGGCGTCGAAGATTCCGTTCTGCGGCCAGATCCAGCGCCAGGAACTGCCCGCGCCGCCGGTGCGCGATGCGCGCATCAAGGCGGCGGTGATCGTCGATCCGTTGAGCTTTTTCGATGCCGAGGGGCTGAAGCAGGTCACGGTGCCCATCCAGCTCTGGGCCTCCGCGCGCGGCGGCGACGGGGTGACGCTGGACGACGTCGAAGCGGTTCGCCGCAACCTGCCTTCCGCGCCGGACTGGTACGTGCCCGCGAACACCGCGCACTTCGCCTTCCTGGCGCCCTGCGCGCCGGCCATGGCCAAGGCCTTGCCGGAGATCTGCAGCGATGCCGCTGGATTCGACCGCGTCGCCTTTCATGCCGACTTCAATGCCAAGGTGCTCGCCTTCTTCAGGCAGCACCTGGCATCGAAGCCCTGAGCCGGCTCAGCGCGTGCGCCGCTGGCCGGCGAGCCGCCGCACCACCGTCACCAGCCGGTCGATCTCGTCGAAGGTGTTGTAGAACGCCAGCGACGGCCGCACCGTGGTCTCGACACCGAAGCGCCGCAGGATCGGCTGCGCGCAGTGGTGTCCCGTGCGCACCGCGATGCCCTCGTCGTTGAGCGCGTGGCCCACCTCTTCGGTGGTGTAGCCGTCGAGCACGAACGACATCACGCTCGCCTTGTCGGCCGCCGTGCCGATCAGCCGCACGCCGGGAATCGCACCCAGTTGCGCCATGCCGTACACCAGCAGGTCGTGCTCGTAGCGCGCGATGTTCTCGATGCCGACCTTGTTCACGTAGTCGATGGCCGCGCCCAGGCCCACGGCATCGGCGATGTTGCCGGTGCCGGCCTCGAACTTGTTCGGGATCGGCTGGAACACGGTCTTCTCGAAGGTCACGTCGGCAATCATGTTGCCGCCGCCCTGCCACGGGGGCATGTCCTCGAGCACCTCGCGCTTGCCCCACACCACGCCGATGCCGGTCGGGCCGAACACCTTGTGGCCGGAGAACACGAAGAAGTCGGCGCCCAGGTCCTGCACGTCGACCCGCATGTGCGAGACCGATTGCGCGCCATCGACCAGCGCCTTGGCGCCCGCGCGGTGCGCCAGCTCGACGATCTCCTTCACCGGCACCACGGTGCCCAGCGCATTCGAGACCTGTGTGACGGCCACGATCTTCGTGCGGTCGTTCAGCAGCTTGCGGTATTCGTCGAGCAGCACCTGCCCCGAATCGTCCACCGGGATCACGCGCAGCTTCGCACCCTTGGCGGCGGCAAGCTGCTGCCACGGCACGATGTTCGCGTGGTGCTCGAGGTTCGACACGATGATCTCGTCGCCCTCGCCCACGTGCTGGCCGCCCCAGCTCTTGGCCACGAGGTTGATGGCCTCGGTGGTGCCGCGCACGAAGATCACCTCGTCGACTTCGGGGGCGTTGATGAACTTGCGCACACGCTCCCGCGCGCCTTCGTACGCATCGGTCGCGCGCGCAGCGAGTTCATGCGCCGCGCGATGGATGTTCGAGTTCTCGTGCTCGTAGAAGTACGCGATGCGATCGATGACCGACTGCGGCTTGTGCGTGGTGGCGGCGTTGTCGAACCACACGAGCTGCTTGCCGTTCACGCGCTCCTGCAGGACCGGGAAGTCGCGCCGCACGGCGTGCACATCGAACGGCGGATGCTGGCCGCTGCCGGCGAGCGGCACCGCGTCGGGACCGCGCGGATCGGGCTTGGCCGGTGTGACAAAGCCGTTGGGCAGACGCACTGCATCGACGAAGTAGAACTGCGCGTCGCGTCCGGCCGGCGCCGAAGGTGGGCTCGGTGGCAACGCGGGCTGCGCCGTCGGCGCGGCAAGGCCCGCGAACGGATCGTGGATCGCAAAGCCATCGCTGGCGGTGCCTGCCGTCGGATGCCCGTAGCTGTGGTTCAGGAAGTAGAACGGCGATGCAGAGGCTGCCTGCGGCGACGCAGGCGCCCCCACCTGCTGCGGCACGCCCTGCACCACGCCGCCCGAACGCGGCTCGAAGGCCGGCGCCACCGACAGCACCGTGTCCGGCACGCCATTGCCCGCCACCGCGTGCGGCAGCAAGGCCGGCGCGCGGTTCGCAAGCGACGGCAGCTGCGTCGGCGATGCCGGCAGCACATTGGCACCCGGAATCTGCCCTTGCGGGATCGGTGTACCCGGCACGCTCGGCCCGAAGCCGGCGGGGCTCACCAGCGGCGAGCCCGGCGGTGCGATGTTGGCGGGAAACTGCGCGCCCGGCGGCGCGGAGAACATGGCGCTGGCCATGCGCGCGAGAACGGCCGGATCGAACGGCGCCTCGCCCGGGAACGTGGGTGTGCTGCTCACCGCGGCTTACTTGTAGGTGTCGGGATAGTCGTGGTACTTGCCGATCTCGACGTCGTCGAGCACGGCCAGCGCGTCGGTGGTCAGCACCGCGAGCGAGCAGTACAGCGAGATCAGGTACGACGCGATCGCATGGTTGTTGATGCCCATGAAGCGCACCGACAGCCCCGGGCTCTGCTCGCCCGACAGGCCCGGCTGGAACAGGCCCACCACACCCTGGCGCTTGTCGCCCACGCGCAGCAGCAGGATCTTGCTCTTGCCGTCGGCCACCGGCACCTTGTTCGACGGAATCAGCGGAATGCCGCGCCAGGTGATGAACTGCGAACCGAACAGGCTCACCGTGGGCGGCGGCGTGCCGCGGCGCGTGGCTTCACGCCCGAACGCGGCAATGGCCAGCGGGTGCGTGAGGAAGAACGCGGGCTCCTTCCACACCTTGGTCAACAGCTCGTCCAGGTCGTCGGGCGTGGGCGCGCCGGTCAGCGGGAAGATGCGCTGCTCTTCGCTCACCTGCGCCAGCAGGCCGTAGTCGGGGTTGTTGATGAGCTCGCTCTCCTGGTTCTCCTTGATCGTCTCGATCGTGAGGCGCAGCTGCTCCTTGATCTGGTCGTGCGGGCTGCTGTACAGGTCGGAGATGCGGGTGTGCACGTCGAGCACGGTGCTCACGGCATTGAGGTAGTGCTCGCGCGGGTTCTCTTCGTAGTCGACGAAGGTGCGCGGCAGCTGGTTCTCTTCTTCGCGCGAGGTGCAGGTGACCTTGATCGACTCGGGGTTCTTGACCTTGTTGACGCGGTAGATGCCCGCTTCCACCGGCACCCACTGCAGCAGGTGTGTCAGCCAGCGCGGGCTGATGGTCTCGAGTTGGGGAACGGTCTTGGTGGCGTTGGCTAGCTGGCGGGCGGCGTTGTCGCCAAGGGCGGTGGTACCACCGACTGTTGCACTCATGGATCAAGGCTCCGTGGGTTGAGGAAAAAGTGATCGCCAGTGTCTGGCGACCACGGGTTTCCCCTCAACAGGCTATAGCCGCCAAGTTGATCCGCCGTGCAAGGCGCGACTGCTCCAGTTGCTCGCAACGCGCGAGCAGGTTGACGATGTTGATGCCCAGCGCGGTGGCCAGCTTCTGCGCCGTGACGATTGACGGGATCACGCGCCCGCGCTCGATTTCGCCCACGTACGAGCGGTTCAGATCGGAACGCTCGGCCAGCTCTTCCTGCGACCAGCCCTGCCCTTCGCGCAGCTGGCGCACGGTGACGCCGAAGTCTTCGACAAAGGCCTTCATACGCCGCCCGCCTTCGGTGCGCTGTTGTTCTGCAGGCTGGCCTGCGTGACGCTGGCGCCGGGCTTCACGTCGTCGGTGATCCACACGTTGCCGCCGATGACCGCGCCCTTGCCGAGCGTGACGCGGCCCAGGATGGTGGCGCCCGCGTAGATGACCACGTCGTCCTCCACCACCGGATGCCGAGGCAGGCCCTTCTGCAGGTTGCCTTCGGCGTCGGTGGGGAAGCGCTTGGCGCCGAGCGTGACGGCCTGGTACAGCCGCACGCGCTTGCCGATGACGGCCGTCTCGCCGATCACGACGCCGGTGCCGTGGTCCATGAAGAAGCCCGCATCGATCGTCGCGCCCGGGTGGATGTCGATGCCGGTCTGCGCATGTGCCAGCTCGGCCACGATGCGCGCGAGCAGCGGCAGGCCGAGCTCGTAGAGCCGGTGCGCGAGACGGTGATGGATCATCGCGAGCACGCCCGGATAGCACAGCAGCACCTCGTCGACGCTGCGCGCGGCGGGGTCGCCCTGGTAGGCCGCGAGCACGTCGCTGTCGAGCAGCCGGCGCAGGCCCGGCAGCGCGTTCGCGAACTGGCGCACGGCTTCGGTGGCTGCAGCGTCGATCTCGCTCGCGGGGCGCGGTGCCAGCCGTGCGTTGAAGTTCAGCTCGAGCCGGGCCTGCACCAGCAGCGCCTGCAGGGCGGCGTCGAGCGTGTGGCCCACGTAGAAATCCTCGCTCTCGTGGCGCAGGTCCGGCGGGCCCAGCCGCATCGGAAAGAGCGCGCCCTTGAGCGACTCGACGATCTGCGCCAGCGCATCGCGCGACGGAAACTCGCGCGCACCGGGCTCGCGTGAGCGGCGTTGCGAATCGCGCCACTCGTCGCGCACCTCGTGCAGTGCGCGCACGATGTCACTCACTTCGAATTGAGCCATGTGTTTTTTCCTCCCGTGTGTTTCTATCGATGGGGGTTCAGTCCTGCACCCACGGCAGGCCATGGAAGCGCCAGCCGTCGGCCCCGCCGCGATGCTGCCGCGCATCGATCTCGCCCTCGAAGCCTTCGAGCACGTTGAACACCTGCGTGAAGCCGGCCTTGGCCGCAGCTTCGGCCGCCAGTGCGGAGCGCTTGCCGCTGCGGCACAGCAGCAGCACCACGGCCTCCTTGCCGCCGTCTTTCGCCACCTTGGCTTCGAGCTCGCGCACGAAGCGCGGGTTGCGGGTGAGCGCGGTGCCTGTGGCCCACGCCACGTGCAGGCTGTCGGGCACGTGGCCGACGAACTTGCGCTCTTCGCCGGAGCGCACGTCCACGAGCAGGGCCTGGCCGTCCTGCACCAGTTGCCAGGCCACGGGGGGCGTCACGCCGCCGGCGTAGGGCCAGTTCTTTTCGATGGCTTGCGCGCGCGCCTGTTCGAGGGCGGGCGGCAAGGCGATGACATCTTCAACTTCCACGGACATGCGGTTCGGCTCCTGTTGTACGTTGGTCATTCCATCTTCCTTGATGGCGATAACCACCACTGTAGGAGTGCGAAGGCCAAGGTCAAACGACTCAAAAGTCGATTCTTAACAACCTTGTGATCTATGGGGTGCTGGGCGTGGGTGCTTCAGGGCAACGCTCCCGCCGACGGGGTACCTTGCTCCGCGAATGTCCCCCGCCCTTCGGGCTCCTCCTTGATTTCGCTGCGCAAGGCACCCCATCGACGTGAGCGTCATGCGCAGCGGTCGTTGATCGGCGAGCACAACGACAGCGTCCGGTGTGCTCAGGACACTGGGTGCTTCCCGCAGCGAAATCAAGGAGGAGCCGAAGGCGGGGGACATTCGCGGAGGGAAGTACCCGGTGGCCTGGGCACACGCCCCGAACCAGCAGATGTGAAAAACCCCGGCGCCAAAGACAGCACCGGGGAATCGCAAAGCCCGAGGGTCCGTCAGAGCTTGGCGATCGAAACTTCGGTCGACTTCACAAGTGCGACCACATCGGAACCCACCTTCAGCTGCAGCTCGTCGACAGAGCGCGTGGTGATGACGGAGGTGACGATGCCCCAGGCAGTTTCGACATCGACTTCGGAGACGACGTCGCCGCGGATGATCTCGCGGACCTTGCCCTTGAACTGGTTGCGGACGTTGATGGCTTGGATGGACATGGTGATTTCTCTTTCAGGGTTGACAGGGGTTGTGAGTGAAAACGGCCGACGCTCAGACGATCTCGGCCACGTCGTCGAACGCCAGCCGGGGCCCGCGTTCGAAAGTGCCGGCGTGGTCGGCCACGCCGAGGTTGACGAGGAAGTTCGCGCGATAGCGGCCGTCGGGGAAGAAGGCCTTGTCGACCAGGTCGGCGTTGAAGCCCGATTGCGGCCCCGCGTCGAGCCCGAGCGCGCGCGCCGCCAGGATCAGGTAGGCGCCCTGCAGGCTGCTGTTGCGAAAGGCCGTGGCCTGCGCGGCGTCGGCGCTCTTCTCGAAGAAGGGCTTGGCGTCGTAGGCCGGGAACTGCGTGGGCAGGTGCTCGTAGAAGCGCGTGTCGTGCGCCACGATCACCGTCACGCCGGCCTGCAGCGTCTGCGCGGTGTTGCCCGCCGACACGGCCGGCTTCAGCTTGGCCTTGGCCTCTTCGCTGCGCACGAACACGTAGCGCGCGGGCTGGGCGTTGTAGGCGGTCGGGCCCCACTTCACGAGGTCGTAGAGCTGGTGGATCAGCGCGTCAGTCACGGGCACCGGCTTGAAGGCGTGCACGGTGCGCGCCTTGCGAAACAGCTGGTCCAGCGCAGCGTCAGGGATGGCTTGCAGTGTGGTCATGTCTTGGAACACTGTGTCAGTTCGATGCGGCGGCCAGGGCCTGGTCGAGGTCGGCGATCAGGTCGTCGATGTGCTCGATGCCCACCGACAGGCGCACCGTGTCTTCCGTGACACCAGCGCGGGCCAGCTCTTCGGGCGACAGCTGCCGGTGCGTGGTCGATGCGGGATGCGTGGCCAGCGAGCGCACGTCGCCGATGTTCACCAGGCGCGTGAAGAGCTTCAGCGCATCGAGGAACTTCGCCCCACCCTCGCGACCTGCGCCGATGCCGAAGGTCAGCACGCCGCTGGACTTGCCGCCGAAGTACTTCTTCGCCAGCGGGTAGTCGGCATGGTCTTCAAGCGCGGCGTAGTTCACCCAGTTGACGGCCTTGCTCTGCTTCAGGTGCTGCGCCACCGCCAGCGCGTTGCTGCTGATGCGGTCCATGCGCAGCGCGAGCGTCTCGATGCCCTGCAGGATCAGGAAGGCGTTGAACGGCGAGATGGCCGCGCCCGTGTTGCGCAGCGGCACCACGCGCGCACGGCCGATGTAGGCGGCCGGGCCCAGCGCCTCGGTGTAGACCACGCCGTGGTAGCTCACGTCGGGCTCGTTCAGGCGCCTGAAGCGCTCCTTGTGCTCGGCCCACGGGAACTTGCCCGAATCGACAATGGCACCGCCGATGCTGGTGCCGTGGCCGCCCAGGTACTTGGTGAGCGAGTGCACCACGATGTCGGCGCCGTGCTCGATGGGCCGGCTCAGGTACGGCGAGGGCACGGTGTTGTCGACGATGAGCGGCACGCCGTGGCGGTGCGCGATTTCGGCGATGGCCGCGATGTCGGTCACGTTGCCCGCCGGGTTGCCCAGCGACTCGACGAACACCGCCTTGGTGCGCTCGTCGAACAGCTTCTCGAAACTGCTCGGGTCGCGATGGTCCGCGAAGCGCGTGGTGATGCCGAACTGCGGCAGCGTGTGGGCGAACAGGTTGTACGTGCCGCCGTAGAGCGCCGTGCTGCTGATGATGTTGTCACCGGCCTCGGCGATGGTCTGGATCGCGTAGGTCACGGCCGCCTGGCCCGAGGCCAGCGCCAGCGCCGCAATGCCGCCTTCGAGCGCGGCCACGCGCTGCTCCAGCACGTCCTGCGTCGGGTTGTTGATGCGGGTGTAGATGTTGCCCGGCACCTTCAGGTCGAACAGGTCGGCGCCGTGCTGCGCGCTGTCGAAGGCATAGGCGACGGTCTGGTAGATCGGCGGCGCGACCGCGCGGGTGGTCGGGTCGGGCGAGTAGCCGGCGTGGACCGACAGGGTTTCGAATTTCCAGTTCTGCGACATGCGACTGCCTTTCAAAGGGGGAATGGATGAAACGACTCAGATCGCCCAGCGCAAGGCATGGGCCTGGGGCGTGAGCCAGCTGGCATCGGTGCTTTCCACATCGGTCTCTTCGGACTTCTGCAGCACCCGGTCGAGGATTCGTTTTTCGATCGCGGCAAAGGCCGGGTCGCCCTGCGAGCGCGGACGCGCCAGCGCAATGTTCTCGTCGAGCGCGATGCGACCGTCCTCGATGAGGATCACGCGGTCGGCCAGCGCCACGGCTTCCTGCACGTCGTGCGTCACCAGCAGCGCGGTGAAGCGGTGGCGCTGCCACAGGTTCTCGATGAGGCGGTGCATCTCGATGCGCGTGAGCGCGTCGAGCGCGCCCAGCGGCTCGTCGAGCAGCAGCAGGCGCGGGTGGTGCACCAGCGCGCGCGCCAAGGCCACGCGCTGGCGCTGCCCGCCCGAAAGACGCGCCGGCCATTCGTTCTCGCGGTCGGCCAGGCCGACCTGCGCGAGCACTTCCTTGCCGCGCGCCTTGGCGTCGTTCGGCAGGCCCAGCGTCACGTTGTCGAGCACGCGGCGCCAGGGCAGCAGGCGCGCCTCCTGGAACATGATGCGCGTGTCGTCGTGCAGGCCGCTCACGGCCTTGCCGTCGGTGTACAGGCCGCCAGAGCTGGCTTCTTCGAGGCCTGCGATGAGCCGCAGCAGCGTGCTCTTGCCGCAACCGCTGCGCCCGACGATGGCGATGAACTGGCCCGGCTCGATGGTGAGCTGCGTGTTGCGCAGCACCTCGCGCGCGCCGTAGCGCTTGTGCAGGCCGCGCGCCTCAAGGCGCACGCCGCCGGCAATGGCTTGGGGTTGGATGTCTTTGAGAACGGCACTCATGAATTCAGGCCCCGGGGTTGAACAGCGCCACGTTCAGCGCATCGATTTTTCTGGGCAGCAGCTTCTCGGCGAAGAAGGCATCGGCGATGCGCTGCTGTTCGGCCAGCCCGCCGGCCACCACCGGCCGCACGGCGTAGCTGCGGCGGCTGTTGGCCTGCTCGATGGTCGGGGCGTCGAGCCCCCACACGGGCGCCAGCAGGGCCGCGGCTTCCTTGGGGTGCTGCTTGACCCACTTGCCGGTCTTCTCCAACTCGGCGTAGACCACGCGCAGCACGTCGGGGCGCGCCTTCGCGAACTTGGTGCTCGCCAGGTAGTAGCGCTGGTACGACGCAATGCCCGCGCCGTCGGCCAGGATGCGCACCTTCGACTGGCGCTGGGCGGCAGCCAGGAACGGGTCCCACACCACCCAGGCATCGATGGCGCCGCGCTCGAAGGCGGCGCGGCCGTCGGCCGGCGTGAGGTAGGCGGGCTCGATGTCCTTGAACGACAGGCCGGCCTTTTCGAGCGCGGCGATCAGCAGGTAGTGCGCGCCGGCCGCCTTCGCGAAACCGACCTTCCTGCCCTTGAGATCGGCCACGGTCTTGAGCGGCGACTCGTCGCGCACGACGATGGCCTGCGCGGCTGGCGATGGCGCTTCCTGCGCCAGAAAGGTCAGGTCGGCGCCGGCCGCTTGTGCGAACACAGGCACGGTGTCGGCCACGTCGGCGCTGATGTCCAGGTTGTCGAGGTTCAGCGCCTCGAGCAGCGGCAGGCCGCTGGTGAACTCGTGCCAGCTCAGCGCGACGTTGAGCGGCGCGAGCTGCTTCTCGAGCGTGCCCTGCACCTTCAACAGCGCGATCAGCGTGGACGACTTCTGGTAGCCGAAGCGCACCGTGGCGGGCCGTTGCTGCTGCGCCAGCACGGCACCTGCGCTGAGCGCACCCAGCGTCGCAATGGCGGTGCGGCGATTGATGAGAATGTGGTTCATGTGCCCTGCCCTCACTTCGCCGGCTTCTTCTGGTAGCCCGGGTGCCAGCGCAGCCACCATTGCTCCAGGCCGCGTGCGAACAGGTCTGCCAGCTTGCCGAGCAGCGCGTACAGCAGGATGCCCACAAGCACGATGTCGGTCTGCAGGAACTCGCGGGCGTTCATCGTGAGGTAGCCGATGCCAGCCTGCGCCGAGATGGTCTCGGCCACGATGAGGATCACCCACATCAGGCCCAGCGAGAAGCGCAGCCCCACGAGGATCGACGACAGCGCGCCCGGGAGGATCACCTCGCGGTACAGCTGCCAGCGCGACAGGCCGTAGGTGCGTCCCATCTCGATGAGCTGCGGGTCGACGTTGCGGATGCCGTGGAAGGTGTTCAGGTAGATCGGGAAGAACACCGACACCGAGATCAGGAAGAGCTTGGCCGACTCGTCGATGCCGAACCACAGGATCACCAGCGGAATGAGCGCCAGCGCCGGGATGTTGCGCACCATCTGGATGGTGGAGTCGAGCAGCGTCTCGAAGAACTTCACCGAGCCCGTGAGCAGGCCCAGCGCCAGCCCCACGCCACCGCCGATGGCGAGCCCCGCGAGCGCACGGCCCGCGCTCACCTTCACGTGCGTCCAGAGCTCGCCGGACACGGTGAGCGACCACGCGGCCTTGACCACGTCCAGCGGTGCCGGCAGCACGCGCGTCGAGAGCCAACCCAGCGACGAGGCGATCTGCCAGACGACGATCAGCCCCACCGGCACCAGCC
This sequence comes from Variovorax sp. V118, assembly GCF_041154445.1. Taxonomy (GTDB): domain Bacteria; phylum Pseudomonadota; class Gammaproteobacteria; order Burkholderiales; family Burkholderiaceae_C; genus Variovorax; species Variovorax boronicumulans. Next base: position 2,196,603 of record NZ_AP028663.1, on the reverse strand, counting down.
ACGGGATGAGCCGCTTCGCGACGTTGAGGCCGAAGCCTCGCAGCGCGCTGCCTGCATCGCCTGCGGCGTTCGATGCCGGCGCCACCGCCGGCAGTTCCTGTACTTGTTCGGTCATGCGTGTCCTCAGCTTTGGGAGACGAGTCGGGAAGGCGCGTCGAGGTTGGCGACGACCTCGCCGAAGGGGCCACTCAGCGAGCCGCCCGCGAGTTGCGTCTTCGCCTTGCGCGAGAGCAGCGGGAACACCAGCTCGGCGAAGCGGTAGGCCTCTTCGAGGTGCGGGTAGCCCGAGAAGATGAACTTGTCGATGCCCAGCGCCGCGTACTCCTCGATGCGCGCCGCCACGGTCTTGGCGTCGCCGACCAGCGCCGTGCCCGCGCCACCGCGCACCAGGCCCACGCCAGCCCAGAGGTTGGGCGCAATCTCCAGGTCGGCGCGCCCGCGCTTGGCGCCGCCGGCGTGCAACGCGGCCATGCGGCGCTGGCCTTCGGAGTCCATGCGCGCAAAGGCGGCCTGGGCGCGCGCGACGGTCTCGTCATCGACGCGGCTGATGAGCTCTTCGGCGGCTTTCCAGGCGGCGTCTTCGGTCTCGCGCACGATCACGTGCAGGCGGATGCCGAACTGCACGCTGCGGCCCTGGCGTTCGGCGCGGGCGCGCACGTCGGCGATCTTCTTCGACACTTCCGCGGGCGGCTCGCCCCAGGTCAGGTAGGCATCGACCTGCTCGGCCGCGAGGTCGTGCGCTGCGGCCGACGAGCCGCCGAACCACACGGGCGGATAGGGCTTTTGCACCGGTGGGAACAGCAGCCGCGCGCCCTTCACGCTCAGGTGCTTGCCTTCGTAGTCGTAGGTGCCGGTCTCGTGGCTGCGCGCGATGATCTCGCGCCAGATGCGGATGAACTCGGCCGACTGCTCATAGCGCGCCGCATGGTCGAGGTACACGCCGTCACCTTCCAGCTCGGCCTGGTCGCCGCCGGTGACGAGGTTCACAAGCAGGCGCCCGCCCGAGAGCCGGTCGAAGGTCGCGGCCATGCGCGCGGCCAGGCTGGGCTGGTGCAGGCCGGGGCGCACGGCCACCAGGAACTTGAGCTTCTTCGTCGCGCCGATGAGGCTGGACGCGATCACCCACGGGTCTTCGCAGGAGCGGCCGGTGGGAATCAGCACGCCTTCGTAGCCGAGGTGGTCGGCCGCGCCGGCGATCTGCTGCAGGTACGGCAGGTCGACGGCGCGCGCGCCCTCGCTCGTGCCGAGGTAACGGCTGTCGCCGTGCGTGGGGAGGAACCAGAAGATCTGCATCGGAAACTCTCGATCGTTCGTTGGCTTGCCCGTTCAGACGGCAAGCAGGAAAGGAAGGCGGCGCGCCGCGGACACGACACCCCAGGCGCGCGCCGTGATGGCCAGCACCTGGCCGGCGCGTTCGTGCAGCGCAGTCGACACGGCGGCCATCACGCGATCCCCGCGCCGGCGGCTTCGAGCACGTTGATCTTTTTGGGAATCAGCTTGAGCGCGAAGAAGGTGTCGGCGATCTGCTGCTGCTCGGCCAGGATGGCCTTGGTGATCGGGCCCGTGCCATAGGCGGTGCGGCCTTGCGACAGGTCGGCCACCGCCTTGGGCAGGCCCCAGATGGCCGACAGCTCGGTCGCCAGTTCGTTGCGGTGGGCGGCGCCCCACTGGTCGATCTTGTTGACCTCTTCGATCGCGATGGCCAGCACGTCGGCGTTCTTCGCCACGTAGTCGAGCGACGAGAAGTAGTAGGCGCGGTTGCCGACCACGCCCACGGCGTCGGCCAGGATGCGTGCGTCGAGCGACTGCTGCGCGGCGGCCAGGAACGGGTCCCAGATCACCCAGGCGTCGACCGAGCCTTTTTCGAAGGCGGCGCGCGCGTCGGCCGGCGGCAGGTAGACCAGGTTCAGGTCGCTGTACGCCAGGCCGTGCTTCTCGAACAGCTTGACGATGAAGTAGTGGACGTTCGAGCCCTTGTTGAGCGCGATCTTCTTGCCCTTGAGGTCGGCCACGGTCTGGATGGCGGAGCCCTTGGGCACCAGCACCGCCTCGGTCTTCGGGCGCGGCACCGTGGCGCCCACGTAGGCCAGCGGCGCGCCGGCGGCCTGCGCGAAGATGGGCGGCGCTTCGCCGACGTCGCCGAAGTCGATCGAGCCGACGTTCAGTGCCTCGAGCTGCACCGGGCCGGCCGTGAACTCGGTCCACTTCACGGTGGCGCCCAGCGGTGCGAGGCGCTTCTCGAGCGTGCCGCGGGCCTTGAGCACGCTCAGGTAGCCCTTCTGATGGCCGATGCGCAACTGGCGCGCGGGGCTCTGCGCCAGGGCGGCGAACGACGACGGCAGCGCGAGGGCGGCGGCCGCGCCCTGGAGCAGGCGGCGGCGGGGAATGGCAATGCGGGTCATGGAATGAGGTCCTTCGAAACTGTTCAGGGCTGGGCCGTGACAACCGCGTCGCTGACCTTGATGGGCTTGGGGATGAGCTTCAGCGCGTAGAAGGTGTCGGCGATCTGCTGCTGGTCGGCCGCGACGGCGGCGGTGATCGGCTTCACGTTGAACTCGTAGCGGCGCAGCGCCAGCTCGACCACATCGACGGGCAGACCCTGCAGCGGCGCGATCAGCTCGGCGGCCTGGCGCAGGTTCTTCTTGAGCCAGATGCCCTGCTCCACCGAATCGGCGAACAGCGCATCGATCACCTGCGGGTGCTTCTTCACGAAGCCGCGCTCGCCCAGGTAGTACTGGTAGTTGTTGACCACGTCAGGCGCGCCATCGGCCAGCACGCGGGCGCCGGTGGCTTTCTCGGCGGCGGCCTGGAACGGGTCCCAGATCACCCAGGCGTCGACGTTCTTGCTCTCGAACGCAGCGCGGCCATCGGCGGGCGCGAGGTACACGGGCTGGATGTCGGAGAGCTTCAGCCCGTTCTTCTCGAGCTGCTTCACGAGCAGGTAGTGCACGTTGCTGCCCTTGTTGAGCGCGACCTTCTTGCCCTTGAGGTCGGCCACGGAGCGAATGGGCGAATCCTTGGTGACGAGGACGGCCTCGGCGCGCGGCGCGGCCGGGTCGTAGCCGAAGTAGACGAACTTCGCCCCCGCGGCCTGCGCGAAGATGGGCGGCGCCTCGCCGACATAGCCCACGTCGACCGCGCCCACGTTCAGCCCTTCGAGCAGCTGCGGGCCGGCCGGGAACTCGACCCACTTCACGCCGAAGCCCAGCGGCGAGAGCTTCTTCTCGAGCGTGCCCTGCGCCTTCTGCAACACGAACAGGCTGGCCGACTTCTGGTAGCCGATGCGCAGCTCGCCCCTGGCCTTCGTCTGCGTCTGGGCGTGTGCCGAAGCGGCGGAGATGAAGCTCACGATCAGCGCGATGGCGGTGACGACGATGGCGCTGATGGCCAGGTCGCGCAGCGCCTGCCAGAAGGAGCGCGGCGCGACTTCGAACACGGAGTCTTCGGGAGCGACGGGGTTCATGCGGAATTCCTTGGTGCAAAAACGTGGGGCAAAGCGATCCCCCGGCCGCGCGCAGGCGGCTTCAAAAAACGGGGAACGGAAAGAGGTCTGGCCGGGGCCGGGTTCAGCGGGGAACCCGGTCGTCAGACGCTACATCGCACACGGGAAAAGGGAACCGGCTCGAAGCCATGGGTCGCCGGCAGCTTCAGGCCTTCGGTTGCGAGCACCTCGACGGCCTCGTTCAGGCGCTCCGCCAGGTCGTGGTGCACCTGGTAGGCGTTCTCGGGCGTCAGCGCGATCTGCGAATCGCTCGCGTAGACGCCCGGCAGGATGTGGCGCGCCGACAGCGACTGCAGCACGGGGCGCAGTGCGTAGTCGAGCGCGAGCATGTGGTGCGGGCTGCCGCCGGTGGCCAGTGGCAGCACCGTCTTGCCCTTGAGCGCGTTCTGCGAGAGCAGGTCGAGAAAGACCTTCAGCACGCCGCTGTAGGCCGCCTTGTAGACCGGCGTGGCCACCACGATCACGCGGGCCGCCGCCACCTGGGCAATGGCTCGCTCGATGGCCGGATGCGCCCACTCGGCCAGCAGCAGCGCCTGCGCCGGCAGGTCGCGGATCGCGAGCCGCTCGATGCGCGCATGGCGTTGGGCCAGCCGCTCGCCCACCGCGTCGAGCAAGGCGGTGGAGCGGGACGGGGCCGAGGGGCTGCCGGCAATCAGGAGAACGGACACGAGAAACTTTCGTTGGGCTTCAGGAGAAATTCAGGGCGAAGCGATCCCCGGCGCCCTCCCACGGGGTGCCACCAGCGATCGATCCGGAACAGCTGCGCTTACTTCTGCTTGGGCGCGTAAATCTGGTCGAAGGAGCCGCCATCGGCGAAGTGCTCCTTGTCCGCCTTCGCCCAGCCGCCGAAGGCCTGGTCGATGGTCACCAGCGTGAGCTTGGGGAATTGCTTGTCGTACTTGGCCTTGGCCTTGTCCGAGGTCGGGCGGTAGAAGTTGCGGCCGGCGATGTCCTGGCCTTCGTCGGAGTACAGGTACTTCAGGTACTCCTCGGCCACGGCACGCGTGCCCTTCTTGTCGACCACCTTGTCGACCACCGCCACGCTGGGCTCGGCCAGGATGGAGATGGACGGCACGACGATCTCGAACTTCTCGGGGCCGAATTCCTTCAGCGCCAGGAAGGCTTCGTTTTCCCAGGCCAGCAGCACATCGCCCACGCCGCGCTGCACGAAGGTGATGGTCGAGCCGCGCGCGCCGGTGTCGAGCACGGGCACGTTCTTGTACAGGTTGCCGACGAATTCCTTGGCCTTGGCTTCACCGCCGTACTTGCGCTTGGCGAACTCCCAGGCGGCCAGGTAGTTCCAGCGGGCGCCGCCCGAGGTCTTGGGGTTGGGCGTGATCACCTGCACGCCGGGCTTGACCAGGTCGTCCCAGTCCTTCAGGCCCTTGGGGTTGCCCTTCTTCACCAGGAACACGATGGTCGAGGTGTAGGGGGCGGAGTTGTGCGGCAGGCGCTTTTGCCAGTCGGCCTTGACGAGGCCGCCATGCGTGGCCAGGGCGTCGATGTCGCCGCCCAGCGCCAGCGTGGCCACGTCGGAATCGATGCCGTCGATGATCGAGCGGGCCTGCTTGCCCGAGCCGCCGTGCGACTGCTTGACGCTCACGTCCTGGCCGGTCTTGGCCTTCCAGTACTTGGCGAAGGCCTGGTTGTAGTCCACGTACAGCTCGCGGGTCGGGTCGTACGACACGTTCAGCAGCGTCACGGGGCCCTTGGCACCCGCCGCACCCTGCGAAAACGACGGCAATGCCGACAGGGCCAAGGCACCGGCCACGCCGGCACCCAGGGAAAGCTTGATAAAGTCGCGGCGAAGGCTCATGGTGTCTTGCTCTAAAAAGGCATATCAATGAAGCTGCGTATTCTGAATACGACATATAGGAACTGGAACGACCAAGTTTTCAGTTCTTAATAGCCAAATCAACTAAGCAACCGCTTTCCCCCCACAAGAGGCAATCAAATGGCACGCATGGTTCAGTGCATCAAGCTCGGCAAAGAGGCCGAAGGACTCGACTTTCCGCCGTACCCCGGCGACCTGGGCAAGCGCCTGTGGGAAAACGTCAGCAAGGAGGCCTGGGCCGCCTGGCTCAAGCAACAGACCATGCTGGTCAATGAAAACCGGCTGAACCTGGCCGACCTGCGCGCCCGCCAGTACCTGGCGCGCCAGATGGAAAAGCACTTCTTCGGCGAAGGCGCCGACGTGGCGCAAGGCTACGTTCCCCCTCCCGCGGCCTGAGTCCGGCGTGGCCGCCGACGGCACCCCGCTCGGCGCGCGCTCCGGCGACACCTCCCCCCTCGACAACGACACACCGGCGCTTTCGCGCCGTGTGTTTTTGGACGGCTGCGGCCTGCCCGCCGCCTGGTCCGGGCGCCAGCAATGGCGGATTCTCGAAACCGGCTTCGGGCCGGGCCTTCATTTCCTGACAACCTGGCAGGCCTGGCGCGCCGACCCGCACCGGCCGCGCCTGCTGCACTACGTCGCGGTCGACGCCCATCCGGCGCCGGCCGGCGATCTGCTGCGCGCGTCTGAAGCCGACCCGGCCCTGGCACCGCTCGCCGAGGAGCTGGCCCGCCAATGGACCGGGCTGCTGCCGGGCTTCCACCGGCTGGCCTTCGACGACGGCCGCGTGCTGCTCACGCTGTGCGTGGGCGAGCTGCAGCCGATGCTGCGCGCGCAACGCTTCGAGGCCGACAGCCTCTTCCTCGACGGTTTCGGCGCGGCGATGGCCTCGCCCGACACGCTCAAGGCGGTGTCGCGCTTCGCCCGCCAGGGCACCGGCCTCGCAGCCCGCACCGACGACGACGGGGTGCGCCATGCGCTGGCGCAGAACGGCTTCCAGCTCGACCCGCGCCCCGGCAGCTTGCGCGGCGTGTTCGCGCCCGCCTGGACGGTGCGGCGCCGCCAGCCGGTGCGCGAAGGCGTCGACGCGCCCGGCCATTGCGCGGTGATCGGCGCCGGGCTCGCGGGTGCGGCCGTGGCGGCCAGCCTTGCGCGGCGCGGCTGGCGGGTCACGGTGTTCGACGCCGCCGACACGCCGGCCTCGGGCGCTTCGGGCCTGCCGGTCGGGTTGCTGGCGCCGCATGTGTCGTCCGACGACGCCTTGCTGTCGCGGCTCACGCGCGCCGGCATCCGCGCCACCTGGACCGAACTGGCGCAGCGGCTCGACCCCGGCCGCGACTGGGGCGCTCACGGCTCGCTTGAACGGCGCCCCGACGGCGACGTGCGCGTGCCGCCCGGCTGGAGCGCGGACGGGCCGAACGAATCCTGGCCCGCACAGCCCGACCGGCTCGCAGCAGCCGGCCTGCCGCCCGACACGCCGGCGCTCTGGCATGCGCGCGCGGCCTGGGTGCGGCCGCACCGGCTGATCGCCGCGTGGCTGGGCCAACCGGGCGTCGAATTCCGCGGCAACTGCCACGCGGCGCGCCTCGCACGCACGGACAGCGGCTGGCAGCTGCTCGACGATGCCGGCGCCTTGCTCGCCGAAGCCGACCGCGTCGTCGTGGCCGCGGGCTTCGCATCGCACCGCTTCGCACCCAATCTGCCCCTGCAACCCGTGCGCGGCCAGGTCGCCTGGGGCCGCGCGGACCCCGCCGCCCTGCCCGCCACCCCCATCAACGGCGACGGCCACCTGATCGCCGGCGTGCCCGATGGCCAGGCACCGCAGCCGCTGTGGCTGATCGGCGCCACCTTCGACCGCGACAGCACCGATCTCGCCCCCACCGACGCAGACCGCCTCGCCAACCGCGAACGGCTCGCGCGCCTGCACCCCGGTGCCGCCGCGGCGCTGGCGCCCGCCTTCGAACGCGGAGACACCCACGCCTGGGTCGGCGTGCGCTGCGCCTCGGGCGACCGCCGGCCGCTGGTCGGCCCGCTGGCCCCGGGCGCCGACGAGGGCCTGTGGGCCTGCACCGCGCTGGGCTCGCGCGGCCTGAGCTTCGCCACGCTGTGCGCCGAGCTGCTGGCGGCGAAATGGCACGGCGAGCCGCTGCCTTTGCCCGCGACGCTCGCCAAGGCGCTGGGTACGCAGCGGCTCTGGCCCGGATCGGACTGAATCGGCCCGTACGGGCTTCCCGGCTCCCCGGCGCCACGCGCGCACCGCACAATGCGCGCCATGGCCATCCAGTACGACATCACCCACACCACCGTCTACCGCTACAACAAGCCGGTGACCTTCGGCTTGCACCGCGTGATGTTCCGTCCGCGCGACAGCCACGACCTGCGGGTGCTCGCCACCGACCTGCAGGTGAGCCCGCAGGCCCTCACGCGGCTCATTCAAGACCCGTACTCGAACTCCGTCGCGCTGGTGCAGCCGCTGGGCGAGGCGACCGAGCTGCGCATCGTCTGCTCCTTCACCATCGAGCACGTGCCGCCGTCGCAGCGCGACCTGCTCACGCTCGACCCGTCGGCCGAGTTCCTGCCCTTTGCCTATTCGGTGCAGGAGCGCCTGGACCTGGAGCACTACCTGCGCCCGCACCACAACGACGATGCCAACGGCACGCTGATCCGCTGGGCGCACCAGTTCCTGCACACCGACCAGCCCAACAGCACGCGCGACGTGCTCACGCGCATGAACGCGCACATCGGCCAGAGCTTCGAATACAAGGCGCGCGACGAGGAAGGCACGCAGACGCCGCTCGAAACGCTGGCGCTGGGCAGCGGCAGCTGCCGCGACTACGCGCTGCTGATGATGGAGGCCACGCGCCGTCTCGGCATCGCGACGCGCTTCGTCTCGGGCTACCTCTACGACGCGTCGCTCGACAACGACGCCACCGGGCAGGCGCCCGGCGAATCGGTCACCGGCGCTGGCAGCACACACGCGTGGCTGCAGGCCTACCTGCCGGGTGCGGGATGGCTGGCCTTCGACCCCACCAACAACCTCATGGGCAGCGGCCAGCTGATCCGCGTGGGCGTGGCGCGCGACCCCGCGCTGGCGGCGCCCATCTCGGGCAGCTGGTACGGCGACGCCGAGGCCTACGAAGGCCTCGAGGCCACGGTGGTGGTGAAGCGCCGCAAGGGCGGCTGAGCCACCGCGCGAACCATCGCGCTCAGCCGCGCGCAGCCAGCTTCGCTTCGAGCTCGGCGATGCGCGCCCTCGCCTCGTCGCCTTCCGGAATCGGCCGACCGCTGTCGCGCCACTGCACCGCGCTCTTGAAGCCTTCGGCCTCGGCCTGGCGGCGGAACCACATGCCTTCGGGGTTGTGGCGCGTGATGCCGTCGAACATGGTGGCGAACATCTGGGTCTGCTCCAGCCCCATCGAGTGCCAGACCTGGTTGACGACCATCTTGTGCATCATGAGGTGCGAACTGGGCACGCCCGCGATGCGCTGCGCGAGCGCCAGCGTGGCCTCGTCGAGCTGCGCCGCCGGCACCGCGAAGTTGGCCAGGCCCCAGTCGGCCGCCTGCGTGCCGGTGATGGTGTCGCCGGTGAACATGAGCTGCTTGGCGCGCAGCGCGCCGAGGCGGTAGGTCCACATGGCGGTGGTCGGGCAGCCCCACACGCGCGTGGGCATGTAGCCGATGCGTGCATCGTCGGCCATGGTGAGCAGGTCGCAGCACAGCGCGATGTCGCTGCCGCCGGCCACCGCGTAGCCATGCACCTTGGCGATGGTCGGCTTGCGGCAGCGCCACAGCGACATGAAGTCTTCGGTGTTGCGCTTCATGGCGGCGTAGTCGAGCATCGGGTCCCACGGCGTTTTCTCCTGCCGGCAGGGATGGTCGCCCTGGCCTTCGCGGCCGTGGCCTTCGGCGTAGTCGCCCAGGTCGTAGCCGGCGCAGAAGGCGCGGCCCGCGCCCTCGACCACGATCACATGCACCTCGTCGTCGGCCTCGGCCCATTCGACCGCGCGGCGGATGTCGGTCGGCGTGCTGTCGCCGATGGCATTGAGCTTCTCGGGGCGGTTGAGCACGAGGCGCGCGATGCGCGGGTGCTGCGGGTCCTTGTCGATCAGGACGGTCTCGAAAGCGGGCATGGTCGGTGGTCTCCTTCTGTTCTTGGGGGGTGATGCCGCTTCGCTTGTAGCATCGCCCGCCGCCCGCTGGCAAACCCGACTCACGCCGGCTTCAACGCCTTCAGCGCGCTGTGGCGCCCCCGAGCCGGAACAGGAACACCGCACCCTTGCCCGGCTGCGGCACGAGCCGGATGTCGCTGCCGTGCAGCTGCAGGATGCGCTGCACGATCATCAGCCCCAGCCCGCCGCCGCGCGCACCGCCATCGGCAAAGGCCGGCCGCGTGAACAGCCCCTTCTGCAGCTCGCCCGGAATGCCGGGGCCGGTGTCGCTCACCTGCACCGCCACGCCGGCGTCGGACGGGCGCAGGCGCACCTCGATCTCGCCGCCGGCCGGCGTGTGGCGGATGGCGTTGTCCAGCAGGTTGGTCAGCACGCGCTCGATCATGCCGAGGTCGGCCGACACCACGGGCAGGTTCGGCGCGATGTCGGGCTTGAGCTGCTGGCGCCGCGCCTCGGCCGCGAGCTCGAACTTCTGGAACACGTCCTGCACGAGGTCGGCCAGCGCAAAGTTTTCTTTCTCGGGCTTGACCACGCCGTACTCGAGCCGCGCCAGCTCGAACACCTCCTGCGCGAGCCGGCCCACCTTGCGGCTCTGGCCGAGCGCAATCTCCAGGTAGCGGCGGCGCTCTTCCTCGCTGAGCGTGCCGGCCTTGAGCAGCAGCGTCTCGAGGTAGCCGTGCAGCGAGGTGAGCGGCGTGCGCAGGTCGTGCGAGATGTTGGCGAAGAGTTCGCGGCGCTGGCGGTCCTGCAGGCTGAGTTCGCGCCATTGCTCGGCAATGCGGCGCGTCATCTGCGCAAAAGCCTGCTGCAGCTGCGCGATCTCGTCGTCGGCGTGGCGCGGCGGCGCGGGCATGGGCGCCTCGCGCTCCAGCGCCTCGATGCCCTCGGCCTCGAAACGCCGCACCGCCGCCGTCAGCTCGCGCAGCGGCCGCGTGATGAGGCGGAACGCCACCAGCCCGGCGATGAGCCCCAGCAGCGCCACCAGCGCCATCGACCACAGCGTGGTGCGCAGCACGGTGTCGGTCGAGAGGTTGGCGGCCAGTGCGTCGTGGTCTTCGCCTTGCAGCACCACGTACACGTAGCCGGCATCGCGCCCGCCCATGCGCAGCGGCGCGGCGCTGAAGACCTTGGCGCCGTCGGGGCTGCGCGGATCGTCGCCCGCAATCGGCAGCCGCTCGCCAGCCAGCAGCCGGCGGATGGGGCCGAGCGCCACCTTGTCGCGCTTGAGGTGCCCCGGCGGCGCGGCCTGGGCCTCGATGTGGCCGTCGGGCCCCAGCACGTAGACCTCGACGCTGGGGTTGACGGTCATGAGCTTGTCGAACAGGTCTTTCACCGCCACTGGGTCGAGACCGCCCGGCTTCATGAGCTCAGTGTTCTGGGCGATGTGGGCCGCGAGTCCCAGCGACAGGCGCTGAGTCACCTCTTGCGCGTGCTGCGCGCCGGCGCGCATCTGCAACCACGCCGAGGCCCCGCAGCAGGCCAGCAGCAGCACCGCGAACGCGATCGACAGCCGCCGCGACAGCGTGGCCCAGGCCATCATGGAACTTCACCTTTTGGCGCAGCGTCATCGGTCGCGAGCTTGTAGCCGCGCCCCCACACCGTGAGGATGCGCCGCGGCGCGGCCGGGTCGGCCTCGACCTTGGTGCGCAGCCGGTTGATGTGCGTGTTGACCGTGTGCTCGTAGCCGTCGTGCTGGTAGCCCCAGACCTGGTTGAGCAGGTCGAGGCGCGAGAACACCTTGCCGGGGTGGCGCGCAAAGAAATACAGCAGGTCGAATTCGCGCGGCGTGAGCTCGATCGGCTTGCCGTCGATGCGCACCTCGCGCGCCAGCGGCTCGATGTCGAGGTTGCCCAACGTGAGGCTGCCCGACTCCAGCCGCGCGTTGCGCGCCAGCGCGTCGGTGCGCCGCAGCAGCGCCTTCACGCGCGCCACCAGCTCCAGCACCGAGAAGGGCTTGGCCAGGTAGTCGTCGGCGCCCAGCTCCAGCCCGAGGATGCGGTGCACCTCGCTCGAGCGCGCGCTCACGATGATGATGGGCGTGTAGCGCGCCATGGCACGGGCGCGGCGGCAGATTTCGAGGCCGTCGATGCCGGGCAGCATGAGGTCGAGCACCAGCGCGTCCCACTGGCCGCGCTCCAGCGCGCGCAGGCCCGCGTGGCCGTCGGCGGCGTGCTCGACCGCATAGCCCTCGTCGCGCAGGTGCATTCGCAGCAGCTCGGCAATGTGGGCGTCGTCCTCGACGATCAGCACGCGTTTGGCGGTGTCCATGGCCGCGATTGTCCCGCGAGACGCCCTCCGGAGTTATCACGAATCTTTGAACTTTGCGTGATGAATCGGCGAGGGGGTGCGCCCAACAATCCGGCCCATGCAGACACGCGCCGCCCCCGACCACCGACCGATCCACCCGCTGTGGATGCGCGTCACGCACTGGCTCAACGCGCTGGCCGTGCTGGTGCTGGTGACCAGCGGCTGGCGCATCTACAACGCGGCGCCCTTCCTTGCCTTTCGCTTCCCGGCCTCGATCACGCTGGGCGGCTGGCTCGGCGGCGCGCTGCAGTGGCACTTCGCGGCGATGTGGCTGCTGGTGTTCAACGGGCTCGTCTACCTGGTGCTGAACCTTGCCAGCGGGCGCTTCGCGCGCAAGTTCTTCCCGCTCACACCAGCCGGTCTCTGGCGCGATGCGCGGGCCGCGCTCGGCGGCAGGCTCTCGCATGCCGACCCGCGCCACTACAACCATGTGCAAAAGCTCGCCTACCTGTTCGTGATCGTCGACCTCGTCGCGATCGTGCTGTCGGGGCTGGTGCTGTGGAAGTCGGTGCAGTTCCCGCTGCTGCGCGAGCTGCTGGGCGGCTACGAAGCCGCGCGCCGCGTCCACTTCGTGGCGATGGCCGCCCTGGTGGCTTTCGTTGCCGTGCACCTCGTGATGGTGGCGCTCGTGCCCCGCACCCTGCTCACCATGCTGCGCGGTCGCGCGCCCCACACCCCATGAGCCTCTTTTTCAAACGCCCTCCCCTGGTCGGTGTCGACGGCGACGCCGTGGTGCGCGAAGCCCGCGCCCTCATCGAGCGCCAACTCGACGCCCCCTCGCGCCGCCTGTTCCTGCGCCGTTCGCTGACGCTGGGCGGCCTGTCGATGCTCACCGGCTGCAGCATCAGCGACGACAGCCACGTGGAAGCGGCGCTGGCGAAGGTCTCGCGCTTCAACGACGAGGTGCAGGGCTGGCTCTTCAGCCCGACGCGGCTGGCGCCGACCTACACCGAAGCCGAGATCACGCGCCCCTTTCCGTTCAACGCCTACTACGGCGAGGACGAGGTCCGTGAGGTCGACGAAGCCACCTACCGCCTCGAAGTGAGCGGCATGGTCGCCGACAAGCGACGCTGGACGCTCGCCGAGCTGCGCGCCCTGCCGCAGCAGGACCAGATCACGCGCCACATCTGCGTCGAAGGTTGGAGCGCCATCGGCAAATGGGGCGGCGTGCGCTTTGCCGACTTCTTGCGGCACGTGGGTGCGGACCTGAGCGCGAAGTACGTCGGCTTCCAGTGCGTGGACGACTACCACACCAGCATCGACATGCCCACCGCGCTGCACCCGCAGACGCTGCTGACGCTGAGCTACGACGGCCAGCCGCTGCCGCCGAAGTACGGCTTCCCGATGAAGCTGCGCATGCCGACCAAGCTTGGCTACAAGAACCCGAAACACATCCAGGCGATGTACGTGACCAACACCTATCCCGGTGGCTACTGGGAAGACCAGGGCTACAACTGGTTCGGAGGGAGCTGAGCAGCTGCCACAGCCGCTCGACTGCCGAAGAAAGCGCGAGGCCGTGTCTCCATCGGGGACCGCGCCGATCTTGACAACAAAACCCAACCTCAACTCAGGAAGACTCTCATGAACAAGCTCACCGCCACCCTCCTCGCCACCTGCATGGCCTTCGCCGGCGCCTCGGCCTTTGCCGCGGACGACATGGCCAAGGACGGCATGAAGAAGGACAGCATGGCCAAGGACGGGATGAAGAAAGACGCCATGGGCAAGGACGCCATGAAGAAGGACGGCATGGCCAAAGACGGCATGAAGAAAGATGCCATGGCCAAGGACGAAATGAAGAAGGACGCGATGGGCAAGGACGAGATGAAGAAGTAAGCCGCCTTCTCACCGGCCCCGCCGCCATTGACGGCCGGCGGGATCGGGATCACTGTTCCTTTCCTGCGCTCCCTACGAAAGACCGCCATGAAATCCTTCGCCATCGCCGCCGGCGCGCTCGCCGCCGCCTTCGCCTGGCACGCGGCCCCCTCCTTCGCCGAGACCGCGCGCCGCGTGCCCGCGCCCACGGTCGACCTCACCGTACCTGCGGGCGCCACCACCGCCACCGCCGTGTTCGCAGGCGGCTGCTTCTGGGGTGTGCAGGGCGTGTTCCAGCGCGTCGAGGGCGTGAGCAATGCGCTCTCGGGCTACGCGGGCGGCGAGGCCCGCACCGCGCGCTACGACGAGGTCGGCTCGGGCCGCACCGGCCATGCCGAGGCCGTGCGCATCAGCTACGACCCACGCAAGGTCAGCTACGGCAAGCTGCTGCAGATCTATTTCTCGGTGGCGCACGACCCGACCCAGCTCAACCGCCAGGGCCCCGACACCGGCCCGCAGTACCGCTCCACCGTGTTCGCCGAAAACGCCGAACAGGCCCGCATCGCCAACGCCTACATCGCCCAGCTGAACCAGGCCAAGGCGTTCGGCAACAAGCCGCTGGCGACCACGGTCGAGGTGTCCAAGCCCTTCTATGCGGCGGAGGACTACCACCAGGACTACCTCACGCTGCACCCGAACCAGCCCTACATCGCGATCAACGACCTGCCGAAGATCGACGACCTGAAGAAGCTGTTCCCCGAGAGCTTCAAGGCCACGCCATCGCTGGTGCGGGCGGCCAAGGCCAGCTGATCAGCGATTGACGACCAGCGCGTTGCAGCGCGCGGTAACGACCTTGCAGTCCTTCGCATGCGCGGAGCACTCCGCCATCGCTTCCGCCTGCGCCGCGCTTTGCAGCTTGCTGGCCTTCATCGACAGCACGTTGCGGCCCATCACGACCACGCCGCAGCCCTCCTGCCAGGTCAGCGTCATGCTGCGGCAGCCGGCGGCGGTGCCGCCGTTGCCTACGCACTGGGCGATGGCGTTGTTTTCAGCATCGGCCTGGGTCGCCCGGTTGTCGACCCCGCCGAAGGCGCCCTTCGACTTGTCGATGACGTACGCGCCCCATTTGTAGGAGAAGGTGGGGTCGGGCGGCGGCGGCGCCAGGTACTCGTCGGGGTCGCTGTAGCGGCCCGTGCCGCCGGGCAGTATGGGCACGGTGTCCCGGGGTGGCGGCCGGCTGTTGTGTGGCCAGCCCGGCGCGTTCGGTGGCGGGCATCCCGGCTGGCCCGGTCCGCTGCAAGCGAACGCCTGGCCGGACAGCACGCAGGCCGCGCCCAGCAGGAAAAGATGTCGCAAGGAGATGCTCATCGCAGCGAATGTAGCCGCCGCCCGGACCGCACAGGAGTGCCCTAAGTCACGCCCTGCCCCCTACGAAACTCAAAGCAGTTTGGCCTGCTTCGCCTGCTCCGCCAGCTCCGCCCGGAAGTTCGGGTGCGCAATCGCGATCAGCTCCTGCGCGCGCTGCTTGGCCGACTTGCCGCGCAGCTGCGCCACGCCGTATTCGGTGACGACGTAGTTGATGTCGTTCTTGCTCGTGCTCACATGCGTGCCCGGCGACAGCGAGGGCACGATGCGCGAGATGGTGTCGTCCTTGGCCGTCGAAGGCAGCACGATGAAGGCCTTGCCGCCGCGCGAACGGTTGGCCGCGCGCACGAAGTCCGACTGCCCGCCGGTGCCCGAGTACGGCGCATGGCCCAGGCTCTCGGAGCCGCACTGGCCCAGCAGGTCGATCTGCATGGTGGCGTTGATGGCGATGAGGTTGTCGTTCAACCCCGCCAGCGCCGGGTCGTTGGTGAAGTTCACCGGGTGCATCTCCAGCCCCGGGTTGCGGTCCATGAAGCGGTACAGCTTGCTGGAGCCCAGCGCGAAGGTCGCGACCGACTTGCCCGGCAGGTAGTTCTTGCGGCGGTTGGTGACCGCGCCGCTTTCCACCAGCGTGAGGATGCCGTCGCCGATCATCTCCGTGTGGATGCCCAGGTCGCGCTTGCCCGTGAGCTGCATCACCACCGCATCGGGAATGCCGCCGTAGCCGATCTGCAAGGTGGCGCCGTCGTCGATCAGGTCGGCCACGTGCTTGCCGATGGCTTCCTGCACCGGGCCGATCTTGGGCAAGCCGACTTCCATCACGGGCTCGCTGCTTTCCACCAATGCCGCCACCTGCGAGATGTGCACGTGGCAGTTGCCATGTGCGTAGGGCACGTTGGGGTTCACCTCGAGCACGACCGCGCGGGCCTTCGCCACGGCGGCCATCGTGTAGTCGGGGCCCAGGCTCAGCGCGAAGTAGCCGTGCGCGTCCATCGGCGAAGCCATGCTGAACACCACGTCGGCCGCGATCTGCCCGCGCTCGATCTGCGCCGGGATCTCGGAGAAGTAGTTCGGAATGAAGTCGATCCAGCCTGCCTGCCCGCCCGCGCGCGTGGCACCGCCGAAGAACAGCGCGACGTGGCGCACGTGCTCGACCGTCTCGGGGTCGATGTAGGCGTACTTGCGCATCGCCAGGATCTGCGCCACCTTCACGTCGCGGAAGTCGCGGCGCTGCTCGGACAAGGCCGTGAGCAGCGAGGGCGGCTCGCCGACGCCCGTGGGCACGATGATCATGTCGCCGTTGCGCACCTGGCGCACGGCATCGGCGGCGGAAACGCGCTTTTGCGCGTACAGGGTCTGGGCAGTCATGCCTGCCACTATGCCTTCTTTTCGCCGCCGCCGAACTCGCGGTGTACCCAGTCGCGCAGCACGTCCGTCGCGGGGCGGGTGGCGGCGCGCGGGCTGTAGACCAGGTCGTAGCGGTAGCTTTCCACCGACAGTTCGAAGGGCTGCACCAGCAGGCCCGACGCCAGCTCGTCGGCCACCAGCGCCAGGCTCAGCAGGCCGACGCCCTGCCCCGCGACCGTGGCCTGCACCGCGTGGATCTCTTCGGTGAACGACAGGCCGGCCTGCGCATCGACGTCGGTGCGGCCCGCGCGCGCGAGCCAGGTGCGCCACACGGGCGCCAGCGTTTCGTCGCGCCCCGCGCGGCCCCATTCGAAATGGATCAGCGAGACGGCGCGCAGGTCTTTCTTGGCCGCGACCGCCAGCGCGGGGCTGCAGACCGGCGCGTAGTGATCCTGGAACAGCGGCTCCACGACCAGGTCGGCGTAGCGGCCGTTGCCGTAGCGGATCGCCGCGTCGGCCTCGGTGTCGAGGTCGACGACCTGGTTGGTGGCGTCCAGCCGCAGCGTCCATTCGGGGTGCAGGTCGCGGAAGGTGCCCGCGCGCGGCGCCAGCCGCCGGGCCATGAACCCGACCGTGGACGACAACGTGGCGATGCGCGTGCCCTTCAGCCGGCGCACGCCGTCGACGGCGCGCTCGAAGCTGTCGAAGCCGTCGCGCAGCGCGGGAAACAGCTGGTGGCCGGCGGCCGTCAGGTGCACCTGCCGCGTGCCGCGTTCGAACAGGCGCACCTCGAGCGTTTCCTCGAGCTGCTTGATCTGGTGGCTGACGGCGGTGGGCGTGACGTGCAGTTCGTCGGCGGCGGCCTTGAAGCTCAGCCGGCGGGCCGCGGCCTCGAACACGCGCAGTGCGCCCAGGGGAGGAAGTCTTCGCATCCATACAGATTAGCTCAACTCATCCATCGGCTGAAAAATCAGCCTTTGTCGGGTGGCCTCTTCATCCCTAAATTTCAGGGGTCGCGGGAAGAAATCACTTCCACGGCTGATCTGAAATTCACCATAGAAGGCACCTGTCATGCAACTCCAACCCAAGCAAATCCACACGCAGCCTGACCCCTACGCCCCCTTCCTGCTCTCGCAGGCCATCCAGCTCGGCAACCTGGTCTTCGTCTCCGGCCAGGCCGCGATCGGCGACGACGGCGAGATCGTCGGCAAGGGCGACTTCGACCGCCAGGCCGAGCAGGCCTTCAAGAACCTCGACCGCGTGCTGCGGGCCGCAGGCACAACCCTGGGCAGCGTGGTCAAGGTGACGATCTTCCTGACCTCCATGGCGAACTTTCCGAAGATCGTCGAACTGCGCCGTCAATGGTTCTCGGCGCCCTACCCGGCCGACACCATCGTGGAGGTCTCGGGCCTGTACTCGCCCGACGCGATGATCGAGATCGAGGCCATCGCCGTCGCGCCCGGAGACGCCCGATGAGCACGCCGCTGCTCGCGCCGGCGAAGCTGCACGGCCTGCAGCTGCCCAACCGGCTCGCCGTGGCGCCGATGACGCGCGTCAGCGCCTCGCCCGAGGGCCACGCCAACGGCACCATGGCCCGCTACTACGAGCGCTTTGCGCGGGGCGGCTTCGGCCTCGTCATCACCGAAGGCATCTACACCGACACTGCGTACGCGCAAGGCTATGCCCGCCAGCCCGGCCTGAGCGACGGCGAACAGGCCCACGCGTGGCGCCCGGTGGTGAAGGCAATCCAGGACGCGGGCGGGCGCGCCATCGCGCAGCTCATGCATGCGGGCGCGCTGTCGCAGTTCAACCGCTTTCGCGACCACACGGCGGGGCCATCGGCCGTTCGTCCGCTGGGCACGCAGATGACGGCCTACCGCGGCGAAGGCGACTACCCGGTGCCCCACGCGATGACCGATGCCGACATCGCCGGGGCGATTCGCGGCTTCGCCCGGGCCGCGCTGCTGGCGATGGAAGTGGCGGGCTTCGACGGCGTGGAGATCCACGGCGCGAACGGCTACCTGCTCGACCAGTTCCTGAGCGGCCACACCAACACGCGCACCGACCGCTGGGGCGGCGCCCTCGCGCAGCGCGTGCAGCTCACGGTCGAGGTGGCGCGCGCCGTGCGGCAGATGCTGGGCGCGTCGGCGCCGGTCGGCGTGCGCATCTCGCAAGGCAAGGTCAACGACTTCGGCCACAAGTGGCCGGAGGCTGAAGCCGGCGCGTCGACGGTGTTCGGGGCGCTGGCGCACAGCGGCATCGACTACCTGCACGTCACCGAGTTCGAAGCCTGGCGACCGGCCTTCGGCGATGCGGGACCGAGCCTGCTGCAGCTCGCGCGCCGCCACGCGCCCGGCGTTGCGATCGTCGCCAACGGTGGCCTGCACGATCCGGGGCGCGCCGAAGCGGCGCTCGCGGACGGCGCCGACTTCGTGGCGCTGGGACGCGGCGCGCTGTCGAACCCCGACTGGCCGAAGCGGTTGAAGGAAGGCCGCGCGCTCGCCGCCTTCGACCCGGCGCTGCTGTCGCCCGTGGGGGACATCAAGCCAGCGGAGCAGCAACCCTAGATGATGTTCTTCTCGCGCAGCGGCCGGTTCTCGAGGATGCGCGCGAACGACAGCGGCGACAGGTCGAGGCTGCGATAGCCGCCGAAGCGGATCAGCTCCGCGATGCCGCGCCCCGCCGCCGGGCATTGCTGCAGCCCGTGGCCCGAGAAGCCGTTCGCGAAGTACAGGTTGTCGCAGTCCGGGTGCAGGCCGAGGATTGCGTTGTGGTCGAACACGTTCATCTCGTAGTAGCCGGCCCAGGCGCCCGTCATGCGGACGGCCTCGAAGGCCGGGATGCGTTCGGCCAGCGCCGGCCAGATGAAGCTTTCGAAGGCCTCGTGGTCGACTTCGAGCGGCGCGTCGTCGGGGTCTCGGTCTTCGGGCGGCGCAAAGCCGCAGATGAACTGGCGACCTTCGGGCCGCAGCCAGATGCCCGAGGTGTCGATGACCAGCGGGCAGCCCGGCAAGGCGCTCGGGCATGAAAAGCTGAACACGCTGCGGCGTCGCCCGTGCACGGGCAGCGCGATGCCGGCCCACTGCGCAACCGGCGCCGCCCACGCGCCCGCCGCGTTGACGACGATGTCCGCATGCAGCGTGTCGCCGCCGTCGAGCTGCACGCCGGTGACGCGGCGCCCCTCGCGCCGCAGGCCCGTCGCCTGCGCCTGCACATAGCGCACGCCTTGCGACACCGCTTTCTTGCGAAAGGCCTGCAGCAGGCTGTAGCCGTCGTACCAGCCCTCGCCCGAAAGGCCGAGCGATGCGAGCGCGATGCCCTCGGTCGAGAGCCACGGGAAGCTCGCCTTCAGTTCCTCGGGCGTCAACAGCGCCACGTCCACCGCGTGCGCCTTCTGCATCGCGTGGTTCTCGCGCAGCACGTCGACGCCTGCCGGCGAGGCCAGGTACAGGTAGCCCGGCTCGACCAGACCGATGTCCGGCGCGTCGTCGCTCACGCGCAGTGTCTCGCCCAGCGTGCGAAAAAACTCGATGCCGTAGAGCGACATCTCGATGTTGATGGCGGTGGAGAACTGCTGGCGGATCGAGCTGGCCGACAGCGCCGACGAGGCTTGTCGGTACGAGAAGTCGCGCTCCACCACCGTGATGTCGAAGGCCTCGCCCGTCGGGTCGGCGCCCAGGAAGTACGCGATGGCCGAGCCGATGGCCCCGCCGCCGATGATCGCCACACGCCGCATGTGATGCCTTTCCGTGTCTTCGATGTGCGGGCCCGGGCCGTTGCCCGGGCCGCGCACGCTCCCGCCAGAATAGCGCGATGAGAAAAGACATTCCCAACCTCGGCGCGCTGCAGGCCTTCGAGGCCTCGGCGCGCCTGGGGAGCTTCACCCGCGCGGCGACCGAGCTGGCGCTCACGCAAAGCGCGGTCGGGCGCCAGGTGGCGATGCTGGAGCAGCGCCTGGGCGTGCCGCTGTTCTCGCGCGTGCGCAAGCGGCTCACGCTCACCGACGTGGGCCGCGAGTACGCCGCGCGCATCCGCCGCCACCTCGACCAGATCCGTCGCGACACGCTGGAAATCAGCGCCGGCCACGAGATGGGCTTCGTGCTCGAGCTGGCCGTGGTGCCGACCTTCGCCACGCAATGGCTCATCCCGCGGCTGCCCGACTTCAGCCGGCTGCACCCGAACATCACGGTGAACCTGTCGGCGCGCTCGCAGCCCTTCTCGTTCCAGGAAAACGCCTACGACGCGGCGATCTACTTCGGCGACCAGTTCTGGCCGAACACGCGCGGCGGGCTGATCTTTTCCGAAGGCGAGATGGTGCCCATCTGCAGCCCCGCGTTCCGTGACGCGCACGCCCGGTGGGACGAAGCCGGCTTCGAGCGCTGCCGCCACGTGCACCTGAGCACGCGCGCCCATGCCTGGCGCGACTGGTACGCGCACCAGGAATGGGAGTACACCGTGCACGCCTCGCGCGGACCGCGCTACGAGCTGTTCACCATGGTGGTGGCCGCCGCGGCGGCGGGCATGGGCGTGGGGCTCGCGCCGCGCATCCTGGTCGAGCAGGAACTGCGCACCGGCGAACTCGTGATCCCGGTGGACCGGCACCTGGACGTGCACCAGGGCTACTACTTCGCGTACCCCGAAGGCCGGCCGGCCTCCGGGGCGCTGGAGCAGTTCAAGCAGTGGGTGCTGGGGCTGACACCCGACTGAACCCGGTCAGACGGGGTTCGGGTTGCGCTCCTTGAAGCCCTGCTGGTGCCAGTACGGGTAGGTGCGCGTGGTCGCGCTGGCCGCGTCGAGCTCGGCCACCTGCGCGGGCGTGAGGTTCCAGCCCACCGCGCCGAGGTTCTGGCGCAGCTGCGCCTCGTCGCGCGCGCCGACGACCACGCTGGACACCGTCGGGCGTTGCAGCAGCCAGTTGAGCGCGACCTGCGGCACCGTCTTGCCGACCTCGGCGCCGACTTTTTCCAATGCCTCGACCAC
Organism: Variovorax sp. V118; assembly: GCF_041154445.1. Taxonomy (GTDB): domain Bacteria; phylum Pseudomonadota; class Gammaproteobacteria; order Burkholderiales; family Burkholderiaceae_C; genus Variovorax; species Variovorax boronicumulans. Next base: position 2,175,287 of record NZ_AP028663.1, on the reverse strand, counting down.
GCGGTACAGCAGCTCGTCGGGCACGGGCGGGCCCATGTCGGCCGTCACGTGCAGGCGGCTGTTGGCCGGCAACGGCTGGCCGCGGCGGATCTTGCCCGTGAGCCGGCCCCAGCCCAGCGGGCTCCAGACCACCGCGCCCACGCCCTGGTCTTGCGCCAGCGGCATCAGCTCCCACTCGTACTCGCGGCCCACCAGCGAGTAGTACGCCTGGTGCGCCACATAGCGCGCATAGCCGCGCTGCTCCGACACCGCCAAAGACTTCATCAGGTGCCAGCCCGAGAAGTTCGACGCGCCCACATAGCGCAGCTTGCCCGCGCGCACGAGGTCGTCGAGCGTGGACAGGGTTTCTTCGACCGGCGTGCTGGCGTCGAAGCCGTGCAGCTGGAACAGGTCGATGTAGTCGGTGCCCAGCCGCTTCAGCGACGCATCGACCGCCTGCACGAGGTGATGGCGCGACGAGCCCACGTCGTTCGCCCCCTCGCCGCTGCGGAAGGTGGCCTTGGTCGAGATCAGCAGCCGGTCGCGCGGCCGACCCTTGATCGCCTCGCCCAGCACCGATTCGGCGGCGCCGCCCGAGTAGATGTCGGCGCTGTCGAACATGTTCACGCCGGCGTCCATGCAGATGTCGATGAGCGTGCGCGCCTCGGCCACGTCGGTGCTGCCCCATGCGCTGAAAAACTCGCCCTTGCCACCGAAGGTGCCGGTGCCGAAGCTCAACACGGGGACCTTGAGGCCTGATTTGCCCAGATGACGGTATTCCAAAGTTCTACTCCTTGAATCGAACGAACAACGAACACGGATGAATGACGCGGCCATTGTTGGCCGCCGCGCAGAACCCCGTCGCGCGTCGGGCTTTGCGGTGCTTCGGCTCGCTACGATCGAACGATGCAGATCTCGATCGAAAACCCGAACCAGCCCGACGTCATCCAGCTCATCGATGACCTCGATGCGTACCAGAAGCCGCTGTACCCGCCCGAGAGCCACTACGGCATCGACATTGCCGCACTGTCGGCCGCGCATGTGCTGTTCGCCGTCGCGCGCGACGCGGCCGGCACGGCCATCGGCTGCGGCGCCGTCGTCATGAACCCCGGCTACGGCGAACTCAAGCGCATGTACGTGCGCCCGCAGAACCGCGGGCAAGGCGTCGCGGCGAAGGTGCTGGGCTTTCTCGAAGCCGAAGCGGCGACGCGCGGATGCGCGATGTTCCGGCTGGAGACGGGCGTGAGCCAGCCCGAGGCGCTGGCCTTCTATGCGCGTGCGGGGTATGCGCGGCGCGAGCGCTTCGGCGACTATCCGGACGATCCGTTGAGTGTGTTCATGCAGAAGACAGCGACACCCCATCGCCCCTAAGATCGCCCCCGGCTTCCGTCACCACGGTCATCACCATAAGGAACACCACATGCAGACAAGAGGGATTCTTCGCCGGCTCATGTTCACCGCGGGCTGCGCCCTGCTGCTGGGGTTGTCAAGTTGCGGCGGCGGAGGGGGTGGTGGGGGCGGCGGAGGCGGTGTGGCGATGCTGCCGTTGCCACCGGTCGGCGGCACACCGACACCACCGCCCGCGGACACCGGACGCGGCCGGGTGGTCCAGGCCTCGGTGAAGTCCGAGGCCACGGGTGCGACCTATCCCCTGCACATCTACCTGCCGTCGGGTTACGACGGTGCAACGACGACGTACCCCGCGATCTACATCACCGATGGCGATGCGGTCTTCAACCAGAGCGTGACGCGCTTCCAGAACTTCACGGACATCCTCGAGAAGGCCGGCAAGAAGGCCATCGTCGTCGGCATCGGCGGCACGGCGCGCCGTAACACCGACTACCTGATGCCCGGCGCCAAGCCGTACCACGACTTTCTGACCGACCAGCTGGTGCCGTATGTCGAATCGAACTACCGCGCCAACCCGGCCAAGCGCATGCTCTCGGGCCTGTCGAACGGCGGCGTCTTCACGCTCATCGCCTTCTTCACGGAAGGCGCGGCCGGCAAGTTCACCTTCCAGTACTTCTTCCCCTCCGATCCACCCGTCAAAGGCGCCAGCGCGCAACTCGAGCCGCTCGAAAGCCAGATGTACGCCAACAGCAGCACGCGGGAGATTCCTGTGACCTTGCTGTTGGGCTTCGCCGCTGCCAACACAGGCGGCCCGGAGATCACCGCCTTGCACGACAAGATCGCAGCGCACAACTACAAAGGCCTTCAGTTGAGCGTGAAGGGCTACCCCGGAGGGCACACGCCGATGGACTTGCCGTCGTTCGAGGACATCGTGGCACGGTTCATCGATTGAGGCGCGGGGTGTCGACCCAGGGTTTTTCCTAGCCCGTGAGCGTGTCGAATCGCAGCGGGCTCATCCGACGTCATCACAGAGGGTCGTCCTCTGTACTTCATCAGGAGAAAGCAACCATGGCCACCAACACCGTTCGCCTGCACCGCGTGCTGCGCACCACCCCCGACAAGCTCTACCGCGCCTTCGTGGAGCCCGGCGCCTTCGAGCGCTGGCTGCCGCCCTTCGGCTTCACCGGCAAGGTCCACGCCATGGAGCCGGTGGTGGGCGGCGCGTGGCGCATGTCCTTCACCAATTTCAGCACCGGCCACGGCCATTCGTTCGGCGGCAAGTACCTGGAACTCGCGCCCGGCCAGCGCATTGCCTACGACGCGAGCTTCGACGATCCCCACCTGCCGGGCACGATGAAGACCACCGTGACCCTGACCGCGGTGTCCTGCGGCACGGACATGTCCGTCGTGCAGGAAGGCATCCCCGACGTGATTCCTGTCGAGATGTGCTACTTGGGCTGGCAGGAATCGCTGGTCGCGCTGGCCCAGCTGGTCGAGCCGAACATTCCAGGTTGAGGATCGGCTTCAGGCACGCCGCGCTTCACAGCCGGCGAAGCCCCTGAGCCCCGCCAGTTCATCGAGGATGGGGCACTCCGGGCGCTCGTCGCCTTCGCAGCAGTGGGCCAAGCGCTCCAGCAGGCGCTTCATGTGCGCGAGCTCTTCGATCCGCTGGGCCAGGTCGTCGGCGCGTTCGAGCGCGACGCGCTTCACGTCGAAGCTTGCACGACGACCGTCTTGCCACAGGGCGTGCAGTTCCACGACTTCCGGCGTGTCGAAACCCAGCGTGTGTGCGCGTCGCACGAAGCGCAGTGTCGACACAGCGCGCTCGTCGTAGCGGCCGGCGTGCGCCGTGTCGTCGAGCAATCCGAGCGATTCGCAGTCGCTCAGCAACTGCGCAGATGCACCGGAGCGCGCAACGACATCGGCAAGGGACAAGCGCGCCGCAGCAGCAGCCGGCGCCGTGGGATGTTCCATGGGTTTCTCCTTCGAGCCAAAGCGCGAAGTCTCAACCTTCACACCATGAGAGAGTCAAACGCGAACAGCGCATGACCTTGGCGCGCCTGGGGTCTGGCGTTCGACGCGCTTGACCTTCACACGATGCCAAGCTTGACACTGCGAGTCACTCTTTTGAAAGGACTCACCCCATGCAAGCGTTTGAAATCCAGTCGATGACCTGCGGCAGCTGCGCCGGCCGCATCACCCGGGCCGTCAAGGACCTGGACCCGCAGGCCAGGATCGAGGTGGACTTGAAGAGCAGGACGGTGCGCATCGACACCATGGAGGACAGCCCTTCCGTGGTGGCCGCGCTCACAGAGGCCGGCTACCCGCCCAAACCGCTGTCGGCATGAGCACGCCGCCCGCGAACCCTGGGCGTCGGGTTCGCGGCGCGGCCATGGCCACCTACTTGTAGATTCGCACCACCGCGTCTTCGAACGCCAGGACATCCGCGCCGACGTGCGTGGCGTTGAACTCCGTACTGAGCAGCTGCAGCCCCACATAGCCTCGCGCCGCCATCCGTTGGTACAGCGCCCTCACGTACTGTTGATTGCAGCCACTTATGCAACTTGCAAGTATCAACGTGACTGGCAGCGGCCTGCCCGCCAACGCGTCGAACATCTTCTTTTCGAGATCGTTGTTCTGGGCCTCCTGCTGCCAGAAAGCGCCCTCGATCGACACAAAGGAAGAAAACACCAGGTTGTCCGGCGCTTCGAGAAAGAGCGCCGTGGCCGCCAGGTTGCCACTGGTCGACAGGCCCGTGAGCATCCGGTTCTTGGGATTGGTCCGGTACTTCGAATCGATGAAGGGAATCAACTCCTTCGCGAGGAAATCGTGGTACTTGAAGGCCCCGGGAAAGTTGTAGTCCTCCTGGCGTCGCCCGGTGTTCCCGATGCCGACGAGGATGGCCTTCGTTCCACGCTTCACCAGGATGTCCTTGAGATTCGCGAACCGCGTCTGCGGCAAGCCGTTGGTGGCATCGCCGTCGAGGGCATAGATGACAGGGTAGGCATCGGAGCCCTGGTCGTACCCCGCGGGCAGGTAGACGGAAAGAGGGTAAGGCGCGCCGGTGAACCCCGACTGGATGGATTCGGACACCACGCGGTCGGTTGGCGTCGGTGTCGGCGCTGGCGCCGGCTGCTGGGGCACGGGCCCTGCGGTCGGCGGGAGGATCGGCAGGCCACCGCCGCCCCCACCACCGCCCCCACCGCCACCGCAGGCGGACATGCCCGCGAACATCACACAGCAGCCCATCACCGCGAGCGCGCGGCGAAGCCATTCCAGTCTCATGTTGGTTCCTCGTTCCCCGGCGCAAGACGCGCCGCTCGGGATACTCAGGGCTGGCCCCCGCGCCGTCAATGTCGCTATGCAACCTCGTCCTCGCAGTTAATTCGTTCGTTTCCAAAGCGCCCGATCCCCCGCCCGTGGGGATGAAACGACAGCATCAGGGAAATCCCTGAAGACCGCGCCCGAACGGCCCGGAACACGCCGCCCCACAAGGGAAACACGCCCCTTCCGCCCCCCGCCAAAGCCCCTCGCGGCTGGCCCACTACTTGCGATATCGCTCGGGAATGACAGAAAATTTTCATAACTGACATATATTTGTAAACTGATTTACATCACTCGCACCCTTCCCGGTGCATCGCCCGCCCCATGAGCACCAACGTCGACACCCCAGGCACCACCGTGGCCCAGCGCATTGCGCAGGCGTTGCCGCGGCTGACGCGTTCGCACCGGCAGGTGGCCGACTTCGTGCTCGGGCATCCGCTGCAGGTCGCGACGCTGCCTATTGACGAGCTCGCGGCCGCAGCCGGCGTGTCGGTCGCCACGGCCAACCGCTTTGCGCGCGCGCTCGACTTCGACGGCTACGCCGCTTTCCGCGCCGAGCTCGTGCGCGGCTTCGAGCCGCTGGTGGCGCCGGTCGAGCGGTTGCGCGGCAACCTGGAGCACCCGACCACGGTGGCCGAGGTGTTCGCCACCGCGCTCGACGAGAGCCGCCGCAACATCGAAGCCACGCGCCAGTCGCTGGACTACGCCGCCTGCGAGGCCGCGGTGCAGCGCATCCTGAAGGCCCGCTCGATCTACATCGGCGGCTTCGGCGCCAGCGCCTGGCTCGCAGGGTTGCTGCAGCACGGGCTCGATGGTTCCTGCAGCGACGTGCGCATGCTCTCCAGCGTGAGCGGCGTGACGCACTCGGCGCGCACGCTGATGCATGCGGGGCCGCAGGACCTGTTCATCGGCCTGACCTTTCCGCGCTACCTCACCGACACGGTGGCGCTGGCGCAGATCGCGCGCGGCCAGGGCTGCGCGGTGCTCGCGCTGACCGACCGCCCCAGCTCGCCCATCGCGCCGCTGGCCGACGTGGTGCTGTACGGCCAGACCGAAACCAGCTACCGCCCCAACTGCGAGACCAGCGTGCTCGCGCTGATCGAGGCACTGACCAGCGCCGTCGCCCTGCGCGCGCCCGGCGCGGCGCAGTCGGCCGGCCGCATCCTGCAGGCGGTGCGTCCGTGGCTGCACGGCGGGCTGGGCCAGGGCCATGCGCGCGGCGAAGTCTCCATGCCCTCCCTCCCCGCCGCCGTCGCTTCCGACGCCGGCAAGAAAAAGAAGAAAGCTTCCCGATGAAGAACGTCACGCCCGTCATCGCCATCCACGGCGGCGCCGGCACCATCAGCGCCTCGACCACCAACCCCGAGCAGGCGCAGGCCTACCACGACGCGCTGCAGGCCATCGTGCGCGCCGCGCAGGCCGCATTGCTCAAGGGCATGTCCGCGCTCGACGCCACCTGCCTGGCGGTCGAGATGCTCGAAGACTGCCCGCTCTTCAATGCCGGCTACGGCGCGGTGTTCACGCACGAGGAAACGCACGAGCTCGACGCCGCCGTGATGGACGGCGCCACGCTCGCGGCCGGCGCCATCGCCGGCGTGAGCCACGTGCGCCGCCCGGTGCGCGCCGCGCGCGCCGTGCTCGAGGACGGCGCCCACGTGCTGCTGGCCGGCGCGGGCGCCGAAGCCTTCGCGCGCGACCGCGGGCTGGAGATGGTCGAGCCCTTCTTCTTCTCGACCGACGCACGCCGCCAGCAGCTGTACCGCGTGCGCGACACGGGCCGCGTGGTCACCGACCACGAAGGCGCCGCCATGACCAAGCCGCCGCTGGACGAAGACAAGAAGTTCGGCACCGTCGGCGCCGTGGCGCTCGACATGCACGGCCACCTGGCCGCCGCCACCTCGACCGGCGGCATGACCAACAAGCGCGTGGGCCGCGTCGGCGACACGCCGCTCATCGGCTCCGGCACCTACGCCGACGACCGCACCGCCGCCATCTCGTGCACCGGCAGCGGCGAAATGTTCATCCGCGTCGCGGCCGCGTACGACATCTGCGCGCGCATGGCCTACGGCGGCGCCACGCTCGAAGCGGCCACGCACGCCGTGGTGCACGAGTCGCTGCCTGCCATCGGCGGCACCGGCGGCCTGATCGCCGTCGACCGCCACGGCAACCTGAGCCTGGCCTTCAACACCGAAGGCATGTACCGCGGCCACGCGCGCGGCGATGAAGCCCCCGTGACGGCCATCTTCGCCTGACGCCCGCCCCTTTTTTCCTCGCATCCGCCATGTCCTCCCCTGCCCTGAACCTGCCCGACGGCCGCGTCCTCGCCGTCGACGACCTCACCGTGCGCTTCTCGACCTCCGAGCGCACGGTCGATGCCGTCAAGAAGCTGTCCTTCCACGTCGACCACGGCGAAACGCTCGCGGTGGTGGGTGAATCGGGGTCGGGCAAGTCGGTCACCTCGCTCGCGCTGATGCGGCTGGTGGAGCACGGCGGTGGCCGCATCCTCGGCGGCAGCATGGCCTTCCGCCGGCGCAACGGCGAGGTGCTCGACCTGGCGCAGGCGCGCGACAGCACGATGCGCGGTATCCGTGGCGCCGACATCGCGATGATCTTCCAGGAGCCGATGACCTCGCTGAACCCGGTGTTCACCGCCGGCGACCAGATCGCCGAGGCCATCCGCATCCACCAGGGCAAGAGCAACGCAGCGGCGCGCGCCGAGGCGCTGCGCATGCTCGAGCTCGTGCGCATTCCCGAAGCGCGCAACGTGCTCGACCGCTTTCCGCACCAGCTGTCGGGCGGCATGCGCCAGCGCGTGATGATCGCGATGGCGCTGTCGTGCAAGCCGCAGCTGCTGATCGCCGACGAGCCCACCACCGCGCTCGACGTGACCATCCAGGCGCAAATTCTCCAGCTCATCCGCGAGCTGCAGAAAGAGATGCGCATGGGCGTGCTCTTCATCACGCACGACATGGGCGTGGTGGCTGAAATCGCCGACCGCGTGCTCGTGATGTACCGCGGCGACAAGGTCGAAGCCGGCAGTTCCGACACCGTGTTCGCCTCGCCGCAGCACCCTTACACCCGGGCGCTGCTGTCGGCCGTGCCCAAGCTCGGAGCGATGCAGGGCACCGACCTGCCGGCCAAGTTCGAACTGCTGCGCACCGAAGACAGCACCGAGACCGTGCCCTGCACCGACGCCACGCCGCAGACCACCGTGCGCGAAGACGCTGGCCCGATCCTGCGCGTGCGCGACCTCGTGACGCGCTTCGACGTACGCAGCGGCATCTTCGGCCGCGTGAAGCGCCGCGTGCACGCGGTGGAAAAGATCAGCTTCGACCTGTACCCCGGCGAGACGCTGGCGCTGGTCGGCGAATCGGGTTGCGGCAAGTCGACCACGGGCCGCTCGCTGCTGCGCCTGGTCGAGAGCCAGAGCGGCGCGATCGAGTTCGGCGGCAAGAACATCCGCGAGCTGCCCACGCGCGAACTGCAGGCGCTGCGTCGCAACATCCAGTTCATCTTCCAGGACCCCTTCGCCTCGCTCGATCCGCGCGTGACGGTGGGCTTCTCGATCATGGAGCCGCTGCTCATCCACGGCATCGCCAAGGGTGCCGAGGCGCAGCAGCGCGTCGACTGGCTGCTGCAGAAGGTCGGCCTGCCGCCCGAGGTGGCGCAGCGCTATCCGCACGAGTTCTCGGGCGGCCAGCGCCAGCGCATCGCGATCGCGCGTGCGCTCGCGCTGAACCCGAAGGTGGTGGTGGCCGACGAATCGGTGTCGGCACTCGACGTGTCCATCCAGGCGCAGATCGTCAACCTCATGCTCGACCTGCAGCGCGAGCTGGGCGTGGCGTTCCTGTTCATCTCGCACGACATGGCCGTGGTCGAACGCATCAGCCACCGCGTGGCCGTGATGTACCTGGGCCAGATCGTCGAGATCGGCCCGCGCCGCGCGGTGTTCGAAGCACCGCAGCACCCCTACACCCGCAAGCTGATGGCGGCCGTGCCGGTGGCCGACCCGTCGCGCCGCCACAAGCCGCGCGCGCTGCTCGAAGGCGAGATTCCCAGCCCGATCCGCGCCGTGGGCGACGAGCCCGACGTGCCGCCGCTGGTACAGGTGGCGCCCGGCCACTTCGTGGCACGGCATGCCATCGGCGGCGCCTTCTGAGTCCGACCCGTTTTTTCACCCGCAGGCCCCCTGCATTTTTTCCACGAACCGACTGGAGTTCTTCCATGAAGCAATCTTCTTCCTCCCTGCGCTGGGCATCCGCACTGCTGGGCCTGGCCGCGCTCGCCGCCTCGGGCTCGGCACTGGCTGCCAAAGACGTGGTGCTGGCCATCGGCTACCAGCCGGAAACGCTGGACCCGTACAACACCAACACGACCATCACCACGGCCGTGACCAAGACCTTCTATGAAGGCCTGTTCCAGTTCGACAAGGACCTGAAGGTGCAGAACGTGCTCGCCGAGAGCTACGACGTGTCCAAGGACGGCCTGGTCTACACCATCAAGCTGCGCAGCGGCGTCAAGTTCCACGACGGCACCGACTTCAACGCCGAAGCCGTGAAGGTCACGCTCGACCGCGTGCTGAACCAGGACAACAAGCTGCTGCGCTACAACCAGTTCAACCGCGTGGGCAAGGTCGAGGCCGTGAACCCGACCACCGTGCGCATCACGCTGAAGGAGCCCTTCGGCCCCTTCATCAACTCGCTGGCCCACGCCTCGGCCGCCATGATCTCGCCCACCGCGCTGAAGAAGTGGGGCAACAAGGACATCGCCTTCCACCCCGTGGGCACCGGCCCCTTCGAATTCGTGGAATGGAAGCAGACCGACGCCGTGAAGGCCAAGAAGTTCGACGGCTACTGGAAGAAGGGCTACCCGAAGGTCGACAACCTGCAATGGAAGCCGGTGCTCGAGAACAACACGCGCGCCGCGATGCTGCAGACCGGCGAAGCCGACTTTGCCTTCCCCATTCCCTACGAGCAGGCCGAGCTGCTGAAGAAGAGCGACAAGCTCGAAGTGGTGGCCTCGCCCTCGATCATCACGCGCTTCCTGGCCTTCAACATGCTGCAAAAGCCGTATGACAACCCGAAGGTGCGCGAGGCCATCGGCTACGCCATCAACAAGGAAGCGCTGTCGAAGGTCGCCTTCGGCGGCTACGCCTTCCCCGCGCAGGGCGTGATGCCCCAGGGCGTGAAGTTCGCCGAGAAGATGGCGCCCATTCCCTACGACGTGAAGAAGGCCAAGGCCCTGCTGGCCGAGGCCGGCTACCCGAACGGCTTCGAGTCGGTGCTGTGGAGCGCCTACAACAACACGACCAGCCAGAAGACGATCCAGTTCGTGCAGCAGCAGCTCGCACAGGTGGGCATCAAGCTGCAGGTGCAGGCGCTCGAAGTGGGCCAGCGCACCGAGCAGGTCGATGCATGGCCCGATCCGAAGACGGCCAAGGTCCGCATGTACTACACGGGCTGGTCGTCGTCGACCGGTGAGGCCGACTGGGGCCTGCGCCCGCTGTTCGCTTCCGAGTCGTGGGCGCCCAAGCTCAACAACATGTCGTTCTACAAGAGCGACGTGGTCGACGCCGCGATCGCCAAGGCGCTCGTGACGGTGGACGACAAGGAAAAGGCTGCGCTGTACAAGACCGCGCAGGAAGAGATCCGCAAGGACCTGCCGCGCGTGCCGCTGGTCACCGAGCAGAACCTGTCGGCGCACGCCAAGCGCCTGTCGGGTGTGTTCGTGATGCCCGACGCGAACATCAACATCGATGCCATGTCGGTATCGAACTGATCGCGGCTCCTTCGTTTTCCTGACTGACTGTCCCGCGGGCGGTGGCACCGTGCCATCGCCCGTTCGCGACAACCGTATCCCATGCTGAATTACTTCCTCAAACGACTGTTGGGCCTGATCCCCACGCTGCTCATCGTGGCAGTGCTGGTGTTCCTGTTCGTCCACATGCTCCCCGGCGACCCGGCGCGCCTTGCCGCCGGCCAGGACGCCGACGAGCAGACCGTGGCCATGGTGCGCGCGGAGCTCGGGCTGGACAAGCCGCTGCCGCAGCAGTTCGTGAGCTTCTTCACCCACATGGTGCAAGGCGACTTCGGCACCTCGATCCGCACGCGGCGGCCGGTGTCGACGGAGATTGCCGAGCGCTTTTTCCCGACGGTGATGCTGACCATCACCAGCATGGTGTGGGCGGTGATCTTCGGCATGGGGATCGGCATCGTGTCGGCGGTGTACCGCAACAAATGGCCCGACCGCATCGGCATGACGCTGGCGGTGTCGGGCATCTCATTCCCCGCATTTGCATTGGGCATGCTGCTCATGCAGATCTTCTCGGTGCAACTGGGCTGGCTGCCCACGGTGGGCGCCGCGACCTGGCAGCACTACATCCTGCCCTCGATCACGCTGGGCGCGGCCGTCGCGGCCGTGATGGCGCGCTTCACGCGCGCTTCCTTCGTCGAAGTGATCCAGGAAGACTTCGTGCGCACCGCGCGCGCCAAGGGCGTGCACGAAACCAGCGTGGTGTTCAAGCACACGCTGCGCAACGCGCTGATCCCGGTGGTCACGATGATGGGCCTGCAGTTCGGCTTCCTGCTGGGCGGCTCCATCCTCGTGGAGGCGGTATTCAACTGGCCCGGCCTGGGTCGCCTGCTGGTCGATGCCGTGCAGATGCGCGACTACCCCGTGATCCAGACGCTGGTGCTGCTGTTCTCGCTCGAATTCATTTTGATCAACCTCGTGGTCGATGTGCTGTACGGCTTCATCAACCCCACCATTCGCTACAAGTAAGCACGGCATGAATCCCAATACTCCGCCGTTCGACCTGCCTCCGGCTCTCAAGGTCCCGACCGTCGCACTCACCGCCGGCAAGGTCCGCACGCCCTGGGGCGAATGCTGGCGCCGTTTCAAGAAGCAGCCCGTGGGCATCGTGGCGGCCATCTTCGTGCTGCTGCTGGTGGTGATCGCGGTGTTCGCACCGTGGATCGTGCCCTTCGACCCCGAGAACTTCTTCGACTACGACATGCTGAACAGCGGGCCCTCGGCCACGCACTGGTTCGGCGTCGATCCGCTGGGCCGCGACATCTTCAGCCGCATCCTGGCGGGCACGCGCATCTCGCTGGCGGCCGGCTTCCTGTCGGTGCTGGTGGGCGGCATCATCGGCACGGCCTTCGGCCTGCTGGCGGGCTACTACGAAGGCTGGTGGGACCGCATCGTGATGCGCATCTCGGACGTGCTGTTCGCCTTCCCCGGCATCCTGCTGGCGCTGGGCGTGGTGGCCATCCTGGGCAGCAGCATGACCAACGTGGTGGTGGCGGTGTCGGTGTTCAGCGTGCCGGCCTTTGCGCGCCTGGTGCGCGGCAACACGCTGGTGCTCAAGCAGCAGACCTACATCGAGGCCGAGCGCAGCATCGGCGCGTCCGACTGGACCATCATCGTGCGGCACATCCTGCCGGGCACGATCTCGTCGATCGTCGTGTACTTCTCGATGCGCGTGGGCACCTCGATCATCACCGCGGCCAGCCTCTCGTTCCTGGGCATGGGCGCGCAGCCGCCGACGCCCGAATGGGGCGCGATGCTCAACGAAGCCCGCGCCGACATGGTGACTTCGCCGCACGTGGCGCTGTTCCCCAGCCTGGCCATCTTCTTCACCGTGCTGGCCTTCAACCTGCTGGGCGATGCGTTGCGCGACGCGCTCGATCCGAAGATCGACCGCCAGTAAGTTCTTCTTTTTCTCTTCATGGCCCCGACGACTTCCCTGCCCTTCATCGGCACCCTGCCTGCGGGCCCGCGCGACGCCATCACCGACGTCGCGGGCGTCACGGTCGGCCACCGCACGCTGGCCGACGGCCCGGTGCAGACCGGCGTGACCGTGATCCGCCCGCACGCCGGCGACCCGTTCCGCGACAAGGTGCCGGCCGCGGCCGTGGTGCTCAACGGCTTCGGCAAGAGCGTGGGGCTGGTGCAGCTGGCCGAGCTCGGCGTGCTGGAAACGCCGATCGCGCTGACCAACACCTTCTCGGTCGGCACCGTGGCGACGGCGCAGATCCGCGATTGCGCCGCGGCCAACCCCGAGACCGGCCGCGCGCTGCCCACGGTGAACCCGCTGGTTTTCGAGTGCAACGACGGTTTTCTCAACGACATCCAGCGGCTGGCCGTGACCGAGGCCGACTACCTGCAGGCGCTCGAAGCCACCGGGGCCGATTTCGAACAGGGTTCGGTCGGCGCGGGGCGCGGCATGTCGAGCTTCCAGCTCAAGGGCGGCATCGGCAGCGCATCGCGCCGCGTGGCGATGGCCGACGGCACGACCCACACGGTGGGCACGCTGGTGCTGGCGAACTACGGGCGCCAGTCGCAGCTGGTGCTGGCCGGGCATGCGGTGGGCGAGCGGCTCGTGGCCTTGCAGGCAGCGAAGGAAGCGGCGGAGCCCGAGAAGGGCTCGATCATCATCGTCGTCGCCACCGACGCGCCGCTCGACGCGCGCCAGCTGCGCCGCCTGGCACTGCGCGCGGGCGCGGGGCTGGCCCGCACCGGCTCGGTCTACGGCCACGGCAGCGGCGACCTCGTGCTGGCCTTCTCGACCGCCTACACCGTCCCCGACCGCGCGGACCGGCCCATGCCGGCCGTGGCGATGCTGCACGACACCCTGCTCGACGGGCTGTTCCAGGCCGCGGCCGACAGCACCGAGCAGGCCATACTTCATGCGCTGTGGCGCGCCACGCCGGTCACGGGCCGCGACGGTAACCACCGCGCGGCGCTCGGCGAACTGCTGCCGGCGTCTTCCCTTTCACCTCTCGCCTGAAACACACGTCCATGAAAGTCCTGATCTCCACCGACATCGAAGGCGTTGCGGGCGTCTACCACCACGAGCAGGCACGCCAGGGCAACCCCGAGTACGAACGCGCCCGCGTGCTGATGGCGCAGGAGGCCAACGCCGCGATTGCCGGCGCCTTCGACGCCGGCGCCACCGAGGTGCTGGTGAACGACTCGCACGGCGGCTTTCGCAACATGCCGCCCGACGTGCTCGATGCACGCGCCCGCGTCGTGCAGGGCAAGCCGCGCTACCTGAGCATGGTGGCCGGCGTGGAAGAAGGCGTGGACGCGCTGTGCATGGTGGGCTACCACTCGCGCGCGCAGGGCCGCGGCATCCTGGCGCACACGATCAACAGTTTCGCCTTCGCGAGCATCTCGCTCGGCAACCAGGAACTGGGCGAAGCCGGGATCTACGGCGCGCTGGCCGGCGAGTACGGCGTGCCCGTGGTGATGGCCAGCGGCGACGACGTGTTCATCTCCGAGAACCAGGCGCTCTTCCCGCATGCGAGCTTCGTGCAGACCAAGAAGGCGACCGGTTTCAACAGCGGCGTGTCGCTGTCGCCGGAGCAGTCGCGCCAGGCGATCCGTGCCGGCGTGATCGAAGGGCTGGCCGCGCGTGCCCATGCACGTCCGCTGGTCTTCCAGGGCCTGCAGGTGGTCACGCTGCGCACCCAGTCGCCGATGATGGCCGACCTGTTCTGCCAGTGGCCGAGCTTCGAGCGCGTCGACGGCGTGACGCTGCGCTTCACCGCTGAAACAGTGGAGTCGGCGGTGCGCATGCTGAACTGCTGTTCGGCGATGTCGGCGATGCTGCGCTGAGGCCGCGCGCCTTCAAGGCAGCGCGAGGCTGAAGCGCACGTGGCCGTCCCGCCCCGCGCTGTCGAGCCGGGCGTGTCCGCGGTGCAACTCGGCGATCTGATGCACGAGGTACAGCCCCAACCCGGCGCCCGGTGAGCGCGCCGCCTGGCGGCCACGGAAATACTTCTCGAACAGCCGCGGCACCTCGTCGTGCGGAATCGCGTCGCCGGGGTTGCTCACACGGATGTCCAGGCCACCCGTATCCGCGGGCACCACGTCCAGCACGATCGCCCGGCCGGCGGGCGTGTGGCGGTCGGCGTTGGCTAACAGGTTGCGCAGCGCCACGCGCAGCAGGCCGGGGTCGCACACCAGCTGCGGCGGCAACTGCCCGTCGTGCCACACGACGCGGCCGTCCGGCCAGTCGGCCACGAGGTCCTCGAACAGCTCCATCAACTCGTCGCGCTCGCAAGGGCGCGGTTGGAATGGCGTCTGGCCGGCTTCCATGCGATCGGAGGTCAAGTACTCGTCGACCAGCGCGGTCATGCGCTGCGCGGCAGCGCGCAGGTTCAGGCAGCGTGCCAGGGTCTTCTCGCGCGCGGCATCGAGGTTCTTGGCGATCTGCTGCGCGGTGGTGTGGATGATGGCCAGCGGCGTGCGGAACTCGTGCGACACCATGGCGACGAAATCCACCTGCGACTGCTTGGCGCGGCGCTCGGTCTCCAGCGCCGCGCGCAGCTCGACCTCGAGGCGCTGGCGCTGCTCGATCTCGCCGCGCAGGTCGGCGGT
Organism: Variovorax sp. V118; assembly: GCF_041154445.1. Taxonomy (GTDB): domain Bacteria; phylum Pseudomonadota; class Gammaproteobacteria; order Burkholderiales; family Burkholderiaceae_C; genus Variovorax; species Variovorax boronicumulans. The sequence goes on along the minus strand of NZ_AP028663.1, from coordinate 2,160,248 downwards.
GCGCTTGCGCACCTCGTCCTCCAGCCGGTCGTTCTGGCGACCGACCACGTGCACCAGGCGCGCCTGCGCGGCTTCCTTCTCGCGGCGCAGCTGGTCGTAGCGGCGGTTCAGCCGCATGCTCATGAGCAGCAGGTGCAGCAGCGTGCCCACGGCGGTCGCGTTGTCGGTCCAGGCGCCGGCCGGCAGCCAGCCCTGGTTGCGCAGGAAGCTCACCATCACGCCCACGTAGTAGATGCCGAAGATGACGAGAAAGGCCCGCGCCTGTCCCTGGTCGCGCGGCAGCAGCCACAGCGCGGCGCCGATCAGGTAGACGATGCACAGCATCGCCGTCCCCTGCACCGCCTGCATGGCCAGGCCGTTGGCGCCGGCCAGCACCAGCGCCACCGCGATGGCACTCACGAGGCCCACCACGCGCACCACCACGCGGGTGAAGCGCGGCCACTGCAGGTCGGTGCCCAGCTGCATGCCGGCAAACCGGATGCCGATGGCCACGCCGGCGCAGATCGACAGGCTCAGCAACAGGTCGGACAGCCGCGCGGGCATGGCCAGCAGCTGCTGCGGCAGCCCGGCCGTCAGGAACTCGACCAGCAGCGCGTTCGCCACATAGACCAGGTACCAGGCGCTCAGGCGCTCGCGCGTCATCTGCCAGAACAGCGTGTGAAAGGCGAGCAGCATCAGGCCGAATCCGAAGCCCAGGCCGTAGAAGAGGTACTCGCGCCGCGCGGTGCCCGCGTAGACCTCGGGCGCGGCAAAGCCGATGGTGGTCGACATGGCGTTGCGCGACTGCAGGCGCAGCAGCAGCGGCGTGGGTTCGGTGCTTTCCAGCGTGAGCGGCAATTGCACGTTGCGCGCGTCCACCGGCCAGTGCTCGCGGCCGATGTCTTCGCCGGACTGCACGGCCAGCTGCCAGCGGCCGGCGTCGTCCTGGCGGTACAGCCGCACGTCGTCGAGCAGCGCGTTTCTGAACTGCGCCAGCCACCGCTGCTGCGGCAGGTCGGCCGGGCGCTGCACCTCGAGCCTGATCCACACGGCGTCGCGCGTGAAGCCTGCGTTCACGGCGCCGGGCAAGGCTTTCCAGCCCGGCGCGACGGCGGCTTCGTCGGCACTGAGCTGGCCCTCGGGGTCGCGCAACATCGACAACTGGCCGTGGCTGTCGACGCTCGCCAACGGATTCAGCCGCAGCACGCCGGCAGCGGCCGCGGTGGAAAAGAGAAGGCCCAGCACGGCAAGACAACCGCACCGCCACAGGCACCGAGCAAGGCGTTTCATGGGCGCGGATTATCGAGGGCGCCCCTACAATCCGCGCGCCTTTCATCGTGCTTAGAAACGCTCAGATTCCCTCGGCCACCAGCCCTTACCCTGTTCCCATGCGTGATGTGATCCTGCTGGAAGATGAAGCCGTGCTGCGCGAAGAGTTGAGCGAGTTCCTGACCGGCAGCGGCTACCGGGTTGATGCCGAGGCGTCGCTCGAAGGTTTCCACCGCACCTACGACCCCGCCCGCCACGGCATCGCGCTGGTCGACCTCGGCCTGCCCGACGGCGACGGCCTGTCGCTGATCCGCGAACTGCGCGAACGCGGCGAGCGCCTGGGCATCGTCGTGCTGACGGCGCGCGGCGGCGCCCGCGACCGCGTGACGGGGCTGGACATCGGCGCCGACTACTACCTGTCCAAGACCACCGACCTCGATGAGCTGGTGGCCACGCTGGCGGCGCTGTCGCGGCGCCTGGGCGATTCGCCCGCCGCGCTGCCGGCCGACGCCTGGGTGCTGGAGCTGGGCCCGCGCCGGCTGTCGCCGCCGGGCTTTGCACCCATTGCGCTGTCGGAGCAGGACCTCACGGTGCTGCACGAACTGATGCGCAGCGCCGGCGAGATCGCCAGCCGCCAGCAGATCGTGCAGGCCCTGGGCGAGCACTACCTGAGCTACGACCAGCGCCGTCTCGACACCCAGATTCGCCGCCTGCGGCGCAAGGTCAGCGAGGCCACCGGCCTGGTGCTGCCGATCAACACGGCGCGTAACGCCGGCTACCGCTTCCACGCCAAGACGCTCATCCGGCGCTAGTCCGGCGCTGTCCGGGCGCCGCTGCGGCGCTCAGAAACGCTCAGTTTCATTTCGATACCCGCCGCTAACCTGCGGCACAGGCAGCGACTTGAGGCACGGATGAAGGCATGAGCGATCTCGCCAGGACAACTTCTTATGTGGTCCCCTACGTGGTCCACGTCAAAGGCCAGAACTTCACCTTGAAGGATGTCATGGTGGCCGCGGACATCTATCGGCTGCGGATCGAGGAGCAGATCGGCGATCCGCTGCGGGTGGTGAAGTGCTTCCAGGCCTGGTCGAAGGAGCGCCACCACGGCATCGAGCACCTGAACCGGACCGAAGCCCGGCTGGCCCGGGAATGGCTCAACGCGCAGCACCAGGCCGACAAGGCCGCCCGGCAGCTGCTGAGCTCGCCGCAGACCCTCGGCTTCGACTTCAAGCTGCGGTAGCCGCCCTGCGCGGGTGCCCCCGGGTTCCTAGAATCCAGCGTCCGGCGACCCCGCGCCGGCCTTCGCGCCTTATCCGGAATAAGCAACCAACCGCCTCGCAACCCGCATGGATGCTGGTGAATAAGCTTATCCGCATAAGACGCGAACCAAAAAATAGTTTGTTTCCATAAGGCGGGCTTTCAGAATCCGGGGCTTCTTGCTGGGGCGCCCCGTTGTACGTGCGGCACCGCACTTCTTCAAGACACATACGCACGATGTACCAATACACAGAATTCGACCGCCAGTTCGTTCACCAACGCGCTGCCCAGTTCCGAGACCAGCTCGAGCGCTGGCAAAAGGGCCGCCTGCACGAGGACGAGTTCCGCCCCCTGCGCCTGCAAAACGGCTGGTACGTGCAGCGCTACGCGCCGATGCTGCGCGTGGCCGTGCCGTACGGCGAGCTGTCGAGCAAGCAGCTGCGCGTGCTGGCCCGCATCGCCCGCGAATACGACGAGCCCGAGGCCGAGGTCTACCGCAAGGCCATCGAGACCCAGGGCCTGCTCGGCAGCCACAAGCTGCCCACCCACTACGCCCACTTCACGACGCGCCAGAACGTCCAGTACAACTGGATTCCGCTGGCCAAGTCGGCCGACGTGATGGACCTGCTGGCTTCGGTCGACATGCACGGCATCCAGACCAGCGGCAACTGCATCCGCAACATCACGAGCGACGAGCGCGCCGGCATCGCCGTCGACGAGATCGCCGACCCGCGCCCCTTCGCGGAAATCATGCGCCAGTGGAGCACGCTGCACCCCGAGTTCGCCTTCCTGCCGCGCAAGTTCAAGATCGCCATCACCGGCGCCACCGAAGACCGCGCCGCCACCGGCTGGCACGACGTGGGCCTGCACGTGGTGAAGAACGAAGCGGGTGACATCGGCTTTCGCGTGCAGGTAGGCGGCGGCATGGGCCGCACCCCCATCATCGGCACCGTGCTGCGCGAGTTCCTGCCCTGGCAGCAGATCATGAATTACCTCGAAGCGGTGATTCGTGTCTACAACCGCTACGGCCGCCGCGACAACATCTACAAGGCGCGCATCAAGATCCTGGTGAAGGCCGAAGGTCAGCGCTACATCGACGACGTCGAGGCCGAGTACAAGCAGATCATCGAGCACGACGGCGCGCCGCACACCATCACGCAGGAAGAGTACGACCGTGTGGCCGCTTCCTTCGTGCCGCCGACGCTGGCCACTCGCGTGCTGCAAAGCGCCGAGAAGACCGACGCCGAGCTGCGCGCCCACGCCGCCGACGACGTGATGTTCGCGCGCTGGCTCGCCCGCAACGTCGACGCCCACAAGAACCCCGCGCTGCGCGCCGTCACGCTGTCGTTCAAGCGCCTGAAGCAGGCCCCCGGCGACGCCTCGGGCGACCAGCTCGACACCATCGCCGAGCTGGCCGACCGCTTCTCGGCCGGCGAAGCCCGCGTGACGCACGACCAGAACGTGGTGCTGCCCTGGGTGCACGCCGAAGACCTGCACGCGCTGTGGCTCGCCGCCCGCGCCGCCGGTTTCGCGAGCGCCAACGTGCAGCTGCTGACCGACATGATCGCCTGCCCCGGCGGCGACTTCTGCGCGCTGGCCAACGCCCGCTCCATTCCCATCGCCGAAGCCATCACCGAGCGTTACCAGGACCTCGACGAACTCGACGACCTGGGCGAGATCGACCTGCACATCAGCGGCTGCATCAACTCGTGCGGCCACCACCACAGCGGCCACATCGGCATCCTGGGTGTCGACAAGGACGGCAAGGAGTGGTACCAGGTCACCCTCGGCGGCTCCGACGGCTCCGCGCTCAGCGGCGCGCCGCAGGCCGGCAAGGTGGTCGGTCCCTCGTTCTCGGCGGCCGAAGTGCCGAGCGTGATCGAGGCCGTGCTCACCACGTACCGCGACACCCGCGCCAACGGCGAGACCTTCATCGACACCCTGCGCCGCGTGGGCCACGACCCGTTCAAGGCCGCGGCCAACGGTGCGCGATTCAAGGTGGAGGAAGCAGCATGAAGAAGACTCTGAACATCCTTTCGGCCGAAGAACACATCGACGACGGCGACCCGAAGGTCCTGCAACTGGCCAACGACGCCGACCCGCTCGCCATCGAGGTGTGCCTGGCCGACATCGAACGCATCGACCTGAACTTTCCGAAGTTCACCGACGGCCGTGCCTACAGCCAGGCCTTCCTGCTGCGTCGCCGCCTCGGCTTCACGGGCGACATCCGCGCCACGGGCGACGTGCTGATCGACCAGCTGGTGCAGATGGAACGCACCGGCTTCTCCAGCGCCGTGCTCAAGGAAGGCGTGGACGCCTCCGACGCGCAGCGCCAGTTCGACCGCTTCGCCACGTTCTACCAGGGCGATGCGGTGAAGACCGCGCCGCACTTCGTGGCCGGCGCCTGAGCAGACAAGAGAGTCCCATGAGCATCGCCACCGACATCGACTTTGCACGCATCAACACCGAACTCGGCCGCAACGCCGAGGGCCTGGTGGACTGGGCCGTCGGCCTGGGCCAGCCCGCGATCATCACCACCAACTTCCGCCCCTTCGAGGCCGTGATCCTGCACATGGTCACGCGCGCCAAGCGGGACGTGCCGGTGGTCTGGATGGACAACGGCTACAACACCGAGGCCACCTACCGTTTTGCCGACGAGGTGACGAAGCTCCTGGGCCTTCATCTACACATCTACCTGCCGCGCCGCTCGCGCGCGCACCGCGAAGCGGTCGAAGGCCCCACGCCGGCGCTCGACGATCCGCGCCACGCCGCCTTCACCGAAGAAGTGAAGCTGGAGCCTTTTGCCCGCGCCCTGCGCGAAACCGCCCCCAAGGTCTGGTTCACCGCGCTGCGGGCCACCGACACGGCCGTGCGCGCGCAGATGGACCCGGTCAGCGTCAACCCGGACGGCCTCATCAAGGTCGCGCCGCTGCTGCACTGGTCGTCCAAGGACCTGTACGAATACTGCGAAGCCAACGGCCTGCCCAACAACTTCGACTACGTGGACCCGACCAAGGGCGAGGACAACCGCGAATGCGGCTTGCACCTGTCGCACTGAACGATCGCTCTCCGCCTCCAGGACCCATCCGATGAACGCCCGTACCGAAGCCGACCTGCTGCAGCCGCCCATGCATTCACCCGCGAACCTGTCCAACACGCACCTCGACGCGCTGGAAGAAGAAACCATTTTCATCCTGCGCGAAGTGGCCGCCGCCTTCGAGCGCCCCACCCTGCTGTTCTCGGGCGGCAAGGACTCGCTGGTGCTGCTCAAGTGCGCTGAAAAAGCCTTCGGCGTCGGCCGCATTCCCTACCCGCTGCTGATGATCGATACCGGCCACAACTTCCCCGAAGTGACGGCCTACCGCGACCAGCGCGCGAAAGAACTGGGCGCCGAACTCATCGTGCGCAGCGTCGAAGACTCGATGAAGCGCGGCACCGTGCGCCTGGCGCACCCCGGCGAGTCGCGCAACGCGCACCAGTCGGTGACGCTGCTCGAAGCGATCGAAGAATTCCGCTTCGACGCGCTGATCGGCGGCGCCCGCCGTGACGAGGAAAAGGCCCGCGCCAAGGAGCGCATCTTTTCGCACCGCGACAGCTTCGGCCAGTGGCAGCCCAAGGACCAGCGCCCCGAGCTGTGGACGCTGTTCAACACGCGCCTGGCCCCCGGCGAGCACTTCCGCGTGTTCCCGATCTCGAACTGGACCGAGCTCGACGTGTGGCAATACATCGAGCGCGAGAACGTCGGCCTGCCGTCGATCTACTACACGCACAAGCGTGAAGTGGTCGAGCGCCGCGGCCTGCTGGTGCCCGTGACCGAACTCACGCCACCGCGCGACGGCGAGACCGTGCAGGTGCGCGACGTGCGCTTTCGCACGGTGGGCGACATCACGACCACCTGCCCGGTCGAGAGCCTGGCCGCAGGCGCGGGCGATGTGGTGCTGGAGACGCTGTCGGTCGACGTCAGCGAGCGCGGCGCCACGCGCATGGACGACATGACTTCGGAAGCTTCGATGGAGAAGCGCAAGAAAGACGGATATTTCTGATGAGCACGACGACGGCAACCCTCGACACCACCGCCCTTCACGGCGACACCGGCACCGCCCTGCGCTTCATCACCTGCGGCTCGGTCGATGACGGCAAGAGCACGCTCATCGGCCGCCTGCTGGTCGACAGCAAGACCGTGCTGCAAGACCAGCTGGCCGGCGTGCAGCGCGGCGGCGAGACCGACCTGGCCCTGCTGACCGACGGCCTCTCGGCCGAGCGCGAGCAAGGCATCACGATCGACGTGGCCTACCGCTACTTCTCGACCGCCAAGCGCAAGTTCATCATCGGCGACGCGCCGGGCCACGAGCAGTACACGCGCAACATGGTCACGGCCGTATCGGCCGCCGACGCGGCCGTGGTGCTGGTCGATGCCACCAAGCTGGCCTGGGCCGCCGAGGTCGAAGACGGCACCGTGGTCAAGCGCGAGCTGCTGCCGCAGACGCGCCGCCACACGCTGCTGGCCCACCTGCTGCGCGTGCAGTCGATCGTGTTCGCGGTCAACAAGCTCGACGCCATCGACGACGCCGCGCTCGCCTTCGAGCGCATCTCGACCGCGCTGAACGCCTTTGCCGAAGCGGCCGGCGTGAAGGTCGCGGCCATCGTGCCGATCTCGGCCCTCAAGGGCTGGAACGTGGCCACGCGCCATGCCGACTGGGTCGGCTACGAAGGCCCGAGCCTGCTCGAGCTGCTCGAAGACCTGCCCGTGACCGCGCAGGACGAAGCCGTGCCCTTTGCTTTCCCGGTGCAGTGGGTCGAGAAGTTCTCGGCCTCGGCCGACACCTCGCAGGGCCGCCGCGTGTTCTGGGGCCGCGTCGCCTCGGGCCATGTGGAGCCCGGCCAGCGCGTCACGGTGCTGCCCAGCAACCAGACCGCCACCGTGGCGCAGGTGCTGAGCCACACGCGCCAGCCCAAGTCCGTGCATGCGGGCCACAGCGCCGGCATCGTGCTCGATCGCGAACTCGACGTGTCGCGCGGCGACTGGCTGCTGGCGCCCGAGGCCTTCGAGCCCGTGCGCGAGATCACCGCCACCGTGGCCTGGCTCGACGACGAGCCGCTGGTTGCCGGCCGCGTGTACTGGGCGCTGCAGGGCCACCGCTGGGTCAAGGCCAAGGTCGCGCGCATCGTCGATCGCGTGAACATCACCACCCTCGAATCCGAGCCGGCGACCCAGCTGGAGGCCAATTCCATCGGCGATGTGGTGCTCGCGCTGCAGCAGCCGCTGGCCGTCCTGCCCTTCGCCCAATCGCGTGCCCTGGGGTCGCTGGTGCTGGTCGATACGGCCTCTCATCGCACCTCCGCCGCCGTGCTCGTGCAGCCGCCCGCCGCAAAGGCCTAAAATCTAGGGTTTTCCAGCCCCTTCTCCTGACGCTAAAAGACAAATGACCCACGTCGTCTCCGAAGCCTGCATCCGTTGCAAATACACCGACTGCGTGGACGTTTGCCCCGTCGACTGTTTCCGCGAAGGTCCCAACATGCTGGTGATCGACCCGGATGAATGCATCGACTGCGCCGTCTGCATCCCCGAATGCCCGGTCAATGCGATCTACGCCGAGGAAGACCTGCCGGCCGACCAGATCGCCTTCATCAAGCTGAACGCCGAGCTGGCCCTGGCCGACGGCTGGAAGAGCATCACCAAGCGCAAGCCCGCCCTGCCCGAAGCCGAGGAGTGGAAGGACAAGACCGGCAAGATCTCGGAGCTGGTGAGGTAAGCCCTCCCCCATGCTGCGCGCACTTCGTGTCGCTTCGCACACCCCCTCGCCGGGGGCAATACCAGCGGCCCGGCAAAGCCGGTTCCGCGGTATTCCTGGAAAAAACGGGTAAATGACCGCGCCCCCCATCGAGACTGATGCCCTGATCATCGGCGCCGGTCCGGTCGGCCTGTTCCAGGCCTTCCAGCTGGGCCTGCTCGAGATTTCCTGCCACATCGTCGATGCGCTGCCCGCCGCGGGCGGCCAGTGCGTGGCGTTGTACGGCCACAAGCCGATCTACGACATTCCCGGCACCCCGGTCACCAGCGGGCGCGATCTGGCGCAGTCGTTGTTGCAGCAGGTGGCGCCGTTCAAGCCGCAATTCCACTTCGGCGAGCAGGTTTCTACCCTGGCCCGCCAGGCCGATGACCGCCTGCTGCTGACCACCTCGACCGGCACCGCCTTCCTTGCGAAGACCGTGTTCATCGCGGCCGGCGTCGGCGCCTTCGTGCCCAAGCGCATCACCGTCGATGGGATCGCTCAGTTCGAAGGCTCGACGCTGTTCTATCACCCCGATTCGCTCGACCGCTTCGCCGGCCAGACGGTCGTGGTCAACGGAGGCGACGACATCGCCCTCGAAACGGCCATCGCCCTCACGGCCCTGGCCAAGCAGGTGACGCTGGTCCACCGCCGCGACGGCTTCCAGGCCGACGAAGCGAACGTGGCCGCCATGCGCGCCCTCGTGGCCGACGGCAAGCTGGCCTTCCGGGTCGGTCAGCCGAGCGCCTTCGATGGCCGGCAACTGCAGATCACCACGCCCGACGCCACCACGGTCGACCTGCCGCTCGACGCGCTGGTCGCCTGCCTGGGCATCTCGCCGCGCCTGGGGCCCATCGCCGACTGGGGCCTCGAGCTGGAGCGCAAGCAGGTGCCCGTCGACACCGAGAAGTACGAAACCCGCGAGCCCGGCGTGTTCGCGGTGGGCGACATCAACACCTACCCGGGCAAGAAGAAGCTCATCGTCTGCGGCTTCCACGAGGCCACGCTGGCCGCCTGGGGCGCCGCGGCACGGGTGTTCCCCGGCAAGGCGATTCCGCTGCAGTACACGACCACCAGCACGCGGCTGCACGAGCTGCTGGGCGTGGCGGGCACTACCCCGCGCTGAGCAGCAGCGGCCGGTAGGCCTCGATGAAGCTGTCCACGGCGGCGACGTAGCGGTCGATATCCTGCGTCGACAACGGCAGCGAGAGCACGACGAATCCGCGCGGCGAGGTGTAGATCCCCTCACTCAGCAGGTGGAAGAACAGCAGCTGCCGCAAGCGCCCATCCACCGCCGCCAGGTCGGCCACGCGCCGCACCTCGCCCCGCAGGAAATGCGCATTCATGAGCGAGCCCACGCCGGTGAACTGCATCGCGACACCCTCGCGTTCGCACAGCGCGTTGAGCCGTGACCGCATCGCCTCGCCGCGCTCGGCCAGCGCACCCGCCGCCTCGGGCGTGAACAGCTGCGTGAGGCCTGCGTAGCCGGCCGCCATCGTCATCACGTTGTTGTTGAAGGTGCCCGAGTGCGCGAGCGCCCCGGTGCGTGGGTCGAACTGCGCCATCACGTCCGCCCGTCCACCGAAGGCGCCGAAGGACATGCCGCCACCGATGTACTTGCCCAGCGTCGTCAGGTCGGCTCGAATGCCCAGCCCGTTCGCCAGCCCGTGCGGCCCCAGCCGCGAAGTCATCACCTCGTCGAAGATCAACAGAGCACCGACCCGCGTGGCCCCGTCGCGCAGCGCCTGCAGGAAATCGCGCCCGCCCGGAATGCAGCCGCTCGCGCCCTGCATCGGTTCGACCAGGATGGCGGCGATGTCCGCACCGTGTTCGTCGATCTGCGCACGCGCCGTGCCCGCGTCGTTGTAGGGCAGCACGAGGAAGTCGAAGGGCACGGTCGTCGGCGACGGCTGGTCGCCGAAACCGAGCACGCCGCCGTGGTAACCGCCCGAGAACACCACGATCTTGCGCCGCCCCGTGAAGCGCAGCGCGGCCGTGAGCGCCATCAGGTTCGCCTCGGTGCCCGAGTTGGTGAAGCGCAGCTGCTCGACCTGCGGGAAGCGCTCGCAGATCGTCTGTGCGAGCCGACCTTCGAGCAGGTTGTGCCCCGTGAGGTTGATGCCGCCCTGCATCGCCGCGATGACCGCCTCGCGGATCTCGGGCGCCGAGTGGCCGTAGACGCCGGCCGTGTACTCGGCGATGAAGTCGGTGTAGCGGTGGCCGTCCGCGTCCCAGAGCGACGCGCCCTCGCCTTTGGCGATGGTGAGCGGGAACGGCGCATAGAACAGCACCGAGCGGCTGTTGGCGCCGGGCATGTAGCGCGTCTGCGCCTCGAAGCGGCGCAGGCTTTCCGGGTTGCCGTCGGTGAAGCGTTGATGGGCCTGGGCCAGGGCCTGGTCGATGGCGGTCGTCATGGGAGACATCCTTTGGGAGTGGAACGTGCCGGGAGCGCCCGGCCCGTTTAATTGATCAATGCTCAATTAATAATATTTATACAATCAATTCACCCGCTGCACAATGGCCCCATCCATGAAGAAAAAAGCCCCCGAGCCTCGCCCCCGAACGGCCGGCCGCCCCGCCGGCGGTGCGGCGTTGTCGAAGCAGCGCATCGCCGAAGCCGCGCTGGCGCACATCGACGCGTTCGGCCTCGGCGCCTTCAGCATGCGAGAGATCGCGGCGCAACTCGGCGTGTACCCGGCCACGGTGCACTGGCATGTCAGCACGCGCGAGGCCCTGCTGGCCGAAGTCGCCGCCACGGTCATGGCGCAGGTCACGCCGCCCAAGGGCACGCTCGCCTGGCAGGACTGGATCGCCGAGCTGTTCCACCGCAGCCGCGCCGCGGTGCGGCAGCACCCGAACGTGGCGCAGCTCCTCGGGGCGCAGCTGGTGTCGAACGGCAGCCTGCCGACCGAGCTGGTCGAAGGCGTGCTGGCGGCGCTGACCGAGGCCGGCTTCGACGGCGAGCCGCTGCGCGAGGCCTACAACTGCGTGATCGCCGCGATGCTGGGCTTCCTGACGATGGAGTTCTCGCCCCTGCCCGCCGACAACACGCAGGCCTGGGCCGAAGAGCTGCGCGAGCGCGTCCACACGATCCGCCCGCTCGACCATCCCGTGCTCACGCGCCACCTGCCGCAGCTGGCCAACAAGGCCTTCATCCTGCGCTGGGACAACGGCACCACCGTGCCGCTCGACAGCAGCTTCGAGCGGCACATCCAGATCACGATCGACGGGTTGGAAGCCTTCGCGCGCAGGCTCAAGCCGGCGCAGTGAGCGCGATGCGCAGCAGCGCGTCTTTCAGCCACAGCACGCCCGCATCCGAATTCGAGCGGCGGTTCCAGCAGACGACCGAGCGGTAGCCCGGCAGCTCGAAGGGCAGCGGGTGCACCGCGAGGCGATCGCGAAAGCGCTCGGCCACGCGCAGCGGCAGCACGGCGACATGGTCGGTCTGCGCGAGCAGGTCGACGATCTGGCCGAAGCTGGTCATCGCCACGCGCATGCTGCGCGTGCGCCCTTGCCGCGCCAGCACCTGGTCGATGAGGTCGTCCAGCGCCGAGCTGCCGTAGCCCAGGAACACGTGCGGCGCTTCGCAGAAGGCATCCAGCGTGGCCGCCTCGCCCAGCGTCGGGTGGCCACGACGCACCGCGACCACGTAGCGGTCCTCGTACAACAGCGCCGATTCGCAATCGCTCGGCGGCTGCAGGCGCGGCAGCACGGCCACGTCGAAGTCGCCCTTGCGCAGGCGCTCTGTGAGCGTGAGGAACGAGCTGGTCTCCCAGTGCAGGCGGATGCGCGAGCCGCAGGCCACGAGTTCGTTGGCGAGCGTCGGCAGCAGCAGGTGGCTCGCGTAGTCGCTGCCCGAGATGCGAAAGATGCGCTGCGACGACGCCGGCTCGAAGCCCTCGCCGGGCTCCAGCATCGCCGACAGGTCGGCCAGCACGCGCTCGACCTGACCGGCCAGCGCATGGGCGCGCGCGGTGGGCTCCACGCCGTGGGCCGTGCGCGTGAACAGCGGATCGCCGAAGGTGTCGCGCAGCCGGTTGAGCGAGGCACTCACTGCCGGCTGGCTCAGGAAGAGCCTGGTGGCCGCGCGCGACACGCTGCGTTCACGCATCAGGGCATCGAAGGTCCGCAGCATGCCGACGTCGAGGCTGCGGATATCACGTTGGGCCATATCTCATATTCAAAGCTTCGAATTGCCCGCGGGGCAGACTGTCCGTATCGTCCAGCGCACAAGTACAACACGACTGGAGACACGATGAATCGGTTCAGACCCTCGCCGCCCGAAGCACACGCGGCGGACAAGACGTGCACTGCGCGCCGCCATGCACTCGGTGTGCTCGGTGCCGGCTTCGCGGCCCTCGCCGCCGGCCCCGCCTTCGCACAGCCCGCGCCCTTTCCCAACCGCGTGGTGCGCATCGTGCCCTTCGGCTCGCCCGGCGGACCGATGGACGCCATCGCCCGCGTCTATGCCGAGAAGCTCAAGGCGCGCTGGAACCAGCCGGTGATCGTCGAGGCCCGTCCCGGCGCCAGCGGCACCATCGCGGCCGACGCCGTCGCCAAGGCCGCGCCCGACGGCTACACGGTGCTGCTCACGCTGCCGCTCACGCACATCAACAACGTCGTGCTGCAGCCCAAGCTGCCCTACGACCCGGTGAAAGACTTCGAGCCGCTGTCGCAGCTGGCCACGGGCGGCCCGATGCTGGTCGCCCGCGCCTCGGCGCCCTTCTCCACCGTGCGCGAATTCGTGGCCTACGCCAAGGCGCATCCCGGCGTTTCGTACGGCACCTGGGGTAACGGCTCCAACGCGCACCTGTTCGGCGAACTGCTGGCGCGCCAGAACCACATCGACCTGGTGCACGTGCCCTACAAGGCCGAGGCCGCCGCGCACAACGACATGTTCGGCGAGGCGCTGGGCGTGGCCTGGGCCAACCCCGCGACCGCACGCGGCCTCGCACAGGCCGGGCGCATCAAGGTGCTGGGCATCACGGGCCGCCAGCGCGTGCGCTCGATGCCCAACGTGCCGACCTTCACCGAGCAAGGCTTCGCAGGCTTTGACCTCGACAGCTGGATCGGCGTGTATGCGCCCGCCCGCACGCCGCAGCCCGTGCTCGACGAATGGTCGCTCGCGCTGCGCGAGATCACGAAGCTGCCCGACATCCAGGAGCGCCTGGCCGGCTACGGCTTCGAGGCGCTGGGCAGCACGCCCGCCGAATTCCGTGCCGGCTACAAGGCCGACTTTCCCCGCGTGGCGGACCTGATCAAGGCCGCAGGAGTCACCCCCGAATGAGCGCCGTCGCCCCCCCTTCCGCCACGTCCGAGTGGCAACCCATCGCTTTCGACACCGGCACCGCCTACGGCCGCAAGGCGCCCAGCCACAAGCCCGAGCTGACCGAGGTCGGCGCGGGCACGCCCATGGGCGAGCTGCTGCGCCGCTACTGGCACCCCATTGGCCTGGCCGCCGACGCCACCGACACGCCGCGCCAGGTGCGCGTGCTGGGCGAAGACCTCATCCTGTTCCGCGACAAGAAAGGCCGCGCGGGCCTCGTGCACTGGCGCTGCGCGCACCGCGGAGCGTCGCTCTACTACGGGCGCGTGGAAGAAGAAGGCATCCGCTGCTGCTACCACGGCTGGATGTTCGACGTGCAGGGCCACTGCGTCGACCAGCCCTGCGAACCCGATGGCGGCGCGCGCAGCCGCGGCCGCGTGCGCCAGCCCTGGTACCCGGTGCAGGAGCAGTACGGCCTGGTCTGGGCCTACCTCGGCCCGGCCGAGAAGAAGCCGGTGCTGCCACGCTACGACTGCCTCGAAACCATGGACGACGGCGAGACCCTGGAAGCCGACGGCAACAGCATCGGCGGCGGCGGGCCGCAGGTCATTCCCTGCAACTGGCTGCAGCACTACGAGAACGTGGCCGACCCGTTCCACGTGCCCGTGCTGCACGGCAGCTTCAGCGGCACGCAGTTCGTGGCGCTCATGGGTCAGATGCCCGACGTGACCTTCGAGAGCACCGAGACCGGCGTGACGATCACCTCGATCCGCACGCTCGAAGACGGCAGCACCTTCCGCCGCGTGGCCGGCCCCGTGCTGCCGACGCTGCGCGTGGTGCCCAACCCGCGCGTGGCCGCCTACGGGCGCGTCGAGTCGATCGGCTGGGTGCTGCCGATCGACGACCACAGTTTTCGCATCTACACCGTCGGCCGGGTGAAAAACCCCGGCGACCTTGCCCGCGTGCGCTCGCGCCTGAACGGCAAGCTGTGGGAAGAGCTGAGCGAGGCCGAGCACCGCGCCTTTCCCGGCGACTACGAGGCGCAGGTGAGCCAGGGCGCCATCACCGCGCATTCGGAAGAGCACCTGGCCTCGTCCGACCGCGGCATCGTGATGCTGCGCCGGCTGCTGCAACGCCAGCTCGACGCGCTGCGCGAAGGCCGCGACCCGGCCGGCGTGAGCTTCGACCCCGCGGCGGCGCCCGTGCAGTTCGAAGCCGGCAACTTCCTCGTGCCCAAGGAATGAATGGCGTGTCGAGCGGTGCGGGCATCGCGGTGCGGGTGGCGCGCAAGACGGTCGAGGCCGAGGGCGTCGCCGGCTTCAGGCTGGTGCCCGTCGATGGCGAGCGCTTGCCGGCCTTCACGCCGGGCGCGCACATCGACGTCGCATTGCCAGGCGGGCTGGTGCGCCAGTATTCGCTGTGCAACGCATCGGCCCCTGACGACGAGGGGCACTACGAGATCGGCGTGCTGCGCGACGCCGCCTCGCGCGGCGGCTCGCGGGCGATGCACGACACCGTCCATGAAGGCTCGGTGTTGCAGATCGGCCTACCGCGCAACCTCTTCGCGCTCGACGAAAGCGCAACGCACAGCCTGCTGCTGGCCGGCGGCATCGGCGTAACGCCGCTGCTGTCGATGGCGCAGCGGCTGGCCACGCTGGGGGCCGACTTCGCGCTGCACTGCTGCAGCCGCTCGGCGGCGCGCGCGCCCTACCGGCGGCGGCTCGAAGACAGCGCGTTCGCGCACAAGGTGTTCTTCCACCACGACGACGGCCCGCCCGCGCAGCACCTCGACCTCGCCGCCACCCTCGGCCGTCCGGCGCCGGGCCGACACGTCTATGTCTGTGGCCCCTCGGGCTTCCTCGAGGCCGTGCGCACGACCGCACGCGCCCTGCACTGGACGGACGCGCAGGTGCACTTCGAATCGTTCTCCGGCGCCGCACCGCCGGCCGATGGACAAGGCAGCTTCGAGGTCGAACTGCACCGCTCGCGCCGCGTCGTCCATATTCCCGCGACGATGACGGTACTGGACGCGCTCGCCGCCGAGGGCATCGAGATCCCGGTCTCTTGCGCGCAGGGCGTCTGCGGCACCTGTCTCACGCGCGTGCTCGCAGGCGAGGTCGCGCACCACGACCTCTACCTGACACCCGCCGAGCAGGCGGCCAACGACTGCTTCCTGCCCTGCTGCTCGCGGGCGATTTCACCTAGG
This sequence comes from Variovorax sp. V118, assembly GCF_041154445.1. Lineage (GTDB taxonomy): Bacteria > Pseudomonadota > Gammaproteobacteria > Burkholderiales > Burkholderiaceae_C > Variovorax > Variovorax boronicumulans. Next base: position 2,144,500 of record NZ_AP028663.1, on the reverse strand, counting down.
CTGGTGCTCGACCTCTAGCAGCTCGTAAAGCACCATCCGCGTCTGCCGCCCCCGCAGCTCGATCTGCTCCTCGATGCGCCGCGTGGCCAGACGCCCGCCCAGGCCTTCGAAGGTCGCCTCGGACATCAGCGTGCGCGTGCCCAGTTGCTTGTTGGTGCCCTCGATGCGGCTGGCCGCATTGATCACGTCGCCCAGCGCCGTGTACGACAGCCGGTCGCTCGAGCCGAGCACCCCGGCGATCACGACGCCGGTGTGCATGCCGATGCGCGTGCGAAAGGGCTGCAGCCCCTCGGCCTGCCAGCGGCGGTTGAGCTCGGTCATCTCGGCGTGCAGTTCGAGCGAGGCCGCGCAGGCGTGGTACTCCGCGTCGGGCAGGTCGGTGGGCGCGCCCCACAGCACCATGATGCCGTCGCCCATGAACTTGTCGATCACGCCGCCGTGGCGCGCGAACACGCGGGTCGCGAGGTTGAAGTAGTCGGTCAGCTGCCGCATCAGCACGTCGGCCGGCATCGATTCCGCGATGGCCGTGAATCCTTCCACATCGGTGAACATCGCGGTGATGCGGCGCGGCGAACCGTTGGGTTCGAGGGCATGCCCTTCGGCGATGAGCTGGCGGATCACGTCCACCGGCACGAACTTGCGAAAGGCCTGCAGGCTGCGCGCGGATTCGTCCAGCGCCTGGTTCAGGTGCTGGATCTCGAGCACGCGGCTCGACTCGCGCGGCAGGTCGTCGAGCTCCAGCCGCCCGATGCGCCGCGCCGTGCGCGAGAGGCTTTCGATCGGCGCGGTCACCAGCTTCGACAGGCGCAGCGAAATGAAGAGCGCGATCGCCAGGAACGCCAGCACCAGCAGCAGCGACCACAGCACATTGCGATGCAGCGCACCCAGCAGCGCCTCTTCGGGCTCCCAGCTCACCAGATGCCAGTCGGTGGCGGGAATGCGCGAGGTCTGCACCTGGTAATGCATGCCCTCGTGCACGAGGGCAAAGGCCATGTCCTCGGTCCAGCCGCGGCTGCCGTTGGCCAGCATGTGGGTGTGCAGCGCGCCAAGCACGCCCTCGTCGGGGTCTTCGAGCACGCGCACGGAATGCGGGTGGTCGCTGCGCGCGATCACGTGATGGTCGGCGCTCAACAGCGCGCTGTGGCCGTGGCCCGTGCCACCGAACAGGCGCACGAGGTTGGAGAGATGCCCCAGCGACACGCTGGCGACCGCCACGATCGTCTGCGTGACGCCCTCCTCGTCCTGCCGCCGGCTCGGCCGCGCGTGGCTCACGCCGAGCTCCTTCATCGAGGGCAGCACGAAGGGCGCGGTCCACACGGCGCGCTGCGCCTTCTCGGCCTGCGTGAACCAGTCCTGGTGCACCGGGTCGTCCTCGCTGCGGAATGCCTCGATGCGCGTTGTCTCATAGCGCCGCCGCGGGTCTTCGTCGCCGTCGCTGTCGGGCGGCGATTTGTACTCCCAGGTCTCGGTGGTGGTGCGCCCTTCGCGCAGCACCTGCCGCACCACCGACACGGGGTGGCGCATGGCCATCAAGAAATGGCCGTCGTCGCTGCCCACGCCGATGCTGTCGATTTCGGGTGTCTGTTCCAGCGCGGCCCAGAGCAGCTCGGCGGTCTGCTCGCCGTCGTGGCCCGCCGGATGCAGGTCGGGCGTGTGGGCGATGGCGCGCACCAGGCCCTCGGTCTTGGCCAGGAAGGCGAGGATGTTGTCCTCTACCCGGTCGTGGTTGACCTTGTGCGCCGACTCGCCCACCTTCGACACCAGCTTCTCCGCCCCCCAGTAGCCGAAGGCCACCAGCAGCAGCGACTGCAGCAGCGCGACCGCGCAGATGATGGTGCCGACGTCGACCCGGAAGCGCCGCAGCCGCGCGTGAGGTGCGGGCGATGAGGCCGGTGGTTCCGGGTGCTTGCGGTCGTCTGTCATGTGTGGGGAGCCTCCAGGGCATTCGAAGGCGCCCTCGTGGCGGAGATTCTCACCCGGGCCGTGGGCCCGCGGGCCGGCGCATCACGGGTCGGCCGACATCTGGACGATGACCGGCCCGCTTGCCGCTACGCCGCAGTCTTTGAGAAGTCAGGGGCCCGCTTCTCGGCGAACGCCGTGAAGGCTTCGCGCGCTTCGGGACTCTGGAGGCGCTCCACGAACTGTGCGCCTTCGAGGTCCATCTGGGCTGCAACGGCGGCGCCTTGCTTCATCAGGCCCTTCGTCAGCTTCAACGAGCCCGCGGCACGGCTGGCGAGCAGCTCGGCAACCTTTTGCGCCTCGCCGTGCAGGTCCGACACGGGCACGACCCGGTTCGCGATGCCCCAGGCCAGGGCCTGCGCAGCGGACACCGGCAGGCCCAGCGCGAACATCTCGTAGGCGCGAACATGGCCGATGCGGGCAGGCAGCAGCAGGCTCGACGCCGCCTCGGGGACCAGCGCCAGATTGACGAACGGCGTGGACAGCAGCGCATCTTCGGCAAGCACCACGAAGTCGCAATGCAACAGCAAGGTGGTCCCCACGCCGACTGCGCGCCCGTTGACCGCCGCGATCAGCGGGCGTGTCGAACTCGCCAGTGCACGCAGGAAGCGAGCGACATGGCGTTCTTCGTTGTCGGCCTTGCCGGCAGCCACGGCAGCGAATTCGCCCAGGTCGTTGCCCGAGGTGAACATGCCGCCTTCGCCTCGAATCACGATGGCCCGCACGGACGGGTCGCTCTCGGCGCCTGCGATGACATCGGCCAGGCGGCCATACATCGCATTGGTCAGTGCGTTCATCTTCTCCGGCCTGGCCAGCGTGAGGGTCAGGACACCCTGGGTGGATTCGACGGTCACGTGTTCGGTCATAGGTTCTCCTGGTTGCCCTCTCGCACCGCGCGAGAGGGATGGCATTTAATTCGCATGCGAAGTATATGCTTCGTGTGCGAAATAAATACGGATAAGATGTAACCTGCCGCGCCTTCGCTCAGGCCACAGGAATCCGATGAAAGCTCAAAAAAAATACAGGCTGGTGTTTCTTCTGAACGTCGCCCAGCGGGCGGTGCAGCGCTGGAAAGAAACCCGCGGCGACGCCCTGCCCGCGCTGTCGGCAGCCCAGGCCGGCACGATGTTTTTCCTGTCGACCAACGATGGCGCCCTGACGGGAGAAGTCGCGCAGGCACTGAACATCGGTGCCCCGGCCATGTCCGGCCTTGCCGCCCGGCTCGAAAAGGCCGGCTACCTGACCCGCGCGCAAGACCCGAACGACGGGCGCGCATTCCGCCTGTACCAGACCGAGGAAGGACGGCTTGCCGGACAGCGTGCAAAGGCCGGGCTCGGCGCGTTGAACGCACGGCTGACCCAGGGTTTCAGCGACGAAGAGATGGCAATCGTCGGCCGGTGGCTCGAATCGGTGGTCGAGAATTTTTCCGCCGAGGGGGCGGGAAAGCACGAGGAATAGGCCCTCGGCCCCGGCACGCCATCGGTGCGGCGGGTGCAAGGCCCGCTGTGGCCGGATTCTTCCGTGCGCAGGAACTTTTCGGTGCGTCTGCGACACACGCGCCTAAAATGACATTTCGCTAGGGGTGCTGCACCGGTTTCGACCGGTGTGGCTGAGAAAGTCCCTTTGAACCTGACTGAGGTAATCCTCGCGCAGGGAAGCTGGTCCGGTGGCCTGTCGCGTTGTCTCGCGCGACGGCCGCGCCACTGGAGCCTCGCCCACCTGCCAAACCTTTTGCACTGGAGCAAACGGATGGCACACAACGACAACGACAGTTCCGCTTCGTCCGGCAACGAAGCGCTCACGCCCCTGCCCGCCTCCCGGCGCGTCTTCGGCTGGCACGACCACGCCTCGCTGTGGTTCAGCCTCGGCGTCGGGCTGCTGGTGATGCAGATCGGCGCCTACCTGGTGCCGGCCGTGGGCACGCGCGACGCGGCGCTGGCCATCGTGCTGGGCTCGCTGCTCGGCGCCGGGCTGCTGGCCTGGACCGCGCGGCTGGGCTGCGAAACCGGGCTGGCCAGCGCCGGCCTGATGCACGCCACCTACGGCAGCGCCTTCGCGCGGCTGCCGGTGCTGCTCAACATCGTGCAGCTGGTGGGCTGGACCACCTTCGAACTCGTGATCATGCGCGAGGGCACGCAGGCCATCGGGCAGCAGGCCTTCGGCCCCGCGCTGGGAACGGCCTGGGGCGGCGTGCTGACCACGCTGCTGTGGGGCGCGGTGCTGCTGGCGCTGCTGGCCGGCTCGATGGTCAAGCTGGTGCGCCGCTTCGTGAGCCGCTTCGGCCTGCCGCTGGTGGTGCTGTCGCTGCTGTGGCTCAGCTGGCAGTTCGCGACGCAGTTGCACGCCAAGGGCCTGGACGCCTTCTGGGCCCGGCCGGGCAACGGCAGCATGGGCATGTTCAGCGCGCTCGACCTCGTGATTGCGATGCCGGTGTCGTGGCTGCCGCTGGTGGCCGACTACGCGCGCCACGGCAAGCGCAGCGCGGCAGGCGGCCTGGGCAGCGCGTTCAGCGGCACCTGGATCGGCTACGCGCTCGCCAACATCTGGTGCTACGCACTGGGCGTGATGGTGGTGAGCGTGGCCGAGCCGGGCACCAGCCTCGTCATGGCGCTGCTGCTGGCGCAGGGCGGGCTGGTGGCGCTGGGGCTGATCCTCATCGACGAGCTCGACAACGCCTATGGCGACGTGTACTCGGGCTCGGTGTCCACGCACAGCCTGCTGCCGCGCTGGAGCGTGAAGCGCTGGGGCCTGCTGCTGGCGGTGCTGTGCATCGGCCTGGCGCTGGTGCTGCCGATGCACACGCTCGAACCCTTCCTGCTGCTGCTGAGCTCGGTGTTCGTGCCGCTCTACGGCGTGATCCTGGGACGGCTGGGCAGCGGGAACGCCGTGTCGACAAGCGGCACGCGCACCATCGACTGGGGCGCGGCGCTGATCTGGCTCGCGGGCATCGCGGCCTACCACGCGCTCGCCAAGTGGGCGCCGCAGTTCGGCTCGGCGTTGCCGACGCTGGCGGCGACCTTCGTGCTGGCCTGGCTCAGCCGGCCGACAGCGGCACGCGGTGGGTCGGCACTGGCGCAAAGCCGTGGTTGAGCGGACCGTGGCCCGCGCCGACCAACACATCCGCACCGGCGCGCATCGCGCCGAGGATGTACGTGCGTGCGCGCTCGACCGCCTCGGGCAGCGCCAGGCCCAGTGCCAGGTGCGCGGCGATGGCCGACGAGAGCGTGCAGCCGGTGCCGTGCAGGTTGCGGCTGGCGATGCGTTGCGACGCGAGTCGCTTGCGCGCGCCGCTGCGCTCCAGCAGCACGTCGACCACCTCGTCACCCGGCAGGTGGCCGCCCTTGAGCAGCACGGCCTTGGCACCGAGCGCGAGCAGTTCGTCGGCCGCGCCGTCGAGCGCGTCGATGCCGCCGATGGCATGGCCGACCAGCGAGGCGGCTTCGTCGAGGTTGGGCGTGACCACCACGGCGCGCGGGAACAGCTCGCGCACCAGCACCTGCACCGTCTCGGCCGCGATCAGGCGGTCGCCGCTGGTGGCGATCATCACAGGGTCGAGCACCACGTTCTTCAGCTGGTAGCGGTCGATGGCCCAGGCCACGACCTCGACCACCTCGGGCGCGTGCAGCATGCCGAGCTTGACGGCGTCGACGCCGATGTCTTCCACCACCGCCTGGATCTGCGCCTTCAGGAAGTCGGGCGGCACGCCGTGGATGCCCGAGACGCCCACCGTGTTCTGCGCAGTGAGCGCGGTGATGGCCGTCATGCCGTAGCAGCCGAGGGCCGCGAAGGTCTTGAGGTCGGCCTGGATGCCGGCGCCGCCGCCGCTGTCCGAGCCGGCGATGGAGAGCACGCGTGCGTAGCGCTGGGTGGGTGCTTGGGTCATGTCGAAAATTATCGGCGAGCCGACGGAGGTGCCGCATGAGCGCACCGCATCCCCTGCCTTTCGGCTCGGCCGCGATCCTCGGCGCGGGCCTGATGGGACGCCTGCTCGCGGTCGAACTGGCACGCGCCGGCTGCCGCGTCGACCTGTACGAAGCCGGCAGCCCCGAGGCCGAAGGTGCGGCCGCGCGCGTGGCCGCGGCCATGCTCGCGCCGCTGGCCGAATCGGCCGTGGCGCCGGTGTCGGTCGTGCGCATGGGCCAGCACGCGCTGTCGCGCTGGCCCGAGCTGCTGGCGCCGCTGGCTCAGCCCGTGTTCTTCCAGCGTGAAGGCACGCTGGTGCTGTGGCACCGGCAGGACGCCGCCGAGGCCACGCGGCTCGCGGGCGTGCTGGCGCGCACCGGTGCGCAGGTGCCCGAGCTGGCGCCGATGCAGGCGCTCGACACCCCCGCCGCCATCGCCGCGCTGGAGCCCTCGCTGGGCACGCGCTTCGCCCGTGGCCTGTACCTGCCGGGCGAAGGCCAGCTCGACAACCGCGCGCTGCTGGCGTCGCTGCGCGCCACGCTGGAGGCCGATGCGCGCGTGACGCTGCACTGGCAGTCGCCGCGTGCCCCCTCCGACTTTTCGCCCGGCACGGCGGGCCAGCCCGACTGGGTGATCGACTGCCGCGGCCTGGGCGCCAAGCCGCAATGGAACGCGCTGCGCGGTGTGCGCGGCGAGGTGATCCGCGTGCATGCGCCCGAGGTCACGCTGCAGCGCCCCACGCGCCTCGTGCATCCGCGCTATCCGCTGTACATCGCGCCCAAGCCCGACCACCTGTTCGTGATCGGCGCGACCGAGATCGAGTCGGACGACCTGTCGCCCGCCAGCGTGCGCTCCACGCTCGAGCTGCTGAGCGCGGCCTACGCGGTGCACAGCGGTTTTGCCGAGGCACGCATCGTCGAGATCGCGACGCAATGCCGGCCTACGCTGCCCGACAACCTTCCCGCCATTCGCCAGCCGCAGCCGCGCGTGCTGCAGATCAACGGCCTGTACCGCCACGGTTTCATGATCGCGCCCGCCCTGCTCGACGCGGCGATGGAACTGCTGGCGCACGGCCGCGCCACGCTCGCGCGCGGCTTCGGCATGGACGTGCCCGACGCATGACAACAACGATGAACATCCTGATCAACGACAAGCCCTGCACGCTGCCCGAGGGCGCGCTGCTCGCCGACGCGCTGGCCGTGCTGCAGGCCGTGCCGCCTTTCGCGGTGGCGGTGAACCGCGAGTTCGTGCCGCGCTCGGCCTATGTCACGCACCCGCTGCACGCCGACGACCGCGTCGAGGTGATCCGCCCAGTGACCGGCGGCTGAACGACACCACAGAGACAAGACGATGGAGACGACAACCATGACCAATCCCGACCCGCTGGTCCTCTACGGCCAGACCTTCCACAGCCGCCTGCTGCTGGGCACCGCGCGCTACCCCTCGCCCGACGTGCTCGAGGCTGCTGTGCAACGCGCCCAACCCGCGATGCTGACCGCCTCGCTGCGCCGCCAGACCGCCAGCCAGGGCTCCGGCAACAGCGACCTCGGCAACGGCTTCTGGGAGCTGCTGCGCAAGCTGGCCGTGCCGGTGCTGCCCAACACCGCCGGCTGCCACAGCGTGCAGGAAGTGATCGCCACCGCGCAGATGGCGCGCGAGCTGTTCGACACACCGTGGATCAAGCTCGAGCTCATCGGCGACGACTACACGCTGCAGCCCGACACGCTGAACCTCGTCGATGCGGCGTCGCAGCTGATCCGCGACGGCTTCCATGTGCTGCCGTACTGCACCGAAGACCTCGTGCTGTGCCAGCGCCTCGTCGATGTCGGCTGCCAGGCCGTGATGCCGTGGGCCGCGCCCATCGGCACCGGACGCGGGCCGGTCAACCCGTACGCGCTGCGCCTGCTGCGCGAGCGGCTGAAGGTGCCGATGCTGGTCGACGCGGGCCTCGGCCTGCCCTCGCATGCGTGCCAGGTGATGGAGTGGGGCTACGACGGCGTGCTGCTCAACACCGCCGTCGCGCTCGCACAGGAGCCGGTCGCCATGGCCGGCGCGTTCGCCGATGCAGTGCAGGCCGGCCGCGCCGCCTACCGCGCCGGCGCGATGGCCGCACAGGACGCCGCACAGCCCAGCACGCCCGTGCTCGGCACGCCCTTCTGGCACCACGCACCATGAACCCCATCGACACAACCAACGCCCGCGCCGTGGCGCAAGCCATCGTCGCGGCCCACGGCCTGCGCTTCGGCGCGGCAACGTCCACGGCTGTGAGCGGCGCGCCGCGCTTTTCGTCGGACGACGCCGTCTACCGCGGCGCGAAGCAGGCCTGCACCGCGCTCGGCTTCATCGAGATCGACGCCGAATGCCTCGCCCATGCGTGGCGCGCGCAGACCGAACGGCGCAGCCAGTTCGACGCGTCGGCATGGCCCGATGCGCCGGTCGATTTCGGCATGGGTCCGTTTCCGCCGACCGCGCGCGCCGACGCCTTTCCGCCCTGCCCCGAACGGCTCGGCCTCTATGCCGTGCTGCCCGACGCGGCGTGGGTCGGCCGCATGGCGCGCGCCGGCGTACCGACGGTGCAGCTGCGCTTCAAGTCGGACGACACCGAGGCCGTCGCGCGCGAAGTGCAGGCCGCCGTCGACGCGGTGCGCGGCACCGATGCGCTGCTGTTCATCAACGACCACTGGCAGGTCGCCATTGCGGCCGGCGCCTACGGCATCCACCTCGGACAGGAAGACCTCGACGCGCTGTCGCCCGATGAACTGCAGCAACTGCGCGCCTCGGGCCTGCGGCTCGGCGTGAGCACCCATGGCTACGCCGAGATGGTGCGCGCCGACGCGGTGAGCCCGAGCTACATCGCGATGGGCGCCATCTACCCGACCACGCTCAAGAAGATGGCAACCGCGCCGCAGGGCGTGGCGCGGCTCGCGGCCTACGCGCGGCTGCTGCGCGGCTACCCGCAGGTGGGCATCGGCGGCGTCGATGCCGTGCGGCTGCCCGAGGTGCTTGCCACCGGCGTCGGCTCGGTCGCCGTGGTGCGCGCGCTGGTCGCCGCCGACGATCCCGAGGCCACGGCCGCGCAATGGATGACGGCGATGCACGCCGCCCACAGTTCCCCTGAACGCACAGAATGAACGCTCGACTTTTCTCGCACTCCCCACTTTCGCGCGCGCTTGCCGCCGCCCTCCTCACTTTCGGTGCTTGCGGCGCGCATGCGCAGTCTTCATCGCAGGCATTGCCCGAAGTCACCGTGAACGACGGCGCCGCCGCGCCGCAGGCCGAGATCAGCGGCTTCGGCGACGTGCCGCTGCGTGAACTGCCGCTGTCGGCCACGGTGATCGACAGCCAGCAGCTGCGCAGCAGCGGCGCACGCCGCCTCGCCGACCTGACGCAGTTCGACGCCTCGGTCACCGACGCCTACAACTCGGCCGGCTACTGGGACTACCTCACGGTGCGCGGCTTCGTGCTCGACAACCGCTTCAACTACCGTCGCGAAGGCCTGCCGATCAGCGCCGAGACGGCGATCCCGCTGGACAACAAGGAGCGCATCGAGATCCTGCGCGGCACCAGCGGCATCCAGGCCGGCACCAGCGCGCCGGGCGGGCTCGTCAACTACGTGGTCAAGCGCCCGACGGAGCAAGACCTGCGCACCATCCGCCTCGAAACCACCAGCCGCGGCAGCGTGCTGAGCGCGCTCGACGTCGGCGGGCGCTTCGGCGAGAACCGCCAGTTCGGCTACCGGCTCAACGTGGCCGGCGAAAAGCTCAAACCGCTCACGCACAACCTGGACGGCAGCCGCCGCCTCTTCTCGCTCGCGGCCGACTGGCGCATCACGCGCGATTCGGTGCTCGAGTTCGAGGTGGAGCAAAGCCACAAGCAGCAGCCGAGCCAGAACGGCTACAGCCTGCTGGGCAACACGCTGCCCCGACCGGTCGATCCGCGCATCAACCTCAACAACCAGCCGTGGTCGCAGCCCTCGGTGTTCAAGGCGCTGACCGGCACGGTGCGCTTCAGCCAGGCGCTGAATGCCGACTGGCGCTGGAGCGCGCAGATCGGCCAGCAGCGCCTGAAGACCGACGACCGGCTGGCCTACGCCTTCGGTTGCGGCGCCGAAGGCAACTACGACCGCTACTGCTCCGACGGCACCTTCGACGTGTACGACTTCCGCAGCGAGAACGAGCGCCGCACGCAGACCGCGGGCAGCCTGAACCTCAAGGGCAACGTGATGACGGGCAGCGTGCGCCACGAGCTGGGCTTCGGCCTGCTGCAAAGCCGCGTGCGCAACCGCTTCCAGGACCAGGCCTACAACTACGTCGGCACCGGCAACATCTGGGCCACCGCGATGACGCCGGCCGACCCGCGCCTGACCGACGCCAACACCAACCGCAACGAGCGCTCGACCGAGCTGTCGGTGCAGGACGCGATCCGCTGGAACGACCGCTTCACGACCTGGATCGGCGCGCGGCACACGCGGCTGTCGCGCGACAGCATCCGCACCGACGGCTCGCGCCCCACCGGCTACAGCGACAGCATCACCACGCCGTGGATCGCGGCCAGCTACACGATCCAGCCCGGGCTGCTCGCCTATGCGAGCTGGGGCAAGGGCGTCGAATCGCAGGTCGTGCCGAACAAGAGCTCGCAGTACGCGAACGCCGGCGAAGCGCTGCCCGCGCTGCAATCGCGCCAATGGGAGCTCGGCCTGAAGGGCGGCGACGCGGCGTTCAACTGGCAGCTCGCGTGGTTCGACATCTCGCGCCCGATGACCAACCTCGACCTGTGCGGCGCATCATGCACGGTGCGCAACGACGGCCGCGCGGTGCATCGCGGCCTCGAAGCCGGCGCGCAATGGACCGGCGGCCCGTGGCGCCTGGGCGGCAGCATGGCACTCATCGACGCCAAGCGGCGCGGCAGCACGGCCGCACCCGAACTCAACGGACAGGCACCCACCAACGTGCCCAAGCAGGTGCTGCGCGCGCAAGCCGGCTACCGCTTCGCGTCGGTGCCGGGCCTCGAGCTTGCGGGACAGCTGTCGTACGAAGGCCGTCGCAACGTGCTGCCCGACGGCTCGATCCGTCTGCCGTCGTGGACGCGCCTGGATGCGGTGCTGCGCTACGACACCAAGCTGGCCGGCATGGCCACGAGCTGGACGCTGGCCGTCGACAACCTGTTCGATCGCCGCTACTGGAAGGAATCGCCCTACCAGTTCAGCCACGTCTACCTGTTCCCGGGGGCGCCGCGCACGCTGCGCCTGGGCGTGAGCATCGCGATGTGACGACATGAGTGGGGTGCTTCGTCTTCGTCATCGCGGCGTCGTTGCCACGAATTCGTTGCGCCGGCGCCGCGTTGTTTTGGAAGCTCCAAAAATCACGCTATAATCTAAGGCTTGTTCCTCGATAGCTCAGTTGGTAGAGCGCCGGACTGTTAATCCGTAGGTCCCTGGTTCGAGCCCAGGTCGAGGAGCCATCACAAAGCCGCAAGGCCTCTGGAAGGCCCGCTACTCACAAGGTAGCGGGCCTTTTCATTTGTGAGACGACCGCCGAACGAAGACGCGCACCAAGCGATGGAAAGAAATCGCCCCACGCACTTCGATTGGCAAAAATTGAGGGTCGCCGTTCAGAACGGCGATTCCATTGAATATAATTGAAGGCTTGTTCCTCGATAGCTCAGTTGGTAGAGCGCCGGACTGTTAATCCGTAGGTCCCTGGTTCGAGCCCAGGTCGAGGAGCCACCATTTGCTGAAGGCCCGTTACTCACAAGGTAACGGGCCTTTTCGCTTTGCGGCCCTTTTGCTTTGGCGCCACACATCGGCCGCCGCCTGCCCGCTCGCGGGCCTGTCCGACACGCGGGCCTCGCCCTGCGTGCAAAACTCCCTCTTTGTTAACGGCTTCTGCTGCCCTGCCCCGGGCAAACCCGTGCACGCGACGCGCCGCTCAGGCGTTGTTTGAGCTTCAGTCATTCACAAATAACAACCATCAAGGGCATCACGATGAAACTCACAAGAATTCTTCTGGCCGCCGCCGTGGCCGCCGCCGTGGCCGCCGCCACCTTGCCCGCCGTGGCGCAGGTGTCCGTCAATATCAACGTGCCCGGCCTGATCCAGGTCGCGCCGCCCGCACCGCGCTACGAGCCCGCGCCACGGCCGCGCAGCGGCCAGGTCTGGGTGCCCGGCCATTGGCAGTGGAACGACCGCGCCTACGCGTGGCGCCCCGGCTACTACGTGGCAGCCCGCCCCGACTACGCCTACGCCCCGGGCGGCTGGGTGCGCGCCGATGGCGGCTGGCGCTGGCGCGAAGGCGACTGGCGCCGCGCCGAGCGCCGTGAGGAACGCCGCGAAGACCGCCACCACCGCCGCCATGACCACGACCGCTACGACCATGACGACGATCACCGCGGCGGCGGCCACTGCCCGCCCGGCCAGGCGAAGAAGGGACGCTGCTGATAGCAGCAGCAGCTTGCGCGCCTGCTGACGCGCAAGCCCTCAGTTCACCGTCACCCTGAACCGCACGCTGCCCGTGCCGCCGGGCGCGAGCTGCCCGGTGAACTTCCAGTCCAATGGCCCCGTTCCGCCCGGCGCTTGTGCGGCCGCGCATGCCACGGCCGGCGCAGGCAATGCATTGGCCGGCGTGCGCTTCATGCATGCGGTCAGCGTCGCTGGGGTCGCGCCTTCCTGCGAGGCGACGAAGCTGGTGTAGACCGGCGTGACGTCGCTCACCGTCAGGCCGCTGATCGGCGTTGCGCCGTTGTTCGTGTAGGTGATGCGGTACTCGAGCGTCTCGCCCGACTTGGCTTCGTTGTTGAGCCCGAAGTCGCCGTTCTTCGTCAGGTTGCGCACTTCCTTCTTGAGCTCCAGCGCCGTGCTCGACACGGTCGTGGTGTCGAGCACGAGGTAGCTCGCGCTCAACGCGGGTGATGCGTTCGTGAACACGAAGCTCGCCTGCACCGAGCGCTTGTCGTTGTAGCCCGCGAGCGCGCTGGCCGGAATGAACTCCTGCACCACCACGCACAGGTTCTGCCCTGTCGTCACAGGCCGGGGCACCGCCGGCGGATAGAGCACCGCGGCGCCGGCCTGCAAGGCACCGGTGCAGCCCGGGTCTTCGTAGATTTTTGCGCTCCAGCCGTCGATCGGCGGTGTGGCCGCCGCGCCGGCCACGCCGAAGCTCACCGTCCCGCCGGTCTGCGCCACGAAGGTGTGCGCATGGCTCACGCTGCTGCCGGGCGAGCCGGTGCGGGCGCTGTCGGCGCCGAAGCGGTTGAGGGCCACGTCGCCGAAGTTCAGCTCGCCGGCCCGGGCTTCGTTCCATGCAAAGGCGATGTGGTCCGGCGCCCCCGCGGCGGTGCGCGTGTAGGTGTAGGTCCGCCCGCCCACGGCCACGCCCGTGCCGGAAGGCAGCGGCGTGCTGCCGGCCGACGCCCCCGTGGACAGATGACCCGCCGGCGTGCTCTCTTCGACGCACAGCGGATCGCCGTTGGACGGCGACGAAGGCTGCGACGGCACCTCCAGGCGGTAGTGGCCCAAGCCGTCGGTCACGGCCGTGGACCACACACCCGCGCCGCAGTTCGTGAGCCGCATCCGCACGCCCGCCAGCCCGGCCTCGCCGCCGTTGGCCACGCCGTCGTTCGGCACGCCCGCGCCGCTGCCGTTGTCGTTGAAGACGCGGCCGGTGATGGCATGTGCATCGCTGTTGACGAAGGTGCATCGGATGTCCGCGCCCACCACCATCCATTCGGCGGGAATCGTCAGCACGTTGCCTGCCAGCACCACCGGCGGTGCCTGTGCCGCGGCGGCCGGCCTGGAACCCGACGCCCCGCGAATGGGCGACGGCGCAATGAGGTCCTTCAGGTCGTAGCAGCTGGCACTCACCGGATTCACGGGCCAGCCGGCGGGCGACGTTTCGGTAATGGTCGCCGGGACGCCGACCTTGCCGGTGATCGTCTGCGCGCCAGCACCCTGCCCCGGCACGGTGACCGTGATGGTGTCGCGGGCCACGCTCAGGCCCGACAGCGCAAAGTCGAAACGATGGGTGCCGGAACCGCTGATCACTTCCTTGGCGATGCGAAGTTTCGGGTCCCCCAGGCGGACGGCGACCGGCGGCGTCGTGTCATCACAGATCGACTCGTTTGGTGTGGCTGTGCATGCCGGATCGCCGCCGCCACTCAGGTTGACGGTGTTCGTTCCCCCCTGCGGCCCCACGGCCGCGGCATCGACGTGCACGGGAATCCGGATCTGAAACAAGCCCGGCGCGACCCCCGCAGCCACGCTGCAACGGACGATCGCGGAGCCCGCCGCAGAGCAGCCGCTCAGGACACCCGTGGTCTCGATCGCGAGCAGCACGGGCGGCCCTGCCAGCGTGATGCCATGGGGCAACACGTCCTCAAGCACGAGCGGCGCAGTGGTCGGTCCGTTCTCCACCCAGACATCGACCTCATAGAACTGCCCCGGCATTCCCACGATCAATGAATTGGTGCTCGCGTATTTCAACGCCATGATGTGAGGCGCAGGGGCCACGGGTGTGGTCGCCGCACTCACGCATGCCCCCGCTGCGTTGCAGGCAGGGTCCCCGCCACCCACGGCCGTGGCCACGTTGGTCACGCTCGGCCTCGCCGTCGCCAAGGGCGTCACCGGGACGACGAACGACGCGGACGTTGCCATGCCCGCAGGCACCGTGCACGTCACGGCCTGCCCGGCCCTGCTGCAGCCCGCAGGCAGTGCACCGATCGCCAAGGAGGCGGGAATGGTGTCGGTGATGACGCTGTTCGCCGTGGTCGTGCCGCCGTTGGTGCTGCTCAGTTTCAGTGTGTAGCTGGCCTGCGCGGCAACGGCGAACTGCGCCACATCAGCGATCTTTTCGAGTTTCAGCGTCGCTTGGGGCACCACGCGCGTGGCCGGCGTGCTCGCATCGCACGCCTCTGCTGGCGCCGCCGTGCAGGCGACATCTCCACCGCCGCTGAGATTCACCATGTTCGTGCCGCCCGTTGCGCCCACGGCCGACGCGGCGACGTTCACAGGAATCCGTATTTCGAAAGTGCCGGGCGCGATGCCCGCCGCCACGCTGCAGTTGGTCGTGTTCGATCCCGAGGTCGGGCAACCACTCAGCACGCCGTTGGTCGTTCCCGCCACCAATGTCGGGGCCCCGCGCAGAGTGACACCCGGCGGCAAGGTGTCCATCACCGAGATCGGCACCGTGGTCGTGCTGTTGGCCACGGTAACGAGCACAGCGTAGAACTGGTTGGGCGCCCCCACCACCAGCGGGCTGGCGCTGACCGTCTTGGTCGAGGTGATGACGGGCGGAGGCGTAGGGGCCACCGGCGTGGTCACCGTGCTCGTGCACGCCCCCATGTCGTTGCACATGGCGTCTCCCCCCCTCGATACCGTGGCCGTGTTGGTCACGCTGGGCACGGCAGAAGGCGGGGGCGTCACCGGAATGACGAAGGACACGGACGATGTGAGCCCTGGGGGCACCAGGCAACCGACGTTCTGGCCTATTCGGCTGCACCACGGGGGAAGGTCGCCGATGGTCAGCGAAGACGGCACGTTGTCGGTCACCACCATTTCGGAAGTGGTCGCGGTGCCACTCGAGTTCGTCAGCGTGAGTGTGTAGCTGGCGGGCTGGCCGACGACCCATGGGGCCGCGCTGGCTTCCTTCTTGAGCGCCAATGGGGGAACTGGGAGGTTTTCCACGAAGAAGCACACCAGGTTGTCCGACCCATTCGGCTGACCGTAGAGTGGCTCGTGCGAGAGCGTGACGGAAGACACGGATGTTCTCGAAATAAGGGCCCATGCAGAGGCCCCATGACCGAACGAGGTGGCGAGTTCCGCCCCCTCAAGATTGCCGTCTGCGTCGATTTTTACCGGCGCAAGGGCCCTAAACTCTGTGGCCGATAGATCGGAGATAGGCGTCGTGACCTCCGCCGCAGTGAACGGATAGTGGTTTCCGTTGACGGACACCGCCATCTTCTCGCACCCAAGTGGGTTGCAGTTGAGCACGTACGTTCGAATGCTCAGGTTCTTCACCGGCACAGAAAAATTGAACGTGCATGCCTCCCACGCGTTGAAATCTCCCAGCCAGAGATAAGTACCCCATGGGCGCTTGTCCTCCACCCTGCATGCACCCTCCGTGGTGACAGCGACTTCCCCGTAGGTTCCGCTCTTCCATATACATAGCTCCGCAGCCGTGGCCTGCGTGCCGATCAGCAGCGAGGTCAGTGCCAGAAAGACGACGCCGCGCAAGGCATGAAAGAAGTGCGCCACGCCTTTTGCAAGCGCCATCGCACGCGTCCGCACGGGCAGGCAGCGAAGCGCCGTCGCGCAGCGCATCGAATCAGTTTTTTGCATTTTCATTGGCCATTCCTCCGCGACTTCATCGATCGGTCCGCTCGTCTTTCACGGGGGCTGCCGCGCCCGCCGACGCGGCACCCAGCGCCGTCTCGTCGAACTTGAAACGCAGCCGGACGTACGCGCCCTTGCTCGTGTAGTCGTTGGCCGCCAGGTCGCGGTCTTTCAGGCCCACGAAGTTGTAGCCCGCCGACACCCACAGGTCCTTCATGACCTGGTAGCCGACTTCGATGCCCAAGGTCTTCTGCAGGCCGCCGCCCTTGCCACGCAGCAGGCCGGCCTGCACGCCGAGGTCCCAGCTGTCGTTGAGGTCTTGCGTGTAGCGCGCCTGCAGCAGGTGCGCCCAGTAGGTGCTGCGCAGCAGGCCGTCGTCGGCGCGCGACCACTTGGCGGCGTAGCGCCCGTTGATCATGGTGCCGGGGCGCGGGTTGTAGTTGAGGTGGGCCGAGACGATGTCGGCGCTGGTGCGCCCGGGCAGCGCTGCGCTGCCGTTGCCCGCACCGAAGACGCTCGCGCCGTCGAGTGCGCCAGTCGAACTGCCGGTGCCGGTGACGCGCTCGGAACGGCGCTCGTAGCGCATGAGCGCGTTCCAGCTGTCGGTGTCCACCGGGCGGTAGGCCAGGCCGATCTGGTGGCGCGCCAGGTGGTGCGCGTTGCCGGCGTTGGCGCCCTGCCCTTCGCTGGCGCTCATCACGCTGCGCGCCAGCAGGCTCCATGACGCATCGATCTTGAAGCCGAAGCCCGCACTGAACAGTCGCGTGTCGGCGTCGTCGCCGTGGCGGCCCTCGAGGATGCCGCTGGCCTTGATGCGCGCGTCGGTGTATTCCACGCCGCCGGTGATGGCGGTGGAATCGCCCGCCAGGCCGCTGGCGTGGCCGGTGCCGTTGTTGCCGCTGTTGCGCAGCCCGCCGATCTGGCGCGTGTGCTCGACGCCACCGGTCAGGCGCCAGTGGTCGTCGACCCTGAAGGTGTTGCGCACGCCCGTGGCGGCCTGTGCCGCGCGCCCGTCGAGGCTGTCGGCCAGGCGGTACTCGCTGTACACGCGCCCGCCCTCCATGTAGGCGCTCTCGATGCCCAGGATGCCCACGTTGTTCGACTGCCCCGCGTTCAGCTCGTACGGCCCGTAGAGGCTGGAGACGAGTTCGTAGCGGCCGTACAGGCGCGTCTTGTCGGTGACGGCGTAGTTGCCGCCCACGGCGAGCACGTGGCGGTCGGACTTTCGGATGTCCTGCTCGCCCTCGACGAACACGTGGGCCTGCGGCACGCCCGGCACCTGCGCCGACAGGCGGGCGCGCACGGTGGTCAGGTTGTCGTCGTTGGCGTTGGCCTGGGTGCCGGCGTTGGCCGCCGCGCCGAGCGCGGTGACGTTGTTGGCGGCCACGCCGCTGCCGAGGTTGCCGCTGTAGGTGGAGACCTGGCCGTAGTCGAAGCCCGAGCCGCTGCCCAGGCCGGTGCCGTTGTGGCCGTGGCGCAGGCCGAACTCGCCCACCAGTTGCTCGCCGAACTTTCTCTGCACGCTGGCGGTGATGCCGCGGCGGGTGCCTTCGCGCAGGGCGTCCTGGCCGTAGAGCAGTTCGCCGCGCAGCGCGGTGGCGGCGTCGAGCCGGTACTCGGCGCGCGCCGAGGCTTCGGTGCGCCCGGCGGAAAAGCTCGCGCCGGGGTTGTCGAAGCCGGTGCTGGTCTTGCTCGCGAGCGCGGCCACGGCCAGGTCTTCGCCCTGGTGGCGCAACTCGACGCGGGCGCCGCTGCCCTTGCCGTTGCGGTCGGAGTCGGTCTGCACCCATTCGCCGGCGACGGTGGTGTGGTCGCCCAGGCGCGCCAGGGCAGTGACGGCACCGAGCTTGCGGCGGTTCTCGGGGTTCTCGTCGATGGCCGCGACCACGCCGACCTGCAGGTTCTTGGCCACCTTGAGCTGCACGTCG
This sequence comes from Variovorax sp. V118, assembly GCF_041154445.1. Lineage (GTDB taxonomy): Bacteria > Pseudomonadota > Gammaproteobacteria > Burkholderiales > Burkholderiaceae_C > Variovorax > Variovorax boronicumulans. Next base: position 2,126,386 of record NZ_AP028663.1, on the reverse strand, counting down.
GCAGCGGCCACGGTGAACTTGGGGCCGCCCGCGTCGACCTCGTAGGTGACGCGGATCGACTGCGGGTTGAGGTTCGCATCGACCGACGCGATGGCGCGCGTGAACAGCAGGCGGCGCGTGAGCGGCTCGACGGTGTAGTCGACGAAGCGCGTCACGGTCGAGCGCTGCAGCACGAGGTCGGGCTGGTTGCGGTCGCGCACGACGATCTCGACCTGCTCGCTGTTCTCGACGAACTCGCCGCCCCTGGCGCCCAGGTAGTACGGGCCCGAGGTGCCGACCGCGCGAAACTCTTCCACCTGCTGGGTCTGCGCGGTGCGCGAGGCGTAGGTGGTGGTGCGCACCTCGCCGTCGTCGTAGACGTGCTTGAGGCCGGTGAGCGAGCGGCTGACCTGGCTCAGGCTGCGCACCTCGGTGCTGCTGGCGGTGCTGAAGTCGCCGTACAGCAGGTAGGAGCGGTTCTTGTCGATGCGCACGTAGAGCTTCTGCGTGCTCTGGGCGTCGAAGCCCTTCGCGGACGAGTCGCCGTACACGGGGTAGAACTCGTCGGGTCGGATGTCGCGGAACAGGCGGTCCTTGCGCGTCTTGTCGGAATCGTAGGCGGCGGTGAGCAGGTACTCGCCCTTGACGGCGCCCTTGAAGAAGAAGGCAGCGCGCACGGCCGCACGGCGCTTGTCGTTGCCCTCGTCGGCCAGGCCGGACAGCTCGGCCTCGAAGGCCGCGCCCGCAGGCATCGCGCCCAGCGGCACCTGGCCGCGCTTGGTGAAGTCGAGCACGCCTTCGACGATGCCGACGCCGATCATGGGGCGCAGCTCGGGCAGCAGCGCCAGGCGCGCCTCGGTCGTGAAGCTCGCGGCCGTCACGCGCAGGCGGGCGTCACCGGGTTCGCCGGGCGGCAGCAGGCGGAAGTCGGCCACGCCACCGTCCATGAAGACCTGCGTGCCGGGCTCGGCGGGGTTCAGGTCTTCGTCGAGCCAGCGGCCGCGGTCGGTCTCGAGCGTGAGCTGCGTGCGCGCGGTCACGGGCACGCCGGCCGCGTCGGTCAGGCGCACCTTCACGACGACGGGCGTGCGCAGGTCGGCCTGCGCCGAGGCGGGCACGTCGATGTGGATGGCGCCGAGCTTGTCGGGCGCGGTGACGCTGATCTGCTGCGCGGCGCCGCGCACGTTGCCGAACGGATCGACGGCTTCGAGCACGAGGCGGTTGACGCCGGGCCGCAGCACGATGCCGATGTATTCCCAGGCGCCGATCCGGCGGCTGGCCTGCTCGGTCTTCTTGCCGACGCGGCGCTCCTCGACGCCCTGGCCGTTGACGCTCAGGCGCAGCGCCAGGCCGGCCTCGCCCTTGACGCGCACGTTGAGCGAGGTCGAGGGCAAGGTGTCGCCGTCGCGCAGGTCGATGAAGCCGAGGGCGTTGCTTTCGATGCGGGGCAGCAAGGCCTCGAGGTCGATGGGGCTGGGGACGGCTTGCGGCGGCGCCACCGCGGCGGTCGGCTGCGCAATACCGCGGGACACGCGCATGCCGGTGAAAAGGCTGCCCACGGGGGATGCGCCATCCACCGCGGCGCCGCCGGTCGCCGCGCCGAGCGTGCTGCCCTGGCTGCCCGACGCGCCGCCGATGAAGCTGCTGGGCGACGCCGGTGCGGTGGGCATGGCGATCAGCGGCGCCGAGCTGGCCTGCGTGGTGCTGGTGCCGGTGCTGCCGCCCGCGCGCACCTCGCCGCTGGCAGGCAGCGCGCGCCGATCGCCCACGGGGACGATCCGGCCCTCGGGGTCCAGGCGCATGCGCACCTGGGCTTCGGCCTCGGTGTCGGGCACGGCGGCGATGGCTTCGCGCCGCGCGATGACGTCGCTCATCACCGCCGGTGCGTCGCAGTTGGCGACGACGAAGTTGGCCTTGTGGAACTCGCCCTTCTTGAGATCGACGAAGCGGCTGTCGGGGCGCCCGGCATTGCGGTTGTCGAGCGCTTCGAGCCGCGCGCCGGCGGGCAGCGTGGTGGCATCGAGCCGCAGCACGTGGGTGACGGGCTTGAGGCCGTACAGGCTCCACTTGCCTTCGACGTCGGTGATGACGTGCGTGCCGTCTTCCATGTACAGGCGCACGCCGGGCACGCCGATTTCGTCGACGCCCTGCTGGCGGCCGTCGCGCCGGCAGTCCATGTAGACCTTGCCGAAGAGGAAGGCGTCGTCGGAGAACACGCCGCCGGTCACGCGCACGGTCCATTGGGCGAGGTTCGACTGCATGGGGCCGGAGCTGGCGCGGGCCCGGTTGACGGCATCGCCGTTCGTCGGTGCGCCGACACCGACGCGCACGCGGTAGCGCACCGCGGCGGACTGGTCGATGCCGAGCGCGAGACCCGGTTGGTTGAAGACCAGCCGCGGACCGGCCCCGCCCACAGGATCGGCCGTGGCCGCACCGTTGAGCCGCGCACTGCCGGCCACGTAGGCGAAGCCCGGCGGCAACTGGTCGGAGAGACTGAGGCCGGTGACGGGAAAGCCGGTCTTGTTGGTGACGACCAGCGCGTAGTCGAGGAAATCGCCGAACTCGACCTGGCGCTTGCTGCCTTCCTTGCGCAGCACGAGGCCGAGCACGTTGCCCGGGTCGAGCGGGATGTGGTTGCGCAGCACGTCGCAGGCTGCGCCCGAGGACTCGAACCCGGCCTTGAGCGAGAAGTGATGGGTGGTGGGCTCCGCACCCTGCGGCGACGCAGCGTTCGGGACGATGGCGCCGCAGCGGTCGAAGGTACCGGGCGTGGCGGGGATGAGCTGCGAAGGCGCCGCGTAGGCACTGCCCGCGGGCGGCGCCACGCCCAGCGCATAGGTGCAGCTGCCGGTGACCGGCGGCGACAGGAAATAGAACTGATAGCCGCCGTCGGCGCCGGTGGTCATCGACAGGCTGCCGTCGGCGTTGGCGCGGTAGACGCCGCTGTCGCCGCCGAACACCTCGGCCAGGGCCATCGGCCGGGCAGCGCCGTCGCTGCACGACTGGCGGGTGAAGGTGACGACGGCGCCGGCCACCGGTTGGCGCGTGACGGCGTTGTAGACCACGCCCTGCGGGTCGGCCAGCATCGAGGACACGCTGCTGGCGCTCGCGGTGACGAGCGCGGCCGACGACGCAGAAGCGGTGTTCTGCTCGAAGGCGGCCGCCCAGGCCTTGTTGGTGAACGGCACGCGGGCGCCGTTGCTCGACGGCTTGCGGGTGACGCGCACGGTGAATTCGATGTCCTCGCTCTGGCCCGGTGCGAGGGCGCGGCTGCCGTCGGTGAGGCCGAGCGCGGCCTGCATCGGCAGCCGGAAGGGATCGGCGCTGGCGGCGGCCTCGCGGTCGCAGGCGGCGCGGCCGGTGAAGCCGGATGCGATCTGCAGCACGCCGTTGCGCACCTTCGGCGCGCCGACGAGTTCCCAGGCGGCGACGAGGCCTTCGGGCTTGTCCATGTCGAAGGTGCAATCGAGGTTGTCGATCACCCGCACGTTCGGGGCCGGGGCTGCGCCGGTGTTGCCGACCTTGAAGCGGTAGTCGAGTTCGTAGACGCCCTCCCCCACGCGGCGCGGCTGCGAGACGCTCTTCACAAGCGAGAGCACGGGCTGCTGCAGCTGCACCGGCGTGGGCGAGGTGTCGTTGCCGGGGTTGCCATCGCCGTCGGCATCGGGGTTGCTGCCGTTGACGGAGTCGTCGAAGACGGTGGGCGGGCCGCCAGCGGCGAGCGCGGCCTGTGCGCGCACGGTGTTGAGCAGCGTGCCCGCGCGACCCGACACGTGGAAGCGCACATCGAAACGCACGGTGAACTGGCCGCCCACGGGCAGCACCGCGCCGGGTGAGAGCAGGTCCTGCGCGGAGGCCGTGCCGTTGAACGCGGCGTTGACAGCCGCCACCGTGCCCGCCACGCCATTGCCCGGACCGCCGACGATGGTCAGGGTTCCGGGCACCACGGCGTACTGGCGCGCGCCCGGCACCGCGGCGGTCGTGCGGGTGCCGAACTGCGTCGCGCCCTGCCCTTCGAGCACGTCGGCCAGCTGCACGCCGTGCAGCGCAGTCGTGCCGTAGTTGCGCACATGAACGTCGAAGGTGACGGTGGCCGTGCCGTCGGGTTGGCCGTCCGCGCCGCGGTGCATGCGCGGCGTGGAGGCGGCCTTGGCGACGCCGATGCGGCCCTGGCCTTGCGGCGGCGCCACCGCGATCACCACCGTGTTCGACGGCGACGCGGCGGGTGCGACGCCGTCGTTGTACTGGCTGTGCGCGGTGTTGCGAATGTCGCCGGTGTGATCGGCCTTGACCTGCACCGCGAACTGCATGGCGATGGAGGCGTTGCGCGCGAGCGCGGTGGGCACACCGATGGCCACTTCGATCGCCGCGCCGTCTTCGGCGGTGCGGTAACTGAAGTCGGCGTCGCCGGGCATGCGGAACAGGCGCACCGCGCCGGCCGCCGTGCTCTGCAGGCTGCCAGGCAGGTAGCGCGTGCCGGTGGGCACGAGGTCGCGCAGCAGCAGCAGGCTGCGCGGGCTGCCGTTGACCAGCACCTGCGTGCCGGTGGGCGCGGCCGCGCCGCCGGGCTGCGCGTCGCGCGCGCCGGTGTTGGTGCCCGAGATGCTGAAGTCGATGCGCGTGCTGCCGGGCACGACGGCTCCCGCATGGCTGGCCGACTTGACCAGCGCGAGCACGGCGACGCTGCCCACGTCCACCGTGTCGCGATTGCTCGCGCTCGCGCCCTGCAGGGCGGTGATCGCGCTCAGCACCACGCAGGCGCTGCCGCTGGCCGCGGCGGGAATGGTGCCCTGCACCAGCAGTTCGGCCGTCTGGCCCGGCTCCAGCGCGAGCGTGCCGGCCGCACCGGGCAGCAGCACCAGATCGGAGGCGTCGACGACGCCGTTGTGGTTGGCGTCGCGTGCCACGCGCAACGCCGACAGGTCGAGCCCGTCGGCCGGACAGCCCGCGCCGTCGTTGACGAGCCCCAGGGTGTAGCGCGAAGCCACGTTGCCGGTGTTGGTGAGCAGATGGCTCAGCGTGACGACGGTTCCGGGCGGGCGGTTCACGCGCTGGTCCTGCGTGAGCGACAGCGCCTCCACGGGCAGCACGCTGGCGGTCACGGCATTGGAGATGGCCGTCTCGCTGCGGTCGAGGCCGGCTGGGACGTAGGTGCCCGTCGCGATGCTGCGGATCACGACGCCGCCGGGCGCGGGCACCGCCTGCGCGATCGGTGCGAAGAGCATGGCGAGCGCCACTGCGGTGGCGAGTGCGAGGCCGAAGGCCGCCATCGCGCTGCGCGCGAGCGCCCCGCAGCCCCACCACCGAGGCACGCCGGCACGCGAAGAAGAAAGAAGAAGTGGCACGCGGTGAACCTTCCCTGGCACCTCCCGCTGCGGGAGACACGTCAAACAGTCGAAGAACTCTTTCCTCTGCCGCCTCGAGGGCCGGCAAGGCACGGCTTGCATGCAGCGATGTGCGCGAAAGCGGCAGGGGAAACAGGCGAGGCACCGGGGCGAACCCGGGCCTCGCGGGAAACAGCCGACGGCCCTTGCGGAACCGTCGGCGGCGCCGATGTCAGATCAGGGGTTGATCTGCACGGCGAAGGTCAGCGTGACCTTTCCACCCGGGGCCACGGTGTTGGCCGCGCTGCCGCAGCTCACCGCGGTGGCAGTCGATGCGAAGACCGGCGTCGTACCGCCAATGCCCGGGGCTTCGCACTGCAACGCAGGCTGCTTCGCGCTCAGGACGGTGTACGCCGGCAGTGCGTCGTTGATGGCGATGTTGGTCACCGGCACGATGCCTTCGTTGGTGGCAACGACCTGGTAGACGATGCATTGGCCGGGCTTCAACTGCAGCGAATCTGCCTTGAAGACCGTGTCCGCCACGCCGTCACAGGTCGCGTCGGCCGCCTGCGTCTTGAGGACGCGGATCTGGCCGGTGATCACGGCCGTGATGTCGGTGGCCGAAGGCGTACCGCAGTTGGGGGCCGGGTCGGTGAAGGTGGCCGTCACCGTCGTGGTGTTGCTGACACCCGCGCTCACGCCGCCCGGCGCGAACACGCGCACCAGCAGCTTCTGCGCCGCACCTGCCGGCAGGCTTGCCAGCGGACCGTTCACCGGCGTGTCGCCGGCATCGATCTGGCCGTCGCCGTTGACGTCGAGGTAGACCGTGGTGGTCCAGCCTTGCGCCGCATCTGCCGCAGGCACCGTGGCTGTCAGCGTGTACGCGCCGCAGCTCTGGGCGCCGATGTTGGTCAGCGTGTGGGCATACACCACGGTGCCGCCTGGCGCGACCTGGCCGTTGTTGTTCGGCGTGAGCGAGGCGCCCAGTTGCAGCGCCGTCGAGGTCACCGTCACGGCGTCGGTCTTGACGTCAGACGCGATGCCGCCGGTCGAAGCCACCGCAGTGGATTGCACCTTGAAGTAGATCTTCACTGCAGTGACTGCGGCTTGCGAGGAAGGCGGCGTGACGCACGCTTCGACCGCCTGCTGTCCCCCGGCGATGACTGCGAGGTTCGAGATGGCCGGCGATGCACAAGTGCCGCCAAACGCCACGAACTTGACCGTCCAGCCTGCCGGCAGCGCGCCCGGGAAACCGGTCGTCTGGCTGGCGGCAAGGTTGTAGGTCGCGTCGACCACGTCGTGGTTCTTCACCCACAGCGTGAAGACCGTGCCGGTGCCGGCACCCGTTTCGTGGACCTGCGTCGGCAACGGGCTGGGGCCCGCGCCGAGGTCACCATTGGCAACACTGCCGGTGCCAGTACCAATCTTCGTGTTGGTCAGGTCGACCAGGGTCTCGATCACGCGCTCGAGGCGGTCTTCGGTCGCATCGATCTTCGTGTTGTCGTTCACGGAGCGACCGAGCACGGTGGCCACGTAGGCGCCGCCCACCGTGCCCGGTGGCAGTTGCACCTGCGTCACGATGTTGAGGCTCACGCCGGCCGGAATCGGGCCTGTGTCGGGAACGCCGTCGCCGTTCGTGTCCAGCAGCGGTGCGCCGCTGTCGGCCGCGAAGAACTGGAAGCTCGTGCCGGCCAGGAAGGTGCTGGCGGAGATCGACAGGTTCACGGCATCCGAGGCGCCGCCCGTGTTGAACACGGTTTGCGGGAACCGGACGCTGCCGCCTGCGACGGCCAACTGCCTCGTGGTCAGATCTTGCCCGGCGGGGTTCGGTGTGCCGGGTGTCGCGTCGAGGGCCGTTGCAGCCGTGGACGGGTTGGAACCCACCACGATGCCGAAACGCGCCAGGACGGTGTACGCCGACGGGTTGGAGGTCGAACCGACCGTGCCGATCAACGCCGCGGTCACGCCGGCCGGCGCGGTCGCGGGGTTGTAGCGGGCCACGTTGGTGGTGGTCGACGTACCGACCGCCGCGGTGCTGTTCACCAGCACCACGAAGCTCAGCGTTTGCGTCACGTTCGGGCTCAGCGAAGCCACCACGGCATTCAGCGTGTTGCCGGTCACCTGGAAGTCGATGCCCGACGGATCGCCGGCCGCACCGTCACCCAGCGCCGTGCCCGACGCACCGCTCCACACGGCCGAACCGGTGACGTAGGTCAACCCTGTAGGCAGCACGTCGGACAGCGCGAACTTGCCCGGCGCGCCGCCCGTGTTGTTGAACGTGAGGGTGTAGACCGAGTACTGGCAGTTCGCGTTCGATGCGAGACCGGCCGTCCAGCTCGTGGCGGTACAGGCAGCGGAAGAGCGCGGCCCGCTGGCCGACGGGGCCGGCCATGCGCCGCCGCCAGGTGCGGCGACCAATGGAACACCGATCGCCTTGGTGACGTTGAACACCGCATCGGTGGCCAGCTTGACCTCGTCCTTGTCGGCCGCCGAGGTGTTCGGCGCGATGTACAGCCCCGGAGTGCCCGGGGTGGCGGTGATCGTTGCCGCATCGAAGTTGCCGGTGCCGCTGGCCGAGCCCGGGATCGTGTAGGCCACGACGAAACGGAACGCGCCGTTGCTGCCGGGCACGCTCTGCGCCGGGGTCACCGTGCAGACGTCCGTGCCAGCTGCCGAGCAGAGCGCCGTCGTGCTGTCGGGCAGCCCGTTGCCGTCGGCATCGGCAAAGACCTCGACGCGCGAGAACTTGCCCGCGTCGGCCTTGACCGTGAGGGCGAAGGTGTCGACGCCATTGCCGGTATTGGTCAGCACGTGAGGCGCATAGACCGTGGCGCCGGCCGCGCCGGACTTGGTGTTGACGATGGTCGTCGTGACCTGGTTGACGCTGTCGAGCGTGAACGAGCCCACCTGGAGAACGGTGGTCTGCACCAGGTTGGAGGTCGCGACCTGGGTCGTCCCGGCGGCGTCCGAATAGCTGGCGGACGCCTGGTTGCCGATGACGGTGTTGGCGGGCGGCGACGCGGCAAATGCAGCCGGGCTTCCGAAAAGGAAGCCCAGCGTCAACGCTGCGGCGCCTGCCCAGGGCGCGCACGGCTTGCAGCCGCTGGCGCGTTGGGTTGGCTGGGTGGGAATCACGTAGTTTTCTCTTCTGTTGTCGATGAACGGGAACACGAAAGAACCTGGCCGGTACGTTTCGATGGGCGAACGCGTACCTGCCGACTGGCACTCGGAAACAAGAGATCGATGGAAAAGGCGGGCGCCCTCGCCTCGCGCAGCGCGCGAGGGCCGGCGCGGCCTTTACTTGCCGCGCGGGGGCGGCGTGGCGGGCGTGGGAGGCACAGCCGTTGGCGGCGCGACGGTTTCGACCTTGGCGCGCGCGCTCACGGCGAGGCTGCCGTTGGCGGGCAACTGGCCCAGGCTCCAGCGCAGCATGCGGTACTCGCTGTAGGGAACGGGTTCGGTCTTGCCGCCGGGCAGTTTGCGAACGAGCGGCTCGGGCTCGAAGACGGCGGTCTTGGTGGCGGCTTTCACGAGGCTGGCGCCTGGCTTGGCGCTGCGCGGCAGGTATTCCAGCCCCTCGGGGATCGGCAGATCCGCCACCAGCCCCTTGACCGGTTTGCCCGTGTTGTTGGTGTAGGTGGCCTTGTATTCGATGACGTCGCCCGGCTTGATGGTGGCCGCGTCCTGGAACTGTTCATTGCCGTCGGACCCCTTGACCACCTTCGACTGGGCGAGGACGACGGTCACGGCTTGGGCCGCGGCAGGTGCGCGCGGCGCCTCCAGCGAAGCGGTGGGTTGCGCGAACGCGACGGTCGCGGCGCCTGCGGCAAGCAGGACCAGGCCTGCGCGGATCAGCGGGTGGACCGCCCCTGCGCGGCCTCGCGACGACGACAAGAACAAGTCCCATGTGGATGCTGTCATTCAAACCCCAATTAACAATATTTGAAATTCACGTCGCAAAATTTGCAATCAACCTCTTATTGCAAACAAATAGCCAACATTGCTTGCAATTGAAGGCAATCGGCCACTTAGATTTTTGCGTACTGAATTCTTATGTCTCGGGGCTTTTATGGCAATCAAACAAAAGAACAGAGGATGCGCAAATGAGACATATTGAACAAACAAAATGCATCCACCATTTCGTTCGACCTGAAGCCCCTTCAATTGAAGCTTTCAAGCTTATGGGAGAGTCAAAACAATTGAGATCGAATGACAACAACAGCAACCCCAGGCGCACTCCCTATTCATGAAATAATATTTTCAATAAATTCAAGCTCATAGAATTAATTTGAAATCACTCATTCGATGCGGCACAAAAAATTATTCATTGATGAATTACAGAGAAATCCCGGTGGTCATGAAAATATCGAACTCGCAAAGAATCCGGTAAATATGAGCGCTTGCCCACCCTTTTCCCATCACTCATTCACGTCGTCTCGAATCACAGGTTTTTGATTTCAATTCAGGCGTTCTACTGATTGAATCCAGAGATTCCACGGCAATTCCTCGCTGCGCCCGTAGGGCCATAATTGGCCAATCTGGCCAGAATCCCCTACACTCGCGCCCCATGGCTCCCCTCTCGCCCCGTCGATACCCTGCGCGCGCAGCCCTGCCCATGGCAGCGGCCGGTCGTCGTGTGGGCGCCGTCGTCGCGGCGGCCACGTCGGTCCTCCGACGCACGTCCGCACATTCCTGAGCCCGGCGGTCCGCTACCTTCTTCTTGATGCGCACACCTTGACCGCCGGGCACCACACCGCGCGGTAGCGACCCTGTCTGTTGGAAAGGCGGGTTGCGTTCATCTGGAGTGCTTCATGCTTTCAACCGTTCACGGGGAGCGCACGCTCACCGAACTCGATTACGTCCGTCTCAGCAAATTCGCGGACACGCCGCTTCCCCCGGCCCTGGTCGATCTGCTCGACACGGCCGACATCCTTCCGTCACGGGAAATGCCCTCGGACATCGTGACGATGTACACCCAGGTGGAAATCGAAGACCTGCCCGCCGGACAGCGGCAGAAGATCGTGATCTGCTATCCCGCCGACGCGAACCCGACCACGGGCTTCATCTCGGTGTTCTCGCCCGTCGGCATCGGCCTGCTCGGCCAGAAGACCGGTGCGGTCGCGCGCTGGAAGACGCCCGGCGGCGGCGAACACAGCGCGCGCGTGATCGCCGTGCTGTTCCAGCCGGAAGCCAGCGGCGACTACACGACCTGAAAGTGCGCCGGTTCAGGCCGGAGGCCGGCGCCCCACCGGCCGGTCAGTGCTGCAGCACGCCGGCAACGCCGGGGCCCCTGCTCTTCGCACTGTCGATGGTCGCGCTGACGGAACTCGTGTTGACCGCCAGCGCCATCAGCACCGCCCCCACGAACGACGGATCGGCGCTGCCGCTGTAGCCCGACGCCCCGGCAATGGCCAGGGCCTGCGCCACCTGCTGCGTCGTCAGTTCGACGGCGGCTTCTCCCACGATATTCCTCTTCTTTGTGGCCATCTGAAAACTCCTGCGAATGGAGTTCGGACTGTAACCAAGCCCCAACAAGCGCCACAAATGTTCCTGACCGTGTGACTTTCGACACTGGCCCGCGCATCGGGCGGCCCGTATCGTCGCGCGGGCGCGGCGCCCGCCGGTGGGGCGGACGCCACATTGTTTTCATTTGACGGACAGGGACATGCCTTTTTCCAAACTCTCTCTCGCCAGCGCACTCGCGGGCCTGCTCGCGCTTTCCGGTTGCCAGACCATGGACATGCAGATGGGCGCTCCGGCGGCCAAGACCACGGCCACGGGCAGCGCCGCCGGCGGCGCCACCTCGGGCGAGAGCAGCCAGCTCGAGCGCTGCGAATCGCCGCTGGGCACGGTCTCGCTGATCGAGAACGTCAATGCCGGCTGGTACACCATCCTCACCGGCGAATACCGCCTGCCGCCCACGGCCAACCTGCTGCGCCTGCTGGTGCAGCAGTCGAACTGCTTCGTGGTGGTGGAGCGCGGCGCGGCCGGCATGAACGCCATGACGCGCGAACGCGCGCTGATGCAATCGGGCGAGATGCGCGGCGGCAGCAACTTCGGCCGCGGCCAGATGGTGGCCTCCGACTACGGCCTGTCGCCTGAGATCGTGTTCAGCAACAACGACGCCGGTGGCATCGGCGGCGCACTCGGTGGCCTCGTGGGCGGCGGCCGTGGCCGCGCCATCGCGGCCGTGGGCGCCAGCCTGCAGACCAAGGAAGCCAGCGCGCTGCTGACGCTCATCGACAACCGCTCGGGCGTGCAGGTGGCTGCGGCCGAAGGCAGCGCCTCCAAGACCGACTTCGCAGGCTTCGGCGGCCTCGGTGGCCGCGGCGGTGCCGGTGGCATCGGCGGCTACACCAACACCGCGCAGGGCAAGGTGATCGCGGCGGCCTTCATGGACGCCTTCAACCAGATGGTCCGTTCGCTGCGCAACTACAAGGCGCAGACGGTGCGCGGCCAGGGCCTGGGCGGCGGTGGCCGGCTGGGCGTGGACGGCGGCGCCGCCCCGTCGCAGACCTCGGCGCCGGGCGCCGCCCGCCCGCGCCGCAAGTAAGCGCGGCCGTCCATCGTCTTCGAAGTGACCCGGGCCGAATGCCGGCCGGGTTCACAATTCATCCCTCTGGAGGTGAAACACGATGGATGGTTTGGAAGAGTCGGCGGAAGCAGCCAAGGGCAAGCTCGTTTATCCCTTTGCGGAACTTCCGCCACGCGGCAAGTCGATCGAGGTCGCCGACGGGGTCCACTGGATCCGCATGCCGCTGCCCTATTCGCTCGACCACATCAACCTGTGGGCGCTGGACGACGGCGACGGCTGGGCCGTGGTCGACACCGGCGTGCGCACCGAGGAAACGGTGGCGGTCTGGCGCGAGCTGTTCGCCAATTCGCCGGACACGCGCGGCCTCACCCGCGTCTTCGTGACGCACATGCACCCCGACCACGTCGGCATGGCCGGCTGGCTCACGCGCAAGTTCGGCGTGCGGCTGTGGATGACCCGCTCCGAATACCTCATGTGCCGCGTGATGGTGTCCGACACCGGCCGCGAAGCGCCCGACGACGCCATCGCCTTCTACCGGCGCGCCGGTTGGGGCGAGGCGGCCATCGAGACCTACCGCACGCGCTTCGGCAACTTCGGCAAGCACATCCACCCGCTGCCCGACAGCTTCCGGCGTCTTCGCGACGGCGAGGTGCTGCGCATCGGCGCGCACGACTGGCGCGTCGTCACCGGCAACGGCCACTCGCCCGAGCATGCGTGCCTGCACTGCCCCGACCTCAAGGTGCTGATCTCGGGCGACCAGATCCTGCCGCGCATCTCGTCCAACGTGTCGGTCTCGCCCGTCGAACCCGATGCCGACCCGATGGCCGACTGGCTCGCGTCGCTCGCCAAGCTCAAGCGCGAAGTGCCCGACGACGTGCTGGTGCTGCCCTCGCACAACGAGTGCTTCCGCGGCCTGCATGCGCGCATCGACCGGCTGCAGCACGGACAGGAGCGCTCGCTCGACCGCTTGCGCAACGCATTGAAGACGCCGAAGCGCGCGGTCGATGTGTTCACGAGCCTGTTCGCGCGCAGCATCGCCGAATCCGACGTGCCGTTGCTGGGCATGGCGACCGGTGAAAGCCTGGCCTGCCTCAACTACCTGCGCCACCGCGGCGAGATCGCGTGCGACATCGCCGACGACGGGGTGGCCTGGTACCGGCTGACCTCCGCCGCCTGAGCGCCGCTCAGACCTCGAGCACGACCTTGCCGATGTGCCCGGCGCGCTCGAGGTAGCGGTGGGCCTGCACCACGTCGTCGAGCGCGAAGCTCCGGTCGATGCGCACGTGCAGCGTGCCATCGGCAAGCCCCGCATCGATGAACGCCAGCGCACGGCCCAATGCGGCCTCGTCGCGCGGCAACCCCATGGTGGCAGCACCCGTGTGCTCCAGCACCTTGTAGACGTGGAAGCGCCAGCTCTTGCGGAACTGCGCAATCACCGGAAACCTGAATTCGGCGCCGCCCGACAGGCCATACAGCACATACCAGCCGCCATGCGCGACCACGTCGCCGAGCCGCTCGACCAGCGCGCCGCCCACGCCGTCGTACACCAGTTCGACGCCGCGGCCCTCGGTGAGCGCCAGCACGCGCTCGACCACGTCTTCTTCGTCCGTCACGACCACATGCGTCGCACCCGCTTCCCGCAGCGCGTCGCGCTTGGCGGCCGTGCGCGTGACCGCGATGGCGGCGATGCCCGCCGCGCGCGCCATCTGCAGCGCCGCGATGCCGGTGCCCGATGACGCCCCGGTGACGAGCATGACCTGGCCGCGCTGCAGCCGCGCCATCTCGAACATCGGGAAGTAGCCCGTGAGGTAGGCCATGTAGGCGCCCGCAGCCTGCGCGGCCGACAGGTTGGCGGGATACCGCACCACGTGCGTGGCCGGAAAGAGGATGCGGTCGCCGTAGGTCGGATACAGCCCCTGGCTCGCCCCCGGCAGCACGGCAACCCTGTCGCCCACGCCCAGTCCTTCGACGCCCTCGCCCACCGCGTCGACGACGCCGGCGGCTTCGTTGCCCAGCCCCGCCGGCAACGTCGCGTCTTCGATGTACAGGTTCTCACGCCACAAGGCGTCGGCCCGGTTCAGGCCGATGGCCTGCACCGCGATGCGCACTTCGCCGATGCCCGGCGCGGGCACTGCGACCTCTTCGAGCTTCAGCACCTCGGCACCGCCGAATGCGTGGAAGCGAACCATCCTGCTCATGACAACTCTCCTTCTTTCTTGAATGACCGATGGCGTCAATCTAGAGGCCGCAGCGGCATCAAGGAAATCGATTCGCGGGATAGTCGCTATGCGCACCATCGATAACGCCCCGACCCCGATGAAACCCATCGAACTCAACCGCATCGACCTGAACCTGCTCACCGTGCTGGCCGCGCTCATGCGCGAGCGCCACGTCAGCCGCGCTGCCGAGCGGCTGAACCTTGGCCAGCCCGCGGTGAGCCATGCGCTCGCGCGACTGCGCGAACTCACGGGCGATCCGCTGCTGGTGCGCCAGGGCCGCGTGATGGAGCCCACCGCACGGGCGCTCGCCCTGATGCAGGGCCTGGGCCCCGCGCTCGCGCAGATCGAGGCCACGTTCCGCGCACAGGCCGACTTCGAACCGGCGCGCGCCGCGCCGGTGTTCCGCATCGGCCTGACCGACGACCTGCAGATCGCGATGCTGCCCCGCCTGCTGCGCGCCCTGAGCACCGAAGTGCCCGGCGCCAAACTGGTGACGCTCACCGTCTGCTACCGCAACGCCATGCGCTACCTCGACCAGGGCCGTGTCAGCGCGGTGATGTCCTTCCTGAAAGACCTGCCCGCCGATGCGAAGGTGCGCAAGGTCCGCACCGCGCGCTTTGCCGTGCTGCGCGCCGACACCGCGCCCGGCAGGCTGTCGCTCGACGACTACTGCCGCCGACGCCACCTGCTCGTGACCTATGCCGGCGACCTGTGCGGCACCGTCGACGAAACGCTGGGCGAACTCGGACGCCAGCGCGACGTGCTCTTCTCGGTGCCTCAGTTCGGCAGCCTGCCCGCCGTGCTGGCGGGCACCGACCTGCTGGCCACGGTGCCCGAGCACGTGGCGCTGGCGCTGTCGGCGCAAAGCGGCCTGCGCTGCGAGCCCCTGCCCTTCGACAGCCCGAGCTACCCGTTGCGGATGGCCTGGCGCGCGGTGACCGACAAGGACCCGGCGCAGGCGTGGCTGCGCAAGGCCATGCTGCGGGCCGTCAACGATTAGGATGCAGATCCACTTCCCTGGAGGACCCCGCATGCCGAGCACCGAGACCCACTTCGAACTGACCGCCAACGACGGCCATCCGGTGGAGGCCCACCGCTGGCAGGGCACCGCGCCGCGCGCCATCGTGCAACTGGCGCATGGCATGGGCGAGCATTCGCTGCGCTACCGGCCGCTGGCCGATGCGCTCACGCAGGCCGGCTACGTCGTCTACGCGAACGAGCACCGCGGCCACGGCCCCGGCGCCGCCGCGCGCGACGAACTCGGCGAGTTCGGCCCGCGCGGATTCGCCGGCCTCGTGGACGACATGGCGCTGCTCAGCCGCCACGCACGCGCCGAGCACCCCGGGCTGCCGCTGGTCCTCGTCGGCCATAGCATGGGCTCGTTCGCCACGCAGTACTACCTGGTGCGACACAGCGAGCTGCTGTCGGGCGCGGTGCTGTCAGGCACCACGGCGCTCGACCTGCTGGGCGGCGCGCTGCAAAGCGGCTTCCGGCTCGAGGACATGAACGCCGCGCTGCCCGACGTGCGCACGCCCTTCGACTGGCTCAGCCGCGACCCCGCGCAGGTCGACGCCTACATCGCCGACCCGCTGTGCGGCTTCACCGTATCGGCCGAAGGCATGGGCTCCATGTTCGCCAGCCTCGACGAACTCACGCCCGCCGCGATGCAGACGCGCATCCGGCCCGAGCTGCCGCTGTACCTGTTCACCGGCGACCAGGACCCCGTCAGCAACAAGGCCGAGTGGTTCTACCCGCTGGTGCAGCGCTACCGCGACGCCGGCCTGCGCGACGTGTCGTGCCATGTGTTCGGCGGCGCCCGCCACGAGACGCTCAACGAAACCAACCGCGACGAGGTCGTGGCCGTGCTGCTGGCCTGGCTCGCGCGCATCGTGCGATGAAGCTCCTCGCCTTCGACGAGAGCCTGGACCAGCGCCACATCCTGCCCTACGACCCGGCGTACGCCGAGGTGTTCGCGCAGGTGCAGCGCCATGTGCAGGCGCAGCTCGAGGGCGTGGAACTCGTGCACATCGGGAGCACGGCCATCGTCGGCTTGCGCGGCAAGCCGATGGTCGACATCGCGGCAGTCACGCAGTGCGAGAACCTGCGCAGGGCCCAGTCGGAATTCGAGGCCCTCGGGTTTCACCGCCGCCCCGTGTGGGTCGACACGGACGAGAAGCCCTACGTCTGCGCGTCCGTGCTGCACGACGGGCGCAGGTTCAACCTCAACCTGCACATCTGCCATCGCGGTGACCCGGTGCACGTGGACTCGCTGGCCTTCATGGAAGTGCTCGACCGACGCCCGGACCTGCGCAGGAAGTACGAAGAAGCCAAGGACCGCGCCCACGCCATCGACCCGGCCAACCCGCAGGTCTACAACCGGGAAAAAGAAGCGGTGATCCGGGAGATACAGGCCCAGGTCGGGCAGGCGTAGCTTTAGAGGCTCGCCAGTATCCCGGTCGACGTAGCCTCGGCCGCCAGCTTCCCATCGGGGTTGTAGAGCGCTGCTTCGAGGAACGCCACGCGCTTCCCGCGCCGGATCACGCGCCCCTCGACCCGGCCTTCGCCAGGACCGACCTTCTCGTAGAAGCTCACCTTGATCTCCAGGCTGAAGACCGTCTGCGCCTGCTCGGTGTCGTGCATGACCGCATGGGCCATCGCGGCGTCGAGCCAGGCGGTGATGAAGCCGCCCTGGGCGATCGTGCCGTTCGTGTGGCAGTACTCGCGCCGCACGGTGAAGGCGGCCTTCAGCGTCTTGTGCTCGGCGTCCCAGCCGGTCACGTGGAAGTTGCCCATCGATTCGGACAGCGCCTGGCCCGAGCGGATGCGGGCTTCGAGTTCGTCGTTCATTGGTGTCGTTCGCAGCAGGTGAAGCAACGGACATTCTCTGCCGAAAGCGTGGGGGTCATCAGTCACCTCAGAGGTAGCGCACCTCCGCCGGCACCTCGAACCAGTTGTTGTGGCGACCATCCATGTAGCGCACCGGCGCGGTGGACAGCTCTTCGAGCGTCGCGTCGTCCAGGCAGGAGACGTTCACGCTGACGTAGGCGCCACCGATCTCCGGCACGTTGCCGCGCCCGAAGGACTTGACGCCGCAATGGCGGCAGAACAGGTGCTCGGCGCTGAACGAGCCGAACTGGTAGCTCGACAGGTCTTCTTCGCCCGACAGCAGCGTGAAGTCGGCCGGCTTGACGATGGCGCCCCAGCCGCGCGATTTCATGCAGATCGAGCAGTTGCACTTGCCGGTGCCCGCGGCGAGGTCGATGAGCGCCTGGAAGCGCACCTTGCCGCAGTGGCAGCTGCCGTGATAGGTCTTCTTCATGGTCGGTGTCCGTGGAAACGAGTGGAGGAAACCCAAGGCTACGACCCATTGCGGACAGATTCTGTCCTCGATCGCAGGCATGATGCGGCCCATGCTGTCCGCTTCCGCCCGCCTGCTTCGCCTGCTCGCGCTGTTCCAGGCCCAGCGCGCCTGGACGGGCGCTGCCCTGGCCGAGCGCCTGGAGATCACCGAGCGCACGCTGCGCCGCGACGTCGACCGGCTGCGCAGCCTCGGCTACACAGTCGACTCCACCTCGGGCGTGGCCGGCGGTTACCGGCTGGGCGCGGGCAGCGCCCTGCCGCCGCTGCTGCTGGAAGACGAGGAAGCCATTGCGGTGGCGCTGGCGCTCGGCCACGCGGGCACGGGCGAAGGCGACATCGGCAACGCGTCGATGCGCGCCCTCGCCAAGCTCGACCAGCTGATGCCGCCGCGCCTGCAGCGCCGCCTGGGCAGCGTGCGCGCCTCGGTGGTGCCGGTGATGCGCAGCAAGTCGGGCGTGCGCGTGAAGGCGGTGTCGATGTTCGCCGAGGCCTGCACCGAGCGGCGCGAGCTGCGCTTCGGCTACCAGGACCACCACCAGACCGCCACGGCGCGCACGGTGGAGCCGCACCGCGTGGTGCAGACCGGCCAGCGCTGGTACCTGCTGGCCTGGGACACGGCGCGCCAGGACTGGCGCACCTTCCGCCTCGACCGCATCGTCGACGCCGAACCGACGGGCGCGCGCTTCACCGCACGTCGCCTGCCGCTGGGCGACGTCGAGGCCTACATGGAACACGCGCTCAAGGTCTCGCCCTACCTGCACCACGCGCGCGTGATCGTGCATGCCCCGCTCGCGGCGCTGGAACCGCACCTGGGCTGGGTGGGCGGTGTGCCCGAGGCCCTCGACGCAGGGCGCACGCGCGTCGTCACCGGCGCCAGTTCGCTCGATGCGCTGGCCGTGTGGCTGGGCTGCCTGGGCCACGCCATCGAGATCGAGTCGCCTCCCGAACTGGTGCAGCACGTGGCGCGCGTCGCGACACGGCTGGACACCATCGCGCGCCGGCAGGGTACCCCCATCCCCCGTCTATAGGATGGGCTCGCCCGATACCGGTCGATAGGCTTGCGGCACCTGCAACCTCCGAACGGAAACGGATCTGCCCATGCGCCTCGGCCCCGGTCTCGCCTGCGGAAGCCCGCCATGCCCCTGACCGCCACCCAGGTCGCCGTGGTCGAGGACGACAGCGGCATGCGCGAGCGCATCGCCCGCGTGATCGGCGCCGACCCCGCGCTGGCGCTGGCCTTCAGCGCCTCGAACGCGGTCGACATCCTGAACTGGCTCACGGACAACCCGGTCGACGTGCTGCTGGTCGACCTCGGTCTGCCCGACCACCCGGGCCTGCAGGTGATCCGCCAGTGCCGCCGCATGCAGCCGGCCTGCGCGGTGATGGTGCTGACGATCTTCGGCGACGAGACCCACATGGTGCAGGCCTTCGAGGCCGGCGCGCGCGGCTACCTGCTCAAGGACGGCACCGAGGCCGACCTGGCGGCGCACCTGCGCCACCTGGGCACCGGCGGCTCCCCGCTGCCGCCGGGCATCGCGCGGCAGCTGCTGCGGCGCTGGCAGGCCTCCGACGGCGCGCCCGGGCACCTCTCGTCGCGCGAGGCCGAAGTGCTCGACCGGGTGTCTCGTGGTTTCACCTATGCCGAAATCGGCGCGCAGATGGGAGTCTCCGCATCGACGGTTCAAACCCATATCAGAAACATCTACGGCAAGCTGGATGCGCCCCCACCCTCGGAAGCCGTGTTGGCGCCCCGTCCTCCAGGCCGGCTTTCCTAGCCGCGTGAACCGCCCCGCCTTTTTCTTTTCCCCCCTGCGGGCCGTGCTGCTGCTACTGCTGCTGTGGCTGGCGCTCGCAGTGCCCTTCGCCCAAGCCGCCAACCCGCCGGGCACCACCGACGTGGACTGGGCCGAAGCCAGCCTCGAACCCGACGGCCTGCCGATGCAGGTGCGGCAGGTGGCGCTGCCCTTTCGCTGGGACCACGAGTTTCCGGGGCGCGGCGGCAAGGCCAGCTACCGCATCGTGTTGCCCCCGGACGCCGCCCGCGCGGACGACGCCCAGGCGCTGTTGATGTCGGGTCTGGGCAACCAGGCCGCCGTGTGGTTCAACGGCGCGCTGGTCGCCAACTACGGCGTGCTCGGCGACCCGGCCTACGACGCCGGCAAGGGCAACCTGCTGATCCCGCTGGCCGCCGCCCTGCGGCGCGGCGACGGCCAGCCGCAGGAGCTGCTCATCCAGGCCACGATGCAGCGCCAGCGCGGCGGCGGGCTGGCCAGCGTGCTCTACGGCCCCGAGGCCTCCCTGGCCCCGTTGCACCGCTCGCAGCAGAACTGGCGCAACACCTCGGCCATCGTCTACGCCGTGAGCCTGCTGCTGATGGGCGGCCTGGCCGCCGGGCTGTGGCTGCGCCAGCGCGACGCGCTCTACGGCTGCTTCGCACTGGCCGCGCTCTCGGGCGTGGCGCGCAACCTCGACCGCGTGCTGACCGAAGGGCCCGTGCCCTGGCCGCTGTGGGGCGCCGTGGTGGCGGTCTGCTATGCCTGCCACATCGGGCTGATCGCGCGCTTCGTGCTGCTGGTGCTCGACCGCAACCCGCCCTGGCTGGTGCGCTCCATCTACGGCGCGCTGGCGCTGTCGGTGGTGCTGGCCTGCGCCTCCTTCGCCTTCGCGCTGCCGGCGCTGTGGACCACCGGGCTGGCGATCCTGCAGGTCACGAGCACCATCTGCCTGCCCTACGTGGTGCACGGCGCGCTGGTGGCGCGGCGGCGCATCGCGGGCGTGCTGATGGCGGCGGGCACGCTGGCCATCCTGGCCGGCGCGCACGACCTGCTGCTGGTGCGCATGGGCCTGTTCGGCGGCGCCTACTACACGCTCACCTCGCACGCGATCTTCTTCTTCGTGATGATCTTGGCCGGCCTCGTGGTGGAGCGCTACAGCCGCACCGTGGCCGACTACCGCTCGCTCAACGCCAACCTCGCCGCGCGCGTGGCCGAGCGCGAAGAGCAGCTGCGCGGCGCCTTCGAAACCGTGCGCAAACAGCAGGAAGAACAGGCCGTGCTGCTGGAGCGCCAGCGCATCATGCGGGAGATCCACGACGGCGTGGGCTCGCAGCTCGTGGGCCTGCTCAACGTGGTGAACCAGCCCGCGCCCGACCGCGACGTGGTCGAGGAGCACGTGAAGCTGGCGCTCGACGAGATGCGCATGGCCGTCGATTCGCTGCAGCCCATGCACGACGACCTGACCACCGTGCTGGCCACGCTGCGCTACCGCCTGCAGCCCCGGCTGGACGCCGCCGGCATCGAGCTGGTGTGGGACGTGGCCCTCATTCCCACGCTCGCACCCTTTGCCGCGCAGGCCGCGCTGCAGCTGCAGCGCATCCTGCTCGAGGCCTTCACCAACGTGCTGAAGCATGCGGGCGCCACGCGCATCGTGATGCATGTGGGCTGGCACGGCGAGCAGACGCCGCCGCTGGTGCGCATCGTGCTCACCGACAACGGCCGCGGGCTGCCGGCGAACGAACGCCCCGGCGGCCACGGCCTCGCGAACATGCGTTCGCGGGCGCAGGCCATCGGGGCGCGGCTGCAGATCGAGCGGGCCGACGCGCAGGCCGGCGGCACGCGCGTGTCGCTCGACTGGCCCTGCGCGCTGCCCTGAGCGCGCACGGGTCGGTCAGCCCAGGCGCACCGGCACGAAGATCTTGTCCTCGCCGCGCTGGATCAACAACGCCACCGACTTGTCGGCCTTGGCCACCGCCTGGCGCACCTGCTCCAGGCTCTTGGCCGGCGTGCCGTTGATCGCCAGCAGCACGTCGCCGGCCTGCACCCCGGCCATCGCCGAGGGGCCCGCCACGTCCTCGATCAGCAGGCCGCCGTCGACCGAAGCCGCACGCTGTTCCTGCGGCTGCAGCGGGCGCAGCGCCAGGCCGAGCTTGCCCTGCCCCGCCGTGTTGTCGGCCTTGGCCACCTGCGCCGGCTTGTCGCTGGCATCGCCGAGCTTGGCCTGCAGCTCCTGGCGCTCGCCCTGGCGCCACACCTCGAGCGTGACCTTCTTGCCCGGCGCCTGCTGGCCGATCACCGCCGGCAGGTCGCCCGAGGACACGATGGCCTGGCCGTCGACCTTGCGGATCACGTCGCCCGCCTTCAGGCCGGCATGGTCGCCGGGGCCGCCCTTCTCGATGTTCGAGACCAGCGCGCCCTCGGGCTTGTCGAGCTTGAACGAATCGGCGAAGGCCTGGTTCACCTCCTGCACCGCCACGCCCAGGCGCGCGTGCGTGGCCTTGCCGGTGGCGACGATCTGGTCCTTCACCTGCACCGCCACGTCGATCGGAATGGCGAACGACACGCCCTGGTAGCCGCCGCTGCGGCTGTAGATCTGCGAGTTGATGCCGACCACCTCGCCGCGCGCATTGAGCAGCGGCCCGCCCGAGTTGCCGGGGTTCACGGCCACGTCGGTCTGGATGAAGGGCACGTAGCTGTCGTCGGGCAGCGAGCGGCCCTTGGCGCTCACCACGCCGGCCGTCACGGTGTTCTCGAAGCCGAAGGGCGAGCCGATGGCCAGCACCCATTCGCCGACCTTCAGGTCCTTGGTGTTGCCCAGCGCGAGCACCGGCAGGTTCTTCGCGTCGATCTTGAGCACCGCGATGTCGGTCTTGGCATCGGCGCCGAGCACCTTGGCGCGGTACTCGCGGCGGTCGGTCAGCTTGACGGTGACTTCCTTCGCGTCCTTCACCACGTGGGCGTTGGTCATGATGATGCCGCTCGGGTCCACGATGAAGCCCGAGCCCTGCGAGCGCACCGGCACGGCACGCTGCTGCTGGCCGCGCGGTCCCATCTGCCCCTGGAAGTGGCGGAAGAACTGGAACATCGGATCGTCCGGGTCGATGCCCTGCAGTTGCGCCATGGTGTCGTCGTCCGGGGCCTTCTCGGTGCCGGTCACGCTGATGTTGACCACGGCCGGGCCGTCACGCGAGGTGATGGTCGAGAAGTCGGGCAAGGTGACCATCGCGGCCGGCGCGGCCACGGCGGCCGTGGTGGCCGGGGCGTTCACTGCGCGGGCGCTGGTGTAGGCCCCGGCGCCGACGGCACCGATCACGCCGGCGCTGGCCAGCGCGATCACGAGGGCACGGGGGGAAGTCAGGGCGGCTTTCATTCTTCGATTCCTTTCAATCCTGCGCCGGAGCGCAAACACGGTGAAAGGAATGTCGCGGCCTTGACTTAGGCGTCGCTTAAGCGGAGTTCACTCTTTGGCGGGAGCGAACGTCACCCGCACGCACAGCCCACCGAGGCTCGCGGACTTGTCCAGCGCCACCGTGGCGCCGTGCAGGTCGGCGATCGACTTCACGATGGCCAGCCCCAGCCCGCTGCCCGGCGCCTGCGGCTCGCCCGAGCGGTAGAAGCGATCGAGCACGCGCGCACGCTCGGCCTCGGGCAAGCCGGGGCCGCTGTCGTCCACGCGCAACTCCACCGCGTCGGCGCGCTTCACGAGACTGACGTCGACCCGCCCGCCTTCGGGTGTGTACTTCACGGCGTTGTCGATCAGGTTGCGCAGCAGCATGCGCAGCGCCTCGGGCTGGCCGCTCACGGTGGCGCCCGCGTCAGCTTGCGCCACGCCGATGTCGATGCGGCGTGCCTGCGCGGCCGCCACCGCATCGGAGATCGCCAGGCGAGCCACCTCGGCCAGGTCGACCGTCTCGGGCTTCGCGCCCGCGGCCACGCTGGCCTCGTGACGGGCCAGCGCCAGCATCTGTTCGACGAGGCGCGTGGCGCGGTCGATGCCGGCCGACAGCCGGCTCACGGCCAGCGTGCGCGCCGCGTCGTCGGGGGCGCGCTGCAGGCCCTGCACCTGCAGCTTGAGTGCGGCCAGCGGTGAACGCAGCTCGTGCGCGGCATCGGCCACGAAGTGCTTCTGCGCATCGAAGGCATGGCGCACGCGACCGAACAACAGGTTGAGCTCCTGCACCAGCGGGCGCACTTCTTCGGGCAGGTTCTCCTCGCTCACGGGCGAGAGGTCGTCGGCCTGCCGCGACGCCACCTGCCGGCGCACGCGCGCCACGGGCGCCAGCGACAGGCTCACCACCCACCACACGACCAGCATCAACAGCGGCGCCATCAGCGCCACGGGCACGATGGTGCGCAGCGCGAGCGAGCCGGCCATGTGGCGGCGCGCCGCCATGTCCTGCGCCACCTGGATCACCAGCCCGCGCGTCTGCATCGAAAACACGCGGTAGGTCGTGCCGCGCGCGCGCACGTCGGCAAAGCCGAGCACCGCGAGCTGCGGCAGCGCGGCCTCTTCGGCCGACTCGAAGATGCGCACGCCGTCGACGGTCCACACCTGCACCACGAAATCGAAGTTCTGTTCTGCGCCGCCGAGCCCACCCACGGCCGCGCTCGGCGGCAGGCCCGCGCGCAGCGACAGCGCCATCTGCTGCATGTGGTAGTCGAAGATGTCGTCGGCCTCTTTCAGCACCGTGCGGTAGGCCACCAGCGCCTGCGCGCCGGCCGCGAGCACGATGGCCGCGAGCAGGAACACCAGCAGCCGCGCGCGCAGCGATCCGGTCCATCGCATCACGCGGCGCATCATGCCTTGGGCACCATGTAGCCGACGCCGCGCACGTTGCGGATGAGTTCAGCGCCGAGCTTCTTGCGCAGGCCGTGCACGTAGACCTCGACCGCGTTGCTGCTGATCTCGTCCTTCCAGCCGTAGAGCTTTTCTTCGAGCTGGGCGCGCGAAAGCACCATGCCCGGGCGGGCCAGCAGCGGTTCGAGCACGGCCCACTCGCGCGCCGAGAGCACCACCGGCTCGCCGTTCACCGCGACCTCGCGCGTGGCGGGGTT
Source organism: Variovorax sp. V118 (assembly GCF_041154445.1). Lineage (GTDB taxonomy): Bacteria > Pseudomonadota > Gammaproteobacteria > Burkholderiales > Burkholderiaceae_C > Variovorax > Variovorax boronicumulans. The sequence goes on along the minus strand of NZ_AP028663.1, from coordinate 2,102,139 downwards.
GATGCTCACGCCCATGTGCTCGTACACCGGCTCGGCGCGCCCGGACGCGCGCCGCAGCAAGGCGCGGATGCGGGCCAACAGCTCGTCGAGGTCGTAGGGCTTGAGCACGTAGTCGTCGGCACCGGCGTCGAGGCCTTCGATGCGCTGCTGCACCGAGTCGCGCGCGGTGGCGATCAGCACCGGCATGCGCTGCTTGCGCGCACGCAGGGCACGCAGCACTTCCAGGCCGTCGCGGCGCGGCACGCCCAGGTCGAGCAGCACGAGGTCGTACTGCTGGGTGCGCAATGCAGATTCGGCAGCATCGCCGTCCTTCACCCAATCGACCGCGTACTGCTCGGCCCGCAACAGGTCGAGCACGGCCTCGCCGATCATCACGTCGTCTTCGAGAAGCAGGAGTCGCATGGTGGTGTCCGTTTCGGGGGTTCGAGGCCGTGCCGGCGCCGAAAGTTCAGCGCGCCTGCACTCACAGGAGGGAGCGCACCTCGCGCGCCGCTTCGAACAGCAGCGGCAGCATCTCGCGCTGCAAGGTCTCTTCCTGGTAGCGCGTGCCCGACAGCACCACGTTGAGCGCCGCCACCGTGTGCCCCTGCATGTCGCGCAGCGGCACCGCCAGCGCCTGCACGCCGAGCTCGTGCTCTTCGCTGGCGAAGCAGTAGTCGTCCTTGCGCACCTGCGCGATGCGCTGGCGCAGCGCGCGTGCCTGGGTGAGGGTGTGCGGCGTGAGCCGCGCCAGGTGCCGGCCCTTGAGCCACTGCGTGAGCTGCGTGGCGGCCATGGCGGCCAGCAGCACGCGCCCGGTCGAGGTGGCGTGGGCCGGCAGGCGCGCCCCCAGGTGCAGGCCATAGGCCAGCACGCGCGTGGGCGTGCCGTAGCTGCCGCTGCGCGCGACGATGACCACCTCTTCGCCATCGAGCACCACGGCCGAGAACGACTCGCCCGTCTGCGCCGCGAGCCGGTTCAGTGTGGGCTGCAGCGCGCGCGGCAGGCGCGACGAAGCCAGGTAGCTGCCCGAGAAGCGCAGCACCTTCGGCGCCATCCAGAAGTAGCTGCCGTCGGTTTCCAGGTAGCCCAGGTGGGCCAGCGTGAGCAGGTGGCGCCGGGCGGCGGCGCGTGTGAGGCCGGCGCGCTCGGCCGCCAGCGTGGCGTTCAGGCGCTGGCGCTCGGTGTCGAAGCTTTCGAGCACCGCCATGCCCTTGGCGATGCCCTCGATGAAGTCGGCGCGGGCGATGGTCATTCGTCGTCGGGAGTTCGTCGTGGATCGGTCGGCTGAAGAAGTGTTGCGCGATCATCGCGCACGCGTTCGCATGATCGCACAGAGCCTCGCCAGCCGCCGCCCCAACCGGCCGGCCGCGCCCTACGCTTGGCAAAACCCTTTCGGAGACACGAACATGCGCACCCAGGTCGCCATCATCGGCGCAGGCCCCGCCGGCCTTCTGCTCGGCCAGCTGCTGCACAAGGCAGGCATCGACAACATCATCGTGGAGCGCCAGAGCGGCGACTACGTGCTGGGCCGCATCCGCGCCGGCGTGCTCGAACAGGTCACGATGGACCTGCTGGCGCGCGCGGGCGTCGACACCCGTGCCAAGGCCGAAGGCCTGCCGCACGACGGCATCGAGCTGCTGTTCAAGGGCGCGCGCCACCGCATCGACATGCACGACCTCACGGGCGGCAAGCAGGTCACTGTGTACGGCCAGACCGAGGTGACGCGCGACCTGATGGAAGCGCGCACGGCCGAAGGCCTCACGACGATCTACAGCGCAGCCAACGTCAGCCTGCACGACTTCGATTCGGCCAAGCCGCGCGTTCGCTACGAGAAAGACGGCCAGACGCACGAGATCGAGTGCGACTTCATCGCCGGCTGCGACGGCTACCACGGCGTGAGCCGCGCCAGCGTGCCGGCCGACGCGATCCAGACCTACGAGAAGGTCTACCCCTTCGGCTGGCTCGGCGTGCTGGCCGACGTGCCGCCGGTCTCGCACGAACTCATCTACGCCAACACCGAGCGCGGCTTTGCACTGTGCAGCATGCGCAGCGCCACGCGCTCGCGCTACTACGTGCAGGTGCCGACCGAAGAGAAGGTGGAGAACTGGAGCGACGAGGCCTTCTGGAACGAGCTGCGCGCGCGCCTCGACCCCGAAGCGCGCGAACGGCTGGTGACCGGCCCGTCGCTCGAAAAGAGCATTGCGCCGCTGCGCAGCTTCGTGGCCGAGCCGATGCGCTTCGGCTCGCTGTTCCTGGCCGGCGACGCCGCGCACATCGTGCCGCCGACCGGCGCCAAGGGGCTCAACCTTGCGACGGCCGACGTGGGGTACCTGTCGCGCGCGCTGGAGATCTTCTACAACGAGAAGTCGGCCTCGGCGCTGGACCGCTATTCCGACCTGTGCCTGCGCCGGGTCTGGAAGGCCGAGCGCTTCTCGTGGTGGTTCACCTCGCTGATGCACCGCTTTCCCGAGACGGGCGCCTTCGGCCAGAAGATCCAGGAAGCCGAGCTCGACTACCTCGTGCATTCGCGCGCGGCGTCCACCGCGCTGGCGGAAAACTACGTGGGGCTGCCGCTCGAAGACTTCTGAGCGGCGGGCGACGACAGCACCTCGTCGACCCATCGCTGGTCTTCGTCGTAGATCCAGCATTCGCTGAGCTTGCCGTCCTTCACGGCGTAGCGCAGCTGGCGCTCCAGCTCGACCAGGCGCCCCTGGTGCTCGAACTGCTCGACGGCGACGATCAGCCCGAAATGCTCGCCGGCCAGCACGTCGCGGACCGCGACCAGCCGGCGGTTCGTGCGCGCCTTCACCTGCTGAAGCACCGCGAGGCAGGCCGCCTTGCCCCGGTGCGTGCCCGCGAGCGGGCTGCGGCCGAAGTAGTGAAAGACGACCTCGTCGTGGTAGCAGTCGACGATGGCCTTGAGGTCGTTGGCGGCCCAGGCTTGTGCGTAGCGCTGCACGACCGCCAGGATCTCGCTCGCGGCAGGGGTCATCGGCGTGCTCATCGTTCGCTGGCTTTCTCCAGCGTCTTCTTCATCGCGGCGCCGCCCTGCGCCATCATGGGTTCGACGTAGGCCGCAAGCCCGTCGGGCAGCACGTCGGTGATCCAGACGAAGCGCGACCGGCCTTCGCCGTGCGCGAACACCTGGGCCGATGCGTGGTGGTGCGTGGCCTTGCCGTCGGTCACGGTGTAGGCCAGCCGGCGGTTCTCTTCGTCGAGCGCCACGAGCAGCTCGCGCGCCACGAGGCCGTTGGCAAAGTGGACGATGCGGGCGCCCTGCCCGTCGAGCTCGCAGCCGGTGAGAAAGCCCGGCGCGAGGCGCGTGTGGACGGCGCCGAAATCGCGCAGCGCATCCCACACCTGCGCCGCATCGCGCTCGACGATGAATTCCTTGTAGACGGTGGCCATGGGGTCGATGCCTTTCGTGTCAGGGACAGACGGCCTCGACGTTGTTGCCGTCGGGGTCGATGAGGAAGGCCGCGTAGTAGGTCGGGCTGTAGTCGGCGCGCGGCCCCGCGCCGCCGTTGTCGGTGCCGCCGGCCTTCAGGCCGGCCTTGTGGAAGGCGGCGACGGCGGCGTGGTCGGGTGCGCGGAACGCGATGTGCGTGCCGGGGCCCTTGGCATCTTTCGTGGCATAGAGCCACAGCGCCGGTTCGCCGGCCGGGCCGAGGCCGGCATAGCTGTCGTCGTGGGAACCCAGCACGTGGCCGAGCGGCGCGAGCGCGGCTTCGTAGAAGCGCCGGCTCACGGCGAGGTCTTTGACTTTCAGTCCGATGTGGTCGTACATGGCGATGACTTCCTGCTTGAAGGGTGGATCAAGCGGTCATCGTGAAGCAGCGCGGCCAGGCGGTCTTGGAAAATCTTGCGGTCGCCCTTGGCGGCGAGCCTGAAACCGCGCGGCGACACGCCGGCCGCACGGTGGAAGGTGCGCACGAAGTTGCTCAGGTCTGCAAAACCGGCCTCGAGGGCAACGTCGGTCACGGCAAGGTCGCTGTCTGCCAGCAGGCGCGCCGCGCGGCGCAGCCGGGAGCGCACGAGGTACTGGTGCGGCGTGACGCCCAGCACCTGGGAGAACAGCCGCAGGAAATGGAAGGCGCTCAGGCCCGCCTGGGCGGCCGCGTCTTCCAGGCCGATCTCGCCGGAGGCGTGGGCCTCGATCCAGGTCGCGGCCTCGACCGCCCGGCGACGGTCGCGCGGCGTGGCCGACGGCGGCGCTGCCGGCTTGCCACGCCCTTTCACCACGTCGAGAAAACGGCTGGCGAAGCCCATGCCCAGTTCGTCCAGGCCCACGTCGCTGCCGCCTTCGACCGCGACCTGCGCGAGCTCACCGAGCACCATGAGCTCGGGCAGCGGCGGCAGCGCCGAGGCATGCCAGCTGCGCCGGTCGGCGCCGATCAGGTCGACGAAGCCCGGCGAGAAGTGGAACGACAGGCACTCGTCGCCACAGGCGAAGTGCTCGTGGGTGCAGACGTAGTCGTCGCCCGGCGCGCCGACCAAGACCGCGCCGGCCACCAGCTCGTAATCGCGGCCGAGCGCGCGGCAGCCGAAGCTGCCCTTGCGCACGTACGAGACCGAGTGCGTCTCGTGCATCTCGGTGAACGGCGCCGCGCCGACGCCCGCGTCGCAGCGGTAGGTCGAGACGCGGATCGCATCGGTCTGCAGTTCGGTGGTGACGCGCATGATGACTTTCGTCGCCCTTCGATCACCGGCCGGCGGCGCTCAGTCGATGGTCTGCATCGCCTGCCAGACCCGCGACGGGCTCAGCGGCATGTGCAGGCGGGGCGCGCGGGCGCCGAGGCCGTTGCGTGCGAAGGCGTCGGCGACCGCGTTGACGATGGCCGGCGTGGCGCCGATGGTGCCCAGCTCGCCAACGCCCTTCACGCCCAGCGGGTTGTTCTTGCAGGGCGTCGATTCGTCCATTTCCATCTGGAACATGGTGTCGACGATGTCGGCGCGCGGCGCGGCGTAGTCCATGAGGCTGCCGGTGACGGGCTGGCCGGTTTCGCTGTCGTACACCACCTGCTCGTACAGCGCCTGGCCGATGCCCTGCACCGCGCCGCCTTCGAGCTGGCCGCGCACGATCATCGGGTTGACCACGCGGCCCACGTCGTTGACCGAGCTGTAGGCCACGACGCTGATCTCGCCGGTGGGCGGATCGAGTTCGATCTCGCAGATGTGGCAGCCGTTGGGCCAGCTCGGGCCGGCCACGGTGCTGGTGGAGTCGACGAAGATCTCGCGCCCCGGCTGCTTGGCGGCCAGGGTGAACAGGTCGAGCTCGAGGTCGGTGCCGGCCACGATGAAGGTGCCGCGGCTGTAGACGATGTCGTCGATGGAAGCCTCGAACTCCTGCGCCGCGAGCTCGCGCGCCTTGTCGATGGTGCGCTCGGCGCCGATGCGCACGGCCGAGCCGCCGGTGAAGAGCGAACGCGAGCCGGCGCTGCCGAAACCGTCGCCGCGGTCGGTGTCGCCGAGCACCACGCGCACCTTCTCGATGGGCACGCCGAAGGCATCGACGGCCAGTTGCGCGAGCGAGGTCGCGATGCCCTGCCCCATGGCGTTGACGGCCGAGAACACCTCGATCACGCCGTCGGCCTGCACCGACACGGTCACGCGCTCTTCGAACACGTTGCCGCCGGTCCATTCGAGGAACGTGGCAATGCCCAGGCCGCGTTGCTTGCCGCGCGCCGCGGACTCGGCCGCGCGGGCCTCGAAGCCCTGCCAGTCGGCCAGCTGCAGCGCCTGGTCCATCACCGACTCGAACTGGCCGGTGTCGTAGGTCTGCGCCATCGGGTTCTTGTAGGGCATCTGCTCGGGGCGGATGAAGTTGCGCCGGCGCAGCGCGATGCGGTCGATGCCGGTCTGGCGCGCGGCCTCGTCCATCAGGCGCTCGATGGTGAAGATGGCCTCGGGCCGGCCCGCGCCGCGGTAGGCGCCGGTGGGCGCGGTGTTGGTGAGCACCGCCTTGAAATGGAAGTCGATGGTCTGGATGTCGTAGACGCTGGTCTGCACCCACGGGCCGATCAGCAGCTGGATCGCGACGCCAGTGCCGGTGGCGTAGGCGCCCACGTTGGCGAGCGTCTTGATGCGCAGGGCCAGGATCTTGCCGTCGGCGTCCAGCGCCATCTCGGCGCGCGCCTCGATGTCGCGGCCGTGCGCGCTCGAGAGGAACTCTTCGCTGCGGTCGGCCACCCATTTCACGGGCCGGCCCAGCTGCAGCGCGGCGTAGGCGACCGCGATGTCCTCGGGGTAGGCGCCGGTCTTCATGCCGAAGCCGCCGCCGACGTCGCCCACGACCACGCGTACTTTTTCCTTCGCCAGGCCGATGGCCGCGCAGACGGAGTCGCGCACGCCGGAGGGCATCTGGGTGCTCATGCGGATCGTGAGGCGGTCGGTCTTGCTGTCGTGCGTGGCGAGCACGGCGCGCGGCTCGATGGTGAGCGCGACCACGCGCTGGTTGTTCACGTCCAGGGCGATCACGTGGGCGGCGCGCTCGAACGCGGCGGTGGCGGCTTCGCTGCTGCCGTGGCGCATCTCGGCGGCGATGTTGCCCGTGGCCTCCTCGCACAGGAGCGGCGCGCCTTCGGCGGTCGCGCCCGGCAGGTCGACCACCATCGGCAGCTCTTCGTAGTCGACCATAACGGCCTCGGCCGCATCGCGCGCCTGCTGCACGGTGTCGGCAATGACGGCCGCCACCGGTTCGCCGACGAAGCGTGCGCGCTCGTGCGCCAGGGCGCGGCGCGGCGGGCTGGCGCTGTCGCTGCCGTCCGCGCGCTTGAAACCGGCGGCACCGGGCATCGGCTTGACGCCGGCCTCGGCCAGGTCGGCCCCGGTGATCACGCGCAGCACGCCGGGCATGCCAACGGCTGCGGACGTGTCGATGGACACGATGCGCGCATGCGGATAGGGGGAGCGAAGGAAGACGAGGTGCGCCTGCTCGGAGAGCGTGACGTCGTCGGTGTAACGGCCGGCGCCTGCGAGCAGGCTTTCGTCCTCGAGGCGGCGCACCGCCTGGCCGCTGCCGAAGCGCGTGGGATTGGGTTCAGTGGTCAACGTGGTCCTCTTGTGCTGATCCCCGGCGCCCTGCACATGCCTGCCGGATCCGCTGTGGTACTGCGAAAGCAAGCTGTGCACTATAGGTTTTTCGACGGGTCTTGTGGGGTTGTCTCGCGTGCCATCGGCGGTGGCACCAGGGCCGCAGCCTTGTGGACTGTTCCCGTGTGAGCGGGATTTTCCCTCAACTGGCTTGCCTTTTCGAGAAGCCGTGTATACCTGCATCCATGCGACAACTGCCTTGGCTCGAACCCGGAGACACACTGCCCGACCCCGCATCGGCATGGGACGAAAGAGACCCCGTGCCCGGCCTGCTGGCGGCCGGCGGCTCGCTCGACGTCGATACTCTGATGCAGGCCTACAGCCGCTGCGTCTTCCCCTGGTTCAGCGACGACCAGCCCATCCTGTGGTGGAGCCCCGACCCGCGCATGGTGCTGCGGGTGAACGACTTCCGACTGCATCGCTCGCTGCGTAAGACGCTGAGCCGTTTTGCTGCGACGCCCGGCTGCGAGCTGCGCATCGATCACGATTTTGGAACGGTGATCCAGGCCTGTTCGCAGTCGACGCGCGCCGGCCAGTCGGGCACCTGGATCGTGCCGGACATGGTCAAGGCCTATACGCAATTGCACCGCGCCGGGCACGCGCACAGCGTCGAAACCTGGATCGACGGCGAACTCGCGGGCGGGCTCTACTGCGTGGCGCTGGGCCGCGCCGTGTTCGGCGAATCGATGTTCACGCGCCGCCCGGACGCCTCGAAGATCGCGCTGGCCGGCCTGGTCGCGCTGTGCCGCCGCGCCGGCATCGCGATGATCGACTGCCAGCAGAACACCGCGCACCTGGCCAGCCTCGGCGCCCGCGAAATGCCGCGCGCGCGCTTCGTCGCGCACGTGGCCCAGGCCCGAAAACAGGAGGGCCCGCAGTGGCAATTCGACCCCGTATACTGGTCCGAACTCCTTTCCGAGCGACCTCCTCTTTCGACGTGACGTGACGTGACGCACCTCAAGGATCTTCCGCTTCACACGCTGCAGTTCTATGCGACGGCGCCCTACCCCTGCAGCTACCTGCCGGATCGCCAGGCCCGCTCGCAGGTGGCCACGCCCAGCCACCTGATCCACAACGACGCCTACTCCGACCTGGTGCTCAGCGGCTTCCGGCGCAGTGGCATGTTCACCTACCGGCCCTATTGCGACGGCTGCCGCGCCTGCATCCCGCTGCGCGTGCTGGCGCACAGCTTCAAGCCGAACCGCAGCCAGCGCCGCACCGCCAAACAGCACGCCGACCTGCAGGCGCGCGTGCTCAAGCTGTGCTTCGTGCCCGAGCACTACCAGCTCTACCTGCGCTACCAGACCGGCCGCCACTCGGGCGGCGGCATGGACCACGACAGCATCGACCAGTACACGCAGTTCCTGCTGCAAAGCCGCGTCAACTCGCGGCTGGTCGAATTCCGCGAAACCCTGCCCGACGGCAGCCCGGGCGCGCTGAAGATGGTGTCGATCCTCGACGTGCTCAGCGACGGCATCTCGGCCGTCTACACCTTCTACGAGCCCGAGGACGGCGCCGGCTACGGCACCTACAGCGTGCTGTGGCAGATCGAGCAGGCCCGCAAGCTGGGGCTGCCGCACGTCTACCTGGGCTACTGGATCGAGCGCAGCCCCAAGATGCACTACAAGGCCCGCTTTTCCCCGCACGAAGTGTTGGTGGACGGCCACTGGCAGGCACCGAGCGATTTCACAAGGTAAAATGGCGCACGGTCATCACCGCATTGCGCCATGAGAAAAAACCTATCCGACGTTCCCGCCACTCCCGTCATCCAGGTCATCGAGCGCATGTTCTCGCTGATCGACGTCCTGGCCTCGCGCGAAGAAGCGATCTCGCTGAAGGAAATCAGCGAAAAGACGGGGCTTCACCCGTCGACCACGCACCGCATCCTCAATGACCTCGCGGTCGGTCGTTTCGTCGATCGCCCCGAAGCCGGCAGCTATCGCCTCGGCATGCGCCTGCTGGAGCTGGGCAACCTGGTCAAGGGCCGGCTGAACGTGCGCGACGCGGCCCTGGGGCCGATGCGCGAGCTGCACAAGCTCACGCAACAGCCGGTCAACCTCAGCATGCGCCAGGGCGACGAGATCGTGTACATCGAGCGCGCCTACAGCGAACGTTCGGGCATGCAGGTGGTGCGCGCCATCGGCGGCCGTGCCGCCCTGCACCTGACCTCGACCGGCAAGCTGTTCCTGGCCGCCGACGATCCGCAGCGCGTGCGCAGCTACGCCACGCGCACCGGCCTGGCCGGCCACACCCGCAACAGCATCACCCAGCTGCCCGCGCTCGAGCGCGAGCTGTCGAAGGCGCGCCAGTACGGCATCGCCCGCGACAACGAAGAACTGGAGTTGGGGGTGCGCTGCATGGCCGCCGGCATCTACGACGACCAGGGCAAGCTGGTGGCGGGCCTGTCGATCTCGGCGCCGGCCGATCGCCTCGACGAAGGCTGGCTGCCCAAGCTGCAGGCGACTGCCAACGAAATCTCGGGCGCACTGGGCTTCAAGGACGGCATGGCCGCAACGCCTGCGTCGGGCGCAAACGTGACAACGGGCGCCTGAGCGCCCGTTTGCTTTCGACTCTTTTTCTTCCCAGCGAGCCGGCCGGTAAGCCCTCCACGAGGGCAGCAGGCAGGCCGCTAACGGCCTCCCCGCTCAACCGATCTCAGCCGGCAACCTGAAAGCCGCGCGGACCCGACACGGCGTGCGTGGCCTCGACCCAGCGGCGAACCCGCTCGGCGTCGGCGATGCGGCTGAACTTGCCGGCCGAATCCAGGAACACCATGATCAGCTTGCGCCCGGCCACCTTGGCCTGCATCACGAGGCACTGGCCGGCTTCGGAGATGTAACCGGTCTTCTGCAGGCCGATGTCCCATTCCGGGCTCTTCACGAGGCGGTTGGTGGTGTTGAACTGCAGCACGCGGTTGCCGACCTCGACCTGGTATTCCGGCGACGTGGACAGCGAACGCACCGTGGCATCGGAATAGGCTGCGTTGACCAGCAGCGCCAGGTCTTGCGCGCTCGACTGGTTGCGGCTGGACAGGCCCGTGGGCTCCACGTAGCGCGTGTCCTTCATGCCGAGCATGCGGGCCTTGGCATTCATGATGCTCACGAAGGTCGTGAGGCCGCCCGGGTAGGTACGGCCCAGCGCGTGCGCCGCGCGGTTTTCGCTGGACATCAGCGCCAGGTGCAGCAGCTCGCCGCGCGACAGCGTGGTGCCGACGGTCAGGCGCGAACGGCTGCCCTTTTCGGTGTCGACGTCGTCTTGCGTGATGGTGATGAGCTCGTCGTTCGGCAGATGGGCCTCGCTGATCAGCAGGCCGGTCATGAGCTTGGTGAGCGAAGCGATCGGCAGCACGGCGTGGTCGTTCTTGCTGAACAGCACTTCGTGGGTGTCCTGGTCGATCACCAGGGCGACGCTCGACTTCAGGTCGAGCGCGTCGTCGGTGCTGTGCAGGCCGGCCATCTGGCCGAAGGACTGGCGGGCCGGCGTTTCGACGCGCACCACCGAACGGCGCTGCACGGCAACGACGGTCTTGCCGTTCTTCTTGTGGATGGTGGCCACGACGTTGCGGCCACCGCGCACCACCTTGTCGGCCTGCTCGGCGCGACCGCCGCGTGCCACCTTGGAAGCGGACGCATTGCGCTGCTTGGCCTCGGCGGGTGCCTTCGCCTTCTTGGCGACGGCGGACTTGGCGGCAGCGGGTTTTTCCTTCTTCGCGGCCTGGGCGCCAGGCAGCAAAAACGCCGAGGCGCACAGCGCCACGGCGAGGAACTTGAAGGCGGGTAGGAACCGCTGGATGGAAACTCGACGTAGACGGGTTTCAGGCATCAATAAATCTCCAGCGGCAACAAACGAGGACCGCAGTGTATCGAAATCAAAAAAGGCACGCAATATCAGTTACTTGCATCCCCTTCTTCATTCGAATACCAAGGAACGCCTCAAAACCTAACCTTGTGCCGCCACTCTCTCAGCTTGGCTCTGTAACTTGTTGAGCGCACTCAAATAAGCCTTTGCCGAAGCGACCACGATGTCGGGGTCTGCACCCACACCGTTGACCACCCGCCCTGCGTTTTGTAACCGGACTGTAACTTCTCCCTGGCTTTCCGTCGAGCCGCTGATGGCGTTTACAGAGTAAAGAACCATCTCAGCGCCGCTCTTGACGTGGGCCTCGATGGCCTTGAGGGACGCATCGACCGGCCCGTTGCCGTCGGATTCGCTGGTGACTTCCTTGCCCTGGACCGTGAACACGATCTTGGCCTGAGGCCGTTCGCCGGTTTCGCTGTGCTGGGAAAGAGAGACGAAAGCAAACTGTTCACCAACGTGCGACAGCTCTTCCGCGCTGACCAGCGCCAGGATGTCCTCGTCGAAAATTTCGGACTTGCGGTCGGCCAGCTCCTTGAAACGCGCGAACGCGGCGTTGACCTCGGTTTCGCTTTCCATCGTCACGCCCAGGTCCTGCAGGCGCTGCTTGAAGGCGTTGCGGCCGCTGAGCTTGCCCAGCACGATCTTGTTGGCGGTCCAGCCCACGTCTTCGGCGCGCATGATCTCGTAGGTGTCGCGCGCCTTGAGCACGCCGTCCTGGTGGATGCCCGAGGCGTGCGCGAACGCGTTGGCGCCCACCACGGCCTTGTTGGGCTGCACCACGAAGCCGGTGGTCTGGCTGACCATGCGGCTGGCGGCCACGATGTGCTGGGTGTCGATGTTCAGGTCGAGACCGAAGTAGTCCCTGCGCGTCTTCACGGCCATGACCACTTCTTCGAGCGAGCAGTTGCCCGCGCGCTCGCCCAGGCCGTTGATCGTGCACTCGACCTGGCGCGCGCCGCCGATCTTCACGCCGGCCAGCGAGTTCGCCACGGCCATGCCCAGGTCGTTGTGGCAATGCACCGACCAGATCGCCTTGTCGCTGTTGGGAATGCGCTCGCGCAGCATCTTGATGAAGTTGCCGTACAACTCAGGAATGGCGTAGCCGACGGTGTCGGGCACGTTGATGGTGGTGGCGCCCTCGTTGATCACGGTTTCGAGCACGCGGCACAGGAAGTCCGGGTCGCTGCGGTAGCCGTCTTCGGGGCTGAACTCGACGTCGGCGATCTGGTTGCGCGCGAAGCGCACGGCCAGCTTGGCCTGCTCATGCACCTCGTCGGGCGACATGCGCAGCTTCTTCTCCATGTGCAGCGGCGAGGTCGCGATGAAGGTGTGGATGCGCCCGCGTGCCGCGCCCTTCAGGGCTTCGGCCGCGCGCGCGATGTCGCGGTCGTTGGCACGCGACAGGCCGCACACCGTCGAGTCCTTGATCGCGTTGGCGATGGCCTTCACGGCCTCGAAGTCGCCGTTCGAACTGGCCGGAAAGCCGGCTTCGATGACGTCGACCCTGAGCCGCTCCAGCAGCTTGGCGATGCGCAATTTCTCGTCGCGCGTCATCGAGGCGCCGGGCGACTGCTCGCCGTCGCGCAAGGTGGTGTCGAAAATAATGAGTTGGTCAGTCATCGTGGATCTCCTTGGTTCGTTCCCACCTTGCGTGCGGCTGGTGCCGGTGCGTCAGGCGACTTCAGCCACCGATTGTGCGCTGCGCGCGCCCCGGCCCCTGGCCCGTTGCACCCCCGACACGATCGCCTTCAGCGAGGCCGAGATCACGTTCGCGTCGATGCCGACGCCGAACAGCGTCTGCGACTCGTCCACGCGCAGCTCGAGGTAGGCCACCGACTTGGCGTCGGCGCCCGCGCCGATGGCGTGCTGGTGGTAGTCCATGACGCGCACCGTGTGGCCGGTGGCCTGGCTCAGTGCCTGCGTGAAGGCATCGATCGGGCCGTTGCCACGTCCTTCGATGGCGCGCGTTTCACCGTCCCAGGGCAGATCGCCGCGCAGCACCACCGTGGCCTCGGCGCCCTCACCTTCTTCCTGGATCACGCGGTGTTGCAAGGCCTTGGCGGTCTCAATGCCGTATTCGGTCACGAAGATCTGCCAGAGGTCGGCGGCGGTGAGTTCCTTGCCGCCCACGTCCATCACACGCTGCACGACCTGCATGAATTCCATCTGCAGGCGGCGCGGCATCTCGAGGCCGTACTCGCTCTCGAGCAGGTAGGCCATGCCGCCCTTGCCCGACTGGCTGTTCACGCGGATCACGGCCTCGTAGCTGCGGCCCACGTCCTTCGGATCGATGGGGAGGTACGGGATGTCCCAGATGTCGCCGTCCTTGCGCGCGGCGAAAGCCTTCTTGATCGCGTCCTGGTGCGAGCCCGAGAACGAGGTATAGACGAGGTCGCCTACATACGGATGGCGCGGGTGCACCGGGATCTGGTTGCAGTGCTCGACAGTCGCGCGGATCTCGTCGATGTTCGAGAAGTCGAGCTCGGGCGAAACGCCCTGCGTGTAGAGGTTGAGCGCGACGTTCACGAGGTCGAGGTTGCCGGTGCGCTCGCCGTTGCCGAAAAGGCAACCTTCGATGCGCTCAGCACCGGCCATCAAGGCCAGTTCGCCGGCCGCCGTGCCGGTGCCGCGGTCGTTGTGCGGGTGCACGCACAGCACGATCGAGTCACGGCGCGCGAGGTTGCGGTGCATCCACTCGATCATGTCCGCGAAGATGTTCGGCGTGGAATGCTCCACCGTGGTGGGCAGGTTGACGATGCACTTGCGCTCGGGCGTCGGCGCCCAGACTTCGGTGACCGCATCGACCACGCGCTTGGAGAAGACCACGTCGGTGCCCGAGAACATTTCGGGCGAGTACTGGAAGGTCCACTTCGTGTTCGGCTGCCTGGCGGCGAAGTCGTTGAACATGCGGGCATGGCTGCTGGCGAGTTCGACGATCTGGTCTTCGTCCATGCCGAGCACCACACGGCGCATCACGGGCGCGACGGCGTTGTAGAGGTGGACGATGGCGCGCGGCGCGCCCTGCAACGCTTCGAAGGTGCGTTCGATGAGGTGGTCGCGCGCCTGCGTGAGCACCTGGATCGTCACGTCATCGGGAATGCGGTCTTCTTCGATGAGCTTGCGCACGAAGTCGAATTCAACCTGTGACGCCGAGGGAAAGCCGACTTCGATTTCCTTGAAGCCGATGGCCACGAGGGTTTCGAACATGCGCATCTTGCGCGCGATGTCCATGGGTTCGACCAAGGCCTGGTTGCCATCGCGCAGGTCCGTCGACAGCCAGATCGGGGCCTTGGTCAGCACGGCATCGGGCCAGGTGCGGTCCTTGAGACCGATCGGGGCGAATGCGCGGTATTTGGCTTGAGGTTGCTTGAGCATGTCGATTTCTCTGTGATGGTTGGAACTCAACCAGCAACCCCAAAAGACAAACGGCCCGTTGCTGGTGCGAACGGGCCGTGATGAGGGATTAGCGCGTGCGCTACCGTCTCCGCCCGTGAGGGAGGGCTAGTAGGGCCAGCAGCGAAATCTTGGTCATGAGGGTTGCGAATGTAGCACAGCCTTCGTGGGCCTGTGAAGGCCCGGGGCTTCAGTTGTGCAGTCCCCGCTCGTCGGGCTCTTCGGTCGACGTGCTGATCACGCTCACCGGCTGGCCCTTGGCCTTGCGCCACGCGTACACCACGTAGCCGCTCAACCCATAGGCCACGAACAGGCTGAACAGCACTGTCGGCGGATGGATGTTGATGACCGCGATGCCCAGCGCGATCAGCACGATCACGACGAAGGGCACGCTCTTCTTCATCTGGATATCCTTGAAGCTGTAGAACGGCGCGTTGGTCACCATGGTGAGGCCCGCGTACAGCGTGAAGGCGAAGGTGACCCAGGTGATCTGCGTCCACGAGAGGTACAGCACCTCGCCGCCACGCTTGCCCCATTCGTTCACGAGCCAGATGAAGCCCGCCACGAGCGCCGCGGCCGCCGGCGACGGCAGGCCCTGAAACCAGCGCTTGTCGACCACGCCCGTGTTGACGTTGAAGCGCGCGAGCCGCAGCGCGGCGCAGGCGCAGTACACGAAGGCGGCGATCCAGCCCCAGCGTCCGAGGCCCTTGAGCGACCACTCGTAGGCGATGAGCGCGGGCGCGGCGCCGAACGACACCATGTCGGACAGCGAATCCATCTGCTCGCCGAACGCGCTTTGCGTGTTGGTCATGCGGGCTACGCGCCCATCGAGGCTGTCGAGCACCATCGCGGCGAACACGCCGAGCGCGGCCAGGTCGAAGCGCGCGTTCATGGCCATCACGACCGAGTAGAAGCCGCCGAACAACGCCGCCAGCGTGAACAGGTTCGGCAGGATGTAGATGCCCTTGCGACGCTTGCGCGGCTGCGCGTCGTCGGGGACGGTGTCGTCATGCATTGAATTGGCCTCCGTCCCTCGTGGGAACTGCCCGGTCAGCTATCCATTCGATAGCATCTTGGTCTGTGAATCGCATGCTTCGCAGTGTAGTTCAGGGGACCCGTGCGCTCCCCTTCAAACAAAAGGGCCACCGCGACGGGTGGCCCTCCGAAACAGGGTGCCGAAGCACCCTGTTGGCTCTTGCCTCTGAAGATCAGTTGCGGGTCTGGTCGACCAGCTTGTTCTTCTTGATCCAGGGCATCATCGCGCGCAGCTTTTCGCCGACGACTTCGATCTGATGCTCGGCGTTCAG
This sequence comes from Variovorax sp. V118, assembly GCF_041154445.1. Taxonomy (GTDB): domain Bacteria; phylum Pseudomonadota; class Gammaproteobacteria; order Burkholderiales; family Burkholderiaceae_C; genus Variovorax; species Variovorax boronicumulans. Next base: position 2,086,507 of record NZ_AP028663.1, on the reverse strand, counting down.
GCGACGGCGGCTGATCAGCACCGGCTGGCCGGCAGCGGCTTCGAGCACGAAGCTCTTGGCGTATTCGCCGGTCTGGATGTCCTGCAGGACCTTCTTCATGGCCTTCTTGGTCTCGTCGGTCACGATGCGCGGGCCCGTGACGTACTCGCCGTATTCGGCGTTGTTCGAGATCGAGTAGTTCATGTTGGCGATGCCGCCTTCGTAGATCAGGTCGACGATCAGCTTCAGCTCGTGCAGGCATTCGAAGTACGCCATTTCGGGCGCGTAGCCGGCTTCCACCAGCGTTTCGAAACCAGCCTTGATCAGCTCGACCGTGCCGCCGCACAGAACCGCTTGCTCGCCGAACAGGTCGGTCTCGGTTTCTTCGCGGAAGTTGGTCTCGATGATGCCGGCCTTGCCGCCGCCGTTGGCGGTGGCGTAGCTCAGCGCGAGGTCACGCGCCTTGCCGCTCTTGTCCTGGTGCACCGCGATCAGGTGCGGCACGCCGCCACCTTGCGTGTACGTGCCGCGCACGGTGTGGCCCGGGGCCTTGGGAGCGACCATCCACACGTCGAGGTCGGCGCGCGGCTGCACGAAACCGTAGTGCACGTTGAAGCCGTGCGCGAAGACGAGCGAAGCGCCTTCCTTGATGTTCGGGGCCACGTCGTTCTTGTAGACGGCGGCGATCTGCTCGTCGGGCAGCAGGATCATGACGACGTCGGCCGACTTCACGGCGTCAGCGACTTCAGCGACCTGCAGGCCGGCCTTGCCGACCTTGTCCCACGAAGCGCCGCCCTTGCGCAGGCCGACCACGACCCTGACGCCGCTGTCGTTCAGGTTCTGCGCGTGCGCATGACCTTGCGAGCCGTAGCCGATGATGGCAACCGTCTTGCCCTTGATGAGGCTGAGGTCCGCGTCCTTGTCGTAATAAACCTTCATGATGTTCTCCAGATAGATAAGCGAGTTGCAGTGTGTTGTTGTGCCGTTCGTCCTGAGCCTGTCGAAGGGCTCAATGCAGTCCCCGCTCGCGCGGAGGCTTCGACAAGCTCAGCCCGAACGGGCAACGACTGAGCTCCGAATCATGGTGTCAGACCCGCAGGATGCGTTCGCCGCGCCCGATGCCGCTGGCGCCGGTGCGCACCGTCTCGAGGATGGCGCCGCGGTCGATCGCTTCCAGGAAAGCGTCGTTCTTGCCGTGATCGCCAGTCAGCTCGATGGTGTAGCTCTTGTCGGTCACGTCGATGATGCGGCCACGGAAGATTTCCGCCATGCGCATCATTTCCTCGCGTTCCTTGCCCACCGCACGCACCTTCACCATCATGAGCTCGCGCTCGGTGTAGGCGCCTTCGGTCAGGTCGACCACCTTCACGACCTCGATGAGGCGATTCAGGTGCTTGGTGATCTGCTCGATCACGTCGTCCGAGCCGTTGGTGACGATGGTCATGCGCGAGAGGCTTGCGTCCTCGGTCGGCGCGACGGTCAGCGATTCGATGTTGTAGCCACGGGCCGAGAACAGGCCCACCACGCGGGAAAGAGCACCCGGCTCGTTTTCCAGCAGCACTGCAATGATGTGTTTCATGTTGGCGTGACTCCTCTTTTCGCCGCCCTCCCCCGTGCACGGTAATGCGCGGGCTTGGCGGGCAATAGATTCGTCAGTAAAGGTTGAACGAACGAATGTTCCGGATCAGAGATCTTCGGAACCCAGCAGCATCTCGGTGATGCCCATGCCGGCCTTGACCATCGGGAACACGTTCTCGGTGGGGTCGGTACGGAAATCCATGAACACCGTGCGGTCCTTGAGCTTGCGCGCTTCGCGCAGCGCCGGCTCCACGTCTTGTGGACGCTCGATCAGCATGCCGACGTGGCCATAGGCCTCGGCAAGCTTCACGAAGTTGGGCAGCGCGTCCATGTAGCTGTGGCTGTAGCGGCCGGAGTATTCGATCTCCTGCCACTGGCGCACCATGCCCAGGTAGCGATTGTTGAGCGAGCAGATCTTGATCGGCGTGTTGTATTGCAAACAGGTGGAGAGCTCCTGGATGCACATCTGCACCGAGCCTTCGCCGGTGATGGTGAACACTTCCGAGTCGGGCTTGGCGAGCTTGATGCCCATGGCGTAGGGAATGCCCACGCCCATGGTGCCCAGGCCGCCCGAATTGATCCAGCGGCGCGGCTCGTCGAAACGGTAGTACTGGGCGGCCCACATCTGGTGCTGGCCGACGTCCGACGTGATGTACGTGTCGGCGTCCTTGGTCATGTTCCAGAGGGTCTCGACCACGAACTGCGGCTTGATCACGTCCTTGTTGTCGCGGTCGTACTTGAGGCAGTCGCGCGAGCGCCAGCTTTCGATGGTCTTCCACCAGTCGGCCAGTGCGCCGGCGTCGGGCTTGGTGGTGCTCTCGCGGATCATCGAGATGAGCTCGGTGAGCACGTCCTTCACGTCGCCGACGATCGGGATGTCGACCTTCACGCGCTTGGAGATGCTCGACGGGTCGATGTCGACGTGGATGATCTTGCGTTCGTTCTGCGCGAAGTGCTTCGGGTTGCCGATCACGCGGTCGTCGAAGCGCGCGCCCACGGCCAGCAGCACGTCGCAGTTCTGCATCGCGTTGTTGGCTTCGATGGTGCCGTGCATGCCCAGCATGCCCAGGAACTTGCGGTCGCTCGCCGGATAGGCGCCCAGGCCCATCAGCGTGTTCGTGACGGGGTACCCCAGCATGTCGACCAGCGTGCGCAGCTCGTTCGTGGCGTTGCCCAGGAGCACGCCGCCGCCGGTGTAGATGTAGGGGCGCTTGGCCGCCAGCAGCAGTTGCAGCGCCTTGCGGATCTGCCCGCCGTGGCCCTTGCGCACCGGGTTGTACGAGCGCATCTCGACCTTGTCGGGATAGCCGCTGTACGGAATCTTCTTGAAGGAGACGTCCTTCGGCACGTCCACCACCACGGGGCCGGGACGGCCGCTGCGTGCGATGTGGAAGGCCTTCTTCATCGTCATGGCCAGATCCTTCGGATCCTTGACGAGGAAGTTGTGCTTGACGATGGGGCGCGTGATGCCGACTGTGTCGCACTCCTGGAAGGCGTCGAGGCCGATCGCGGCCGTCGGCACCTGGCCGGAAATGATCACCATCGGGATCGAGTCCATGTACGCCGTCGCGATGCCGGTGACCGCATTGGTCAGGCCGGGACCGGAAGTGACCAGTGCCACGCCGACTTCGCCGGTGGCGCGCGCATAGCCGTCGGCTGCGTGCACGGCGGCCTGCTCGTGGCGCACCAGCACATGCTGGATGGTGTCCTGCTTGTAGAACGCGTCGTAGATGTAGAGAACCGCGCCGCCCGGGTAACCCCAGATGTACTGGACGCCTTCGGCCTGCAGTGCCTTGACCAGCACTTCAGCGCCCATGAGTTCTTGCGTGGTGTTGCCGGCGCCAGAGGACGCGGCTGCTGCGGAAGCGAGTTCCGCCTTCGAGATTTCCATGATCAACCTTTGTGTTTTTTCGGGAACGAAAAACCTTGGGTGCCCCTTGCCAGCCCTTGTGGGGCCGCGCCAGGACTTGAGGCCAAAGCCATGAGCGGACTGATGTTCCGCCGGACCGTGACCCGTTTGCCTTTTGACTTGCAAGGCGGATTATGACACTACCGGCGCGTTCAGACTCGCTTCAGGTGCCCCGTCTTGGCACAAAGGCATAATCCGCGGCATAAAAACATGAGCGTTCGCCAAACATCCTCCCCACGCGGCGCGCCCCGCCGCCCCCTCTCATTTGGCTACTGAACACGAACTCTCCGACTTCCTGAAAAACGTCGAGCGACGGGCCTTCAAGCGCTCGGTCTATCACGTGCGGGACGAAGAAGCGGCCTTGGACATCGTGCAGGACAGCATGATGAAGCTGGCCCAGCACTACGGCGACAAGCCTGCCGAGGAACTGCCGATGCTGTTCCAGCGCATCCTGTCGAACTGCACGCTCGACTGGTTCCGCCGCCAGAAGACCCGCCGCGCCCTTTTTTCCAACCTGAGCGACTTCGAACCGGCCGACAACGGTGAAGATTTCGACCTGCTGGAGAACTTCGTCTCGCCAACCGACTCCAGAGAATCGGAGAGCGCCGAAGACACCACCCGCCGCAGCCAGGTCTTTCACGAAATCGAAGAACAGATCGCGGCTTTGCCCGGCCGTCAACGCGAGGCTTTCCTGATGCGTTACTGGGAGGAAATGGACGTCGCAGAGACGGCCGCCGCAATGGGCTGCTCCGAGGGCAGCGTCAAAACCCATTGTTCGCGAGCTGTCCACGCTCTGAGCAAGGCGCTCAAGGCCAAGGGAATATCGCTATGAACACTAAGGTTCCAACCTCTCAATCCAGCGCAGCAGAAGACCGCTTCGGCCAACGGCTGGCGGCCCGGCTGTCGGACGGCAATCAAGCCTTGCCGCACGACATCAGCGAGCGCCTGCGCGTTGCCCGTTCGCAGGCCGTGGCCGCGCGCAAGCAGGCGCCGCAGCTGCGCACGGCGCCCGTCGCGGTCCAGTCGGGCCACACGGTCACACTGGGCGGCAGTTGGTGGACCCGCATCGGTTCCGTGGTGCCCCTCATCGCCCTGGTGGCCGGCCTGATCACCATCAGCGTGCTGCAGGACGACGACCGCGCCAGCGAACTCGCCGAGGTCGACTCGGCCCTGCTGACGGGCGACCTGCCGCCCGCCGCCTACACCGACCCCGGCTTCGCCCAATTCCTGAAGTCCGACAGCGCCTCCGACTGAACACCTTGCCCGACCGAATGCGACGCCGCTCCGTTTCCCGTGCGAAAGCCCTGCTTCCGTTGCGCCCGCTCCCGGCGGGCGCCGTCGTTTGGGCGGGTGCGCTGGCAGCCGCTGCCTTCGGCCTGACGCTGGCCGATGCACAGACGCTGCCCGAAACCGCCAAGCCCGCCACGCACGCCGCAGCCACCAATGGCGCGGCAAGCCCCAAGGCCGTTGCCACAACCAAGCCCCTGTGGAACGAACTGAGCAATGAGCAGCAGCACGCCCTGAAGCCGCTGGCTTCGCACTGGAACACGCTGAACGCCGGCCAGAAGCGCAAGTGGCTGGCCTTGTCGCGTAATTACGCGAACATGCCCGCCGACGACCAGGTCACGCTGCACAGCCGCATGATCGAATGGGCGGCGCTGAGCAACCAGCAGCGCGCCCAGGCCCGCCTGAATTTCGCTGAGGTCAAGCGCGTGCCCGCCGACGAGCGCAAGCTCAAGTGGGAACAGTACCAGGCACTGAGCGAAGAAGAAAAACGCAAGCTCGCCGAGAGTGCCCCGCCCAAGCCCCGCGGCGCCGCCCTGCCGGTGCGCCCGGTCTCGTCGCAAAAACTCGTGCCTGTGCCGGCCGTCACGCCGCCCGGACAGCACACGCCCCGCATCGTGCCGGCCACGCCCCCCACGCCCGTGCTGCCGCCGTCGGCCATCGTGGTGAGTTCGCCGGCGACGCCACCTGCCGCCGTGGAACGCCCTGCCATGCCGGCCAGCACCGTCGTCGCTCCAGCGGCGTCGGCACCGAGCAGCCTCACGCCGCCGCCGGTGCCCGCCGAGGCCCAGGTGCCGGCGCCGTCCGCGGCCACGGCACCCGCGGCCTCGTCCTCCGCCCCCTGACCGAAGGTTTCGATGGTTTCCAGTTCGCCCGAGGCCTCGGGACCCGGCCAATCGGCCTCGCCCTCTTCATCCACCCCCAACGCCCCCGCGGTGCCTGGCCTGTGGCGGCGCATGGCCTGCTGGCTCTATGAGGGCATGCTGCTGTTCGCGGTCGTGTTCGTGTCCGGCTGGCTGTTCAGCACGCTGGGCCAGATGCGCGACGCCATGGACGAACGGCGGCACCTGCTGCAGGCCTTCCTCTTCGTGGTGTTCGGCGTCTACTTCGTCTGGTTCTGGGCCAAGGGCCAGACGCTGGCCATGAAGACCTGGAACATCCGCATCGTCGACCGCCACGGCCGGCCCGTCAGCCAGGGCCGCGCACTGGCGCGCTACCTGCTGAGCTGGGTCTGGTTCCTGCCGCCGCTGGCCGCCATCGCCCCGTTCAAGCTGTCGGGCGGCGAGTCGACCGTGCTGATCTTCGGCTGGGTCGCCATCTGGGCGCTGCTGGCCCGTTTTCACCCCGAGCGCCAGTTCTGGCACGACGCCTGGGCCGGTACGCGGCTCATCACCTCCAAGCCGATGAGCCGCCAATGAGTGCCCTGCCCGACCCCGCCGTGAACCCGCAGAAGGCCCGCAAGGGCTTCGAGCGCGTCTGGCATGCCACCCTGATCTCGCTGCACGGCCTGCGCGCCGGCTGGAGCGAGCCGGCGTTCCGTCAGGAAGCCATCCTGTCGATGCTGATGATCCCGGCCGCCTTCTGGCTCGGGCGCAGCTGGGTCGAGGTGGCGCTGCTCGCCGGCAGTGCCATCCTGGTGATGATCGTGGAGCTGCTCAACACGGCGGTGGAAGCCGCCATCGACCGCATCGGCCCCGAATGGCACGACCTCTCCAAGCGCGCGAAGGACATGGGCAGCGCCGCTGTCCTGCTGTCGCTCACGCTGTGCGGCGGCATCTGGGCCGCGGCCCTGTGGCAACGCTTCGTGTCATGAGCGGGTCCGCCGCCTGCGGCATGATCGCAGGATGACCCCTGAATTTTCGATTTGCGTGTATTGCGGCTCGCGCCCCGGCGAGCGCCCCGAGTTTTCCCAGGCCGCCCAGGCCGTGGGCCAGTGGATCGGCAGCCACGGCGGCCAGCTCGTCTACGGCGGTGGCCGCACAGGCCTGATGGGCACGGTGGCCGAGGCCACCCGCCAGGCCGGCGGCCGCGTCGTCGGCATCATCCCCAAGGCCCTGGTCGACAAGGAACTGGCCAACCCCCTGTGCGACGAGCTGCACGTGGTCGACACCATGCACGAGCGCAAGGCCATGATGGGCGAGCGCGCCGACGCCTTCCTCGCGATGGCGGGCGGCATCGGCACCTTTGAAGAACTGTTCGAGATCTGGACCTGGCGCCAGCTCGGCTACCACGACAAGCCGACCGGCATCCTCAACACCGCCGGCTACTACGACGGCCTGCTGAGCTTCCTGGCGCACAGCGTGCGCGAGGGCTTCATGGGCGAATGGCAGATGGACCTGGTGCGCACCGGCACTGACGTGCCCGAACTGCTGACCGCGCTGCGCGCCGAAGTCCCCTTGCACCCCCGCGACGACAAGCTGTCAGAAAACCTCTGAGCCCCAAAGGCTTCTGGGACCCCATTCCAGCGAACACCGCGGAACCGGCTTTGCCGGGCCGCAGGTGTTGCCCCCGGCAGGGGGTTGGCGAAGCGACACGAAGTGCGCGCAGCCTGGGGGCGAGCTCTAGACTGCGTTTTCGTTTTCTTCGCCGGTGCGGATGCGCACGATGCGCTCCACCTCGGTCACGAAGATCTTGCCGTCGCCGATCTTGCCGGTGCGCGCCGAGCTCACGATGGCCTCGATGCAGCGCTCCACGTCGCTCTCGTTGACGACCACTTCGACCTTCATCTTGGGCAGGAAGTCGACCACGTACTCGGCGCCGCGGTACAGCTCGGTGTGGCCCTTCTGGCGGCCGAAACCCTTGACCTCGGTCACCGTGAGGCCGGTGACACCCACCTCGGCGAGGGCTTCGCGCACGTCCTCGAGCTTGAAGGGTTTGACGATGGCGGTGATCTGCTTCATGGTTTTTGTGCTCCGGCGGTTTCGTTGAACTTGCTGGTGATAGGGTAACGCCAATCCTTGCCGAAGCTTCGGTGGGTGACCCGGATGCCTACGGGCGCCTGGCGCCGCTTGTATTCGTTGATCCTGATGAGCCGCGCAACCCGCTCGACCACCGCGCGGTCGTAGCCCGCGGCAATGATCTCGTCGATGCCTTCATCGTCCTGCATGTAGCGTGCCAGGATGCCGTCGAGCACGTCGTAGGGCGGCAGGCTGTCCTGGTCGGTCTGGTCGGGGCGCAGCTCGGCGCTCGGAGGGCGCGTGATGATGCGCTCGGGAATCGGCGCCGCGCCGGTGCCGTACGGGTCATGGGCGTTGCGCCAGCGCGCCAGCGCGAACACCGTGGTCTTGAGCAGGTCCTTGATGACCGCGAAGCCGCCCGCCATGTCGCCGTAGAGCGTGCAATAGCCGGTGGCCATCTCGCTCTTGTTGCCGGTGGTCAGCACGATCGCGCCGAACTTGTTCGACAACCCCATGAGCAGCGTGCCGCGGATGCGGGCTTGAATGTTCTCCTCGGCCGTGTCTTCCAGCCGCCCCTTGAATTCCTCGGCCAGCGCGGCCTTGAAAGACTCGAAGGTGTCTTTGATCGAAATCTCGTCGTAGCGCACGCCCAGCCGGCCGGCCATGTCCCGCGCGTCGATCCAGCTGATGTCGGCCGTGTAGTGCGACGGCATCATCACCGCGCGGACCTTGTCCTTGCCCAACGCGTCGACCGCGATCGCGAGCACCAGCGCCGAATCGATGCCGCCCGACAGCCCGAGGATCGCGCCCGGAAAACCGTTCTTGCCGATGTAGTCGCGCACGCCGAGCACCAGCGCGTCCCACAGCTGCGCCTCGGCGTCGCGCGGCGCGGCGATGGCCGACGGGTCGGCCACGACGGCGACGCCGCCCTGCGCCCCGCGCGCGAGCTCCATGAAGACCAGCCGCTCGCGAAAGCTCTCGGCCTGCGCGGCCAGCGCGCCGTCGGCCTGCAGCGCGAACGAGGCGCCGTCGAACACCACTTCGTCCTGCCCGCCCACCAGGTGCGCGTAGACCAGCGGCAGGCCCACGGCGCGTGCGCGATCGGCCATGCGCGCCACGCGTTCGCCTTCCTTGCCGACGTGGTACGGCGATGCGTTGATCACCGCCAGTACCTCCGCACCGCCGGCGCGCGCCAGCTCGGCCGGCGCGTCGAACCAGGCGTCCTCGCAGATCAGCAAGCCGACCGACACGCCGCCCGCTTCGAACACGCAGGTGCCCTGCCCCGGCGTGAAGTAGCGGCGCTCGTCGAACACCTGGTAGTTCGGCAGTTCTCGCTTGGCGTAGGTCTCGAGGATGCGGCCTTCCTTGATGACACTGGCCGCGTTGTGACGCAGCTGCACGGCCACAGACCGGCTGCGCAGGCTGCCGCCGCTGGGATGCCCCACCACCACGACCATGTCTTTGAGGTCAGCCAGCGCGGCGGCGATGCCTTTCACGGCATCATCACAGGCTTCGGTGAAGGCGGGACGGAGGAACAGGTCCTCCGCTGCATAGCCGGCAATCGAGAGTTCGGGTGTCAGCAGAAGGCGCGCGCCTTGCGCGTAGGCCTCGCGTGCGGCGCCGACGATCTTCTGCGTATTGCCGACGAGGTCGCCCACCACAAAATTGAGTTGCGCGATGGCGAGCTTGAGCGTCATACAGAAGGAAGAAAAAGGCTTGAACGATTATGTCATTCGGGTTCTGGCGTCGCCGTCGGACATCGACCCGCAAGCCTGGAACGCCCTGCTCGCCGCGCAGCCCGAGCCCTCGCCCTTCATGCGCCACGAATACCTCGCGGCGATGCACGACAGCGGCAGCGCCTCGCCCGAGCGCGGATGGACACCGCAGTTCGTCACGCTGTGGCGCGGCGAGGTGCTCGAAGCCGCGTGCGCGCTCTACCTCAAGGACCATTCCTACGGCGAGTACGTGTTCGACTGGGCCTGGGCCAACGCCTACGAGCAGCACGGGCTCGCCTACTACCCGAAGGCGGTGGTGGCGGCGCCCTTCACGCCGGTGCCCGGCGCCCGGCTGCTGGCACGCAACGCGCCAAGCCGCACGCTGCTGGTGCAGGCGCTGGTGGCGGTCTGCAAGGAACAGGAACTTTCGTCTTTGCATCTGCTGTTCGGCGCCGACGCCGACATCGCCGCGTGCACCGAAGCCGGGCTCATGCTGCGCCACACGGTGCAGTTTCATTGGACGAACACGACCCCTTCGCTGAGCGGCACACAGGCCAGCTACACCGACTTCGACGCCTTCCTCGCCAGCCTCTCGCACGACAAGCGCAAGAAGATCCGTCAGGAGCGCCGCAAGGTCGCCGAGGCCGGCGTCAGCTTCCGCTGGTCGCGCGGCACCGACATTGCCGCCGCCGACTGGGATTTCTTCTACCGCTGCTACGAGCGCACCTACCGCGAGCACGGCAACCCGCCCTACCTCACGCGCGATTTCTTCCAGCGCATGGCCGACACGCTGCCCGATGCGTGGCTGCTGTTCGTGGCGGAGCGCGACGGGCGCCCCATCGCGACCAGCCTGATCGCGCTCTCCACCGACGAGGCGCAGCCGCTGGTGGCCTACGGCCGCTACTGGGGCGCGCTGGAGCGCGTCGACTGCCTGCACTTCGAGGCCTGCTACTACCAGCCCATCGCCTGGTGCATCGCGCACGGCGCGGTGCGCTTCGAAGGCGGCGCGCAGGGCGAGCACAAGATGGCCCGCGCGCTGATGCCGGTGCGCACCACCAGCGCCCATTGGCTCGCCCACCCGTCGTTCGCGGACGCGGTCGAGCGCTTCCTCGAGCGCGAAGGCGCCGGCATCGAGAACTACATGGACCACCTCGGCGAGCGCAGCCCGTTCAAGGCGACCTGATCGGTGCGGGAGCGCCGGGGGCTGCTATAAAGCCGCCCGGCACTCAAACAACCACACACAACACACAGGGAGCACCGATGCCATTCGTCGGACTGGGACTGCACATCCTCATCGCGCTGTACTTCGCCGTGCATGCCATGCGCCACGGCAAGCAGATGTACTGGCTCATCATCCTCTTCAGCTTTCCGCTGCTCGGCAGCATCGTGTACTTCGTGGTCGAGTACCTGCCGGCCTCGCGCATGCAGCGCACCGCGGGCAAGGTGGCCAGTGCGGCCATCGGCTTCATCGACCCCGAGCGCGAGTACCGCGCCGCCGCCGAGGCCTACGACCTGGCGCCCACGGCGCAGAACAAGCTGCGCCTGGCCAAGGCCGCGCTCGACCGCGGCCAGGCGGCCGACGCCGTCGGGCACTACCGCGACGCGCTGAAAGGCCCCTTCGCTTCCGACCCCGAGCTGCAGTTTGGCTTGGCCAGCGCGCTGGTCGCCGAAGGCAGCCCGGCCTCGGCCCGCGAAGCCTCGCAGGCCCTGCAGAGCCTGCGTGCCACGCGCGACGACTACCGCAAGGACGAGGTCGCCGTGCTGAACGCCCGCGCGCTCGCCGCCGAGGGCCGCACGCCGGAAGCGCGCGAGGCCTTCGAGGCTGCGCTGAGCAGCTACAACACGGTGGAAACGCGCGCCCGCTACATCGCATGGCTGGCGCAGCAAGGCGACACCGCCGGTGCGCAGCGCCATTGGAACGAGCTGCAGCAGGCGGCGCGCCACTGGAACGCGCATGCGCGAGGCGTCAACCGCGAATGGATGCGGCTGGCCGGGGATGCGGTCCGGGGCTGACGGCCCGGAGCATCCAAGCCGTTTCTTTCAAGCGAAAGAAAAAATTACTTCTTGTACGCGGCGATGCCGTCAAGAACTTCCTTCTTGGCGGCATCGATGCCTTCCCAGCCCAGCACCTTGACCCACTTGCCGGCTTCCAGGTCCTTGTAGTGCTCGAAGAAGTGGCTGATGGCCTTCAGGCGCATCGGGTTCACGTCGTCAACCGACTTCCAGTGGCTGTAGATCGGCAGCACCTTGTCGGTGGGCACGGCCAGCACCTTGCCGTCAACGCCGGCTTCGTCTTCCATCATCAGGATGCCCAGGGGGCGGCAGGGCACGACCACGCCCGGCAGCAGCGGGTACGGGGCGATCACCAGCACGTCGACCGGGTCGCCGTCGCCCGACAGGGTCTGCGGCACGTAGCCGTAGTTGGCGGGGTAGTACATGGCCGTCGTCATGAAGCGGTCCACGAAGATCGCGCCCGATTCCTTGTCGACTTCGTACTTGATCGGGTCGGCGTTCATCGGGATTTCGATCACGACATTGAAGGCGTCGGGGACGTTCTTGCCGGGGGAGACTTTGTCGAAGGACATGACGTTTTTCGAGTAGTTGAAAAGTATGAGACGGATGGGGACAAACCCGGAGTTTACTTTCCGTGTCACGGGCCGGTCGCACGCGTGTGTGTTTTTGCCTGTAAATTGCAAGCGTTGGCCAATCGGCTCCGCACCTTCGGTGCAGCGAGCTTCGAGGAAGCAACGCGGCGGAGAACATGGTCCCGTACGCGTTGCGCGCAGGGCCCAGGCTGTCCGTCTCCACAAGTCACAACGAACGAATGGAGAAGCAAAGCATGAGCGGCAACACCCCCCTGATTCTTGCCATCGTCTGCGGCCTGGTGGCCGTAGGCTACGGTTTCTGGGCCCGAAGTTGGATTCTCGCCAAGGACCCGGGCAACGCCCGGATGCAGGAAATCGCCGCGGCCATCCAGGCCGGCGCCTCGGCCTACCTCGCCAAGCAGTACACCACCATCGCGGTGGTGGGCGTGGTGCTCGCGGTGCTCATCGCCCTCTTCCTCGACCTGACCACGGCCGCCGGCTTCGTGGTCGGCGCGGTGCTCTCGGGCGCCTGCGGCTTCATCGGCATGAACGTGTCGGTGCGCGCCAACGTGCGCACCGCGCAGGCCGCCACCAAGGGCATCGGCCCGGCGCTCGACGTGGCGTTTCGCGGCGGTGCCATCACCGGCATGCTGGTGGTGGGCCTGGGCCTGCTGGGCGTGACGGGCTTCTACTGGTTCCTCGCCGGCAGCGCGCCGAAGGCGGACCACAGCCTGGCGGCCATCCTCAATCCGCTGATCGGCTTTGCCTTCGGCTCCTCGCTGATCTCGATCTTCGCGCGCCTGGGCGGCGGCATCTTCACCAAGGGCGCTGACGTCGGTGCCGACCTGGTGGGCAAGGTCGAAGCCGGCATTCCGGAAGACGACCCGCGCAACCCGGCCGTGATTGCCGACAACGTGGGCGACAACGTCGGTGACTGCGCCGGCATGGCGGCCGACCTGTTCGAGACCTACGCGGTGACGCTGATCGCCACCATGGTGCTGGGCGCGCTGATGGTCACGGCGGCGCCGCTGGACGCGGTGCTGTACCCGCTCGCGCTGGGCGGCGTGTCGATCATCGCGTCGATCATCGGCTGCTTCTTCGTGAAGGCCTCGCCGGGCATGGTCAACGTGATGCCGGCGCTCTACAAGGGCCTGGCGGTGGCGGGCATCCTGTCGCTGATCGCGTTCTGGTTCGTGACCAGCTGGATCATTCCGGACAACGCCATTGCAGCCAGCGGCAGCCAGCTGAAACTGTTCGGCGCCTGCTTCGTGGGCCTGGCGCTCACGGCCGCGCTGGTGTGGGTCACCGAGTACTACACCGGCACGCAGTACAAGCCCGTGCAGCACATCGCACAGGCCTCGACCACCGGCCACGGCACCAACATCATCGCGGGCCTGGGCGTGTCGATGCGCTCGACGGCCTGGCCGGTGATCTTCGTGTGCATCGCGATCCTGGCCTCCTACGCCCTCGCGGGCCTGTACGGCATCGCGGTGGCCGCGACGTCGATGTTGAGCATGGCCGGCATCGTGGTGGCGCTGGACGCCTACGGCCCCATCACCGACAACGCCGGCGGCATCGCCGAGATGAGCGAGCTGCCCGCCAGCGTGCGCGACATCACCGACCCGCTGGACGCGGTGGGCAACACCACCAAGGCCGTGACCAAGGGCTACGCGATCGGCTCGGCCGGCCTGGCTTCGCTGGTGCTCTTTGCCGACTACACCCACAAGCTGGAAAGCTTCGGGCTGAACATCAGCTTCAACCTGAGCGACCCGATGGTGATCGTGGGCCTGTTCATCGGCGGCCTGATCCCCTACCTCTTCGGCGCGATGGCCATGGAGGCCGTGGGCCGCGCGGCCGGTGCGGTGGTGGAAGAAGTGCGCCGCCAGTTCCGCGAGATCCCCGGCATCATGGAAGGCACCGGCAAGCCCGAGTACGGCAAGGCCGTGGGCATGCTGACCGGCGCGGCCATCAAGGAAATGATGATCCCGTCGCTGCTGCCGGTGGTGGTTCCGATCCTGGTCGGCCTGGTACTGGGACCGAAGGCGCTCGGCGGCCTGCTGATGGGCACGATCGTCACCGGCCTGTTCGTCGCCATCAGCATGTGCACGGGCGGCGGTGCGTGGGACAACGCCAAGAAGTACATCGAAGACGGTCACCACGGCGGCAAGGGCTCCGAGGCGCACAAGGCGGCCGTCACCGGCGACACCGTGGGCGACCCGTACAAGGACACGGCCGGCCCGGCGGTGAACCCGCTGATCAAGATCATCAACATCGTGGCGCTGCTGATCGTGCCGCTGGTGGTCAAGTTCCACGCCGGCGATGCGGCAGCGGCCGTGCCGACCAAGGTCGAGACGCCACCTGCAGCCACCGCACCTGCGGCGACGGCACCGGCAGCCACGCCGGCCGCCACCCTCGCCTCGGCGGCCGTCGGCGCCACCGAAGCCGCTGCGGTGAAGGTCGAGAACGGCATCGTGAAGTTCTACTTCGCAAGCGCCAGCGCGGAGGTCGCGCCCAATGCCAAGGAGGCGCTGGCCGATGTCATCAAGGCCGTGCAGAGCGGCAGCACCGTGCTGGTGAGCGGCTACCACGACGCCAGCGGCGATGCGGCCAAGAACGCCGAGCTGGCCAAGCAGCGCGCCATGGCCGTGCGCGACGCCATCAAGGCGGCGGGCGCGCCCGAGGACAAGATCGAACTCGCCAAGCCCGAGCAGTCGCAGGCCGACGGGCCGGCCTCGGAAGCGCGCCGCGTCGAAGTGAAAGTGAAGTCCTGACATGCCCACGCCCGCCCGGCTCGAAGCCTTCATTGCCGCCGTCGAAGGCGGCGCGCATGCCCAGGTCATCGAAGATTTCTACACCGAAGACGCCACCATGCGCGAGAACCAGGCCGAGCCGCGGCGCGGGCGCAGCACGCTGGTCGCGCAGGAAAGCGCCGTGCTCGCGCGCACCGAGTCGGTGGCGTCGACCTGCGTGCGGCCGGTGCTGGTGAACGGCGACCACGTCGGCATCAACTGGATCTTCGAGTTCACGTTCAAGGGCGGCGGCCGCATGCGCATGGAAGAGATCGCCTGGCAGCGCTGGGACGGCGAGCGCATCGCCGAAGAGCAGTTCTTCTACGACCCGGCGCAGCGCAAGCCGGGCTGAGGATGCCCCGCCCGGACCGCGCGATCCGGGCTGGTTTTATGCAACATTTTCGATGTAACATTGAAACTGTCACATGAACGCATCCACCGCCACGCCTGATTCCACCGCCGTGCAGGACCTCTCCATCGAGGCCCTGGCGGCGCGCACGGGCGTCACGGTGCGCAACATTCGCGCCTACACCACGGGCGGCCTGCTGCCGCCGCCGCGGCTGCAGGGCCGGCTCGGCCTGTACGGCCCCGACCACGTCCAGCGCCTGGCGCTGATCCGCGAACTGCGCGAACAGGGCTTCGGCATCGAGGCGATCCGCCGCATCTTCACGCGCGCGCCGGCCTCCACCTGGCCCGACCTGCTGGCCGTGGCCCGCTCGGTGTCGGGCAGCCTGTTCGCCGAAGAAACGCCCGTGGTGGTGTCGGCCCAGGCGCTGGCCACCAAGTGGCAGGGCCAGATGACGCCCGCCCTGCTCGGCCGCGCCACCCGCGCCGGCCTCATGCGCGAACTGCCCGACGGCCAAGTGCAGGTGCTGAGCCCGGCGCTCGGCCAGGTCGCCGAACAGCTGGCCGCGCTCGGCCTGCCGCTCGAAGCGGTCATCGGCATGCAGGAAACCATGGTCCGCACGCTGCGCACCGTGGCGCGGCGCTGGCTGCGCACGTTGGCCGACAGCCTGCTTTCCGGCGACACCCTCGATGCCGGCCGCGCCGCGCAGCTGCTCGAGAAAGCACGGCCGCTGGCCACCGGGGCGGTGCAGGCCGCCTTTCCCGTGATCCTGCAGCAGGAGCTCGACGCCCTGCTGCACAAGACCGCCTGATGCCGATGACACGACCTCGCCTCGCCCTTCTTCCGTCCCTGCTGCTGTTGCCGGCCTTCCTCGGCGGCGCGGCTTTCGCGCAGCAGCAGGCCCGCGGCGACACCACCAGCACGCTGGCGCTGAGCTTCGACGCCGCGCGCCAGCGCATGGTCGAGCGCTCCGACAAGCTGGCCGCCGCGCGCATGGCCGTCGAGGCCAAGGAACTGCAGAGCGAAGGCGTCAAGCGCCTGGGCGGGCCGGTGCTCAGCATCTCGGGGCTGGCCTATGCGTACAACGCGAACCTGAACCTCGACCTCGACCCGCTCAACCAGAAGCTCGGCCAGATCGGCTCGTCGCTGCCGCCGTCGATCCAGAGCTTTGTCTCGCGCGTGCCGATTCCGCAGCTGCCCAACAGCTACACGCTCAACCGCCACGACACCGGCGCCAACGCCTCGGTGTCGGCCGTGTGGCCGCTCTACCTGGGCGGCGCGACCGACGCGGTGCGCGGCTTCGTCTCGGCGCAGGCGCGCGAGGCCCAGGCCGATGCCGAACAGGCCGGCCACGAGGTCGACACGCTGCTGGTGCAGCGCTACTTCGGCGCCCAACTCGCGCAGCGCGCGGCCACGCTGCGCCTGCAGGCCGAGCGCACCATCGCCCAGCACGACGCGGCGGCGCAGAAGATGCTCGCCGCCGGCGTGATCTCGCGCGTCGAGCGGCTGCAGGCCAGCGCCGCGTACGAAGAAGCGCGCCGCAATGCCCGCAAGGCCGAGAACGACGCCGCGCTGGCGGGCGTGGCCCTGGCGCGCACGGTGCGCGCCGAGGGCAGCGTCACGCCGCAGACGCCGCTGTTTCTCATCAGTGCGCCGATCGAGCCGCTCGGCCACTTCATCGATGCGGCGCTCACGCGGCATCCGGGCCTGGGCAAGGTCGCGGCCAAGAAGGCGCAGGCCGAGCAGCTGCACGAAGGCGAAGAGGCCCTGCGCCGCCCGCAGGTCATCGCCTTCGGCACGCGCGAGATCAAGAGCGGCAACGCCGACTGGGTGGCCGGCCTGGGCGTGCGCTGGACGCTGTACGACTCGGTCGACCGCAACGCGCTGTCGGCCGCCTCGCACAAGCAGGTCGAACAGGCCGAGCGCACCGACCTGCAGGCGCGCAGCGACATCTCGCTGCTGGTCGAACGCAACTGGCGCGCGCTGGACAACGCGCGCCGCCAGTACCTCGAGATGAAGGTCTCGGTCGAGCTTGCACAGGAGGTGGTCAAGCTGCGCACCGCCGGGCTGCGCGAAGGCACCAGCACCACGCTCGACCTGATCGACGCCGAGACCAACCAGGCCAAGGTGTTGACCGAACGCGCGCAGGCCGCCAACGACTACGTGCAGGCGCTCGCGCAGCTGCTCGAGAGCGCGGGCCTGTCCGAGACTTTTTCCGACTACATCGCGCGCGCCGACGTGAAGGTGAACTGACCATGATGAGTGCCAAGACCCGCCGACTGATCGCCATCGCCGCCGCACTGCTCGTGCTGGTGCTGCTCGTCTGGGGCTTCTGGCGCGCCGCGCAGCCGGCGCCCGAGGTGTTCCAGGGCCAGATGGAGGCGCGCGAAACCGACGTGGCCGGCAAGGTCACGGCCCGCATCGCCGAAGTGGCCGTGAAGGAAGGCGACCGCATCCAGGCCGGCGCCCTGCTGGTGCGCATGGACAGCCCCGAGGTGCGCGCCAAGCTGGCGCAGGCCACCGCCGCCGAGCAGGCCGCGCAGGCCGTGGCCGACAAGGCGCAGAACGGCGCCCGCCCGCAAGAAATCGAAATGGCGCGCATGCAGTGGCAGCGCGCCGAAACCGCTGCCCAACTCGCGCAGACGTCGTTCCGCCGTGTCGACGGCCTGGCGCGCGACGGCCTCGTGGCCGACCAGAAGCGCGACGAGGCCGAAGCCAACTGGAAGGCCTCGCGCGACGCCGCCGTAGCGGCCAAGGCGCAGTACGACATGGCGCGCACCGGCGCCCGCCCCGAGGACAAGGCCGCTGCCAACGCACAGGCGCGGCAGGTGGCCGGCGTGGTCGCCGAGGTGGAAGCCGCCAAGGCCGAGACCGAGCTGCGCAGCCCGGTCGGCGGCGAAGTGGCCAAGGTGCTCGCCAAGGTCGGCGAGCTCTCGCCGCAGGGCGTGGCCGTGGTCACGGTGGTCGACCTGAACGACCAGTGGGTGGTGCTCAACGTGCGCGAAGACCGGCTGGCCCGCTTCGCGCTCGACAAGGAATTCGACGCCCGCCTGCCCGCCCTGCCCGAAGACCGGCGCACCGCCCGCTTCAAGGTCTACTACAGCGGCGTGCTGCCCGACTTCGCCACCTGGCGCGCCACGCGCGGCGGCGCCGGCTTCGACGTGCGCACCTTCGAGGTCCGCGCCCGGCCGCTCAAGCCGATCGAAGGCGCGCGCCCCGGCATGAGCGTTCTGGTCGACTGAGGCCGCACCCGCCATGAGCCTGCGCGGCTTTTCCACCGCCAGCGCCCGGCGCGAATTCGCGCTGCTGCGCACGCGCCCGTGGGACCTGGCCATGATCTCGTGGGTGCCGCTGCTCGCGGTGTTCCTGATCTGGTGGATCTTCTCGGCCGGCCTGCCCGAGCGCCTGCCGATCGGCGTGCTCGACCAGGACCACTCCGCCCTCTCGCGCCAGCTGGTGCGCTTCCTGGACGCCACGCCGGGCCTGCGCGTGGCGCAGCAGTACGCCGACGAAGGCGAGATGCAGCGCGCGCTCACCAGCGGCGCCGTCGACGCCGCGGTGCAGCTGCCGCGCGAACTGAGCCGCGACGTCAAGCAGGGCCGCGTCGGGCAGGTCGTGCTGCTGCACAACGCGCAGCTGGGCACGCACTCGAGCCTGATCCAGCGCGACGTGCGCACCGCCGTCGCCACGGTGTCGGCCGGCGTCGAGCTCGCGGTGCGCAACAAGCGCGGCGAGTCGATGAAGGCCGCGCGCGTGAGCATGGACCCGGTCAAGGCCAGCATGGTGGCGCTGTTCAACACCTCGACCGACTACGAGCAGTTTCTCGGTGCCGCGCTCATTCCGGCGCTGCTGCACATCCTCGCGATGACGGCCGGCGCCTGGGCCGTGGGCCGCGAGCTGCGCGACCGCAGCCTGGGCGGCTGGCTCGGCGCGGCGCCGCGCTGGCCCGAAGCGCTGGCCGCGCTGGCGGGCAAGCTGGCGCTGCCGTTCGCGAGCCTGTCGGCGGTGGGCCTGGCCGCCATGCTGTGGATCACGGCGGGCCGCGGCTGGCACCCGGTCGGCTCGGTGGGATGGACGCTGTTCGCGCTGATGGTGTTCCTGGCGCTGTCGATCGCGCTCGGCGCCTTCGTGGCCAGCCTCACGCGCTCGCTGCGCACCGCGCTGTCGGCCACCGGCTTCATCACCGCGCCGGCCTTCGCGTTCGGCGGCGTGGGCTTTCCGCTGGTCGCCATGCCGGTGCTCGCACAGCTGTGGGCCGGACTGCTGCCCTACACGCATTACATCCGCGTGCAGATGGAGCAGCTGCAGATGGGTGCGCCCCTGGCCTACTCGGCCGCCACGCCGCTGTGGATGGTGGTGGGCACCGCGGTGCTGCTGGCCGTGTCGGCCACGCTGCTGGTGCGTGCGGCCGCGGCGCCCGAGACGTGGGGAGGCCGCTGATGAGCACGCGCATCCAGGGCTTCGCCGACGCCTGGCGCGACACCGCCCTCGGCGTGCTGCGCGACAAGGGCGTGCTGCTGATCATGCTGCTCGCGCCCATCATCTACGGCTTCTTCTACCCGTGGCCCTACGGCACGCAGGCCGTCACGCGGGTGCCGGTGGCGGTGGTCGACCAGGACCACAGCGGGCTGTCGCGGCAGATCGCGCGCTTCGCCATGGCCAGCCCGCGGCTCGATGTGCGCATGGTCACGTCCGACGTGCACGAGGCGCAGCAGGCGCTGTGGCGCGGCGAGATCGAGGGCTACGCGCTGCTGCCAAAGGACCTCAAGCGCAACGTGCTGCGCGGCACGCCGGCGGTGGTGAGCATCGAGGGCAACGGCGCCTACGCGCTGCTGAACAAGGCGGTGCTGTACGGCTTCTCGGAGGCGGTGGGCACGGTGTCGGCCGGTGTCGAGATCCGCAAGCTGCAGGCCGGTGGCCAAAGCGCGGTGCAGGCCGCGCGCAGCCGCAGCCCGCTCAACACGCAGCTGGTGGCGCTGTTCAACCCGACCGAGGGCTACGGCAGCTACGTGGTGCCGGCGGTGGCGCTGCTGATCCTGCAGCAGACGCTGCTGATGGGCGCCGCGATGCTGGCCGGCACCTGGGCCGAGGCCGGCCGGCTGCGCGTGGGCATGGGTGCGTGGCTGGGGCGGCTCGGTGCGCTGTCGGGCTTCGGCGTGCTGAGCGGCCTGTTCTATTTCGGCTGGGTGTTCTTCCTGCAGGACTATCCGCGCGGCGGCAATCCGTTCGCCGCGCTGGTGCTGCTGCTGTTCTACGTGCCGGCGATCTGCGTGCTGGGCCTGCTGCTGGGATGCTGGTTCCGCGACCGCGAGCGTGCGCTGCAGGTGCTGCTCTTCACTGCGCTGCCGATGGCGTTTCTCTCAGGATTCTCGTGGCCCGTCGAGGCCCTGCCCGCGCCGCTGCAGGCGCTGCGCTGGCTGTTCCCGAGCACGGCGGGCATCCAGGCCTCGCTGCGGCTCAACCAGATGGGGGCGCCGTTGCACGACGTGCTGCCGTACCTGGGCGCGCTGGCGACGATGGTGGTGGCGGGGCTGCTCGTGCTGTGGGCTGCGGCCACGTCGCGCCACAACGAGCGCGACTAGCGTCGGCTGTCCGCCGCGACGGCGCGCACCAGCCGCGTGGCGGGCGCCACCAACTCGCGCAGGTCGCCCACGCGGTCCTGCTCGATGGCCTGCAGCACCAGTTCATTGATGCCCCCCACCACCGTCATCGCCATCTGGCTGCTCATGTGCGCCGCGGGCACCTCGCCTGAATCGCTGCTGTTGATCGCCACCTGGATGAAGTTGGCGATCTCGCCGTTCACACGCCGCCGCGCCGCCAGGCCCGGCAGGCCCAGCCCGAGGATCTCGACGAACAGCGTGCGCAGCAGCACCGGGTCTTGCGCGAGGTAGTCCATGTAGGCGGTCATCGCCTGCTCCACCTGCGTGTGCCACGGCTGGGCCGGGTCGAAGGCCTCACTCACGGCCTGCAGGCCGAGCCGGCTGGCCGTTTCGTACAGCGCGATCAGGCACTCGGTCTTGGTGCTGAAGTGCTCGTAGAACGTGCGCCGCGACACGGCGGCCTCGCGCACGATGTCGGCGATGGTGGTGTCGGCGTAGCCCTTGGCCGCCACGGCATGCGCCATGCCCTGGAGCAGCCGCGCGTAGTGCTCGCTGGGCGCGCCTTCGGCGGCGTCGGGCGTGGCGGTTTTGTCGATGGTGGCAGTCATGTGCGATTCATTTTCCTACGCCTTGGTACTTGACAGTACCAGCTCACAATTGCACCATGGCGGCACGCGGTACGGATCTGTACCAGCCTTTGTGCCCACGACCTCTGGAATTTCCACCCCATGACCGAACTCGTAGTCCGCCGCCTGCTGATCGACCTGCAACCGCCCTTCTCGCACGACTGGTGCGGCGGCGATGCCTTCTCGACCGCCTTCTTCAACGCCTTGTCGATGAGCTTCCCCTTCGGCGAGCAGTTCTTCATCGACGCCGTACGTGACGCCATGGCCACGCTGCCGCCCGAAGTGCAGGAGCGCCATCGCGCCGACGTGCGCGGCTTCATCGGCCAGGAGGCGACGCACCGGCGCATCCATTCGCTGTTCAACGCGCACCTCGAGCAGCAGGGCCTGGTCGACCGCTGGACCGCGCGCGCCAGCCAGCGCATGGAACTGATGGACGGCGCCGATCCGCGTCACGCGCTGGCCGTGACGGCGGCCACCGAGCACTTCACGGCCATGTTCGCCGAGTGGCTGCTGGCCCGCCCCGAGATCCTCGACGGCGCCGAGCCCCGGCTGCGCACGATGTGGCTCTGGCACAGCGCCGAAGAGCTGGAGCACAAGAGCGTCGCCTTCGACATCTACAAGGCCGCGGGCGGCTCCGACGAATGGCGCACGCGCTGGTTCCGCCGCGTGACGGTGATGTTCCTCGGCGACCTGATGCGCCAGACGGTCGACAACCTGCGGCATGAAAAGCAATTGTGGAAGTGGGCCACCTGGAAGAGCGCCGCGCGCATCCTGCTGGGCCGCGGCGGCCTGCTGCGGGGCAATCTCGCGGGCTGGCGCCAGTACCTGCGCAGCGACTTCCACCCCGACCAGCAGGACAGCAGCCTCTCGGCGCGCTGGCTGGCCGACAACGGCGCGCAGTTCACGCCCGTGGGCGCGCCTGCGGCAACATCGGCCTGAGTTCGTCAGCCGGGGTCAGTAGATGCTGGCGCGGTGCGGGCTCAGCGCGCCCGCCTGCGTCGGCTGCCCGTCGGCGCGCAACGTGAGGTCGTGCAGCGTGTCGAAATCGGACGGCGCATCGGGCACGCGCATCACCACTTCGAGTTCGTGCATCGAAGCCACCCAGCGGCCGGCCGGCGATTCGGCCGGTTCGTCGTTGGCGAACACGCCGTCGCGGATGTAGAGCGTTTCGCCTTCGGGGCGTTCGCTGTGCAGCTCGATCAGGCGTGCGATCGAGAAGTTGTAGGTCACGAGCTTTTCGCGCGTGCGGCGGTCCTTGCCGCCGCAGTTGAACGAGCCCTCGGCCGCGATCACGATGCAGGAGCCGTCCACCCCGCCGTCGATGGCGATCTCGTTGCCCGAGCGCCAGATGGCGTTGGGCAGGCGCACGCGCACCTTGTCGATCACGAGGTCGCGTTGCTTGTTGAGGGCACCCAGCGGCGGCACCAGCGAGCGCAATTGGCGCAGGCGCTCGGCGAAGTTGTCGTCCATGAGGAATTCGACATGGTGCGTGGCGCTGCCGGACGAGCGCTTGACGACCTGCATGACGACGTGACGTGGCTTGTTCACAGCTCAGGCCCTCCACGCAGAGAAAAATCCACGCCCGCTGCGGGGCACCGATCGCCTTCTTGCTGGATTTGAGTGGTCATCGGCTACAAATTAGAACTTTAGATTAAATGCAATTACTTGCATCATTTGTGTCCAACTGTATATCGATTGCGACCGGGATGGAAGGCAATCGACGACATGCCGATGAGGCCATGTCGCCAACGCGACGCGGCGCCGTGCTAGGCGCTCAGCTCGACGATGCTTCGGCCTCGAGGGCCTCGTCGAGCGCCTTGCACGAAGGCGCGCAGACGGTCTGCGACTTGCCCAGCACCTGGCGCGTGCGCAGCTGCGAACGCACGCGGTGCTTGCCGCACATGAAGCAGGACATCGTGGCCCCGCTGAACGACGCCGAGGCGCGGAACGGAGAGCCCGGCGCCTTCGATTTGTAGCGCAGCCCGTCCGCCACCACTGCCGTTTTCACTTCACCCTTGGCCATGCATCTTGTCCTTGTTCGATTCGTCACCGCGCATGGCGCGGGCAATGGCTTCCCTGGCTGCGCCTTCGGCGGCCAGGGAAACGTCCAGCGCCGAGCGGCAAAGGCCGGCGTGCTGGTAATTCATATTTTCGTAGACCTCGGAGGCGGCCGGATAGGCATCGAGCAACTGGCCCAGTTCGGCACCGGGCTCGACGTCTTCGAATTCATGCACCAGGTGCTCGACCACCGAGCGGTACTGCTCGGCGCCAACCGGCACGGCGCTGTGCTCGAGCCTCTCCAGCAGTTGAGCCAGCACGTGGGTCACCGCCAGATCGGTCTTGGGGGACGGATTTCGGGTCGTGTTCATGGTTTGCATGTGGGGACAGCATACCCCTATGCAAGGGGCGGGTCCCGCGGAAGTGTCTCTGCCGACATGGCTTCCTGCGCCGCGCGCATGCGTTGGAGCAGGCTGTGGAGCATTTCGGTCGACAGGCCGTGGATCACCAGCCGGTGCCCGGCCCGCAGGGTCGACAGCGGCACCAGCGGATGCTTGTTGTTGACCAGGATCAGGTGCTCCGGCGCGTTCAGGATCGTCGCCGCGTAGATGCCGATGGTTTCGTCCAGTTGCAAGGAGTTGGCGGCGCGCCAGAAATCGTTGTCGGTCAGCATCAGCTGGTACAGCGGCGTGAACAGTTCGATGGCGCTTTGCAGGTCGAGAAAATTGAGCTTGCCTTGCGGCATGTCTTCCAGCCGCAGCGCCGGCGGCTGGATCATCGAGAAATCGACCTGCTCGGCCTTGCACAGCGCCAACCCCTTGTCGCGCAGCGCTATGTTCAACCGGATCACGAAGTTGAACAGGTTCAGGTCGTGCTTGAGGAACATCTCGTCCTTCAGCGCGTCGATGTCGGCCGGTTCCAGCGGCGACGTGCCCACGGGCGCGGGCGAGTTGCGGCCGATGAAGGCCAGCACCTGCGAGCCCAGGTGAAAGTGCCGCAGGATCAGCCAGTTCGCCTCGGGCGACACGAAGCGCTTGAGCCCCCACGCCAGGAAGCGGTGCAGCAGTACCGAATGCGACCAGTTGCGCGGCACGAACACCTTCACGATCTGGATCAGGATGATCGTCAACCGCGCGATCGGTCGCAGGAACGGCAGCAGGTACTGGCGCGAGGCCGAGCTCGAATCGGCCAGCCACGCCGCCTTGACGTCGTCGGGCAGCGGCGTGCTCTGGTCGAGGTAAAGCGCCAGCCAGGGGCTGGGGTCGCGCTCGTCGTGGGCTTGCGTCAAAAACTCAGGCGTTCGATCCATGGGGCATTCGTTCGGTGATGTGCTGGAACTGCATCAGGTACAGCGCCGCCGTGTGGCGCGCGGTGTCGGCAATCTGGCGGGCGGCGCGGGCCTGCCCTTCCACGGCCATCACCATCTCGACCGCGGCGAGCCAGCGGTTCAGGTGGTGTTCGTCGTTGTGGCCGTGGTACTCGAGGAATCGGAAGGCGTCGGGCGGCAGCTTCAAGCTGGCCTTGAGCAGCGGCAGCAATGCCGGCACGATGCGCTGGCCGTGCCTTCGATGATGTAGATCGCGCCCAGGAGGCCGATCGGGTCGCGCGTGGCGGCCAGGCCGTGCAGGTAGGCGTTGAGCGCCTCGCCGCCGGGGTTGCGGCGCAGTTCGTCGATCGACTCGACCGTGCCGCCGGCCTTGCGGTAGTCGCTGAAGAGGATGTTGAAGTCGTTCTGCTCCTCGCCCGCGTGCACGTCGATCAGCGACGACAGCATGCGGTACGGCTCGCTGAGCGAGGCAGCGCCTTCGCGCATCCACAGGCTGCCCTCGCGCACCTGCGGCACCCACTGCTCCATCCAGTTCAGGTAGTCGGGCACGGCAAAGCGGCGCTCGCGGATCTGGCGGATCAGCGGCGTGCGCCACACGCGCGAGCGGTAGTCGTGCCAGATGGCGGCCAGTTCGGTCAGCAAGGCGCCCAGGCCTTCGGGCGCGGCGGCCGGGTCGTGCGGGGGCGCGATGACGAGGTCGTCGTCGGGCGCCACTGCCGCCGCGCGGGGCGCGATCACGACGGGCGCCGCATCGACGGCCTCGACCTCGAGCAGCATGTACGCCGCCATGAAGCGCCCCGACTCCGGCACGTAGCAGAAGATCTGCTCGCCCGGCTTCAGCGCCTTGGTGTGCAGGAACTCGGCCAGCATCACGAGGATCGACGCTGCGCCCGTGTTGCCGCGCCAGGCCAGGTTGCTCCACCAGCGCTCGCGCGGAATCGCCAGGTCGGCCTTGGCCATCAGGTCTTCGACCACCGGGATGAATTTTTCCGACGAGTAGTGGCAGAGGAAATGGTCGACCCGCTTCGGATCGGCCCAGCCGTCGCGCACCAGGCCCGCGTACTCGTGGATGCCGATGTCGAACAGGTGCGGCAGCAGGCGAATGTCCTGGCGCAGCGACAGCGCGCCGGCTGCCTCGGCCTCGGCCCATGAGCCGAAATCGAGATGCCCGCGCGCGCGGTCTTCGGTGAGGCCCAGCTGCATGCACACCGGATAGTCGCCCGAGAAGGCGCGCTGGTGCACCCACTTCAGCTTCAGGCGCAGCCCCGGCTTGCCGGCCAGCGCGGGCGTGCCGTCGGACAGCAGCAGCGCGCCCGCGCCATCGGACAGCATCCAGCGCAGGAAGTGCGAGTCGAAGTCGGTCTCGTAGCCGCGCGCGGCAAAGCGCGAGCGCTTGAACAGGCGCGACGGCATTTCGCTGGCCACCGCCAGCGCCGAACGGTGCGCGCCCAGCTCGATGCCCTGCGCCGCCGTCTGGATCGCCGACACGCCGGCCGCGCAGATGCCGTGCACCGAATGCGTTTCCATCGGCTGCGCCGCCAGCTCGCCCTGGATCATGTTGGCGAAGCCGGGCATCAACGTGTCGCCGCCCGAGGAGCCGCTGGCCAGCAGCGACACGCGCGACAGCTCGGCGCCGCCGCGCTGCAGGCAGTCGCGGATCGCGCCGGCCGCGAGTTGCGCGTTGGTGTGGCGCGTCACGCCTTCTTCGTCGATCGCGTAGTGCCGCGTGAGGATGCCGTTCTCGGCCAGGATGCGGCGCTTGATGCGCTCCGACATGCGGTTGAGCGGCGCGATGTACGCGTCCATGCGGTCGTTGGGAACAGGCTCGCCGGGCATGAAGTAGCCGGCGCTTTCGAGGTACACGCGTTGGAATGAAACGGGCATGGGTTCAGGAGATGGGTGAATCGGGAGGCATCAGCGAGCGGCTGCGAAAACGCGGCCACACGGTCCCCAGCACGAAGACGCGCACCATGTACGGCACCAGCCCGCCCTCGTTGAGCGCGGGCGCGACCTGCGCGCGGTAGCGCGTGTGATGCAGGTGCGTGAGCTCGGACCAATGGGCATGCGGGTTCTCGTGGTGTGCGGTGTGCAGGCCGATGTTGAACAGCAAGGGGTTCACCAGCCCCTCGAAATTGCGCGCGTAGTTCAGCTGGCTACCGCGGGTATCGCCGGATGCCTCCTTACGCGGCGTCTTGCGGCCGTCGGCGTGCGCGTGCTGCAGGTAGTTGGTGGCCAGCAGCCAGTGCAGGCCGTGCAGCTGCGGCACGATCACGAAGATCAATGCCTTGCGCCAGTCGATCGCCAGCAGCACGCTCCAGCTGGCCAGCCACAGCGCGTACTGCGCCATGCAATAGCGCCAGGCGCCACGGTGATGCTGGTGCAGCCGCGCGAGCCAGCCGAAGAACACCGGCGTCAGCACCCACACGGCCTGGAACGGGTGCAGCAGGTAGCCCCACAGATGGTTGGTGTCGCCGCCGAAGCGGTAGGTGCGCGCCACGTCCTTCAGTCCATGGCGATGGCGATGGTGGTTGGCCACATGCGCGGGCCAGAAGACGAAGGTCGGGTGGCCCTGCAGCAGCGTGATCCAGAAGTCGGTCAACCGGTTCATGCGCCGCCCGCGCCACATGCGCAGGTGCACGTGGTTGTGGTGAATCACGCCGATGCCGAGCGTGAGGAACAGCATCAGCGCATACAGCACCACCTGGAAACCGTGCACCCACTGCCACGCCGCCAGCGCGGGCAAGGCGACGAGGTACGCCAGGCTTTGCCAGTCGCGCCAGTGGCGCAGCCGCGGCAGCCGATGGCGCGCGTCAGGCCGTCGTGGCGCCATGCTTCTTTCGAAACGCCTGGAACAGCGGCTCGGCCGCATCGGCCGCGATGCGCGTGCGGAACAGCCGGTCCATGAAGGTGAACTGGAAGCCGTAGTTGCCGTTGTGCACGGCATGGTGCAGGTGGTGGCGGCGGCTCGCGGCGAACCAGTGGCTGTACGACACGCCGGGCACGAAGTCGTAGTTCGAATGCCCGACGCAGTTGAAGAACAGGCTGAACACCGGCACCGACGCCAGCGACCAGAAGCTGAAGTCGTGCAGCACCATCGGCAGCAGGATCACGTTGCCGAGCATCAGCGCCTCGATCGGGTGAAAGCTGTAGGTGGCCCACGGCGTGGTCACGAACGAGCGATGGTGCGGACCATGGAAGCGGCGCAGCCAGCGCGTGTGCAGCAGCCGGTGGTTGAGCCAGAAATGCACGTCGTTCCACACCGCGAGCACGAGGATCTCGATGCCGATGCGGCGCCAGCCCGCGTCGGGCTCCAGCCGCGCCCAGCCCAGCTGCAGCAGCCCCCACGGGAACACCATGCCCAGCCCGAAGATCAGCACCGAGATGCCCGACTGCGTGAGCTCGCGCCGCAGCTGGCCGGGCTGCAACGGCCGCGGGTCGAGCGCGCGCCCGATGCCCAGCGCCGGCAGCACGCGCTTCGTGAGCAGCCAGGTGAGCGCGCCGAAACCCAGGTAGATGCCGCCGAAGAACAGCAGGCCCCACAGCATGACCTGCGGGGCCGAAAGAGAAGTGAAGGTCTGCGCCATCCCCCGAGGCTACAACAGCATCTCGGGCACCAGCGGGGAGATCAGGGTGTTGTACAGGCGCTGGAAGAAACCCGACTCGGGTTCCGAGGTGAGGATCACCTCTTTCTCGCCGTCGTTCGTGAGCCATTCGAGCGTGCCGCCCTCCTTCGACAGCCGCAGCCGGTACGAGTTCTGCAGCTTGCTCACGTGGATGATGCGCAGCATCTCGCGCGCCAGCTGCGGGTTGTCGACCACCACGCCCATCTCGGTGTTCTGGCTGGCCGAACGCGGGTCGAGGTTCATCGAGCCGATGAAGATGCGCGTCTTGTCGATGGCGGCGGTCTTGGCGTGCAGCCGGCCCAGCGAGTTGCCGAAGCTGCCGAAGCGCATGCTCGCGGTGGTGCGCTGCGGGCTCAGCTCGTACAGGTCGGCGCCGCCTTTCAGCAGGCGCTCGCGGTAGCGCGCGTAGCCGGTGTGCACCAGCGGCTCGTCGTTGGCGGCCAGCGAATTGGTCAGCAGCGTGAGCTTGACCTTGCGCTTGGCCAGGTCCTCGAAGGCCGCCATGCCGCGCTCGCCGGGCACGAGGTAGGGCGAGGTCAGGTCGACCTCGGTCTTGGCGTCGAGCAGCAGCGCCCAGACCTTCATGGTCACGCTGGTGGCAATGGCGTCCTCGGCCGTCAGCGTCGTGGGCTTGGACGGCGGGTCGGCGATGGCGCGGGCCTCGCCCCACAACAGGCCCATGCGGCCGCCGTCGAGCTCTTCGGCGATGGGGCCGTAGCCGAGGATGTCCGAGGGCGGCAGCACGACCTTCGGCGGCGGGCCCGACATGCCGATCTCGGCATCGAAGGTGGCGGCGCCGGCCTCTTTGCGCACGATCTCGGCAATGGGCCAGATCTGGTCGCTGTTCCAGTAGGCGTCGAAGATGGACTCGAGCTGCGGCACCACCTTGCCGACCACCAGCGCGTCCATGTCGATGAAGTTCTGCGCCTCGCTCAGCACGAAATACTCGTCGGCGATGTTGCGCCCGCCCACCACCGCCATCGCGCCGTCGGCGATGAAGAGCTTGTTGTGCATGCGGTGGTTGAGCCGGTGGATGTCGAAGATCGACACCACGAAGCGCGAGAGAAACCCGTCGCGCGCGCAGCAGAACGGGTTGAACAGGCGCACCGACACATTGGGCGTCTCGGACAGCGCCAGCAACAGCTGCTGGCTCTTTACCGTGTACAGGTCGTCCACCAGCACCCGCACCTTCACGCCGCGCGCCGCCGCCTCGCGCAGCGTGCGCAGCAGCAGCCGCCCGGTGGCGTCGTTCTCCAGCTGGTAGTACTGCACCACCAGCGAGCGCTCGGCGCGCTGCGCGAGCTGCAGGCGCGCGTCGAGCGAGTACACGCCCAGCGGCATCAGCCGGAAACCCGAATGCTCGCCGGGCGGCGTGGAGGCCGCGGCGATCGTCGCGAGCGCGGTGCCCGGGTCGGCCGCGGCGGCGTGTTCGGCCGGGCGTTCGCGCGCCGGCGGCAGCGAGCCGCACGCGCCGAGCAATGCCAGCAGCACGCCGGCCAGCGCCGTGCGCAGAAGAGATCGGGCCCAGGCGTTCATGGTCGGGTTCCTCTTGTCGTTGTGGATGCCACTGCCCTGATGTACGCCGGTCCTCCCGCGGCGGTTTCAACGGGGCCCATTTGGCGAAGCGTCGTCCTAGAATTCGATTCACTTCGCTTCGGAGTTACATCATGGCCCGATCGCTCCTTTTGCGCACCGCTTTGTGGGCCGCGGCCCTCGCCGCCGGGGTACCCCATGCCCACGCCGCACTCGACATCGGCGACCCGGTGCCCAAGTTCACGGCCACGGCCGCGCTCGGCGGCAAGACCTTCCGCTACTCGCTGGCCGAGGCGCTGGCCAAGGGGCCGGTGGTGCTGTATTTCTTTCCGGCGGCCGACTCCAACGACTGCTCCATCGAGGCCCATGCCTTCGCCGAGGCGGTCGACCAGTTCGCCGCGCTCGGGGCCACGGTGATCGGCGTCTCGGCCGACGACATCGACACGCTCTCCAAGTTCTCGGTCAAGTCGTGCCAGAGCCGCTTTCCGGTGGCCTCCGACCAGGGCAAGACCGTGATCCAGGGCTTCGACGCGCTGATGCAGACCCGGCCCGACTTCGCCAACCGCCTGTCGTACGTGATCGCGACCGACGGCAAGGTCGCCTACTACTACCAGAACCTCAACCCCGACAAGCATGTCGAGCGCATGCTGAACGCCGTGCGCGCGCTGCCCAAAGCCACCGCGGCGAAGTAAGGCGGGCCGGCCGGGGCGCCACGCGCGGGGCGGGCTTCGCGCAAAATCTCGCCCCATGCAGCTCAACTACATCGCCAACGCGGACGTTCCCTCCGCCTCCGGCCGCACCCTCCCCGTCATCGACCCGTCGGACGGCCAGCCTTTCGACGAGATCCAGCGCAGCAACGCCGCCGACATCGACGCCGCCGTGCGCGCCGCGCGCGACTGCTTCGAGGGCGTGTGGCACAAGGTCAGTGCGGCCGACCGCGGCCGCCTGCTCTTCAAGCTTTCGCAGAAGATCGCCGAGCACGTCGACGAGCTCGCGCTCATCGAGCAGCGCGACTGCGGCAAGCCCGTGAAGCAGGCCCGCGCCGACGCCGTGGCGCTGGTGCGCTACTTCGAGTTCTATGCCGGCGCCTGCGACAAGCTGCACGGCGAGACCATTCCCTACCAGGACGGCTACAGCGTCTTCACCTGGCGCGAGCCGCACGGCGTCACGGGCCACATCATTCCGTGGAACTACCCGATGCAGATCTTCGGTCGCAGCGTGGGCGGCGCCCTGGCGGCGGGCAACGTGTGCGTGGTGAAGCCCGCCGAAGACGCCTGCCTGTCGCTGATCCGCGTGGCGCAACTGGCGGCCGAGGTGGGCTTTCCGGCCGGCGCGCTCAACATCGTGACGGGCTACGGCCATGAGGTGGGCGACGCGCTCGCGCGCCACGAAGGCATCGACCACATCAGCTTCACGGGCAGCCCGAAGATCGGCACGCTGATCCAGCAGGTGGCGGCCGAGCGGCACTGCCCGGTCACGCTCGAACTGGGCGGCAAGAGCCCGCAGATCGTGTTTGCCGACGCCGACCTGGACGCGGTGATTCCCGTGGTGATCAACGCCATCGTGCAGAACGCCGGCCAGACCTGCTCGGCGGGCTCGCGCGTGCTGATCCAGCGCGACATCTACGAGCCCCTGCTCGAGCGCCTGGGCCACGCCTTCGAAGCCCTGCGCGTGGGCCCCGCGGCGATGGACCTCGACGTCGGCCCGCTGATCCGCCAGACGCAGCAGCAGCGCGTGTGGGACTTTTTGAGCGACGCGCAGCACGCCGGCATCCCGATGGTGGCGCAGGGCGTGGTGGTCGAGGAAGCGCCCGAGACCGGCTTCTACCAGGCGCCCACCCTGCTGCGCGACGTGCCCGTGAGCCACCGCCTGGCGCAGGAAGAAGTGTTCGGCCCCGTGCTCGCCGCGATGCAGTTCGCCGACGAGGACGAAGCCGTGGCCCTCGCCAACGCCACCCAGTTCGGCCTCGTGGCCGGCGTCTGGACGGCCGACGGCGCGCGCCAGTTCCGCATGGCCCGGCGCGTGAAGAGCGGCCAGGTGTTCATCAACAACTACGGCGCGGGCGGCGGCGTGGAGCTGCCGTTCGGCGGCGTGAAGTCGTCGGGCTACGGGCGCGAGAAGGGCTTCGAGGCGCTGTACGGCTTCACGACGCTGAAGACCGTCGCCGTCAAGCACGGCTGAGGCTGACGACGCCGCACCCGGGCGTCAGCCCAGCGCGGTGTCCAGCAGCATCATCAGCACGAAGCCGATCATCAAACCGCTGGTCGCATAGGCTTCATGCCCCTTGCGGTGCGATTCGGGAATGATCTCGTGGCTGATCACGAACAGCATCGCGCCCGCCGCGAAGCCCAGTCCCCAGGGCAGCAGCATCGCCGAATGCCCCACCACCGCCGCGCCGAGCACGGCGCCCAGCGGCTCC
Organism: Variovorax sp. V118; assembly: GCF_041154445.1. Classification (GTDB taxonomy): domain Bacteria; phylum Pseudomonadota; class Gammaproteobacteria; order Burkholderiales; family Burkholderiaceae_C; genus Variovorax; species Variovorax boronicumulans. The sequence continues at coordinate 2,054,299 of NZ_AP028663.1, read as the reverse complement.
ACCAGCCCTGACGCCATGCCGATCAGCACCGCGAACAGGCGGCTGTAGCCGGCCGCCAGCAGCGCCACGGCCACCACCAGCCCCTCGGGCACGTCCTGGATCGCGATGCCGGTGGCGAGCGCATCGGCGCGCACGCCGTTGTTGGCCGCGTAGCCGACGCCGATGGCCAGCCCTTCGGGCACGTTGTGCAGCGCGATCGCGAACACGAAGAGCCACGTGCGACGCAGCTGCCGCCCGCTCTGCCCTTCGCGGCCCTTGATGAAATGCTCGTGCGGCAGCACGCGGTCCATGGTCATGAGCACCAGGCCGCCCAGCAGGATGGCCGTGCCGATCACGCTGCCGGCCGCCCAGTCGCCGCCGCCGAAGACGCCGATCGACTTGGCGGCGTCCAGCCCGGGAATGATCAGCGAGAAGGCGCAGGCCGCGAGCATCACGCCGGCGCCGAAGCCGAACAGCGTGTCCTGCAGCTTGTCGGGCAGCTTCTGCGAGAACAGCACCGGCAGCGTGCCCAGCGCGGTCGCCAGCGCCGCCACCGAGCCGCCGCGCAGCGCGTTCCACACCAGCGGGTCGGCGCGCACGAAGGACCAGAACTGCGACGCCAGCGCCAGCGCGCCGGCCGCGACGATGGCAAAGCCGATCCATTCGCGCAACGGGCGCGGCGACCTGGGCGGCGGCGCTGTCGCCACCGTGCCCTGCGGCGTGTCGTTCATGGGCGGGCTCCTCTTCGGCTCATCGGCCGCCGGTCGCGGCGGCATGGCGGCGGGCCACCTCGGCCCAGTTCACCACGTTGTAGAAGGCCGCGATGTATTCCGGGCGGCGGTTCTGGTACTTCAGGTAGTAGGCGTGCTCCCACACGTCCAGGCCCAGGATCGGGGTCTTGCCCGAGCCGATGCCGCGCATCAGCGGGCTGTCCTGGTTGCCGCTGCTTTCCACGGCCAGCTTGCCGTCGGCACCGACGACCAGCCAGGCCCAGCCGCTGCCGAAGCGCGTGAGCGCGGCCTTGGTGAAGGCGTCCTTGAAGGTGTCGAAGCCGCCCAGGTCGGCATCGATGGCCTTCGCGAGTGCGCCCGACGGCGCCCCGCCGCCGCCCTCGCCCACCGGCGCCATGACGGTCCAGAACAGGCTGTGGTTGGCGTGGCCGCCGCCGTTGTTGCGCACGGGCGCGCGCAGCGCCTCGGGCAGTTCTTCGACACCGGCGATGAGGGCTTCGACCGGCGTGTCCGCATGCGGCGTGTCTTTCAACGCCGCATTCAGGTTGTTCACGTAGGTCTGGTGGTGCTTGCCGTGGTGGATCTCCATCGTCTGCGCGTCAATGTGGGGTTCGAGCGCGTCGAAGGCATAGGGCAAGGCTGGCAGGGTGTACGGCACGGTTCGGAAGCTCCTTGTTGGAAAAGAGCCCTTTGCGTGGTGCTTGTGCTGCGTACTCAGGCGTTCAAATGATAGTAATTCTCATTGTCTTCGTCAAGATATCGGCGCCATAGATGCCGCCAATCGGCCAGCACGCCATCGCCGAAGCGCCGATACACTGCCCCGCGACCGGCTCGCACGGACGGCGTCAAGACCGTCCTGCCGGTTCCATCCTTCCACCACCGACGGAGACAACACGCATGACCATCCTGAAGCGCCGCGCCCTGGTGCGCACGGCCCTGCTCGGCCTGAGCCTCGCCCTGCCGCTGCTCGCCACCGCCCAGTCGCTGCCCACCGCCCGGCCCGAGTCCGTGGGCCTGTCGGGCGAGCGCCTGCAGAAGCTCACCGACGTGCTCAAGGCCGACGTGGCCGCCGGCAAGATTCCCGGCGCGGTGCTGCTGGTCGCGCGCCAGGGCAAGGTCGCGTGGTTCGAACCGGTCGGCAAGCTCGATGCTACCGCCGGCACGCCGATGCCGCGCGACGGCATCTTCCGCATCTACTCGATGAGCAAGCCCATCACCACGGTCGCCGCGATGATGCTGGTGGAGGACGGCCGCATGAAGCTGGACGACCCCGTCGCCATGTACCTGCCCGAGTACGCCCGCATGACGGTGGGCATCGAGAAGCCCGGCGCCGACGGCAAGCCGGTGCTCGAGACCGTGCCCGCGCGCCGCCCGATCACCGTGCAGGACCTCATGCGCCACACCTCGGGCCTGACCTACGGCTTCTTCGGCCCGGGCCTGGTCAAGCAGGCCTACAACGCCGCCAACCTGGCGGACGGCGATCCGACCAGCGCCGAGTTCTCGCAGCGCCTGGCCAAGCTGCCGTTGGCCTACCAGCCCGGCACGACCTGGGACTACAGCTACTCGACCGACATCCTGGGCCGCGTGGTCGAGGTGGTGTCGGGCCAGTCGCTGTACCAGTTCGAAAAGGCGCGCCTGTTCGACCCGCTGGGCATGAAGGACACCACCTACTACGTGCCCGAACCGGCGCGCCAGCCGCGCATCGCCGAGCCGCTGCCGAGCGATCGCAGCTTCGGCGTGGGCGCCGACCTGAACGACCCGCGCATCGTGCGCAAGTTCGAATCGGGCGGTGGCGGGCTGGTGTCGACCGCATCCGACTACGCGCGCTTCCTGCAGATGCTGCTCAATGGCGGCACGCTCGACGGCACGCGCTACCTCGGCCCGCGCACGCTGGCGCTTATGACGACCGACCATTCGAACGCCGGCGCCGGCATCGTGCCCGGCCCGCTGTACCTGCCGGGCCCGGGCTACGGCTTCGGCCTGGGCTTCGCGGTGCGCCGCAACGACGGCGAGGCGCCCTACCCGTCCGGCGGCGGCGAGTACAACTGGGGCGGCGCGGGCGGCACCTACATGTGGGTCGACCCGAAGAACGAGCTGTTCGTCGTGCTGATGCTGCAATCGCCCAAGTACCGCACCCACTACCGAAGCCTCGCGCGCAACATGGTCTATGCCGCGGTGCTGAAGTAGCCCGCATGGCGCGCGGTCGCGGGCCATGGCGCAAAATCGGCATCGCCCCATGAAGAAAAGCAGCAGCACCGTCATTCCGATCGCTCAGGCCGGCCACGCCGTCGTGGCCGCGCCGGACATCGCCGTGCCCGCCACCGGCCTGCTGGCCGACCGGCTGGGCCGCCCGCTGACCGACCTGCGCATCAGCGTGACCGACCGCTGCAACTTCCGCTGCAGCTACTGCATGCCCAAGGACGTGTTCGACAAGGACTACCAGTACCTGCCGCACAGCGCCCTGCTGAGCTTCGAGGAAATCACGCGCCTGGCGCGCCTGTTCGCCTCGCACGGCGTGCACAAGATCCGCCTGACCGGCGGCGAGCCGCTGCTGCGCAAGCACATCGAGGGGCTCATCGCCCAACTGGCCGAGCTGCGCACGCCCGACGGCGACCCGCTCGAACTCACGCTCACCACCAACGGCTCGCTGCTGAAACGCAAGGCCGCCGCGCTGAAGGCCGCCGGCCTGCAGCGCGTGACGGTGAGCCTGGACAGCCTGGACGACGCCGTGTTCCGCCACATGAACGACGTCGACTTTCCGGTGGCAGACGTGCTGGCCGGCATCGACGCCGCCCTGGCCACGGGCCTGGGCCCGATCAAGGTCAACATGGTGGTCAAGCGCGGCACCAACGAGCAAGAGATCTTGCCGATGGCGCGCTACTTCCGCGAGCACCACGGCGGCAAGGTCGTGCTGCGCTTCATCGAGTACATGGACGTGGGCGCCACCAACGGCTGGCGCATGGACGAGGTGCTGCCCTCGGCCGAGGTCATCGCCCGCATCGCGGCCGAGTTTCCGCTCGTGCCGCTCGAAGCCACCACGCCCGGCGAGACCGCCCAGCGCTGGGCCTATGCCGACGGCGGCGGCGAGATCGGCGTGATCAGCAGCGTGACCCAGGCCTTCTGCCACGACTGCAGCCGCGCGCGCCTGTCGACCGAGGGCAAGCTGTACCTGTGCCTGTTCGCCAGCCACGGCCACGACCTGCGCCCGATGCTGCGCGATGGCGCGAGCGACGGCGACATCGCCTCCGCCATCGGCCACATCTGGCAGGGCCGCGCCGACCGCTATTCCGAGCTGCGCGCCCTGCGCGGCCCCGACGACAGCGCCCCCGACGCGGCAGCGCCCCGGCGCGTCGAGATGAGCTACATCGGCGGATGAGGCCGCCAGCCATGGGTACCGCACCGGCCATCGCAGCGGCCGACATCACGGGCCTCGTGCTCGCCGGCGGGCGCGGCACCCGCATGGGCGGGGTCGACAAGGGCCTGCAACGGCTTCAGGGCGAAGTGCTCGCCGCACATGCGGTGCGGCGGCTGCGCCCGCAGGTCGGCGGCGTGCTGGTCAATGCCAACCGGAATTTCGCGGCCTACGAAGCGCTGGGCGTGCCGGTGTTCGCCGACAGCGTGCCCGACCACCCCGGCCCGCTCGCCGGCATGCTCAGCGGGCTCGAACACTGCCCCACGCCCTGGCTGCTCACCGTGCCCTGTGACACGCCGCGCTTTCCACCCGACCTGGCGGTGCGGCTGGCCGAAGCCCTGGCCGCCGAGGGCTCCCACGCGCGCATCGCCATGGCCGCCGCGCCTGAAACCGAGGCCGACGGCCGCACGGTGCTGCGTCGCCAGCCGGTGTTCTGCCTGCTGCACATCGCGCTGCGCGACAGCCTGCGCCGCTTTGTCGAGGAAGGCGGCCGCAAGGTCGGCGCCTGGACCGCGCAGCACAACGCCCTGACCGTTCCCTTCGACCGCCCCGGCGACGCGCCCGACGCCTTCTTCAACGCGAACACGCTGGCCGATCTGCAGACGCTCGAACAGCCATGAGCCGCATCGCCGCCATTGCCGCCGACCTCGCGGACTACGACGCGGGCGACCTCGACGTCGACACCGTCGCCGCCTTTCTCGCGCGCCTCGTCGCACCGCTGGCCGTGGCCGACGCCGAAGAGGTCGCGCTGCGCGACGCGCTCGGCCGCGTGCTGGCCGACGACCTCGTCTCGCCGGTGAGCGTGCCGCCGCACGACAACTCCGCCATGGACGGCTACGCCTTCGACGGCGCGCTGCTGCCGGCCGATGCGCCCATCGACCATTCGCTCACGCTGCGCGTGGCGGGCACGGCGCTGGCCGGCTCGGCCTGGCGCGGCGCGCTCGGGCCGAACGACGCGGTGCGCATCATGACCGGCGCGATGATGCCGGCCGGCCTGGACACCGTGATCCCGCAGGAGTTCTGCAAGGTCGACGGCGACCAGGTCTGCTTTCCGGCCCGCGTGCTGGGCCGCGGCGACAACCGCCGCCTGGCCGGCGAAGACCTGATGCAGGGCCAGCCGGCGCTGCGGCGCGGCGAGCGCCTGTCGCCGGCCGCGCTCGGCATGGTCGCCAGCCTCGGCCTGGCGCGCGTGACCGTGCGGCGCCGGCTGCGCGTGGCGTACTTCTCGACCGGTGACGAAATCCTCTGCCTGGGCGACACGCCGCGCGAAGGCGCCGTGTACGACAGCAACCGCTACACCCTGTTCGGCCTGCTCACGCGGCTGGGCTGCGAGGTGGTCGACCTCGGCCTGGTGCACGACGATCCCGCCACGCTCGCGGCCACGCTGCAGCGCGCGGCGCACGAGGCCGATGCCATCGTCACCAGCGGCGGCGTGAGCGCAGGCGCGGCCGACCACACGCGCGACGTGATGCAGCAACTGGGCGACATGGCCTTCTGGCGGGTCGCGATGCGGCCCGGCCGGCCGCTGGCGGTGGGGCTGATTCCGCGTCCGCGCGAGGCCACGGCCACGTCGGCCGTGCTGTTCGGCCTGCCGGGCAATCCGGTGGCGGCGATGGTCGCCTTCCTGGCCTTCGTGCGGCCGGCGCTGCTGCGGCTGATGGGCTGCCACGACGAAGCCTGCGCCCCGCCGCCGCTGCTGCGCGCGCGCAGCGCCGGGCCCATCCGCAAGAAACCGGGGCGCACCGAGTACCAGCGCGGCGTTGTCCGCCAAGTGCCGGGGTCGTTGCCCGAGGTGCGGGTGGCGGCACACCAGGGATCGGGCGTGCTGAGCTCGATGCTCGAGGCCAACGGGCTCGTGGTGCTGCCCCACGAGCAGGGCCATGTCGACGCCGGGCAGGAAGTCGACGTGATGGTCTTCGAAGGGCTCATCTAGTACACCCCCAGGCTTCGCGCACTTCGTGTCGCTTCGCCACCCCCCTCGCCGGGGGCGACACCAGCGGCCCGGCAAAGCCGGTTCCGCGGTGTCTCACGAACAGACAGTCTCGACAGTCAGAGCCGCCCCAATGCCTTGTCCACGCCCTTGTTGGCCAGCATGTCGGCCCGCTCGTTGCCCGGATCGCCCGAGTGCCCCTTGACCCAGCGCCACTCGATCTGGTGGCCGCCCTCGGACACCAGCTTGTCGAGCTTCTGCCAGAGCTCGACGTTCTTCACGGGCTGCTTGGTCGAGGTGAGCCAGCCCTTGGCTTTCCAGCCGCGAATCCACTCGGTGATGCCCATGCGCACGTACTGGCTGTCGAGGTACAGCAGCACCTTGCAGGGCCGCTTGAGCGCGGCCAGGCCCTCGATCACCGCCGTGAGTTCCATGCGGTTGTTGGTGGTGTTGAGTTCACCGCCGAACAGTTCCTTCTCGGTGGGGCCCGACTTGAGCCACGCGCCCCAGCCGCCCGGTCCCGGGTTGCCCTTGCACGCGCCATCGGTGTAGATCACGACTTCGTTCAAACTGACTGTTCCTTTTTTCTCTAGCGTCATGCGGGCGATGCCGCCCGCGTCCATGGATTCGTTCGTTCACTGCGTGCTGCGGTGCACCTTGCCCGCGATGGGCACCGGCGCCGTCGCCCGCGCGCCGCTGCGGCGCCAGTCGGCGCTCAGCAGGCGCATGCCGCGCACGCGCTTCACCGCCACCAGGAAGTAGGCGGCGCCGAAGATCGGCCACCAGCGCTCGCCGGCGGCGTCCATCCAGCGCGAGCGCTCCAGCCAGGCGTCGCTGCGCACCGCCGGCCGGTAGATGCCGAAGCGGCCCGACTCCACCTCGAAGCTCAGCAGGCGCAGCCAGTCGCGCATGCGCCAGTAGCCGATGAACTCGCCGGCCTCGGGCAGGAAGGTCTCGCCCAGGCCCAGCCGGCGGTACAGGTGCCCGCGGCGCTGCCGCAGGCCCCACAGGCTGGTCGGGTTCAGGCCGCAGATCACCACCCGCCCCTCGGGCACCAGCACCCGCTCGACCTCGCGCAGCGTGGCGTGCGGATCGGGACTGAGTTCCAAAGCGTGCGGCAGCACCACGAGATCGAGGCTGTTGGCCGCGAACGGCAAGGCGGCGAAGTCGGTCACCAGCGTGGCCTTACCGGCCCGCACCGGGTCGGTCAGGGCCAGCCAGCGGTGCGGCATCCGGTTGGCGCGCAGCCCGTCGACCTCGGCGGCCCCGAGCTGCAAGGCGTGGTAACCGAAAACATCGGCCACCGCCTCGTCGAACTGGGCCTGCTCCCAGGCCAGGAGGTAGCGGCCGGGGGGGGTCGCGAACCAATCCTGCAAACCTATAATTTGACCGCTCATGACCCTTGTTCCGCTGCCCGCTTTTGCTGACAACTACATCTGGATGCTGCACGACGGGCACCACGCCATCGTGGTGGACCCGGGCGATGCCCAACCGGTGTTCGATGCGTTGGCGCACCACAAGCTGCAGCTGGCCGCGATTCTAGTCACGCACCACCACCCCGATCACACGGGCGGCGTGGCTGCGCTGCATGCGGCCACGGGCGCGAAGGTGTGGGGCCCGGCGCGCGAGCGCATCCCCGAGCCTTTCACACCGCTGGTGCAGGGCGACATCGCGCAGGCCCTGGGACTGCGCTTCGAGGTCATCGACGTGCCGGGCCACACGGCCGGGCACATCGCCTACTTCCTGCCAGCCTCGGCCGCGCAGGCCCCCGTGCTGTTCTGCGGCGACACCCTTTTCTCCGGCGGCTGCGGCCGCCTGTTCGAAGGCACGCCCGCGCAGATGCTCGCCTCGCTCGACGCCCTGGCGGCGCTGCCCGGCGACACACGCGTGTGCTGTGCGCACGAATACACACTTGCTAACCTGAAGTTCGCCCGCGCCGTGGAACCCGGCAACGACGAACTCACTCACTACAACGCGCGTTGCGAAAGCCTGCGCGCACAAGGGCAGCCCACGCTGCCGTCGCAACTGGCGATCGAACGCCGGATCAACCCCTTTCTTCGCAGCCGCGAAGCCACCGTCTTTCGAGCAGTGCGGGCCCATGCCGAGCTTTCCGCGGATGCCGCCGAAGCCGAGGTGTTCGCCGCCCTGCGCCAATGGAAAAACGACTTCCGATGAAATTTATCGTTGCCACCTGCCTTGCAGGCTCCCTGGTACTCGCGGGCTGCGCGGGCACGGACAACAGCGCTTCTTCCTCCACCTCCGCCAAGGCCGGCGCCTCCGCCGGCGGCACGGGCGCCCGCCCGTCAGGCAGCGCCACGCCGGTCTATCCGCGCGACAGCAACCTCAGCCCGCTCACCAGCGGCCAGGCGCGTTCGCAGAGCGTGGTCACGCTGGCGCCGCCCGCCGACATGTGGGACCGCATCCGCCGCGGCTTCAAGATGCCCAACCTCGAGAGCGACCTGGTGCGCGACCGCGAGCAGTGGTACGCCAGCCGGCCCGACTACATCCAGCGCATGACCGAGCGCTCGAACAAGTACATCTTCCACATCGTCGAGGAGCTCGAGCGCCGCAACATGCCGACCGAGCTGGCGCTGCTGCCGTACATCGAGAGCGCCTTCAACCCGCAGGCCGTGTCCAGCGCGCGCGCCGCCGGCATGTGGCAGTTCATGCCCGCCACCGGCACCGACTTCGACCTGAAGCAGAACATCTTCCGCGACGACCGCCGCGACGTGGTGGCCTCCACCCGCGCCGCGCTCGACTACCTGCAAAAGCTCTACGGCATGTTCGGCGACTGGCAGCTCGCGCTGGCCGCCTACAACTGGGGCGAAGGCAGCGTGGGACGCGCCATCGCCAAGAACCAGCGCCTGGGCCTGCCCACCACCTACAGCGACCTTTCGATGCCGGCCGAGACCCGGCTCTACGTCCCCAAGCTGCAGGCCGTGAAGAACATCGTGGCCAATCCGCAGGCCTTCAACGCCGAGCTGCCGCTGATCGCCAACCACCCCTACTTCCAGACCGTGCCGCTCACGCGCGACCTCGACGTGGAACTGGCGGCCAAGCTGGCCGACGTGCGCATCGAGGACTTCCGCGCGCTCAACCCCGCTGCCCACAAGCCCGTGCTCATCGCGGCCGGCACCTCCGAGATCCTGCTGCCCTGGGACAACGCGGCGGTCTTCAAGCGCAACTTCGACGCCTACACGCAGGGCCAGTACGCCAGCTGGACCGCCTGGGTCGTGCCCACCACCATGACGGTGGCCGACGCCGCCCAGCGCTCGGGCATGAGCGAGTCGGACCTGCGCGCGCTCAACAACGTGCCGCCGCGCATGCTCATCAAGGCCGGCTCCACGCTGATCGTGCCCCGCGGCGCGCGCGTGAAGGAAGACGTGGCGGCGGTCGTGGCCGACGGCGGCCACCTGAGCTTCCAGCCCGAGATCATCACGCGCCGCACCACCGTCAAGGCCGGCCGCTCGGACAACGTGGCGAGCATCGCGCGCCGCTACAACCTCAAGCCTGCGGCCGTGGCCGACTGGAACGACGTCAATACGAACCACGCCTTCAAGCGCGGCTACAGCGTGGTCGTGTACCTGCCGGTGCGCGCCACGCCCGCGGCGCGTGTCGGCTCGGGCGCTGCGCCTGCACGCGGCCGGGGTGCGGCGGTGGTCACATCCAAGCGCGGCGGCGCGCCGGTGAAGGCCGCCGCACGCGGCAGCAGCAGCGCCAAGCAGGCGGTGGTGCGCCAGCCGCGCGGCGGCACGCCGTCCAAGCGCAAGCGCTGACCCCTGCCCTGCCGGCGGGTGGTGCCGGGCCCGGACCAAGAAAGCGACATCAGGAGGACAGGCCATGGCAGTCGAAGGAAGCGCGGGCGATCTCGTCAAGGTCGTCACGTTGTTGGGGGCCGCCGTCGTGGCCGTGCCGCTGTTCAAGCGGCTCGGGCTGGGCTCCGTGCTCGGCTACCTGGCGGCGGGCCTGGCCATCGGGCCCTTCGGCTTCGGTCTCTTCACCGACCCGCAGACCATCCTTCACACGGCCGAACTCGGCGTCGTGATGTTCCTCTTCGTGATCGGGCTCGAGATGCGCCCGTCGCACCTGTGGAGCATGCGGCGCGACATCTTCGGCCTGGGCAGCCTGCAGGTGGTGGTGTGCGGCATCCTGCTGACCGGCGTGGGCATGGCCTTCGGTTTCCCGCTCGCCGTCTCGTTCGTGTGTGCGATGGGCTTCGTGCTCACCTCCACGGCCATCGTGATGCAGCTGCTTGGCGAGCGTGGCGACATCGCCGCGCCGCGCGGCCAGAAGATCGTCGCCGTGCTGCTCTTCGAAGACCTGCTGATCGTGCCGCTGCTGGCCATCGTCGCCTTCATCGCACCGGTGGATGCGGCGCAGCAGGCCATTGCACCTTCACGCTGGATCGGCATCGGCATTGCCGTGGGTGCGCTCGCGGCGCTGGTGGCAGCCGGCATCTGGCTGCTCAATCCGCTGTTCCGCGTGCTCGCCAACTCCAAGGCGCGCGAGGTGATGACGGCCGCGGCACTGCTCGTGGTGCTGGGCGCGGCGCTGCTGATGCAGGTCGGCGGCCTGTCGATGGCCATGGGCGCCTTCCTGGCCGGCGTGCTGCTGTCCGAATCGACCTTCCGCCACCAGCTCGAAGCCGACATCGAACCCTTCCGCGGGCTGCTGCTGGGCCTGTTCTTCATCGGCGTGGGCATGTCGCTCGACCTCGCGGTGGTGGCGCAGAACTGGCAGCTCATCGTCGCGGGCGTGATCTCGATGATGGTGGTCAAGGCGCTGTGCATCTACGGCGTAGCGCGGCTTGCCAAGAGCTCGCCTGCCGACGCGCTCGACCGTGCGGTGCTGATGGCGCAGGGCGGCGAGTTCGCCTTCGTGCTGTTCTCGTCGGCGCTCGCCGCCAAGGTCATCAGCCCGACGGTCAATGCCAACATGACGGCGGTGGTGGTGCTGTCGATGGCGCTCACGCCGCTGGTGGTGCTGGTGCATCGCCGCTTCGCGCCCACCGCGCAGGCCTCGATGGAGGGCGTGGAGAAAGCCGAGGAACTGGCCGGCAACGTGCTCGTGATCGGCTTCGGCCGCTTCGGGCAGATCGCGATCCAGGGCGCGCTGGCGCGCGGTGCGTCCATCTCCATCATCGACAACGACACGCAGGTGATCCGCGACGCCGCCGACTTCGGCTTCAAGGTGTACTACGGCGATGGCGCACGCGCCGACGTGCTGCATGCGGCGGGCGCGCACAACGCCCGCGCGATCATGGTGTGCATCGACAACCGCGCCGTGGCCACGCGCATCGCCGAACACGTGAAGGCCGAGTTCCCGCATGCGCACCTGATGGTGCGCGCCTTCGACCGCGAGCATGCGGTGGAGCTCGTGAAGCTCGACGTCGACTACCAGATCCGCGAGACCTTCGAATCGGCGATGGCCTTCGGCCGCCAGGGCGTGGTCGCGCTGGGCGCCACGCCCGAGGAAGCCGACGAAGTGATCGACGACCTGCGCCGCCGCGACAAGGAACGGCTGGTGCTCGAGATGTCCGGCGGCCTCTTCGCGGGACGCGCGCTGGTGCAGGTCAACACCGAGACGCGCCAGACCCACTGAAGGCACCGAGCGCGCTGAACGCGCGGCTCAGAGCTTCTCTGTCTCGCCGCTGCGCGGCTGCCACTTCATGAGCCGCTTCTCGATCAGGCCCACGAGCCCGTCGAGCGCCAGCGCGAAAGCCGTGAGCACCACGATGCCCGCGAACACCGTGTTCACGTCGAAGGTGCCCTCGGCCTGCAGGATCAGGTAGCCCACGCCGCGCGCCGAGCCCAGGTACTCCCCCACCACCGCGCCGACGAAGGCCAGGCCCACGGAGGTGTGCAGGCTGGAGAACACCCAGCTCGTGGCGCTGGGCAGGTACACCGTGCGCAGCAGCTGCCGCTGGTTGGCGCCCAGCATCTTCGCGTTGGCCAGCACCACCGGGCTCACTTCGCGCACGCCCTGGTAGACGTTGAAGAACACGATGAAGAACACCAGCGTGACGGCCAGCGCCACCTTGCTCCAGATGCCCAGGCCGAACCACAGCGCGAAGATCGGCGCGAGGATCACGCGCGGCATCGAGTTGGCGGCCTTGATGTACGGATCGAGGATCAGGCTCGCCGTGGGCGCCAGCGCCAGCCACAGGCCGCAGCCCAGCCCGAGCGCCGTGCCGATGCCGAAGGCCAGCACCGTTTCGAGCAGCGTCGCGCCCAGGTGGCGGTAGATGTCGGCGTTGCCCTTCAGGCCTTCGGGAAACAGCAGGTTCGGCGGCACCTCGAAGGGCAGGAACCAGCTCCAGATGCGCCCCGCCACCACGATCGGCTGGCCGAGGAAGAACGCGATCTGGTCGTTGCGCGAAGCCACGTGCCACAGCACAAGGATCACGGCCAGCAGCGCGAGCTGCCAGAAGCGCGCATGGCGTGCATCGAGGCGCGGCATCATGCGGCCTTCCTCAGTTGCTGCGCGTAGCCCTTGAGCACCTCGTCGCGCAGCACCTCCCAGATCTGGCGATGCAGCTCCACGAAGCGCGGCTGCGTGCGCACCTCGGCCACGTCGCGCGGACGCGGCAGGTCGATCACGAACTCGCCGATCGGCCGCGTCGCCGGGCCGGCCGACAGCACCACCACGCGGTCGCTCATCGCAATGGCCTCGTCGAGGTCGTGCGTGATGAAGAGCACGGCCTTCTTCTTCGCGCTCCAGAGTTCGAGCACTTCGTTTTCCATCAGCTGCCGCGTCTGCACGTCGAGCGCGCTGAAGGGCTCGTCCATGAGGATGATGTCGGGGTCGAGCACCAGCGTCTGCGCCAGCGCCACGCGCTTGCGCATGCCGCCAGAGAGCTGGTGCGGGTAGCGATCGCCGAAGCCCGTGAGGCCCACGCGCGAAAGCCAGGCCTCGGCCTGCGCGTGCACCTCGGCGTCGGGCGCGCCGCGGTACTGCAGCCCCACCTTCACGTTGTCGATGGCGCTGCGCCACGGCATCAGCGCCTCGGTCTGGAACATGTAGCCGGCGCGCTTGTTCACGCCCGTGAGCGGCTGGCCGAACACCTTCACCCCGCCCGACGACGGCTCGAGCAAGCCCGCGCCCACGTTCAGCAGCGTCGACTTGCCGCAGCCCGTGGGCCCGACCACCGAGACGAACTCGCCCGCGCCGATGCGCAGCGTGGTGTCGTCCACCGCCGTGTAGCGCTGGCCCGGGTCGTCCTTCGAAAGAAAGGTGCAGCGGATGGAAAGGAGTTCGAGTGCGTAGTCGGACATGGCGCTCCGGAAGAAAAAACCCGGCCGAAGCCGGGTTGCTGAACGTTCGCAATCAGGCTTTGAACCTGTCTTTCGCACGCTTTGCAAAATCGTTGGTGTAGGTCCTGGCGAGGTCGATCTTGTCGGCCTTGACCGAGGTGTCGAAGCTCGCGATGGCATTGAGCGCCGTCTTCGGCCCTTCGGCCGGCACGAGGCCGTCGGTGGCGATGGACTCGCGCACCTTGTCGAACGACGCGAGATACAGCGCGCGGTCGCCCAGCAGGTAGGTCTCGGGCACGGTCTTGATGATGTCGCCCGGCCCCGCCGTCTGCAGCCACTTGAGGCCGCGCACGATCGCGTTGGCCAGCGCCTGGCAGGTGTTGGGGTGCTTCTGGATGAAGTCGATCGGCGCGTAGAGGCAAGCCGCGGGCATCGGCCCGCCGAACACCTGCTCGGTGCCCTTGAGCGTGCGCGTGTCGCTGATGATCTTCACGTCGCCCTTCTGCTCCAGCATGGTCATCACCGGGTCGGTGTTGCTGATGGCGTCGATCTGGCCCGAACGCAGCGCGGTGAGCGCGCCGGCCGCCACGCCCACGCCGATGAAGCTCACGTCGCTGGCCTTGAGGCCGCCGCGCGAGAGCACGAGGTTGGCCACCATGTTGGTCGACGAGCCCGGCGCCGAGACACCGATCTTCTTGCCCTTGAGGTCCTGGATGCCGGTGTAGCCCGCCATGTTCTTCGTCGACACGCCCACCGCGATCTGCGGTGCGCGGCCCTGCAGCACGAAGGCCTGGAAGAACTGGTTCTTGGCCTGCAGGTTGATCGTGTGTTCGTAGGCGCCAGAGCAGACATCGGCCGAGCCACCCACCACCGCTTGCAGTGCGCGTGCGCCGCCGGCGAAGTCGGAGATTTCCACTTCGAGCCCTTCGGCCTTGAAGTAGCCCAGCTGCTCGGAGATGGTGAGCGGCAGGTAGTAGAACGCCGCCTTGCCACCCACCGCTATCGAGACCTTGGTTTTCTCCAGCTTGGCCTGCTGCGCAAAGACCCGCGGCAATGCAATCGCTGCGGCAGCGACTGCGGAGGCGGAGATGAGGGTTCTGCGATGAAGCATGGCGCGGTCCTGCGGGCTCTGTGATTCTGATGAACTGAATCGAGCTTAGGCGTGCGCCCTGTGGGCCTGCATCGGGGTCATCCCGTGCGGGTTTTCACGTAAGCACGAAGGCCTCCTGGAGAAGCCTTCGCCAAGGCGCTATCGCGCCAGAAAAAGTATCGCGATATTGACCAGGAACGCGAGTGCCCAGACCGCGCTGCGCGCGCTCGGCGCGCCGCGGATGTAGAGCGCGAGATAGATCACCCGCAGCACCACGTAGGCCACCGCGAGCATGTCGAGCCGCGCCTGCGCCACGCCGAGCTGGTGCGCGATGACCACCGCGCCGATGAAGAACGGCAGACCTTCGAAGCTGTTGGCCTGCGCGCTGTTGGCGCGTGCGCGCCAGCCGCTTTGCTTGGCGGCCCAGTCGCGCGGATGCATGTTGTCGCGCACGCCGAAGCTGCCCGCCTTCGCGATCCATGCCGCGAGGTACGGCAGGCCGCAGGCGATGAACACGCACCAGTAGGCGACGGTGAGCAGTGAGAAGGTCATGGTGACGGCAACGAAGAGAAAGAACGAACGCGGCCTGCGTGAGGCCGCGCGTCAGCGGCGATCGACCAGCGCGTGCGCGATCGTGCCGAGGTCGACGTACTCGAGCTCGCTGCCGGCCGGCACGCCGCGCGCGAGCCGCGTCACGGTGAGCCCGTGCTGCTTGAGCGCCTCGCCGATCACGTGCGCCGTGGCCTCGCCTTCGGCGGTGAAGTTGGTCGCGAGGATGACCTCGCTCACCGTGCCGTCGCGTGCGCGGTCGAACAGCTTCTGCAGGCCGATGTCCTTCGGCCCGATGCCGTCGAGCGGACTGAGCTTGCCCATGAGCACGAAGTAATAGCCGCGAAAGGCGCCCGTGCGTTCGAGCGCGGCCTGGTCGGCCGGCGTCTCGACCACGCACAGCTTGGTGCCGTCGCGCCGCGAGTCCATGCAGACATGGCAGATCGGCGCTTCGGTGAAGGTGTTGCACAGCTCGCAGTGCCGCACCTGGCCTGCCGCCTGCTGCAGCGCGCGCGCGAGCAGCTGCGCGCCCTCGCGGTCGTGCTGCAGCAGGTGGAAGGCCATGCGCGAGGCCGACTTGACGCCGACACCGGGCAACCGGCGCAGCGCATCGACCAGCGCATCGAGCGAACTGGCGTCTGCCATGCCTCGCTTAGAACGGCAGCTTCATGCCGGGCGGGAGACCGGGCATGCCTGCCGTCAGCTTGCCCATCTTCTGCTCGCTGGTTTCCTCGGCCTTGCGCACGGCGGCGTTGAAGGCGGCAGCCACGAGGTCTTCGAGCATGTCCTTGTCGTCGGCCAGCAGGCTGGGGTCGATGGTGATGCGCTTGACGTCGTGCTTGCAGGTCATGACGACCTTGACGAGCCCGGCGCCCGACTCGCCTTCGACCTCGATGTGCGCCAGTTCTTCCTGGGCCTTCTTGAGGTTGTCCTGCATTGCCTGCGCCTGCTTCATGAGGCCGGCCAGTTGTCCTTTGTTGAACATCGTTGGTCCTGTCTGTGATGGGTTGGTGATGAAAAGAATACGGGTCGAAAAATGCGGCGACTGCGGCGCCGGCTTCAGAGGGGCTTCAGCGATCCGGGAACAATCTTCGCATCGAAGTCGCGCATCAGCATCTGCACCTCGGGGTCGCTGCGGATGGCTTCCTCGGCCACCCGCTGGCGCTCGTCGGCGGCCTGCTTGTTGCGGCGCGCCGGGCTGTCGACCACGCCGCCGATCTCGATGGCCAGCCTCACATTGTGGCCGAGGCCCTGCAGCGCCGCCGTGAGCTTCTCGCGGCTGGACGGCTGGTTGAGGGTTTCGCGCTCGATGCGCAGCATCCACTGGTCGGTGTCGCGCGCCACCAGCTGCGACTGCAGCGCGAGCTCGCGCGCCAGTGCCGCGACGCTTTCGGCGGCGACGAGCTGCATGACCGTGGCATGCCAGAAGTCGCCCTCTTCACTCGGCGGGATCGGGGTGTAGGTGCTGCGCTGTTCTTCTTCGCGCGGCACGTCGCGCTGGCCGGGCGGCGGCTGCACGCGGATCGGCACGCCGACCACATGGGCCGCGGGGGCGTCGGACGCCTCTTGCGGGGCAGGCCGGGGCATGGGCTGACGCTGCGGGGCATCGACCACCGCGAGCCGCTGGCCGGCCGGCGCGGGTTGTGCGAATTGTGCGGGCGGTTGCGAAGGCGCAGCAGCAGGTGCCGAATCGGGCACCGAAGGCCGGGAAACCGGAGCAGCTTCGCGCGCGGGAGCCCGCGGCGCGGCGCCACCGGCGTCATTCAGAGTTTTTTTTTCCGTGGAGGCCGTCGAGGCGGCCGCATGGGAAGGCTTGAAGGCCAACAGCCGCAGCAGCACCATGGTCAGCGCCGCGTACTCGTCGGGCGCCAAGCCCAGCTCGCCGCGCCCGTGCAGGCACAAGCTGTAGAGCAGCTGCGTCTCGTCGGCGGGCATCAACGACGCCAGGCGCGCCGTGTCGGCCGCGTCGGGGTCGGTGGCCGCGTCGGCCGATTCGGCGCGCGAGGGCACGGCCTGCAGCACGGCCATGGCCTGCAGCACCGCCGTCATTTCTTCGAGCGTGGACGCGGCGGACATGCCGTCGCGGCGCAGTGCCTCGGAGGTGTCGACGACGGTCTTGCCGTCGCCTTGTGCCAGCGCCTCGATCAGGCGGAACACATGGCCGCGATCGACGCTGCCGAGCATCTGGCGTACGCCGGTCTCGAGCAACTCGCCGTTGCCGAAGGCGATGGCCTGGTCGGTGAGCGAGAGCGCGTCGCGCATCGAGCCGCGCGCGGCGCGCGCCAGCAGGCGCAGCGCCTGCGGCTCGGCCGGCACCTGCTCGGTCTGCAGCACGCTGGTGAGGTGTTCGAGCACCGTCTCGGGCGCCATCGGCCGCAGGTTGAACTGCAGGCAGCGCGACAGCACCGTGACCGGCACCTTCTGCGGATCGGTCGTGGCCAGCACGAACTTGAGGTACTCGGGCGGCTCCTCGAGCGTCTTGAGCATCGCGTTGAACGCGGTGTTCGTGAGCATGTGCACTTCGTCGATCATGAAGACCTTGAAGCGCCCCTGCACCGGCTTGTAGACCGCCTGCTCGAGCAGCGACTGCACTTCGTCCACGCCGCGGTTCGAGGCCGCGTCGAGCTCGGTGTAGTCGACGAAGCGGCCCGAATCGATGTCCTGGCAGGCCTGGCACACGCCGCAGGGCGTGGCGGTGATGCCGCCCTGTCCGTCCGGGCCCTGGCAGTTGAGCGACTTGGCCAGGATGCGCGACACCGTGGTCTTGCCCACGCCCCGCGTCCCGGTGAACAGATAGGCGTGGTGCAGGCGCTGCGTCGTCAGCGCGTTTTCCAGCGCCTGGACCACATGCCCCTGACCGACCATCTCACCGAAGGTTTTCGGACGGAACTTGCGAGCGAGCACGAGATAAGACATTGCGGGCATTCTAAAAGGCGCGGCGGGGGTCACTTCACGCTTGTTTCCCATCCGCCGTCGAAATGATTCACGCCCCGGCCAAGGGGGCAAATCCGCGCGGTTAGAATGCAGGCTGACGGGCCTCCCTGCATGGTGAAGTGGCCAACCGGGTCAGGTGGGGAACCAAGCAGCCCTAACTGCGTAGTCAGTGCCAGGGGTAAGGCTCGTCAACCTAACATCCAGAAGCCGTGAGTTCCTTTGCAGAGAACTTACGCGCCGTGTCCAGGGGTTACCGGCCCCGGACACCTCAAATTCCCAGAACTTCGCGCAGCCATCCATGAACTTGGACATCCGGCCCGCCCGCATCAGTGATCTCGACGCGTTGGTGTGCCTCGACACCGTGGCCGCGCACGATGCGCGCCGCGCCGTGCAGATCAAAGGCTGGATCGAGGATCGCTTCTGCCACGTGATCGAGATGGACGGCGACATCGCCGCTTACGGCGTGCTGCACCACCACTTCTTCGACTGCGGCTTCATGGAGATGCTCATGGTCGGCGAAAGGTTTCGTCGCAGGCGACTCGGCCTGCGGCTCGTCGATCACTTCCAGTCGATCTGCGAACGCCCCAAGCTCTTCACCTCCACGAACCGCTCCAACGGGGCGATGCAGTCGCTTCTGAAAGAAGCCGGGTTCAGGGAAAGCGGCCACATCGAGAACCTCGATGCGGACGACCCCGAGCAGGTGTTTTTCTGGCCGTGCAAGCGCTGAGCAGCGCCTGCCGCTACAGCCCCAGCCGCTGGATCGCGCCGCGCGCCGCAGCCGCGCCGCTGGCCATCGCCGCCGTGAGCAGGTAGCCGCCGGTCGGCGCTTCCCAATCAAGCATCTCCCCTGCCGCGAACACGCCGGGCAGCGCCGTCGCCATCAGGGCCGGATCGAGCGCGTCGAAGCGCACGCCGCCCGCGGTGCTGATCGCCTCGTCGACCGGCCGCGTCGCGACCAGCTTCAGCGGCACCGCCTTGATGGTGGCCGCCAGTTGCGCCGGGTCCTGCATCGCTTCCTTGCTCAGCGCTTCGTGCAGCACGCCCGCCTTGATGCCCTCGATGCCGAGACGGCTCTTGAGGTGGCTGCTCAGCGAACGCGCGCCGCGTGGATGCTTCACCGCGGCCAGCACCTGTTCGGCGCTGCGATCGGGCAGCAGGTCGAGCAGCAGCGTCGCACTGCCATTCACTGCAATCTCGTCACGCAGCAGCGCCGACGCCGCGTAGACCAGGCTGCCTTCGATGCCCGTGGCCGTCGCGACAAACTCGCCCTTGCGCGCAAAGTGCCGCCCCTGGCTGTCGGTGAAGGCGATCGCGACCGACTTGAAGGGCTGCCCCGCGAAGCGGCTTGAAAAATGCTCGCTCCAGCCTGCGCCGTCGAAGCCGCAATTGGCGGGCAGCAGCGGTGCCACCGCCACGCCTTGCGCCTGAAGCCACGGCGCCCACGCGCCGTCGGAGCCCAGGCGCGCCCAGCTCGCACCGCCCAGGGCCAGCACCACGGCATCGGCCTTGGCGGTGACCTCGCCCGCCGGCGTCACGAAGCGCAGCGCGTTCGCGTCGAAGGCGCCGTCGCCCACCCAGCGATGCCGCATGTGGAACTGCACGCCCGCGGCGCGCAGGCGATGCAGCCAGGCGCGCAGCAAGGGTGCGGCCTTCATGTCGGTCGGGAACACGCGGCCCGAGGTGCCGACGAAAGTCTCGATGCCCAGCCCGGCCGCCCACTCGCGCGCCTGCTGCGGACCGAAGGCCGTGAGCAGCGGCTCGAGCTGCGCGCGGCGCTCGCCGAAGCGCGTCACGAACACATCGAAGGGCTCGGAGTGCGTGAGGTTGAGGCCGCCGCGCCCGGCCAGCAAGAACTTGCGGCCCACCGAGGGCATCGCGTCGTACACATGCACCTGCGCGCCGGATGCGCTCAGCACTTCGGCCGCCATCAGGCCGGCAGGTCCGCCGCCGATGACGGCGACGGTAGAAGAAACAGTCATTCGAGATTCACCAGTTCGCCCTGCCCGGTCAGGAACGCGGCGCGCACCGTGGCACCGGGGTAGGCATGTTGCACGGCCGCGCGGTAGCGCTGCATCTGTGCGATCAGGGCCGCGTCCCGTTCGGGGCGCGCGGCCGATTTGTAGTCGAGGATCCACCATGCGCCGGTGGCGCGTTCGCGCACCAGCCGGTCGATGCGCAAGGTATCGCCCTCGTGGACCAGCGTGACTTCGTTGCCATGCCAGTCGATGCTGCGATCGTCCCACACCCAGGCACCGGCGCCCGCGCGGATGCGCTGGGCCAGCGCCGCGGCACCGCGTGCCTGCTGTGGATCGAGCATGAATTCGCGCGCTGCCGCCCGCACATGGGCCGGCGGCAAGGCCTCGCCGGGCACCGCCCATTCGAGCAGCCGGTGCATGGCCTGGCCGAACGCGGCGGCGCGCGCGTCGACCGTGGCGTCTTGTGCCTTTTTCTTTTCGGGCGGCGCACCGGTTGCAGCCACGAGCGGCGCGGGCAAGCGCTTCATCGCGAAGGTGCCCACCCCGGTCTCGCCGGCGGCGGAGGCTTCGACCAGCGGCTCGTCGGCCTCGGTCGGCTCGCACAACGGCTCCAGCCGCGCCCACCAGCTGCCCTCGTTGGCGCGCGACGGCTTCACCGACGACAGCACCAGCCGCTCGCGGGCCCGCGTGGTCGCCACGTAGAGGCCATTGAGTTCTTCGCGGTGGCGCGCGCGCTGCTCCTCCTCGAGCAGCGCGGCGGCGCAGGCCGGCGGGGTCTTCTCGCTGACCAGGAACACGAAGCGCGTGGGCGCGCTATCGCTGCCCTTCCACTCGACCAGTACGCCCATGGTCTGCGCGCGCGGCGGCGGCGCGTCGCAATCGAGCATCAGCACGGTGTCGGCTTCAAGGCCTTTGGCGCCGTGCACGGTCAGCAGCTGCACGGCCTCGGGCGCGGCCACGGTGGGCGCGCGCACACCGCCCGCGCGCAAGGCTCGCACCAGGGCATAAGGCGTCGCGAAGCGCGCACCGTCGATGTCGAGCGAGGCGGCGACCAGCCCGCGCAGGTTGGCCAGCGCGCTCTGGCGCAAGGCCGCCGGCACCGCGGCGCCGAACTTCGCGAGCACGTCGCCGTCGTGAAAGATCGCGTCCAGCGCGTCGTGCGGCGGCATTGCCATCAGCCAACGCTGCCAGCGGCGCAGTTGCACGCCCGCCTCGGTCAGCACGGGCGGCAGGCCTTCGCCCTTCTGGATCAGCGAGAACCAGCTGGCGACCGGCGTCTCGCGCTGGCAGCGGGCCAACTGCACCAGCGTGTCGTCGTCGATGCCGAACAGCGGCGACTTGAGCGCGCGCGCCAGCGACAGGTCGTGCGCGGGCGACACCAGCGCATCGAGCAGCGCGACCACGTCCTGCACTTCGGGCGCATCGTTCAGGTCGTTCTTCTCGGGCTGCTGCACGGGGATGTGGCGGCGGCGCAGCGCGTCCTGCATGGCCGACAGCCGGCTGCGGCGGCGCGCCAGCACCATGATCTGGCGCGGCGGCGTGCCGTCGGCGATGCGCTGCGCGACCCAGCGCGCGGCCTGCTCGCATTCCTTCTGCAGCAGCTGCTCTTCAGGCAGCACGCGCGGCGTGACGAGGCTGTCGCGCCAGTGCAGCATGCCGTCGTCGGCCGGCGCGGCGGCCGCCGTGGTGTCGAGCGCGTCGCGGTCGATGGCGGGCAGCTTCAGCAGCTCGCCCTCGTCGCCGCGCTCGGTGGTGTGGGCGCGGTAGCCGTCGAACTCGCCGACCGCCTGCGCGGCCAGCATCGCGCTGTTGACGAGGCCCACCACGGCGCGCGCGTTGCGGTGCGTGTGGTCGCAGTTGAGCAGTTCGCCGCCGAGCCCTTCGCGCACGAACTTCTTGGCGGCGATGAACACCTGCGGCTCGGCGCGGCGGAAGCGGTAGATGCTCTGCTTGGGGTCGCCCACGATGAACACGCGCGGCGCGCTGCCGCCCGCGCCAGTGTAGGCACTGAGCCAGCCGTAGAGCGCCTGCCACTGCAGCGGGTTGGTGTCCTGGAACTCGTCGATCAGCAGGTGCGCGACGCGCGCGTCGAGCCGCTCCTGCACCCAGCCCGACAGCGCCGACTGGCCCAAGAGCAGCTGCGCGGCCTGCTCGACGTCGTTCATGTCGACCCAGCCGTGCGCGCGCTTGACCTCGCCGAAGGCGGTGATCAGCAGGCGCGTGAGCCGCGTCATGCGTTGCTGGTAGAGCCAGGCCGCGTGCTGCGCCTGCGCGGCGCACAGCAGCTGCAGCTCGGTCTCTGCCTCTTGCGCGGCGGGGAATTTCTGCAGGTTCTTGGTGAGCCGGTCTTCGGTGGCGACGAAGAAGGTCTTGCGCAGCACGGCGAGCGCGTCGGCCAGCGCCCCAGGCGCGGGCTCGCCCGTGCCGAACACATCGATGATAGCTTCGGCCGCTTTCTGCGGTGTCTTGTTGGCCTCGCGGCCGAGGGCGGCGGCGCGGTCGAGCCAGCGGCGGCGCACGGCCTCACCGCGCAGCGCGTCGGTCGGCACCTCCAGCCCCTGCAGGGCCGGGTACAGCACGTCGAACGGCGTCACCGCATCCTGGGGATCGGACAGCGAGAACTCGACCCGCTTCGACAGCGCCTCGCCCAGCGCCTTCGCCGTCTGAGAGCGGCCGTGCGTGGCGACGACGGCGTAGTAGTCGGCCAGCGCGCGCGCGTCGCCGGTCACGGCCTCGAAGAACGGCCGCCAGGTGTGGTTGCGCGCCTCCGCATCGTCCTCGAGCAGTTCGTAGTTAGCGGGCAGTCCCAGCTCGCGCAGCACGGCGAGCGGCGCATTGCGCAGCAGGCCCGCGAACCACGCGTGGAAGGTGCGGAACTGCACCGGGCGCCCGCCTTCGAGCAAGCGCCGGTAGAGCCCCTGCAGGCGCGGCACGGCCGCCTGCGCGGCCTCGGGCGTCATGCCGCGCATCACGAGTTCGCGCTGCGACGCGGCCGGATCGAGCTCGGCGAACAGCGCGAGCCATTGGTCGAGCCGCTCGCGCATCTCGCCGGCGGCCTTCTTGGTGAAGGTGATGGCCAGGATCTCGTGCGGCTCGCAGGCTGAATCGCCCTCTTCGAGCAGCGCGCGCACGATGCGCGACACCAGCATCCAGGTCTTGCCGGCGCCCGCGCAGGCTTCGACCGCGACCGAGCGCCGCGGATCGCAGGCGACGGTGTAGAAGGCCTCGCGCGCGACGTGCCGGCCGTTGTGTTCGTAGGCAGCGCCGTTCATGGCGTGACCTCCCAGAAATCCTTGCGGCACAGGCCGCGTGCGGCGCAGAAATCGCAGACGCTGCCCTCGCCCAGCGGCGGCAGCGGCGCGCCCTGCGCGATGCGTGCGAAGTCGTCGATGATGCCGGCGACCAGCGCATCGCGCGCCTCGACCACGGCGGGCTGCTCGACGGTCTGCGTGCCGGACGACTTCTCGCCCACGTTGACGTAGGCCGCACGCAAGGTGTCATCGGCCACCAGCGCGGCATAGAAAGCGAGCTGCGTGTCCTCGGTCGGGTACTTCACGCGCTCCTTGGTGACGGAGGCGGTCTCGGTCTTGTAGTCGATCACGAAGGGCTGGCCGTCGGCCGTGCGGTCGACGCGGTCGAGCCGGCCGACCAGCCGCAGGGTGCCCAGGGGCTGCTCTTTCCAGGGCTCGGCCTCGACGAAGACCGCCCCGTCTGCTTCATGTTTCGCGAGCCAGTCGAGGTAGCCGTCGCGCACCGCCGGCCACGCGGCGGCGAAGGGCAGGAACTCGGCGTCGGAGTAGCCGAGCGTCTGCGTGACATCGCGCGCAGTGTCGGCGAGCAGCGTGGCGCGCGCTTGCGCATCGCTTGTCGGCGCGTCGCGCAAGGTCTCGTGGAACTGCCCGAGCACCGCGTGCAGCCAGTTGCCGAAGTCGCGCTTGTCGACCTCGGCATCGAGCTCATCGGCGGTGCGCAGGCCCAGCTGGCGCAGCGCGAAGAAGCGATAGGGACAGCGGCGCAGGTCTTCGTAGACGCTGGTCGACACATTCGTGAGCGGCAGCAGCGCGCCCGAGGGCGTGGGCCGCAGGGTCGGTGTGACGGCGACGTCGCGCGGCGTGCGCGGATCGACGCCCGGCTGCAGCGCGTGGGCGAGCTGCAGGGCCTGCACCAGCGGGCTCGGCCGCACGGGCTCGCCGCTGGCGTCGGAATGGCGCCAGACCAGGTCGCAGTTCGGGTTGCGCGTGGCCATGGCCCAGGCCGCGCGCTGCGCGGTCTCCAGCACCTCGCGCGAGGCCAGGCCCAGGTCGAGGCGCTGCGCCGCGCTCCAGTTGCCCGGCGGCTCGGGCGACGCGGGCATGCGGCGGTCGTCGCAGCCGGGAATGACGACGGCGCCGAAGACGCGGCCCAGCAACTGGTACATCGGCAACACGGACACCTTGGGCGCCTCGTCGCCGGCGGGCGGGACGAAGCTGGCGTCCTCGAGCACGTCGCGCGCCCAGGCCGTGAACTCGGCCAGGCTGTGGCGCCCGCCGGGGAACTCGTCCTCCTCGCCGTGCGCGTCGGCATCGAGCCAGAGGGCGGCGATCACCTTGGCGCCCGCGAAGTCGGCGGCGAGCGCGTCCCACTGCTCGCCGGCCGTCAACAGCTCGCGCAGCGCGCGGTGCCACTCGGCCAGGGAGCGCGCGCGCGCCATCGGGGCGCGGCGGGCTTCGATGGTGGCGGTGAACGTGCGCAGGCTTTCGTCCTGCGGCTTGTCGCTGCGCGCGATCAACGCGCACCAAGCCTGCCAGTCGCGCACGCCTTCGCGTCGCAGGCGCATTTCGAGCGACTGCACGGCGAACCCATCGACCTCGGCGCCGCTCTTGAGCCATTCGAGGACCTGGTCGGTGGCTGCGTCGTGCGCGCAAGCGCGCAAGGCACTCATCAGCGTGGCGGCGGCGCGCGTGGTGGACAGCTTCCAGCCGGTTTCGTCGTGCGTGACGATGCCCTGCGTGCTCAGCTGGGCGCTGATGCGGCGGGTGAGCGCGCGGTCGGTGGCGACGAGCGCGACCGGCGCGCGGCCCTCGGCCAGGTGCTGCAGCACGCAGGCGGCGGCCAGCTGGGCCTCGTCCTCGGGGTCGAGCGCCACGTGCGCGTGGGCGGCAGATGGCGGGGCATCGGCGGGCATGAGCGGGATGCGGATCGCGCGGTCGCCCCACAGCGCGCACAGGGCCTGCGTGAGCGGGTCGGTCTGGAAGCCTTCGAGCACGATCAGCGCATCGACCTGGCTGCGCGCCGCGTCGCGCAGCAGCACGTCGGTCGCGTAGCCCGAGTTCGCGGCCCAGGCCATGGCGACGCGGATCAAGGCGCTCTCGATGCGGAACCACTCCGACTCGCTGCCGGCATCGGCCACCTTGGCTGCGCCCTGTGCCCAGTCGCTGCTGCGCACCTCAGGCGCCACGGCGGATGCCAGCGGCGCCAGCTGGTAGGCCAGCTCGACCACCCGCCCCGCGAGCGCGAAGCGTTCGGCCTGGAAACCCGATTGCGCGAGCAGGCCCTGGGCCGTGACCAGGTCGCGCGCCATGTCGAAGGCGATGTCGTAGCCGGACGGCAGGAAGCCGCCCGCGCTGCGCGCCCAGTTGTGCGTGGTCTCGAAGCGCGGCACGAAGCCCGGGCTGCCGCAGCGCGCCCACATGCCGCGCGCGACCGCCATCAGCTGCGCATACGGCACCAGCACCACGGTGCGCGCCGCATGCAGCTGGCGCGCGTCGAGCGCGCGCACGATCCGCGCGACGACGCCGTCGGCGGGATCGCACCACAGGGCCTGGACGGGGTGGCCTTCGTTCATGTTCTATCGAGGGGGTTGAGGGGGTCGGCGGCAGGGCCGCAAAGGGCTTTGGCTATCGCCGCCATAGCCGGGCCGCATGGCACGTCACCCCTTGGTTTCTGTCACAATGACCAGCACTTTAGCTGCACCGAAACTCTCTCTGCGCACAAGGACACATCACATGGCCAGCGAACTGATCAAACACATCTCCGATTCTTCCTTCGAGGCCGACGTGCTCAAGTCCAGCCAGCCGGTTCTGGTCGACTACTGGGCCGAATGGTGCGGTCCCTGCAAGATGATCGCCCCGATCCTGGACGAAGTCTCGGCCACCTACGAAGGCAAGCTGCAGATCGCCAAGCTCAACGTCGACGAGAACCGCGACATCCCCGCCAAGTTCGGCATTCGCGGCATCCCCACGCTGATGCTGTTCAAGGACGGCCAGCTGGCCGCCACCAAGGTCGGCGCCATGAGCAAGGCGCAACTCACGGCCTTCATCGACCAGCAACTCGCCTGATGCATTTCTTCCGGCCAGCGCGCAATGCGTTGGCCGGGGCGATTTTCCTGTCATAATCGCCCTCAGTTCACCGGGCCTTTCATCAGGCAACCGGTTCGAGTTCCCCGGTTCGTGAGGCAGTTCTTGCCCCACATCAAACCTCCCCCCGTTCCCGATTCGATTACCCCTCCAGGGGTCGTTCCATGCACTTAAACGAACTCAAGGCACTCCACGTGTCTGAAGTCTTCAAGCAGGCTGAGGCGCTTGAGATCGAAAACATCGGCCGCATGCGCAAGCAAGAGCTGATGTTCGCGATCATCAAGAAGCGCGCCAAGGCCGGCGAACAGGTCTTCGCCGACGGTGTGCTCGAAATCCTGCCCGACGGCTTCGGCTTCCTGCGCAGCCCGGACACCAGCTTCACGGCCAGCACCGACGACATCTACATCTCGCCCAGCCAGGTGCGGCGCTTCAACCTGCACACCGGCGACATGATCGAAGGTGAAGTGCGCACGCCCAAGGACGGCGAGCGCTACTTCGCACTGACCAAGCTGGACAAGGTCAACGACGGCGCACCCGAAGCCAACAAGCACAAGGTGATGTTCGAGAACCTGACGCCGCTGTTCCCCAAGGAACAGATGAAGCTGGAACGCGAAGGCGTCAAGGGCGAAGAGAACCTCACCGGCCGCATCATCGACATCATCGCCCCCATCGGCAAAGGCCAGCGCGCCCTGCTCGTGGCGCCGCCCAAGAGCGGCAAGACGGTGATGATGCAGCACATCGCCCACGCGATCAGCGCCAACTACCCCGACGTGCACATGATGGTGCTGCTCGTGGACGAGCGCCCTGAAGAAGTGACCGAAATGCAGCGCACGGTGAAGGGCGAAGTTATTGCTTCGACCTTCGACGAGCCCGCAGCGCGCCACGTGCACGTCGCCGAAATGGTGATCGAGCGCGCCAAGCGCCTGGTCGAACTCAAGAAGGACGTGGTGATCCTGCTGGACTCGATCACGCGTCTGGCCCGCGCCTACAACAACGTCGTGCCCTCGTCGGGCAAGGTGCTGACCGGCGGTGTCGACTCCAACGCACTGCAACGCCCCAAGCGCTTCCTGGGCGCCGCGCGCAATGTGGAAGAAGGCGGCTCGCTGACCATCATCGGCACCGCGCTGATCGACACCGGCAGCCGAATGGACGAAGTGATCTTCGAAGAGTTCAAGGGCACCGGCAACTCCGAAATCCACCTGGACCGCCGCCTGTACGAAAAGCGCGTGTTCCCCTCGATCCAGCTCAATCGCAGCGGCACGCGCCGCGAAGAACTGCTGCTGGCCCCCGAGATCCTGCAGAAGACCCGCATCCTGCGTCAGCTCATGTACAACATGGACGAGATCGAGTCGATGGAGCTGATGCTCAAGAACATGAAGGCGACCAAGACCAATGTCGAGTTCTTCGACATGATGCGTCGCGGCGGCTGAGCTTCAGGCTCTTCCGCAAAAGCGCGTTGGCCCTCACGGGTCAACGCGCTTTTTTCATGGGCGCTCGATGCGGATGGCGCGGCCTTCGGCGGCGCTCTGGCGGCCGATGTCGAGCAGTGCCATCAGCGCGACGGCCTGCTCGGGCGGCACGGGATTCGGCCCCTTTCCGAGGATCGCATCGCGAACCGCGGCGTAGTAGTCGACGTAATTGCCGGCCTGCGTCGGCACCGCACGGAAGTGCGGCGCGCCGTCGCTGCCCGTCAGCGTGAGTTCGCCACCCAGTGGATCGGCGCCCCACCCTTCCGCCGGTGGCCGTTGGCCGGCGCGCAGCGCGTCTTCCTGCGGATCTACGCCGTGCTTCACGTAGCTGCCGCGCGTGCCGTGCACGATGTAGCGCGGCGCCGCATGGGCCGCTAGCGTGGTGGCGTGCAGCACCACGCGCAGCGGCGCATGGGGGCCGCTGTCGTAGCGCAGCACGGCATGGAAATAGTCTTCGACCCGCGCGCCGTCGCGCAAAGCGGCCGTGTCGAGCTGCAGCGTGTCGGGCCGACCGAACAGCTGCACGGCCTGGTCGAGCAGGTGCGAACCCAGGTCCACCCACAGGCCCGCGCCCGGCACAGGCTGCTCCCGCCAGCGCTCGCGAACCTCGGGACGGAAGCGGTCGAAATGCGACTCCAGGTACACCGGGCGCCCCAGGTCGCCAGACGCCAGGACCTGCTGGAGCGTCAGGAAATCGGCGTCGAAACGCCGGTTCTGGTAGACCGAGAGCACGCGATTGTTGCGATTTGACAACAACTCGAGCTCCCGCGCTTCGGCCACATCGAGCGTGAAAGGCTTGTCGACGACCACGTGCTTGCCCGCCTCCAGCGCCGCCTTGGCGACCGGATGGTGCTGGGCATTGGGCGTCGCCACCACCACGAGGTCGATGTCCGCCCGGGCCACCAGCGCCGCCACGTCGGGCACCACGGCCACGCCGGGCCAGTCGGCGTGCACCTTGTGCGGCTGCGAGCTCGCCACGGCCGCCAGTTCGAGCCCCGGAACGGCCGACAGCACCGGCGCATGGAAGGTCTGGCCGGCGAAACCGTAGCCGACAAGGCCGGCGCGAAGGGGTGTGGAAGTCATGGGAGGGCCCGGTTTGCTCGCAATTGGGGCAGTATGCGATAATCATGGGCTCCGCGAAAAGTGCGGCTGGGCACGTCGCCCGGCTTCCTTGGCCTTCACTTCACGTCAAGACCTCAGGGCGGCGCGCCAGATTGCTGGCACGCTGGTGGCTCTCGCATCGACCGCGCATTGATTCCAACAGCGCAAAAGGAAACACCATGGCAAAAGAAGGCATCCACCCGAATTACCGCGAAGTTCTGTTCGTCGACATGTCGAACGGCTTCAAGTTCGTGACCCGTTCGTGCGCGAACACCAAGGAAATGGGCAAGACCGACGACGGCCGCGAGCTGCCCCTGTTCAAGCTCGACACCACGAGCGAATCGCACCCCTTCTACACCGGCACGCAAAAGTCGGTGGACAACATGGGTGGTCGCGTCGAGAAGTTCCGCAACCGCTTCGGCAAGACCGCTGCCAAGTAATCAGGCACGCGCTCTGGCGTCGAGGGCAGCCCGGTTTACCGCGCTGCCCTTTTTCTTTCCAATCACCCCTTCGCCTCTTCCGCCTCGCCCTTGAACCAGCCGACCCCCGCGATCGTTGCCCAGAATGCCGTACGCCGGCTGCCGCGCGTCGCGTTGCTGCTGCTGTGCGCGGCCTACCTGCTGCCGGGCCTGCTCGGCCGGGGCCCCTGGAAGAGCGCCGACATCACGGCCTTCGGCTACATGGCCGAACTGGCCCGCAGCACCGAAGGCATCGCCCGCTGGTTCGATCCGCTGCTGCTGGGCATGCGACCCGAGACCCCCGCGCTGATCCCCTACTGGATCGGCGCCTGGGCAATCCAGCTCGCCCCCTCGTGGGTCAACCCCGACCTGGCCGTGCGCTTCGTGTTCGCGCTGATGCTGTGGGGCACCTTCACCGCGACCTGGTACGCCGTCTATTACCTCGCCCGCACGCCGCGCGCCCAGCCCGTGGCCTTTGCCTTCGGCGGCGAGGCGCGCCCCACCGACTACGCCCGCGCCATCGCCGACGGCGGCCTGCTGGCGCTGATCGCTTCGCTGGGCCTGGCCCAGCTGGGGCATGAAACCACGCCCGCGCTGGCGCAGCTGTACTTCGCCTCGCACCTGTTCTACGGCGTGGCCGCACTGCCCTACCGCCGCGTCGGCCCGGTGATCGCGCTCGTGGTCGGCACCCTCGGCATGACGCTGAGCGGCGGGCCGACGGTCGGCCTTGCGCTGGCGATCGGCAGCGCGGTGTACATGGTCTACGAGCGCCGCCAGCGCGCCGCCCGCGAAGCGGAAGGCTACAGCGACGACGAGAGCCCCGGCTTCACCCTGCCCGCCCTGCTGACGATGGTCGGCATCACCGTGCTGGCCGCCGCGCTGGTCTTCGGCCTGGGCCTGGCGCAATGGAAGATCACGCTGGGCCACTCGCTGCTGTCCGACGTGCGCAGCCAGGCCAAGCTGCTGCTGTGGTTCACCTGGCCGGTCTGGCCGCTCGCGATCTGGACGCTCTGGCGCTGGCGCCGCCAGTGGCTCGAGCGCCACGTCGCGCTGCCGCTGTGGTTCGCGCTGGTGCCGCTGGCCGCCACCTGGACCACCGACTTCTCCGACCGCTCGCTGCTGCTGGCCCTGCCCGCCTTCGCCACGCTGGCGGCCTTTGCGCTGCCGACCTTCCGGCGCAGCGCGGCGGCGCTGATCGACTGGTTCAACGTGCTGTTCTTCAGCGGCCTGGCCGTGCTCGGCTGGATGTACTGGATCGCCATGCTGACCGGCGCGCCACGCAAGCCGGCCGCCAGCGTGGCGCGGTTGGTGCCGGGCTTCGTGGCCGAGTTCTCGCCGGTGGCCTTCGTGCTCGCCCTGGCCGCCACGCTGGCCTGGTGCTGGCTGGTGCGCTGGCGCACCGGGCGCCATCGCGCCGCGCTCTGGAAGACGCTGGTGCTGCCGGCCGGCGGCACCGCGCTGTGCTGGATGCTGCTGATGACGCTGTGGCTGCCGTCCATCGACTACGCGCGCAGCTACGTCCCGCAGGTGCGCGCCGTGACCGAGCGCATCGGCCACCCGCGCTGCGTTGCCGAGCTGGCGCTGAGCCGGCCGCACGTCGCGGCGCTGCGCCACCACGGCAACCTCAACCTGCAGCCGCTGCTGCTGGGCAACGACTGCCCGTGGCTGCTCGTGAGCCCCGACACCATCGAGCGGCTGCACACCATCATCCCGCTGGAACAGTGGCGCTTCAGCGGCACTCTGCGCCGTCCCAGCAGCCCCGCGGACGACCTGCTGCTCTACGAAAAGATCGTGCGCTGACCCGTGAGCAGCAGCACGCACGGGAACGAACGCGGACTCATCGCACGGCACGCCGGCACGGTGCTGATCGGCCAGCTGGCCGTGATGGCCTTCGGCGTGGCCGACACCATCATCGCGGGCCGTTATTCCGAAGGCGCGCTGGCCGCGCTGTCGGTGGGCGCCGCCATCTTCGTCAGCGTGTATGTCTCGCTGATGGGCGTGCTGCAGGCGCTGCTGCCGGTGTGGGCCGAACTGCACGGCGCCAACCGGGGCAGCGAGATCGGCCGCTCGGTGCGCCAGTCGCTCTACCTCGCAGCCATCGCCGTCGTGGTCGGCATGACCGTGCTGCTGCTGCCCGGCGCCGCGCTGCGCTGGACGCAGGTGCCCGCCGACATGCGCGGCGAGGTCGAGGCCTACCTCGCGGTGCTGGCCTTCGCGCTGGCGCCCGCCCTGCTCTTTCGTCTCTTCAGCACGCTGAACCAGAGCCTGGGCAAGCCCAAGCTCGTGACCTGGCTGCAGCTGGCCTCGCTGCTCGTGAAACTGCCGCTGTCGGTCTGGTTCACCTTCGGCGGCGCCGGCCTGCCGGCGATGGGGCTGGTGGGCTGCGCCTGGGCCACGCTGTGCGTGAACTGGGCCATGCTCGGCTGCGCGGTCTGGCTGCTGCGCCACGGCGCGTTCTACCGCGGCTACCAGCTGTGGGAACGCATCGAGGCGCCCGACTGGCGCCAGATCCGCCTGTTCGCGCGGCTGGGCGTGCCCGGTGGCCTCGCGGTGCTGGTGGAAGTGACCTCGTTCACGCTGATGGCGCTCTTCATCGCGCGCCTGGGCACCGCTGCAGCGGCCGCGCACCAGATCGCCTCGAACCTGCTGGCCGTGGCCTACATGACGCCGCTGTCGCTCGCCATCGCGACCAGCGCGCGCGTGAGCTTCTGGCTCGGTGCCGGCGACAGCGCCCGGGCGCGCCATGCCTGCCGGCTGGGCTTCGAGCTCACCGCCCTGTTCGCGCTGCTCTATGCCGGCGCGATGGCCGTGTTCCGCACGCAGCTCGCCAACGTGTACTCCGACAACCCCGCCGTGATCGCGATGGCAGCGGCGCTGCTGACCACGGTGGCGCTGTATCACATCGCCGATGCGTTCCAGACGCTGTGCGTCTTCGTGCTGCGCTGCTACCGCGTGACGCTGGCGCCGCTGGTCATCTACTGCGCGATGCTCTGGGGCATGGGCCTGGGCGGCAGCTACCTGCTGGCCTACCGCGGCCTGGGGCCGTGGCCGGCCATGCAGTCGCCGCTGGCCTTCTGGCTCATGAGCGCCGCGGCACTGGCGCTCACGGCGCTGTTGTTCGTCGCGCTGCTGCGCTGGACGATGAAGGCGCGGGCCCGCTGAGGGCCACGCGGCCTGCTTACTTGCTCATCACGCGCGCTTCGCGCACGCGCGTCGCCGGGAACAGCAGCGCAAAGCGGCTGCCCTTGCCCACCGTGCTTTCGATCCGCAGCTCGGTGCCGTGGCGCTGCGCGATGTGCTTCACGATCGCCAACCCGAGCCCGGTGCCGCCGGTCTCGCGCGAGCGGCTGCGGTCGATGCGATAGAAGCGCTCGGTGAGCCGCGGAATGTGCTCGGCGGCAATGCCCGGGCCCGTGTCGCGCACGGCGTACTCGCCGCGCCCGTCGGGCAGCACCCGCCAGGTCACCACCACCTCGCCGCCACCGGGCGTGTAGCGGATGGCGTTGCTCACGAGGTTCGACATCGCGCTCTGCAGCTCGGTCGGCGCGCCCGACAGCTCGGACTCGGCTTCGGACGTGAACGTGAGCCGGTGTCCCTGCGGCGTGAGCCGGCCCGACAGGCCGCGTCCTTCGTCTTCGCACTGCGCCAGCAGCGCGCGCATGCGCACCCACTGGTTGCCTGACGGCGCCGCGCTGCCTTCCAGCCGCGACAGCGTCAGCAGGTCGTTCACCAGCGTTTCCATGCGGTGCGACTGCTGCCCCATCAGCGACAGATAGCGTGTGCGTTCATCCGCATCGAGCGGCAGGTTCTGCAGCGTCTCGACAAAGCCCGCCAGCACCGTGAGCGGCGTGCGGATTTCGTGCGACACGTTGGCCACAAAGTCGCGCCGCATCGCCTCGGCCTGTTCCAGCGCCGTGATGTCGCGCGTGAGCAGCATGCGCCGGTTGCCGGCGTAGGGATGCACCTGCACCGACAGCCGCACCGGATGGCCGCGATGCTGTGCATGCACGAGGCCGGGTGCGTCGATGACGACGTCGCGGCTGTAGTTCCACGAGGCCAGGTAGGCCACGAACGCCGGGTCGCGCACGAGGTTCGCCAGGTGCTGCAGCAGGTCGCGCTCGGCATCGATGCCGAACTGGCCCGCCGCCGTCTGGTTGCACCACTCGATGCGGCCCTGCTCGTCGAGCAGCACCACGCCGTTGGGCGACGCTTGGATGGCGGCCAGGAACTCCTGCAGCCGGTCTTCGGCCTGCCGGGTCTGTTGTTCACGCTCGCGCAGCAGCTTGCGGATGCGCTCCGAGAGCTCGCCCCACACGCCCGGTCCGCGCGACGGCAGCCCGGCCGCGTCGTTGCGCAGCACGCGCAGCAGGCGTTCGGCGCGCCAGGCATCGAAGCCCAACCAGAGCACCGCGCCCAGCCAGGCGCCCAGCCAGCCGTACTTCCAGCCGAAAAGGCCGACAGCGCCCGCCGCAATTGCGAAGGACGCTATTAAAAACGTAGCAATACGAAAAGGCATGGCGGGCGATTATCCGCGCCCGCCGCCGAGGCTCACGGCGCTGCTCACACCGTGACTTGGGCCGTCAGCCGGTAACCCGCTCCGCGAACGGTTTCGACCATCGGCGCGGCCACGCCCAGCGACTCGCGCAGGCGCTTGACGTGCACGTCGACCGTGCGTTCCTCGATGTAGACGTGATCGCCCCACACCTTGTCCAGCAGCTGTGCGCGGCTGTGCACGCGCTCGGCATGCTGCATCAGGTAGGCCAGCAGCTTGAACTCGGTCGGGCCGACCTTCAGCGCCCCGCCCTGCCACGTCACGCGGTGGGTGGAGGTGTCGAGGGCCAGTTCGCCGATCTCGACGCGCTCGGTCACCACCTCGGGGGCGCGGCGGCGCAGCACGGCACGGATGCGCGCCAGCATTTCCTGGGTGGAGAACGGCTTGGTGATGTAGTCGTCGGCGCCGGCATCGAGGCCGGCGACCTTGTCGGGCTCGTCGCCGCGCGCCGTCAGCATCAGGATCGGGATGGCCTTGGTGCGCGGGTCTTTGCGCCACTGGCGCGCGAGCTGCAGGCCGCTCTGGCCCGGCAGCATCCAGTCGAGCAGGATCAGGTCCGGCAGGAAGGCGTCGATTTCACGCTGGGCGGCAGCACCGTCTTCGGACCAGATCGGCTCGAAGCCGTTGTGGCGCAGGTTGACGGCGATCAGCTCGGCGATCGAGGATTCGTCTTCGACGATCAGGACTCTTGGTTTCTTCATGCGTTATGGGGAGTCTTTGCGGCGACGGTCGTCACTGCAATGCCGACTCGATTTCCTCCATCGAAGTGTGCCGCACATCGGCGCCCTTGACGATGTAGATGATGAACTCGGCGATGTTCTTGGCGTGGTCGCCGATGCGTTCGATGGCCTTGGCCAGGAACAGCAGGTCCAGGCTGGCGGAGATGGTGCGCGGGTCTTCCATCATGTAGGTGACCAGCTTGCGCACGAAGCCGTCGAACTCCTTGTCGATGAGGTCGTCGTCCTTGAGGATCGACAGCGCGGCGGCCGTGTCCAGGCGCGCGAAGGCGTCCAGCGCGGTGCGCAGCAGGTTCGAGGCCAGGTCGGCGGCAATGCGCAGCTCGGTGGTGGGCAGCTGGCGGGCCGATCCGCTCTCGATGATCGACTTGACCATGCGTGCGATCTTGTTGGCCTCGTCGCCCACGCGCTCCAGGTTGGCGGTGGTCTTGCTGATGGCGATCAAGAGGCGCAGGTCGCGCGCCGTGGGCTGGCGACGGGCGATGATCGACGACAGCTCGCGGTCGATCTCGATCTCCATCGCGTTGACGCGGTGCTCGGTCTCCATCACGCGGTCGGCGGCTTCGGCGTCGAACTGCAGCAGGGCGTACACGGCCTGGTGGATCTGCGACTCGACCATGCCGCCGAGCTCCATCACGCGCGACGAGACGCCGTTGAGTTCGCTGTCGAACTGGCTGGAAAGGTGTTTCTCGGTCATGGTGTTTCCTTTGACTTCAACCGAAGCGGCCGGTGATGTAGTCCTCGGTCTCCTTGCGCTGCGGCTTGAAGAACATCTGTTCGGTGGCACCGAACTCGATCAGGTCGCCGAGGTACATGTAGGCGGTGTAGTCGCTGCAGCGGGCGGCCTGCTGCATGTTGTGGGTCACGATGACCACGGTGTACTCGTTTTTCAGCTCGGCGATCAACTCTTCGATCTTCGCGGTCGAGATCGGGTCGAGTGCCGAACACGGTTCGTCGAGCAGCAGTACTTCGGGCTTGATCGCGATGCCGCGTGCGATGCACAGGCGCTGCTGCTGGCCGCCGGAGAGACCCGAGCCGCTTTGCTGCAGCTTGTCGCGCACTTCGGTCCACAGCGCGGCCTTCTTCAGGGCCCACTCGACGCGGTCGTCCATTTCGCTGGCCGAGAGATTTTCGAACAGCTTCACGCCGAAGGCGATGTTGTCGTAGATCGACATCGGGAACGGCGTGGGTTTCTGGAACACCATGCCGACCTTGGCGCGGATCAGCGCCACGTCCTGCTTGGACGTGAGCAGGTTCTCGCCGTCCAGCGCGATGGTGCCTTCGGCGCGCTGCTCGGGGTACAGCTCGAACATGCGGTTGAAGGTGCGCAGCAGGGTCGACTTGCCGCAGCCCGACGGGCCGATGAAGGCCGTGACCTTGTTCTCGGGGATCTCGAGGTTGATGCCCTTGAGCGCGTGGAACTTGCCGTAGTAGAAGTTCAGGTCCTTGACCGAAATCTTCGAGCGCGACGGTTGTTGTTGTGCGACGGTGTTTGGCATGTTGGCGCCTTCTTGATTTAGTGTTTGTTGCGCGTCAGCACGCGCGCCAGGATGTTGAGGGCAAGCACGGCGACGGTGATCAGGAACACACCGGCCCAGGCCAGTTGTTGCCAGTTCTCGTACGGGCTCATGGCGAACTTGAAGATCGTGACCGGCAGGCTGGCCATCGGCTGGCTCACGTCGGCGGTCCAGAACTGGTTGTTCAGCGCGGTGAAGAGCAGCGGCGCGGTTTCGCCGGCGATGCGGGCCACGGCCAGCAGCACGCCCGTGACCACACCGGCGCGCGCGGCGCGCAGCGTGATGCTCAGAATGACCTTCCACTTCGGCGTGCCCAGTGCGTAGGCCGCTTCACGCAGGCCCGGCGGCACCAGCTGCAGCATGTTCTCGGTGGTGCGGATCACCACCGGAATCACGATGAGCGCCAGCGACAGTGCGCCGGCCAGGCCCGAGAAGGTCTTGAAGTAGGCCACCACCACCGCGTAGACGAACAGGCCGATCACGATCGAGGGCGCCGACAGCAGGATGTCGTTGACGAAGCGCGTGATCGAGGCCAGCAGGCCCTTGGGGTTGTACTCGGCCAGGTAGATGCCGGCCATGATGCCGATGGGCGTGCCCACGAAGGTCGCCAGCATCACCATCACGAACGAACCGAAGATGGCATTGGCGATGCCGCCCGCCTCGTTCGGCGGCGGCGTCATCTCGGTGAAGGTGGCGAGTGCCAGGCCGCCCACGCCCTGGCGCAGCGTTTCCCACAGGATCCACACGAGCCAGAACACGCCGAACGCCATCGCGGCGAGCGACAGCGTGAGGGCGATCTTGTTGACGCGGTTGCGCGCGGCGAACTTCGCCTGGCGCGTCTCTGCCAGGGTCTTGGCGTTGATCAGGTTTTGCGCGGTGCTCACGACTTGGTTCCTTCGCTCTTCTTCATCTGGGCCAGCAGCATCTTCGAGAGCGACAGCACGACGAAGGTGATGAAGAACAGCACGAGGCCGAGGTACATCAGCGCGGCCTGGTGCAGGCCCGCGCCGGCTTCGGCGAATTCATTGGCGAGGGCCGAGGTGATGCTGTTGGCAGCCTCGAACACCGACAGGGAGTTGAGCTGGTTCATGTTGCCGATCACGAACGTGACGGCCATGGTCTCGCCCAGTGCGCGGCCCAGGCCGAGCATGATGCCGCCGATCACGCCGGCCTTGGTGTAGGGCAGCACGACCTTGGAGACGACTTCCCAGGTGGTGGAGCCCAGGCCGTAGGCCGACTCCTTGAGCAGCGCGGGCGTCACTTCGAACACGTCGCGCATCACCGAGGCGATGAACGGAATGATCATGATCGCCAGGATGATGCCGGCCGACAGAATGCCGATGCCCACGGGCGGGCCGGACACCAGGGCACCGAGGTACGGCACGCCGGCCAGCAGCTTCTGCAGCGGCTGCTGCACCCAGGTGGAAAGAATGGGGCCGAAGACCAGCAGGCCCCACATGCCGTACACGATGGACGGCACGGCAGCCAGCAGTTCGATGGCGGTGCCCAGCGGGCGCTTGAGCCAGTTGGGCGAGAGTTCGGTCAGGAACAGCGCAATGCCGAAGCTCACCGGCACGGCGATCACCAGCGCGATGAACGAGGTGGCCAGCGTGCCGTAGATCATCACGAGGCCGCCGTACTCGTCCTTCACCGGGTCCCACACGCTGCTCGTGAGGAAGCCGAGGCCGTACTTCGAAATGGCGGGCCAGGCGCCGGCAACGAGCGACAACAGGATGCCGATCAGCATCGCGAGCGTCAGCAGCGCGGCGCCCTTGGCGGCCCAGCCGAAGAGGCGGTCGGCCATGGGGCCGGAACGGGCCGCCTTGACGGGCGGGGGAGGAGCGGCAGAGGTGCGCGCGCGCTCGGCCGCAAGGTCGAGGGAGGCGGCAGCAGGGAGGGTGGATGACACGGGTCGCTCCGGCAAAGACGAAAGCGGCGCGTCCTGGAGCGAAGAGTTGCTCATGGGCGCGCCGTCCTGGAGGGTGGATGAAGGGTTGCTTCTTACTTGAACGCGACCGGCTTGCCCGATGCGTCCTTCACTTCACCCCATGCCTTGGCGATGGTGGCCTT
This sequence comes from Variovorax sp. V118, assembly GCF_041154445.1. GTDB lineage: Bacteria > Pseudomonadota > Gammaproteobacteria > Burkholderiales > Burkholderiaceae_C > Variovorax > Variovorax boronicumulans. Next base: position 2,016,206 of record NZ_AP028663.1, on the reverse strand, counting down.
CACGGCGTCAGGCATCGGCACGTAGTCGAGTTCGTCGGCCGTCTTGTCGCCGCCCTTGTAGGCCCAGTCGAAGAACTTCAGCACGGTGGTGGCGCTGGCGGGCTTGTCCTGCACCTTGTGCATCAGGATGAAGGTGGCGCCGGTGATGGGCCACGAATCCTTGCCGGCCTGGTTGGTCAGCACCTGGTAGAAGCTCTTGTTCCAGTCGGCACCGGCGGCGGCGGCCTTGAAGGCGCTGTCGTCGGGCGAGACGAACGTGCCGGCAGCGTTCTGCAGCTGGGCGTAGGTCATCTTGTTCTGCTTGACGTAGGCGTACTCGACGTAGCCGATCGAGTTGGGCAGGCGGTTCACGAAAGCGGCGACGCCTTCGTTGCCCTTGCCACCCGCACCAGTGGGCCAGTTCACGGCCGTGCCTTCGCCGACCTTGCTCTTCCACTCGGCGTTGACCTTGCTCAGGTAGTTGGTGAACAGGAAGCTGGTGCCCGAACCGTCGGCGCGGCGGACCGGGGCGATGGCGGCGTCAGGCAGGGCCAGCGAAGCGTTCAGAGCCTTGATCGCGGGGTCGTTCCACTTGGTGATCTTGCCCAGGTAGATGTCGCCCAGCACCTGGCCGTTGAGCTTCAGCTCGCCCGGCTTGATGCCGGGGATGTTCACCACGGGGATCACGCCGCCGATGACGGTGGGGAACTGCATCAGGCCCTTGGCTTGCAGCTCGTCGTCCTTCAGGGGAGCGTCCGAGGCGCCGAAGTCGACGGTCTTGGCTTCGATCTGCTTGAGGCCGGCACCCGAGCCGACCGACTGGTAGTTGATCTTGACGCCGGTGGCCTTGTTGAAGTCGGAAGCCCACTTGGCGTACAGCGGTGCGGGGAAGCTGGCGCCGGCGCCGGTCACGTCTTGTGCGAAGGCGGAAATGGAGAACAGCGCGGTCACGAGGCCGGCGGTTGCAAATTTGAACGTCGTTTTCATAAAGCTTCCTTGAGAAGTAAGAAGTAGTCCCTTTGGGGGCTCGAACGGACTCTAAAAAGCTTTTGTGACATCGATGTGACACCCCTTCTGTCGAGGGAAAATGCCGCTGCGCCACCCCTGTTGTGTGTGACGCTGTCACACAACCGTCATTCACCCCGCCTAACCTCCAGCCCTCGCCGTGACGTGACTTGGGAGGCGGCGCCTGCTGTCACGGCGCTACGATCAGAGAACCGCCCTCTTCACTACAACATGCAAAACGGCACCCGCCTCGCAGCGGTCGATCTCGGCTCGAACAGCTTCAGGCTGGAAATCGGCCAGGTCGACCACGGACAGATCCACCGCACCGAGTACCTCAAGGAAACCGTGCGCCAGGGCAACGGCCTGGACAGCGCCCGCAACCTCACGACCGAGGCCATGCAGCGCGGCTGGGACGCCCTCGCCCGCTTCGGCGAGCGGCTGGCCGGCTTCAAGCGCTCGCAGGTGCGCGCCGTGGCCACCCAGACCCTGCGCGAAGCGCGCAACCGCGAAGAGTTCCTGTTGCGCGCGCGCACCATCCTGGGCTTCGGCATCGACGTGATCCCGGGCCGGGAAGAAGCCCGCCTGATCTACCAGGGCGTGGCACACCACCTGCCCCACACCGACGCCTCGGACCAGGAGCGCCGGCTGGTCATCGACATCGGCGGGCGCTCCACCGAAATGATCATCGGCCACGCCCTCGAGGCCGAGCGCATGGAGTCGTACCGCGTGGGCAGCGTCGCCTGGTCGATGAAGCATTTCGGCGAAGGCCAGTTCACCGCCCCCGCCTTCCGCGCCGCCGAAGTGGCAGCCAAGGCCGTGCTGGACGATGCGCTCTCCAGCTACACCCGCGACCAGTGGGACGTGGCCTACGGCGCCTCCGGCACCATCGGCGCGGTGGGCGACGTGCTCGCCGCAGCCGGCGGCGAGGCCGGCCTGGTCACCCGCGACGGCCTCGACTGGCTGCTCGACCGCCTGCTCAAGGCCGGCAGCATCGACAAGCTGCGCATCGACGGCATGCGCGAAGACCGCAAGGCCGTGATCGGCGGCGGCCTGAGCGTGCTGCGCGCGGTGTTCGACCTGCTCGACATCCAGGAAATGAAGGTCGCCCAGGGCGCCCTGCGCCACGGCGTGCTCTACGAGTTGCTCGAACGCGACGAGAGCGTGGCCGACATGCGCAGCGCCACCGTGGCGCGGCTCGCCACCCGCTTCGCGGTCGACCCGGCGCAGGCCAAGCGCGTGAGCGACACCGCCGCCGCGCTGTTCGTGCAGCTGGCCCCCGTCGCGCGCGGCGGCAGCACCTCGAGCCGCGCCGGCCGCGCACTGCGCAAGCTCGGCTGGGCCGCGCAGCTGCACGAGATCGGCGCGCTGGTCTCGCACAGCGACTACCACAAGCACGGCGCCTACATCCTCGACAACACCGACGCGCCCGGCTTCGCGGTGAACGAACTGCACGCCCTCGGCCAGCTGGTGCTGGGCCAGCGCGGCAAGCTGCGCAAGCTCGAAGCCTCGCTGGACGACGAGACCTTCGTGATGCAGCTGCTGGCGCTGCGCCTGGCGGTGATCCTGTGCCACGCGCGCCGCGATCCCGAGCCGCAGGCACTGAACCTCGCGGCACTCGGTGCCAGGGCCTTCACGATCGCCTGCGCGCCCGACTGGGCCGAGATGTATCCGCAGTCGGCGCACCTGCTGCGCGAGGAAGTGCTGGCCTGGCAAAAGACCGGCAACTGGCGCGTGGAACTCAGCGGCGCCTGAGCCGTTTCACTTCGTGTCGATGCCGGCCGTCTGCGTGACTGCCGCAGCGCTGGCCTTGCGCGGCTCGTCTTCCCCGAACAGGCTGACATAGGCCGGCTGCACGATCTGGTCGAGCCCGCGCTTCAACCCTTCGCGAGCGCCTGCGGTGTCCTTGAGCAGGCCGTCGTACAGGAGATAGGTCGGCTCGCTCACGTCGGCGACCTGCAAGGTCTGGCCCACGACGGACTGCTTCTCGTCCCTGAGCAACTGCTCCACCCAGACGTACGGCTTGAAGCTCGATGTCGCATCGGCCGCGCCATAGGACGTCGTGATCCGCAAGATCAATGTGCTGTAGCCGGGCGTCGGCTGGAGTTCCTGCACCTGCATCTGCGCGTGCTCTCCGGTCGCGCGGAAGAAAGGCGTCAGCTTCACCTCGCGGCCACTGTCCCGCAGGCGCGCCGCCAGTCGCTCTGCGAACTGCCTGTTGAGCCCCATGGTCACGCCGCTGTTCTTCACCGCGGCCGTGAACTCCTTGCTGCGCTGGTCGGTCCGGGCGGCCATCGTCAGTCGGCTGTTGGTATCGACGGAGATGGCCACCAGTGCAGCGAGGGGTCCCAGAAACCCTGCGAAGCCCGTCAGCCCCGACCCGCCGCCATCCGTGACGATCAGTTGGTCTTCCTGGTTGTAGATGAGCTCGACCTTCTCGATCGACCGGGCGACATCGTGACGGGTCGGCGCCACAGGCGCGGCGGTGTTCGTCGCGCACCCCGACAGCAGGGCTGCGGCAACAAGCAGAAAAAACAGCGCCTTCAACCGCATGTCCGCGTCTGCACGCAGCATGTTCATGAAGCTTCCTGGCAGTGTGTTGAGCGGTTTCATGCGTCTTCCCCAGTGATGTGGTCGACCGGCACCGCTTCTTTCCCGCATCGGCGTCAAAAGCACGCTGCCGTGGAGTCACACTGTAGAAATTGCGCCGCGCGCGCGCATGAGTGCTTCGCCCCTTTTTCCGGGAGACAAGCGCCCTGCCAGCTCTGCCCGCGACCGTGACAAAGCGCCTGTCCGCAAGCGTCAGGCAGGGGTATTCGCAGCGGAGGACCGCTGTAGCAGCTAGAGAAGCTCGGGCGCCTGCACCGTCACCACGACGGTCTGCACGTCGCCGTCGCGCTCGCGGGTGCGGATCCACCACAGCGAGCCCTTGCGCACCGGGCAGCTGTCCTGCTTCAGGCCGAGCAGCATCGAGATGGCCTGGCCCAGCGAGGGCTGGTGGCCGATCACCAGCACCACCGACTTGCCGTTGGGCCAGCCCGTGGCGGCCAGCAGTGCGTCGGGGGTGGTGTCGGGCGACAGCTCGGAGCGCAGCTTGTACTTGCGGCCCAGTGCCAGCGCGGTCTGCTCGCAGCGGCGCGCCGGGCTGCACACGATGCGCGTGCCGTCGGGCAGTTGCCGGTCGAGCCAGGTGGCCATGCGCTTGGCTTGCTTTTCGCCGCGCGGGGTGAGCGAGCGCTGCATGTCGTCACACCCTTCGGTCCAGTCCTCGGCTTCGGCGTGACGCCAGAAGATCAAGTCCATGCTCATCGTCTTTCGAACTTCTTCTTCAATTTCAATTGCCGGACGCATCACGGTGGTTTCCTCGTGATGCATAGCGGCCCATCAAGGCGGCCTGGGCGCCATGCGCTTCGATCGCGGGGGACGCACCCGCCTCGCCGGGGTGCGTGTCATGGTCGACACGCCGGTAGATGCCGTCGCCGCCCAGGTCCCAGGCGTCGCGCCCATCGTGCAGGTAAGCCACCAGGCACTCGTCGATGAGGCGCTGGCGCAGGTTGGGGTCGGTCACGGGCCAGGCCAGCTCGATGCGCCGCATCATGTTGCGGTTCATCCAGTCGGCGCTCGACAGGTACAGCGACTCGTCTTCGCCATGGCGGAAATAGAACACCCGCGAATGCTCGAGGAAACGCCCGATCACCGAGCGCACGCGCACGTTGTCGGTGAGCCCCGGCACCTGCGCCGGCAGCGTGCAGGCGCCGCGCACGATGAGGTCGATCTTCACGCCCTTCTGCCCCGCGCGGATGAGCGCGCCGATGATCTCCTCGTCGGTCAACGCGTTCATCTTGGCGACGATGCGCGTGGGCTCGCCGCTGGCGGCGGCCTGTCCGAGCGCATCGATGCGCGCGACCAGGTTCTTGTGCAGGTCGAAGGGCGCGAGCCACATGCGGTTGAGCTTGGGCAGGCGGCTCTGGCTGGCCATGTGCACGAACACGGCCTCCATGTCGGCCGTGAGCGCCGGGTCGGCCGTGAGGTGGCTGATGTCGGTGTACAGCCGCGCCGTGCGCGGGTTGTAGTTGCCGGTGGACAGGTGGCCGTAGCGGCGCAGCTGCTTGCCCTCGCGGCGCGTCACCAGCAGCATCTTGGCGTGGGTCTTCAGGCCCACCACGCCATACACCACCTGCGCGCCGATCGACTCGAGCATTTCGGCCCAGTTGATGTTGGCCTCTTCGTCGAAGCGCGCCTTCAGCTCGACCACCACCGTCACTTCCTTGCCGCGGCGCACGGCTTCGCGCAGCAGGTCCATGAGCTCGGAGTCGGCGCCGGTGCGGTAGATGGTCTGCTTGATGGCGAGCACCTGCGGGTCGAGCACCGACTCGCGCAGGAAGGCCAGCACGCCGTCGAAGCTTTCGAAGGGCTGGTGGATCAGCACGTCGCCGCGCTGCAGCCGTTCGAAGAACGACTGGGCGGGCGACAGCGTGACGGGGAACGACGGCGCGTACGGAGGAAAGCGCAGCTGCGGCTCGCCGATCAGGTCGATGAGCTGCGTGAGCCGCGCCAGGTTCACCGGCCCGTGCACGCGGTACAGCGCCTGCGGTGGCAGGTTGAACTGCGCCAGCAGGAAGCTCGCGAGCGATTCGGCGCAGCTGGCCGACACCTCCAGCCGCACGGCCTGGCCGTAGTGGCGGTGCTGCAGGCCCTGGCGCAGCGCGGTGCGCAGGTTCTTGACGTCTTCCTCGTCGACCGCGAGGTCGGAGTGGCGCGTGACGCGGAACTGCGAGAAGTCGCCCACCTCGCGGCCCGGGAACATGCTGGCCAGGTGCGCGCGCACCACGCTCGACAGCGCCACGAACAACGTCTTGCCGTCCGACACCTTGGCCGGCATCTTGATCAGGCGCGGCAGCACGCGCGGCAGCTTGACGATCTGGATCGGGTTCTCGCGGCCGAAGGCGTCCTTGCCGCCCAGGCGCACGATGAAGTTCAGCGACTTGTTGGCCACCTGCGGGAACGGGTGCGCCGGGTCGAGCCCCACGGGGATCAGCAGCGGGCGCACTTCGCGCTCGAAATACTCGCTGACCCACTTGCGCTGGGCCGGGTTGCGTTCGCCGTGCGACACGATGTGGATGCCGTGCGTGGCAAAGGTCGGCATCAGCTCGTCGTTGTACAGCGCGTACTGGCGCGCCACGAGCGTGTGGGCCGCTTCGGACAGGCGTTCGAAAGACTCGACCGTGTAGGTGCCCTTGCGATCACCGGCACTGCCCGCGCTCAGGTGCGGTGCGGCGCGGACTTCGAAGAACTCGTCGAGGTTCGACGACACGATGCACAGGTAGCGCAGCCGTTCGATCAGCGGCACTTCGGGCCGGTGGGCCCAGTCGAGCACGCGCTCGTTGAACGAGAGGATGCTGTGGTCGCGGTCCAGCAACGCGAACGAAGACGCTTCACCGGCGCGTGACGGGTCAGCGGAGAGGGAGGGCATGGGCACTGATTCTGGAGCAAGCGGCACGGGAGAACACGTCGGCTGAAATATGACAGTGTCAACTTCGTCCGTGACAGTTCCATGACATTCGCGTGACGCACCCTGCCCCACAGAGAGCGAACCTGACACATTCGGCGACAGCGAAGCAGCGTGCGGCCCGGCGTCGGGCCGGATGGCCGCCGGCTTCATGCGCCGAGAAAGTGCTTGCGGTAGCGCGCCGGCAGGTCGTCGATGCGCATCAGCATCGGCAGATCGGCGGTGTTGAAGTCCGGGTCCCAGGCCGGTGCGCCGAGCACCTTGGCGCCCAGGCGCAGGTAGCCCTTGATGAGCGCGGGCGGTTCCACGTCGAGCGCGCTGTCGAGCCGCTCGACCGGCAGCGGCAGGCGCGGCTGCACCTGGTATTGAATCGGCGCGAGGTGGCTGGCCGAGAGCTGGCGCCAGATGCTGGCGGCCGCGTCGCCGCTGGTCACGCCGTTGTGCGACATCGGAATGCTCGCGCAGCCGATCATGGTGTCGAGCTTGTTGCGGTGCATGAAGCCGGCCAGCGCGCCCCACAGCGCGAGGATCACGCCGCCCTGGCGGTGCTCGGCGTGCACGCAGCTGCGGCCCAGCTCGACCATGCGCTCGCGCAGGTCGCGCAGGCGCGTCAGGTCGAATTCGGTGTCGCTGTAGGTGCTGCCGACGCGGCGCGCTTGCGCGGGGGTCAGCACGCGGTAGGTGCCGATGACCTGGCCCGTGAGTTCGTCGCGCACCAGCAAGTGTTCGCAGAAGTCGTCGAACAGGTCGATGTCGTGGCCGGCCAGCGGCGTGGTCAGGCGTGCGCCCATCTCGCCGACGAACACGTCGTGACGCAGGCGTTGCGCGGCGCGCACGTCATCCAGATGACGCGCCCAGCTCACCGTGATGCCCGGCTTGGCCTCGACGACCGGCGGCACGATGACGGCCAGCGGCGCCTCGGGCACCGCCGTGCGGGTGGCCAGTGCGGCGACGGTCGCGGCGGCGGCAGCAACGGCGGGGGTTCCGGCCGCGGGTGCGGGCCACAAGGCTGCGCGCAGTCCGAGCTGCGAGAGCGGAAACGTCGGGTTCGGCAGTTCTTTCATGGGAAATCCCTTTCTGCTGACCGAGTCTGGACACGCGCAATGAAACCGGCATGTCAGCGGCGTGGCAGACACATGACGTTGTTACAACGCGCGCCAGCGTCGCTTTGGCGCCGCTTCGGCGTCTAATGCGGGGCATTCGCGACACGGAGTTCGACCCCATGGCCACCGACGCACCAGGCGCCAACAGCCGCCTGCACCAGACTTTCCCCGTCCTCAATGACGCCGAGATGGCACGCATTGCCAGCTTCGGCAGCGTGCAGCGCTTTGCGCGCGGCGAACGACTGTTCACCGCCGGCGAGACCGGCGCCGGCATGTTCGTGCTGCTCAAGGGCGTGGTCGCCGTCACGCAGCGCGACGGCCTGGGCCATGTGGTGCCGATCGCGCGCCAGGGGCCGGGCGAATTCCTTGCCGAGGTCGGCCAGTTGAGCGGGCGCCCTGCCCTGGTCGACGGCCATGCCGACGAAGAAGTGGAGGCACTGGTCGTGCCGCCCGACCGTTTGCGCGCGCTGCTGGTGGCCGAGGCCGACCTGGGCGAGCGCATCACCCGCGCGCTGATCCTGCGGCGCGTGGCGCTGATCGAATCGGGCGCGGCCGGGCCGGTGCTGATCGGTCGGCCCGATGCGCCCGAGATGGCGCGGCTGGAGAACTTCCTGCGCCGCAACGGCCATCCTTATCACCTGGTCGATGCAGCGGCTGACGCCGATGCCGCCGCACTGCTCGCCCAATATGGCTCCGACCAGTTGCTGGCCGTGTGCCCCGACGGCTCGGTGTTGGTCAACCCGAGCGACGAAGGCCTGGCGCGCTGCCTCGGCATGGTCGACACCGCGGCGCGCGACGAGCTGTACGACGTGGCCGTGGTCGGCGCCGGGCCGGCCGGCCTCGCGACCGCGGTGTATGCCGCCTCCGAAGGGCTGCGCGTGATCGTGCTCGACTGCCGCGCCTTCGGCGGACAGGCCGGCGCCAGCGCACGCATCGAGAACTACCTGGGCTTTCCGACCGGCATCTCGGGGCAGGCGCTGGCGGGCCGCGCGTTCGTGCAGGCGCAGAAGTTCGGCGTCGAGATGCTGATCCCGGCGCAGGTGGCAGCGCTCGACTGCTCGCGCGAGAACGTGCGGGAGAGCCTCGCGCTGAAGCTCACCGACGGCCGCACGATCAGCGCGCGCACGGTGGTCATTGCGAGCGGCGCGCGCTACCGCCGCCCCGGCGTGCCGCGCCTGGCCGAATTCGAAGGCCGCGGCATCTGGTACTGGGCCTCGGCGATCGAAGCCAAGATCTGCGCGCAGCAGGAAGTGGCGCTGGTGGGCGGCGGCAACTCGGCCGGCCAGGCGGCGGTGTTCCTGTCGCGGCATGCGGCCAAGGTCAACGTGCTGGTGCGCGGGCCGTCGCTGGCGGCCAGCATGTCGCGCTACCTCATCGACCGCATCGAGGCCACGCCCAACATCTCGCTGCAACCGCACACCGAGCTCGTGCGGCTGCACGGCGCGCCCGAAGAAGGCCTGACCGGCGCCACGTGGCGCTGCCACACCTCGGGCCAGGAGCACGACTGCCCCGCGCGCAACATCTTCCTGTTCGTCGGCGCGGAGCCCGAGACCTCATGGCTCGAGGGCTGCGGCGTGTCGGTCGACAAGCACGGCTTCGTGCTGACCGGCGCGGCTGCGAGCAGCGGCTTTCCGGCACGTCCGGCCACGGCGCTCGAATCGAGCGTGTCGGGCGTGTTCGCGGTGGGCGATGTGCGCTCGGGCTCGGTCAAGCGCGTGGGCGGCGCGATCGGCGAAGGCGCCGCGGTGGTGGCGCTCATTCACCAGCACCTGTCGTCGGCCTCGGCCGTGGCCTGAACCCATTCTTCTTGTCCTGAGACACCCATGCCCATTCAAGCTTGCGAACACGTTCCCGCCGACGTCGCGCAACCGCACACACCCCGCGGCTGCGAAGACTGCCTGAAGACCGGCGACACCTGGGTGCACCTGCGCCTGTGCGTGCACTGCGGCCATGTGGGCTGCTGCGACTCGTCGAAGAACCGCCATGCCACGAAGCATGCGCGGGCCGAAGGGCATCCGGTGATCCAGTCGATCGAGCCCGGCGAGCACTGGATGTGGTGCAACGCGCACGAGCGGCAGGTGGGGTGAGCGGGCCGACCGTGCGGCCAATGCCCGCACCCGCACGCGTCCGGATGCGCGTGTATATGCTGCCGTTCTCCCGTCACAACCCTCTCACTCCGGAGCCCGCGACATGCCCGCATCGCCCATCGAGGTCTATTCCTGGCCCACGCCGAACGGCCACAAGATTCACATCATGCTCGAGGAGTGCGGCCTGCCGTACCACGCGCACCCGGTGAACATCGGCACCGGCGACCAGTTCGCGCCCGAGTTCCTGAAGATCAGCCCGAACAACAAGATCCCCGCCATCACCGACCCCGACGGACCGGACGGCCAGCCGATCTCGCTGTTCGAATCGGGCGCCATCCTCGTGTACCTCGCGGGCAAGACCGGCAAGTTCCTGCCCAAGGGCGACCGCGAACGCTACGACGTGCTGCAGTGGCTCATGTTCCAGATGGGCGGTGTCGGTCCGATGCTGGGCCAGGCGCATCACTTCCGCATCTACGCGCCCGAGAAGATCGCCTATGCCGTCGACCGCTACACCAACGAGGCCCGGCGCCTGTACGGCGTGATCGACCGGCAGCTGTCCAAACACAAGTTCATCGCCGGCACGAGCTATTCGATTGCCGACATCGCCATCTTCCCGTGGCTGCGCAGCTGGGAGAACCAGGGCATCACCCTCACCGACTACCCCCACCTGAAGGCCTGGTTCGACGGCATCGCCGCGCGCCCCGCCGTGCAGCGCGGCGTGAAAGTGCTGGCCGACCTGCGCCGCCCCATCACCGATGACAAGGCGCGCGAGATCCTTTTTGGCAAGACGCAGTACGAGAAGCGCTGAGCGGCCTCTTATTCGGGCTAGAATGGAAGGCTTGGCGGGGTGTAGCGCAGCCTGGTAGCGCATCTGGTTTGGGACCAGAGGGTCGAAGGTTCGAATCCTTTCGCCCCGACCAAAAGAAAAGTGAAAGCCTGCAACGATGAAAGTCGTTGCAGGCTTTTTTCTTTTCCGGGCCGCTCGCGATCGCCGCGAATCTCACCGCCCTTTAGACGTTTCGTAGCACGACCCACGGCTTTCCGTACATCGGGCAACGCCGCTGCCTTGTTGTTACACCGTCAAGACAACCTTTTTCTTAAGGAACTACCCGCGAGGCCCTCGGCGCTCACGCAGAATCGAGCCAATCGTGATCGTGTTTACAAAGTAAGCGGAATCGCGTTTACAAAGCCGAAGAGCTGAGTCAGGGATGGACGTCGCAACAGAACCCTCACCCCTGGACCCTTTTCCGATGCTGAATTACTTTTCCCGCTGTTCTTGCGGCCTCAGGCATCTCGCACGCATCGAGCGCCGGCCATGGATGCGACTCTTCTCGAGCCTGCGCTTCTACCAATGCAGCGCCTGCGGAAAGAAGCAACTGGCGTCCGAACGCGCGGTGAACGACGCGGTCTGGAAGTACCGCTCGGAAAACGTCTGACGCCCCTTCGGCCCCAGCGATCCACAGAGGCATCGGGCGGGCGAAACGCCGTCCTTAGCAATCTGTTGCGCGTGCAGTCCTTTCGCTGCATGCCTTGCGCCCCCACAGAATCGAACGCGGGTGCTTCACGGTTGCGCAAACCGCGAAGCAGCGTCGGGGAAAGAGTGTCGACACCTTCCCGGTTTGAACTCTTCTGTGATGCTGCTGAATCTGTTTCTCCGATGTTCCTGCGGCCTGGCCGGCCTTCGCCGCATCGAGCGACGAACCTGGATGAGGATGCTGCCGGCCCTCAGGTTCTACCGGTGCAGCACCTGCGGCAAGAAGCAGCTCGTGTCGAAGCAGGCCGCCGAGACCGCCAAGGTGTCGTCCCGCGCCGGCCCCGCCCTTTCCCCCTCTCAACGACCGCCACCGAAGGCGTCGTGCATGGAGGGATGTAGGTAGAATCCGCGCTTCCCCGGTCAGAGGCAGAAGCGTCCAGACCGTTGATTTTTCGGGTCTGTTGCCGCATCCCTTGCGGCCCGAGGACCGAAGGCTCCGGCCCTCGCTTCTCAACCGGAATCTGCCCGTAGCTCAGTTGGATAGAGCACCTGCCTTCTAAGCAGGTTGTCGGGGGTTCGATCCCCTCCGGGCAGGCCATTTCTTGGCTCCACGTTCCCCCATAAAGAACCGCGAGCAGCCATTTCCCCTCTGTAGAGACCGGCGGTATTGCTTCACGAGCAACCACGAAAAACCGCTGAGATTCCTCCAATTTGGGGGAACAAACGGGGGAACGGGTACAGTTTCAGCACCAGTCGCCGAAATTGTTCCCCCATGCTCACCGACACCGCCTGCAAGAAGACCCTCTGCCCTGCCGACAAGCTGCGGCTGCGCCTCGCTGACTCCGGAGGCCTCTATCTGCAGATCGAGCCCAGCGGCTCGAGGCGCTGGTTCTGGAAGTACCGCTTCGACGGCAAGGAAAAGCGCCTGGCACTGGGCAGCTATCCTGAGGTGACGCTCAAGGCCGCGCGCACCGGCCGCGACGACGCGCGCAAGATCCAACAGCAAGGTATCGACCCCGCGCAGCGCCGGCAGCTCGAGAAGCTCGAGCGCAAGGTCGACACCGACGCCAGCTTCGAGGCGGTGGCGCGCGAGTATCACAAGACCAAGAGTTCGGCATGGAGCCCGCGGTACGCGGAGCGCTGGCTCTCAATCATGGAGAAGGACGCCTTCCCCTGGCTCGGCAGCCTGCCCCTATCCAGCATCACTGCGCCGATGCTGCTGCAGGTCCTACGTCGCGTCGAGGCCCGCGGCGCGCACGAGACCGCCCACACGTTGCGCCAATGGTCCGGCCAGGTGTTCCGGCACGGCATCGCCACCGGCCGGTGCACCAGCAACCCAGCACCCGACCTGCAAGGCGCGCTGGTGCCGGTACAGGTCAAGCACATGGCCGCTGTGCTGGAGCCGGTGAAGGCCGGCGAGCTGATGCGCGCAATCGCGGCATACGCTGGCCAGCCTGCGACGCGCGCAGCGTTGCACCTCTCCGCCCTCCTCTTTCAGCGGCCCGGCAACATCCGGCAAATGCGCTGGTCGGACCTCGACCTCGAGAAGGCGCTATGGACCATCCCGGCAGCGGACATGAAGCGTACGAAAACCGCAAAGATCAACGGGCGCCCGCACCTGGTGCCTCTGCCACAGCAGGCCGTCGACGTCCTTGTCGATCTCAAGCCGCTCACTGGCCACGGCCAGTACGTTTTCCCAAGCCTGCTGACCGGCGAGCGGCCGATGAGCGACAACACCGTGAACACGGCGCTGCGCCGCATGGGCTTCGACAACACCGAGATGACAGCCCACGGCTTCCGAGCGATGGCGCGCACGATCATGGTGGAGCAGATGGACGTTGAGCCCGAGGTCATCGAGGCGCAGCTCGCGCACGGGAAGAGCGGACCGCTTGGCGCCGCCTACGACCGTGCGGAATTCGTGGTCAAGCGCCGCAAGATGATGCAGCTGTGGGCCGACCATCTCGACGAGCTGCGCCAGGGAGCAAAGATTCTGGCCTTCAAGGCGGCGTAGCGTTTGAAATAACCAAACGGGGGGCCGACCGGGTTGCCGGTTGCCGAAAGGCCGCAGCGGGCAGGACCGAACCCTCGCATCTCAGTCGGACGGGCCATCGTGGCGGCTCGGCTCATCAGTTACGAACTGATCAACGGGGGGCAAAAACCACACGCCCGAAACCGCTCCCTTGACTTCCCCTCACCTCACCGCGGCTGGGCTCTGCTGGCTGCCTGCTTTGCGTCATTCACAGGTCAAAAGAGCACTTGCGGGTAAGCGTCGAGCCCTATAATGTCCCATAGTTGGTTTTAATTAGGAGAAAACATGGCGAGTGTCAGCGAAGAGCAGGAGGCGATGTGGTTCCAACGCAGTCTGGCTGCGGGCAAGGTATTCACGCCAACGAGTCCAATAAATGCCCAAGAGCTTTTCGCCGGACGAAACGACCAGATCCATCAGATCGTTGATGTCATAAATCAGACCGGCCAACACGCAATTCTGTACGGAGAAAGAGGAGTTGGTAAAACTTCTCTTGCCAACGTCTTTGCCGGCTACCTAGGAGTTCAACGAGTTCTGGCCCCCCGGGTAAATTGCGACGCAACGGACACGTTCGACAGCGTGTGGCGAAAGGCCCTCGAACAAGCTGGGGTGACTCAGCAAAGGCAGAGCATCGGATTTACCACGGAATCGAAAACCGTCGTAATGCAAGCAGCAGATCTGCTTGGCGGCTTGGCGACCCCTGATTCTGTACGGAGATGCTTGACCACTCTGTCTCAGCACTTTGTTCCGGTCTTCGTTATCGACGAGTTTGACCGACTGGGCGTTGAGGCTCGGCGCGCTTTCGCCGATTGCATCAAGGCACTGTCCGATCACTCAGTACCTGCAACCGTCTTGCTTGTCGGTGTTGCAGACAGCGTGGACCAGTTGATCGCCGAACACCATTCCGTGCAACGTGCACTCGCGCAAGTACGCATGCCGCGAATGTCTAACATCGAGTTGGACACGTTGCTGGAGAAGGGCATCACCAAGCTGGGCATGAAAACAAGCATTCCAGGCAAACGTCGAATAATCAAGCTGTCCCAAGGCTTGCCTCACTACGCCCACTTGCTGGCACTGCATGCATGCCGCGCTGCAATTGACAATCGAAGCCTTGAGGTGACAACAGATGCCGTACACGAGGCGCTAGAAAAGGCGCTTCTGAGCACACAGCAGTCAGTCCTCAGCACTTACGAGACGGCAGTACGGAGTGCTCGCAAAGACAATTTGTTCGCCAAAGTCCTTTTGGCGTGCGCGATGGCTGACACGAATGAATTAGGGGAATTTGCAGCCCAGGACGTGCGCGACTATCTTTCACAGATTTCAGGTCGTCGGTATGAGATTCCTAGCTTCGCCCAGCATCTAAAGGAATTTACCGAAGACAAGCGCGGCCCGGTGCTGACGAAGAGCGGTATTCCTCGGCTGTATCGCTACAAGTTCACAGAGCCGTTGCTCCAGCCGTACGTCATCATGCAAGGCATCAAGTCTCGGCTGATCAAAGTCACCGACTTAGACTGAAGTGCCCTTACTTTAGCCAAGTCGAATGCCGCCCTCGAGGCGGCTTTTTCATGGGCGCTCGCCCTGGAAACATTAATACGTTAGAATTACTTCGCGATTCCCATCTCTCTATCCTCCCTCCTCCGGGGATCGCCTTGCCCGCCTTCGTGCGGGCCTTTTCTTGGGTGCTCGTCAGCGCTTGCCGCCGTCATCAAAGGTTGCTGGCATCGCCTTAAATGAAGTCAGCGCTTCGACCTTTTGTTCGAGCTTTTTGATCGTCTCTTCCAGCGCGACTCGCTTGGCGTTGCGAACTTCCAGGGCCTTCTCCAGCTCCCCCATGAAGATGATGAAGACTGCTGCGCACAGATTAAATGCGTGCAGGACGAACATGAGGATCTCGCCTCTTCCAGGTGCGGCCTTGAGCCACCAGAACTGAAGGATGCCAAGAGCGGAGTTCACAATCATCACGACGATGAACGCCCTTCCCATCCAACGCTTCCAAAAGCCAAACAACCAAGCACGCTTCGCTTCATCCAGTGCCGCGATTGAGATAGATATGCCAACGACTGCGAGGACTGAACTGATGACGAGTGTCGGGATAGAGAGATCCATGGCGGCGCCTGAAAGCTGATTCGCCGCCACTATATCGGCAGCCCTCCCTGAGATAGCCAGGCGGCCTTACCTCCCGAGCGCGGGCCTCCGGCGCACAGGATTCAAACCTGCTGACTGAACTTCTTGGTTAGAGCCCCCGGATCTGGGCGCTCGCTCAGCTGACTGGGGAAGCGGATCCTCTTGCCTCCGTACGGCTCATAGATCGATCCGAACAGTGGATCAGCAATATGAATGCGGCCCGTCGCATCGATCTTGAGCAGTCCAAGGTCAAACAGCGTGTGGACGTCGGCTCGAAGCAGCAGTCCGTTGGCCACATGGTTGGTATCGCCATCCATGTAGGGAATGATGTGGGCGGCCTCGAGCACGGCCTCGATCTCGCAGCCCGTCACCGCGCACTTTCCGTCGTAGGCTTTGATCAGGTCCTTCCTGAACTTCGGTTGACCGCGGCGGCGGACAATCTCCGTCAGTACCTTCTTGCGCCCGTCGACCAAGTTTTCCGAGTCAAAAACCGTCGGGTCGACTGTGGCTTCAGCGGCCACCAGATCTTGCTCGTCAGCCGATCGAGGGACGACAGTTGAAAAGATCTCTTCGACGAAGTTTTCCAGGTTCCCATACGCCCCCCGAATTCTTGCGAGACGCTCGTCTCCGATCCTGGAAAAACCGCGATAGCCATTGTTGAGATAGTCGATGACTGGCTTGCTGGTGACATGCACGTCGACAGCTCGCGGCTGAGTCAGGATGTACATGTACTCCCAAGTCTTCCCCTCCGACGTCTGGCCCCAAATCGCACGCGCGAGATCAGCGTTGTGGATCTTGGCGACCACAGAAGAAACGTACCGATAGCGGTTGTCGAACACGGTGAGGACGATGTCGCCGTCCTGCATCTGATTCCACATGGGAATGTTGCGCTCGCCAGGCACCGCACCCCACGCATAGAAATTCTGCGGGTCGGGCAGCAGCGACCTCAGGTAGTCGACCTGCTCTGCCGTCAGGTGCGCATCAAGGAGTGAGCTTGGCTGTGGGTTTCGAATGGAGTCATTGAGATGCTCTCGCGCGTCAGCATCGCCCGCGGTAAAAATGTATAGCTGTCGCATGCGCGCTCAATACTCCGAGTACTTTTTGGACTTGCCTCTCACCAGGTCGGCAGGATATTTTTGTGCGTTTTGAGCCAGCTTTTCCTCAGCCGCCGCAAGCAGATCGATACCGGTCACCGAGCAAAGCCGGAGCAGGTAAATGAACACATCCGCCACTTCATGACTGATGGCTTCGCGCGTCTTCTCAGGCAGGCTTGAGACGCTTTCCTGCCCATCTCGCCATTGGAAAATCTCCATGAGCTCGGATGCCTCGACAGCCAACGCCATGCTGAGGTTTTTTGGGGTGTGGAATTTCTCCCAGTCGCGCTCTTTGGCGAACTGGTCCACCTTCTGCTGAAGGGCAGATAGCTGATTGAGGTGGGCTGTATCGGACATGATGCGGTTCCTTGCCTAGGCAGTGCGGTAGATGCCGCACACGCGAAGCGCTTAGCTTACTTGCTGCGCTGGAGCTCAGGCACTGGCAGCGCCGCGGGTCGCGGTTCGCGGGTCGCGGGTCGCGGGTCGCGGGTCGCGGGTCGCGGGTCGCGAAGTAGCATGCGCCCATGTGGAAGCCCGCTAGCCCGATCGTGATCGCTGGCCGCACGCTGACCGATGAGGAGGCATGGTGGCACGAGTTCAAGAATGAACTCTACGAACTGTCCGAGGGCGTGGTCGACCGCGCCTGGCTCACCATGGTCTGCCGCGTCGTCTACCCCCTCGCCTTCGAAGATGACCCGCGGCATATCGCCAGGCTGGCGCACGCTGTCTTTGCGCTCGAGAGGCCGAAGCTCAGCAGCGCAGCGCACAGGGGGCATGTGCGCGGGTTACAGCCAAGTCGGTGCATTTACTGCCGACGGACGCGGCGGTAGGTTTAACCCGCCCGTCGCCTACTCGCTAAAGTTCGTCGTGACGCCGGCGCAGCGCACTAGATACGACAACTCGCGCCGCATGCGCAGCGCACCGCCCGAGACCATCGACAACCCGAAGCGCATGGACGTGCTCATCGAGATCTCAGACAGCACGCCTGGCGTCATGGTGGCCGCCGACGGCACCGAGGTTTCGCTCATCTCGACATCCGAGGCATGAGGACTTCGGAGCTGGCCGACGTCGCCTGCACGCTTGGATCGCCAAAGCCCTGGGCGAGGAGCCGACTCCAAGAGACTGTTGTTGACAGTAGCTTGCCGATTTCTTCACAGGCTGACAGCGAGCATCAGTAGGAAAATCGAACTCCCGCGGATCTCCGCCCGCGGCTCTCTCGGGCCGCCGAACATCGGCCTCTTGACCCGCTTCGGCGGGTTTTCTTTTCAGCGACTCAATCATGGCGGATCGCGCCACACGCGGCCCGAGAACATGCGGCCTAGGCCTACGCCCCAATCAACAAATTCGCCCCGAAATACATTTTATTGTAGCGACAAATAATCATTGTCATCTGATTTTTATGTTACTACAATAAACTCATGTTCTCAGTAATCGAAACTCCGACCTTCCAGCGCCTTGCGGCGGAATTCTGGTCCGACGATGAGCGCCTTGAGTTCGTGGCTTTCATCGCTGAGAACACGGAAGCTGGCGACGTGATCCAGGACACTGGCGGCCTGCGTAAGGTTCGTTGGTCACGCCCCGGCATGGGCAAGCGTGGCGGTGTCCGAGTGATCTATTTCAACCGCAACGAACAGGGCAACGTGGTGCTGCTGCTGGTCTACGCGAAAGCGAAGTTCGACAACATTCCCGCCGCTACTCTGGTGAAACTGAAGGAGGCTGTAGATGCCAAAGATTGACAAGGAAATGGAACAGTTCGAAAAGGACCTGCTCCAGTCCATCGGAGAGATGAAGAGCGGCAAGCATGCTGCTGTGCACACGCCTGGGCAGATCGAAGCGCGTAAACGTGGCCGGCCGGTGGGCTCAGTCAAGGCCGAGCCAAAGGTGTCGACAAATGTGCGGTTCGATCAGGACGTGCTGGTCAAAATGAAGGCCACGGGACCAGGATGGCAGACGCGCTTAAACGACACGATGCGCGTCATGGTGTCTGGTGCGGCTGCTCGAAATGTTCGTGTTGCACAGTCCTTTTGGCAGTCGGGTGGCTTGGCGAACGTAGTTGAAGAAGCGAAGCAGGTTACGAGGAATGCTATTGAGGCAGCCGAAAATAGGCCGCCTTTAAATCCGACTGGAAGGCCTTCCCAAGGGGTTTCCCGTCCTTCCACGCGCAAACGCGCGTGATGCCGTTCCCGGCCTGGTGTCTCTGCCGGCATCATTCGAAAGAGGGCTGAATTTGCCGGGGCTGCAAGCTCACGCTTCAGCGCGGCCAACCCTCCGTCAGGGTTTCGACGTCGGAGGCGTGGGCGTCAGCTGCGCCTGCCAACTCTTGAACTTCTGCCGTGCACTGGCCGAGTACGTCTGCGAGGGGATCGGCCGGCTGAGCTTGGGCGGTGGCGGCGGCGCTGGGCACGCGATCGCGACGGGAGGCGAAGCGAACGGCGTCGAGCAGGCGGTCGCGCTCAAGGCGCAGATCATCAGCAGCGCGAGCTGCCAGTGTTTCTCGGATGCGTGCGGCATTGAGTGCCTCCAGTTGTCGAGTGCGGTTTTCGGCCGCCTTGCTGTCGTTGGCGGCCTGCAGGACGCGGGAGGTCTCGGAGACCGAGAGCTTGTAGTTGGCGAGATCCTTCCGCGCCGTGGCGGCATCGGCGCGGGCGCCCGCCGCGCGCGTGCGCTCGATACCGGCAACACCAAGAGCCGCGACGAGCCCAACGCCCAGCAGCCACAGCAGCGGTGTCCTGATGTCAGGCAGCGCCATCACCACCACCTCCACCAGCGCATCCACATCGCAACGATGATCGCGTTCACGTGAGGCCCCCGACGCAGTAGCGCGTCTCGTCCGCGCGCCTGTTCGCCAGACCCTGCACGAAGGTGTAGACCTTGGCGCCAGTCTTCGGGTCGGTGCGGCTGGTGAAGCTCCACACGAGCTTGCCGTCATCGCCGCGGCTCAGGCGCCGGCAGCCACGCCCCCACTCGCCGCGGTTCCACGCCGCCATCGCGCCGCTGCTGCAGGTGGACGGCGCACCGAAGTTCCAGGCGTGGCTGCCGCCGGCGTCGAACACGTCTTGCGGGGGAAGCCGCTTGAAGCACTGCGCGAGCTGCAGCTGGACGCGAATGAGGGCTGCACGTTCCTCGCGCTCGCACTGCTCGGCACTCCAGCGCTCGCCCACGATGATCGGCGTCGAGGTGACGTGCCGAGTCAATCCTTTGCAGACCGTCGGCAGGCCACCGGCAAGCTTGTCGGGATAGACGACGTACTGTTTGTCCCCCTCCCACTTTCCCAGCAAGCCCAGCAGGCCGGCACTGGCCAGCACGAGCGAACCAGCGAGGTGCGGGAAGTAGCGCTTTTCAGCTGTCATGGTCATTCAAGCGGCACGCGCCCGCTGTCCTGCTGAGCCATCCGTTCTGCCCACTCGCGCGCCGTGTAGGTGCGTCGCGGTTCGATCCAGTCGAGGCGCTCGAAGAAGGGCCGCCAGAACCTCTTCCAGCAGAACTCGATGAGCAGTGCGAGGGTGTAGCAGGCGGCCGCCGCGGAGGCGATGTTCGGCCAGTTCAGCACAAACAAGTCCGCGAAGATCGATGTCGTCCTCGAGGCGCTGTCCACGATCTGCGCGCCGGTTGCGGCAGCAATCGAGGCCCCGGCCTTGAGCGCGGGCATGCTGATGGAGGTGGGGTCTTCGTTCATGCCCGGATCATTCCGGGCCCTGCTCGCGCTGTGAAACCCTACAGGGGCCCGCTTATGCGACGGGACTGCACGGCAGACGTGGCGAGCAGTTTAGACACCCGACTCACCGTCGACCTCGAACCCAACGAAAGTGATACCCCCGAGGCAGACCCCCGAGTTCATCGGGAAGCGCATCTTTTGAGATTGGCGGAAATTGTGGCCACCTTGAAGATTGACAGCCCTCGAACTGAACTCATGCTGTGAGCCCTACCTCATACACGAGCCCTCGAAGATGAAAGAACAGATGGTCTTGCTAGGCCTTGCCATCCTCGGAGTCGGCATCGTGTTTTTTTTGGCGATCGTGAGCTACTTCATCAGGCGGGTTGCGCCAGACGACCCTGCCGAATCTGTCGAGCGAGGGATAGACGTAGCCCTGGTCGTTGAATCAATCCTACTGGCGTACAAGAGATCCGGCCATCGGTCTCAGCATATGTGCCCATTGTGCAGGCAGCACATTGCATTGAGGATCAAGAGTTCTCAGCGCCTGATTCGTCTAAACTGCTCTTGCGGAGCGTGCGATGGGACGTATCAAGTTTCAGATTTCAAGTCCCACCAGAGCACCTAGGCTCAGAGCATGTTTCGGCTGCAACCGGGCATATCACCACCCAACAAGAATCGAGGTGCTGATGCGCCGGCAACGTCGATGAGGAATGCCATCTCCTACTGTCCGAATTGCTCAGCAGAGCTAGACGCCCTTGCTGTTGACCAGTGCTGGAACTGCCATGCAGAGTTCGGTGCCAAATCGGCCTGGGAGCCCGTCGCTCACCCTCCCGGAGAATTTAGGGTGTTCCTGCAACCACGAAACGAGCCGAAGCAAGATGTGCTCAGTGCCAATACATCGGAGACCCATCCAATCGCTCAGGTACTCACGAGGCTGATCGTTGGCATCGTGATCTGGCTGATTGGAAGTGTCACCCTGTTGGTTCTGTGGCTCGGTCCGGCAATACCGTATGGGGGGGCAATCAACCCCGCCTTTCCCTTCCTTGAGCTAGTCTTGACACTATCGTTATTGATCTGGATAGTCTTACCGCTCTTTGTCCGCAATCCCTAGCCCAACTGCCAAGACGGCTTGCGAACTACGTGGATCGTTGGGGCAGGTCTGCATGCGGCCATGAGCAGTCAGTGGCCCTTAGGTAAAGTGGGCGCTCAACGTCGGAGTTGACCGGCACGCAGCGGCATTGCGCCGCGAGACGTATGCTCCCGCGCACGGCTTGCGGTGCAATGCCGCTGCGTGTCCGCGTCGAACGACCTGCTAGGCATCACTGCCACAGCGCTTGAACCTCTTGCAGATTGGTGTGAAGTGCCACGTTGTACTTCTTGTCTAATTTAGCCTGCCGAGCGAGCGACACAAAGTTCTTCTCACTTACGAGCCGCTCCGAGTATGGGATGGCCGTATAGAAGGACAGGACATCGCGAATGTCGTTGACGTCAAGCGGCCCAGTCTGGGACTCTAGTCGGGCCGCTAGGTGCGCCTCTACATCCAAGCTTGGTACATCTCGCATGAACTGCAGTACCGCCTCGCCACCCAATGCCTTCATTTCTTCGACCGTGTGTCCAATGACCTGCAGCATGTGAGCTACATATCCTTGGTGGTCCAAGAAGAGTTTTGCAGCGTACGCACGATATCGGAGGTCCGTTGTTGAACCGGTCATCAATGCACGTCTCTCCTCAATCCGCGTCAGAAGAGCAGTCGAGTCCTCCGCGAATGCCAGCGTCCCCTCCCGACGCCGCGCATCATCTTGATTCAGGATGAAGTCCAAGTATTGGGCCGCAGGATCGAGATGTTGATTGAGAAAGTGCGTCACGCGGACCTGCGCAGGCTCGCCTACTGCCGTGTCGAAGATCTCGAAGGCCTGGGTAAAGCCCGGAACGATTGCCCAGTGCTGGGGAAGAGCAACAGGATCTTCGTCAAAGATCTTGTGAAGTGCAATGCGCATCTCCACAAGAAGCCGAGCCTTCCGGCTTCGATACACGTGCCCCCTGCTCAGAACTGCCTGAGCGGTCGCAACGTCGGTCCTAGTGCGGAGATCGTTTCGCTTTGCGGTTTCCAGTATTTGCGTAATGGTTAGCGGGCAGATGACACGTCCTGCTTCCACCTCTTGCCGGAGCTGCTGAAACACTGGCGCTGCCGCGTGAGATGGATCTTTCATCCCGCGGGCAAGGTCGATCCACTTGTTCTGGTCGAGGAAAAGGACACGCATTGGTGATGCCTAACGTCGGAGTTGACCGGCACGCAGCGGCATTGCGCTGCAAGACGTGCGCTTCGGCGCACGGCTTGCGGCGCAATGCCGCTGCGTGTCCCCGTCGAACGACCTGTTAGAGCTCACGGCCTGGTCCGTCATAGATCAAAGGCTGGTAGGTCCGGATTCATAGCCCGATCCATGCCATGGATCATCCGACGGAATATCTGCGAGTCCCCTTCGAAGGAGAGGAGGAAGCCCGCACAGTGGCCACATGCGTTCATGAGCACTTGCGCATCGGGCGCGGTCTTCACTTCCTCCATTGCCGGGAAACCTGCAGCTTCACGGAAATACAGGTCCTTCACGCGCTTCAACTTCCGGTCTCTGTCGGGAGAATTGAGTCGATGTGCCAGCTCATTCCGAAGCGTGTTAATGGCCGAGATCATTTCCCATTCTCCGAGGTTGTTCTTTCTCAAGCACAGAGATCGCCCAAGCTGAATCTTCTGATTGAAGGTGAGTCGCGCTTCCTCCAAGTGCTCGCGGTGGAAGACGTACTGCTCCAGGATTCGATTCAGTGTCTCTTCGATCAAGAGATGGCCCTTGAGCAAGACGTGGACGGCTTCGTCGACGTGCGCCATTTCTCGGCGGAATCGTTCGACTGATTGATGAAGTGCGGAGTCCATGTGAGCTCCAAAGTAATGTAGACCGCGCCAAGCCGCAGGCCAAATCTGGCGCTTGCGGTCTAAATTGGCACACAGAAAACGCTCCAAGGGGCTTGCGGCCTAGCATTTCAGTGCATTCTCTGAATGAAAATACAGTACTAAATTCAGCCATGAAACCCGCCGCCCCTCCTATACGTGCGCACCGCACGGTTGCTGGATCAACGCCGCGAGTGCATTCGTTTCAAACACTATAGCTTGCGCGCTGAGTTAGGCCATGTAGTAGCCCATACATCATCGATGACCGCTTTGAGGGTCATAACTGAAGGACAGCTCAGGGCCCATAGCTGCCGCTGGTTCGCATCAATCTGACGCGATATCGGCCCGCACGCGCGCCGCATCCTCGCGCAGCTGGGCACGCATTGCCTTCGGCGCGGTGTCTGCGATCCGCTCGTCCTTGCTCTTGCGCATTTCGCGCACGCGCCGCATCACATCGGGGATGCGCACCTGCATGAGCTGCTCGGGGTTCTTCTCGTTCCACGCGGCCACCTGGTCGCGCGCGGCCTGCACCTTCTTCGGGTCGCCTTCGAAGATGCCCTGCGCCCACTGCGCGCGGATCTCCTGGGCCCGCAGGTTGTAGAAGGCCTTCGTGCCCTGGCTGATGCGGTTCGCCTCCTGGATGGTGGCCACGCTGCCCGGCTGGAAACCGATGGCTTTCATGGCGGCCTCCAGCGCGTTGGTGTCGAGCACCTTGTAGCCCTTGGCGTCGCGGTACATGCCGGTGGCCGCCATGTCGGCTCCCTTCGCGGCGTTGCGCACCGCCGCCGGCGACATTTCCAGCACGCCGGCGCCCACGTCGCCAGTCAGCACACTGCGACCGCCGGACAGGATGCGGCTGGCGAAGTCGCCGGCCGGGCCCGCGATCTCGAGTACGTCACGCGCGTGGCTGGTCTTCTCCAGCAGCAGCCCGGTCCCGGGGATCAGATTGCCCATGCCCAGGCGGCCCGACACATCGAGCGGCGCGCCCGGCAGGCCGCTGACGCCCTTGTCGATGAACTGCGCGATGCCGCGCGGCAGCATGCTCTCGAAGAACTCTTGCCGCGCCTTCTTCGCCGAGAAGTTGTAGCCGAGCATCTGCGCCAGGCCGTCGGCGGCATCCTCCAGGTCTTCGGCGAACGGCAGGCCACCAGCGCCGCCCATCAGCATCAGCATGCCCAGCGCCAGCAGCGCCGCGCGCTTGCCCTCCGGGCCGCCCTGCGTGTACATGCGGTGCAGCAGCTCCAGGTAGGCCACGCTATACGTCTTAAACGTGAGGAGTGTGCCGCCGACAGCACCGCGTGCCCACTGTGCTTTCGATGCCTTCGAGTACAGGAACTGGGTCTCCGTCACGGCGCGCCGCGCGAACTCGGACGGGTCGGCGACGCCCTGCGCCTTCGCGGTGCGATAGGCCGCGATGAAGGTGATTCGGCGGTTCAGCTGCTCGGCTACACCGAACACCTTGCCCCATGCCAGCGACACGCGCGACAGCGCGTTCTGGCCCTGCGCGCGCAGGTCACCGACCCGGGTGCCGTCACCCGAGCGCAGCGAGCCAGCGCCGCGCGCCTGCGCCATCAGCTGGTGCACTTCCTGCGGCGCCACCACTCCCTCGGCCTCGGCGCGCTTGAGCGCGGCCGCGAGGTCCGGTTCGTAGTTCTTGCCGCGGGCGGCCAGATCCTTTGCAGCGCGGCCGATCTGCGCGGCCGCCGCCTTGGCGCCACCGTACTGGCTCAGCCACGGGAAAGTCACCTGCACGGGCTGCAGCGCGTTCACGAGTGCCGACGCCACAGAGCCGCCCAGGTACTGCGCGAACAGCAGGCCGCGCACCGCCTGCGCTTCCTCCTGCGGGTTCTTCACGTACTCGGCGAGCCGCACGGCCGCGTCCTTCAGCTCGCCCTGTTCCTTCGGGATGGCCGTCACAGCCTCGCCCAGGTCGCCCATGTGCAGGCCGGCGGCGGTCTGCCGCGCGTTGGAATACACGAACGCGGCCAGCACGCGGCCCACGTCATCACTGAAGCCCGCGATGCCCTTGCGATGGATCAGCCGGCGCATGGCGCTGCGGTTGGTCTTCGTGAGCTTCAAGTACTCCTGGAAGGCCTGGTCCTGCGCGCTGTCCCCGGTGGAATCGAGGCCGAGGGCGTTACCGAACAGCTCGAGCGTCTCCGGCGTCACGCCGGCGAACAGCTTGAACGCCTCCTCCGACAGCGTGCCCTGGCTCACGCCGGCCTCGCCGAACTCCTCGCGCATGCGCGCGGCCATCGCGTTGGCCTCGCGCACCGTCTCGAAGAGGCCGAAGTACTGCCGCTCGCCAGCGGCGTCCACCGCGTCAACAGTGAAGCGACCGAAGCGCGACAGTGGCGCGTAGCCGCGAGCCTGCAGGTCGCGCACCTTGTCCGCGCGGTCGATGATGCCGTTGGCGGTGTTCAGAAGCATGGTCGCGCGGTCAGGCTTGTCACCGGCGACCTGCACCAGGTGATCGCGGATCAGCACCGCTGCCGCCTGCGCGTCGGGCGCGTCCATCACGATGCGGCGCAGGCCCTTCGCATCGTCGCCGGCGAAGCGCAGCATGTCCGCACGCGCCATCGTGTCCAGGCTGCGGTCGGTGGCATCGCGGAACTCGCGGTACAGCGCGATCTGGCCATCCGTGAGCTGGAACAGACTGCGCAGCTCGGCGTCGCTCCAGACCACGCCCGGCTGCAGCATGTGCGACTCGAAGCGCGTGCCCACCGCCTTCTCGTAGGACTCCAGGGGCATGCCCTGCCACGCCTTCAGCATGCGCTCGTCGAGGTGGCCATTGCGCAGCAGGCGCTGCGCCTTCTGCTCGGCGGTCAAGCCGGCGGCCGCGTCGATCAGGCTCTGCACCGGCACAGCTTTGCCCTGCTCATCGCGGGCCCACGTCAGCGTGCCCTCGAACACGGGCTTGGCGACCGCCTTGTTGTCGGCGGCAGCCACTGGCGACTTCAGGGTGTCGCGCCAAGTCTCCAGCTTCGGCAGCAACTTGGGCGCTAACTCGGCGGCGTCGTTGGCGAAGAAGCTCACGTCGTCCACGAAGGCCTGCGCGGCTTCAAACACCGGCTTGAAGGCCGGCGAGCGCTCGGCGAGGTGGTACATCGTGCCCACCGTCTTGTCCCACCAGGACAGCGTGCCCGGCGCGCTGAAGGCCTTGTTCAGCTCGGCCGTGGCCATGCGAGCGTAGCCCGCCACCTTCGAGCGGCTGAACATGATGTCGGCGTCGTCAGCCTCGCCGCCGGCCGCGTTGCCGCGTTCGACCTGTTCCGCTAGACTCATAACGTCCTCCATAGAGCGGCTCGGGCCTTCACCGTGGAGCTGCGCGAGGGCTTGCCTAGGGTCGGTTTCCTGACCTTCTCGGCGGCCCACTCCCCGCTGTGGAGGATCTTTTTCTCTCCCTTCCAGCCCATCCTCACGGGCTGCGGCCTCCACCCACTGCCGGCCGGGCATGTTCTCGTTGAACTCCATCGCCTCCACTGTGTAAAGCGGGTTGCCCTGTCCGACCTGAGTGGTCTCCTTCACCGTCAGCTTGACCAGCTTCGTGCGGCCATCAATCTCCAACGGAGCGAAGAATCGATGGATTGCCCGAACGCTGGCGTCGCCATCACGATCCGGCTTGCTCCATCCCCAGATGGCTCGCTGAAACAGGCTGTCTGCGTTGGCCACCGCCATCGCATGGGTCGCGGGCGTCTCGGACTTGTTCACTGCCTTGGCACTGAGCATCTTGTCCAGCGAATTACGCGACACGACCGCTTGCATGCCCGTTTCGATGTTGAGCAACGGCGTGCCCTGGAACGCCCTCGCCGCCTCTCGAGCTTCTGCAAAGGTCGATGCCTGGCGCTGTGGCGTTGCAGCATCCTCCGCCCGGCTGAAACTCGGGCCGGCCTCTGGCGTGGCCGCGCCGGCGCCACGCTCCACGAACTGGCGCGCCGGCAGGATGAAGTTGCGGATGATCTCGTCGTCGGTCAGGCGCAGGCCGCGAAAGCCCGGCACGTGCTCGCGCAGCCAGCTGCGGATCGCCGCCACCGCGCGCCGCACGAAGTGCAGCTCGGGCGTGCGCTGCGCCATTTCGGCCAGTACCTCCTCGGCGGCCGCACGGCGGTCGAGCTTGTTCACCCCCCGCAGACCGTACTCCTTGATCTTGGCGTCGATCTCCGCGCTCCGCATCGTCGCGATCTGGTTGAGCACGCCGTCGAGGTGCTTGCCGAACTGGCCGCGCAGCCCGTGGTGGCCCAGTACCTCATGAAAGAGCACGCGGGCGGCGTCCTGGGCGCTCGGCAGCCGAGACGCCATCAGGTAGGCCTTGCCGCGGTAGTAGAAGCCCTCCGGCGCGCCGCGTGCGCCGCCGCTTCGCTGCTTCAGGTCTGCGCGCCGCGCGGCGGCCGGCACCACCGGATCGCCCATGTCGAACGCGACCACGACATCCGGCCCGTTGCCCCACGCAGCACGGATGGCGTCCACCGTCTTCTGCACGCCGGCGACGGCCTGCATGCGGGCCTCCGGCGAGTAGGACGGCCGGCTGAGTGCACGCATTGCGTTCGCGACTGCAGGGGATAGTCCCTCAGTGCCGTCCGCATCCGATGCGCGACGGAATGGCACATCGGCAAGGCTGGAATCGAGCGGCTTCATGAAGCGCCCCGCCGCCAAGCCGGCCTTGAACTCGTCCACCGACATGGCGGTGATAGGGCCCACCTTCCAACCGGAGTCATAGCTGCCCTTGTAGGCGTCCACGGCCTCGGCCTCGGTGTTGAATCCGAACAGGGCCTTGGCCTCGTCGTAGGAGCCGTCGGCGTTGACCTGGTCCACCACGTAGACCGTGGACGCAGTGGCAGCGTGCGGGCCGACGAAAACGTCGACGTGGTCGCCGTCGGCGGCTTCGGAGCCCTTCACGTAGCCGTAGTGCGCTGCAATCGTGTTGCTCCAGGTCGTACCGTCCGGCGAGGTGCCGCTGCGCGTGCTGCCCTTGGGGTTCTCGATGCTGATGCGCAGGCCCTGCACCTCGGGACCTGAGAGGTGCCCGAGGGAATAGTTGCCCGCGGCCTTTTGCGCGTCCGTCGGCTCGGGCTTGTCGTTCAGTGGGCTCGTGGCGGCCTCGTGCGCCGCGGCATCCATCGCGTCCGCGGGCTCCGCGCCTTCGCTCAGTGCAGGCTGGCGCTCGCCGGCGCGAGCTGCATTAGGTACAGCTTCTGGCACAGCGGGTGCAACTCGGACGGGATCTCCGCCCCGCTGTCCAGCACCTCCAGCAGGCTCCGCGTCTCGCTGCGGCTGGCCTGCCGCGCGCGGCGCAGCATCAGCAGTGCGCTGTACGCCGTCATCTGCCACCCGAACACCTCGTGCGGCTGCAACATCGTTATCTCCTTGGGGTTGGGCCTGCGCGTCTCGCGCATCGATGGCCGCGACGACCTGCGGAATGCGCAGACCGCTGGCGTCGATGCCCAGCGACTTCGCGACCTCGCGCGCCTGCAGTGCGTTCGTGCGCCAGGCAGTCGGCCGTGCTGCTGGAGCTGCTGCGGCGGCCGGAGCCTGCACGAGTGCTGCTGCAGGTGCCGGCGATGCGCCGCGGCGCGCGCGGATGCGCGCAAGGCCCTCCTGCACGCTGGCCGGCGCATTCACGCCGGGGCCCGGCGTGGCCCCGGTCTCCGTGGACGCCGCTGCTGCTACTTGCGCGGGCTCGCCTTGTCCTTGCTGGGTCGGAGCTGCTGCAGCAGCCGGTCGCGCGCCGTCGGCGACATCTGCCGCAGGCGCAACAGCGCCGCCAGCACGTTCTTGCGGGCCCGCGGCTCCGCGGGCAGTTTGAATGGCATCTGCAATCTCCAGGTCGTTCGCGCCGAGTGCGCGGAGAAATTCTTCGTCGGTGACATTGCGCGCGCCGAAGTCGGGCACGTCGTCCGCGAGCGCGGCGGCCATGTGGCCCTCGGTCTCGCGGTCGAGCGCGCGGAAGTAGTCGTCGTAGAGCGCACGGTCGCGCTCGTCCAGGCCGGAGTAGTCGAGCACCGGCGGAGCGGCGCGGCCGGCGGCGGCGGCCTGCTCTCGGTCGGCCAGCGCAGCTTCATCGGCCTGCCACTGGGCGTCCTGCAGCATTTGCCCGTGCACGCCCGAATCAACAGCGAGAGCGGCGCCAGCGGACAGCGGGCCGGCGCTCGAGTCGATGCCCATGGCCTGCGACGGCAGCGGCGCAGGGGCCTCTGCGGCCGGCGCTGCCGCCGGCGCTTCGGTCGTTGGCGGTGCCGGCTGCGGCGCCAGGCCCATCATGCGCGTGCGGGCCGCTGCGCGTTGGTCTTCCGGCAGACCTGCGAGGTAGGCGTCCACCTCCGATTGGCGGCCGACCGTGCCATCAGGGAAGCCCACCAGCGGGTCGGGCGTGTTTCCCAGCTGAAGGGGGGCTGCCGGCGGCGCCGCATCGGGCTCGGCAGCAGGCGCAGCGGCACCGCCGTGCCCGCCTGTGAGCAAGGACACGCCGCCGCCAGTGATGCCGCCAAGAGCGGCGCCCATGCCGGCCGCCGCCGCCACGCCCTTCGACGGGTCGATGGTGGGGTCGAACGGCAGCGCCGCGCGCTGACCCTCGTACTGCGTGATGCCCTCTTCGAAGCCTTCCTGTGCGGCCTCCACGGCTGCCGTCTTGCCTGCGCGTGCGAGCGCGCCTCCGCCGAAGCCCTTGGCGCCGGCCACCAGGCGCTCGGCGCCGACCAGGCTGCCCGCGCCACCCACGATGGCCGGGATGACGCTCGCCTGCCGGCCCGCAGCCGTGGCCTGCTCTTCGGTGGCACCAGCCTTCGAGGCGAGGTCGTAGGCCGTGCCAGCAGCATCGCCGCCAGCCATCGCAGCACCTGCAGCAGCACCGCCGGCAAGGCCCGCGCGCTCCACCGCCTTCGCGCCAGCACCGACGGCGCGCGCGGCCGCGCCGGCGCCCTTGATCGCCGCGCCGGGCCCGACGAACGAGCCCGCGGCCTGGGCCGCCGACAACACGGGGTTCTCGAGCACGTAGCTGCCAACCGCCTTCAGCTCATCGCCGACACCATCAGCGCCCTCGACGTCGTCGCGAAACTTCTTCTTCGCCGCCTTCGTGACATCGCTTTGCGATTCCTCGCCAGCCTTGATGATCTTGTCGTCGATGAACTTCGAGACGGCGTTGCCGGGCTTCACGAAGTTGGCCGCGGCGGAAACACCACCGGCCACCGCGTTGGCGGCCTCGATCACCGTGTCGTTGGCGACGGCCAGCGCGCCGCGCTTTGCGGGCTCGGGCTTCTCATCGAACTGGTCGAAGTAGTTGCCCGCCTCGGGTTTCTGGTCGAACTGATCGAAGTGGTTTTCTGCCATCCCCTCAGTTTTCCGCCGCTCACCAGCGGCGTCGAACCCTAGAGGGGGAGGAAATAGATAAGCCCCCCGGGCTAGTATCGAAGTTCCCCAACTTCTAACCCGAGAGGGCTAGTCATGAGCGAAATCCGCTTCGAGATATGGAAGAGCACCGAGGACGGCCAGTGGTACTGGCATGTCGGCAGTGTTGGAAACAACGAGATCCTGGCACGCAGCACCGACGGGTACGTCAATCGATCGGACTGCCTGCACAGCTTGCAGTTGGTCCGACGCGGCGGTGCCAGTGCTCGCGTGTTTGACCGTGATACGGCTCAGTTCTTGGCGATGCCGACTTGAGCTTCAGCATTTGAAGCTGTCGCGCTCGCGAGTTGTTTTGGAAACTGCGGTGCAGCAAGACTTGCCTTGCAGCCCTTGTAGGCCTGCGCCACCTCACGACCAAGATCGCGGCCGCTCTCGTGGCCGTGCTTGAACTTGAGAGCCGCGATCAACGGCAGCAGAAATTTGAACATTGCGCGCCCTTTTTTCGAAAGCCCAATCCTCCCGAACGCCCTGGCGCAACGCGAACCCTAGAGGGGTAGACCAGGGGCTGTACCCGATCACCAGGTGCAAACTGCGCCCTGCCTACACCTTCGACTATTTCACTGGCCTGCCATGGCCCGCTGGGCAGCACCGGCACCGTACTTGGCATCAAACTCTGCTGCCCGCTTCGGATCGGCCTTGAGGGCTTGAATGGCTCCACTCGGCGGCGCGGCTCGGCTGGCGCCTGCCCCATCAACCCGCTGCACGTCACCTGTAGTTTTGTTGACCCGGTAGATGCTGCCCTCGGTGGTGCTGCCGTCGGCGTTCTTCGTGGTCGGCGTGACCTGCACGCTCCACTCGGGCGATGCCACCTTGCCCTGGGCCGCAAGCAAGGCCTGCTGCGCCTTCGCGCGGTCGGCCGTCGACGCATTCGGGTCCAGCAGCGTGCGGCGCAGCGCGGCTTCGTCCTGGGCCGCCGTCACCTGCACGTCGCGCAGCCGGTTCGCGCCGGCCACTTCGTCGCGCCGGATGGAGTTCGTGTCCGCTGCGCGTCGATCCTCGGCGGCGATGCGCTCGCCCTGCATGCGCGCGGCGGCCGCTTCGCGCTGCGCCAGCGACTGGAAGCCGAAGCCCGCGCGCTGCGCCTCGCCTTCCTGGCGGACCTGCTCGATGTCGGCTGCCGCACGGGCCTGCACAGGAACAGCTGCCGCGCGCACCGCACCTTCGTCTGCTTGGAAGCCGCGGCGCGGCGACCAGGAGCCGCGCGCGGCGGCCGTGCGCAGGTTCGCGTCATCGAAGAAGCGCTGGCGCGCTGCCTGCCCGAAGCCCGCGCCATCGATGATGGTGGCGCCGCCCTGGGGCAGCGTCGCGGCAGATGCGCGAATGTCGGCCGCCTGGGCATTCGCATCCTCCAGCGAGCCCAGCGGGTTCCGGCGCTGCGCCGCGGGCGCGAAGCCCAAGCCGGCACCAGGTGCGGCCTCCGCGGCCGGAGCGACGCTGGCGGGGGCCGACGAGCTTTCTGCCACCGGCTGCGCCGACGGCTTCGACGCGGCAGACACCACCGGTGCGACACCAATGGGCGCGCGCTCGGATTCGGGGCCGGCGAACTGCGTGCTGCGCGGGTCGGTGCGATTGTTCAGGCGCGCGGGCGCGCTGGCCGCCGGAAGAACATCCGCGGGCTGGAACGACGAAGGGCCGGTAGCGACCACGCCGCGCCGCAGCGCCGCGTCGTTGGCATTCGTGCTCAGCGTGCTGCTCGGCTTCGGGTAGACGCCGAAGACGGCGCGGTCGCGCTCCTCGTCCGTCACTGCACCGCCGTTCGCGAAGCTGCGCGGCTGGAAGCCGAAGCCGTCCTGCTCCGACGCTGCTGGCGCGCCGCTGGCGGGCATCGCAGCTGCGCCAGGCGGATGGAAGCCGCGACCAGCACCTGACGCCGCGGGCACCGGCGCGCTGGGTGCGCGCGCGCCGCGCGGTGCGAAGCCCTGGGCAGCCGACGTGCCTGCTGCAGCGCGGTCAAAGAATTGCTGACGCTGCGCCGAGCTGTCGATGACGCCAGGGCCAGCGGGCGAAACGACGGGTGTCGGCGCCGCCGCGCTCGGGGTAGCCTGTGCCACGGCCACGGTGCGGGTGGCTGGTGGAGAGACAGGCGCCGCCGGCGTCGAGTACGGGTCCACCACGCTGTTGGTGCCGCGAGGCGCGCCGCCGTTGATCGTGATCGGCCCGGACACGTTGCCGCCGCCGTACGAGTTGCCCACGCGGGTCACGTCACCGCCATTTGCGAAGAACATGGGCGGCTCTGCCGCTCGAGGCTTGAACCCGCGTGCACCGCCCACTGGCTCATGCGTGGCATCCTTCATCGCATCGAGCGCCTGTACGCCGACGGCATGCACCTGCTCTGGCGGCAGCTGGTACTCGCCGTTGCTGACGCGCACCGGCACCGGCGCGCCCAGGCCGGACAGCGCGCCCTCGCCCAGCTGCTCGGTGGAATCGGCCGGCATGATGTAGGAGCCCACGGGCACCTCTGTGTCGATGGAATCGGACGTGCCGGTGCCGGGCCCGCGGATCGGGCCGCCGTCGGCCTTGCTCTGTCGCGCGGCGGGCGCGAAATGCCCGCCCTTGCGGACTGAGCGTGGTTGAAAGCCGTACATGGGCGACCCCTTGTTGAAACGCATCGCGCGATTCTTCAAGGGGCGATGCCGAACGCAAAACCCCAGAGGGGGAATGCAACAATATGTGCATGGATCACGTTCCGGTTCACCTCATCCCTGCCATCGCAACCATCACAGCTGCATTCATTGCGGGCCTCGTGGCGTTCCTGGTCGCAGTGTTGTCGAAGGAGCAGAAAACATCGGAGTTCCGACAGCATTGGATCGACTCGCTTGGGAACGACATCGCTGAGCTGATCGGAGAAGCGACCCTGCTCCACGAGGTGAGCGACAGGATGACAGGGCAGCCGTTGAAGAAGACCGAGGAGCAGACCGAGGCCCGATACTCGAACCTGGTGAAAGTGCGCACGCTCATCGCTCGGATCGAGCTGCGGGTCAATCCTCGCGAGAACGCTGAGTTCCTCGCTGCCCTCAATGCGATTCGGCGGCCGGCATTTCAAAGGGAAAGGCTCCTCCGCGCCAAGAGGATTGACGCTTTGACTTCAGCGGCACAGGCGATGCTCAAGAAGGAGTGGAAGCGAGTGAAGACCGGCGAGCCCACGTTCAGGCTCACCAAGTTCGTCGCGGCAGCCCTTTTCACCACTGCGCTCATCTTCGGATGCCTCGGGGTTTTTCTGAACCTGCAGGCCGTAGCTGCAGCGCCCGCGGCCTCCATCCCGAAGGCCCCTTAGAGCGAACTGCTGTCGCTGCCGCTGATGCTCGCGCTGGTGTTGATGGCGTTGAGACCTGCTGCTGCCTGGGTGCCGAACATCTGTGCGCCGGCCATCGTGGCGCGCACCTTCGCATCGACCGCGCCGGTGGCGGCCCGAATATTCGCTTCCTCGCCGCGCATCTTCAGGTCGGCATCGGCGATGGAAAGCCGCACGCGCGGCTCGAGGGCGGCGGCCTCGGCGCTGTACATCTGAGTCAGCGCACGCGCGAGGTCTGTGCGCAGGCCGGCCAGGCCGGTCGCCAGCTTCATTGCGGTTTCGGGGCCCAGGATCAGCGTGCGCAGATAGTTGCCCATCGCGTCCAGCGCGATCTGGCGCTGGGCCAGCAGCGACGTGACGGCGAAGCGCACGTTCTCCACCTCCGTCTCCCAGGTCTTGACCATGATGTCGCGGCTCGCCGTGGCGAGCTGCTTCATGCCGTCGAGGCGGATCTGGTTCACCTGGCTGGTCAGTGCGCCGGGCGGTAGCGGGAATCCGCGATCAGCCCAGGACGACATGGCCTCGCTCTCGGCCCGCGCCACCTCGCCGCCGACGCGCGCGCGCTCACGCTCGAACAGCTGCTGCTCGACGGCCACGTTGACACCGGTCCCGCCATCGCGCACCGCGCGGGCACACCAGTTGATGGCGTCCTCGTAGTACTCCGGGTGCGGGAAGTACTCGCTGATGAAGTCGGCCGCGCCCTGCTGCAGCATCGCCAGGATCTGGTCTCGCGAGGCGTTGTAGAGGCTCTCGGCGTTCGCTGGGTCTTCGTCCGGCAGGGTCGGCTTGACCGGCGGCACGTAGCTGGTGTCGAGGATCGGCACCACCACACGCGGCGCAGGGTCGGCCAGCGCGATGGCCGCGCCGACGCGCGTATCGCCCGCGGTCGACATGGTCTGCGCGTTCTTCCACATGGCGTTGAAGGTGTGCGCCACGGTGACGGCGGCACCAACGCCGCCGGTGACTGGGTCGGGGATCGGGACGATCTCACCGGGTCCGGGAGGGGTGACTGGCATATCAAATCTTCCGTTTCAGGTCAGCGACGCGGAATTCCACCGAGTCGAGTTTGAAGTCGCTGCCGTCCTTGTTGAACAGCTCGACGGTCAGGTAGTTGGCTTGCAGCCCGCGGCCCAGCTCGATGCGACGCTGTGCCAGTCGCGGGCCGAAACCGCGCGTCTTGTAGATATAGGAGCGCTCGTCTTCGCCCGTCACCTTCATGTACAGCTCGCCGTCGCCGGACATGCCGACGTAGGCCTCGCTGATGGTCTTCAGGTGACGCGAGCCGAAGTCCAGGTCGCCCAGGCCGATGGCCGCCTGGATCGGCTCGCCGTCATCGTTGGGGCCGGCCAGCTCGAAGAGGCCTTCGTCGCTGGCGCCGTAGTAGTGATTGCCGATGCGTGCGAAGCTGTTGAAGCTGTAGTTCGAGTAGGTGGTGCTGGCGTTGTTGTCCAGGTTGACCACCCAGACCTCGGTGTCGTCGCCGCCCGCGCCCAGCGCGTCGAGATCGTCCGCATTGAGCACGCCACTGCGCATTGCCGCTTCAATGATCGTCGTGATGCTCAGCGCCGAGCCCATCGCGGCCGAAGTCAGCATCTCGGCCGAAAGATGCAGGTTGTCCAGCAGGCCGGCCGACACAATGCAGCCGGCATACATGGTGACGATGAGGAAGCTGCTCGGCGCCATCTGGTCGGACGCGACGAACAGCTCAGACATCGAGGCCAGCAGGTTGCCCTCCATCGCGCTCAGGTGCGCGCTCAGCGGCTCCAGCTCGCCGCGCAGCTCTGCGTAGGCGTGGTCGGCGGCCAGCATTTCCAGCGGTGCGAGCACGCCGGCGAGCGCCGCGGTCTCGCCCACCAGCCCGTTCGCGAAGAACGACATCGGCGGCAGGATGAAGTTGCCGACGGCATAGGTGGGCACCACCATCCCCGATTCACCGTGGAAGGCCAACGGCTCCAGCTCGGCGCGCAGCTCAGCGTAGGCGCCGGCCGCCGCGAACATCGACATGCGCTCGAGCACGCCATCCAGCGTGGCCGTCCCCGGCGTCAAGTCAGGCGCGGAGAGCTGTACCAGCACGGGGTCGAACACCTCGTCGCCGCCTGAGTACAGGCACGCTTCGAGCCGTCCGTCCTGCGTGGGGACACCGGTCGTCACTACCAGCTGCTCCACATCGTCCTTCAGGAAAGCGATTTCGGTGCCTACCCGCTCGATGCGGAAGACCGTGGCGCCGGTGTAGGTGCCCACCGATGCGCCGACGACACCGTTGCGGATGATCCATGCGCGGCCGCGCGCGCAGTAGTAGGCGAAGTCAACGGTGTTGCCGTTGTAGCCCGAGTCGATGCCGTCGTCGAAGTTGATGCCGCAGATGACGCCGACCACGCTCTCGCGCACCTTGAATTCGACGTAGCCGTTGTTGCGGAAGAACGAAAGCGACCGCGCGCCCGCGTTCCAGCCGAGGTTGTAGCCCGTCACGAGCGCCTGGGTCTGACGCGAGTAGCCGGGAACGTAGGGCTGCGCCGGCGTGCCTGGGTAGGTCACTGGCACGACCTCGTTCTGGCAACTCCAGGTGCCCTGTAGACCGCCCCCGGACCCTGGCCCAGACAAGATGGCTTCAGGCACGAACGTGCCTGTGACCTGGCCCGTCAGGGGGTCCTGCGTGTAGATGTAGCGCCCTGGGCCGCTGTAGCGGAACATGCAGACATTGCGCGTCTCGTAGACGGTGCGCGCGGGCACCGGCGGTCGGTACGGGATCGCGGGCACCTCTTCAGAGCCCACCACCGTATCAATCGTCGTGTCTTTCAGAAGTGAGTTGGCCATGATCAGATCGGTGGGGGGTCGGGCACGCGCGAGTCGCTGAACCAGGGAGTGAGCGGGCTTGCGTTGACCGGCTCCCCGTTCTCGCGCAAGTAGGTGATGGAGGTGAAGTTCTTCAGCAGAAACTCTCGTCGCCGGCATTCGGCGCGTCGTTCGGCGGCACGCCGGTCGCAGTGATCGTCCCGGCGCGCACCCAGGTCAGCCCGTAGTCCGTGCTCTTGTAGAGCGAGTGCTTCCCGTCCCACATCGGGCACACCATGACCTTCTTGCTGTACCCGGTGATGCCCCCGGTGTAGTTCTCCTTCATCGGCATCGGGGGGCGCTCGAACAGATCCGTGCCGTTCGGCGTGAGCCGCACGCGCGCCGGGTAGCGCCACGAGTCGTCGCCCGCATGTGCACCGCTGGTCACGTCGCGGGTGAAGATGAGCACTCCGCCGGGAATCGGCAGCAGGCCGCGGCCGGCGAAGAGGAGCGCATCGTCCGGGTCGCCGTCGAACAGCACCACCGTCTCGAACATCGAGCAGCCGGCCCCCGCGTCGATGAGGCCGAGCTTCACCTTGGCGCGCACCCTGGGCGGGTCGCCGGGCACAACGTAGGGCACGACGGCCATGCACACCGAGAAGCGGCGCGACAGCGGCGCCGCGACGAGCCGCGCGCAGCTGATCGCCTCGTTGAAGACCCTGGCGAACGGGAACAACGTCGTGGGCAGGCCGATCACGGTTGCCATTTCGTCATCCCACATCGCTGCCGACGACACGCTCTGCCAGGTGCTGCCCGCATCGAGGCTGTAGCTGAAGTACAGCCCCGGGCATGCAGCCGCGTTCACCATCGACCCGGAGTAGTGGGGGCGCAGGTAGCGGTCCATCTTCATCATCACGCCGGGCGCGAGCGCGACCGCATCCGCATACCAGCCGAGCTGATTGGGAAAGTAGGCCGTGTCCGCCAGCTCCGTGTTTCCCTTGCCGTCGTCCTTGATGAAAGCCTGAACGTGCTGTCCGGCGACCATCACGGGCGCGTGCAGACCCGCGGCGAACGTGTGCTTGCTGCCGTCGAACCAGTAGCTCCCTCGCATGTACACCGCCAGTGTCGAGAAAACCTCGAACGGCATGAAGATCGGCGTCTCGAAGTAGTCCCGCAGCTTCTTCCCGTCGCGCGTGCGCTTCAGCGTGCTCGTGAAAGCCGAGCACGACTTGCCATCGAAGTCCGTGTAGGCGCCGGCGGCAGCGTTGGTCGCCACGGAGCCCAGGCCCTTGCCGTAGTAGGCGACGTGCGCCACCGTGAAGCCACCGTCCACTGGCGCGGGGCCTCGGTCCGAGAAGTTGAACCCGTTCGCCGAGCCGAGGATGCGCGTGCCCTTGCCGAGCGTTTCCCCCAGGCAGTAGAAACCGTCCTCGGCGGTCTCCTGGTAGATGTTCTTGAACTCGCCGCTCTTGCGCACGACGACACCGCCACGGCGTCGCGTGGTGAAGGTGAGCTTGTCGTCCACCATCCAGTTGGCCGCTTGCTGACCGAGGGAGGTGGGGCCGTTGCGAAACTTCCCGTAGCCCATTACGGCGGCGCTCCGATGTCGGTCACGTCGAGCTGGATGCCCGCCTCGATCTCCTGCCCGCTGGTGATGCTCCAGTTGTCGCCTGCAAGACCTTCGTACCACGCCACAGCGATCCAGTAGACACCGGGGTCCAACTCCACATCCATCTGCGAGAGGAAGCTGGTGTCGAAGTCTTCGTTCGAGTCCCCGAAAACGCCGTCGCTGCCGTAGATTGCGATGAACGTGTCGCCACCCGTGTTCGGCGAGGCCATTGTCGAGACGCGGTACCACGACGACGCAGAAATGGTCAGCTTGTACCAGCGGAAGGCCGCGCCGGTGGCGACTGCACCGCTGTACGGGACCGCGATGTTGTCGAAGACCGTGGGCAGGCCTTCGCCATGCAGCGGCGGCGGCGCAGGGGGCGCGGCGGCATTGATCTCGTGCGCGCCACGGAACGCCGTCCAGAACGGCACCTCGGGCGCGAAGCCGACGCCTTGAATGTCGATGTAATCGACGTAGCCGAGGCGCCCACCGCCACCGTTGACCTGCATGCAGAACTGCGCATACACGCCGCTTTGGAGCACGCCGCCCGTGCCCGCAAGAGGAGTCGGCAGGGTGTATTCGACGCCGTCGCGCCAGAAGCGGAACTGGGTCGGCGTCCACTCGATCTTCAGGACCGTCCACACGGTGTCCGAGAGCTGGACTCCAGTGGCAACGCGGTTCGAATCCGAGGTGGTGATGTCATCCATGCCGATGAGATCGCCGTCCGTCGTGATTGTCAGGCCAGGGCCTTGCGGGTCGAAGGCGGGATCGGTGCCCGCCGTGGCGATGCCGAACGCGAAGACTTCGAGCGCCCCAACAGGCGGCGCGTGCTTGCGAATCGCCACCTCAATGGTGATCGAGGTGAAGTCAGGCAGAGCGTAGTTGGCTGGGTAGCCGCTGCTGATGAGTGCATTGCGCATGGTTAGAACGCCGGTTGCTTCATGAGCGCAGTGCCGTCACCGAGGACGATGAAGCCCGACGAGTTGGTATCGTCCACGCCTCCGCCCTCCCCCTCTTCGTTTGGCCCCTCGATGTAGCTGTTCGTGGACTCATCCCAGGTGTAGTCCACACCGACCAACGTGTTGGGCATACGGGCCATCAGGGTGCTCTGCGGGCCGAGCATGTCGTCACGGATGCGCCACGTCGTGCTGGGTGCAGGCGGCGGCGCAATGTCGGGAATCGTGACGACGGACACACGCTGCTGAGCAGCGTTCGTGAAACCAAGGCGGTGCTGCAGGTAGCCGATGGTCAGATCCGCCGTGCGCGCCGTCTGCGCGACGAGGGTGCCGTTCCAGTAGTAGTCCTGCCGCATCGTTCCCACATCCACGCGCAGCGTGTAGTAGGTGTTCGCCACCATGTCGGGTTCGTCGGTCAGCTCGATCGTTTCGACCCCGCCGCTCCCCCACACAGCGATCCGTGGCTTGGCCCCCAGGAACCCGTTCATGGACGCCATGCCATGCACTTCGGTGCCCGCGCTGTCCGAATAGACGCGGAAGTCTGCGCCGTCCCAGTAATTCGTCCCGGGCATCGCCGCGCCGCCGACGATTCGCGAGACGAAGGTGATCTGGTACCCCGTCGTCTCGACGGGCGTGCCTGGCACGAGCACACCGCGCCGGTCGTTGATCCCCGAACTCCACAGCTGGGTGCCGACGACATCACCGCCGGAGATCGCACCGTTCGTGCAGATCGAGTACGCGAGCGGGCCGAACGACTCGTCCGGCGAGCGCCCAGCAGCCCACGTCCCGCCGGCGAATTCGTCGCGGTGGATGACCGTGCCGACCGGTACAGTTGCCATGACTTAGAACGTCGGCAGGG
Source organism: Variovorax sp. V118 (assembly GCF_041154445.1). Classification (GTDB taxonomy): domain Bacteria; phylum Pseudomonadota; class Gammaproteobacteria; order Burkholderiales; family Burkholderiaceae_C; genus Variovorax; species Variovorax boronicumulans. The sequence goes on along the minus strand of NZ_AP028663.1, from coordinate 1,976,326 downwards.
TGATGCTGGCCGCGTCCACGCTCTGCGGCGCGTTCAGCGTGAGGTTCACGCTCGACATGTTGAGATCGGCACCCGCCGTGCCGCACTTGCCTTGCAGGCGCGGCTGGGTTGTGCTCGCCGTACCGTCGTCGGTGCCCGAGACGATGCGAAAGTGCGTGGCAATGCCCGACGCCGAGTTGATACCGGACCACACCTGCGCCGGATCTTTCGGGAGCGAGCCGGCGGCCGCAGCGCCGAAGAGCAGCGGCGCGCCGGTGGAGTTGGCGCTGATCGTGCACAGCGGTGTGCCGGTGGCTGCCGCGTCGGCCGTGGCCGCCTCGGGGCCGCCGTAGATGATGAGGACCGGGTTGGGGATCGACGCAACGAGCGAGCCCGTGCCTAGCATGGCGGTGCGCAGACCGGTGGAAGCTTTGAGGGCCATGAGTTTTCCTTCAGGCAGAGACGAGAGAATTGATGGCGACCACGTTCAACTTGTCGCCCACGCCCAGCACCTTCGGAGACGTGAAGCGCACGGCGCTGATGAGCACGCCCGTGGTGGCGCCCTTGGGGGATGCAGATGCGATGAAGCCGCCGTAGATGGTCTTGTCCGCGGTCATCACGAACTCGGCCTTGTTGGCCCCGTTGTCCACCGAGCCGTTGGCCACCGCGCCGGGCACGAAGGCCACGCGCTGGGCCGAGCTGTAGGCGGTGCACTCGGACGCTTGCGCCGCGATGGTGGAGGCCTTCACGTCGGGCTGTGGGGTGTAGTTCCCTTCGTAGAGGCCGATGTACCAGGTGGCCACCTGCTGCGCGGACTTGAAGATCACGCCGGTGCCATGATCGCGGCCTTCGTCCGGCATGAGGTTGTGGACGCGCTCGCGCTGCGAGACGCGGCCGTCGGGGTGCACGACTTCCACGATGAAGTCGAAGCCGCTTTTGCCGCCTGTGTTCATGGCTGGGTTCCTTTGCGGACGATCTCGGCGTCCATGTAGCTGCGCGCGACGGCGACCGATTGCTCAGCGCCCGCGCGTGTGGAAACGACGTGCTCCATGCCGTCGAACGAACGAAAGAGAGAGGCGCCGCGCTCGGCCGGGCCGAAGGCGACGGCGGCCTCTTGAAGGTTCTGCACGCCACCGGCCATGTCCGCGCGCACCAGGCCGCGCGGCGACTGCCAGTAAGCGGCCTTGGCCGCCGGCGAGCGCACGGCGGACTCGGCGAGCGCGCCGTAGGGCAGCAGCTCCTGGAGCCGCGACCCAGTGAAGTCGGTGAGCCAGTAGGTCTTGTCGGCGCAGATGTAGAGGCCCACGTCGCAAGGCTCCACCACCGTGATCTCGCTCGGGAATGGGATGTAGCCGCTGGCCGGTTCGTAGAGCCCGTAGCGGTACGGCGGCGAGAAATACAGCATGCGGCCCACGGCAACGACCATGCGGCCGTTGAAGTGGCGCACGATGCTGCCCGGCGGCATCGGGGCGGTTTCGATGGTGGGGCAGCGGCGCCCGCCCTCGACAGGAGCGAGCACGCTGAAGCGGCCGTCGGTGGCCGCCTGGGTCTGCCCGAGCACTTCTCCGTTGGGGCCTGACAGATAGAGGTTCACGGCCATGCCGTCGAGCACCGCGTCGCTCAGCTCCAGTCCACCGCCCTCCGGCACGTCGATCTGCTGCACCACGGTCGCCGCCGATTCACCCTCCGTGCCCTGCACGGTGAAAGCGTACAGGTAACGCCCGGCGCGCAGAGCGCCCGCTGTGAGCGACAGCACGGGCGCGCTGTCCAGCCGTGGCGTAGCGATGGCACGGTCCTCGTTATCGACCACGCGCCGGATCTCGGCGCCGTTCGTCCAGTACACCGCGCCGTCTGCGCCCAAGGAGTAGGAGACGGAGGCGCGCGGCATCGCGGGCCGCACCGGCGTCTTCAGCAGGCCCGCGCCGGCCGGGTCCAGCCGCGTGAGCACGCCGTCGATGACCGCGAAGCCGTACTGGCCATCGTGGTCCCAGGCCGAGTGCACGGCCTCTTCCAGGGCGCGCGTGGTACCCGCGCGGCGCTTCACAAAGCCCTGCGCATCGATGTCCACGTTGTCGGCCGCATAGAGGAAGGTCGCGCCCTCCCCGCCCGCGGCCAGGCGCGTCGGCTCGCGCCGGTTGTTGATGCCGAGCGCCAGGGAGTTGAGCTTGACTTCGCGCATGGTCAGAACGGATACACGGTGGTCTGGTGGTCCTGGTCATGCCGCGTCGTTCGGCGCATGTCGCTGCCAGGCGGCAGGCCGAAGTACGCCGTGAAGGCCGCCTCGGCAGCGCCGGCGCGCTTCGGATCGAAGGTGTCGGCGTCGGGCACGCTGAAGGCGCGGTGGAGCGCCCAATCCACCAGGTGTCGGTGGTGGCCTTTGTGGATTTCGGGCTCGTCGCTGTCCTGCGCCAGTTCGTCCAACGGCAGCCGGTAGCCTTCCAGGCGCAGAACGCCGGCCACTTCGGGCTTCGGCGCCAGGCGCAGCTTGGTGTCGTCTTGCACGGCGTGCTCCACACGGCCCGCGGTCGTACGCCAGCCGGGCATGGAGCGATCCAGCTCGCCGGCCGACTTCAGCGTCACCTGCTGTGGCTGTTCGCCGTTGGAAGGCTCGAAGACCAAATAGTCGATCTCGTACAGGCTATCGTGCAGCGGATACACAGCGACGCCCGCCTGCACCGCGATGACGCAAACCGCCGGGTTCGCGCTCTCGTGCAGCAGTCGACCGCGGACGGCGGCCTCTTCCTGCGCTTCGCTCAGCCACGCAATGACGTCCTCTTCCTCGAAGAGGTGTGGTTCGGTGCGATCCTTCGCATCGACCCGGAATGCGGCAATCAGCGCTTCCAGGTTCATGGCACCCCGAACTGGTCGATCAGCTCAACCACCTTGGTGCGCATGTTTTCCACCGACAGGGTCTTGGGCACCTTCTGGCTGAACTGCTCGAGGGCAAAGTGCTGGAGCGATTCCTTGTCCATGCCGTTCACGGTGTCCACCAGGTCGAGGCGGTGGCGCTCAGCCTGTTCCTGCTGGTCGCGCAACTTCGCCGCATCGTTCAGCTTCGCTTCGGTGTCATCCTCGAGCGGCGGCACCTGGCCGGTAGGCGGCTCGCCAGTCGATGCGGCGGCTGGTGCGGCTACGGGCGCAGCGATGGGCACCACCGGCTCCACGACGACGCGCTCGAAGCAATCGGAGTGGCGGAGAAACTTAGCAACCAAGTCCAGATCGGTGATGACGCGCACCTGTCCGGGCGAGAACGGCAGGCTCGAGCCATAGAGGCGGTCGTAGAACGGGTCTTCGCGCCCGATGTACTTCACGGGCACGCCATGCGTGTTGGTGGGCATGTGGGTTCCTTCAGGGAATGGGGATGGGGGAGGAGCAACGCCCTCCCCCGCGGCATCACTTCGCGCCGAGGCGCTCGCCGTGGACGATGACGTCGACGCGGCCGGCCTTCGCATTCACCGCGCCGGCGATGGTCAGGACCAGGTAGGCCTCCTTCGCGAGCGTCACCGGTGCTTTGACCGATGCGGTGCGCAGGCGGCCGGTGGCGTTCAGTACCAGGCCCGCGCCGAAGTAGGCTGCGTCCTGGGGCACTTCAGCGCTGTCGACGCCATCGGCGTACTCGAAGCCCAGCGAGCCGGTGACCGCGGCCGTAAGCGCAACCGACACGATGGTCTGCGAATCCTCGAGGCGGAAGCCCTCGGGGAGCATTTGCAGGTAGACCTTGTCGCCGATGCCCAGAGGAGCCTCGGAGTTCGAGCGTACGGCCGCGCCGGCCGCGTTGGTTTCGAGCGTGGCACGCAGCGTCGTCACGTTGCCGTAGGCGGCCATGCCGCCGAACTGGTTGATGCCCAGTCCCTTGAGTTTGATGTTGGCCATGTGTGGCTCCTTGAGTGGGATGGATGGGACAAGGCCGGGTTACCCCGGCCCCTGGTCATCAGCCGCGCGGCTTGATGATCGGCACCACGGTGTCGAGCACCGTCACGCCGTGGTCGGTGAACTGGGTTTCGTCACCGTGGTCCACAGCGAAGCGCACCTTGGACGTGCCCAGGATTGCGCCGATCAGGATTTCCAGCTTGTCGCCGTGGTCGTCCTTTTCCTCGCTCCAGAAGAACGGCATGCCGCTGTGCTCCGACGCCGCGAAGGCTTGAGCCAGTGCTTGGCCGCCGAGCAGGATCGCGCGGTCAATGGCGAACTTCGTGGTGAAGCTCGCGGGGACTACCGCGTCGGTTTCGACTTCGGTGTCGTAGCCCGCGCAGTAGCGGATCGTGTCGCCCGCATAGAAACGGATCGGCTTGGGCATCTTCACCAGCAAGATTCCGCCCCACAGGCCGGCTTCCATGAGGAACAGCGGGTGATCCTTCGCCAGCCGAGCGCGGGCCACGGCATTCGCCTGGAAGTTGCGGAAGGCCGGATCGGTGGCGAAGCCGCTGTACTGCGCCGGCGACAGCAGCATCACGCGGATGGGGCTGTCGGTCGCGGCTTGATCGCCGTCGAACTGCACTGGGGGCGGCGGCAGCGCGATCTGGTCGATGTAGGTGCGCACGGCGTCGACGGTGCCCATCTTCAGCAGGTCGGTCGAGGCGATGTCCACTTCGCCGGCGTTGACCGTGAACTGGTCGATGGCCCCGGCCTTGGCCATGAAGTGGCGGTTCTTGGTCGGCGCCTTCACGCGGTTGACCATGATTTCCTTGAACATCGGGTGCGTCTCGACGGGGACGCGCCACTCGATGTTGTCGTGGAAGCCGCGAGCGCCGCCCATGTGAACGAGCGTGGACTGGTCCAGGTAGTCATTCATCTTCTGCTGCGCCAGCGGGCGCCCCACGCGGCGCAGGTCCACTGGGCTGCGGATCTGGCTCATCACGTCGCCCATGTCGATCGGGAAGCGCGCCTGGTTGACGCGCAGGCGGTCCTCGGACAGCTTGACGCCGACGCCCTTGCCCTTGGCGTACGCGCTGCCCATGATCGGGTAGCCACCGCTCGGGTTGATGAGGTTGAACTTCACCTCGTCGCCCTTGCCTTGGCCCAAGTCTTGGGCCTGCACGATGGGCATGTGATTGCTCGACTGCTTCTTGATCGTGCTGATCGCGCCTTCGAGCTTGGGCATCTTGCCCGTCAGGCGGTTCATGGTGGTGTTGCGCTGCTGGCAGACCGCGAAGACGCCAGCAGCCTGCTGGATCATTGCCTTCGGATCGCCGTACGACGTTTGCGTTTTGGTCGCGGTCATCTAGACCTCCTTGTGTTGTGGTGCTGTGTGTGCCTGTCGGCTCACAGGGATCGGTTCAGGAACGCATCGATCTGGTCGGGCGTCATGCCTTGCATGGCGTCAGCCATCGATGCGGGGTCCATCGCCGCCAGCCGCTCGTGCGGCGACTGCGCATCCGCGCGCCCGCCCGGGATGTCCGAGAGAGAAGCGGGAACGGCAGTCGCTGCAGCGGCGATAGCGGCCCGTGCCGCGGCCGTTGGGTCGGCTACGGCGGCTTGGCTTTTTCCAGGGGCCTGAGTGCCCTTCTTGAAGTCGTTGAACAGCTCGATGACCTGCTCGGCGGAGCCCTTCTCCAGCACGGCTCGCAGCGTGGGCTGCAAGTAGCTGGGCTGAGTGCCGATCCACTGTTTCAACTCGGCGCTCTCCGCTACGGAGTCGGCGTCGGGGTGAGCCTTGTAGATCGCGCCCAGGTGGGCGTCCTGCGCCGCCTGCTGCTGGTGCTGCTGGAACGGCGCGAGTGCCTTTCCAACCTGAGCAGTCACCTGCTCCTGCACGCTCTGCGCAATAAGCGTCTGGATGCCTTTGGCGAGCGCCTCCTCGGAGAAGTCCCCGAAGATCACCGGATCAACGCCCTTGTCGATGGCCGCTTGCGCGGCCGCCACCTGGTTGTCGGTCTTGGTCGGCGTCTGCCCGGCATCCGCGCGCTGCTGGGCTTCGGTCTGCAGGTCGGCGAGCTGACGCTGCGCGGCCTCGGCCTGAGCCTTCCAGTGCTGCTCGCCCTCGCGCGCCTGCGCCAGCTTCTCGTAGGGGATGGTGTGGACACCATCCTTTGCGAGCACGACCGACTTGGCGGGGTCGAGCTCGACATCGACTGCTGGTGCCGGCGCAGCGGCGGATGCAGCTGCCGGCGCAGCGGTGCTGTTGTTCTTCTGATCGTCGACATTGCCCGCGCCTTCCGGTGCGGGTGCTGGTGCAGCAGTGGTGGTCGTGGGCGCGCCACCGTTGTCCAGCCCGAAGCTGGTATCGCCCGATTCCGCCAGCTCGAGGAACTGTGCGGCCTGCAGCGGCGTCAATGCGCCGTCGATCTCGTTGTTCTGGAAAAAATCGTTGGTTGATGTCGTCATGCCTGTCCCGCCACATATCGCCGTGGCCGCAAAGGGCCAGCAATCCGGTGCGAGCAACGTGGGCCCGCGCCATCTGCCTTGAATCCACGGCGTCGCCACCGTGACCCTCGCCCCAACGCTCGTGCGCGGTGCTTGAGAGTTAGTGTCGAAAGACAGGGGGCAAAGACGAAGCCCTACAGGGGGTAGAAGGGAGATACCGCGCTACTTGCGCCCATTCGTTGCGTTCCCGCAGGACGAGTCCGGGAATGCTGAGTTGGAGCTGCAGGCCGGCTTCACAGTGATCGTCTGCGAAACGTAGTCATGTCGCGGGCATTCACCTATGCGACGGGCCGGAAACTGCGCCATAATCCAACCATGCACCTGAGCTTCACGGGTGCATCCTCCAAACAAAGCCGCCTGGGCCTACAGGCGGCTTTTTTTCGTTTCAAGCTACCAAAACATGACGTGAGGACGAGATGAGTTCTGAACTTTCGCGGCTGAAAGCTCGCAAGAAATGTAGCAAGCAGGTGGACGAGATCTATGGCGAAGCCCAGAGGGCATACCTGATCCACTATTCCTGTCAGTCGTTCTACGACAACACCTCGGGCAACTCCACCCGCATCACTTCCATTGCAGTTCGCAATTTGGAATCTGGTCAGACCAAGTCTTTCTCCATGTACAAGTCTGCGGAGCTTTCCGGTCAGCAGAGCAATATCCAGGGAAATATGGACGCTCTTGAGCGATCAATGCTCCAAGACTATTTCACCTTTCTCAACGCCAACCACGAAGCTACGTATTTGCACTGGAACATGCGCGATGAAAACTACGGTTTCGCCGCGTTGGAACATCGATTCCGAGTGCTTGGTGGATCACCCTACGTGCTGTTGGACAACCGCAAATTTGATCTGGCACGAGCCTTGGTGACCCTGTACGGTCGTCAGTACGCCCCACACACCTCTCCGAGCGGCCGCAAAGGCCGACTTATGAGCATCGTTGAAATGAACCACATCGCCGATGCCGACGCGCTCGAGGGAGCAGCGGAAGCTGCGGCATTTGAGAGCGGACAATATTTAAAACTGCACCAGTCCACACTCCGAAAGGTGGACATCATGGCAAACATCTTTGACCGTGTGCATGGGAACTCACTCGAGACTAAAGGAACGTTCGCAGATCGTTACGGGTTTCACTGGTCGCTTATCGGCGAGCTTCTCAAAGGCAGCTCTATCGTGAAAACGATTGTGGTTTTCGGCTCCATCGCGGCCGCGCTTGTCGGCTTCGCGAAGGCGTGGCAGCTCTTTTTTCCATGACCGCTAGCTCAGATTGTCCGACGTAGCGACCGTTTCGACGCCGTGCATGCCGGTGCCAACATCCGTCGGCCGTGGTGGGAACGTCGGGCTGGTGTTCTCGCGCACAGGTAGCGCTGCGTCTGGCCCGTTCGCAGCTTCCGGCGAGGCCGCAGCGCCGCCGCCCTGGATATAGGGATGCGGCACGTTCATCGCGGCCATCGCTCCCGGCGTTGGGAAGTTCGGATCGTCGCCGCCCGGAGTCGGCCTTTGGTAGCCGGCCCCCTGCATGATGGCGTCGGCGATGGGCGCGATCATCGGCATCTGCGCCACCTGCGCGCCGCCCTGCATCGCCGCGAAGGCTGCTTGCACGCCGGCCTGGACAGCCTGAGCCATGATCTGCTTGATCTGGGCGTCGGTCAGCCGCTCCTTCATGTCGAGTTCACGGGCCTTCAGCTCGTGGCCGGCCAGCTTGACCTCCTGCGCCACACGCTCCTGGATCTGGCGTTCGATGTCTTCCGGTGATGCCTGCTGACCCGCGCTGCGCAGCGCCTCCACGAGGTCGCGCTTGAACGGCACGTCCATGAGCGAAGCGAGGAACGGCATGGCCGCTGCCTGGTACTGGGCCGGCAGGCTCTTGACCGCTTCGGACATCGCGTTGAGCTGCTGGCCGCGGTACGTGCGTGAACTGGGCACATCCTCGAGGCCCACCTGAAGGCGGATGCGCTGCAGATCGTTGCTGAGATAGGAGGTGCCCGTCTGCGGGTCGGTCTCAGGCTTGTTGATGACCACGGTTCGGTCGGGCGTGATGGCATCGCCCTCGATGACCACCGAGTGCTGCTCACGGCCCATGTCTTCCACGATCATCGCCAGCAGTAGCTCGCCGACCTGCGTACGGCCGGCGCTGAAGTTGTCCATCAAGTGCGCGAGGCCCTGGTTCGCCTGCTCGACCTGCGTCTCCTCTTGAACACCACTGGTGGCCGTGCCGCGCCGGCCGGAGAACGCGCCGGCGGCCGCGGGTGACACGCGCTCGAGCGCCATGCGCGCATCGTTGAGCATCTGGAGCTGCTGGTCGGTGAGCTGCACGTCGCGCTTCACCTCGAACCGAGCTCCCTGTTGCGACATCGCGCCTGCATTGAGCACGATGTCGGCGTTGCGACGGCCGACCTGGCGCCGCAACTGCTCATCGGTCATGTCCACCGCGCCCTTCGTGCGCTCGACGCGGTAGGCGGTCATGCCCCAGGTCATCGCGGCGGTGCCGCTGTTCAGGCGGTCCTGCTGGAAGATCATGCCGCGCACAAGGCCGTAGGGCACGCGCGTACCGTCCTCGCGGAACCCCCAGAAAGGCACGTAGGGGAAATAGCGATGCGTGTACGGCGTGGGCCCATCGTGCAGGCAGTGCGGGCCGAGCCAAAAGCTGCGTCGCACGCGCGAGACCACACTGCGCTGTGGTCGCACGAAGCCGCGCGCCAGCGCATGGTTGTGCAGCGCGTTGTCCTTGTCGTACTCGACGACGCGGCCGTCCGGCGAGCGCAGCACGATGGCGTCAACCCAGCGGCGATACCAGACCTCCGACAGGCACATGTCCTTGCTCACTGGGTCGTACCAGTGGTGTTCGGATACCGTCCAACCACGCGCCGCATCCCATGCGCCCGAGGTCAGCCCAGTCGAGCCGCCACCGTCGAGCGCCTCAGGCGACAGGTTGACCCACCACGACTGGCCGTGCCGCCCGCACTCTCGGATCAGCTCCTTGTGCTGCGGAAACACCTTGGCGATGCGACTGGGCTGAAGCCAGCGCTCGCGGCGCAGGTAGCGCGCGTCGCTCAGGTCGTCTTCCTTGGCGTAGAAGTCCCAGTGAATCTCATTGCGATGGACTGACGTGCACCGATACGGATACTTGAACGGGTCCGACTCGCGCGAGACCTCCACCCAGCCAAGGCCAACGGCAGCCTGGGGCCGGAATGCAGCGGAGCACGCGCGATCGGCCTTCGAGTGGCGCTCGGCCTCGTTGAGCCGGAAGTTCAGCGCGTCGGCCACGTCCTGACCCTCCGGTTGGCCGTTGGGCGTCACGCGCCAATCGGTGCGCACCTTAGCCTCGTAGCCCTGAATCGCCAGCAGCGCCGGGCCGATCAGGTCTTCCTTCGCCGGCGGAATACCCAGCTCCTTCTGCGCCTTCAATAGCTCGGTGTCGAGCTGATTGCCGTCGGCGTAGTCCAGCTCCTTGTCGGCCACGCCGCGCCACGGCGGCTGCTGCTCGATCTCGTAGATGAACTGGCGGTACTCCTCCAGCGAGAGCGCGCCGGCGGCTTCGATGTCGTCGACGGCGTCGTTGGTGGTGTTGATGTCGTTGGTCATGGGTGCTCCTACACGCGCCAATGCAAGGCGGGTGCTTCTATGTATGCGGTGCTCTCGGTGAGGTTGGCCAACAGGCCGATTTCCTTGGCCTGAGCCCATTGGCGCAGCGCGTCGGCGCCTTCGCTGCAACCGTTGCTCTTGTCGGGCTGGTCGAGGTAACGGTTCTCGGAGCGGCTGAACTTCTTGCGGTAGCCTTGGATGCGCTCCATCCCCTGCTTGCATCCCTCCTGATCGAACCACGCGCCCTTGAGGTGCTTGCGCGTCATGCTGATACCGGACATCAACTCCGTGATCGCCGGCACGATGAAGAAGGTGTGGCCGGGCAGCAAGGCCTGCAGCTGATCGCGCGTGCTGTGGTTGAAGTCGCCAAGCCGCTTGTGGTCGGCATCGTGCGGCAGAAAGTGCGCGCCGAACAGAAAGCCGGTGTTCTTCAGCTGCGCAGCGTAGTGGCGCAGGTCCTCGTTGTGCTCTTCGTAGTAGCGGATGAAGCGGGCCTCGCCGCGCAGCTCCTGCATGAACCAGATGGCCGTGCCGTCCTTGTTGCCGATGTCCCAGAACGTGAAGACGGGAAGGTCCAGCACGGGCACCGACGTGATGCCGCCGCGCTTGCGCAGCTTCACCATGTCCTTGGCGTAGTAGTTGCCCTCGGTGCTGACCTGGAACGCTTCGTCGGGCGTGGAGGGGTACTCCTGCCACATGCGCTCTTCCTTGCCCGGGAAGTCCGCCTGCTGCGTGGCGACGTACCAGGCGCGCTGGTCCATGTTGATCTTGCAGGCCATCTCCTCTTCGATGCGCTCGAAGTATTCGTGCTGCTCGACCGTAATGGGCACCAAGCCCGGGTCCATGGCGTAGTTCGGTTCCTGCCACCACGCATAGAAGTGGAAGCGATAGTCGCGCACGGTGAGCAAGCGGTGGCCGAAGTGCAACGCCTGGGCGCGCTTGGCGATCTCGAAGAATTCGCCCTCCTGCCCTTCCGCGGTGCTCTCGATGACAAGGATGCCGTTCTTCGGCACGGCCGGAATCGAGCCGGTGACGACCTCCTGCGCCTTCTCCGGGTACTTCGCGCAGATCTTTCCGAACTCGCTGATGTGCAGCCGGTGGATGGTGCCGGAGCGCATCGACGTGGCGACGCGCACGCTGCTGTTGTTGTGGGCGAACAGAAGCTCGACGGCGCTGTCACGCGCGAGCGGAAAGCGCTGGCGGATTTCCTCGGGGAGGTTGTCGTAGGCGAACTTCACCTTGTCGCGGAAGATCGCCTCGGCCGCCTCGCGGTCCTGCGCGATGATGCCGCAGCGCTGGTCGGCGTTGAACAGCGCGTGGTCCAGCCACAGGATGGCAATGAGCGTGGTGAAGCCGAGCTGGCGGGCCTTGAGGATGAGGTTCCGGTGCCAGAGGCGACGTAGGAAGCGCCGCTGCGCGCCGTTGGGCTTGAACGGCAGCACGAACGACTCGACCGGCTCGCCCTCTTCCGCGTCGTCGCCCTTCACCATGATCTTGTACAGGCACCCGCTGAACAGGCGCCATTCCGGGTCGGCCAGGCAGCGCTGCAGCTCCTCCGCGTTGGTAGGCAGAGGACGCAGTGGGGTGTCGTGGACGACTCGGGTCCGGCCGGCCACGGTCAGCCCTCGTCTTCCACGTCGGCGCGTGGCGCGAAGGCGCTGGGCGCCGCAGGCGCTGCATTGCGTTCCGGGTCGTTGGCGACCGGACTGAACCCATTGCCGCTTCCCTTTGCGATGGCGTGCAGCAGCGCCGCGAGCGGGTCGGCCTTCTGCTGGTTGTCCTTCTCGTAGAGGCCCAGGTGCTTGAAGAGCTTCTCGGCGAAGGCTGCCTTGTCGTGCGTCAGCACCTCGATGCCGTACTTGCCGTGCTTCGCGCCGGCATACAGTGCCGCGGCGCCAGGCGACAGGTTGCGGGTGTCGGCCAGCACGGCGCGCGCGTGGCCATCACCGCCGCATTCCGGGCACGACAGATGCGGTGGCTTGAGTGGATCGAAGCCGATACCGCCCTTCTCGTCGAAGTCAGCCAGGCTGCCAGCCTTCAGGGCGTGTTGCTCCTGGTCATGGTTGAACTCACCGAGGGTGCGCTGGAACTTGAAGCCCTCGCCATAGCAGTGGCGGCAGCAGCCCACCTTCACCTGCACCAGCTCGCGCGGGTCGGCGAAGACGATATTCCAAGCCTCGAGCACCACACGGTCAGCCTGGATGTGCGTGCGCTCCTGCTGTCGCTGGCGAGCATCCGCAACGGCAATCTGGATGTACGGTTTTGCAAGGTTCTCGGAGGCCATCTGTCGGGCGGTGTCGACGCTGTAGCCCGCCCGGATCGCAGCCTGCGTGCCGTTCAGGTCCACGAGGTACTCGTCGACGAAGCGCTGCTGCAGGGGGGTGAGTCCGAGCTGCGGGCTCTCGACAGGCGCGGGCTTGACCTTCCGGGGTGCCCTCTTGGACTTCACAGGCGCGGCTGCTGCCTTCTTGCGCGCAGGAACACCCGCAGCCTTCTTCCGGGCGGCGGGCTTCGGTGCTGGGGTCTTGCGGGGCGCCGGTTTCTTTCCCGCTGGTGCTGTTGCCATGCCCGGCAGTTTTCCGAGCATGGCGGATTGCGTCGAACCCTACAGGGGTGAAGGAGTCAAGCGGGGTAACGGCATCGCCCGGGCGCGAGTCCGCCCGCTACCATCCTCGCCGACACTCACCAACCAGGAGCCGAGGATGAAGTGGGGAAATTGGACGTTGGACCCGAAGCGCAATCTGTTAGTCCACCCTCACTACGAGGTCAGCTTGGGTGAGATGAAGACCAACGCTGTGATGATGGACTGGATTTTTCAGATCCTCCCGAAGCATTGGACGACGGCAGAAGACATCCACGAACTTCTCACGGCCTTGGACGACATCTTCATACCCCAGGAAAACCTGTGCGGTGGCGGTCAGGACAAGCAAATTGACAATCCGCGCGCATTGATCCACCGCTATGTAATGAGCCAGTCCTAGAAAAAAGCCCGCTCGGGCGAACCCGGCGGGCGAATCACCCGCAAGGTAGCAGGCGAGGAGACAACTGTCCGGCAAAAGCGCCGAGGTAATGTTCTCGCGGGACGGCCGAGTGGCGAATCCCTACAGGGGGGCGCGATCGCCAGCACAATGACGACCGATTCAATAACAACCGACCGCGCATGACACTACTCTGGCTCGGCCTCATCGTGATTTCCTGGGCATTGGCACTGCTCTCTGGCGCCTACAGCGGCGGCAGCGGCTTCTTCGTGACTGCTGCGATCTACCTCACTTGGGGCTTCGTCGCCTACTTGGCGCTACGTCTGCTCGCGAGCATCTTGGGCGCCTCCGAGAAGGCCCCCTCCGATGACGCCAAGGACAAGAAGCGCGAGTGACGAGGCGTGCGAAGGAAGAGGGAGAGTGAAATGCGCAAATATCTGACAGCCGGTCTGCTCCTTGCGGCAGCAGCGAGCCTGCCCGCGTGTGGCGGGCTGATTCCCACAGCCGGGTTCATCGCCGCGCGGCAAGTGCAGTGGAATCGCATGGATGAGATTGAGAACCGCTGGGTAGAACGACGGGCCGAGCGCAGCAAGCTCCGAGAACAGCTTGCAAACCTCCCATCGGATTCAGATGATGCGGCGCCGCTCAAGGAGCGACTGACTGCGCTCAACGCCGAGATCGCCGACTTGGCGAAGCAGTTGGACCTGCCGATGTAATTGAAGCGAATCCGCCGGGACGTACCCGGCGGATGTGTCTCCCCCAAGAGAAGCAAGCGAAGAGACAACTGGCTGACAGGTGAAGGATCTCGCGCAGTGCGCCGTACGGCGAACCCCTACAGGGGGTTCTTGCTCTCTTCCACCGGTCTGGTATCAAGATCCAGGAGGCCTGGCAGTTGAACCGTACGGATCAGCACCTCTCCACATTGCCGCATTTCGTCGCTGGTTTGGATCAGCCTGTCAGCCGCGTCGGGCCTTGCCGAGTCAACGAGAAAGTTGTGCTGAACAGCCGCTGAATGCGCCTTGTCGAAGGCCTCCCTCGCTTCAGGCTCTAGGTAGAGGCAGTTCTTCTCCCAGAAAATGCTGCACTCAGTACTGACAATACGAAACGCATCCCGGTCGCCTCTCCCTTGGGGTGCCATGCGCAAGAGATGCCTCCAATGCTCATAGGCCTCCTGATGAGCCTGCAGGCGTCTGTCGAGCGCAGCGAAGCGCAGTTGGTTGCCGGCTTTGAAGCGCTCCACGACCAGCGCGTACTGACTGCGGACCTGCTCGATCTCCCGAGTGATCGCTGCGATATCCTCCTTGTCGGCGAGGTTCTGCCCCTTCTTGCCCAGATAGGCTGGAAAAAATGCGCGCACCATGTTGACCACCAGCAGAACCACTATCGTGGTCAGCCACCAGCGCAATTCCCCGTCCGTCATTTCAATCTCCTTCGACATCTGAACCGTACCGTGCCGACACGATAGCGCGGCTCACGGCTACCAACGGGCTCGGCCCTTCCAGCCAGCCACCTCGCCCCTCAGGCAGTCGCCTACCGGGCCGGCCGACGACGACGGCGCACCACTGGTAGTTCTTGCCCGGCATCGGTGCCACGTGGATCGCATGGCGCGCCAGCACCTGGGCGAAGCCGGGCCAGTTCGTGGTGTCCGGCACACCTCTCCCAGCCCGCTCGCCAGCCACCGCACCAGCGTCCCGCCTGCCAAGCGGAAGCCTCGGGCTGGACACCTCCCCTTTTTGAGGGATTCGAAACCGCCTTGATGCCAGTATCGTCAGAGTCCCTCTAAAAAATGGAGACCATCATGCGCGCTCGCAATGTGATCGGCATTGTTGCAACTTGCGTTCCGTTTTCCATCTTCGCCGGCGTGTACCAAACGCAGAGCCAGACGGACCAGGCTGTGAAGAAAGAGGCGGCGAACACGCCAGTCAAGCTTTCCAAGGACGTTGCCGAGAAGCCTGCCAAGCAAGAGCCGAAGGCCTCCCCTACGCCCAAGGACGGCAAGAAGTAATTGCCCCCGGCGGATGCACGTCGGCGCACGGCATCCAACGCTGAGGGCTTGCATCACCACCAGCCAGTCGGGCAGCACACCGCTGAAGAACGCGCGGAAGCCCGCCTAGTGGCCCTGGGGGATGTAGCAAACGATGACTGTGGTGTCTCCCGCCGAGTCGCCTAGGTCGAAGCCGGACTAGGCCAACTGCTGCAGATCGTGTTTCATCAGGTCTCCAGCAGGGAGCGCTGCGTAGGGTCTTGCCGCTGCTTGAGCGTGGCGACCTCGCGGGCCAGCTGACGCACCTGGTTCGCCAGCTCCGCATTCAAGCGGGCCGACTGGTGCCCCTGCTCGATGGCTGCGAACTGCGCTGCTGCACCAGCCTGCAGCCCGGCAAGCATGCGGTCTTCGCGCGGCGTCAACAGGAACACCTCGTCGCCGACCTCCAGCTTGACCATGCCGTCGGGCATGAGCGTCTTCGACATGGCGCGCGCCGGCGGGTGCAGCGCGGCCGGCACGAACACTCCGCGCTGCACTCGCAGGATCTTCTCGTCGTCCACCAGCACGCCGAGCCGGTCATCGATCACGGTCAGCTTCAGGCCCGTCACCTGGGCCAGAGTCTCGCGCGTGACGATCTGCTCCTGGGCGTGCAGGTCTTGCACGGCCTCGAGCACCAGGGCGGTTGTTGATTTCCGGGCATCAGCCATTCGTTTTTTCTCCTCGTCTGGGTTCAATGCGGTCGAGCGCCCACTGGGCGGCCTTCCGTTCCTTCGGCGTCGCCGGCTGCATGCCGGCCACGATGTCCTGCCAGATGGAAACCATCCAGCTGTGAGCTGCGGCGAAGCGCTCGATCTTTTCGGCCGCCGGCGCCGGGCCCTGGTCGAGCCAACGGTGGCAGGCGTCGCAGCCGTACACGTGCCACTGGTCGTCAGCCTTGCGCGCGCCGGCCTTGCCGTGCACCGACTGGTTGCTGTGGCACACGACCGTGGTGGCCGGGTCCGGCCGGCAGACGCCGGGCACCGTCAGCAGGCAGCGCTGGCCGCGCGCCATCGCCAGCAGCGCCGGGTTGCGCTGTGCTTCGGTCTTCGGCGCGCCGCCCCGGAAGTCCGCATCGTTGATCGCAGCCATGCGAACAAAGCGGCCCGACACCTGCTGCACGCGGACCAGCACCGTGGCGTCCGGTCCCTCGGCCAGGTCCGCGCCAACGACCTTGGGCCGTTGGCGCTTGAACGCCGTTCGCTTCAGGGGCGCGCTGCGCTTCATAGGCCGAAGTCCAGCACCAGCGACGGCTCGATCAGGCCCGGCATGTCGTCGATCCACACGTTGACTGCGAAGCCCGCCTTGGCCGCCGCGTGCTTCTTGTAGGGCTGGCCGCCTGTGCACACGACGGGAACGCTGTCGGGCATGCGCGGCTCGCGCGCGAAGTCGAGCGGCGTGCGGCGTGCCGTGACGCACACCACCGCATGGCCGCGCGCCTGCGCCGTCGCAATGAACTGGCGCCACAGATCCGGGTCGGCGGTAAAAGTGCCGTCGTAGTCGAGGCCGATGGTCAGCGGCTTCATGTCGGGCCCATCCCCACGATCTCGCCCGTGTCTGGGTCCACCTGCATGCGCTCCCACTGCTCGTAGCTGGCGGGGAAGCTGACGCCCAGTTCGCTGGCAGCGAAGGCGCTCACGCGGTCGATGAGCTGGCTGTAGCCCTTCACGCCTAGATCTTCGGTGCTGACGCGCTCGCGCCGGCGCACCTTCTTGCCGGTGAGCGGGTTCTTCGTCGTCACGGTCTTGTGGCCCAGGTACTCGGCGCGGAAATGTTCCTTCCACACCGCGAGCGGGAACTGGGCGCCCTGCGGCCGCGCCTGGGCGGCAATCGTCTTCAGCACCACCCCGTGGTAGTACTTCCGCTGGCGGTCGGTCTTGGCGTCCTCGTGCAACCGGATCTCCAGCTCCAGGCGGCGGCCGGCGGCCCACTGCTGCTTGCACCACGGCGCCACGCGCTCGAGGAAGCTGGAGCGCGCCCGCTCCTGGTCGGGCCAGACTACATGCAGGGCAAGGTCGCTCATCGAATCGCTCTCCGGTAGGGGTAAGCGACCATGGCCGCATCTCTCTCGTGTGCGTTGCTACGCGCGGTCCAGCCAGTGACGACAGCGAAGGCGGCCGCGTCCAGCTTGGCGCCCTTCGCAGTTGGGCTGATGCCGTGGGCCGGGATGCCCAGGTCGGCACAGATGGCAGTGATCAGACTGCACCAGGCGTCCACCTGCCCCAGCGAGCGGGCCGTGGCCAGCGCCGCGCCGTAGTCCTTCTTCGTGCGCGCATGCCACGCGCGCCTCTCGAGGCGGCTGTCTTCGAACACCACGCGCGCCGGCACATGGTGGCGCAGGAAGTGCTCGATGGCGTGCGGCTCGATGGTGCGCAGCCAGGTCAGCACGCCGTCTTCGTAGCAGGCCAGCCCGGTGCTGGCGCCAGGGTCCACGCCGAGGATGCGTGTCGTCACAGGAGCGCCCCCTGCGGCGAGGTGCGCAGCGCGCGGAGCCGCGCGTGCGCGGCTTTCACGGCCGCGTTGCCAGCCTCCCAGTCTTCGCCCCAGATGCTCTTGAGCGCGGTGACGTACTCGGGCCTCATGGCACCGTCCTGGCGCGAGCGCCAGAAATCGGGGCCATTGGCAATGCCGCGGGCCAGGCACTCGCGGCAGTTGGCCGTGTAGCCCGGGTGATCGGCGCGCACGGCGGCCAAGTTGCAGTTCGGGCAGCTCATGCGCGGCGCCTCCCCGAATCGTTGGCGGCGTCGAGGCCAGAGAACGGCGTCGCACGGTAGTTGCGCCAGCGATCACGCGAGCGCACGGCGTGCACCGTGGCTTGGCTCACATCCAGCTCACGTGCGAGGGAACGGGTGCTCTGTTCACCGTCGAGGATGCGCGCGACCTTCTCATCCGTGAGCTTTCCCGAGGTCTTGCGCTTCGCAGTCGCAATGGCGATCCGGTGCAGCAGCGTTTTGGGCTTGCCCTTCATCTTCGCGCCGCTGTTGGAGCGCTGCATGTGCTCGAACAGCACGCAGTCGGAGGGATTGGCGCAGGTCATCGCAATCGTGCTCGCGCGGCCGAGCTTGCGCTGCCGGATTCCCCAGACGCGCCGGCGCGCAGAGCGCTCGGTACCGCCCCAGGCCGCGTACATGGCCGGGCCGCGCTCCGGGTCGATGCGCCCGGTCCACAGCATGCAACCGTCGACCGCGCGGCAACGGCCGTAGATTTCGTCCAGTTCCTCCTGCTTCGACGGGCTCCATGCTGCAGCAGCAAGGTACCGACTGCCTCCAAGGCGCACGAACTTGACCGCGCCGCTGGCCAGCAGGTCGTCGATGATCGGGCGCAGCTGGCGGCGGGCGGTGTCTTGGTTCCTGCCAGGTCATTCCAGCGAACTGGCTTCGTGCGGATGCGGGCGAACACCTCGTCGGCGTCGAATTCGATCTTGGGGCGGCGCGTTGTCATGCGAGTTCGGGCTCCGGTGTGGGGGCGAAGGCGCCGTCGTTCGCCGGCGTCAGGTTTGCGAAGTACTCGGCGCACACGTCCAGGCTGCTGCGCTCGACAGCGCGGTAGGCGCCGATGCCGTGTGCGGCCGCGGGGGACAGCTGCCCCTGGCCGTGCAGCTGGCGCTCGGCGCACGAGAGGACGTGCAGGCGGCGCTGCGCGCCGAGTGCGATGAAAGCGGCGTGCGCGATGTTGGTCATGCGGGTTCTCCTTGTCGTTGCTCGACGGCCCGGCGCACGCGGGCCGTGTACTGGGGAAAGGTTTCGCGGTTGACGCTCAGGTCGTGCTCGTTCCAACGGCCCAGGCCGATCTCCTCGCCCTTCGCCTCGATGGACGTGCGGGACTCGTCCCAAGGCTTCGCGGGCATGCCAACGCCGGAGGCAATGGCCGCGGCCTCGCCGAGCTGGCGCTTCACGATGCCGAGCAGATAGGCGAAGCCCTTGGGCGGCGTGGCCTTGGCGCAGATTTCGGCCGCGGCCTCGAACGTCTCGACAGGCACGCCCTTGGCGATGAGGGCCAGAAGCTCCGGGCTTGAAGGGTTCACATCGGCAATGCCTTTCGCACGGATGGCCTTGCAGATGGCTCCCGCCTTCGTTGGGCTTTGCACATCCGCCCCCACCAACCCGGACGTAGTTCGGGAAGTAGTGGTGGTTTCTTCTTTACTGGTACTGGTTCCGGTTCCGGTTCCGGTTCCGGTGTCGTCTCTCCCGGTGTCGCTCCGGGTGTCGTCCTGCTGGTGTCCGTCGGCTGTCCCATGGGACAGACCCGTCCTTTCCGCCTCCTTCCGTTGGCGGTACTCGGCCTTCCGGCGGCGCTCCGCGTCGCGGGCGGACAGCATCTCCAGGACACGCTTCGTGACCGTGTCGTGGTACAGGCGGCCGTCCTCGGCCTCCCACCAACCGCGCATGAGCTTGGAGCGCACCTTGGCGAAGGTCTTCATGGGCATGCCGATGCGCACCGCGATGAGCTCGTCTTCGTTGGGCAGTGAGCCGCAAGGCTCCTGACGCCAGGCTGAAAGCCACAGCATTAGCAGCCAGGGGCGCACATCGGCGGGCGCCAACGCCCAGGTGTCCGACTGCTCGATGCGCTCGTGATCCAGCTCGAAGCGCCAACCCTTCGCGCGGGTGTCATTGGGGTATGGAACAGGCCGGTTCACGTGTCCGCCATTCCTTGCGCAAAGCTGCGCGCGCTTGGCACGGCTACGACAAATGCGGCCGGCGGGCATACTCGCTGCCACAATTTCTGGAGGAGAAGGCAATGCGGTACTGGTGGGTGAACCACAACCAGACTTTCAAGGCTGAGTCGACGGGAGGCTTTATCTGGGCTCCTTTGCTGACAAGCAACGACCGTCGAAAAGTCACTTGGGACAACTTGAAGCTCGTGTCGAAGGGCGACATGGTTTTCTCCTACGCCCATCAGCACATCTGCGCGGTTGGCTTGGCGACTGCCGCTCCTAAGCCAAGCGGGCGGCCGCAGTTTGAAGCGCCGGGAGCTCAAAACTGGAACATTGAGGGGACTTACGTCTCGATCGCATGGGCACCCCTCGAAACCCGCTTCTCCCCGAGCAAGGCCATCGCGCAAATTCGCACGCTTCTGCCCACCTCGAACTCCCCTATTCGCGCCGAGGACGGCCACGGCAACCAGAGCTGCTACCTGGCTTCGATCTCCAAAGAGTTCGCTACCAAGTTGCTTCAGCTGATCGAACGCACAGATCCGAGTGCTGGGTCGCTGCTGATTGACGCGGTTGAAGGACGTGCTGAAGACAAGGCTGAAGAAGAAATTCGCCGTGCACCACTTTCCGAAACGACCAAGCGCCAACTCGTACTTGCCAGACTGGGCCACGGCCAGTTTCGAACAGACGTCCTCAAGCGTGGTCATTTCACTTGCCGAGTCACCGGCGTCACGGGCGCGGGGCTGCTTACTGCAAGCCACATCAAGCCCTGGCGCGTAGCTGATAACGACGAGAGGCTCGACCCACACAACGGCCTCCTCCTGTCGCCTCACGTTGATCGCTTGTTTGACCGCGGGTTGGTTAGCTTCGCAGCCGACGGAAGCGTGATGCTGGCCAACGAGGCCGCATCGATTGCCTGGAGAGCGTGGGGCCTCGACGACGATTTGAGGATCTCGGCCATGAGCAAGCGCGAAGCTCTCTTCATGGAATACCACCGCGACCAACTTTTCAAGCGCTAGCGCCTCGGCGAACTCGCGCTCGAAGGCGTCGTAGACATGCGAGTTCTCGGGCAGGTCGGCTAGTAAGGCCGACGTGACATCGTCGGCGTGCTGCTGGGCTACGAACAGGGGCAGCTTCGCGACGAGCTCTGGGGCTGCGTCGGTCATCAGGCGCGCCCTCCTCTCTGTTCGAATTCGGGGCCCTCAAAAAGCCCTGTCAGCCTGCGAAGCGCGCCGATACGCTCCTCGTCATGAATCAGCTTTTCAGCCGCCATTGCCCGCCACGTCTTGCCGTAGCAGGTCAGGTAGACGAAGTCACGCAGCAGCGTCGAAGGGTCGGTTCCGTTCAGGGCGCAGTGCTGCCGGAATACCTTGTCAGTCGACTCGTCAACCTTGGTCTTCAGGTCTTCAGTCAATTTTCCGAGGGGCCCGGCGACGCCTCGGGCGAAAGCCGGCTCGTCGTTCTCGTCGAGGGTGGACATCTTGAATTGCTCGTTGGGGTGAAGTGGTCAGCCGACCGGCTGGAGATCGGCGGTGCGGGCGACGAACACGTCGCGAAAGACGGCGTGGCGCCAGCAGCCCGCCGAAAACGGGTTGGCGTGCGCGATGTCGTCGCCCCGCTCGGCCGCGTGCGTGGCGAGTTCGACGACTTCGGCGTGATCGAGCGCGGAAAGAGACTTGACGTGCATCAGCGGGCCTTCGAAGGAATGAGGTGGTGACGGGGTGCCCGCGCCCTCGCGGGGTAGAGTCCGAGTTCCTCAACACGGACCCCGCGAGGGGCAGAAAAAGCCATGAACAAAGTCAACGGCAAAGCCGCCTTCGAAATCGTGAAGGCAGCAGTGGAGTCGGGAGCAATCAAGCTGGTGGGAAACACTTCGGCCGACCTGGAAGCTGCCAAGACCCGTGCCAAAGCGGATGCGGCGTACTTACTCACGCTGTTTTCCGAGTTGACGGAGGGCTCAAAGGACTAATCGAGTCGAGAAATCTGCGCGCGTTGCTGAGCGATAGAGCCAGTGCATCTGGCTCCATTGCGCTGGAGCGGGCGGCTTCCAGCAATGCAGCCCAAATGTCGAGCGCCGCGGCCGCAGAGATTTCAGGCGTGTGGCCAACAGCTCTGCGTGCTTCCGCTTCGGCGGCGCCTCCGGACTTATGGATCAGGGCCGGCGTGCGCGGCCCCTTCTTCGTGGTGCTTCGCATGTCAGCCTTCCCTCACATTGGTGGCCGGGGTTGCTTCGCCAAAATGGGTGTTCCTCAACAACCCAACGACGAAGGCCCCGGCCATGAACATTGCCCAACTGAATGCGGAGCTGCAGGAAACGAAGTTGGCTCTGCGAGCAGCACGCGCACTCCTGTTTGCGGCCCTGGAGCAGTTGCAGCAGCGAGGCCAATTCGACCCAGCGGCGATTGCGCTGCCGGACGAAGCGCTGAAGAGCACCAAGGTGAAGGACTGGCTCAGCCGAGTCACAGAGAAGCCATCGGCCTGATTCATACGTCGGTCTCCGGCAACGCCGTCGACTTGGCCGTGACGGCGTCGAATACAGCTCCCTGCATTGCGACATCCTGCTGTTGGTGCAGCGCGGCCATCGCGGCATCGAGCGCCCACTCGGCGTCATGCAGCGAAAGACCAGTGATGGTCGCTACGATCTTCTTGCGCGCCTCTTCGACATTCAGGGGCAGCTTCAGGCTTCGCATGTCAGCCCTCCCTCACATTGGTGGCCGGGGTTGCTTCGCCACAATGGGTGTTCCTCAACAACCCAACGAAGGCCCCGGCCATGGAAAAACAGTTGCTCGACGAGCTGCGCACGATCAAGCTCATGTGCATTGCCAACTTCATCGAGATCCAGGAGATCAAGCGCAAGCTAGGCATCGCGGGCAACTCACGAGAAGACATGTACGAGTACGCCAACAACACGTCCGAGCACGTGGATGCGCTGTCGAAAAAGCTGCACCGCTTGCTCAAAGACGATCTCCCGAATCTTTGGGAGGCGAACATTGGAAAACGGGAGGGCTAAAAACCTGCTCCGCGTGCAACCGATCAACTGCGTCCGCCAGGGTGCGCTGGGCGGTCTCCAGCACATACAGCGCGTCCGCGTACGACATGCCCGCGAGCGGGCGCAGCACCTCAACAGACTTGGCCTTGATGTGCTCAGGCGTTCCGAGCAATGGCTTGCTCATGTCAGCCCTCCCCGCCTGTGCCGATGGACACCTTGAGAACGCCGGCGCACCAGAGCACCAATCCGACGATCACGATGAAGAGCGCAGCCGCGCCGATGGCTTCGAACTCGTTCATGCGTCAGGCCCCCTGCTCCGCGGGCTCGGCCCCAGGCGTAGCGGCGGCGATGTCGAGGACCGGGCGACCCTTCGGGTGCGGCCATTTCTTGTCAGGCACCCGCAGCCACGGGGCTTCCGGGCGCAGCTGCTCGCAGACATAGCGGCCGTTCGTTGCTCGCTCAATCGTTGGGCAGTGGTGCTCCGGTATCGCCTTCCACCCGTGCACGGTCGGCACGGAAAGGCGAACCATGCGGGCTACGGCCGTAGGGCCGCCGAGGTCTTGTACGGTGATCATGCCGGCCATTCTAAGGTGTGCCTAAGATTATTCGCAAGGCACACCTAATGACTTCTTTATTAGGATTGCCTAATGACGACGTTGAAGCAGCGCTTCGCCCTGTTGGCCCGCGAGCGCCCCGACATTTCCCAAGCCGATCTCGCACGCGCGACCGGAGCGAAGCCGCCTTCGGTGAATGCCTGGTTCAGTGGCGAAACGAAGGCCATGAAAGCCACCACTGCTGCAAAGGCGGCAGAGCTGTACGGCTGCAATACGCTCTGGTTGTCCGATGGCCAAGGGCCAATGTGGCCAGCTTCTCGCAACAGCGCAGCCACCGCGACGGTCGTCCCCACTCCGCCCGGCACGCCACCACAAGCAAGCGCTGCCGCACCGCAGGTAGGCGACAACGAGGTAGTGATCGTTCAATACGATGTGAGCGGCGGCATGGACAGCCGCGGCAAGCTGCTGCTCGAAGCAGAGCCACCAGGCATCATCAAGAGCTGGCGGGTAGATCGCGAGTGGCTGGAGCTCAATGTGCGGTCGTACACGAGCATCCAGAACCTCTGCATCGTGACCGGCTTCGGCCCATCGATGCGAGGCATGTTCAACCCTGGCGACCCTCTGCTGATGGATCGAGGCGTCAACCGCGTCGACCACGAAGGCGTGTACTTTTTTCGCGTGGGGGACGAGGGCTACATCAAGATTTTGCAGCGCGTCCCTGAGTTCAATGGGCCTGGCTTCGTGCTGCGCGTGATCTCGAAGAACGAGGACTTTCCGCCCTATGACCTCTCCCCGAAAAATCCACACCTCCAGATCATCGGCAAGATCTTGACCGTCTGGAAAAGCGAACAGTACTGATCGCAGCTGGATCTATCCGGCATATCGCGACGAGAGCCCCGAGTCCTCCCTCCTCGATGCCTCTCGCCGCTCGGCTTTTGATGGCCCTCCGCGGCGCGCGCCGCACTTCTACTTCTCGTTGCGTCGCTTGTATTCGGAAGAAGCGGTACCGGTGGCAGCGCGCGACGCTGTTCCTACTGCGCCAGCAGCGGCCCCTCGCACCAAGCCCGTTGCGGCTCCGCCAGTCAGCGCGTTGCCTATTGGGTCATCCCGCAACGGCTTGTCATATTTTTCCAGCCGTCGAACCTCCTGCATCTTGGCGGCCTCGCGCTTGTTGTACTCAGCACCAGCGCCAGCAGCCTGAGCCCAGACACCAGATGAGGACGTAGTCGCAAGCACCACAGTCATTGCTACAGCAGAGAGTTTCACGATTGTCTCCTTTTGACTGACACGGTTGAGAACCCGCGCGGAGTTTGGCAAGGAGCCGACTGACTTGCATCCCTCGTTCAGGGTAGGTGTTCGGCCCCATCAGTCTGCTGCGGGACCGAAGGCCTCGCCGAAGCCCATTGGCAAAAGGCGCCGCCCCCTACTAGAGCCCCAAAATATTAGGCACACCTATTGACCAAATAATTCGGCACACCTAATATTCGCTCCGCCGGCCGATGCAGCCGCGAGGAGCACAGATGCACAACAACCCCGGGCACACAGCCCACCCCCAGCCGGCAGCCCAGTCGGTACCCTGGCCCGAGTTCATCGAAGAGCAATTGCTGGCCTTCGACCTCGCCTACGCGGTCGCCAAGGACACCGGCGCGCTCGAGCGCATGCAGGCCTCGGCCGCGCTGAACCTCGAGCTGTCGCACAACCGTTCGGCGAGGCTCGCATGATGGCCACGCTGATCGCCCACGGGCTGGAGCTGCAGCGCCAGATCACCGCCCAGCGGCACCGCTACGCCGAGGCGCGCGCCGCGCGCGCGATCGGATGGTGCGCAGCATGAGCGCCCTCTTCCATATCCCACTGACCGCATCGCGGCAGTTCGTCGGCACCGTCGATGCGACGCACGAACGCGCCACGCTGTGTCCACGAACGCTCGAGCAGGCCTTCGGCCCTGCCGCCAACTCCGGCGTCCTCGTTCCGATGGATGCCGACACGCCGATGCACCCCTCTGAAAAGTTGGTGATGCGCGCCAGCGTGCTCGCTGGGCTCTTCGTCATCGTTCTCCTCGTCATCGAAAGGTTCGCCCAATGAGCGTTCGCCTCGTCCACCCGCCGCGCCCGCAGCACGGCGCCGCCACCACGCCCGCCGGCTTCCCGCCTGCCGCCAACGACGAGGCCATCGGCGGCCTCTGGTTCCCGTCCACCGGCCGCGACAACCTGGTTGTCGGCACGTTGGTCCTGCTGCTGATCCTGGCCGCCGTGCTACTCGCCATGTACGGCGAGGGCCCGCGCGATTCCTGGTTCGCTCTGTGGGGCATCGCGAAGTGAGCGCCGCACTCGCTCACTCGGAGCCCGAGGTTGTCGTAGCCAAGGCGCCCGTGATCCTGGCGCCGCGCAACGAGATTGCGACGGTGATGCACGCCATCACGGCCGCCGCCAACGACCCAAACGTCGATGTCGACAAGATGGAGCGCCTCCTGACCATGCACGAGCGCATGCACGCGCGCGCCAACGAACAGAAGTTCAACGCGGCCATGACGAAGGCCCAGGCCGCGATGGGCCCGATCTCGGCCGACGCGGTCAATCCGCAGACGCGCAGCACCTACGCCAGCTACGCGCAGCTCAACCGCGCCCTGCGCCCCATCTACACAAAGAACGGCTTCGCGCTCAGCTTCGACACCGACGACAGCCCGAAGGAGAACCACATCCGCGTGCTCTGCTACGTGTCGCACGCGGCCGGGCACATGCGCACCTACAAGTGCGACATGCCGGCCGACGGCAAGGGTGCCAAGGGCGGCGACGTCATGACGAAGACCCACGCCCAAGGCTCGGCGATGACCTACTCCCAACGCTACTTGCTGAAGCTGATCTTCAACGTGGCCATCGGCGAGAGCGACGACGATGGCAACGGCGCCGGCGCCGACCCCAGCGACGTGAGGCAAGCGACCGAGGCCGACCGGCTCACCGATTCGCTGTTCCATCGCCTGCGCGGGACCAAGACGGACGCCGAGGCCGCAGCGCTGTGGGCGGAAGGATCGAGCGCGCTGGCGGTGACACAGCGCCGCGATCTCTACACCGAGTTCAAGGACGCGGTGATCGCCCATCGCCAACGGCTGAAGGCAGGAGCGCGTCCGTGATCCTGCTGAACTACCCACAGGGGAGCGAAGACTGGCTGCGCGCGCGCTGCGGCGTGCCCACGGCCTCGCGCTTCTCCGACGCGAGAGAGCGCGTGGGCGGCCTCAGCGACCAGCAGCGCCTCTACGTCGACGCCCTGCAGTTGGGCATGGAAGAGCCGGACGCGCGCGCCAAGGCGGGCTACAAGCTGAAGCCGACCGCAGGCGCCATCGCCAAGGCGCTCCGCGGCGAGCCGACCACGGAGCCGGGCGCGGCCGCCATCAAGTACGCCTGGCTGGTCGCGTTCGAAACGATCAGCCGCGAGCCGCTCGACGACACGTTCGTCACCTACGCGATGCGCCGCGGCCGCGACCTTGAGCCGCGGGCCCGCATGGTCTACGAGGCACGCACCGGCGCGCTGGTCGAAGAGGTCAGCCTGATCCTGACCGATGACGAGCGCTTCGGGTACTCCTCGGACGGCCTGATCGACGACGACGGCATGGTCGAGATCAAGTGCCCGCTGGCCTGCGACAAGCTGGGCCAGGTCTGGGCCAGCCCGGAGACGGCGCACCTCGAGTATCTCGACCAGATCAACGGCGGTCTGTGGATCACCGGCCGCAAGTGGTGCGACCTGGTCGTGTACTGCCCCTGGCTGGAGCCCGTCGGCAAAGACCTGTTCGTGAAGCGCATCTACCGCAACGAGGACGCCATCGAGGCCCTCGAAGCGGACCTGATCGACTTCAGCGGTCTCGTCGAAAGCTATCTCGAGATCCTGCGCACGCCGAAAAAGATGTCCGGCGCCGACAAGGTCGCAGCGGCATCGCCCCCGGCCGCCGTCACCAGCACCGCGGCCGCCCCGCAGCCCGCCCTTTTCGCAGACCCCGCGCCGCTCGCGCGCGCCGGCAATGCGGTCATCGACAACCCCTTCTGAGAGGCCCTATGTCCGAACTTTCCACCGTCACCCCGAACGCAGTTGCCGCCCAGCCGCAGACCATTGCGCAGGCCGCGCTCGCGCTCTTCTCCCCGCTCGAAACCGAGGTCAAGACCCTCGCGGAGCGGTACCGCGATGTCGCCTTCGACATGAGCACGCCGAAGGGTTTCAAGGCCGCCAAGGACGCACGCCTCGAGCTGCGTGAATTGGGCCGCTTCGCGCTGCAACGCCTGCGCGACAGGACCAAGGAGCAGCTCAACGACTGCAAGAAGGTGGTCGATGGGGAGGCCGCGCGATTGATCGAGATCGTGAAGCCCATCGAAACCGCCGTCGACGAGCAGATCACGGTGCATGAAAACAAGCTCGCCGCCGAGAAGGCCGAGCGCGACCGAAAGGAAGCCGAGCGCGCGCAGCGGCACCTGGACGCCATCGCCAGGATCGAAGGCTACGTGGCCAAGGCCGAGGGCCTGTCCATCGAACGAATCGAAGCCGGCTTGGCCTACGTGCGCGAGATCGACGTGAGCGCTGCCGTCTTCGAAGACTTCGCGGTGCGCGCCGCTGCTCAGAAGGACGCGACCATCCGCGCGCTGGAAAAGATGATCGCCGAAGCCCGGGAGCGCGCCGCCGCAGAAGAGCTGCGCGTCGAGAACGAGCGGCTGCAAGCTCAGCTCGAAGAACTGAGGCGCCAGCAGGCGGCCCCAGCGCCAGCGCCAGCGCCAGCCCCCGCACCCGCACCTGCGCTGACGCCCGCTGCGGCACCTGCAGCGCAGGAAGAAGTCGTCGAGGCGGCAGCGGCGGCCGAGCCGCCCAGCCCGCCGCGGGCAGTTGCCGCACTTTCGCGTGGTCGCATCACGCATGCGACGGACCCCGCCCCCGCCCCCGCCTCCGAGCCCGCCCGCCAGTTCGCCGCGGGCGCCGTCGCCGCCAACGAGTCCGCGCCGGCCGGCGCCCCCACGCTGCGCATCGGCGACATCGCCGCGCGCTTGGGCTTCACGCTTACCGCCGAGCAGCTGCGGGGCCTTGGCGTCGAGCCTGCCGGCCGCGAGCGCGCCGCCACGCTCTATCACGAGCACCAGTTCCCCACGATCTGCGACGCCCTCGCGCACCGCGCCACCGAAGCCAAGGCCGCGCACGCGCTGCGCCTGGTCGCCTGACCCCCCATCACCAGGAGCAACCATGCCCAAGACCTCCCCCGCACCGGCCTCCCTCAACGACGAAGCCGAGCTCATCGTCATCGCGATGAAGCCCGTGAAGTCCCAGCAGGTGGCCTCTATCGGCTACGACGCCGGCAGCAAGACCCTCGCCGTGACCTTCACCCACGGGCCCGGCACCGTCTACCAGTACCCCGGCGTTGACGCCAAGGTGCACGCCGATTTCCTCGCGGCCGAATCCATAGGCACGTTCTTCGGCAAGCACATCAAGACGCGGCCCTTCAAGAAGTTCGCACCGCCCAAGGCCGCTTGACTCGGCCATGAGCGAACGCACACCAGAAACAAGGCGCGCCCGGCGCGTTGGGATGCTTCGCCACCGACAAAACGCGACGATGCGATACCTTGACTTGGCTTTATTGCGCCGTAAAGCCGGTAATTTCGTACTCTTGAGTTCTTGTAGGCGATTTGAACTCGAGGGGAATTGCAAGAGCATAGTCGATCAAGTAGACCGATTTTTTCTTGGAATCGAAGCCTCTGTCGTTTTTGGTAGTGCACGCCAACCACACACCATTCCCAGAAAAATTCTTTTGCAAGCTGGCTGCAGGTGCTATTTTTTCAGCAATGCATTCGGACTTTTCAGTTATGAAGTTAAAAGCTTGGGGGCGATTGCCCAGCTTTGTTTCGAAGACCAACTTATCCCCGACCTTCATATTTGCCGGGTCAAACTTAAATTGCGCCACATCCTTGACTTCTTGGTACGGCACCGGAAAAGTGTCCCCACTGATGATTGTGTCGCTCCTCAACTGCAAGAGCCCAGCCCAAGTCAGATACACAAATCGCGCCGTGAGAAAGTCATTATTCCGAAGCTCACGGACCTCGCGATAAAAACCATTGCCAAGATTCGTGAATCGAACATCAAAGGGACTGACCTTCGGGGTTTGCTCCCCAATACCAGCCTGACTTAAATTCATTTTCATCGAAAAATCTTTAATTTCAGGCTTTGGCTTCAGATTAACCTCCGTCAATTTTGCTCGCAAAGCTGCAGACGGGTACGAAATGCTGTATTCCGAATTCAGATAGCCGTTGAAATCAGCATTAATTTTTTCAACATTAGGATAAGCAACGCACCCTGAAAGGACTGTCACAGCGGTAAAAATGAATGTGCCCTTAGTAGCCGAACCAATTGAAATCTTCACGCTCTTCCTCTTGTTAAAAAATGTTTTCATCCTATCAGATGAAATTGAATGTGCTATGTGAAAAATTCCCGGTTGCCGTCGCTTGCAAGCGAGGCGGCGTCACCTCGATACGGTCGATCAGGATCTGTGCGACGGCCGCACGCTGTGCGTCGGTTTGTTCAAAGTCGGAAGGCGCTGCTGTCCCCGGATTCCCGCCGAGTGTCGGCGTCGACGCGGGAGACCCGTCATGACGACGGCGCGCGCCCCCATCACCCCGTGGAACCCGTCGCGCAGCGCCACCGCGCGCGTCAGGAACCCGCTGCCCGTGCCCGAGAGCTGCCCGAACTGCGGCTCGCCGGTCTTCATCGACTCGAACAGCTGCATCTATGGACGTGAGCACGGGGAATGGCCCTGGGCGCTGATGTGCACCGGCTGCGACTCCTACGTGGGGCTGCACCCCTTCACGGGCATTCCGCTCGGCACACTGGCCACGCCCCAGATCCGCGCCGCTCGCAAGGCGGCTAAGGCAGCCTTCAACCCGCTGTGGGAGGGTGACCGGGCCCAGATGACCCGCACCGCCGCCTACGGCTGGCTCGCCGCCGAACTCGGCATCGCCAACGTCGAGGAATGCCACATCGCGTGGTTCGGCGTCGCGCAGTGCCGTGCCGTCGAGGCGGCGATACGGGCGCGCGGCCCGGCACCGAAGCACCGCCACACCTGCCACTGGCCAGGCTGCGAGCGCGACGTGCCGCCAGCCATGTGGGGCTGCAGCCCCCACTGGTTCAGCCTGCCGAAGACGCTGCGCGACGACATCTGGCGCGCGTACCGGCCCGGCCAAGAGATCACGAAGACCCCAAGCGATGCATATGTCGCCGCCGCACGCGCGGTGCAGCGATGGATCGCCGAACACCAGGAGGAAAAGGCAGCATGACCAATTCGATTGAAACCAGCGAGTCCAAAGCCCTGCCGTGGGCGCCGCGCGGCGCGGCCGCGCTCGAGACGGATGCGGCGCCCGTCGTCGACAAGTTCAAGGGCGACAACGCCCACTTGATCCGCCGCATCAAGGCACCGCTCGAATCCGCCGCGATGCGCTTCGAAGAAATCGCGGTGTCCGCATGACAGCGCTTCTCCGCGAACTGCTGCAATGCGGCCACAGCGCCCCGAGTCAACGACGCGCAGGCGCCGGAAAGTGGATCACCGTGAATGTGCCTGCTGGATTGTGGGCAAAGATTCAAGCCGCCACCGAGCTGAATGAACCCGGTGAACGTTCACCCTCGGTTCCGACGCAAAGGCCCCGTCGACCACCCGCCCAGGCCCTGCAGGCGGCTCTCATACCCGACGCACTCTTGCGCATCGACGTCGTCGAACATCTCACCGGCCTCGGCGAGTCGACGATCCGCCGGAAGATGGCCACAGCCAACTTCCCGCAGCCGATCAAAAACGGTGCGCGATGCACTCGCTGGCGCGCCGGCGACGTGACGACCTGGTTGCGCGAACAAGGAGCTGCAGCGTAGGCGCCACGTGCTTCGGCGGAACCTCACCTAATCCGCCAGCACGATCGACAGCCGCCAACAGGCGGCGCGTAAAGAGCTGGAGCAACTTCGACCCTTCGGAACGCCGCCCCGGCGCTCACTGCAGCGCCTAGCTACTGACGCTTCCCTAGCAGGCGCCCCTTACCGATACGCAGACTTTCGTCCACACAGAAGGCCCGCTTCCTCATCGACTTCGGCGGCCCCACGTGATACAAATCTCCTAAATTCCAAAACAGATTCTCAAATTTCCGTATCGATTCGCGTCTAAACTGCGACACAACCTCAAAAAGACGTCTCGCCGTGGATCATTTGTCGGAAGTTCTGAAGATACTTGACGGCGCCTTGCGCGCCAACGCAAGCATGGCCGCGAATTACGCAGGCTTGCTGGCCGACAAATTGGAGCAATCCGGCAATCGTCAGCAAGCCCGCCAAGTAAGGGAACGTCTAGCTCGGGCGCCGGGTGCCCTAGTTTCTGTACAAGACGGCGAACGCGGGATCAGCCTGAACAATCTTCCCGTCGACGGGGAAAGCCGGCTGCACACGGTCGATGTAAGCCAGCCCGCATCGCACGATATCTGCCTTGAGCTCCCCAGTGCCATTGAGTCGCGGATTCAAGAATTTCTTTCAAGCGTGCGACATCACGATGCTTTGGTGGCCGCTAACGCTGCGCTGCCGAACCGACTTCTGCTGTACGGACTGCCAGGCACGGGCAAGACTCAACTGGCACGATGGGTGGCCGCTCAGCTTGGCCTGCAGCTATTAACTGTGCGTTGCGATACGCTGGTGAGCAGCCTGCTTGGTCAAACCAGCCGGAACTTGCGGCGCGTATTCGACTACGCGGAACAACACCCCTGCGTGCTTTTGCTCGATGAGTTCGACGCTTTAGCGGGCGCCCGCGGCAATGAGCGAGATGTCGGCGAACTGCAAAGAGTGGTTATCGCGCTGTTGCAAAACATCGATGCCCTGCCCGACAGCACCATCTTGCTAGCCGCCACCAATCACGACCAATTGCTGGACCCCGCAGTTTGGCGCCGCTTTAGTTTCAGGGTACCCATGCCGCTACCAGACCACGGCGTCCGCAGGGCTCTATGGAAGCAGTTCTTAGCGAGCTATGCGCCAGCCACTTTAGATCTCGATGGACTGGTCGCGCGGTCCGAGGGTGTAACAGGAGCGGTTATTGAACAAATCTGTTTGGATTCGAAGCGGGCCGCTGTAATCGCAGGCCACTCGGAGGTCGACGAACACGAAGTGTTCCGACGCCTTGGATTGATGCTCGCCCTGATCGAGCGGTGCCATTGAGCACGCGAGATGCTGAGATGGCGTGGTTGCGTCGTTGGGATCGCAAGATATTCTCGCTACGCGTGCTTGCCAAGCTTTACGGAGTTTCGACCCGTCACGTTACCAACATAACTCATGAGGGAGTCTCAGATGGCCACGAAGAGGACAACCAGAAGCCAAACTGATTCGCACAGGCCGGCATCAAGCCCCAGCCCAGCCAACCCGTTCCAGCAGATTGCGTTCGAGAGACGGGATTTACAGGGCATGGAGCCGGGCGGCGGCCCCAAAAAGGAGTTCGTCGCTGTCGATACTGCGTATCGTCAGGCACTGGCTATGTCCCTCGATGCCGCCACGGAACAGATTGCGCCGGAGATGCGAGCGCATCCGCTTTTGTTGGCGCCACTCGTTATCCGCCTGCGTCACGAGGCCATTGCCAAGTCCCATCGTCCCGTCAAGATTGTGGCGGAATCCGGCTTAGTGCCAGCCGGTCACGAGCGAGTTGAAGAGATGCTGGTTGGCGCCCACAGCGGCAGCATCACCGCGCTACGCAGCGTGATACTCGACCGCGACATCAAGGCGATCAGAGCTAACCTGAGCGCGATTGAGAGCATCGAGCCCTGGAGCCGTGCCCAGCGAAATCCAGAAGGGACGCAGGCAGTCACGGCGCAAGGTCGCGCGCTGCTGCGGTTCTTCAGATACGGAAATGACGCCGCTAACGCCACCCTTTTCCAAGCGGTGCGGGGTCTATTCAACCACTTGGGTCTAAAGCACCGCTTTTTCCGGCAAGGCCGGCACGGCTGGTTCTTTGCGAGCCTTCTGGACGTTAGCGACGTTAGCGACGACAAGTTCGAAGAACTGCTCAGCTTTCCCGGCTTGCGGCGTTTAATGCCCGAACCAAAGCTACTGCCGACGGCAACCCTACCCTGGGCAGGAACGCAAACTAGTACTGTGGCCCCGCACCTCGTCGCGCCGAGGGCCGGTCTGCCGACGGTTGCAGTCTTTGATACGGGCACTGCGGCGACTGCAGCATCCCTGCGCCCGTGGATCGCTGGGACCAAAACCTATGTGCTACCGCCTGATACCGATCACCAGCACGGCACCAACGTCGCCTCTCTGGTGGCAGGCGCGCATGGCATGAACGACGCCCATGAAAATTTGCCCCCGCTAGGGGCAATGGTTTATGACGTCTGTGGCCTAGAGTCTGCGAGCGGCGGCTTTGTCGGAGACCTCGTGCTGCGACTTGAAGACGCTATCCGGAGCCGGCCGGACGTCCATATCTGGAACTTGTCGCTAGGAACCTCCAACGCTTGTGACGAGCAAACGTTCAGTGAGTTTGCCCAGGCTCTCGATCAACTGAGCGATCAGTATGACGTGCTATTTGTTGTGGCGGCCGGTAACTATTTGGCCGAGCCACGCCGGACCTGGCCCGCACTTGCCGATTTGCGGGACCAAGTCTCATCGCCCGGAGAATCCGTGCGCGCGCTGACTGTGGGGTCCGTCTGCCACATTGGTGCGCCTGACACCCTAAACAACGTTGGAGAACCGGCCGCATACAGCCGCCGAGGCCCTGGCCCGGTTTTCACGCCAAAGCCCGACATTGTTCATTTGGGAGGTGGCGTGCATGCGCCGTGGAATTCCGGCGCTTCAAGTGTTGCAGTCCTGACGGCCAACAACGCTCGTGCACGCGGCTTCGGCACGAGTTTCGCGGCTCCTATCGCATCGAGCATTGCGGCACACGCATGGGATGCGATTGCAGGTGGCACGGCCTTGACGCCCAAGCCAGCTCTCGTCAAGGCCCTCATGGTCCACTCGGCCCAGTTGTCATCACCGCCGTACACGCCCCTGGAACGGCGCTACTACGGAGCGGGCTTGCCCACGGATGTACTAGCTGCTCTTTACGACCGAGACGACAGCTTCACTCTAATCTTTGAATCGCGACTTGTGCCGTCGGTACGGTGGCGGAAGGCACCGTACCCAATCCCGGAAGGCCTATTGCGCGATGGAAAGTTGCGCGGTGAAGTCATCATTACGGCGGTCTATGCTCCACCACTTGATGGCAATGCCGGAGCGGAATATGTACGGGCCAACGTGGAGCTGAGCTTTGGCACCTTGGAAGGGGACAACATACACAGCAAGGTGCCGCTCAAAGGCGAGGACGGCACGAACGGCTACGAGACTGCGCAGGTGGAGCACGGCGGAAAGTGGGCGCCGGTAAAAGTCCATCGCAAAGTATTTGCCAACGGCATCGGCGGCGATACCTGGGCTCTCCAAGCGCGAATGTTCCTTCGTGAGTTCGAACCGCCGTTGGCCGAAGGCTTAACCGTCTACATCCTCTGCACGCTCCGCTCACTGGACGGAGATACGAACATTCACGCTCAAGGCCTGCGTGCACTAGCAACGACGAACTGGGTGCATCAGGACATGCCGGTGCGCGTACCAATTCAGACAATGACATGATGAAAATACGTGATGGCGTGCTCGCCTACCTGGTATCTAGCGTGAGCTCTGTGCCATGAACCGCCTTCCTTGTTTTGAGGCCTCCGTTCTTCAGGCGGTCTGCCGAGTGTTAGGCGACACTAATGAGGGCCTCACCGGGCAAGAGATAGGCTACGTTCTAACGGACATGGGAATCGAGGATCCAAGCGCCGACGAAACTAAGTGGAAACGCATCTTCAATGCGCTTGTGCTCCAACAAAACAAGCATCAGTTCGGCAACCATGTAATCCTGTTCGTCAATCGCGCAATGGCCCCGGCGCGGTTCATTCAGAAGCCCCAGCAGTTCCGACATATGCAAGATGGACTGAATGTCGCGTTGTCCTTGGCTAGCTACGGGGTCAACGATCAGGGCAAGGTAATTCGAACAGCTAGCGAGACTACTTTGTCCGGGGCCGTAGCACGCGCCAGACGTCTCAAGTCAATACTTGAAGATCGTGGCACCCATCCGCAGATTTTCGCGTATTGCACAGCTGAGCTGCTCGCGGAAAACTACTTTCACGCCGTACTCGAAGCGGTCAAAAGCGTGGCTGAGCGTTTGCGTCAGATTTCTGGCTTGACTATTGACGGAGCCGAACTCGTCAATCAGGCCTTATCGACTAAGTCGCCAATCGTTGCGTTGAACAACTTAATTACCGATACCGAAGTTAGTGAGCAAAAGGGTATCAGCAACTTGCTGTTAGGTCTCTTCGGTTCCATACGAAATCCAACCGCACACGCACCGAAAGTCACTTGGCCTATGCCTGAGCAAGATGCGCTGGATATCTTTGCGCTAGTGTCGTTTGTGCATCGCAAGCTGGATGGAGCGCGAAAGGTGTAACCCGTGCAGCCCCAAGGCTAGAAGGTCATGAAAATTGCGCTAAGGGGTCTGCTTGGAATTGCAACTGTGAGCGCAGGGCGATCAGCCGCCGCTCTCGGGTAGCCTCGCCTCCCCGTCCGAAGGCTGACCGTTCTCTGCGGCTTGCCTAGTACTTGGCAACTTCGATGCGGTACTCAAGAAGTCACGGAAGTGTTCAACCTTGGTGGCGATCAGATAGTCGCTGCTTGGCCAGCCCCAGATGATGCCAGTTACCAACGCCATGCTTGGCTCCCAAGGTCGACGAGCATAAAAGCACTCGAGTCGACGGGAGTTCCATACAAGGCTGCCGCTTAAGCCATTTGGAAGTGAAAGTCCAGGACTACTCGAGTCATGCTCGTCAAAACGGATTGCTTTCTCCGGACTGTATCCAACACCGAAGTGATAGGCGGGGTCAAACCGTTCGTGAGGGACTTCATCCTCGCGGAAAATGTGCTCTTGTGTCGACAGAACCTGTGCGACTGCGTAAGTCGCAGCAAGTTGCTTTACCCGCGCGCCGGGATAGCCTGCAGTCCAAAGAATTTCGTGAAGGTGGGTTTCATGTCGCAGCGCAAAACGGCTCAGCGGAATAGCAAATGCACCTTCTCCATACATGGCCCAAGTGTCGTCTCCTATTCGACTGACGCCCACATCGAAAGGCTCCCCCATCGTGTACTTCAAATAGGCGCCCGTCACGTAGCGATCGAAATTGGGGAACGAATGTTGAAGGCGCACGTTCTTGACGACGTGTTCGTTGCTGAGCAGTAGCTTCACCCCATCAACCTCGACAAGCGAGCCCGTTCCATTCTCGAGTAGGTCTGAGCCTCCTTCTTGGGGAAAAAAGACCTCAGAAAAACTAGATTTGAGGTGCTCTGCCATACCGTCCTGCACCTCGCGAAACATCGATGTAAGCACGTCATGGGGGATGGCGGCCTGTTCAGGGTGGAGGCTCTCGGGCATCGTTGGTGGCTCCAAGGTTGATGCTTTCGTATTGGGAAAAGGCGGCAATTGCCACATTGGCGCCACACGACCTGTGCCATGGGGGGCTAAGTCGTTGAATTTACTGGATTTTTCAGGAGCGTCCGTCCAATCCATCATGGGCGCGACGGAAATGGCTTTTCTCAGCGCGATGCACACGCTGGCGCGCCGCCGACATGACGACTTGGCTGAGCGAGCAAGGATTGGCAGCGTGAGCGCCAGCCGCTCTTTGCTGCAGTAGCCCACGGGCAATTGGGTTCCCCCCGGCCAGATCAAATTCGGGCTCGATGACCCCTCACTACGCACTTTTCGCACTGATGGCATCGAAAACCAGTACATTCAATCCGGGGGAACAGACGGGGGAACAATTCGAACGCCTACGAAGGAAATCGAATGCTGGCGCGGCCTACAGCTCATCCTTCAATCCCCTCCGGGCCCAACCGCAACGGGTTTCTCCAACTTTTGCGCCGTTGCTCCGCCGGAAGGACGACGCACAGAGCACTCATGCGCGAGCTACCGCCAAGTCGACGCGCTTGCTGCCCACGGATGCGGCAGTAGGTTCAACCCGCCCGTCGCCTGCTCGCTCCCTCGCGGTACAGCCCCTCCGATCTCTCCCAAGACTGCCCAGTCATCCTCCGAAAGGTGATCACTGCCGTGCTACCGGTATCCGTTGACTCCCACAAATGCGGTATTTGGTTTGCAAAATGGCATGGATAGATTCGGGTCTTCCACCACGAGGAGACGTCGATGAATTACAAGAGCCCGCTATTGGCATTCGGCCTTTTTCTTTACGCCGCCCTTGCGAGCGGCAATGAAGCGCAGCGCGCATGCGGGGACTTCGACAGCGCCGTCATGACAACGCGCGCGCAATGCCAGCGCGAGCGAACACAGGACGACAGAGAGTACTGCGCAGCCACCAGGCTCAAACGCGCCCAAGACGCACACGCCTCGTGCCTTGTTCGATTCAACACCCGGGGAGCGGGATCCGTTCAAGAAGCCAGGGAGCGCTCAAATCGTATCCGGCGGGAACCCTGAGGCGAAATAACGCTTGCCATTCATCATTGACCAAACAGGGTTTTATAGGAGTTCACATGATTCGATTTTCTCTCGCCATCTTGCTGGCATTCGTCTCCTCTCATGCACTCGCCAGCAATTGGACGACATCCATGGACAACAAAAGAAAATGTGAAACTGCCGCTCATGAGGCTGAGAAGAATCGCCGACCGATGGCGGCCAACCATTACAAGCAATGCGCCAAGGACTTTCAGACTGCTGCCCAATATTTTCGAGAGAATGACCAGGCATACAACGGGAAAACGGCTTTTCAGCGTGGGCTTGACCAATACAACCGGGGGAATATGCAATAGCCAATATGCCTCGGTGCGCTGATCGAGAAGATCGGCCACCAGGCTGAGTTCAGTGGCCCAATTTTTCTCTCCTCAGGACCACCCTTGCCCGCCGTCGTGCGGGCTTTTTCTTGGCCAGCGCAGTCCCAGCCCACTGGTTTCCGTGGACTCCCACAAAAGAGGTATTTCGCTTGCAAATCGAGCGACTAGATTCGGCTGGTCTCACATCGAGGGGATGACGCCATGACGATAAAGACCACCGCGCAAGAACCTAACGCCACCCCCCACCGCCGAGGTCGGCATGGCCTCTTGCACGCGATCCAGATCCCCATCCACTTCCTGTCGGTGCTGGTCCTCTCTGCCTGCGTACTGGCTGCTCCTGCGGACGCTCGGGCTCAGGTCAATCCCGAGATCGCCAACTGCGTCGAGCTCAAGGACGAGGCCACAGTCACCCAGGCCGATCTCTGCGCCGCGCATGTCGGCTGCCGCTTCGTGCTGAACGTGCAGAAGACCTGCGCACGCGCCAAGAGCTACCTGGAGCGGCTGCAGGCTGCCATTGGCGAAGGCACGCGCACGCTGCTGTTCGGCTATCGCAAGGAAGTCACACCCGATGCCATCTTCACGGCAGAGCTGAACAGCGAGGAGCGCAGCAACGAGCGTGCGCTGGGCGCCCGGCCCGACGTCCAGCCCCGTGCACAGGACATCGGCAACCGCGTGCGCGATGCGGGCACCGGCGATACCCTGAGCGGCAATGGCAAGAACGGCACCACCTGGGTCTACTACGGCCAGACCCGGGATGGCCAGGAAGAAGGCGCCGGCACGACGATCTTTTCCAGCGGCGAGATCCAGCGCGGCCAGTACCGGCAAGGCGAGAAGCAGGGGGCATTCGACGTCCTGCACCCCACCGGCGACCGGTTCGTGGGCGAGTATGTGAACGGCAAGCGTGTCGGCGCGGGCGCGTACGGCTTCAAGAACGGCGCCACCCTGGTCGGCCGCTGGACCGACACAGGCGCCGTGCAGGGCACTTTCACGCGCGCCGACGGCTCCCGCTTCGAAGGCCTGCGCGTGGACGGCAAGCCCGCCCAGGGCCGCGAGTACCGCGCCGACGGGTCGCTGTCCGAGGAAGGCCGCTACGAAAAGGGCGTGCTGTCGGTAGGCGCGCGCATCGACACCGAGGGCAACCGGATCGACGTCAACCTGCCGCGCGACCGCGAGGCCGCCGCACGCGCCGAAGCAGAAAAGAACCGGCTCGCGGCCGAAGCCGAACAGCAGCGCAAACGCGAGCAGGCCGCCCAGGCCGAACAGCAATTCCGAACCAGCCTGCAGACGATGAACCCCGGCCAGCTCTTCGCCCGCGCCGACGAACTGAACGCCCAGGGCGACCACGCCCGCGCGCGCGAGGTGCAGCGCACCTTGATGAGCCGCTTCCCCGACCATCCGCTGGCGGCCACGACAGCGCGGCAGATGACGGGTGAGTCGGGTGGCAGCACGAACGCGGGTGGCGGTTCGTCGCCAGCGGGCACGGCCAACGCGGCCAGCCGCTCTGCCGGAACGCGCCTTTCCAGCCAGACCTGCGAAGCCATGAAGCAGTCGGTCATCGCGACGAAGGTCGCTCCCAATGCCTCGATCACCGCCAGCCAGGAAACGGTGATGTTCATGACGAAAACGGTGCTGGACATGATCGCCGCCAACTGCCCCACCGAGCCCGGCGTGACACCCGCCCAGATCGCCGCGGAACGCCAGACGCGCCAGCAGCAGTACGCTGCCGCCGAGAACGCCTGCAATGCCGTGCAATCCGGCGGGCGTCGGTGCGTTGCGCAGAATCATTTCGGGCCCGGCCGTTGAGGCCCTGCGAGTGCAGGCCTCACGGCCTCACGCGCAGCCGCTTTTCGCGGGCCTCAGCACCGTGCCCTGAACTGCTGATCCCGGGCCTCCTTGCGTTGCTCGGCGATCCAGGATTGCGTCGCGCCACTCTGCGGCTGCCGCGCCAAACGGTCGTAGTACGCCACCCGCTCGTTGAAGTGCGCACAACGCGACGTGTCGCCACTGGCCCCCGTCACACCCGGCGACGTCGCGCCGCGTTGCTGTGCGGCCTGTTGCTGGACCGCATAGCCCTGCCGGGTTTGCCGGTCGGCCATCTCCACCTGCTGCTCCCACGGCAATCCTGCCGGGACCGGCTCGATGCGCTCGACCAGCGCGCCCCGCTCGCGGCAGTGATTCGGCGACCAGAAACGCCCACCGCTGTTGCTGACGCAGAGAAACACCTGGGACGCACCGGCCGCCTCGAGATTGCGCACCGGCGGCGACACGT
This sequence comes from Variovorax sp. V118, assembly GCF_041154445.1. GTDB lineage: Bacteria > Pseudomonadota > Gammaproteobacteria > Burkholderiales > Burkholderiaceae_C > Variovorax > Variovorax boronicumulans. Next base: position 1,936,080 of record NZ_AP028663.1, on the reverse strand, counting down.
CGACCACGCGGCCGCCGCTGCCGCCGCAGGGCTCACCGCTGTACTGGTTGCCGCATCGATAGACCTGCTGGGCCTGGGCCATGCCGCTGGCGATCAGGAGAAGGCTGGCGAGGAAGGTAAGGCGCATGGACGCGATGGTAGTAGCGATGCCTCGCAGTGCACAGGTGCATCGACGCCGGCCGCGCCGATGCACCGCGCGAACCCGTCACACGCCGGCCTTGGCGCCCGCTGGACGCAACGCCTCCCGCGCACGAGCGGAGAGCGGCACGCTCTCGGGCAGCAGCGCCAACGCCTGCGCCCCGCGCGCCGCAGTGCCCACATTGGCCACGAAGGTCCGCCGCGCGTCGTGGAACTCGAAGATCAGGTTGAAGGTGCCATAGGCCTCGCGCACATCGACCTGGCGGATGTCCGCGAAAGGCCGCTCGCGCTGGCGCAGCACGCGATACACCAGCTGCTCGCCTTCGATGCGCAAGACAGGGTTCAGGCTGTTGGTCGCCAGCGCCACCCACGGCAGTCCGCGCAGGCCGGTGAAGGTGGCCACGACGGGCACTACCCCGCCCTTGATTGCAAGGGGCGCAGCGCCCGCCCGGGGCGCCTTGGGCGTACGGAGCTTCTTCCAGAGCCAGTAGAGGAACCAGAACGACAGCCCTTGAAGAACGATCACTCCGACGGTCCCCAGGACGGTCATCCAATCCATCTGCACGTCGCCTTCCTCAGTGACACAAGCCCGGGCCCTCCCCCGGCAAGGCGCCATTAAAGCAGAGGGCTCCACGCGCCAGATGCGCGCCATCTGTCATTTGAATTATGGATTCAATACTGTACATTTAAACAGTATTCTCAAGGAATCCACATGCCGAAGAACGCATCGCAGTCCAACGCGTGGGTGAACCATGACCCAAGCTGAACTCTTCTTCCCCCGGCCGGCGACGCCGCCCTCGCCCCTCTTCAACTTCCATGAGCCCGCCGCCGCTGCGGCCGCGCTCGAAGACACCGAAGACGAGCCGCGTGACGCCTTTTCCGCGAAGCTGATCGACTACCCCCACTCGTCGGCCGACGCGGTCAGGGTCGCCGAGCAACGCTTCCGGCGCGAACTCGAAAAGCAGCTGGGCGCCGACGTGCTGCCAGCCATGCGCGCCTTCCAGAACGCCAGCGAGTCGAGCGACACCGACCTCACCAAGCTCGAGATCGCGCTGGCCGCGCGCTGGGTCAAGGCCTACGACGCTGCGCGCACGGCGGGCTTTCGCGACCTGGGCGACACGGATGAAGCCTACTTCGAGGTCAAGGCGATCTAGCACCCTGGCGAGGGCGCGTACCAGTTTTCGGTGATGGCTCCCTCGAGGGCAAAAAGACACACTTCGACGCGTTTGTCTTGTTTGCTTTCACAGGGGAAGAGTCCATGCCGATCCACGTCCACATCCACGGTGTCCATGGACAACCGCCGCGCGCCCGCGCCTTTCGGCATCTGACTGCCGTGGCCTTGCTGGTTGCCGGCAGTGTCCATGCGGCCGGCCTGGTCCACGGCAACGTGGGCAATGCGGGCGCGTGGGATTCGGGTGCATCCGGCGGTGTCGGCGGAAGTGCCGCCTCGGCCTCTGGCGACGGTGCCACAGCGCTGGGTGCGGGCGGCGATGGCGGTGTGGGAGCGTCCGGCGGAGCCGGCGGCACGGGAGGGTCCGGCGCCAGCACCACCGCAAGCGGCACGACGGCCATCGGAGGCGGAGGCACCGGTGGACAGGGCGACGCAGGCGGCACAGGCGGCACCGGAGGACGTGGCGCCCAGGCATCGGCCAGCGGGGCGATCGCGCTCGGCGCGGGAGGCACCGGCGGTAACGGTTGCTGCGGCTTTGGCGGCCAGCCGGGCGGCAGCGGCGCACGGGCATCGGGCGACGCCGCCGTCGCCATCGGCAGCGCCTTGGGCACCCAACAGGGCGCCCAGGCCTCCGGCAACGGCAGCACGGCCATCGGCGGCGCGAGCGACACAGCCTCGGGTGCGGCAGCGCAGGCCACTGGCAGCGTGGCGATCGGCTCGGGCAGCCGGGTCGCAAACGGCGCGAACGGCGGTGTGGCCATCGGCGCGAACTCGGTCGCCACATCGGCCAACACCGTGTCTTTCGGCAGCGCGGGACAGACGCGCGGCCTGGTCAACGTCAGCGCCGGCGCGGTGAACGCCACCAGCACCGATGCCGTCAACGGCGGCCAGCTGTACACCGTGCGGCAGGCCGCGGACACCGCACAGGCCGCGGCCTCCGCGGCCAATGGCACGGCCGTCCTCGCGAGGGACGCCGCGAGCGCGTCGCAAGGCACCGCCAACACCGCCCTGGGCACCGCGCAAACCGCGCAGGCCGCGGCGGCGGCCGCCCAGGGCACGGCCAACACCGCGACCACGGCCGCAGCCACAGCCCAGGGCACCGCCAACGCGGCCCTCGGCGCGGCGCAAGGTGCGCAGGCCAGCGCCACGGATGCCAAGGCCACCGCCGTCGCCGCGCAAGGCACGGCCAACACGGCGCTGGGCGTGGCGAACAACTCCGTGCAGTACGGCACGGGCGGTGCCCAGGTCGCGCTGAACGCCAACGGCGGCGCCGGCACCACGCTGAGCAACGTGCGCGCGGGCGTCGCCGCCACCGACGCCGCCAACGTCGGCCAGCTGCAGCAGGTGCAGCAAGGCGCGCTGACCACCGCCAACACCTTCACGATGCAGCAGATCGCCGCCTTGCAGGGCGTCATGAACCAGGCGCTGTCCAACGGCCTGTGCAGCTTCAGCGGCGGCAACGTGACCTGCGGCACCGGCGCGCAGGCCACGGGCACGGGCGCCACCGCGCTCGGCACCAACGCCACGGCCCAGGGAGACAACACCACGGCGATGGGCAACGGGGCGCAGGCGCGCTACGCGGGCTCGGTGGCGATCGGCGCGGGCGCGAAGGCGCTGGCCGATCCGACGACCGCCGTGGGCAACGACGCCGTCGCCACCGGCAACAACGCGGTGGCGCTGGGCGCCAACACGCTGGCCGCGGGATCGAACTCGGTCGCCCTCGGCCAGGGTTCGGTGGCCACGCGCGACAACTCGGTGTCGGTGGGCAACGCCGCCACCGGCCAGACACGCAGCATCGCCAACGTGGCGCCCGGCGTGCTGCCCACCGACGCGGTCAACCTGCAGCAGGCCCAGCAGCTGACGGCGGCCGCGGTGTCCGAGGCGCGCAGCTTCGCGGCCAAGGGCGTGGCCGCGGCGATGGCGATGGGCGATGCGCCGATGCCGTCCGCACCGGGCAAGACCAGCTGGGCCGCGCAGCTGGCGAACTACAAGGGCCACTCCGCGATGGGTGCCAGCGTCGTGCACCGCCTTGCGACGGACATGCCGCTGGCGCTCTCCGCCGGGGTCAGCGGTTCGAGCGGATCGGTGGGCGTGCGCGTGGGGCTGAAGGGCGAGTTCTGACGCGATGGCGCCGCTCGCCCGCCGCGCATAAGAAAACACGAAAAGCGTATTTCCCAGCGACGGCATGGCGCGGGCACAGTCCCACGCCTGTATCGCTCTTTTTCCGGCGCGCCCTCGGGGCCGCCCGGCTCTCCATGGCATCCATCCACGACACGCCGACGCGCCCTGCCGCGCCCACGGCCCCCGCCCGCCCTTCCACGCTCGCACCCTCTTCCCAGCAACTCGCCGAGCGCTTCCGCCCCGTCTTCGCGCGCATCGCCGAGCACGCGGCGCAGCGCGAGAACGGCCGCGAACTGGCCTACGCGCCGGTGGCCTGGCTCAAGGCCGCCCGCTTCGGCGCACTGCGCGTGCCGCTCGCGCACGGCGGCCTCGGTGCGTCGGTCGAGCAGCTGTACGACCTGCTGATCGAACTCGGCGAGGCCGACTCCAACCTGCCGCAGATCCTTCGCGCGCACTTCGGCTTCATCGAACGCCTGTTCGCCGAGATCGACCCCGCGCTGCACGGCCCCTGGATGCGCCTGGCGGCCGACGGCGTGATCTTCGGCAACGCCACCACCGAGCTCGGCGAAGGCGCGCTCGGCGCGCTGCAGACCACGCTCACGCGCGACGCGCAGAGCGCCGACACGTGGCGCCTGGACGGCGACAAGTTCTACAGCACCGGCACGCTCTACGCCGACTGGATCTCGGTCGCGGCCCAGCGCCTGAACGACGACGGCAGCAGCGACCGCGTGATCGCGCTCGTGCCGGCGGAAGCGGCGGGCGTCGAGCGTATCGACGACTGGCGTGGCTTCGGCCAGCGCCTGAGTGCCTCGGGCACGACGCGCTTTCGCCAGGTGCGCGTGAAGCCCGAGCACGTGCTGCTGTACGTGCGCGACCAGCCCACGCCGCTCACCGCGCATTTCCAGCTCACGCACCTGGCGACGCTGGCGGGCATCGCACGCGCCATCGTGCGCGACGCCGTGGCCTTCGTGCAGCCGCGCAAGCGCGTCTACAGCCACGGCAGCGGCGCCACGCCGCGCGAAGACCCGCTGGTGCAGCAGGTGATCGGCCAGCTCGCGAGCACGGCCTTCGTGGCCGCGTCGACCGTGCAGGCGGTGGCGCGCGGCCTGGGCGAGGTCGATCGCCACCTGCAACGCGGCGAGGCCGTGCCCGAGCAGTTGCTGTTCGAGGTGGAGCTGAACACCGCCAAGGCGCAGGCCGGCATCGTCGATGCGGTGCTGCAGGCGGGCACGCGGCTGTTCGACATCGGCGGCGCCTCGGCGCTGCAGGAAGACCGGCGGCTCGACCGGCACTGGCGCAATGCGCGCACGCTGGCGTCGCACAACCCGACGATCTACAAGGGGCGCGTGGTGGGCGACCACCTGCTCAACGGTGCACGGCCGACCTTCTACTGGGCGGTCGGCGCCATCGCGAGCTGAGACGAGAAGAAAGAAGCAGCTAGGAGCTGTTCAGACCCGCGGCAGCGCCGCGAGAAAGGTCGACACCACGATGGCAGCCGCGCGATCGAGCTGCAGGATGTCGGCGACGTCGAAGGCGTTCGGCGCCGTGTGGCCGCTGGTGCCGAGCGGCTTGCGGATTTCGACCAGCACTTCGGCGGCGAGTTCGCGATCGCTGCGCGGACGGCCGTCGGGGTGCATCACCCACTCGTCGACCTGCTCGATGGGGATGCTGCGAAACACCCCCACGATCGGGACGTACTTGTAGCGGTCCTCGCCCACGAGGATGGGCACGCTGAGATTGCAAAAAAACGTATTCGTCGACATGCGGAACGCCGTCGCTAGCCAAAGCAAAAGTTGATTAATTGTTTTCGAGTGTGACTCCGATAGTCATTTTCCCGACCGAGGGCATACGGCAAGACGTGACCTTCTGCACACAAAGTGCGGTCAATTCCGCCGAATTACTCGGGAAAACAACTACTTAATTCTTACACAAAGACACGGATGGCGCGCTTTGTGTACGATTTTTGGCATACGAAATGTTGCGACCGCCGCTTCGGCCGGTCAAATCAGGCGCGCAAACAGCTGCGCCTCGCGGTGTCCGCACCGCGAGGAACGCAGGAAAAAACGAGAAGAAGAAACTCAGGCCGGCGCGCTGAACTGCGGCGCCCGCCGCTCGATGTTGGCCTTCACGGCCTCGAGCTGGTTGGGGCTGCCGATCAGCACCTGCTGCTCGACCGACTCGGCGATCAGCAACTCGGCGGCGCTGTGCGCGAGCGACGCGTTCAGCAGCCGCTTGCCGGCGCGGATCGCGTCGGGGCTCTTGCCGGCAATCTCATGCGCCATCTGCAGCGCCTCGGCCAGCGGGTCGGCGGCCACGCGCGTGGCCAGGCCCAGGCGCACGGCCTCCTCGCCCGAGAAGATGCGGCCGGTGAAGGTGAGTTCGCGCACGACGTCGGTGCGCGCCAGTTCGCGCATCAGCACCATGCCGGCCATGTCGGGCACGAGGCCCCACTTGATCTCCATCACCGACAGCCTGGTGTCGGCGCCCACGAGCCGGATGTCGGCACCCAGCGCCACCTGCAGCCCGCCGCCGAAGGCCACGCCGTGCACGGCCGCGATGACCGGCACCGGCACTTCGCGCCACACCATCGCCACCTGCTGCGCGGCATTCGAGAGGCCGTGCGTGCGCGCGACCAGGTCGGTGCCGCCGGCCGAGGCGCCCAGCACATCGCTGGCGGCGCCCTGCCCCATGCGTTCGAACGACGCCATGTCGAGCCCCGCGCAGAAGGCCTTGCCGCGGCCCGCGATGACCACGGCGCGCACGCTCTTGTCGTCGCGCAGCGCTTCGCCCGCCTGGACCAGCGCGTCGAACATCGCGGGGTCGAGCGCGTTCATCTTGTCGGCGCGCGCCAGCTGCAGTTCCACCACGCCGTCGGCGTGGCGGGTCCATTCGATACGGTCGCTCATTGCATGTCTCCTGTCGGTGTCCGGGTATCGGCCCAGTATCGCGCGACCGGGCCGCTGGGCGATGATGCGCACTGTCGCCGACCCAACACCTCCGCCGCCTCGCCATGCCCCTGGACCGCCGTCACTTTCTCCTGCAATCGGGCGCCACCGCCGCCGTCGTCGCGCTGTTCGGCCAGGGCTGCGCGCGTTCGCAGCTGCCGCCTTCCACGAGCGCGACAAGCCCGTCGGGCTTCTTCACCAGCGTGCCCATTTCGCAACGCGACGCGGTGGTGGTGCCGCCGGAGTACGAGTGGCAGATGCTCTACCCCTGGGGCGCGCCCACGGGCGTTGCGGGCCGCATGCCGGCCTTCGCGCCCGACGCCGGCAACAGCGCCGACGAGCAGGCCCTGCAGGCCGGCATGCACCACGACGGCATGCACTTCTTCGCGCTCGATGCGCGCGGCGAACGCGGCCTGCTCGTGATGAACCACGAGTACACCGACGAGCAACTGCTGCACACCGACGGCGTGAAGGCCTGGAACGCCGACAAGGTCCGCAAGTCGCTGCATGCGATGGGCGTGTCGGTCATCGAGGTCCGCCGCACACCCGAGGGCTGGCGCCAGGTGCTGCCCTCGCCCTACGCGCGCCGCGTGCACGGCCGCACACCGATGCGCATCGCCGGCCCCGCCGCGGGCACGCCGCTGATGCGCACCGCCGCCGACCCGACGGGCACCGGCGTCTTCGGCACCTTCGCCAACTGCGCGATGGGCGTCACGCCCTGGGGCACCTACCTGACCTGCGAGGAGAACTTCCACGGCTATTTCGGCGGCCCGAAGGAGGCCGCGAACCACGCGACACCCGCGCAGCGCCGCTACGGCACGGTGCCGGGCGCGCAGTGGGTGGAGTACTGGCGCTTCGACGAACGCTTCGACCTGAGCCGCCACCCGAACGAGCCGCACCGCTTCGGCTGGGTGGTCGAGATCGATCCCTTCGACCCCGACTCGGTGCCCGTCAAGCGCACCGCGCTCGGCCGCAAGCGGCAGGAAAGCGCGACCTGCACCGTTGCGAAAGACGGCCGCGTGGTGGTCTACATGGGCGACGACGCGCGCTTCGAATACATCTACAAGTTCGTGAGCCGCGACCCTGTGCGCCCCGGCACCGATGCCGCCGCGCGCGCCGCCAACCGGCACCTGCTCGACGAAGGCACGCTGCACGTCGCGCGCTTCGACGCCGACGGGCGCGGGCGCGGGCGCTGGCTGGAGCTGGTGCACGGGCGCCACGGCATCGACGCCGCCAGCGGCTTCGCCAACCAAGCCGAAGTGCTGATCCACGCGCGGCTGGCGGGTGACATCGTTGGCGGCACGAAGATGGACCGCCCCGAATGGATCGCCGTGCATCCGCACAGCGGCGAGGTGTACGTCACGCTCACCAACAACACGCAGCGCGGCGACCTCGGCAAGCCCGGCGCCGACGCCGCCAACCCGCGCGCGCCCAACTTCTTCGGCGGCATCCTGCGCTGGCGCGAGGACGGCGGCGACGCGGCGAGTACAGCCTTCGCGTGGAACCACTACGCGCTCGCAGGCGACCCCGCGCAGCCCGGTGCCGGCACGCGTTACCCCAGCGACCACGCCGACGTGTTCGGCTGCCCCGACGGCCTGCACTTCGACAGCGGCGGGCTGCTGTGGATCCAGACCGACATGAGCGGGCAGTCCATGGGCAAGCCGCCCTACGCCGCGCTCGGCAACAACCAGATGCTGTGCGCCGACCCGGCCACGGGCCGCATCCAGCGATTTCTCACGGGGCCCAACGGCTGCGAGATCACGGGCTGCGTGGTCACGCCCGACCGGCGCACGCTGTTCGTCAACATCCAGCACCCGGGCGAGTCGCGCGACGACGGCGACGCGAAGCACAACAGCGCCTGGCCCGACGGCTCGCAGCCCGGCAGCGCGCGCCCGCGCTCGGCCACGCTGGCGATCCGCCGACGCGACGGCGGTATCGTCGGCACCTGACAGTCGAACACATCACAACAACAGCCCAAGGAGATCCCCGTCATGAGCATCCGCATCGTCCGACTCGGCACCCCGCGCGCACCCGGCGAAGGCCTGCGCATCGGCACCGTGCGCCGCCCGCCGCGCGGCGTGCCAAAGACCGAGTTCGCCGCGCAGAACTGGTACGACGTGTGGTACCCCAACCTCGCGCCGTCGGCCGAGACGATGAAGCTGGGCCAGGAAGCCGAGACGCCGGCGCAATGGAACGCCTTCATGCGCAAGTACAAGGCCGAGATGGCCGAGGCCGATGCGAGCCGCAGCCTCGACCTGCTCGCGGCGCTCTCGCACACCGCTGCGCTGGCGGTCGGCTGCTACTGCGAGGATGAATCGCGCTGCCACCGCTCGCTGCTGCGCGGCCTGCTGGCCGAGCGCGGGGCGGACATCGCAGCCTGAGCGAAGTCGTTCAGACCAGCGGCGCGCCGACGAACACGGGCAGTTGCTCTGCCTGCGCCGTGTAGGCGGCGAGCAGCGGAAAGTCCGACGGGCGCACCGCGTCGGGCAGGATGAACTGCGTGAAGGTCCAGGCCACCGCCGCCGAAATACCGCCCTGCGTGATCGTTTTTTCTGCGGGTGCCGCCAGCGGCGCAGCCGCCAGTTCGCGCTCCACCTCGGCATAGGCCGTGTTCAGCTGGCCCTGCACGCGATCGACCCACGGCTGGTGCTGCTTCTCGCTGGGCCGCAGGTTGCGCTCGTAAACGATCTGCACCGTCTTCTCGCAGGCTGCGAGCGCGAGCCCCGTGAGGCGCAGGTCGCGCAGCCGGCCGGCCGGGTCGGCAGGAAACAAGCTGCGCCCCGCCACAACCTGCGCATGATCGATGATGAGCGTCGAATCCATCAGCACCGTGCCGTCATCGCACACCAGCGTCGGGGCCTTCACCACCGGGTTGATCGCGCGGAACTGCTCGAAGGTGCTGAAGACCGAAATCGAGCGGTGCTCGAAAGCGAGGCCGAGCAGGCGCAGCGAGATCGCGGCGCGGCGAACGAAGGGCGAGTCGAGCATGCCGACGAGTTGCATGGGGTCTCCTGGAAAAAGATGACTGCCACCATAGCGGCTGCGCCGCGCGCGCAGAAGGGCAACCCATCGAAAATCGGCGCCGCCTACCGATCGATCATCGGTCCCCTCTTCTTTCGCCGCACGCCATGACCCTCGACAAGAAAGACCGCCTCATCCTCGAAGCCCTGCAGACCGACGCGCGCCAGAGCCTGGCCGCGATCGGCAAGCGCATCGGCCTGTCGCAGCCCGCGATGAGCGAGCGCGTGCGCAAGCTGGAGCATGCGGGCGTGATCGAAGGCTACGGCGCGCGCGTGAACCTGCGCGCGCTGGGCGTGGGGCTGGAGGCCATCATCCGCATCGACACCACGCACGCGGCCATTGCGCGCTACCTCGCGCTCTTCGAGGCCATGCCCGAGGTGCTCGCGGTGGACCGCGTGACCGGCGCCGACTGCTTCTTCGTGCGCTGCGCCATCGCCGAGCCCACTGACCTGGAGCGCGTGGTGGATTCGCTCGCGGTCGATGGTTCGGTGACCACCTCGCTGGTGCTGTCGAGCCCCGTGCGCAAGCTGGTCACCGTGGGTGCGGCAAAGGCGCCGCGCAAGTAAGCGTCAGCGCTGCGCCTTGTCCTTCTGGTTCTGCGCCTCGATGCGTTCGCGCGCGGCCAGCCAGTCGGCGTCGCTCCACTCGCGCAGCTCGTAGAAGTTGCCGCCGGTGGCCAGCGCATTGCCGCCGTCCATCATGATGCTCTGGCCCGTGAGCCAGTCGCACTGGCCCGGCGCCATCAGGAAGGACGCAAGGTTCTGCAGCTCGCTCATGCGGCCCACGCGCGCCATCGGGTTGGTCTTGATGCTGCGTGCGCCAGGTTCCTCGCCGGGGTTCAGGCGCTTGCTCATGCCTTCGGTCGGGATCTCGCCGGGGCCCACGGCGTTCAGGCGGATGCCGTGGCGCGCCCACTCCACCGCGAGCGACTTGGTCATGACCTCGATGCCCGCCTTGCTCATGGCCGAGGGCACGACGTACGGGCTGCCGTTGTCGACCCAGGTGACGATGATGCTCATCACGCTGCGAAAGGCATCGCCCGGCTTCCACGCGCCCGACTTGGCCTGCGCCACCCAGCGCTTGCCCACGGCCTGCGTCACGTAGAAGCTGCCGTGGAACACGATGTTGGCCACGGCGTCGAAGGCGCGCGGCGAGAGGCTCTCGGTCGGCGAGACGAAGTTGCCCGCCGCGTTGTTGACGAGGCCCGTGAGCCCGCCGCTCTGGAACAGGCTCTCGACCATCTCGTCGACCTGCTGCGCGATGCGGATGTCGACGCCGAAGGCATCGATGCGCCGATCGGGAAACTGCTGGCGCCAGGCGGCGGCGGTTTCCTCGCAGACCGCCTGGCGCCGGCCGCAGATGGCGACGTCGGCGCCCAGGCTCAGGAAACGCTCGGCCATGGCACGGCCGAGGCCGGTGCCGCCGCCGGTGACGAGGATGCGCTGGCCGCGCATCAGGGATGCTTCGAACATGAGGGTCTCCTTGGCGTTGCGGCAGCGGCAGGAGCGCGTGCTGCCATCGCCGCATGCTACGACCGCCAGGGCGCCGTGGCTTGCGGAATCTGGCTTTGCCGGCGGGTGAAAATGGCCGCGCCCTTCTTTTCCCTGCACCTTCCGGACACACGACCCATGCCCCGTTCCTCCGATGCTTCCTTCCTGCCGCTCGACGGCGTGCGCGTGCTGAGCCTGGCGCTCAACCTGCCGGGCCCCGCCGCGCTGCTGCGCTGCCGCACGATGGGCGCGACCTGCCTCAAGCTGGAGCCGCCCGGCGGCGATCCGATGGGGCTGTACAACCGGCCCGCGTACACGGCGCTGCACGAGGGCGTCGAGGTCCGCACGGTCGACCTGAAGACCGAAGCCGGCCAGGCGCAGCTGCACGCTGAACTGGCCCGCACCGACGTGCTGCTGACCTCGTTTCGCCCGTCGGCGCTGCAGAAGCTGAAGCTCGACTGGGCCTCGCTGCAGGCGCGGCACCCGGCGCTGTCGCAGGTCGCCATCGTCGGCGCGCCGGGCGAACGCGCCGAGGAGCCGGGCCACGACCTGACCTACCTCGCCGAGAGCGGCCTCGTCACCGGCACGGCGCTGCCACCCACGCTGTACGCCGACATGGGCGGCGCGCTGCTCGCGAGCGAGGCGGTGCTGAAGGCCGTGCTGCAGCAGACCCGCCAGCGCGGCGGCGTGTACCTCGAGGTGGCGCTGAACGCCTCGGCCGACTGGCTCGCCCTGCCCCGCACCTGGGGCCTGACAAAGCCCGACGGCGCAGTGGGCGGCGCGCACGCCGGCTACCGGGTCTACCCCTGCGCCGACGGCCGCGTGGCGGTGGCGGCGCTGGAGCCGCATTTCGCCGCGCGCCTGTGCGACGTGGCCGGCGTGGCGCCGCCGGACATGATGGCGCCGGCCACGCACACGGCACTGGCCGCCTGGCTCGCGACGCGCACGCGCGCCGAGCTGGAAGCCATGGGCCGTGAGCGCGACGTGCCGCTGCTCACGCTGGCCGACTGACGGCGCTCAGGACGCCGGCAGGCGCAGGTCGCTCAGCTTGCGATCGAGCTTGATGAGCCAGATGCGCGTCGGCCGCTCCAGGTCGGAGCCGCGCGTGATGCGCGCCCGGGTTGCGCCCGCGGGGCAGCCGCTGAGCTGGCCGTCGACGGCGGCCGTGCAGTCTTCCACGCTGCCGGCCACGCGGGTGCCATCGGCGCCGAGCAGCACGGTGCCCAGGCCGAAGTCGTTGTCGTTCACCAGCGCCAGGGTCTGGTCGTCGACGATGGTCAGGCCCTCGGCCTTCTCGGCCAGCCAGCCCAGCACGTTGAGGTCGAGCAGCTCGGTCTTGCGCATCGTCACCACGGTCGAATAGTCGACGCCATTCGATGGGGCCTGCGTGATGCTGCTGATCTCGAGGTTGTGGTTGAACTCCGGGGCGGCGATGTTCGTCGCGTTGGCCGGCAGCTCCACCAGCATCAGCTTGTTGAACACCTTGCCGTCGCCCTTGCGCGCGCCCTGCTCGATGACGATGAAGCGGCCGTTGCCCAGGCTCACCATGTCGCCGAGCTTGGCGTTGCCGGTGCGGTCCTTGTCGTACTGGCTGCCGTCGATCGGGTAGGCGTAGAGCTTCGAGGTCTCGGTGGCCGGATCGAACGCGAGCCAGCGCGTGAACTTCGCGATGTGGCGCACATCGGTGTTGCTGCCGCCCGGCGGCTTGGCCTTGATCGACTTGCCGTTGGCGTCGCGCGGGTCGATCGGGCTCTGCAGGAAGCCGTGCAGCACGCCGCTGGCCACATCGAGCGTCAGGCCTTCCATGCCGCGGTTGGGGCGGCGCTGGGCCAGCACGGCCGGCAGGTCGGTGGCGCCGGGGCCGGGCGCGTACTTCTTCTCGATCACGCCGCTGGCGATGTTCAGGCGCGCGATGAAGGGGCCGTACTCGTCGCTGGTCCACAGCACGTTGCGCGCCTTGTCGAGCACCAGGGCCTCGGGGTCGAGGCCGTTGGCGTCGTAGCCGGCCTTGGCTTCGTCGAACTTGTACTGGTCGGTCAGCGGGGTCTCGCCGGTCGAGCCCACGCCCGAGCGCGGCGGCAGGCCGGTGATCTTGGTGTTGGCGTCGCGCTTGAGCGGCACGCTGGTGCTGAGCACCGCGCCGGTCTTGCCCACGCGCACGATGCCGAAGCTCGGCGCGAACGATGGCGCCGGGAACACCTTGCTGATGCTGGTGACACCGTCGCCGCCGCCGGGCACGGGCGCGGTCGGGCCGTCGCCGTTCGGGCCGCGGTCGGTGATGGCGTAGAACTCGAGCGCGCCGTCGTCGGCCTTGCCCTTGAACGCCAGGCCCGAGCCGTAGGCCGGCAGGAAGCCCTGCGGAAAGTCGGCCTTGATGTCCGCGCTGTCGCCCTCGTAGGGCACGTGGAAGCGGGTGTCGGCCTGCAGCTGGTAGCGCGTGACGGCGATGCCGATGGCGCCGAGCTGATTGGTCTGCGTCGACGCTTCGGTGACCGGTGCGGCCAGACGCGAGGCCAGCGTGTCCTCGAAGTGCTCTCGGGCCAGCATGCGGCGGTTCGAGTCGACCATGCGGGCATTGTAGGGAGCGGGCAACGCGGCCAGCACTGCGTTGAGCGCGGTGTGGAAGGCGTCGGGCGCGGCGTTGAAATCGAGCGCGCCGGCCGTCAGCGCAGCCTTGAGTGCGGGCGTCAGGCGGATGCCGTTGGCGGGATCGCGGTCCTCGTCGAAGCTCTGCAGCGCGAGCAGGCGGTTGACCACGGCATCGGCCTTCACGTCGCTGCCGCCGGCCAGGGTGAGCGGCGTGATCGCGTCGCCGCATGCGGCGCTGCCCAGGGCCAGCGCGCCGGCGCTGAAGGTGACGGTCTCGCCATCCTTGCAGATGAATTCGCCCTTGGCGTTGGTGGCGGCCTTGGGGGCGCTGCCGGCCACGTAGTCGAGGCCTTCGACTGCGGCATCCAGGAAGGTGCCGGTTTTCGACTGTGCAGCGGGCGGATTGGTGGTGCCGCCGCCCACGGGGAACGACCAGCCGCCCCCGCCGCCGTTGCCGCCGCCGCAGGCGGTCAGCACCGCGCCAGCGCCCACGAGCGCCAGCCATCCCATCCTCGATCCTCTTGTTGTCTTGCGCATTGCTTGTTGTCCTTGTGATGCGCCCGCGCAAAGGCGCAAGCCCCGGCGATTAATGCCGAGGCAGATGACAAGCCCGTGAAACTGCAACCGAAAGGTTGCGGTGGTCGACGCCTTTTCAGCGCCCGCTGCCGTCGCGCTGGCGGTCTTCGCGCTTGACCGCGAGGTAGGTGTCGAGGTCGACCTCGTGCAGCTGGCGCGGGTAGCGCTCGGCCGCCGCGAACCAGTAACGCTGCCGGCGCTCGGCCGGGTCGTTGGCCCCGGTGGCCAGGTAGGCGTCGAGCGTGAGGAAGTAGCGCATCGCATTGCGCTCCACCAGCCCGCGCAGGCCGCGGATGTACTCGGGCTGGCCGTCGGCGCCCTTGCCCACCACGGTGAAGCCCACCTTGGAGCTGCCGAAGGTGGCGAGGTAGGCCTGCGTGGCAAGCCGCACCATCGTGTTGTGGTTGTAGCCGTAGCTGAAGTGCAGGAAGGTCTTGCGCTCGTCGAGCGCCACCGCTTCGAGCCGCACGCGGTAGTTGCTGGTGCCGAACGGGCCGGTGTCGGCCGACATCTCGACCTGCAGGTGCTCGGGCGTGGCGCTGGCCACGCGGTAGGCAAACGGCAGCTCGAAGGCCTGGTCGACCGGCTTGTCGTAGCGGCGCACCACGAACAGCGTGAGCGTCTCCTTGCCCTGCGGCGAGGTGCTGATGCGGCAGCGCCGGTTGTTGATGTGCAGCGTGAGCAGTTCGCACCAGTGGTCCGAGCCCTTGAGCGCCGCGCTGACCTTCGACAGCGGATGCTCGACCACGGCGTAGATGTCGCCCTCGAGCCCGCCGGGCGTCTCGGTGGAGTCGAGCTGCACGGGGCGCCCGAAGCGGCTCTGGTCGAGCTTGTCGCTGAGCTTCTGGTGCTCGGCGCGCAAGGCCTGGGCACCCGCGGGCGTGGAGGCCTCGGGGGCCGCCGCCTGCGCCAGCAGCGACACGCCGCAGCAGGCGGCCACCGCCAGGATGCGCTTCCACGAAACCGGCACGGGGGGCGAACTGCTCGTCATGGGGCTACACGATACCCCGGTTCCGCCGCACCAGCAGCAGCATCGCCCCCGCCAGCAGCGCCGCCCCCAGCCATTGGCGCGGCGCCATCGGCTGGGCCAGCCACAGCGCCGCCAGCCAGGCGGCCACCAGCGGTTCGATCAGCGTGCCGACCACCGCCGCCGTCGGCGACAGCCGACGCGCGCCCCAGGCGAAGGCCAGGTAGGCGACCGAGGTGGTGGCCACGCCGGTGTAGGCCGCGCCCGTCCATTGCGCCGTGCCCTCGGGCCAGGTGATGCCGTTCGCAGCGGCGACGCCGAGCATGCACAGCGCCGCGGCGCTCATGCCCCAGGCGGACGCGGTCACGGCCGGTACCCGCGCCGGCATGCGCGCGTTGCCCAGCACCACCAGCGCATAGCAGACGGCCGAGCCGAAGGACCACGCCAACCCTGCGCCGTAGCCCGTCGGCAAGGCGCCCCAGCCAGCGGCCGGCATCACCAGCAGCAGCACGCCCGCCAGCGCCAGCACGAGGCCACCGAGCAGGCGCGCGCCGAAGGGTTCGTAGCCGCGCAGCACCGACACGCAGGCCACGATCAGCGGCGCGCAGCAGATCGAGATCACCGTCGGCAACGCGGCACCCAGGTGCGCGATGCCGGCGAACCAGCAGCTCACGTTCAGCGCCATCGCGGCGCCGGTGCCGACGACGTGGCCCTGCTCGCGCCGCGTCAGGTGGCGCCACCCGGCATCGGCGACCGGCGCGCGCCGCGTCGCCTGCCAATGCAGCCACCACAGCAGCGGCATGCCCAGCGCGAAGCGCGCGAGCGACAGGCTGTGCGGCGCGATGCCGCCGTCGATCAGGAATTGCGCCACCAGGGCGCCGCCGCCCCAGAGCACGCCGGCCAGCAGCACGCCGCCCCAGGCCAGGGCGGCCGTTGTTCTTGCATTCATGTTGAAACTCTCCGTGAGGCCCGCTGCCTCGGCGTCGCGTCGACGCATTGCCGGGGGCGGGCATGACCATCCGGCCACCGCCCAACTCTTCTTCATTCAGCGGAAGAAGGCGGACGGCAGCGACCACTTGCGGGCCTGACGGGCGCGGCGCGAAGCGCGCGCGAACGTCAGCGGCAGGTCGACGAAGGGGGAGAGTGATGCAGGTGCATGAGCGGCCGATGATAGGAGCGGCGCCCCGCGCCCACAAGAGAGAATCGCCGGCATGTGCCCTGCCCTTTCTCACCGCATGCCATGAAGCGCCAAGGTCGACTCGTTCGTTGGGAGGCCGAGCGCGGCTTCGGTTTCATCCGCAGCCCGGAGGTGTCGGCCGACGTCTTCGTGCACCTGCGCGACTTTCGCGACCGCCAGCTGAAGCCGCAGGTCGGCATGGCGGTGCACTTCGACGAAATTCATGTCGGCGGCAAAGGGCCGCGTGCGGTGGCCGTGGAAGCGGCTGCAGCCTCGGCGGCTGCCGTGCCTCGTGCAGCATCACGCCCGCAGCCTCGCCGGCCTTCGGGTCGCAGCACGGCCGGCACGCCGTGGGGCGCGTGGCTGATCGGGGTCTACGCGCTGGGCCTGGGCGCCGCCGTCTGGCTCGATCGCCTGCCGCTCCCCGCACTTGCGGTCGTCGCAGGGCTGAGCCTGCTCACCTTCGGGATCTATGCCTTCGACAAGAGCGCGGCGCAGGCCGGGCGCTGGCGCACGCAGGAAAGCACGCTGCACCTGCTCGCGTTCGCGGGCGGCTGGCCGGGCGCATGGTGCGCGCAGCAGCTGCTGCGGCACAAGTCGAGCAAGGCGAGTTTCCTGTGGAGGTTCTACGCCACGGTCGCGCTGCATTGCGCGGCGCTGGGGGCGTGGGTGTTCTGGCTGTCGAAGCACGCGGCCTTCGGCTGACCGCGCCTTCGACAACGCCTCAACGCACCTTGCGTGAAGGCTTGTTGAGCGGCTTGCCGCCGCTGCCGTTGTCGCGCGGCGGCAGGCCCGTGTGCTGCGTGAGGATGCGGCCCTTGGAGGGCTTCACCGGCGCGAGCCTGACCGGCGCCGCGGCCTTGGCGGCCACCGGCGCGGAGGTCGAGTTCTTGCGGCGCGCGCTCGTGTAGCCGCCATCGGTCAGCGGCTGCCACGTCGGGATCAGGTGGTGCTTGCCGTTGCCGATGAGGTCGGCGCGGCCCATGCTCTTCAGGGCCTCGCGCAGCAGCGGCCAGTTGTTGGCATCGTGGTAGCGCAGGAAGGCCTTATGCAGGCGGCGACGCTTGTCGCCGCGCACGATGTCCACCGTCTCGCTCTCGCGCGTGATCTTGCGCAGCGGGTTCTTGTTGGTGTGGTACATCGTCGTCGCCGTGGCCATCGGGCTCGGGTAGAACGTTTGCACCTGGTCGGCGCGGAAGCCGTTCTTCTTGAGCCAGATCGCGAGGTTCATCATGTCCTCGTCGCTGGTGCCCGGGTGCGCGGCGATGAAGTACGGGATGAGGTACTGCTTCTTGCCCGCCTCGGCCGAGTACTTCTCGAACATCTGCTTGAACTTGTCGTAGCTGCCGATGCCGGGCTTCATCATCTTGGTGAGCGGGCCCTGCTCGGTGTGCTCGGGCGCGATCTTGAGGTAGCCGCCGACGTGGTGCTGCACCAGCTCCTTCACGTACTCGGGCGACTGCACGGCCAGGTCGTAGCGCAGGCCGGAACCGATGAGGATCTTCTTGATGCCCTTGAGCGCCCGCGCACGGCGGTAGATCTTGATGAGCGGGTCGTGGTTGGTGCCGAGGTTCGGGCAAATGCCCGGGTACACGCAGCTGGGCTTGCGGCACGCCGCCTCGATGGCGGGGCTCTTGCAGCCCAGGCGGTACATGTTGGCCGTCGGTCCGCCCAGGTCGGAGATGGTGCCGGTGAAGCCGCTGACCGAATCGCGGATGGCCTCGACCTCCTTGATGATCGAGTCTTCCGAGCGGCTCTGGATGATGCGGCCCTCGTGCTCGGTGATCGAGCAGAAGGTGCAGCCGCCGAAGCAGCCGCGCATGATGTTCACGCTGAAGCGGATCATTTCCCACGCGGGGATCTTGGTCGCGCCGTCGTGGCTGCCGTTCTCGTCGGCGTAGCGCGGATGCGGGCTGCGCGCGTACGGCAGGTCGAACACGTGGTCCATCTCGGCCGTGGTGAGCGGAATGGGCGGCGGGTTGATCCACACGTCGCGCGCCGTGGCGCCCTCGCCGTGCGCCTGCACGAGCGCGCGGGCGTTGCCGGGGTTGGTTTCGAGGTGCAGCACGCGGTTGGCGTGGGCGTAGAGCACCGGGTCGCTGCGCACCTGTTCGTACGACGGCAGGCGGATCACCGAGCGGTCGCGCGGCGGCACGGCGATCTTGCCGCGGCCTTGCAGCGCCGGGTTGGGCACGAAGTTCAGCGGCTTGATGGCGGGGTTGACGACCGAACCGGCGGCGGAGCCCGCGGCTTCGGCGGCCTTGGCGACGGCTTGCGCCTCGTCTTCCTTCGCGCAGGTGGCGCCGTTGGCCTTGGCCTGGTCGGACACCATCAGGTACGGGTTGACGTGCGCCTCGACGCGGCCCGGCTCGTCGACGCTGGTGGAGTTGATCTCGAACCAGGCCTCGGGCGTTTCGCGGCGCACATAGGCGGTGCCGCGCACGTCGGTGATCTGCTGCACCGGCTCCTTAGCGGCCAGGCGGTGCGCGATCTCGACGATGGCGCGCTCGGCGTTGCCGTACAGCAGCAGGTCGCACTTGGCGTCGACGACGATGGAGCGGCGCACCTTGTCCGACCAGTAGTCGTAGTGCGCGATGCGGCGCAGCGAGCCTTCGATGCCGCCCAGGATGATCGGCACGTCGTTCCAGGCTTCCTTGCAGCGCTGCGAATACACGATGGCCGCGCGGTCGGGGCGCGAGCCGCCGACGTCGCCGGGGGTGTAGGCGTCGTCGCTGCGGATCTTCCGGTCGGCCGTGTAGCGGTTGATCATCGAATCCATGTTGCCGGCCGTGACGCCGAAGAACAGGTTCGGCTTGCCCAGCACCTTGAAGGGCTCGGCGCTTTGCCAGTCGGGCTGCGCGATGATGCCCACGCGAAAGCCCTGCGCCTCGAGCATGCGGCCGATGACCGACATGCCGAAGCTCGGATGGTCGACGTAGGCGTCGCCCGTGACCACGATGATGTCGCAGCTGTCCCAGCCGAGCGCGTCCATCTCCTTGCGCGAGGTCGGCAGGAACTTGGCCGTGCCGAAACGGGCCGCCCAGTACTTGCGGTAGCTGGTCAGCGGCTTGGCGGCACGCGCAAAAAAGGAGACGTCGACGGGGGCGTTCATCGGTGGGAGCGGACAGCGCCGGGGCGCCGCCTGTGTGGGCAACCCTCGATTTTAGGGTTTTCCAGCATTTCTGTCGCCCAGAAGATCCCTTGCCCCGGAATGAGAGGGCTCTTATTTGATTGCCCAAGTCAATCAATTTGAATGACAATGGCAACCATGTCCACGCCAACGCCCTCCGTCGACCCGTCCGCCGTCAAGGCCATCCGCCGGTTCAACCGCTTCTACACGCGCCGCATCGGCGCCCTCGACCCCTACCTGGGCAGCGACCTGTCGCTGACCGACGTGCGCGTGCTCTACGAGCTGGCGCACCGCGAAACCCCCGTCGCCAGCGAGATCGGGCGCGACCTGGGCTTTGACGCCGGCTACCTCAGCCGCATCCTGCGCCGCTTCGAAACCCACGGCTGGCTCACGCGCGAGCCGCACCCGCGCGACGCCCGCCAGAGCGTGCTGCGCCTGACCGAGTCCGGCCATGCCGCGTTTGCGCCGCTGCAACAGAAATCGCGCGACGAAGCCGCCGCCCTGCTCGCCGCGCTGCCGCCTGCGCAACAAAACCAGCTGGTGCAGGCCATGGACACGGTGCAGTCGCTGCTCGAACCGGCCGCATCGCCGGCCCGGCCCCAGGCGGCCGTGCTGCGCGACCCGGCGCCCGGCGACATCGGCTGGGTGGTGCAGCAGCACGGCGAGCTGTATGCGCGCGAATACGGCTGGGACCACCGCTTCGAGGCGCTCGTGGCGGGCATCGCGGGCGAGTTCCTGCTCAAGTTCCAGCCCGAGTGGGAGCGTTGCTGGATCGCCGAGCTCAACGGCGAGCGCGTCGGCGCGATCTTCGTGGTGCGCAAGTCGGCCACCGTGGCGCAGCTGCGCATGCTGATCCTCACGCCCGCCGCGCGCGGGCTGGGCCTGGGCGGACGGCTCGTGGACGAGTGCATCGCCTTCGCGCGCCGCAAGGGCTACAAGAAGATGACGCTGTGGACCAACAGCTGCCTCACAGCCGCGCGCAGCATCTACGCCAAGCGCGGCTTCCAGCTCACGCACTCGGAGCCGCACGAGGGCTACGGGCAGCCGCAGGTGGGCGAGACCTGGGAGCTGAAGCTGTAGCGCCTACTGCATGTACCAGCCGTGGCTCACGACGAGCGACTGGCCGGTGAGTGCGTTGGTCGGGAAGGCCGCGAACAGCAGCGCCACGCGCGCCACGTCATCGGTGGTGGTGAACTCGCCATCCACCGTCTCCTTGAGCATCACGTTCTTGACGACCTGCTCCTCGGTGATGCCCAGCGTCTTCGCCTGCTCGGGAATCTGCTTCTCGACCAGCGGCGTGCGCACGAAGCCCGGGCAGATCACGTTGGCGCGCACGCCGTGCTTGGCGCCTTCCTTGGCGACCGTCTTGGCCAGGCCGATGAGGCCGTGCTTGGCCGTCACGTACGGCGCCTTCAGCAGCGACGCTTCCTTCGAGTGCACCGAGCCCATGTAGATCACGCTGCCGCCGCGGCCTTGCGCGTACATGTGCTTCAGGCATGCCTTGGTGGTGAGAAACGCACCGTCCAGGTGAATAGCGAGCATCTTCTTCCAGTCGGCGAAGCTGAACTCGTCGACTGGATGCACGATCTGGATGCCGGCGTTGCTGATGAGGATGTCGATGCCGCCGAAGGCCTTCGCGCCCTCTTCCACCGAGGCATTGACCTGGTCTTCGTTCGTCACGTCGACGCCCACGCCGATGGCCTGCGCGCCCGTGGCCTTCAGCTCGGCGGCGGTGGCGTCGGCCGCTTCCTTGTTGAGGTCGGCAATGATGATCTTCGCGCCTTCCTGCGCGAACAGGATGGCGATTTCCTTGCCGATGCCGCTGGCCGAGCCGGTGATGTAGGCGACCTTGTCCTTGAGTTGCATGGTGAAGCGTCCTTGGAAGTGGTGGATAGGAAAAAAGCGAGCAAGAACCGGGCACGCGCCCGGCTGACTTCCCTCAGCGCGACAGCCCCGGCCGCTTGACGCGCCCGGTGCCCGGCTCGCCGAGGTCGAAGGTGGTCACGCCGTTCACCGTGGCGTCGGCGCGCAGCGTCTCGGGATGCGCGAGCGTCTTGCCCATGTCGCGCACGCCCGATTCCCAATGCTCCTCGACCGCGGCGCGCGAGAACTCGTAGTCCTTCGACTCAAGCTCGTACGACTTGTCGCGGTAGATCAGGTGAAAGATGTCGATCGGCTCGTGCGTGAGCTGCGCCTGCACCTCGACCACGCTCGGGTCGTTGCGCAGGCCGGGCGGCAGCTTGGCGATCAGGTCGGCAATGGCCTGCTGCAGGTTCATGTTGGCCGCCAGCGCGTCGGTGTTCAGGCGCGTGCGGCTCGAATAGGTGATGTCCTTCTGGCGTTCCATCACGCCCGACAGCGTGTGCGGCATCTCGCCGCGCGCATTGAACAGGTCGACCTGCAGCACCACCAGCGCCTCGGAGCGCGGGTGCGTGTCGAGCACGTACTGCAGCGGCGTGTTCGAGACGATGCCGCCGTCCCAGTAGTCGTCGCCGTCGATGTGCACCGGCGCAAAGCCCGGCGGCAGCGCGCCGCTGGCCATGATGTGCTCGGGGCCGATGCGCTGTCGCGTGTTGTCGAAGTACACCGAGTTGCCGGTGCGCACATTGACGGCGCCCACGCTGAAGCGCGCCTCGCAGGCGTTGATGCGGTCGAAGTCGATGAGCCGCTCCAGCGTCGCCTTCAGCGGCGAGGTGTCGTAGTAGCTCAACAGCGGCGCGGCACCGCCCAGCAGCAGGGCCGGCGAGTAGCGCGGCTCGAAGAAACCGGGGATGCCGACCAGCGACGCCATGGTGGCGCTCCACTGGTTCTGCGTGGCGCGGTCGCCGAGCCACGACGGCAGGCGCTGAGCCGGCCCCGAAGACACCAGGTGCCAGAACTCGCGCAGCCGGTCGACCCGCTGCGCGGGCGCATTGCCGGCGATGAGCGCGGCGTTGATGGCGCCGATCGACACGCCCGCGATCCAGTGCGGCTGCAGGTCGGTCTCGCTGAGCGCGGCGTACACGCCCGCCTGGTAGGCGCCGAGCGCACCGCCGCCCTGCAGCACCAGCGCCTTGCGGGCGGTGCGCATGCCTTCGCGGCGGGCGATGAAGGGATGGGGTGGTGCGTGCGAAGAAGAGGAAGCAGCGGTGGCGGCGCGAGGCTTTTTCTTGGGTGTCGTCGTCATGCGGTCATTGGACACCAGCCCCGCGACAGCCACCTGACCAGGGGCCTTTTCGCAGCTTCGGCCCGGACGAATCTCACATCTTCGGCAGCATCTGCCCGCGGATCTCGCCGCCCGGGTTGGCGGCCGTGTGGATGTTGGCGTACCACTTGCCGGCCACGAGATCGGCCGCCTGCGCCGGCGTGAGCGTGGCCTGGCCCTCGATCGGGCTGGCCGGACTCGCGAAGGGCAGCACCACGCCGGCATTCGCACCCGCGGCGGCGGGGCCGTGGAAGTGGGCCGCCGTGGCCGGGCCGCTCAGGCCTTCGTAGGTGATCTTGTACTTGAGCACGTTGGTGTCGCGGTTGAGCCAGGCCTCGGCCATTCCGCTGCCGCGCGTCATGTTGGGCGGAACCTGGCTGGCCGCGTTCATCGCGCCGCTGAAGCTCGCGACGTTCGACTTCGACATCATTCCGCAGCCGGCCAGTGCGACGGCGGCCAGGCCCGCGACGAGGGTGCTGCGCCAGAGTGTGCGAGTGTTGTTCATGGTCGGGGTCTCCTGTGGATGAAAGCATTCAGCATAGGCAGACGACGCCTGCGGCCTTGTCGGCCAGCACCCCTTCTTCGCACGCCTGTGCAAGAGAATGCAACGATGATTTCCGACGACAAACTCCCTTCCGCACACGACGTGGTCGCCTTCTGGCGCGATGCCGGACCCGAGCGCTGGTTCGCGAAAAGCGATGCCTTCGATGCCGCATGCATCGACCAGTTGGCCGCCGCCCACCAGGCCGCGGCCAGCGGCCGGCTCGACCACTGGGCCGACACCGCCGAAGGCGCGCTGGCGCTGCTGGTGCTGCTCGACCAGTTCCCGCGCAATGCCTGGCGCCAGAACCCGCACATGCTCGCCACCGACGGCCTCGCGCTGGCCGTGGCGCGCCGCGCCGTCGAGGCCGGCTTCGATCGGCAGGCCGAGACGTTGATGCAGCGCTTTTTCTACCTGCCCTTCATGCACTCGGAGATGCTGGCCGAGCAGGAGCGTTCGGTCGAACTCAACGCCACGCAGGACGCCAGCACGCAGCACTTTGCCGTGCTGCACCGCGACATCGTGGCGCGCTTCGGGCGCTTTCCGCACCGCAACCGGATGCTCGGGCGCACGTCCACCCCGGAAGAGCAGAAGTTTCTCGACGAAGGCGGCTTCGCAGGCTAGGGCCTGTTCACCCTATTTCTGGCGTCGCGTTGGCTGGCAAAGGGGCTGGCTGCAAGGCGCCCGTGCGCAGCAAGGCTGAAGCCTTGCAAGCGCGGGCAACGCCGCAGACGGCCCCTTTGCCAGCCAACCCGAAGGGAAGGTCTGCCACGGCGGGCCACTCGGCGTTGCGCTCCTTGCGTGTGCGCATGCACACGCGGCGTCACGCGCCTTGATTGGCCCGCCGTGGCAGACCTTCGCGACGCCAGAAATAGGGTGAACAGGCCCTAGGCCGCGTCGACGTGCGCGGGCAACGGCACGTCGCGCGTCGGCGACGCCTGCCCCGCCGGTTCGCCGATGGCGTCCTTCATCGAGCCGTAGGTGCGCGCATAGACCCAGGTGAACTCGGCGCCCAGCAGGAAGATCTGCGCCGAGTAGTACACCCACACCAGCACCACCACCAGCGAGCCGGCCGCGCCGTAGCCCGAGGCCACGCTGCTCTTGCCGATGTACAGGCCGATGAGGTGCTTGCCCACGGTGAACAGCAGCGCCGTCACCGCCGCGCCCACCCACACGTCGCGCCACTGCACCTTGGCGCGCGGCATGATCTTGTAGATCATCGCGAAGATCACCGTGACCATCGCGAAGCTGAAGACGAAGTTCACCACCTGCGCCAGCGTGGCCCAGGCACCGAACACCGGCGACCACCACTTGCCCAGCGCGGCCAGCGCCGCGCTCGCCACCAGCGACACCATCAGCAGGAAGCCGATGCCCATGATCATGCTGAACGACAGCAGCCGCACGCGCAGCATGTTGAAGACGCCCTTGTTGCGGGTGCGCGCGGGGGCGCGCCAGATGCGGTCGAGCGCGTCCTGCAGCTCGCCGAAGACGGTGGTCGCGCCCACGATCAGCAGCGCGATGCCGACCACCGTGGCCACGATGCCCTCGGTCGGCTTGTTGACCGCCTGCAGCATGCCCTGCACGGCCGCCGCGCCCTGCTCGCCCATGAGGCCCGAGAGCTGCGCGAAGATCTCGCCGCGCGCGGCCTCCTGCCCGAAGACGAGACCGGCCACCGCGATCACGATCAGCAGCAGCGGTGCGATCGAGAACACCGTGTAGTAGGCCAGCGCGGCGCCCATGCTCGGGGCGTAGTCGTTGGACCAGGAAGCGAAAGCGCGCCGGCAGAGATCGAAGAGTGCGCGAAGTCGAATGAGCATGGCGTCGGGTCCCGGTGAAGCAGTGCGCCTACGATAATCGTTCCACATGCATCCGTCCGCCCCTGCCGCGGCATCGCCGCCCGACCACCCGCAGCCCGCGTCGCCACGCGACCTTTTTGTTTCATTCACCTGGCTCGCGCTGCAGGGCTTCGGCGGCGTCCTCGCCATCGTCCAGCGCGAGATGGTCGAGAAGAAGAAGTGGCTCACGCCCGACCAGTTCCTCGAGGACTGGGCCGTGGCGCAGGTGATGCCGGGGCCGAACGTGATCAACCTCGCGCTGATGATCGGCGACCGCTACTTCGGCCTGCGCGGCGCCGTGGCCGCGGTGGCGGGCATGCTCACCGTGCCGCTGTTCGTGATCCTCGCACTGGCCGTGCTCTACGCGCACTACGCCGCCAACCCGCAGGTGGCCGCCGCATTGCGCGGCATGGGCGCGGTGTCGGGCGGACTCATCGCGGCCACGGGCATCAAGCTGATCCCGCAGCTGCGCAAGCACCCGCTGGGCTTTGCGACCTGCCTGGCGTTCGTGGCGCTGGTGTTCGTAGCCATCGCGCTCTTGAAGATTCCGCTGGGGTGGGTGCTGCTGGCGGTGGGCGGCGTGGCCTGCGTGTGGACCTGGAAGAAGATCGCTCCATGAATATCGTCATGCAATGGCACGACTGGCTGGCCCTCTTCGGCCAGTACCTGCTGCTGTCGCTGCTGTCGATCAGCGGTGCGATCACCACGGTGCCCGACATGCACCGCTACCTCGTGGCGCAGCACGGCTGGCTCACCGAGGCGCAGTTCACCTCCTCGGTCGCCATCGCCCAGGCCGCGCCCGGGCCCAACGTGCTGTTCGTCGCGCTGATGGGCTGGAACGTCGGGCTCAACGCGGGCGGCGGCATCGGCGCCGGGCCCATGGCCTGGCTGCTCGGCTTCTTCGGCCTGATGGTCACCATGGTCGGCATCATGCTGCCGAGCACCACACTCACCTACGTCGCCACGCGCTGGGGCCACCGCAACCGCACGCGCCGCGAGGTGCGCGCCTTCAAGCAAGGCATGGCGCCGGTGGTGGTCGGGCTGCTCATCGCCACCGGCTGGGTGCTGGCCGGCGGCAACCAGTCGAGCGGCGTGCCGGCCTGGCACCTGTGGCTGCTCAGCGGCGTGGCCGCGCTGGTGGTCTGGCGCACGCGCATTCACCTGCTGTGGCTGCTGGGCTGCGGCGCGGCGCTGGGCGCGGTAGGCTTCGTTTGAGCCTTTTTCCTTTCTGCATACTTTTTCTTTCAGGAGCCCTCTGCCATGTCGCAACTTCGTCCGCTCGGCCGTTCCACCCTTCGGGTGTCTCCCCTCGCCTTCGGCGGCAACGTGTTCGGCTGGACCGCCGACGAGGCGACCTCGTTCAAGCTGCTCGACGCCTGGCTCGACGCCGGCTTCAACTTCGTCGACACGGCCGACGTCTACTCGGCCTGGGTGCCGGGCCATGTGGGCGGCGAGTCGGAGACGATCATCGGCAAGTGGCTCAAGCACAGCGGCAAGCGCAACCGCTTGGTGCTGGCCACCAAGGTCGGCAAGCCGATGGGCGAAGGCAAGGTGGGCCTGTCGCCCACCTACATCCGCGAGGCCGTCGAGGCGTCGCTCAAGCGCCTGCAGACCGACTACATCGACCTGTACCAGTCGCACGACGACGATGCGAACACGCCGCTCGAAGACACGCTGGGCACCTTCGACGCGCTCATCAAGGAGGGCAAGGTGCGCGCCATCGGCGCCTCGAACTACACGGCGCCGCGGCTGGCCGAGGCGCTCGATGTGTCGGAGCGCCTGGGCATTGCGCGCTACGAGAGCCTACAGCCGCTGTACAACCTGTACGACCGCGCGGTGTTCGAAGACGCCCTGGAGCCGCTGTGCCTCAAGCGCGAAGTGGGCGTGATCAACTTCTATGCGCTGGCGGCGGGCTTTCTCACCGGCAAGTACCGCACCGAGGCCGATGTGACCAAGAGCGCACGCGGCACCACCACGAAGAAGTACCTGAACCCGCGCGGCCTGCGCATCCTCGACGCGCTCGACAAGGTGGCCCAGCAGTACAACGCCAAGCCCGGCCAGGTCGCCATCGCCTGGCAGATCGCACGGCCCGGCGTGACGGCGCCGATCGCCAGCGCCACCTCGCTCGCGCAGCTCGAAGAACTGGTGGTGGCCACGCAACTCAAGCTGGACGCGGGCACCATCGACATGCTTGACCGGGCCAGCGCCGAGACGCCGGCCTGAGCCTCCGCTAGCCGTCGACCGGGTTCAGCGGCGTCGCCAGGATGCGCTGGTAGAACGCCACGTCGAGCCAGCGGCCGAACTTGAAGCCGGCCTGCCGCACGGTGCCTGCATGCGTGAAGCCCAGGCGCTCGTGCAGCGCGATGCTGCCGGCGTTCGAGGCGTCGATGGCGCCGACCATCACATGCACCTCGCGCGCGATCGCCTCGGCCACGATCGCCTCCATCAGCGTGCGGCCCAGGCCCTCGCCGCGGTGCGCGGCATCGACGTACACCGAGTGCTCGACCGTGTACTTGTAGGCCGGAAAGGCGCGGAACGTGCCGTAGCTTGCGAAGCCCAGCAGCTTGCCGTTGTCGTCCACAGCGCCGATCACGGGAAAGCCGCCGGCGCGCTTGGCGGCGAACCAGGTCACCATGTTCTCGGGCGTGCGCGGCTTGTAGTCGTACAGCGCGGTGGAGTTGACGATGGCCTCGTTCAGGATCGCCAGGATGGCGCCTGAATGGGCTTCTTCGGTGCAGGCGATGAGACGCATGGTGTTTCTCTGTCGTTCAATATAAGAGAATAATAATCTCATATGGGAAACACTTCACCTTCCACCCCCTCGCCGGCGCCGGCCGATGGCCACATCGACGCGCTCATCGCCACCCGGTTGCTGGCGCTGCGCCAGGCGCAGGGGCTCAGCCTCGCGGACCTGGCCGGGTTGTCGGGCGTGAGCAAGGCCATGATCTCCAAGGTCGAGCGCGCGCAAAGCAGCCCCACCGCCGTGCTGCTGGGCAAGCTGGCCGCCGGCCTCGGGGTCTCGCTGGCCCAGCTTCTCACCGAGGACAAGGCGCAGCCGCAACGCCTGCGCAAGCGGGCCGCGCAGGAGGTCTGGCGCGATCCCGAGGCAGGCTACCTGCGCCGCCAGGTCGCCGAGCGCGGCGCGGGCAGCGGCGTGGAGCTGGTCGAGGTCGAACTGCCGCGCGCCGCGCAGGTCGGCTACCCGCGATGGAGCGGCACGCCGTACCGGCAGAGCCTGTGGATGCTCGAGGGCGCGCTGCAGGTCGACTACGGCGACGAACGCTTCGAGCTCGCCCCGGGCGACTGCCTCGACTTCGGCGTGGACCGGCCGCTGGTCTTCAAGGCGCTGGGGCCCACCGCCTGCCGCTACCTGCTGGTCGCCGTTCCCGATTGATTGAACGATTGCCTGACCGATGCGGTAGGCAAGCTCCCACACGCAGAGACGACTCAGGCCGGTCCGGGCCACGGGGTGTGTCGGGATACTGCAAGGCATCTCAGCTACCGGAGCCGCACGATGTCCTTTGCGCTTTACATGATCGGCTTTCTGATCTTCCTGGCCGGGGTCGCCTGGGGCGCCTCGGTGGCCGGCGTGCCCACGCTCTACATCGGCATCGGCGCGCTGATCCTGCTGGGCATCGGCGTCTTCAGCGCCGTGGCCCGCACGCGCAGCAAAGACCCGTCCTGAACGAGCCTGATCGCTTCACAGATCAGTTCACACAGGCTTCACGCCCGGCGCACATGGCGTCGCTAACTTCGCAGGCGCACCACACCCCGTGGTGCGCTTTGCAAGTCAGCCTCTCATGCACGCCTCTTCTTCCTGCCTCTTTTCTCCCCACGCACCTTCCTCGTCGGTCGCGCCCTGCCCCGCACCGGCCTTCGTGAGCGACCCGGGAACGGCCTGCACCCAGGTCGACCTGCTCGTCATTGGCGCGAGCTTTGCCGGGCTGGCCTGCGCCCGCGCCGCCGCCAAGGCCGGCCTGCGCGTGATGGTGCTCGAGAAGAAGGCCGCCGCCGGCGCCAAGCTGCACACCACCGGGATCATCGTCAAGGACGCGGTCGACAGCGTGCCGTGGCTGGCCGAAGTGCCGCCCGCGCTGGTGCGCCGCATCGAAGGCGTGCGACTGTACGCACCCGACATGCACCACGTCGACCTGCACGCGCCCGGCTACTGGTTCTGGGCCACCGATGCGCCCGCGCTGCTCGACTGGATGGTGGAGTCCACCCGGGCCTGCGGCGTCGAGGTGCGCCTGGGCACGCTGTTCGAGCAGGCGCTGTGGGCGAACGGCCGCTGGGAGGTGCCGGTGGCGCAGGGCCCGTGCATCCGCGCGACCTACCTCGTGGGCGCCGACGGTCCGCATTCGCGCGTCGCCAAGGCGCTGGGCCTGTCGCGCAACACGCGCTTTCTCTACGGCGTGGAGCACGAGTACCAGGGCGCGCGCATGGCGCCCGACCTGCTGCATTGCTTCATCGACCGCCAACTCGCGCCGGGCTACATCGGCTGGGCGCTCGATGGCGTGGGCGTGAGCCAGATCGGCCTGGCGCGCCGCATGGGCCGCCACGACACGGGCGCGCTGCGGCTCGATCCGCTCTTGCGCAAGATCGCCGCCGTGGTGTCGCCCGGCGACGCACCGCCGGTCGCCGTGCGCGCCGGGATGATCCCCTGCGGTGGCGTGCTGCCGGTGGTGGCCCGCGAACGGGCGCTGCTGGTGGGCGATGCGGCGGGCATGGTGTCGCCCGTGACGGCCGGCGGCATCCACACGGCGCTGCAGCACGGCGAGCGCGCCGGCGAGGCCGTGGCGCGCTTCGTGCGCGGCGAGGCGGACGACCCCGCCACGTGGTTCGTGCGCGGCTACCCACGCTTTCTGATGAAGCGCACGCTGCGCTGGGCCTTCGACCACTTCCAGAGCGACTGGATGTTCAACCGCCTGCTCGGCACGGCGCCGATGCGGCGTGCGGCAGAGCTGGTGTACTTCCACCGCAAGGGCAGCGGGCTCGTGGCCCGCTAGCCCCCTCTCAACCGCCGCGCTGGCGCATCGCTTCGTAGAGGCACACGCCGCTGGCCACCGACACGTTCAGGCTCTCGACCGCGCCGGCCATGGGAATACTCACCAGCTCGTCGCAGGTCTTGCGCGTGAGCTGGCGCATGCCCTCGCCCTCGGCGCCCAGCACCAGCGCGAGCGGGCGCTTGAAGTCGCTCTGGTAGATGGTGCCCGGCGCGTCGTCGCTGGTGCCCACGCACCAGATGCTGCGCTCCTTGAGCTCGTTGAGCGTGCGTGCGAGGTTGGTCACCATGAAGTACGGCACGGTCTCGGCCGCCCCGCTCGCCACCTTGGCGACGGTGGCGTTGATGCCGGCCGCATGGTCCTTGGGCGCGATCACCGCATGGGCGCCGGCGCCGTCGGCCACGCGCAGGCAGGCGCCGAGGTTGTGCGGGTCGGTCACGCCGTCGAGCACCAGCAGCAGGGGCACGGTGCCGGCCTCCTCGAGGCCTTCGAGCAGCTCGTCGAGCGAGCGGACCTGGGCCACGGGCTCGACCCGCGCGACCACGCCCTGGTGGCCGTGGCTGCCGCTGAGCTTGGACAGCCGCAGGCCGTCGGCCTCGACCAGCCGCACGCCGGCTTCTTGCGCACGCGCAATGAACTGTTTCATGCGCGCATCGCGCCGGCTGGCGTCGAACATCACTTCGAGCACCGATTTCGGCGCGGTCTTGATGCGCACGCCCACGGCATGGAAGCCGAAGATCACTTTAGGGGAAGACATCCCCCGATTATCGAGGGCACGGCGCCCTCGCCCTCAGGCCAGCGGCAAACCGCTGTTCGCGCGGGTGCGGTCGTCGTGCAGTTCCTGCACCACCAGGGCGTTCATGTGCACCTTCAGCGTGTTGCCCACGCTCCCCAGGTACCGGCAGGCGGCATACCCCTCGGCCGCCTTTTCGTAGCGCGCCACCCAGGCGTCGCGCGCGGGCAGCCGGTCGGGCGACACGGGCCAGACGCCCGGGCGCGGGCGCAGGTGTTCGGCGATGCCCACGCGCCAGGGCTTGGCGCTCAGGCGGGCGCGAAAGCAGTTCTGGTTGCGGCACATGCGCGCGTAGACCTTGTCGGCGCCCAGCGTCTGGAACACGTCGGTCACGGCGGCGTCGGACGGCGCGAAGACATCGTGCATGGCCAGCACGCGCAGCCCGGCCGGCGTGCGGTACAGGCGCAGGTGCCAGTCGGGATGCTGGTGAATGAAGCGCTCGACGCGCGCCCGCGCGCCCGCCAGCGGATCGCTCTTGTCCTCGACCACGGGCAGGCCCTCCTTGTGGGCGCGCCAGAAGCCGAAGGCCGCCACCAGTATGAACGCGGCCACGCCCGCCATCGCCGAGCGCGTGGCGTAGCCCGCGACCATCGCACCGATGAACGCCGCGCCGATCACCGTCAGCCCGCGTGCACTGCCGCGCGCGCCCTGGTTCTCGAAGTCGACGTCGACGAACAGCACGTCGGGCGTGTTGAGGCAGCGCGCGCCGTAGCCGTTGCGGGTGACGATGCTGTCGCCCTGGCGTTCGACGATCTCCTCGCGGATCGGCACGCCGTTGGCGCCGTTGTAGGCCAGCTTGCGTTCGCGGCGCTCCAGCTTTTCGCCGTCGACCACGATGCGGTCATAGGCCTCGCGCGTGCGCTGGTCGGCATGGGCCTGCGCGGCCAGCGGGCTGTCGTCGGACCAGCCGAAACGGCGCACCGTGACCTGCCGGCCGGCCACCCGCTCCTGGATGCGGCCTTCGGCCCAGAACTGGGGAACGATCACGGCCTCAGGCGCCCTTGAAATACGACCACGCCGCGGCCGCGATCAGCAGCACGACGATCACCGGCAGCCACTTGAAGCCACCGCCCGACACCCGGCCCGGCTCGGCCATCGGGTTCGCCGCCGGGCTCGACGGCAGGTGTCCGAAGTCGCCGGCGGCGGGGTTCTGGTGCGCCTCGACCAATTGCTTGGCCTCGGCCAGGCCCAGGCCGGTGGCCTCGCGCGTGAGGCGCACGGCCTCGACCTTCTGGCCCCGCGCCAGGGCCGCGAGCGCGGCGGCCGGCACTGCGGCGGGGCCGTTGCCCTGCATGCCGCTGCCGGTCTCGGCTGCAGCCTCGCCCCGGCCCCAGTCGCCTTCCTGCCAGTCGGCCGGCGCACCGGCGGCGACCGCGCCACTGTGGGCATAGCGCTCGACGGCCTCCTTGGACGACTTGAGGTCCATGCCAGTGCGCTCGCGCACGATCTTGATCGCCTCGATCAGGTTGCCGCGCTCCAGGGCGGCGATGGCCTCGGGGGGAAGCTGGGTCATGAACTCTCCTCTGTGTTCAGGGGAGCGCCGCGGGAGCCGGGCGCTGTCTTTTTTGCTGGCTCAGGCGGCCTGAGCGACGGTCGATTCGGGTGTTTTTTCGTTGAGCGCCACGCGCCCGGCTTCGATGGTGATGCGCCGTTCGCACTGCGAGGCGATGCTGCGGTCGTGCGTGACCAGCACCAGCGTGGTTCCCAGCTCGCGGTTCAGGTCGAACATGAGTTTCATGACCTGCTCGCCAGTGGCGAAGTCGAGGCTGCCGGTGGGCTCGTCGGCCAGCAGCAGGGCCGGCTGCACCACGAAGGCCCGCGCCAGCGCCACGCGCTGCTGCTCGCCGCCCGACAGCACCTTGGGGTAGTGGCCCAGGCGCTGGCCCAGCCCGACGCGGCCCAGCATCTCGGTGGCGGCCTTGCGCGCGTCCTTGCGGTTGGCCAGCTCCAGCGGCAGCATGACGTTCTCGAGCGCGCTCAGGTTGCCCAAGAGCTGGAAGCTCTGGAACACGAAGCCCACGCGCTGGGCGCGCAGCGCGGCGCGCTCGTCCTCGTCGATGGCGAAGATGTCGTCGCCCGCCAGCTTCACGGTGCCGCGCGTGGGCGTGTCCAGCCCGGCAATGATCGACAGCAAGGTGCTCTTGCCGGAGCCCGAGGCGCCGACGATGGCGGCGGTTTCCCGCGCGCCCAGGGTGAAATGGATGTCCTGCAGAATGTCCAGCGTGCCGGCCGAGTCGGTGACGGACTTGAAGACATGCTCGACGGCGACAATGGCATCAGACGGGGGTTGGGACATGAAAGGCTTTTCGTTTTGAATCGACGTGACTTTATCTTGACCACCGCCGCGCTCGGCAGCGCGGGGGCATGGACGGCTGCGGCGGCCCAGGCTCCGGCCGGCAAGCCGGTGATCCTGGTGCTCGGTGATTCGCTGAGCGCAGAGTACGGCCTCAAGCGCGGCGAAGGCTGGGTACCCTTGCTGGAAAAAAGGCTTGCGCAGCAGAAGATCGCGGCCTCGGTGGTCAACGCCAGCATCAGCGGCGACACCAGCTCCGGCGGGCGCGCCCGCTTCCCCGCCCTGCTGGCGCAGCACAAGCCCAGCCACGTGGTGCTGGAGCTGGGCGCCAACGATGCCCTGCGCGGCCTGCCGCTGTCCAACACCGAAGACAACCTGCTGCAGATCACCAAGGCTGCGCAGGCCGCGGGCGCGCGGGTGCTGATCGTCGGCATCCAGGTGCCCCCGAACTACGGCGGCGACTACACGCGGCGCTTCGAGGCCGTGTTCGCGAAGGTGGCGGGCGCGACCAAGTCGGCGCTGGTGCCGTTCCTGCTCAAGGGCGTGGCCGATGCGCCCGACGCCATGACGCTGTTCCAGTCCGACCGCATCCACCCGACCGCCGCGGCGCAGCCGCAGATCCTGGATAACGTCTGGCCGGAGCTGCGCAAGCTGCTGCCCAAGTAGCCTCGCCTCCTTGCGCGCGCCCCAAAGAAAAAGCCGCCGCAGGCCTGCGCCTGCAGCGGCTTTTCTGTTTTCAGGGGTGCCAGGAACGAGGGGTCATCCGTTCTTGGTCGGCAACTCGGGCGCCGTGGGGGGATCGCGTTCGAGCGATGCCACGTCGGTCTCCGGGTCTCCGGGGGCCAGCCCGTCGCTGCTCGGATTGAGCTTGCGGTTCGCCTTCTCCCGGAGCTTTTCTTCCTTCTTTTTCTTCTTGGCCAGCTCTTTCTGGCGCTTCTCGTAGCCGTAATTGGGTGTTGCCACTGCTTCTCCTTCAGGCGAGGCAGTCAGGGTGACTGCGCTTCAGCCTACTGTAAGCGATAACGGTGCAGTCTCAAGACGCGGCGCCAGCGGCCGTTTCGAACTCGAACACACCTTGCAAACCCGGATAACGCTGGTGCATGAACCAGCCCATGGCCCCTGCGCCGGCCACCAGGGCCAGGACCGCCGCGGCCACCATCCATCCGATGTGTTCGCCCGTCGGCCAGAGAACGATCACGGCCAGCACCGGCAACAGCCCGGCGAGCGATGACAGCCACATCCAGCGCCTCGGGGCGGGCATGGGCACCCAGGTTTGCGGGTCGATGCCGACGTCGATGAACACCTCGGCGTCGAAGCGCAGGCGCGGCCTCGGCTGGGTGGCCAGGTGCAGCAGCAACGCGCGCAGCAGCACGGCCCGGTTGCGAAAGCGAAGGACACGGCCGGTGTCGACGGTCAGCGCCAAGGGCAGCCGGATTTCCCTGGGTTCGCCACCCCGTGCCACCTGCTGGAACACCAGCCGCTTGACGATGGCTTCGCTCGATACGAACTCGGTCTTCACGTCAGGGAAACCCGCGCGCGCACGGCACACCTCGTGCCAACGCACCACCTGCGGCGATGCCGGATCGCCCCAGCACATGCCGTTCGCATCGATCCGCAGCATCCCCTCGCCCACGCGCGGAAACTGGCGCAGCAAATACCAGATGCCGCCGCCCAACGCGCTGAAGAGCAACAGTCCGAGCAACAGGAGGATCGCTTCGTTGCCGCGCGCGTTGGACCAGTCCTCCTCGAGCATCACAGCGGCGACGAGCCCTGCCGCGATCAACGCGAAAAGCGCCACGAAGCCACCGATGAAGAGTCGCGTGCCGCGCAGGTCGGGCACGCCTTCCAGCGGGCCAGACCGTGCGAACGCCTCCAGCACCTGCGCGGGCACGTCCAGCACCCGCGACGCGACGGCCCGTGACGCGGGCGGCACCGCGTCGCGCGCAGCCGGCGGCGCGACGCGCTGGCTCTTGCGGTGTTTCCTGCCCACTGCGCGCAACAGCGCCTACATCTGCAGCAGCGCCTGCTGCAGGTCGGCACGCAGGTCGTCCACGTCTTCCAGGCCGACCGAGAAACGCACCAGCGTGCCCTTGTAGGGCCAGCGGGCCACGCTGGCGTCGCGCATCAGGCCGATGTCGTAGGGCACGACGAGGCTGATCGGGCCGCCCCACGAATAGCCGAGGCGGAAGAGCTTCAGGCTGTCGCAGAAGCGATCGACCTGCTCGGTGCTGAAGCGCTCGTCGAACACCACCGAGAACAGGCCCGCGGCCAGGTCGATGGCACCGCACAGCGCGCGCCAGTTGGCGTGGCCCGGCGAATCCTCGAGCGCGGGATGCAGCACCTGCGCGATCTCTTCGCAGCCGTTGAGCCAGCCGGCCAGCTCGCGCGCCGCGCGGTCGTGCGCGGCGTAGCGCAGCGCCATGCTCGGCAGCGAGCGCAGCAGGGTTTCGACGTCGCCCACGCCGATGCCGAAGCCGGTGCGCATGTGGGTGAGCTTGAGCGCGCGGTGCAGGCGCTCGTCACGCGTGACGACGCTGCCCATCAGCACGTCGCCACCGCCGCTGGGGTACTTGGTGAGCGCGTGCACCGACACGTCGACGCCCTGCCCCGTGCCGTTGAAATCGAAGGGCGCGAAGGCCAGGCCCGCGCCCCAGGTGTTGTCCAGCGCGGTCATCACGCCGCGCTCGCGGCAGACCTCGGCCAGCGCCGGCAGGTTGGGGAATTCCATCGTCACCGAGCCGGCCGCTTCGAGCCACACCAGCCGCGTGCGGTGCGAGAGCTTGGCTTCCAGGTCGGACGGATTCATCGCGTCGTACAGGCGGTGCGTGATGCCGAAGTTGGCGAGCTCGCCGGTGGCCAGCGCCTTGGTGGGGCCGTAGGCGTTGTCCGGAATCAGCACTTCGTCGCCGGTCTTGAGGAACGCGAACGAGACCAGCGAGATCGCGGCCAGTCCGCTCGGCACCAGCAGGCATTCGATGCCGCCTTCGAGCGTGGCCAGGCGCTCCTCGAGCGTGAAGGTGGTGGGCGTGCCGTGCAGGCCGTAGGTGTAGCCGGCCTTGGTCTTCCAGTCGCGCGCGCGCATGGCGGCGACGTCGGCGAAGAACACGGTCGAGGCCTTGAACACGCCGGGCTGCGGCGCAGCGAAGGTGGCCGGCGGCGTGTAGGGATGGTGGATCAGGGTCGTGGAAGGCTTGCTCATGTGCCGATGCTAGCGCCCCGCGAGGAACCCTCGACGGCCGTGACATTCTCCGTGCGATGTCGACGGCCTTGGGCGGAGCGCGCGCGCATTGCGGATAGAGTTGCCCCTCCGAAAATAAAGGGAGGATTTTCTCGATGCGTCATCTGCTCATCACCATCACGGCCGCTGCGGCCCTGTCCGCCTGCGGCGGCATGAAGAACCTGGATTCGAACGCGCTCGCGGGCGCCGGCGGCAGCGCCTTCAAGGCCATGTCGCTCACCGACGGCGACGTGCAGGCCCTGGCCAACCAGTCCTGCGCCGAGCTCGACAAGAGCTCCAAGGTCGCGGCCCCCGCCGATGCCTACAGCAAGCGCCTGGAGCGCGTGCGCCAGGGCCTGCCGACCACCATCGGCGGCCAGCCCGCCAGCTACAAGGTCTACCTCACGAAGGACGTGAACGCCTGGGCCATGGGCAACGGCTGCATCCGCGTCTACAGCGGCCTCATGGACCTCATGAACGACGACGAGCTGCGCGGCATCATCGGCCACGAGATTGGCCACGTCGCCCTCGGCCACAGCAAGAAGGCCATGCAGACAGCCTACGCGGTGTCGGCCGCGCGCGGCCTGGCCGGCGCCACCGGCAATGCGGCGATCACGCAGCTGTCGTCCTCGCAGATCGGCGACTTCGCCGAGAAGCTGGTCAACGCGCAGTTCTCGCAATCGCAGGAAACCGACTCCGACAACTACGCCTTCGACCTGCTGACCACGCAGAAGCTCAAGCGCGAAGGCCTCGTCACCGCGTTCCAGAAGCTGGCCAAGCTCGACGGCGGCAAGAGCTCGATGCTCAGCTCGCACCCGGCTTCCGGCGACCGCGCAGCCAACATCCAGAAGCGCCTCGCAACGAGCAAGTAAGCAGCCTGGGCCCGGGCGGTTCCTCGGCGCACAATGCGCCGATGCTCACCCGCCCGCCCTTGCCGGGGCCCGTCGCGCCATGCAGCTGACGCGGCCCCCGTCCCCTCATCTGCGGCCCTTCCTGCGGCTGCTGTGGGCCTCGGCGCCCGAGGGCACACCCGACACACGCACCGGCGCCCGCGAGCACGTGCTGCCCACGGGCGGCATGCACCTGGTGTTCCGGCTTTCAGGGCCGCCGCTGCGACTCTTCGACGACACACGCGACCTGCGCGGCCACACGGTCGGCCATGCCATCGTCGGCGGTGCGCGCGCCGCTTTCTACCTGCGCGATGTGTCGGTGGCCACACGCTCGGTCGGCGCGCAATTGCACCCCGGTGCCGCCCGGCTACTGCTCGGCGCACCTGAAGACGCTCTGAGTGGTCGCCACACGCCGCTCGACGCGCTGTGGGGCGAGCGGCAGACCGCCGACGCGCTCGAACAGCTGCATGCATCGTCCGACGACCCGGCCCGGCAACTGGACGTGTTCGAGGCCCTGCTGACCCGGCGCCTGGCCGCTGCCGCCCTGCCCCGCATCAGCCCGCGCGGCCTGCACCCGGCCGTGGCCGCCTCGCTGGGCCAGATGACGCGCGACACGCCCGCGTCGATCGCCACGCTGGTGGCGCGCAGCGGCTACAGCCACCGGCGCTTCATCGCGCTGTTCCGCGCGGCGGTCGGGCTCGCGCCCAAGGAATACGCCCGCGTGATGCGCTTCGACCGCGTGCTGGCGCTGGCCGCCGACGATCCTGCGCACGCCTGGGCCGACATCGCGCTCGCCGCGGGCTACAGCGACCAAGCGCACCTGAGCCGCGAGTTCTCGGCGCTGGCCGGCCTGTCGCCGCAGGCCTGGCGGCAGACGGGTGCGACGTCGCCGCGTCATGTGCCGGCTGTCGGCACGGCAGGTCAAATTCCTTCAAGACGCTAGCGCCGGGGCTGCGCAGAATCGGCGCCACGGTCCCCGTTTCAACATCCGATTCCAGAAAAGAAAGGCAGGTCCCGCCATGGCCATCCACGAGCTGTTTCCGTACCTCTGCGTCGACAACGCCGCCGCCGCCGTCGACTTCTATTGCCACGTGTTCGAGGTGAAGGAAATCTTTCGACTGACCGAGCCCAGCGGCCGCATCGGGCAC
Source organism: Variovorax sp. V118 (assembly GCF_041154445.1). Classification (GTDB taxonomy): domain Bacteria; phylum Pseudomonadota; class Gammaproteobacteria; order Burkholderiales; family Burkholderiaceae_C; genus Variovorax; species Variovorax boronicumulans. Next base: position 1,897,851 of record NZ_AP028663.1, on the reverse strand, counting down.
GTCGAGCTGGACTTTCACAACGGCGCGATCCTGATGATCTCGGACGAGTTTGCCGAGTTCAACATCCGCTCGCCCAAGGCGCTCGGCGGCAGCGCCGTGACGCTGCACCTGCACGTGGACGACGCCGATGCGGTGGTCGCGCGCGCGGTCGCCGCCGGCGCCACGCTGGACATGGCACCGCAGGATCAGTTCTATGGGGAGCGTTCCGGCGTGTTCCGCGACCCCTTCGGTCACCGGTGGAACGTGGGGCACAGCATCGAGAAGCTGACGCCGGAGGAAATGCAGCGGCGCTACACCGCGATGTTCGACACCCCCGGCGGCGGCAGCTGCAGCAGCAACTGAGCGCGCCGGCCGGTGGTGCCAGGGCCGGTCGTCAGACCGACCACTTCTCGATCAGCTTCTCGGCGCCGAGCGAGTCGTAGCCCTCGAAGGGCTGGTGGATCCACGGGTTGGTGGCCAGGAACTCGACCGAGTAGTCGGGCGTGAAGGTCGACAGCGCCTTGGTCCAGATGACCGCGCTGCGCAGCTCGGTGATCGGCTGGTAGTTGTTGCGCAGCATGTCCATCACGGCGTGCAGCGTGTGGCCCGAATCGGCCAGGTCGTCCACCAGCAGCACCTTGCCGGCGATCTCGCCCTTGGGGGTCGTGATGTAGCGGGCGATGTCGAGATGGCCCTGGATCGTGCCGGCGTCGGCGCGGTAGGAGCTGGTCGACATGATCGCCAGCGGCTTGTCGAAGATGCGCGAGAGCACATCGCCCGGGCGCATGCCGCCACGCGCCAGGCACAGGATGGTGTCGAACTCCCAGCCCGACTGGTGCACCTTGATCGCGAGCTTCTCGATCAGGTTGTGGTACTCGTCGTAGCTGACGTAGAGATGTTTGCCGTCTTCGGTCAACATGGTCTGGTTCGTTCCTGTTCAGTCTGCGAGATAAGGGTGGCGCATCATGATCGTGTGGTCGCGATCAGGGCTCGTGGACACCATGTGGATCGGCACGCCGGTGACCTGCTCGATGCGCTGCAGGTACAGCCGCGCATTGACCGGCAGCTTGTCGTACTGCGTGACGCCCACGGTGCTTTCGGTCCAGCCTTCGAGCGTTTCGTAGATCGGCGTGCAGCGCTCGATCTCGTCCGCGCCCATCGGCAGGATGTCGGTGGTTTCGCCGTCGAGTTCGTAGCCGGTGCACAGCTCGAGCTTCTCGAGGCCGTCGAGCACGTCCAGCTTGGTGATGCACAGGCCCGACAGGCCGTTGACCTGCGCCGAACGCTTGAGCAGCGCGGCGTCGAACCAGCCGCAACGGCGGCTGCGGCCGGTGGTCACGCCCTTTTCGGCGCCCACGGTGCTCATGTGGTAGCCGGGGGTGCCCGGCGTGGCCCAGTCGAGCTCGGTGGGGAACGGACCACCGCCCACGCGGGTGCAGTAGGCCTTGGTGATGCCCAGCACGTAGTGCAGCATGCCCGGACCCACGCCCGAACCGGCGGCGGCGTTGCCGGCCACGCAGTTGCTCGAGGTGACGTACGGGTAGGTGCCATGGTCGACGTCGAGCAGCGTGCCCTGCGCGCCTTCGAACAGCAGGTTGGCGCCGGCCTTGTGGGCGTCGTTCAGCTCGCGCGACACGTCGGCCATCATGGGCTTGAGCAGCACGGCGTGGCGCATGGCCTCGTCGAACACGGTGTCATAGTCGATGGCGGGCGCGCCCAGCACCTGGGTCAGCACGTGGTTGTGCAGCTCGAGCAGCACGCGCAGCTTGGCGGCAAAGCGCTCGGGGTGCTTCAGGTCCTGCACGCGCAGCGCGCGGCGGGCGATCTTGTCTTCGTAGGCCGGGCCGATGCCGCGGCCGGTGGTGCCGATCTTCTCGATGCCGCCCTTTTCACGGTAGGCCTCGCGCGCGATGTCCAGCGCGGCGTGGAACGGCAGGATCAGCGGGCAGGCCTCGCTGATGCGCAGGCGCGAACGCACTTCGACGCCGGCTTTCTCCAGGCCTTCGATTTCCTCGAAGAGCTTGGCGGCCGACAGCACCACGCCGTTGCCGATGTAGCACTTGACGCCGGGGCGCATGATGCCGCTCGGGATCAGGTGCAGCGCGGTCTTCACGCCGTTGATGACCAGCGTGTGGCCCGCGTTGTGGCCGCCCTGGAAACGGACCACGCCTTGGGCGCTTTCCGTCAGCCAGTCAACCAGCTTGCCCTTGCCTTCGTCGCCCCACTGGGTACCGACGACGACCACGTTTCTTCCGGTGGTTACGCTCATGCTCGTTCCATTACTTCAAAAATTCAGATCGCTCGGACATTCCATTGGCCGGCCTGCTCGACGAGCTCGCGGTCGCAATGGAATTCATCGATTTCGCTGCCGTGGCCGGGCAGCACGCAGACTACCGTTTCGCCGGCCTTGCGCAATTGGGCAATCGCCTGACGCAGGCCGGCCGCGTCGCTCCAGGGCGCACGGATGGCGGCGCGCAGCGGACGGGCCGGCAGCACGCCGACGAGTTCGCGCACATCGAGGCTGAAGCCGACGGCCGGACGGTTGCGGCCGAACACGGCGCCCACCTCGTCGTAACGGCCACCGCGCACCAGCGAATCGGCCGCGCCGGGCACGTAGATGCCGAAACGCATGCCGCTGTAGTAGGCGTAGCCGCGCAGGTCGGCCAGGTCGAAGCTGATCTGGCGCCCTGCCGTGCCGTTCAGGCCGGCCGCAAGTTGCTTCAGGTCGGCCAGCGCCGCGGCCACGGTGGGCGTGCCCTTCAGGGCCTTGGCGGCCTCGTCGAGCACGGCCACATCGCCGTACAGGCCCACGAGGGCCCGCAGGCCGTCGCGTGATGCGGCTGGGAAATCCTTGGTGAGCGCCTGCAGCTCGCTCGCGTCCTTGGCGGCCAGCGCCGCGTGCACGCGGGCGATCGCGGCGGCATCGACCGGCACGCCGGCAAACAGCGCACGCACGATGCGGGCGTCGGCCAGGTCGACGATCACGCCGTCGCGCAGGCCGGCGGCGTCGAGGCAGTCGAGCGCCAGCAGCAGGGTTTCGGTGTCGGCTTCGAGGCCGGCGTGACCGTAGATCTCGGCGCCGAACTGCAGCGGCTCGCGGGTGGCGTGCGGGCGGTCGGGCCGGGTGTGGACCACCGGACCGCAGTAGCACAGGCGCGCCACGCCGTCGCGGTTCAGCAGGTGGGCATCGATGCGCGCCACCTGGGGGGTGGTGTCGGCACGCAGGCCCATGCTGCGACCGGAGAGCTGGTCGACGAGCTTGAAGGTTTGGAGGTCGAGCGCCTCGCCGGTGCCCGAAAGCAGCGACTCCAGGTGCTCGAGCAGCGGCGGCATCACCAGCTCGTAGCCATAGCCACGGGCGGTATCGAGCAGCTGGCGTCGAAGTTCTTCGATGTGGCGCGCCTCGGAGGGCAGCACATCGGCAATGTGATCCGGGAGGACCCAGGCGGACATGGGGATCGGGGGCGTGGTTAAACCGGGATTCTACCGGGCCCGAGCTACCCCAGAACCCAGAGCAGTACCAAACCCAGCAGGATGCTGCAAAGACCGAAGAAACGCAGCTGGCCGTCGCGCAGCTGCAGCAGTTGGCTGAAGCCGCGCCGCCACCCGCCCGGCGAGACGAAAGGCAGGATGCCTTCGATCACCAGGACCAGCGCCAACGCGCTCCAGAAGGTGTCGGCGCTCACGGCTCCAGGCAGGACAGCGGAAACGGACGGCCTGTTGTTACTTGCGCGCCGAGCCGGAGCTCTGCATGGCGCGGAAGAAGTCCGAGGACGGGTCGAGCACCATCACGTCGCTCTTCTTGTTGAAGCTCTGCTTGTAGGCCTCGAGGCTGCGGTAGAACTGGGCGAACTGCGGATCGCGGCCGAAGGCCTCGCTGTAGGTCGCGGCAGCCTGGGCATCGCCCTCGCCCTTGATCTTCTGGGCGTCGCGGTAGGCGTTGGCCACGATCACTTCGCGCTGGCGGTCGGCGTCGGCGCGGATCTTCTCGCCTTCGGCCGTACCGGTGGAACGCAGCTCGTTGGCCACGCGCTTGCGCTCGGCTTCCATGCGGCGGTAGACCGATTCGGTGATGGCTTCCACGTAGTCCACGCGGGTGATGCGCACGTCGACCACGTCGACGCCCCAGGGCTTGGCGCCCTTCACCACGGCCAGCACCTCGCGCTGCACGTCGGCCATCAGGGCTTCGCGGCGCACCGAGATCAGGTCGCGCACGGTGCGCTTGTTGATGTTTTCCTGGAAGGCATTGCGCACCACGCGGTTCAGCTGCATGGCGCCCGCGTTCTCGTCGAGGCCGACGTTGCGGATGTAGGCCTGCGGGTCGGAGATGCGCCAGCGCACGTACCAGTCGATCACCACGCGCTGCTTTTCTGCGGTGAGCATGGGCTCGGTGTCCAGGCTCGAGAGCGTCAGCAGGCGCTTGTCGATGTACGACACGTTCTGGAACGGCGGCGGCAGCTTGAAGTTGAGGCCGGGCTCGGTGATGACCTGCTTGATCTGGCCGAGGGCATAGACCACGCCGAACTGGCGCTGGTCGACCACGAAGAGGGTCGAGCTCAGCAGCACGAGCAGGACGAGGACCGAGGTGGCGATGAAACCGATTCTGTTCATGTTGTTCCGGGCCTTTCTCAGCGCACGTCGCGGTCACGCGAGCGGCCGTCACGGGCGCGCACGTCGGTGGTGGCGGGCGCCACCGGGATCACCGACGACTGGGTCGGTGCGGTGCCGGCCACGCTGGGGCTGGCGGCGTCCACGGGCGTGGCTGTGTTGCCGCCGCCTTGCTGCATCAGCTTGTCGAGCGGCAGGTACAGCAGGTTGGAGCCCTGCTTGCTGTCGACCAACACCTTGGTCGTGCTGGCGTAGATCTGCTGCATGGCGTCGGTGTACATGCGGTCGCGCGTCACCTGCGGCGCCTTCTGGTATTCGGTCAGCACCGAGCTGAAGCGACCGGCGTCACCCTGTGCCTGCGCCACGATGCGGGCCTTGTAGGCCTCGGACTCTTCCTTCAGGCGCGACGAGGTACCGGTGGCCAGCGGCACGACGTTGTTGGCATAGGCCTCGGCGTCGTTCTTGGCGCGCTCGCGCTCCTGGCCGGCCTTGAGCACGTCGTCGAAGGCGGCCTGCACCTGCTCGGGCGGACGCACGCCACCCTGCTGCAGGTTGATGCCGACGACTTCGACACCGACCTTGTAGCGGTCGAGGATGGTCTGCATCAGCGCGCGCACGCGGGGCGCGATCTGGTCGCGCTCTTCAGCGAGCGCCGCGTCCATCTTCATCTTGCCGACCACTTCGCGCACGGAGCTTTCGGCCACCTGCACGATGGTTTCAGCGGGCGACTTGCTCTCGTAGAGCCAGGCGCGCGCATCACTCAGGCGGTACTGCACGGCGAACTTGATTTCGACGATGTTCTCGTCTTCGGTCAGCATGGCCGATTCGCGCAGGCCGGTGGAACGCACGATGGCGTCGCGGCCCACGTCGGTGGAGCGGATCTGCGTGGTCACCACCACTTCGTGGCGTTGAATGGGGTACGGCAGGCGCCAGTTGAAGCCGGCGTTCACCGTCGACTTGTAGCGACCGAACTGCGTGACCACGGCCTGCTGGCCTTCGTTCACGATGAAGAAGCCGGTGCCGAGCCAGATCAGGACCGCCACGGCGGCCACGAGGCCGATGCCGAAGCCGGCGTTCTTCATGTCGGGCTTGTAGCCGTTGCCGCCACCGCCGCCGGTGCCGTTGGGGCGGTTGCCGCCACCCTTGCCGCCGCCGAAGAAACCACCGAGCTTGCGATTGAGGTCGCGCCAGAGTTCGTCGAGGTCGGGCGGGCCCTGGTTCGGGCCCTGGCCGCGCGGGCGATTGCCGTTGCCGTTGTTGTTCTGGTTGCCGCTCGAAGGCGGCGGGATCGGGGCGCCGGGGGGATCGGCATCGGGCGGCCGGTTGCCGGCCGGGCGGTCGCCGTTGGAGGACGGCTCGTCGCCGCGACCCCATCGGCCATCGTTCAGGTTGAACATGCCCAGAAACCCTCTCCGCGCTGGCTTTGCATTCATTCGCTTCGTTCTCGTGTCAGTGGCGGGATTGTGCCCAATCAAGGGGCCGCATCGTGCAATTCAGCGTCCGCCTCAGGGGTCATCGTATCGGCGACGGAACCCGACTGCCGGGCCAGCTCGGCCCGCAGCAGCGGCAGGCCTTCGCCGGTCCTGGCGCTGAGGAAGATGCGGGGAACCTGCACGCCGTCGATTTCCATCTCGTCCTGCAGATGCAGCGGATGTTGCGCGCTTTCAAGGGCGTCGAGCTTGTTGAACACCAGCAGTTGCGGCACGTCGCCTGCGCCGATGTCCTGCAGCACCGACTGGACCTCGGCCATCTGCTCGGGATAGTGCGGGTTGGAGGCGTCGATCACGTGCAGCAGCAGGTCGGCATCGACCGCTTCCTGCAAGGTGGCCTTGAACGCATCGACCAGGCCGTGCGGCAGGTCGCGGATGAAGCCCACCGTGTCGGAGATCGACACCTGCCGGCGCGCATCGCCCAGGTAGAGGTTGCGCGTGGTGGTGTCGAGCGTGGCGAACAGCTGGTCGGCCGCATAGGCGCGCGCCTTGACCATCGCATTGAAGATCGACGATTTGCCCGCGTTGGTGTAGCCGACGAGCGAGATGTTGAAGGTCTCGCGGCGCTCGCGCTGGCGGCGCTGCGTGCTGCGCTGCTTCTGCACTTTGGCCAGGCGCTCGCGCGTGCGCTTGATCGACTCGTTGATCATGCGGCGGTCGAGCTCGATCTGCTTTTCGCCGGGGCCGCCGCGCACACCTGCGCCGCCGGTCTGGCGCTCCAGGTGGGACCAACGACGGACCAGCCGCGTGCTCAGGTACTGCAGGCGAGCCAGCTCGACCTGCAGCTTGCCTTCGTGCGAGCGGGCACGCTGGGCGAAGATCTCGAGGATGAGGAAGGTGCGGTCATACACCGCGACATCGAGCTGGCGCTCGAGGTTGCGCTGCTGCGCAGGACTCAGGGACTGGTCGAAGATGACCTCGCTCGCCCGGTGCATCGCGGCGAGCTCCTTGATCTCTTCGGCCTTGCCGCTGCCGACGAACAGCGCCGCATCGGGCGCCTTGCGCTTGCAGGCCAGGCGGGCGACGGGCGTGAGGCCCGCGGTTTGTGCGAGCAGGCCGAGTTCTTCGAGCTCGCTGTCGAAATGGGGCAGCCCGAAATCGACACCGACGAGAACGGCGGCGCCTTCCTGGCGGGGGATCGAATCAGACAAGCGGAATCAGATATGGAAAAAGCGCGGCGGGGTTGCCGCCGCGCTCCGCGCGATCAGGCGGCGGCGTCGTCGTTCTCGTTGGCCGAGAAGTTGACGGCACGACCCGGCACGATGGTGGAAATGGCGTGCTTGTAGACCATTTGCGTCACTGTATTGCGAAGCAACACGACGTATTGATCGAAGGACTCGATCTGGCCTTGCAGCTTGATGCCGTTCACCAAATAAATGGAAACCGGCACATGCTCGCGACGCAAGGTGTTCAGAAACGGGTCTTGCAGAAGTTGCCCTTTATTGCTCACGATATTCTCCGTGTTCAAGAGTAGTTGTTGGAGAGATGACCTTAACACAGGGTTTCTGCGCCGCAGCAATCGGGGTCAAAAGCCTTGAGAAAATAACGGTTCTCAAAAGACGGAACTTCCGCTCCTGCTGCGGCTCAACGGCTGCCATCGGCAGCCAAGCGCCCTCAGTTGTCCTTGTCCACGAACGGATTCTGCGAGCTTTTGAACTGGATCCGCAAGGGCGTGCCCACGAGGTCGAATTCCTTGCGGAAACGCCCTTCCAGGAAACGCTTGTAGGCGTCGGTCACATGCTCCAGCGAATTGCCGTGAATGATGATCACGGGCGGATTCATGCCGCCCTGGTGCGCATAGCGCAGCTTGGGCCGGAACATGCCACCGCGCTGGGGCGCCTGGAATTGCACCGCCTCCAGCAGCAGGCGCGTCAGCACCGGCGTCGACATCTTGCGCGTGGCCGACTTGTGGGCCTGCGCAATGGCCTGCCACACCGGGCCCAGGCCCTGGCGCTTGATGGCCGAGATGAAATGCAATGACGCAAACTTGAGGAACGGCAGGCGGGTTTCGATCTGCCGCTGGATCTGCTCGCGCTGGTAGCTGTCGACCGCATCCCACTTGTTGATGGCGATCACCACCGCACGTCCGCTTTCGAGGATGTAGCCGGCGATGTGCGCGTCCTGGTCGGTCACGCCCTGCGTGGCGTCGAGCAGCAGCAGCACGACGTTGGCCGACTCGATGGCCTGCAGCGTCTTGACCACCGAGAACTTCTCGATCGCCTCGAAGACCCTGCCCTTGCGGCGCAGACCGGCGGTGTCGATCAGCTCGAAGCGCTGACCGTTGCGCTCGAACGGCACCGAGATGGCGTCGCGCGTCGTGCCGGGCATGTCGAAGGCCACCAGGCGCTCTTCGCCGAGCCAGGTGTTGATCAGCGTCGACTTGCCGACGTTGGGCCGGCCGGCCACGGCCAGCTTGATCGGCTTGTTGACGTCGTCTTCGTCTTCCTCGTCGTCCGGATCGGCCAGGTTCAGCGGCGCGAGCGCCAGCTCGACCAGGTCGCGCATGCCCTGCCCGTGCGCTGCCGACACGCCGTGCACGTCGCCGAAGCCCAGCTCGTAGAAGTCGACCAGCTTGGTGCCGTCGTGCATGCCTTCGGCCTTGTTGGCCGCCAGCACGCAGGGCTTGCCCAGCCGGCGCAGCTCGTTGGCGATGTCGTGGTCTTGCGCCGAGAGGCCTTCGCGGGCATCGACCACGAAGATCACGACGTCGGCCTCGGCCACGGCCTGCCGCGTCTGCTTGGCCATTTCCTTGTAGATGCCGCTACCGGCATCCGGCTCGAAGCCGCCGGTGTCGATCACGATGAACTCGTGCTTGCCCAGGCGGCCGTTGCCGTAGTGGCGGTCGCGCGTGAGGCCGGCGAAGTCGGCGACGATGGCGTCGCGCGTCTGGGTCAGGCGGTTGAAGAGCGTCGACTTGCCGACGTTGGGACGGCCGACCAGGGCCACGACCGGCTTCATGGCCGGCCTTTCGATGGCGCGGTTTTCATGGTCGGGCCTTGGAAGTAAGAGAAAGACAAAAAATGATTATTCAGGACGGTAGCCGAAGACACCGCCCTTGGCGGTCACGACGACCACCGTGTTGCCGGCCAGGACCGGCGTCACGGTGATGGCCGAGCCGTCGGGCGTGACACGGTTCAGCAGTGCACCGTCCTCGCGCGACACGAAGTGCAGCGTGCCGGTGCTCTCGCCGATGATCAGCGAGCGGCCCACGGCCAGCGGCGCGGTCAGTTCGCGGTTCTTCAGGCGGCTCATCTGCCAGGCGCGTTCGCCGTCGGCGCGACGCCAGGCGGTAACGCTGCCATCCGATTCGGTGCCATAGAGAAAGCGCTCGTCGCCGCTCACGCCGTCGGCGCCCGAGGCCGGCTTGCTCCAGAGCAGCTGGCCGCGCAGCGTGTCGACGCAGCCGACGCTGGCGTAGTAGGCGCGGGCGCAGACCGTGTCGCCGTAGCGGCTCACGCTGCCGGTCAGGTCGACCAGGCGTTCCACGTCATTGGTGCCGCGCGGCGCGGCGATGGGGGCTTCCCAGCGCGAACTACCGTTGCCGGGGTTCATGCCGACGAGTCGGCCGCCCAGACCGGCGACCAGCGTGTCGCCGACCGCGATCAGCACGCCCGACTTGCGCAGCACGAGGTTTTCGCCCGGGCGCTGCTGCTGCCACAGGCGACGGCCGCTCTGGCCGTCCCAGGCGCTGACGCTGCGGTCGGCGGTCTGCACGAAGACGCGGCGGCCGGCCACCAGGGGTGCGGTGAAGGCTTGGGCCGACAGGCGCTGCTTCCACAGCACCTTGCCGTTCTCGATGGCGACCACTTCGTTGTTGGTGGTGACCACGGCCGTCAGCGAACCGTCGCTGCCGACGCCGGCCGCCAGCGGCGCGCCGGCGCTGGCGCGCCAGGTTTCGCGACCGGCGCGGGCGTCGATGGCGACGACCGTGCCGTCGCTGCCGGCCACGGTCACGATGTCGCCGCTGACATCGGCGGTGAGCGGGAATTCGACGCCCGGAATCCGCACGTTCCAGGCCTGGCGCACACCCATCAGGGACGGGTTGGCCGGCAGCTCGGCGGGCTTGGGCTTGCCGGAGCCCGAGCAGGCGGCCAGGAGCGCTACCAGAACAAGAGCAGAACCCGCGCGCAGGGCGGTCGATTCAGGCATGAAACGCTTGAAATTCATGAGGGTGTGCGATCAGGAGTTCTTGGGGACGGCGGGCGTCACGGTGACGGTCGGCGCCAGGGTCTTCGGGTCGACACCGACCGCGTTGAGCTTGATCTCGACCAGCCGGCGGTAGTCCGAGCCGGCGCCCAGGCCGGTCCAGGCCTTGCGGTACTCGGCCTGCGCCTCGTCGCGCTTGCCTTGCGCCATGTAGATGTCGCCCTTGCGGTCGGCCACCAGCGGTTCGAATTCGGTCGGCACCTTGCCGTCGAGTTGCTTGAGCGCGTCGTCGTAGGACTTGGCATCGAGCAGCTCGGCCGCGAGCCGCAGCTTGGCGATGGCCTGGTAACCCGGGTCGACGGCGTTCTGCGCGACCCAGCCCAGCGCCGCGCGCGAGCCATCGGCATTGCCCTTGTCGAACAGCGTCTTTGCGACGAGCAGGCCGGCCTGCTGTGCGTAGGCGGTGCCTGCGAAGCGGTCCTTCATGTCGGTCATCACGCGCTGGATGCGCTCGACGTCGCCCGACTGCGTGCTGCGCTCGACCTCGTCATAGAGGGCCGCGGCCTGGGCAGCCTTGGTGCGCTGGTAGTACTGCCAGCCGTTCCAGGCCACGAAGGCGCCGGCGACGAGCAGCACGGCCCAGGTGATCAGGGTGCCGTAGGTGTTCCAGAAATGCTTGAGCTGGTCGAGCTGTTCCTGTTCTTCGAGGTCGAGATGGGTGGCCATGCGCTGTCAGAGGTTGGGAGCCGGCGATTGTAGGGTGGCGGCCCAGGTGGTCACTTCAGCAAGTGAACGGGCGGACTGCGCAACGCTGGCGTCGCGCAAGGCCTTGAGAGTCACTTCACCGCGTGCAAGTTCATCGGCACCGAAGATCAACGCGTAGGTGGCGCCGCTGGCGTCCGCCTTGCGCATCTGTGCCTTGAAGCTCGCCAGGCCCTCGGCGGTGCTGGCGTGCATCTGCACGCGCACGCCGGTTTCGCGCAATTGCTGCAAGGCGCGCAGCACGACGGGCATCGAAGCGGCGTCGGGCACGATGGCATAGACGTCGGGCACCGGTGCCGGCACTTCGGCGCCCTGCTCCTTCAGCAGGTCGAGCACGCGCTCGACGCCGATGGCCCAGCCCACCGCGGGCGCCGGCTTGCCGCCGATCTGCGCGATCAGGTCGTCGTAACGGCCGCCGGCGCACACCGTGCCTTGCGCGCCGAGGCGGTCGGTCACGAACTCGAACACCGTGAGGTTGTAGTAGTCGAGCCCGCGCACGAGGCGCGGGTTGATCGTGAAGGCGATGTCGTTTGCCTTGAGGATGGCCTGCAGCCCCTCGAAGTGCGCCAGCGATTCGGCACCGAGGAAGTCGATCAGCTTCGGGGCCGACTCGACCACCTCTTTCATGGCCGGGTTCTTCGTGTCGAGGATGCGCAGCGGGTTGCTGTGCAGGCGGCGCTTGCCGTCCTCGTCGAGCTTGTCGGCGTGCTGCTCGAAGTGGGCGATGAGCTGGGCGCGGTGCAGCGCGCGCTCGGCTGGCTGGCCCAGGCTATTGAGTTCCAGGCGCACGTCGGTCAGGCCGATGGCCTTCCACAGCGCGGTGGCCAGCAGGATCAGCTCGGCATCGACATCGGGGCCGGCAAAACCGAGCGCCTCGGCGCCGATCTGGTGGAACTGGCGAAAGCGCCCGCGCTGCGGCTTTTCGCGGCGGAACATCGGGCCCGTGTACCAGAGGCGCTTGGGCCCTTCGTACAGCATGTTGTGCTCGATCACGGCGCGCACGAGGCCGGCCGTGTTCTCCGGGCGCATCGCCAGGTGCTCCGACTGCCCATGCTTGTCCGAACGGTCTTCGAAGGCGTACATCTCCTTCTCGACGATGTCCGTCACCTCGCCGATGCCGCGCACGAACAGCGCCGTGTGCTCCAGGATCGGGGTGCGGACGTTGCGGTACGCATAGCGCCCCATCAGCTCGCGCACGGTGGCTTCGAGCCACTCCCAGCGCGCCGATTCGGGCGGCAATATGTCGTTCATGCCTTTGACGGCATTCAGTTTTTCAGCCATGAGTCTGCGGAGGTGTCAGGCCAGGACAGCGTGTTCGCTGCCGAAGCGCTTTTCGATGTAGGTTTCGACGAGCTGGTGGAACTCGTTGGCGATATTGTCGCCGCGCAGCGTGAGGGCCTTTTCGCCGTCGATGAAGACCGGCGCGGCCGGTGCCTCGCCGGTGCCGGGCAGGCTGATGCCGATGTCGGCGTGCTTGCTCTCGCCGGGGCCGTTGACGATGCAGCCCATGACGGCCACCTTCAGCGTCTCGACACCGGGGTACTTCTTGCGCCAGACCGGCATCTGCAGGCGCAGGTAGTCATCGATCTGCTTGGCAAGCTCTTGAAAGGTGGTGCTCGTGGTGCGACCACAGCCCGGGCAGGCCGTGACGCTGGGCACGAACACGCGCAAGCCCAGGGCCTGCAGGATTTCGTTGGCGATCAGCACTTCCTGCGTGCGGGACTCGCCCGGCTGCGGCGTGAGCGACACGCGGATCGTGTCGCCAATGCCCTCTTGCAGCAGGATCGACAGCGCCGTGGCCGAGGCCACCGTGCCCTTGGTGCCCATGCCGGCTTCGGTCAGGCCCAGGTGCAGCGGGTTGTCGCAGCGCTTTGCAAGCTCGCGGTAGACCGAGATCAGGTCCTGCACGCCGCTCACCTTGCACGACAGGATGACCTGGTTGCCGGCCATGCCCATCGATTCGGCCAGCTTGGCGGACTCGATGGCCGAGGTGATCAGCGCCTCGTACATCACCTGCTTGGCGTCCCAAGGCTCGGCGCGCTGGCTGTTGGTGTCCATCAGGCTGGCGAGCAGTTCCTGGTCGAGGCTGCCCCAGTTCACACCGATGCGCACCGGCTTGTTCCAACGCATGGCCGCGTCGATCATCTGGCCGAACTGCTTGTCCTTCTTGTCGCCCTTGCCCACGTTGCCGGGGTTGATGCGGTACTTGCTCAGCGCCTCGGCGCAGGCCGGATAGTCGGTGAGCAGGCGATGGCCGTTGTAGTGAAAGTCGCCGATCAGCGGCACGTCGATGCCCATGCGATCGAGCTGCTCGCGGATGTAGGGCACCTGGGCGGCGGCTTCGGGCGTGTTGACGGTGATGCGGACCATCTCGGAGCCCGCGATGGCGAGCTCCTTGACCTGGATCGCGGTGCCGATGGCATCGACCGTGTCGGTGTTGGTCATCGACTGCACGCGCGTGGGCGCGTCGCCCCCCACCGTGACGATGCGCGGGCCCCAGACCACGCTGGCCTGACGCGAGCGGCGCGCCTTGGGCGCCGCCGATTCGATGGGTTGGGGAGTGCAGTCGGTTGTCACGATTTCACCTCGAAACGCGCCACGCCGCCTCCGCGGGTGACAGGCTTCAGATCGTAGGGCTTTCCGTTCACCTGCACATCGACGGCCGATGCACGCCCCACCACCACGGACAGCGGCAGCGTGCCGGACAGCCCGACGGTCTCGCCGACCTGCAGGCTGCGGCGCAGCAACTGCTTGCCGCCGGCCTCGGTGACGGTGATCCAGCATTCCTCGCGCGCCACGAAGACGAGCTGCTGGCTGCTGGCGGTGCTGGTGTTGGCGACGGCCGCGAGGGGCGCGGAAGCCGGGGCGGTTGGCGCAGCAGCCGCCACGCCGGCGGCCGGTGCGGCGCCCACCGGGCCGGTCGGCGCCACGGCCTGCGTCGGCACGGGCTCCGAGACATCGGCCGGATCGGCGGGCGGCGGCATGGTCTCGCCCTCGTTCTTTGCAGTCAGCCGCGCGACGGAGGCGCCGATCTGGTCGAACGCCGATTGCGGCATCCAGAACAGCACGCCGGCGCCGATCAAGAGCAGCACCACGACCGTCAGCAGCGCGCGCGACGGCAGGCCGCCGGAACGCCCACCGTTCCAGCGCGGCGTGTCGGAGACCACGCGGGCATTCAGTGTGCGATTGGTTTCAGCGAGCGGTGCGCGTTGCGCGCCCGGCAGCTTGGCGAGCACAGGCGCCGGATCGATGCGCAGTGCGCGGCACACGCTGCTGGCCAGGGCCCGGGCGAACACCGGGTCGGGCAGCGAGGCGATGTCATCGGCCTCGAGCGCGATCAGCTTTTGCGGCGGCACCTTGAGCGCCGCGGCCACCATCTCGATGTGCAGGCCATGCGCTTCGCGCGCCTCGCGCAGCATGTCGCCGGCCGTCTTGTGCGCGACGTCGCCTTCTGCCAGCGGCAGCGCCGCGGACGTCCCGAACTCCGAAACCCGTTCAGTCATTGAAATTCCCGCGCTCGTACGCCATTGCCTCCCGCGATTGAGGGAAACGTCGTTGCAGTTGACCGCCCAGCTGCGCGACAGCCTCGCGGTTGTTGAGCTTCCGTTCGATCTTGATGCCGAGCCAGAGCGTCTCGGCATTGGCCGAGGGGCTGTTGTTGACACGGCGGACGTAGAACTGCGCGCGCGACCATTCTTCGCGCTGCGCCAGCACCGAGGCCAGGTTGAAGCCGACCACCGGATTGCCGGCATCGAGCTCGTAGGCCTGCAAGAGGCTGCGCTCGGCCTGCGGCCGCTGGCCGGCCTTGAGCTCGCAGACCCCCTGGGTCATGAGCGTCTTGGCGCGATCGGCATAGCTGGGCACGGCCAGTGCCGCGGCGAACTGCTGCGCGGCGTCGCCGTAGCGGTTCTGCTGGCACAGCAGCCAGCCATAGTTGTGGCGCGTGTTGGCGTCGCGCGGATTGATCGCGACCGCCCGGCGGAAGCTGTCTTCAGCCTGGCCGGCGTCGTCCAGTCGCATGTAGACCAGGCCCCGCAGGTTGTAGGCGTCGGCGTAGTTCGGGTCGATGGCCAGCACCTGCTTGAGCTCTTCGAGGGCGACCGAGGGCTGGCCGTGCTCGAAGTAGCCGGCCGCCAGCTCCATCCGCAGGCGGGCACGGCGACGGTTGTTTTCGTCGACGTCGGTCACGACACTGGTGCCGCTGTCGGCCCCACTGCCGACAAGCCCGGTGGTGGTGGTTCGCGTGTTGACGCAGCCCGCGAGAAGAAGCGCCACGGCGACGCTCGCGATTCCTGCGCTCAGCACTCGCTGCACGCTCGCGGTCGTCGTCGGAAAGGCCATGCTCATTGCGTCAATGCTCCTGGGGAACGGTGGTCTTGGGGGTCTTGGCGCGGGTCGGGTGCAGAACGACGGGACGCTCGGCCACCGCCGCACGGCGCTGGGCCATGCGCTCGGCCGCACGGGTGCGGTCTTTCACGTCGCCGGCGAGTTGTCCGCAAGCGGCATCGATGTCGTCACCGCGCGTCTTGCGCACGGTGGTCACGAGGCCCGCTTCGCTCAGCGTGCGGGCAAAGGCCAGCACACGCGGTTGCGGCGAGCGCAGCAGGCCCGACGCCGGGAACGGGTTGAACGGAATCAGGTTGAACTTGCACGAGACGTCGTGCTTGCGCACGAGCTCGATCAGCTGGCGCGCATGTTCGGGCTGGTCGTTCACGCCGTCGAGCATGCAGTACTCGAAGGTGATGAAGTCGCGCGGCGCATGCACGAGGTAGCGCTTGCAGGCCTCGAGCAGTTCGGCGATCGGGTACTTGCGATTGAGCGGCACGAGGTCGTCGCGCAGCGCATCGTTGGGCGCATGCAGCGAGACAGCCATGGCCACGGCGCAATCGGTGCCCAGGCGGTCGATCATCGGCACCACGCCGGAGGTCGACACGGTGACACGGCGGCGCGACAGCCCGTAGGCGTTGTCGTCGAGCATGGTGCGCAAGGCGGGCACCAGCGCAGAGTAGTTCTGCAGCGGCTCGCCCATGCCCATCATCACCACGTTGGAGATGACGCGCTCGCTGCGATTCAGGTGCTTGCGCAGGAAGTGCTCGGCGAACCAGAGCTGGGCGACGATTTCGCCCGTGGTGAGGTTGCGGCTGAAGCCCTGATGCCCGGTCGAGCAAAAGCGGCAGCCCACGGCGCAACCGGCCTGCGACGACACGCACAGCGTGCCGCGATCGTCTTCGGGGATGAATACGGCCTCGACCGCATCGCCGCCGCCGACGTCGAACAGCCACTTGATCGTGCCGTCCTTGGATTCATGCTGCGTGAGGACCGACAGGGCCTCCACGCGCGCGGTGGTCGCGAGTTTCTCGCGCAGCGACTTCGCCAGATCGGTCATCTGGGTGAAGTCGCTGGCGCCACGCTGGTGGATCCAGCGGAACAGCTGCGTGGCGCGGAATTTTTTCTCGCCGAGTTTTTCGCAGAACGCAGCCAGCCCGTCGAGATCGAATTCGAGCAGATTGGCTGTGGTCATGAATTCAGGCGAGCAACGGCTTCAGCGTGCGTAGACGTTGAGGCCGGCGAAGAAGAACGACACTTCGTTGGCAGCCGTTTCGGGCGCGTCCGAGCCGTGAACGGCGTTGGCGTCGATGCTGTCGGCGAAGTCGGCGCGGATGGTGCCGGCGGCTGCCTTCTTGGGGTCCGTGGCGCCCATCAGGTCACGGTTCTTGGCGATGGCGTTCTCGCCTTCGAGCACTTGCACGAACACGGGGCCCGAGATCATGAACTCGACGAGGTCCTTGAAGAAGGGACGCTCCTTGTGCACCGAGTAGAACTGCTCGGCTTCGTTGCGCGACAGGTGAACCAGCTTGGCGGCGACGATCTTGAGGCCGGCAGCCTCGAAGCGGGAAACGATCTTGCCGATGACGTTCTTGGCGACGGCGTCGGGCTTGATGATGGAAAGGGTACGTTCGATAGCCATTGAAATGCTTCCTGAGCTTTGATTTTGAAGTGTTTTGTCACAACTGCAACGAGTTTGTTTCGTGGCACGTCGACAAAGCCTCTGATTTTAACCGGCGCGACCTCCGGGATTGGTGAAAACCCCGCGAAAGGCCGCGCTCCGACGGCTGGCTTTCAGCGTCCGCGACGGCGTCCGCCGCCACCACCGCCAAAGCCACCACCGCCGCCTTGCGAGCCGCCACCACCGCCGCGACGTCCCGGACCGCCGCGCTGCTCCTTGCGCTGGCGCGAGAAGCTGTCGGCACCGATGTAGCCGAGCGAGGTCTTCATCGGATCGGGCTGGTTCGCACCGCCGCCACCGCCAGCACCCGCCGACCGGTTGCCACCGCCGCCCTGCCCTTGCCCCTGGCCGCCCTGACGGTTGCCGGGACCGGCGTTGCCACGGCGCCCCTGCTGTGGCGGACCACCGTTGCCACCGCCCCGGTTGGGACCACCGCGCCCTCCACGCTCACCGCGCGGCGGACGACCGTCACCCAGCGGACTCGGGATCGGCGCTTCGCCGCGCGCTTCACGCGGCTGGCCACCGCCCATGTCGCCGTTGCGGTTGTTGTTGCCGCGGCGCTTCTTGTTCCGCCCATTGCGACCGCCGCCCTCCGGCCCACCGGGACCGCGTTGCGACGGACCCGCCGGTCGCGCCTGCGCCCCCCCCGAAGCCTGGAACAGCGCCTGGATGTCGCGCTCGTCGAGCTCCATCCAGGCACCGCGCTTGAGACCGCGCGGCAGCACCATCGCGCCGTAGCGGATGCGGATCAGCCGGCTGACCGCATGGCCCACCGACTCGAACAGGCGGCGCACCTCGCGGTTGCGGCCTTCGGAAATGGTCACGCGGTACCAGCAGTTGGAGCCTTCGCCGCCACCGTCTTCGATGGTGCCGAACTGCGCCATGCCGTCGTCCAGGCGCACACCCTCGAGCAGCTTCTTCTTTTCTTCGCTGGTGAGCGCGCCCAGCACGCGCACCGCGTACTCGCGCTCCAGGCCGAAGCGCGGGTGCATGAGCTGGTTGGCCAGATCGCCGGAGCTGCTGAACAGCAGCAGGCCTTCGGTGTTCAGGTCGAGCCGGCCGACCGACTGCCACTTGCCCTGCTGCAGACGCGGCAGCTTGCGAAACACCGTCGGGCGGTTCTGCGGATCGTCGTGCGTGACGACCTCACCCACGGGCTTGTGGTACGCGATCACGCGCGGCGGCGGCGGTGCGATGCGGTAGCGGATCGGCTTGCCGTTGATCTTGACCTGGTCGCCGTACTGGATGCGCTGGCCGATGTGGGCCGGCTCGTTGTTGACCGAGATGCGCCCCTGCAAGATGAGTTGCTCCATCTCGAGGCGCGACCCGAGGCCGGCCTGCGCCAGCACCTTGTGCAGCTTGGGCGAATCGGCCTCGGGCAGCAGCACGCGCTTGAGCGGCGGCACCTCGGGGCTTTCCTCGTCGGCATCGAACTGGCCGGAAATGACGTCGGCAAAACGGATCGGCTCGGTCGGCGGCGCATTGCGCTGCTCGCGCTCGGCGGCGCGACGGGCGCGGTCGAGGTCGTCTTCCTCTTCGTCGGGCTCGTCTTCCTCGTCGTCTTCGTCGTCTTCGTCGTCCCCACGGTCGTCGTCCTGGTCTTCGTCGGACATCTGGGGACGCTGTGCTTCGACCGGCGCCGGCTCGTCTGCCTCGGCTGCCACCACTTCCGCAGCCACGGGCGCCACATCGGGCTGGACCGTCGCGGGAGCTTCCGCAGCAGGAGCGACTTCCGCCACGCTCACCAATTGCTCATCGGCAGCCGGAGCCTCGACCACCTTCTTCTTGCGGGGTGCACGCGGCTTCTTCGGCGCTTCCCCGGCTTCGCCCCCTGCCGGCTCTGCGGGCGCAGCGACGGATTCGACAGCAACTTCCGTCACCTTCTTGGGCGTGGCGGCCCGCTTCCGCTTCTTGACTTCGGGTTCGACCGGCAGCATCGCTGCGTCGTCGGTGTCGGATGAGCTCATGGGGTTTTTCCGGGAGAAACAGCGTGGGGGTCGTGGGGGTCGGTCTCGTCCGCTGCGGGGGACGGGACCTCAGATTCGGGTTCTTCGGGCGCGGCGGCCGCTTCGGGTTCGGCGGGCGGCTCGCCGGTTTCTGGCTCGGGCACAGGCAGCGCCTCATCGACGGGCTCGGCGGCCTCGGCGATCGCCACCACCTCTTCGGCAAACTCCGCCGCATCGGTCGAGACGACCTCCGCCAGTTCAGCCGACTCAGGCGGCGCATCGACCATGGCGAGTTCGGGCTGCACACCTTCTTCTCCATCCACCAGCGCTGCGGGCTCTGCAGATTCCGCAACGGCCTCTTCCGCCGCATCGCCGTCGATCGGCAGCCCCGGCTGGTCGCCCGCGGCCTGCTGCAGCGCGTCAACCAGCGCCGCCTGCTGCGCGGGCGTTTCCACCAGCGGCAGCTGGTCCAGCGAGGCCAGCCCCAGGTCGTCGAGGAACTGGCGGGTGGTCGCGTAGAGCGCGGGCCGGCCGACCGTTTCGCGGTGGCCGATCACCTCGACCCAGCCGCGGTCTTCGAGCTGCTTCAGGATCAGGGAGTTGATCGTGACGCCGCGGATGTCTTCCATGTCGCCGCGCGTGGCCGGCTGCCGGTAGGCAATGATGGCCAGCGTCTCGAGTGCGGCGCGCGTGTAGCGCGGCGGCTTCTCGGGATGCAGGCGATCGAGGGCATCGCGCATCTCGGGCCGGCTCTGGAAGCGCCAGCCGCTGCCGACGCTCACCAGCTCCAGGCCGCGTTGCGCCCAGTCTTCCTGCAGTTCGAGCAACAGCACCTTGATCGTGTCCACGCCCAGCTCGTCGTCGAACAGCACGCGCATGTCGCGCACCGGCAGCGGCTGGCTCGAACAGATCAAGGCGGTTTCGAGAATGCGCTTGGCATCCGCCGTATTCATGGTTCGCGTTATCCGGAAAAAGGCGCCTGGCGACGCTTGTTCAGATGGATGGAAGGGGTAGGCGTTGCCGGCACGCGGCGAGTGCAACGCAAGGCCGGCATCGGGTGGCCGGCGCGGCCCTCGGGCCGTCAGGCGCGATTGTAATCCAGCCCCCAGGTCTGCAAAGCCTGGGCCAGATCGGGCGGCGGCGGCGAACGGAACTCCATCGCCTGCTGCGTGACGGGATGCACGAACGCCAGCCGGAACGCATGCAGCGCCTGCCGCGACAGACCCGCTGCGGGCGCGCCGCCATACAGAGCGTCGCCGACCAGCGGATGACCGATCGACGCCATGTGCACGCGGATCTGGTGGGTGCGCCCGGTTTCGAGCGTGCAGCGCACCGCGCAGCCGTCGGTGTGGCTGTCGAGCCGCTCGATCAGCGTGCGCGCGGTCTTGCCCGCGTGGCGCTCCAGGTCGACCACGGCCATGCGCAGCCGGTTGCGCGGATCGCGGCCGATCGGCGCATCCACCTGGCGGGCCGCCGCGCCCTCCCAGGCCTTGTGGCCCATCGCCAGGTATTGGCGCTTCACGTCGCGCGCGGCGATCAGCGCCACCATGGCATCCATCGCAGCCCGGGTGCGCGCCACCACCATCAGGCCGCTGGTGTCGCGGTCGAGGCGGTGCACGATGCCCGCGCGCGGCAGCAGCACGGCCTTCGGGTCGAGCGCCAGCAGCCCGTTCAGCAGCGTGCCGCTCCAGTGGCCCGGCGCCGGGTGCACCACCAGGCCGGCCGGCTTGTCGATGATCCGCAGGTGCTCGTCCTCGTGCACGGTGACCAGCGCCATCGCCTCGGGCCGGAAGGCCTGGCTCTGGGGCGTGGGCCGCAGCTCGATGCGCCCCGACTGGCCCGCGCGCACCGTGGCAGAGACCTTGGTGAGCGTGCGCCCTTGCAGCTCGACGGCGCCAGCTTCAATGAGTTGCTGAAGGTAACTGCGCGAAAACTCAGGCACCAGCGCCGCCAGCGCGCGGTCGAGCCGCTGCCCGTGCTGCGCCTGATCGATGGCGAAGGGACGCAGCTCGCTGGGCTCCGCGAGATCGGCGCCCTCTTCAGGTTCAGGCCCTTCCGGGGGATCGGTCAGGGGGTCGGTCGATATAATTGAGGGCAACTGTTTCACGAAAGCCGTATGTGATGTTTCGCGCCAAATTATCGGTCCCTGCCTGGATCGCGCTCAGCGCGGCGGCCCTTCTCGTCGCCGGTTGCGGTTCCACCACCAAGGAAGACAAGACCGCGAACTGGAGCCCCAACCGCATCTACTCGGAAGCCAAGGACGAAGTCGGCTCCGGCGCCTACGACAAGGCAGTGCCGCTGTACGAGAAGCTCGAAGGCCGTGCCGCCGGCACGCCGCTGGCCCAGCAGGCCCAGCTCGAAAAGGCCTACGCCCAGCACAAGGCCGGCGAAAAGGCCAACGCCATCGCCACGCTCGACCGCTTCATGAAGCTGCACCCGGCCAGCCCGGCGTTCGACTACGCGCTCTACCTGAAGGGCGTGATCAACTTCAACGACGACCTGGGCATGTTCGCATTCCTGACGCGCCAGGACCTGTCCGAGCGCGACCAGAAGGCCGCCAAGGAATCGTTCGAATCCTTCCGTGACCTCGTGACGCGCTTCCCCGAGTCGCGCTACGCACCCGACGCGCGCCAGCGCATGAACTACATCGTGAACTCGCTCGCGCAGTACGAAGTTCACGTGGCGCGCTACTACTACTCGCGTGGCGCCTACCTGGCGGCCATCAACCGGGCGCAGATCGCGCTGTCCGACTACCGCGAAGTGCCGGCACTCGAGGAAGCCCTGTACATCATGGTCAAGTCGTACGACGCGCTCGGCATGAAGGACCTGCGCGACGACGCACAACGCGTGCTGACCACCAACTATCCGCAGAGCACCTACCTGGCGAACGGCTTCAAGGGCAGCACCGACCCCTGGTGGAAGCTCTGGTAATCCAGCGCCTCCCGGTAGATATCAATAGGGTTTCCTGAGCGCGTCGATCGCGCTCTCGAAATCCGCTTCGGTTTCCAGCCGGCGCATCGGCGGCAACGCCGCCAGCAGCCGCCGGCCATAGCCCATCGCCACGAGGCGCGTGTCGCAGATCGCGAGCACGCCGCTGTCGGTTTCACGGCGAATGAGGCGCCCCGCCCCCTGTTTCAATGCCACGGCCGCTTCGGGCAGCGAGTAGTCGCTGAACGAGCTGCGCCCCTGCGCTTCGAGCCGCTGCGAGCGGGCCTCCACCAGCGGGTCGTTGGGCGGCGGGAACGGCAGCTTGTCGATCACGACGAACTGCAGCGCGTCGCCCGGTGCATCGAAGCCTTCCCAGAACGAGGCCGACGCCACCAGCACGCAGCCCGCGCGCCCGTTGCTCGCGCCTTCGCGGAAGCGGTCCATGAGCACGCGCTTGGGCAGCTCACCCTGCACCAGCACCTCGGGCCGTGCTTCTGTCTGGAGCAGCTCGAACTGCTGGCGCATCGCATCGCCGATGGTGCGCAGCGCGCGCAGCGTGGTGGTCAGCACCAGCGTGCGCCCGCCGAGTTCGGCGGCGCCGTGCGCAGCCAGCTTGGCCACCTGCTGGCTGTGCGTGGGATCGTTGGGCTTCGGAAAGGCCCGCGGCACATAGATTGCTGCCTGCGAGGCGTAGTCGAAGGGGCTTTGCACGCGCAGCACTTCGGCGTCGCGCAGGCCGCAGGGCTCGGTGAACCAGCGCAGCGTCGGGTCGTCGCCCAGCGTGGCGGAGGTGAAAACCCAGGCGCGGCGGCTGTCTTCCTGCGGTGGCGGCGGGACGGCGCCGTGCTCGGGGTCTTCCTCGTCGTCGCCGTAGGGCAAGTCGGACTCCACGGGCTCGTCGGCCAGCTTGAGCACCCGCTTGCGCATCGCATCGGCGATGTCGAGCGGCGACTCGATCAGCCGCAGCTGCGTGCCGACATCGACCCAGCGCACGGAGTCGAGCTCGCACGGCTGCGCGAAACGCGCCGTGCGCTTGGCGAGCTGGCGCGCGCGCTCGTGCAGGCGCACGAAGTCGGGCGAGATCTCGCTCACCGTGTCCAGCCCGTCGGCGGCCAGCACGAAGGCGTCCTGCAGGTCGTCGAGCGCGCCCTGCCAGGCTTCGGCATTCACGCCCTCGGGGGCCGGGCCGATCCAGCGCAGCTTGGCGCCCGGCCATTGCTTGCCGACCACCAGGCGCAGTTCGCGCGCCGCGCGTTCGACGCCCGCCACCAGCTGCTGCCAGTCGACCAGCCCGCGCGCATGCTGCAGGCCCGCACCGAGCATGTCGCGCGCGAAATCGAGCGCCTGCCCGCTGCCGAGCTGGGCGCCCAGGAACTGCACGCCGGTCTCGTTGAGCTGGTGTGCTTCGTCGAACACGACGACGCTCACAGTCGGCAGCAGCTCGGCCATGCCGGTCTCGCGCACCGCGAGGTCGGCAAAGAACAGGTGATGGTTGATGACCACGATGTCGGCCGCCAGCGCCTCGCGCCGCGCCAGGTTGACGTGGCAGGCCTTGAACTGCGGGCATTGCGCGCCCAGGCAGTTCTCGCGCGTGGAAGTGATCAGCGGAATCAGCGGCGAGCGTTCGTCGAGCCCCGGAAGTTCGGCGAGGTCGCCGGTGCGCGTGGCTTTCGACCACTGCTCGATCTTCGCCAGCGTGCGCAGGCTGCCGCGCTCGGGCAGCGAGGCGTCGTGGCGCGCCATGTCGAGCCTGTGCAGGCACAGGTAGCTGCCCCGCCCTTTCAGCAGCGCCGTGCGTATCGGCAGTGCGAAGGCCTCGACGAGGCGCGGCAGGTCGCGGCCGAACAGCTGGTCCTGCAGGGTCTTGGTGGCGGTCGAGAGCAGCACGCGCTCGCCGCTCAGCAGCGCCGGCACGAGATACGAGAAGGTCTTGCCCACGCCGGTGCCGGCCTCGACCACGAGCATGCCGCCGTCGGAGATGGTGCGGGCCACGGCCATCGCCATCTCGGTCTGGCCGCCGCGTTCGCGGAACTGCTCGGCGGCCTGCGACAGCACCCCGTCCTGCGCGAACGCATCGCGCACCTGGTTTTCGAGCGGCGACGTCACGCCGGCTCTTTCGGGTCGAGCGCGTTCTCGAGCTGGGCGATCTGGTCGCGCAGGGCGAGACGGCGCTTTTTCAGGCGGCGCATCAGCAGTTCGTCCTGCGGCGTGCCGTCTTCCGAGAGCCGGTCGATGGTGGCGTCGAGGTCGGCATGCGCAATGCGCAGCTCGATCAGCTGACGGGAAAGGGAATGAAGATTGGAGTCCAACGGTGGGGGTGCGCGTGCCGCATGGAGCCGCGCGTGTTCATTCGATAATACGTCCTGACACGAACCCCAGAGAAGACAGAAAGCGCGCCTCTGGCGCCCCAGCGCTCATGACCCAAGGCTTTCGACTCGCCGCCGCCACCGGCCTCCACAAGGGGGATCGCCCCTACCAGCAGGACCAGGTGCTGTTGATGAGCCACCCCCGCACGCCGGGCTGCGTGCTCGGCGTCATCGCCGACGGCATGGGCGGGCGCAGCGGCGGACGCAAGGCGTCCGACCAGGTGCTCATGACCGCGCGCCAGCTCTTCACCCGCTACAGCCCCGAGCGCGACGACCCCGCCGTCGTGCTGCGCCAGCTGCTCGAAGACGCCCACACCGTGATCAAGCTCACGGCGCTGTCGAGCGAGCAGGAACCGCACAGCACGCTGGCCGCCTTCCTGATGAACCCCAAGGGCGACTGCGCCTGGATCCATGCGGGCGACTCGCGCATCTACCACTTCAACGACGGCGCGCTGGTCAAGCGCACGCGCGACCATTCGTACGTGCAGGCGCTGGTCGATCGCGGCCAGATCAGCGAGGCCGAGGCCAACATCCATCCGCAGGGCAACATCCTGCTGGGTTGCCTGGGCATGACGACCACGCCGCCGCCCGTCGATCCGCACCACATCGCCAAGCTGCAGCCGGGCGACCTGCTGATGGCCTGCAGCGACGGCCTGTGGCACTACTTCTCACCCGAGGAACTGGCCAGCGTGCTGTACGCGCAGCCGCCGCGCGACGCGGTGGAAATCCTGGTGGGAGAAGCGCGGCGCCGTGCGCGCGGCACGGGCGACAACATCTCGATCGCAGTGCTCAAGCTCGACCGGCTGCCCGCGGCGGCCTGAGCGCCCGCCCTCTTTCAAGGATCAGGGCGAGGAAGCCGCCGGTGCCGGTGGCAACGGTGCGCCGCGCGGCTTGGTGCGCTCGGCGTTCTGGCGTTCGCGGTTGGCACGGTGTTCGGCGGCCCGCTTCTGCTTGTCCTCGAAGCGCGTGGTCGCGGCCGGCGCTTCGGCGCGGCGCTGGGCCGCCTTGGCCTGCTCGTCGGCATGGGCCTTCTGCTTGTTCTCGAACTGGCGCTGGCGCTCGGCGGCGTCAGCCGCGGTCGCGGCGCGGCTCGCGGCGTGGTCGGCGGCGCGCTGCTCGCGCGCCTTCTGGTCTTCCTGCGACTTCTCGCGCTGTTCGCGCGAATCCTGCGGGCGCTGGGTGGCGGCCTTCTGGTCGAGCTTCTGCAGCTCGGCCGCGCCGCTGCGCTGGCGCTGGATGTCGTTGATCGCGGTTTCCTGCCGCTTGATGTGGTCGGTTTCCTTGCGACGGCGGCTGCGGCTTTCGCGCAGGCAGTCTTCAACCGCAAACTTCGCATAGCAGGCCGCGCGCTCCTTCGCGTAGCGCGACTCGATGACCTCGCGCTCAGCCGCCAGGCGGCTGCGTTCGGCGTCGAGGTCGGCGTTGCCCGCCGCCGCATTGGACTGGGCCCACAGCGGCAGGCTGGCCAAGGCCAGAAACAGGGCAAGAGCGGTTTTTTTCATGTGAGTCGGGTGTCGACGATGCGGCGTTCCAGGGCGAGGAATTCGCTCGACTGCATTTCGGTGAGCCGGGACACCGTGCGCGGAAACTCGTGCGCCAGCGGCCCCTCGGTGTACAACGCCTCGGGCGGAACCTCGGCCGACATGATGAGCTTGCAGCGCCGGTCGTACAAGACGTCGACCAGCCAGGTGAAACGGCGAGCTTCCGAGGCCATGCGCACGGGCATGTGCGGCACGTCGGACAGCAGCACGGTGTGGAACTGGCTCGCGATCTCGAGGTAGTCGTTCTGCGAACGCGGGCCGCCGCACAGCGTCTTGAAGTCGAACCACACCACGCCGCCGGCCTTGCGCAGCGCGCGGATCTCGCGCTGCTCGATGTGCAGGATCGGGTTTTCGTCGGCCGTCTCGGCCAGCTTGTCGAAGGCGTGGCGCATTTCCTTCTCGGCCGCCGCGTCGTTCGGCGTGAGGTACATGCGCAGCTGCTCCAGCGTGCGGCGCCGGTAGTCGGTGCCGTTGTCCACGCTCAGCACTTCGAGCTTCTGATTGAGCAGTGCAATGGCGGGCAGGATGCGGTCGCGGTGCAGGCCGCCGGGGTACAGGTCGTCGGGCTTGAAATTCGAGGTGGTGACAAAGCCCACGCCGTTGTCGAACAGCGCCACGAGCAGGCGGTGCAGGATCATCGCGTCGGTGATGTCCGCGACGTGGAACTCGTCGAAGCAGATCAGCTTGTAGCGCTTGGAGATGCGCAGCCCCAGCTCGTCGAGCGGGTTCACGGTGCCCTGCAGGTCGCGCAGCTCGCGGTGCACTTCGCGCATGAACTCGTGGAAGTGCAGGCGCGTCTTGCGCCGCAGCGGCACGGCGTTGAAGAACAGGTCCATCAGGAAGCTCTTGCCGCGCCCCACGCCACCGTACATGTAGACGCCGCGCGGCAGCTCCGGCCGGTTGATGAGCTTCTTCAGCGCGTTGGAGCGCCGGGCCTTGTACTCGCCCCACTCGGTGGCGCAGCGGTCGAGCGCCTCGACGGCCGCGAGTTGTGCGGGATCGCTCTTGAACCCGCGTGCCGCGAGTTCCGCTTCGTAAGCCTGTTTGACGCTCAAGGGATCGGATCGCTTCAAAAATGGAGAGCCCCGACCGCCCCGCGAGGGTCGATCGGGGCCGGGTTCGCTCAAGAACCGGGGATCAGAAGTTGAGCGTGCGCTTGTCCACGGCCAGGGCCGCTTCCTTGGTGGCTTCCGACAGCGATGGGTGCGCATGGCAGATGCGCGCGATGTCTTCGGCGCTGGCCTTGAACTCCATCGCCACGACGGCTTCGGAGATCAGCTCGCTGGCCTGCGGGCCCACGATGTGCACGCCCAGGATCTCGTCCGTGGCGGCGTCGGCCAGGAACTTGACCATGCCGGTCGTGTCGCCCAGCGCGCGTGCGCGGCCGTTCGCCAGGAACGGGAAGGTGCCGGCCTTGTAGGCGCGGCCCGCGGCCTTGAGCTGCTGCTCGGTCTGGCCGACCCACGCGATCTCGGGGCTGGTGTAGATCACCCACGGCACGGTGTTGAAGTTCACGTGGCCATGCTGGCCCGCGATGCGCTCCGCCACCGCCACGCCTTCTTCCTCGGCCTTGTGCGCCAGCATCGGGCCGCGCACCACGTCGCCGATGGCCCACACGTTGGGCAGGCTGGTCTTGCAGTCGTCGTCCACGGCGATGGCGCCGCGCTCGTCGAGCTTCAGGCCCACGGCTTCGGCGTTCAGGCCGATGGTGTTGGGCACGCGGCCGATCGAGACGATCAGCTTGTCGACTTCCAGCGTCTGGGCTTCGCCCTTGGCGTTGGTCCAGGCGACGCTCACGCCCTTCTTCGACGACTTGATCTCGCCGACCTTCACGCCGAGTTCGATCTTGAGCTTCTGCTTGTCGAAGGCCTTCTTGGCTTCCTTGGCGATCTGCTCGTCCACGGCACCCAGGAAGGTCGGCAGTGCTTCGAGCACCGTGACCTCGGCACCGAGGCGGCGCCACACCGAGCCCATTTCGAGGCCGATGACGCCCGAGCCGATCAGGCCCAGCTTCTTCGGCACCGCGCCGATGCGCAGCGCGCCGTCGTTCGAGAGGATGTTTTCCTCGTCGAACGGCGTGCCCGGCAGCGCGCGGGCGTTGGAACCCGTGGCGACGATGATGTGCTTGCCGCTGATCGACTCTTCAGCGGCGCCTGCCACCTTGATCTCGTAGCCGGCTTCGTCGGTCTTCACGAACGAACCGCGGCCGTGGAAGAAGCTGATCTTGTTCTTCTTGAACAGGTACAGGATGCCGTCGTTGTTCTGCTTCACGACCTGGTCCTTGCGGGCCAGCATCTTGTCGATGTCCAGGCCGAGGCCTTCGACCTTGATGCCGTGGTCCGCAAAGTGGTGGCCAGCCTGCTCGAAGTGCTCCGACGATTGCAGCAGCGCCTTCGAGGGGATGCAGCCGACGTTGGTGCAGGTGCCGCCCGGTGCGGGGCCGCCCTTGCCGTTCTTCCACTCGTCGATGCAGGCCACGTTGAAGCCGAGCTGCGCAGCGCGGATCGCCGCGATGTAGCCGCCAGGACCGCCGCCGATGACGACGACGTCGAATTGCTTGTTTGCCATCTGTGTCTTACTCCCCGGATCAGATGTCGAACAGCAGGCGCGACGGATCTTCCAGCGCTTCCTTCATGGCGACCAGGCCCAGCACGGCTTCGCGGCCGTCGATGATGCGGTGGTCGTAGCTCATGGCGAGGTAGTTCATCGGGCGAACGACGATCTGGCCGTTTTCGACCACGGCGCGGTCCTTGGTGGCGTGCACGCCCAGGATGGCCGACTGGGGCGGGTTGATGATCGGGGTCGAGAGCATCGAGCCGAAGGTGCCGCCGTTGGAGATGGAGAACGTGCCGCCGGTCATTTCTTCGATGCCCAGCTTGCCGTCTTGGGCCTTCTTGCCGTACTCGGCGATCTTCTTCTCGATGTCGGCGAAGCTCATCTGGTCGGCATTGCGCAGGATGGGCACCACCAGGCCGCGCGGCGAACCGACGGCGATGCCGATGTCGAAGTAGCCGTGGTACAGGATGTCGTTGCCGTCGACCGAGGCGTTGAGCACCGGGTACTTCTTCAGCGCGTGCACCGCGGCCTTCACGAAGAAGCTCATGAAGCCGAGCTTCACGCCGTGTTCCTTGGTGAACGCGTCCTGGAACTTCTTGCGCAGGTCCATGACCGGGGCCATGTTCACTTCGTTGAAGGTGGTCAGGATGGCGTTGGTCGATTGCGACTGGATCAGGCGCTCGGCGATGCGGGCGCGCAGGCGGCTCATCGGCACGCGCTGTTCCGGACGCTCGCCCAGATCGGGCGCAGCAGGTGCGGCGACCTGTTGCAGCGCGGGCTTGGCAGCCGGTGCGGCGACGGTGGCGGCAGGCTTGGCGCCGGCAGCCACGGCGCCGAGCACGTCGCCCTTGGTCACGCGGCCGTCCTTGCCCGTGCCGGCCACGTCGCTGGTCTTCAGGTTGTTGTCCGCCAGCAGCTTGGCAGCGGCGGGCATGGCCACGTCGGCCTTCGAACCACCGGTGGCGGCGGCTGCCGCTGCGGGAGCAGCAGCGGCAGGTGCGGCGGCGGGAGCTGCAGCAGCAGCGGGCGCCGCGGCGGCGGCCTTGCCGTCGGTGTCGATCTTGGCGATCAACTGCTCGGCCACCACGGTGGCGCCGTCGGGCTGAACGATCTCGACCAGCACGCCGGCCGAGGGTGCCGGCACTTCGAGCACGACCTTGTCGGTTTCGATCTCGATCAGGATTTCATCGACGGCGACGGCTTCGCCGGCTTTCTTCTTCCACGTGAGCATGGTGGCCTCGGCCACGGATTCGGAAAGCTGGGGGACTTTGACTTCTACGATAGACATTTGGAGTGAGCTCCGTTTTGTTCTTGAGGGTGTTCGTGTGAAAAGGGACGGTTCTTACTTGGTCAGCACGAAGCCCTTGAGCTTGCCAAATGCGCCATCGACCAGCGCCTTCTGCTGTTCCTGGTGCAGGTGCGAGTAGCCGACGGCAGGCGATGCCGAGGCGGCACGGCCGGAGTAGCCGAGCTTCTGGCCTTCCTGCATGTTTTCGTGGATGTAGTGCTGCACGAAGAACCAGGCGCCCTGGTTCTGCGGCTCGTCCTGGCACCACACGATGTCCACGAGGTTGGGGTACTTCTTGACCTCGGCGGCGAACGCCTTGTGCGGGAACGGGTAGAGCTGCTCGACGCGGATGATCGCCACGTCGTCGCTGCCCTGCTCTTCGCGCTTCTTGGCCAGGTCGTAGTAGACCTTGCCCGAACAGGCGATCAGGCGCTTGACCTTCTCGGCCTTCAGGCCCTTGCTGTCGGGAATGACGGTCTGGAAGCTGCCCTTGGTGAACTCGGACAGCGGCGAGGTCGCGTCCTTGTTGCGCAGCAGCGACTTGGGCGTGAGGATGATCAGCGGCTTGCGCAGGTTGCGCACCATCTGGCGGCGCAGGATGTGGAAGATCTGGCTGGCCGTGGTGGGCTGCACCACCTGCATGTTGGTGTCGGCGCTCAGCTGCATGAAGCGCTCCAGGCGGGCCGAGCTGTGCTCGGGGCCCTGGCCTTCGTAGCCGTGCGGCAGCATCATCGTGATGCCGTTGACGCGGCCCCACTTGACTTCGCCCGAGGCGATGAACTGGTCGATCACCACTTGCGCGCCGTTCACGAAGTCGCCGAACTGGGCTTCCCAGATGACGAGCGTGTTGGGGTCGTTCGAGGCGTAGCCGTATTCGAAGGCCAGCACGGCTTCTTCGGACAGGATCGAGTCGATGACGACGAACGGGGCCTGGTTCTCGGCCACGTTCTGCAGCGGCGTGTAGGTGCCGGTGTCGAACTTCTCGCGGTTCTGGTCGTGCAGCACGGCGTGGCGGTGCGTGAACGTGCCGCGGCCCGAATCTTCACCCGACAGGCGCACCGGGTAGCCGCTGGCCACCAGCGAGGCGAAGGCCATGTGCTCGCCCATGCCCCAGTCGACGTTGACGTCGCCACGGCCCATGGCTGCGCGATCGTCCAGCACCTTCTTCACGAGCGGGTGCACGGTGAAGTTTTCGGGCGCCTTGGTGATGCGTTCGGCCAGGCGCTTCCACTCGGCGGAGGGAATCGCGGTGTCGCCGGCGTCGGTCCACTTCTTGTTGAGGTACGGGCTCCAGTCGACGGCGTACTTGCTCTTGAAGTTGGTGAGCACGGGATCGACGGTGTTCTTGCCTTCGTCGAAGGCGGCGCGCTGCGCCTTGACCATGTCGTCGCCGAGCGTGTCGCCCAGGCCTTGCGCGGCCAGCTTGTCGGCGTACAGCTTGCGCGTGCCAGGGTGGGCCGCGATCTTCTTGTACATCAGCGGCTGGGTGAGCGAAGGCGTGTCCTGCTCGTTGTGGCCCAGCTTGCGGAAGCAGATGATGTCGACGACCACGTCCTTCTGGAATTCCATGCGGAAATCCAGGGCGAACTGGGTGGCGAGCACCACGGCTTCGGGGTCGTCGCCGTTCACGTGCAGCACCGGCGCTTCGATCATCTTGACGATGTCCGAGCAGTACAGCGTCGAGCGGCTGTCGCGCGGGTCGCTGGTGGTGAAGCCGATCTGGTTGTTGATGACGATGTGCACCGTGCCGCCGGTGGAGTAGCCACGGGTTTCGGCCAGCGCCAGCGTTTCCATCACGACGCCCTGGCCTGCGAAGGCGGCATCGCCGTGCACGATCACGGGCAGCACCTGCTTGCCCAGCGGGTCGCCGCGGCGGTCCATGCGGGCGCGCACCGAGCCTTCGACCACGGGGTTCACGATTTCCAGGTGCGAGGGGTTGAACGCCAGGCTCAGGTGGACCGGGCCGCCGGGGGTGGTCACGTCCGAGCTGAAGCCCTGGTGGTACTTGACGTCGCCGGAGGGCAGGTCTTCGGGGGCGGTGTGGTCGAACTCGGCGAACAGGTCGGCGGGCATCTTGCCCAGCGAGTTCACCAGCACGTTCAGGCGGCCGCGGTGGGCCATGCCGATCACGATTTCCTGCACGCCCTTGACGCCGGCCTGGTTGATCAGCTCGTCCATCGCGACGATGAAGCTTTCGCCGCCTTCGAGCGAGAAGCGCTTCTGGCCGACGTACTTGGTGTGCAGGAAGCGCTCGAGGCCTTCGGCGGCCGTCAGGCGGTTGAGCACGTGCTTCTTCTGCTCGGCGCTGAGCTTGGGGTTGGTGCGGGCGCTTTCGAGCTTCTGCTGCCACCAGCGCTTGTGGTTCTGGTCGGTGGTGTACATGTACTCGGCACCCATCGTGCCGCAGTACGTTTCACGCAGGGCATTGAGCAGGTCGCGCAGCGACATGGTCTCTTTGCCGAAGAAGGTGTTGCTGGTGTTGAACACCGTCTCGAGGTCGGCGTCGGCAAAACCGTAGAACGAGGGCTCGAGTTCCGGAATGGCGGGACGCTCGGCGCGCTTGAGCGGGTCGAGGTCGGCCCAGCGGGCGCCGACGTTGCGGTAGGCGGCAATCAGCTGCTGGACTGCCGTGCGCTTGCGGCCGAGTTCGGAGTCGGCGCCGCTGGCCTGCACGACACGGGTCGTGCCCTGCTTGGCCAGTTCGGCAAAGGCGTTGATGACCGGCAGGTGGGGGACGTCGCGGGCGCTGGTGCCGTCGGCGGCGGGAACGTTCTGCAGGGCGTCGAAATACGTGCGCCAGTTGTCGGGAACGCTGCCGGGGTTGGCTAGGTAGTTTTCGTACATCTCCTCGACATAGGGCGCATTGCCGCCGAAGAGGTAGGTGTTGCCTTGATAGGCGGTGTACGCCGTGGGCGTAGAGGAATCGCTCATGATCCGCTGACCTTCGCTTCCCTGGAGGAAGCACGAGTTGGTTAAGAAACCTTCCGCGACACGGCTGGACCGATTGGCGGATGCGACTGTGGCTGGGGAAGGGCCTGAGTACCTTGGCATTGTGCCACGTCAACCATATGACGACAGAACGCGGCTGCGCAAGGCCCGCAACCCTACCCCGATTCGCGCCTGCGGTCAGGTGGCGGACAGTAACTGTTTGATCTGCTGCAGCGTGGCCGGATCGTCGATGGTGGTCAGGTCGCCCGGGTCGCGCTGCTCGCAGACGGCCTGGATCGCCCGGCGCAGCAGCTTGCCGCTGCGGGTCTTGGGCAGGCCGCTCACGAAGCGCACGCGCGCGGGCCGCGCCAGGGCGCCGAGCTGGTCGGCCACGACCTTCATGATCTCGCCCTCGAGCTTGAGCG
Organism: Variovorax sp. V118; assembly: GCF_041154445.1. Classification (GTDB taxonomy): domain Bacteria; phylum Pseudomonadota; class Gammaproteobacteria; order Burkholderiales; family Burkholderiaceae_C; genus Variovorax; species Variovorax boronicumulans. Next base: position 1,864,881 of record NZ_AP028663.1, on the reverse strand, counting down.
CCGCGTCGGCATCGGTCACGGCCAGGCCGTCCTTCGGCACGACGAAGGCCATCGCCACCTGCCCCTTGAGCGTGTCGGCCACGCCGACCACGGCCACCTCGGCCACATTGGCATGGCCCGAGATGCTCTCCTCGATCTCGCGCGTGCCCAGGCGGTGGCCGGCGACGTTGATCACGTCGTCGGTGCGGCCCAGGATGTAGAAGTAACCGTCGGCATCGCGGATGCCCCAGTCGAAGGTCGAATAGACCATCTTGCCCGGCACGCTCTTCCAGTAGGTGTTGACGAAGCGGGCGTCGTCCTTCCACACGGTCTGCATGAAGCCCGGCGGCGTCGGGCCCTCGACCACGACCACGCCCTTCTCGTTCGCACCGGTGAGTTCCTCGCCGGTCGACTCGTGCAGGATCTTGATGCGGTAGCCATACATCGGCACGCCGGGGCTGCCGAACTTGCTGGGCTTGGCTTCCACGCCGTTGGCGATGGTGATCATCGGCCAGCCCGATTCGGTCTGCCAGTAGTTGTCGATGATCGGCACGCCCAGGCCATCGCTGATCCAGCGCGCGGTCGGCTCGTCCAGCGGTTCGCCGGCCAGGAAGAGCGCGCGCAGGGTCGACAGGTCGTACTTTTTGAGCAGCGCCGGGTCTTGTTTCTTGAGCACGCGCACGGCGGTGGGCGCGCTGAACATCACGGTCACCTTGTACTTCTCGACCAGGCGCCACCAGATGCCGCCGTCGGGCTGCTGGTCGATGCCCTGCGTGGGCAGGCCCTCATACATGATGGTCGCCATGCCCGCGATCAGCGGGCCGTAGACGATGTAGCTGTGGCCCACGACCCAGCCGATGTCGCTGGTCGAGAAGTAGGTTTCGCCGGGCCGGCCGTCGAAGATGTGCTTCATGCTCGCGGCCAGCGCCACGGCGTAGCCGCCCACGTCGCGCTGCACGCCCTTGGGCTTGCCGGTGGTGCCGCTCGTGTAGATCGTGTAGCTGATGTCGGTCGAGGCCAGCCAGGTACAGGGCACCTGCGCGTCCAGGTGCTTGTGCCTCAGCTCGCCCGCCAGATGGTCGCGGCCGGCCACCAGCGTCATCGGCGCCAGGCCCCGGTCGGTCAGCAGCACGGCCTCGGGCTTGTGCTTCGACAGGCGGATGGCTTCGTCGAGCAGCGGCTTGTACGCGATGACCTTGCCGCCGCGCGAACCCGCGTCGGCGCTCACGACCACCTTAGGCTCGGCGTCCTCGATGCGCGTGGCCAGCGAGCCACTGGCGAAACCGCCGAACACCACGCAGTGGATGGCGCCGATGCGCGCGCAGGCCAGCATCGCGAAGGCGGCCTCGGGAATCATCGGCATGTAGATGAGCACGCGGTCGCCCTTGCCCACGCCCAGTTCGACGAGGCTGGCGGCGGTGCGCTGCACCTCGGCATGCAGCTCGGCGAAGCTGTAGCTTTTCTCGGTGCCGGTCTCGGTCGACACGAAGATCAGCGCCGGCTGGTCGCCCCGATCGGCCAGGTGCCGGTCGACGGCGTTGTGGCACAGGTTGGTGGTGCCGCCGACGAACCAGCGCGCGAACGGCGGCTGGCTGGCGTCGAGGATCTGCTGCGCGGGCGTGTGCCAGTCGATCAGCTTCGCCTGCTCGGCCCAGAAGGCCTCGGGCGCATCGACGGACTGGCGGTAGAACTCTTCATAGCGGCTCATCGGGATCTGTCTCCTGTTTTATGGATGCCGTTCCGGACTCGCGCCGAAACTGAATTCATAATTATGGGAGTCGATCTTGCGGGAAGCTGACAGCCGCGGCAATCCGGGCGACCCCCTTGCCAGGCCGCCCTTCGACAGCAGTTCAGTGAATCAGCGGATCAGCGCCTGCAGGTCGCGGAACGCCGGGTGCTCAGCGGTGCGCAGCCACTCGAAGCCGACCATCTCGGTGGTCACGAGCTCGGCGCCCGCGCCGGCCAGCCGGTCGAAGGCGGCGTCGCGGTTGCGCTCGGTGCGCGAGCTGCAGGCATCGGTGACGACCCACACGTCGAACTCGTCCTCGAGCAGGTCGAGCGCGGTCTGCAGCAGGCAGACATGGGCTTCGCAGCCGGCGATGACGATGGTGTTGCGCTCTTCGGCCGCGGCCGGGGGCTTCTGCAGGTGCTTGGGCAGGCTGCGGGCGTTGCCCTGCGGTGCCGCCTTGGCGGGCGGACGCAGCCATTCGCCGAGCCCCTCTTCCACGCCGCTGAAATGCATCTTGGCCAGCGTCTTGCGGCAGAAGGCGCGGATCTCGGGCAGGTTCTCGCCCAGCTTGGACGGGTTCTGCTCGGTACCCCAGACCGGCACGTCGACCCACTGCGCCATCTGGCCCAGGCGCGCCGCATTGCGCGCCGCCGCCTCGCCTTCGAAGATCGCCGGCATCAGCCGCGCCTGGTAATCGACCAGGACGAGTTGGGATTGCGTGGCGTCGAGCAGCATGGACTTCTTCTTTCAGGTATCGGTTGAACTGGGCTGAACCGTACCACCGAAAAGCGCGGGTTTCGCGGGATCGTCCGCCGTTGCCACTGGGGAAGATCGCTGCACCAACTGCGCGAGGTAGGTCTTGAACAGCGCATCGGCCGACTGCCTGAACATGCGGATGCGCCCCGTGTGCTGCATCAGCAGCAGCCCGACGCCGTGCGCGAACAGCGCCGTGTTCTCCTGCTGCGCGAGGTCGGCATCGAGGCCCAAAGCGAGCAACGCCTCTTCACAGGGACGTAGGGCGTCGTAGAGGCGGTCGTTCAGTTCGTGGTCGAGCGTGTGCGTGAGCCCCCGGGGCCGCATGCCGTGCACCAGATAGAAGCCGAGGTCGAGGTCGCGCGGGTTCGCCGCGTAGAAGTCGAACCAGGCCTGGGCCTTGGCGGCCAAGATCTGGTCGGGCCGGCGCTCGGACACCGCCACCTCGGCCACCGCAGCCTGCAGGCGCAACAACGACTCGTCGAGCAAGGCCGCGTAGATCGCCTCCTTGCTCTCGAAGTACGAATAGATGGCGCCCGGCGTGTAGCCGGCTTTCTTCGCGATCTCACGGATGCTCGCGCCCTCGATGCCGGCTTCCGCGAACACCGTGCGGGCGGCGTCGAGCACCAGGGCGCGGCGGGCGTCGGTGAGGGTCTGGCGGCGTTGGAGCTTGGCGTGCATGGGCGGGACTATAGCCCTCGGCCTGTTCGTTGATCAATTTTTCGAACGTTGATCTAAAAATTGAACAGTGTTTAAATCTTCGCGACAACGGTCAAAAAATCCCCACGAGCCCCTGGAGACAACACGCATGAACGCCCCGCCTTCCGACGCCCTCCTCATGTCAGGCGCCGACTACCGTGAATCGCTGCGCCGCTACACGCCCACCGTGTTCGTCGACGGCCGCCGCGTCGCCAGCGTGGCCGACGAGCCCGCTTTCCAGCCCGGCATCAACGCCATCGCCCTCACCTACGACCACGCGCTGAAGTCCGAGTACGCGCCGCTCATGACCGCCGTGCAGCACACCAGCGGCAAACGGGTGAACCGGCTCTCGCACATCAACACGAGCTCGGGCGACCTGCTCAACAAGCTCGAGGCCGTGCGGCTGGTGTGCCAGGAAACCGGCTGCGCCCAGCGCTACCTGACGCACGACGCGCTCAACGCCATCGCGCAGGTGTCGGCGCGCATCGACGACGCGCGCGGCAGCACCGAGCACACCGCGCGCTTCCACAATTACCTGCACCGCATCCAGGACCAGGACCTGACCCTGGGCGTCGCCATGACCGACGCCAAGGGCGACCGCAGCCGCCGGCCGCACGAGCAGGCGAACGTCGACAGCTACCTGCACGTGGTCGAGCGCAACGCGCGCGGCATCGTCATCTCGGGCACCAAGGCCATCGTGACCGGCGCGCCGTACGTGCACGAGCTGCTGGTCATGCCCTGCCGCAACATGGGCAAGGAAGACGCCGACTTCGCCGTCTGCTGCGCCGTGCCGCTCGATGCGCCCGGACTCAGCATCGTCGCGCGGCCGGCCGGTCGACCCGGCGAAAAGCTCGAGCACGGCGATGCGCTCTTCAGCCGCAAGTACGGCCAGAGCACCGGCGCGTGCATGTTCGACCGGGTGTTCGTGCCGTGGGAGCGCGTGTTCTACGCCGGCGAATGGGAGCACTCGGGCCACCTGACCTACAGCTACGCCACGCACCACCGCCACAGCTGCATCGCGGCCCGCGCCGGCTTCGGCGACCTGCTGATCGGCGCCGGTGCGCTGATGTGCGAGGCCAACGGCTTCGACCCCGGCAAGGAAAGCCACCTGCGCGAGCAGATGGTCGAGCTCATCACCATCACCGAGAGCTTCTTTGCCTGCGGCGTGGCGGCCAGCGTCTATGGCAAGGCCGACGACCACTGCGAGGTCTTCATGCCCGACCCGGTGTTCAGCAACATCGGCAAGCTGCTGCTCGCGACGAATATCTACGACATGCACCGCATCGCGCACTACGTGAGCGGCGGCCTCATCGTCACCCTGCCCGGCCCGGACGAAGACCACAACCCCGAGACCGCGGCACGCCTGTCCGACGTGCTGCGCGCCAACCCCGCCATTCCCTATGAGCAGCGCATCGAGACGGCCCGCTTCATCGAAGACCTGACGGCCGGCTACCAGGGCGGCTGGTACAGCGTGATCAGCCTGCACGGCGGCGGCTCGCCGGCGGCGATGAAGCAGGAGATCTGGCGCAACTACCCGGTGGGATCGAAGGTCGAGCTGGTCGAGCGGCTGCTCGAGCGCGGCATCGCGGCCGACGGCACGCCGGCCCCCGCGCCGCACGACCCGCGCCGCGCCATCACGAAGAACCGCCAGCCCGGCAAGTGCTGCGACACCGGCTGCACCGTGCCGGGACAACCCGTGATGGTCGACCTGCCGGTTCCGGTGTCGCGCGCCTAGACTCCGGCGGATGCAGACCCTGTCGCTCCTCCGCCACCGCCTCGTCCTGCTCTTCGGCGCCGCCTCGTTGCTGCTGCTCGCCGGCTGCGGCGGGTTGCGCGCCGCCGACGCACCACTGGTCAGCACACTGGAAAAGAGCAGTTGCACCCGCAGCGCCGACACGCTGATCGTGCTGCTGCCCGGCGCCTACTCGGCACCCGAGGAGTTCGTGCGCGAAGGCTTCATCGACGCACTGAACGAGAACCGGCTCGCGGTCGACACCCTGCGCGTCGACGCCCACATGGGCTACTACCGCAACAAGACCATCCTCGACCGGCTGGATCGGGACGTGATCGCACCGGCGCGCCGCCAAGGCTACAAGGCGATCTGGATCGCAGGCATCTCGGTCGGCGGTTTCGGCGGACTGCTGTATGCCCAGACGCACCCCGGCGACCTCGCCGGCCTGGTCGTGCTGGCGCCCTACCTGGGCGAACGCGTGCTGAGCCAGGACATCGCCAATGCCGGCGGCGTGGCGCGCTGGCGCGGCCCGCTCGACGCGCCACCCGGCAGCGACCCACGCACGCCCAGCGACACGCAACTGTGGCAATGGCTGCGCGGCTACGTCGGCCACACCCGCACCTTCGGCGGCCGGCCGCCGCTGTACCTGGGCTACGCGCTCGACGACCGCTTCGCCTTCAGCCACCGGCTGCTGGCCGGGGCGTTGCCGGCGGAACGCGTGGTCACGACCGAAGGCGGGCACGACTGGCCCGAGTGGCGGCGGCTCTGGCGCCGCCTGCTGCCGACGCTGCCGCTGCCGGGCTGCCCCGGCTGAGCCGTCCTTCAGTTCGGCCGCAGGCGCAGCAGCTTGCCGTCGGACTCGTCGGTGAGCACGTAGAGCAGGCCATCCGGCCCCTGCTTCACGTCGCGGATGCGGGCCCGGCCGTCGGCCAGCAGCTTGTGCTCGGCGACCACCTTGCCGTCCTTGAGCTCGATTCGGTCGAGATAGCCGAACTTCAGCGAGCCCACGAACAGGTTGCCCTTCCAGGCGGCGCCGTAGCGGTCGCTGGTGAGGAAGGCCATGCCCGAGGGCGCGATCGACGGCACCCAGTAGTGCAGCGGCTGTTCCATGCCGTCCTTGCGGGTGATGCCCTCGCCGATCTTGCCGCCGCCGTAGTTCTCGCCATAGGTGATCACCGGCCAGCCGTGGTTGACGCCGGCGCGCGGGATGTTGATCTCGTCGCCGCCCTGAGGGCCGTGCTCGGCCATCCAGAAACGGCCATCGGGCGCGAGCGTCGCGCCCTGGCTGTTGCGATGGCCGTAGCTCCAGATCTCGGGCAGCGCGCCCGGCTTGCCGACGAAGGGGTTGTCTTTCGGCACGCTGCCGTCCTTGGCGATGCGCACCACCTTGCCGTGGTGGTTGTCGAGCGTCTGCGCATCGTCCTTGCGGCTGAAGCGGTCGCCGAGCGTGAGGAACAGGTTGCCGTCGCGGGCTTCGACGATGCGGCAGCCGAAGTGCGCGCGGCTCGCGACCTTGGGCTTCTGGCTGAAGATGACCTTCAGCGCTTCCAGCTTCGTGCCGTCGGCCGACAGGCGGGCGCGTGCGAGCGCGGTGCTGTTGGCCGATCCGCCGCCCGCCTCGGGTTCCGAATAGCAGAAGTACAGGGTGCGGTTCTGCGCGAAGCCGCTGTCGACCAGCACGTCGAGCAGCCCGCCCTGCCCGCCCGCAGCGATGGGCGGCAGGCCCTGGATCGGCGCGCCCAGCTTGCCGTCGGCCGCCACCAGGCGCAGGCGCCCCGGCTTCTCGGTGACCACGAAACGCCCCTCCGGCAGGAAGGCCACGCCCCAGGGGTTCTCAAGACCGGCAGCGACGGTTTCGGCACGCACCTGCGCCATGGCCGCGCCAGCCAGACCACAACCCGCGAGCACCACGAGGCTTCCCAGGGAGCGACGAAATGAGAAATTTCGCAAGTTCATGAAGATTTCCTGAATTTGAGGCCATCTTGACAACAAATGGAACACACATGTCGACTTTTAAGACCATGAAGTCATATCGACCGAGGCGTTTACATTCGAATCCTTATGCCGCATAAACGTTCACCGTTACATTTTTTCTTCCGCCGGATCGAAAAAGTTCATGTAAATCAATGGTTTACGCATGCATTCAACAATTCAGATTAAATTGACATAACTGCGCGTCATCAATATCCTACGCGCCATGCGTTTTTTCGTCCTACCCGTATCCCTCCTGTTCGCCGTGGCCGTCCACGCCGCCCCCCCTCAACAGGATCGATCGGATGAGATGGACCGAATCCTTGCCGAGCGCGGCCTGGTCGGCCAGTTCCATCAGGTTCGCCAGACCGTCGCAGAGCGCACGTCCGACCTGGTCGTGACCGCCATCGGTTTCCTCGGCGTTCCTTACCGCCGTGGCGGCAACACCGCCGAATCCGGCTTCGACTGCAGCGGCTTCGTCCGCGCCATGTATAACCAGACGGTGGGCCACGTGCTCCCGCGCCGCGCCGAAGAACAGGCCGCCGCCACCGAGAAGATCGACCGCAGCCAGCTCAAGCCCGGCGACCTCGTGTTCTTCAACACCATGCGCCGCACCTTCAGCCACGTCGGCATCTACGTCGGCGAAGGCAAGTTCATCCATTCCCCCCGCTCCGGTGCCCAGGTCCGTGTCGAAGACATGAACGGCAGCTACTGGCAGCGCCGCTTCGACGGCGCCCGCCGCGTGCTCAGCGGCCAGGGCGACGAGGTCAAGGCGGCGGCCATGGGCACCGCCAGCGACTGATTCGATTTCCCCGAATCCCGGACGAAAAAAATCCCGCCGCGGCGGGATTTTTTGTGGGCGCTCGATCGGCGCCATAGGGCGCCGTAGCGCCTATCGATCAGGCCGCCTTCTTCGCCGGCGGCAGGTCGGTACACGTACCGTGCGCCACTTCCGCCGCCATGCCGATGCTTTCGCCCAGCGTCGGGTGCGGATGGATGGTCTTGCCGATGTCGATCTCGTCCGCGCCCATCTCGATGGCCAGCGCGATCTCGCCGATCATGTCGCCGGCGTGCGTGCCGACGATGCCGCCACCCAGGATGCGGTGCGTCTCGGCATCGAACAGCAGCTTGGTGAAGCCTTCGTCGCGGCCGTTGGCGATGGCGCGGCCCGAAGCCGTCCACGGGAAGTGGCCCTTCTTGACTTTGATCCCTTCGGCCTTGGCCTGGTCTTCCGTGAGGCCGACCCATGCCACTTCGGGGTCGGTGTAGGCCACGCTGGGGATCACCCGGGCGTTGAAGGCGGCGCTGGAGAGCTCCTTGTCGCCCCTCTGCTCGCCGGCAATGACCTCGGCCGCCACGTGCGCCTCGTGCACCGCCTTGTGCGCCAGCATGGGCTGGCCCACGATGTCGCCGATGGCGAAGATGTGGGGCACGTTGGTGCGCATCTGGATGTCGACCGGAATGAAGCCGCGGTCGCTCACCGTGACGCCGGCCTTCTCGGCGCCGATCTTCTTGCCGTTCGGGCTGCGGCCCACGGCCTGCAGCACGAGGTCGTACACCTGCGGTTCCTTCGGCGCATTCTCGCCCTCGAAGGTGACCTTGATGCCTTCCTTCGTGGCTTCGGCTCCGACCGTCTTGGTCTTGAGCATGATGTTGTCAAAGCGCGGCGCGTTCATTTTCTGCCAGACCTTCACGAGGTCGCGGTCGGCGCCCTGCATCAGGCCGTCGAGCATCTCGACCACATCCAGGCGCGCGCCCAGCGTCGAATACACCGTGCCCATCTCGAGGCCGATGATGCCGCCGCCCAGCACCAGCATGCGCTTGGGGTCTGTGCCCATCTCGAGTGCACCGGTCGAATCGACCACGCGCGGGTCCTTCGGCATGAAGGGCAGGCTCACCGACTGCGAGCCGGCCGCGATGATCGCGTTGCGGAACTTGACGGTCTGCTTCTTGCCGGTCGTGTCCCAGCTCGTGCCCGAGGTTTCTTCGACTTCCAGGTGGTACGGGTCGATGAAGTTGCCGACGCCGCGCAGCACCGTCACCTTGCGCATCTTGGCCATGGCCGTGAGGCCGCCGGTGAGCTTGCCCACCACCTTGTTCTTGTGGCCGAGCAGCTTGGCGCGGTCGACCGTGGGCGCGGCGAAGCTCACGCCCAGGTCGGCGAAGTGCTTGACCTCGTCCATGACGGAAGCGACGTGCAGCAGCGCCTTCGAGGGAATGCAGCCGACGTTCAGGCACACGCCACCGAGCGTGGCGTAGCGTTCGATCAGCACGACCTTCAGGCCGAGGTCGGCCGCGCGGAAGGCAGCCGAGTAGCCGCCGGGGCCGGCGCCAATCACGACCACATCGCACTCGACATCGACCTTGCCGCCGTAGCTGGACACCACCACGGACGCTGCCGCGGCAGGGGCCGGTGCGGCCGCCTTGGGCGCAGGCGCAGCTGCCGCCGGTGCGGGTGCAGCCGCAGCCGGCGCGGGCGCAGCGGCCCCGTCGACTTCGAGCGTCAGCACGACCGAGCCTTCCTTGACCTTGTCGCCCACCTTCACGGCCAGCGACTTCACGACGCCAGCGGCCGACGAGGGAATCTCCATCGAGGCCTTGTCCGATTCGACCGTGATGAGCGACTGCTCGGCCTTGACCGTGTCGCCGACGTTGACCAGCACCTCGATCACCGCGACTTCGTCGAAGTCGCCGATGTCCGGCACCTTGATGTGTTGTTCGCTCATTTGGACACTTTCAGTTTGAGTGTGAGAACGTCGGCCGGCAGGGCCGAATTGCGATCGAATTCGCAGGCGGCGGCGATGCCCGCCTCCGCCACGTCGCGCGCTGTGCGCGACTTGTTGTCATAGGCCGCGTGCATGGCGCCGAGCGCAAAGCTGCGTCCCGAGCCGATGGCCCAGTACTGCTTGAACTCGAACACCTCGCGGTAGCTGTAGATGCCGTAGATGCCACTCGGGTTGGCCAGCAGCATGGTGAACTGGCTGGACTCGTAGGGCTCGTGCTCGTCTTCCTTGGTCTGCATGAAGAACGAGTCCTTCAGCACCGGATGCAGCAGCGTGAAGGTGTGGAACACCTCGTGCTTGCTGCCGAACTGCAGCGCCTCGCGCGGCTGGGCCGCCAGCGCATGCTGGAGCACCAGCTGGTGCGCGGCGGCGCCCGCCACCGCGAACAGGCTCTGGCCCGCGGCATCCTCGACGGTGAAGATCTTCTGGTTCGCTTCGGCGTTGTGCGACATGCGCGTGTCGCCGAAGGTCACCAGCGAATCGGCCGCCATCGTGACCTGGCCACCCTTTCGGACGGCCACAACCGTGGTCATAGCAGGATGCGACGGTAGTCTGCGAGCACTTGCCCCAGGTAGGCGTTGAAACGCGCAGCCAGGGCGCCATCGATCACGCGGTGGTCGTACGACAGCGACAGCGGCAGCGTGAGACGCGGCACGAACTGCTTGCCGTCCCACACCGGCTTCATCTGGCCCTTGGAGAGGCCGAGGATGGCCACTTCGGGGGCGTTGATGATGGGCGTGAAGTGCGTACCGCCGATGCCGCCGAGCGAGCTGATCGAGAAGCAGCCGCCCTGCATGTCGGCCGAGCCGAGCTTGCCGTCGCGCGCCTTCTTGGCGAGTTCGCCCATCTCGGCGCTGATCTGCAGGATGCCCTTCTTGTCGGCGTCTTTCAGCACCGGCACCACGAGCCCGTTGGGCGTGTCGGCCGCGAAGCCGATGTTGTAGTACTGCTTGTAGACGAGCTGGTCGCCGTCCAGGCTGGTGTTGAAGTCGGGGAATTTCTTCAGCGCCGCGACCACCGCCTTGATCACGAAGGCGAGCATCGTCACCTTGATGCCCGACTTCTCATTCTCCTTGTTGGTGGAGACGCGGAAGGCCTCGAGCTCGGTGATGTCGGCTTCGTCGTTGTTGGTGACGTGCGGGATCATCACCCAGTTGCGGTGCAGGTTCGCGCCGCTGAGCTTCTTGATGCGCGACAGGTCCTTGCGCTCGACGGTGCCGAACTTCGTGAAGTCGACCTTGGGCCACGGGATGAGGCCCAGCGCCGCGCCGTCGCCACCACCACCGGCCGGCGCCTTGGCCGCCGAGGCCTTGGTGCTGGCCTGGCCGCTCATCACGGCCTTGGTGAAGTTCTGGACGTCTTCCTGCGTGATGCGGCCCTTGAGGCCGGAACCCTTGACCTCTTCGAGCGGCACGCCGAGTTCGCGTGCGAACTTGCGCACCGAGGGCGAGGCGTGCGGCAGGCTGCCGGTGGGCGCCGACGTCGGCTGGTGGGCCGGGGCGGCTGCAGCAGGTGCTGCGGCGGCCGGTGCAGGAGCGCTGGCGGTTGCAGCGGCGGGCGCGGCAGCGGCGGCCTGTGCCGGCGCGGGCGCCGATGCGGGTGCGGCGGCCCCTGCGGCGCCTTCGAGCACCGCGATCAGGTCGCCGATGTTGACGGTGTCGCCGACCTTGACCTTGAGTTCCTTCAGCACGCCGGCAGCCGACGACGGGATTTCCATCGAGGCCTTGTCCGACTCCACCGTGATCAGCGACTGCTCGGCGGCGATGGTGTCACCCACCTTCACCAGCAGCTCGATGACCGCGACGTCCTTGAAGTCGCCGATGTCCGGCACCTTGATGTCGACCGGGCCCGAGGCTGCCGGTGCGGCTGCGGCGGGCGCAGGCGCTGCAGCAACCGGAGCGGGTGCCGCGGCAGCAGGCGCAGCGGCCGGCGCCGGGGCGGCGGCAGCCGCGCCCTCGGCCTCGACCACCAGCACCACCGAGCCTTCCTTCACCTTGTCGCCCACGGCGACCTTGATTTCCTTGACCACACCGGCCGTGGACGACGGGATTTCCATCGACGCCTTGTCCGATTCGACCGTGATGAGCGACTGTTCGGCCTTGACCGTGTCACCCACCTTCACGAGCACCTCGATCACCGCGACTTCATCGAAATCGCCGATGTCCGGCACCTTCACTTCCACTGCTGCCATATCGTTGTCTCCCGCCGTCAGGCGCCGTTCGTTCGTTGGTTGTTGATGTTCAAGCGTAAAGCGGGTTGACCTTGTCGACATTGATGCCGTACTTCTTGATCGCTTCCACCACCTTGGCCACCGGCACGGTGCCATCTTCGCTCAGCGCCTTGAGCGCGGCCACGACGATGTAGTGACGATTGATCTCAAAGTGTTCGCGCAGCTTGGCGCGGAAGTCGCTGCGGCCGAAACCGTCGGTGCCCAGCACCTTGTAGTTGCGGCCCTTCGGCACGAAAGGACGGATCTGCTCGGCGTAGGCCTTCATGTAGTCGGTCGACGCGATCACCGGGCCGGTCGAGGCACCGAGCTGCTCGGCCACGAAGGGCACGCGCGGCGTCTGGTCGGGGTGCAGCAGGTTCCAGCGGTCGGCGTCCTGGCCGTCGCGGGTCAGTTCGTTGAAGCTCGGGCAGCTCCACACCGAAGCCGACACGCCCCACTCCTTCTCGAGCAGTTCCTGTGCGGCAAAGCTCTCGCGCAGGATGGTGCCGCTGCCCAGCAGTTGCACGGTCGGTGCTTCCTTGGCGCCCTTGGCGGCCTTGACCACCGGGCCCTGCTTGGACAGGTACATGCCCTTGATGATCTGCTCTTCGGTGCCGGGCTGCAGGCCGGGCATCGCGTAGTTCTCGTTGAGCAGCGTCAGGTAGTAGTAGACGTTGTCCTGCTTCTCGACCATGCGCTTCAAGCCGTGGTGCAGGATCACGCCGACTTCGTGCGCGAAGGTCGGGTCGTAGCTCACGCAGTTCGGGATGGTGTTGGCCAGGATGTGGCTGTGACCGTCTTCGTGCTGCAGGCCTTCGCCGTTCAGCGTGGTGCGCCCCGAGGTGCCGCCCAGCAGGAAGCCGCGGGCCTGCATGTCGCCGGCCGCCCAGGCCAGGTCGCCGATGCGCTGGAAGCCGAACATCGAGTAGTACACGTAGAACGGCACCATGATGCGGTTGTTCGTGCTGTACGACGTGGCCGCCGCGATCCAGCTGGACATGCCGCCGGCTTCGTTGATGCCCTCCTGCAGGATCTGGCCGGCCTTGTCTTCCTTGTAGTACATGACCTGGTCCTTGTCGACCGGGGTGTACTGCTGACCGTGCGGGTTGTAGATGCCGATCTGGCGGAAGAGGCCTTCCATGCCGAAGGTGCGGGCCTCGTCCACCAGGATGGGCACGACGCGCGGGCCCAGGGCCTTGTCGCGCAGCAGCTGCGTGAGGAAGCGCACGTAGGCTTGCGTGGTCGAGATCTCGCGGCCTTCGGCCGTGGGCTCCATCACCGCCTTGAAGGTGTCGAGCGAGGGCACCGTGAAGCTCTCGTCGGCCTTCACACGGCGGTGCGGCAGGTAACCGCCCAGGGCCTTGCGGCGCTCGTGCAGGTAGCGCATTTCCGGCGTGTCGTCGGCCGGCTTGTAGAACGGCAGCTCGGCGATCTGGCTGTCGGGAATCGGGATGTTGAAGCGGTCGCGGAAGGCCTTGATGTCCTCGTCGCCGAGCTTCTTGGTCTGGTGGACCGTGTTCTTGCCTTCGCCGATCTTGCCCATGCCGAAGCCCTTGACGGTCTTGACGAGCAGCACGGTGGGCTGGCGCTTGTGGTTCTGGGCGGCGTGGAAGGCGGCGTACACCTTCTGCGAGTCGTGGCCGCCGCGTTGCAGGTTCCAGACCTCGTCGTCGGTCAGGTGCTCGACCATCTTCAGCGTGCGCGGATCGCGGCCGAAGAAGTTCTTGCGCACGTAGGCGCCATCGTTGGCCTTGAACGACTGGTAGTCGCCGTCGTTGCACTCCATCATGATCTTGCGCAGCGCGCCGTCATGGTCCTTCTCGAGCAGGGCATCCCAGCCCTTGCCCCAGATCAGCTTGATGACGTTCCAGTTGGCGCCGCGGAACTCGCCTTCGAGCTCCTGGATGATCTTGCCGTTGCCGCGCACCGGGCCGTCCAGGCGCTGCAGGTTGCAGTTGATGACGAAGATCAGGTTGTCGAGGTTCTCGCGCGCGGCCAAGCCGATGGCGCCGAGCGATTCGACTTCGTCCATTTCGCCGTCGCCGCAGAACACCCAGACCTTGCGGTTCTCGGTGTTGGCGATGCCGCGGGCGTGCAGGTACTTCAGGAAGCGCGCCTGGTAGATCGCCATCAGCGGGCCCAGGCCCATCGACACCGTGGGGAACTGCCAGAACTCGGGCATCAGCTTGGGGTGCGGGTAGCTCGACAGGCCCTTGCCGTCGACTTCCTGACGGAAGTTGAGCAGCTGGTCTTCGGAGAGGCGGCCTTCGAGGTAGGCGCGGGCATAGATGCCGGGCGACACGTGGCCCTGGATGTACAGCAGGTCGCCGCCGTGATTTTCACTCTCGGCGTGCCAGAAGTGGTTGAAGCCGGCGCCGAACATGCTGGCCAGCGAAGCAAAGGAGCCGATGTGGCCGCCCAGGTCACCGCCTTCGGGCGGGTGGATGCGGTTGGCCTTGACCACCATGGCCATGGCGTTCCAGCGCATGTAGGCGCGCAGGCGCTGTTCGATCTCGAGGTTGCCGGGGCTGCGGGCTTCCACGCCCGGCTCGATGGTGTTCACGTAGCCGGTGTTGGCCGAGAACGGCATGTCGACGCTGTTCTGGCGCGCATGTTCGAGCAGTTGTTCGAGCAGGAAGTGCGCCCGCTCGGGCCCTTCGCTCTGGATGACGGAAGACAGTGCATCCATCCATTCACGCGTCTCCTGGGCGTCCGCATCGTTTGCGGCCGAGCCGAACAGGTTCTCGGGATTTGCCGACATGCTTGTCTCTCCTTTTAGGGCTGTGGCTGTAATTTAGTGCGCTGGGCACCGAGCGCGCCGGAGTTTCGCATAGAAGTTTCCCTATTTCAAATAGTGCTTGTTTATTTCTTATTATGAAATACTAAGGAAGCACGTCCCCGGCAGGGCCTCTTGCCCGCGAGGGCCATCACCTAAACTCCGCCCATGCCCCTTTCCTCCCCGCTCGCGGTTGCCCGCAGTGCCGTCAAAGCCTCGCCGCTGTCCTGGTGGCGCACGTGGTGGCGCAAGCAGACACCCGTGCTGCAGGACGCCGTCGCAATGCTCGCGCCGATGGCGGCCGTGCTGCTGTTTCTCGCGGCCATCGTGTCGGCGTTCTGGTACCTGCGCTCCGAAGAAGTCGAGCGCGAGCAGGAGTCGGTGCGGCGCGATGTCGAGTACGCGCAACAGCGCATGCGCCTGCGCCTGCTGGAGCGGCAGGAACAGCTGATGCGCATCGCGCGCGATGCCTCCAACCGCGAGATCGACCCGGTCGAGTTCACGAGCCGCGCCGAGTCGCTGGTGAGCCAGTTCCCCGAGCTGCAGACCATCAGCTGGATCGACGACCGCCGCCGCTTCAAGGCCGGCTATGCCGCGCCCAGCGTGCATCCGGCGCAACAGCACCTGATCGGCGACGTGCTGCGTCCCGGCGACATCGAAAGCAACTACGCGCTGGCGCGCGAGTTGCGCCAGCCGGTGTACTCGCAACCCGTGGCCGGCGGCGAACCGGCCGCGATGCTGCAGCTGCACATCCCGCTGTTCGACCAGGGCCTGTTCGCGGGCGTCGTGCTCGGCGAGTTCTCCATCGACGGCCTGCTGCGCTACGGCATGCCCTCCGAGGTGCAGGCGCGCTATGCCGTCTCGCTGCTCGACGCCAAGGGCAACGTCATCGCCGGCAACACCACGCCGCTGAAGAACAGCGGCACCCGCCTGCTGCCCTGGACCGAAGCCACCAACGAATACGAAGTGCCGGTGTCGCCCGTGGGCAATGCGCTGATGCTGCGCGCGCAGGCCTACCGCACCTCGCAGGGCGTGGTGGGCAACGGCCTCTTCTGGCTCGTGTGCGCGCTCAGCGTGATGACCAGCTGGATGCTGATCGGCACCTGGCGCCACACGCGGCGACGCCTGCAGGCGCAGCAGCGGCTGGTGGCCGAAACCAACTTCCGCCGCGCGATGGAAAACTCCATGCTCACCGGCATGCGCGTGCTCGACCTGCAAGGCCGCATCACCTACGTGAACGCCGCGTTCTGCGCCATGACGGGCTGGAGCGAAGACGAACTCGTCGGCCAGACGCCGCCCTTCCCCTATTGGCTCGAATCCGACCGCGAGGTGATGAACGAGCGCCTCGAAGAAGAACTGCACGGTCGCGCCCTGCCCGGCGGCTTCCAGGTGCGCGTGAAGCGCAAGAACGGCAGCGTGTTCAACGCCCGCCTGTACGTGTCGCCGCTGATCGACGCGCGCGGCCACCAGACCGGCTGGATGACGTCGATGACCGACATCACCGAGCCGACGCGCATCCGCGAGCAGCTGTCCGCCTCGTACGAACGCTTCACCACCGTGCTCGAGGCGCTCGACGCCGCCGTGTCGGTAGCGCCCATCGGCAGCGAAGAACTGCTGTTCGCCAACAAGCTGTACCGCCTGTGGTTCGGCTCCGACACCGTGGGCCATCTGGGCATGGTGGCGCAGGCCGGCGTGCCGCCGTCGAACGCGCACGACGAAGGCCTGGACGACGTCGACCCCTACGCCGGCCTGCCCATCGACACCCTCACCGCCGCCCAGACCGCGAACAACGAGATCTTCGTGCCGCACCTGGGCAAGTGGCTCGAGGTGCGCTCGCGCTACCTGACCTGGGTCGACGGCCGCCTGGCGCAGCTGGTGATCGCCACCGACATCACGCCGCGCCGCGACGCCGAAGAGCAGGCCGCCGCGCAGGCCGACAAGGCCCAGGCCGCGAGCCGCCTGATCACCATGGGCGAAATGGCGTCGAGCGTGGCACACGAGTTGAACCAGCCGCTCACCGCCATCGCCAACTACTGCAACGGGATGATGTCGCGCATCAAGGGGCAGACGATCGACAACGACGCCCTGCTGGCCGCGCTCGAAAAAACCTCGAAGCAGGCGCAGCGCGCGGGCCAGATCATCCAGCGCATCCGCTCCTTCGTGAAGCGCAGCGAACCCAACCGCACACCAGCCGACGTCGCCACCATGGTGAGCGAGGCGGTCGAACTCGCGGGCATCGAGCTGCGCCGGCGCAACGTGCGCCTGAACCACTACGTGGCCGCGCGGCTGCCGGTGGTGCGCGTCGACCCGATCCTCATCGAGCAGGTGATGGTCAACCTGCTGAAGAACGCGGCCGAATCCATCGACATCGCCGACCGCCCGCTGGCGCGACGCAGCGTCGAGCTGCGCGTGCTGCCCAAGGTGATCGAGGGGCACAATGCCATCGAGTTCTCGGTGCAGGACACGGGCAAAGGGCTCTCCCCCGAGGTCATGGACCGGCTCTACGAGGCCTTCTTCTCCACCAAGCCCGAGGGCATGGGCATCGGCCTCAACCTGTGCCGCACCATCGTCGAGTCGCACCGCGGCCGGATGCAGGCGGAGAACATCTACAATGGCCCGGATGTGATCGGATGCCGTTTTTCCTTCTGGATTCCGGTGTTGGACGCTATCAGTTCCGTAGCAAGCGACGAGGCAAAGGTACCTGCATGAGTTTGATTCCGAAGAAGGGCACGGTCTATGTCGTCGATGACGACGAAGCCGTACGCGATTCGCTGCAATGGCTGCTCGAAGGCAAGGACTACAGAGTCCGCTGTTTCGAGTCCGCCGAATCCTTTCTCTCCCGATACGACCCGCGCGAAGTCGCCTGTCTGATCGTCGATATCCGCATGGCCGGCATGACCGGCCTCGAATTGCAGGATCGGCTGATCGAACGGCGCTCTCCGTTGCCGATCGTGGTCATCACCGGCCACGGCGACGTGCCGATGGCGGTCGACAGCATGAAGAAGGGCGCGATGGATTTCATCCAGAAGCCCTTCAACGACGAAGAGTTGGTGTCGCTGGTCGAGCGCATGCTCGAGCACGCACGCGGCGCCTTCACGCAGCACCAGCAGTCGGCCAGCCGAGACGCACTGCTGTCCAAGCTCACCGGCCGCGAGGCGCAGGTGCTCGAGCGCATCGTCGCCGGCCGCCTGAACAAGCAGATCGCCGACGACCTGGGCATCAGCATCAAGACGGTGGAGGCGCACCGCGCCAACATCATGGAAAAGCTCAACGCCAACACCGTGGCCGATCTGCTCAAGATCGCGCTCGGGCAAGCGGCCCCAGCCGCCAAGGCCTCCTGAGCTGCAGCTATCCCTGCGATAGCCACGCACCTTCCCCACGCCTGCGCAAGCGGGCGTTTTTACTTGGAAAATCAAAACCGATGACCGCCCAACTGATCGACGGCAACGCCCTCGCCAAAACCATCCGCGCCGAGGTGTCCGGCCGCACCGCTGCGCTGAAGGCCCGCGGCGTGAACCCGGCCCTGTCCATCATCCTGGTGGGCAGCGATCCGGCGAGCCAGGTCTACACCAAGCACAAGGTCAACGACAGCACCGAGACCGGCCTCTCGGCCACGCTCGAGACCTACCCCGCCGACCTGAGCGAGGCCGACCTGCTGGCGCGCATCCGTGCCCTCAACGACGACCCCAAGGTGCACGGCATCCTCGTTCAGTTGCCGTTGCCCAAGCACATGGACAGCCAGAAGGTCATCGAGACCATCTCGCCCGCCAAGGACGTCGACGGCTTCCACGTGGCCAGCGCCGGCGCGCTGATGACCGGCGCCCCGGGCTTCTGGCCCTGCACGCCGCACGGCTGCATGAAGATGCTCGAATCGATCGGCTACGACCTGCGCGGCAAGCACGCCGTGGTCATCGGTCGCAGCAACATCGTCGGCAAGCCGATGGCCATGATGCTGCTGGCCAAGAGCGCCACCGTCACCGTCTGCCATAGCGCCACGCAAGACCTGGGCGCCCTCACGCGCCAGGCCGACGTGGTCGTCGCCGCCGTGGGCAAGCTCGACCTGCTGACCGCCGACATGGTGAAGCCCGGCGCCGTCGTCATCGACGTGGGCATGAACCGCAAGGCGGACGGCAAGCTGGCCGGCGACGTCGATTTCGACGGCGTGAAGGAAGTGGCCGGCTGGATCACCCCCGTGCCCGGCGGCGTCGGCCCGATGACGCGCGCCATGCTTCTGGTCAACACCCTTGAAGCGGCCGAACGCGCCGCAAGATAAGAAACACCCCGTTGTTGGCTCACTGCGTGTAGCCGCCTCCCCCTCAAGGGGCACCACCGGCGGCCCGGCAAAGCCGGTTCCGCGGTGGTTCCCGAAATGGCTTCGCTACGCTCGCCCAGGATCTTTCACATGACCAATCCGCTCCTCGACTTCACCGACCTCCCCCTGTTCGACCGCATCAAGCCCGAACACGTGTCGCCCGCGGTCGACGCGCTGCTGGCCGATGCCGAGGCCGCGCTGCAGACGGTGACGGCGCCCGAATTCCCGGCCGACTGGATCGCGATCTCCAAGGTGCTCGACGTGGCCTCCGAACGTTTCAGCCGCGCCTGGGGCGCCGTGGGCCACCTCAATGCCGTGGCCGACACGCCCGAGCTGCGCGCCGCCTACAACGAGGCCATGCCGCGCGTCACCGCCTTCTGGACGCGCCTGGGTTCCGACGAGCGCCTGTACGCCAAGTACAAGGCCATCGACCCGGCCACGCTCAATCCCGAGCAGCGCCAGGCGCACAAGAACGCCGTGCGCAACTTCGTGCTCGGCGGCGCCGAGCTGCAGGGCGAGGCCAAGCAGCGCTTTGCCGACATCCAGGAACGCCAGGCCGAACTGAGCCAGAAGTTCAGCGAAAACGCCCTCGACGCCACCGACGCCTTCGCGCACTACGCGCAGCTCGGTGAACTCGACGGTGTGCCCGAAGACGTGGTGAGCGCCGCGCGCGCGGCCGCCGAGGCCGAAGGCAAGAAGGGCTACAAGCTCACGCTCAAGATGCCGTGCTACCTGCCGGTGATGCAGTTCGCCAAGAGCAGCGCACTGCGCGAAACCCTGTACCGCGCCTACGTCACGCGCGCCAGCGAACTCGGCGATCCGAAGTTCGACAACACCGCGCTCATCACCGAGATCCTCGCGCTGCGCGAGGAAGAATCGAAGCTGCTGGGCTACAAGAATTTCGGCGAACTCTCGGTCGTGCCCAAGATGGCCGAATCGCCCGAGCAGGTCGTCAAGTTCCTGCGCGACCTCGCCGCCAAGGCCAAGCCCTACGGCGAGCGCGACCTGGCCGACCTGCGCGCCTTCGCGGCCGAGCAGCTGAACCTCGTCGACCCACAGGCCTGGGACTGGACCTACGTCGGCGAGAAGCTCAAGGAAGCGCGCTACGCCTTCAGCGAGCAGGAGGTGAAGCAGTACTTCCCCGCGCCCAAGGTGATGGCGGGCCTGTTCAAGATCGTCGAGACGCTGTTCGAAGTGTCGATCCGCCGCGACAGCGCACCCACCTGGCATCCGAGCGTCGAGTTCTACCGCATCGAGCGCGCCGGCCAGAAGGTCGGCCAGTTCTACCTCGATCCCTCCGCCCGCGCCGCCAAGCGCGGCGGCGCCTGGATGGACGACGTGCGCGCCCGCTGGCTGCGCCCCGACGACGGCGTGCTGCAGACGCCGGTCGCGCAGCTGGTGTGCAACTTCGCCAGTGGCGTCGACGGCAAGCCGCCGCTGCTCACGCACGACGACGTGACCACCCTCTTCCACGAGTTCGGCCACGGCCTGCACCACATGCTCACGCAGGTGAACGAGCGCGACGTGTCGGGCATCAGCGGCGTCGAGTGGGACGCGGTCGAGCTGCCGAGCCAGTTCATGGAAAACTTCTGCTGGGAGTGGGACGTGCTCGCCCACATGACGGCCCACGTCGACACCGGCGAGCCGCTGCCGCGCGCGCTGTTCGACAAGATGACCGCCGCCAAGAACTTCCAGAGCGGGCTGCAGACGCTGCGCCAGATCGAGTTCTCGCTGTTCGACATGCTGCTGCACACCGAGCACCAGGCCGCCGCCGCCGCACCGGGCGCCGTGATGGCGCTGCTCGGCCAGGTGCGCGCCGAAGTGGCCGTGATGCCCTCGCCGCCCTTCAGCCGCACGCCGAACACCTTCAGCCACATCTTCTCGGGCGGCTACGCGGCCGGCTACTACAGCTACAAGTGGGCCGAGGTGCTGAGCGCCGACGCCTACGCGGCCTTCGAGGAAACCGTGGGCGCCGACGGCGAGCCCAACATCGAGACCGGCCGCCGATACCGCCAGGCCATCCTGGAGGCCGGCGGCAGCCGCAGCGCCATGGATTCGTTCAAGGCCTTCCGGGGCCGCGAGCCGCAGCTTGATGCGCTGCTGCGACATCAGGGCATGGCTCAGGCCCAGCCCGCTTGATACGGCGCTGAAGCTTGCGATACTCGGGAGATATGTATCCGACTTTTTACAAACTCCCGATGCGCGGCCTGATCGGCCTGGTCCTCGTGCTGTCGACCGCCAGCGTGCTGGCACAGGCGGTCTACCGCCAGGTCGACAAGAACGGCAAGGTCACGTTCTCGGACCAGCCCCCCGTCGTCACCAACGCGCCAACGGGCGGGCCCCAGCCCGCCGGCGTCAACGCGCCGACGAACAGCGGGCTTCCCTACGAATTGCGCCAGGTGGCACAGCGCTACCCCGTCACGCTCTACAGCGGCGAGGGCTGCAGCCCCTGCAACGAGGCGCGCACGCTGCTCACCACGCGCGGCATTCCCTTCGAGGAACGCACCATCAAGAGCAACGAGGACGTCGACGCCCTGCAGCGCCTGAGCGGACAGAACGCGTTGCCGCTGCTGACCGTCGGGTCGCAGCAGCTCAAGGGCTTCTCGGATGTGGAATGGTCGCGCTACCTCGATGCGGCCGGCTATCCCAAGAGCAACAGCCTGCCCCCGGGCTACCGCCCGCCCGCCGCGCGTCCGCTCGTCGCGCAGCAGGCACCGGCGGCGGCCGCGCCCCGTGCCACCGACACGCCCCTGCAGCCGCCGAACCCCGCGCCGGCACCGCCCTCGAACGCACCAGGCCCGAACAACCCGGCCGGCATCAAGTTCTAGGAACGACGGGGGACCCGCCCCCGTGCTCCCCGTGCTGCATCGCCGCCGTTCAGCCGGCGAACTGCAACGTCTTCACGCCCGACGCCGTGCCCAGCAGGCACACGTCGGCCTTCTGGTGGGCGAAGACTCCCACCGTCACCACGCCGGGCCACTGGCTCACTTCGGACTCGAAGGCGCGCGGGTCGGTGATCCGCAGGCCGGTCACGTCGACGATGTGCTGGCCGTTGTCGGTCACCAGCGGCAGGCCGTCTTTCTCGCGCACCTGGGCGATGCCGCCCAGGCCAGCGAACTGACGCATCACGCGGCGCGCGGCCATCGGGATCACTTCCACCGGCAGCGGAAACGCGCCGAGCGTCTCGACCAGCTTGGAGGCGTCGGCGATGCAGACGAAGCGCTTGGACTGCGCCGCGACGATCTTCTCGCGCGTGAGCGCCGCGCCGCCGCCCTTCACCATGAAGCCCCGGTGGTCGATCTCGTCGGCGCCGTCGATGTAGACGGCCAGTTCTTCCACCTCGTTGCTGTCGAACACCGGGATGCCCAGCGCGCGCAGGCGCTCGGTGGACGCGACCGAGCTGGAGACGGCGCCCTTGATCTCGTCCTTGATCGTGGCCAGCGCGTCGATGAACTTGTTGACCGTGGAGCCGGTGCCCACGCCGACGATCTCGCCCTTGACCACGTAGGCCAGCGCGGCAAGGCCGACCTGGGCCTTGAGTTCATCCTGGGAAAGAGGGGTTGGGGAGGCGGGTGCGGTCATCGCGGAGAATCCTTGGCTCATTGAAGTCGAGAATTATCCGATGCCCCTGCTGTTGCCCTCTTCGCTCTATAGCCTGGCCCGCCCTTTTCTGTTCGGTTTCGACCCCGAGCACGCCCATGAAATCACCCTCGACGGCCTGGCCCGCACCCAGAACACGCCCTTGGCCTGCGCCTACGCGGCGACGCGCGTCGAAGACCCGATCCAGCTGGCAGGCCTGAATTTCCCCAACCGCGTCGGCCTGGCCGCCGGGCTGGACAAGAACGCGCGCTGCATCGACGCCTTCGCGGCCATGGGCTTCGGTTTCGTCGAGGTCGGCACGGTCACGCCCAAGGGCCAGCCCGGCAACCCGAAGCCGCGCATGTTCCGCCTGCCGCAGCGCGACGCGCTGATCAACCGCCTCGGTTTCAACAACGAAGGACTCGACGCCTTCCTGGCCAACGTGCAGAAGGCCCGTTTCCGCAAGCAGGCCGGCGGCGGCAAGTCGCCCATGCTGCTGGGCCTGAACATCGGCAAGAACGCGGCCACGCCGATCGAGCGCGCGGTGGACGACTACCTGGCCTGCCTGGACGGCGTCTACCCGCACGCGGACTACGTGACGATCAACATCTCCAGCCCCAACACGGCCAACCTGCGCTCGCTGCAGAGCGACGAAGCACTCGACGCCCTGCTGGGCGCCGTGGCCGAGCGGCGTGAAGCGCTGGCCACGCGCCACGGCAAGCGCGCGCCGCTGTTCGTGAAGATCGCCCCCGACCTCGACGACGCCCAGGTCGCGGTGATTGCCGCCACGCTGCAGCGCCACGGCATGGACGGCGTGATCGCCACCAACACCACGCTCGCACGCGACGCCGTGGCCGGCCTGCCGCACGCGCAGGAAGCCGGCGGCCTCTCGGGCGCGCCGGTGCGCGAAGCCAGCAACCGCGTGATCGCGCAACTGCGCGCGGCGCTGGGCAAAGACTTTCCGATCATCGGGGTGGGCGGCATCCTGAGTGCGGCGGATGCCAAGGCCAAGATCGCCGCGGGCGCGGACGTGGTGCAGATCTACACCGGCCTGATCTATCGCGGCCCCGGGCTGGTCCGCGAAACGGCCCAGGCGCTGCAACGGGATCGTCGCAAGGCCTGAGCCGGTTCTTCTCTTTGCTGCCGGTGGCTCAGCGCATGCGCCAGAGCACCGGTGCAATGACCGTGGCCCAGCGCAGCAGCCGCTTCGGACGGATCACCGCCACAGCAGCGGCAGCGACCACCCCGGCGGCCACCGGGTGTTCGCGCGCAATGCGCAACGCGGTTGCCGCGGCCGATTCATTGACGGGCTCGCCCGAGGCCGGCTGCGTCTCGCGACCGCCCTGCAGGGTGGCGATGCGCTCGCGTTGGCGGTCCATGCGGGCCAGCAGCTCTTCACGCGTGGCGGGGCGCGGCGGACGCGGCGCTTCGTCGTCCAGCTCCGGGTCCTTGCCGAGGTTGAAGCGGTCCTGGACCCAGGCCCAGTCGCGCTCGAACTCCTGAAAGGTCGGAACGAAGCTGTTGGAAGCGTTGCTCAGGCTGCGCATCAGGCCGATGACGGCCGCCAGCCACAGCACCGCCCAGACACCGGCCACCACCCAGGCGGCGGTGACGCGGTACGGCGTGTCCCAGTAATGCACGACCACCGCCATCGAGAGCAGTGCCACCGCCACGGTGGTCAGCCCCAGCACGGCGACGACCAGGACGAGGGTCAGCTTCAGGCGCTGCTTCTCGTCCTCCCAGGCCATGCGCAGCAACTGCACCCGGTCCTCGGCCGCCAGCGCACCTTCGGCGGCGGCGATGCGCAACCGGCGGATGCGGGCATCGAGCCCGAACAGGGACAGCAGTCTCATGCGCCGCCTCCGCCCTCACCGGCCACAGTGTGGCAACGGCGAACGAAGGGACGGCGGTGCGCGCTCGGGCCGGTGCAGTGACGCTCAGCGGCGGCCAAGCAACAGGCCCACCAGCACGCCGACGGCCAGTGCGGCGCCGGCAACCTGCCAAGGTTCGTCGTGGGCGTAGGTGTTGGTGGCGGTGGCCGCCTGGCGCGCCTTCTTGGCGGCCAGCTTGCTCTTTTCGGAAGCCAGCTCGCGCGCGATGGCGAGCTTGGTGTCGATGCGTTGGCGCAGCGCCTTGATGTGGGGAACCGAATCCAGGTCCTTGCTGGCCAGCACGCCGCGCACGTCGCTTGCGATGTCTTCGGCTGCTGCTTCAAGATTGTTGGATGCACTCATTGGAATCTTTCCTCCGTGATGACACCGGCACCGCGCCGGCGGCTTCACGCCAGCATATGGCGTGCTGTCATGTTACAGGCTCGAAAGCCCCTCATGCGCGACAGATGTGCTCAGTTGTGCCCGAGTGCATGCATCAGGCGTCGGCGAGCAGGTCCGCCACGTGCCGTCCGATGGCCAGACAACTGGTGAGTCCGGGCGACTCGATGCCGAAGAGATGGACCAGCCCCGGCACCCCATGCGACGCCGGCCCCGCGATCATGAAGTCGGCCGCGGGCGCGTCCGGCCCCGAGATCTTCGGGCGCATGCCCGCATAGCCCGGGATCAACGCGCCGTCGGGCAACGCCGGCCAGTACCTGCGCACCTCGTCGTAGAAACGCTCGCCGCGTGCGGGATCGACCACGAGGTCGTCGGCCGCCTCGACCCACTGCACGTCGGGCCCGAACTTGGCCTGCCCGCCGAGGTCCAGCGTCAGGTGCACGCCGAGCCCGCCCGGCTCCGGCACGGGATAGATGAGTCGGCCGAAAGGCGCGCGGCCCGCGAGCGTGAAATAGCTGCCCTTGGCGAAGTACTCGCGCGGCACCACCGACGCCGGCATGCCTTCGAAGCGCCGCGCCAGTGCCGGCGCGCCCAGCCCCGCGGCATTGACCACGGTGCGGCAACGCAGCGCCGTGCCGTCGGCGGCGATCAGCACGACGGCCCCATCCACGCATTCGGCGCGTTCGATGGGCGACTTGAGCGCCAGCATGCCGCCCGCGTTCTCGAGATCGCCGAGCAGGCCCAGCATCAGCGCGTGGCTGTCGACGATGCCCGTGCTCGGCGAATGCAGCGCGGCCACGCAATGCAGTTGCGGCTCCATGGCGTTGGCTTGCTGTGCGGTGAGCAGCACCAGGTCGTCCACGCCGTTGGCCGCGGCCTTGGCGCGGATCGCGTCGAGCTGCCCCACCTGTTCGGCCGAGGTCGCCACGATGAGCTTGCCGCAGCGGCTGTGCGGCACGCCGCGTGCCTGCGCGTAGCTGTAGAGCGCGTCGCGTCCTTCCACGCACAGCGTCGCCTTCAGCGAGCCCTGCGGGTAATAGATGCCCGCGTGGATCACCTCGCTGTTGCGCGAACTCGTTCCCGTTCCGATGGCCCCTTCGGACTCCAGCACCAGCACCTCCCGGCCCGCGAGCGCCAATGCGCGCGCCACGGCCAGACCCACCACGCCGGCACCGATGACGGCGCAATCGATTTCATCCATCGCGCGAGCTTAGCGCGGCGCGACGGGCGTTCGGCCTACCTCGCGCTCGGCGGCGGCTCGGGGTCGGTGGGCTCGTCGGGCGCGTGCTCCGGCCCTTCGTCGGGCTCGACCGGCAGGTCGGGCGTGATCGGAGACGGAAGATCGGGTTGGGTGGCCATGGCTGCACTCCTTCGTTCCATCTCTTCGTTCTAGCGCGTTCTCACGCGCCTGCAAGCGGCCCGTGGCGGAAGGCGTCGTCGGTGCGCACCGACAAGGCCTTCGCCCAGGCACTCCAGCAACAGGGCCACGCACGCTGCTGTGTCCTCGCCCCTCCCACACCACACAGGGAGGATCACAGTGGACGATGCATGGCAGGGCCAGTCTAGGCATCGCCGTGCCTTCGCACATGAGCGAAGCGCCCTTTGGTGAGGGAGCCATGCGCCCTGCCCGGCGTGCATGCGAGCGTGACAAAGCGCCTGCCTGGGACCGCGTGCCCGGCGCGGCCCCCACGACCCGCTGGTCGCGTCGAAAAAACGCCGTCTGTCCGGCCTGAAAAAACCCGTGCCCGCAAAGCATTCGCGCCGCGGTCCGACGGTGAATTGCGGACGAAATGACGGGCCCGCTGCGTCGATGCCCCGACCCGGCTCAGGCCTTCCCGCCGGCGCGACGGAAATCAACCGGGATCAATGCCGGTACCCATGGCGCGACCGCCTTTCCGAAATTCGCCGGCGATTGTCGCAATGCATCCCCGCGCTCCGTGCGCTGACAGAGGGGAAAGTACCTCGCCCCCATTGCTCTCTATTTCATTAAAACAATGGACATCATTTGAATTTCAATGATCGCCAAGAATCACGAAAAAAATTGCATCACAGGCACCAAAAATCAGATGGCAAGTAACATTTTTCATTAGATTTTTTAGGCCCTTTGAGAATTTTCAAATTCACCCTCAAATTAACCAAAAGCCGAAAAACCATTCCACAAAAGAAAAATATCTACCCCATTCTGAGTGCTCAACGCTCGAATGCCGATTCCTTCCAACTGTCTCAATTCGCGAAAAGTTTCTTGTCGATCGTCAAAACTTGTCTGATTTTATAAATTTTCATCGAATTGATGCCGAAACTCAGACTCGCAGGTCTGCAGACATAGCGAAGAAGAATGGCCATTTTTTCGAATCGACGTTCCATCATGGCTTCCTACAGGGGTGACAAAACGCCCACCACAAATGGCCTTGGTACCTCAAATGTCATGGCTTAGGTAGTTCGATTCGGAAATATTTATATCCAAATGTAAACATGGAGAAAAGAGCCAAACAGAAGGCTCACCAAGTTCATAGGATCGCGACAAACCAAGAACCAAATCCAATTGGAATCAATTCGATTCCTTCAATTGAATTTCCCATTCACAGTCTGCAGCCGGGTAATTGCATGGAAACCCACATTGCTTCGTCGCCGGAGGCCGCCGTGGCCTCGCTGGCCGCGCTGGGCGATCTGTTCGTGTCGCCGCCCGCGCGCGCGGCGGCAGGCGAACGGCTTGGCGTCTCGCTGGTCCTCGAAGCCGGGTTCGCGCAGCGCTGGCAAGCGTCGCTGGGCACCACGGGGTACCTGCCCGACACGCTCTTCGTGGGTGCCTGGTTGCTGCTGCAATCGCGCTGGCTGGGCACGGCCCTGCCGGGGCCGCAAGGCATGCCGACGTCGCTGCCCGGCACCGCGAGCGCGTGGCTGACCCAGCTCGACCTCGACCGGCGGACCACGCCGCACACCGCCGACACCCTGCTGCCCCTGCGGCTCGAAGCCCGGACAGCACTCCCCGCCAGCCTGCACCTGGACGTCGACGCGAGCCTGATGGACGCGCCCTGCGCCAGCCGCCTGCTCGCAGCCATCGCCGACACCGCCGCCGATCTGCTGGTGCATCCCGGTGCAGCGCTCCACAACATCCGCGCCCTGCCCGACGTCGACCGCCGCGACCAGCTCGCCGCATGGGCCACGCCGCCCGCCGCGCCCGACCTGTCGCTCACCGTGCCCACCGTGTTCGGCCGCCGGGCCGCGGCCACGCCCGACGCGGTGGCGCTGGTGGAAGGCGACGAAACGATGACCTACGCCGAGCTCGACGCGCGCAGCGACCGGCTCGCACAGCGCCTGCAGCGCGCGGGCGTGCAGGCGGGCGACCCCGTCGGGATGGTGTTCGAGCGCTCGATGGCCGCCACCGTCGCCATGCTCGGCATCCTCAAGGCGGGCGCGGCCTACGTGCCGGTACCCACCGACTTTCCGCCCGAACGCGTCGCCACGATGTTCGACCAGGCCGGCGTGACCCGGGTCGTGACGATCGAGGCACTGGCCTCTCTCGTGCCGGCCCACTGCACCGCCGTGCGGATCGACGCGCCCGAAGACGGCGCGGCCCCCGCGCCGTGGACACCGCCGGCCATCGACGGCGAATCGCTGGCGTACCTCATGTACACCTCGGGCTCGACCGGCGTACCCAAGGGCATCGAAATCGGCCATCGCGCCATCCTGCGGCTGGTGGTCGATGTCGACTACATCGAGCTTGCACCCGGGCGCGCGATGCTGCATGCGGCGCCGCTCGCCTTCGACGCCGCGACGCTCGAAGTCTGGGGGCCGTTGCTCAACGGCGGGCGCTGCGTGATCCACGGCGAACGGGTACCCACCGGCGCCGGCCTCGCGCGCACCATCGCCCGCCACGAGGTCCACACCGCCTGGCTCACGGCCTCGCTCTTCAACGCCGTGGTCGACGGCGATCCGCAGCACCTCGCGGGCCTGGCACACCTGTTCACCGGCGGCGAGGCGCTGTCGGTACCCCATGTGCGGCGCGCGCTCGACGCACTCCCCAGGCTCACGCTCAGCAACGGCTACGGGCCGACCGAGTGCACGACCTTCGCGGCCACCCATCGCATCGAGCGCGCCGCGATCGCAGCGGGCCCGCGCTCGGTACCGCTCGGGCGCCCGATCAAGGACACCGTGCTGCGCGTGCTGAGCCCGACGCTCGAGCTGCTTCCCAGCGGACTCGTGGGCGAGCTGTGCATCGGCGGACACGGCCTGGCGCGCGGGTACCTGGGGCAACCCGAACTCACGGCCGCGCGCTTCGTGCCCGACCCCTTCGGCGCGCCGGGCGAGCGGCTCTACCGCACCGGCGACCTCGCCCGCTGGCTGCCCGACGGCACCCTCGAGTTCATCGGCCGCATCGACGGCCAGGTCAAGATCCACGGCCACCGCATCGAGACCGGCGAGGTCGAGGCGGCCATCCTCGCGCACCCCGCGGTGCAGTCCTGCGCGGTGATCGCGCGGCCCGGTCGCGACGGCCAGCTGCGCCTGGTCGCCTACCTGGTCGCGCGCACGCAGAAGCTGGCGTGGGACACGCTGCGCGCGCACCTGGCGGCCCGCCTGCCCGCGGTGATGCTTCCGTCGGCGCAGGTGTGGCTTGCGCAACTCCCCGTCACGCCCAACGGCAAGCTCGACCGCAACGCCCTGCCCGAACCAACCGCCGAGCGCCCCGAACTCGCGCAGCCTTTCGAGGCCGCGCGCGACGCGCTCGAGCAGCAGGTGTGCGACGCCTTCGCGCGCGCCCTGGGCATCGACAAGGCCGGGCGCCACGACAACTTCTTCGACCTGGGCGGCAGCTCGCTGCTGGTGCTGCAGGTGCTCGCGGACCTGCAGCGCGAGGGCGCGCCGCCGCTGTCGACCAACCTCTTCTTTCGCCACCCGACGCCGGGCGCCATCGCGGCGCAACTGCAGTCCGCTGGCGAGGCGCCGCAGGCGCCACACCCCGTGCCCGTGCGCGAGGACGCCGCCAGCGTCCCCGAGCCCATCGCTCTCATCGCCACCGCCGGTCGCTTCCCCGGCGCGGGCGATGTGGAGCAGTTCTGGGACAACCTCGTCGCCGGGCGCGACACCATCAGCTTCTTCGATGACGCCAGCCTGGACGCCGGCGTCAGCGAGTCGCTGCGCCGCGACCCGGCCTATGTGCGGGCACGCGGCGTGATCGACGGCATCGAGGGCTTCGATGCCGCCTTCTTCGGCATCGGCCCGAAGGAAGCCGCGCTCATGGACCCGCAGCACCGCGTGTTCCTCGAGATCTGCTGGGAGTGCCTGGAGCGCGCGGGCTACGTGCCCGACGAAGCGCCGGGCCCGGTGGGCGTGTACGCGGGCACGTACAACGCGACCTACTTCCAGCGCCACGTCGCCTCGCGCCCCGACCTCGTGGAGGCCGTCGGCGAGTTCCAGGTGATGCTGGCCAACGAGAAGGACTACATCACCACCCGCGTGGCCAACCGGCTCAACCTGCGCGGGCCGGCGGTGAGCGTCAACACCGCGTGCTCGACCTCGCTGGTCGCGGTCGCCCAGGCCTTCCATGCGCTGCGCACGGGCCAGTGCTACATGGCGCTGGCGGGCGGCGCCTCGGTCACCTGCCCACCGCGCAGCGGCTACCTCTACAACGAGGGCTCGATGCTCTCGCCCGACGGCCACACGCGCAGCTTCGACGCGCAGGCCAAGGGCACCGTGTTCAGCGACGGCGCCGCCGTGGTGCTGCTCAAGCGGCTGTCCGACGCGCAGGCCGACGGCGACACCGTCTATGCCGTGCTGCGCAGCGCCTGCGTCAACAACGACGGCGGCGCCAAGGCCAGCTTCACCGCGCCCAGCGTGGACGGCCAGGCGGCCGTGATCCGCGCCGCGCTGGCCGCGGCGGACGTGGACGCGCGCAGCATCTCCTACGTGGAAGCGCACGGCACGGCCACGCCGATGGGCGATCCGGTCGAGGTCGAGGCGCTGGCCGTCGCGTACGCCGAGCACACTGACGCGCGGGGCTACTGCACGCTGGGCTCGCTCAAGAGCAACGTGGGCCACATGGTCACGGCCGCGGGCGCCGCCGGCCTCATCAAGACGGCGCTGTCGCTGCACCACGAGCTGATTCCGCCCACCGCGCACTTCACGGCGCCGAACCCGGCGATCGACTTTGCGCGCACGCCGTTCCACGTCAGCAACCAGCTGCAGCCGTGGCCGCGGGCCGACCTGCCGCGCCGCGCGGGGGTCAGCTCGTTCGGTGTCGGGGGCACCAACGCGCACGTCGTGCTCGAGGAGGCGCCGGCGCGGCAGGCGCGCACCACGCAACCGGGTGTCCATGTGCTGGCGCTGTCGGCCCGCTCGGAGGCCGCGCTGGCGGTCGCGACGCAACAGCTGGCGACGCACCTGGAGGAACAGCCCGAACTCTGCCTGGGCGACGCGGCATTCACCCTGTGCGTCGGCCGCAAGGCCCATGCCTTCCGCCGCGCCGTGGTGGCCGGCGATGCGGCGCAGGCCATCGAGGCCTTGCGCTCGGAGAACACGGCATGGCGCGTGAGCGACCGGATCGCCGAGCGCGCGCCGCAGCCCGTGCTGATGTTCCCGGGCCAGGGCGCGCAGTACCCGGGCATGGGCCGCGCGCTGCATGCGGGCGACCCGGTGTTCGCGGCCGCGTTCGACAACTGCCTGCGCGCCTTCGAGGGTGCACTGGACTTCGATCTGCGCGAGCGCCTGTTCGCAGACGACCCGCAGGCGCTCGCGCCGACAGCCGTCACGCAGCCCGCGCTCTTCACGCTCGAGTACGCGCTCGCGCGGCGGCTGCTGTCACTGGGCCTGCGCCCGCACGCGCTGATCGGCCACAGCGTCGGCGAATTCGTCGCGGCCGTGATCGCCGGCGTGATGCGCCTGGAAGACGCGGCGCGGCTCATTGCCCGCCGCGGCGCGCTCATGCAGGCGCAGCCCGCCGGGACGATGCTGTCGGTGCGGCTCGGCGCAGACGCGCTGGCCTCGCGGCTCGCGTCCTCGCCCCAGGTCTCGCTCGCCGCGGAGAACGCACCCGGCGCCTGCGTGGCTGCCGGCCCCACCGAGGCCATCGCCGAACTCCAGGCCGCGCTCGAAGCCGAGGGCGTCGCCTGCCGGCTGTTGCAGACCTCGCACGCCTTTCACTCCGCCATGATGGACGCCGCGGTGGCGCCCTTCGAGGCGCTCGTGAGCCAGGTGGCGCTGCACGCGCCGCAGATCCCCCTCTACTCCACGTTCACCGGTCGCCTGCTCGAAGACGCGCAGGCCACGAGCCCGGCCTACTGGGCGCAGCACCTGCGCGGCACCGTGCGCTTCTCACCCGCGTTGCAGAGCGCGGCGGACGACGCCACCCATCCGGTGTTCGTGGAAGTCGGCCCCCGCAACACGCTGGCCGCGCTGGTGCGACAGCACCGCCTGCCAGGCCTGGCCCCGGCGTCGAAGGCCGGCGCGGTGGCGGTGTCGCTGCTGCACGGCGAGCCGGCCGACGAGACCCGGACCCTGCGCCTGGCCGCCGCGCGCCTGTGGACCTGCGGCGCCGAAGTCGACCTCGCCCTGCTGGCACCGCGCGCCGGCGCCCGGCGCGTGTGCCTGCCCACCTACCCGTTCGAACGCAAGCGCCTGTGGGTCGACATCGCGCCCGCCGCGCCGGTGTCGCCCGCCCTTGCGCCCGTCCTGCCTGTTTCATTGGAGCCGATCGTGACCGCTGCAGCGCCCTCGCCTGACCTTCCTCTGCCTTCTTCCCCGCCGTCCGAGGCGTCGCGCGCGGCGTCGGTCGACGCCCGATTGCGGGCCCTGTTCGAAGACATCTCGGGCATCGACATGGCGCAGGCCGAGGGCCAGGCCCCGTTCGGCGAGATCGGGATGGACTCGCTCACGCTGACCCAGGCCGCCACGCAGATCAAGAAGCGCTTCAAGGTCGAACTGAGCTTCCGTCAGCTGATGGAGAACTACCGCAGCTTCGACGCGCTGGCCGCGTACCTGCTGCAGAGCCTGCCGCCCGAGGCCGAACCGGTGGCTGTGCCCGCCATGCCGGCCATGCCTGCGGCCTCCGCCGTGCAGGTGTCGATGCCAACGCCACCGCAAGGGCTTGCGCAGCCCACCGGCCTGCTGAACCAGGTGATCGCGCAACAGATGGAGCTGATGCGCCAGCAGCTTGCACTCCTGTCCGGCGCCGCCGCGCCGGTGGCGGCAGCGATGCCCGTGGCGGCCGAGGCCGTGCCCGCCGCGCAGCCACAGCCGCCCGCCGAAGCGCCGCTTCGCTACGACGTCAACAAGGCCTTCGGCGCCATCGCCCGCATCCACACCCAGCGCACCGCCGAACCCAGCGCGCGGCAGAAGGCGCGGCTGGCGACGTTCGTGCGGCGCTATGTCGAGCGCACGCCAAAGAGCAAGCGCTTCACCGAAGACAACCGCGCCCACATGGCCGATCCGCGCGTGGTCAACGGCTTCCGTCCGCTGACCAAGGAGATCACCTACCAGATCGTGATCGAGCGCTCCAAAGGTTCCAGGCTGTGGGACCTCGACGGCAACGAGTACGTCGACGCACTCAACGGCTTCGGGCTGAACCTGTTCGGCTGGCAACCCGACTTCGTGCAGGACGCCGTGCGGGCCCAGCTCGACGCGGGCTACGAGATCGGGCCGCAGCATCCGCTCGCGGCCGACGTGACGCGCCTCATCTGCGAACTCACGGGCAGCGAGCGCGCCGGCCTGTGCAACACCGGCTCCGAGGCCGTGATGGCGGCGCTGCGCATCGCGCGCACCGTCACCGGCCGCAGCACGGTGGTGGTCTTCACGGGCTCCTACCACGGCACCTTCGACGAAGTGCTGGTGCGCGCCGGCAAGGGCGGCAAGGGCCTGTCGGCCGCGCCGGGTGTGATGAGCGGCATGTTCGGCGACATCCGCGTGCTCGACTACGGCACGCCCGAGGCGCTGGCCTTCATCCGCGACAACGCCGCAGACCTGGCGGCCGTGCTGGTCGAGCCGGTGCAAAGCCGCCGCCCCGACTTCCAGCCGCGCGAGTTCCTGCACGACGTGCGCGACGTCACCGCGAAGAATGGCTGCTGCCTCATCTTCGACGAGGTCATCACCGGCTTTCGCAGCGCGCTGGGCGGTGCGCAAGAGCTGTTCGGCGTGCGCGCCGACCTCGCCACCTACGGCAAGGTGATCGGCGGCGGCTTTCCGGTCGGCGTGATCGCCGGCAAGCGCGAGTTCATGGACGCGCTCGACGGCGGCGCCTGGCAGTACGGCGACGACTCGATCCCGGGCGTGGGCGTGACCTACTTCGCCGGCACCTTCGTGCGCCATCCGCTGGCGCTCGCCGCGGCCAAGGCCTCGCTCACGCACCTGAAGGAGGCCGGGCCCGCGCTGCAGGCCGGGCTCACCGCCAGCACGACCGCCATGGCCACGGAGCTCTCGGGCTGGTGCCAGGAGGTCGGCGCACCGATCGAGATCCGTCATTTCGCGTCGCTGTGGCGCGTGAGCTGGCTCGAAGACCAGCCGCTGCAGGACCTGCTGTTCGCCATGATGCGCAGCCGCGGCGTGCACATCCTGGACAACTTCCCGTGCTTCCTCACAAGCGCGCACAGCGCCGAGGACATCGCCTTCCTGCAGCGCGCCTTCAAGGAATCGGTCGCCGAGATGCAGGAATCCGGCTTCCTTCCGCGCCGCGCTCCCGCCCCCACCCGCTTCGACGCGCGCAAGCCCGTCGAGGACGGCAGCGTGCTGGCCCGCGACAGCGACGGCCAGCCGTACTGGTACGTACCCGAAGACGCCGCCTTGCACGAGCGCCTCATCAACGGAAAGGCCGCAGCATGAACGCCGCACTCAAGCCCACCGCGAGCGGTGGCCTCGTCGAATGCATCATCGCGACCACCGAGTCGCAGCGCGAAATCTGGCTCGGCGCCACGCTGAGCCCCGAGGCCTCGATGGCCTACAACGAGTCGGTCGTGCTGCGCCTGCGCGGCGCGCTGGACGGCGACGCCTTGGCGCGCGCCACCGACCGGCTGCTCGAACGCCACCAGGCGCTGCGCGCCACGATCTCGCCGGACGGCACCTTCATGCTGGTCAGCCCCCCGGCCGGGAGCCACCTGGTCCGCCAGGACCTGGGCGGGCTCGCGCCCGAAGCCCTCGCCCAGGCGCTGCACGCGGCCCACGACGAGGCGGTGTGCACGCCGTTCTCGCTCGAGCACGGGCCGCTGTTCCGGGCGGTGCTGTACCGCCTGGGCGATGACGAGCACGAGCTCGTGATGTCGGCGCACCACGTGGTCTGCGACGGCTGGTCGTGGGCGGTCATCACCGAGCAGCTGGGCCATCTCTATGCCGAGGAAACCGGCATCGGGCTGAAGCTCAAGGCCGCGCCGCTCTTCGCGGACTTCGCCGCCGAGGAAGCCGTCGCGGCCGCGAGCCCCGACATGCAGGCGCACATCGACT
Source organism: Variovorax sp. V118 (assembly GCF_041154445.1). Taxonomy (GTDB): domain Bacteria; phylum Pseudomonadota; class Gammaproteobacteria; order Burkholderiales; family Burkholderiaceae_C; genus Variovorax; species Variovorax boronicumulans. The sequence continues at coordinate 1,829,667 of NZ_AP028663.1, read as the reverse complement.
ACTGGCTGGAGCGCTTTGCCGGCAACACGCAGCCCGTGCTCGACCTGCCGCTGGACCGCCCCCGCCCGGCCGCGCGCACCTTCAACTCGCGCCGCGCCGAGCGCCTGCTCGACCGGCGCGTGGTCGGCGCCGTGCGCATCGCGAGCACCAAGGCCGGCGTCAGCCTGTTCACAGGCCTGCTCAGCGGCTTCGTGGCGACGCTGCACCGCCTCACGGGCCAGGAAGACATCGTCGTCGGCATTCCGACCTCGGGCCAGCTCGCGCACGACGTGCCCGGCCTGGTCGGCCATTGCGTGAACCTGCTGCCGCTGCGCATCGCCGCGCACCCGGCCATGCGCTTCGACGCGCTGATGGACGAATGCAGCACCGCCGTGCTCGACGCCTTCGATCACCAGGCCCTGACCTATGGCGCGCTGCTGGGCCAGCTGTCGCTCGAGCGCGACCCGAGCCGGCTGCCGCTGGTGAGCGTGACCTTCAATGTCGACCCCGACGTGGCGAGCAGCGCGCAGGCCTTCACCACCCTCGACGTGGTGCAGGACACCATCGCCCGGCGCTACGAGAACTTCGAACTCTTCGTGAACCTGCGCCCGCACGCCGGCAGCCTGCAGGTCGAGGCGCAATACAACACCGACCTGTTCGACGACGTGAGCGTGCAGCGCTGGCTCGACATGTTCGAGTGCGTGCTGCAGTCGGCCGCGCACAAGCCCGACGACACCATCGGCGGGCTCGACGTGCTGTCCGCCGGCGCCGCGCGTGCGCTGCTGGCGCTGCAGCCCGCACGCGTGCCGCTGCGCGGCGCGCCGCTGGCGCACGCCGGCTTCGTGGCGCGCGTGCCGCAGCAGCCGCACCGCCCGGCGGTGCGCGACGGCGCGCGCAGCTGCAGCTACGGCGAGCTCGATGCGCTGTCCAACCGCCTGGCGCGTGCGCTGCGCGCGCGCGGCGTGGGCCGCGGCCGGCGCGTGGGCCTGTGCCTGGAACGCAGCCTGGAGATGGTCGTCGCCATGCTGGGCATCCTCAAGGCGGGGGCGTCCTACGTGCCGATGGACACCTCATTTCCGCAGGCGCGGCTGGACCACTACGCCAGCGACGCCACCCTCAGCCTGATGCTGACCTCGTCCGACATCGCGGTGGCGCCGCGCGACTGGCGCGCCGACGCCGACCAGCGCGTCTTCGAGATCGATCGCGACACCGCCTGGCGCCAGCTCTCGGGTGACGCGCTGCCGCCGAGCAGCGACGACCCCGGATCCGAAGACGCCGCGTATGTGATCTACACCTCCGGCTCGACCGGCCTGCCCAAGGGCGTCATTGCGCACCACCGGGGCGTGGCGCACCTGCTGCAGTGGATGCAGCGCGAATCGGGCATCGGCCCGTCCGACCGCATCGCCGCCGTCACCACGCTGTCGTTCGACATGGCCGTGCCCGACCTGCTGCTGCCGCTGGCGGCCGGCGCCGAGCTGGTGATGGTGCAGCGCGAGGTCGCGATGGACGGCAACCGCCTGTCGCGGGCGCTCGACGACGAACAGATCACGCTGCTGCAGGCCACGCCCGGCATGTGGCAGCTGCTGCTCGATGCCCAGTGGGCCGGCGGCACGCCCGGCTTTCGCGGCTGGACCGGCGGCGAGGCGCTGCGCCCGAGCATGGCGCTGGCACTGTGCGAGCGCATGGAAGGCCTGTGGAACGGCTACGGCCCGACCGAGACGACGGTGTACTCCACGGCCTGGCATGTGCGTCCCGAAGAGATCGCCTCGCGCGGCATCTCGATCGGCAGGCCCGTCGACAACACCGAGATCTGGATCCTCGACGCCGACCTGCAGCCCTGCCCGATCGGCGTGCCTGGCGAAATCTGCATCGCGGGCGAAGGCGTCTCGCTGGGCTACCTCGACCGCCCCGCGCTGACCGCCGAGCGCTTCGTCACGGTGCGCATCTTCGGCGCTACGAAGAAGGTCTACCGCTCCGGCGACCGCGGCCGCTGGCGCAACGACGGGCTGCTCGACCACCTCGGCCGGCTCGACTTCCAGGTCAAGGTGCGCGGCTACCGCATCGAGCCCGGCGAGATCGAGGTGCGCTGCTGCGAAGTGGCCGGCGTCTCGCGCAGCGTGGTCGTGGCCCGCGAGGACAACCCCGGCGACGTGCGCCTGGTGGCCTACCTGGCGCTGCTGCCCGGCGGCGGCTTCGACCTCGATGCGCTGATGGTGCACCTGCGCAAGCACCTGCCGGCCTTCATGCTGCCGCAGCACGTGGTGACGCTCGACGCCCTGCCCACGCTGGCCAACGGCAAGGTCGACCGCGTCTCGCTGCCGCCGCCGCAGGCGGTGGCACGCAACGAGGTGCGCCGCGGCGCCGGTCCGCGCAACGCGCACGAGCGCAAGGTGCTCGCGGTCATGGAGAAGGTGCTGAGCCTGCCGGGCCTGGACATGCACGACAACTTCTTCACCATGGGCGGCCACTCGCTGCTGGCCGCGCGGCTCACCACGCTGCTGAGCCGCGAGTTCCAGGTCACGCTGCCGCTGCGCGCGCTGTTCGAGGCGCCCACGGCCGAGAAGCTGACCGCGGTCATCGAGGCGCTGCAGGGCGCGGGCGTCGGCCTGCAGGCGCCGATTGCCTGCCACCCCGATCGCCGCAGCGCGCCGCTCACGCCCTCGCAGGAACGCATCCGCTTCATGGAGCAGCTGTACACGGGCCGTTCGGTCTACAACGCGCCCTCGGCCCAGCGGCTCACCGGCAAGCTCGACGCCGCGCGCTTCGAAGGCGCGCTGCGCGAAATGATCCGCCGCCAGCCGTCGCTGCGCACGCGCATCGGCTTCGACGAGGACACGGGACGTCCGATTCAATCGATCGCGGCGTCGGTGGAGTTCGCCCTGCCGCTGGTCGACCTGCGCGGACTGCCCGCAGACCAGCGCGAGGCCGAGCTGGCCGAGCAGATGCAGGAGCTGGCCGACCGGCCGCTCGACATCCACAGCGCGCCGATGATGCGCGCGACCCTGTTCCAGCTCGACGACAACGAGCACGTCTTCCTGTTCGTGCCGCATCACCTGATCTGGGACGGCTGGTCCTTCGACCTGATGCAGCGCGAGCTGGGCGCGTTCTACGACGCCGCCGAACGTGGCCGTCCGCACAACCTGCCCGCGCTCGCCACCACCCACGGCGACTATGCTGAGTGGCTCGAGACCTGGCTGACCGAGCCTGCCTGCGAGGAACAGCTCGCGTTCTGGCGCGGCCGGCTCGCCAGCGCCAGCGCCAGGGCCGTGCGCCCGCCTCGCACCGACATGCCGCGCCGCGCAGGCAAGAGCGGCCAGGGCGGTGCGCACTGGATCCACATCGACCTGCAGAGCACGCAGCGGCTGCGCGAGGTGGCGCGCGACATGGACGTGACGCTCAGCATGCTGACCTTCGGCATCTACGCGCTGACCATGGCCCAGGCGACCGGCAACGACGCCATCGTCATCGCGAACCCGGTGCGCGGGCGCCAGCAGGCCGAGACGGAAGACGTCATGGGCTTCTTCAACAACGTGCTGCCGGTCTCGCTCGCGGTCGACATGGCGCTGCCGCTGCCCGACTTCATGCGCTACGTGAAGCAGGAGCTGCTGTCGATGATGAACCACCAGCAGGTGCCTTTCGAGCGCCTGATGGCCGAGCCCGGCTATGCGGGGCAGATCAAGGCCTCGGGGCCCTACCAGGCGATGTTCTCGTTCCAGGACGCCCGCGAACGCGCACGCACCGTCGGCAGCCTGCAGACCCGCCAGGTGCACGTGATGCAGCACGGCGCCACCGACGACGTCGGCGTGTGGCTGATGGACAAGCCGCACGGCCTGGAAGGCGCGCTGCTCTACAACGCCGACGTGTACCTGCGCGAGACCGGCGCCCAGTTGCGCGAGCGCTATCTCGAGGTGCTGGGCCGCGTCGCCGACCACCCGAACGCCACGCTCGCCGAGATCGCCAGCACCGAAGGCTCGGCCAGCGCGCGCTATCTGCGCAAGCTGGCGGCCGACGACGCGGACAAGGGCGCGCCGGCCGAGCCCCTCAACGGCGACGAGCGCGAGGCGAAGCGGAGCCTGCTCAGCCCCGAGCACGCCCAGCTGGCCCAGATCTGGGCCGACGTGATCGGCATCGACGTCGACGAAATCCGCGCCAGCGACAACTTCTTCGACCTCGGCGGCGACTCGCTGCTGGTGCTGCGCGCCGTGCAGCAGGCGGCGCAGACGCTGGGGCACCGCGTGGAGCCGCGCCGCTACCTGTTCGAGAACCTCGGGCAGATCGCGTCTTCGGCACACGGCACGCCGCACGGCGTGCCTTCGGACCTCGCCGACCTGGCCGCCGGCACGGCCGCGCATGCACAGCGCGGCGGGCTGCTCGGCGCACTCGGCAGCTGGCTGCGCAAGGGGTGACCATGACCGGCGCCGCCAACGCACTGTCCATCGACGCACCGGTCTGCCGGTACGTCGAGCTGGACAGCTTCACCGACACCCTGCCCGCCCAGGTCCTGTCGGAGGAAGAGCGCGCGCGTGCCGAGAATCTGCGCTTTCCCGTCGACCGGCAGCGCTTCCTGGCGGCCCATGTCGCGCTGCGCCAGGCGCTGTGCGCGTACACGGGCCTGGCCCCCGATGCACTGACGCTGGCCACCGGTGCCTTCGGCAAGCCGTCGCTGGCGGGCCACCCGCGCACCCAGTTCTCGCTGAGCCACAGCCAGGGCCTGGCATTGATCGCCATCGGCGGTCGCGGCCCGCTGGGCGCCGACGTCGAGCTGCTGCGCCCGATGCCGGACGCGGCCGACCTGGCGGCGGCGCATTTCACGCGGCGCGAACAGGAGGCGCTGGCCGCCCTGCCCGCCGACGAACGCGACCGCGCCTTCCTGACCTGCTGGACCCGCAAGGAAGCCTGCCTGAAGGCCATCGGCGTGGGCCTGCTGGTGTCGCCGCAGAGTTTCGACGTGGGCCTGGCACCGGACAGCCGCAGCGTCGAGCTGCCGGTGGCCGGACGCATCCTGGTGCTGGCGCTGGGGCCCGCGCCCGCGCGGGCGGACAGCGTGGGCTCGCTCGCCGAATGGCGCCATACCGAAGCCCGCGCCCGGCCCTCGCAGTCCGACCCCGAAGGCCGCCGCATGCGCCCCCTGAATCCGCGCAAGGGCATGAGCGAGGCGCGATGCGCAGGGGGTGTCGCATGACCCTCTTCACGCCCCTCATGTTCGGACCGGCCTCGCGCCAGGTCTTCGGCGCGTTCCACGCCGCCGACGACCACCGGGGCGAGCCCACCGCGGTGCTCCTGTGCCCGCCCTTCGGCCAGGAGGGCCTGCGCACCCACCGCTTCTTCAAGGTGCTGGCCGAACGCCTCGCGCGCGCCGGCATCGCCACGCTGCGCTTCGACTTCTACGGCTCCGGCGACTCGCCGGGCGACGAGAGCGAGGGCGAACTCGACGGCTGGCGCCGCGACCTGTGCGCGGCGCACGAGGAGCTGCGGCGGCACGCACCGCATGCCGCCATCGTGTGGATCGGCGCGCGGCTGGGCGCCACCCTGGCCGTGCTGGCCGCGCGCAACGGGCGCTGCGACCCGGCGCGGCTGGTGCTCTGGGAGCCGGTGATCGACGGGCCGGGCTACGCGCGCCTGCTGCGCGAGCGCCACGTCGAGGCGATCGACACGACCTTCTGCATTCCCGACCTGTCCTGGCGCCGCAGCCTCGCGCGGGAACCGGACGCACTGCCCGAGGAGGCGCTGGGCGTGCGTCTCTCGCCGGCGCTGCAGGCGCAGCTGCGCGCCCTCACGCCGCAGTCGCTGCCGCTCACGGCCCTGCACGACACCCTGGTGCTGGCCCCGCCCGACGACACGTCCACCGCGCAATGGGCGGCCGAGCAGCAGTCGCGCCACATGCCGGTGCGCCTGGCCTACCTGAGCCACCCGCTGGACTGGACGTCCGACCCCTTTCCCCACAGCGCGATGGTGCCGGCCGATGCGCTCAACCGCCTGCAGGGAGCGATCCATGAATGACATGACGCAGACCCCGGTGTGCTTCGGCCCCGGCAACGCACTGATGGGCATGCTCACCCTCCCCGCGCAGCGCGCGGCGGCCCCTGTCGCCTGCCTGATGTTCAACATGGGCGCGAACCACCGCGTCGGGCCGCGCCGCATCAACGTGAAGCTGGCGCACCTCCTGGCCGCGCGCGGCGTGGGCAGCCTGCGCTTCGACCTGGGCGGCATCGGCGACAGCGAGGCGCTGGACACCGGGCCCGACCTGCAGACGCGCGCGGTGCACAGCCTGCAGGCCGCCATGGACCTCGTGCAACGCATGCAGGGCATCGGCCAGTTCGCGACCGTGGCCATGTGCTCGGGCGTGGAGCACGCCATGTCGGCCGCCGCGGTGGACGCGCGCATGGTGGCGCTCTCGCTGTTCGACGGCTTTGCCTTCCCCCAGCGGCGCACGCGCTGGGAGCTCACGGTGCGCCGCGCGCTCGCGGCGCCGTTGCACCCGTCGTTCCCCGGCAAGGCGCGGCGCTGGGTGCTGCGCCATCTGCCGGGCAGCACGGTGGGCAAGCCGCTGCCGGGCTACTTCGTGGACCGGCGGCCGCCCAACGTCAATGCGATCTGGTTCGAAGCCACGATGAAGCGGCTGGTCGAACGCGAGGTGGCGGTGCAGCTGCTGTATTCGGGATCGCTGCATGTCTGCGACCGCGACCGCGACCAGCTCGGCGCCCTGCGCCGCGAACCGTTCATGCAGGGCCTGCAGTACGAGTTCATGCGGGACGTGGACCACACCGTCTGCACGGTGAAGGGCCAGCAGCTCTTCCTGCAGTCCGTCGGCGACTGGGTCGTCGAGCACTGTCTGGCCACCGGCAGCCCGCAGCGGCAGGACCGTCCGGCGACAGGCACCCCGCGCGCGATCCCGACCACGCTCGCCGCGCCCTGAAACAACAACCGAAGCCAAGGAGATTGCCATGACATCCGCAACCCCAGCGAACCCGCGCGGCGAGCGCCTCCTCGCCACCGAGGGCGCCCGCGCCCTTCCCGGTGGCCGCTTCCGGTCGCGTGCCATGGCACTGCTGCTGTCGCTCGGCTTGTGCGGCTGCGCACCCGGCTTCGGCACGCCGGGCCCGCTGCAGTTGGCCGACGGCACGGCCGGCGGCAGGATCGCGGCCATCACGCCGGAGCTGGTCCGCGCGCAGCTCGCCGGGAACACGGGCATCCCGCCCGACGTGAAGGCGTTGTTCGGCCGGCCCGCGCCCTACACCATCGGGCCGGGGGACGTGGTGGGCATCACCGTCTACAACAACCCCGAGCTGCAGCCCAACCTGGGCGCGGTGATCGCGCAGCAGAGCGACCCGACCGGCGTCACCGTGGCGCCGGGCTTCATCGTCGATGCCGCGGGCGAGATCAGCTTCCCCTACATCGGCCGCACCCGGCTGCAGGGCCTCACGGAAAGCGGTGCGTCCGAGCTGATCGCCAAGCGCATCGGCAGCATCATCAAGGCACCGCTGGTGAGCGTGCGCATCCAGTCGTTCCGCAGCCAGCGCGCCTATGTCGAGGGCGAGGTCCGCACGCCCGGGCTGCAGATCTTCACGGACATCCCGATGACGCTGTCCGAGGCGCTCAACCGCGCGGGCAGCATCACTGCCGGGGGCGACCGTTCGCATGTGACGCTCACGCGCGGCGACCGCACGGTGGTCATCGACCTGATGCAGCTCAAGCGCTTCGGCGCCGACGCCAACAACATCCCGCTGCGCAACGGCGACATCGTGTACGTCGGCAGCCGGGACGACAGCCGCATCTACGTGATGGGCGAGATCCTGCGGCCCTCGGCGCTGCTGATGCGCAACGGCCGCATGAGCCTGAACGAGGCCCTGGGCGATGCGGGCGGGCCCGACCTGCTCACGGCCGACCCCGGGCAGATCTACGTGATCCGCAACTCGCCGCAGACGCCCGACACGCCGCAGATCTTCAGCCTGAACGCGAAGAACCCGGCCGCGCTCGCGCTGGCCGACCGCTTCGAGCTGCGGCCGCGCGACGTCGTCTATGTCGACCGCGTGCCGCTGGTCTCGTGGAACCGGGTCGCCAACCTGATCCTTCCCGCCGCCCAGGTGATCAACCTCGCGCGCGACACCGCCCGCAGCAGGTAGGCCGCGCAGCCCCGGCCCGAACACGACAAAGAAGGTGAAGCCCATGAATGCGCGTTGGTACCCCCCGCTTCCCGCACCGTACAGCCCGGAACCCGAGCGCCCGCACTCGCGGTTCAAGGAATACGTCGACCTGATGCTGGACAACCGATGGCTGATCGCCTCGGTCACCGCCGCGGTGTTGGTGCTGGGCGCGGGCTACGCACTCTTCGGGCCGCGCGTGTACGAAGCGAACGTGCTGATCCAGCTCGAGGACGCCGAGCGCTCGCCCGGCGGCGCGGGCGATGCCGCGGTCAACGGCGTGGGCGTGAAGACGCCGACCTCGGGCGAGGCCGAGATCCTGAAGTCGCGCATGGTGCTCGGCCAGGCGATCGAGAACACCAAGCTGTTCATCAAGGCACGGCCGCACTACATCCCGGTCGTGGGCGCCTTCATCGCACGGCATTCGAAGACGCTGTCCAGGCCGGGCTTCCTCGGCATGCGCGGCTACGTGTCGGGCACCGAGCGGATCGCGGTCGCGCAGATGGACGTGCCGCCGGCCCTCGAGGGCAAGAAGTTCCTGCTGACCACTGGCAAGGACGGCACCTACACCCTGACGCACCCCGACCTCGACACCCCGCTGCACGGCCGGGTCGGCGAGCCGCAGGACAGCTCGGTGCCGGGCGGAACGGTCCATCTGCTCGTGGCCTCGATCGACGCCCGGCCCGGCGGCGCCTTCGAGCTGACGCGGCATTCCACGCAGCTCACCATGCTCGAGCTGCAGCGCGAGCTGCGCGTGATCGAGAAAGGCAAGCAGTCCAGCGTGATCGACGTGAGCTGGCAGACCGACGATCGCGAGCACCTGGCGAACCTGCTCAACGAAGTGGCGCGCCTGTACATGCGCCAGAACATCGACCAGAAGACCGCGCAAGCCGAGCGCACGCTGAACTTCCTGGGCACCGAGCTGCCCAAGTTCAAGCAGCAGCTGGAACAGTCGGAAGAGGCCTACAACCAGTACCGCAACCAGAACGGAACCATCAGCCTGGACGACGAGGCGCGCAACGCGCTGTCGCAGAACGTCGACCTGCAGGCCAAGCTGCTCGACGCGCGCCAGAAGCGCCTGGACCTGGCAAGCCGCTTCACCAGCCAGCACCCGATGCTGATCACGCTCGACGCGCAGATCGCCTCGTTGCGCAAGGAGCTGGGCGGCGTGGACAACCGCATCCGCCGCATGCCGATGCTGCAGCAGAACTCGCTGCGCATGCAGCGCGACATCAAGGTCAACACCGAGCTCTATTCGTCGCTCTTGAACAGCTCGCTGCAGATGCGCCTGGCCCGCGAAGGCCGCATCGGCAACGTGCGCGTGCTCGACCAGGCGCTGTCGCCCGAGAAGCCGGTGCGGCCCAAGGCGGTGATCGTGATGGCGCTGGCGCTGGTCGTGGGGCTGTTCCTGGGCGCGGTCACGTCGGTGCTTCGCAAGGTGCTCAAGAACACGGTCGCCACCCCCGACGAGATCGAGATGCGCACCGGCCTGAACGTCTACAGCACGATCGCACTCAGCACGCGGCAGGGCACGCTCGACCGCGCCATCCGCCAGGGCAAGCCCGGCGTGAAGCTGCTGGCGGCCTCGCACCCGGACGACCCGGCGCTCGAAGGCGTGCGCAGGCTGCGCACCGCGCTGGGCTTCCTGATGGCGGGCGCGCAGAACAACCGCATCCTGCTGACCAGCGCCACACCGGGCGCGGGCAAGACCTTCCTGTCGGCGAACTTCTCGGCCGTGCTGGCGGCCTCCGGCAGGCGCGTGCTGCTGATCGACGCCGACATGCGCCGCGGCAAGCTGGCGAGCCAGTTCGGGCTCAAGGCGACCACCGGCCTGTCGGAGCTGATCGCCGGCACCGCCACGCTCGCGCAGGCGGTGCATGCGCAGGTGCTGCCGCACCTGGACGTGATCACCACCGGCAAGCTGCCGCTCGATCCGGCCACGATGATGGGTTCCACTGCGTTCACGCGGTTGCTGGAGACCCTCTCGGCGCTGTACGACGCGGTGGTCATCGATGCCCCGCCGATCCTGCTGGCGACCGAGACCGTGGCGATGTCACCGGACGTGGGCACCCTGATGCTCGTGGCCCGCGCCGGCGACAGCGAGCTGGGCGACCTGGTGGAGAGTGCGAAGCGGCTGGCGCACGTGGGCGCGGCGTTCCACGGCGTGGTGCTCAACGCGCAGGACGCGCGGCAACGCCACAACGCCTACGGCTACGACTACGGGCCCTACGGCCTGCCGCCGAACATCTATCCGCCCGCGCTGGGGCACACCCCCCGCGCCGAACCGGAGCGCGCGACATCATGAGCACGCACCTTTCACGCACGCCGCACCGCAGCGCCGCACGCCCCGTGCCGGTGGGCGGCTCGCGGCTCCTGCAGGCCGCCAAGCGCACCATGGACATCCTCCTGGCGGGCGCCTTCTTCCTGTTCCTGGGCTGGGCCTACGCGCTGATCGCCCTCGGCGTGCTGCTGACCTCGGGCGGCCCGGCCATCTACGTGCAGCCGCGCTACGGCAGGGACGGCCGGATCTTCCGCTTCTACAAGTTCCGCACCATGGCGCCCGACGCCGATGCCCTGCTGGCCCGGCACCTGCGCGAGAACGACGCGGCGCGGCGCGAATGGGAGAAGTTCCAGAAGCTCGAGCACGACCCGCGGATCACCCGCTTCGGCGCCTTCCTGCGCCGCTACAGCATCGACGAGTTTCCGCAGTTCTGGAACGTGCTCAAGGGCGACATGAGCATGGTCGGCCCGCGCCCCTGCATGTTTGCGCAGAAGGAGCTGTACGGCCCGTACTGGGCGTACTACTGCGCCGTGCGCCCGGGCATCACGGGCCTGTGGCAGATCAGCGGACGCAACGAGGTGAGCTACCGCCGCCGCGCGGCCATGGACGCCGAGTACGTCGCCACGCTCTCGCTGCTGCGCGACGTCGTGATCCTGCTGAAGACCTTCCGCGTCGTGCTCGGGGCGCGCGGTTCGCGCTGAGACCCGCAGTCCCCTCTTCCTTCACTGAAAGAACGCCATGCGAATCTATGTTGCAGGTCATCGCGGAATGGTCGGCCAGACGCTCACGAGGCGCCTGGGCGAACTCGGCCACGAGGTCGTGACGCGCAGCCACGCCGAGCTCGACCTGCTCGACCAGGCCGCCGTCGCGCGCTTCTTCGCGACCGAGCGCATCGACCAGGTCTATGTGGCGGCGGCCAAGGTCGGCGGCATCCACGCCAACATGACCTACCCCGCGCAGTTCATCTACGAGAACCTGCTGATCGCGGCGAACCTCACGCACCAGGCCTTTCTCGCCGGCGTCAAGCGGCTGCTGTTCCTCGGCTCGAGCTGCATCTACCCGCGGCTGGCCGAACAGCCGATCCGCGAAGAGGCCCTGCTCACCGGCAAGCTCGAGCCCACCAACGAGCCCTACGCGATCGCCAAGATCGCGGGCATCAAGCTCTGCGAGAGCTACAACCGGCAGTACGGTGCCACGCACGGCGTCGACTTCCGCAGCGTGATGCCGAGCAACCTCTACGGGCCCGGCGACAACTACCACCTGGAGAACAGCCACGTGGTGCCCGCGCTGATCCAGCGCTTTCACCTGGCCAAGATCAGCCGCACGCCGAGCGTGCTGATCTGGGGCAGCGGCCGGGCGCGGCGCGAGTTCCTGTACGTGGACGACATGGTCGAAGGCTGCCTGGACGTGATGAACCTGTCGCGCGCCGCCTACGACCAGCACACCGATCCGATGCGCGGCCACATCAACCTCGGCACGGGCGAGGACGTCTCGATCGCCGAGCTGGTGGAGCACATCCGCGAGGTCGTGGGCTACGAGGGCAGCATCCACTACGACCTGGCCCAGCCCGACGGCGCACCGCGAAAGCTGCTGGACGTGTCGCGCGCGGCCAGCTTCGGGTGGCGCGCCACCGTGCCGCTGGCCGAAGGGCTGCGCCGCACCTATGCGGACTACCAGGCGGCGCGCCGGACCGCCGCCGAGGCCGAGCACGCCTGAAGCAGAAACGGACCTCGCCATGAGAACCCTCGTCTTCTGGTCCGGCATCGTCTGCGCCGCGCTGTGCGGGCAGATCGATCCTGTCTGGGGCTACGGGGTGGTGTTCGTGCTGACAGTGGTGCAGCTGTCGATGCTGGGCACCGCCAGCGACAGCGTGTTCCTGCTGATCCACTACACGGCGGTTCTCATCTACTTCTCGCTGGCGCCGGCGATGCAGATCGCGACCGACACCGACTTCTGGGAGGTCGGCATCGTCGGCCAGGCTGCGCACACGCAGGGGCTGATGCTCGTGCTGCTGTACATGGCCGGCGTGGAAGCCGCACGGCTGGGGCTGCCCGAGCCGCCCGCCGCGCCCCGGTTGGCGCAGCGCGCGCTCGGCGCTGGCGTCGCCCACCCCTTCCTGCTGCTGGCCTGCCTGGAGGTGGCGTTCGCCATGCTCTTCCTGCGCCCCGACATGAACTTCACGGCGCGCGGCGTGATCTCCGAAGAGGAGGCCGCGCCGGTCCAGTACATCGTCTATTCCACGCTGCCCAAGCTCATGGTGCTGCTGTGCTGCGTGGCGCTCGCGATCCACGCCACGCGCCAGCGCACGCTGTGGGCCTGGTGCGTCGCGGGCCTCGCCTTCGCGCTGGCCGCCATCGCCGCCAACCCGGTCAACACGGCACGCCAGGTCATCCTGATCGGGCTGCTGCCGCTGCTCATCCACGCCCTGGGGCGGCGCCACCGGTGGACGCTCGCCGCCGTGATCTTCGGCGCCATCGCGGGCCTGGGCCCGGTGCTGAACCTGATCTCGCGCGACGCCATGTGGGGCGCGGAGCTGGCGTCGTACCCCTTCAGCCAGGACTTCGACGCGATGTTCGTCGTCGCGGGCATCCTGGAGCGCGCGCCCTCGCCCGACCTCGGCTACGGGCGCTACCTGCTCTCGGCCTTCTCCTTCATCCTGCCGCGCGAACTGAAGATGTTCCCGGGCTACGACCCGCTCGGCTGGCCGGCCGTGCTGGGCAACTTCTCCCAGAGCAACCTGTCGCTGCCGCCCTTCACCACCGCCTACTTCGACTTCGGACTGGCGGGCCCGGCCCTGCTGGGCTTCGCGGTCTCGGCGCTCTTTCGCCTCGTCGACAAGGCTGTCGATCCGCAACGCACGCTGACGGCCGGCTACCTGTGCGCGCTGGTGCTGCTGGCGGCCTACGTGCCGTTCCTGCGCGGGCCGATCCTGGGCTGGGGACCGTTCGCCGTCTCGGGGCTGGTCGCGGCCGTCGTCGCCGGCAGCCTCGCTGCATGGTTCCGCAGGCCGGCCCCCCGCCCGGCGCGCGCCAGCCTGCCGACCGCATGAGAACGCACGCAGGAGCGACCATGGCCACCTACCTCTTCTACGACACGATCCGGCTCAACGCGTCGGCGGGCGGGGTGCTGAACGTGTCCGAGGTGCTGCTCGAGAGCATGCGCGACGCGCCGGGCCACGAGGTGCAGCCGGTCAGCGAGCGCCACCCGCACCTGTACGCGGCCGCACGGCGGCTGAAGATCAGCCGCTTCATCCTCGACACGCTGCTCTACAACGTCCACCTGGTGCGCGGGTGGCTGCGCGGGGAGCGCGTGTACTCGCTGTTCCCGAACTACTTCCTGCCGTTCTCGCTGCTGGCGCCCTTCGGCCGCCACCGGGATTCGATCGTGGTGGTCCACGACGTGCAGTACAAGTCGTACCCGCAGTACTTCAGCGCGCGCAAGCGCCTCTGGCTCGACTGGAACCTGCACCGCGTCGCGCGCAGCGCCGCCGACGTGGTCTTCATCAGCCGCAGCAGCCAGGAAGATTTCGAGCGGCACTTCAGGCGCTGCGAGCACCCGGCGGTGATCTTCAATCCCGTGGATGCGGGCGCCGTCACCGCTAGCGCCGACAGCACGGCCGCGCCCGGCGGGCGCTACCTGATCGCGGCCTACCACTACTACCCGCACAAGAACTTCGAAGGCATCCTGAAGCTCTTCGTGCGCATGAAGCGCCAGGGCCTGGTCGACTACCTCGACATCACCGGCAACGGCGCCAAGGAGGTCGAACGCATGATCTCGGCCATGGCGCCCGCGTTCCGCGGCTGCGTGCGGCACCGGGGGCTGGTATCGCGGGAAGAACTCCTGCGGCTGTACCGGGGCGCGACGGCCTTCATCTCGCTGTCCACCTTCGAGGGCTTCAACCTGTCGGCCGCCGAGGCGGCCACGCTGGGCGTGCCGCTGCTGCTCTCGGACCTTCCGGTGCACCGCGAGCTCTTCGCGGGCTACGCGTTCTTCATCGGCAACGAATTCGTCGGCCTCGGCAACATCGAGCGCTACCTGGCCGCGCACCAGCGCACGCGCCCCGCATGGTCGCTCTCGCGGGTCTGCACGCCGGGCGCGGTGGCCGCGAGTTACCTCAGGCTGAAGCGCGGCGACGCGTCGCTGGCGAGGGCCACGCCATGACGAACCGCGCACGCTCCCTGCTTCGCGCGCTCGCGCTGCTGGCGCTCGGGCTGGCCGCGTGGGCGCGGCCCGCCGTCGCTGCACTGCCGGAAACGCAGAGCGTCCCTGGCTTCGGCGTGATGGTGCATTACCTGCCCGACAAGCAGTCCATCGCCGGCATCGGGCGCTTCGACGTCGACGCCTTCGCCGCCGAACTCGCCGGAATGCGCGCCAGCCATCTCATCCTCACGCTCGGGCAGAACAACGGCCAGTTCATCGCGCCGAACGCCGCCCTCGAAGCGCTGTGCCCGCGCAGCGCCGCGCACCGCTCGCCACGCGACCTGCCGATGGAGATCGGCCGCGCACTGCGGCGCCACGGCATCGCGCTGATCCTCTATCTGCCCTTCCGCGCGCCGCAAGGGGATGCCTACCTGATGGAATGCCTGGGCGATGTCTCCGAACAGCTGCCGCCGCCGCAGCGCTTCATCGCCGCCTGGTCGGCGGTGATCGACAGCTGGTCGCAGCACTACGGCGCAGTCGCCACGGGCTGGTGGTTCGACGGTGTCTACAACACGACGGGCATGACGACGCGCGACTGGGACCGGTTCTGCGCGGCCGCGCGCAACGGCGCACCCACCCGGTGGCTGGCCTTCAATGCCGGCGAGGGGGCGGCGCGCTTCAGTCTCAAGAGCGCGCCGTGCCAGAACCTCATGGCGGGCGAGTACCTGCAGCCCGCCGCACGCCTGGCCTCACCGCCCTCCGAACTCCGGCTGCATGTGCTGACGCCGCTGGGCGCCTCCTGGGCCCAGCCGAGTGCGCCGCGCTTCTCGGCCGCGCAGCTGCGCAGCTGGATCGGCGACGCGAACGCGCGGGGCGGAATGCTCACGCTCGACATGCCGCTGGACGCCGACTTCCACTTTCTCCCCGCCCACGTCGCGCTGGTACGCAGCGCCACCGCGGCGCGGCCCTGACCCGTACCAACCCGCTTGCCCGACCATGGACCACGCCCTCCCCTTCATCGTTGTGGAAGACCGCCAGAACACGGCCCTGCGCCTGTGCTGCGAATCCGCGGCCATGGCGCAGGAGCAGCTGGTCGTCCTGTCGGACACCGACGCCGGACCGGCATACGAACGCTTCTGCCAGGCCTATGTGCACCTGTCGAGCAACACGCCGGCGTTCGAGAAGATCTGCTTCCGGCGCTACTTCCTCCTGGCGAACCATCTCGCAGCGCACCCCGATTGCCGCGCCTTCGTGCTGATCGACAGCGACGTGCTGCTGTTCAACGGCGTCGGCGCCCACATTGCGCGCCTGGTAGGCCACGCCGACTTCTCCGGCTCCAGCATCCTGCCCACGGACGGCTGGAACCCCTGCCAGATCTCGCCGCACGTGAGCTACTGGACGGCGGCCGGCCTGCAGGACTTCGTCGCCTGCCTCCTGCGCATGTACAGCACGCCCGCGGGCCTGCACCAGCTGCGCGACATTGCCGAGCGCTTCGCGACCCGCAGCGTGCGCGGCGGGGTGTCCGACATGACGCTGCTGTACCTGTGGGCGCAGGCCAGCGGCAACACCGTGCCGATCAATCGGGTGTTCGACGGCCAGGTGATCGACCACAACGTCAACGGCGGCACCAACCACTTCGTGCGCGAGTTCCGCGTGCGCGGCGGCGCCAAGCGCCTGGCCTTCATCGACGGCCAGCCCTGCCTGCAGACGCCGGCGGGCGACACGGTGCGCGTGCTCGCGCTGCACTTCCAGGGCGCCGCCAAGCTGGCGATGCAGCCCGCGCTGCATCGCCGCGTGTACACGGTCGCGGCGCTGACCTGGGCACTGCAGATGGCGCGCCGGGCCAAGAACAACGCGCACCGGATCACCTCGCGCGCGCGCCGCATGGCCGACACCCTAGGCTTTGCGGACGCGCCAACGCCGAAGCACCCCGCGGACGGGAGCACGCCATGAAGCACGCCGCCGGCACCTCGTTCGCCCTGCCCGGCATCCGCCTGGCGCAGCGCCTGGGGCTGGGGGCGCTCGCGTCGCGGCTGTATGTGTACCTGTCGGGTTTCCTGGCGATCTTCCTGATCGCGGCGCAGGTGGCGCCCGCGCGCTTCGGCGAGTATTCCGTCTACCAGTCGGTGCTGGAAGTGGCGCTGGTCGTGGGCACACTGGGCAGTTCGCTGCTGTTCTCGCGCAATGCCGCGAGCGTGCCGCCCCGGGTGACGCGCGGCGACCTGGTGCGCACGCTGGCGATCGGGCTGCCGCTGGCCGCGCTGCTCGCGGCCGGCGTCGTGGGGGCGCAGCGCCTGCCGGTGGCCGGCGCGCCCTTCATGCTGATCGTGCTGTCGCTCGCGGTCTTCGCCTTCAACAGCCTGCGCCTGTCGTACAGCCGGGGCCTGGGCCATGCGGGCCTGCTCAACCTGGAGTCGGGCGTGCGCGCGACCGTGCTGGTGCTGGGCGTGGCGACGCTCGCTGCGCTCGGCCTGGAGATCGGCGTGGCGCACCTGCTCGCCATCAACCTGCTGGCCTTGGTGCTCGTGGGCGCGGCCATCTTCCTGCCGGCGAACGGCGCGGCGCCGCCGGCCGGGCCGCCCGTGCTGGCACTCGCGTCGCAGGCCAGCGCCACGGTGTATGCGCTGCTGACCTTCCTGCTGCGCAAGTCGGACCTGCTGCTGGTGGCGCTCTTCATGCCGCTGGGCTACGTGGGCGCGTTCAAGCTGGCCTTCCTTCTCGCGGAGGCGCCCTCGCAGTTCGTGCAGGCCTTTCTCGTCACGAAGACGCCGGCGATGCTGGACGCCAATGCAGCCAACCTGACGATCGAGAAGCTGCGGCTGGCGCGGCATTCGTTCCTGCTCGGCTGCGTGCTCTTCGTGGGGCTGGCGGGGCTGATGGCGGTGGCCGCGCCGCTGCTGAAGCTCGGCCCCGAGGCGCGCGACATCTTCGTGTGCATCGCGCCGTACTTCCTGCTGAGGACCTACACGGTCCATCACGAAACGATGCTCGCGCTGAACGCCACGATGGGCTCGCTCGGGTGGTGGACGCTGCTGGAGTTCGCGCTGCGGCTGGCTTCGTATGGCGTCGTGATCTCGCTCTTTCCCGACAAGCCGCACTACGTCTTCTTCATCGCCTTCGTCACCGACTTCGTGCTGTACGAGCTGCGCATGCGCGCGCTGTTCGGCTTCTTTCCGATCGTGCGCCTGCTGCGCCCGGCCCTGGGGAGGTCGCCGTGAAGATCCTGCTGTACTCGATGAACTTCGCGCCCGAGCTGGCCGGCATCGGCAAGTACTCGGGGGAGATGGCCGACTGGCTTCAGGCCCGGGGCCACGACGTGCGCGTGATCGCGGCGCCGCCCTTCTTTCCGCACTGGGCGGTGTTCGAAGGGCATTCGGCCTGGGCCTATCGCAAGACCACCGAACGCAACGGCCTCACGGTCTGGCGCGCGCCCACCTGGGTGCCTTCGCAGCCGCGTGCGCTGGCGCGCGTGGCGCACCTGTGCTCGTTCATGCTGTCGAGCATGCCGCTGCTGCTGGCGCAGGCGCGCTGGAAGCCCGACCTCGTGTTCGTCGTGGAGCCGCCGCTTTTCTGCGCGCCCGCGGTGCTGTGCTTCGCGAAGCTGCTCGGCATCAGGTCGTGGCTGCACATCCAGGACTTCGAAGTCGATGCGGCGTTCGGCCTGGGCCTCGTGCGCGGCGCGGGCGTGCGGCGCGTCGCGCTGGCGCTCGAGCGATGGCTGCTGTCGAGGTTCGACCGCGTCTCGACCATCTCGGCGGCCATGGTCGACAAGGCCAGGAGCAAGGGCATCGGCGAAGGCCGGCTGGTTCTCTTTCCGAACTGGGTGGACGTCTCGGCGATCCGCCCCGCTCCCCGCGCAGTCGATGGCTACCGGGCCGAGTTGGGCATTGCGCCCGATGCCGTGGTCGTGCTCTATGCGGGCAGCCTGGGCGCCAAGCAGGGCATCGAGCTGCTGGCCGAGGCGGCGGGCCTGCTCGCCGACCGGCAGAACATTCACTTCGTCATCTGCGGCAACGGCCCGAGCCGCGGCCCGCTGATGTCGGCCTGCGCCGGCCTGGACCGCGTGCACTTTCTCGACCTGCAGCCCGCCGAACGGCTCAACGAATTGCTGGGCACGGCCGACATCCACGTGCTGCCGCAGCGCGCCGATGCCGCCGACCTCGTGATGCCCTCGAAGCTGGCCGGCATGTTCGCGAGCGGCAAGGCCGTGATCGCCACGGCGCACCCCGGCACCGAACTCGCCCGCGTGGTCGCAGACCGTGGCTTCGTGGTGCCCCCGGGCGATGCGCCCGTGCTGGCCGACGCGATCGCGCAGCTCGCGTGCTCGCCGGGCCTGCGCCAGGCGCTCGGTGCGGCGGGCCGCGCGTTCGCGCAGACGGAGCTCGACCAGGACGCCATCCTGTCGCGCTTCGAGCAGGCGCTGCTTCGCTGCGTGGCAGACCAAGGCACGGCCACCCCAACCCCACTGCGCGAGTCCCAACCATGACCCACTCAAAGATTCTGGTGACGGGTGGCGCCGGCTTCGTCGGAAGCCACGCCTGCGTGGCGTTGATCGCGGCCGGCTACCTGCCGGTGGTGCTGGACACGCTGGTCAACAGCGACCCGCGTTCGCTGGAGCGCGTGGCACGCATCTGCGGCGTGCAGCCGCAGCTGGTGCGCGGCGACGTGCGCGACGCGGCGGTGCTCGACCGCGTGTTCGCCGAGCACGGGGTCGACGCGGTGCTGCATCTGGCGGGGCTGAAGGCGGTCAGCCGCTCGGTGAGCGACCCGCTCGGCTACTACGACGTCAACGTGGCGGGCAGCCTCGCGCTGGCGCGGGCCATGGAGCGCGCCGGCGTGCGCACGCTGATCTTCTCGTCCTCGGCCACGGTCTACGGCGACATCCCTCGCTCGCCGATACGGGAAAGCGCGTCGTACGCGGCCGTCAACCCCTACGGGCGCTCCAAGGTGATGGTGGAGCGGATGCTCGCGGACCTCGCCCGCTCCGATCCGCGCTGGGGCATCGCATGCCTGCGTTTCTTCAACCCCATCGGCGCGCACGAGAGCGGCCTGCTCGGCGAACACCCGCAGGGGCCGCCCGACAACCTGGTGCCGTATGTCTCGCAGGTCGCGGTGGGCGAGCGCGGGCACGTCGTCGTGCACGGCAACGACTACGAGACGCACGACGGCACGGGCGTGCGCGACTACGTGCACGTGATGGACGTGGCCGAAGGCCATGTGGCGGCCCTGCGGTACGCGACGCTGCATCGGGGCCTGCTCACGGTGAACCTGGGCACGGGGCACGGCGCATCGGTGCTCGACGTGATCGCGGCCTTCGAACGCGCGTGCGGGCACCGCATCGCAGTGCACATCGGTCCGCGCCGTCCCGGCGATGCCCCGGCCTACTGGGCGGACGTACAGCACGCCCAGGACCGGCTCGGCTGGCGCGCGCAGCGCAGCCTGGACCAGATGTGCGCCGACAGCTGGCGCTGGCAGCTGGCGAACCCGCGCGGCTTCGACGAACCGGTGCAGGGCTTCCCGGTCCGCGCCGCCGACGGAGCCGCACCGACCGCCGTTCCTCACTCACTTCAACCGGGGCAAGAACATGGCTGAAAACACGCTCACACCCTCTGGCGACCCCACCCCCGCCGTGAT
This sequence comes from Variovorax sp. V118, assembly GCF_041154445.1. GTDB lineage: Bacteria > Pseudomonadota > Gammaproteobacteria > Burkholderiales > Burkholderiaceae_C > Variovorax > Variovorax boronicumulans. The sequence continues at coordinate 1,809,492 of NZ_AP028663.1, read as the reverse complement.
GGCGCCGCGCCGCCCGGGCCCGCCCGCCCCCGTGTGCGCGCCCGCCGCGAGGCTGTGGCCGGACTTCATGACGGGCCAGGAAAAATCGCCGGTGCGCGTGCTGCTCATCGACGACGACGAGTACATGCGCCGGGTGATCGCGCAGGAGTTGCTGTCGGACCTTCGCATCCAGCTCGAAGGCCAGGCCGACAGCATCCGCGAGGGGCGCAAGCTCTTGGCCACGCATGCGTTCGATGTGCTGATGGTCGACCTGCGGCTCAGCGACGGCATGGGCTTCGAGCTGATCGCCGAGGCGCGCCGTCACCATGGCAACGGCGAGATCATCGTGATCTCCGCGCTCGAGGACGATGCCCACGTGCTGCGCGCCTTCGAGCTGGGCGCCACGGGCTACCTGCTGAAGAACGCCTGGCTGCAGAGCTTTGCCGATGCGGTGCTGCACGTGGTGAACGGCGGCGCCGTCATCACACCGCGGCTCGCGCGGCGCCTGCTGCACCGCCTGAACCACCAGCCCCGCGAGCCGCAGCCCGCCGACGACGCGTCGCCGCCGCGCGACACGACGCTGACACCGCGCGAGAGCCAGGTCCTTCGCCACGTGGCGTCGGGCTACGTCTCGGCGGAGATCGGCGCCAAGCTCGGCATCACCGGCCAGACGGTCAACGTGCACATCAAGAGCATCTACAAGAAGCTGCATGTGCATTCACGCGCCCAGGCTGTGAACCTCGCTGTTCACACCGGCCTGATCTGAGCGGCACGCCCTCGAAGCGATCCGGTTCATCACCCACTGCACACACAAAGGCTGGTCACCATGAACACCCCCACCATCCATCCCGTGGTCCTGTGCGGCGGCAGCGGCACGCGGTTGTGGCCGCTGTCGCGCAAGGCCTTTCCCAAGCAGTTCGCACCGATCGTGGGCAACAAGAGCCTGCTGCACCTCACGCTCGAACGGCTCGCGACCCTGAACCGGACGATCACCTGCGTCGCGTCGGAAGAGCACCGCTTCCTGGTGCGCGAGGCGATCGAGAACGCGCACGCGCAGGGCCGCCAGATCCTCGAGCCCGTGCCCCGCAACACGGCCGCCGCGATGGCCGCGGCGGCGCTGCTGGCCGAGCCCGACGACCTGCTGCTCTTTGCGCCCGCGGACCACCACATTCCCGACGTGGCGCTGTTCGAGGCCACGATGCGCAGCGGCGTCGAAGCAGCCCTGGCAGGCAGGATCGTCACCTTCGGCATCGCGCCCAGTTTTCCGAGCACGGCCTACGGGTACATCGAGGCGGCCGGGGCCACGGGCCATGGCCCCAGCCACGCGGTGGCGCGCTTCGTCGAGAAGCCGACGGCGGCGGTGGCACAAACGCTGATCCTGCAAGGCAACTACTGCTGGAACGCGGGCATCTTCCTGGTCCAGGCGCGCACGCTGGTCGCGGCACTGCGCACGCACGCGCCCGACATCCTCGCCACCTGCGAACGCGCGACCGCCGCGGTGTCGGTCGACGGCAGCTTCGTGCGGCTGGACCGCGAGGCCTTCGAAGGCTGCCGCAGCGACAGCATCGACTACGCGGTGCTCGAGAAGCACGCCGACGTCGCGGTGGTGCGCTTCGAGGGCGCCTGGAGCGACGTGGGCAGCTGGAACGCGGTGGCCCAGCTGCACCCGGCCGACGAGGCGGGCAACCGCGTGAGCGGCGCGGGCAGCGTGCTGAATTCGCGCAACACCTTCGTCCATGCGCCGCACCGGCCGGTGGTGGCGCTCGGCACCGAGGACCTGATCATCGTGGACACGCCGGACGCGGTGCTGGTCGCGGGCGCGGACTGCGCCGAACAGGTGGCCGAGGTGGTGCGCATGCTGGCGCGCGAGGGCACGGTCGAGGCCACCGAGCATCGCCGCGTGGTGCGGCCCTGGGGCGCCTACGACAGCATCGACACCGGCGAGCGCTTCCAGGTGAAGCATCTGACCGTCAAGCCCGGCGGCAAGCTGTCGCTGCAGATGCACCACCACCGCGCCGAACACTGGATCGTCGTCAAGGGCACGGCCAAGGCCACGCGCGGCGGCGAGGTGCTGCTGGTGCGGGAGAACGAGTCGATCTACCTGCCCTCGGGCACCATCCACCGGCTGGAGAACCCCGGCAAGACGATGCTGGAAGTGATCGAGGTGCAGACCGGCAGCTACCTCGGCGAAGACGACATCGTGCGCTTCGACGACACCTACGGCCGCTGCCCCGCGGCCGAGAAGCGCGAGGCGCTCGCGTTGCAAGCGGCCCTGCAGCCCACGGCCGAACGCGGCGTCGATGCGCCGGCCTGACCCGTCCCTTCCCTTCCTCTCACCTCATTGAAGCCATGAAAAAACGTGCTGTCGTCACTGGCATTACCGGACAGGACGGGGCGTACCTGGCCGAGCTGCTGCTGGGCAAGGGCTACACCGTCTACGGAACCTTCCGCCGAACCAGTTCGGTGAACTTCTGGCGCATCGAGTCGCTCGGCATCCAGGACCATCCGGAGCTTCATCTCGTGGAGTACGACCTGACGGACCTGGGAAGTTCGATCACGCTCATTCGCGATGCGCAGCCCGACGAGGTCTACAACCTGGCGGCGCAGAGCTACGTGGGCGCGAGCTTCAACCAGCCCGAAGCCACCACGAACATCAACGGACTGGGCACCCTCCACCTGCTCGACGCGATCCGCCTGACGGACCGCGGCATCAGGTACTACCAGGCCTCGACGTCGGAGATGTTCGGCAATGTGCAGGCCATTCCGCAGAAGGAAGACACGCCCTTCTATCCCCGCAGCCCGTACGGCGTCTCCAAGCTCTTCGCCCACTGGATGACGATGAACTACCGCGAGAGCTACGGGCTCTTCGCTTGCTGCGGCATCCTCTTCAACCACGAGAGCCCGTTGCGCGGCCGCGAATTCGTGACGCGCAAGGTCACCGACGCGGCCGCCAAGATCAGGCTCGGCAAGCTCGATGTGCTCACGCTGGGCAACATGGATGCCAAGCGCGACTGGGGCTATGCGAAGGAATATGTCGATGGCATGTGGCGCATGCTGCAGGCCGACAAGCCGGACAACTACGTGCTCGCCACCAACCGCACGGAAACCGTGCGGGATTTCGTCGACATGGCGTTCAGGGCCGCGGGCTACGAACTCCGGTTCGAAGGGTCGGCGCAGGAAGAGGTCGCCATCGACCGCGAGAGCGGCAAGGTCCTCGTGAGGATCGATCCGAAGTTCTATCGGCCGGCGGAGGTGGAACTGCTCATCGGCGATGCGTCGCATGCCAGGAAGACGCTGGGCTGGGAGCCCCGGACGACGCTGGAGGAGCTGTGCGCGATGATGGTGGAGGCCGATCTGCGGCGCAACCGCGAGGGCCGGTCGTTCTGAGTGCGGAAGACCCGTCCTGAATGGCATCGGGATTTGCGCGGGACCAACAAAAACGGCACCCGAAGGTGCCGCCTGAAACGAAAACGGCACCTGATGGTGCCGTCTGTCGTAGGTCTGAAATGGTGGGCGGTGGAGGCTTCGAACCTCCGACCCCAGCAGTGTGAATGCTGTGCTCTACCCCTGAGCTAACCGCCCTGAGACACTGCTTTTGAGTTCAGTGTCTTGAACACGTATCGCGTTGTGCGAAGCCTCAGATTATGCCATAGCTTTTCAGCCGTTTTGGCGAAATAAAGTTTTTCCGCCGCTGGATTTGTCGAGTTGCGACAACACGGCCTCGTGCGCGCTGAGTTCATGCTCGGCCGCCGCGATCACCGGCAGCTCGAACTGGCTCAGGTCGATGGCCACGACCGTCGTGCCCTGCGCGGGTTCGTTCGAGGCCACGTCGATCAGCAGTGCATCCTGCCCGCGCGTGAGGTTGATGTAGACGTCGGCCAGCAGCTGCGCGTCGAGCTTGGCGCCGTGGAAGGTGCGGTTCGAGCGGTCGACGCCGAAGCGGTCGCACAGCGCGTCGAGCGAGTTGCGCTTGCCCGGGTACACCAGCTTGGCCATGGCCAGCGTGTCGGTCACTTCGCTCACGAAGGTCTTGAGCGGCGGCAGGCCGGCGCGCTCGAATTCCTTGTTGAGAAAGCCGACGTCGAAGGCCGCGTTGTGGATGATGAGCTCGGCGTCGCGCAGGTACTCGATGATGTCCTTGCCCAGCGTGGCGAACTTCGGCTTGTCGCGCAGGAAGTCGGTGGTCAGGCCGTGGACCTTGAGCGCGTCCTCGTGGCTTTCGCGCTCCGGGTTGAAGTAGATGTGCAGGTCGTTGCCGGTGAGCTTGCGCGCGAACAGCTCCACGCAGCCCAGCTCGATGATGCGGTCGCCGTTTTCGGCAGAGAGCCCCGTGGTTTCCGTATCGAGAACGATCTGGCGCGACATCAGTGGTTTTCCTTGGCGTGGTTGATCGAGTACTTCGGAATCTCGATCGTCACATTTTCCTGCGCCAGGATCGACTGGCAGCTCAGGCGCGATTGCGGTTCCAGGCCCCAGGCGCGGTCGAGCAAATCTTCTTCGCCCTCTTCCGCCTCGTTCAGCGAGTCGAAGCCCGCGCGCACGATCACGTGGCAGGTGGTGCAGGCGCAGCTCATCTCGCAGGCGTGCTCGATGTTGATGTCGTTGTCGAGCAGGGCCTCGCAGATCGAGGTGCCGGCGGGCGCGGTGATCTCGGCGCCTTGCGGGCAGTACTCGGGATGCGGGTAGATCTTGATCGTGGGCATGAAATGGTTCTGTCTACAGGGATTCGACCTTGCGGCCCGCGAGCGCGCGTGCAATGCCCGCGTTCATGCGCTGGGCGGCGAAGGCTTCGGTGTCGTTGGCCAGCGCCTTCGTGGCGGCTTCGATGACGGCGGCCTCGTTGCTGCTCTTGGCAACATCGCGCAGCCGCGCCATCGAGGCGTCGATGGCAGCGCGCTCTTCCGTGCTCAGCAGGTCGCCGTCGGCATCGAGCGCGCTCTGCGTGGCCAGCAGCATGCGGTCGGCATCGACGCGCGATTCCACCAGCGCACGGGCCTGCATGTCCTGCTGGGCGGTGGAGAAGCTTTCCTGCAACATGGTCGCGATCTGGTCGTCCGACAGGCCGTACGACGGCTTGACCGCCACGCTGGCCTCGACGCCGCTGCCCTGCTCCTTGGCGCTCACACTCAGCAGGCCGTCGGCGTCGACGGTGAAGGTCACGCGGATGCGCGCCGCGCCGGCCGCCATCGGCGGGATGCCGCGCAGCGTGAAGCGCGCGAGGCTGCGGCAGTCGGACACGAGGTCGCGCTCGCCCTGCACCACATGCAGCGCCAGCGCCGTCTGGCCGTCCTGGTAGGTCGTGAAGTCCTGCGCCATCGCGGTCGGGATGGTCTGGTTGCGCGGCACGATGCGCTCGACCAGGCCGCCCATGGTCTCGATGCCGAGCGACAGCGGGATCACGTCGAGCAGCAGCAACTCGCCCGCACCGTTGTTGCCGGCCAGCTGGTTGGCCTGGATCGCGGCGCCGAGCGCCACGACCTCGTCGGGGTTCAGGTTGATCAGTGGTTCGCGGCCGAAATAGGCGGCCACCGCGCTGCGGATCTGCGGCATGCGCGTGGAGCCGCCGACGAGCACGATGCCCTGCAACTCTTCGGGCTTGAGCTTCGCGTCGCGCAACGCCTTGCGCACGGCCGCGAGGGTGCGGTCGGTGAGCGCCTGCGTGGCGGCAAAGAACTGCGCGCGCGTCAGCGTGAACTCGGCATGGCCGCCCGCCAGCGCGGCGCTGAAGAGGGTCGACTCGGCATCGGTCAGCGCTTCCTTGGCGGTGCGTGCGGCCACGAGCAGCGCGGCGCGGTCGTTGTCGCTGCCGGCCTGGCGGCCGGTCTGCGCGAGCACGAAGTCCGCGATGGCGTGGTCGTAGTCGTCGCCGCCCAGGGCCGAATCGCCACCCGTCGCGATCACTTCGAACACGCCTTGCGTGAGCCGCAGGATCGAGATGTCGAAAGTGCCGCCGCCCAGGTCGTAGACCGCATAGACGCCTTCGCTGGCGTTGTCCAGGCCGTAGGCAATGGCGGCGGCGGTCGGCTCGCTGATCAGGCGCAGCACGTTCAGGCCTGCCAGTTGCGCGGCGTCCTTGGTCGCCTGGCGCTGGCCTTCGTCGAAGTAGGCCGGCACGGTGATGACGGCGCCGTAGAGCTCGTCGTCGAAGGTGTCTTCGGCGCGGTAGCGCAGCGTGGCCAGGATCTCGGCGCTGATCTCGACGGGCGACTTCTCGCCGGCCGAGGTCTGCACCTTGACCATGCCGCCGTCGTCACCGCCGATGCGGTACGACATGGCGTCGCGGTTCGCGATGTCGGCCAGGCCGCGGCCCATGAGCCGCTTGACCGAGGTGATGGTGTTGGCGGGGTCCTGTGCGCGCGCGGCCACGGCGTCGAAGCCGATCTGGCGGCGGTCGCCCTCGAGGTAGCGCACGGCCGAGGGCAGCAGCACGCGGCCCTGGTCGTCGGGCAGGCACTCGGCCACGCCGTTGCGCACCGAGGCCACCAGCGAGTGCGTGGTGCCCAGGTCGATGCCCACGGCGATGCGGCGCTGGTGCGGGTCGGGCGCCTGGCCGGGTTCGGAAATCTGAAGAAGAGCCATAAGGGCTTATTGTCCCAACTGATCGAGTTTTGTTTCGACGTCCTGGCTGAAGCGCTCAATGAACATGAGGGCTCTCACCTGCTGCACGGCGCCGGGGTAGTCGCCCTTTTCGTCGATCAGCCAGTCGAGCGACGAGAGTGCGCGGGCGCGCGTGGTTTCGACGTCCTCCTGCAGCACCTCGACAGCGGCGATGTCGCGGGCGTCGTCGAGCGCTTCGCGCCACTCCATCTGCTGCATCAGAAAGGCGCCGGGCATCGCCGTGTTGTTCTCCGCATTCAGCGGTGCGCCGTTGAGTTCGCAGATGTAGCTCGCGCGGCGGATCGGGTCTTTCAACCGCTGGTAGGCCTCGTTGATGCGCACCGACCACTGCATGGCCACGCGCTGCGCGGCGGCGCCCTGCGCGGCAAAGCGGTCCGGGTGCGCCTCGCGCTGCAGCTCCTTCCAGCGCGCGTCGAGCACGGCGCGGTCCTGCGCGAAGGTCGCCGGGACGGCGAACAATTGGAAGTCGGTGTCGTTCAGATTCATGGCAAGAAAAAACCGCCAGCACATGACATGGTGGCGGCTGTGGTCGCGGTCAGCGACAACGCATCAGATGCGAAAACTTTCGCCGCAGCCGCAGCGGTCGCGTTCGTTCGGGTTGATGAACTTGAAGCCCTCGTTCAGGCCTTCGCGCACGAAGTCGAGCTGCGTGCCGTCGATGTAGGCCAAGCTCTTCGGGTCGACCAGCACCTTCACGCCGTGGTCTTCGAACACCACGTCTTCAGGCGTGAACTCGTCGACGTACTCGAGCTTGTAGGCCAGGCCCGAGCAGCCGGTGGTCTTCACGCCCAGCCGCACGCCCACGCCCTTGCCTCGTTTGCCGAGGTAGCGGGTGACGTGGCGCGCAGCGGCTTCGGTCAGCGTGACGGCCATCTCAGTGAACAGCAGCTTCAGCGGTCGACTCGGGGGTCTTGGCGCCGTGCTTGGCCTTGTAGTCGCTCACGGCCGCCTTGATGGCGTCTTCCGCGAGGATCGAGCAGTGGATCTTGACCGGCGGCAGTGCCAGTTCTTCGGCAATTTGCGCGTTCTTGAGGGCTGCCGCTTCGTCGAGCGTCTTGCCCTTGACCCATTCGGTCACGAGCGACGACGAGGCGATGGCCGAGCCGCAGCCGTAGGTCTTGAAGCGTGCGTCTTCGATCACGCCGGTTTCGGGGTTGACCTTGATCTGCAGCTTCATCACGTCGCCGCAAGCCGGTGCGCCGACCATGCCGGTGCCTACCGAGTCGTCGCCCTTTTCGAAGGAACCGACGTTGCGGGGATTTTCGTAGTGGTCGATGACCTTGGAAGAATATGCCATGGTGTACCTCTCAAACTTTGTTCAATCGTGGAGCCTTGGGCTGGCCTGGGTCAGTGGGCCGACCACTGGATCGTGCTGATGTCGACGCCGTCCTGGAACATCTCCCACAGGGGGCTCAGCTCGCGCAGCTTGGCGACGTTGTGCTTGATGGTCGAGATGGCGTAGTCGATTTCTTCTTCGGTCGTGAAGCGGCCGATGGTCATGCGCAGGCTGCTGTGGGCCAGCTCGTCGCTGCGGCCCAGGGCGCGCAGCACATAGCTGGGCTCCAGGCTGGCCGAGGTGCAGGCCGAACCCGACGACACCGCTAGGCCCTTGATGCCCATGATCAGCGACTCGCCTTCGACGTAGTTGAAGCTCATGTTCAGGTTGTGCGGCACGCGGCGCTCGAGGTCGCCGTTGATGAAGACCTGCTCGACATCCTTCAGGCCGTCGAGCAGGCGCTTCTGCAGACGCGCCGCATGGGCGATGTCGTCCTTCATCTCGAGCTTGGCGATGCGGTAGGCCTCGCCCATGCCGACGATCTGGTGCGTGGGCAGCGTGCCCGAACGCATGCCGCGTTCATGGCCACCGCCGTGCATCTGCGCTTCGAGGCGGATGCGCGGCTTGCGGCGCACGTACAGCGCGCCGATGCCCTTGGGGCCGTAGGTCTTGTGCGAAGCCAGGCTCATCAGGTCGATGGGCAGCTTCGTGATGTCGATGTCGATCTTGCCGGTGGCCTGGGCCGAGTCGACGTGGAAGATCACGCCCTTTTCGCGGCAGGCATTGCCCAGCGCGACCACGTCCTGGATCACGCCGATTTCGTTGTTCACGAAGAGCACGCTGGCCAGGATGGTGTCGGGGCGGATGGCCGCCTTGAACTTCTCGAGATCGACGAGGCCGTTTTCCTCGACGTCGAGGTAGGTCACTTCGAAGCCCTGGCGCTCGAGTTCGCGCATGGTGTCGAGCACGGCCTTGTGCTCGGTCTTCAGGGTGATCAGGTGCTTGCCCTTGCCCTTGTAGAAGTGGGCCGCGCCCTTGAGCGCCAGGTTGATCGACTCGGTGGCGCCCGACGACCAGACGATTTCACGCGGGTCGGCGTTGATCAGGTCGGCCACCTGGCCGCGCGCTTTCTCGACCGCTTCTTCGGCTTCCCAGCCCCAGGCGTGGCTGCGCGATGCCGGGTTGCCGAAATGTTCGCGCAACCAGGGAATCATGGCGTCGACCACACGCGGGTCGACCGGCGTGGTGGCGCCGTAATCGAGATAGATCGGGAAATGAGGAGTGACGTCCATGGCTGGCTCGGGCTGGCGTGGGGGGTTGTGTTCTGGGATCAGGGCAAACTCAGGGCGATGCCCGCAGGCATCGCCGGACTCATCGGGGTCAGGACTTCGCGAAGACGTTGCCGAGGGCGAAGACCGAATTCGGTGCGTTCACGCGGATGGGCTTGACCACCGGCTGGGCCGAGATGGCGCGCTTGACGACCGGCTTGTTCTCGATCTGCACGCCCTTGGCGATCTGGTCGTCGACCAGCTTCTGCAGCGTGACGGAGTCGAGGAACTCGACCATGCGCTGGTTCAGCGAGGCCCAGAGCTCGTGGGTCATGCAGCGACCCTGCTCACCGAGGCAGTTTTCCTTGCCGCCGCACTGCGTGGCATCGATCGGCTCGTCGACGGACACGATGATGTCGGCGACCGTGATGTCCGCCGCCTTGCGTCCGAGGCTGTAGCCGCCGCCGGGGCCGCGGGTCGATTCGACCAGCTCGTGGCGGCGCAGTTTGCCGAACAGCTGTTCGAGGTACGACAACGAAATCTGCTGCCGCTGGCTGATCGCAGCCAGCGTGACCGGACCGGTGTTCTGACGCAACGCCAGATCGATCATTGCTGTGACCGCAAAACGGCCTTTGGTAGTGAGACGCATCGCAAGCTCCTTCAAGTGCTTACCGTTGAAATGACACCACAGCCTTGGGCCGCGGTGACTTCGTCTCCGCCCTGCCCGACCCCGACGCTGGTGAACCAGCCGGTAGGAGTCGGTCCTTCATCGCGAAGTTCTTTGTTGTTGAGTATTTCGGTCAAGTATAGCAGAAGCCCCTGAGATCTGCTCGGGTAAACCCCAGCGCGGTTCGCTTGAAGAAAGCGAACTTATGGCCTAGCCGAAATCAGGACGCCAAACCGGCGATGTTGTCGCCGCCCGACGCCCCGAAAGCCTGCTCGCGCAGCAGCGCCAGCTGGTCGCGCACCCGGGCCGCTTTTTCGAACTCGAGGTTGCGGGCGTGCTCCAGCATCTGCTTTTCGAGCCGCTTGATTTCCCGGGCGATGTCCTTCTCGCTCATGTCCTCGACCTTGGCGCGTTCCAGGTCGAGCTTGGCCATTTCCTTGCCCGTCTTTTCGCTGTAGACGCCGTCGATCAGGTCGCGCACCTGCTTCACGATGCTGCGCGGCGTGATGCCGTTCGCCTCGTTGTGGGCGATCTGCCGGTTGCGGCGGCGCTCGGTCTCGCCCATGGCCTTCTTCATCGACTCGGTCATCCGGTCGGCATAAAGAATGGCCTTGCCGTTCAGGTTGCGCGCCGCGCGGCCGATGGTCTGGATCAGCGAGCGCTCCGCGCGCAGGAAACCTTCCTTGTCGGCGTCGAGGATCGCCACCAACGACACCTCGGGAATGTCCAACCCCTCGCGCAGCAGGTTGATGCCCACCAGCACGTCGAAGGTGCCCAGGCGCAGGTCGCGCAGGATCTCGACCCGCTCGACCGTGTCGACGTCGCTGTGCAAGTAGCGCACCTTCACGCCGTTGTCGCCCAGGTAGTCGGTGAGCTGCTCGGCCATGCGCTTGGTCAGCGTGGTGATCAGCACGCGCTCGTTCTTCTCGACGCGGATGCGGATCTCGCCCAGCACGTCGTCCACCTGGTGCGTGGCGGGGCGCACCTCGACCTCGGGGTCGATCAGCCCGGTGGGCCGCACCAGCTGCTCGACGACGTTGCCCGCATGGTCTTTCTCGTACTGCGCGGGCGTGGCCGACACGAAGATGCACTGGCGCACCCGCTTTTCGAACTCCTCGAGCTTGAGCGGCCGGTTGTCCAGCGCGCTCGGCAGCCGAAAGCCGTACTCGACCAGCGTGACCTTGCGCGCCCGGTCGCCGTTGTACATGGCGCTGAGCTGGCCGACCATCTGGTGGCTCTCGTCGAGGAACATCAGCGCGTCCTTCGGCATGTAGTCGGTGAGCGTGGGCGGCGGGTCGCCGGGCTGCGCGCCCGAGAGGTGCCGCGTGTAGTTCTCGATGCCCTTGCAGTGGCCGATCTCGGCCAGCATCTCGAGGTCGAAGCGCGTGCGCTGCTCCAGCCGCTGCGCCTCGACCAGCTTGCCCGCGCCAGTCAGCTCCTTGAGCCGGCCGGCCAGCTCGATCTTGATGGTTTCAACCGCCGCCAGCACCTTGTCGCGCGGCGTCACGTAGTGGCTCGACGGGTACACCGTGAAGCGCGGCACCTTCTGGCGGATGCGCCCGGTGAGCGGGTCGAACAGCTGCAGCGACTCGATCTCGTCGTCGAACAGCTCGAAGCGGATCGCCAGCTCGCTGTGCTCGGCCGGAAACACGTCGATGGTGTCGCCGCGCACCCGGAACGTGCCCCGCGCAAAGTCCTGCTCGTTGCGCGTGTACTGCATGCGAATGAGCCGCGAGATCAGATCGCGCTGACCAACCTTGTCGCCGACGCGGGCAATCAGCCGCATCTCCATGTAGTCCTCGGGCGTGCCGATGCCGTAGATGGCGCTCACCGTGGCCACGATGACCGTGTCGCGCCGCTCCAGCACACTCTTGGTGGCCGACAGGCGCATCTGCTCGATGTGCTCGTTGATCGAGGAATCCTTCTCGATGAACAGATCGCGCTGCGGCACGTAGGCCTCGGGCTGGTAGTAGTCGTAGTAGCTCACGAAGTACTCGACGGCGTTCTTCGGGAAGAACTCGCGGAATTCGCTGTACAGCTGCGCCGCCAGTGTCTTGTTGGGCGCGAACACGATGGCCGGGCGGCCCAGCCGGGCAATCACGTTGGCCATGGTGAAAGTCTTGCCCGAGCCCGTCACGCCCAGCAGCGTCTGGTACACCTCGCCGTCGAGCACCCCGGCCACCAGGCCGTCGATGGCCGTGGGCTGGTCGCCTGCCGGCGGATAAGGCTGGAACAGCTCGAACGGCGAGTCGGGGTAGCGGATGAATTCGCCCTGTTTCGCCGGCCCGATCGGGTCGACTTTCTTCAGGTCTGCTATGGCTTCGGTGTTCTCTGGCATGGCTGTTCCCGACAGGTGGCGTGGCGCCGGTAAAATTCAAGGCAACCGGAAAGGATAAAGCCTCCTCCGGTTGCCAGCGAAGCTTTCATCCCAAAGGACCTTTCCATGTCTATGTTCACCGCGGTCGAAATGGCGCCGCGCGACCCGATCCTCGGCCTCAACGAGCAATTTGCAGCCGACACCAACCCCCTCAAGGTCAATCTCGGCGTCGGCGTGTATTACGACGACAACGGCAAGCTGCCCCTGCTCCAGTGCGTGCAGGCCGCAGAGCAGAACATGATGAAGGCCCCCTCGGCCCGCGGCTACCTGCCGATCGACGGCATCGTGGCCTACGACAACGCCGTCAAGGGCCTGGTCTTCGGCCCCGAGAGCGAGCCCGTCACCTCCGGCCGCGTGGCTACCATCCAGGCCATCGGCGGCACCGGCGGCCTGAAGGTCGGCGCCGACTTCCTCAAGAAGCTCAACCCCAACGCCACCGTGCTGATCAGCGACCCGAGCTGGGAAAACCACCGCGCGCTGTTCACCAACGCCGGTTTCACGGTCGAAAGCTACCCCTACTACGACGCCGCCCAGCGCGGCATCAACTTCGACGGCATGCTGGCCGCCCTGAACGCGGCACCGGCCGGCACCATCGTCGTGCTGCACGCCTGCTGCCACAACCCGACCGGCTACGACATCACCCCCGCGCAGTGGGACCAGGTCGTCGCCGCCGTCAAGGCCAAGGGCCTCGTGCCCTTCCTCGACATGGCCTACCAGGGCTTCGGCTACGGCCTGAAGGAAGACGGCGCGGCGGTTGCGAAGTTCGTCGACGCCGGCCTGACCTTCTTCGTCTCCACCTCGTTCTCCAAGAGCTTCAGCCTGTACGGCGAGCGCGTCGGCGCCCTGTCGGTGCTGTGCGAGAACAAGGAAGAAGCCGGCCGCGTGCTGTCGCAACTCAAGATCGCCATCCGCACCAACTACAGCAACCCGCCGATCCACGGCGGCGCCGTGGTGGCCGCGGTGCTGGGCACCCCCGAGCTGCGCGCCCTGTGGGAAAAGGAACTGGGCGAGATGCGCGTGCGCATCAAGGCCATGCGCCAGAAGCTGGTCGACGGCCTGAAGGCCGCCGGCGTGAAGGAAGACATGAGCTTCATCACCACCCAGATCGGCATGTTCAGCTACTCGGGCCTGACCAAGGACCAGATGGTGCGCCTGCGCAACGAGTTCGGCGTGTACGGCACCGACACCGGCCGCATGTGCGTCGCCGCGCTCAACAGCAAGAACATCGACTACGTCTGCGCGTCGATTGCGAAGGTCATCTAGGTGACAACCGGGTGTGACTGAATCGATTTTTTGACGATTCGTTCACATTCGGCCACAGAAGCCGAATCCAGCCCGCTGCGGGCTAGGGTTCGGCCCCCTGCGCCGCGGCAAATGCACTGATATATTGCACTGCAACATCCACTCAAAGACCCGCGATGCTCTATCAACTCTACGAAGCCCAGCGTTCCCTGATGGAGCCCTTCTCGGACTTCGCCCAGGCCGCCTCCAAGCTCTACGGTCCCGGCGCCGTCTGGAGCCAACTGCCGATGGCACAGCGCATGGCCGCCGGCTATGACCTGCTGTACCGGCTGGGCAAGGACTACGAGAAGCCCGAGTTCAACATCAAGTCCGTCAAGGTCGACGGCGAAGAGGTCGTGATCCAGGAGGCCGTCGAGCTCGACAAGCCCTTCTGCGAACTGCGCCGCTTCAAGCGCTTCACCGACGAACCGCACATCCTCAAGACGCTCAAGAGCCAGCCCGTGGTGCTGATCGTGGCGCCGCTGTCGGGCCACTACGCCACGCTGCTGCGCGACACCGTGCGCACCATGCTGCAGGACCACAAGGTCTACATCACCGACTGGAAGAACGCGCGCCTGGTGCCGCTGTCCGACGGTGAGTTCCACCTGGACGACTACATCAACTACGTGCAGGAGTTCATCCGCCGCCTGCAGGCCGAGTACGGCAACTGCCACGTCGTGAGCGTGTGCCAGCCCACCGTGCCGGTGCTCGCGGCCGTGTCGCTCATGGCCAGCCGCGGCGAGCCGCTGCCCCTCACGATGACCATGATGGGCGGCCCGATCGACGCGCGCAAATCGCCCACGGCCGTGAACAACCTCGCGACCAACAAGAGCTTCGAGTGGTTCGAGAACAACGTGATCTACCGCGTGCCGCAAGGCTTCCCGGGCGCGGGCCGCAAGGTCTACCCGGGCTTCCTGCAGCACACGGGCTTCGTGGCCATGAACCCCGACCGCCACGCCAGCAGCCACTACGACTACTTCAAGGACCTGATCAAGGGTGACGACGCCAGCGCCGAAGCCCACCGCAAGTTCTACGACGAGTACAACGCCGTGCTCGACATGGACGCGGATTACTACCTGGAGACCATCCGCACGGTGTTCCAGGACTTCGACCTGGTCAACGGCACCTGGGACGTGAAGAGCCCCGCCGGCCAGGTGGAGCGCGTGCGTCCGCAGGACATCCACGCCACCGCCCTGCTCACCGTCGAAGGCGAGCTCGACGACATCTCCGGCTCGGGCCAGACCCAGGCCGCGCACAGCCTGTGCACCGGCATCGCCGACGCCAAGCGCGAGCACTACGAGGTCAAGGGCGCGGGCCATTACGGCATCTTCAGCGGCCGCCGCTGGCGCGACCTGGTCTACCCGAAGGTGCGCAACTTCATCGCGGCCAGCGACGAGCCCCAGCGCCGCGCCGGTGCGCGCGAAGAGCTGCCGGCCGAAGACCGCATCAAGCCCGGCCAGAAGGTGAAGGCCGTGGCAACCGCTGCGGCCCGCAAGACGCCGGTCGCCGCCAAGAAGGCCGTCGCCGTGAAGGCCGCGCCGGCTGCCAAGAAGCCGGCCGCAGCGGCAAAGAAGCCCCGCGCCAGCGCCGCGCGCTGAGCCGCGCGCATCACCCACCGTGAACGGGCTGGCCGCACGCATCAACGACGCACTGCCTCAGACGCAGTGCACACGGTGCGGCTACCCGGATTGCGCAGGCTACGCGCAGGCCATCGCCGACGGCGAGGCCAGCATCAACCAGTGCCCGCCGGGCGGCGCCGAAGGCATCGAGCGCCTCGCGCTGCTCACCGGCCGCCCCGCGCTGCCGCTCGATCCGCAGTTCGGCACCGAGGGCCCGCGTGCCATGGCGGTCATCGACGAGGCGTGGTGCATCGGCTGCACGCTCTGCCTCGACGCCTGCCCGACCGACGCGATCATCGGCATCAACAAGCGCATGCACACGGTGATCGAGGCGCACTGCACGGGCTGCGAGCTGTGCATTCCGGTCTGCCCGGTCGATTGCATTTCGCTCGAGATTGAAACCCCTGGCCGCAGCGGCTGGCAGGCGTGGTCGCAGGCACAAGCCGAGGCCGCACTGCAGCGCTACAAGCTGCACGCCCAACATCGTGACACCGCGAAGCGCGAGGCTGAGCCGCCCCCCGCCGCCGCCGAACCGCAAGCCGCCGACACGCGCAAGCGCTCTATCGTCGAAGCCGCGCTGGCGCGTGCCCGTGCCGCCGCCGAACAACGCCAGGCCGCCACCAAACCATGACCCTCGACACCCTGCTGATCTATGCCGTCGCCTCGCTCGCCCTGGCGGTGATTCCCGGTCCGACCATGTTGCTGGCGCTGTCCAACGGCATCGACGGCGGCATGCGCCGCGCCAGCTGGGGCATCGCGGGCGCGTCGCTGGGCAGCGTCTCGCTGATCGCGGTCGTGGCGCTCGGGCTGGGCTCGCTGCTCGCGGCCTCGGAGTGGCTCTTCAACGCGATCCGCGTCGCGGGCGTGGCCTACCTGGTGTGGCTCGGCATCAAGCTGTGGCGCAGCGAAGCGACCGACCTGGGCACGGCACTGGCCAAGTCGGCCATCGAGGTCCGTCCACATGGGCGCATCGCCCTCGTGCGCAGCCTCATGGTGGCGCTGTCGAACCCGAAGACGGTGCTGTTCTTCGCCGCCTTCCTGCCCCAGTTCATCGACACGGCCAAGCCCCAGGGCATGCAGTACCTGGTGCTGGGCGCGATCTTCGTGGCGCTCGACACCTGCGTGATGCTGGCCTATGCCGGCGCCGGCACGCAGGCCGTGCGCTGGCTCTCGCGCCGTGGCCTCAAGGTGCTCAACCGCAGCTGTGCCGTCGGCATGTGGCTGCTGGCCGCCACCCTCGCCTTCTGGCGCCGCCCCGCCTGAGCCTCGTCGAACTCAGCCCTTCTGCGGGCGCTTGAACAGCAACAGCAGCACGCCCGCCAGCACCACGCCCACGGCGTACCACTCGAAGCGCGTGACCGTCTCGTGGGCGATCCACACGCCCAGCAGCATCGCGATCACCGGGTTGACGAAGGTGTAGCTCGCCGCGAGCCCGGCCGGCGCCTGCGCGAGCAGCACCATGTAGGCGTTGAACGCGATCAGCGAGCCGAACACCACGAGGTAGACCCACGCCCCCAGCGCCACCGGCTGCGGCGGCCAGCGCATCGTTTCGCCCGATACCGCGGCCAGCACCATGAGCACCACGCCGCCGCACAGCATCTCGCTCGCGAAGCCCATCGCGCCGGGCGCCAGCGGCAGCTTGCGCTGGCTCAGCACGCTGCCGAGTGACCAGCAGATGCAGGCCACGCAGATCGCCACCAGCCCTTCGGGCGAGGCCTTGAAGCCGCTGCCCTGCGTGAGCATCAGCACGCCGACGAGCCCCAGCGCAATGCCCGCCGCTTCGAGCCGCGCCGGCTTCACGCCCCAGATCAGGTTCAACAGAGCAATCAGCAACGGAATGACGGCAATGAACGCCACCACCAGCCCCGAGCCGATCGACACCTCGGCCAGCGCCGTGCCACCCATGCCGCCGCCGAGCATCAGCGCCCCGACGACCAGCGCATTGCGCCATTGGAGGCGCGTCGGCCAGGGCGTGCCGCGCCAGCGCATCCACGCCGCCAGCAGCACGCCCGCGACCAGGAAGCGCGAGCCCATCTGCAGGAACGGCGGAAAGCTGATCAGCGCGTACTTGATGGCCAGGTAGGTCGAGCCCCAGACCACCCAGGTGGCGGCCAGGCACAGCCACAGCAGCGGCGTCAGCCGGGGGCGCGAGGAGGAAGCGGCAGGCGCGGCCTGCGCGGGCGTGGCGAGTGTCGACATATCGAGGGTGTCTCTTCTTGGTATCGGATGCCCGTCATGGTATGAAAGCCACCGCCCGGCAGCCATGCGAATTTCATGGTTCTGCTCGCACCGCACCGTCGATTTAAAGGACTTCCATGGACTTCACCTTGACCCCCACGCTGGACGCCCACGACACCCGCATCCTGGCCGAACTGCAGGCCGACGCGCGCCTGAGCATGGCCGAGCTGGGCCGCCGCGTGCACCTGAGCCAGCCGGCCGTGACCGAGCGCGTGAAAAAGCTGGAAGCCGCCGGCGTCATCACCGGCTACCGCGCCACCGTGAACCTCACACGGCTGGGCTACGGCATCCGCGGGATCATCCGCGTCGGGCGCGCCGACTACGACCTCGTGGTGAAGCTGGTGCAGGAGACGCCCGAGTGCGTCAATGCCTACAACGTGACCGGCGAGGACAGCTGGATCCTCGAGATCGCGGTGATCGACGTGCCGCACCTCGATGCGGTGCTCGCCAAGTTCTGCATCCTGACCGAGACCGCGACCTCGATCATCCTGAACCCGGCGCGCGAGCACCAGCCGATGCTGCCGCCGCAGCGCGCCGACGTGAAGCCGCCGGTGCGCAAGGCGCTCAGCGCGTAGCGGCGAGCGCGTTGAAGGCCGTCACCACCTCGGGTGGCGCCTGCACCATCTCGACCAGCACGCCCTCGCCCGAGATCGGGAACTCGTCGTTGGCCTTGGGGTGCAGGAAGCAGATGTCGAAACCGGCCGCGCCCTTGCGGATGCCGCCCGGCGCAAAGCGCACGCCCTGCGCCGTGAGCCATTCGACGGCCTTGGGCAGGTCGTCGATCCACAGGCCGACGTGGTTCAGCGGCGTGGTGTGCACCGCCGGCTTCTTCTCGGGGTCCAGCGGCTGCATCAGGTCGACCTCGACCTTGAACGGGCCGCTGCCCATCGAGCAGATGTCTTCGTCGACGTTCTCGCGCTCGCTGCGGAAGGTGCCCGTCACCTCGAGCCCCAGCATGTCGACCCACAGCTTCTGCAGGCGCAGCTTGTCGGGGCCGCCGATGGCGATCTGCTGGATGCCCAGCACCTTGAAGGGACGCGGCGTGGCGGGCGCGGTCATGCGCAGCCGCCTTCTTCCGCCTGCTCCTGCGTGCGGTGCGAGCGCAGACCGAGCTTGCGCAGCAGCTGCACGTCGGCATCGACGTCGGGGTTGCCGGTGACCAGCAGCTTGTCGCCGTAGAAGATCGAGTTGGCGCCGGCCATGAAGCACAGGGCCTGCACCGCCTCGCCCATCTGCTGGCGGCCGGCCGACAGGCGCACGCGCGCGGTCGGCATCGTGATGCGCGCCACGGCGATCATGCGCACGAAGTCGAAGGGATCGACCGGCTCCGAGTCGGCCAGCGGCGTGCCGGGCACGCGCACCAGGCTGTTGATCGGCACCGACTCCGGGTACGGGTCCATGTTCGCGAGTTGCGCGATCAGCCCGGCGCGGTGCACGGGCTGCTCGCCCATGCCCACGATGCCGCCGCAGCACACGCTGATGCCGGCGCTGCGCACGGCTGCCAGCGTGTCCAGGCGGTCCTGGTAGGTGCGCGTGTCGACCACGTCGGTGTAGTACTCGGGCGCGGTGTCCAGGTTGTGGTTGTAGTAATCGAGGCCCGCAGCCTTGAGCTGCTGCGCGTGGTGCGGCTCCAGCATGCCCAGCGTGGCGCAGGTCTGCAGGCCCAGGCCCTTCACGGCCTCGACCAGCACCGCCACCTTCTCGACGTCGCGGTCCTTGGGCGCGCGCCAGGCGGCGCCCATGCAAAAGCGCGTGGCGCCGGCGTCCTTGGCGGCCTGCGCGGCGCGCACCACCTCGTCGACCTCCATCAGCTTTTGCGCCTTCACGCCGGTGTCGAACTCGGCCGACTGCGGGCAGTAGCCGCAGTTCTCGGGGCAGCCGCCGGTCTTCACCGACAGCAGCGTGGCCAGCTCGATGTCGCCTTCGGGGAAATGCCGACGGTGCACGGTCTGCGCCTCGAACAGCAGTTCCATGAAAGGCTTGTCGAGCAGCGCCTGGATGGCCTCCACGGACCAGGGGCCCTGGGGCGTCGCCACGGTCTTGGCCGGGCGGTGCAGCGTGATTGCCGCTTGTTGCAGGTCGTTGGCACCCATCAGTTGAACTCCAGAATGATTTGGTCGACGGCGAGCGATTCGCCCTTGGCCGCCGAGATCTTGCCCACCACGCCGTCCTGCGTGGCGAACAGTACGTTTTCCATCTTCATGGCCTCGATCACGGCCAGCTTCTCGCCGGCCTGGACCTGCTGCCCCGGCTGCACCGACACCTCGACCAGGAGGCCCGGCATCGGCGACATCAGGAACTTGCTCAGGTCGGGCGGTGCCTTGTAGGGCATCAGCTCGAGCAGGCGCGCGCCCAGCGGCGACAGCACCATGGTCTCGATCTGCGTGCCGTCGTGCGACACGCGCAGCGCCAGCGGGTTCTTGCCCGCGCCGCGCTCCACCTGCGCCGTGAAGGGCTTGCCGTTGGCCGTGCCCTGCACGCGCACCGCGCCGAGTGCGAAGTCGCTCTCGATCTGGTAGCGCTTGTCGCCCACCGTGACGGCGCTGGCACCGGTCTTGTCCTGGAAGTCGCTCACCGACACGGCGTGGTGCACGTGCTTGCCCTCGGGGCCCAGCTCGACCACCACGAACTGCTCGCCCACCTTCACGCCGTGGCCCGCCAGCTGCCCGCTGATGCCCGAGGCGCGCGCGCGGTAGCGGCGGTTGACGAAGGCGGCCAGTGCCACCAGGAACGCCGGGTCGGCGTGCGGCACGTCTTCCGCGTGGAAGCCCTTGCCGTAGTGCTCGGCGATGAAGCCGGTGTTGAAATCGCCCGCCACGAACTTCGGATGCGCCAGCAGCGCGGCCTGGAACGGGATGTTGCTGCTGATGCCGCGGATCACGAAGCCGTTGAGCGCCTCGCGCATGAGCGCGATGGCCTCGTTGCGGTCCTTGCCGTGCACGATGAGCTTGGCGATCATCGAGTCGTAGTACATCGGGATCTCGCCGCCGTCGTACACGCCGGTGTCCACGCGCACGCCGTGCAGGTGGCCGGTGTCGCTCGCGAACATGCTCTCGGCCGGCGGCTGGAATTTCACCAGCCGGCCCGTCGAGGGCAGGAAGTTGCGGAACGGGTCTTCGGCATTGATGCGGCACTCGATGGCCCAGCCGTCGCGCTTCACGTCGGCCTGCGCCAGCGGCAGCTTCTCGCCGGCCGCCACGCGGATCATCAGCTCGACGAGGTCCAGGCCGGTGATGCACTCCGTAACCGGGTGCTCCACCTGCAGGCGCGTGTTCATCTCCAGGAAGTAGAAGCTCTGGTCCTTGCCGACCACGAACTCCACCGTGCCCGCGCTCTGGTACTTCACGGCCTTGGCCAGCGCCACGGCCTGCTCGCCCATCGCCTTGCGCGTGGCGTCGGTGATGAAGGGCGACGGCGCCTCCTCGATCACCTTCTGGTGGCGGCGCTGAATGGAGCACTCGCGCTCGTTCAGGTAGATGACGTTGCCGTGCGAATCGCCCAGCACCTGGATCTCGATGTGGCGCGGCTCCTCGACGAACTTCTCGATGAACACGCGGTCGTCGCCGAAGCTGTTGCGCGCCTCGTTGCGGCAAGAAGTGAAACCCTCGAAGGCTTCCTTGTCGTTGAAGGCCACGCGCAGGCCCTTGCCGCCGCCGCCGGCCGAGGCCTTGATCATCACCGGGTAGCCGATGTCCTTGGCGATCTCGACGGCGCGCTCGGCCGTCTCGATGGCGTCGTTCCAGCCGGGAATGGTGTTGACCTGGGCTTCGTTCGCGAGCTTCTTCGAGGCGATCTTGTCGCCCATGGCCGCGATCGAATAGTGCTTCGGGCCGATGAAGGCAATGCCCTCTTCCTCGACCTTGCGCGCAAAGGCTTCGTTCTCCGACAGGAAGCCGTAGCCCGGGTGCACGGCTTCGGCGCCCGTTTTCTTGCAGGCCGCGATGATGCGGTCGGCCTGCAGATAACTTTCGCGGCTGGGCGCGGCGCCGATGTGCACGGCCTCGTCGGCCAGCTCGACGTGGCGGGCTTCCTTGTCGGCGTCGGAGTAGACGGCCACCGTGAGGATGCCCATCTTCTTGGCGGTCTGGATCACACGGCAAGCGATTTCGCCGCGGTTCGCAATCAGGATCTTCTTGAACATGTTCTTCTTTCTCCGTGCGGCTCAGAGCGGAATGTTTCCGTGCTTGCGCCACGGGTTCTCGAGCTTCTTCTCGCGCAGCATCACGAGCGAGCGGCAGATGCGCTTGCGCGTCTCGTGCGGCAGGATCACGTCGTCGATGTAGCCGCGCGCGCCGGCCACGTACGGGTTGGCGAAGCGGGCCTTGTACTCGGCCTCGCGGGCGGCGAGCTTCTCGGGGTCGTTCTTGTCTTCGCGGAAGATGATCTCCACCGCACCCTTGGCACCCATCACCGCGATCTCGGCGCGCGGCCAGGCCAGGTTGACGTCGCCGCGCAGATGCTTGGAGGCCATCACGTCGTACGCGCCGCCGTAGGCCTTGCGCGTGATGACGGTGATCTTGGGCACCGTGCACTCCGCGTACGCATACAGCAGCTTGGCGCCGTGCTTGATGATGCCGCCGTACTCCTGGCCGGTGCCGGGCATGAAGCCGGGCACGTCGACAAAAGTGATGACGGGGATGTTGAAGGCATCGCAAAAACGCACGAAGCGCGCGGCCTTGATGCTGCTCTTGATGTCCAGGCAACCCGCCAGCACCAGCGGCTGGTTGGCCACGATGCCGACCGTCTGGCCTTCCATGCGCGCGAAGCCGATCACGATGTTCTTCGCGTAGTCGGGCTGCAGCTCGAAGAAGTCGCCGTCGTCCACCACCTTCAGGATCAGTTCCTTGATGTCGTAGGGCTTGTTCGGGTTGTCGGGCACCAGCGTGTCCAGCGAGTAGTCGGGCCGGTCGGCCGGATCGCCCTGGCCGTCGTTGCCCAGGCGCACCGGCGGCTTCTCGCGGTTGTTCAGCGGCAGGTAGTTGTACAGGCGGCGCAGCATCATCAGCGCCTCGACGTCGTTCTCGAACGCCATGTCGGCCACGCCGCTGCGCGTGGTGTGGGTGATGGCGCCGCCCAGCTCTTCGGCCGTCACGCTCTCATGCGTCACGGTCTTCACCACCTCGGGGCCGGTGACGAACATGTAGCTGCTGTCCTTCACCATGAAGATGAAGTCGGTCATGGCGGGCGAATACACGGCGCCGCCCGCGCACGGGCCCATGATCATGCTGATCTGCGGCACCACGCCCGAGGCCATCACGTTGCGCTGGAACACGTCGGCATAGCCACCCAGCGAGGCCACGCCTTCCTGGATGCGGGCGCCACCCGAATCGTTCAGGCCGATGACCGGTGCGCCGACCTTCATGGCCTGGTCCATCACCTTGCAGATCTTCTCGGCGTGAGCTTCGCTGAGCGCGCCGCCGAAGACCGTGAAGTCCTGGCTGAACACGAACACGAGGCGGCCGTTGATCATGCCGTAGCCCGTGACCACGCCGTCGCCGGGGATCTTCTGCTCGGCCATGCCGAAGTCGACCGAGCGGTGCTCGACGAACATGTCCCACTCTTCAAACGTGCCGTCGTCGAGCAGCAGCTCGATGCGCTCGCGCGCCGTGAGCTTGCCCTTGGCGTGCTGCGCGTCGATGCGCTTCTGCCCGCCGCCGAGTCGCGCCTGGGCGCGCTTCTTTTCGAGTTGTTCGATCAGTTCTTGCATGGTGTGCTTCCGAAGCTGTGGTTCTGGATTGCTGGGAGAGTCTTGTGGGGGCCGGGGTGTCACACCCGGGCGGTGATGGCGGCCGCGGCGAGCAGCTGGCGCGCCGCCGTCGAGGCCGGCAGGCTGCCCTGGGCCACCTGCTGCGTGAGTTGCGGCAGCAGCTCGCGCACCTGCGCGTGCTGGCGGAACGCCTGCTTGAGCCCGGCGTCGATGCGTTCCCACATCCACGCGGTCGCCTGTTTTTCGCGGCGCTTGGCGAGCTTGCCGTTGGCGGTCTGCAGCGCCTTGAATTCGAGCACGGCGTCCCAGAAGGCGTCGACGCCGGTGCCGGCGAGCGCGCTCAGCTGCAGCACCTTGGGCAGCCAGAAGCGGCGCTCCACGCCGCTGTGCGCGTCGTGCACGGCGTGCGCATGGTCGGGGTTGCCCTGGTGGCCGAACAGGCGCAGCGCCGAGGTGATCTGGGCCTGCGCGCGCGTGGCGGCGTCGCGGTCGATGTCGGCCTTGTTGATGGCGACCAGGTCGGCCAGCTCCATCACGCCCTTCTTGATCGCCTGCAGGTCGTCGCCCGCGTTGGGCAGTTGCAGCAGCACGAACATGTCGGTCATGCCGGCCACCGCCGTTTCGCTCTGGCCCACACCCACGGTCTCGACGATGACGATGTCGTAGCCCGCCGCCTCGCAGACCAGCATGGCCTCGCGCGTCTTCTCGGCCACGCCGCCGAGCGTGCCGCTCGAAGGGCTGGGCCGGATGTAGGCGCGCTCGTGCACCGACAGGCGCTCCATGCGCGTCTTGTCGCCCAGGATGGAGCCGCCCGACACGGTGGACGACGGGTCGATGGTGAGCACCGCCACGCGGTGGCCCTTGCCGATCAGCAGCAGGCCCAGCGTTTCGATGAAGGTCGACTTGCCCACGCCGGGCACGCCCGAGATGCCCAGGCGGAACGACTGGCCGGTGCGCGGCAACAGCGCCGTGAGCAGTTCGTCGGCCTGCGCGCGGTGGTCGGCGCGCGTCGATTCGAGCAGCGTGATCGCCTTGGCGATGGCACGCCGCTGCGCCATGCCCGGCGCATCGGCGAGCGCGCGTTCGAGCGCGCCGACGGTGTTCAGCACGCGGCCTCCGACGCCACGCGCCAGCGGTAGTGCAGGTCGACGCCCTCTTCGCCTTCGAGCACGAAGCCGTGCCGCTGGTAGAAGCGGTTGGCGTCGCTCTGCACGAGCGCGGTGAGCTTGATGTCCAGCTTCTGTTCGCGCGCCTGCGCCTTGGCCCAGCGCAGCGCCCATTCGCCGATGCCGCGCCCCTGGAAGCCGGTGCGCAGGTACAGGTGATCGAGGCGCAGCGCATCCGCGTCCTCGGGCTTGAGCGTGATGAAGCCCAGGCGCTGCTCACCGTCGAGCACGATGTGGTGCATGTACGGCACCACGAAACCGGCCGACAGGCGCTCGCGCGAGCGCGTGAGGTCGAAACGGCCGACGCGCTCCAGGCTCGGACGCATCGCATCGATGCGCACGGCCAGCATGTCTTCGAAATCGCTGGAATCCACGGGCTGCAGCGACAGCCGCGACAAGAGATCGCCCACGTCGACTCGTCTCAGACTGCGACGGCCGCGCGGATCTGCTCCAGCACGTCCTTGGCGCTGGCCGGGATGGGCGTGCCCGGGCCGTAGATGCCCTTGACGCCGGCTTCGTACAGGAAGTCGTAGTCCTGGCGCGGAATCACGCCGCCGACGAAGACGATGATGTCGTCCGCGCCCTGCTTGCGCAGTTCTTCGATGATGGCCGGCACAAGAGTCTTGTGGCCGGCGGCGAGCGTGCTCACGCCCACGGCGTGCACGTCGTTTTCAATCGCTTGCCGCGCGCATTCTTCGGGCGTCTGGAACAGCGGGCCCATGTCGACGTCGAAGCCGAGATCGGCGAACGCGGTGGCGACGACCTTCGCGCCGCGGTCGTGCCCGTCCTGGCCCAGCTTGGAAATCATCACGCGCGGGCGGCGGCCCTGCGCTTCGGCGAAGTCGTTGATCTCGGTCTTCAGCGCTTCCCAGCCTTCGGCCGAGTCATAGGCGGCAGCGTACACACCGGTCACCTTCTGCGTGTCGGCGCGATGGCGGCCGAAGGATTTTTCGAGGGCGTCGGAAATCTCGCCGACGGTGGCGCGGGCACGCACCGCGTCGATGCTCAGCGCCAGCAGGTTGCCGGTGTTGTTCTCGGCGGCGTCGGTGAGCGCGTCGAGCGCGGCCTGCACCTTGGCGTTGTCGCGCGAGGCGCGGATGCTCTGCAGGCGCGCCACCTGCTGGTCGCGCACCTTCACGTTGTCGATCGACAGGCTGTCGATCGCATCTTCGCTCTTGAGCTTGTACTTGTTGACGCCGACGATCACGTCCTTGCCCGAATCGATGCGTGCCTGCTTCTCGGCAGCGGCGGCCTCGATCTTGAGCTTGGCCCAGCCGCTGTCGACGGCCTTGGTCATGCCACCCATCGCCTCGACCTCTTCGATGATGGTCCAGGCGGCGTCGGCCATGTCCTGCGTGAGCTTTTCCATCATGTAGCTGCCGGCCCAGGGGTCGATCACGTTCGTGATGTGCGTCTCTTCCTGGATGATGAGCTGCGTGTTGCGCGCGATGCGCGAGCTGAACTCGGTGGGCAGCGCAATGGCTTCGTCGAGCGCGTTGGTGTGCAGCGACTGCGTGCCGCCGAACACCGCAGCCATCGCCTCGATGGTGGTGCGCACCACGTTGTTGTACGGGTCCTGTTCGGTGAGCGACCAGCCAGACGTTTGGCAGTGCGTACGCAGCATCAGGCTCTTGGGGTTCTTGGGGTTGAACTCCTTCATGATGCGGCACCACAGGAGGCGCGCCGCGCGCATCTTGGCCACCTCGAGGTAGAAGTTCATGCCGATGGCCCAGAAGAAGCTCAGGCGGCCGGCAAAGCCGTCGACGTCCAGGCCCTTGGCCAGCGCGGTCTTCACGTATTCCTTGCCGTCGGCCAGCGTGAACGCGAGCTCCAGCGCCTGGTTGGCGCCGGCTTCCTGCATGTGATAGCCGCTGATCGAGATCGAGTTGAACTTCGGCATCTTCTGCGCCGTGTACTCGATGATGTCGCCAATGATCCGCATGCTCGGCGCAGGCGGAAAGATGTACGTGTTGCGGACCATGAACTCCTTGAGGATGTCGTTCTGGATGGTTCCGCTGAGCTGGTCTTGCGCCACGCCCTGCTCTTCGGCCGCGACCACGTAGCCCGCGAGCACCGGCAGCACGGCGCCGTTCATCGTCATGGACACGCTCACCTTGTCGAGCGGGATCTGGTCGAACAGGATCTTCATGTCCTCGACCGAATCGATCGCCACGCCGGCCTTGCCGACGTCGCCGGTCACGCGCGGATGGTCGCTGTCGTAGCCGCGGTGGGTGGCCAGGTCGAAGGCCACGCTCACGCCCTGCCCGCCGGCGGCCAGCGCCTTGCGGTAGAACGCGTTCGATTCTTCGGCGGTGGAAAAGCCGGCGTACTGGCGGATGGTCCAGGGGCGCACCGCGTACATGGTGGCCTGCGGGCCGCGCAGGTAGGGCTCGAAGCCGGGCAGCGTGTCGGTGTACTTCAGGCCTTGCAGGTCGGCCGCGGTGTACAGCGGCTTCACGCTGATGCCGTCGGGCGTGATCCAGTTCAGCGCATTCACGTCGCCGCCGGGCGCCGACTTGGCGGCGGACTTGGCCCAGGCGTCGAGATCGGCCGGCTTGTAGGTGGGTTCGGGTGTGCTGCTGCTCATGGAAGGCGCCGCTCCAGGCGGTGGTCTGACGGGATTCGCAAGGTCGCTTGCACGGATTTGCAAGCCGTTCACAAGTCTAACCCATCTGTAATTATTAATTCAAACGCGATTTTGAAGTACAGTTCAGCCCATGTCCGCCGTCACCCTGACCCCCCGCGCCCTCTATGAAGAGGTGGCCGAGCTCCTGCGCCAGCGGATCTTCCGCCGCGAGCTGGAGCCGGGCAGCTGGATCGACGAGCTCAAGCTGGCCGAGGAATACGGCATCAGCCGCACGCCCCTGCGCGAGGCGCTGAAGGTGCTGGCCGCCGAAGGGCTGGTGACGATGAAGGTGCGGCGCGGCGCGTACGTCACCGAGGTGTCGGAGCAGGACCTGGCCGACGTGTACCACCTGCTCTCGCTGCTAGAGAGCGACGCCGCCGGCGTGGTGGCCGAGCGCGCCACCGACGCCCAGCGCGCCGAGCTGAAGGCCCTGCACGCCGAGCTGGAGGCCGCCGCCGCCCCCGGCAAGGAAGACCGCGAGCACTTCTTTGCGGTGAACGAGCGCTTCCACATGAGCCTGCTGGCCATTGCCAACAACAAGTGGCGCGACCAGATGGTGGCCGACCTGCGCAAGGTGATGAAGTTGAATCGCCACAACTCGCTGCTGAAGGCGGGGCGCATTGGCGAGTCGCTGGCGGAGCACCGCGCGGTGATGGCGGCCATCGAGGCGCGCGACGCGGCTACGGCCATGGCGCGCATGCGCGAGCACTTCCTCAACGGCCTGGAAGCCGCTGTATAGGGCTCTCCCCCAGGCTTCGCGCACTTCGTGTCGCTTCGCCAACCCCCTTCCGGGGGCGACGCCTGCGGCCCGGCAGAGCCGGTTCCGCGGCGTCTCACGAAAGGGCCTGCGCCTCTGGGCGCGGCCTCGTTCAGCCCAGTGTGAGGGTCCCTGCCTCTGTCGCGATGCGCTGGGCGATTTCCAGCATGCGCGGGGCGACACGGCTGAGCATGGCTTCCCTCGGCAGCAGGTAGGCGGGGCCGCCACAGCTCACGCCGTAGCGTTCGCCGCGCGGGCCTTCGAGCGCGAAGCCCAGGGCGTGGATCTGGGGGTTCCATTCGCCGAAGGAGGTGCAGTAGCCCAGGCGGGCGTGCTCTTCAAGGCTGGCGATGAGGCGCGGCTCGATGGCGTGCCAGTTCTCGCCGGTTTCGAGGCGGATCTGCTCCAGCAATGCCGACTGCTCGGGCCCTGGCAAGGCTCCGATGTAGGCGCGGCCGGAGGCGGAGGTGGCGATGGACATGCGCGAGCCGACGTCGATGCGGGAGCTGATGAGCGCCGAGCGCGGGCGCAGCGAATCGATGACCAGCATGTCCAGGTCGTCGCGCACCGCCATGTGGATGCTGGCGCCCGACAGTTCGGCCAGGTTGCTCAGATGGGGACGCGCCAGCGCCCTCAGGTCGAAATTGCGCAGGTAGCGGCTGCTCATGTCGAGCAACACCGGCCCCAGGCTGAAACGCTCGCTGTCTTGCGACTGCCGCAGATACCCCGCCCCCACCAACGTCGCCGTGAGGCGCGACACCGTGGCCTTCGGAATGCCGGTCGTGTCGGCCAATTCCCGGTTTCCGACGGGCGCTGCCGCCATCCCGATGACCTTCAGCAGCGACAACCCCCTGGCAAGCGCACTGACTTCTTCCTTGCTGCCTGCAGCTTCACTCATAAGACAGAACCTTTTTCTTGTTTCCCTGACCGCCTTATTCTTGAGCAAAAACAGGTGCTTCGCTCACACTTGTTGTTGCATTGTCATGAAACTGTGTTCCATCGAGCGTCAACTTCGCTCAATTGTGTTGACTGTCTACAAAGTCGGGGCGGCGAGGCCGGAATTCAGGCGACCTGAGCGGCAGGTTCGTGCGCCAGCGCCATCACTTCGTGCGGCGGGCGGGTCTTCAGGCGGTGGTCGCTCCAGACCTGGCGCCAGCGGCGTGCGCCGGGCAGGCCGTTGCGCAGACCCAGCATGTGACGCGCGATCGACCACCAGTTGGTGCCGTGCTCGGCCGCCTCGCGGACCATGTAGTCGCACATCCGCGCCTCGATGTCCTCGCGCGTGAGCGTCTGCGGGGCGTCGCCGTAGAACTCGGCGTCCCATTCGGCCAGCCACCAGGGGTTGTGGTACGCCTCGCGGCCAATCATGGCGCCGTCGAGCAGCCGCAGGTGCTCGTGCACCTGCGCGTTAGTGGCGATGCCGCCGTTGATCGAAAACTGCAGCGCCGGAAAGTCGTGCTTCAGGCGGTGCACCAGCGCATAGCGCAGCGGCGGAATCTCGCGGTTCTGCTTCGGGCTCAGGCCCTGCAGCCAGGCGTTGCGGGCGTGCACGATGAAAGTGCCACAGCCCGCCTCGCTCACCGCGCCGACAAAGTCGCGCACGAACTCGTAGCTCTCGATCTTGTCGATGCCGATGCGGTGCTTCACCGTGACCGGCACGTCGACCACGTCGACCATCGCCTTCACGCAATCGGCCACCAGCTGCGGCTCGTTCATGAGGCAGGCCCCGAACGCGCCGCGCTGCACGCGCTCGCTCGGGCAGCCGCAGTTCAGGTTGATCTCGTCGTAGCCCCACTCCTCGCCGAGCTTCGCGCAATGGGCCAGGTCGTGCGGCTCGCTGCCGCCGAGCTGCAACGCGACGGGATGTTCTTCTTCGTGAAAGCGCAGGTGGCGCGGCACGTCGCCGTGGATCAGCGCGCCGGTGGTCACCATCTCCGTGTAGAGCAATGCGTGGCGCGTCATGAGGCGATGGAAAACGCGGCAATGGCTATCAGTCCATTCCATCATGGGTGCAACCGACAACCTGCCGCTCCAAGCTTTTGATTCCATTACATATTTTCTATAGAGCTTTCACACTCGGTGATTTTCAGGTCTCTGTCGCTGCAATTTCCTCTCCCCCAGGAGAGCTAGGACACGCTGCAGCAGAACCGAATATCGACCCCTCGGGCCTCACAATCACCAAACCAATGTCGGCAATTGTCCAACTTCCCTTCGGTCCCAGCCGAATTGGCATGCCGCCAATCGACCACACACTGGCCGCCAGCCCCACGAAAGATGACTAACACAAATCCCACGACGTGGAGTCTCAAGGAGTTGACCGCCAGCGTTGAACGTCTTCACGGACGAGATCAGTCACTCAAAACCGGCACTTGTGCCCAGTCCGTTCTCAAGAGACAGGACTTCATGAAGTACCACTACCGCGAGGTCAAACGCCTTGTCGGAGCAGATCTCGAAGATGCCGATTCGAACGACGTCCTTCTCAACTACATCCTTGATAGCGATACACCCGAGTACCACGATTTTCATCATCGGCGCACTGAGGCGGAGGCCAACTTGCTGGCCTTCCTTCAATGCGTACACGCGACTGAAGACACGCTGGGGCACGTCATCTACTTCGCAATGAATTTCGATCAGCTGGAGCCACGCAGAGTCTCGATACACGCGGTCCAGAAACTACTCCCGAGTGGCCCATTGAAGGCCGAAGTTCAAGCGATGTTCGACAACGCGGACCTGAAATATGTGGCTGCATTGGTAAATCACTCGAAGCATCGCAGCGTCGTGGGAGCGCCCATTTCCGTCAGCTTCATCGAGGACGACCAGCCTCACGGACTCAAGTTCGAAGGCTTCATGTACGACGAAACGTGGCAGCCCCAGCGATGGGCAATTCCATTCCTGAAAACATCGTTCGAGGCAATCCAAGGCCACATGCTCCGAATTGGCAATGCCTTGAATCGGCAGCTTGCTGCGTAGATAGAAGCTGAGTCGAAGGCCTGTTCGGCCAACGCGGCGCCTGCACGAGCGCGCTGCGGCCCGAAGCGGTGAAGGGTGGCGCGAAGGAAGACGAAGAAGAAGGCGACATCAAACAACCTGTCGTGACGGAGTCAAAGAAGCCCCGCACGATAGGCACGCCCCGCGCCCGCGTCTTGTACGCCAGTGATGCAATGCACAAACAGCGCTTTCGCGTGCGCGGGGGACGCCATGTGGCGGCGTTGTCCGACTCCGCCCCGCCCTCGCCTCGTGACAATGGACCGGCCCGGCAGACCCGCGCCACAAGCGCAGACGAGCCGTTGCATTTCATTTCCAGGCTACGCACCGATGACCCGCATCTACCTCATAGAAGACAACCCCCTGATCGCCACCACCCTGACCGATGGACTGAGGGAATTCTCCGGATGCGAGGTCGTCGCCACCGCCAGCAGCAGCGACGAAGCCATCGACTGGCTCGATGCCAACCCTGACGCCTGGGACGCCGCCGTGATCGACGTGTTCCTCGCGCAAGGCAACGGGCTGACGGTTGCCAATCACCTGAGGGAACGCAAGTCGCCCGCGCAGCGCACCGTGGTGTTCATGAACCACGCGACCTCCGAGGTGCGTGAAGGCGCGCTGTCGGCGGGCGTCGATGCGGTCTTCGACAAGTCGCTGCAGCTCGAAGACTTCTACGACTTCTGCCGCACGCTCGGCATTGCGCCGCGCCGTTAGTCGTTCAGACGTTGGCCGCCCGAATCGATTCGGCCAGCAACCCCAGCCCTTCTTCGAACACCGCCTCCGGAATGGTGAGCGGAAACAGGAAGCGCACCACGTTGCCGTGCACGCCGCAGGTCAGCAGCAGCAGACCGCGCTCGAGCCCCGCCGCATGCACGCGCTTCGTGAACTCGGCATCGGGCTCGCCGCTGTGCGGATCGCGAAACTCCACCGCCACCATCGCGCCCAGGCCGCGCACGTCGCAGATGCGCGGCACCTCGGCGCGCAGTGCCGCGAGGCGCGCCGTCAATCGTTCGCCGAGCATGCGGGCGCGCGCGACCAGCCCTTCGTCCTCGATCACGCGCATCGTCTCCAGCGCTGCGGCCACCGCCAGCGGGTTGCCCGCGTAGGTGCCGCCGAGGCTGCCGACGCGCGTGGCGTCCATGAGTTCGGCGCGCCCCGTGACGGCCGACAGCGGAAAGCCGCCGGCCAGGCTCTTGGCGATCGTGACCAGGTCGGCCTCGATGCCGTAGTGCTCCAGCGCAAACAGCTTGCCGGTGCGCCCGAAGCCGGTCTGGATTTCGTCGACGACCAGCAGGATGCCGTGGCGGTCGCATTCCGCGCGCAGGTGCTCCATGAGCGCGGGCGGCGCCACGTAGAAGCCGCCCTCGCCCTGCACCAGTTCGATGACGATCGCCGCCACGCGCTGCGGATCGACGTCGGTCTTGAACAGCCGGTCGAGTGCCGCGATGCTGTCGTCCACCGTCACGCCCAGCGGCGCGGCGGGGAACGGCACATGCCACACGTCGCCCGGCATCGGGCCGAAGCCCGCCTTGTACGGCGCGACCTTGCCGGTGAGCGCCATGCCCATGAAGGTGCGGCCGTGGAACGCGCCCGAGAACGCCACCACGCCGCTGCGGCCCGTGGCGGCGCGCGCCACCTTCATCGCGTTCTCGATGGCCTCGGCGCCGGTCGTGAAGAGCGCGCTCTTCTTGGCGCTGGGGCCGGGCACGAGGCGGTTCAGCTGCTCGCACAGCGCCACGTATTCCTCATACGGCGTGACGTGGAAGCAGGTGTGGTGAAAGTCGTCGAGCTGCGCACGCACCGCCGCCACGATGCGCGGGTGGCGATGGCCGGTGGCGAGCGTGGCGATGCCGCTGGCAAAGTCGACAAAGCGCCGGCCTTCCACGTCCCACAGCTCGGCGTTGTCGGCGCGGGCGGTGAAGTGCGGCGTGAGCGTGCCGATGCCCTGCGCGCAGGCGGCGTTCTTGCGGGCCTGCAGGCTCGCGTTGGTCGTGACTTGGGTGAGCATGAAGAAAAAATAGAAATAGAAGAGACGGAAATCAGCCGCGCATCAGGTGCTCGGCCAGCGCGCGAAAGGCGTGCATCGAGGTCGGCAGGTGCGCGTTGGCGGCCAGCGGGTGCGAGGCGAAGCGCGCCACCACCATCTCGGCCTCGGGGTCGATGTGCAGCGCCTGGCCGTGGATGCCTTGCGCAGTGAAGGTGCGGCGCGCGTCATGCGCCACCCACCACATGTTTCTGTAGCTCCAGCCGGCCAGCCGCGTGTAGCCCGCGAGTGCGAAGCGCGCCGGATCGGCGCCGCGGCGGATGTCGGCCACCACGGCCTCGGGCACGATCTGCGCGCCGTTGAAGGCGCCGCCCAGCCGCATCATCTCGCCCAGCCGCGCCAGGTCGCGCAGGCCGGTGCACAGGCCGCCGCCCGCGAACTCGGCGCCTTGCCCGTCCACGGCAAAGGCCGCGTCCTGCTCGGCGCCCAGGCGCGACCAGATGCGCTCACTCAACACCCGTGCCAGCGGCTGCCCTGCCACGCGGCTGATGAGCCAGCCCAGCACGTCGGTGTTGACGGTGCGGTAGGCAAAGGCCTCGCCGTGCGTGCCCTGCCCCTGCACGGTCTGCAAGAACTGGCGGTAGCCCTCGGCACCCGCGTAGCCCGCAGGACGCGGCAACAGCTGGCCGGCGCGTGCGTGCTTCCACACGCCCGCGTCGGGGTCGGTGTAGTCCTCCGAGTAGTCGATGCCCGTCGTCATGTCCATCACCTGGCGCACGGTGGCGTGGCCGAAGGCGCTGACCGCCAGCTCGGGGATGTAGTGCCGCACCTGCGCATGCTCATCGAGCGCGCCCTCGGCCGCGAGCATCGCGCCGACCGTGCCGACGACCGACTTGGTGACCGACATCGCCATGTGCAGCCCGTGCTCGTCGAGCGCACCGAAGTAGCGCTCGTACACGATGCGCCCGCGGTGCAGCACCACCGCGCCGTCAGCGCAGATCGTTGTGAGCGCGCTGTGCCAGTCGGTGCGCGAACCGTCGGCGGGCAAGGTGAAGGCCAGCGTGTCGAGCTCGGGCCGCTCGGCGCGCGGCAGCACCGACACCGGGCCAGTGCCGCGCGACACGTTGCGCGTCGGCTGCAGCTCGCGCAGGTGCGAGAAGGCCCAGCGGTTCTCAGGCGCCTGGAAGATCGGGCGTTCGCGCGGGCGCTGCACCGCGGTGCCGGCCGTGGGAAAACCATCGCGCCAGCCGTCGGCCAGCGCGGCATCGGGAGCCGTCGTTTCTTGGGTGGTCATAAGGGTGCGGTGGCTCATTCGCCGAGCGCATCGAGGTCGCCCATCACGCGGCGCTCCAGGATGTCGCTGGCACGGCTCAGGTGGGCGTGCATGTGCTTTGCGGCGACTTCGAGCTTGTTCTCCTCGACCGCGTCGAGGATCTGCAAATGCTCGCGACACGACTTGCGCAGCAGGTCGATGTTCACGAGCGGGTAGTCCGACAGATCGGAGATGCGGCGCAGCCGGTTCTGCTGTTTCACCGCATCGAGGATGAAGCGGTTGCCCGACGCACTGGCCAGCAGCTCGTGGAACTGCGCGTTGGCCTCGAAGAACTCCATCCACGAATGGCGCGAGGCGTGCGTGAGCAAGGTCTGCTGCTGTTCGCGGCAGGCGAGCAGCCGCTCGTGCTCGACGGTGAAGCCCGGCTCGCGCAGCGCCGCGCATTCCACCACCAGCCGGAAGCGGTAGCTCTCGCGCTCGCTCTCGACCGAGTCGAGGGTTTCGGTGAACTCCCAGCGCTGGTAGTGGCGACCGCGCAGCACGCCGTCCTGCAGCAGCGTGGTCATCACGTTGCGCAGCAGCGGGCGCGGCACGCCGTAGGTCTGGGCCAGTTCGAGTTCGTTGACGCGCGTCGGCAGCTTGCCCGCGAGGCGGTCGCGCAGCACGCGGTAATAGAGCGTCTTCTCCTCGTCTTCCGGCATCTCGCGGCGTGCGCGGTCGAGCGCCTCGCGGTCGGCCACCAGCGTGTAGCCGCGGTTGGGCACGTGCGCCAGCAGCGCACGCTCGTGCAAGAGGCGCAGCGCGGCGCGCACCGGCGTGCGCGAAATGCCAAGCCGGCCCGCGAGGTCGGTCTCGGTCATGTGGCGGCCGTTCTCGTAGCCGCCGGCCAGGGCCTGGTCGAGGATGTAGCGGCTCACGCGCTGGGTGAGCGGCGGGACCGACTTGTTGTCCATCTGCGTCTGCTGCTGCGGGGCCATCCATGGGTCTCCGGAAACACGGGCTGGGTGCCGATCATCGCGGGTCTTTTGTATTTTTGGCCCCAAAAAACCATGTACATCTCGCGCCAAAAATACAATTTGGATTTCAAGATCGGCCCCACGCCGACCCGGACGACGGGTCGTTTCCCAAGGAGAAAAACACCGTGGCTTCCGCCGATACCCTGACAACGCCACCCGGTTCGCTCGACGCGTTCTGGATGCCCTTCACGCCCAACCGCAAGTTCAAGCAAGCGCCGCGCCTCATCGTCGGCAGCGAGGGCCTGCACTACGACCTGGCCGACGGCCGCCGCGTGCTCGACGCCATCGCCGGCCTGTGGTGCGTGAACGCCGGGCACCGCAACCCGCGGGTCAGCGCGGCGATGAAAGCGCAGATCGACGTGCTCGACTACGCCTCCAACTTCCAGATCGGCCACCCCGCCGCCTTCACGCTGGCGCAGCGCCTCACGCAGATGGCGCCGGCCGGCATGGACCACGTGTTCTTCACCAACTCGGGCTCGGAGTCGGTCGACACCGCGCTGAAGATCGCAGTGGCCTACCACCGGGCGCGCGGCGACGCGGGCCGCTACCGGCTCATCGGGCGCGAGCGCTCGTACCACGGCGTGGGCTTCGGCGGCATCTCGGTGGGCGGCATCGGGCGCCAGCGCAGCACCTTCGGGCCGCTGCTCAACGGCGTGGACCACCTGCCGCACACGCTCGACCTGGCGCGCAACGCCTTCTCGCGCGGCGAACCGCCGCACGGCATCGACAAGGCCGACGCGCTCGAAGCGCTGGTCTCGCTGCACGACGCCTCGACCATCGCTGCCGTGATCGTCGAGCCCGTGGCCGGCTCCACCGGCGTGCTGCCGCCGCCGCGCGGCTACCTCAAGCGCCTGCGCGAGATCTGCGACAGGCACAGCATCCTGCTGATCTTCGACGAGGTCATCACCGGCTTCGGGCGCGTGGGCCGCAACTTCGCGTCCGACCTGTTCGGCGTGACGCCCGACCTCATCACCACCGCCAAGGGCCTGACCAACGGCGCCGTGCCGATGGGCGCCGTGCTCATGCGCGGCGCGGTGCACGACGCCTTCATGCACGGCAGCGTGAGCGCGGTCGAGCTCTCGCACGGCTACACCTACTCGGGCCATCCGCTGGCCTGCGCCGCCGCCATGGCCACGCTCGACGCCTACACCGAAGACGGCCTGATCGCCCGCGCCGCCGAGCTGTCGCCCTACTTCGAAGACGGCCTGCACAGCCTGCGCGGCCTGCCGGGCGTGATCGACGTGCGCAACGTCGGCCTGCTGGCCGGCATCGAGCTGCAAGGCTGGGCCTCGGGCCCCGGCACGCACGCGCAGGCGGTGGCGCAACATTGCCTGGACGAAAGCGGCGTGCTGGTGCGCTCGGTGGGCGACACCATTGCGCTGTCGCCGCCGTTCACGCTGGAGCGCCGGCACATCGACCAGATCATCGACAGCCTGCGCGCCGCCATCGCGCAGACCGCACAAGCCACCGACACGGCAGCCTGAGCACCTCAGGCCGCATCGCACACACAAGACAAGCCCCGGAGACAAGACACACCATGGACATCGAATCGTTCCCCCTGTACGACATCGAAGGCGACGCGCAGCAGCGCGGGCGCCAGTACGGCCGCGCCGCCGGCGACCGCATCGACCTGAGCCTGCGCACCTACCGCGCCGCCTTCGAGCGCGTGGGCCTGAGCTGGGAGCGCACGCGCGCGCTGGCGCGCCGCTTCATGCCGATGGTCGAGGCCTTCGACGCCGGCATGCTGCGCGAGATCGAGGGCGTGGGTGAAGGCGCAGGCGTGCCGGCCGAGGACATCGTGGCGCTCAACGCGCGCAGCGAAATGCTCTACGCCTTCCAGCAGCTCGAAGCCACCGAGCCGCCCGACGGCTGCACCGGCGTGGTCGTCATGCCCTCGGCCGCGCGCGACGGCAAGCTCATCCATGCGCAGAACTGGGACTGGCGCGTCGAAAGCCTCGAACTCGGCGTGGTGCTGCGCATCCAGCCGGACGAAGGCCCGGCCATGCTCACCTTCGCCGAGGCCGGCACGCTGGCGCGCGCGGGGCTCAACAGCGCGGGCATCGCCGTCACCGGCAACTTCATCAAGGCCGACAACGACGGCAAGCAGCAAGGCGTGCCGCTGGCGCTGATCCGCCGCGGCATCCTGCAGTCGACGCTGTACGCCAACGCGCTGGGCGTGGTGTGCCGCAGCGCGCGCTCGATCTCCAACAACATGATCATCACGCACGCCGAGGGCGAGGCCGTGAGCCTGGAGACCTGCCCCGAGCAGGTGTTCTGGCAGCAACCCGAAGGCGGCATCCTGGTGCACGCCAACCACTTCAAGACCCCGGCGGCGCTGGCGCGCGTGGTCGACCGCAGCCTGGAGACCACGCCCGATTCGCTCTACCGCGACCGCCGCGTGACCGAGGCGCTGCACAACAAGCGCGCTGCAGGTTTGCTCACCGAGCAGGACGTGCTCGACGCATTGCAGGACCGCTTCGGCGCGCCGCGCGCCGTGTGCCGCAGCCCGAGCGCGGGCCCCGGCGGTGCCTCGTCGGCCACCGTGGCGACCATCGTCATGGACCCGGCGGCACGAAAGATGCGCATCGCGCCGGCGCCTTTCAAGGCGCACCGCTTCACCGAGTATTCCCTCTGATCCGCCCGCCCCGCCCAGCTTTCGCCAGGAGTGTTGCCATGAACCTGCCCACGCCCCCGTCCCTCCCTCCCGCTGCGCGCTCCGCCGCCGCGCTGGCCCTCGGCCTCGGCCTGGCCGCCAGCGCGGCCTTCGCCCAGGCCCCGGCCGGCCAGACGATGCGGATCCAGATCAACTCCGACATCCGCTCCACCGACCCCGGCGGCAACCGCGACGACAACACCGACAACGTGCTCATCCACGTGGTCGAAGGCCTGGTCGCGCTGCGCGAAGACACCTCGGTCGGCCCGATGCTCGCGAGCAAAGTCGACACCTCGGCCGACGGCCTGACCTACACCTTCACCCTGCGCGACGGCGTGAAGTTCCAGAACGGCGCGGTGCTCACGGCCGACGACGTGGTGTGGAGCTGGCAGCGCTACCTCAAGCCCACCAGCGGCTGGCGCTGCCTGCCCGAGTTCGACGGCAAGGGCATGACCAAGGTGCTCGCGGTGGAAGCGCCCACGCCGAAGACGGTGGTGTTCAAGATCGAGCGCCCGAGCGCGCTGTTTCTCACGATGATGGCGCGCCCCGACTGCGGCGGCGCCGCCATCCTGCACCGCAGCTCGCTCGGCGCCGACGGCCAGTGGAAGGAGCCCGTGGGCACCGGCCCCTACAAGATCAAGGAGTGGAAGCGCGGCCAGTACATCGAGCTCACGCGCTTCGACGGCTACAGCTCGCGCCCCGAAGCGCGCGACGGCCTCACGGGCGGCAAGAAGGCCGAGATCGAGAACCTGCGCTTCGTCGTCATTCCCGACTCGGCCGCGGCCAAGGCAGCGCTGTACAGCGGCGGCATCGACGCCTTCATCAGCCCCAGCCCGGCCGACGTGGTCGAGATGCGCGGGCGCAGCGACGTGCGCGTCGACACCACGCCGGTGATGACCATGGTGGCGCTGCTCCTGCAGACCACCGACCCGCTGCTGAAGGACGCGCGCATCCGCCGCGCGCTGGCACTGGCGCTGGACACGCCCGAGATCGCCAAGTCGGTCACCGAGGGCCTGTCGGCCGTCAACAACTCGGTGGTGCCTTCGTCCAGCCCGTTCTACAGCGCCGTGCAGGCCGGCGGCTACAAGCGCGACATCGCCGGAGCCAAGAAGCTGCTGGCCGAAGCCGGCTACCGCGGCCAGCCGATCAAGCTCGTCGCCAACAAGCGCTACGAGGCGCTGTACTCGGCCGCCGTGCTGGTGCAGGCCATGGCCTCCGAAGCCGGCATCAACATCGAGCTCGAAGTGCTCGACTGGGCCACACAGCTCGACCGCTACACCAAGGGCCAGTACCAGAGCATGGCCTTCATCTACTCGGCGCGCATCGACCCCTCGCTCAACTACGAGATGGTGTCCGGCGACAAGGCCACGCAGCCGCGCAAGGTGTGGGACAGCGCCGCCGCGCAGACGCGGCTCACCGAGAGCATGGTCTCGCGCGACAAGGCGCGCCGCCAGGTGCTGTTCGACGAGCTGCACAAGCAGATGCTGCAGGACGTGCCGATGGTCGTGCTGTTCAACGCCAGCGACGCCACCGCCATGCGCAAGAGCGTGACCGGCTTCAAGGGCTGGGCGCCGGCCAAGCCCCGGTTCTGGAACGTCCGGCTCGACGCGCGCGGCTGACGGGGCGCCGCCGCCATGCTTGCCTACCTCTTGCGCCGGATCGCCATGACGGTCCCGACGCTGCTGCTGGTGTCGATTGCCGTCTTCACGCTCATGCGGCTGATTCCGGGCGACCCGGTGCAGCTCATGCTCGGCGAAGGCGCCGACCCCGCGCAGCTCGAACTCGCCCGCCAGCAGATGGGGCTGGACCAGCCCCTGGTCACCCAGTACGTCGTGTGGCTGCGCCACGCGCTCACCGGCGACCTGGGCGTGTCGACCACCAACGGCCTGGCCGTGCTGCCGCTGATCTGGGAGCGCTTTCACGTGAGCGCCGTGATCGTGCTCACCGCCGTGGCGCTGGCCTCGCTGATCGCCGTGCCCGCCGGCCTCGTCGCCGCTTGGCGCAAGGACCGGCCGACCGACCTCGCCATCATCGGCGCGGCCACGCTGATGCTGTCGGTGCCGAGCTTCTGGCTCGGCCTGCTGCTGTTGATGTTCTTCGGCCAGTACCTGCACTGGCTGCCGGTGGTGGGCTACGTGCCCATGTCGGAAGACTTCTCGCAGGGCCTGCTCTACGTGATCCTGCCGATCGTCACGCTGGTGCTGGTCGAGACCGGCGTGCTCACGCGCATGTCGCGCGCCAGCACCATCGAGGTGCTGCGGCTCGAGTACGTGACGCACGCGCGCGCCAAGGGCGTGCCCGAGTCGCAGGTGCTGCGCCGCCATGTGCTGCCCAACGCCTTCAACCCCACGCTCACCATGATCGGCCTCATCCTGGGCCACCTGCTGAGCGGCATCGCGGTGCTCGAAACGGTGTTCACCCTGCCCGGCCTGGGCCGCCTGATGATCGATTCGATCTTCGCGCGCGACTACCCGGTGCTGCAGGGCTGCCTGCTGTTCACGGCCTGCATCTACGTGGTCATCAACCTGATCGTGGACATGTGCTATCCCCTCTTCGATCC
This sequence comes from Variovorax sp. V118, assembly GCF_041154445.1. GTDB lineage: Bacteria > Pseudomonadota > Gammaproteobacteria > Burkholderiales > Burkholderiaceae_C > Variovorax > Variovorax boronicumulans. Next base: position 1,769,442 of record NZ_AP028663.1, on the reverse strand, counting down.
CCGGGTGTCGGTGCAGTGAAAAAGCTCAAGACCCATACCCTCGTGGGCGGCGTGCTCATCGGCGTGCTGCTGGTCCTGGCGCTGGTGGCCGCGCTGTGGACACCCTACAACCCGCTGGGCATCGACCTGCGCGGCAAGCTGCAGCCGCCGTCGATGGCGCACTGGCTGGGCACCGACGAGTTCGGGCGCGACGTGGCCAGCCGCGCCATGCGCGCGGCCTCCACCAGCTGCCTCATCGCGCTGCTCACGGTGGCGCTGGCCACCGCCGTCGGCCTCGTGGTGGGCGTGCTCGCCGGCTTCGTGCGCGGCTGGACCGACCGCGTGCTCATGGCCTTCAACGACACGCTGCTGGCCTTTCCGGGCCTGCTGCTGGCGCTGGGCGTGATGGTGATCGTGGGCGCCAACCAGTGGGGCATCGTGCTCGCGCTGAGCATGGCCTACGCGCCCTCGGTGGTGCGCGTGGTGCGCGGCACCGTGCTGTCGCTGCGCGAGCGCGAGTACGTCGAGGCCTCGCGCATGATCGGCAACGGCGAGATCTACACCATGTGGCGCCACATCCTGCCCAACTGCGTGGCGCCCGTCGCCGTGCTGGCCACCAGCATGTTCGGCTGGGTGCTGCTGTCGGAAAGCGCCCTGAGCTTCCTCGGCCTGGGCGTGCCGCCGCCCGCGCCCACCTGGGGCAACATGCTCTCCAGCGCACGCCCCTACATGGCCTCGGCCGTGTGGCTGTGCCTGGTGCCGGGCCTGTGCATCGCGCTCACGCTGCTGGGCATCAACCTCCTGGGCGAATCGCTGCGCGACCGGCTCGACCCGCGCACGGAGAAGTCATGACCCATCCCTCTTCTTCCTCGGCGCCCGTGCTTTCCGTGCGGCACCTGAAGATCGACCTGCACGGCGGCGCCCAGACGCTGGTGCACGACCTCTCGTTCGACGTGCGCCCCGGCGAGTTCCTTGCCGTGGTGGGCGAATCGGGCAGCGGCAAGACCATGGCCGCGCGCGCCATCCTGCAGCTGCTGCCGCCCGGCATTGCGCAAAGCGGCGGGCAGATCGTGTTCGACGGCGAAGACCTGAGCACACGCGACGTGAAAGCCATGCGCCCCATCCGCGGGCCCGGCATCGGCATGGTGTTCCAGGAGCCGATGGTCTCGCTCAACCCGGTGCACCGCATCGGCGAGCAGATGGCCGAGGGCCTGCGCATGCACACGAAGCTGTCGGCCGCCGAAATCCGCGCGCGCTGCCTCGACATGCTGCGCCGCGTGCAGATCGCCGACCCCGAGCGCTGCCTGCACGCCTACCCGCACGAGTTTTCGGGCGGCATGCGCCAGCGCATCATGCTGGCCAGCGTGATGCTGCTCCAGCCGCGCCTGCTGATCGCCGACGAGCCGACCACCGCGCTCGACACGCTGAGCCAGCGCGAAGTGCTCGACCTGATGGTCGGCCTCGCGAAGGACCAGGGCACGGCCGTGCTGCTCATCACGCACAACCTCGGGCTGGTCGGGCGCTATGCGCAGCGCGCCATCGTGCTGGAAAAGGGCAAGCTCGTGGAGACGGGCGACGTGCCCGCCATCCTCGTCGACCCGAAGCAGCCCTACACCCGCAAGCTGGTCGACGCCCTGCCGCGCCGCCAGGCCGCGAAGCCGGCCCCGGCGGCGGCGCAGCAGCCGCTGGTGCAGGTGCGCGGCCTGTGCGTGAGCTACCCTGGCCCGCGCGCCGGCTTCTTCAAGCGCCATGCGCCGGTGCAGGTCATCGACCGGCTCGACCTGGACATCCACCCCGGCGAGATGGTCGCGCTGGTGGGCGGCAGCGGCTCGGGCAAGACCACGCTGGGCCGCGCCATCCTGCGGCTCGCGCCGTCGCACGCGGGGCAGATCCTGTTTCGCGGCGACGACGTGCGCAGCGCCGACCGCGCCGCGCTGCACCGCTTCCGGCTCGCCTGCCAGCTGGTGTTCCAGGACCCGTTCTCGTCGCTCGACCCGCGCATGCGCGTGCAGGAGATCGTGGCCGAGCCGCTGCGCCACCTGCCCGCGCTCGATGCCGCCGCGCGCGTGAAGCGCGTGCACGAAACGCTCGATGAAGTCGGCCTGGACGGCCTGGGCGCGCGCTACCCGCACGAGCTCTCGGGCGGCCAGCGCCAGCGCGTGGCGATTGCGCGCGCGCTGGTGCGCCGGCCCGCCTTCGTGGTGGCCGACGAGCCCGTGTCCGCGCTCGACATGACCATCCAGGCGCAGGTGCTGCGCCTGTTCCAGAGCCTGCAGGCGCACCACGGCTTTGCGTGCCTGTTCATCAGCCACGACCTCGCGGCCGTCGAGCAGATCGCCGACCGCGTCGTCGTGATGGAGCGCGGCCGCATCGTCGAGCAAGGCCCGCGCGACGCCGTGTTCGACCGGCCGAGCCATGCCTACACGCAGGCGCTGCTGGCGGCCACGCCTCGGCCGCTCGCATCGTTGGCCGAATCTGTCTCCCGCCCTCCCGAGAAAGTGTTTGCGTGACTGCCAACCCCTTGCCCGCCACCTGGCTGAACCCCACCGCCCCGCCCCCGCTCGATCCGCAGATCGTCGAGTTCATGCGCCTCATGGCGGCCGAGGGCGGCCGCTACCCGAAGCGCCACACCATCCCGATCGCCGAAGGCCGCGCCAACGCCGAGAAGGTGCGCGCGCCGTGGACCGAAGGCGGCCCGACGATGGCACGCACGGTCGAACAGCAGGTGCCCACGCGCCACGGCAACGTGCGCATCCGCGTGCACTACCCGAAGAACCGCCAGCTGCAGGGCGCGCTGGTCTACATCCACGGCGGCGGCTTCGTACTGTTCAGCCTCGACACCCACGACCGCGTGATGCGCGAGTACGCAGGCCGCGCGGGCTTCGCCGTCGTCGGCATCGACTACACGCGGGCGCCCGAGGCGCAGTTTCCGCAGCCACACGACGAATGCGTCGACGTGATGCGCTGGCTCGCGGCGAACGCGGGCGCGCTCGACATCGACCCCGCGCAGCTCCTCATCGGCGGCGACTCGGGCGAAGCGCTGCCGCTGGGCATGCTGCTGAACTACGGCGCCTACAGCACCGAGCTGTACCGCGAATCGGTGGTGCGCTACGGCGCGGGCGAGTACGGCCTGTCGCTGCACATGATGGTGTGGTTCTACGGCCTGTACCTGCGCCGGCCCGAAGACTCTCGCGACCCGCGCCTGGCCAGCCTCACGGCGCGGCTCGAGGGCCTGCCGCCCGCGTGCCTCGCGATCACCGAGTGCGACCCGCTGCACGACGACAGCGTGCTCATGGCCGCGCGGCTGCGCGAAGCCGGCGTGGCCGTGACCGACGTGCTCTACCCCGGCACCATCCACGGCTTTCTCGAAGCCGTGTCCATCGCCGACGTGGCGGGCCGCGCCTTCGACGACGCCGCGCACTGGATGCACGCGCTGGCCGCGCGCTGAAGCCCTCGCCATGTACACGCCCAAGCCGTACATCGAAGACGACCTCGCGACGCTGCACGCCGGCATCCGCGCGTGGAGCTTCGGCACGCTCATCACCGTGGGGGCCTCCGGTGCCAGCGCCACGCACCTGCCCTTCCTGCTCGACGCGCAGGACGACGGCCCCGGCCTGCTCACCACGCACCTGTCGAAGAAGAACCCGCAGTTCGACGAGCTGCGCGCGGGCGCCGAGGTGCTCGCCATCTTCCGGGGGCCGCACGCCTTCGTCACGCCCAGTTGGTACGTGAAGCAGAGCACCTTCCCGACCTGGAACTACACCGCGATCCACGCGCGCGGCACGCCCCGCGTGATCGAGGAGCGCATGGCCATCCATGCCGTGCTGCGCCGCACCGTCGCGCTCTACGACACGCCACTGGGCGGCAACTGGGACTTCGACGCCATGCCCTTCGACTTCGTGGCGCCGCGCCTGGACATGATCGCGGCGGTCGAGATTCCGGTGCGCGTGCTCGAAGGCAAGTTCAAGCTCAACCAGGACCGGTCGGAAGACGACCGCAAGGGCGTGATCGCCGCGCTGGAGCGGCTGGGCGATCCGCAGGGCGTGGCCGTGGCGGGGCTCATGCGGCAGCAGATGGCGTTGACGGTGGCGGGCTGAATCGCGGCGGCACAATCGTCCGCGTGCCACGCCTACTTCACCTTCTGACCGCCGGCCTCGCGCTCGCGTCCTCCCTCGCCCACGCGGCCGACCCGGTACTGCTCGTCACCTCGCCCGTCGCGCTGCAGGCCGCCGAGAAAGCCGGCGCCGGTTTCAACCGCTGGTTCGACGTGCCCTCTGCCGCCAGCGGCATCGCCACCAACCAGGCACTCGCACGCTCGCCGGCGTGGCAGTCGATCGCCGACCCGCTGAAGACCAGCCTCGCCGCCCTGCAGCGCCGCGACCCGCAGGCCGGTGTCGGCATTGCGCGCTACCCGCACCGGATCTTCGACGCACGCTGGCTCGCCAGCCCCGACACCTTCTTCGAGCTGGTCGGCGTGGCCAACCGCATGGACCGCCGCCCCTTCCAGCCCGGCGCCTGCGGCGAGACGCGGCTCGTGTACCGGCTCGCCTACCGCTCGGCCGCAATGCAGTCGCGCCTGCCGATGACCGTCGCCGTCGAGCTGCGCGGCGATGCGCCCGATGCCGACGGCAGCTGCGCCAGCGCGGCGCGGCGTTGGCAGCCACCACAGGCGTCGATGAAAGACGAGGCCCTCGGCCGCTGGCTCGTATCGGCCGACGGCCCGCTCGCGCCGCCGCGGCTCGCGCAGGCCCGCATCGCGCAGGTGACGACCAACCTGCAGAGCGTGCGCTGGCCCTCGGCCGTGCGTCCCGACCTCGGCGGCCATGCCGAATACCTGCTGCGCGCCTTCCGCTGGAACGCGGGCACGCAGCGCTTCGACGCTGGCCCGCTCGAGAACACGCCCGACATCGCGAAGCTCAAGGCCGACGCCCCGCTGCGCAAGGCGCTGCTGCAATGGCTGCAGCAGCCCGACACGCTGCGCGCGCTCGACAGCGCCACCGTGCGCATCCCTGATCGCTTCCTGGCGACCGAGTCGGTCTCCGTGGCGCCGCGCGGCCTCGAGCGCCTGGCGAACCGTTCCTTCGAGCAACTGTTCGCGCCCGGCGACTGGCAGCCCGTGCCCGGCAGCCGCACGCTGCAGTCACCGCAGGCCGTGCTGCGCCGTCTCGACGACCTGAGCTGCGCCGGCTGCCACCAGAGCCGCGCGGTCGCGGGCTTTCACCTGTTGGGCGTGGACCGGCGCGGCGCCTCGCGCACCTTCACGACCGGCAACGCGCTCGCGCTGCCGCACTCGCCGCACTTGCAGGATGAGTTGGCGCGACGCGAACGCTATGTGAAGGCCGCGTTGACGACGCCCGTGCCCGACCCGTTCCGCCCGCTGGCCTCGCCGGACGATGCGAACGCCTTGCCCGACAAAGCCACCGTCGGCGCCAGCTGCGAGCCCACGCGAATCACCGTCTCGGCCGACCCGTGGCGCGACCGCGCGCAGAAGCTGCCGCGCACCGCCGCCACGACGTGCGAAGGCGCGGATTCGGTCTGCGAGAAAACCTCGGTCGGCTTCCCCGGCGGCATGTGCTCGGGCCGCTGCGATCCGAAAGACCCGAACGGCACCTGCGGCGGCATCGCCATCCTCAGCGACTTCAACCAGTGCCTGGCGGCCAAGCAACCCTTCGGCGATTGCCTGAGCAAGCACACGCGACCCGGCAACCTGCGCAGCTGCTCGGCGCAGCAACCTTGCCGTGAGGACTACATCTGCGCGCAAGCCGAAGGCCAACCCGAAGGACGCGGGGCGTGCATTCCGCCCTACTTCCTGTTCCAGATGCGGGTGGACGGGCACTCGTGATGTGAGCGAGTGCGAGGACCGGCCCTCAGCTTTCTTCTTCGTACCACCGGTCCTTCGCCAGCATCACCCGGTGGTGCCCGCACCCCGACGGCATCATCGGGAAGCAGTTCTCCTGCGCCGCCACCTGCACGTCGAGAAAGAACGGCCCCTTGCTCTCCAGGCATTCGGCCAGCGCCTCTTCCAACTCCGCCGGATCGGACACGCGCCGCGCCCCCCAGCCGAAGGCCTTCGCCAGCGCCACGAAATCCGGCAGCGCCTCGTTCCAGCTGTGGCTCAGGCGGTTGCCGTGGTTCAGCTCCTGCCACTGGCGCACCATGCCCATGTAGCCGTTGTTGCTCAGCACCAGCTTCACCGCAGTGCCGTGCTGCATGGCCGTCGACAGCTCCTGGATGTTCATCAGCACCGAGGCGTCGCCGCTCACGCACACCGTGAGCGCGTCGGGGTGGCCGATCTGCGCGCCGATGGCCGCGGGCAGCCCGTAGCCCATGGTGCCGGCGCCGCCCGAGGTGAGCCAGTGGCGCGGGCTGTCGAAGCGCAGGTACTGCGCGGCCCACATCTGGTGCTGGCCCACGTCGGTCGAGACGATCGCGTCGCGGCCCGCGATGGCCCGCTGCAGCGACGACATGAGGTGCTGCGGCAGGATCTCTTCCGTCGACGGCGTGAAGGCCAGGCAGTCTTCGGCGCGCCAGCGCTCGATGCGCGCCCACCACGGCGCCAGCCGCTCGGGCGCAAACGCTTCGGGCAGCAGCCCCAGCAGCGCTTCCACGATGGCGCCGCAGTCGCCCACCATCGGCACGTCGACATGCACCACCTTGTTGATGCTGCCGGGGTCGATGTCGATGTGGATCTTGCGGGCATGCGGGCAGAACTCGTCGAGCTTGCCCGTCACGCGGTCGTCGAAACGCGCGCCCACGCACACCACCAGGTCGGCCTCGTGCATCGCGAGGTTGGCTTCGAGCATGCCGTGCATGCCCAGCATGCCGACGAACTTCGGGTCCGATGCCGGGAACGCGCCCAGCCCCATCAGCGTGAGCGTGCACGGCGCATGCAGCCGGTGCACCAGCTGCGTGAACGCCTCGCAGGCCGCCGGCCCCGAGTTGATGAGACCGCCGCCGCCGTAGAGCACCGGCCGGCGCGCGGTCGAGATCAGGTCGGCGGCGCGCTGCAGCATCGCCCGCGGCGGCAGCGGCGCGCGGCCTGTGCGCAGCGCGCGCAGCGGGGCCGGCGCGGCGCCGTGCGTGAGGCGCATGAGCTGGATGTCCTTCGGCACGTCGAGCAGCACCGGGCCGGGGCGGCCGGTGGTGGCGATGTCGAGTGCGCGGCGCACCAGCGCGGGCACGTCGTCGGCCGCGCGCACCTGCCGGTTCCACTTGGTCACCGGGCGCGACATGCCCAGCGCGTCGCTTTCCTGGAAAGCCTGCGTGCCGATCACCGCCGTCGACACCTGTCCGCTGATGCACAGCACCGGCACCGAATCGCTCATCGCGTCGAGCAGCCCCGTGATCGTGTTGCCCACGCCCGGCCCCGACGTGACCAGCACCACGCCGACGCGGCCCGTGCTGCGCGCATAGCCCTCGGCCGCATGCACCGCCGCCTGTTCGTGGCGCACCAGCACATGGCGCAACCGGGGTTCGCCGTGCAGCGCGTCGTACAGCGGCAGCGCCGCGCCACCGGGGTAGCCGAAGATCGTGTCGACGCCGCACGCGACCAGCGTGTCGAGCAGCGCTTCGGCGCCGTTGCGCACGCGGGGTGGGGTCTCGGGCAGGGCCGGCGAGAGGGAGGGCGAGGATGTGGGGGGAAGGTCGAGCAGTCGCATGCCGTCAATTCTTCCGCTATTGAGGCAGAATTTGCTTCTTTCTTTTGGCTGTTTAAGCTCGAAACATGAAAACCAATCGCCAAACATCGTCAGACAGCGAAGGATCTTTCGACAAGACCGATCTGGCGATCCTGCGGGTGCTGCTGCTCGACTCGCGCAAGACCCTGCAGGAGATCGGCAACGAGGTCGGCCTGTCGCCCACCAGCTGCTGGACGCGCATCAAGAAGCTCGAGGCCTCGGGCGTCATCAAGCGCTACACCGTCGACGTCGATCCGGCCAAGCTGGGGTACCACGACTCGGTCATCGTGCAGGTCACCCTCGAGAGCCACACCGACGAAACCCTGTACGACTTCGGCCGCACCCTCGCCACCATTCCCGAGATCCAGGAGGCCTACCTGGTGTCGGGCGACTACGACTACTACATCCGCATCGCCGTGCGCGACACGCGCGACTACGAGCGGCTGCTGCGCGAGAAGCTCTACAAGATCCCCGGCATTCGCCACAGCAAGTCGCACTTCGTGCTGCGGGTGCTGAAGGAAGCGACGGTGCCGCTGATCTGACGAGGCGACGGGCCCGCATGAACGAATGGTGGGTACGATCGCCGACGAACGGCCCTTCGCAGACGCCATCCCCTTCCATGAGATCGACTTCGGAACCTCGAACCCTGATCGTCCTGAGCGGACTGCCAGGCACAGGCAAGACAACCATCGCGCGCGAACTCGTGGCGCGTGCCCCGTCGGTGTACCTGCGCATCGACGCCATCGAGCACGCACTGAAAACCGCAAGCGGGCGCACTGACGACGTGGGCCCGGCGGGCTACGTCGTGGCCTACGCGCTGGCTCGGTCCAACCTTGCGCTCGGCATGTCCGTGGTTGCTGATTGCGTCAATCCGCTGTCGGTCACGCGTGAGGCGTGGCGGGCCGTGGCGACCGAGACGTCATCGCATCTGGTAGAGGTTGAGGTCGTGTGCTCAGACGTCGTTGAACATCGCAGACGCGTGGAGAACCGGGAAGCCGACATTGCGGGCTTTGCGTTGCCGAGTTGGGAGGCTGTGCTTCGGCATGACTACGAGGCTTGGGGCACAAGCCGCCTGGTCATCGACTCGGCGCTGGTGAGTACTAGCGAGGCGGCGGATCTGATCTGGCGGCGCATGCATGAGAGGTAAATCGATGCGCTCCCGTTTCATCGACGCCTTCCTGGGCGCTATCGTGCTCGGCCCCTGGGCGGCGATGTTTGCCTATCTGGGCCTTGCACCGCTGGCCGCCTACTGGCTCGACGGCACCAAGCATCGCACAGGCTCCAGCCGCGGCTCCTCCTATTGGTGGAGCTTTTCGGACGCCGTGGCCGCGCAGTACCCGACGCTTACCTGGCTGCTGGAACTCAAGAGCCATGTCGTTGTGTGGAGCTGCCTGGCTGGCATGGTGATCGGGCCGGTGGTTGCGTGGATCATGAGCAGCCGCCTGAACCGCATCCGTCGCGGCATCCGTCTGTGAATGGGGACCAGCGAGCTTCGATGAACCCAACCCTGCGCGCCGCCCTCGACTCGGATGTCGAATTTGCGTTCGATGCCAAGCGACAGGCACTCGGCCCCTACGTTGCAGCGCGGTGGGGATGGGATGACGACTTCCAGAGAAACCTGCATCTGAGCCGATGGCAAGAACGCCCGTGGTCGGTCATTCTCAAGGGAGCAACGCCGATCGGCACGATCGCCACATGGGCGGTCGATGATCACCGCCGGATTGGCGAGTTCTACGTCTTGCCGGCCTTTCAGCGCGCCGGCATTGGTTCAGCGGTGCTTCGCCATGTGCTGGAGCAAGCTGACCGAGACCATCAAGCAGTGCGACTGGAGCATCTGAAGTGGAATCCGGTTGGCGAGCTTTACGCGCGTCATGGGTTTGTCCACGAGAGCGCCGACGACACGCATTGTTTTTTGGTTCGTTGGCCGGTCGCTCCGTCTCGATGAGGTGGGTCGACGGGCAGAATTTGGTTGAAGCACTGATCGCGAGTTCAGTCCCTCAACTCTCAACCAGAAGGTGATTTTTGATCTCAGTGCAACCCGCGAAATCAGATGAATGGAAGACCTACCGGGACATGCGCCTGCGGGCGCTGCTCGACTCCCCGGACGCCTTCGGAAGCACGCATGAAGCAGAGGCCACGAGAACCGACGCGATGTGGTCCGCTCGAATTGCCGCGGCTACGTCGTCCGGGAAGGATCGTGTCCTTTTCGCGTTCAATCGCGACGACGCATGCGGTCTGATCTGGTGCAAGTTGTCCAGTGATGAACCGGCTGTCGCCCATCTTTTCCAGATGTGGGTTGATCCCGCATCACGAGGGATGGGAGCCGGTCGAGCTTTGCTCAAGGAGGCGATTTCCTGGGCCGAGAGCGTTGGAGTGAAGCGCGTTTTCTTGGGCGTCACTGCCGGAGATACGCCGGCGACGCGCCTGTACGCAGCTTGTGGCTTCTGCCCCGATGGCGCGCTGGAGCCACTACGGGAACACTCGAATCTGATGGTGCAGCCGATAAGCCTTGCACTCGGCCCTGTTGGATCGACCGACTGACTTTCGCCATCGGCCACCTTGCCCTCGTTTAAGCTCAACCGACAAAACTCTCTCTGAGGTTTCGCCATGCTCCAAATGCGCCCCGGGTGTGAATGCTGCGACCGAGACTTGCCGCCGGATTCGGCCGATGCCCGCATCTGCTCTTTCGAGTGCACGTTCTGCAGTGATTGCGCGAACCAACGCCTCGCAGGCACATGCCCAAACTGCGGCGGAGAGCTGGTCCCGCGCCCGTCGCGGCCAGCGGCAAAACTTGAAAAGTTTCCAGCATCGACCACGCGGGTGTTCAAGCCTGAGGGGTGCGCAGCGGCATCCTGAAACGCCGCGATCACGCGTCCTGTCAACGATCGGTCATGGCCAAGAGTGATCGCCCGCGACCAATAAGAATTCGGCAGGCCTCGTCAGCCCACTTCAGGGATTCATTTTCAGGAGACCACCAATGTCGATGATCGGCAGCTACCTTCGAATCTCCCCCGACCAACTCACCGCGCTCATCAACGAGCCTGCCCTTGCTGCGGAACTGGCGTACCCCGACGATGGCGAGTTTCCGGAGCCTCCGGTCAGCTTCGATCTGGACAAGTCTTGGCATCTGATCCACTTTCTCCTGACAGGAGAGGCATGGGGAGGCGAAGGCCCCCTTGCCATGGCCGTACTCGGGGGTGAGGCGCTTGCCGATACAGATGCTGGCTACGGCCCCTTCCGATACCTACGGCCTGACGAGGTGCGCGCGACAGCCAACGCGCTGAACTCCATAGACGCATCGACGCTGTGGAGCCGCTTCGATGCAGACCGTGCCGAGGCCGCAGAAATCTACCCGGGATGGACTGGCGAAGACCTTGACCGTCAATACGTGTGCCATCACTACGAAGCCTTGCGCGAGTTCTACAACGCGACCTGTTCGGATGGCGGGGCGTTGCTCTTGTACATCTGCTAGTGCGACTTGGCGCAAGCGAAGGAGCGCATTTTCGACAGCCCATGCAGTCCGCATTCGGCCAAGACCAGCCCTTCGCCGGGCCGATCGTTCGTAAACTGGCAATGCCCTTCACAGCCTGACGTCAAACGATGGACTTCTACGACGACCTCGCCCCGCTGTATCACCTGATCTTCCCCGACTGGAGCCACAGCATCCGGCGGCAGGGCGAACAGCTCGACAGCGTCATCCAATCAGAATGGCCCGGGCATCGCACGGTGCTTGACGTCTCCTGCGGCATCGGCACCCAGACTCTCGCGCTTTCCGGGCGGGGCTACTCCGTCGTCGGGTCAGACCTGTCGGCCAGAGAAATCGAACGTGCACGGCGCGAAGCGGACCTTCGCGGCTTGGCCGTCGACTTCAAGGTCGCAGACATGCGCACGGCCTATGCGGACCACGGTACTGGATACGACCTCGTCATTTCATGCGACAACTCGGTCCCTCACCTGCTGACCGACGAGGATTTGCTGCTTGCGTTGCGCCAGTTCCTCGCATGCTTGCGCCCCGGCGGTGGATGCGTCATCACGGTCAGGGACTACGACAAGGAAGAGCGTGGGACGAACCTGGTCAAGCACTATGGAGCGCGGGTCGAGGACGGCAAGCGGTACGTGCTGTTCCAGGTTTGGGATTTCGACGGCGACCACTACGACTTTTCCTTCTTCGTCGTCGAAGATGAGCTGGCCACCGGGCTGGTGAAGACCCATGTCATGCGCTCCAGGTACTACGCAGTCTCGGTCGACCGTCTTTGCGAGCTGATGCGAGAGGCTGGCTTCGAGAACGTGAAGCGACTCGACGCCGCGTTCTATCAGCCTGTCTTGGTCGGAACCAAGCCTGCGACTGGCTCGCTTGCTTAGAGTCGACCAGAAGCGGACCTTCCGACGTACCTTGTTCAACCTAGCCACTCGCAACCGCCCCTCATCGAATGGAAAGCATCACATCACTTTCTCCGGAGAACATTTCCGAGTTCGTGCCACTGTATCGCTCAGTGTTCAATGCACCCCCTTGGAATGATGGCTGGACGGAGGCAGTAGCTGCTGAGCGGCTTACAAGTTTTGCGCAATCACCCGCGTTTCAAGGCATGGGCTTGTCAATGCATGGAGAAGCCATTGGCCTTGTTCTGGGCTGGGGCGAGCGTTGGGTGCAAGGCTGGGTTTTTCACATCAAAGAGATGTGCATCCATGAACGTTACCAAGGGCAAGGATTCGGCGCGAAGCTTATGCGGGGCTTCGAGGAGCACCTTCAAGCGCGCGGCTTCATGAGTGCGAATCTTCAAACCGGCGAATCAGTTCCCGCGAGGAAATTCTATGAAGGCCTCGGCTACAAGCAGTGCGGATACGTCAGCCTGCTCAAGAAGCTCGGTTGAAGCTGTATGTCGGCTCAGGCCCCCTCTTGCGCCGTCCATCGTGCAGCAGGCCGCGCACAGCATGGGCGGCAATGCGAGACTCGCGACAGGCCTCGATGACTGCGGCGTCGGGTTTCTGGTGAGCGTGCCGAACACGGACTTCCGGGCCGGCTGAACACTGCCATGCAGGAATGGCGAAGGACTCGCGCATGAAGAAGAAGGCTTCTGACACCCTGGGGCTCACGCTGCGTTGCGGCGCGCTGCTGCTTTCGGGCCTGCTGGTCTTCAGCACCGCATGGGCACAGCCACTCAGTTTCGCAACCGACCCCGCAGCGCTGGCGCACATGGCGCTGCGCGATGAACGCGGCTCGGTCTCGGTCGGTGTGCTGCACGCGGGCCAGGCACGCTTTGCCTTCCTGCAGAACGACGGCGGGGTCACTCCGCCCAATGGCGATGCGGCAGATGCAGTCGACGCCAGTGCCCAGCCTCTCTACGAGATCGGCTCGATCAGCAAGGTCTTCACCGGCCTGCTGCTGGCGCAGAGCGTGGAGCGCGGCGATCTGTCGCTGGACGACAACCTGGGCGCGCTGCTCGAGGGCAAGGCCGGGCTCTCGCCGGCCGTCGCCGCCATCACGCTGCGCCAGCTCATCACGCACAGCGCCTGCCTGCCGTGGGACCCGCCGGACTTCGAGGGCTACGCTTCGGGCGATCCCTTTTCGAGATACAGCCGCCGCCGCTTGCTGGCGGCGTTGTCCAACCAGCCGATGACTGCCGCGCCGCCCTGTGCGGCGGCGTACAGCAACTTCGGCCTGGGCGTGGTGGGCTTGGTGCTCTCCGAACGCTACGGCAAGCCATGGCAGCAAATGGTGCGCGAGAACATCACGGGCCCCCTCGGCATGCAGGACACGGTGCAAGACCTCGGCGACAAGGCGGCGCGCATGGCGCCGGCCTTCAACCACGAGGCCACCGCCCCGCTGTGGGACTTCGATGCCTTGGCCGCCGCAGGCGCGTTGCGCTCCACCCCGTCGGACCTGCTGATCTTCAGCCGCGCCTTGATGGCCGGCCGCAGCGGCCCGCTCGGCCCCGCCGTCGAACGCCTGCTCACGCCGCTGGGCCGCTACCGCGAGAGCGAGATCGGCTACGCCGTGATGATGCGCGGGCCGCCAGGCAAGCGCACCTACTTCCATTCCGGCATCACCGGCGGCTTCCGCGCGCTGTGGATGATGGCGCCCGATACGCAAGAGGCCGTGGTGGTGCTCGCCAGCAGCGCGCATGCGCAGCCGGGCCGCGTCTTCACTGCCCTCGCGGCCAGCCGGTATCCGGTGGCCCTGTCGCCTGTCACGCTCGATGCTGCATCGCTGGGCACTTATGCGGGCGTGTACCAGGTCGACCGAAACATGGCCTTCACCTTCGTGTCGCAAAACGGCAACCTGTACCGCCGCGCCAGCGCGGGCGGTTACCGGCCACTGCGGCCGGCAGGCAACGACACCTTCGTCGACACCGAAGTGGGCGCGGTCTACGTCTTCGCCCGCGAGAACGGTGCGCTGGCCCGCGTGGACATCACGCAGGGCGGCGGTCGCCTGCGGGCCACGCGCACCGACAAGACGGCGCCGACTGTGGCGGTCGTTACGCCTGATGTGGAGGCGGACTACGCAGGCCGCTACCACCTCGCCCGGACCTTGCGGCGCAACCTCGATTTCGACGTGAAGGTCGAGAACGGCCAGCTCGGCGTGCGATCGGGCAATTGGGAACGCAGGCCCGTCTTCCCGATGGCAGATCGGCCCGATCGCTTCGCCTATGAGAACGCGCGCAGCCAACTGCAGTTCGAGCGCGATGCCGACGGCAAGGTGGTCGCGCTCGTGCTGTACGAAGGCGGCGAGTTCCGAATGCGGCGGGTGGCGGACTGAGTCCAGGCCTCGCGCGCGGTGACTCGGCGATTTACCATCGCTGATTTTTGCGACTACACCCCATGCATCAATCACTTGGCCTGGTGTCCCTCGTGGTCCCCGACTACGACAAGGCGCTCGAATTCTTCGTCGGCACGCTGGGCTTCGAACTCGTCGAAGACACGCCCGTGCCTGCGCAAGGAAAGCGATGGGTCGTGGTCAAGCCGCAGGGCGGAACAGGGGCGTGCCTTCTCCTGGCGCAAGCGTCGGCACCAGAACAGCAACGCGCCATCGGCGACCAGGCTGGCGGCCGTGTGTTCCTCTTCCTGTACACGGACGACTTCTGGCGAGACTACGAAAAGTACAAGGCCGCAGGCGTCGAGTTCGTCCGCCCGCCTGAGGAACAGCCGCACGGGGTCGTGGCTGTCTTCAAGGACCTGTGCGGGAACATGTGGGACCTGATCCAGCCCAATGCCAGCAACAGGAGCTGGCAGCTGTAAGAATGCCCTCCCACCGTTGCACGAACCACACTCTCCACCTGCGAAAGAACCGCCCATGACCGAGACCACCAAGGTAAAAGGACCCGCCTCGTACTTCCCCTCCATCGAGAAGACCTACGGCCAACCGATCGTGCATTGGATGGACATTCTTCAGGCTGCGGGCCCCCTCAAGCACATGGAGCTCGTGAGCCAGCTCAAGACCCAGCACAAGATGGGCCACGGGCATGCGAATGCGTTGGTTGCGGCGTTTCTTGCGAAGAAGTAATACCCGCGGCAGGCCAAGCATGCATACCTTCGGCTCATGGCGGCGCGAGTGGACGACGATGCGTTTTCTTTCATCGAGCGGCGCGTGCGTACTGGCTGCTGGCTGCTGGCTGCTGGCTGCTGGCTGCTGGCTGCTGGCTGCTACGGCAATCGGCTAGAAGCAGGTCCCGTGACACCATGAAAGACGATTAACGAATGGCAATGAAGCAGGCCTTCTGGATGGCATTCGGCTATGCATTGGCCGTGCTCGTGCTACTTGCCGTGTTGGCGATTGCGGGGTCACTCTTGATCGCAGCAATTCTTCCAAGAGCACATCCGTGGGGAGACCGCCTGAGAGCGTTTGCTGCCCGGGTCCCGGAGCTGGCTGCTCATGGCGCTTTCTGGCTCCGAGCGCTTATTGTTTTTGGGGGGCTAAGCCTGCTTGCGGTGCTGGTTCTTCTGAACGATCCGGCCTTCCGCTTTTAGACATCCCACATGAAAGCGCCACGCGAAATATGGACTGCGGCCGTCTTGTCTTTGGTAGTTCTCTTGGTCAGGAGTTTTGGCAGCTTTCGGTCCATCGGTTCGAACGCCGAAGCGCGTGCAGACACCACGTTCTCCCTTGTTTGGATCGTTGTAGTGCTTGCCGCCAACGCACTTACGGCCGTCTTCATCTATCAAACGATCAGAGGAAAGAACTGGGCGCGCATTGGCCTGTTGCTGTGGACCGTCGGTTCTTGGATGCTCTGGTTTTTCTACCCCCAACGACTGGCCGACCATTCCGGCTGGACTTTGCTGGTGGCGGGCACGCTGTACCTCATGGAGCTCGTTGCATTGATTCTTCTTTTTCGAGGCAGGGGCGGCGCCTGGTTTTCGTCGGGCACCGGGGCTGTGCGCTAAGCCCCAATCGAACCGCTTTGGACCACAACGCGCCAGCCGCACACGAGGCTGCAGCCCGCCGGAAGCAATCATTCGGCACGGCCTCTTGTTCCGGCCAAAGCCTCCGCCTAGCATGCACCTCACCCTCAGCCAGGAGAGCCCATGCAGCTTCACACCGCCCGCATCTTCGTCCAGGACCTCGCCCTCGCCTCCCGCTTCTATGAACAGATCCTCGGCCTGCCCCTGAAGGCCGACGGACGCGAACATGGCTTCTGCGTGTTCGGCGCAGGTCCGATGAGTCTCGTGGTCGAACGTGTCGACGAAGACGCGCCAGCAGAAGACCAAGCCCTGATAGGCCGCTTCACAGGCCTGTCTTTCGACGTGGAAGACATCCAGGCGAAGTACAACGAACTCTCGTCACGCGGCGTGACCTTCAGCGGCCTCCCCGAGCCGCAGTCCTGGGGCGGCATCCTCGCCACATTGCGCGACCCCGCCGGCAACGAACTTCAGTTGGTGCAGCAGCCCCGAACGTAGCCATAGGTGCACACTCGTCATACAATGAGAATAATTCTTATTTGGATGGCCTGGCCACCGCACTACGTCCGCCATGGCCGCCGATCCCGCTCTGCACCCGCACATCCACACCCTCTATAGCGAGCACCACGGGTGGTTGCAGGGCTGGTTGCGCAGGAAGCTCGGCAATGCCTTCGATGCGGCAGACCTCGCACAAGACACCTTCCTGCGCATCCTCACCGCGCCAGACCACACGCCCGAGAATCAGTGCGACTGGCAATTGCGGGAGCCGCGCGCCTACCTGACGGTGGTCGCCAAGCGGCTGCTGGCCAACCTGTACCGCCGGCGTTCGCTGGAGCAGGCCTACCTCGACGCGTTGAGCGCGTTGCCCGAGCCGATGGCGCCCTCGCCCGAGCAGCAGGCGATCATTCTCGAGACCCTGCAAGAGATCGACGCGATGCTCGACGGACTGGCGCCGCCGGTGCGCCAGGCCTTCCTGATGGCACAGCTCGAAGGGCTGGGCTATGCGGAGATCGCAACGAAGCTGGGCGTGAGCGAGCGCACCGTCAAGCGCTACATGGCCGAAGCCATGGCCCGCTGCATCCTGCTGGTCGCGTGACGGTGCAACGCACGATGGTGATCGGGGTCGACAAGGCCGTCGCCCTGCAGGCAGCGCAATGGTTCGTCCTGCTGCAGTCGGGCGAGGCCACGGCGGCCGATCGCACGCAATGGACGCGCTGGCGGGCGGCCGACCCCGCGCACGAAGCAGCCTGGCATCGCGCCGAGCAAGTCAGCAGCAAGTTCGGCGGGCTGCCGGGCGCGCTGTCGATGCCGGTGCTGGGCCGAGCAGTGCGAAGCGATCGCCGCACCGCCGTCAAGGCACTCGCCGTGCTGCTGACCGCGGCGCCTGCCGGCTGGCTGGCCTGGCGCGCGTCGCCGGCGCGCGAATGGCTGGCCGACCACCGCACCGCCACGGGCGAACGCCGCGAACTGCGACTGGCCGACGGCACACGCCTGCAGCTCAACACCGCGACGGCCATTGACGTGGCCTACGGCGCGACGCAGCGCCTCGTGCGGCTGCATGCGGGCGAAATCCTCATCGAGACGGCACCCGATGCCGTGCCCTCCTCCGACGCCGCCTACCGCCCCTTCATCGTCGAGACCGCGCAGGGGCGCCTGCGTGCGCTGGGCACGCGCTTCGTGGTCCGGCAGCATGAAGGCGATCGCAGCCATCTGACGGTGCTCGACGGCGCGGTCGAGGTTCGCCCCGACCACGCGCGCAGCCTGGCGGCGGTGGTGCGTGCCGGCGAGCAGACCATGTTTTCTTCGACGGCCATCGGCGAGATCACGGCGGCAGCGCCCGATGCCGACGATTGGTCGCGCGGTGTCCTGCGCGCCAGGAACATGCGGCTGCACGACTTCCTCACCGAGCTGGGCCGCTACCGGCCCGGCGTGCTGCGCTGCGATCCGGCCGTGGCCGACCTGCGCGTGTCGGGCGTGTTCCAGTTGCGCGACACCGGCCCGGTGCTCGACAGCCTGCCGCAGGCCTTGCCGGTGGACGTGCTCTTTCGCACGCGCTACTGGGTCACGGTGGTGGCGCCGGGCGGTTGAGGCATCGGGTGCCGGCGGCGGTTTCGGCCGCTGCGATTTTTTCTGTCGCGGCCTGTCCCCTTTTCTTTCCTCGCGTGTGAAGCCTTGAGGAACAGCAACTTCACACCCTTGCAGGAGAGAGAGAAATCCATGGCCCGTCGCCGACCGTCCCCCCTTGATTCCGACACCGTCTCGTTGCGTGCGCTGTCGCTCGCCGTGCATGGCGCGTTGTTCGCCATGGCGTGCGCCGCCGCCGGGACCGTCGCCGCGCAGACACCGGGCGCACCCAACGCACCGGCCGCACAAGCCGAAGCACGCAAGGCCTACAACATCGCACCCGGCCCGCTCGACGAGGCACTGTCGAGCTTCGCTGCCTCCGCCGGCGTGAGCATCACGATTCCGCCTGCCCTCGCGCAGGGCAAGCGCTCGCCCGGCCTGCAAGGCCAGCACGCCGTGGGCGAAGGCTTCGCGCGGCTGCTGGCCGGCTCGGGCCTCGAGGCGGCGGGCGGCGCGGGCGGCGCGTATGCGCTGCGCCGCTCGAGCATCGGCGGCCCTGCAGACACCGGCGCCGACGGCAGCACCACGCTCGCGCCGGTCACCGTCACGGCCGAGGCCGAACGCAGCGCCACCACCGAAGGCACGCGCTCGTACACGGCGCGCGCGCTGACCCTCGGCAAGGGCGAGCAGGCGCTCAAGGACATCCCCCAGTCGGTCAGCGTGATCACGCGCCAGCGCATGGACGACCAGGGCCTCGTCGACCTGCGCGATGCGGTCAACAACGTCACGGGCGTGGTGGGCGTCAAGGGCGTGGGACCGGGCATGGTCCTCACGTCGCGCGGCTTCCAGATCGACGCCTGGCAGTACGACGGCGTGCCCGTGCCGCGCAACATGTACTCGCTGGGCAACTGGGCCACCGAAGACACGGTGTTCTTCGACCGCGTGGAAGTGCTGCGCGGCGCCTCGGGCCTGCTGCAGGGCACCGGCAGCCCGGGCGGCGCGATCAACCTCGTGCGCAAGCGCGGCCAGCCCGAGAAGACGCTCACGCTCACCGGCAAGGCGGGCTCGTGGGACCACTACGGCGCGCAACTCGACGCCGGCGGTCCGCTCAATGCCGAAGGCACGCTGCGCGGCCGCGTGGTGGTCGACGAAGACCGCAGCCACTCGTTCACCGACTACGTGTGGCGCAAGACGCGCTCGCTCTACGGCGCCATCGACTACGACATTTCTCCCGACACCACCGTCGGCTTCGGCGTGAGCCACTCGCACGCCAAGGGGCGCCCGATGCTGCGTGGTTTTCCGCGCTACCCGGACGGCACCGACATCGGCCTGCCGCGCTCCGTGTTCACGGGCGCCCTGTGGAACCACAGCGACGTCGAGCAGACCACGGTGTATGTCGACGCCGAGCACCGCTTCAACGACCAGTGGAAGCTGAAGTTCTCCGCGCTCGGCATGAACGAGAAGAACAGCGCGCAGCACCAGCGCATGCACGGCGACGTGCAAGCCGACGGCAGCGGGCTAAACTTCGCCGACTGGGACACCCGCTTCGATTCGCGCAAGCTCGGCTTCGACGTCTACCTGCGCGGGCGCTTCGACGCGCTGTCGATGCAGCACGACCTGACCATCGGCGCCAACTACTCGAAGTTCGAGTCGACCGACCGGTATGCGCGCCGGTTCAGCGGCGGCGGCAACATCTTCGCCATCGACCACAACCGCCCGGCGCAGAACTACGACACCATCATGGCGGCGGGCGGCGGGAAGAGCCACACGCACTACGACGTGCGGCAAAAGGGCATCTACGGCAGCTGGCGGGCCCAGCTGGCCGAGCCGCTCACGGCCATCGTCGGCGCGCGCCTGAGCTGGTACGACTATCTCTACTCGAGCCAGTCCGCGGGCTTCACGAGCACCGTCAGCACGTCGGGCGAAGTGACGCCGTACGTCGGCCTCGTGTTCGCGCTCAACAAGCAATGGTCGGCCTACGCGAGCTACACCGACGTGTTCGAGCCGCAGACCGAGCGCACCGTCTCGGGCGACGGGCTCAAGCCCATCATCGGCAGCAACTACGAGGTCGGCCTGAAAGGCGAGCTGATGGACGGCCGCCTGAACACCTCGCTGGCCGTGTTCCGCTACAACCACACCAACCGCGCCGTGACCGACCGCGACGGCGGCTTTGCCTGCGACGGCTGGTACTGCTCCAAGTCGTCGGGCAAGGTGCGCAGCCAGGGCTTCGAGGCCGAGGTCAGCGGCGAGGTCGCGCCGCGGCTGCAGCTCACGGCGGGCTACACCTACAACACCACCCGGTTCCTCGAAGACCCGGACAACAAGGGCAAGATCTTCAGCCAGTGGACGCCCAAGCACATGCTGCGCGTGTGGACCAACTACCAGCTGCCCGGCGACTGGAGCCGGCTCAGCGTGGGCGGCGGCTTCAGCATCCAGAGCCACACGCTGGGCTACGACCGCACGTACAAGGTGCCCGGCTTCGCCGTGTGGAGCGCGCGCCTGGCCTACCAGCTGACGCCGGAGGTGGCGCTGGCCGTCAACATCAACAACATCTTCGACAAGCGCTACTACATCCCGGCCTACAGCGAGGCCAACGGGAACAACAACTACGGCGATCCGCGCAACGTGCTGTTCACGGTGAGGTACACGCCGAAGCTGTGAGTTGTGAGGAAGGGGCGCGCGGGTGGCGTCGCCCTCTTGGGGTATCGATTTCCGAGCATGAGAGGGACGCAAGGCTGACGCGCAACGCGTCTCTCGCTCCTGGGGTCACTCCCACCAAACATTCGTCATGGGCAGCCTTTCGGCACAACGACCTGCCAGCGTCTTCTGCGGATAAGGCGGCACGTGCGCCACATCCACAGTTTCCAGGATGCTCAGCTGCCGCATCAACTCGGCAAACGACGGTGCGCGAAACTCGCCCGCGTGCTGGTTCAGCGAAGCTTGCATTTCGCCGTCGCTCGTTCTCACGTGTGGGTGCAGCAAGATCAACGCCGTGCTGTCATCGTCATACTTTCCGATGAGGATCGCGCGGGCATGGTCGCTCGTGCGTCCGGACACCGAATCCTGGGCGACGCCATAGACGAAGTATTCGGAGTCGTCCGAATGAATGGGCACGGTCTGCTTGATCGCCCAGTAGTCGGGCGCCAGGTCCTTGAACAGGCCCACGTCGTCCAGCTCCAGCATTCCCACGAATCGGGACCGGTTCTGCGGGTTGAATGCTGAGGGTGCGAGCGCCTGCGACTTGTAGGCGACCCAGAAATCCTTGTACGACTTGGGGAGCTCTGTCTTCAGCCGGGCCTCAAGCCGGGCGAGGCCGACCCTCAACTCGGCCTCGGTGGGAGCCGGTGAGCCGCCAGGTGCTTGCATCCCCAGCACCGTCAGATGACCCTGGCCTCTCGCGGCCTCTGGCTTCGTCGAATTCAACTCGAACGACGCTTTGCGCCAGCAGTCCATGAAGGCGCTCCACTCGCTGGGACTTCCCGCATAGGCCGAATGCCGGTCGTGCAGATGGGTCGCGGCCTTCGTGCCGTCGGCCTTTGGCTTCGTACCGGGTTCGTCTCCGCAACCCGACAGCATGAACAAGGCGCACAGGCTGGCCAGGCATCGAAAACGGAAAGACGGCTGTGCCACCGCGGCTGACGATGATTTCAGGACACCCATGCCAACAGGCATCAGAACCTGATCCGCACCGAAGCCGCACTCCGATCGGCCTCGCCGTGGAACACGGCCTCGATGTTGTTGCCGTCCGGGTCCAGCACGAACGCCGCGTAGTAGCCCGGGTGGTAGGCGCGTTCACCCGGCGGGCCGTTGTCCCGGCCTCCGTGCGCCAATGCGGCCTTGTAGAAGGCGTCGACCATGGCCCGGTCTTGCGCCTGGAATGCGATGTGGTGGCGCCCGGTGAGTTCGCCCTGCACTTCGTCGCTGTCGCGCGTCGACACGAACAGCTCGTCGGCCCAGAAGTTGCGCGCGTCGGAGCCGCCCATCGGGATCTTCAGCGCCTCGAAGACGGCGCTGTAGAAGGCCTTGCTGGCCGCCAGATCGCGAACGACCAGTCCGATGTGGTCGATCAGGCGGCCGCGATGCAGTTCTTTTTGTGTACTCATGAAGCGCTCCTGTCGGTGGAGATCGGAGTGGCGGAATCTACCAAAGCCAACCTCGGATATCGAGCGACAGGGTTTGCATCTCAGGGCCGACTCAGCTTCAGCAATTTCTTCCATGCGGCCAGCGACGCGCCATGCGATGGCGGGCGCGTCTGCAGCCATGCTTGCGCCGATGCGTGCGGCGGGTAGTGGCTTCGCAGCGCCGGATCGGCACCTGCCGCCACCAGCAACCGTGCGATCTCGAGGTGGTTGCGCGCCACGGCGCGCATCAGGGCGTTGTCCGTCCAGAACCCCGCTTGCGGCAAGGCGCTTTCAGTGCCGGGCGCGGGTGCGAACGGCAACCGGCCGACAGGCAACGCGGCCTGCAGCAACGTCGGTGAACCTGCCTGCGGTGCGAGCGAAGCGTCGTTGCAAGGAGGCGGCAGCACATGGACCAGGCGGGGCAGCCCCGACGAGGTCTGCGGCTGCGGCACCAGCTCGCTGCGCAACGGCGCGGGGGTCTGGTGGTTCACGTCGACGCCCAGGGCCAGCAAGGCGCGCACGGCCTCCACATTGCCGGCATCGACCGCCGACGCCAACGGCGTCATGCGTCCGCAAGCGACCGTCTCGAAGGCGCGGTAGGCGGCCAGGGCCTCCTGCGGCCTCTGCTGCAGGATCAGCAGATAGACCCGTGCCTCGGCCGGTGCTCCCGCTTCGAGGGGCGGCCACTGCGGCGGGTCCATGGCCCGGTGCAGCAGGCGGGCGGCCTGCAGATGCCCCTGCGTCGCCGCTGCACGCACGGCGCGCTCGGTCGCCGGCAGGCCCTGCGCCAGCAGCAGGCGAACGATCCTCCCATCGCCACCCCTGGCCGCCGCATCGAGCGCGTTGTGCCCATCGGCATCGGCGCCCCGCACCGCATCCGGCGACATGACCGCCAGGAGCTGCCGGACGCTTGCAAGGCGGCCCTTCTCAGCTGCCATCGCCAGCGCCGAAGCGCCCTGCGCATCGCGCACATCCGGCCGCGCGCCAGCGGCCAGCAGCAGCCGCACGCGCGCAGGGTCGTGTGCGTGCTCGATCAGCGGTGGGTTACTGGTCGCAGCATTGGGGTCCGCGCCCGCAGCCAGCAGCGCCTGAATGACCCAGGTCGTGGGCGCGAAGAACAACGGAAGGCCGCCGTTGCGATCGGGCGTGTCGGGGTTCGCGCCCTCTTTCAACAGCAGCGCCAGGGTCTGGCGGAAGTCGATGGCGTGCGTGTCGCTGACGCCGCCGGAGCCCGCGAACTTGGCGGCGCGCAGCAGCGCCGTCTCGCCGTCGTTGGCGTTGCGGTAGTTCACATCGGCATGGCGACGCAGCAGGAACTTCACCATCTGCGCATTGCCTTGCTGTGCGGCCTTCATCAACGGCGAGTCGCCCACATTGAAACCGTAGCCCTGCACATCGTTGACACCAAAGCCCTGCGCAAGTAATGCCTCGACCTCGCGCAGGCGACCGCGCTCCACGGCATCGAAGAACGGGATCTGCGCTTGCGCGGACGTCGTGTCGCGAGCGGGTTCGGCCTCGGCCGGGTGCGCTGGCATGTGGAGCATGAGAGCTGATGCGAGGGTGATGCACCAATGAAAGGATGGGTTTCGTGTGAACACTGCGGTCAGGCCTCGCTGGCCTGTCGATCGATGCCCACCACGAGGCCTTGCAGCCACAGGCGGTGATCGCTGAAGGTGCTCAGTCGCTCCTCGGCCCCTTCCCTCGCAGCCAGGTGCTGATCCAGATACCGGAACCCGACCCGCCGTGCGGCCTCGTGCAGGACGCTCTCGGGCACATCGTTTTCATACAGCGCGTCGAAGCGGGTCAGCCAGAAGCCTTGCTCGGTCAACGCGATCCGCTCGAACGCGCGAGGGTCCTCCACGCTGAACTCGACGAACTCCAGGCCATCCGGATGTGCGCGCAGGCCCGTGACCCGGCTGCCGCGATCCCACAGTGGAACCCATGGCGGCCCGTCGGGTGCACGGGCGCCGCGGTACGCGAGGAACGGCGGCCCCAGGCAGACCGTGCGGAACACTTCATAGAGGCACTCGCCCATCGCCAACTGCACCAGGGGCGCGGACGCCCCGAGTCGCTGCAGTGTCGACATCCGCAAAGTCTCCGCAACCACCGTCATCCTGTGTCCTCCCTGATCTGCTGTCGGCTGATGTTAGCCATGCCCGCCCCCGGCCGAAGGCGACCTCATGAAAGGGCCGTGCATCACCAAACAGGTTACCCACCGCACTGGCATCGCACCCGCCTCAGGCGTAAGCTGACCACCACCCGGCCAGCCAAGGCCATGCCGCCAAGCGGCACCCGCTGCGCCGAACTGTGCGAAAGGACCCACCATGCTGTCCGACTCGTCTGTCACGACCATGCTTCCGGTGAAGGACATGGACCGCGCGCGTGCCTTCTACGAGGGCTGCCTGGGCCTGAAGGCGGGTGGCTTGCGGCCCGACGGCAAGTTTGTCTACACGGTGGGCGGCAGCACGCTGGCGCTGTTCCCCAAACCCGAGGGAACCAAGGCCGACCACACGGCGATCAGCTTCCAGGTGCCGGACATCGCCGCCAGCATCGACAAGCTGAAGCGCGCCGGCGTGGTGTTCGAGGACTACGACTTCCCCGACCTGAAGACGGTCGACCATGTCTGCGTCCTCGGTTCGGAAAAGGCGGCGTGGTTCAAGGACACGGAAGGCAACTTTCTGTGCATCCACGAGGACCTTGCGCCGGCGTAGCTGGCTCGCCGTGAGCAGCTACGGCGCCAGAGATTGGCCGTCCGGCAACTTCCGTCCCGCAGCGCGACGCGTCGAGGCGAACACGCTGGTGCCCAGCCACCGCCACAGGTCTTGCGCGTCGCACCTCGCCCCATCGACACGGATCTCGCGCGACTGAAGCGCTTGCGCAGGCGTGCGATCGCCCGTCCACACTTCGGTCAAGGCGCGCACGGAGGCATCGACCACGAGCGTCAGCTCGCGCCCCGGGTCGTCGCGGCACAGATCGGCCACGCCGTCCTCCACCACGAGCCACCACGTGCGCTCGCGCGTCCGTGCGTCGCGCAGCTGGAAGTGGATGATCACGGGTCGGGGCGGGAACTCCTGAATGCACGCGAACCGGCGCATGTCCCACATGAGCAGGCCCGCATCCAGTTCGTCGTCGCGCAGGCGGCTGCCGATCCATTGCGCACCCCAATGGCCCAGCGCCATGACGATGGGTCGAAGTTCCTCGCCGGCCTCGGTGAGGCTGTATTCCCACACCTTGCCGACGGTGTTGCGGCGCACGACACCGAATTCCTCGAGGCGATGAAGCCGCTGCGCCAGCAGGCTGGTGGACATTCGCGGGACGCCGCGATGCAGGTCGTTGAAGCGCTTGCTGCCGCACAGCAACTCGCGCACGACCAGCGGCGTCCATCGCTCGCACAACACCTCGGCCCCCCTGGCGACGGTGCAGAACTGACCGTAGGTATTTTCCATCGCCTCGTCTCCAGAGCGGCAACGCTTCAGATTCTGGACTTGTTCGCTCGCCTGGTCACGCGCAAGCTGCCCCCGACTTCCCCACTCCTTTCGGAGACCACTCATGACGATCCAACTCACACGCATGGACGGCGGGACCGTGGACCTTTCGCCGGAGATCCTGCAGTCGTTCAAGGCCACGTTCAAAGGCCAGGTGCTGACCGCGGACGACCCGGCCTACGAGGAGTCGCGCAAGGTCTGGAACGCGATGATCGATCGACGCCCGGGCCTGGTGGCGCGCTGCACCGGCACGGTCGATGTCGTGCAGGCCGTCCGGTTCGCACGCCAGCACGGGCTTCTGAGTTCCGTGCGCGGCGGCGGCCACAACATCGCCGGGCTTGCGGTCTGCGAGGGCGGCCTCATGATCGACATGTCGCTGCTCCGAGGTGTCTGGGTCGATCCCGCGCGTCGCACGGCGCGCGCGCAAGCGGGCTGCACGCTGGGCGACGTCGACCGCGAGACACAGCTGCACGGGCTCGCCGCCGTGCTCGGTTTTGTGTCTGCGACCGGGATTGCAGGCCTCACCGTCGGCGGCGGATTCGGCTACCTCACGCGTCGCCACGGCTGGACCTGCGACAACGTGGTCTCGATGGAAGTCGTGACGGCCAGCGGCGAAGTCGTGCGTGCGTCTGCGGACGAGAACGAGGACCTGTTCTGGGCGCTGCGTGGTGGCAGCGGCAACTTCGGCATCGTCACCTCCTTCGAGTACCGGCTCTTTCCCGTCGGCCCCGAAATCCTGGGCGGTGCGATCGCATGGAGCGGCGACGACGCCCGGCAGGTTCTCGACGCCTACCGTGCGTTCAGCGCAGAGGCCCCGCGCGAACTGACCAGCGTGGCCGTTCTGCGGATCGCGCCGCCGGCGCCCTGGCTCCCGAAGGAGGTGCACGGCAAGCCGATCGTGGCCATCTTCGTCTGCTACACCGGCAAGGTCGAAGAGGGAGAGGCATTGATCGCACCGCTGCGCGCGCTTGGCCGGCCAGTGGCCGACATCGTGACGCGCCGGCCCTACACGCAGATGCAGAGCCTGCTCGACGCCACGCAGCCCAAGGGACGGCGCTACTACTGGAAGTCGCACTACCTGCCAGGCATCGATCAGCGGACCATCGATCTCGCCGTGACGCATGCGGGCCGGATTCAATCGCCCCATTCGGCCATCCTCCTGTTCCAGATCCAGGGTGCGCTGGGCGAGCTGCCTGCCGGGCATTCGCCGGCAGGCAACCGGGACGCGGCCTATGTGCTGAACATCGCGGGCTCCTGGGAGAGGCCGGGCGACGACGACATCCACATCCAGTGGGCGCGGGACTGCTTCGAAGCGACGCGCGTCTGCTCGACAGGCGGGGCCTACATCAACTTCCTGACGGAGGAAGAGGGCCAGGACCGCATCGAAGCCGCATACGGCCGGGCCAACCTGGACAAACTCGCGGCACTCAAGCGCAGGTACGACCCCGAGAACTTCTTCCGTCACACAAAGAGCGTCTCCGGCTGAACCGATCGTCGGCGACTTGTTGGCGGCCCTTTACAGGTGCATCCGGCGCAGGCGCCCGGTGATCTAGTCCCACGCAGGAAGCTGCAGCAAGGCATCGGTGGGACGGTCCAGGATGTCGACGCCGGCGAAAGCGGTCCCGCCCGGCAAGAGCCGGGCGTCGCAAATGACTTCCCAGCCGTGGCTTTCAGTGCGCCGGGCCAGGCACACCTCCTCGCCGGCCGCAAGGAGCTTGACGCATTCGCCGACGCTGACGCGCTGTGCCGTGCCAAGGGCAAATTCCGTCGAACCGAACTCCTTCTCCACGACCGGGTGAATGGCGACGAGGTCCACCTTTCCGTCCTTGAAGTGAACAGCGGTAATTGCGTGCTGGGCCATCTTCGACCTCCATTCGTGCAGAGAGAGCCCCGACAGGCCCACGCTTCGACTGTACGCCCGCAGCGGCAAGCTCTGCGTCGTCATGGCGAAAAGCCGATGCCGGCGAAGGGGGCGGCCGGCGCGCCAGCCGACGCTACAAGCTGCGGGCGATCTGCTCGCGCAGCCACCGATGCCCCGGGTCGCGATGCCGGCGCTCGTGCCACAGCATCGCCATCTCGTAGCCCGGCACGTCGAGCGGCGCCTCCACCACGCGCAGCCCCGGCGCGCCGCGCGCCAGGCGCTCGGGCAGCATGGCGACCATGTCGGTGCTGGCGAGCACGGACATCATGAAAAGGAAGTGCGGCACCGACAGCGCCACGCGCCGCGTGAGGCCCTGCACTGCCAGCGCCTCGTCGGTCGGCCCGGCAAAGCCGCCGCCACTGAGCGACACCACCACATGCTCCAGCGCGCAGAACTGCGCGAGCGTGGGACGGCGCTTCAGGCGCGGGTGCCCTGCCCGCCCGGCCAGCACGTAGCGCTCGTGGAACAGCACGCGCCGGTGCAGACCGGGCGGCGCGCCCACGCTGGTGTGGAAGAACAGGTCGATCTCCGCCTGCTCGAGCTGGCGCGCCATGCGCGTCGGCACGGCCTCGACCACGGCCAGCCGGGTGTGGGGCGCGGCCGCGCGCAGGCCGGCCAGCGCGGGCAGCAGGATGGCCGACTCGGCGTAGTCGGCCGCGGCCACGCGCCAGGTGGTGGTCGCCTTGGCCGGGTCGAAAGGCTGGCTGGGCGCCACCGCGCGGCCCAGCGATGCGAGGGCTTCGCGCAGCGGCTCGCGCAGTTCGTCGGCACGCGCGGTGGGCCGCATGCCGCGCTGCGCGGGCACGAGCAGCGGGTCGTCGAAGAGCTCGCGCAGCTTGGCCAGCTGCACGCTCACCGAGGGCTGCGAGAGGTTCAGGCGCTCGGCCGCGCGGGTCACGTTGCGCTCGGCCAGCAAGGTGTCGAGCGTGACCAGCAGGTTGAGGTCGATGCGGCTGAAATTGTTCATGGCGATACCTGGAATTCAAACTATTCATTTCCAATATAACTTGGCAATCCCTAACCTGAGGGCATCTTCACTCGAACCCTTTGACACCGTGAACATCCTGCTGGTCCTTGCCCATCCCGAAGCCGCCTCGCTGAACGGCTCGCTCCATCGCTTCATGGTCGAACGCCTCACGAGCGCCGGCCACTCCGTGCGCGTGTCCGACCTGTACGCGATGCGCTGGAAGCCCGCGCTCGACGCCGACGACTTTCCCGCGCGCGACACCGCCGCGCCCTTCGACCCCGTGCTCGACTCGCTGCGCGCCTTCGAGGGCGGCACGCAGACCGCCGACATCGCCGCCGAGCAGGAGAAGCTGCTGTGGGCCGACGCGGTGATCCTGCAGTTCCCGCTGTGGTGGTACTCGATGCCCGCCATCCTCAAGGGCTGGATCGAGCGCATCTACGCCTACGGCTTTGCCTACGGCGTGGGCGAACATTCCGATACACACTGGGGCGACCGCTTCGGCGAAGGCACGCTGGCCGGCAAGCGCGCGATGCTGGTGGTGACAACCGGCGGCTGGGCCTCGCACTACGCCCCGCGCGGCATCAACGGGCCGATGGACGACCTGCTGTTTCCCATTCACCACGGCATCCTCTACTACCCGGGCTTCGACGTGCTGCCGCCCTTCGTGGTGCACCGCACGGGCAAGGTCGATGCCGCAGCCTATGCGCGCATCACCGGCGAGCTGGGCGAGCGGCTCGACACGCTGTGGTCCACCGACCCGATTGCGTTCCGCCGGCAGAACGGCGGCGACTACGAAATTCCGGCGCTCACGCTGCGCGAACACATCGCGCCGGGCCGCGCGGGCTTCGGTGTGCACCGCAAAAACAGCGAATCTGAAACTTTGGTTTTCGAGCCCGGCCGCCTTTAACCACGCCGGGAGCAGGTGGATTCGCGGGAGACTTCAAATCGTCGCGACAACGCAGCAAGATGCGCATCCGCCGATTCGTCCGAAGGAGCTTGTCCATGTTCGCTACGCCAGAACGCACCGTCAAGATTCCGGGCCCCGACCATGCGATCACCATCACGCCGAATCCGTTGCGCGTGGTGGTGTCGGTGGGAGGCCATGTGATTGCCAGCTCGCGCGAGGCGCTGACCTTGCGAGAGTCGCATTTCGGCACGGTGCATTACCTTCCGCGCAAGGACGTGCGCATGTCGCTGCTGGAGCGCACCACGCATGCGACCTACTGCCCGTACAAGGGCGAGTGCGCCTACTACAGCATTCCAGCCGGCGGCGAGCGCTCGGTGAATGCCGTGTGGACCTACGAGTCACCCTATGAATCGGTCGCGCCGATCAAGGACTACGTGGCCTTCTATCCGGACCGCGTGGGCACGATCGAAGAACGCTGCTTCTGACGACCGCCCCACTCCGTTCGTGAAAAAACCGGCCCTTGCTTTCGCAAGGCCGGTTTTTCTTTCCCTGGCCCGCCGACACCCGCCCCGTGGGGCCGAGCGCGCGTGCCTGCCTGTCAGACCGATCGATTACAGCGGCAGTGCCTCGCCGCGTGCGGCGGCACGGGCTTCGGCGCGCACGCTGGCACGGTCCAGGCCGCTGGCCAGCGCCGGGGCCACGCGGGACGTCACGGCTTCGCTGTAGGGGTTCTCGCTGCGAGCGGCCACCACGGCCTGGGCACGCACCGCGTCGCGGCTCACGGTCGACACGAACACCTGGGCGGGGCCTGCCTCGGCGCCGGTGGCATAGGGGTCGGCGCTGTGCGCGGCCACGACAGCTTGTGCGGCGACATCGGCGCGGCTGGCGGCCGAGGTCAGGCGATGCACGCCTTCGTAGGTTTCAGCGTGGGCGGCACCGGCGACGGCCATCAGGGCAACAGCAACGGCGGAGAGGATCTTCGAGGCGTTCATGGCGGTTTCCTTCTTCAATTCAGTTCAGTAGTACAAGTGTTTGCTTGGATGGTTTGAACCGGTCTGGGGTGGGTCACCGTCCCTCTTCTTGAAGGGCGGCCAACTCGCTCGGGGCCTGTTCATCCGGACCGGCTTTGGGGGCCGGCCCGTGAGATGAATTGTGCGGCGGGATCTAGGTAAAAACCCTCAGCAAAAAGAACCACGGCGTTCCCGAAAAGGAAACAATGCGGCGCGCCGGCGCCGCCATCAGCCCCAGGTCAGCGGGTCGAGCCGAAGATAGAAATCGAGCCGGCCGTCGTCGGGCGCGTCGATGCCCAACTGCGCGAAGAGCAAGGCATGCGCGGCGCGCGCGTCGGCCGCATCGCGCCAGCTCTCGCGCGCATTGCCCAGCAGCAGCGACAGGTCGACATACCGGTCCGCCGTGCCGAGCCGCCCCACGTCAATGAGGCCGGTGCATTGCAGCGTCTGCGGATCGACCAGGAAGTTCGGCAGGCAGGCATCGCCGTGGCACACGACGCGGTCTTGCGCCTCCTGTGCCAGCCGGTGCGGCAGGTCGGCGTGCAGCCGCGCCAGCAGCAATGGCGGCGGCACGTCCTGCTGGTCGGGGTCGAGGAACTCCGGGTTCACCGCGCCGCGCGCGACGACATCGGCGGCGCGGTCGAACATCGCCGACAGCGGGCGCGCAAACGGGCACTCGCCCGCCGGAATCTCGTGCAGCGCGCGCAGGCGCCGCGCCATCGACGGCCAGGCCGGCAGCAAGTCAGCCGCCGGCAGGTCGCTGGCCGGCACGCCCGGCACCGCGGCCGTGACCAGGCAGGCGCCCTCGAGCGTCGCGCGCCAGTCGAGCACGCGCGCGGAGCCGACGCCGTACGGCGCGAGCCATTCGGTGCGGCGACGCTCCTCGTCGAGCTGCGCGGCGCCCGCACCGAGCGACACCTTCGCGAAGGCCGCGCCATCGCTGCGGCGGAACACTGCATCACCCGACTCGCCCTCGCTGGCCGGCGTCCACGTCGTGCCGGCGGGCAAGCGGGGCAACAGCTGTTCGATCGTGCCCATGCCTCAGTGCCCCACCGACTTCGAGAACACGTTGACCACCACCACGCCCGCGATGATCAGCCCCAGCCCGACGATGGCCGGCGCATCGAGCGTCTGGCCGAACCAGAGCCAGCTCACCACCGAGATCAGCACGATGCCCACGCCCGACCAGATCGCGTAGGCGATGCCGGTGGGCAGCACGCGCAGCGCGAGCGAGAGAAAGTAGAACGACACGGCGTAGCCCACCACCGTGGCCACGCTGGGCCAGAGCTGGGTGAAGCTGTCCGAGGCCTTGAGGAAGCTGGTCGCGAGCACTTCGACGACGATCGCGACAGCGAGGTATGCATAGGTCAGAGTCATCGCCGGACTCTAATCGCGCGCAGTCCGTGCGGCCTCGGTGGCCTTGCGCGATCCGGGGCCGAAGGCGCGTGCGTTTGACGCTCTCTCGAAGCTGTGCGCACAGCACCAGAAGCTTCAGGGCGGCAGCAACAACGGTCCGCAGTTGGTATCGGTGACGAACACCGCCATCAGCTTCGCGGGCTTCACCGGGTCGGGGTTCTCCGCGAACATGTGCAGCGTGTTCGGCGGCTCGAAGAAGGTCTCGCCGCTCTTGAAAGTGCCCACGGGGCCGCCGCCCAGTTGCGAGCGGATGGTGCCCTCGACAATGATCGCGGTCACCGAGCCCGGGTGACGGTGCGCGGGCGAATAGGCCAGCGGCGGAAAGTCGACCAGCACCGTCGTCACCGATTTGCCGGGCACGTGCGGCAGCGCCTCGCACGACAGCACCTTGACCTGCGTCGCGGGCCGCGCTGTCGCCTCCGAGCCCGCAGGCACGGGGGCGGACGCGAACATCGGCCGCGCCACCGAGCTGCACACATCGGCGAACCACTGCACGGCCTCCTGCTGGCCGGTGCGCGGCATCAGCGCCCAGCCGGCGGCGAGCACCAGCGACAGCCCTGCGAGGCCCGCGCCGATCGACGGCGTGCGATGCCAGCGTGCGGCCTTCATGACGCGACCTCCTGTGACAGCCGGAATGCCGCATGCCACCCCAGTTCGCGCCTTGCCTTCTCGCTGCTGACCTCGGCGCTGTCTTCCGCGATGTTGAAGATGCCGCCACGCGCATGCCGCATCGCAAGCAGCGCCGCCCAGGCCGCGGCCTCGACATGCACCGGGCTCGCGCCCTTCGGTGCCGCGTTCGAGGTGCCCGGCCCATGCAGCTGCCCATAGCGCAGCACCGTGCCCGTGAGGCCGACGGCACCCAGCACGCTGCGCTCCAGCGCCGCCACGCCGTCGATGCTGATGCGGCGTCCGCCTTCGGCCCCGAGGTCGAGCAGATCATCCTCGGTGTGCGGCGTCGGTCCGGGCGCGTAGGCCCAGGCGATGCTCTGCGCAATCAACTGCTTCGCGCCGGCCGCCAGCGCCGCCGTCACGAGGTGCCGCGTGCCCTCGATGCGCACGCGCGCATTGCGCACCACCGCCTCGGCCATCAGCGCCGGGTCCAGGTCCCGGGGCAGATCGGTGAGCTGATGGATGACGACCGTGGGCGCGATGCGCACCAGCGCGTCGCGCAAGGCCTGCGCGTTGAACACGTCGACGACGACCGACGTGGCGCCGCGTGCCTCCAGCGCCGCCGCACGCTCGGCGCGGCGGGTGCCGCCGTACACCGTGTGGCCGGCCTCGATCAGCTGCGGGATCAGCGCCGAGCCCACGGCCCCGGTCGCGCCCGCCACGAATACCTTCTCGCCCATTGCGTGTCCCTCTTTCCTGCTGGCTGTTCGAAGGCTCGAGCTTAGGATCGCGATGCACCATACGAAAGAACCAAGAATCGTCAAAATCACTGGGCCATGATCGAACCGCCAGACAACGTCCTCCCCGGCATCGACCGCTCGACTGCGACCCCGTTGCATCGCCAGGTCTATGAGCGCTTTCGCACGGCGATCGAACACGGCGTGCTGTGCCCCGGCGACCGCGTGGCCTCGGCGCGCAGCCTGGCCAGCGAGCTGGGCGTGGCGCGCGGCACGGTGGAAGCCGCCTACAGCCAGCTCGCGGGCGAAGGCTATTTCTGCGCGCAAGGACAGGCGGGCACGGTGGTATCACCGTCGCTGCCGGTGCAGCGGCCAGTGCGCGCCGGTTCGCGCCCCGTTGCGGACGCGCCGGCCCTGGCCGGCCCCATCGCCCCGCCACCCCTGCAACTCGGTATCCCGGCGCTCGACGCCTTTCCCCGCAAGCTCTGGGCGCGCCTGATGGCCCGCCGTGCGCGCGTCATGGGCGCGGCCGACCTGTTCTACGGCGACCCCGCAGGCCATGCGCCGCTGCGCGAGGCCATCGCGGCCTACCTGCGGGTGTCGCGCGGCGTGGACTGCCAGCCGGCGCAGGTCTTCGTCACCGGTGGCTACCGCACGTCGCTGGCGCTGGTGGCGCGCACGCTGCTCGCCCGGGACGACCGCGTGTGGATCGAAGACCCGGGGTATGCGCCCACGCGCGACGTGCTGCACAGCGCCGGCCACCGCGTGGTGCCGGTGCCGGTGGACGGCGAAGGCCTGGTGGTCGCGCGCGGCGTGCGCCGCTCGCCGAAGGCGCGCATGGCGGTCGTCACGCCCTCGCACCAGGCACCGCTGGGGGTGTCGATGTCGCTGGCGCGCCGGCTGCAGCTGCTCGACTGGGCCTCGCGTGCGAAGGCCTGGATCGTCGAGGACGACTACGACGGCGAGTACCGCTATGCCGGCGCGCCGCTGCCCGCGCTCAAGAGCCTCGACGGCCACGACCGCGTGCTGTACGCAGGCAGCTTCTCGAAGGTGCTCTACCCGGGCCTCGCGCTGGGCTACCTGGTGGTGCCCGAATCGCTGCGCGCACGCTTCGAGGACGCGTCGCGCATCGCGTCCAACGGCTGCCCGCAGATCACGCAGGCCACGGTGGCCGACTTCATGCGCGACGGCCATTTCTCGCGCCACCTGAAGAAGATGCGCCTGCTCTACGCGCGCCGCCGCGCCCTGCTGGTCGAGGCCTTGCAGAAGGCCTTCGGTGACGGCGTGCGCATCGACCTGCAGGCCGGCGGCATGCACCTGATCGCGCGCTTCGAAGGGCACCGCGACAGCGACGTGGTGCTGGCCCGCCGTGCGCAGGCGGCCGGCCTGAACTGCCAGCCACTGTCGGCCCGGGGCACCACGGCCGTTGAAAACCAGGGGCTGCTGATGGGCTTCACCAACGTCGCCTCGCCCACGCACGCGCGACAGCTCGCGACCCGGCTGCGCGCGGCGCTGGGCTGAAGCTCAGGCGCGCAGATCGACTTCAGGCCGCATCGACGACGCGCCGTTCCAGCGCACCTCGAAGCCCGCGCCGCGAAACTGGCCGACCACCAGTTCGCCGACGCGCTGCATGTCCGCATCGCCGCCCTCGGGCGCGCCCCAGAACGCGAGCGAGAGCTGGCTGGTGCGCTTGGCGCGGTTCTGGTCCTGCCGCGTGTAGAAGCAGAAGCCGTGCACGCCGGCCTTCTTGCCGCCGCGTTCGCGGAACGCTTCGGAGCAATCGGAGAAGCCATCGGACTGCGTGTCGCCCGCGTCCTGCAGCGCGACCAGGCCCGCCTGCGTCAGCGCGGCGAACACCTCGGCAATGCGTGCCTCGGCGGCGCGCCACTGCGCGGCACTCATCTTCACCGGGTCGGGCTCGGGCGGCGGCGGCTCGGGCAGCGCGTGGCCGGTGATGCGCGACAGCAACTCGGCAACCTCTTCCTCCATCGCGTTCTCCGTGATGTGGTTGCCGTGGCTGTCGCGCACGTCGGGGTTCGCGCCCGCGTCGATGAGCAGTTGCACCGGCTCTGTGGTCGGCGAGAACTCGGCCGTGAGGTACAGCGCGGTGCGGCCGTCGGTGCCGGTGTATTCGAGCGGGCTGCCGGCCTCGAGCAGCAGTTGCAGCACGGCGAGGATCGGGTCGAGCTCGGATTCGTTCGTGCCCATCGCGGCGCACTGCAGCGCAGTGAAGCCCTGCTTGTTCACGGCGGCCATGTCGGCCCCAGCCTCGATGCAGGCGCGCACCGTGTCGGCATCGGCTTCGCGCGCCGCGTCGAAGATCTTCTTCGGATTCATGGCATCTCCCTGTGGATCGGCCCATTCTGCCGCAGCCTTCTTGCATTGCCTGGCACTTCACAGACCGCGCGAACCTCGCTACATTCGACGCCTCGATCAACAAACCGGACTGGAGGTGCGCGATGGAAGACACTGCTATTCACTCTCCCTCCCCCGTACGGTTTGCCGGGTCGCACCCGAACCACTGCTGACGCGCTCCTCGCGCACCCGGTGCCGCTGAAGGCACCACCAGCCAGCCCGTTCGACCCTCGCGGTGTCCTGCCGCGACACGCCGTCCGATTCAGACAACGCCACGCCGGCACATGAGTGCCGCGCGCGGTCCGTTCCCTTTTCGAATCAAGGCTCACCATGCTTGAAACCCGTGCCGCCGATGCGCGGCAGTTCACGACTTCTTCTTTCGATCCGCAGCGGGCGTCCGCTGAAGAATGGGCGCAGGCCCTGGCCTACTGGCGCCAGCGCCACGACGAAGACTTTCCGGGCGAACCGCAGCCCGACGACGCCCACACCCAGCAGGACGTGCGCCAGCACACGCCGCTGCATGTGGTGCACCGCGCCTTCGCGCGGGACGCACAGGGGCGCATCGTCGGCAGCCTCAACATGGGCGTGCGCCGCGAAGGCTCGCCCGACTATGCGACCTTCGCGCCTTTCATCGACGTGTGGGGCGGCGTGCTGCGATCGCACCAACGACAGGGCGTGGCCAGCACCTTGCTGCACCGGCTGTTGGCGCTGATGGAGAAGACGCGCGACCCCACCACCGCGACCTTCAAGACCCACTTGCCGGAAGGCCGGGCGTTCCTCGCGGCCATCGGTGCGACCGAAAAGCACCGCAGCATCGAGAACCGCATGGCCTTCGACAGCCTCGACTGGGCGGCGCTCGCGCGCTGGCGCGCCGACGCCCTCGCGCCCACGCACGGACTGCGCCTGGAGATCCACGCAGGCCGCGTGCCCTTCGATCGGCTGGCCACGCTGATGGCGCCGCTGTCCGCGCTGCTCGAAGACGCGCCCACCAGCGCGCTGGAACGCGCGCCCCTGCGCTTCGAGCTGGAAGGCTTCCACGCCTGGTACGCCGAAATCGACCGGCGCGGCGGCGAGCACTTTCTCGTGCTGCTGCGCGATGCCAATGACGAGGTGGCCGCCGTGTGCGACGCCAGCTGGAACCAGCTGTACCCCGACCGCATGTTCCAGC
This sequence comes from Variovorax sp. V118, assembly GCF_041154445.1. Classification (GTDB taxonomy): domain Bacteria; phylum Pseudomonadota; class Gammaproteobacteria; order Burkholderiales; family Burkholderiaceae_C; genus Variovorax; species Variovorax boronicumulans. The sequence continues at coordinate 1,732,633 of NZ_AP028663.1, read as the reverse complement.
GCCTCACCGGCGTGGCCCGCGCCTGGCGCGGCAAGGGACTGGCCAAGGGCGTGAAGGCGATCATGCTGCAGCTCGTGCGCGAACGGCATCCCGAGGTGGCGATCGCCGTCACGCAGAACGCCGAGGTCAACGCGCCCATGCTCGCCATCAACCGCCAGCTGGGCTTTGCCCCGCACAGGCATGATGGCGCCTACCAGATCGGCACGGAAAGCCTGAGGGCCTTCCTCTCGACCCGCCCCCTGGCTGTGCCGGAGGCGCACGCATGAAGACACCCCCCAGACTGCAATCCCTCGTCGACGAAGGGCTGATCGACAGCGTCGTGCGCCAGCTCATGAGCGGCAAGGAGGCCATGGTGTACGTCGTGCGCTGCGGCGAGGAAACGCGCTGCGCCAAGATCTACAAGGAAGCCGACAAGCGCAGCTTTCGCCAGGCCGTCGACTACACCGAGAACCGCCGCGTGAAGAACACCCGCGAGGCGCGCGCCATGGCCAAGGGCACGCGCTTCGGCCGCCAAGTGACCGAGGCCATCTGGCAAAGCGCCGAGGTCGATGCGCTCTACCGCCTGGCCGCGGCCGGCGTGCGCGTGCCCACGCCGCACAACTTCCTCGAAGGCGTGCTGCTGATGGACCTGGTGACCGACGCGAACGGCGACGCCGCCCCACGCCTGAACGACGTGGCCTTCTCGCCCGACGACGCGCTGCGCCACCATGCGAGCCTGCTCAAGGAAGTGATGCGCATGCTCTGCGCAGGCATCGTGCACGGCGACCTGTCGGAGTTCAACGTGCTGCTGGCCGAAGACGGCCCGGTCATCATCGACCTGCCGCAGGCGGTGGATGCCGCCGGCAACAACCACGCCAAGCGCATGCTGCTGCGCGACGTGGAGAACCTGCGCAACTTCTTCGGGCAGTACGCGCCCGCGCTGCTGAAGACGCACTACGGCGACGAGATCTGGCAGCTCTACGAGCGCGGCCTGCTGCGGCCCGAGACCGAGCTCACGGGCACCTTCGTGCGCGAGACCGGCCCGGTCGATCTCAGCAACGTGCTGCGCGAAGTGGACGACGCACGGGCGGAAGAAGCGGCGCGCCAGCTGCGGATGCAAGCGCCGCGACAATAGCGGGCTGACTCCGCCCGCCCCGATGACCTTCAACGCCCTGCCCCAGCGCCCACCCTTTTCAACCGCCTTCCGCCACATCGCCCGGGCCGCGGCCTTCGTGGCACTGGGAATCGGCCCGGCCGCACACGCCGGCGCCATCCGGCTGGAAGACGACCGCGGCCGCGTGCTCGAGCTGCAGGCGCCGGCCAAACGCATCGTGTCGCTGATGCCCTCGCTCACCGAGACGGTCTGCGCGCTCGACGCCTGCGACCGGCTCGTGGGCATCGACCGCCACGCCAACTGGCCGGCGGCGGTGAAGGGCCTGCCGCAGGTGGGCGGCATGGACGACGCGAACATCGAGCGCATCGTCGCGCTCAAGCCCGACCTCGTGCTGCTGCGCCCGCGCAGCCGCGCTGCCGAGGCGCTGGAGCGCCTGGGCATCAAGGTGCTGGCGCTCGACGCCAAGACCCATGCCGACATGCGCCGCGTGATGGAAACCGTGGCCCGCGCCACCGGCAAGCCGGGCGCGGGCGAGGCTTTCTGGCGCAGCCTCGATGCCCGGCTGAACGCGGCGCGCGCCCGCGTGCCGCTGAACTGGCAGGGGCGGCGCGTGTACTTCGAGGTGCACGGCGGCGTCGCGGCGGCAAGCGAAAGCTCCTTCATCGGCGAAACCCTGGCGCGCCTGGGCCTGGCCAACGCGGTGCCCGGCTCGCTCGGCCCCTTCCCTAGGATGAACCCCGAGTTCGTGGTGCGCGCCAACCCCGACGTGCTGATGGTCTCGGCCCTCGGCGAAATCTCGGCCATGGCGGGGCGCCCCGGCTGGTCGGCCATGTCGGCCATCCAGCGCGGGCGCGTCTGCAGCTTTGCCTCGGCGCGCTTCGACCTGATGATGCGGCCCGGCCCCCGGCTCGACGAGGCGGCCGATGCCATCGTGAATTGCCTTGCGTCGCTGGATGCGCCGCGCAACTGATCTTCGGCACGCCATGAACTTCGACATCGTTCCCGCCGCGAACTTCGGCACCGACGAACTCACCGCCCTGTGGAACCGCTCGTACGAAGACTACTTCGTGCCGATCGCGTTCGACCGCGCGATGTTCGAGCGGCACGTGCGGCGCGCCCAGGCCGACCTTGGCCTCTCGCGCGTGAGCGTCGCCGACGGCGAGGCCTGCGGCCTCTCGCTCGTCGGCCGGCGCGGGCCGCGCGCCTACCTCGCGGGCTTCGGCATCGCGAGCGCGCAGCGCCGCCGCGGGCTGGCCAAGCAACTCATCGACGCGCAGCTGCGCGACCTGTCGGCGGCCGGCATCGCGCAGGTGCAGCTCGAAGTGATCGAGCAGAACCCGGCGCGGCAGCTGTACCGGCAGGCGGGCTTCGTCGAAACCCGCGCGCTCGAGGTGCTCGAAGGCAGCTTCGAGCCTCGTGCCGATGCAGCTTCGACAGCGCCCGATACCGATGCGCTCGCCGCCCTGCATGCAGCCTGCACCGCCGTCTCGCGCCCCACCTGGCGCCGCGAGTGGCCGACCGTGCAAGGTGCGCTGGTGCACGACGGCGCCGTGGCCCTCGGCACGGCAACGAGCGGCTACGCCATCCTCCTGCCAGCGACCCTGCCGCTGAACACCTTGCTCGACGCCGCCGCACCCGACGAGGCCTCGGCCCATGCGCTGCTCGATGCGCTCGCGCAGGCACGCCCGGGCGCACGCTGGCGGCTGGTCGACGAGCCCGAGGGCAGCCCGCTGCACCGCGCCCTGACCGCACGCGGCGCCACCCTTGTCATACGCCAGATCGAGATGACCGCCACACTCCAGCCCCAGCCCACCTTTTCTTCCGATTCCTCGCGCCCCGTCCGTTCATGAAGTCCCCCAAGCGAACCTCGTCCACCCCTTTCATCCGCGTGGGCCCCAGCGGCGTGCATGGCCTGGGCGCCTTCGCCACGCGCGACCTGCCGGCCGAAGCCTTCCTGGGCCTGTACGAAGGCCGCCGCTACACCAGGCAGGAAGTCGCCTCCAAGCTCTGGGACGACCAGCTCACCTACCTGTTCACGCTGACGACCGGTGAGACCATCGACGGCGCCAAGGGCGGCAACGCCACGCGCCACCTGAACCATTCGTGCGAGCCGAACTGCGAGGCGGTCGAGGAGTACGACGAGGCGGGCGAGATGGTGCTGCGCTTCCAGACGATGGAAGCGGTGGAGGCCGGCGACGAGCTCTTCATCGACTACTCGCTCACGGCTGACGACGGCTCGCCGCCATCGAAGTACCCCTGCCATTGCGGCTCGCCGAACTGCCGCGGGACGATGTTGGCGCCGGTGGAGGCCGTGGCGGAGAAAGACGGGCCGGCCACGGCGGCCGACGTGGCGCCGGCTGCGTCGGACCCGCGCAGGCAACTCAGCGACCTGCCCTGGTGAGGTAGCTGCGAGCCGCCAAGGCTCAGGGCGACTCGCTCTTCACGCTGCGCAGTTGCGCCTCCGCGCGTTCGAGCTCGGTGCGCAGCGTGCGGATCTCGCGTTCCAGTTTCTCGATGCGCGCTTCGCGGCTCATCGGCGCCAGCGCCTGGCAGCGCTGCTGCAGCGCGCTCAGGGTGTCGGCCAGCTCACGCCGGCGCAGCATCTGGCCGCGCGAACGGGCCAGGGCCATGTCCCGCTCCAGCACGGCTTCCTGCGCCTTGCACTCTTCGGCACTCAAGGGCTGCACGGACGCCTCGGTTTGGGCAAAGGCGGCAGGCATGGCCAGGGTCAACGCAAGGGCCAGGAGACGGGGTTTCGGACGCATGCCATACGGTACCCGAACTGCCTGGCGGAACAGGCCTTCAGCCCTTCAGGCTGCAGCTGTTCTGGCGATGCACTTGATCTCGATCAGCCAATCCGGGCTGCCCAGCCGCGCCACCTGCACCAGCGTCTGCGAGATCTGCGGCTCGCCGCCGAACATCTCGGCGCGCAAGGCGAACAGCGCGTCGGCCTGGCCGAGGAAGCCGTCGATGTCGGTCACGAACAGGGTTTCGTCCACCACGTCGGCCATCGAGGCGCCGAAGGACGCGAGCACGCCGCGCACGTTGGCGTAGGCCTGCCGCACCTGCGCCGCAATGTCGCCGGCGCCGAGGGTGCGGCCCTCGCCGTCCACGCTCACCTGGCCCGAGAGATAGATCGTGTCGCCGACCTGCACGCCGTCGGCAATGATGTGCTTGAACGCGCCTTCGCGCACCACGCGGCGGGGAGTGACGGACATGGGGTTTCCTGGGTTTCGTTGGGAGCGCCGCAGTATCGAAGGCGCCACCTGCAGCGGTGCGCCACGCGGCGGATGCCCCTTCTCGTCCCAAGTCGATCCACGAGCGCTGGGGCGCGCCCCGCGATCCTGTGATTCAGGCGCTGAGGTAGCGTGCGTCCCACTGCGCCGCCAGCTGCCGCGCCCGATGCAGCGGCGTGCGGGCGCGCTCGAAGTCCATCACGCAGGCGACGTCCGCCGCGGCGGGGCGCGCGGGGCTTTCGTTGCTGCGGCCGTCCGTCAGCAGCCAGAGCCAGCGTTGGCGAGTCTCGTGCTTCGCCAGCAACTGCTGCGCGCGCAGCACGCCGAGTGCCAGCGGTGTGCCCCCACCGGCCGCGATGGGTGCAACCCAGTCGTCGTTCCAGGCGCTGGCGCGGCGCGGTGGCAGGCGCAGCTCGACCACGTCGCCGGCAAAGCACAGCAGCGCCACATGGTCGCGCCGCTGGTAGGCCTCCTGCATCAGCGCGAGCAGCTGGCCCTTGGCGCGCGCGAGCTGGCCGTCGTGGCGCATCGAAGCCGAGCAGTCGAGCAGGAAGCAGTGCAACGCGCCGCTGCGCGCTTCCTGCGGGCGATGGCGCAGGTGCGCGGCCTGCAGGCGGTCCGCGCCGCGGGCGACGAGCGTGCGCGGCCAGTCGAACGCCGTGCCGGGCGCGGCGGCACCGTGCCAGGCGTCCCGTTGCGTGCCCTGCCTCCGGTCACCCTGGCGTGCGCCAGCGGGTGCGGCGTCCCGGAGGCTCAGGCTTTTTTTGGGGCGGCCTGGGACGCGGAGATCAGCGGGCGCAGCGGCTTCACGCGCTCGATGCCGACGGGCTCGGGCGGCATCGCGCCCCAGTCGCCGTCGCCGGCATCGCGTGCGGGCGCATCGCCCGGCTTGCGGTGAGGTGCGGGTGACGTCATTGGGGGCGTCACGACTGCTTCGACCGCTGGATGGCGCCGGTGCAGCAGCACCGCCTCGGCCACGCGCTGCACATGGTCGTCGATGATCGATGCCGCGCCCTCCCACGCCGCGAGCGCACGCGCCGAGCGCAGCATCACGAGGTCGGCGCGCAGGCCGTCCACGCCGGCCGCGATGCACAGCGCGCCGACGGCTTCGTGCACCGCGTCGCCGTAAGGCAAGGTCGCCGCGTCTGCCACGCGCGCGCGCGCACGCACCAGCGCCGCCGCGAGTTCGGCCTCCTCCTTCGCATGCGCCGCGCGAAAGCCTTGCGGGTCCGCGTCGAAGGCCAGCCGTGCACGCACGATGGCCTGGCGCTCGGCCGCGTCCTGCAGGTTGCGCAACCGCACACACAGGCCGAAGCGATCAAGCAGCTGCGGGCGCAGCGTGCCCTCTTCCGGGTTCATGGTGCCCACGAGCACGAAGCGCGCGGCATGCCGGTGCGAGATGCCGTCGCGCTCCACCACGTTGACGCCACTGGCCGCCGCGTCGAGCAGCGAGTCGATGAGCGCGTCGGGCAGCAGGTTGATCTCGTCGACGTACAGCACGCCGCCATGCGCGCGCGCCAGCAGGCCGGGCGCAAATTTCAGTTCGTGGCCGGCCAGCGCCTGCCCCAGGTCGAGCGTGCCCACGAGGCTTTCGAGGCTCGCGCCCAGCGGCAGCGTGACGAAGGGCGCGCCGGGCAGCAGCTCGGCGAGCGCGCGCGCGGCCGTGGTCTTGGCGGTGCCGCGCGGGCCTTCGATGAGCACGCCGCCCAGCGCGGGATCGACCGCGGCCAGCAGCAGCGCCTGGCGCAGTTGCGGCTGGCCGGCGATCGCGGCAAAGGGGAACGGCACCGGCATCGGGGCGGCTGTGGTCATTGGGGGCTTCCTTCCATCTGCTGCTCGTGGTCGAGCAGCAGGTTTTCCAATTGGTCCTTGTAGTCGCCGGGCGACTGCCAGAGGCCGCGCTGCATGGCTTCGAGCAGGCGGTTGAGCATGTCCTGCAGCGCGCGCGGATTGTGCGCGTTCACGAAGTCGCGGGTGGCCTCGTCGAGCACGTAGGCGTCGGCCACCATCGCGTACTGGTGGTCGCCCACCACGCGCGCGGTGGCATCGAAACCGAAGAGGTAGTCGACCGTGGCGGCCATCTCGAAGGCGCCCTTGTAGCCGTGGCGCTTCACGCCGTCGATCCACTTGGGGTTGACCACGCGCGAACGGATCACGCGGCTGATTTCTTCCTTCAGCGTGCGCACGTGCGGGGCCTGCGGGTTGCCGTGGTCGCCGTGGTACATCTCCGGCTGCTGCCCGCTGAGATGGCGCACAGCGGCGGCCATGCCGCCCTGGAACTGGTAGTAGTCGTTGGAGTCGAGCAGGTCGTGCTCGCGGCTGTCCTGGTTCTGCAGCACGACGTTCATGGCGCGCAGCCGCCGCACCAGCGCATCGCTGGCGGGCACGCCGTCGCTGCCCTGGCCGTAGGCATGGGCGCTGCCGCCGACGTAGGCCTTCGACAGGTCGTCGTCGGTCTGCCAGTCGCCATGGTCGAACAGCGGCTGCAGCCCCGAGCCGTAGCTGCCGGGCGCGGAACCGAACACGCGCCAGCCGGCCTGCGTGCGTGCCTCGCCGGGCGCCACGCCCTGCGCTTCGAGCGCGGCGGCCTCGCGCAGGATGCGGGCGCGGATCGGGTTGCGCTCGGCGTCTTCGTCTTCCTGCGCGGCCACGGCCTGCACGGCGGCGTCGAACATCTGCACGGCGTTGGGAAAGGCATCGCGGAAGAAGCCCGAGATGCGCAGCGTGACATCGATGCGTGGACGCCCAATGCCGACTGTGGGCAGCACTTCGAAATCGACCACGCGCTGGCTGCCGGGCGCCCACTTGGGCCGCACGCCGATGAGCGCGAAGGCCTGCGCCAGGTCGTCGCCGCCGGTGCGCATGGTGGCCGTGCCCCAGACCGACAGGCCCAGCGCCACCGGGTAGTCGCCGTGTTCCTGCAGGTGGCGTTCGACCAATTGCGCGGCGGACTTGAGACCGAGCATCCAGGCCGTGGGCGTGGGGATGGCACGCGTGTCGACCGCGTAGAAGTTGCGCCCGGTCGGCAGCACGTCGGGCCGGCCGCGCGAAGGCGAGCCGCTCGGACCCGGCGGCACGAAGCGGCCTTGCAGTGCGCGCGACAGCTGGCGCAATTCTTCCCCGCCACATGCATCGAGCGCGGGTGCGAGACGGTGCGCGATGCGGCCCATCACGGCGGCGGTGTGCGGCAAATCGGGCGGACAAGCGTCCGCTTCGAGCAGCTGCTGGGCCAGCAGCTCCAGCCGCTCGCGCGTGTCGCCCTGGTGGCGCCAGGCCTCGTCGCTCACGGCCGCCAGCAGCGCGGGCCGCGCGCCCTGCCAGGGCTTTGCCGCATCGATGTCGAGCGGGTCGAAGGCGTCGCCGGGCAGCAGGTCGGCCGCGAGCGCGCCGAGCAGCCCGGCGTTCTCGCCCGCCCCGTCGCCGGCCGGGTAGCGCGCGAGCGCGAGCAGCGTGTCGCGCCGCAACCGCGCGCGCGGCGAATCGCCGAACACATGCAGGCCGTCGCGGATCTGGGTTTCTTTCAGCTCGCACAGGTACGCATCGACGCGTGCCAGCACGGCATCGTCTTCCGCGCCCGGCAGGCCCAGTTCTTCGACCAGGTGCTGGGCGCGCACGGTCGCGAGGATCTGCGCGCGCAGCACCTTGGCGCGGCGCGCATCGACCAGCAGCGCGTCGTAGTACTCGTCGACCTGCCGCTCCAGGTCCTGCAGCGGGCCGTGGTTCTCGGCGCGCGTGAGCGGCGGCATCAGGTGGTCGACGATCACGGCCTGCGTGCGGCGCTTGGCCTGCGCGCCCTCGCCGGGGTCGTTGACGATGAAGGGGTACACGTTGGGCAGCGGCCCGAGGATCGCGTCGGGCCAGCAGGTGGCCGCGAGCGCTAGGCTCTTGCCCGGCAGCCATTCGAGGTTGCCGTGCTTGCCGACGTGGACGACCGCGTCGATGGCGAACACATCGCGCAGCCAGAAATAGAACGCGAGGTAGCTGTGTGGCGGCACCAGCTCGGCGTCGTGGTAGCTCGCGTAATCGGCCAGGCCGAGCGGGCCGAGGGCGCGCGCGGGCTGGATGCCGACGAACACGCGGCCCAGACGCAGCCCGGCGATCATGAAGCGGCCCTGGCGCAGCATCGGATCGTTTTCGGGCGGCCCCCATTGCGCGTCGATGGCAGCGGCCATGCCCTCGGGCAGCGCCGCGAGGCGCGCACGGTAGTCGGCGAGCGCGTAGCTCTGCCATGCGGGCCGTGCGGCCCACTGCGCGGGGTCGTTCGCGATGCCTTCCTGCAGCGTGCGCATCAGCGCGTCGCCGTCCGCGGGCAGCGTGTCGAGCGTGTAGCCCTCGGCCTGCATCGTGCGCAGGATGGCCATCACCGAGGCCGGCGTGTCCAGCCCCACGCCGCTGCCGATGCGGCCTTCGCTGCCGGGATAGTTCGCGAGGATGAGGGCGACGCGCTTCTCGTCGGCGCGCAGGCTGCGCAGCCGGCACCAGCGACGCGCCAGTTCGGCCACGAAGGCGATGCGATCGGGCTCGGGCCGGTAGCCGACCACCTCGGTCTGCGTGAGTTCGCAGCGGTGCGACAGGCCCTTGAAGCTCACGGCGCGCGTGACGATGCGTCCGTCCATCTCGGGCAGCGCGATCTGCATCGCGATGTCGCGTGGGCGCAGGCCCTGGCTGTCGGCAAGCCAATCTTCGCGGTTGCCGCCGCTCACGATCACCTGCAGCACGGGGGCGTCGCCCGCGAGTGCCAGAGGCTCACCGCTTTCATCCGAAGCACCCTGCCCCAGCGCGGCGAAGGCGGTGGTGTTGAGTACCAGCTGCACATCGTGCTCGGTGCACAGCGCGCGCAACGCGGACAGGCACAGCGGGTCTTTGAGCGAATCGAGCGCCACGGGCAGCGGGTTCAGTCCCTCGGCATGCAGCGCGGCGGCCAGCGAATCAAAGGCCTCGGTGTTGCCCGACAGCAGGTGCGAGCGGTAGAACACCAGCGCGACGACAGGCGCGTTCGCATGCCAGCCCGCGCGCAGGTCGTCGATGCCCGCGACCGTGTGCGTCGCGTCCATGCCGCCCGGCACATGCAGCGCCACCTGCGGCAGGCTGCGCGGCGGCAACGGCGCCTCGCCGTGGCCCAGTCCGTGGAAGGCCACCGCGCGCAGGAACTGCGCCGCGTTGCCCGCACCGCCCGAGCGCAGGTACTGCCACAGCTGCCGGCTCACGCCGCGCGCCGCGGTGCCGCGCGCGAGCAGGTCTTCGTCTTCCTGCAGGTCGCCCGAGAACATCGCGAGCTGCTGGCCCTGGCGCTTCGCAAGCTTCTCGAGTTGCTGCAGCCCATAGGCCCAGGCCGATTCGGCTCCCAGGTGATCGACCACCACCACGCGCGCATGCCTCAGCACCTCGTCGACGTACAGGTCGAGCGACGCGGGCTGGCGCAGGTGCATGAGGTTGGCCAGCCGCAGCGACGGGTAGCCGGGGTCGGTGGCCGCCAGCGCCGTGCGCGCGGCGGCGAGCAGCGCGAGCGTGGTGTCGGCCGAGCTGAGCACCACGATGTCGCCCGGCGTCTGGTCGAGCCGGGTGACGACGCTCGGGTCGTCCTCGACGAAGCGTCCGGGCTGGGTGCTCAGCAGGTGCATGCGGTCAGGCGGGAACGGCCGCCACGCCTTCCAGTGCCTTGCGCAGCGCGCCTTCATCGAGGTCTTCGCCGATGAACACGAGCCGCGTGCGCTGCGCCTCGCCGTCGCGCCAGCGGCGGTCGAAGTGGTGGTCGAAGCGGCGGCCCACGCCCTGCACCAGCAGGCGCATCGGCTTGTGCGGCACGGCGACGAAGCCCTTCACGCGGTAGATGGTGTGCTGCTCGACCAGCGCGGTCAGCACGGCGATGAGACCGTCGCGGTCCACGGGCGGCAGCTCGATCACGAGCGAATCGAACTCGTCGTGGTCGTGGTCCTCCTCGTGGTCGTGGTGGCTCTCGCGCAGGTGGATGGTGCTTTCGGCGGCGCGGCCCTGGCCCAGCAGCAGCGCGAGCGGCAGCTTGCCTTCGGTGGCGCCGACGATCTTCACCTCGGGCGGCAGTTCTTCGCGCACCAGCGCCTCGACCTGCGCGCGCGCGGCGGCGTCCATGAGGTCGGTCTTGTTGAGCACCACGAGGTCGGCGGCCGAGAGCTGGTCTTCGAACAGCTCGTGCAGCGGCGATTCGTGGTCCAGGTTGGGGTCGGCGCGGCGCTGCACGTCGACCTGCGCGGGGTTCGCGGCGAACTGGCCCGACGCGGCGGCGGGGCCGTCGACCACGGTGACCACCGAATCGACGGTGAAGATGTTCGCGATGTCGGGCCACTGGAAGGCCTGCACCAGCGGCTTGGGCAGCGCCAGGCCCGAGGTCTCGATGAGCACGGCGTCGATCTGGTCGCGCCGCTCGGCCAGCTGCAGCATCACGGGCAGGAACTCTTCCTGCACGGTGCAGCAGACGCAGCCGTTGGCCAGTTCGTACAGCGCACCTTCACGCTCGTTGCCTTCATCGTCGCAGCCGATGCCGCAGCCACGGAGGATGTCGCCGTCGATGCCGAGTTCGCCGAACTCGTTGACCACCACCGCGATGCGGCGGCCCTCGGCATTGCCGAGGATGTGACGCAGCAGCGTGGTCTTGCCGCTGCCGAGGAAGCCCGTGACGATGGTGACGGGGATCTTGGCGTTGCTTTGTGTCATGGAATGGGTGCTTTCAGGCGCGCAAGGCGCACGGGGAATCGGGCGCGCGGCGCGTGCGTGGCGCACGCGCCGGCGAACGGCACGCCCTCTTCAACGAGGGGCAGCCGGCGCGAATCAGACGGCGCTGTACAGGCGGCGCTCGACCAGGGCCGTGCCCTGCAGGCGGCGCCAGGCCTTGGCCGCGGCCAGCACGCCCAGGTCGACCAGCGGCTCGACCAGCACGACGGTCATGTAGGCCGCGCCGAAGCTGGCGATCTGGCCCAGGTTTTCCAGGCCCGTGCCGCGGCCGTAGAGCGCCCAGAAGCCGACCCACACCACGATGCCGCCCTGGTAGGCCACCGACAGCTTGAAGGCCTGCTGGTAGCTGATGTCCACGTAGGCCATGTTGGCGGGAATGATGCGGCGTGCCAGCGCGGCGGTGGCGAACAGCGGCACCAGCAAGGTCGTGACGTTCATGCCGTACTGCGGCAGGTCAGGCGGTGCGAAGAACAGGCTCTGGATGAGCAAGCCGCCCGCCAGGCCGATGGCCGCGGGCGCGAGCCCGAAGAGGAGCATCAGCGTGGTGCCCAGGATCAGGTGCACCTCGGACACGCCCACGGGATGGTGCGGGAACACCTCGAAGAAGCAGAACACAAGCATCACGGTGAAGACCGAGCGCAGCAGCAGGCCCACGGGGCCGTCCTTCAGCAAGGTGTCGAAGGCGACTTTGCCTGTGTAGGCCAGTGCAGCCGCCCCCGTGGCATAGCTGAGGAAGATCTTGGATCCGTCGACGAGTCCGGGTTCGATGTGCATCGCGCACCTCCTGAAATGCACCGAAGTGCGAAAGTTGATTGTTGGGGGATGGACTGGCTTGCGCAAGTCCCCGTCATGAAACCCGGGAGCCTTGCAGCCCCCGCTGAACAGGCGAAGGCTGTGGCTTGCGCCGCAGCCGTCGCCAGCCGATCACCACGCCGCTCGCCGAAGCAACGACGCCGATGACCGACAGGAACCACACCACCAGGTCCCAGGCGGGCCGGTACTGGATGAGCCAGGGAAAGTCGAGGCTGTGCGCGGCGTTGAAGAGCCAGCGGCGCAGCCGCGCGTTGCGGTCGTTGCTGCCGGCCACCTGGCCGCTCGCAGGATCGATGTAGAGCCAGCTGCGCGCGGCGTCGTCGAACTCGAGCCGCCACACGGGCAGCACGCGCGTGCGGTGGTGGCCATACCAGTGGAAGTCTTCCTGCGTCTGCAAGGTGGCCTGCGTGATGGTGGCGCCGGGGCGCAGACGGGCGGCGGCGCGCACGATGTCCTCGCGGGCGATGGCGGCCGGTGCGCCGGTGGCGGCATCGATCACGCGCACGCGGGCCTGCGCGTCGCGCAGTTGCAGCAGCGGCTTGCCGTCGAACCACATCAGCAGCGCCTCACGCGGTGCGCCAGCGCCCTCACCTGCCGGCACCACGGCCGGCGGCCAGGGGAACGGCGACGCGCCGGTGCCCGTGTAGCGCGCCATTGCGGCCGCATCGGCGGGCGCGCGCTGGAACCAGCCGTTGGGGTTCATCGAGAGCCAGCCGCTCACGATCCAGGTCAGCACGAAGAAGCCGCCGATGAGGCCGGCGATGTGGTGCCAGGCCATCCAGCCGGTGTACGGCGTGACCGCGCCGCTGCGAAAGCGCCGCCGCAGCCGAAGGCGCAGGATACCGATGACGATGCCCGTCACGGCCGAGACGATGCACGCCGCCGACAGCCACACGACCACGTCGTGCCACAGCGGCGGGTCGGCGCGCAGCGGCGTGAAGTAGATCCAGTGCGGCACGGCGCCCAGCCAGTTCCAGAAGCGCTCGGCGCGCGTGGTGTCGCGCACCACCTCGCCGGTGCGCGAGGACACGTACAGCTCGGTGCCCGCCGCGTCGGCGACTGCGATGCGATGCAGCGGGCGCAGCGGGTTCAGGCCCTGCGGCACGGTCCACTGGTCGCGCTCCAGCGTCTCGGCCCAGCGTGCGCCGGGCTGTGCGGAGAAGTCGCGGGCGATGGCCTCGGCCTGCGCCGCATCGACCGGGCCGAGCACATGGCCGTCGCGCGCGGACACGGCATGCCGCCCACCGCGCGCATCGACGATGCGCCACACGGGCTGCGCGTCGGCGCCGGCCTGCATCTCCAGCGCCATGCGCCGGGGCGGCTGCGTGCGCACCGCTTGCGGCAGCGCGTCGAGCGCGGCAGACGGCGCGACCACCGCCTGTTCGAAGCGCACCGGGGCGAGCCCCGCGAGCCGCTCTTCGTCCGTGAGGTTCGGGTACCCGACGTACATCATGACCACGCCCGAGACGAACCACATGACGAACAGCAGGCAGCCGCCGATGCCCAGCCATCGGTGCGTCCAGTACAGCGCCCGCCGCAGCGGGGGCCATGTACGTTGCCATGCGGTGCTCATGCGGCCATGCTCAGAAGGTCACGAACGCCGACAGCTCGAACGAACGCGGACGGCCCAGCAGCCACTGGTTGCCGCCGTTCGAGAACGAGACCGGGTACTTGCGGTCGGCCAGGTTGAAGGCGCGCAGCGCGAGCTTGAGCGACGGGTTCGCCTGCCAGCTCACGCCCGCGTCGGCCACGGTGTAGGAGCCGATGCGGCGCGTGTTGGCCGCATCGACCTGCCGCGCGCCGACGTGGCGCACGCCCAGCTCGGCCTCCCACTGCGGCAGGAAGCGCCAGTGCAGCCACAGGTTGGCCGCCACCTCGGGCACGCCGGCGGGCGTGTTGCCCGCGCGCGAGACCAGCGACTTGCCGACCGCCTCGTTGAAGTCGTCGTAGCGCGCGCGCAGCCGCGCGGCGTTGGCTTCGAGGCGCAGCGTGGAGGTCAGCGCGAGGTCGAGCGTGGCTTCGATGCCTTCGGACGACTGCTTGCCGATCTGCTGCACGACGGTCGGGTCGTTCGCGTCGCGCGACAGCAGCTTGGTCTTCTCGATGCGGTAGGCGGCCACGCTCCAGGCGCCGCGGCCCTCGGCCAGCTGGCGCTTGTAGCCCACCTCGACCTGCTTGCCGACGCTGAGGTCGAACGGCACCTGCGTGGCGGACGTGCTGATGAGCCCGGTGAGCGGATCGGCCGCGCGCGCCACCTGCGCATAGAACGACTGCGCGGCGTCGGGCGCATAGACCACGCCGAGGCGGCCGGTGGCGTACTCGAAGGTCTTGTCCAGGCGCGGGGCGCGGTTCTGCGGATCGGTGCGCACGATCTTCGCGTGGTCCCAGCGCAGGCTGCCGACCACCGACCAGTGTTCGTTGAAGGCCAGCTTGTCTTCGGCGAAGAAGGCGTAGGTGCTGGTCTTCGTCTTGTAGCGCGGCAGGTAGGGCGTGGGCGAGACGTAATAGCCGGGGTTGAAGACGAAGGCATCGACCACCGAGCGCCCGCCGTAGGGCGTGTCGCTCGAGTTCAGGAAGTCGATGCGGTTCACATCGAAGCCCACCAGCACCTGGTTCTTCAGGCCGAACAGCGCGTGCTTGAAGGTGGCGTCGGTGCGGTTGCCGATCTGCTCCTGGTCGTGGCCGATCTCCAGGTAGTCGCCGCGCGTCACGCGGTTCGTGGTGGCGCTGTAGGTGTAGGTTTCGCTGTCGCGCCAGTGGCGCTTGCTGTCCAGGCGATAGAGCTGGTTGCGCACGGTGACGGCGTCGTTGGGCGTCCACTGCGCATCGAGGCGGGTCCAGCGGTCGCGGTACTTGACCTCGGCGTCGTCGAGGTTGTAGTTCTGTTCGCGGTTCAGGCTGCTCAGGCGGCCGTTGACGAGCGGCACGCCGAAGTAGCGCTGCGGCGTCTGGCGGCCCTCGTCGTGCGAGAGCGTGAACTGCAGCCGCGGCGACACGTCGAGCCGCACGGCGCCGCCCACCGCCAGGCTCTCGGCCTCGCCGCGCCGCATGAAGCCGTCGGTTTTCCGGTGGCTGATGTCGAAGCGGTACGAGAGCATGTCGTTGATCGCCCCGCCGCTGCCGAAGGCGACCTGGCGCGTGGCGTCGGAGCCCACGCTCACAAGCGCCTCGTTGCGAATCGGGCCGCGGGTGGGCTTCTTGGGCACCACGTTGATCGCGCCGCCGATGGCGCCTTCGCCGAACATCACCGAGGCGGCGCCGCGCAGCACCTCGATGCGGTCGGTCGACCAGGTGTCGAACGGGAAGGTGACGGTGCCCGCGCCCACGTACAGGCGCGTGCCGTCGTACAGCTGCATCACCGAGCCGTGGCCGTTGAAGCCGCGCGCCGACAGCGCCGAGCCGCCGTTGCCCGGCGCGGGCGAGCCCGTGATGCCGGTGGCGCGGCTCGCGGCCTCGACCACCGACACGTCGCCGCGCGCGCGGATCGCGTCGCCAGTGAGCACCTCGATGCTGGCCGGCGTTTCGAGCGGCGTGAGGCCCAGGCGGCTGCCGGTCTGCGTGGGTTCGTCCAGGGCCAGCGGCGTGTGGCGGCTGGCTTCGACCTGCACGGGCGTGAGGCTGGGGCGACCGGCCGTGTCGCCCGACTGGGCAAAGGCGGGCCCGCAAGCGAGGCCGAGCCCCAGCGAAAGACCTGAAAGACCCGAAAGGCGCGCCCGTTGCAAGGGCGGGCCCGAGCGATCGCGCGGTGGCGATGCAATGCGATTCATCCGACTTCTCCTCCAGCCCGCGTCCCCGCAGGCTCCTGACCGATCGCGGACGCCGAGGGAGAAGAGACGAGGGGCGGTGCCGTTTCGCGCGAGGGAAAAGCGGCAGGCCCGGACACGCACTCCCGCAGCATCCGAAGGCGGTTGCGAAGGCCGGTATCCGGGCTCGCGGAGTGCGTCGGGTGCAATGCATGCACCTCGGCGCCGAAGCCCTCGCCTTCCCACGCCGAAGCGCAGTGGCTGCCCGGGCGAAGAATCGCCGGGGCCTGAGGGTGTCGATGTCCGCTGACCGTTGCGGGGGCAGCGCAGGAATGGAAGGGTCGTTCGAAAAAACGACGCCTCGCACCTGCTTCCCGTTTAACCCCGCCGCCAATCCTGTGACTGATCGTGCAGGGCACCTTCGAACCGTGGGGTGTTGGACGACACCGGTGTGAACCAATGTTTCCAACCGCCGGGATTATAGGGAGCGCCCTGCGGCGGCGCCCTTGCGGGCCCCGTCAGACGGGCTTGCCGTCGGGCCCGAACAGCCGCCGCAGCACCGCCACGCCGGCCACCAGTGCATTCGAATACGTGGCGTAGGGCTCGTGGGCGGCTTCGAGCGGCACGTACACATGGGTGGAGTCGCCGGGCGAGCCGTCGACGGCCTCCATCAGCACCCAGTAGAACTCCCCTTCTTCCAGTTCGTGGACGGTGAGTGCGATGTCTCTCGGCGAAGGCATGACGGTCAGAGAAATGAAACAGGGAATGAACCCGCCTTTGAACGGGCAAGGGGCCGGCGCGGTTGTCAGTACTAGGGCTTCTCCTACAGTGCATGGACGCCGCGCGGCCTAATGTTAGGGGTGGGGAGTTGCATCAGAACAAGGAGTCAGCATGAAACATTTCACGCTTGAACCCAACATGCGCGCCGCCTTCGGTGGCGCGTTCTACCCGACCGGTTACTCCCTGGTGATGTTTCCGAGCGTCGAAGATGCCAGCCGCATCGGCCACGGGCTGATCGCGAAAGGCATCGTGAGCGGCGACGAGGTCTACCTGATACCGGCCGAAACCGTCCTGGCGGAAATCGCGCCGACCGTGCATGCCTCGCACAGTCCCCTGCCCTCCGCCGGCACCGACGGCGACACGGTGCGCGCCTTCATCCAGCTGGCCCACGAAGGCCACACGGGCCTGCTGATCCGCACCAAGGACGGCGCCATCGCCGAGCGCGTGATGGAACTGGTGCGTACCGTGCCCTACTCGATCGCCGAGCGCTACCGTACGCTGGTGATCGAGGACCTTTGAATCGTCAAGCTGGCACCGCCATCGCGGCGGCGCGCTGCACCACATCGCGGGCCATGGCCTGGGCGAGTTCCTGTTCGCCCAGGAACACCTTCGCGTCGGTTTCGGCGGCCAGCAGGCGGGCTTCCTGCTCGTTGTGGCTGCGCACCACGGTCTGGATGGTGGGGTTCAGCGTGCGCGCGGTTTCGATCATCTGGCGCACGTTCATGGCGTCGGGCGTGGCCACCACGAGCACGCGGGCGCGCGCCACGTGCGCCTGGATCAGCACCGCCGGGTCGGCCGCGTCGCCCCACACGGCGGGAATGCCGGCCTCGCGCAGCTTCTCGACCAGCTCGCGGTTCTGCTCGGCCACCACGTAGGGGATGTCGTTCGTCTCGAGCTCGGCGGCGATGCGCCGGCCCACCCGGCCGTAGCCGACCAGCACCACCTGGCGCGACAGGTACTTGGCCTCGGTGGTCATGGGCAGTTCGGCCAGCGGGTCGCTGCGCGCGTCGAGTTCGCGTGCGAACTTCGAATGCGCGTGCAGCCATTTCTGCAGCGGCGCGATGAGGCTGAACCACAGCGGGTTGGTGGCGATGGAGATCAGCGCGCCCGCCAGCACCAGGCTCTGCCCTTCCACCGGCAGCAGGCCGAGCGACACGCCCAGCCCGGCCAGGATGAACGAGAACTCGCCGATCTGCGCCAGGCTCGCGCTCACGGTGAGCGCGGTGGCCAGCGGGTAGCGGAACACCAGCACCAGCGCGCAGGCCGCGAGCGACTTGCCCAGCACGATCACCAGCACCACGGCCAGCACCTGCAGCGGGCGCTCCACCAGCACCGAGGGGTCGAACAGCATGCCGACCGACACGAAGAACAGCACGGCAAAGGCATCGCGCAGCGGCAGCGACTCCTGCGCCGCGCGGTGGCTGAACTGCGACTCGCGCATCACCATGCCGGCGAAGAAGGCGCCCAGCGCGAACGACACGCCGAACAGCGCCGCCGAGGCAAAGGCGATGCTCACGGCCGCCGCCACCACGCACAGCGTGAACAGCTCGCGCGAACCGGTGCGCGTGACCTGCCACAGAATCCACGGGAACACGCGCCGCCCCACCACCAGCATCAGCACGACGAAGCCGCCGACCTGCAGCAGCGTGAGGCCCAGCGTCTGCCAGACGGGGTCGCCGCTGGTGTCGACCTTGGTGCTGCCCAGCGCGCCCGCCAGCGGCGGCAGCAGCACGAGCACCAGCACCATCGCGAGGTCTTCGACCACCAGCCAGCCCACCGCGATGCGGCCGGTGAAGGAATCGAGGATGCCCAGGCTCTCGAGCGCGCGCAGCAGCACCACCGTGCTCGCCACCGACAGCGCCAGCCCGAACACCAGCGCCGTGCCCCAGCTCCAGCCCCACCACATGGCCAGCCCGCCGCCGAGCAGCGTGGCGACCGCGATCTGCGCGATGGCGCCGGGCAGCGCGATCTTGCGCACCGCGAGCAGGTCGGCCAGCGAAAAATGCAGGCCCACGCCGAACATCAGCAGCATCACACCGATCTCGGCCAGCTGCGCGGCAATGCCCGCGTCGGCCACGAAGCCGGGCGTGAACGGGCCGATGATCACGCCCGCCAGGAGGTACCCCACCAGCGCCGGTAATCGCAGCCGCGCCGCGAGAAAGCCGAACACCAGCGCCAACCCCAGGCCGGCGGCAATCGTATTGATGAGGGAGACGCTGTGGGGCATCGGTCCATTTTGCAGGAACGGCCCCCAACCTTTGAAGCCCGCAGGCTTCTACGGGCCTGCGTCTACACCCCTACGGAAGCGACGCGAACTATCGTAGGCATAAAGCACTTCTATTCGCATCGACACCTTTCTCATCCAGAATTTGAGCGGTCCCCCCGTCCCCCCAACAACAGGAGCCTCCCCATGAGCAACGAGAAAACCGAAGCGAAGTGCCCGTTCAGCCAGGCCACCGGCGCCGGCACCACGAACCGCGACTGGTGGCCCGAGCAGCTGCGCCTGGACCTGCTGCACCAGCACTCCTCCAAATCCGATCCCCTGGGCGCCGGTTTCGACTACGCCAAGGCCTTCCAGAGCCTGGACCTCGCCGCGGTGAAGAAAGACCTCGCCGCACTGATGACCGACTCGCAGGACTGGTGGCCCGCCGACTTCGGCCACTACGGCCCGCTCTTCATCCGCATGGCCTGGCACAGCGCCGGCACCTACCGCATCGGCGACGGCCGCGGCGGTGCCGGCCGCGGGCAGCAGCGCTTTGCGCCGCTCAACAGCTGGCCCGACAACGTGAGCCTGGACAAGGCGCGCCGCCTGCTGTGGCCGATCAAGCAGAAGTACGGCCAGAAGATTTCCTGGGCCGACCTGCTGATCCTCACCGGCAACGTCGCGCTCGAGACCATGGGCTTCAAGACCTTCGGCTTCGGCGGCGGCCGCCCCGACGTGTGGGAGCCCGACCAGGACGTGTACTGGGGCCGCGAGAAGACCTGGCTGGGCGGTGACGTGCGCTACGCACAGGGCTCGCCCGGCGTCGAGAAAGACCGCGGCGTGCTCGTGAAGGACGACGACAGCAAGGTGCCGCACACGCGCAACCTCGAGAACCCGCTGGGCGCCGTGCAGATGGGCCTGATCTACGTGAACCCCGAGGGCCCGGACGGCAACCCCGACCCGATCGCCGCGGCGCATGACATCCGCGACACCTTCGCCCGCATGGCCATGAACGACGAGGAAACCGTGGCGCTCATCGCCGGCGGCCACACCTTCGGCAAGACGCACGGCGCGGGGCCGGCCTCGAACGTCGGCAAGGAACCCGAAGCCGCCGGCCTCGAAGACCAGGGCTTCGGCTGGAAGAACAGCTTCGGCACCGGCAAGGGCGGCGACACCATCACCAGCGGCCTCGAAGTGACGTGGACCACCACGCCCACGAAGTGGAGCAACAACTTCTTCGAGAACCTCTTCGGCTACGAGTGGGAACTGACCAAGAGTCCCGCCGGCGCGCACCAGTGGGTCGCCAAGGGCGGCGCCGGTGCCGGCACCATCCCCGACGCGCACGACGCTTCCAAGCGCCACGCGCCGACCATGCTCACGACCGACCTGTCGCTGCGCCTGGACCCGGCCTACGAAAAAATTTCGCGCCGCTTCCTGGCCAACCCCGACCAGCTCGCCGACGCCTTCGCGCGCGCCTGGTTCAAGCTCACGCACCGCGACATGGGCCCGCGCGCCCGCTACCTCGGGCCCGAGGTGCCGGCCGAAGAGCTCATCTGGCAAGACCCGATCCCGGCCGTCGACCATCCGCTGGTCGACGCCAACGACGTCGCGGCGCTGACGAAGAAGGTGCTGGCCTCGGGCCTCACGCCTGCGCAGCTGGTGTCGACGGCGTGGGCCTCGGCCTCCACCTTCCGCGGCTCCGACATGCGCGGCGGTGCCAATGGCGCCCGCGTGCGGCTGGCGCCCCAGAAGGACTGGGCCGTCAACCAGCCCGCGCAGCTGGCCCAGGTGCTGAAGGTGCTCGAAGGCATCCGCAGCGAGTTCAACGCGGCACAGACCGGCGGCAAGAAGATCTCGCTGGCCGACCTGATCGTGCTGGCCGGCGGTGCGGGCGTGGAACAGGCCGCGCGCAATGGCGGCCGTGAAGTGAAGGTGCCCTTCTCGCCGGGCCGCGCCGACGCCTCGCAGGAACAGACCGATGTGCCCTCGTTCGAGCCGCTGGAGCCCGCGGCCGACGGCTTCCGCAACTACCTGAAGGGCCGCTACAGCGTGCCCGGCGAAGCGCTGCTGATCGACAAGGCGCAGCTGCTCACGCTCACGGCGCCCGAGATGACGGTGCTGGTCGGTGGCCTGCGCGTGCTCGACACCAACGTCGGCCAGACGCGCCACGGCGTCTTCACGAAGACGCCCGGCACGCTGAGCAACGACTACTTCGTGAACCTGCTCGACATGGGCACGGAGTGGAAGGCTGTGTCGGACGCCAAGGAGGAATACGAAGGCCGCGACCGCAAGACCGGCACCCTCAAGTGGACCGGCACGCGCGTCGACCTGGTGTTCGGCTCCAACGCGCAGCTGCGCGCCATCGCCGAGGTCTACGGCGCTTCCGACAGCCAGCAGAAGTTCATCGACGACTTCGTGGCCGCCTGGACCAAGGTGATGAACCTGGACCGCTTCGATCTCGCCTGAGGCGGGGCGCCAGCGCCGTCCGCGCCCCGGGGCCCTGCCCCGCGGGCGCGGACTCCCATGAACGAGGTATTCGTTTTTCGGGCCGGGCCACTAGATTCGGCCCCATGAAATTCGCGAAGGCATGGCTTGCCGCCGGCGTCGTCCTGGCGGCCTCGCAGTTCGGTGCGCTGTACGCGCAGGACGGCAACCCCGAATGGCGCGCGCTGCGCCAGGAACTCGTGCAACGCATCAACGCCAACTGCTACGACGTCGGCACGCTCGAGCTGGCGCAGCAGGTGCTGCGGACGGCGCAACGCACGGGCGGGGCCGAGTCCGCCGACACAGCCCTCAGCCTCGTGCTGCTGGCCCACGTCCACCAGCGGCAGGGGCAGCTGACGCGGGCCGCGCAGTCGTACACGGCCGCGCTCGCCATCCAGGAAAAGACCGCCGGGCCGGACAGCCCGCAGGTGGCGTTCACGCTGAGCGCGCTGGCCGGCCTGCACTACCGCCGCGAGGCCTTCGACCAGGCCATTGCGCTGTACGAACGCGCCCTGGCGATCCACGAGAAGCAGCGGCGCCCCGACGCACACGCCGTACTGGTCAGCCGGCAGAACCTGGCCGCGGCCCATCGCGCCCAGGGCGCCTACGCCAAGGCCGCCCCGCTGTACGAACGCGAGCTCGACGCCAGGGCGCAGCCGCTGCTCGCGGTGGCCCTGGTGCACTGACGCGCACTGAAGCGCACCGAAACGCGCCGCACCGCACCCAAACGCGCGGGCCGGCGCCCTGCGCCCGCTACTGCGCCATCTTCGATTCGCGCGCGTTCACCAGCTCCTCGGGCTCCTGCGACTCGACCCAGCTCTCGTTGTTGAGCCCGGCCTGCAGCCGCTCGGTGTCCAGTTCGTTGGTCCACTTGGCGACCACGATGGTGGCCACGCCGTTGCCGATCAGGTTGGTGAGCGCACGGGCTTCCGACATGAAGCGGTCGATGCCCAGGATGAGCGCCAGCCCCGCCACCGGCACGTGCCCCACCGCCGACAGCGTGGCCGCCAGCACGATGAAGCCGCTGCCCGTGACGCCAGCCGCCCCCTTGGAGGTGAGCAACAGCACGGCCAGCAGCGTGATCTCCTGCGTGAGCGTCATTGGCGTGTTGGTGGCCTGCGCGATGAACACCGCCGCCATCGTCAGGTAGATCGAGGTGCCGTCCAGGTTGAACGAGTAGCCCGTGGGAATCACCAGCCCCACGCAGGTCTTGTGGGCGCCCAGGTTCTCCATCTTCTCCATCATGCGCGGCAGCACCGATTCGCTGGACGAGGTGCCCAGCACGATCAGCAGCTCTTCCTTGATGTACTTGATGAACTTCCAGATGCTGAAGCCGTGAAAGCGCGCAATGAGCCCCAGCACCACGAAGATGAACAGCAGGCAGGTCAGGTAGAAGGTGCCCATGAGCTTGCCCAGCGACAGCAGGCTGCCCAGCCCGTACTTGCCGATGGTGAAGGCCATGGCGCCGAAGGCGCCGATGGGCGCGAGCTTCATGATGTAGTTGACGATCACGAACAGCACGTGCGAGCCCTTCTCGATCACGTCGAACACCAGCGTGCCGCGCCCGCCGAAGCGGTGCAGCGCAAAGCCGAACAACACCGCGATCAGCAGCACCTGCAGGATCTCGCCCTTGGCGAAGGCATCGACCACGGTGGAGGGAATCACGTTGAGCAGGAAGTCGACCGTGCCGGTCATCTTGCCGGGGCCGGTGTAGGCCGCGATGGCCTTGGTGTCGAGCGTGGACGCGTCGATGTTCATGCCCGCGCCGGGCTTGAGCAGGTTCACCAGCACGAGGCCGACCACCAGCGCGATGCTGCTCACGATCTCGAAGTACAAAAGCGCCAGCCCGCCGGTCTTGCCGACCTTCTTCATGTCTTCCATGCCGGCGATGCCGACCACCACCGTGCAGAAGATGATCGGCGCGATGATCATCTTGATGAGCTTGATGAAGCCGTCGCCCAAGGGCTTCATCGACTCACCGAGCGAGGGGTAGAAGTACCCCAGCAGCACGCCGACGATCACCGCGGTGATCACCTGCACGTACAGGGAACGGTAAAGGGGGAGCTTCCTGGGTACTGTGCTTGTTGTATGTGCCATGACTGCCTCCTGAAAAGATGAAGGAAAACGCAGAAGAAAGGGTTCGTGTCGGGTTGCTTTCGATGGTTGAAGTCGTGTGTCCTATGGGGGTGGTTCCGGCCCAAATGAAAAAACCCGCCGAAGCGGGTTTTTGTTTTCAGGGCGTGGCGCGCATGCTCAGTGCATGTGGAGGCCGCCGTTGACCGAGAAGTCGGCCCCGGTGCTGTAGCCGCCTTCGTCGGTGGCGAGCCACGCGATGATGGAAGCGATTTCGCTCGGCTCGCCCAGGCGCTTGACCGGGATCGTGGCCACGATCTTGTCGAGCACTTCCTGGCGGATGGCCTTGACCATGTCGGTGCCGATGTAGCCCGGGCTCACCGTGTTCACGGTGACGCCCTTGTTGGCCAGCTCCTGCGCCAGCGCCATCGTGAAGCCGTGCATGCCGGCCTTGGCTGCCGAGTAGTTGGTCTGGCCGGCCTGGCCCTTGGCGCCGTTGACCGAGCTGATGTTGATGATGCGGCCCCAGCCCTTTTCGACCATGTCACCCACCACCTGCTTGGTGACGTTGAACATGCTGTTGAGGTTGGTTTCGATCACCGCGCTCCAGTCCTCGGGGGTCATCTTGAGGAACATGCGGTCCCGCGTGATGCCGGCGTTGTTGACGAGCACGTCAATCGCCCCGTGGGCCGCCTTGGCGGCGGAGAAGGCTTCGACGGTGGATTGCCAGTCGCCGACATTGCCGACCGACGCGTGGAACTCGAAGCCTTCGGCTTTCTGTTCGGCCAGCCACTTGGCGTAGTCCCGCGTGGGGCCGCAACCTGCGACCACGGTGAACCCGTCCTTGTAGAGACGCTGGCAGATGGCTGTTCCGATGCCACCCATGCCTCCGGTGACATATGCAACTTTCTTGCTCATGAGATTTCCTTGATTGAAGCTAGCAAAAAGCCTGAACGGCCGCCTTCACTCTAGCCATTTTCAGGCCACACAACTCTGAGGGAGAACACTGAGCCAAGCTTGCAACCAGCTGTCACGGACATCACCTCGGCGGCACTCTATATGCTTGCGGCTTCGCGCCCGTGACACGGCCCCTGCCGGCCACCCCACCAGGAGTTCGCACGCATGAATTTCGCAATCGTCGTCTTCCCCGAGGTCGAGGAGCTCGATTTCGTCGGTCCCTGGGAAATGCTCACCATGTGGAGCAAGCTGGCCGGCGGCCCCGCGAACTGCCTCGTGGTGGCGCAAACGCACGGCCCGGTCGTCTGCGCCAAGGGGCTGTCGATCAACCCGCATGTCTCGTTTGCCGACTGCCCGCCGCTCGACTTCGTGCTCGTGCCCGGCGGCATGGGCACGCGGCGCGAGGTCGACAACCCCGCCATGGTGCAGTTCCTGGCCGCGCAGGCGCCCGGCTGCAAGGCGCTGCTGTCAGTGTGCACCGGCGCCTTCGTGCTGCATGCGGCCGGCCTGCTCTCGGGCCGCACGGCCACCACGCACTGGGGATCGCTCGACCGCCTGCGCGCGCTCGGCGACGTGAAGGTGGTGGAGCAGCGCTTCGTGCAGGACGGCCACGTCTGGACCTCGGCCGGCGTGTCGGCCGGCACCGACCTGATGCTCGCCTTCATCGCCCATGTGGCGGGCGAGGAAGCCGCGGCCAAGGTGCAGCTGCAGGCCGAGTACTACCCGGCCGACACGGTGTACGGCCACACCTCGAGCCATGAGCGCGCGCCGTCGTATGTGCGGCGGCCAGGCTCGCGCGCGGGCCTCGCCTGACCGTTCGCTCATTCGTTCACGCGTTCCCTTGATCGATCGAACGGTCGGTCATTTCTTCTTTCTTACTTCTTTCGACCTCCATGTCCACGCCCGACCTCACCGACCTCGAACCGCTTTCCGTGCTCGCCGCCCGCGTGGGGGCGACGCTGCGCGAGCGGCGCCAGACGGTGGCGGTCGCCGAATCGTCGGCCGGCGGCCTGGTCTCGGCCGCCCTGCTCGCGCTGCCGGGCGCCTCGGCCTACTTCCTGGGCGGCGCGGTCATCTACTCGCGCCGCGCCGGCAAGGCCCTGCTCGGCCTCACGCCCGAAGACATGGGCGACATGCGCGGCGAGACCGAGCCCTACGCGCGCTTCATCTCGGGCCGTATCCGTGATGCCCACCGCTCGAAATGGGGCATCTGCGAGAGCGGCGCGGCGGGACCGTCGGGCAGCCCGTACGGCGATGCGCCCGGGCATGTTTGCATCGCCGTGACCGGCGCGGACGGCCTCGTGGTCAGCCGCACGATCGAGACCGGGGCAACCGACCGGCCATGGAACATGGATGTGTTCGCGCGGCTGTTGCTGAAGTTGTTCGAAGAGACCTTGCTGGCGAACGGCGACGCATGACCGAAACAGTGATTTCGACCGCTTCCGAAGAAGAGGTCCGCTCCGGCGTCCTGGGCCGCCGGTTGCGCGAGTTCAACTACGGCTTCGTCGGCGAGTACCCCGATACGCAACCCGTGTGGCTGAACGCGAAGGACGCGCAGGGCCGCCTGATGGGCGGGCTGCGTGGCTTCGTCTTCCTCGAATGGCTGCGCATCGACGTGCTGTTCGTCGAGGAGGAAGCCCGGGGCACCGGCCTGGGCCGCCGCCTGCTCGCGGAGGCGGAAGCGCGCGGCAAGGCGCTGGGCGCCGGGAATGCCGCACTCGAAACCTTCGAGTGGCAAGCGCGAGGCTTCTACCTGAAGCAAGGCTACGAAGAGTTCGCCCGCATCGACAACTACGCGCGCGGCAACTACCTCGCCTACATGAAGAAGAAGCTGTGAGCCCGGGGCATTGCGCCCCCTGACTCCCAACCTCTCAAGCTGCCGTCTTCAATCCGCCTGCACCCCCGCAGCCCGGATCACCTTCCCCCACTTCTCGATCTCCGCCGCCAGGTGGCTGCGCAGCGCCTCGGGCGTGACCTTGTCCATCGGCACGGCCTCGGTGCTCAGCTCGGCGAAGCGCTTCTTCACGTTGTCGTCCTGCAGCGCGGCGCGCAGGGCCACGTTGAGTTTCTCGATCACGGCCGGCGGCGTGCCCTTGGGCGCATACACGCCGTGCCACACCTTCACGTCGAAGCCCTTGAGGCCCTGCTCGTCGAGCGTGGGGATGTCGGGCATGCTCGACAGGCGCTTGGGCGTGGTCACGCCGAAGACCTTCACGCGCTGGCCGTCCTTGATGACGGGCGCGGTCTGCGTGGTCTGGTCGCACAGCAGGTCGACCTGCCCGCCCATGAGGTCGTTGAGCGCCGGGCCTGCGCCCTTGTAGGGCACGGTCGTGAGCTGCACGCCGATCTGGTGCGCGAAGAGCATGCCGCACAGCTGTGAGACGGCGCCGATGCCGGCGTTGGCGAGCGAGACCTTGTCCTTGTTGGCCTTCACGTAGGCCAGCAGCTCCTTGAAGTTGTTGGCCGGGAAGTCCTTGCGCGACAGCAGGGTCATCGGCACGTCCATGACCTGGCCGACGTACTCGAAGTCTTTCAGCGGGTCGTAGTTGAGCTTCTTGTACAGCGCGGGCGCGGTGGCCATGCCCATGTGGTGGATGAGGATGGTGTAGCCGTTGGGCGCGGCCTTGGCCACGCGGGTCGGCGCGATGGTGCCGCCCGCGCCCACGGTGTTCTCGACCACCACGGTCTGCCCCAGCGACTTGCCCATGGGCACCGCGAGCATGCGCGCCACCACGTCGGTGGGGCCGCCGGCCGAGTACGGCACGACCATCACGATGGGCTTGTCGGGCCACGCGGCCTGCGCGGCGGCGGGCGATGCGGCGGCGAGCAGGCAGGCGCCCGCCGAGGCCGCGATGAGGGCTTTCAGTTTCCAGGTCTTCGTTGCGCTCACTTCTTTGTCTCCTTGTGGTTTGTCTGTGGATCAGTGCGTCACGGATGAATCGCCGGGGCCGTGCGAGGCGGCCAGCGCGAGCCAGCGCTCGGCCAGCCGCACCACGGGCCCGTCGACCATGCGGCCGTCGAGGCTCACGACGCCGCCGCCCGCCGCGCGCACGGCCTCGGTGACGCGGTGCGCCCAGGCCACCTCGTCGGCCATGGGCCCGAGCGCGGCCTGCACGGGCGCGACCTGCTCGGGGTGGATGCACAGCTTGGCGCCGAAGCCGCCGCGCCGGGCGCGCGCGGTGTCGGCGGCGAGCCGCTGCGCATCGCGCCAGTCGGGCGACACGCCGTCGATGGGCGTGGCCAGCCCGGCGCGGCGCGAGGCCAGCACGAGCGCGAGGCGCACGGGCACCAGCTCGGCCTCGTCGGCATCGCAGGCCATGCCGAGGTCGGCCTGGAAATCGAGATGGCCGAAGGCCAGCCGCAGCACCTGCGGCGCGCCCGCGATGGCGTCGAGCGCCGCGAGCCCCGCAGCCGATTCGATGAGCGGCACCAGCACGGCCTTCGGTCCGACCGTGGCGGCCAGCCGATGCAGTTCGTCGGCGTGCTCGGCCTTGGGCAGCACGATGCCGGCGATCAGGCCCTCGGCGATCCAGCCCGCCGCGCGCGCGCAGTCGTCGTCATGCCATGGCGTGCCGCTGGCGTTCACGCGCACCAGAAGTCGCCCTCGCCCTTCGGCGGGCAGCGCCGCCAGCGAGGCGCCGAGCGCGTCGCGCGACTCGGCCTTGCGCGCGGGCGCCACGGCATCTTCGAGGTCGATGATCACGCCGCCCGCGCCCGTCGCCAGTGCCCGCGCATGGCGCTCGGGCCGGTCGGCCGGCACGAAGAGAAAGGCGCGCGCAAGAGCGAGCGCTTGATCGGTTGGCCCGCTCATACCGCGCCGGCCGCGCGCAGCGCCGCAATCGCGTCGTCGCCGCGGCCCAGGCTGCGCAGGATCGCGTCGGTGTGCTGGCCGACCGCGGGCACCGGGTCCATGCGGTAGTCGAACGCGCTCTGGCGACCGGCGGGCAGCAGCGCCGGGATGTCGCCGGCCGGCGAACCCACCTGGCGCCAGCGCTCGCGCGCCTGCAGCTGCGGGTGCGCCCACAGCCCGGCCATGTCGTTCATGCGCGCATTGGCGATCTGCGCGGTGTCGAGCCGCTCGAGCACCTGCGCCGCGCTGAGCGCACCGAAGGTGTCGACGATGAGCGTACGCAGCGCCTCGCGGTGCTCGTTGCGCCGCGCGTTGCTGTCGAAGCGCGGGTCGCTCGCAAGTTCGGGGCGCAGCAGCACCTTGTCGCAGAAGGCGCGCCACTCGCGCTCGTTCTGCAGGCCCAGCATCACGGTGCCGCCGTCGCCGGCGGGGAAAGGGCCGTAGGGATAGATGGTGGCGTGCGAGGCGGCGCTGCGCGGCGGCGGCGGCGCACCGTCGTAGGCGTAGTACATCGGGTAGCCCATCCACTCGGCAAGCGATTCGAGCATCGACACGTCGATGTGCGAGCCCTTGCCCGTCTTGCCGCGCTGCATCAGCGCCGCGAGGATGCCGGTGTAGGCGTACATGCCCGCCGCGATGTCGGCGATGGAGTTGCCCGACTTGCACGGGTCGTCGGGCGTGCCCGTCACCGACAGGAAGCCGGCCTCGCTCTGAATCAGCAGGTCGTAGGCCTTCTTGTCGCGGTACGGGCCGTCTTCGCCGTAGCCCGAGATGTCGCAGACGATGAGCGCGGGGTGTTTTTCCTGCAGCACCTGCGCGCCCAGGCCCATGCGCGCGGCGGCGCCGGGCGCGAGGTTCTGCACCAGCACGTCGGCGCCGGCCACCAGCTCCTGCAGCACGGCGAGCGCGGCGGGCTGCTTCAGGTCGAGCGTGAGGCTTTCCTTCGAGCGGTTGACCCACACGAAGTGCGAGGCCTCGCCGTTCACGCGCTCGTCGTAGGCGCGCGCAAAGTCGCCGCCGCCGGGGCGCTCGACCTTGATGACGCGCGCGCCGAGGTCGGCAAGCTGGCGGGTGCAGAACGGCGCCGCGATGGCGTGTTCGAGCGAGATGACGGTGATGCCGTCCAGGGGTCTGGTCATGGGCTTCTTCTTTCTTTCCTTGCGTCAGGCGAGCACGGCCGTGGCCTGCATCGTGAGCCAGCCGTCGGCGTCTTCGCCCCACAGGCTGAAGGTCTTGCCGTCGGTGCTGCCTTCGGCGGGCTTGCCGTGCACGCGGAACGGCGCGATGTCGAAGGTCGGGCGCACGGCGCGGAACTCGAAGCGCGCGAGCTGCGCATCGGCCGGCGCGTTGCGGCGCAGCAGGTCGACCAGCAGCGTCGCGATCAGCGGGCCGTGCACGATGAGGCCCGGGTAGCCCTCGACCTGCGTCACGTAGCGGCGGTCGTAGTGGATGCGGTGGCCGTTGAAGGTCAGCGCCGAGTAGCGGAACAGCAGCACGTCGTCGGGCACGAGGTCGCGGCTGAAGGCGGCGTCTTTCGGTGCGGGCGTGGGCGGCGGCGCAGGCTCACCGGGTGCGGCGGCGGCGCGGTAGACGATGTCGTGCTCTTCGGTCAGCGCGAGGCCGCGCGCGTTGCGCACCTCGTGGCGCACCAGCACGAACACCAGCTCGCCCGTGCGGCCGGCCTTGTGCGTGACCGAGGCGATGGTCGAGGTGCGCTCGACCGCATCGCCCACCTGCAGCGGATTGCCCGGCTCCCAGGTCAGCCGGCCGCCGGCCCACATGCGGCGCGGCAGCGGCACGGGCGGCAGGAAGCCGCCGCGCTTGGCATGCCCGTCTTCGCCGATCTCCGACTGGCGGTGGTGCGGCAGGAAGTAGAGCCAGTGCCACAGCGCAGGCAGGCGCGTGCCCGCCTCGGGCAGCGGGTCGTCGCGGTCGAGTGTGGCGGACAGCCCGCGCACGGGCGCGGCGGTGAGGTCGTCGCGCAGCGTTTCGGTGCGGCCCTGCCAGGCCTGCAGGCGCGCGAGGGCTTCGACGTCGATCAGGGGAGAAGTCATGTCGTGTGTGTCGGGAAGAAGGATGAGTGGCGAGGTCAGTCGACCGCGGCGCCCGAGGCCTTGACGATGCGCGCCCACTTGGCGAGGTCGGTGCGCAGCAGCGCCGAGAACTGTTCGGGCGAGGTGGCCGCAGCGATCTCGACGCCCTGCTGGTCGAGCTTGTCGCGCAGGTCCTTGGCCGCGAGCGCCTTGCGCGTCGCGTCCTGCAGGGTGGCGAGCACGTCGGCCGGCACGCCCGCGGGCGCGAACAGGCCGATCCACAGCGTGCCGTTGTAGCCCGGCACCTGCTCGGCGATGGCGGGCACGTCGGGCAGCACGGGCGAGCGTTTTTCGGCGCTCACGGCCAGCGCGCGCAGCTTGCCGGCCTTGATGTGCGCCAGCGCCGAAGGCAGGCTCGCGAACACGATGGGCAATTGCCCGCCCAGCACATCGTTGATGGCAGGTGCCACGCCCTTGTACGGCACGTGCTGCAAAGAGATGCCGCCCATGCTGTTGAGCATTTCGCCCAGCAGGTGGTTGAGCGTGCCGTTGCCGGCCGAGGCGTACTGGTAGCTGGCGCCCTTGTCGCGCGCCAGCTTCAAAAATTCGGCGAAATTCTTCGCGGGGAACGACGGGTTCACCAGCAGCACGTTGGGCACGGCGCCGACCAGGCCGACGGGCTTGAAGTCTTTCTCGGGGTCGAAGCCCAGGTTCTTGTAGAGCGCGGGGTTGATGGCCTGGCTGCTGCTGATCGTCATGAGCAGCGTGTAGCCGTCCTTCGGGCCCTTGGCGACCAGCTGCGTGCCGATGTTGCCGCCCGCGCCGGGGCGGTTGTCGACCACCACGCTGGCGTTGTTCATCACCTCGCCGAGCTTCTGGCCGACGAGGCGGCCGACGATGTCGTTGGTGCCGCCCGCGGCCTGGGGCACGACGAGCGTGATGGGGCGCGAGGGGTAGGTCTGGGCGGTGGCCGGGTTGGCGGCCAGCAAGGCGGTGGCGGCGAGGCCGAAGGCGATCAGCGCCTTGGCGCGAAGTCGCAAGGCGGGGGTGGTGTCGTGTGTCTCCATGGCCGCATGGTCTTCTGCCCGCCCCGCCGGCGCAATCTGCGATTTCGGAAGCCAGGCTTCTGAAATTCCGAAGGCTTGACTACCATCGCCCCATGCTCTTCGACCTCACCGACCTGCGCCTGTTCGTGGCCACGGCCGAACTCGGCAACCTCACGCGGGCGGCCGAGCGCCAGCACCTGTCGCTGGCGGCGGCCAGCGCGCGCATCAAGGCGCTCGAGACCCAGGCCGGCCTGCAGCTGCTGCAGCGCGAGGCCCGCGGCGTGCGCCTGCTGCCGCCGGGCGAGGCCTTCCTGCACCACGCCCGGCTGGTGCTGCACCAGGCCGACCAGCTGCGCGCCGACCTGCTCGAGTACGGCGGCGGCCTTCGCGGCCACCTGCGCGTGTTCGCCAACACCACGGCGGTGACCGATTTCCTGCCCGAGATCCTGCCCGGCTTCCTGGCCGCCAACCCGCGCATCAACGTCGACCTTCAGGAAAAACCGAATGCTCAGATCCCGCGCGGCGTGCGCGACGGGCGCGCCGACATCGGCATCGTCGCGGGCCAGATGGACACGCTGGGCCTGGACACCATCCACTTCAGCACCGACCGGCTGGTGCTCGTCACCTCGCGCCAGCACCGCTTTGCGCGGCGGCGCCGCATCTCGTTCGCCGAAACGCTCGACGAAGACGCCATCGGCATGCAGCAGGGCAGCACGCTGCAGGCCTTCCTGGGGCAGATCACCGACCACCTGGGCAAGCGCCAGAAGCTGCGTATCCAGCTCGGCAGCTTCGACGCCATGTGCCGGATGATCGGCAGCGGCGTGGGCATCGGCGTGGTGCCGGAGTCGGCCGCGCGGCGCAACCAGGAGAGCATGGGGCTCGCGCTGGTCGAGCTCAGCGACCCGTGGTGCGTGCGCGAGCGCTACCTGCTCGTGCGCGACCGCGCAGCCCTGCCCGTGTACGCCCAGGCGCTGGTCGAGACCTTGTGCAAGCACTACGCCGACGCGCAGGCCGAAACCGGCTGACGGCCCGATTTCCGGGCAAAAACAGGCACTTGCAGGCGGCTTGTGAGAAACCCGATGTCTTCCCCATTTTCTGTGCACAACTTTGGGGGTAAGTCAGGGGCAGCGTTGTAAAGCGAACGCAAGTCGTTGTTTTATAAAGAGAATAGTTAGTCTGCTTAAAAATTTTGCAGTGCACAAGTCAGGCCGCCGAGGGGCCTGAAAATCGCTCGAAAACAGGAAAGTCAAGCGAAAAAACAGGGGGTTGCCTGTGCTAGGCCGCCCTTTGAAACCAACGACTTGCGGCGGGTTGTGAAGAAGTCCACTGCAATCCCCACTTTCTGTGGGCAACTTTGGGGGTAACTCGGGTGGAGCTTTGTAAAACGAATGCAAGCTGTTGTTTTACAAAGGGATTCCACACTTTGCTCAATTTTTGAGCGGTGAACAAAACGGACGACCGGTGGCGGATGGCGAAGGTCGCAGGCGTTCGAATGAATCCAAAGGTTCTCATCACCCGCAAATTGATCGGCAAGGCGCGAACTGCCGGCTCCAAGGCATGGCTGGGGCGACGGCCGTACAGTCGGGCACGAGCAACCGTTCGGATGCGGAGAGCACAAATGCAAGGTGTTGGCGAACTCATCGACCACTGGAAAGCAGAGAACCTGACGCTTGTGCCGCCGGCACCGAAAGCACAGATTCTCGAAACTTTCGAAAGCCTGGGATCGACTGCAACAGCAGACGTCATCGCTCTCTACACCTCGCTGGGCGGCATGCGCGAGATGGACAAGGCGTTGTGGCGCCTTTGGCCACTCGAGGAAATCAAGGCCGAAAACTCCGAACTCTCCCCTCACGGCGTGCTCTTCTCGGACTACTTCATCTGCTGTTGGTGCTACAGGCTGAAGGCGAACCCGGACGGCACCAGCTCGGTGCTGGAAGATCGCTTCGATGGATCAGAGCCGCGCCTGGTGGCAAGCACGCTCGAAGCGTTCTTCCTTTCCTATCTGGCCGACGCCACGCGTTTGCTCGATGGCGCTGCACTCGATTGACGCGTGCGAGGCAAAGACATTCGCAGCAGAGAAACCATGCTCGAAGCCCTCAGCGCCCCCTGGTCCTGCATCGGCGCCGTCGCCGGGCTGCTGATCGCCCTGCTGGTTCATTGGCTGGCCCCGGCCGACATCGACACGGTGCACGCCGGCGCGTGGCTGGTGGGCATCGGCTGGCTCGCGGGCCTGGCCTGGGACCTCGTGGCTTCAGACCGGTCGAAGTAAGCCGCAGGCGAAACCCGCAAACAGCGCACACAAAAAAGGGAGGGGAGGCAGCGGCCCTTGCGAGCCCCTGCCTCCCCTCCCCGTACCGGTTCACCCGGTGATCAGGCTCAGCGCTCGATCGTCAGCGCCACGCCCATGCCGCCGCCGATGCACAGCGAGGCGATGCCCTTCTTGGCATTCTGGCGCTGCATTTCGTGCAGCAGCGTCACCAGGATGCGGCAGCCCGACGCACCGATGGGGTGGCCGATGGCGATGGCGCCGCCGTTCACGTTCACCTTGTTCACGTCCCAGCCCATTTCGCGGTTCACGGCGCAGGCCTGTGCGGCGAAGGCTTCGTTGATCTCGAGCAGGTCGAGGTCGGCGGCCTTCCAGCCAGCGCGCTGCAGCGCCTTCTGCGACGCCGGCACGGGGCCCATGCCCATGATGGTCGGGTCCAGGCCGGCGGTGGCGTAACTGGCAATGCGGCCCAGCGGCTTCAGGCCCAGGGCCGCGGCCTTCTTGGCCGTCATGACCATCACGGCGGCGGCGCCGTCGTTCAGGCCCGAGGCATTGCCCGCGGTCACGCCGCCGGCCTTGTCGAAGGCGGGGCGCAGGCCGGCCAGCACTTCGGCGTTGGTCTTGCGGTTGATGAACTCGTCCTGGTTGAAGACGAGCGGGTCGCCCTTCTTCTGCGGAATGCTCACGCCGACGATCTCGTCCTTGAACTTGCCGGCGTCCTGCGCGGCGGCGGCCTTGGTCTGGCTGGCCAGGGCCAGTTCGTCCTGCGAGGCGCGGTCGATGTTGTACTTCTTGGCCACGTTCTCGGCCGTGATGCCCATGTGGTACTGGTTGTACACATCCCACAGGCCGTCGACGATCATGGTGTCGACCAGCTTCCAGTCGCCCATGCGCTGGCCGTTGCGCGAGTTGGGCAGCACGTGCGGCGCCATGCTCATGTTTTCCTGGCCGCCGGCGATCACGATTTCGCTGTCGCCCGTGGCCACGGCCTGCGCCGCCAGCATCACGGCCTTCAGGCCCGAGCCGCACACGGCGTTGATGGTGAGCGCCGGCGTTTCCTTGGTGCCGCCGCCCTTGAGCCAGGCCTGGCGCGCGGGGTTCTGGCCGGCGCCGGCCGCGAGCACCTGGCCCATGATGGCCTCGCCCACCTGGTCGGCCGTGAGGTTGGCGCGCGCGATCACTTCCTTGATCACGAGGGCGCCCAGCTCGGTGGCGGGAATGCCGGCGAGCGAGCCGCCGAATTTGCCGACCGCCGTACGCGCAGCCGAAACGATGACGATGTCTTCCATGAGGTTCTCTCCGTTGAGGTGATTTGAAATCGGTTGCGATCTTGCGGGAGCTGGCGCCCGTTCAGGCCTTGGCCTTCACGTAGCGTCCCGGCGCCGGTTCGATGGCCTTGTAGGCCTTGCCGTTGCCGTAGCCCTTGGGCGCGGGGATCTGCTTGCCCGCGTGGCCCTTGAGCCATTGTGCCCAGTCGGTCCACCAGCTGCCCGGCTGCTCCTGCGCGCCGGCCAGCCATTCGGGCTGGGTCTTGGGAAACTTGCCGTCCTCGCGCAGCCAGTGGCTGCGCTTGTTCTTGGCGGGCGGGTTGATCACGCCGGCGATGTGGCCCGAAGCGCCCATCACGAAGCGCTTCTTGCCCGTGAGCAGTTGCGTGGAGGTGTAGGCGCCGCCGATGGGCACGATGTGGTCTTCGCGCGAGCCGTAGATGTAGGCCGGGATGTCGATCTTGCCCAGGTCGACCTTCTCGCCGCACACCGTGAGCGCGCCGGGCTTGGCCAGCTTGTTCTCGTGGTACGTGTTGCGCAGGTACCAGGCGTAGAACGGGCCCGGCAGGTTGGTCGCGTCGCTGTTCCAGTACAGCAGGTCGAAAGCCGGCGGCGTCTCGCCCTTGAGGTAGTTGCCAACCACGTAGTTCCACACCAGGTCGTTCGGGCGCAGGAAGCTGAAGGTCGAGGCCAGGTCACCGCCGGGCAGCAGGCCGCCCTTGCCCAGTTG
This sequence comes from Variovorax sp. V118, assembly GCF_041154445.1. Taxonomy (GTDB): domain Bacteria; phylum Pseudomonadota; class Gammaproteobacteria; order Burkholderiales; family Burkholderiaceae_C; genus Variovorax; species Variovorax boronicumulans. The sequence continues at coordinate 1,697,350 of NZ_AP028663.1, read as the reverse complement.
CATCTCGCGGTACGCCACCATGGGCTCGTCCACGAAGATGTCGAGGATGCCGGTGTCGCTGAAGTCGAGGAAGGTGGTCAGCAGCGTGACCGATGCGGCCGGCTTCTCGCCGCGCGCCGCGAGCACGGCCAGCGCGGTGCTCAGGATGGTGCCGCCCACGCAGAAGCCCAGCGTGTTGATCTGCTTGCTTCCGCTGATCTCCTGTACGGTGTGAATCGCCTTGATGGCCGCGTTCTCGATGTAGTCGTCCCAGGTGGCCTGGGCCAGCGACTCGTCGGGGTTGCGCCAGCTCACCACGAACACGCGGTGGCCCTGCTCGTTCGCATAGCGGATGAGCGAGTTGTCGGGCTGCAGGTCGAGGATGTAGAACTTGTTGATGCACGGCGGCACCAGCAGGAACGGCCGTTCGTACACCTTGGCGGTGAGCGGCTTGTATTCGAGCAGCTGGAAATACTCGTTCTCGAACACCACGGCGCCTTCGGTGGTGGCCACGTTGCGCCCCACTTCGAAGGCGCTTTCGTCGGTCATGCTGACGTGGCCCTGCTTCATGTCGTGCAGCAGGTTCTGGATGCCCTTGGCGATGCTCTCGCCCTGCGTGTCGATGGCCTTTTTCTGCGCCTCGGCATTGAAGGCGAGCGAGTTGCTGGGCGAGGCCGCGGCCATCCACTGCTCGACCGCGAAGCGCAGGCGCGCCTTGGTCTTGTCGTCGGCGTCGATGGCCTCGGCCATGCGCATCATGGTGCGGCCGTTGAGCAGGTACACCGCAGCCGAGAAGGCCGCCAGCGGGTTGCTGCCCCAGGCCTCGGCGGCAAAGCGCTTGTCGCCCTCGGGCCGGGCACCGAAGCCGCGGCGCCACAGGTCGGTGGCGTCGCTCAGGTACTGCTGCTGGATGGACTGCAGCTGCTCGGGATCGATGGAGAACTTGGGCAGCTCGGGCATGGCGGCTGCGCCCGGGAATTGCGCCATTTGTGGCAATTGCCATAGCGGCGTGCCGCCGACGTCGAAAGCGGCGGAACCTCCTGGACCTGCAGCTTTCTGGAAAGCCTCCATGGCCTGGGTCCAGCCCTGCGTGAGGGCTTTTTGAAAGGGCGCGAACGCATCGGCCCCCGTGTCTTGTTGCTTCATCATGTCTCCTGGCCGTGGCCTGGGTCGATACGAACGGATGGCTTGCGTGTTTTGAGTATGCTGCATTCGCAAGGCACTCACAACGCCGCGCTTTCACTAATCCCTTGAAACAAAACGTCTGCGCCTGTGTTCATCCATTTGATCGTGATCGGCTGGCTCTATGTGGCCGTGATGATGGCGGTGGCCGAGGCCACCAACACCACGGGCACGGTGCTGGGTGCCATCTTCACATTTCTTCTTTACGGCCTCGCGCCGGTGGCGCTGGTGATCTACCTCATGGCCACGCCGGCGCGCCGGCGGGCGATCAAGGAACGCGAGGCGCAGGCCCAGGAAGCCGCCCGTCGCGCGGCCGCGGAAGCTGCGGCTTCAGACCTTCCAGACCAGCGCGGCGAAGCGCCCGCTGACGCCGTCGCGCCGGTGCGAAAAGAACCGTGACGGCTGTGCGACGGTGCACCACGCATCGCCGCTGTCGTTGCCATAGAGCGACTCGACACCCACCGCACGCAGCCGCAGCCGCGCCAGCGCAGGCAGGTCGGCCAGCCACTTGCCTTCGGCCGCCGCGGGCGTGAAGCACGACACCGCCTCGGGCGACTGCGCCTCGAAGGCGGCCTTGACCTCCGCCCCCACCTCGAAGGCCTTCGGGCCGATGCAGGGGCCGAGCCAGGCCATCAGGCGCGGCGCGCCTTCGTCCTGCGCGAAGGCGCGCACGGTCTGCTCGAGCACGCCGCCGGCCAGCCCGCGCCAGCCCGCATGCGCGGCGGCCACGCGATGGCCGCGTTCGTCGGTGAAGAGCACGGGCAGGCAGTCGGCCACCATGACCGTGCAGGCGCGCGCGGAGGTCGCGGCCGTGCAGGCATCGGCGACGGTGCCGTCGGGCACGGCCTCGTCGAGCGACACGAGCCCCGTGCCATGCACCTGCTGCAGGAACACCGGCCGCGTGCCAATCGATTGCTGCAATCGCCGGCGGTTCTCGGCGACATGCGCGGCATCGTCGGCCACGTGGTCGCCGAGGTTCAGGCTCTCATAGCGCCCGATCGACACCCCGCCGTCGCGCGTGGTGCACAGCGCGCGCACGTTCGGCGGCGCGGGCCACTCGGGCACCAGCCATTGCGGATTCATCGCGACGTGCCGGCTCAGGGTTCCGCGTCGGGCGACTGCGAGGGCTGCGCGCGCTGGAAGGCGTCGAGCTTCATGCAGGCGTCGAAGGCGGCCATGGTGCGCGGCAGGCCGCTGAAGTCGCAGTCGAAGCGGCGGCCATTGAAGATCTGCGGCACGAGGCAGCAGTCGGCGATGGTGGGCGTGTCGCCCCAGCAGTAGGTGCCGCCCGGGTGCTGCGCGAGCTGGCGCTCGAACGACAGCAGGCCGTCGCGCACCCAGTGGCGGTACCAGGTGTTCTTGGCTTCGTCGTCGACCTTCAGTTCCTTCACGAGGTACTTGAGCACGCGCAGGTTGTTCAGCGGGTGGATCTCGCAGGCGATCGACTGCGCCAGCGCGCGCACATGGGCGCGGCCCACCGGGTCGCTGGGCAACAGCGCCGGCTCAGGGTGCGTTTCGTCCAGGTACTCGATGATGGCCATCGACTGCGAGAAGCGCTCGCCCTCGTCCTCGAGCAGCGGCACGAGCATGTCGGCCGAGATCGCCGAGTACGGGCCGGTGCGGTGTTCGCCGCGTGCGATGTGCACGGGCACGTAGTCGTAGTCCAGGCCCTTGAGATTCAGGGCGATGCGCACGCGGAACGAGGCGGAGGAGCGGAAATAGTTATGCAGCTTCATGATTTCTCGAGGATAGCGCCCTCTCAGGAGCGTGGTGTGGCCGGGAGCGCGCAGCGAAAGTCGCGCAGCCGGGCTTCGGGGTTGTCTTGCTGCCACGCATCGAGCAGGCCGCGCGCCGCGGCTTCTTCGCGTGCGGCGATGCCCAGGTGCCACGGCCCCTCGGCGGCGGGTGGTTCGCCGGGCGCGTGGTTGTGCTGGTCGTCGGGCCGGCCCTCGGAGCAGGCCTTGCACAGCACCTGCATGCTGCTGGTCCAGTTCTCGGCGCTGAGGCCCGCTTCCTCGAAGCGGCGCACCAGCGCATCGATCGCCTCGGCCTGCACCTCTTCGACGAACACTTCGTAGGTCGCGTGGTCCGACGGTGCGATCAGCGCGAGCGCGTCGAACACCGGCACCTCGCGCTCGCCGCGGCGGCGGTAGCCGTTGGCGGCGCCGTCGTGCAGCACCAGGTCGCCGTAGCGGTGGCCGCTGGCGGGCGTGGGCACGTTGCGCAGGATGGCGCGCGCCGGGTCGATGCGGTCGGCCCAGACCACCTCGCTGGCCTCGTCGCCGTGCACGCGGATGGGCGTGAGGCCGACGAAATAGTCGACCGGTCCTTCACCGTCCGGGATGCCGATGCCGTACTGGCGCCATGCGCGCCGCGCCGTGGGCCAGTCGCCCAGCGCGGTGGCCGCGATGCCCAGGTTCCACAGCGCGCCTTCGTTGCCCGGCTCGCACTGCACGGCGCGGGCGTTGGCCTGCAACGACGCGGCCCAGTCGCCGCGGTACTTGTGGATGAGCCCGGCGTTGTACCAGGGCGCCGACCAGTACGGATGGATGGCGCTGGCCTGCGCATAGGCGGCCAGGGCGCCGTCCTGATCGCCGGCCTCGTCGCGTTCGCGACCGAGTTCGTTGAAGGCGGTGGCCTTGCCGGCTTTGCCGAGTCGGATGGGCATGGTGGAGCGAGGGAGAAAAGAGATCGGGGAAACGCGCAGAAGCGCCTATTGTGGGCCGCCGCAAAATCCCGAGTCCGGCGTGCCGGCAAGCCCGTGCCGCCTCTGGCACACTGCCGGTCTCCCCTCCCGCTTCGCTGAAAAAGGACACCTTCCCATGGCTTCCGAGTTTGTTTTCGCCCCGCCGGCCACCGTTTCGGTGCCGGTGGCCGGTCAGCCCGCACGCTTCCCGGTGCACCGCATCTACTGCGTGGGCCGCAACTACGAAGATCACGCCAAGGAAATGGGTTTCACCGGCCGCGAGCCGCCCTTCTTCTTCATGAAGCCGGCCGATGCGCTGGTGACGGTCGATGCGGGCCAGACCGGCACCATGGCCTACCCCACGCTCACGAAGAACCTGCACCACGAGATCGAGCTCGTGGTGGCCATCGGCACCGGCGGCAAGAACATCAAAGCCGCCGACGCGCACAAGCACATCTACGGCTACGCCGTGGGCCTGGACATGACGCGCCGCGACCTGCAGAACGACATGAAGAAACAGGGCCGCCCCTGGGACATCGGCAAGAGCTTCGAGCAGAGCGCGCCCATCGGCCCGATCGTGCCCGTGGCGCAGGCCGGCAACGCCGAGCAGGCCGAGATCTCGCTGCAGGTGAACGGCGAAGACCGCCAGCGCAGCACCGTGAGCAAGCTGATCTGGAACGTGGCCGAGACCATCGAGCACCTGTCGGCGGCCTGGGAGCTGCAGCCCGGCGACCTGATCTTCACGGGCACGCCCGAAGGCGTGGCGGCCGTGGTGGCCGGCGACACGCTGGTGGGCCAGGTCGCAGGCCTGCCCGCGCTGACCGTCAAGATCGTCTGACGCCCGCGCGGTCCCGCTTCATGCTCCTTCGCGTACCCATCAAGCATTGCAAGAACTGCGGCACGGCGGTGGTCTACCGCGTGCCGGACGACGGCGACACCAAGCAGCGCGCGGTGTGCCCGGCCTGCCACACGATCCATTACGAGAACCCGCTGAACGTGGTGGGCACCATCCCCGTGCTGGGCGACAAGGTGCTGCTGTGCAAGCGCAACATCGAGCCGCGCTGGGGCAAGTGGACGCTGCCCGCGGGCTTCATGGAGCTCGAGGAAACCACCGCCGAGGGCGCGGCCCGCGAGACCAATGAAGAGGCCGGCGCGAACTTCGAGATCGAGGGCCTGTTCGCCGTGATCAGCGTGGTGCGCGTGGGCCAGGTCCACATGTTCTACCGCGCGCGCCTGCTCGACGACCGCTTCGACCCGGGCCACGAGACGATCGAGGCGCGCCTGTTCACCGAGGACGAGATTCCCTGGGACGAGATCGCCTTTCGCACCGTGCGCCAGGCGCTCGAACATTACTTCGAAGACCGCAAGCGCGGCAGCTTCGACCGCGTCCACGAACTCAGCATCGTTTGAAAAACTTCCCCATGCTCAAGACCCTGCGCGCCACCCTCCTCTGTGGCGCCAGCCTCGGCTTCGCCCTCGCGGCTTCGGCGGCCAAGGCCGACACGGTCGGCGAGGTCGACACCGCCTTCAAGCTCATCGGCCCGGACCACAAGATCGTGGTCGAGGCCTACGACGACCCCAAGGTCAGCGGCGTCACCTGCTATGTCTCGCGCGCCAGGACCGGCGGCATCGCCGGCGCCTTCGGCGTGGCCGAGGACAAGGCCGAAGCCTCCATCGCCTGCCGCCAGGTCGGCCCGGTGAGCATCACGCAGCCGCTGCCCAAGCGCGAAGAGGTCTACAGCGAACGCCTGTCGGTGCTCTTCAAGCGCCTGCGCGTGGTGCGCATGGTCGATCCCAAGCGCAACACGCTGGTCTACCTGACCTACTCCGACCTGCTCATCGACGGCTCGCCCAAGAACAGCGTGACGGCCGTGCCGGTCGATCGCGGCACGCCGATTCCGCTCAAGTGAACGGCCGCTGAAGGGCTGCTGAACGGCTCGGCGATGCGAGTTTGCTAGCATCGTCCGAGCGGCCGACACCGAGATGTCGGCCTTCGACGGAACCCTCCGCAACGAATCCGTTCCAACAGCGTCATGCACCTTCAGACTTTTGTTTTCCGAACCGCCGCCACGCTGCTCGTGGCTGGGGGCATTGCCGCCTGCACCACGCCCGGCCCCACGCCGCCGCAGCAGCCTGTTCCAGGCGCCACGCCGCCGCCACCGCGCCAGGCGCTGTTCATCCGCCCTGCCGCCGGCACCACCGTGGGCCGCTTCGACGGCGTGCGCAACAAGGGCCTGGACATCGCGGGCAACCTGGGCGACCCCATCGTGGCCTCGGCCGATGGCCGCGTGGTGTACGTGGGCGGCGAGCTGCGCTCCTACGGCAACATGGTCATCGTGAAACACAACGAAACCTTCCTCACGGCCTACGCGCACGCGAAGACCATCCTCGTGAAGGAAGGCGCCGTGGTACGCCAGGGCCAGAAGATCGCCGAAATGGGCAACAGCGAATCCGACCGCGTGAAGCTGCATTTCGAGATCCGCAAGAACGGCACCGCCGTCGATCCCGAGCCGTACCTCAACGGCCGTTTGCAGCAGTAAACGTAAAAGCCGTTACAGCAGGCTTTCGGGCACCAGGGGCGCCAGCAGCTCCAGCCGCCAGCGGGCCCAGAAATGGGTTTCGGGCTCGGTGTGCAGGATGGTGTCCGCCCCGTCGCCCGACGCCGGGTTCACCCACTCGATGCCGCCGCGCGGCCCCAGCTGCAGCTGGTAGGCGCCGTCCAGCCGCATGAAACCGATCAGGCTGGTCAGCTGCTGCGCGATCTGCGGGCTGAAGATGAACAGGCCGATCTCGGTGTTGTGCAGCGCCGAGCGCGGATCGAAGTTCATCGAGCCGACGAACACCACCTGCCCGTCGATCACGGCCGACTTGCCGTGCAGCCGCCCGCTGGCCGAGCCGTAGATGCCGAAGCGCTTGGTCTGCTCCACGCGCTTGGGGCTCAGCTCGTACAACTCCACGCCCAGCCGCAGCATCTGCGCGCGATAGCGCCGGTAGCCGATGTGCACCAGCGACTCGTCGGTGGCCGCCAGCGAGTTGGTGACGATGGTGTAGCCCACGCCGTTGCCGCGCACGATCTGCATCGTCTCCATGCCGCCCCGCCCGGGGATCAGGTAGGGCGTGGTCAGCAGCACCCCGTGCTGTGCGCCGCGCAGGTAGCGCTGCACGTTGTAGAGCACGCTGTCGGCGGCCTGATCGGCCGGCAGCCCGCGCCCTTCGTCGGTGGGCGCCAGCGCCTTGGCGGGCGCGTCGGCATACGCCTCGGCGCGCGCCCAGCTCAGCGCGAGCTTGCCGGCGTTGAGGTCCTTGGCCAGCGGGTTGTGGCCCAGCAGGTCGGTCGATTCGGGCTCTTCGGGGTGCAGCGTCTCGGGGCCCGTGGTGAGCCGGTCGAAGCGCTCGCGCAGCGCCTGCGCCGACTCGTTGCCGCGCGACACCAGCGACTCGATGGGGTACACGTACGGGCTGTTCCAGTACATGTCGAACAGCGAGGACAGCCGGGGCACCACGGCGCCGGCCACCAGCGTGTCGATGTCGATGAAGTTGGAGCCGCCGTCGCGCAGGAAGTACTCGTTGGCGATGTTGCGCCCGCCCATGACCGCCATCGTGTTGTCGACCACGAACAGCTTGTTGTGCATGCGGCGGTGCACGCGGTCGAAGTCCAGGATCGACCAGGCCCAGCGCGTGCCGAAGCGCGAACGCCCGGCCGGGAACGGATTGAACAGGCGCACCTCGACGTTCGGGTGCGAGGCAAAGCTGGTGAACAGCGGGTCGGCGCCCGCCGTGTACAGGTCGTCCACCAGGAGGCGCACGCGCACGCCGCGGTCGGCCGCGTCGCGCAGCGTGCGCAGCAGGTAGCGGCCGGTCTCGTCGTTCTGCACGAGGTAGTACTGCACGTCGATGGAGCGCTGCGCGCGGCGCGCCAGCTCGATGCGGGCATGCAGCGAGAACTGCGGCATCGGCAGCAGGCGGAAGCCGCTGAGCGGCTCGCCCGGCGGTGCGGCGGCCCGCACGAGGCGGCCCAGCGCGGTGTCCGCGCCGTCGGTGATGGCAGTCGAGGGCTTGCGCACCACCTCGGTCGGCAGGCTGGCGCAACCGGCGAGCACGAGCATCGCCAGGCTGCACAGCAGCCAGGCGAACCACCGGGCGCGCGGCACGTCAGCCCGGGGGGACAGGTTGCGCATGAACGACAGAAAAGAGGGAGGGCAAGGGCACGGGAGCGAAGGAGAAAAAACGCCGCTGCCGCGCGGCGCGGTGCACGACCGCGCCCACGGGTGGCGGTTTCTACCACGCGCGGCGCGAGCGCGCAGCCAATGCCTTCGTCAGTGCGCGCGCTCGGACCACTGCCGCACGAAGTGCTCCGCGCGCACGTTCGCGCGCGCCACGGCCGAGTCCCACGACAGCTGCTGGGTGATGACCAGCGCGCAGCGCGGAATGCCGTCCAGGCTCAGCGCCGCGATGCCGGCGTAGGTGCCCTTCGGGGTGCGCGTGAGTTCGAACCATCCCGTCCAGCCACCTGGCACGTGAAGGCTGAGTCGGGCGGAGTCCATGATGAATTCATCATAGGCCTTTAGTTTTCATTTGCAAACATTGCATACAAAAGCAACGGCTCAGGCGTGCATGTCCGAGCGGCGACCGGTCGGCAGGCGCTGCAGCGCCTGGCGCAGCGTGGAGTCCACCCGCCGCAGCGACAGCCCGTGCCGCACCGCCACCTCGTGCCGCGTCAGCTCGTGCACGCGCAAGGCCACGAAGATGTCCTGATGGCGGTGCGGCAGCCCCTGCATCGCGCGTTCGACCGCCTTCAGGTCGGAGCGCGCCTCGGCGATCAGCTCGGGCCCCGGTGCGTGATCGGCCACCTGGGCGAGCGTGTCGTCCGCCTCGCCGGCGTACTGCCAGGGACGCTCGGCGCGCAAGCGATCCATGGCGGCATTGCACGCCACGCGGAAGATGTAGGCCACGGGGTTGTGCAAGGCATCCGTGAAGGCGGCCTCGGCCAGGCGCAGCCAGGCATCGTGCAGGCTTTCGGTGGCGGCGTCGGCACACCCCAGGTGCAGCGACAGCCGCCGGTGCAACTGCGCGTAGTGCGCCACCAGCAGTTGCTGGACGTCCGGTGGCGCGGGGGCGGTCCCCACGGCGTCGCCGCGGGGCAGCAGGCAGGCGTGCGACATGGTGCGTCGCCGCCTAGCGGCCGCGCGGCAGGCCGCGCCGTTCGGGCTCGTTCAGGCGGGTCAGTTGCGCGTCGGTGAGCGCTCCGTGCCCCACCATCTGGACGAAGCCCGACGGGTCATAGCTCGCCTGCTCCGCCGGCCTGCGCCGCACCTCGGGGGCCTCGGGCGCGCCGGACGCGGGCTCGTTGCCGAAGCCCAGCACGCGCACCGAGAACACCGACGGCAGGCTCTGGCGCGCCGCCGCGCGTTCGCGCTGCATCACGTCCTGCGCCGCCGCCGTGGCCTGCGAGGCCGCGGCGCTGGCGTTGGTCAGGGCACCGACATTCACCGACGCCACCACCGGCAGCCCCGTGCTCTTGCCCTGCACCGCCATGTTGTCGGCGTTCACGATCTGCAGCGCCGCCAGGTTGACGTTGCCCGACACGCGAATGCCCGCCTCGCCCGCGTCGATGGTGCCCAGCGGCGCGATCAGGTCGATGTCGCCGGCCGGCACCTCCGGAATCGGATTCAGCGTGGCAATGCCCGCGCCCGTGCTCGGCACGTCCGACGACAGCACCACGTTGCCCCAACGGTCGTACACGCGCTTGGGCGGCGTGTAGACCACCGTCGTCTTCGAGCCGCGACCGGCGTTGATGTCGCCTTCGGCCGACCAGCCCAGCACGCTGCCGCCGAAGGTGGTCATGATCCGGCTCTGGCCCAGCAGGATGCTGCCCAGCGCATAGAGCGAGATGTCGCCCGCGCCCTGCGTGATGACGCCCGGAATCAGCGTGCCCACGGCCTGGGGCGCCGCGCCCTCGATGCCGAACACCTGGCGTCCGCCCGGCGTGAGCAGCGCGATGTCGCCGCCGAACAGCGTGTTGATGCCGGCCGCGCCGAACATCGTGATGTCGCCCCTGTAGCTCGTTCCCGGAAACAGCGACGCGATGGCGTTGCGCCCGCGCAGGTAGCTGCCGTAGCGCACGCCGGCCTCGTCGTTGTATTCGCGCCCGCCCTCCTTCAGCTCGGCGAAGTACACGCCGCGCAGGTAGCTGCGCTGCTGTTCCGGCGACAGTGCGTTGAAGAAGGCGAGCGCCTCCTGTGCCCCGCCCTTGCCGCTGTAGCCCTGCGAGGCTTCGAGCCAGTTCACCAGGTACAGCTGGCTCGCCTGCCGGTAGTCGTTGGCGAGCACGCGGCGCGGCGTGCCGGTGTCCGCGTCGAGACTGGCTTGCCGCTGCGCCATCCAGGCCGCCGCGCCGTTGTCGTCGCCGCTGTAGCCATGCTCGGCGCGCAGCCAGTCGCCCAGCGTGAGCTGGCGGTTGTAGTTCTTCACCACCTTGCCGGCCTGGTCGGCCAGCGGCTGGCCGCTCTGCATGAGGTGGGCCGGGTCGAGGTAGCGCTGCGCGAAGCCCGCGTAGTCGGGCCCGTGGGCGCCCACGCCGGCCAACATCGCGATGCCCGCACCGGGCCGGCTGTCGCCCGGCACCACCGCGCCGAGGCTGCTGACCGAGGCCTTGTTCTCCATGCGGATGTCGCGCCCGGCCGTGATCTCCAGCGTGCCGGGCCCGGCCACATTGAAGGTGCTGAACAGGATGTCGCGGCCCGCCGAAACCACCGAGATGTCGCCCGGCCTTGCGTGCGCGAACAGGTTGCCGCTGCTCTCGAAGTAGGCCTGTGCCAGGCCGTTCGAGAGCTCGGTCTGGCCGACGGGCGTGCCGCTCGCGACGATGTCGCGCCCGGCCCGCATCCACACCGGTTGCGCGCCCTCGTACCAGGTCTGGCCGGCACGCGTTGCGTCGTCCGGCCCGAAGCGCAGGATGCGCCCGCTGCTCACGCCGACCAGGTCGCCGTGCACGGCGTAGAACCGCGCCGGCTGCTCGCCCACCGCTTCGCCCGACACCGTGTTGGGGCCGAAGGCGAACAGCGGACGCACACCGCCGCCATCCAGGCGATTGCCGCCCGACAGGTTGTCCAGCACCGTGCCATCGCCGGTCGTGCCCTGGAAGGCCGGACGCAGCGGCGTCGCCAGCGCCGAGGCGGCCGCGCCCGACTGGCTCACGGTGTTGCCTCCCGCATAGATCGAGTCGCTGGCCAGGAACTCCAGCATGCCGTGGGCCGAGGGCGCCAGCACCAGCGGCGTGCCCGTGCCGGTGTTGTCGAAGGTCGCCGCATCGCCATAGAACAGGCTGCCGCTGGCGGCCACCGCACTCAGGATCGAGGGGTACACGAAGGCCGAGTCGGTCACGGGTACGCCCGCGCCACCCGTCACCGGCACCAGGTTGCCGCCTGCGCCGAAGAGGCGGATGGCCGTGTGCGGTGTCCACAGGGTGAACCAGCTCTGGCCCTGTCCTTCCAGGCCGTTGGCGCTGAACGGCGTGGCATTGGGGAGGTCGACGCGCGTCGGATCGATCACCCCCTTGACCACCAGGTCGCCACGCGTGGCGAGCGTGTAGTTCGCATCGCCCGGGGCCAACACGATGCCGCCTTGCGCCATGCCGCGGGTTGCCGTGTAGAGGTCGTAGGCGCGGGTCTCGCGGGGCGACTGCGCCCGCTCGGAGAGCCCATAGACCCGGGGCAGGCTGCCGAGGGTGCCGGCCTGCAGCTGCACGTCGCCCCGGAGGTTGACGATCGCCCCGTTGAGCCCGGCGTCGGAGTCGCCACCGGCACCCTCGACGTAGGGCGTGTGGAGCGGATTGAAGGCGCCTCCCACGCGCACGAGCACGTCGCCACCGCCCGTCAGGCTCAGGCTGCCGTCAGCCAGCACACGGCCGGTGCCGCCCACCGCCAGCACCAGGCCCTGGCTGCGCCGGCTGTCGGTGGACGAATCTGTCTTGGCGCCGCGCCGTCCCTGCAGGCCCGCGTTGCCGCCCACGTCCACGCGCAGGTCGCCGCCGCCCAGCGTGCCGAAGCCGGTGAAGCCGAGCAACTTGTCGGCCGCCCCGGTCGTGCCGACATACGAGCCGAAGTTGATCCACCACGCCGTGGGCTGGTCCTGCGCGCCGCCGAAGCTGTCGCCCGTGCCCTGGCGCCACAGCCAGTTGCCGATGGCGCCGCTGCTGAAGCCCTTGTCGGCAGGATTCGGCCGCCCATAGCCGCTGCCGCCGGCGGTCAGCGTCATGTCGCCGGTCAGGTCGCCGCCGGCCTGGAGCGTCAGGTTGCCGCCGGAGGCGGGGTACCAGGCGCGTGCCAGGTTCTGCGTGCCGCCATCGACGAACTTCTCGTAGCCACCGCTCGCGTCGTTGAGCACCGTGCCCTTGGCGCCCACCGCGCGCGGCAGGTTGTAGGGGTCGCCAGCCCGCGTGGCCTGCGACGAGGCGCCGGCGGTGTACACGCCGAACAGCGAATCCATGCGCAGGTTGCCGGCGGCCAGCAGGTCGAGATCGGCCGCGCCGGTGCGCACCACGCTGAAGCGCGTGCTGCCCGGCAGGTAGCTGTACTCCGGGGCGGCGATGACGCAATAGCTGGGAAGGTCCACGCAAAGCTCCGGGTACTGGATGTCCGCGAAATCGATGGGCTTGCCAGCCATGCTCTCGTCGCCCACGAAGTTGATGGACCCTTCCACGCTCCACACCGCGCCGCCGGGCTTCAGCTTGCCGAACATGCCGTAGTGGCTGTCCGCCAGCCGCAGGTTGCCCCGGCCCGCCGCCGGATGCACCTGCACGATGCGGTTGTCCGCCGCGCCCAGGTCCGCGCCGGCCACCAGCCGCACCGACCACGACTGCGAACCTTCGGGCAGCATCGCCGCCGCGGCCCACAGCCTGCCGGCGCCGTCCGGACGCAGGTTCACCGAGGTCACGCCGGCGGGCAGCTTGATGTTGGTCGCAGCCGGGAGCAGCGCGCCCAGCGGCAGCGTGAGGGCGCCGTTGAGCACGAACTTCTTGCCGTCGCCGGGCAGCGGCACGCCCTTGGGCCACACCACGCCCGACAGCGTGGCCGCCGACGGCAGGCGCATGCCGGCCCCCAGGCGCGTGCCCACCGGCAGCGTCACGTTGGCGCCGCTCACGATGCTGCCCGCTGCGAACAGCAGCGCGCCCGAGGCGTTGCGCACGTCGGCGCTCAGCACCGTGCCCACCTTCAGTTCGAGCGCCTTGGCCAGCACGCTGGCCACCGGCATCACCTGCCCGGCCCCGAAGGCCGTCGACTTGATCGGCAGGTCGTAGTTGAGCGTGCCGGCGCCTCCCTCGAAGGTCGTGCCGTCGGCCAGCACCACGCCGCCGCGCGGCAGCACGGTGTCGCCGCGCAGCAGGTTGACGCCCGGCAGCAGCAGCCAGCCGCCGTCGTCCTGCGTGGCGGGCGGCGGCGCGAAGCCGTCGTTGACGCTGCCGAAGATGTCGAGGTTGCCGCCCGCGCGCAGGGCCAGCGCGCCCACCTCGCCCGAGCCGTACACGCCCGTCTTTGGTGTGTGCGGATTGGCGCTGGCGTAGCGGTAGCCCGACAGGTCGATGTCGCCCTGCACCACCATGTCGCCGTCGGGCGTCTTGCTGACGATCTGCACGCCGGGGCGCAGGTGGAAGGCATCGGCATAGCGCGCGTTGTTCAGGCCTGCGAGCTTGCCGTTCATCAGCGCGCCGTTGGCCAGCGCGTTGTCGATGAAGACGGTGCTCTGCAGGTGCTTGGTGTCGAGGTACGCCTGGTCGATGACCTGGTAGGGCCGGCCGGTGGCCGCCGCGTCGGTGCCGAAGCGCGCATCGTCGTAGCGCCACATGCCGTTCACGGCGATGGAGCGCGCGCCCTCGATGGCGATGCTGCCGCTGGCATCGATGCGGATGTCGCCGACGGTCTCGCCGGTACGGCCCGCGTTGAGCTCCAGCGTGCCGCGCGCCCGGCCGTCGTTCTGGCCCGGTTCGCCGCCCACCGTGGCGTCGGTGCCGTGGCGCAGGTCGATGCGCGAACCCGAGGCCAGCGTGAGCTGCCCGTCGTTCGACGTGAGTTCGACCATCGCGCGGTTCGGCGAATCGATGATCTGGCCGTGGCTGTCCACGCGCAGCGTGCGGCCGTGCGCATCGAGCACCGCGCTGCCGGCCAGCGTGAGGTTGTGCTTCGCGGCCAGGCTGATGCGGCCCACGCGCTCGCCGCTCGCGTCGATGGTGCCGGTGACGGTGAGGCTGCCGTTGTCGAGCGACACGTTCACCTCGCCGGCCTTCAGGCCGTCGCCGATGACAAGGTCGCCCTGGCGCAGCTGGAAGCTGCGCGCGCCGAACACGCCGCCGTCGTTCAGGCGCTGGTTGAGCGCCGCGAACTCGGCGTCGCCGAGCTGCCGTGCGCGCACGTCCACACTGCCCGCCGCGAACGGCACCCGCGTGCCGCCCGCGTCGTAGTGGCCGCTGTTCGCGCCGAGGATGCGGCCCTGCAAATCGACTGCCCCGGCGGCATCGTCGAGCGCCATCGCCTTCAGCGTGCCGGCGCGGTTGTTCTGCGCCGAGATGTCGATCACCGAACCCGCCGCCTGCCGCAGGTTGCCGTGCAGGCTTTCGAGCACCACGTCGCCGCCGGCGCTGTACCTGCTCACGTCGTTGAACACCACCTCGCGGCCCGACAGGTCGAGCACCGCGCGGTCGGTCAGCGCGAGGTCGCGTTCGGCGCTCAGCGTGAGCTTGCCGCTGGGCAGCGCCACGGCGGTGTCGAGCGTCACGTCGCGTCCGCGCAGGCTCAGCTCGGCGCCCAGCGCCGCATCGCCGGTGGCCGCCGCCGGCGCACCGGCCGGTGCGGCCACGCGCAGCGTGCCGCCCGCCGTGATGCGGTTCACCGAGCCCGCCTCGCCCGTCAGCAGCGGCGCCACGATGCGCAGGCTGCCTCCGCTGTACGCATAGCCCTTGCCCGCTTCGTACGCGCCCTGCGACTGGTAGACCGAGAGGCTGCCCTTGTGGTTGGCGCTCACGCGCTCGGAGGCCTTGAGGTTCACGTCGGCAAAGCCCAACACCAGGCGACCCGCGTCTTCCAGGCCGCTCGGCTGGCTGTTGGGGCCATAGCCGAACTCGATGTGCTCGGCCTCGATGTTCAGCGTGCCGCTGCCGGTACCTGCGCCGCCGCGCACCACGGCAGCAGGCGCCGTGGTCGCGCCCTGCCACACCAGGCGGCCGGTGCGGATGGTGGCCACGTCGTCCGCGCCGCCCTGGCCGTAGATGGCGGGCGTGGCCAGCACCAGCTGCGCCATCGTCGCCTTGCCGGTGGCGGGGTCGATGGTGTCCAGCGCCGCGGTGCCGAAGAAGTTGACGCCGCCGCTGGCGCTCAACTCCAGTGTTTCGAGCGCGGGCGCGCCGTACTGCCGGTCGCCGCGCAGCAGGCGGTCGAGCAGGGCCTGGCTCATGGCCAGTCCCGGCGGCAGCGTGTGGTTCTGCGCGGCGGCGGCCAGCGCGGCGCTGTCGCCCACGTTGATGCCGCGCACCGCCAGCGTGAGGTGGCGCGTGCCGTAGCGCACCGCCTCGTTCATCTCGAAGCGGTCGGGTGTCACCATCGCAATGGTGCCCTCGGAATACAGCTCGGTCTGTCCGCTGCACGACGCGCTGGCACACACGCCGATCTGCAGACTGCGGTTGTCCGACGCGGCCTGGGTCTGCGGCACCGGCAGCGTGCTCACCCGGCCGTTGGAGACCATCAGCATCTGGCCGGTCGCGGCGTAGACGAAGCCGTCGTCGGCATCGTAGGCCGCCTTGCCACGGCCGAGGGTGTGGATGCGCGCGCCCTGCTCGACCACCACGCCGAGCGGCGTGCCCTCGGTCACGCCCACCGCGGCCAGGAACACCTCGGGTGCGGACAGCACCGCCCCCTGGCGCAGCACCACGCTCTGCCCGCCGTCGCCGGTCTGGATGACGTTGCCGCTCTGCCCATAGTCGGCGCCCTGCAACCCGCCGATGACCAGGCGCGACGCGCCCATGCCACTGAGCGCGCCCGCATCCAGCGTGACCCCCTGGAAGCCCGCCGTCGCCGACGCGCCGGCCGCGACGATCTCGAGACCGAGCTGCTCCTCGCTGCTCGTGGCCACCACGGAACCGCCCCGCCCGCCCTCGCCCACCTGGAAGCGCGCCGTGCCGTCGAAGCGCAAGGCCTCGGCGCCCGCGCCGGGCGCGAGCTTCAGGTGCAGGTTGCGCGCGTCCGCCGGCAGCATGGCGCGCGGCACGCCCACGCGCAACGCGTCGGCGCGCACGAAGTCGCCGTAGCCCATCTCGTTGTATTGCGAATGGCTGCGCAGCACCTCGCCCGAAGTCACGATCGCCTGACGGAACAGCGTGTCGCCGATGCCGGTGCGGCCCACGCCCAGCTGCGCGGCCGTGAGCCACGAACCGTTGCGCATCGCCAGCGTGCCGGTGGGCGCGCCCAGGCCGGCCGCGCCGTTCAGCTCCACGCGGAAGGCGCCTTGCTGCAGCGCATAGGTCGAGGGCATCAGCGTGTAGGTGCCCGCGGGCAGGCCCGGCACGCTGGCGCCGATGGTGATGTGCTGACCCACGAGCGGATCGACCGCGCCCTTCTCCGCGCCGGTGGGTGCCACTGCCGGCTGCACGCCGGGCACGATGGCATACACGGGGTTGGTCGCGAGCCCCGGCAGCGTGAAGCCGCCGCGGGCGCCGACCTGCATCAGCGGGCTGAAGCGCGCGTCGGTCGAGCCGCCGCGTCCGCTCACGAAGCCCGCGCCCCGGAGGTTGCCGCCGCCCGACAGGTCGAGCGTGGCGCCTTCCTGGCCTTGCACGCTGGCCCCCATGAACGTGAGGCCGATCGTCTGGTTGCGCTTGTAGGTGTCGCCTGCGCCCACGCCGGTGAGCTTGACCTGCTTGCCGTCGTACAGGTAGTTGATGCCGTCGACCGTGCCGCCATAGGGCATGTCCAGCCCCTCGCCGCTCACGGACGTGAGGCTGCCGGGCAGCAGCCTGACCTGCGTGGTGAGCGCATCGCCGAGCGTCAGCTGCCCGAGCGGCACCCGCACCACGCCGCCCTGCTCGATGACGCCGGCGCGCAGCGACAGGTCGCCGAAGGCCGAGTACGGCACCTGCGGGCTCGCACCCGTGCCCTCGATGCGCAGCGCCGTGTCGGGCCGGTAGGTGCCGTCCGGCGCCAGGCCCGCGGACACCAGCGCCACCACGCCCGTGGCCGGGTAGATCTGCGCGGCGCGCAGGGTCAGGCTGCCGGGCACGACGAGGCTCGTGGAAACGCCGACGTCTTGCCGGCCTTGCAGAAAGCGCAGGTCGCCGCTGCTGGCCAGCGTGACATGGCCGAAGGCGGCCAGGTCGACCGTGGGCGACTCGCTCGCGCTGTCGAGCACGGGGACCTTGCCGTTGACGCCGAAGCCCATGCCGTCGCGGATGTCGATCAGATCGCCGGCCACATCGAGGCGGGTGCCGGACGGCACGCGCACCACACCGCCTTCGGCGACGGGCGCCCTCAGGACTTCACGCGTGAACGACGGCATCGCGCCGGCCAGCCGCACGTGCGCGGCCGACAGTGCCACATGCGCGTCGTCGGGCGCGTTCGTGCCGAGCGCGAGGCCGCCGGCGTAGATCTGCAGGCCCTGCCGCATGCGCAGGTCAACGCCGTCTTCGAAGGCGAGCGTGGAGCCGGCGAACAGCGAGAGGCTGTCGAAGCCGCCGCGCCGGACCGTGTCGGTGCCCAGCCGGGCCTGGCCGTAGACGAGTGCCCCGTCGTCGACGCCGGCTTGCAGGGTGTCGGGCGCAAGCGGTGCGCCCTGCTCCACGCCCAGCACCAGCACGCGGTGCCGGCGCACGCGGTCTTCCGCCTGCTGCAGCGGGTCCAGGTGCAGGCGCAGGCCGGGCGTGCCGAGCACCACGGCCAGCGTGCCGCCGGCCGCGCGCTCGCCGCCCGCGACGGCGCGCAGTGTGCCGTCCAGCTGCAGCCCGTTGTACGACGCGAGCGAAATGCTGCCGCCACTGCTCGCCACGTCGGTGGCGCCCATGCCGGGCACGTCGAGCACCGCATGCGTGCCCGAGGCATCGAGCAACGCGCCCGGGCGCACGACGACGAAGTTCTGCGACGCGGTGGCCTTGCTCCCCACCGCATCGATCTCTCCACCGACCACGATACTGCCGCCGTCGCGCACCAGGCCGTAGCGCTTGCCGGTGGTGTCGGTCGCAGTGGCCGCGTGCGCCGACGCATCGAGCACCGCCTGCCCACCGATCCAGATCGAGCGGGCATGGGCCGTTGCATTGGCAATGTCGGCCTCGAGGTCGGTGATGTCCACCGTCTTCAGCACGATGCGCCCGCCGTTCGCGCGCAGCGTGCCGTCCACCGTGAGCTGGCCGGCGCTGCGCACCTCGATGGCCTGGCCCGGGTCGACGTGGATGGCCGCGCCCTTGCCCACCACGGCCTGCACCGTCGGCAGTTCCTGGGCGAGCGTGGTCGTCGTGCCGGCCTGCAGCGACAGGCTCGCGCCCTTGCGCTGCGTGAGCACCGCTTGGGTGGCGTCTTCCTGGTAGAGCGGCGGCGTCCACACCTCGAGCGCGTCGGCCGGACGGCTGCCGGTGGCGATGTCCTGCGCGTGGGCGCCGAAGCGGTACACCGGCATCGTCACGTCGATCCGCGCACCGTCGGCCACCGTGAGGCCATGGTTGCCGATGAGCGCATAGCGGCTGAAGCCCTTGTCGAAGAAGCCGGCGTCGAGCATCAGCGTGTCGGCCTGCGCCGTGCCCGAGGTGTCGCCGATGGCGACGCGCATCGTCTGCACGGTCAGCGTGCCGCCACCGTCCACGCCGTGGCCGCGCAGCACCGCGCCGTCGAGCGCGACATGGCCGCTGCCCGTGTTGAAGCCGTCCGCCTCGAGCGTGACGCTGCCACCCTTGCCGCCTTGCGGCTTGGCCTTCGACAACAGCGCCGCGCCGGACGACACGTCGATGACGCTGCCGGTGCCCAGCACCACGTCGCCGGTGCTGCGCACGGACACGCTGCCGCCGTTGCGGTACGCCACGCCGCCCGCGTCGGCCGGGTTCGTCAGCAGGTGGGTCCACAGGCCGCGGGTGTCGAGCGTCGCACCGCCCGCGAGCACCACCGAGGTCGTGCCGCCGTCGGGCGCGGTGAGGGTGCTGGTGTCCTTCAGGTAGTTGAGGCTGACCTGCTCGAGCACGTTGCCCAGCTGGATGCCGCCGCCGCGCGCGACGAGGTCGGCGTTGACCTTCACGTTCGGGCTGTACAGCACGAGGTGGCCGCCATCGCCGACCTGCAGCGCCTTGTCGACCGCGATGCTGTCGCTGGCCGCGATGCGCACCGCGCCCAGTCGGAAGCCGCTGAGCTGCGCCGCATCGAGCACCAGCGTGTCACGGCGTTCCGCCGGCAACGCCGTCGCGAGGTCGAGACCGGCCGCAATGCTGTCGGCCGCATCGCCCAGCACCACGTTTTTGATGCCGGCGCTGTCGAGCCGCCGGTGGATCGCACCGGCCGTCTTGTCGTAGTAGGCGTCGTAGCGGCCCACGACGAGCTGCCCGCGCTGCGCCACCGCGCCGGTCGACTGCTGGTAGCCATCGAGCCCGGCCTGCCGCGCCTGCGTCTGCCGGTCGCCCTGGAAGGTCTCGCCGACGATCTCGCCTTCGAGCACCGCGGCCTGCGTGCCGACGATCAGCAGGCCGGCGTCGCGGCCCACGGTGTAGCCGCTTTCCAGCCGCGTCTGCGGGCCGATCAGCGGGTTGTAGAAGAAGCCCGTCGTCTTCTTGCCCCAGCGCGCGTGTTCGTCTTCGAAGCCCTTGTAGACGCCCGTGTAGCGCAGGTCGCCCGGCGCCTTCGACACTTCGTAGAGCCGCCCGTCCGCGCCCTTGAGCCAGCTCTGGTTGAGCTTGCCCGTGAGCACGTCGAGCGTGCCGCCCGAGATGTTGATGCTCGCGCCGCGCTGCGTGACCAGCTCGCCGCCGCTGAAGCCCACCACGCCGCCCTGCGCCATCCATTCGCCCACGCCGTGCGCCTGCGTGCCGAGGTAGCCGCCCACCTCGAGCAGGCCACCGCCGGTGTACCAGCGCTCGCCCTGGTAGCCGCCGGTGCCGCCGGGCACGAAGACCAGCGAGCGCCGGTCGATCCACAGGTCGTTGTTGTTGAGGTTCTTGCTATCGCGGTTGAGCGGCGCATCGCGCTGCTCGTTGCCCTGCACGTTGATCTTGATGTTGTTGGATTCCATCGCGAGCTTCACGCCCACCGCGCCCGACACGTCGATGCGCGCGCCCTCGCGCACGAGGCTGCGCTGCTTCGCGTCGACCACCACCTGGCCGCCGGTGGCCAGCGTGAGCGAGCCGGCCTGGAACTCGACCGTGCCGCCGCTGGCGACTTCGACGCGCGACAGGTCGCGGCGGTCGTTGCCCGCCAGCACGATGCTGCCGATGCCCAGCAGGACCGCCGGCGCCATGAGCCCGGCGCGCTGGCTGTCGAGCGCGGTCGCGCCGCCGGTGTCGAGCACGATGGCCGTGGTGCTGCCTTCGCCGAACCGGACCTGGCCCGTGGCGCCGGTCGCGTTCAGGTGCACCGTGCCGCGTGTGTTGACCGAGGTGCTGGAAAGGACGACGCCGCCCTGTACCACTTCGCGCCCGGCCAGCGTGACGTCGCCGGTGGTCGCCTGGATCAGCCCGGTGTTGCGCACCATGCCCGCCGGGCTGTTCGTGTCCAGCGTCACCGCGACTTCGTTGCCGCGCGTGGTCGAGCCCAGGTTGCCGTCGGTGCCCACGCCCTTGCGGATGGTGAAGTGATCGCCCGCCGCCAGCATCGTCTGCCCGCCGGGCGTGGCAATCTCGCCGGCGTTGTGCACCTCGGCGCCCAGCAGCAGCACATAGCCGCCGCCCTGCGTGGCCGAAGCGGGTGCGGGCGTGGAAAGCCTGGCACCGGCCTGCACCTCGACGCGGCCTTGCGCGTTCTTGAAGTTTGGTGTGTTGCCGTTGGCGTACACGCCGTGGGCCTGGAACTGCGCGTCGTCGATCTGCGCCGCCGCGGCCACGAGGTTGCGCGTGTCGACCTGGCTGCTGCCGCTGAACACGATGCCGTTGCGGTTGGCGACCATCACCGTGCCGTCGGCCCTGATCTGCCCCTGGATCTGCGAAGGCCGCGCCTGCGGGTCGTTCACCTTGTTGAGCACCGCCCAGTCCTTGCGCTGCGCGAAGGCCACGGTGGTGTTGCGCCCGACGTTGAAGGTCTCCCAGTTCAGGATCGCCTTGTCGGCCGTCTGCTCGACGGTGACGACCGTGCGGCCGTCGACCTGCCGCTGCGAATCACCGGTCAGTGCGCGCGCATTCGACCAGCCGGCGGTCAGCGAATTCGTGTCGACCTTCAGGCCGCCTTCGGCCAGGCCGTCGGGCACCGAGGGGTCGTTCTGCGCGGCGCGCCGCGCGGCCGCCTGTGCCGCCTGCTGCGCCGCGATGCCGCGCGCCGCCAGATTCAGGTTGCCGATCGACTGCTGCAGCTGCTCGCTCGCGCGCTGCTGCTGCGCCTGCGGGCCCATGAACTGCGCCGCCGGCAGCCCGTTGGGCATCAGGCCGGTGGCCGTGGCCGTGGCCTGCGCCGCGCCCTTGGCGTTGAACCAGGTCGGGCTGAAGGCGCGCTGCGCATGGGCCGGCGCGGCGGCCGCACCGGCGGCCAGCGCCAGCGCCATGGCCTGTGCCAGCGGCGAAATCCGGAAGCTCCTCGCCTGCACGGCAGCGCCTTGGCGGCGGCTGCGGTGTCCCTCGTGTGTGTTCATCTGACGCCCAGTAAAGAATGAAATGCACCGGCACGGAATCCGTGCCCCTTACTGGACAGACCGACAGACGCAAACAAAACCGCTAAGTTTCTGGACCAATCCTGAGCGCAAGCGAGGGCCAATCAGGCTGTCACATTCATCAGCTAAGGAGCAGCACGCCGCCCGGCAGCGCGCGCACCTCGAGGTCGTACGAGCGCTGGATCTGCACCAGCACCGTGTCGAGCGAAGCGATGGCGAAACGCCCGCTGACTTCGCGCCCGGCCAGGCGCTGCGCCAGCAACACCACGCGGCCCGGCCGATAGCGGTTGATCTCCTCGATCACGTGCGCCAGCGGCGTCTGCCGGAACACCAGCACGCCGCTGCGCCAGGCCGAGGCTTCGCGGGTGGCCACAGCCGCCACCGGCCCGAGCGAACCCGCGTCGTACAGCACCTGCTCGCCGGCCTGCAGTTCGCGCGTGCCCTTCGCGTGCGTGACGCGCACGCGCCCTTCGAGGCAGGTCACGCAGCCCCGGCCCGCGAGGTAGCGCACCTCGAAGCGGCCGGCCTGCGCCTCGCTGCGGGCCGCGCCCGCCACGATGCCGAAGGGTTGCGGCCCGGCCACCAGGTCGACCGCCGCCTCGCCCGCGATCAGGTCGATGCCGACGACGCGGCCTTCGACGCTGCGACGCTGCACGCTGGTCTGCGTGTTGAGCATCAGGTCGACGCCTTCGGCCACCTGCACCGCGCGCTGCTCGCCGGTGGCCGTGCGGTAGTCGGCGTTCCATTCGCCGAGCGACGGCCACAGGCCCAGCGGCGGAGAGACCACCGCCACGCCCGCGGCCCCGGCCGCGCCCACCGCCGCGCCGAGGAACGCGCGGCGCGCAGCCACCGGCCGCGCCGACGACACGGGAGGTCGCTGGACTTCGGCCGGCATGCCGCCGATGGCTGGGTCGAGCGCCTGCCACAGGCGCCGGGCCTGCGCCAGCGCAGGCTGGTGCAGCGGGTTGCCATCGCGCCAGCGGCGAAAACCCTCGACGTCGTGCTGCGTGGCCGCGCCGGACGACAGCCGGCGCAGCCATGCCTGCGCTTCGCGCAAGGCCTGGGCGTGGGCATCGGACGGGGTCATCGGGGCTTCAACCCGTGCGCGTTGAAAGATGTCGCATACCCATGAGACGGCTCTCGACGCGGTGAACCGCACTTTATTTTTCATGCGGCTCCCTCCCTTGCGGCATGCGGTCCGCGCGGCCCATGCGGGCGGCGATGTGGTCATGCGCCTCCTTGAGTTCCTTCTCTACCGTGCGCAGCGAGATGCCCAGCCGCGCCGCCACCTCGCGCTGCGGCAGGTGCTGCCAGCGCACCATCACCAGCACCTGCCGGCGCCGTGGCGGCAGGCGCTCGATGAGCGCGCGCAGCGCGGCCAGCTCCGCGCGGTCCTGCGCGATCTGCGCGGGCCCCGGCGCGGGGTCGGGCGTTTCGTCGAGCAGCGCCTCGATCTCGTCGGACGTGGCCAGGCGCCCCTGCTTCGCGACCTGGTCGTAGGCCAGGTTGACGGCCACGCGCAGCAGGTAGGCGGCGGGATCGTGCACGCCGTCGATGTCGTCCCGGCTTTCCAGGCGCAGCCAGGTGTCCTGCAGCGCATCGCCGGCGCGCTCGGCGTTGCCCAGCCGCCGCGCAAGCCGCTGCTTGAGCTCGTCGTAGCGCGCGACCAGGAAGTCGCGCAACGCGGGCAACGCGTTCTCGGGCATGGCGATGGCGTCAGTGGCGCGCCGGGCACTCGAGCCCCGGCGTCTGCGAGCGCGGCAGGATCAGCATCGTGAGCGGCTGCGCCATGTCCGGCGGCGGCGCGCGATCGATGCGCAGCTGCCGCAGCGTGTCGAGGATGGCGTCGTCGCGCGCGCGCTCGCCGCTCGTGTGCAGCAGGAAGGCATGGGCGATGCGGCCGGTGCCGTCGATCACGAAACGCATCGCCGCGCGGTAGCCGCCCGGCGCTGCGCGCGGGTGGGCGCACAGGGCTTCCCAGACGCGGGTCTGCACCAGCCCGTCGTAGCCGCGGTGCGCGGTGGCGGGCGCGGCCTGCACCGCATCAGCTGGGCGCGCCGGCGCGGGCACGCCCGGCGCGAGCCGGAGCACGAAGGCGGTCGTGGCCCCCACGCCGGCGTCGTCGGCGACCAGGCCCGTGCCCGCGAGCAGCGCATCGAGGGCGGCCTGCGCATCGAACAGGCCGTGCACGGGCGCGGCGTGACGTCCGGCCACGCGTTCGGCATCGAAGAACACGGGCAGCCCGGTCGCGCGGCCGTACTGCTCCAGCGCGGCGGCCAGCGGCTGGGCCGCGATGTCGAAGGCGATGCGCGCGTCGTGCGGCCGACGCGGTGCCGCATCGGACTGCGCGCGGGCGGTCGTCCACGGTGCGGTCATGCAGGCGACCAGCGCGATGCCGACCAGGGAAACGAGAGGAAAGGAAAGAGGTGCATGCCGCATGAGTTCGATACGCCCGGCGAAAGCCACGGCCCGGGGGGCATGTCGAAGCGGATGCTAGGTTCGCTGCATGACGTTCGGATGACTTGGCCGATCAGCGCGAGGCCTTCTCAGCACTTCGGCGACCCGGCCTGCGCGCAGATCGGCACGAAGATCCTCGCCCCCGCACGCTGCACCAGCAACGCCGCCGTGCCGTCGGCCCCCTCCAGCGCCTGGGCCAGGGCTTCGGCGCTGTCGATCGGCTGGCCGTTGAGCGCCAGGATGACGTCGCCCGGCTGCACGCCCGCGCGCGACGCCGCCACGTTCACGCGCTGCACCAGCAGCCCGCCATCGACACGCAGGAACTGCCGCTCGGCCGGCGCCAGCGGGCGCACCGCGAAGCCCAGGCGCGAAGGCACCGAGGCCGCTGCCGCCGCGTCACCCTGCAGGCGCGGCGTGTCGTAGCCCTCCACCTTCACCTCGACCACGTGCTCGGCGCGGTCGCGCCACACCATGAGGCGCGCGCGCTGCCCCGGCACCTGCTCGGCGATGAAGCCCAGCGCGTCGGCCGCCTGCACCACCTCGCGGCCCTGCACCGACAGGATCACGTCGCCGGTCTTCAGCCCGCCGCGCGCCGCCGCGCCGCGCGGCTCCACGTCGGTGACCAGCGCGCCGGCCGGGCGCGGCAGGCGGAAGGTGTCGGCCAGCGCCTGCCCCACCTCCTGCACGGACACGCCGATGCGCCCGCGCGTGACGGTGCCGGTGGCCAGCAGCTGGTCCTTGATGCGCATGGCGGCGTCGATGGGAATGGCGAACGACAGCCCCTGGTAGCCGCCGCTGCGGCTGTAGATACGCGAGTTGATTCCGATCACCTCGCCGCGCAGGTTGAACAGCGGCCCGCCCGAATTGCCGGGGTTGATCGGCACGTCGGTCTGCAAAAACTGCATCGACTCCGCGCCCGGCAGCAGCCGCCCCTTGGCGCTGACGATGCCGGCCGTCACCGAGTTGCCGAAGCCGTAGGGCGAGCCGATGGCGGCCACGCCGTCGCCGGGCTCCACGTCCGCCGGGTCGCCGATGCGCACCGTGGGCAAGCCGGTCGCGTCGATCTTCAGCAAGGCCACGTCGGCCAGTGCGTCCAGGCCGATGAGCCGCGCCCGGAACTCGCGCCGGTCGGGCAGCTTCACGCGGATCTGCGTGCCGTGCGCGACGACGTGCGCGTTGGTGAGGATGAGTCCGTCGGCGCTCACGAGGAAGCCGCTGCCCAGGCTGCTCTCGTCGGCCTCGGCCGGCGGCGCGCGCAGCAGCCAGCGGTCGCTGAAGCGGCGCGCCGGCGCCGACGGCCGCTCCACGCCGATGTGGACCACGGCCGGCCCGAAGGCTTTCACCAGCGCCGCGAGCCCCGGCACGGGCCACGGCATGGCGGCGTGCAGCGGGACTGCAGCCGCAAGGCCCAGCAGCGCCACGCAAAGGCGGCGCGATCGGTCAGGTGCGCGCGACAAAGCTGAGCGTGAGTTGCAGCACCATCGGCTGGCGCATGTCGCGCGGCGGCGGCTCGGCCAGCGGCTGCGCGGTGAGCAGCGCGCGCAGGTCGGTGTCGGCCTGCGCATCGCCCAGCGAATCGAAGGCCACGCGCTCGACCTTGCCGCTGCCCGCGACCCACACGCGCACCACCACCGGCGCGGGCGGCACGGGCTGGCCTTCTTTCAGCATGCGTTCCTGCATCCACGTGTGCAGGCGCACCACGGTGTCGCTGGCCGGGTCGCTGAGCGACGACTGCAGCTGGTTGCTGGCGAGGTTGGCGTAGCTGATCCAGTGCTGCGGCACCTGCGGCTGCGGCTGTGTTTGCGCCGATGCGGCCAGGGGCGCGGCGACGGCGGACAGCCCGAGGCCGAGCCCGCCGAGCGCCAGGCGCAGGCGGCGCCAGCCGCGGATCTTGCCGAAAGAAAAGGTCATGGGAGTTCCAATGAAAAGTCGAAGAAGGACGCTCAGCCGCACAGCACGCCGACCGACAGGGTCGAGGCCCGCGCAGCGGGCGATTGCTGCGGGCCGAGCTGCGGTTCGCGGCTGTGCGTGTAGGCGATGCCGTGGGCGTCCAGGAAGTCGCGCAGGCGCGCCGCCGGCACCGCGCGCACCCGCGTCACGCCGCCCGCCACGCCCGCGGCCGAGGCCGCGCGGCTGAGCACCATGCCCGACGCATGCGGCGCGGCGGCGACACGCTCGACCACCACGCCGAGCAGCAGGCCGTCGGCGCCCAGCACCGCGCTGCCGCTGGCGCCGGGTTGCACGCCCGACAGCAGCTGCAGGCCTTCCACGCCGGGCACGGTCATGGCGTTGCTGAGCAACGCCGCGCGATCGGGCATGCGCTGCAGCACCGCGTAGGCCTCGGTGAACACGCCCACGCTGCCCGGGGCCGGCGCGTGCCCGCTTGCCGCGAGCGTGGCGTGCAGGTACGGCGTGAGGGTGGTGCGCAGCACCGCGACATCGAGCTCGGCGCTCTCGGCGATCACCCGGGCCTGCGCCACCTGTGCGTCCTTGAGGGCGAACAGCGAACGGCAGTCCGCCACCGCATGGCGCGCGGTCAGCACGTCGCCGGCGGCATTGAGGAACACGCCGCTGGCATTGGCCTCGGGCGGCGCGCCATGCGCCGCACCGGCCAGGACGGCGAACGCCAGGGCGAACAGGAACGACGCCCACGGGCGCGGGCAGGGGCCGGCAGAAGACAACAGCAGAGGGGGCATCGGACAGTCACGAAAGCTCTGAGACAAAGACGGAACTGCGCGCCCCGGAATGTCGTTTGTCACAAAAATTTCATCTGCCGCCCTTCCCTCTCACTGCCCCAGCAGACGCCGCTCCTGTGCCGTGAGCTTCGTCTTCTGCGCATCGCCCAGCGGCCCGCGCCCCAGCACCTGCACCGGGCTGTGCGCGTCGTAGCCCACCGGGCGCGCCGCGGCGCGGCCCGCATCGGCCGGCGCGGCGGCGCCGTCGGCGGCCTCGTTGCCGAAGCCCAGCACACGCACCGAGAACACCGACGGCAGCGCCTGGCGCGCCGCTGCGCGTTCGCGCTGCATCGCCTCCTGCGCCGCGCCCACGGCCTGCGAGGCCGCCGCGCTGGCGTTGGTGAGCGCGCCCACATTCACCGAAGCCACCACCGGCAGGCCGGCCGACTCGCCCTTGACCTGGATGTTGGCCGCGTTCACCACCTGCAGGGCCGCGAGGTTCACGTTGCCCGACACGCGGATGCCCGCCTCGCCCGCGTCGATGGTGCCCAGCGGCGCGATCAGGTCCATGTCGCCCGCCGGCACTTCGGCGATGGGCGCCAAGGTGGCCAGGCCGGCGCCCGAGCTGGGCACCTGCGACGACAGCTTCACGTTGCCGATGTTGTCGTACACGCGCTTGGGCGGCGTGTAGACCAGCGTGGTCTTGGAGCCCCGGCCGGCGTTGATGTCGCCCTGCTCCGACCAGGCCAGCACGTCGCCGCCGAAGGTGGTCATCACGCGCGACAGGCCCAGCAGCAGACTGCCTTCGCTGAACAGCTGGATGTGGCCCATGCCCTGCGTGATCACGCCCGCACTGCCCGGCGGCACCGCGCCCTGCACGCCCACCACGATCTGCCCGCCCGGCGCCATCATCTGGATGTCGCCGCCGAAGTCGGTGTGCACGCCCGAGGGGCCGTACAGGATGATGTCGCCGGTGCGCACGATCTCCTGGCCCGCCGCGTCGAGGTCGGGGAACAGCGTGGCGATCATGCCGCGCCCGCGCAGGTAGCTGCCGTAGCGCGGGCCGTCCACGTCGTTGTACTCGCGGCCCCCGGCACGCAGCTCGGCGAAGTACACGCCGCGCAGGAACACGCGCTGCTGCTCGGGCGCCAGCGCCTTGAAGTACGCGAGCGCGCTGCCCGGGTCCTTCGCATCGGCGCTGGTGGCGAAGAAGCCGTAGCGCTCCTTCAGCCATGCGGCCAGCTCGGCGCCGTAGGTCTTCACCACGCGGCCCGGCTGGCTCGCCAGCGACTGGCCGGGGCCCGACTCGGCGCGCTTCGCGGGGTCGAGGTAGCGGTCGGCGATGGCCGAGAAGTCCGGCCCGCCCACGCCCATCGGGCCCATGCCGGCCATCATCGCGATGCTCGCGCCGGGGCGCGTGTCGCCCTCGGCCAGCGCACCGCGGCTGACCACGCTGGCGCGGTCGTCCTGCGTGATGTGTCGGCCGGCCGACACCTCCAGCGTGCCGGGGCCCGCCACCTGCAGGTTCGCGTACAGGATGTCGCGCCCGGCCTGCACCAGCGACACGTCGCGCGGGTCGTTGTTCACGATCAGCGCCTCGGTGCCGACGATGTCGCGCCCGGCGCGGATGCGCGCCGGCGCGGCCGAGCGGTACCAGGTCTCGGGCGCGGGCTCGCCGCTGGCCTGCACCTTGCGCGCCGTGCCGCTGGCCAGGCCCAGGATGTCGCCGCGCACGGCGTAGAACAGCGAGGGCGGCGCATCGGCTGCGTGCAGCGCGCGGGGGCCCAGCGTGTCCGGCCCGAAGGCGAACAGGGGGTGGTTGTCGACCGTCCCGTAGTTCGGCACGCCGGGCGACCCGACCATCGAGCCCTCCGGGCTGGTGTTGTAGACCACCGGCTGCTGGCGCGAGTTGTAGCCCACGAAGGCGGGCGCCCAGGGCGTGGGCAGCGGCGTGACCGCGCCCGACATCCCCACCGGATAGCCGCCGCCGAACAGCGAGTTGCCCGCCAGGAACTCGAGCGCGCCCGACGGCGACGGCGCGAGCACCAGCGCACGGCCGGGCGCCTGCGTGGCCGGCGTGGCCGAGAAGCCGTAGTACAGGCTGCCCGAGGCCGCCGTCGCGCGCAGGATCGACGGATAGACCGTGACGTTGTCGCTCATGTTGATGCTGCCCAGGTACCGGCCGGCGGCCTCCCGGTTCGCCAGGTCGGTGCCGGGCGTGAGGTTGCCGCCCGCGCTGAACAGGTTGATCGCGGTGCGATCGGTCCACAGCGTGAACCAGCCCTGACCGATGCCGTACTCGGTGCCGCCGAACTTGAATGCCGAGCTGTTCGGCACCCGCGCGCGGCCCGCGTCGGCCACGCTGGTGAGCACCAGGTCGCCCGGCGTGTCCAGGTACATCGCCGAATCGCCCGGCACGAGCACGATGCCGGCATTGCCGACGCCGATGGTCGGGGTGAAGGGGTCGATGGGGCGCGTGTCCTTCACATCGCCCTCCTGGCCCGGCAGCGAGAACGCGTACTTGCGGTAGCGCACCTCGACGCCGCCGATGGCGGAGGCCGACACGGTGGCCGCGCCGCGCAGGTTGACCAGGGCGCCGTTGAGGTCCTGGTACTGCGTATTGGTGCCAGAGCTGCCGTACTGCGCCGCGGCCAGGTTCGGATTGACCACGCCGCCGATGCGCAGCTGCAGGTCGCCGCCGCCGGTGAGCGTCAGTTGCCCGTTCGCGTCGACGCGGCCCGTGCTGCCGACCGCCGCCACGATGGCCTCGCTGCGCTGCCAGACCTGGCCGTTGCCCAGCCGCGTGGTGAGGCCCGCGTCGCCGCCCGCGCGCAGCGTGAGGTTGCCGCCGCCCAGCGTGCCCATGCCGGTGAAGCCCACCAGGAAGGGCTCGGGGCTGCTGTCGGTGCTGACCTGCGCACCGGCCGGCAGCGCGTAAGTGCCGAAGTTGATCCACCACGACGTCGCGATGCGGTCGCTGCCGGCCAGGGCCGTGCCCGAGCCCTGGCGCCACAGCCAGCTGCCCACCGCGGCGCTCGGCGCCTGTCCGCGCTCGCCCCCGAAGTGGCCCCAGACGTCGCCGACGACGTTGCCGCCCACCGTGATGTCGAGGTTGCCGCCCTGCTCGGGGTACCAGGCCTGGTAGGCCGCGAGCGCGGCGCTGTAGTCCGCCGTCTGCGGGCCGATCACCGAGCCGCCGACGGCCTTGCCGCGTGCGAGGTTGAAGGGGTCGAGGCCGTTGGCGTCGAGCAGCGGCGCCGAGCGCGTGCCGGCCGTGTAGACGCCGAACGGCGACTCCATGACGAAGTTGCCCGCCGCCGCCAGGCCCAGGTCGCCCGTGCCGGTGCGCAGCACGCTGAACATCGGCGACAGCGGCGTGTACTTGGTGACGTCCTTGACGGGGTTGATGACCGTCGTGCAGATGCCCGGCCCCCACTCGCAGATCGTGACGTATTCGGGCAGCACCGGCGTGCCCTCGACGAAGCTCGGGTCCCAGTCGTCGCCGTTGGGGCCCCAGAAGTAGGAAAGGCGCGCCGGGTCGACCACGCAGGTGCCCTCACCGCCCCAGTCGCAGTAGCCCGCCTCGAAATCCAGCGGGTCCATCGGCGTTCCCTCGTCGTGGCCCCACATGGGCCCGTTCGGACCCCACAGGAAGCCGCTGCCGCCCGGCGTGAGCTTGACGTTGTACATCGCGTGGCTGTCGGCCAGGATGAGCGCGCCGTGCTTGGCCGGGTCGACCGCGCGGCGGTCGGCCGAGTCCAGGTCGGCGCCGGCCGTGAGCTGCAGGCTCCAGCTCGTCGCGCCCTGCCCCAGCATCGGCGCCACGGCCCAGTTGCGGCCCTGCACGCCGTCGACTTCGGGCCGCAGGTTGACGGCCGCGTCGTTCGGCAGCTGCACATCGGTCAGCGACGGAATCACCGCGCCGCGCGCCAGCGCGATGGTGCCGTCGGCCTTCATCGCGACCGGCAGGCGCACGCCCTTGGGCCACACCATCGCCTGCACGCTGGCCTCGGCGCGCAGCGCGGTGCCCGCGCCCAGCTTCATGCCGCTGTCCAGTACCACGGCCTCGCCGAGCACCGTGCCGGCCTTCAGCCGGACGCTGCCGTCGGCGTTGTAGACGTTGGCGCGCAGCACCGTGCCGGCGGGCAGCGTGTAGGCCGCGCCCAGCGTCACGGTCACAGGCAGCACCGTGCCGGCCGGCAGCGCCATGGCTTCGGCGGGCACGTCGTAGTTCAGCAGCGCGTCCTTCGGGAACACGGTGCCCTTGTCGAGCACCACGCCGTCGATCGGCACGACGATGTCGCCGCCGTCGGGCGTGAACGGCGTGCCGAACTTCGTGCGCTGCTCGGTGAGGTACCAGCCCTTGTCGTCGGGCGTGGCCGGCGGCGGCGCGAAGCCGTCGTTGATGCTGCCGTACACGTTGAGGTTGCCGCCCGCGCGGATCACCAGCACGCCGGGCTCGCCGAAGCCGCGCCGCGCCGGGTCGGTGCGGTTCGCGCCGGGGCCGTAGCGGTAGCCCGAGAGGTCGATGTCGCCGACCACGCTGAGGTCGCCCTCGCCGGTGCTGCTGACGATCTCCACGCCGGGGCGCAGGTGGTAGCTGCCCAGGCCCGCCAGGCGCGCCGACAGCGAGGTGTTGGCCAGCGCCTTGTCGATGAAGGCGACGCTGTGGCCGTCGATCTCGTCGAGGTACTTCTGCGTGATGAGCTGCGGCACGTGGCCCGTGACGTCGGGCGCGCTCGCCAGCGGTGCGTCGCTGTAGGTGCGGAAGGCGTTGACCGCGATGGTCTTCGCGCCCTGGATCGCGGGCGTGCCGGCGACGTTCACCGCCACGTCGTTGTCGCCGCGCCGCGGCGCGTTCAGCGCAAGCGTGCCGCGCGATGCACCGTCGTTGCCCTGCGCCGCGCTCACGGCCGTGCCCGCGCGCAGGTCGATGGCCGCACCGCCGCCCACGGTCAGCGTGCCGTGCGTGCTCGTGAGGTCGACGATGGCGCGGTTCGGGCTGTCGATGATCTTGCCGTAGCTGTCCACGCGCAGGCCGGTGGCATGCGCGTCGAGCGTGCCGTTCACCGTGAGGTCGCCCTTGGCGGCGAGGCGGATCGCGCCCACCTGGAAGCCGCTGGCGTCGATGCGGCCGTTCACCGTGAGGCTGCCGCCGTCGAGCGTGACCTCGACCACGCGCGCCTTCACTTCGTCGCCGATGGCGAGGTCGCCCTGCTTGATCTGGAAGCGGCGCGCGCCCGTCACGCCGCCTTCGTTCAGGCGCGTGTTCAGGCCCGCGAAGTCGGCCACGGTCTGGCCGCGCACGCTGATCTCGGCCGCGTCGTAGGGCACCACCGTGCCGCCCGCGTCGTACGTGCCGCTCGCGGTGCCGAGGATGCGCCCGCCCAGGTCGATGCGGCCCGCGCCGGCGCCCAGCGCCGTCGCCTGCAGCGTGCCGCCGCGGTTGTGCGTGGCCGACAGGTCGATCACCGAGCCCGCCGCCTGCACGATGTTGCCGGCCGTGCTCGTCACCTCCAGGTCGCCGCCGCGGCTGTAGCGCGTCTGCTCGAAGAACTTCACGGCGCGGCCCGCGAGGTCGATGCGCGAATTGGCGCCCAGCGTCACGTCGCCGCTGGCCGTGAGCTGCAGCTTGCCCGAGGGCAGGCCGACCGTGCCGTCGATGGTGATGTTGCGGCCGGTGAGCGCCAGTTGCGCGCCCAGCGCCGCATCGCCGGCGGGCTGCGCGCCTGCCGGTGCGCTCACCACGATATCGCCGCCCGCCGTGATGCGGTTGTTCGAGCCGGCCTCGCCGGTGAGCAGCGGGGTGCGCAGGTTCAGCTGGCCGCCCGTGTGGTCGTAGCCCTTGCCCGTCACGTACGCGCCCTGCTGGTGGTACACGGCCAGCGTGCCCTTGCCGTTGGCGGTGATGCGCTCGCTCGCGTTCAGGTTGACCGTGCCGAAGCCCAGCGCGAGCCGGTCCGCCGAGTAGCCCGCGTCGGGTTGCGTGTTGGGCGCGTGGCCCAGCACGATGCGCGCGGCCGACACGTCGAGCGTGCCGTGGCCCAGCAGGCTGCCGATGGCGCCGCCCGGTGCGTTCCCACCGGGAAAGATCTCGTCGTTGCCGGGCGGGCGCGGCGTGAGGCCGGTCCAGATGAATTCGCCGGTCGTGATCTTCGCGGTGTCGCCCGCGCCGCCGTAGCCGTAGATGGCGGGCGTACCCAGCACCAGCCGTTCGATCGACGACACGCCGGTGGCGGGGTCGAGCGTGTCCAGCGACACCGCGCCGTAGATGTTCACCGACTCGCGCGCGTTCAGCACCAGCGTCTCGACCGCGGGCACGCCTTCGCCCTTGTTGCCGGCCAGCAGGTTCGCCAGGATGACCTGGTTCATCGACAGGCCCGACGGCAGCTGGCCGTTGGCCGCCGCCTGCTGCAGCGCCGCGTCGCTGCCCAGGTTGACCGAGGACACGGCCAGCAGCAGGTTCTTCGCGCCGTAGCGCACGTTGTCGGCCATCGTGAACGAGCGGTTGGTGGCCACGGCCAGCGTGCCCTCGCCGTACAGCGTGGTGTGGCCGGTGCAGGCGCCGCTGGGGCACGCGCCGATCTGGACCATGGCGGGTATCCCCCCGGCGACGGGCGGCAGCAGGTTGATCCAGCCGTTCGACAGGCCCAGCACCCCGCCCAATCCCGCCGAGAACACCACGCCGTCGGTGGAATCGTAGGCTGGCGCACCGGCGCCCAGCGTGTTCAGCGACGCGCCCTGCTCCACCTGGATGCCGTCGCCGTAGCCGCCGGCCACGAGGAAGATTTCGGCGCCGCGCAAGGTCGCGCCGCTGCGCACGACGACATGGCCGGTGTTCGACTTGAAGGTTGCGTAGTTGTCGGCATACGGCAGGTCGATCTGGCCGCCCAGGATCATCCGTGGTGCACCGAAGGCGTTGAGCTGGTCGGCCTGCAGCGACGCGCCCGTGAACCCGGCCGTGCGCTGCGCACCCGGTGCCGTCACCTCGATGGCGATGCCCTTCGCCGACAGCGTGCCGCCGAAGCCCGCGCTGCCGGCCGCCGGGTTGAACAGCGCCGTGCCGTCGAACTGCAGCATCGACACGCCGTCCTTCGGCTTGGAATAGAAGTAGTCCAGCAGCAGGTTGCGGGCGTCGGCCGCGATCTCGCCGCGCACGCCGCCGCGGCGCGCCGCGTCGGCCACCACGAAGGCGTCGTAGCCCATCTCGTTGTAGCTGGCGTGCTGCTTCACCAGCGCCGCCGGCGTGACGACCAGCTGGCTGGCCAGCGACGACTTCACCGCCGTGTTCGCCACGCCGAGGTAGCCGCTCGCCACGTACGAGCCGTAGCCGGCCGGCAGCGGCGTCGCGGGCAGCGCGCTTTGCGCCCCCACTTCCACGCGGAAGGCACCGGGCAGCAGCGCGTAGGTCGAAGGCAGCAGCGTGTAGGTGCCGGCCTTGAGCCCGCCCACGTCGTGATCGAGCGTGACCTGTCGGCCGATGGCCGGCTCGCCCGCGCCTGCGTCCGGCGACACCGGCGCGTAGCCGCCCTGGAAGCCCGGCACGATGGCGTACACGCCGTTGCCCGCCTTGCTGAAGGTGTTGGCCGGATTGGCATTGGCCAGCGGCGTGCGCAGCACGTCCACCGAACCGCCGCGACCGCTCACGAAGCCCGCGCCCGTGAGCTCGCCGCCGCCCGACAGGTCGAGCAGCGCGCCCTGGTGCCCGACCACGCTGTCGCCCGTGAGCAGGATGCCGCTGCTGCCGATGGCGCGCTTGTCGATGGGCGCGCCCGCGACGCTGTAGCCGATGCCGTCGGTCGTGCCGCCGTAAGGCATGAGCAGACCGGCGCCGCTGACCGAGGTGATGCTGCCCGGCAGCAGGTCGACCACGGTGGCGCGCGCCTCGAAGGTGCTGCGCCCGTCCTGCCCCACGATCAGGTTGCCCAGCGGCGCGCGCACGATGCCGCCCTGGCGCACCGTGCCGCCGCCGAGCGCGAGCGTGCCGAATGCCGACTGCGGCATCGCCACGTCGCCCTCGACCTGGCGGCGGATGTCGAGCACGCGGCCCTCGTCGTAGCCCGCGCGGATCTGCGCGTTGGCGCCGGTGGCGGGGTAGATCTGCGCGGCGGTGAGCGTGAGGTCGCCCAGCGTCGCCAGCTCGGTCGTGGTCGCGCCGAGCAGGCCGAGCGTGGGCGTGCCGCCCAGCAGGCGCAGGTCGCCGCGGCTGGTCATGCTCACGGCGTCGAAGCCGCGGCGGTCCACCACCTGCGCGGGGCCGGTCTTCATGGCGATCTCGCCGTGCGCGCCGAAGCCCACGCGGTCGCGGATGTCGATCTGGTCGGCCTCGGCGGTGAAAGCGGCCTCGCTCGCGCGGGTCGATGCGCCGTGGCGCCAGGTGGTGGTGTAGATCACCTCGTTGTCCTGCTTCGGCGCGCCGGTCACGCCGGCCAGCCGCAGGTAGGACGAGGCGAGCCGCACGGTCGAATCGGTTGCCGCGCTGTCGGCCAGCGCGAAGCTGCCGGCGTACAGGCGCAGGCTCTGCGCGGTCGTGAGGTCGACGTGGCCGTCGAAACTCAGCAGGCCGTTGACCAGCAGCGAGAGGTTGCCGAAGCCGCCGTCCCGCACCTGGTCCGCGCTCAGCCCCCCCTTGCCGTAGGCCAGTGCCGCATCGGCATGGCCCGGCTTGAGGGTGGCCGGCAATCCGCTGGGCTGCTGCTTCTGCGAGATGACCAGCTCGCGCGCCTGCCGCACGGCGTCGTCGACGGCGTAGATCTTCGAGAACACCGGCGCTTCGAGCGCCACCGCGAGCGTGCCGCCGGCCGCATTCGCGCCGCCCGCGTGGGCGCGCAGCGTGCCGTCCAGGTACAGGCTGTGCGCCGACTTGAGCACGATGCTGCCGCCGTCGCTGGCCACGTCGAGTTCGCGCCACAGGCCACCGGTCGCCGGCACGTCGATGCGCGCATGGCTGCCCGAGGCATCGAGCAGCGCGCCGGGGCGAATGACGATCGCGAGGTCGGGTGCGTTGGCCGCGCCCTTCGCTTCCCAGTCAAGCCCGCCGCCGATCGAGATGGTGCCGCCGTTGCGCACCGTGCCGTAGCGGCGGCCGTCATCGTCGATGCCGGTCTGCGCGCGCGCTGCCACATCGAGCACCGCGCCCTCGCCGATCCACACCGAGCGGTTGTGCGGCTGCAGCGAAGTGCTCAGCGGCGAGTTGAAGGACGGCGCCTCGATGTCGATGGCGATGCGCCCGCCCCAGGCGTTGAGCCGGCCATCGACCACGAAGCTGCTCAGGCCGCCGCCGAGCAGCTGGATCGAGCGGCCCGGATCGACCGTCACCACCGCGCCCGCGCCGATGGCGAGGTTGCCGCCTTCGGTGATGCGGCGCTGCGAACGCAGCACGAGGTCGGCGCCCTGGCGCTGCACGGTCTGGCGGTTCACCGTGTCCTGCTGCAGCAGCGGCGGCGTCCACAGTTGCAGCACGATGCCGCCCTCGTGGTCCGCACCGGCCCCGGGCGCGATGCGGTAGACCGGCATGAGCACGTCGAGCTGCGCGCCCGGCGCGACCGTGAGGCCCGCATGGCCGTTGAGGTCGTAGGTGGAAAAGCCCGACTGCAGGCGCGACGCGTCGAGCACGAGCTGCGTCGCATCCGACAACGCCGGGTCGAGGCCGAGCAGCAGCGCATGGCCCGTCTCGATCTTCAGCGTGCCGCCGCCGTTCACGCCGTGGCCGCGGATCTCGCCGCCGAGCGACAGGCGCCCCTTCGCATCGGTGGGCGACGCGGCCGAGTCGGCCACCAGCGTCACGTTGCCGCCCTTGCCGCCCTTCTGCTTGCCCTTGGCCAGCAGCGCCGCGCCCGACGACACGTCGATCAGGCTGCCCTGCCCGATCGTCACGCCGTGCGTCGATTCGAGGCGCACCGTGCCGCCGTCGATGACCGCGAGCGTGGCCGAGTCTTCAGGCGCCGTGCCGATGTCGACGCGGCGTCCGCGCAGGTCGAGCGTGACGCCGTCGCGCACGGTGAGCGACGAATCGGCGTCCTTCACCAGCGCGCGCGGCTGGGCCCCCGCCACCGGCGACATGAAGACATTGCCGGCCTCCAGCGCGCCGCCGCGCACCGTGACGTCGGCGCCGATGTCGATGAACGCGCCGAGCAGGGCCATGCGTCCGCCGTCGGCCAGCGTGAGCGCCTTCTCGACCGTCACGCTGCCGCGCGTGCCGATGTCCAGCACCGACAGGTGCTGCGCATTCAGGTGCGCCGCGTCGAGCCACAGCGTGCCGATGCGCTCGTCGGCCAGTGCGTCGGCCGCGGCCATCTGCTGCGTGACCGGTGCCACGTCGCCGAAACGCACGTCGGTGTCGAACAGGTCGATGCGGCCGAGCGCGCCGTAGCGCCCCAACGCCAGCACGCCGCCGCGCGCCACCGCGCTCTGCGACTGGCGGTAGCCGTCGTCCAGCGCGGCGTCGCGGGCGCGCGTCTGCTGCGCACCGTTGAACACCTCGGCCACGATGTCGCCTTCGAGCACCGCCGTGGGCGCGCTCACCACCAGCCGGCCGGCGTCGCGCCCGACGGTGTAGCCGTTCTCCAGCGAGCGTTGCGGCGCGATCAGCGGGTTGTAGAAGTAGTCGGTGTTCTTCTTGCCCCAGCGCACGTGCTCGGCCTCGAAGCCCTTGTAGACACCGTCGAAGAGCATGTCCGACGGGGCCTTGTCCAGGCTGTACAGGCGCCCGTCGCTGCCCTTGAGCCAGGTCTGGTTCAGGAAGCCGGTCTGCACGTTCAGCGAGCCGCCCGACAGGTTGACATTCGAACCCGCCTGCGTGAGCACCTCGGCGCCGCCCAGCACCACGGTGCCGCCCTGCGCGGCCCATTCGCCGATGCCGTGGCCCTGGTTGCCCAGGTAGCCGCCCACCTCGAGCAGGCCGCCCGCCGCGTACCAGCGCTCGCCCTCGTAGCCGCCCACGCCGGGCGCCACGCGCACCAGCTTGCGCCGGTCGATCCACACGTCGCTGTTGAACAGCTTGCCGCTCTCGCGGTTGCGCGGGGCGTCGCGCGTCTCGTTGCCCTGCACACTGACCTTGACGTTGTTCGATTCCATCGTCACGTTCACGCCCACCGCGCCCGACACATCGAGGCGCGCCTTGTCGGCCACGAAGCTGCGGCGCGCGGCGCTGGCCGCGATCTGCCCGCCGGTGGCCAGCGTGAGCGACTCGCCCTCGAAGCGGATGTCGCCGCCCGAGACGATCTCGATGCGCGACTGGTCGCGCCGGTCCGACAGCCGCGAGAGGTTGTCGAAGAGCGCGGGCGGCACGAGCGCGCGCGCGGCGTCCTGCGCGGCCGACTCCTTGAGGAGCGCGTCGCGCTGGCTGTCGAGCGCGCTGGCCTTGCCGTCGTCCTCGATCAGCACGGCCGTGACCGCGCCCTTGCCGACGGCGACGTTGCCGCGCGTGTCGGCGGCCGAGTTCAGCAGGTGCACCGTGCCGCGCACGGCGACGGTGGAGGTGGCCAGTGCCACGCCGTCCTGGCGCACGTCGCGGCCGGCCAGCGTGATGTCGCCTTCGCGCGCCACGATGAGGCCGGTGTTGCGCACCGTGCCCGCCGTGCTGTCGGCCGCGAACTGCGGCGCGATCTCGTTGCCGCGCGTGGTCGAGAAGGCGTTGGCCTCGGTGCCCATGCCCTTGCGGATGACGAAGCTGTCGCCCGCGGCGAGCTGCGCCTGGCCCTTGCGCGCGGCGATCTCGCCGGCGTTGGCCACGTCCTTGCCCAGCAGCAGCACGTAGCCGCCGCCCTGCGTGACGGAGGCGGGCTCCTTGGTCGTCAGGCGCGCGCCGGCCTGCACCTCGACCTTGCCCTGGTCTTCCTTGCGCGTGGTGAAGCTCGGCGCGGTGTCGTTCGAGTAGATGCCGCGCGCCTTGAACTGGTCGTCGCCGATGTGCGCGGCCGCCGCCACCAGGTTGCGCGTGTCGGTCTGGCTGCTGCCGCTGAACACGATGCCGTTGCGGTTGGCGATGAGCACCGTGCCGTCGGCCTTGATCTGGCCCTGGATCTGCGAAGGCCGCGCCTTCGGGTCGTTCACGCGGTTGAGCACGGCCCAGTCGGCCTGCTGCTTGAAATCGACCGTGGTGTTGCGACCGACGTTGAAGGTCTCCCAGTTCAGGATGGCCTTGTCGCCGGTCTGCTCCACGGTGACGACGGTACGGCCGTCGACCTGCTTCTGCGAATCGCGGTTCAGCGCGCGGGCGTTGAGCCAGCCGGCGCTGAGCGAATTCGTGTCGACCTTCAGGCCGCCGTCAGCCAGGCCGTCGGGCACCGAGGGATCGTTCAGCGCGGCGGCGCGTGCGGCGGCCTGCGCGGCCTGCTGCGCGGCAATCGCCTGCGCCGCGAGGCCCAGGTTGCCGAGCGACTGGCGCAGCTGCTCGTTGGCCTTCTGCTGCTGCGCCAGCGGGTTCGTCAGCATCGAGG
The DNA here is from genome assembly GCF_041154445.1 of Variovorax sp. V118. Classification (GTDB taxonomy): domain Bacteria; phylum Pseudomonadota; class Gammaproteobacteria; order Burkholderiales; family Burkholderiaceae_C; genus Variovorax; species Variovorax boronicumulans. The sequence continues at coordinate 1,658,126 of NZ_AP028663.1, read as the reverse complement.
CCGGCGTGCCGTTGGGCAGGTAGCCCGTCGCGGCGGCCGTGCCCTGCGTCACGTTCTTCTGCGCCATCCACGCGGCGCTGAAGGCGCGCTGCGCCTGTGCATTGCCCGCCAGGCCCGCCATGGCCAGCGCGAGGGCGGCGGCGTGCGCGACCGGCGCGCGGCGGAATGTCTTGTTGCTCATGTCATACCCCAGAGAAAAACCGTTCTGGAGAAGAGACCGGGCTCACCGGATGCGACCGACACGCGCGCTGCAAAAGTTCGGGAGAATTTGCGAACGAAGACGACGCACTGCTTTTTTCACAGCCGCGTCACACAGCGCGGCTATCCGAGCAGCACGATGCCGGCGGGCAGCGACGTGAGCTTCGCGCCGTAGCTCACGGCGATCAGCGTCTCGACATGCGGCAGCTCGTCCAGCCGCAGCCGCGCCTGCACCTTGCGGCGGCCGAGTTCGGCACGCGTGACGATGAGGCGGCCCGGGCGGTAGCGGTTGATCTCGTCGACCACGGCCGCCAGCGGCGTGTCGTCGAACACCAGCACGCGCTCGCGCCAGGCGGCCACCGCCGCGAGGTCGGACGCGCGCGCCACCTCGGCCTCGCGCCGGCCGCCGTAGCGGATCTGCTGCGCCTCGCCCGCCACCAGCACGCGCTCGCCGTCGCGCAGCTCGACCGAGCCCGCGAAGCAGGTCACGCACACCTCGCCGCCGGTGGCGCGCACATTGAAGCGGCTGGCCGACGCGGCCACGAGGCGCGCGCCGCCCACCGTCATGGTGAAGGGCGCGCGGCGCGCCGCGTCGAGCTGCACCTGCGCCTCGCCGCCGAGCATGTCGAGCACGGGCGGCTCGCCCTCGGCGCCGCGCGCGAGGTTGAGGCTGGTCTGCGTGTTCATCTCGACCACCGCCGCCGCATCGGCCAGCACCACGCGGCGCTGCTCGCCGGTGCCGGTGCGGTAGTCGGCCGTCATGTCGGACAGCGCGGGCCACAGGCCGGCCGGCGGGCGCACCACCACGAAGGCGGCGGCCCCGGCCGCGAGCGCGGCGCCGAGGAACTGGCGGCGGCCGAACATCGGCGGGCGCGACACGGCGATGGCCGTGCGCGGCGGCGTGTCCATGGCAGGCATGCGCCGTGCCACCGCTTCGGCGGCGGGCCGGGTCAAATCCCACAGCCGCGTCGCTTCGGCCATGGCCTGCGCGTGCTGCGGGCTGCGGGCGCACCAGCGGCGGAAATCCTGCGCGTCGCCGGTGGTGGCGCGGCCGGAGGTCAGGCGCACGAGCCAGTCGTGCGCCTGGGCGTCCAGGGCTGCGCGGTCGGCGTCTGGGATCGGGGTGGGTGCGGCCATCATGTCTTCTCAGACTGTTTTCCGGCGCCGGGACCGAACCGCTGGATCACATCGCGTCCCAAACGCCCCGCGCAATGCACCAGCGCAGCCTTCACTTCGCGCTCGACGATGCGCACCGACACGCCGTAGCGCCGCGCCAGATCGGCATGCGGCGTCTCGTCCACGCGCGAGGCGATGAAGATGTCGCGGCGGCGGCGCGGCAGCTCTTCGAGCGCGCGCTCCAGCGCCTGCACCTCGCTGCGCGCCTCCGAGACGCGGGCCGGGTCGTGGCTGTCGTCCGAAAAATGCAGCAGCTCCTCGACCTCCACGAAGTCGAGCAGCCGCCCGTGGGAGATGCGCCGGTCTTCCGCCACGTTCGACGCGATGCGCAGCAGGTAGGCCATGGGGCTTTGCACCGGGCCGGGGTCGCTCATGCGCTGCACGCGCAGCCAGGTCTCGTGCAGCACGTCGTCGGCCTGCTCTTCCGAGCCCAGGCGGCGGCGCAGGCGGTTGCGGAAGTCGATGTAGCGGCTGGTCAGCAGGCTGCGCAGGAAGCCGGGGGTGTCCTGTTCCACGGCGTGCTCAGGGAGAAACCGCTGCGTCGCAGACGTCGGGGCGGTCGCCGGTGCGCGGCAGCAGCAGCACCGTGAGCGGCTGGTCGGCCTCGCCTTCGGGCGGACGGTCGAGCACCAAGGTGTTCATTGCCGCTTCGAGCGCGGCGTCGCGCTGTGCCAGGCCGGTGGAACTGAGCAGCCGCGTGCGCCGCACATGGCCGCCGGGCCCGACCCACAACTGCACGAGCGCGCGGTAGGTGCCCGGGCGCGCATGCGGCCACCGGCACAGCGTGCGTTCCAGCGCCTGCTGCACCACGCGCGCGTCGCGCGGGGACATGGCGGGAGCGGCAGGCGCGGCCGGCGCCGTCGCAACCGCGGGCGGCGGTGCCTCGGCCTCGACCAGCGTGAAGGTGCGCGCGTCGGTGTGGCGCGCGGCGAGCCGCGTGCCGGCCAGCAGGCGCTGCAGCGCTTCGCGCGGGGTGAACAGGCCGTGCAACGCGGCGGATTCGAGGCCGGCGGTGAGCTGCCCGTCGAAGAACACGGACTGCCCCGTTGCCTGCGCATAGACCTGCACGGCGGTGGCCAGCGGCTGGGCCGGCAGGTCGAAGGCGATGCGCCCCGCCGCATCGGGCGAAGGCGCAGGTTCGCCGGCATGCGACACGGCCGCGAGGGACAGAATTCCGAGGATCAGGGTCAAGACACACACCCACCGTGACCGAGCAACGCGAGACATGCCGGGTCCTGTGACGAAGGAGGAATCGCAGGCGCCGGGCCGGTGCCGCGTACTGCTTTGGTGCTCGGAATGCTAGTGACGCTTTGTGACAGCTTGAATGCATCGCAGCCACCGCCACGGTCCGAAGCGCCCCTGTCGCTGGCGACAATGCCCCCATGACGTTCGACCTCTTCGACGCCCCGCCGCGCGCCGCGCGCGAGCCGATCGGCCCGGCCGCCTTCGTGCTGCCGGGCTTTGCGCTGCCGCGCGCCGACGCGCTGCTCGACGCCATCGACGACGTGGCGGCGCGCGCGCCGTTCCGCCATCTGGTCACGCCGGGCGGCTTCACCATGTCGGTCGCGCTCACCAACTGCGGCGCGCTCGGCTGGACCAGCGACCGGCGCGGCTACCGCTACAGCGCGGTCGACCCCGACAGCGGTGTGCCCTGGCCCGCGATGCCCGAGGCCTTTGCGCTGCTCGCGCGCGACGCGGCGGCGCTGGCCGGCTTCGACGGCTTTGCGCCCGACGCCTGCCTGGTCAACCGCTACCAGCCGGGCAGCCGGCTCTCGCTGCACCAGGACCGCGACGAGCGCGACCACGGCGCGCCGATCGTGTCGGTGTCGCTGGGCATGCCGGCGGTGTTCCAGTTCGGCGGGCTCGCGCGCGCCGACAAGACCACCCGCATTCCGCTGGTGCACGGCGACGTGGTGGTGTGGGGCGGCGTGGACCGGCTGCGCTTTCATGGCGTGCTGCCGCTCAAGGACGCACCGCATCCGCTGCAGGCACGGCTCGGCGCGCAGCGCATCAACCTCACCTTCCGCAAGGCCGGTTGATGCGCGCATGACGAGTTCGACCACCTCCTCCACCGAATCCCCCGGCCGCGCCATCCGTGCGCTCTACGCCGCGCTGTGGCATTTCGCCGCCGGCGCGCGTGCGCAGCTGCTGGCCGCCACCGCGCTGCTCGCCAGCTCGCAGCTGATCCGCCTCACGTTGCCCTACCTCGCGGGCCAGGCCATCAACGCGCTGCAGCGCGGCGACCTGCCCGCGGCGGGCCGCTGGATCGCCACGCTCGCGGGGGTGTACGTCGGCGCGTGGGCGCTACACGGGCCGGGCCGCATCCTGGAGCGCAACGTGGGCCTGAAGGTGCGCGAAACGCTGGCCGACCAGCTCTATGCGCGCATCGCCGCCGCACCGCTCGCCTGGCACGACAGCCACCACTCGGGCGAGCTGCAGCACCGCGTGCACCAGGCCAGCCGCGCGCTCGCCGACTTCGCGCAGAACCAGTTCATCTGGCTCACCAACGCCGTCAACTTCGTCGGGCCGCTGGTGGCGCTGGCGCTGCTGTCGCGCACCAGCGGCGTGACCGCGCTCGCGGGCTATGTGCTGATCGGCGTGGTGATCGTGCGCATCGACCGCGCGCTCATGAAGCTCGCGCGCGCCGAGAACGACGCCGACCGGCGCTACGTGGCCGCGCTGCTCGACTTCCTGGGCAACGCCTCCACGGTGATCGGCCTGCGGCTGCAGGGCGCGTCGCGCCTGTTGCTGCGCCGTCGCATGGCGGCCGTGTCGCTGCCGCTGAAGCGCACCGTGGTGCTCAACGAGGGCAAGTGGTTCGCGGTCGACCTGATGGGGCTGGCGCTGACCTGGGGCCTGGTGGTCATCTATGTGTGGCAGGCGCGCGCGCCGGGGCAGGCCGTGATGCTGGGCGCGGTGTTCATGATCTACCAGTACGCGCAGCAGGCGGCGGGCGTGGTCACCTCGGTGGCGGCCAACTTCAGTTTCTTCGCGCGCATGCACACCGACTACAGCAGCGCCGAACCGATCTGGCACGCGCCGACGAGCCCCACGCTCGAGGCCCCGCCCGAAGCAGTGCCGGCGCATGAACGCATCGACGCGCAGGCGCCGTGGACGCAGCTGCAGGTCGCTCAACTGCGATGGCGCTACGCCCCGCGCGGCGCCGTCGCCGACGATCCGGCCGCGCCCGCGCGCAGCGGCCTGCACGACGTGGCGCTCTCGCTGCGCCGGGGCCAGCGCGTGGCGCTGGTGGGCCCCAGCGGCGGCGGCAAGAGCACGCTGCTGCGCGTGCTGGCCGGCCTGTATGCGCCGCACGGCGGCACGCTCTCGCTCGACGGCGAGCGGACCGACTGGGCCCGGCTGCGCCAGCTCGCCACGCTGATCCCGCAGGAGACCGAGCTGTTCGAGGCCAGCGTGCGCGAGAACCTGGCCTTCGGGCGTCCCTGCGACGACGAGCGCCTGCGCGCCGCGCTGCACACCAGCACCTTCGACGAGGTGCTGCAGGCCACGCACGGCGACCTCGACAGCGCGATCTCGGAACGCGGCTTCAACCTGTCGGGCGGCCAACGCCAGCGGCTGTGCCTGGCGCGCGGCGTGCTCGCGGCCGAAGGCAGTTCGCTGCTGCTGCTCGACGAGCCGACCAGCGCGCTCGACGCCGCCACCGAGGCGCGCGTGCTGGGGCGCATCGCGGCGGCGTTTCCGCAGGCCTGCGTGATCGCCTCGGTGCACCGGCTGAGCTTGCTCGAGCGCTTCGACACCGTGATCCTCATGGAAGCCGGCCATGTGCGCGACCACGGCCCGCGCGACGAGGTGATGGCGCGCCAGCCGATGCTTCGGGAGGCAGCGTCCGGTCACAAGCAGTAGGACCCCTCCTGCGCCAGAACGCGGCGTTCACACCCGCCGCGCTGGCATGCCTTCTGCAACAGTATCGGCATCCATTTGTTCACGCTTGGTCCTGTGCGGTCCCTTTTTGCGCCTCGGCTGCGTTCCAATCACATGGTTCTTCATTCCGCGAGCGTTTCCCGCCCCATGCGTTCTTCCCGCGCCACCCTTCCGCTCGCCCTGCTCGGTGCCCTGCTGGGCCTGTCCGCCTGCACCACCGGCACCACGGCCGAACAGCGCCAGGCCGCCGCCAGCAAGCCGCCGCCCACCGACTGCATGGCCTGGGTCGGCGCCGACCGCAACGCGCGGGTGGGCGGCTACCTGCTGCCGCAGGCCGGCACCGCGGTGAACGCCGGCGGCCCGCGCGTGTGCGTGCCCGTGCTCATGAGCGCCTACCCCGTGCCCACCAATTACGCGGGCGGCGACTACCACGTGGGCGCGTTCACCGACGACCAACTCAAGGCGCGCTGGCGCACCTGCAAGGCCGAGCCGGCCTGCTTCGCGCGCGTGAACGCACAGATGCAGCGCTGGCTGCCGCCCAACAAGGCCCGCGCCACGCGCGTGACGGGCGCGGTCGATCCGGCCGGACGCATCGATGCCGACAGCCCGAACGTCGACCTGAAACAGATCCGCCGCCCCGCCTTCTTCGCGAAGGCGCCCTACCGCGAAGGCATTGCCGAGGCCGACGCGCGCACCCACATCGTCGAGTTCACCGTGCCGCGCGACACCTTCGAGCGGCTCGACCTGAAGCTCGCCGATCCGATCAAGCTGCGCGGCTGGTACCTCGAAGGCGCGGGCGTGGACGACGGGCGCGGCCGCAAGGTGCGCGCCCTGGCCGTCATGGCGGCGGGCGGCGGCGGGCAGCTCACGGCCCTCCAGCACCCGGACGAGGTGGCCTACCGCATCGAGGGCGCCAGCGGCAAGGCCGTGCCGGTGTCTTTCCCCAACGGCACCACCGAGGCGATGGGCCAGCGCTGGTGGCGCGAGAACCTGCACGCGCTGAACCAGGCCGGCTTCGACGTGCTGGCCTACGACCGGCGCGGCGAAGGCCTGTCGGGCGGCGTGAGCGACACCAACACGCTGGAGCAAGGCGAGGACGTGTTTCGCGTGCTCGCGCAGCTCGAGCACGGCCAGGGCCTGCGGGTGCTCACGCCCACGGGCCAATTGCTCGAAGGCAACGCCGCGCGCGGCCGGCTGCTGGCGGGCCAGAAGGCCAGCGAGATTCCGCTGGTGCTGGGCGGCTACTCGCGCGGCTCGATGTCGACCGCCTGGGCCATGACGCGCAACTACGTGGCCGCCTGCAGCTTCGACATGCCCGTGCCCAACTGCACGCCGGCGCGCGGCTGGCGCAACATCCGCGGCGCCATCCTGCTGTCGTCGTTCGCCAGCGGCGCGGGCTACCTGCCCGATGCGCCCGACCTGGCCGACCGCAACCTGTTTCTGGGCGGCATGGCGGCGGACCACCACATCCTTTTCTATCCGAACTCCGCCACGCTCGCGGGCATGGACCGCTGGCCCGCCGCCTTCTTCGGCAAGGGCCTGTGGGACCGCGCCGAATCGCTCGAAGGCACCGTGGCCGCCTACAACCGCATCCGCGGCGTGAAGGAGATCGTGCTGTCGCGCGGACCGCACGCCATCGAGACCTGGCCCGAGTCCGAGCGCCGCTACCTGCGCGAGCGCATGGTGGCCTACGCGAAGGTGGTGATCGTCGGCGGGCGCACGGTGCCAGGCGCGCGGCCGTGGAAGGACTTCAAGTCACTGGTCGCCACCACGCCCGATGTGTGGGAGCCCTCGTCACGTCCTGGCACAGGCCCCGGACGACAGCCCTGAGATCGACAGGCCACCGCCACAATGGCGGCCATGGACCTGCTCAAGACCCTCGGCCTCTTCATCGCGACCGCGCTCGCGGAAATCGTCGGCTGCTACCTGCCCTACCTGTGGCTCAAGCAAGGCCAGTCGGCCTGGCTGCTGCTGCCCGCGGCACTGAGCCTGGCGCTCTTCGCGTGGCTGCTCTCGCTGCACCCGACGGCTGCCGGCCGCGTGTATGCGGCTTATGGCGGGGTCTACATCGGCGTGGCCATCCTGTGGCTCTGGGCCGTGGACAAGGTGACGCCGTCCACCAGCGACTGGGTCGGCGTGGCCGTGTGCTTCGTCGGCATGGGCATCATCATGTTCGGGCCGCGCAGCGCGGCTTGAGGCGCGTGGCCACGATGAACCTGCGCGACTGGGCGCGCCGCATCAAACGCGACGCCGTCACCCTCTGGTTCGCCTGCCGCGACCCCGCAACGCCATGGCTTCCGAAGGCGCTGTGCTGGTTCACGGTGGCCTATGCGCTGAGCCCCATCGACCTCATTCCCGACTTCATTCCCGTGCTCGGCTACCTCGACGACGTGCTGCTGCTGCCCGCGCTGATCTGGCTCGCGGTGCGACTGCTGCCGCCCGAGGTCATCGTGCGCAGCCGCGCGCGGGCCGAGGAATGGATGGCGCGCACGGGCAGCAAGCCGACGAGCAAGACTGGCATGGCGCTGGTCATCGGCGTCTGGGTGCTGGCAGCCGCCGGGCTGGCCTGGTGGCTCTGGCCGCGCTGACGATTTCACGCCGGCCATTCCCCCGCTTCACAAGGAGCCGAAATGTTCTCTCATGTCTTCTTCAGCGTCTCCGATTTCGACCGCGCGCTGGCCTTCTACGACGCGGTGATGGACGGCCTCGGCCTGGAGCGCCGCTTCTGCGAGCCGGCAAAACCCTGGGCGGGCTGGCACAGCGCGGGGCGCGCGCGGCCCTTCTTCGTGATCTGCCAGCCTCACGACGGCCGGCCGCACGACGCGGGCAACGGCCAGATGGCGGCGTTCACCGCCGGCACGCGGGCGATGGTCGATGCGGTGCATCGCACCGCGCTCGCGCACGGCGGCAGCTGCGAGGGCCCGCCAGGGCTGCGCACGCACTACCACCCCGACTACTACGGCGCGTACTTCCGCGACCCGGACGGCAACAAGCTGTGCGTCGTGTGCCACGACGCGGCGGGCTGAGCTTCTAGCTCGCGCGACTGCGCGAACTCTTGCGCGGGCTCTCGGTGCGCGCCACGCGCGCGGCCTCGGCGGCGGCGTTCACCTGCTCGATCCACAGCAGCGCATCGACGTGCGCCATGAAGCGCTGCAGGTACTGCGGCGACAGGTCGCGCATCAGCGTGAGCGCGCGCTGCACGAGGTGGTGCGTGTTGAGCGGGCCCGCGTTCTTCGGCACCTTGGCGAGCGACTGCGTCACGCGCTGGTCGGCGGCGAGCCTGGACCAGGTGCCGCGGAAGTAGCTCAGTGTCTTGAGCTCGGGCGCGGTCGAGAGGCTGGGCACGGCGTCACCATCGGTCGACTCCGCGTCGGGCGGCGGCGGCAGCGGCGCGAGCTGGGCGATGTGGTTCATCAGCTCGGCGAGCGCGGTGTGCAGCGGTGCCTCTGCCGGCGCTTCGGCCTCGGGTTCGACCTTCTCCAGATCGGCGCGGTAGGTCGCCATGAGGCTGGCCAGCCGCGCATCGAGCAGGCGCCGTGCCTCGCCCTCGTGCGCCGCCGCGCGCTGCGCCATCGCCTCGATGAAGCGGAAGCGCACCGGGTCGAAGCGGTCGTCGCCGCGCGCGCGCCAGGCGTCGAGCGCCGCGACGGGGTCGACCTGATCGTCCGGTGCGCTGTCGTTACTCACGGGACTTCGCAGCGTCGGGGGTGTTCTTGGGCCGGGGCGTCGGCGCCATCTCCACGCGCCGGTTCTTCGCGCGGCCTTCGGCGTCGCTGTTCGAAGCCACGGCCTGCTCGGCGCCGAAGGCCGCAGCGAACACCGACGACGAGGGCACGCCCTCTTCGATCAGCGCGCGCGTCACGGTGAGCGCGCGCTGGGCGGACAGCTCCCAGTTGTCGGCGAACAGGCGCGCGCCGTCGCGCATCTGCCGGTCGTCGGTGAAGCCGCTCACCATCAGGATCTCGTCGCGCGCCTTCAGGTAGGCGCCCAGCGGGCCCGCCAGGCTCTTGAGCAGTTGGCGGCCACCGGGTTGCAGGTCGGCGGAGTTGAAGGCGAACAGCACGCTGCCGCTGATGCCGATGCGGCCGTTGTTGAGCGTCACGCGGCCCGCCGCAAGCGGGCCGGCCAGCGCCTGCTCGAGCGCCTCGCGGCGCTGCGATTCGGCGCGGCGCTGCTGCACCTCGGTTTCGAGGCGGCTCGCCAGGTCCAGCTGCATGCCGAGCACGCACACCAGGATCAGCACGAACGCGCCCAGCATGCCCGCCATCAGGTCGCCGAACACCGCCCACACAGGGACGGTCGGCTCCAGGCCGGCGTCGAGGTCGATCTCGTCGCGCACCATCTCAGGCCTCGCTGCCTGCGGTCTGGCGGCTGGCGAACTGCTGCAGGTCTTCGACGATCTGCTTTTGCGACATGATGCTCAGGTCGATCACCTCGCGCGCCTGCGCCACGTAGTAGGCCAGCTGCTCGTCGCTACGCGCCAGCGACTTGCCCAGCGCGCCCTCGATGCGCTGCAGGTGCGCCACGAGCTTGTCGTTCGATTCGCCGAAGCGCTGCACGGCAAAGCCGAAGGCCTCGCCCAGGCTCGCCACCTCGACCGCGCCGCCGGTGATCTGCGCGGCGATGCCGGCCATCTTCTCGGTCTCGCTCTCGACCTTCTCGGTGAAGCGGCTGCCCACGCGTTCCATCATGTCGGCCGAGGCCGTGACGAGCGCGTCGATGGCGCTGCGCTGCTCGGTCGAGGCATGGTTCACCGCGCCGAGCAAGGTTTCGAGCGTGCCGAGGATGCGGCTGCGCTCTTCGAGCATGTCGTTGTCGCGCGCCATGCCGTCGGACAGCTTCTGGCGCAGCTCGGCGATCACATCGGCCGCGGCCTTCGGTGCTTCGGCCGCCACCTGCAGCAGCTGCGCGACTTCGGCCACGGTCTGCTTCGCATTGGCCTCGGCCTGCGACGACATGTCGCGCACGGTCTGCGCCAGCGTCTCGCTCATCTGCTGCTGCTGGCTCAGGCTGTGCGCGCCGGCCTGCTGCCATTCCTTCTGCAGCGAGGCGGCCATGGTCTCGAGCGAGCCGCTCCAGGCCGCGAGGCGCTGCGCGTCGCGCGTGGCGAGTTCGGTCTGCAGGTTGGCGTGCGCCTCGCGCACGGTGTCGAGCAGCGACGCGGCGGCGCGGGGTGCGTCCGACGCGGCCTGCAGCAGCTGCGCGACTTCGGCGACGGTCTGCTTGGCGTGCGCTTCGGCCTGCGCCGACACGTCGCGCGCGGCCTGCGCCAGCGTATCGCTCAGCTGCTGTTGCTGGCTCAGCGTGTGCGCGCCGGCCTGCTGCCACTCCTTCTGCAGCGACGCGGCCATGGCTTCGAGCGACTGGCTCCAGGCCGACAGGCGCTGCGCATCGCGCGCGGCCAGTTCGGTCTGCAGGCTGGTGTGCGCTTCGCCCACGGTGCGCAGCAGCGACACCGAATGCTGTTCGAAGGTGGCGGCGGCGGCGGCGAGCGCCTGGTGCGAATCGCCCGACAGTTTTTCGCTCACGCGCTGGTGCTGCGCGAGCGCGCTGCCCCAGGTGTCGGACACGCTGCCCACGGTGCTTTCGAGGCGGGCGGACACGCCATCGACCAACGCGGCCGAGCGCTGCTCGAAGGTTTCGGCAAAGCGTTCGAGCGTGCCGCGCAGGTCGCTCGACAGCGCCCCGCTCGCGCGCTCGTGTTCGGCCAGCGCGGCCTTCCAGGTGTCGGCCACGCCGGCGGTCGAGGCCTCGAAGCGGCCCGTGAGGCCCTCGAGCTGCCGTTCGACGGCCTGCGCCATGCCGCCCTGCAGCGAGGCCGCTTCGCGCGCGATGCCGAGCATGGCCGCCTCGACCACGGGTTGGATCGTCGCGCCGGCGATGCGGGCGGTGTCGGTGAGGCTGTCCTTGAGCGAGCGATCGACCGACGCGGCCAGGCCGCTGTACGCGGCTTCGGCCTTCTGGTGGAAGCTGTCCTGGCTGGCGACGAGGCGCTCGTTCTGTGCCTGGCCCTGGCGCTCCAGCGCGGCCATCATGGTCTGCAGCTGGCCGACCAGTTCGGGCATGACCTTCGCCACCGGCTGGATGGTTTCACCGGCGATGCGGGCGCTGTCGGCCAGGCTGTCCTTGAGCGAGCGATCGACCGAAGCGGCCAGCCCCGTGTACGCGGCCTCGGCCTTCTGGTGGAAGCTGTCCTGGCTGGCCACGAGGCGGTCGTTCTGCGCCTGGGTCTGGCGCTCCATCGCGGCCATCATGGTCTGCAGCTGGCCGACCAGCTCGGGCATGACCTTCGCCACGGGCTGGATCGTTTCACCGGCGATGCGGGCGCTGTCGGCCAGGCTGTCTTTCAGCGAGCGGTCGACCGATGCGGCGAGCCCCGTGTAGGCGGCTTCGGTCTTCTGGTGGAAGGTGTCCTGGCTGGCGACGAGGCGTTCGTTGATCGACTGGCTCTGGCGGTCCATCGCGGCCACCATGGCCTGCAGCTGGTCGACCAGTGCGGGCATCGCGTGGGCCTGTTGCTGCATCAGCTTGAACGACTCTTCGCGGCGGTGCGCCAGCGAATGGCCGCGCAGCGACGTGGCGATGAGCGTGTCGAGCGACTGCCCGGCCAGCAGGCGTTCGCTCCGGCACAGCGCCGAGGCCAGGCCCAACATGGCCGATGCGGCCACGCCCGCCACCGAGGTGCCGAAGGCCAGGCCCAGGCCGCGCACGGGCGCCGACAGCGAGTTGCGGATGGCCTGCACGTCGGTCGCGCTTTCGAGCGCCAGCCCCGTGCCGTTGAGCGTGACCACCATGCCCAGGAAGGTGCCCAGCATGCCCAGCAGCACCAGCAGGCCCGCGAGGTACGGCGTGAGCGCCGGGCCCGGCAGGCCCACGCGCTCGCCTTCGATGCGCAGGCGCACCGCGTTGCGCAGCGAGGGATGCAGGCCGGCGAGCCAGTCGCCGAGGCTGGCCGGCGGCGCCGACAGGTCGTCCACCGCGTGCGAGAGCGTGCCGGTGGCCTGGTGGAAGCGGTGCAGCTCCAGCGCACCCATCAGGTAGAACGCGCCGATCAGCGCCGTGATCACCAGGGCCAGCGGGTTGTGGCCGACATAGCTGGCACCGACCCAGCACACGACGGCCAGGCCCACGAGGAAGACGGCGTAATGGAAAAATCTGTTCATGGAAGCTTGTTGTCTCTTATGGGGCTAGCGATCGCGAAGGGCTTCTAGCAGGCCTTCGACCGGTTGCATGCGAATGTCCAGCTCGGCCCGCAGCACGCTTTGCATGTCACGGCCGAACACGTCCAGCCAGCCGGCGGCGGCGGCGGTCGCTGGCGGCTGGGGGTTGTCGGGGTTGGCGTCCTGCGCGGCCTGATGGGCCTCACGCAAACGCTTGAAGTGTTTCTCCAGCAGCGTGGGCACGCTCGCCAGCAGGCTGCGTTCGCGCGCGCCCACCACTTGTTCCAGGATGGCGTCCACCGCGGCCAGCCGGGCCAGCTCGGGCGAGCGGGTGGCGAGCCGGGCCCGCAGACGCGCGCGCAGCGGTTCGATGGCCGTTTCCATGGCCTGCTGCCGCGCGAAGTAGCGGCGGCGGTACGGCGGAAAGTCGTCGTTCGCGCCCGGCAGCACCGAGGCCACGCCGCCGTCGGCATTGCCCTTGGCCAGCGCAGCCTTCAGGCGCGCGCACTCCTGCGCCTCCTCGGCGCCCTCGGACGCCCGGACGCCGGACACGGCGACGCCCAGATCGGAATCCAAAGCTGCAGACAAGGAGATGGCGTCGGTCCAACTGAACCACTGACTCAAACGATCCGCGAGGGCTTGCCTGGATTCGGAACGTCGATGTCGCTCAATTGAGCGAGCAAGCGAGTGAGCGCCGAGCCGGTGAAGCCTGTGCGCCGTGACACTTGCACCATACCGCGAGAGAGGGAGAAAACCGGGCAGTTTACACCGGTCAACTGGCGGCTTTCCCTCTGTGAACTGGTGCACACGAAGCGCGGGAGAAGTGAAACGGGGTGTGACAGGAGCCGAGGAAATCCGGGCCTTCCCACCACGTTCCTTCTGCCTTTTTTTGGGCGGTCTATGAGCGATTTGAGCTGGCCGCGGTCGGGCTCGACGAGGGCCTTGCGATCGAGGGTGATGTCGATCCATCCGCCGGATGACGCGAGGCATACCCCGTCATCTGCTCAAGTTGCTTTTGTCGCTCGGCAATCGCCAGTTCTCGCGCGCGAGGGCCATACCGTCCGACCGAAAAAGCCTTGCTGACTGATTTCTCGGGGCTGACTCTGGTCATCGCGATCCACATCGGATTCTTCCCGCCCGGCTCCTCCCGAAAATACACCCCCGCCACACCACTCTTGTTGTCGCGCCGCACGCGCTGGGCGATCTCGCGCTTCAGCACCGGCAAGTGTTCGCGCACGAATTGATCTCGATGCGCCTGGGCATGCGCCAAGGCACCCTCGCGACCGCCGTGGGTGTTGAAGTAGAACGCCTTGACCATGCGCACCTTGTTACGGCGAATATCGACGCTCCAATAGTCGTCGTAGCCGTAGATTCCGTACATGGGATTGGGATTGGGGGTGCCTCTTGGCATGGATGCTCCGAAAGATCGCGCCGCTTTGCGAACTCAATTGATCTGCGTGTTGCGCATCTCCATGTGCTCGAAATAGCTGCCAGTGAAGTCCACATGTTCTCCGCGCAGGCCATCGGCCTGAACCGTGGTGCCCGTGCATCCCAGCACGGCGACATCGGACCAGTGACCTCCATCGAAATTCAAGCCGTTCCATTGGCAGTTGTTGAACTGACAAGCGCTGAGCCGACTTTGCTGGAACTGTGACTGCGAGAAGGTGCAGTTGGAGAACGTGCACCCGGAGATGGAAATGCCCTCGAAGTCGCACGTGGTGAAGGTGCAGCCCGAGAACTGGCATCCGGTCCAGCCGGCCTGCTTGAACGTGCACGCAGCAAAGCTGGTGCCGGTGAAGACAGTGGTGGCGAACTGGGCGAGGTTCAGGTCCAGTCCGGCATAGGCATAGCTGTCGGCCATGCCGGCAAGACCTGCGGGGGCACCTCCGGCGCCTTTGCGCCAGAGGTTGTGGTTTTGGATGATCACTTGGGAGGGCATGGTCTTGGGCTCATTGATGGCAACACATCAAGACATTTGGAATTTCAATAAAAATCAGAATTGGCAAACAAGATGTTATTTCCAGCAGGATCTTTCAAATAAATCCACTCTCCGTATGGCTGAGAAACGCTTCTTATAACAAGATCACTGAAGCTCTTGAATATCAAGTCCTGCCAATCGAAAAACTCTTCATCCCAAGAAGAAATCAGACCGAATGCCACCACGGGAAGGTCCGCGTCATCGACCTCCTTGTAGGCGCGCAACAAAGAGTTGTTGTCACGAAAATTCAGGACCAGAGACGGTGCGGAGCTGTGAGTCATTCTTGCGATTCTGAGTCCAGACCCATCAACATCATCAGTCGCAAGGGAAAATCCGAAATTCCTATAGAACTCAATGCTGCCCGGAATGTCGCTTGCATGAAGATGGATCAATACTCTAGCCATTTAAATCTCTCAACACCCCTTCGACACAGGACGACGAAATTCCCATCAGCAACACAGCCCCAAGATTATTCACACCGAATGTCGCGCAAAATCGGAGGCCTTCCTAGCGATTGTTGAAAAATTCAAATCACAACTTCGCCAAGATTAGATTTGAAATTTCATCGATTTCCTGGCTAGAAAACGAATCAACCGGATCGATCTCCGCACCATATGCAAGATCAATCTTAATATTAATACGCCTCCCCAAAAATCGGCAACGCAGCACATCTGCCTCTGCAATAGAAACCATCTCCTCAAGAAGAAGGCCCTCGGCTTTTAATCGATCAATTGATCCTTCAACTTCCTCAATCGCAAGTGCATGGAATTCCTTCATCATAGGCGCCTTAGCTTGCAAGTTAATTCGCCATCAACGCGAAATTTCAGCCGACATCCTGATGGATGCTCCAACTCGAGATGTCGAAATTCAGATCATCCTCGAAGCTCTCCGAGATTATTTCTATTAAATTTCCAGAAGGATCCATGATTCTCGCAAAATAGAATCCAGGAGTGCATGCAAGCATGTCAAACTCAACCCCTTTTTCTTTCAAATTTCGGCAAAGACTGGGAAAACTCTTCTCGACGAAAAATTCATAGAGCGACTCTTTATTTCTTCCACCCCTCCTTTGGCAGAATTTGAATACTTAAAGAAAATTGCCAAATTTGAATGATTCGGCACTCGCAGGATATTCAATTCCAAATCTCGTTCATAACCCAGAATACCTTCATAGAAATCATTCATCCTATCGAGCATTCCTTTTCCCCGGAGCATCGGAATATGAATAGTGAATGGCTTCGTCATCTTCCGTATCGTCCTTTTGCTTTGGGGCGAGAGCTTTCTTTCGAGCTATCTCTTGCAGCCACGGCCGCACACTGATTGTCTCTGCATGTCATGCCGCCGGCCCTACTCCGCACCTCTCCATCGAAGCGCCCAAAAGCTTGAGTCACGGAATTTCGATACTTCCTAACATCCTGAATTCGTTGCGCAAGAAATTGAGGCACATAGACGCAGCAGAGGCTTCCACCGCAGTTTGCATCCCCTCAGAACCACGTGTTCCCGCCCCTCGGATCGATAACAGATTCACCCCATTTAATTCAAACCAAGGAGGCCAATAGGGACGAAAAATCTTCCGTCAATTTTTCGACATTTCCATAAAATTCATTGCCTGCATTTTCCGCCTCGATTTCGTGTCTCCAAAGATATATTCCGGAGAACCCACCATGCCCTCCGACAAACATCAAAATCAAATCCCCGCCAACCGTTCCTCCAATAGGAATCGAATTTGACGGTATTCGATTTTCATACCCAACAAGCTTCGATCGAATGGTTTGAGAGATATTTTTCGGACCATCAACAGCAAAAAATTCGCTCAGTGAAATCTTTTTTCCATTCAAAACAAATCCATTTCTATCTGGCACCCCGCCGTTAACCGTAGACAAAAATTCTCGATAATCTTCTGGCAAACGGCCAAAATCGGCTTCAAGCTCATTTATTTCAGCCTCGCTCGCCGGCCCTATTTTCGATGCGGCAAGAAGCTCTTTTTTAAGAGATTTTTTATACGGAATTCCAAGTTTTTCAAACTTTGAAAGTTCAGCCTCACTGAGGCCCAGCGATTTAAAATTGACCATGAATTATCTCCTGGTACCACAAACAGCGGCACCTCCGGTGTGCCGAACCGCGTCATGAATATCGGCGGGAATAAGCTGGAGGCGCCCATCATACTGCGTATGATGCCAGCGGTAGCCTGGCGGCGCTTTTGATCCAAATCCGTTATTTGCACCAAATGCTGCATCATTTGCACCCCTGAAGTCTGCATCGTCGTTATTGAAACTTCCAACATTCACTTTTTTCACCGCATATCTGGAAAAATCGGGAAACCCCATCATATTAAACGGGACGCCATGCGGATACTTGCCACGAACACTGGCCGGCAGATCGGAGCCGGTCATGGTTTTGCCCGCGAAACAGTAATTAAGCGGCCTTCTGCCGTTCACTGGACGGACGTGTGCTCCTGCGTGTGTCGGTGCTCCTGTTTGCGGTCGGCGCGGCTTTAATCCAAGCGGGTCAAGCCATTCAACTGGGTTTTTCGTATATGCGTAAAAATTCGAATCCCCGAAAAATCCAATCGGATCACTCGATACAAACCGCCCACTGTGCGGATCGTAGTAGCGATACCGGTTGTAGTGCAGCTCCGTTTCCTCGTCGAAATACTGCCCTTGGAACCGAATCGGATTCGTGATCCCCGCGCCCCCTGCCGCCTTGCTGATCGCCTGCTTCGCCTCGCCCCAGGCCTTGTAGTTCGCGCTCCAGCAGACCTGGCCTTCCGAGTCGGTCAATTCCTGTGGCGTGCCGAGGTGGTCGCACTGGTAGAAAGCGATTTCTTCGGGCCTGAACGGTTCGGCGCTGGCTTGCTGCAGTCCCTGCCCGTTCCATAGCGGGTCCTGCTCGATGTCGTAGGCCCCGCCGTTGGCCTGCATCAGCGCCTTCACGTCGGTGGTGGGGCTCAGATGAAGGGGCGCCTGTCTTCGCACCTGCGCCAGCGGCACGAAGCTGTCCTTCTCGTGGACGTAGTGCACGGTGTGCGCCTGCTCTCGGGCCCTGGGGTCCAGCGGCGTTGCGCTTTCGTAGGCGAGGTTGTCGCCGTCCCAACCGAAGAGGGTCTCTCTCGATCCGCTTGTCTTGGCAATGCGCCGGCCCATCGGGTCGTAGCGGAAGGTCGTGGTGCCCTCCTCGCTCTTTGCGCTGACCATGCGGTTGAAGCCGTCCCAGCTGAAGAGGGTCTTCTGCCCGTTCTTCGTCCGCTGGATGAGGTTGCCGTGCGCATCGTATTTGTAGCTCGTGCCTGCGTACTCTTTGAGCAGGTTGTCCAGCAACTTGCCGGGGGCCACGCCCTGTTCGCGCGCGAGTGCTGCCGTGCCGGGCTCCTTCAGTACCGGGTCGGCGATGTTGCCAGCAGGGTCGAAGGCGAACACTTCCTTGCCCAGTTGGCTCTGGGCCTCGAGCAATCTCCCGACCGGGTCGTAGCGGTAGTCCAGCCGCCCGCGCCGGCTGTCGCCGATGCCGGTGAGTTGACCGGCTTTGTCGTAGCGGTAGCTGCGGCGGATGCCGATGGCGGCGGCGCCTGTGGTGCCGGGAGCCGGTTTCGTGTGGGTGATCTGCTGCTCGAGCAACCGCCCGGCAGGGTCGTAGGTTTGCGTCTGGGCCAGGCCGTTGTGCTGCTGGCGGCCGACTTCACGGTGGAGGTCGTCACGTTCCAGGCTCAGGATGTCCTGGCCGTCGAGCAGCAGGCCGTGCACATGGCCGCTGCCGTAGGTGAGCCACTCCTGGGTGTGGCCGTCGGGGCGGGTGCTGCCGACTCTCTGGTTGAGTTCGTTGTAGCGGTGCTGCCAGATGGCGGTGTGCCCCCTGGCGAGGTCGGCGTGATGCTCACGGGTGAGGTTGCCGGCGGGGTCGTAGAACCATTGGAGCTTAGCGTCCTGGTTCCGGGCTTCGACGAGACGGCCGTTGCCGTCGTAGGCGAAGGTTTCGGCTTGGGCTGCGGCCTCGCGTTCGACAAGTCGACCCAAGGGGTCGAAGGCGAGTCGGGTGACCTGCCCTGCTTCTGCCACTTCGGTGAGCACGCCGCTGGTTTCTTCGTAGCGGTACTGGGTCACCTTGCCGTCGAAGCCGGTTTCTTCGAGCAGGCGACCGACGGGGTCGTACTTGAAGCGGTAGTGGCTGCGGTTCTCGTTGTCGAGCTGAGTGAGGCGCCCCAGTTTGTCCCAGTGGTAGCTCAGCGTGTGGCCTGCAGCGTCAGTGCGCCCAGCGATGAGTCCCGCATCGGCGTAGCGGTAATGGGTGCTGCGCGCCAAGGCGTCGGTGTGCCTCAGCAGGCGGCCCTCGGCGTCGTGGGCCAGGCGCTCGCTGGTCTGATCGGGGTGGGTCACTTCTTCGAGCTGGCCGGGGTGATTGGCACCCGCCTGGGCTGCCGTCAGCGTTTGCTCGTCGAGCGTGGTGTAGCGGTACCTGGTGACCTGGCCGGCGGCGTCGGTGCTTTGGGCGAGGCGGCCTTGAGGGTCGTAGGTCCAGGTGGTCGTCTTGCCCGAGCAGTCGGTGTAGCTGGCGAGTTCGCCGGTCGGGGTGTAGGCGAGCTTCTTGACCCCGCCCTTGGCGTCCGTGATCTGCACCGGCCGCCCGGCCTTGTCGTAGGCGTACTGGGTCTTGTGGCCGAGCGGGTCGGTTTCCTCGGTGAGGTGACCCTGCGGGTTGTAGTCGCGCCGCCAGGCGCCGCCTTCGGCATCGCGCACGCCGGTCAGGCGGCTGAGCTTGTCGTACTCGAAGTGGACCTGGCTGCCATCGGCCTGCGTGTGGGTTTGCAGGTTGCCGGCGTCGTCGTAGACATAGTCGTCGGTCGTGCCGTCGGCGTGCACATGGCGGGTGATGTTCTTGGCGTCGTCGCGGAAGAACCACTCCTCGTTCTCGTCCGGGTGGATGACGCGGTAGGTGTAGCCAAGGATGTCGTAGTAGATCCACGTTTCCTGGCCCAGCGCATCGGTCACATAGGTCAGGCGGATGTTCTCATCCCACTCCAGGCGGGTGTCGAAGCTGCCGTCGTCCGCCCATTCACGAATCGCCTTGGCCTGCGCCCCCGTGCCGTCGTAGGCCAGGTTCATGCCGCGGCCGGTGCGGTCGGTGTAGCGAGTGATGAGGTGGTGGCTGTACTGGTAGGCCCAGGCGGCGCCGTTCTCGTCCTGCGCCGCGACCAGGTCGCCGGCCTCATCGTGGGTGTAGGCGGCGAGTTGACGAACGACCTGCCCGTCTTTCAGCTCCCAGACGGATTCGATGCGCCCCGAGATCGCATGCGGCCGGATGCCGACGTGTGCGAGCGTGACGTCGCCCTGCTTGCTGACGACATCGCTCAGCACCTGCTCGCCGGAAGGCAATGCATGGTCGTAGCGCAGGCCGATCGCGGCGCCGTCCTTGGCATGTTGAGCCACCAGACGGAAGTGCTGCTTGCCTTGGGTGGCGACTTTGCTGCTGACCGTGTCGACGAGTTCGTAGCTCTCGCGCCAGTCAGCCGGTTCACCGGCGGGCAACGGCTTGCCGAAATCGAGCACCAGCAGCGTGTCGCTCACACGCGTGGCACTGAATTCCTCGATGGCGTTGCGATGGCTTTGGCCCACGGCCAGCCAGGGGATGTCGTGGCTGCGGCCGTCGGCGGCACGGTAGACCAGAGCGCGTCGGCCCTTGGATTCGACAACGTCGATGCGCGTCGTGTACGGGATCAGCCAGCGCGCACCGAAGCTGCCCTGGTCATAGGCGTCGAGGTCACTGCTGTAGGTGCGGTTCCATTCGATGGGCAGCGTGGCGGGCAGCACGAAATCCGTGTGGGTGAAGCTCTCGCTTCCTGTGGCGAAGCTGATGGAATTGCGGGTCTTGGCCTTGGCTGCCCCCTGCTTGCAGCAGTTACCGCTGCCGGTGGCGCCAGCCTGGGTGTTCACGGCGCCGAGTTCGTGACCCGGCCTGGCGGCCTGCGCCTGGGTACCCCTGGTAGGCGGCACCACAGCGGCACGCTTGGCCTTGAATTTCTTCACAGCGGCAAACAGGCGCTTGAGCAGCCACATGATCGAGCGCTCGGTCTCGGCGCTGGCCAGCGCCATCAACTTGGCTCGCAGCGCCCCCTTGAAGTCGGTCAGGCTGCCGATGACGATGTTGACCACCGCCTTGGCCTTATCGGGCAGGCGTGCGGCCGCCACCTTGACGGCGTAGTTGGCCGCCTGTTTGGCATAGCGGTCCGCGGCGGCGAGCATGCGGTTCCACATGCTCTCCTTCTTCGGGTTGTAGGTGTTCCTCTCCGGCTTGGGGCCCGCGATCTTGAACAGGTCTTCGCCGCCGGTGCAGCGGCGCAACACGCTGATGAGGTCATCGACAACGCCATCGGCCTTGTCCGCGCAGTTGTTCAGGATGCCCGAGAGCTTGCTCATCGCACCGTCGACAAACTTCTCGATCTCGCCTGCGATCTTGTCGTTGAGGTGCATCACCAGCACGGAGATCAACGCGTCGCCAATGTTCGAGGCGCTGTGCTTGAGCTGCTGTTTGACGAGATGCAGTGCCGGGCGCAAGCTCATGCGGGCAGCCGCCATGCTCGGCGGTGCAGGAATAACACCGATCAGGTTGATGCCCAGGTTGACCCACGCAAGAAAATCAACAGCCTCTTTCTTGATGAATCGTCCGCTGATCAGGACGATGTCCATGATCACGTCGATCAACGCCATGATGTTGCCGATGACAGGCAAGCTGCCGGCCACGGTGCTCAAGCGTTCCAGCGTGACGTAGTCGTTGCTGATATCGCGCAACCACTTGTCGAAGCGCGCCGCGCCGGCACCGATGTCCTGCGGCGCGATGGCGTTGAGCGGCGCGACCGCGGTCTGCTTCTCGCGCGGCTTGGTTTCCTGCGGTCCCTGCGTTGCCATTTTTTGTGCTTCCTCGATCTGATTTGTTCTCTTCAGGCCCTCGCAACCGGCGGGCCTGTGTCGCCGTCAACCTGCGAAGCCGGGCGTTCTGCCGGTGATGGCTGTCGCAGGGTTCGCGCCGCCAAGGGCGGCAGGCTGGGCAATGCGCCAGGCAGCTTGGGAACGACCGACGCCACCGCACCGCTCACGCCGCTCTGCGCCGCGGCAGCTGCACCCGCCAGCCCGCCATTCATGCCACCGGCCACCACACTGCCGGCCACGCCTGCTGCAGGCGCACCCATCGGGCCAAGCGCGCCGCCAACGGCCTTGCCAATAGCCTGGTCGCTGCGCCAGAGGCCAACTGCCCCACTTGTCCCAGCAATGCCTGCGCGCCGCCTTGCTGCACGGCTTGGACTGCCGCAACGGCTTGTTGCGCCGTTCCGGTCATCTGGCCGATCTGTCCCAACGCGCCCTTGGCTCCGCCCAGAACGCCCTTGGCCGACAGCAGGTTCGCTGCAGGCAAGCCCCCTGCATCGCCCACAGGGCTCGTCGTCGATTTCTCGTCCAGCGGCTTGGGTGGCCATTCGTGCGGTGGCCCGAAGTAGCTGCCCTCGTCCCAGGGATCGCGCGGATCCGGACCGAAGGTGATCTTGGCGCCGCCGATCGGCAGCCCCGACACCGTCGCGAAGCCTTTGGCATCGAGGTTGCCGCTGTGGGTACCGCCTTCCGAATCCACCACGGTGTACTCGCCCTGCTTCACGGCCTGCCGCGGCGTGCCATCGCTCTTGATGTAGTGGTTGTGCAGATCCAGTTGCCCTTTCGGCAGCTGTGTCGGCTCCGGCAGCTTGGGTGACCCTTTGCTATTTGGGCCGACCAGGCTATGCACGGCCGCATGCTCGCGCCAGATGCCGTTGGTGCCGCTCTCGATGCCGCTCGCGTTCCAGCGCGTGTAGCTGGTGCCGCCATTGACCAGCACCTCTTCCTTGGCGGTGATGGTGATGCGATTGGCCTCCATTTTGATGTCGAGCTTGGCGATGACATTGATGCAACTCTTGAGGGCAGTGATGTCGATGTCCGCCGCTGCCGCCACCAGGCGAATGCCTTTCTCGAACGCTGCAATGCGCACCGCTTCCTTGGCACTGACCAGCAGGCTCTTGCCCGCGGCAATGCTGGTGTGCGCCCCGCTGGTGATCGCATGGTGCTCGGTGCTCACCAGATGAATCGAACCACCCGTGGTGGCCTCGATCCCCGAAGGGCTGGCCAGCACCACATGCGGCTCGTTGAGTTCGGGGAACTCGCCCTCGGCCTTGTTGCCGCCGCCCGAACCCTTGATCGCATCGTTCTGCGCCTTCAGGCTTTGGGTCACCTCGTCCTGGTCGCCGGCCTCGTGCGCCTTGGCCTGTTGCGCCGCTTCGCTCAAGCCCTCGTGCAGCTCCCGTCCCTGGGTCAGGCGCTGCACCGTCTCGCCCATGTCGGTGATGTGGGCCTGCGCGTTGGCGCGCGCCTCGGTGCTGATCAGGAGCCCGTCCTGGGCCCGGATGGCGCCGTGGCCGTCCGTGCGCAGCTCGAAGCCCTGGCCTCGGGCGTCCTTACGTCCGGTGTTGTCTTCGATGCGCGTGATGTGCCCCAGGCTCAGGGAGCTGCTGTCATGGTCGCTCTTGAGCTGCGCCTGGATCTTGCCTTCGGTGTCGTCCAGCAGCAGGTGGTTGCTCTTGCCGCCGGCCTCGTTACCGCTGGCGCCTGCGAGTTCACGGCTTCTGAGTCCGGTCAGGGCCTTTTGCTCGGGCAGCTTCCACGGCGGCATGCGCTGCGCGTTGTAGACCACACCCATGACGATCGGGTGGTCGGGGTTGCCGTCCAGGCATTGCACGATGACTTCCGAGCCGACGCGGGGCGTGGAGACGGCGCCGGTCTCGCCACCCGCCCAGGGGCTCATCACACGCACCCAGGCGGAGCTGCGTTCGTCGCTCTGGCCTTCGCGGTCCCAGTGAAATTGCACCCGGATACGGCCGTACTCGTCCGTGTGGATGCTGCCCTCGGCGGACGGCCCCACCACGGTCGCCGTCTGCGGCGCCATCACGCGCTGCTCCACGCTGTGAAAGCCGCGACCGGGGCGCCAGGGAACGAAGCGGCGGCTGCAGCTGAAGCGGTTGCTGTATTGGGCGAGCTCGCCTGCGCCTTGCAGGTAGTTGTTGCTCGCGCTGTGCTCGATCTCCAGGATCAGGAATTCGCTCTCGGGGCCTGTGCCCTGCGTGCGCCCGAAGTGATCGGTGAGGCGAAAGTAGCGCCCGGGCAGTACTTGCCGGTTGTTGCCGCGCGCATCGAAGTGCTTCGCAACTGCTTCGATCTCTTCGACGCGCCGCTTGGCAAGCGCATCGCCTTCGCGGCTGGTCTTGAAGTGCCGGTGGCCGCCGTATTCGTGCACTTCCAGCTGAGGGACGTCGCCTTGCTGGTTGCCGCTGGGGGTATCGGCGTGCTGGGCTCGCGGGTTCTTGAAGTCGAAGGCGCTGACGGCCGTGTGCCCGGACACGAGGGTGCGTGCAGCACTCCACTGGTGGATAGCATCTTCTTCCTGGGCGCCACCTTCGCGCTGGAAGCGGATGTCGGGCGTCGGCCCGTCCACGGCTTCGGCCAGTGTGGTGTCGTCGGCGAGAACGAGGGTGTGGCCTTGGGCCGTATGTTCGTACCAGTAGCTGTAGCCGGCGGCTTCCCAGCGCCGATGCAGATAGTTGTGGTCGCTCTCGCCTTGGGCACCTCCGCCTTGAGCGGCCATGGTGATGGGGAGGTCTTCGCTGCGGACTTGCCACTTCCATTGCGGCAGGGTGTCGTAGTCGTTGAAGATCGCTTGGGTCTGCTCTTGCAGGTTCTGGCGGTGGAACAGGCGGTTGTTCGAGCGCAAGCGCAGGGATCTCAACCACGGACCAAGCCGGGCTTCGTAGAAGGCAAGGTTGCCGTCGGTCTTGACGAGACGGAAGGCGAAGACGATGCCGGTGAAGTGGCGCAGGCTGCCGTCCGCACGCACGAGATCGATGCACAGCATCTTTCCCTGCAGATCCTTGAGCGCCAGGTCGGCATTGCTCGAGAGCAGCTCGGCCGTGTATTCGAAGTCGCGCGACACGCCTTCGCTGGCCTCCAACCGGTTGACGACCAGCCGCGCACCCGCAGGTTCGCCGCCCTGGGGAAACGACAGGCGCAACAGCCTGTCGTGCTGACGGTCGAGAAATGCCCCCCCGCTCTGGATACCTTCGGCCATTTGGCTCTACTCCCTCACAAGAAAACTGGTTGAAGACCACCGCCATCGGGTGGCGGCCTGCCGGTATCTGCCATGCTCGTCACAACGCCTCAGGTCGCACAGCTCGCGACGAGGGCCCTTCGATTCTTCGCAGGCCTCGTGCTTGCGATGCGCCCCGCCACCTTCTGGCATTCGGCAAGGCTTTGCTTGCCTGACGCAGCATCGTCTTGACCCGTTCTTTTCACAGCATGCAGGTAATCACTTGCCGCCTCCTGCCATTTCTCTTCGGGCCAGCCAGCGATGGCACTGAACACCGCTCTCTCACCCCTTGCCCAGATCGGATCCCCTCTTGTTCTTGGCGCGACCGCAGCGGCGAGATCTGTGGCGCGCATTCCTCCCACGCACCACTTGAACCGTCCTTTCGCCCGCTCCAGGATGGCCTGGGCAACATCCATGCGACGCTGGCTCAGGGCATAGACAAAAAGATGTTGAAGCGCCTCCTCTCCGACCCGAAAGGGAGGGGCCCGATGCTTGGCGAGCACGTCAAGCATTTCCGTCCGCAGGGGCTTCTGAGCCTCCTCCTCTGCACCGACGGCTCGCAACTGATTGACTCGGCTCTGGTCGATCGGCGGCATCAGCCATGGCGTGAGATCGTCCCGTTGCGCGAGCCGCACCACGCAGTGGGGCTGCTCCAGGTCAGGTGAATCGCCCCCCCAGGATGGGCGCTCGCTCGCAGACGCCTGCGCTTCGATCTGGGTCAGGTAGTGGTTCATCACGCGCCATGCGTTGGCAGTGAACGCTTCGCCGAGCAAGCCGGTGTAAGCCAGGTCGCCAGGACCTTCCTCCACTCGGCACTGGGTTGAATGGAACCGCCCCTGAAGGTGTGACGGTATGGTGCTGTACAGGGACAAGCAAGCTTGCCCGGCATCAGACAGTGCGCCGAGGTCGTCAGCATCGATTGCTTTGCGGATCTTCGACGTCTGCAGCTCAAAGGCAGCCTCCCACGGTGCGATTTCCACTGCATCTTGCATGAGTCTTTCTGCAGCGAACTGCTCTGATGCCCGCTTGTTGCCGATCCCCCAGGCCTGAAACAAGGCGATGGCCGCAACGAATGCGACAGCCGCCCACCTGGCCTTGACGTTGAGAGCCGCAACGACGCCGAGGCAAATGCCATACGCGATGGCAGCCATGCCGGCCCACAGCAGCCCATCGTAGGTGTCGGGAATTTGCACGCCGCGCACCCCGCCGATGGCACCGAGCCCGTAGTAGAGGCGGTGCCCGATCCAGAGACCGCAGAGCACTGGGCCGACAACAATCAGTGCGACTGCGATCAGTGCGAGCGTGCCCCGCCGACACACCCCAGATCGGACACCGTTCTTCTTGCATTCGTTCTCACCGCGCTGATCGGACATTCGCAGCCTTCTCGCGCCTCAACGTGGCAGCTTGATGTTGGAGCCTTCCAGCTTCAAGCTGCGGCCTAACCTCTTTAGGTCGGTCATCCCGCTTTGCTTGAACTCCTTGATCTGAGCTCCGCTCATATTCACGGACTTTGTGAAACTCACATCGTCCAGTTCCAACACCTCCGCGCGAGTGTTCGTGAAATCAGCTTCCCCAATCTCCACCTTCCTGAGTACAAGATTTTTAGTATTGAGATGCTGAGATTGCAGTTGGGGAATCTTGCTATCACGAATCAAAATAGATTGACTGACGTTCGAGGTACGGGTCGGATCCTTAAGAGAAAATCCGCCTGCGATCGTGACCCCGTCGGTGCCGTTACCTCCTCGTATCGAGCCTGCGCCGAAGATCGTTCTCTCAATCGCGATGGCCCTGATCCCACCTGCGAAGGCCTCGAATACGTCCATGCCGTTACCTGTGATCTTGCTGTCTCGCACAGTAAGACTTTTGGCTTTCTTGACGTAGCCAAGGATCACGCCGGCAGTCACTCGCTCCATCAGGATGTCGCCGTTGACCGTCGCGCTTGTCATGTTGAAAGTGCCTTCGATGAGAGTGTCGCGGATGGTGAGGGATTGGAAGTCTGCGGGCACCATGCTGAAGTCGCCACGCAGCTTGCAGTCTTCAATCAACACGTCAGCGAAGACTCCGCCCGACTCCTTGCTTCGGGGGGTGCACTTCATATCTTCAAACTCGCATTGCCGAAGCGTGAGCTTTGCGTGTCCTTCAATGACAAAGTACTTTGCTGTGCAGCCAATGAATTCCGCTTCGCCATCGCTGCCGACGCCTCCCCAATGATTCCGATCGGGATTGGTGCCAACGAACCGACAAGACTCAAAAACAAGGGCCGTGCTCTTTTCGCCGGCATACCCTATGGAACCGTCCGTCCATGCGCATCGCAAGAAGTGAACGCGGTTGGTTTTGCCGTACCCAAAGATGCCAGAGAACCGACAGTCTTCATACCGCACGTCCGTGGAGTTTCCAATCTTGATCTGATACGCACCGACGAAGTCGCAGTTCTTGAACAGGATGTGATTCCAGTCAACGTACTGAAAACTCTCACCGCTGATCTCCGCGCCCTCAATGGTGAGTAAGGCGTCTCCGATTTCCTTTTTTCGAAGCTCTGGGTCCTTGAGGTACTGAAAGATCTTTCCAAACTCGCGGATGTTCTTTTTGGACGTAGCCATGTTGCAAGCGGTCAAGAGTGGGCTTGAGGAAATGAACAGCGCAGGAAGCGCAGTCAGAGCGGATCGACGATTCATTGAGTAGGAGATCACTTGGGTCTGATTGCATCGAGCGGCGGTGGATATCCCATGGCGGGGAAGTGGTCGGCCAGGAAATACCAATCCGGCACCTCCCCCTTCTCTCCTCCGACACGGCCAAGACCGGCCATCGTTCTCCCTGCGTTCGTGCTCACCACAGCGATCGGAAAAACCCATGGATCGGTGCATTGCATGTGCAGGGCCCAGTCTTCGTCTGCTTTCATCGGTTCAGGCTTTCGCAGCCCCACCTCACAAAAGGTCGCCTGGATGCGCCGGAATGCCGAATCGGCCTGCTTGCCCACGACACCTGTTGCAAAGGCTCTTGAGAGTGCCGCCATTCCTTCGTTGCTGACCGTCGCGTTGCCGGGAGAGCCAAGCGTGTCCAGCTTTGTGTCAACGCGATGCCATTTGCGAACGTCGTTCTTCTCGGAATCCTTTCCGCCCTCAAACACCCACAGCGTCAAGCTCACGATGCAGTTGAGCTTTTTCATCTGTCGACTCAGTCGAAGCGGGATCTGCGTGTTGCCCATCGCGAACGGAGGAATGTCGCCAAACTCGAGCGGCTTATCGATGTTGCCCTTCGCCGGCAGGCCGCTCATCACATGCAGGTAGTCCAGCGCCACGCACAGCCTTGGCTTCTCGTTGTATGCCTTGCCGTCCTCGATGCGGCAGCGGCGCGTACTGACCTGGTTGATCTTGCCTGTGGCCGGCTCCAGCAAGGTGCCCGCAGGTGGCCGCCCTGTCCATGCGCTGAGCTCACCATCCAGGTTCTGATAGCCAATCGGACCACCGCAACTGCTGACGATCAGGGCCGTCTGCGTATCGGCGGGCACGGTCTGCACCTTGTGAATCCCCGGGTCCGTGGCCGATACGACCTGGATGTAGGGCTTGGTATCCGGCCCGTCGCTTTGCCACTCGACCTGATAGACGCCGCTGCGATGGCTGTGGCCCGACAAATGCCAGTCGACCTGTGCACCGCCCTTGGGTCTGCGCCGGCCCGCGCGCACGTAGTGTTCAAAGTATTGGGCAAGCCCTCGCTCGCAGGTCCCCACATTGACGTGGTTGAAACCCGCGGGCTCATCCGGCAGGCCGGTAGCGCTGTTGTGCGGCCACAAGCGCGCCTTGACCAACTTCTTCTTCACATTACTGTACGGCTGTGGCTCATCAAAGCTCACGATGGTGAAGTGGCTGGCTACCGTAAGGCTTGTTTTGCTGCCGGCAGCCTTGTACTTTTGAGCCTGGGAGAGCAACTCGAATTGCGCTGTGCTCCACGACTCTGTGGCGCGCGGCAAGATGCCCGCGCCTTGCCTGTCAACACCACCGAAGTCCTCCATATGTGGCAATTTGGCGGGATCGACCAGTTCGCCCAGATTCTTGAAGTTTTCGTCGGTGCCCCAACCCATCGGCGCAATGACCTGGAGGGTTCCTGCCGCACTGTCATCGTCGCTCTGGGCGCCATAGGCGACCACCACATCGGCCAACGGCGTGAACAGCGCGTAGAACCAATCGAACTGACCACTGTGGAAATTGAATCCCGTCAGAGCCTGCCCATAGGTTGGACCATATGCCAGGCAGGCTTCGTAGATGGTCATGTTGTGGTCACGACTCATCCCTTCATTGGCTTTGCCGCGGGTCCAGTCGCTGGCCGCTTCGATCTGCTTGCGGTGCTCTGCAAGTTCGCTGCCGTCCAGGGTGCCGCGTGCCGTCTTGAGCGCCTTCGAGAGACCTTCGTTGAGGCCACCCAGCCTGTCCTCGGCAGCGCGGGCGACCTGCTCGACACCTTCTACGCCCCGACCTGCCGCCTCGCTTGGAGAAACGCCGGTGGCTGATTTGAACCAGCCAGATACCTTGTCGACGACGGTCCCCGCTCGATCGCGCAAGGCACCGCCACTGCCAGTGACCGCGGCCCTGGCAATCTCGCTGCGTTTCGCGGGGTCGGCCGCGGTTTCCAGCACGCCGAGCTTGAATGCCCAGTTGGCCATGTCTCCGGCCTCCACCCGCGCACTGATGCCGTAGGGCACCTGGTACGCCTCATGGTTGCCGCTGGTCATGAAGATGGGCAGGCTGTGCTTGCGGTACATCTCACGGACCAGGCTGAACACGAGCATGTCGTCCAGCCCGCGCGGGTACAGCCTCTTGCCGTTGGCCGGGTCATCGATGTTCGCCAGCAGGTTGAAGCTCTTCCATTGCTCGCCGATGGCCTTGTTGCCCGTCGCTTTTCCTGCAGCGACCTGCGCCGGGTTGAGGTTGCGGTTGAAATCGATCAGGTCGCCGGTGAGCAGCACCGCATCGGCCTTCTCGATCTTGTCGCCACCCAAAGCCATCTTCTCGAACAACGCGCGCAGCGCATCGAAGCTGTTGCACACCTTGGTGCCGACTGGCGTGTTCCATTTCACGTCGGCCACATCGCCTTCGAGCACCTGGGCCATGCTCTTGCCCATCGCGGTATGGCGAACATTCACGTGCACGTCGGACAGGTGGCCCAGCTTCAACGGACGCGCGGGCATGTACT
Organism: Variovorax sp. V118; assembly: GCF_041154445.1. Taxonomy (GTDB): domain Bacteria; phylum Pseudomonadota; class Gammaproteobacteria; order Burkholderiales; family Burkholderiaceae_C; genus Variovorax; species Variovorax boronicumulans. Next base: position 1,628,402 of record NZ_AP028663.1, on the reverse strand, counting down.
TCACGGGGTGCCAGCTTTGCAGGCGTTTGCCTGCACCGGTTTTTTGCGGCGGCAACTGGTTGGCCGTGGTGCGGGCGCCCTTGGACAGGTCGAACTCGTGGAGGTTCGCGAAGTGAAAAGGGTCCTTGGTGGATTGCTCGCGCAGGAACTTGGCAATCATCAGGTCCTGCGGCTCGGCGTGCGTGGCGTTGGGCAGGAGCTGCTTGCCGGCGTCGTTGAGCTTGACCATCCAGGCAAAGCTCATGAAGCTGCCCGAATTGATGCCCTGGAACGGCGCGGCCTTCAGATCGATCTCGATCTCGTAGATGTCCCCGCCTTGCAGATCCTTGTAGACCTGGGCCGCCATCGGTGCGATGGTGGCAAAAGGCCGCCGATGGCGATCCTTGATGAGCACCCCCGCTCCGAAGAGGCCGACCCGCCAGGCCTTGATGTGCTGCGGAGCCGTTGCACAGGTATTGCCATCGCCAAACAGCGTGCCGGTGGTCGTGTCGGTCTGGGTGCCCTTCTCCTTGATGGAGTAAAGCCGCAAATGCCGGTCGACGAAGACATGCAGGTTGGGTGCAGGCGCGGGGATGAGGCCGCCTGCACCCGAGGCCGCCTTCAAGCTCGACTCGCCGACGATGAAGATGCTGCACTTGGTCTGCCCTTCCTTGAGCAGCAACGGCGTCCCCAGGCTCGGATAGAGGATGAGTGCTGATTTGTCGACCGGGTCACTGCAATCACAAACGCCCGGGATGCGATTTTTGGCGGATTGCGCGTTGGCAGCGCTGCTGCCGAGGTTGGGAACGGTGGCCATGATTCAGCGAACTTCGGTGCACGGGATGTGAAAGGGGTGTGCGGACACGGCAGCGAGACGTCGTTGGCGCAGGGGTTCGAGCAGTGCGTGCGAATGCAGCGCAAGCACCTGCGGCGCCTCTTCGACCAGGTCTTGCCACACCGCGTTGTCGATGTCCGCGATGGCGGCACCGAGGCCTCGCTCGCCAGTTGCCGCAGCGGCAAGGATGGGTTGCAGTGCCTGTGCATCGGCAATGTCGGGGTGCAGTCGCAACCCCATGGCCAGCAGCATGTATTGATCAGCCCAGTCGTCCAAGCCAAGACGCCGGGCATCGTCACGCAACTGATGCGCCAGGCGGTGTTGCAACGCTGGCGCCATGTGATCGAGTTCACCAGGCTCGATGTCGTTTTCACGCACGGAAGCGAGCATGGTTTCTGCCGTGTTGAGTTGGTCGAGTGCCAGCAGCAGCGTCTGGTCAAGCGGCAGCGGCTCGGCGCGTGGGGCTGCCCTGTTGAAACTGGGCCCCTGCATCAAGCGCGGTGAGAAATCGGCACGCCAGGCGGCCCACCAACGAAATGCCTCCATGAATTGCTGGCGATCCGCTGCAGGCCAGCAGCCGGGCATGTCCAGCCCGATGCGTGGGTCAAACCAACGCAGCACGGCACTGCAGGATTCGTCGCCTTCGATCATCGGGTCCGGCGGAATCAGGCCTTCCATCCAGCTTCTCATGTGGTTCGCCAGATCGCCCAACGCCAGGGGTGAGGCCACCATGCTCAACGCATGATGAACGCCCGCATGCAGGGCCAGCGTCTCCAGCAGAGTGCCCGCAGGCTGTACCGGAAACCGGATCAGCCATGGCCCCTGATCGGCCAGTTCGGATTCGGGCGTGCCTTCGAACAAGCGCTCCACCTCCAGCCCATGCGTTTGGACACCGAGGGCAATGGCCCCGCGATCGGCCATCTCGCACTGGCCGAGTTCGACCAACGCATAGCGCGGCATGCTCGCACTGCAGGCCAGCAGCACACCCATGTCATGCACCAGTGTCTGCGCGACCTCCTTGTTGAACACCGCGGGCTCGTGCGGCTGCAGACCGCCGTCGACCGGCGTCGCTTGTTGGGTTGGATACGCTGACACGGTCACTGCCGAGGTGCCACTGCGGCAGCGCGCGCTGCAGCCTTTGCCATGCACTCTTTGCACACGGCTTGAGGTAAACGCATCTCCGGCACCGGCAGGTTTTTAGGGCCCGTCGTGATGTGGGAAGCCGCGTGCTCGCGCCAGATGCCCTTGGTGCCGTTCTCGATGCCTGCTCCGTTCCAATGGGTGTAGCTGGCACCGCCGTTGATGATCACTTCTTCCTTGGCCGTGATCGTGATCTTGTTGGCTTCGGCCTTGACGTCCAGTTTGGCCAGGATGTTGATGTTGTCCTTCAGGGCCTGGATGTCGATGTCGGAATTGGCGGCGATGAGCCGCATGCCTTTCTCGAAGGCTGCGATGCGCACCGCGTCCTTGGCACTGACCAGCAAGCTCCTGCCCGCCGCAATGCTGGTGTGCGCCCCGCTGGTGATCGCATGGTGCTCGGTGCTCACCAGGTGCATCGAGCCACCCGTGGTGGCCTCGATCCCCGAAGGGCTGGCCAGCACCACATGCGGCTCGTTGAGTTCGGGGAACTCGCCCTCGGCCTTGTTGCCGCCGCCCGAACCCTTGATCGCATCGTTCTGCGCCTTCAGGCTTTGGGTCACCTCGTCCTGGTCGCCGGCCTCTTGCGCCTTGGCCTGTCGCGCCGCTTCACTCAAGCCCTCGTGCAGTTCCCGCCCCTGGGTCAGGCGCTGCACCGTCTCGCCCATGTCGGTGATGTGGGCCTGGGCGTTGGCACGCGCCTCGGTGCTGAGCAGGAGCCCGTCCTGGGCCCGGATCGCACCATGACCGTCCGTGCGCAGCTCGAAGCCCTGGCCCCGAGCGTCCTTGCGCCCGGCGTTGTCTTCGATGCGCGTGATGTGCCCCAGGCTCAGGGAGCTGCTGTCGTGGTCGCTCTTGAGCTGCGCCTGGATCTTGCCTTCGGTGTCGTCCAGCAGCAGGTGGTTGCTCTTGCCGCCGGCCTCGTTACCACTGGTGCCTGCAAGTTCACGGCTTCTGAGTCCGGTCAGGGCCTTTTGCTCGGGCAGCTTCCACGGCGGCATGCGCTGCGCGTTGTAGACCACCCCCATGACGATGGGGTGGTCGGGGTTGCCGTCCAGGCACTGCACGATGACTTCCGAGCCGACGCGGGGCGTGGAGACGGCACCGGTCTCGCCGCCGGCCCACGGACTCATCACGCGCACCCAGGCGGAACTGCGTTCGTCGCTCTGGCCTTCGCGGTCCCAATGAAATTGCACCCGGATGCGCCCGTACTCGTCCGTGTGGATGCTGCCCTCGGCGGACGGCCCCACCACGGTCGCGGTCTGCGGCGCCATCACGCGCTGCTCCACGCTGTGGAAGCCGCGACCGGGGCGCCACGGGACGAAGCGGCGGCTGCAGACGAAACTGTTCCTGTACTCGGCCCGCGACCCCTTGGGTTTGCCCTCCGCGGTGGAGGGCTCCTGCAGGTAGTTGTTGCTCGCGCGATGCTCCACCGAAAGGACGAGGAATTCGCTTTCAGAGCTTTCGCCTTGCGTGCGTCCGAAGTGGTCGGTCAGCCGGAACCAGCGCCCGGGCAGCACGAAGCGGTTGTTGCCCTGCGCCTCGAAGCGCTTGGCCTTCGCCTCGATCTCGCCGATGCGCCGACGTGCCACACCTTCGCCTTCGAGCGACGTCTTGAAGTGACGCGCGCCACCGTACTCATGCACCTCCAGGTGAGGCACATCCCCCTGCTGGTTGTTACTGGGCATAGAGGCATGCTGCGGACGCGCGTTCTTGAAGTCGAAGGCGCTGACGGCCGCTTGCGCCGAGACCAGCTCGCGCACCGCACTCCACTGGCCGATGCCATCTTCTTCTTGCGCACCACCTTCGTTCTGGAACCGGATCTCCGGCACCGAACCGTCCACGGCCTTGGCAAGCGTGCTGTCGTCGCACACGTGCAGCGTGTGACCCTCGGCCGAATGCTCGTACCAGTAGCTGTAGCCCGCCGCCTCCCAGCGCCGATGCAGGTAGTTGTGGTCAGTCTCCCCAACGGCCCCGCCGCCCTGAACGGCCATCGTGTGAGGTGCGTCGTCGCCGCGAACGAGCCACTCCCATCGGGGTAGCACTCCGTAGTCGCCGAAGATGGCCTCGGTCTGCGCGCGCAACGTCTGGCGATGGAAGAGGCGATTGTTCGCCCGCAGCCGCAGGTACTTCACCCATGGGCCGAGTCGGGCTTCATAGAAGGCCAGGTTGCCGTCCGTGCGCACGAGCCGGAACTCGAAGACGATGCCGGTGAAATAGCGAAGCGTTCCGTCGGGGCGCACCAGCTCGACGCAAAGCATCTTGCCCTGCAGGTCCTTGAGTGCCAGATCGGCATTGCTGCTCAAGAGCCCGACCGTGAAATCGAAGTCGCGCGACAGGCCTTCCGAAGCAGAGAGTGTGTTGACCACGAGGTCGCCACCTGCGGGCTCCCCACCCTGGGGGAACGACAGTCGCAGCAGCCGGTCGTACTGCCGGTCGGCGACAAGCGCCGCGAGATGACGGCTCGACGCGTCGCTCATCGGATGCGACCGTGCAAGAACAATCTCGCCACGATGTGGTTCACGCGGACTCCCCCTTTGATTCTTGTTTTCAAGAAAGGCGCGCAATCACCGCCTTTCGCAATTGCATCCAAATACATCAGGCACGCTCCCTACCTGATCATGTGAAGGTTAATTTTCCTTCCTATTTGATCTCTATTTTCTCACGCGTGCCAGAGGAGTTTTCGCTGGAGAACTGCGAGTAATCCATTCGTTTTCCAATCGAGCAATGGGCTGCCTCCGATTTAAATGACGCCTTGTTGAGGTGTGAGATAAACCCGGTGGCAATTCATGGAAGTGAAAAAACAAATTGAGCCAAAAGTTCAAACTTTCTAATTCACCGAATTTGTAAAAGCGGGGCGTGTTGGTAGCGACAGCTGTACACGACCTCGATGCGCACGAGAACGTGTTGCGCAAGGGGGGCGCTCCACACTTTCAACGCGTTTTGCAATGCGAACTGCTGCCAGTGGCGCGCCGGCAAGCACGCGGGGGAAGGCCACCGAATACCCAGAACAGGTGAGTGTGCTTGTTTACATTTGTCGTAAGAATGAATACTTTCAATTCCCAGTAGCCGAAGAGCCGCAGAGCTTGGTCAGGGTGGGATCTGGACAGCATGGTCACTCTGACAAATGTCGTCGACTCATTCGGTTTCCGCCTGCCCCTGCCACCTTCAGGACATGGACCGCCAGCCGCGCAGAGGGTGGATGCGCCTGTTGCCCTGGCTGCGCCTGTACCGCTGTTCCAACTGCAACAGGATGCGGCTCCTGTCCAAGCAGAAGGTGGACAGCGCCCGCCTCCTGCACGCGGCCCAGGTGCGCGCACGCGGGGGCTGAGGGCGCCAGTTCCGATTTCCCTGCTATCATTTTTTCGTTCGCGCGCCCTGCGCGAACCGGGCCGAGGACGACCTCGGTCTTGCACCTCCACCTTGCAAGGGACGGCCCTTTCCTGACTTCTCGCGAAGTTTCGACATGGCCGAACTGCTCCCTTCCTGGCGCCTCGCCGCGCAACGCTTCTTCTCCCGTTTCCGCCTTCCTCGCGCTCGCGCCACCGTGCCGGATGCATTCCGGCTGACGCTCGGCACCGTGCGCCTGCACGTGCGCACGGGCGCGACCCGGCTGTCCTACCGCGCCGAATGCCCGCGCGCGTGCACCGCATCGGGAGCCGCGCGATGAACGGTCTTGATCTGCACTGGCCCGCGCTGACCATGGCGGTGGCGCTGGCCTACGCTGCCTGGCATGCGCGCCGCGAAGGCTGCGAACCGCGCGACGTGAAGGCCCTGTGGACCGCGAGCGGGCTGAGCCTCGCCGGCAGCGGCCTCCTGGCCCTGGCTTCCCTCTTGATGTCGGAGTGACAACGCGCATGACAACAACATCCTCCCCCGCCCGCCTCGTGCCGCCCGCCACCTGGGCCCTGATCGCCGCCGCCTGGCTCGTGGTCGGGCTCTTCGTGGCCTTCGGCGACCGCTGGCTGGCTGCGCCGATCAGCCCCGTCGTGGCCGGCTGCGTCTTCCTGGCGCTGTTCGTCACGATCCTGGCCGCCTCGTTCGGCGTGGTGCGCGAAGCGGACCACCTGGCGCACCAGCTGGGCGAGCCGTACGGCACGCTGATCCTGACGCTCTCGATCGTGTCGATCGAGGTGATCCTCATCGCCTCGGTGCTGCTGGGCCCGGGCGAGTTTCCGACCATCGGGCGCGACTCGATCTTCGCCGTGATGATGATCATCCTGAACCTCGTCATCGGCATCTGCCTGATCGCGGGCGCAGCCCGCCACGGCGACCAGGAATACAACGCGCAGGGCGCCGGCGCCTACCTGTCGATGATCGTGCTGCTGACCGGCACGGCGCTGGTGCTGCCCAACCACAGCTCGGGCGCGGGCGAGTTCACGCCGGTGCAGGCGATCGGCATGTCGGTGCTCACGGCCGTGCTGTACGGCGCGTTTCTCTGGATGCAGATGCGCAGCCACCAGCGCTTCTTCATCCAACCGGCGCCGGGGCGGATGTCGGTGCGGGCGACCGCACCCTCGCCTGCCGCGCAGGCCGATCACGCCCGCCTGGACAAACGCGCCGTGGTCGTTCGCTCACTGCTGTTGCTCGCGATGATCCTGCCCATCGTGCTGCTCGCGCACTACCTCGCGGTGGTCACCGACTACGGCATTGCCGCGGCCGGCGCGCCCGCGGCGGTGGGCGGCGTGCTCATCGCCATCATCGTGTTCACGCCCGAGTCGATCACCGCCGTGCGCGCCGCGATGAACAACGAGATGCAGCGCGCCATCAACCTGTGCCTGGGCGCCTTCGTCTCCACCGTCGGGCTCACGGTGCCGGCCGTGCTGGTCATCGGGCTGGTCACGGGCAAACAGGTGCTCATGGGCATCTCGGGCGCCGAAACCCTGCTGTTCGCGGTGACGGCGGTGCTGAGCCTGCTGAGCTTCAACGGGCAGCGCACCTCGCCGATCCAGGGGCTCATGCACCTGATGCTGTTTGCGGTGTACGGGATGCTGCTGTTCCTGCCCTGAGGCCGCGCAACCGGGTTACACCGCGGCCTGCGCCTCTGCCAAGGCGGGCGGACGCCCCGTTGAGGTACCTCACCCTCTCCGGGGCCTCCCCTGCCGGCGCCATGACCTCTCGCCACCCTCGTGCAGTGGCCCATTTATCCGCATGAAATCTAATGCAAATATAGTTACCAAATGTTAATGGAACAAGATTTCAATTGCATCTGAACACCAAAGTAGTAATGTGAACTCGTCACACGTTGTGGTCTCTGGCAAGAAAAATGTATTCCAAACTGTCACTGCCAAGCGCTCCCGTCCGTACCGCGATCTGTCGCGGTGCCTGACATGGTCCATGCACAGGATGCATCCCCATGCGAGTGCGCGGCTCCGCCCCCAGCATCGACGCCAGCCTGGCGGCGGATGCGCTCATGGTGGGACGCATGCGCCTCGTGCTGTCGATCTCGGCCCTGCTGGCGATCACGGTCGACGCCGCCGATAGCCACAACCAGGTTCCCGCCACGGTCTGGCTGGCCTTCCTCGGTTACATCCTTCACAGCCTGCTGATCCACGTCTGCACGGCGGTGGGCCGCCCTTACTTCCAGGGCCGGACCATCCACTGGTCCGACGTGCTGTGGTTCACGCTGATCGTGGCGGTGACCGACGGCACCCACAGCCTGTTCTTCCTTTTCTACTTCTTCGCCATCCTCACCTCCTCGTTCCGCTGGGGCTTCGAGGAAGGCGCCCGCGTGACGATCGCCTCGGTCGCCTCATTCACCGCCTGCGGGCTGGCCACGTGCACGGGCGACACGTCGCAGCTGCTGATGCGCACCGCCTTCCTGCTGGCGCTCGGGCACATGATCGTGTACTGGGGCGGCTCCAAGCTGGCGCTGCAACGGCGCCTGGCGCTGCTGGGCGACGTGAGCCAGCTGTCGAACCCGCGCTTCGGCGCCGGGCGCACCATCGCCCGCACGATGGAGCGCACACTGGCCTTCTTCCGGGCCAGCCATTGCATCCTGCTGACGCGCGACCTCGCCACCGGCACCTGGCTGTTGCGCACGCTGCGCGAGGACGACACCTGCGAGCAGGTGAGCATCGAGACCATCGGCCGCCTCGCGGAATCGCCGCTCATGGCCCTGGCGCCCGACAGCGTCGTGCTGAGCAGCCGCCTGCCCTGGCCGCTGAACCACCTGCGCGCGCAGCACCGTGTCTTCGAAGCGGGCACTACCGCGTGGCGCAGCGCCGACGAAGCCGGCGCTGCGCACTGCACCACCATCGCCGCCCTGCTGGAGGCGCGGGCCTTCATCAGCGCGCCGCTGCCGATGCGCCTGGGCGAAGGCCGGGTGTTCATCTCGTCGCGCGACGGGCGGCTGGGCAAGTCCGACGCGCTGTTCCTCGCCCACCTCATGGAACAGATCTTCCCGGTCATCGAGACCATCGAGGTGCTCGATCGCATGGCCTCCGAAGCCGCGTCGACGGAGCGCCTGAAGATCGCGCTCGACCTGCACGACACGGCCATCCAGCCCTACATCGGCCTGCGCATGGGCCTGTGCGCGCTGCGCAAGCGGGCCGCCGCCGACAATCCGCTGCGCGAAGACCTGGACAAGCTCGCGGACGTGGCCGACGGCGTGATCGCCGACCTGCGCCGCTACGCCGGCGAAGTCAGGCACGGTGCGAACGACGATCCCGGCGGGCTCGTGCGGCCCCACCTGGAACGCCAGGCCGCGCGGATCAAGGGCCTGTACGGCATCGACATCGACATCGTGATGGCCGTCGACGGCCCGCTGCACCTGGACGACCGCGTGACCGCGGAGCTGCTGCAGATGGTGAGCGAAGGGCTGAACAACATCTGCAAGCACACCCATGCGCGCCACGGCAGCGTGCGCATCGACTGCAAGAACGGCCAGCTGGCGTTGTGCATCGAGAACGACGCCTGCCAGGAAAGCTTCACCGCCTTCCACCCCCGCTCCCTCACCGAGCGCGCCGCGGCCCTGGGTGGCCAGGCGCATGTCGACCGATGCGCGAATGGCGGCACGGCGGTGCGGATCGAAATCCCGATCTGACCGTACGCCGCAGACACAGGAAGGAGTCCGTCATGCAAACCCTCGACCATCCCGACCATCCCATTGCCGTGCTGCTCGTGGACGACCACAAGACCATGCTGTGGGGCCTGTCGAAGCTGATCGACGGCGAACAGCCGCGCATGAAGGTGGTCGGCACGGCCAGCTGTTGCGACGAAGCAGTGGCCACGGCGCAAAGCCTCGCACCCGACGTCATCGTGCTCGACCTCGACCTGGACGGCCACAGCGCGCTGGACATCCTGCCCCGGCTGCTGACCAACGAGGTGTCGCGCGTGATGGTGCTGACGGCCGAGAAAGAACAACGCACGCTCGACCTGGCCATACTGCGCGGCGCGCGCGGCGTGGTGGGCAAGGACGCCTCGGCGCAGCAGCTGCTCGACGCCATCGAGCGCGTGTTCCGTGGCGAGCTGTGCGTCGACGCGCAGACCATGGGCCGCGTCTTCTCCGAACTCACGTCGGCCAGGAAGCCGCCGAAGGCCGACCCCGACACGGCGCGCCAGGCCACGCTGACGCACAAGGAGCGCGAGATCATCCGCATCGTCGCGACGGGCTGCGGCGCCTCCAACAAGGCGCTCGCCGAGCGCGCCTTCGTCACCGAGCACACGCTGCGCAATCACCTGTGCGCGATCTACCAGAAGCTGGGCGTCACGAACCGGCTCGAGCTGTACATCTACGCGATCAAGCACCAGCTCGACACGCTGGCGGCCTGATCCGCGGCAGCGGCGCCCGGCCGGCCTTCCGGCCCGGTCACCTCCTCACTGATGCCCGGCCAGCATCGGCCCGATCATCCGGATCACGCGGATCGCCGCCGGCGTGAGGATCACGAGCGAGATGCACGGGAAGATGCACAGCACCAGCGGCAGCAGCATCTTGGTCGGCACCTTCGCCGCCAGCTCCTCGGCGCGCACCTGGCGCTTGTGGCGCAGGTCGTCCGAAAACACGCGCAGCGACTCCCCGATGCTGGTGCCGAAGCGGTCCGCCTGGGTCAGCATGGTGGCGAAGGTGCCTATTTCTTCCACGCCGGTGCGCAGCGCCAGGTTGCGCAGCGACTTCTCGCGCGTGCCGCCGGCGCGCATTTCCAGGTTGGTCCAGTGCAGCTCCTGCGCGAGCGCCTGGCTCTTGATCTGGATTTCCTCGGTGACCTTGACCAGCCCGGCATCCAGTCCGAGCCCCGCCTCCACGCACACCAGCATGAGGTCGGCGGCATCGGGAAAGTTCTCGAAGATCTCGCGGCGTCGCGCGCGGATGCGCAGGTACAGCAGCGCGTTGGGCAGGTAACAGCCGGCCAGCGCCGCCAGCGCGAGCCACAGCAGCATCGTCATGCCACCCGCCGAACCCGCCGCGCGCAGCATGAGGAACGCGACGGCCGCGAAGCCCAGCGGCAGCAGCGTCTTCAGGCCGAAGTAGATGAGGTACGCATCCGGGTGTCGGATGCCGGCGTTCAGAAAGCGCACGCGCAGCGGCGACAGGTCGGCATCGCCGGTCGGGGACGACAGCTGCGCGAACGGGCCGACGAGCTTGACGGCCGTCTCGGTCCAGGCCGACTTGCCTGAAGGCAGCGCCACCGCCTGCAGCCGCTGCGCGGTGCGCGTCGGGGAGAACCACACCGCCAGGCCGATGACCGTCAGCGACACGGACAGAAAAACCAGGATGGGGAACAACATGGCCATGACGCTTCTCCTTCAGACGTGAATCTTCACGATCTTGCGCAGCAGCACGATGCCCACCAGCATCAGCACCAGCATGTAGCGCAGCACCGTCTGGCCGATCGGGTCGGTCCACAGCGGCGCCATGAAATCGGGATTGAAGACGTTCATGAGCGCCGCCAGGGCGAACGGCATGAGGCCCAGGATCCAGGCCGACAGCCGCCCTTCGGACGACAGCACCCGCACCCGCGCGAGCAGCTTGAAGCGCGCGCGGATGAGCCGGCTCAGGTTGCCCAGCACCTCGGTCAGGTTGCCGCCCGAATCGCGCTGGATCAGCACCGACACCACGAAGTAGCGCAGGTCGGTGAGCGGCACTCGCTCGCTGAGGTTGGTCAGCGCCTGCTGCAGCGAGACGCCGAAATTCACTTCGTCGGCCACCAGGCGGAACTCGGTGGCGATCGGGTCGGGCATTTCCTCGCCGATCATCTGCACGCCGCTGGCAAAGGAATGGCCCGCGCGCAGCGCGCGCGTCACGAGGTCCAGCGCGTCCGGCAGCTGCTTCTCCAGACGCTCCAGCCGGCGGCTGCGCTGAAGCTGCAGGTACAGCACGGGAAGCACCGCCGCCACGGCCCCGGCCAGCAGCGCCAGCCACACGGGCTGGTGCGCCAGCCACACGGCGAAGAACGCGAACACGCCGAGCGCACCGCAGGCCAGCAGAAAGCTGGACACCGTCCACTCCAGCCCCGCCTGCAGGATGAAGCGGTCCAGCCGGTGCGCCCGAGGCAGCGCCAGCAACTGGCGCTGCATCCACGGCACGTCGCTGAGCATGCGTGCCTTGGCGAGATGGGCCTGCGGCGTGCGGTCGACCGCGGCGGACATCGCCTGCAGCCGTTTCTCGATCTTGCGTGCGTCGGGCCCCTTGTAGGACCGCCACAGCAGGTAGAGCCCCTCGATCATGAGCAGCGCGGTCACGAAGACCAGCACCGTGACCGTGATCAGCGTGTCACCACCCAGGTTGTCGAACATGGCGCGCTCCTATTCGTAGTGCTTCTCGGGATCGAAGATGCTGTCGGGCAGGTCCACGCCGTACGCGTGCAGCCGCTCCATGAACTTCGGCCGCACGCCGGTCGCGTGGAAATGACCGCGCACCTGGCCGTCGGGGCCCATGCCCGTCTGGTGGAAGGTGAAGATCTCCTGCATGGTGACGATCTCGCCCTCCATGCCGGTGATCTCCTGGATGCTGGTGACCTTGCGCCGCCCGTCGATCAGCCGCAGCACCTGGACCACCACCGTGATCGCCGAGGCGATCTGCTGGCGCACGGTGCGGTGGGGCAGGTTCAGGTTGGCCATGCCGATCATGTTTTCCAGCCGGGCCAGCGCATCGCGCGGCGAGTTGGCGTGGATGGTGGTGAGCGAGCCTTCGTGGCCGGTGTTCATGGCCTGCAGCATGTCGACCGCCTCGGCGCCGCGCACCTCGCCGATCACGATGCGGTCGGGCCGCATGCGCAGCGCATTGCGCACCAGCGCACGCTGCGTGATCTCGCCCTTGCCTTCGATGTTCGTCGGCCGCGTCTCCATGCGCGCAACGTGCGGCTGCTGCAGCTGGAGCTCGGCCGCGTCCTCGATGGTGATGATGCGCTCGGACTCCGGAATGAAGCCCGAGAGAATGTTCAGCAGCGTGGTCTTCCCTGCCCCGGTGCCGCCCGAGATCAGCATGTTGACCTTGGCCTGGGCCAGGCCCTCGAGCATCTGCGCCATCGGCGGCGTGAGCGACTTGAGATCGTTCACGAGGTTGTTCATGCGCAGCGGGATCTTCGCGAAACGGCGGATCGACATCATCGGCCCGTCCAGCGCCACCGGTGCGATGACGGCGTTGACCCGTGAGCCGTCGGGCAGCCGCGCATCGACCATGGGACTGGACTCGTCGATGCGGCGCCCCACCAGCGAGACGATCTTGTCGATGATGCGCAGCAGGTGCTTCTCGTCGGTGAAGCTCACGTTGGTCAGCTCCAGCCGGCCGCGCCGCTCCACGTAGATGCTGGTGGGCGAGTTGACTAGGATGTCCGACACAGTCGGGTCGGCCATCAGCAGCTCGATGGGGCCGAAGCCCAGCATCTCGTGCTGGATGTCGCGGATCAGCGTGCGCCGCTCGATGTCGTTGAGCGCCTCGGGCTCTTCCTGCAGCAGCCGCCCGACCATGGTCGAGATTTCCTGCCGCAGGGCGTCGGGCTGGAGGGTTTCGAGCGCCGCCAGGTCGAAGCGGTCCAGCAGCTTCAGGTGCATGCGCTCCTTCAGCAGCTTGTAGGTGTCAGAGGCGAAAGGCGACGTGGTGAGCTCGAGGACCGGCCCTGCCGGCCCCGCCGGCCGCGCGCCCGCATCGCTGTCGATCGCATTGAGTTGGTCCCTGAATGACATGTTGGCACCTCCGCCTGGGTATTGATGGGAATCCGCCCTGTCTCAGGCACGGCGGAACAGCCGCCCCATGAAGCCGGGCGTCGCCTCCGGCCGCGGGCTGAGCGTGTGGGCGATCTCGTCGAGGCGCTTGGCGAGTGCGCTGCCGCGCGACATCTCCGCCAGCGGCACGCCGCGGTTGATGGAGGCGTCGACGTCCTTGCCGCCGTCCGGCACCGTCGTGAACGTCGCGCCGGGCAACGACCGGCGCATGTCCGACAGCCCGATCTCGCCGCCGCCGGTGCTGCGGTTCACCAGCAGCTCGACCTTGCCGGTGGCGTAGCCGAGCGACTTGAACACCTGCATCAGGCGCGTCACGTTGCGGATGTGCGGCAGGCTGGTCTGCATCACGGGAAAGATGCGCTCCGCGCGGTCGAGCACGCGCAGCGTGAGCGTGTCGATGCGCGTGCCGAGGTCGAAGATCACGAAGTCGTACTGCGCGAGCGCCACCTGCAGGATGGCGTCGATGTGCTCAGCCTTGACATCCATCGCGCGCGCCAGGTCCTCGGGCGCGGGCAGGATGCTGTAGCTCGGCGACACGCGCACCACGCTCGCCGCCAGCAGCGAGGCGTCGAGGCGTCCGATGTCGCGCGCCACGTCGGCCATCGTCGCGGTCGGGCGCAGGTCGCTCACATACGACAGCGCATCGCCGAACTGCAGGTTCAGGTCGATCAACAGCACCGAGCGCTCGCGCGACAGCTGGTGCGCGACGTTGGTCGCGAGAAAGGTCGCGCCGCTGCCGCCCTTGCAGGGCATGAACGCCACGACCCGCCCGGGGCTGCGCGCCTGCGAACCGGCCATCTTGATCGCGATGCGATCCACCGCGGCCTCCAGCGCGGCAGTGTCGGCAGGCGACGGCAGCACCTCGCGCACGCCGGCGCGCATCGCGTGGATCAGGAACTCGGGCGTCTGCATCGCGCACAGCAGCACCACCGCCACCGCCGGATGCCGCAGCGTCAGGGCCTCCACCAGAGAGAGTTCCTGCGGGTCGCAGCACATGCCGTCGACCAGCAGCAGGTCGGGTGCGACCTTGTCGACGACCGCCTGCATCCGGCTCTTGCCGCCTTCGAAGAGCGACACGGCATGGCCGCGCGGCTCCAGCACCTTGCGCATGTCCTGCAGGTGGTTCGGATTGGGGGAAACGATGGCGATCTTCATGGTCGTGTCCGGTGTGCTGTCAGGAACAGATGGCCGCGCTGTGCGGGTCTTGCCGCATGACCTCGCGCGGAAGGAAGGTGGAGAACCCCGGCATCGGGATGAGCGGCGCGACGGCCCCCACGATCGGGGAGATCCATTGGTAGTTGAGGCCGGTGATGCTCACGGTGACACCCTGGCAGGTGCTCGCCGTGCAGCCCGAGGGAACCCAGGCCACGCTCACCGTCTGCACCTGCGGCAACAAGGCCCGCATCCTGGCGAGCACCAGGGCCTGCTGCGTGGTGTCGTCGCACACCACGGCATAGCGCGCGCCGGCACGCGTCGCCTCGTTGGCCGCGTTCCAGGTGAACAGCATGCGGGCGAAGTCCACGATGCCCAGCACCAGCATCAGGAAGATCAGAAGACCCAGCGCGAACTCGAGGGTGGTCGCTCCCTTGACTTGGTGTCTCATGATGGCGCCCTCATGGTGGCGGTGATGTTGCTGAAGACGATGTTGCCGCTGGCGTCGGCGAACTGCACGCCGAACACCGACGGAAACAGCGAGTGGAAGGTGTAGCCGCTGATGCGCACCGTGACCGTGTTGATGATCGGGTCCGCCCCCGCCGATTGCCAGGTGCAGCAGGTGTCGGCCGGCACGTTCGCCAGGCTCAGGCCGCGCGCCAATGGCACGCCGGTGTCGGCGGTGTTTCCGAACACGAGCAGGTTGCGCGCCTCGGCGATCTTGGTGCCGGGCGTCTGCACCGAGAGATAGCGCACCGCGTCACGGGCCGACTTGGTGAGCGTGTTGTATTCGTACATGGCGCGCCCGAACTCGGTGGTGATGAAGGTGAGCAGCAGCAGCAGCGGCATGATCAGCGCCAGCTCGATCAGCGCGGCGCCGCGTTGCCGGCGAAAAGAGGTCTTCTTCGTCGTCATGGTGCTCACCTCACAAGGACCGGAACCAGCGGGCCAGCCGAACCACCGGGGAGGCCGCTGGTGGTGCAGGGACTCGACGTCGGCGAAACCACGCCGGCGTTGCCGAGATATTCGAGCTGCGTGTCGCCCATGGGAATCTGCAGCGGCTGGAGCATCAGGAAGCAGAGGTAGTCGATGACGTGGGACGACCCATCGACCACGGGTGCCGTGACGATGCGACGGTCCATGCCGTACTGCCTGTGCCCACCCGCCACGTTGCCGGGCGCCGCGAGCTTCTGGAAGCTGTTGAGAGACAGGCCCGTGCGTGTTTCGCAGCCGTTCAGGCTGGTGCCGGTGTCGTCGCACGAAGCGAAGGCCGCGCGCTTGGTCACGAAGTTCTGCGCACTGGCCGGTGCACCGGGGGGCGGGCTGCCGTCGTAGGCATTGGGCTGCGCGCCGGCAGCACGCGGGGGCCAGTTGGTCGCGGTGTAGGCGTAGCCCGTGTAGTCCGGCCGCCCCGCGCTCGGACTGCCGCTGTTCTTGTAGATGCCGAAACGCTCGTTCCAGACCTCAGCGATCGAGGCCTGCACGCCGGGGGTGCCGATCAGGTCGCCAACCCGGGTCTCACAGTCGCTGCCGCTCAATTCATCCCTGGTTTCACTGGCGCTGTTGGTGCCGTTGAGGTTGGCCCAGCCGATCTGGCCACCGGTCGCGGCGTTCTGGGCCCTGATCAATGTCACCCACTCGCCCCGGACATAGCCGTAGTCGGGTGCGGTACCGCCGGGCTTGGGCTTGACCAGGACCGGGATCGGGCATGTGGTCTGGGCGCTGCCGCGGGTGGCCACGGCATTGGCCGCGACACTGCGTGTGGACGGATTGCCGGCGTAGTCGCCCGAGAATGCGCCCATGGCCTTCATCAGCCAGATCTGGATGTTGGGTTGGGTGTGAGTGCACTGTGCATAACGGGCGCTGGCAGGCGTGGTGGTGACCGCGTAGGACGCGTCGCGGAACGTGATGTCGGCCGCCACGAGCTTGCCTTGCCCGCTCCAGTTGGCCGACTGCAGGTTCACGTTGTTGGCGTTGCCGGCGGTCTGACCGGCGCTGCGCGCCCGGTTGATGGCCGTGCTCTCTCCGTTGAGTTCATTCGCAGCGGCCAGCGCGCAGCTGTCCACCGCCGTCTGCAGCTCGGTGCGAGCGACGAAAAGGCGACCGAAGTCGAGCGCGATGCCCATGAAACCGAGCAGGAACAGCATGAACAGCGCGACCGTGATGATCATCGCGCCGCGCTGGTGGCGAGGGGAACGTCGGGCCTTCATGATCGGTCCTCGAGCTGGACGATGAAAAGGAGGACACCGGGTGCGTCAAGCGCAGCCGTTCCCGCTGAAGCAAGCGACCAACCGCACGCGCAAGCTGTCGATGTCCGCAGCGATCGTGCCAGGTTTCAGCGCGATCACCAGCACGATGGAAATGACAGCGATGATCAAGGCGTACTCGACCACCTGGGCGCCGTCCTCGTCGGTCAGCAATGGCTTGAACATGGTGATGACCCCTTTTCTTAGTGGTGGAAGTTCTCGCGAATGCATCAGGAGCATCGGGAATTGCGGAAGAAAGCAAGCCTCGAGGTAAAGCCCACCTTCTTCCGCCCTCCCAACACACTTCAGACGCAGCCGCCCGTCGTCGAAGTCAGGCAGGTTCCGACACGACCGATGAAGGTCCCGAAGTCGCCATCGTCTGCCGTGAGGGCCTTCAGGGCAACGACCAGTGCGATCGAGACGACCGCGATGATCAGCGCGTACTCGACGACCTGAGCGCCTTCTTCGTCGCGCAGCAAACCGCTTGCGGATTGACCGATGGTCTGGAAAAACTTGTTCATGGCTCTTTCCTTTCAAGGTATGGACTACAGAAAATCAGGTTGAAAAAACAAGGGAGTCGAATGTCATGCGTGTCGTGGCGTTCTCCTTTTCATGTGAAAGTTGGTGCGGAGCGAGTCCGCAAAGTCGCGGTCTTTCATTTGCCCGCGCCGCCGATCTGCCCGCCGATGTTGATGACGTTGGTCACCGGCGGCGGCGTCTTGTAGGACTCCTGGTACTGCACCATCGACTCGCGCGACGCGCGGCCGTCCATGCCGGTGACCGGGTCGCCGTTCTTGCCGGCGTTCGGGTTCAGCGTCATCTTCTTTCTGGCGTCGCGCACGGCCTCGCCGAAGCGCGCGTCGTAGTGGGGTGTGACGCTCGAGCAGCCTGCAGCCAGGAGGCATGCGAGCACGAGGGGGGTCGGTCGGATGAACATGGCAGGGCTCCTCACGGGGTTTCGCTGGCCGGGGCGGCCGGGGCCGGGGTGCTGCTTTCGAGGGCCCCGTTGAGATAGATCTCGGCGCGGCTGGGAAGCACGTGGTTGTCGGTCGGCACCCGCGGCGACTCGGCCAGCGGACGCACCAGGCGCGGCGTGATGACGAACATCAGTTCAGTCTGTTCGTTCTGGAACTCGGTGCTGCGAAACAGAGCCCCCATCACCGGCACTTCGCCCAGGCCCGGATAGCGCTTGACCGCCTCCGTCGCGTTGCTCTTGATGAGCCCGGCGATGACGAAGCTCTGCCCGTCGTTGAGCTGCACCGTGGTGTCGGCGCGCCGCACCGTGAGCGACGGCAGCACGGACGTCACGCCCCCGACCGTGGTGAAGGGCGAGCCGGTCTGCGACAGGTCCGACACCTCCGACACCATCTTGAGGTTGATGCGGTCGCCGTTGAGCACCGTCGGCATGAACTTCACGCCGATGCCGAACTCTTTTTCTTCCAGCGTGATGGTGCTCCCGTTGGCGCCGCTGCCGGTTTGCGCCACCGGAATGAAAATCTTGCCGCCCGACAGGAAGCTGGCCTGCTGGCCGCTGATGGCCATGATGTTGGGCTCGGCAAGAACGCGCACCAGGCCGTCGTCCTTCTGGCCGTCGATGGTCACCACGCCGCGGCCGATGCGCAGCGCCTCGACCAGGCCCCCGCCTCCGCTCAGGAAATTGGAGATCAGCGAGTAGTTGTGCAGGCCGCCGCCGCTCGTGCGCGAGTAGCCCACCCGCGCTCCCAGCCGGTCGAGCAGCGTCTTGCTCACCTCGGCGATCTTCACCTCGAGCATCACCTGCTGGGGCGTCCCCACGCGCAGCAGGTTCACCACCTTCTTGCCATCGGCGCCGTAGGCCGCGGCCAGGTTCATCACGTCGTCCAGCTTCAGCGCGTCGCTGATCTCGCCGGTGAGCACGATGGAGCGCTCGGCGCTGCGCACGCGGATGCGGCGCTCTTCGGGCATCAGCTCGGCCAGCTTGGCCTGCAGCGCCCCGGGATCGATGGTGACGATCACGTCCTTGATGTAGCAGGTGCCGTCGGCGCTTTGCAGCACCACGTTCATCGAGCCGGCCTGGCGGCCTCGGAAGAACAGGTCGGTCGGGCTCAGCAGCGTGACCTCGATGTCACCGACGCCATCGCTGCGGGGCTGGGGGGGCGCCGCCATGGCCGCAGCACTCTGCGCCGGCGCCGCCGGCGCGGCCGCCTGGTTCTGGGGCTGGCCGCTGACCACGATGCGCACCACGCGCGCCTTCAACGGAATGACCACCGACTTGCCGAGCACGGCATAGGTCGGGTCGGAGTCCGGAATGATGGCGGTGCAGCGCCGGCTGGCCGGGGCCGCGGGTGCTGCCGCAACCGTTGCAGCAGCTGCAGCAGGCGCAGGCATGGCGGCGGCCGTGGTGGGGGCGGCTGCCACGACCTCCGCGGCCATGGCGGGGGTCGCCACTGTCGCAAGGGTCGCCAGCAGACGGGCGATGGTTGTTGTGAGTGGGCGCACTTGGTGTTCCTCCTGACGGACGATCAGAAACAGGTGAGCGAGCGGCTGGCGTGCTGGATCACTTCCACGCACTCGGAGGCTCGCGGCGTGGCGGGACCTGCCTGCCGCACCCGCGGGCGGGCCGGGGCCGCCGCGGTGGAAACCGGCACGATGTCCTTCTTCTCGCCGAACAGCTGCCCCTTGGTGATGCCCAGGGTGGCGACCGTGGTCTTGTCCATCTGGTTGCGCAGCACGAGCGACAGGGTGCCCACGCTGCGTGCCAGGTCGAGCTTCTCGGAGTCTTCGAGCGAGAGTTCGAGCGTCACCGCGCTCACGACCTTCGGCTTGGTGTCGTCGCGGTTGGCCTCCTGAGCCACGGCCAGCACCAGCACCTGCTCGAGCACGGTCTTGCTGATCTGCAGCGCGTCTTCGCCTCGCCCTTTCTCCTGCTGGGCATTGACCATCACGTCGACGTAGTTGCCCGGCAGCGCGAAGCCCGCCACGCCGACGACGTCGTTGACGCGCACCGTCATGGCCCGCTTGCCGCTGGCGATCACCGCCGACAGCCCGCCCTGCGTGCCCACCGGCGCCAGCTTGCCCTCCATGAGCGCCTCGCCACGCAGCACGCCGATCTTCACCACGCGGTCGTTCAGCGCCTTGATGTCGCTGAAGGAGCCGTGCGGCACCGAGCCGCTGGGCCAGTCGACCGTGGACAGCATCTGCGCATTGACGCGGCTGCCCAGGTCGATGTCGACGGCGGCCACCACGACCTTGTTGGACGCAATGCCGCTTTGCCGGGAGATCCAGCCGGTCGCGTAGACCGCGGCCGCCAGCCCGAACAGCAGGGCCAGAAAGATCAGCCCGATCGCCTTGATGTTCTTCATACGAACCTCCGCCAGGGGTGAAACATGTAGGAGCTAGACAAAGCCCAGCTGGTGCGCCAGCACTTGGACCACCGTGCCCGCCGCAATGCACAGGCCGTAGGGCAACTTGCCCACGGACTGGCCCGCCTGCAGGCGCCCGTCGGGCCGCACGCCCGCGATGCTGGAAATGAACATGCCCTGCGCCGCGGCCTTGACGTTGCCGAGCATGTGGACCAGGCGGCGGCGATGGATCGCGAAGGCCAGCGCCGCGACGCCGCCCGCAATGAAAGTGAAGAGCAAGGCCATCAACGTCTGTTGGGGCCCCAGGAAGGCCCCGGTCATGGCCATCAGCTTGACGTCGCCCGCGCCCATGATCCCCAGCGCATAGAACGGCAGCATCGCAACGAAGCCCACGCCCAGGCCACCGAATGCACTCAGCGCGCCCGACGTCGGCGTGCGTGCCGCCATCGTTCCGTAGAGGAGGGCGAAGCACGCGCCGCCCAAAGTCAGCCAGTTGGGTATGCGATAGAAGCGCCAGTCGCTCACAGCCGCCACGCCGAGCAGCGCGAGGAGCGCCAGCATGCGGATGTCGGTCGCCAGCATCGCGAGCAGTTCGAGAACAGCGTTGAATTCCTGCATGGCGGGCTCCCCGTGTTCAGGCACTGCGCCGCAGGGCGAGCACCAGCAAAATGGCCACGACCATCACCAGCGCACCGATCAGCGCGAACTCCATGAACGACATGCCGGCGTCTTCGCGCAGCAGGCTCAGGGCGGTTCTCGGCAGAACTTCGAGCGGTTCCATGCGGTTTCCCCGGTGATCGTGGCCGGCCGAAACCGCTGGCCTTCCCGGCGTGGGAAGAAGCGTTCGGCATGGGGATGACTGTAGGAATCGCGCCGCCTTCGCACATGAGCGGAGCGCCCTTTTCTGGGGGAGTCAGGTGTCCCGCGACGGCACGGGGGCAGGCATGACAAAACGCCTACCCGGCGGGGCAGGCGAAAGCGCAGGCGCGCTTCAGATCACCTGCGCGTCGCGCAGTGCCGCGAGCTGCGCCTCGTCCAGGCCCAGCCCGCCATACACCTCGGCGTTGTGCTGCCCCGTGCGCGGCCCTGTGGCGGCCGGGCGCACGCCTTCGCGCCCCACGAAGCGCGGCACAGCCGCCGGTGCGGGCACGGAGCCGAACTGTTCGTCGGGCACGTCGATGAAGGCGCCGCGTGCCTGCATGTGCGGATCGGCCCGCAGGTCGGCGATCGAATACACCTTGCTGTAGGGCACGTCTTCGCGGTCCAGCCGCACGGCCAGCTCCGCGAACGGCAGGCCGGCGCACCAGTCGGCCAGGATGCGGTCCAGCGCCTCGAGGTGGAGGATGCGCGCGGCGTTGTCGGCAAAGCGGGCGTCGGTGAGCAGGTCGTCGCGGTCGATCGCGCGGCAGATGCGCGCAAAGATCGGCCCGCCCGTGCCCACCAGCGTGAACCACACGCCGTCGAGCGCGCGGAACACGTTGGACGGCGCGGTGTAGGTGGCGCGCGAGCCGGTGCGCTCGCGCACCACGCCGCCGATGCGGTGCTCGGCCGCCAGCGGATCGAGCAGGCGCGACATCGCTTCGGTGGCCGACAGGTCGATCTCGGCGCCCCGCTGCCGATCGCGCGGCAACGCATTGCGTTCCGCCAGCGCGGTGCTGATGGCAAAGGCACCGAAGAGGCCCGCCACCACGTCGCCCAACGGATAGTTCATGTGCTGCGGCGGGCCGCCGGTCTCCCCGGTCAGGTGCGTGAACCCGCTCATCGCTTCGAAGATGCGGGCAAAGCCCGGTCGTCGCGCATACGGGCCGGTCTGGCCGAAGCCCGTGAGGCGCAGCACGATGAGGCGCGGGTTGGCCGCGTGCAGCGTGGCGATGTCCAGGCCCCACGCATCCAGCGTGCCGGTGCGGAAGTTTTCCACCAGCACGTCGAAGCCGGCGATGAGCCGCAGGAACAGCGCGCGGCCCTCGGGCTTGCGCACGTCCAGCGAGATGCCCTTCTTGCCGCGGTTCGCGGTCTTCCAGAACAGCGGATGGCCCTCGTGCACCGGCGTGAGCCCGCGCAGCGGATCGCCGCCGCCCGGCAGCTCGAGCTTGACGACGTCGGCGCCCATGTCGCCGCACAGCGTGGCCGAGAACGGCGCGGCGAGCACGGTCGCCATGTCGAGAATGCGCACCCCGTGCAGGGGCGCGTGGTCGGTGGGCTGGCCCATCAGTTGCCCTTCAGGTCGACGCGCTTGAGCACCGGGTCCCACAGCTTTCGGTCGGCGGCAATGCGCTGGCCGTAGGCGGGCAGCGACGGGTCGAGCGCGGCCGCGCCCAGCTTGGCCAGCTTGTCCTTCACTGCGGGTAAGGCCTTGGCCAGCGCTGCGCGCAGCGGGCGCATGACGGCATCGGACGTGCCCTTGGGCGCGACGATGCCGACCCACAGGCCGCTGTCGAAGCCCTGCAGGCCCAGCTCGGCGAAGGTGGGCACGTCGGGCGCCGAGGGCGAGCGCATGCGCCCGGTCTGCGCCAGGATGCGGATCTGCCCGCTGCTCATGTAGGGCAGCGTGCCGCCGAGGTTGTTGCACATCACCGGGATGTGGCCGGCGATCAGGTCGTTCACCGCCGGCGCGTTCCCCTTGTAGGGCACGTGCTGCATCTTGATGCCGGCCTGGTGGTTGATCATTTCGCACACCAGGTGCGACGGCGTGCTGGGGCCCGCGGAGCCGAAGGCGAGCTGGCCCGGCTTGGCCTTGTCGGCGGCAATGAGCTCGGGCAGCTTCTGGTACGGCGTCTTGGCGTTGACCGCGATCACGTTCGGCAGGTCGGCCACCAGGCCCACGGGCACGAAGTCGTCCACCGGGTTCCAGGTGAGGCCCTTGTGCACGTAGGGCAGGAAGATGTTGGTCAGGCCCGCCATGAGCAGCGTGTAGCCGTCGGGCGCGGACTTCGCCACGAGTTCGGAGCCGATGAGGCTGCCGGCGCCGGGCTTGTTCTCCACGATGACCGGCTGGCCCAGCGCATGGCCCAGCGCCAGCGCCACCTCGCGCGCCACCAGGTCGGTGCTGCCGCCGGCGGGGAAAGGAACGACCAGCTTCACGGGGCGGTCGGGGAAGGCTGCCAGGGCCAGCGAGCCGGCCAGGCCGAATGCAAGGCCCGCGGTCAGGTGCGAAAGTTTCTTGGTCAAGGACTTCATCGTCTGTCTCCAGTTTCTCTGTGTGTTCAGCGTGTCAGTGCGTGAGGAAGCGGCGACCGAGCGTGGCGCGGTGCAGCTCGGAGGCGCCGTCGTAGATACGGAAGGGCCGCAGCTCGCGCACGATGAGGGCGATGGGCGCGTCTTCCGCCATGCCCAGCGCACCGCACATCTGCGCCGCGCGGTCGGCCACGCGGTTCAGGGCTTCGGACACGAAGACCTTCGTCATCGCCGACTCGGTCTTCACCGACAAGCCTTCGTCCATGCGGCGCGCGCAGTCCAGGCTCATGAGCCGGCTGGCATGCAGGTCGATGTGGCAGTCGGCCACCATCGCCTGGACCTGCTGCAGGTCGGCCAGCCGATCGCCGAACGAGGTGCGCTCGCACACGTAGGCCTGCGCGATCTCGAGCGCGCGCCGCGCGCGGCCCATGAGCCGCAGGCAGTGCGACAACCGTGCAGGCTCCAGCCGCTGCTGCGCCGCCACGAAGCCCGACCCCACTTCGCCCAGCACCGCGTCGCCGTTCACGCGGTAGGCCGTGAAGCGCAGCTCGCCGTGGCCGCCGACGGCGAAGGGGTCGATGGCGCGGATGGCGCGCACCAGCGAAAGGCCCGGGTGGTCCATGTCCACGATGAACTGCGTGGGCCCCTCTTCCGTCTGCGCCAGCACGATGCAGAAGGCTGCGCCCACCGCGCCGGTGATGAACCACTTGTGGCCGTCGATGACCCAGCCATCACCCTCGCGCCGCGCGATGGTGCGCAGCATCGACGGGTCGGAGCCCGCACCGGGCGCCGGCTCGGTCATCGCGAAGCACGAGCGGATGCGGCCCTCGGCCAAGGGCCGCAGGTAGCGCTGCCGTTGCGCGGGCGTGCCCTGGCGCAGCAGGCTGATCATGTTGGGCTGGTCGGGCGCCGCGCAGTTCAACGCGGCCGGGCCCAGGTAGCTGCGGCCGGCCTCCTCGAACACCGCCGCGCGCTCGACCCACGACAGGCCCAGCCCGCCCTCCTCCACCGGCATCTGCGGCAGGTACAGGCCCATCTCGCGCGCGACCGGGCGCAGCTGCGACAGCGCCGCATCCATCGCCCGCGGGTCGTGCACGTGGGCATTCGATTCGAGCGGGATGCAATGCCGCTCGACGAAGTCGCGCACCCGTGGCACGAGGTCGGTGCGCACGTTCATCGCGCACCCGCCTCGCGCAGCGCCAGCTTGGCAATGTTCAGCTGGTGGATCTGGCTCGTGCCCTCGTACAGGCGGAACAGGCGCACGTCGCGGTAGTAGCGCTCGATGGGGCTGAAGTCGGCCACGTAGCCGGAGCCGCCGAACATCTGCACCGCGCGGTCGGCCACGCGACCGCACATCTCCGACGCGAAGTACTTGCACATCGAGGCCGACATGGCCACGTCCTCGCCGCAATCGCGCGCACGCGCCGCCTCGAGGATCATCGAACGCGCCGCGTAGATCTCGGTGCGGCTGTCGGCGATCATGGCCTGCACCAGCTGGAAGTCAGCCACGGCCTGGCCGAACTGGTTGCGGCCACTCGTGTGCGCCATGGCCAGGTCCAGCATGCGGATCGCCGGGCCCGTGCACAGCGCCGCCAGGTGCAGGCGCTGCTTGTTGAGCACCTTCATCACCGTCTGGAAGCCCATGCCCTCGCGCCCGCCGATGAGCTGGTCGACGTGCACGCGGCATTCGTCGAAATGCACGTCCGACACGAAGGAGCCGGCCTGGCCCATCATTCGGTAGGGCGCGCCTGTGGTCAGGCCCGGCCCGCGCTCGACCAGGAACGCCGAGACCCCCTTGCTGCCCTTCGAGCCGTCTTCGGTGCGGGCGATGACGGTGAACACATCGGCCACCGGCGCGTTGGTGATGAAGCGCTTGCTGCCGTTGAGCACGTAGTGGTCGCCCTCGCGGCGCGCGGTGGTCTGCACGTTGCTCGCCTCCGAGCCCGCCTCGGGCTCCGTCAGCGCCAGGCAGCCGGTGAGTTCGCCTGTGGCCATGCGCGGCAGCCAGCGCTGCTTCTGCGCCTCGGTGCCGTCGGCCACCAGCGCTTCGGAGCCGATGCCCGTGTTGGTGCCCACGCGGGCACGCAGCGCCACCGACGACTGCGACAGCTCCATCGCGCACAGCACCAGCTCCTCGGTCGTGAGGCCCAGGCCGCCGTAGGCCTCGGGAATGCTCCAGCCGAAGTAGCCCTTGCGCCGCAGCTCGTCGACCACGTCGGGCGGGATGTCGTTGTCGCGGCTGACCTGGTCTTCCAGCGGATGCCAGCGTTCGCGAACGAAGGCGCGGATGTCGGCCCGCAGGGCCTCGAAGTGGGGGGTGTCTCGGATCATGGTGGCCGCGACTGTAGGAAGCAGGTCCACAATTGCCGGCACTGAATTTCAATCATTGAAACTGCGATTCACTCCCATGCCCCGCCCTGTCCAGAATCGCCGCCAGCCCATGAAGCATTCCGACGACCTGCGCCGCGTGCGGGACGAAGACCCGTACATCGCCGGCACCCTGGCCAAGGGCCTGCTCATCCTGCAGACCTTCGTGGGCGACCCGCGCGCGCACGCCAACAGCGAGTTCGCCGCCAAGCTGGGCCTGTCGCGCCCCACCGTCTCGCGCCTGTGCCGCACCCTGCTGACCATGGGTTTCCTGGACCACGACGAACGCCTGGACCGCTACTTCATCGGCCCCGCCGCCGTTGCGCTGTGCTACCCCTACGTCATCAACACGCCGATGCTGGCCCTGCTGCGCCCGGCCATGCAGCAGCTGGCCGACCGCGTCGAGGGCGCGGTGTCGGTCGGCGTGACCAGCGACCTGGACGTGGTCTACCTGGAAACCTGTGCCCACGAGGGCGGCACCCTCAAGCGCCCCGGCGTGGGCGCCGTGCGCGGCATCGTCGAGACCGCCATGGGGCGTGCATGGCTCGCGCAGCTGCCCGCGAGCGAGCGCCAGGAGTTCCTGGCCCGCGTGAAGCACGAGCGGCCCGACGAGCACGCGCGCTGCCTCGAAGGCGTGCGCGAGAGCGTGGCGCACTACGGCAAGCGCGGCTTCGCGATCAATCTTGGGGATTCAGGTTTTGGCGTGCTTGCCGCGGGCGCCGCGGCGCGCATCCGCTACGGGCCGCGCCGGCTGCTGTTCAACTGCGCGGTGCCGGGGTTTCGCTGGAAGAAGGCGCAGCTGCTGGACACCATCGGGCCGGGGTTGATGCAGCTGGTGGAGGCGGCGGATCGGCAGTCGGGGTTGCGGTGAGGGGATGCGGATTGCGGGATTCGTGATCTGTACCGGGACGGCGCCTGCGTGCGCTGCGCAGCATGCCGAACGCTGCGCTCAGCGCGCCAGGCCGCGATGCTCTTAAAATGAGAGTAATTCTCAATTGCATCGCCTTCCCTCTCCATGCCTTCCGCCGACACCCACACCGTGCACGCGCTCTACACCGAGCATCACGGCTGGCTCAGCACGTGGCTGCGCCGGCGCCTGGGCTGTGCGCACAGCGCCGCCGACCTGGCGCAGGACACCTTCGTTCGCGTCCTGCTGCGACCGCAGGTGCTGCCCACGTTGCGGGAGCCGCGCGCCTACCTGACGACGCTGGCCAAGGGCGTGGTCAGCGAACACTGGCGCCGGCAGGCCCTGGAGCGCGCGTACATCGATGCGCTCGCGCAGGTGCCCGAGGCGCTGGCGCTGTCGCCCGAAGACCGCCTGCAGCTGCTGCAGACGCTGGACGCCATCGACGCGATGCTGGACGGCCTGCCGCCCAAGGCGCGCGAGGCCTTCGTGCTGTCGCAGCTCGAAGGCCTGACCTACGCACAGATCGCCCAGCGCCTGGCGGTCAGCGAACGCACCGTCAAGCGCCACATGGCCCTGGGCTTCGCGCATTGCCTGGCGCTGGTGGAATGAGCGCACGGCCACCGGCATCCGCACCCGACAGCGCCGCGCTGGGCGAGGCCGCGCAATGGCTGGTGCGGCTGCACTCCGGCCGGGCAGGCGAAGCGGACCACGCGGCCTGCGCGGCCTGGCGCCGTGCGGACCCGGCGCACGAACGTGCATGGCAGCGTGCCGAACGCCTGTCGCAACAGTTCGGCGCCGTGCCGGCGAACATCGGCGTGCCGGTGCTGGCGCGCCAGGCACGCGGCAACCGAAGGGCCGCACTGCGCACGCTGGCCGTCCTGGCGACTGCCGCGCCGGCCGCCTGGCTCGCCTGGCGCCTGGCGCCGTGGGACAGCTGGACCGCCGACCACGCCACCGCCACCGGTGAACGGCGCGACGTGCGGCTGGCCGACGGCAGCCGCGTGCTGCTCGACACCGGCAGCGCGATCGACGTGCGCATCGACGGCACGCAACGCACGGTACGGCTGCGCGCGGGCGCCATCCGGGTCACGACCGCGGCCGACGCGCGCCCCTTCATCGTGGAAACGGTGCAGGGCCGGCTGCGCGCGCTCGGCACGCGCTTCACCGTGCGCCTGGGCGACGACGCGCACGAGACCGCATCGCCCGATGTGCGTCTGGCGGTCACCGAGGGCGCGGTCGAGGTCACCTTGCGCGGCGCGTCGTCGCCTGCGGGGATCGTTGCGGCCGGCCGGCAGACCGTGTTGAACGCCCAGGGCGCCTCGGCCCTCACCGCCGTCTCGCCCGAGAGCCAGGCGTGGACACAGGGCGTGCTCTACGCCGAGAACATGCGCCTGGCCGACTTCTGCGCCGAGCTGTCGCGCTACCGGCCCGGCCTGCTGCACTGCAGCCCGGAGGTGGCGAACCTGCGCCTGTCCGGTGCCTTCCAGCTGCGCGATACCGACTACGTGCTGTCGATGGTGGCCACCACACTGCCCGTGCAGGTGCTCACGCGCACGCGGTGGTGGGTGACGGTGGCGCCGGCCTGAGATCGAAAATTTTTTCGCTGATTCCTGTCCCTTTTTGAAGCCTGGTCGGGCAAGCCATGGAGCCGTGCTGCGAGTACGGCAAGAACAGGACCACCGAACCATGGCATTCCCCTCCTCCCGCACCGCGCCCATGCGGCCACTTTCCCTTTGCATGCCCGCGCGCCCGAGCACCGTGACCCACGGCGTGAGAACCCTCTGCCTGGCCTTCGCGCTCGCCGCTTCGGGCGCCGCGACCGCACAGGCGAACCCGCCGGCAGCCGCCACCGCGGCCTACGACATTCCCGCAGGCGCACTGGGCCCGGCGCTGTCTCGCTTCGCCGCACAGGCCGGCGTCACGCTGTCCTTCGAACCCTCGCTGACGGAAGGCCGCCGCACCGGTGGATTGCGCGGCACCCATGCGGTCGGCGACGGCTTTTCGCGACTGCTCGCGGGCACCGGCCTCGAAGCGGTCGCACGCGCGGGCGGCGGCTACACGCTGCGTCATCCGGCACCCGGCGCGACCCCATCCGCCGCACCCGCGGACGCGCAGAGCAACCTGCTCAGTGAAGTGCGCGTCACGGCGCAGGCCGAGCGCAGTGCGATCACCGAGGGCTCGGGGTCGTATGCCAGCCGCATCGTCACCGTCGGCAAGGGCGAGCAGACGCTCAAGGAGATCCCCCAGTCCGTCACGGTGGTCACGCGCCAGAAGATGGACGACCAGAACCTGCACACCATCGACGACGTGCTGGCCCAGACCACGGGCATCACGATGTACGACAGCCCGATGGGCGGGCGCTATGTCTACTCCCGGGGCTTCCGCGTGGACAGCTACCAGTACGACGGGGTGAACCGCGCCTTCTACTATCCCCAGGCCAACAGCTTCACGAGCAGTGCCGCCACGCTGGATCGCGTGGAGGTGGTGCGCGGCGCCACGGGCCTGCTGCAAGGGGCCGGCTCGCCCAGCGCCACGATCAACATGGTGCGCAAGCGTCCGACGGCCGACAAGCAATTGCAGTTCTCGGCCAGCGCGGGTTCATGGAACAACTACCGCGCGGAGGTCGATGCCAGCGGCCCCCTGAACGAAGCCGGCACGCTGCGCGGCCGCGTCGTCGCGAGCGGCAACGACCGCGACTACTTCTACGACACCGCGAAGAGCCGCACTGGCGTGCTGTACGGCGTGCTCGCCGCCGACATCGGGCCGCAGACCGTGCTCACCCTCGGCGTCAGCCACGAAAAACTGCGCGCCACCCCGTTCTTCCAGGGCTTGCCGAGCTACAGCAACGGTGCCGACCTGCACCTGCGCCGGTCGACCTACCTGGCGGCCGACTGGAACCGCTGGAAAAGCGCACAGACCTCGGCGTTCGCCGAACTCGCGCACCGCTTCGATGCCGACTGGTCGCTCAAGGTCACCGCCGGCTACGTGCGCGAGCAGCAGGACATCAAGTACGCCTTCCCGCTGGGTGCCGTGAATCCGGTGACCCTGGCGGGCAACGTGATGTACGGCGGCCTGTTCGATTTCAAGACCGACAACAAGACGCTCGACCTCGCCGTCGACGGCAAATTCGACGCCTTCGGCAGAAGGCACTCGGTGAGCTTCGGCGCCAACACCGGACGCATGTTCAACCACAGCGACTTCTCGCTGATGCAACTGGCGGGCGTTGCCAACAACGTCTTCGCACCGGTCTCGGCGATCGCCGAGCCGAGCGACGCGACCTTCGTTGCCAGGCGCTACCGCGGCGGCGACACCGAGACGCGCATCACGCAATCGGGCGCCTACGGTGTCGCGCGCCTGAGCCTCAGCGATCCGTTGACGCTGGTCGCCGGCGCCCGTGTCACACGTTACCGGGCCAGCGATCGCGACCGCATCACCGGCGACCCGGCGACCGCGCCCTATCGCGAAAACGGCGTTCTGACGCCCTATGGCGGACTCATCTACGCCCTGACTCCGCAATGGTCGGCGTACGTGAGCTATGCCGACATCTTCCAGCCACAGAACGCGATGACCGCCGCCGGCGACATGCTGCCTCCCGTCAAGGGCCGCAACTACGAGGCGGGCCTGAAGGGCGAGCTGCTCGACGGCAAGGTCAACGCTTCGCTGGCGCTGTTCCGACTCGACCAGAACAACCGGGCACAGGAAGACCTGGTCAATGTCTGCACGAGGAGCACCTACTGCTCCGTGTCCACCGGCAAGGTGCGCAGCGAGGGACTCGACGCGGAGATCAGCGGCGAAGTGGCCCGCGGGTGGCAGGTGTTCGCGGGCTACACGTTCAACCACTTCAAGTACCTGAACGACACGGCCAATGCCGGCATCGATTTCGCCAGCACGTATTCGCCCAAGCACATGGTGCGCGTGTGGACCGAGTACCGCCTGCCCGGCGCGCTGAACGCCTGGACGCTGGGCGGCGGCGTGAACTTCCAGACCGCGAGTTCACGCACCACGGGCGCGATCAAGCTGGAGCAGGCCTCGTATGCGGTCTGGAGCGCGCGCGTTGCCTACCAGATCAACCGCAACTGGTCGGCCGCACTGAACGTGAACAACCTGTTCGACAGGACCTACTACCAGACCGTCGGCGCGCCGGCCTGGGGCAATGTCTACGGCGAACCGCGCAGCGCCATGGTGACCTTGCGCGGCAACTTCTAGACAGGATGGCCGCCTGCCCAGGCAGGCGGCCCCCATGCCAGATGTCTAGGGGAAAAGAACGGCGCCTCCGCGATTGAGGTCCGCCAGCAATACGCCCTGAACATAGACCGCATAGTCGGCGAAGAACATCGCGGCGCCCCCGCTCGCTCCGGTAGGAACACTCAGGCCGGCGTAGAAAAATCCTTGGCTCGCCTGGTCATTGAGTCGCGCGAGTCCTTCGGTCGTATTGATATCGACCGGGCCCCCAGGCATTTCATCCGAGAAGCGATAGGCCACTGCCGCGGGCTTGCTGCTGTCGAGTTCGTAGGTATTGAAAACGCCTCGCACGGGCTGTCCGTTGCGGTTCGCAAAGTACTCGAAATAGCCCCTGTAGCGGAATCCGCTTTGACCGCGGCTGGTGAGTTGCGGCTTGGGATCGGAGACGATGGGTTCGAACGCGTAACTGTAGGTCGCCCCTGCGGCTGCAGAGCTTTTGACGACGATCGCATTCACGCTCGGGCTGAGACCCAACTCCGTATTCAGGAAGCGATAGCCTTCCTGTCCCCACGCATTCAACTGTGCGATGAAGTCTGCCGGCATCATCAGATCGAAGCTGAACTTCCGATAGGTGTAGGTGACGGGCTGACTTTCGTTCCTGACCAGGATGAAGCTGGCCTTGCGGATGGCGTTGAGGGAATCGTCCAGGGTATGCGTCTCCCCCACCAGGTGGTGCAGCACATAGCCCTTGGCGCCCTCGTCTTCCAACCGCTGCAGCAGCGCGTTGCTGGCCCCGTCCCAGCCATCGCGACCGGAGAAGGTGAGCGTGAATTCCTTGTAGCTGTATTTGTCGTTGGCGGCTTGCGGATTGACATACAACGAATTGCTTCCCACGGGGCGCATGCGGACACTGCCCTTGGCGCCCTGGTCGTTCAGTTGCTGCAAGACGGCCGGCACGGATGCGATGTAGGAATCCTTGTCCCCGTCCCAGGCGGACGGGAGCGTCTCATATTGCGCGGGTGCGGGTGTTCCGGGTTCCTGGGTTCCAGGTTCCTGCGTTCCTGGGCCTGGCGTTCCAGGCCCCTGCGTCCCGGGCCCTTGCGTTCCAGGGCCTGGTGTTCCAGGGCTTGGTGTTCCTGGCCCTTGTGTTCCGGGGTCGTCCGTTCCAGGCCCGATAAGCCCCACGGGGAAGCCACCGCCACCTCCGCCCCCGCTGCCACCCCCACATGCCGCAAGCATCAAGGCGACTGCCGTTGCAGCAGCCACTGCAGATTTTCTGAATTTCATTCCCTTGCCTTTCAATTTTGTCGAAGCCAATGCTGCCGATATGGCAACGTTGTCCATGGCGATCGGGCCTCCCAGCGTGGCCCGTCAGATCGCCGTCGACGTTTGTATGGCTGGCGGCGGAAATTTCCCCATGCCGAAAGTCACACAGCCTGAAAGCTATGGGAAATTGATATTTGGTTGTGAGGCAGTTATGACTAATTAGAACCATGAGATTGGAAGAGAGACGGCGTCGTCCCTTTCCAATATCGAGAATATGTACGTGACGATTCGTGATTTTCCTTCCCGATCTAGTCTTCTCATCTGACTTTGAAAAGGAACGACTTGGCAAGACGTCTATGAAGCCAGAATCGCCCCACGAACAGCGCCGTGGCAATGGCGAGGAAGACAATCAGGTCACCGGCGACGGGTCTCTGAAGTACCGGGTCGCTGGAGAAAAAATCCGCGTCTTCCCGGTGACGGATGTCAGGTCCGCCATCGCCTGCAGGAGCGCAGCGGCGCTCACCGGCTTGAACAGCATCGGCACCCCCGATGACTGTGCACGCCGCAGTTGCTGCGGGGCCGTCTCGCCAGTTATCAGCAGAAGGGGAATGTCGAGCTGAAAGCGCTCGAGCAGGCGCAGGCCGACCTCGAGTCCATCCCCCCCGTCGGCCAGCCGGTAGTCGCACAAGAGCATCGAGAACGGAAGGCTTTTCGCATCCGGGTGCGTCAATGCTTCGACCGCATGCGATTCGTCCGTCACAGCCACCACATCGACGGCGTGCGCGCGCAGCAGTGCCGCCATGGCCAGGCGAATCTCCGCTTCGTCGTCGATCAGCAGCACCGGCCCGGGCAGGTTCGGTGCAGCAAGGCTGCGATGCGCGGGCATCTCCAGTTCATCGAGCAGCAGTTCGGCCGGTGCGGTGATCGCTGCCTCGGCTTGCGGCAGGACCACGCGGAAATGCGTGCCACGTCCCGGTCGCGAGTGCACCTCGATCGGGTGAGACATCAGGTGCGACAGGCGCTGGACGATCGACAGCCCGATTCCGAGTCCGCGCGCCCGGTCGCGGCCCGGGTTGTCGACCTGATAGAACTCCTCGAAGATGCGGCTCAACTGCTCAGGCGCAATGCCGACGCCGGTGTCACGAACCTCCAGCCACACCTTGTCTTCTCGCCGCCGCGCGACCACGCTCACACCACCCTCGTGGGTGTACTTCAAGGCGTTGTCGACCAGATTCGAAAGCAGGCGGAACAGCAGCTGGATGTCGCTGCGCACCCACATGCCGCTGGCACGGATGCGCAATTGCAGACCCTTCTGCTCAGCGTAGGGGGTGAAGGTCTGGTTGAGGACAAGAAGCAGCGCATCGAGTTCCAGTGCCTGCGGTTCAGACACGACGACGCCTGCATCGAGATGCGACACGTCGAGCATCGTGTCCAGCGACGCGCCGAGCGCGTCGACGGCGCGCATCAGGCGTTTGGCATTCGTTCTTTCAGGATGGTCGTGCAGTGCGGTTTCCATGGCCGCGCCGAACAGTGCAATGGCATGCATCGGCTGGCGCAGGTCGTGACTGGCCGCGGCAAGAAAGCGGGTCTTCTCCGCGCTGGCTCGCTCCACGGCGGCGATGCGTTCGCGCAACTGTGCGGCGAGCATCTCGTTCTCGAACTGCAACATCAAGGAGGCTGTCAGCCGCTTGTTCTGCTTCACCCCTTCGTGCAGTGTCAGTACCAGATTGGCGAAACTGAAGAGCGCCAGAAACCAGTGCAGCGTGCCACCGTGCCAGATCAAGGCAAGAATCAGCCCGCCCATCACGGGGATGCCGCAGCCGAACATGGCCCCCTTGATCGGCCAACGGGCCTGAATGGCCCGGGTCCAGCTGACCATGATCACGACGATCACAACGGTCGTCATTGCCGGGCTCTGGATGAGCACGAGGAACAAGGCGCATGGCAGCGCCGTGGTCACGCTGACCAGCGTGACGATCCACGTGTAGCGGCGCGCCCAATGGTGGCTTTCGGACAAGGGGACATCCGGCGTCCACCGCGGCGCAAGCAAGGCATACAGATTCATCGACACGACGGCGGCGACCATGCCGATCACCAGCAGGTGGTGGGTCGAATCGATGTTCAAGTACCCGAAGATGCCAATGGCAATGGCGAAGCCGATGTGCGCACAGGTGGCCGTCGTGTGCGCGGCATACACCGAGGCCACGTGTTCGCGGAGCACCCGATGGTCCAGATCGGCGGCCGCCGGGGGCTGATGCATCGATCGGGCAGCGTCATTCATGAATTGGCCCTTCGTTCTTGTTTCTTCGACGATCGCGTTGCACCTCCTGCGGTGAATCAACGCAGGCTGCTGATCAGTTCCGCGCGCGATTGCACACCGAACAGCAAGAGGATCGTCGAAACATAGTTCTTCACCGTGCCTTCGCGCAGCTCGGCCAACAGTGCGATCTCCTTGTTGGACTTGCCTTCGAGAATCATCTGCAGCACACGCGCCTGGCTTCCTGTCAGCGAACTCAGGGCGCCACCGGCGCAACGGCGGGGTGCCCGCGCAACCCACCTGGACGTACCTGGAAGGCCATCGACAACGTCCCGCCCGAGCAGGCCGCAGGCACGGATGAAGCTCACCACCTCCTTGAGGTTGGCCGACTTCGGCAAGAACGCGCTGGCGCCCTGAGCCAACGCACTTTGCGCAATGGCGTTCTGGGCCAGCGCGGTGGCGCCGGCGCCCGACAACGCGACCACGCGGGCCTGCGGATAACGCTGGAGAAAAACGGACACGCCGCTCAAGCCTCGTGTGTCAGGAAGTGCCAGATCGAGCAACACCAGCCCGATGCTCGCCTGAGAGCGCTCGTACACAGCCAGTGCCTGCGCCATGCTGCTGGCTTCGAAGACCTCGACCGCAGGCCCGTCGGGCGAGGCCTGAGCCTGGAGCAAGGCACGCACGCCCAGGCGCACCAGGTCGTGGTCGTCCACGATCAGGATGGCTGATGCCCGGGTCGACACAGGAATGCTCATGGCGCGCATGTTAGGGTCATGCGCCGCCGGCCGAAAGTGACGAAAGTCAACTCACCAGCAGACCTTTACTCCTTCTTCAGTCCGATCTGCTGCGCGATCTGCCCAAACCGCGCCAGGTCCGACCGGGCGCGATCCAGCGCCTCGCCAGGTGAGCTCCCCATCGGCATCCACCCCGCCTCAATCAACCTTTTCCGCGTCTCAGGCCGCGCCATGCCCTCAATGATCACCGCATGGAGCCTGTCGATGATGGCCTGCGGCGTGCCCTTCGGCGCCGCCAGCCCGAACCACCCCGAGGTCACGAAGCCCGGCAGCCCCGCCTCCTGCGCCGTCGGCACGCCGGGCAGCGACTCGCTGCGCTCGCGCGTCGTGACGAACAGCGCGCGCACCTTGCCGGCCTGCACGTTGGCAACCTGCGCGGCGGCGTTGTCGATCATGGCGTCGATGTGGCCGCCGAGCAGGTCGGCGATGGCGCCCGTGCCGCCCTTGTAGGGAACGACGTTGGCCGAGATGCCAGCCTCCTTCATGAACATCATCTGCGTCAGGTGGGCCTGCGTGCCCACGCCTGCATTCGCGAACGAGATCTTTCCCGGATTCGCCTTGGCATGGGCGATGAATTCCTTGAGGGTGCGTGCGGGAAAGTCCGGCCTTGTCACGACCACGAAGGGAATGTCGACCAGGATCGTGATGGGCGCCAGGTCTTCCACCGGCTTGTACTTCAGGTCGTACAGGTAGGGATTGACGGCCATCGTTCCGCTGGCCACGAGCACCAGCGTGTGCCCGTCCGGGTTGGCGCGCACGGCCTGCTGCAGCGCCATCGATCCACCGGCGCCCGGCTTCGCGTCGACGATGACCGGCTGGCCGAGCGCCTTGGCCATGAGGTCCGCGATCTGCCGCGTCATGGCGTCGGTGGCACCGCCTGCCGCATAAGGAAACACGATGGTGATCGGCTTGCCGGGGTAGCCCGGGCCGGCTGCACGCGCCGCGGTGGCGAGCGATGCCGCACACAGGGACACGGCAGCATTCAGCACGAAGGTTCGGCGATGGATCGTCATGCGGGCATCTCAACGTATCGGAGCGAAAGAAGCAAGGGTGCAGCCTGTTCGGCGAAGCGCATCAGCGCGGGCACCATGTCGGGCTGGTACCAGTGTTCCTCGTGCAGCAGGTTCAACGAACCGAGGGTGCAGCCGTCGTGCCGGACCGGCACATTGATGGCAGATCGGCAGCCCAGCGCGTCGATCAGCGCATGGTCCGGGAACGCGCGACGGCAGTCTTCCTGATCAACGCAGATGCGCGCCCGGCCGCCCTGCAACACCTCGCGAAAGAAGTCGTTGTCATGGTGCAGTGGCTTGGTACCGCCGCACGGATACGCCACCGGGTCGCTCGTGTACAGGCGCCGGGACGCCGCAAGGCCGGGGTCGATCGCCAGCACGGTGAACAGCCGGTGCCCCGGAAACCGCCGCAGCGCGTGGTCCAGGGCCTCGAAGGAAGCCGGCTCGATGCCTCTCACTGCGCAATACCCAGCCGATCGATGATGGGCCCCCAGGCGGCCGACTCGCGCTGCGTGAACTTCAAGACATCGGCCGGGGTCGACTTGACGCCGATCAGCATCTGGCCGGCCAGGCGTTCCTTCATCTCGGGCGTGTCCAGGGCCTTGTTGATCTCGGCGTTGAGCCGCGCGACGGCGTCGCCGGGTGCGCCCGCGCGCGCCACCAGGGAGTACCAACCGGGCACCTCCATGTCGATGCCCAGCTCCTTGAATGTGGGCACGTCGGGCAGCTGCGCCAGCCGCCGTTCGCCGGTCACGGCCAATGGCACGAGCTTGCCGCTCTTGACCAGCGGCACGACGCCGACGGGGACGGTCGTCATCACCGGCGTGTCGCCCGCCATCACGCTGGTCAGCGCGTTGGGGCCACCGGCGCCGCTGATGGGCACGTGCTGCATCTGGATGCCGGTGCGCGACTTCAGCAGCTCGCTCGCAAGATGGGTGGAGTTGCCGATGCCGGCGGATGCAAAGCTGAGCCGCTTCGGCTCGGCCTTGGCCATCTTGATGAGGTCGGGCAGTGTCTTCACGCCAAGGCTCGGCGCCACGACGGTCACGAACGGCGTGTTGGCAATGACGGCGACACCGGTGAAGTCACGCGCCGGCTGGTGCCCCAGCGACTTGTACAGGTGCGGGTTCCACGACATGTTCGAGACGCCGGCCAGGAACAGCGTGTAGCCGTCCGCGGGTTGCGAGAGCACATAGGCCGCAGCCAGCGTGCCGTTGGCGCCGGGCCGGTTCTCCACCACGACGCTCTGCCCGATGCTCTTGGCGAGCACATCGGCCAACGTGCGCGCCAAGGTGTCCGGCCCTGAGCCGGCTGGCTGCGGGACCACGACCTTGATCGGCTTGGAGGGAAAGCCCTGCGCGAAGGCGGGTGCGGCGAGCAGCGAGGCGGCAACGGCCAACGCGGAAAGCATGGTGCGACGGGTGGTCATGATGAAGTCAAGGTCGGTGGTTGCGAAAGGTGTGAGCGGTATCAACCGACGGTGGCGTAGTCGAGCGACTTGGGCGTGGCGGTGAGCACACGCGGCGTCGCGCCCACCACGACCGTGTCGTCGATGCGAAAGCCGCCCACGCCGTAGACGTACAGGCCGGGCTCGGCCGAATAGACCTCGTTGTCGAGCAGCGGACGCTGGCTGAAGGCCATGTCCTCCGGGTACTCGTGGTGCACGATGCCGATGGCGTGACCCGTGCGGTGGCGGATGCAGTCGGCAAAGCCGGCGCGCTCGATCACGGCCTGCGCCGCGGCGTCGATCGCGCACACGGGCCGGCCTGTCACGGCCGCGCCGATCGCCGCATCGGTCGCGTCGCGCGCGGCGGTCCACAGCGCCTTCTTCTGGTCGTCGGGGCGCCCGCAGAACCAGGTGCGCTCGTTCTCGATCGTCAGGCCGTTGAGCCGGGGAATCACGATGTTGACCAGCACGTCGCCTTCGCGGATGCGCGCGCCGCAGGAGGCACCGTCGCCGTGCGGCGAGGCCGACGCCGGGCCGCTGAGCGTCCAGCAGCGCACGACCTCGAACTGCTCGCCGGGGAAGCGCTCGGCGGCCTCCTGCACGAACAGGCTGGCCATGGCGCAGTCCATCTCCTGCACCAGGCGGCCGGGCTTGATCGCTTCGCGGTAGCGGTCCTGCAGCCAGTCCGTTAGCCCGGCCATGGCCTGCATGACGGCCAGTTCCTCGGCGTGCTTCTGCCAGCGCAGGCTGCGCACTTCAGCGGTGGCGACGCGCACGTTCAGGTCGGGCAGCAGGCGCTGCACGGCCGCCATCACGCCGCTGCCGGCATCCAGCGCGACGCGCGAGCGGCGCAGGCCGGCGCAGCTCAAGCGCTCGGCGAGGATCTCGGGGAGCTGCGACACGAGCGGCAGGCGGTTGCTCACCATCGGATGCTCGGCATAGAACGTCACGTCCGTGATCCACACCTTGTGCGCCTCCATCGAGAAGCGCATGTGGTTCGTGGACAGCTCGTTCATGACCAGGAAGCCCTCGCCCTGGCGCGGCACGACCGCGAAGATCGGCCGCTCCCAGGGCTGCACGTCGGTGTGGAAGTTGGTCGCGAACTGAAAGAAATCCGCGGTGGTGAACACCAGCGCATCGACGGCGAGTTCGTCCATCAACCGGACCATCTGGTCGTGGCGGTACCGCCAGACGGCTTGCGTCAGCTTGGGCATGTGTCGTTTCCTTGAAGAGGGCCGGAGGCATCCGGCGGGTTGTCTGAACAGCTCGGGGGGCGGGCTACAGCGCGTCGAACTCGACCACGCCGGCTTTCATCACCAGGGGAATGCGCTCGCCCTGCCCCAGCAGGCAATCGAGATTGCGCATCGGGTCGCCATCGACCAGCAACAGGTCGGCCAGCGCGCCCGGGATCAGCCGGCCGAGCCGGTCGCTCATGCCCAGCACCTCGGCGCCGATCAGCGTGGCGCTGGCGATGATCTCGGCCGGCGACAGCACCTGGGCGCGCAGGCGGAACTCGTCGCTCTGCAGGCGGTGCGACTCGCCCAGCAGGTCGGTGCCGAAGCCCATCTTCACGCCGGCCGACTTGTAGATCTCGAGCGAGCGCAGCCCGGCGCCGCGCACGTCTTCCACCTTGGCCACGCTGGCGGGTGGCAGCCCCAGCGCCGCGCCTTCGTTGGCGAGGGCGTCGTAGGTCACCAGCGTGGGCACCACATAGGCGCCGTGCGCGGCCATGAGCGCGGCGGTGGGTGCATCGACCAGATTGCCGTGCTCGATCGTGCGCACGCCGCAGCGCACCACGCGCTGGATTGCGGCCGGGGTGTAGGCGTGGGCCAGTACGTAGGTGTTGCGGGCCGCGGCCTCCCCGACGATGGCGCGGATCTCGTCCTCGCTGTAGCCCAGGGCATCGACCGGGTCGGTGGGCGACGCCACGCCGCCGCCGGCCATGATCTTGATCTGGTCTGCACCCATCTGCAGTTCTTCGCGCACGGCCTTGCGCACGGCGTCCACGCCGTCGGCCACGCGGGCGAGCATGCCCACGCGTGCGCAGTTGGGGCACACGGTGTTGGCCACCAGGTAGTCGGAACGCGCACGGCCGTCGCCATGGCCGCCGGTCTGGCTCAGCGCACGGCCCGAGACGAACAGGCGCGGCCCCTGCGCCAGCCCCGACTGCACCGCCTGCTTGAACGCATCGCCCGCGCCGGCGGCGTCGCGCACCGTCGTGAAGCCACGGCGCAGCATGCCGCGCAGGATC
Organism: Variovorax sp. V118; assembly: GCF_041154445.1. Taxonomy (GTDB): domain Bacteria; phylum Pseudomonadota; class Gammaproteobacteria; order Burkholderiales; family Burkholderiaceae_C; genus Variovorax; species Variovorax boronicumulans. Next base: position 1,588,891 of record NZ_AP028663.1, on the reverse strand, counting down.
GGCAGGCTGCGCAGTGTCGCCAACACGTTGGGCATCAGCGCCTGGCGCTGCAGGTTCAGGTCGACGGCCACCACATGCACATGCAGGTCGATCAAGCCGGGCATCACGGTCTTGCCGGCGGCGTCGATGACCCGCGCATCGCGCGCCACGATCGGCCGGTCGGACACCTCGCGGATGGTGTCGCCCTCGATCAGGATGTCGTGGCGGTCCTGCAGCTCGGGCTTCAGCGGATCGAGCAGGCGGGCGTTCTTGACGAGGATCTGAGTCATGGGTCTGTTTGCCGGGTTCCGAGGGCATGGGCGGTGAGGAATGACGGGATCGTAGGATCTCGTCACAATTCCGAAAAATTTATATGCTGAATCCACTCCATTGACCGTGTGAATGGTTTCAGCCTCCCCTTCCCATGAACTACCGCAACGCCGATCTCAACCTGCTGAAGGTCTTCGAAGCCCTCATGAACGAAGGCAACGTGACGCGCGCCGCGTCCAAGCTGTCGCTGACGCAGCCCACGGTCAGCAACGCGCTGCGCCGGCTGCGCGAAACCTACGGCGACCCTCTGTTCGTGCGCAACGGCGCGGGCATCCGCCCGACACGGCGCGCCACGGAGTTGTGGGCGCCGCTGGCGCGCTCGCTGCGCACCATCCGGGGCACGCTCGAGGGCGAGAGCTTCGATGCCTCGCAAAGCGACGCCCGCCTGACGGTCTCGATGACCGACTACGTGGCCTGCATCGTCGCCCCCCGCCTGCTCGAACGGCTCGGCGAACTCGCGCCAGGGATGCGGCTGCACACCCACCCCGGCACGGTCGTGGACTTCGGGCAGTCGCTGGACGACAACCGCGCCGACTTCGCCATCGGCGCCTACAACGACGACGTGCAGCGCCCCGGTTTCATGCGCTCACGCCGACTGTGGTCGGTCGACTTTGCCTGCTTCATGCACAACGACCACCCGCTGGCCAAGCTCGACAAGATTCCGCTGAAGAAATTCCTGGCCGCGCGCCACCTCGACGTGAGCCTGGCGGGCCGTGTCGGCGGCATCTACGACCGCGTGCTGCAAAGCCGCGGCCTGCAGCGCAACCTGGTCAGCACGGTGAGTCACTACTCGGCGGCCTACGAGGCCGTGCGCCGCTCCGACCTGATCGCCGTGCTGCCCTGGTCCGAGGGCCTGGAGACGATGCGCATGACGGGCCTGAAGCGCGTGGCGCCACCGCTGGCGGCGCCGGCGCGCACCGTCGAGCTGGTCTGGCACGAGCGGCACGAGACCTCGGCACTGCACCAGTGGTTCATTGCTTTGGTCGTCGAGATGCTTGCGCGGGAGCCGGCTGCGCGCACTGCGCGGGCTAAGCCCGGAACCAGATCTTGAGCGTCACGTACATCGCGTAGCCCAGGCCCAGGACGCACCACGCGATGAAAAACATGTTGCCCCAGTACTCGCCCGCATGCGCCGCCAGTGTGTAGACCTGCCCCACGCAGCCCTTTCCGACACAGGGCACCTCGCCCCGCACCAGGGCGCGCAGCATGGCGAAGAAGAGGTAGCAGGTCACGCCAGCGGTCAGCAGGAATCCGACGGGCCCTACGAGCCCCTGGGTGAGTTCACCCTTCTCATCGCGATAGCCCTTGCGCAGCAGCTTCTGTCCGTACCGGTACCAGGCATATCCGAGCAGGAGCATCAGGGCGTAGTAGAGAAAAGCGCGCATGGGTCCTGTGATCGTCGGGGTGTGGCGGGCGTGAGTGCTTCGGCAATGATCGTAGCCGAGCAACTTACGCTCGCCGCCCGCGCCCGCTACCGCGCGCTGGCCACGATGGCAATGCCCCGAATCTGCCCGGCGCCGGGTGCGTCCACCGGCTTCGCGTAGCGCGACGGCGCAAAGCGGTGCAGCAGTTCGGCCTCGCGCAGGCGCGCCGCGTCCAGGTTCGCCAGCTTCACATGGCCGAAGCCGCGCACCGACAGCGGCAGCGCCGCGATGCGTGCGGCGGTCGGCTGGTTGTCGGGGGTCAGCGCGGTGGCCATCTCCTGCAGCAGGCGGTCGAAGTGATCGATCAACGCGCGCTCGGTGCGGCGCTCCGCCGTGTGGCCGAACAGGTCGAAGGGCGTGCCGCGCAGGCGCTTGCCGTGGGCCAGCCACTTCATCGCCGGCAGCATCCATCCACCGAGGCGCACCTTGGCGGGCGCCTGCCCGTGCGCCGGGCGCGAGAGCAGTGGCGGCGCCATGTGGAACTCGAGCTTCAGGTCGCCCTCGAACTGGTCCTTCAGCTTCTGCAGGAACGCACCGTCGGTGTACAGGCGCGCGACCTCGTACTCGTCCTTGTAGCTCATGAGCTTCAAGAGGCTGCGCGCCGCGTTGCGCGTGAAAGGCAGGCTCGCGTCGCCGCCCGGCAGTGCGGACTCGACCGCCTGCAGTGCGCGGATGCGCTGCTCGAAGCGCGCAGCCCACGCGGCGCTCTGGTAGCCGGTGAGATGGCGGCGCGCATCGGCGAGCAGCGTTTCCAGCGGGCGGTCGTCGACCTGGTGCGCCGCCGCCTCGACCGGTGCCGCGCGCAGCTGGTCGAGCGCCGCGGGGTCGCCGGCCGCGAGCCGCCCGAGCGAGAACGCCGACTGGTTGGCCGCCACGGCCACGCCGTTGAGTTCGATCGCGTGCATGAGCGCTTCGAGGCTCAGCGGCACGAGGCCGCGCTGCCACGCATAGCCGGTCGCGACGATGTTCGCGGCCAGCGTGTCGCCCAGAAACTCCTCGGCCAGGCTCTGCGCATCGAAGGTCTCGACCTGTTCCTCGCCCGCGACGAAGCGCATCTTCTCCAGCAGCAGGTCGACATGCAGGTCGGCATCGGGGTTGCGAAGCGACTCGGCCACGGGAATCTCATGGATGTTCGCGAGCACGCGCGTGCGCCCGTGCCGCACGGTCTGCAGTGCGTCGGCCGAAGCGCCCACCACCACGTCGCACGCGAGGATGGCGTCGGCCTGCTGCGTGTCGATGCGCACCTGGTTCAGCCGCTCGGGCGTGTCGGCCAGCCGCACGAAGCTCAGCACCGAGCCGCCCTTCTGCGCGAAACCCATGAAGTCGAGCACGCTGGCCGACTTGGCCTCGAGGTGCGCGGCCATCGCGATGACCGCGCCCACCGTCACCACGCCCGTGCCGCCCACGCCGGTCACGAGCAGGTCGTACGGGCCGGTCCACGCATGCGGCGCGGGATGCGCGAGCGCGCCCACGCGGTGCAGGAAGGCATCGCGCCCGGCCGCCAGCGCCCCGCTCTTGCGGCGCAGCTTGCCGCCGGTGACGCCCACGAAGCTGGGGCAGAAGCCCTTGGCGCAGGAATAGTCCTTGTTGCAGCTGGTCTGGTCGATCTTGCGCTTGCGGCCCATCGGCGTCTCGTGCGGCAGCACGGCCACGCAGTTGCTCTGCACGGTGCAGTCGCCGCAGCCTTCGCACACGGCCTCGTTGATGAACAGGCGCTTGGGCGGATCGGCCAGCTCGCCCTTCTTGCGGCGGCGGCGCTTCTCTGCGGCGCAGGTCTGCTCGTAGATGAGCACGGTCACGCCGGGCATCTCGCGCAGGCGGCGCTGCACCTCGTCGAGCGCGGCGCGGTCATGAAACTCGGTGCCCGCCGGAAACTTGTTCTTGATGGCGTCGTAATGATGGATGGCGTCGCTCACGACCACCACCTTGGTGACGCCTTCCGACTCCACCTGCCGCGCTATGGCGTCCACGCTGATGACACCGTCGACCGGCTGGCCGCCGGTCATCGCGACCGCGTCGTTGAACAGGATCTTGTAGGTGAGCGTGGCCTTGGCCGCGACGGCCTGGCGGATCGCGAGGTAGCCCGAGTGGTAGTAGGTGCCGTCGCCCAGGTTCTGGAACACGTGCGGCGTCTTCGTGAACATGGCGTGCGAGATCCAGTCGACGCCCTCGCCGCCCATCTGGATCAGGCCCGCCGTGCTGCGGTCCATCCAGTTGGCCATGAAGTGGCAGCCGATGCCCGCGCGCGCGGTCGAGCCTTCGGGCACCTTGGTGCTGGTGTTGTGCGGGCAGCCGGCGCAGAAGTACGGCAGGCGTTTGACCGCATCGCTCGCGTTGGCCAGCAGCTCGGGCGGCGTGAAGTCGCGCACGTGCTGCAGGTGATCGCCCAGGTCGTGGTTCTCCGGAAAGTGCGCGGCCAGCCAGTGCGCGACCAGTTCGATGAGGCGCGAAGGCCGCAGCTCGCCGAGCGCCGACACCAGCGGCTGGCCCGCGTGGTCGTGCTTGCCCACGAGCACGGGACGCGCATCGGGCGGCGCGTTGTAGAAGATGTCGCGCAACTGCGTCTCGACCACCGCGCCCTTCTCTTCCACGATGAGGATCTCGCCGAGCCCGCGCGCGAATTCCTTGAGGCGCGTCTGCTCGACCGGAAAGCTCAGGCCACCTTGTACAGCCGCACCCCGGCGCGCGCGAGCTGATCGGGCGAGAGTTCGAGCCGGCGCAGCACCTCCATCAGGTCGTGGTGCGCCTTGCCGCAGGTGACGATCCCCACCTTGGCGTGCGGGCTCACGATGACGTGGCGGTCGATGCTGTTGCGTTGCGTGAAGGCGGCCACGGCCGCGAGCTTGTCTTCCAGCCGCGACTCGATGCGCAGCGACGGCAGGTCGGGCCAGCGGTAGTGCAGGCCGTCGGGCGGCGCGGCGTGGCCGGTGGCGGCGCGCACGGCATCGGCGTCTTCCCAGGCGGCCACGCGCGCATTCACCGCGTCGAGGTCCACCGTGCCCGCGCTCTCGACGATTTCAGACAGCGCCGCCATGCCCACCCACGCGCCCGAATAGCGCGACAGCTCGTAGCCGTACAGGCCGAACTCCAGGTACTCGGCCACGCTCGCGGGCTGCATCACGGGCATGCGCCAGGCCATGAAGGCGTGGTCGCTCTGGTGCGGCATCGACGACGACACGCAGCCGTGGTCGTCGCCCGCCACCACCAGCACGCCGCCGTGCGGCGACGAGCCGTACGCATTGCCGTGCTTGAGCGCATCGCCTGCGCGGTCCACGCCCGGGCCCTTGCCGTACCACATGGCATACACGCCATCGACCGTGCGTTCGGGGTCGGACTCCACGCGCTGCGTGCCCAGCACCTGCGTGGCAGCCAGCTCCTCGTTCACGGCGGGCACAAAGCGGATGCCGGTCTTCTTGAAGCGCTCGCCGGCCTTCCAGATCGCCTGGTCGACCATGCCCAGCGGCGAGCCGCGGTAGCCGCTCACGAAGCCCTGCGTGTGCAGGCCGCGCGCCGCGTCGCGCTGGCCCTGCATCGCCAGGATGCGGATCAACGCCTGCGTGCCGGTGAGGAAGACCGAGCCGGCGTCGGCCCAGAGGTTGTCGGAAAGTTGGTAGTCGGGCCGTCGGAGTGCGGTCGCTTCAAGTGGGGCGTTCATGCCCGGAATTGTTCTGCGCCCCCCCAAGTAAGTGTTTCTTCAATACACTGGCGCAGACCCTTGTTTGAAGAAGAATTCACTCAAAAATCACGATGAACGTCGGTTCTGTTTCTCTTGACGAGCATTGCCTCAAGATTCTTTCTGCACTGCAGCATGACGGCCGGCAGACCGTGCAGCAGATTTCCGAGGCCGTCGGCCTGTCGCCCACGCCCTGCTGGAAGCGCATCAAGGACATGGAGGCGGCCGGCGTCATCCGCGGCTACACCGCGCTCGTCGATCCCGAACACGTGGGCCTGCACGTGTCGGCCGTGGCCGAGGTGAACCTCGACCGCCACAGCGAGGCGATGGTGCAACGCTTCGAAGAAGCCGTGGCGGCAAGCCCGCAGATCATCCGCTGCGTGTCGGCCACCGGGCCCGCGGACTACATCCTCAACGTGACCGTGCCCGACATGAAGCACTACGAGCGCTTCCTGCACGAGGTGCTGTTCAGCCTGCCCGGCGTGACGCACGTGCGCTCGAGCATCGTGCTGCGCGAGATCAAGTCGGAGACGGCGCTGCCGCTCGGACACCTGCTGGATGCGAAGGCCGGGCTGGCGGGGTCACGGCGGTCGCCGTGAGGCGTGGCGCAGTGGCCCCTAGCGCTTGCGCCGGATCACGTACGCGTTCTGCGCCAGCTCGAAGCCGAGCGTCGGGTAGTAAGACATCGCGTCCGGTGCAGACAGCAGGATCAGCGACACCTCGTCGCCGATGAGCGCCTGCGTGCGCTGGACGAGCTCCCGGCCGATGCCATGGCCCTGGTACTTCTTGTCCACCGCCAGGTCCGACAGGTAGCAGCAGTACGCATGGTCGGTCAGCGACCGCGACAGCCCCACCAGTTCGTTGTCGACCCAGGCCGACAGCAGGAGGCTGGGCGCGGCGAACATCCGCGCGATCCGGGCGAGATCGTTCGTGGGGCGCTTGATGCCGGACCGGTCGAAGACGCCGGCGACGTCGACCGGGTCCAGGGGTACGTTGTGGCGGTATTCGATGGTGATGTTGTTCATGTATTTTCTGGGTAGCGCCTGCGGCAGCGTCATTCCGTCTCGGAAGACCCGAGCTTCTTGAGTTCGGCGAACTTGGCCGCCATCGTCGGGTTGCCGCGGGTCAGTTTCTTGATCGTCACGTCCTGTGCCTTGTCGTTCGCAAGGCGCAGGTTGCGGTCGGTGCCGAGCAGCGCTTCCTTCGTCTTCTGCAGGTGATCGATCGACTTGTCGATCTCCGCGATCGCCTTCTGGAAGTGGCCGTGGGCCAGGTCGTAGTTCCTGCCGAAGGCGGCCTTGAAGGTCTCCAGCTCGGTCTCGAACTTCGTGATGTCGATGTTCTGCGCCTTGACCAGCGCCAGCTCCGACTTGTACTTGAGCGAGTTCATCGCCGCATTGCGCAGCAGCGTGATGATGGGCAGGAAGAACTGCGGGCGCACGACATACATCTTCGGGTAGCGATGGAACACATCGACGATCCCGGTGTTGTAGAGCTCGTTGTCGGGCTCGAGCAGCGACACCAGCACCGCGTACTCGCACCCCTTCTCGGTGCGGTCCTTGTCGAGTTCCTTCAGGAAGTCTTCGTTCCTGTTCTTCGTGGCCGTGCGGTCGTTCTCGTTCTTCATCTCGAACATGATCGAGACGATCTCGGTGCCCGCCTCGTCCGCGTCGCGGAAGATGTAGTCGCCCTTGCTGCCCGTGCGCGCGTCGTTGTCCTTCTCGAAGTAGGCGCGGGGAAACGCCATCGACCGGATGCGGTTGAACTCGGTCTCGCAGTGCTGCTCCAGGGTCTCGCCCACCATCTTGGTCGACAGGCGCGCCTTCATGTCGCGCAGCCGCTCAATCGCATCGTCGCGGTCCTTGATCTGCGTTTCGTACTTGTCCTTGAGCGATTTCTCGGCGAGCTGCTTCTCGAGCTCCGCCCGCTCGAGGCCGCTCTTCCACTGGTCCCGCTCCTTCTCGACCGCGTTGACGGCCTCGCTGATCGCGAGCTTCTTCGCCACCTCGATGGCGTCGAGCCGGGCCTTCAGTTCCTGGATTTCCACGTCCTTCGCGGCGGCGCTCTTCTGCAGTTCGCCCACGTGCCGTGCCTCGGCAAGCGCGGTGGCGGCCAGCTTGTCCTGCTTGGCCTTTTCAAGCTCGTTGGCGAGCGCGTCGCGCTCCCGTTCCACGGCGCCCAGGGCTTCGCTCACGGCCAGCTTTCGCGCGACATCGCCGGCCTCGAGCTTCGCCTTGAGTTCCTGGATCTCGCCGTCCTTGGCGGCGGCGGCCTTCTGCAGTTCGCCGGCGGCCCGGGTCTGGGCAAGTTCGACGGCGGCGCGTTTGTCCCGCTCAGCCAGTTCCAGCCGCTCGTGCAACTGCTTCTCGAAATCGCCGTCGCGCACCTGCTTCAGGATGTCCGCGTAGCCGGCTTCGTCGATCTTGAATGCCTTGCTGCAATGGGGGCAGATGATTTCGTGCATGGCTATGTGCGCTCCATCGTCAGGGTGGGCGTCGGCAAGAGAGGGAGTGCAGCGAAGCGCCGCGCCGTTCGGGCGGAATCGCAGGGAGTGATGCTGTTCATAGGGTCAGGGACATGGAGCCATCCGACTGTAGCCGGACAGGAAGCGCCGGCGAGCGGCAGGCGCGTGAAGACCGTGCCGACATCTGCGAGCGAGTGATGCGTTCTCGATCACGTTGCTAGAATCGCCGCTGCAAAAATCGACTCTGACCTGTTCAGAGCTCCATCCCGCCGTAAGCGTTTACGTCAACCAACGCATCACCAGTGGCACCCGCATGCCGACTGGCGGTGTGCGTGGGTCGCTTCGGTGCTCATCGTCCCGCCCATTCGACCGGCTGGTGCCGCCTTTGAAAACTCAAGGAGCGGCGCTCGATGACGAACGTCCAAACAAACTCTTCTTCCCTGCGCACGTTGGTCTGGATGACCCTCGCGCTATTTCTCGCCTACCTGTCTGTCGCCATGTCGATGCCGGCTGTGACGCTCCACGTGTCACAGACGCTGGGCCTGGGCAATGTCGCGTCTGGCCTGGGTGTCGGCATTGCCTTTTTGTCCACCATCCTGAGTCGCGGCTGGGCGGGCCGTCTGGCTGACGAACGCGGCGGCAAGTTCGCCATGTTCCGGGGCCTTGTCCTCTATGCGGCGGCATCGCTCCTGTGCTGGGCCTCCTCGCTGCCCGTGCTGGGCCATGGCGTCGGCGCGTACCTGGTTCTTCTGGTGGGGCGTCTCGTGCTGGGCCTCGGCGAAAGCTTCGCGCTCGTCGGCATGCTGGGCTGGGCGATGGCGGCCATGGGCCCCGCGCGTTCCGGGCAGGTCATGGCGCTCGTCGGCACCGGCATGTACGGCGCTTTCGCGGTGGGCGGCCCCCTGGGCCTCTGGCTGCTTGAAAGGCTCGGCTTCGCCGGCCTGATGGCGGGCAGCATCGCCTTGCCGCTGGTCAGCGGCGCGATGCTGTGGTCCATCGCGCCCGCCATGTCTGCACAAGGGCGCCGCGCACCGTTCTCGGATGTGCTGGGACTCATCTGGAAGCAAGGCGCGGTCGTGGGCCTGCAAGGCGTCGGCTTCGCCGCCCTGGGCGCATTCTTTCCCCTGTACTTCCTGGCCCATGGCTGGCAGGGTGCCGGCTATGGACTGACGTGCTTCGGCCTGGGCTTCGTCCTGGTGCGTCTGCTGGCGGGTCGCTTGCCCGACCGCATCGGCGGCACCAAGGTCGCGCTGGTCTCCCTCGCGATCGAAGCTGTGGGTCAAGCGCTGCTGTGGCTGGCGCCCCATCCCGTCGTGGCGATGGTGGGCGCACTGCTGACCGGCATGGGGTGCTCGATGGTCTTCCCCGCCATGGGATTGGAGGCCGTCAAGCGCGTGCCCGCCCACCTGCGCGGAACGGCCATCGGCGGCTTCGCGGCGTTCCAGGACCTGGCGTACGGCGTCACAGGCCCGATGGCGGGGCTGATTGCCGACCACTACGGTCACGCCAGTGTGTTCCTGGTGGGGTTGATCGCGACGGTTGTGGGGATCGGGATGACGTGGCGGCTTGCGAGGGTGTCGCGGGCGGGGCGGGCTTCGACGCTGGTCTGAGGCTGTGGCAGGTCGACCGAAGGCCTGCTCCGGGCCGGGATTTCAAGCAAAGGACCGTCGATATTTGACGAGCCCGCGCTTGATCGAGGCATCGAAGCCGCAGCGCTCGAAGAACCGATGAGCATCCGTGCGATCCACCGAACTCAGCAACATGATCTTCGAGCAATCGCTCGCCGCGCAGAACGCCTCGACCTCCCGCATCAGCGCGGCCCCAACCCCTCGGTTGCGAGCAGCCGCGTCGACGACGACGTTCTCAACGACCGCGAACGGCTGCCGCTTGTACATCACGTCTTCGCACAGCGAGACCAGCACCGTGGCGCACACCTGGCCGTCGACCTCCGCGACAAGAAGCGCCGTCCTCGGGTCTTCGGACAACGCCTGAAGACGTTCGGGCAGCACGCAGCGCGCCGCGTCTGCGACCAGTTGGCCGTAGAGCGCATCGATGCGGGCGGCGTCCTCGAATGTCGCGCGTCGAACCTGGAGGGACGGGGCGGGCATGCCAGTTGTCTTCATGAATGAAGTCTGCTTCGGGAGAAGTCCGCTTCTGACCGAAATTGACTACGCGTCGAACCAATGGGCATGCATCTGCCGCAAGAACTCATCGGACAAGGGAACCCCCGACGCAGCGCCGATGACCGAGTCGATGGCGCATCTCGGGCACAGCGCGGTCGAACCTTGATCGGTCCATTCAACGATCTCCACTGGCGAGAACTTTGCGAAGCAATAGAAGCAGCCGCAGACCTCGCTCGTCTCGATCTGCTCTCTGTGGTTGCTGCCGAAAGCGTGCGCAGAAATGATGTCCACGGTTGGCTCCTGGCCCTATCGTTCGCCATGGGGCAACTTCGCCACACCGCGAACCTTCGTCCAGTACTCGTCCTGAACGTCTGCGTCTACGATGGGCCGAACATGCGTCGCGTAGAGGGCATCTCTCCCATCGCGTCGAGGCCCTGAAATCCAATAGTGCTCGCCGGTCTCAACGTCGAAATAGTTCGACTTGAAACCGTCCCCCTTCAGGCTGCGGAAGGACTTCCCTGCGTAGTACAGCGTGGCCCCGGACTTGGAGCACGTGACTCGCCCAATGCGGGCCGGCCCCGTCAGGCCGCTTGTCTTCGCTTCGATGTACATGATGCGACTTACCATCAGCTCCTGCTCCCGTTGTGATGAAGGGGAAGTTGTTCCGGACCACTCTTGGCGGCATTCTGCCGTCGTCAGGCCGATCTCCACCGCACCTCGCTGAACCGCATGCGTCGAAGGTCGCCCTGCGACTCCAATCGCCCGGACTCGACAAGCAGGGCAACCCGTCTCGCGAAGAACGCATCGGGAACGTCCTCCGTGTGATCGGGCATCGACATCATCGCCATGCCAACCACGCGCGCCACCTTGCGCCATTGATCGGTCACATGCGAAAGAAGCGCTGCGTCGATGAGCGCCAGGTCCGACTCAGGCAGCCTGGCTACCTGCTCACGCTCGGCGGGTGAGAGTTCGGTGTCCAAGGTGTCGTCGTCAGTCATTGTTCTGAAACCCCATGAGGCGTGCCCCGGGTGGACATCCGCTTCCGGCCGGATTCTGCCGAATACCTTGCGCCTGCGAGGCATGCAATGCCCACATAGACTGTCCCCATGTCCCAATCCGCGCCCGCCTTCAGCACGTCGTCCACCACCAACAACTACGCCGAGAAAACCGTCCGCCTGGTGCCAGGCCTGCACGACCTGCAGACGATGGCAGCCCTGCTCGTCGCCGAACGCGCGCCGGATGCGGCCAACGTGCTGGTCATCGGCGCTGGCGGCGGCATGGAGTTGAAGGTGCTCGCGCAGGCGCATCCCCGATGGCATTTCGTCGGCGTCGATCCGTCGCAGCCCATGCTCGACCTCGCCGCGGAAACGCTCGGCCCGCTCGCCGAACGGGTCACGCTGCACCACGGCTACACCGACACCGCACCCGAAGGCCCGTTCGATGCAGCGACCTGCCTGCTGACGATGCACTTCCTGACGCTCGATGAACGCAGGTCGACGCTGATGGAAATTCGTCGTCGCCTGAAGCCCGGTGCGCCGTTCGTCATGGCGCATCTCAGCTTTCCCCAGTCCAATGAAGAACGAGAGCTGTGGCTCTCGCGCTACGTCGCCTTCGCGGCAGCTTCCGGCGTCGATCCGGACAACGCACGCAAGGCGGCATCGGCGATCGGTTCCACGCTGACGCTGCTCAGCCCGGCGCAGGAAGAGGCACTGCTGGAAGAGACGGGCTTCACCAACGTCCGCCTGTTCTATGCAGGCATGGCATTCAGAGGCTGGGTCGCGCAAGCCTGAGCCGAACCCTCACTCCGGCGTCTGCAACTCCGCCCACGCCGTCAGCATCGTCACCTGCGTGCGCAGCCAGCTCGTCGGCATCGACTGCGTGCCCCACACCGCGATGCGGCCTGCGTGTTCGCCCATGAGCCAGAACTGCCGCACGGCCATGAAGGCGGCGATGGCGTCAACGTCCGCCGAAGGCAACGGACGCGCGCTGCGATAGCCCACCAGGTAGCTGCGCCAGCGCGCCAACGACGTCGCATCGAGCGTCCCGCCCGCAGTGCGCGGGTGCATCGCCCACAGGTACACGCACAGGTCGTAGGCCAGCCAGCCGGGGCCCGCGTCGTCGAAGTCGAAGAACGAGGCGACGCGCACGCCGTCGAGACCCTCCGTCACGAAGTTGTTCATGCCGTGGCAATCGCCGTGCCCGTGAACGCGCGTCAAGGCCGGCATCGCGGTGACGCGGGCTTCGAGCGCGCGCGCGATGGCGCTGAACTCCGGGCGCAGCGCGTCGGTCATGGTGGATGCGGCGTGCAGGCGCTCCAGCGACGCGTGCAGCAGGTCGGGCAGTTCCAGGGTGTAGCGGCTGGCGGGGCCGTGGTAGTCCTGCGCGGCTTCGTGCAGCAGTGCCAGGCCGCGGCCGGTGGCCTCGACGTCGGGCAGCACGTCGCCGGGCACGTCGCCGTCGAGGTGCTCGAACAGGATCAGCGGACGCTCGCCCTCGGGCAGGTCCATCGCGACAGCATGTGCGCCATCGCGTGCCGCCAGCGCACCGGCCACCGGCACGCCCCTGGCTTTCAGGTGCACAAGCAGCGCCGTTTCGTAGCCGATGTTGGGGGCGCCGCGCGGGCGGTCGGCGCTCAGGCGCGCGACGGCGTGGCGGCCGTCGGCAAACTGCAGGCCGTAGACATGGTTGAAGCTGCGCCGCAGCAGCTCGCACGACCGGACCTCGCCGAAGTCGTAGGCCTGCGCCACCTTCTCTGCGATGGCGGCGCCCGTGGGCGTGGTCTGTGCGATCTGGGCAGAGCGGGCGGGCGTCGTCACGGGTGCGGCCTTTCGGGAGCGTGGGGCGCGCGATTCTGCCCTACCCTGCGCCGCCTCGCCGCATGGCGTCAACGCTCCAGATCGCGATCGAGCAAGGCGCCCCCATCCCCCACCTGCCGCCACGCAGGCGCCAGCGCCTTGCGCGCCGCATTGAGCTCGGCCATCGAGATGTGCAGCTCCGCCATGGTCTGCACCAGCAGCTCGAGCAGCGCGGCGCGCTGGCGCAGCCGCACGGTCTCGGCGCGGCGTGCGCGTTGGGCCTGGCGCGCCGCGGCCTGGATGGCGCGGCCCGTGGGCGAGTCGTGCGAGGGATGGTGGTGGTCGTCCACGGACAGGCCGGATGCAGCGCGCATGGGCAGTGGCATCACGCGGCGGCGGGCACACCCTGGACGGCGGCGGTGGCAGCAGCGGCGTCGGCATTCGCCGCGTCGCCGCGCGTCTCGGCGGCGGGGCCGTAGTTGCGCAGGTGCAGGAAGAACTCGCCCATCATCTGCATCCACAGACGCACGGCGAAGGCCAGGTAGGCGGGGCTGACGCCGCCGGCCACGACGACGTCCATCTCGAGCACGACGAAGTCGCCGTGCTGCGCCACGCGCGCAAAGCGCTTGCTGCGGTGCCAGGCGGCGAGCACGGCCTCGGGCAGCGTGCCGCCCTGCACGCGCAGCGGGCAGCTCAGAGTGAAGTCGGTGTACTGGGTGGTGGTGACGGCATTTCCCCACAGCACCTGGAAGCCGATGCCGTGGCTGGCGCTGTGCAGGCGCACCACGCCATCCTGTTCGATGGCGGTGACGGCGCCGCCGGCGGCCTTGATGGCGTCCGACACCTGGTCGGGCGTGACGGCGTCGAGCATGTCGAAAGGCACAGGCGTGGCGGCCTGGTCGTCGGCTTGCGGGGTCGTGGCGGTGGTGTTCATGGTGTGCTTCTTCTTTCTGAAAAGGGGGAATGGGTTCAGTTGGTCTTCTTGAGCGCGGCGTCGAGCGCGGCGCTGTCGATGCTCAGTTGCGCCGGCGGCGCCAGCTGGGCCATGTAGGCCTGCACCAGCTGCTGCTGCCGTTGTTGGCGCAGCGCGGCCTGCAGCTGCGGCTTCATTTCCTCGAGGGTGGCGATGCGCGCGGGCTGGGTGTCGAGCAGCTTGACGATGTGGAAGCCGGCCTCGGCCTGCACCGGTTCGCTGACCTGGCCCTGCTTGAGCCTGGCCACGGTGTCGCGCAGCTCGGGCAGGATGCGCGCGAGCGGCAGCGTGTCGACCTCGCCGCCGCGTTCGGCACTGCGGCGGTCCTGCGAGCTGGCGCGCGCCACGGCGGCGAAGTCGCCGCTGCGGGCCTGCTTGGCGAGGCGGTTGGCTTCGTCGCGCACCTTGGCGATGGCGGCCGGGTCGCGCTCGGGCGTGGCCAGGTAGATCTGCGCCACGCGGTAGGCGGCCGGCAGGTTGAGGCCGGTCTTGCCCTGGTCGTAGGCGGTCTTCACCTCGGCGTCCGACGGAAAGCCCGCGGGCACCTGGCTCACGGATTCGAGGTAGCTGGTGGCGACGATGCGTGCGGTGATCTCGCGCGTGGCGGCGTCGATCTTCGCCTTCACGTCGGGCCGGTCGGCCCAGCCCTTGGCGCGGGCGTCGCGCAGCAGCGCTTCGCTCACGAGACGCTGGCGCAGCCAGCCGTCGAGGCTCGCGCGGTCGGCCTTGACGGCGGCGCGTTCGGTCTCGGGCAGGGTCTGCAGCAGCTTCTCGATCTCGTCCTGGCCGATGGTCACTTCGCCGATGCGCGCGACCACGGCGGGGCTGGGCGCGGCGGGTTGCTGCGCGGCGGCCACGCCGACCGACGAGACGAGCAGCACGCCGGCTGCCGCGCGCAGGCGGCGGCCGAGCCCGGCTGCGGGAGTGGCTTGTGCGGGGTTCATTGGGGCTTTCCTTCCGTGGCGGATGCAGCAGCCGCAGGCGCTGGCGCGCTCACGGCGCGCACGTCGAAGCGGCTCTCGTAGAGCTTGTCGCCGTACTGCTGCGCGATCTGTTCGTACTTGACGCGGCTTTGCGCCGCGAAGGGCTGGCGCGAGGCGAGCACGCTGCCCACGTCCATGGTTTCGTAGGCGCGCAGCACTTCCTGCCCGACGGCATACAGCTGCGTGTTCTTGGCCTCGCACTGCGTGAGCGCGGTGCGCTGCAGCGCGGCCTCGCCGGCCAGGCGCTGGCGTTCGGCCTCGGAGGCACGCGCCATCTTCAGCAGCTCGTCGTAGGCGCCGCGGAACTGCGCGATCTGCGCGCCCGCCTTCTCGCTCGCGGCCTGGGCCTGCTCGCGCAGCTGCGCGTTGCCGGCGCTGGCCTGGCCGCGTGCGTGGCGCTCGGACGCGAGCTGGGCCTGGCTGGCGGCCAGTTCCTTCTTCAGCGTCTCGAGCTCGGACGCGGCCGGCGGCGCGCCGGGTGCCGCGGGGGCCTTGCCCGCGGGCTGGCCGGCCTTGAGCGCGGCCAGCTCGTTCTGCGCCTGCTGCAGCTGGGTGGTGGTGGTGCGCAGCTGCGCGCGCAGCCGCTCCTCCATGCTCTGGCCCTGCGGCTGCTGGGCCTGCGCGACGCCGGCCGTGGCGGCCAGCGCGGCCAGGGCCAGCGCCGGGAAGATCGTTCGGGACACGGCGGACTCCTTCTTAGAAACGCGCATTGAATTCGAGCTGCAGGGTGTCGATCGACAGCGGCGGGCCGTAGACCTCCTTGGTCGAGATCCAGCGGCCGGTGAACCACATGTTCTTGTCGATCGCGTACGAGCCGCCCAGGAAGTAGCCGCGCGCATTGGTGCCGCCGCCGTGGAAGCTCGAATCGTTGTAGCCGTCGGGCATGGCGTCGGGCTCGATGCGCTTGTAGCCCGCGAGCACGTTCCAGTCGCCGCGCGCGGCCGGTGCCGGCTTGCCGTAGGTGGCCTGCAGCATGTAGGCGTTGCCGCCGCTCTTGAAGTCGGACTGGGTGGTGCCGCCGGTCGGGCCGAAGTTGTTGACGATGGCGCCGCGGATGCCGCCGCGCTTCCAGATGTCGTTGGCGTCGTAGGCGGTGTTGCGCACGAAGTTGGCGTCCAGGCGCAGGTTGTTGCCGGCCACCTGGGTGTCCCAGCGCAGGTTCAGGTCGATCAGGCGGAACTTCGAGGCCAGGCCCACGTACTGCGGCTGCGGCGTGCCGGCCGGGTTGAGCGGGTCGAGCGAGATGTCGCGCAGCAGCATGAGCGTGTTGCCCTTCTGCATGAAGGCCGGGCGCGACCAGTCGGTGCTGCAGCCGTCGGCGCCCGCATACAGCGCGCAGGGCTCGGAGACCTGGCCGCTGACGTTGCGGAAGTTGTAGTACGCCAGCGCGCCGCGCACGCGGTTGTCTTCGTTGATCTTCCAGTCGGCGCCCACCTGCGCGCCGAGCAGCCACTTGTTCTCGCTCTTCATCTTGCGCTGGCTGCGCGTGGGCGAACCGTCCGCCGAGTACTCGAGCGGGATGAGGCCCAGCGTGCCGAACAGCGACAGGTCGCGGTTCGCAGCCAGCTTCTTGTCGAACTGCGCGGCAATGCCGTCGAAGTTCAGGTCGCTCGAATACAGCAGGTCGGTCGACATGAAGGGGTTGGCAAACCGACCGCCGGTCACGGTGAGCCAGTCGGTCGGCTTGTGCGAGATCCACATCTGGTCGAGCCACACGCTCTTCTTGCCCAGGCCACCGCCCAGCGTGGTGGTGGTCGAGACGGGGCTCTCGTCGCTGCCCGAGGCCAGGCGCACGCCGGCCTTGGTGTTCTCCGACAGATCGGCCAGCAGGCCCACGCGTGCGCGGGCGCGGAACAGGTTGCGGCGGTCCTGGCGCGTGTTCAGGATCGAGGGCAGCGACAGGTTGGTGTTCGGGTTGACGTCGTAGCCGCTGCCCTGGTTGAGCGAGGGCCAGTTGATCTCGATGTCGCTGTTGTTGCCGGCGTAGCTGCGCGATTCGTTGCGCACGCGCACGTCGCCTTCGAAGCGGATGCGCTTGCTCCACTCGGGCGTTTCGTTGGGCGCGGCCCAGCCTTCGTCCTTGGCCTGGGCCATGACCTGCGCCTTGACCTCGTCGCGGATCTGGTCGCGCACGGTCTGCGAGATGTAGGGCACGCGCACGTCGCCCGCTTCGAGGCGCATGCCGCCCGCGACGGTGGCCGATGCGGCGGTGGCCGACACGGCCGCCTGGCGCTGCGCCTGCTGCGCGGCGATGGCTTCGGTCTGGGCCTGCGCCAGCAGCGCTTCGCCCACGTCCTTGGCGAGCGTGCCGCTTTGAATGAGGCCGCGGATCAGCTTGACCATGGCCGATTCGCCCGCGGGCGCGGCGGCGGTCTGGGCCATGGCGGTGCCGGCCGACAGCACGAAGGCGGAGGCCACGGCCGCCGCGAGCGCGCACTGGCGCAGGGCCGGCATCGCGCCCCGGCGCGGGAGGGTGTTGTGCAGGGTGTTCATCGCTTCGTTCACTGGAGGAAAGGAGTCGGGCCGGGCGTCGGCCGTACAGGTGTGGAAAGTCATGGCCGGCGGCCTTTCATCGACACGCGCATCGGAAAGCGCATCGAGGCCGGCGGACGTTCGTCGACGCGGTCGAGCCCGCGCACCAGCGCCAGCACGGCCTCGTCGATGTCCTCGGTGCCGGTGCCGCGCACCAGCTGGGCGCGCGTGGTCTTGCCGTCGGCGCCGAGCCACAGGTCGATCTGGATGTCGTCGAACACCAGCTGGCGCGTGCGCGGGTCGCGCGACAGCGCCTGCTGCAACATGCTCGACACGTAGCGCGCGTACGAGCCGCTGCCCAGGCCGCCGCCGGCGCCGGTGCCGCTCATGCCGCCGCCGCTGCCGGCCTGGATGCCGAAGGCGTCGTTGCCGGCCTGGCCGGCGCTGTCCATGGTCACCGGGTCGCCCAGGTCCTTCGAGGGGCTGGGCGGCGCGTCGTCCTTGGGCGCTTCCAGCGGCTCGACCGGCTTGGGCTCGGGCTCGACCACTTCGGGCTTGATCTTTTCCGGCTCGGGCTCGGGCAGCTTCTCGGGTTCGGGCGGCGGTGGCGGGGGCGGCGGCAGCATCAGCGTGGGCGCGTCGGCCACCACGCGCTTCTGGCTCGCGGTGTCGGACAGGAGCCGCCACACGAGCAGCGCCAGCGCCACGACGATCGCCAGGCCGATGACCACCCCGCCCCAGCGGCGCCACAGCGCGGCCGTTCCACCCGTGCCGCTGGAGCGCGGCGCGGGCGAGGCAGAAGAAATCGGGTCGCGAGGGTTCACGCTCCGGTCCTCACTTCTGCTTGCCGGTCACGAGGCCGATCTGGTTCAGCTCGATGCGGCGCAGCAGGTCGAGCACGTCGACCACCTTCGCGTACTGCACGCTGGCATCGCCGCGCACGATCACGGGAAAGTCGGGCGACAGCGCCTTCTCGGTGCGCAGGCGCTCCTCGAGCTCGGGCAGCGTGACCGGGTAGGCGTCCAGGAACACGTTGCCCGCGTTGTCGATCGTGATGGCCTTGGTCTTGGGCTTCTCCAGCGCCACCGAGGCGCTGGCCTTGGGCAGGTCGACCTTGATGCCCGGGATGCTGGCGTTGCTGGTGAGGATGAAGATCACCAGCACCACCAGCAGCACGTCGACGAAGGGCGTGATGTTGATGCCGCCCGTGCGCTTGCGCACGGCGAACTTCGCGGCTGTGTTTGCCATGGTGCGCGGTCCTCAGGCGCGGCGCGCCTGCACGGCCACCGGCAGCGAGCGGCCCTCGCCCTGCTCTTCGGCCAGGCGCGTGACGAACTCGTCGACGAACACGGCCATGTCGGCGCCGATGGCGTCCGAGCGCGAGGCCAGCCAGTTGTAGCCGAACAGCGCGGGGATCGCGACGCCCAGGCCGGCGGCGGTACACAGCAGCGCGGCGGCCATGCCGGGCGCCACCGAGTTGATGTCCACGGCGCCGGCCATGGCCGCCACCACGAACACCAGCATGATGCCGATCACGGTGCCGAAGAGGCCCACGTACGGCGCGCCTTCGATGGTGGTCGACAGCCAGTTCATGCGCTTGGACATGCGCTCGGTCTCGCGCACCATCACGCCGTCCATCGCGGCGCGGATGGCGCCGATGGTGGAGGCCGACACGGCGTTCAGGTCGTAGCCGCGGTCATGGCGACGACGCATCTCCTCGATGGCCACTTCGTACAGGCGCCACAGCGAGGAATCGGCGCGCACTTCCTGCGGCACCGTGTTGTTGGTGGCCAGGCGGTCCAGCGGCGCACCGGCGGCTTCGCGGAAGTGCTCGATGAAGGTGGCGTTGGCGCGCGAGGTGGCGCCGAAGTTGCGGCCCTTGCCGATCATGATGGCCCACGACAGCGCCATCATCAGGCCCAGCAGGCCGACCACGATCCATGCATCCAGCGGCATCGCGGCCAGGATGAAGCCGAAGTGGCTCTTGCCGGCCTGCTGCTCGTCGGGGCCGAAGGCGGCCAGGCGCGACTCGGCGCCTTGCGACACGGCATCGGCCAGCAGCAGCGCGTCGGGGCGTGCGACCTTCGACAGGCGCACTTCATCGATCGCGCCGGTGAATGGCGCAAAGCCGGCGACGGGTGCTGCACCCGGTGCAGCGGGTGCGGTGGTCGGTGCATCGGCACCGAGCGCAGCAGCGGTGTTCAGCGCGGGCAGCTTCGCGGCCAGCGACACGGCCGGACGGCCGCCCACATACAGCGCGACGCTGTCGCCCTCGGCCTTCACCGCCAGGTGTGACCACTGGCCGGCCTGCACCGGCTGGCCGGGCGTGCTGCGCTGGCCATTGACCTGCACGAAGGGCACGCCCTGGTCGATGCCGACCACGAGTTCGCCGGCGCCGTCGCGGCGCGCATAGATCGCCTGGCGCGCGCCGAGCGAGTCGGGCTTGATCCAGGCGGAGAAGGTCAGCGTGCCGCCGGCCGTCACGGCCAGCGAGGGCGTGGCGGGCAGCATCAGCGCGCCGTTGCCGAGCTGGGCGCCCTTGCCGATGACCGTGCCTTCGACGGGCACCGCCGCGGTCTGGCCGTTGTTGCCGTAGGCGGTGGTGTCGCGCGGCGGCACCGCGCCTTCGGCGAAGTGGTAGACCAGCGTGTAGTCGGGGTCGAAGCTGCGCTGGCCGTTGCCCGAGGCCGGGGCCTTGGGGTTGCCGTAGTACATCCAGAGTTTTTGCGGCGTGCCGGCCGAGACGTTGGGCACGTCGACCCAGATCAGCGCGATGCCCAGGAGCGGATCGAACTGCTCGATCTGGTGGTTGAGCACGGTCTTGTCGTCGCCCGCGACGAAGCGCAGGTCGGCGCCGGTCTCGCTCACACCCTCGAACTTGAAGTTGCCCGTGTGCAGGCGCACCAGCACCGGCACGCGGCCGGCATCGCTGCCGATGGCGCCGGCCTGCGGGCCGCCGTCGATGGTGACGGGTTTGCGGTAGGCCCATTCGGCCTGCCACCAGGCATGGGCCAGGCCCGGCAGGAGCGTGCTCAACAACGTGAGCGCGATGAAAAGAAGTCGTCGCATGACAGGGTTCTCCGGAAAGCTCGTGGAATGAGAAAAAAATCGAAAAGAGGAATGGCTGTTGCCGTCGGTCGTTCGTTCGGTCAGTAGCTCGCGGTGATGCTGAAATTCACCTGCGTGTCGTGCTTCTTGGTGCGCGGGCCGTCGACCAGCGGATAGCCGATGTCGACGCGGCCCGAGAAATAGGTGCCCACCTTGAAGGTCGTGCCCACGCCCACCGAATACAGCGAGAAGCGCTCGGCCTGCTCGGGCAGCGGGCTCTTCAGGCGCAGCCGCGCGGCGTCTGCAAAGGCGTACACGCGCCAGTTCTCGACGGTGCTGCCCAGGAAGGCGAGCGGCTTGCTGCGCAGCTCGACCGAGCCGACCACGCCGTAGTCGCCGGTGGCCTCGGCCGACAGATAGCCGCGCACCGAGTTCATGCCGCCCGCGGCGATCTGCTCGCTCGAGACGAGCGGCGAATCGGTCATCTGCGCGTTGACGCGGAAGGCCACCTGCGTGCCGCCCTCGAAGCTGTGGGCGCCGTTGAGGTCGGTCTTGAGCACCATGAAGCTGGGCGAGGCCTTGTAGCGCTTGTAGTCGAAGGCCGCCCAGTCGCTGCCGTACTTGAACGAGCTGCTGGTGCCTGCCACCAGCGACACGCCCACGCCGTACTGGCTCTTGTCGGTCTGGCGGAAGCCCGAGTACGACAGCGTGATCGGCGCGTACTTGAGCGGCACGGTGTCGCCGCTGCCCTTGAGCGTCAGCGCTTCCTTGTTGTTCTTGAAGTCGACGCCCACGCTGAAGGCATGCCACCAGTTGCCGGTGTTGGGCACCGTGTAGGTGGCCTTCAGGCCGATCGAGTGGCCCTTGCCCAGCACGGTGGTGCCGCCCACGGTGGCCACGTTGCTGTCGGACACGAAGGCGTTGGCTTCGAGGCTCCAGTTCGTGCCCTTGAGCGGCGCGTTGTACGAGGCCGAGAACACCTGCGTCTGGTTCAGGTCCTGCGGCGCGCCGAAGAAGCTGATGGAGGCGCTGTGGCCCATCTGCCAGAGGTTGTCGTGGCCCAGCGAGGCGCTGGCGCGCAGCTTGCGCGTGTCGGCGCTGTAGTCGTTGTTCAGGCCCACGCTGGCACGCCACGGGCTCTGGTCCTCGACCTTCAGGTCGACGTCCATCGTGCCCGGCATGGTGCCGGGGCGCACCAGCGGCATCACCTGGCGCTTGGGGCTGCGGTTGAGCGCGGTGAGCTCGGCCTGGGCCTTGTTGAAGTCGGGCACGCCGCCCTCTTTCAGCGCCGGCACCTGGTCGCGCACGTCGAGCGGCGAGTTGTACTCGGCGCCCACCACGCGCACGCGGCCCACGCGGGTCTCGTTGACCTGCAGGAACACCACGCCCTGCGTGACCTGCTGTTCGGGCAGGTCGACGTACACCGACTGGTAGCCCGCCGCCTGGTAGGCCGCGAGCAGCGCGTCGCGCGCGCCCTCCACGTCCTTGAGCGTGCGCTCAGGGCCGAGGAAGGGCGTGACCGCCTTCTCGATGGCGCGGGCGTCCAGCACGGTGTTGCCGCGCACGATGTATTCGGCGATGTCGACCTTGCGGGCCGGTTCGGCGGCTGCGGGCGCGCCCGCGGCCGGTGTGGGCGCCGAGGTCGGCGCCGGCGTGGAGACAGCGGCAGGTGCTTGTGCGAAGGCGCCCACCGGGGCACCGATCGCCATCACCGCCAGCCACACCGCTCTCCAGCAGGTCGGTGGGGCGTTCTTCTTCATGTCATGCATTTACAGCTCGGTTCTCAAGGATGAAGCTCGCGTGGCAGCGGCTCATGGTGGAGAGCCTTCATGTCGCTGCTGCGTACCGATACCTAGACGCACGGCGTGCGCGGCGACTGTCGTTTGTCACGAAAACTTCATCAAGAAATCGGCACGAGGTCCGGCGCGACGGGTTTCGCGCACATAAGAAGAAGGGCCTCCGCATGGGAGGCCCTTGTGTTTTTTCCGCCTGCGCGGGTAGCGCAAAGGTTCAGCGCCTCAGCGTTTCAGCCCCCGCTGCTCGCCCGGCGTGAGCGACTGCATCTGCGCGGTCGTGAGCGCGCCCGCGCCGAGCACCTGCACCACGCCCTTGGGGTCGTAGGCTGCGCCGCTGCGCTCGCGGCCGGCACCATTGCCACCGCCCTCGCCGCCCGCGGGTTCGTTGCCGAAACCGAGCACGCGCACGGTGAACACCGAGGGCAGCGCCTGGCGCTGCGCCGCGCGGTCGCGCTGCACGGCGTCCTGCGCCGCGGTGGCGGCCTGCGAGGCGGCGGCGCTGGCGTTGGTGAGCGCGCCCACGTTCACCGCCGCCACCACCGGGACGCCGGTGGACTTGCCCTGCACCTGGATGTTCTCGGCGTTGGCCACGCGCAGCGCCGCCAGGTTCACGTTGCCCGACACGCGGATGCCCGCCTCGCCGGCGTCGATGGTGCCCAGCGGCGCGATCAGGTCGATGTCGCCCGGCGGCACCTCGGGGATCGGGTTCAGCGTGGCGATGCCGGCGCCGGTGTTGGGCGTGGTCGGCGACAGGCTGACGTTGCCGGCGTCGTCGTACAGGCGCCGCTGCGGCGTGTAGACCACGGTCGACTTGGAGCCGCGCCCGGCGTTGATGTCGCCCTGCGCCGACCAGGCCAGGATGCCGCCGCCGAAGGTGGTGAAGATGCGGCTCTGGCCCAGCAGGATGCTGTCCAGCGAATAGATCTGCACCTCGCCCGCGCCCTGCGTCAGCACGCCCGAGCCCTCGCCCGGCACGAAGCCGCCGTCCACCCCCACCAGCGTGCGCCCGCCCGGCACGAGGATGTTCACGTTGCCGCCGAAGTTGGTGTGGATGCCGGCATCGAGCGCGTCGTACACGCCGATGTCGCTGGGCCGGCCGGCGGCCGTCCAGGCGTCGCGCCGCAGGTAGCTCTTGCCGGCCTGCGGGCGCTTGGTGAACGGGTCCGAGCTGCTCGCGTAGTAGTTGGCGCTGCTGAACATGGTCAGGTCGCCCTGGTAGCGGCGCGCGCTGCCGTCCGCGCCCTGGGCGGGGAACAGCGTGGCGATGGCCTCGCGCCCGCGCAGGTAGCTGCCCCGGCGCGGACCGCCCTCTTCGTTGTACTCGCGCCCGCCGGCGCGCAGTTCGGCGAAGTACACGTTGCGCAGGTACACCTGCTGCTGCTCGGGCGGCAGCGCGGCGAAGAAGGCCTGCGCGTCCATGGTGGCGGCGTCGAAGTGGCGGCCCTGGCTGTTGCGCCCGCCGAAGCGATCGCGCAGCCAGTTCACCAGGTGCAGGCCTTCGGCCAGGCCGAACTCGCGCACGAGGTCCCGGCGCGTGCTGCCGCCGCCTTCGCCGCGCTGGCCGTCGATCTCGGCCTGCTTGCGCTTCAGGTAGGCGTCGGCGCCAGCCTCGTCGCCGCCGTAGCCGAACTGCTGCGACAGCCAGCCGGCCAGCGTGAGCTCGCCGCCGTAGCTGTACAGCGCGGTGCCGGGCTGGTCGGCGAAGGGCTGGCCGCTCGCGGCGCGGCGCTTGGGGTCGAGATAGCGCGCGGCGAAGCCGGCCCAGTCCGGCCCGTCGCGGCCCACGCCCACCGCCACCGAGATGCCGGCGCCGCTGCTGCGGTCGCCTGGCTTCACGTTGACGATGGCGCCCAGGCTCTTGAGCTCGCCCTTGTCGGCCATGTACAGCTCGCGCCCGGCGCTCAGTACCAGCTCGCCGGGGCCGGCGATGTGGAAGCTGCTGTTGCGGATGTCGCGCCCGGCCTCCACCACCGACACGTCGTCGGCGTGGCGGTGCACGATCAGGTTGCCGCGCGCCGAGGCGGCGTTCAGCGTCTGCGGCTGCGGCGGCAGTTCCGGCCGGCCGGGGAAGTCGCGCCCGCGCCAGCCCGCGCCCTCCGACGGCACGAGATCGACCTCGCCCAGCGCGGTGCCGGCGCCGACGATGTCGCGCCCGGCGCGGATCGCCACCGGGCCCGCCCCTTCGTACCAGAGCCCGTTCGGCGTCGCCACGCCGGTGTTGGAGCCGCGGTAGACGATCGAGCCGGTGCGCAGGCCCACGATGTCGCCCTCCAGCGCATAGAAGCGCGACGGCGGCTGGCCCGCCGGCGCCACGTCGGCCACGCTGGGCGAGGTGAGCGTGAACAGCGGAAAGCGCAGCCACGAATTCTGGCCGTCCAGTGCAATGGAGGGCAGCAGCGCGTCGGCGGCCGTGTTGTGGATCAGCTCGCGGCCGTACCAGAGTTCGCCGCCCAGCGCGGCGAAGCCCGGCTGGAACGGGTCCACCAGCCGCGACGGATCGGCGCCCGAGGGCGTGACGGTGTAGCCCGCCGCGTGAATGGAGTCGCGCGCCAGCAGCTCCAGCTGCGCGGTGCGCTTCACCGCGTACTGCGGGCCGACCGGCGACGGCGCCAGCGTGAGGCTCCAGGGCGACAGCACCGGCCCGTTGCTCGATTCGTCGCGCACGCCCGAGCTCGCGCTGCCGTAGTACAGGCTGCCGCTGGCCGCCAGCGCGCGCAGCACCGCCGGGTAGACGAAGCGGCCGTCGGTCGCCTGGTGGTTGGTGCGATCGCCCAGGTCGGTCCAGCCCAGTGTCGGCGTGAGGTTGCCGCCGGCGCTGAACAGGTCGATCGCGGTCGACGGCGTCCACAGCGAGAACCAGGTCCAGCCCTCGCCGGGGTGCTGCGTGCCGTTGGCGCTGAAGGGCGTGCCGTGCGTGAGCGTGGGCACGCGCCCCGGATCGGCCACGCCGCCCAGCACCAGGTCGCCGCGTGCATCGAGCCGCACGCCGGCATCGCCGGGAATCAGCACCGGGCCGCCCGAGGCGATCGACGAGCCGGCGACGTAGGGGCTGAGCGCGCGCGAGTCCTTCGGGCCGGGCGTGCCGAAGTCCAGCGCGATGCCGCCCACCGCGCCGCTTTCCAGCCGCAGCGCGCCGCGCAGGTTGGCGAAGACCCCGTTCAGGTCCAGCCGCATGCGGTCGTAGCGCTGGAGGCTGCCGGCCTGCCAGGTGGTGCTGGCGGGCACGGCGCGCACCTCGGGCGCCGGGTTCAGCGTGCCGCCGATGCGCACGTCCAGGTCGCCGCCGCCGGTCAGCAGCAGCTCGCCCGCGCGCGTCACGCGGCCGGTGCTGCCCACGGCGAGATGCAGGCCCTGGCTGCGCGCCACGTAGGTGGCGCTGTGGTCGCCCATCTGCTCCATCATCCCGGCGTTGCCGCCGGTCTCGAACACCAGGTTGCCGCCGCCCAGCGTGCCGATGCCGGTGAAGCCGACCAGGTAGGGCCAGAGGCCGCCGAGGTCGTAGGTCGTGCCCTCGTGGCCCGCGACGTAGCTGCCGAAGTTGACCCACCACGCGGTGGGCACGCCCTCGGCGCCCGGCACCACGCTGCCGGTGCCCTGGCGCCACAGCCAGTTGCCGAGCATGGCGCTGGGCATCTGCTTGCGAAAGATGCCCAGTTCGTCGGTCGTGCGGCGCATGTTGCCGCGCACGCCGATGGTGTCGCCGCGCGCATCGCCTTGCACGCGCATGCGCAGGTTGCCGCCGTGGTCGGGGTACCAGGCGCGGTACAGGCTCTGGCTGTCGACGAACTGCTCGAAGATGTCGTAGCCGCCGTTGAGCACCGTGCCTTGCGGGCCCTTGGCGCGCGGCAGGTGGAAGTCGGCGTCGTCGGCGCGCGCCGCGGCGCGGGTGCCGGCGGTGTAGATGCCGTAGGGCGAGCGCTGCGTGAAGTCGTTGCCGGCCAGCAGGTCCAGGTCGCCGGTGCCGGTGCGCACCACGCTGAACAGCGGCTGGCGCACGGGGTAGGACTTGAAGTCCCAGACCTCGGGGGTCTCGGAGACCAGGTCGCAGTAGCCGATGTCGCACATGCCCCAGGACACCTCCTCCGGCGTGAGGATGCTGCCCAAGCTGCCCCAGCCTTCGTCGGCCGCCTGCTGGTTCCAGGACCACACCTTGCCGCCGGAGACCAGCTCCTTCGTGAAGGCGTTGCCGTAGTGCGTGTCGGCCAGCAGCAGGTCGCGCTGCGGCCCGCGCGGCTGCAGCGCGCGGCTGTCGGCGGCCTGCGTGTCGGCGCCAGCCACCAGGCGCATCGACCACGACTGCGAGCCCTCGGCCAGCATCGGCGCGATGGCGAAGTTGCGGCCCTGGTTGCCGTCGCCATCGGCCAGGCGCAGCCGCACCGACGCCGCGCCGCCGGGCAGCACGACCACCGTCTCGGCCGGGATGACGGCGCCGCGCTGCAGCGGCACCTCGCGCGCCAGCACCGGGCCGTTGTAGCGGTAGAACGGCGGCTGGTTGACGTCCAGCACAGCGCCGTCGGGGAACGGCAGCGGCACGCCGACCGGCCACAGCATCGGGCCGACCTTGGCCGCGCCCGCCAGCCGCACGCCGGGGTCCAGCTGCATGTTCACGCCCAGCACGAGCGGCTGCGCCAGCACGGTGCCGGCCGGATGAAGGACCTGGCCGGACGCATCGCGCACCGCGCCACCGAGCACGGTGCCCGCGGGCAGCGTGTAGCCCTCGGTGAGCACCGCGCGCACCGGCAGCACGGTGCCGGCGGCCAGGCTCATGGCCTTGAGCGGCGCCTGGAAGTTGAGCGCACGACCGGGCTGCAGGAAGGTGTTCTCGGCCAGCGTGACGGCGCCGCCGCGCGGCACCACCACGTCGCCGCCGAAGGGCACGCGCCCTTTCAGCAGCACCCAGCCGTCGTCGTCGCGCGTGGCCGGCAGCGCCGAGGTGTCGAAGCCGTCGTTGATGCTGCCGTGGATCTTCAGGTTGCCGCCCGCGCGCATCACCAGCGCGCCGGCCTCGCCCGAGCCGTAGACGCCGGTGCGCTGCGTGCGCGCGTTGAGGCTGTCGTAGCGGAAGGCCGAAAGGTCGAGGTCGCCGTCGATCTGCAGGTCGCCATCGGGCGTCCGGCTCACGATCTGCACGCCGGGGCGCAGGTGGAAGGCGTCGCCGTACGCGCGCAGCCCGGCCAGCCGGCCGTCGACCAGCGCACTGTTGGCCAGCACGTTGCGCATGAAGGCCGTGCTGTCCTCGTGCTTGGCCTGCAGGTAGGCCTGGTCGATGCGCTGGTAGGGCCGCCCGCTGATGTCCGGGTCGGTGCCCGTGGGCGCGTCGTCGTAGCGGAAGAAGCCGTTGACGGTGATCGTGCGCGCGCCCTCGATGCGCTGCGTTCCGCCGGCGTCGATGTCGATGTCGTTGCCGCGCGCGCCGCCCAGGCGCGGCGCGTTGAGCTCCACCGTGCCGAAGGCGCGCGGCGTGCCGTCGGTGCCGGCGCGCAGGTCCATGCGCGCGCCGCTCTCCAGCACCAGCCGGCCCTTGCCGCTGTCGATCTCGATGGTGGCGCGGTTGGGCGCCTCGATGGCCTGGCCGTAGCTGTCCACGCGCAGCCGCGTGCCGTGCGCATCGAGCAGCGCGTTGCCGGCGAGGGTGACGCCGTCGCGTGCCGCCAGCCGGATGCTGCCGACCTGCACGCCGCCGGCGTCCACGGTGCCGGCCACGGTGAGGTGGCCGCCGTCGACCGAGAGGTTGATCTCGCGCGCCTTCAGCTCGTCGCCCACCACCAGGTCGCCCTGCTTGAGCTGGAAGCTGCGCTCGCCGACCACGCCGCCGTCGGTCAGGCGGCGGTTCAGGCCGGCGAAGTCGGCCAGGCGCTGCGCGCGCACGTCGATGCGCCCCGCCGCGTAGGGCACCGCCGTGCCGCCCGCGTCGTACTCGCCACTGCTGCCTCCCGCGATGCGCCCCAGCAGCTCGACCTGGCCGGCGCCCGCGCCGAGCGCGGTGACGGCCAGCCGGCCGGCGCGGTTGTTCTGCGCCGACAGATCGATCTGCGCGCCCTGTGCCTGGCGCACGTTGCCCGTGCGGCTTTCGATCTCCACGTCGCCGCCCCAGCTGTACTTGTCGACGTCGAAGAAGCGCAGGCGCCGGCCGGCCAGGTCCAGCCGTGCGCCGTCGTTCAGCTGCACGTCGCCGTCGGCGCGCAGCACCAGCTTGCCGCTGGGCAGCACCACGGCGGTGTCGAGCGTCACGCTGCGCCCGTCGATGGCGATCTCGGCACCCAGCGCGCGCGACGCCTCGGCGTCGGTCATCGTGGCCGGCCGCATGCCTTGCGGCGCAGCCACGCGCACGTCGCCGCCGGCGGTGTAGCGCATCACCGAGCCGGCCTCGCCGGTCAGGAGTGGCGTATCGATGCGCAGCGCGCCGCCTGTGCGCACATGGCCCTTGGCCGCCTCGTCCCACGCGCCCTGCGACTGGTAGACCGAGAGCGAGCCCTTCTGGCGCGCCGTGACCTGCTCGCTGGCGTTGAGTTGCACCTCGCCGAAGCCCAGCACCAGCCGGTCCATGTCGTGCACGGTGTCCACGCGCATGTCGCGCGCGGCGCCCAGTTCGATGCGCCTGGCGTCGATCTGCAGCCGGCCGCTGCCGGTGCCCGCGCCGCCGGTGGCCACCAGGCCGGGCGGCGTGCGCGTGCCGTTCCACACCAGCACGTCGGTGTGGATGCGCGCCACACTGTCGGCATCGCCCCAGCCGTAGATCGCGGGCGTGGTCAGCATCAGGCGCGCGATCGTCGACCGGCCGGTGGCGGGGTCGATGGTCGACAGCTGCGTGGAGCCGAAGAAGTTGACCGCGTCGCGCACGGTGAACACCAGGTTCTCCAGCGCCGGCGCGCCGGTGCTGGTGTCGCCGCGCAGCAGGCGGTCTAGCACGGACTGGTTCAGCGTCAGGCCCGGCGGCAACGCGCCGCGCGCGGCGGCGTCGCCCAGCGCGCGTTCGCCGCCGACGTTGATGCCGCCCAGCGCCAGCACCAGGTTGCGCGTGCCGTAGCGCGTGCTTTCACCCAGCGTGAAAGCCTGGTCGGTGGCGGCGGTGATGGTGCCTTCGGAATACAGCCGCGCGCCGGCGCTGCAATTGCCGCTGGGGGCGCACACGCCGATATCGATGCGACCGGGGCCCGTTTGGCCGCCGCTGGACGCGGACGGTGGCTGGATGTCGATCCAGCCGTTGGACACCGCCAGCACGCTGCGCAAGCCCGGCTCGTAGATGTAGCCGCGGCGCGAGTCCCAGGCCGCCGGCCCGCGGCCCAGCGTGTCGATGCCGGCGCCGGACTCGACGGTGATGCCCGAGTCGCGGCGGTCGGTGACCAGGAACACCTCGCCCGCGCGCAGCACCGCGCCCTCGCGCAGCACGATGCCTTCGGCGGCGCCGCTGAAGCCCAGGCGGTTGGCGTCCCTCAGCCGGTCGGCCGCGGTGGCGTCCTGCACGAAGGTGCCCGCCGGCGCGCCGCCGATGGCCAGCTGCGCGGCGCCGATGGCGTTGAGGTCGCGCGCATGCAGCGAGGTGCCCTTGAAGTCCGGCGTGGGCGCGGCGCCGTCGCCCAGCACCTCGAAGGAGCGTGCCGTTCCGCCGAGCACCAGCGCCGTGCCGCCCATGCCGTCGCCCACCGTGGCGTAGCGCGCGGTGCCGGCGAAGCGCAGCGCGGGTTCGCCGGGCATCTCGCCCGCCGAACCCTTCAGGCCGAACTGGAAGCGCAGCGCCTTGGCGTCGCGCTCCAGCAGCGGACGCGGCACGCCGTCGCGCAGCGCCTGTGCCACGGCGAAGTCGGCGTAGCCGGTCTCGTTGTACTGCGCGTAGGTGCGCAGCACGTCGCCCGGCGTGAACACCGCCTGCAGCGGCAGCGCGTCGTGGATGCCGGTGCCGGCCACGCCCAGTTGCGCGGGCGCGGTGTAGGAGCCGTTGCGCATCGCCGTCGCGCTGCCCGGCGCGCCGACCTGCGCGGCCAGCCCGTTGAGCTCGACGCGGAAGGCGCCGGGCAGCAGCGCGTAGGTGGACGGCATCAGCGTGTAGCGGCCCGGCGCCAGGCCGGGCACGCCGGTGCCGACGGTGATCTGCCGGCCCAGCGCCGGATCGCTCGCGCCCTTCTCGGCGTTGAGCGGCGCCTGCAGCGGCTGCACGCCCGGCACGATGGCATAGACCGGGTTGGTGGCCAGGCCGGGCAGCACGAAGCCCTTGCGCTGCGCGCCCACCTGCACCAGCGGATGCATGCGCGCGTCGGTGGAGCCGCCGCGCCCGGCCAGGAAGGCGGTGCCGGTGAGCGTGCCGCCGCCCGACATGTCGAGCACCGCGCCCTCGCGCACGTCCACCGCGTGGCCGGACAGCGTGATGGCCGGGCCGACGCCGGGCACGCGGTAGGCCACGTCCTTGCCGTTGAAGAGATAGGTCAGCCCGTCCTGCGTGCCGCCGTAGGGCATCAGCAGCCCGTCGGCGCTGACCGAGGTCAGGCTGCCCGCATGCAGCTGCACGGTGCTGGTGGAGGTGTCGCCGAAGACGCTGCCCAGCGCGATGCCGCCCAGCGGCGCGCGCAGCACGCCGCGCTGCTCGATGTGGGCGGCGTGGAAGGTGAGCGAACCGAAGGCCGACTGCGGCATGGCCGGCGTGTCGCCCACGCGCTCGATCACCAGCCGGCGGTTCATGTCCATCTCGGCCTGGCGGGTGCCCCACTTGTCGATGACGTTGCGCTGGCCGACCTGCACCAGCCCGCTGTCGCCGGTGGCCGGGTAGATCTGCGCCGCCGCCAGCGTGAGGTCGCCCGGCACGTAGAACCTGGCGTTGTTCGAGAAGCGCAGGTCGCCGCTGCTGCGCAGCAGCGTGCGGTCGAAGGCGTTGCGCTCCACGACCAGGTCCTCGGGCACGTTGCGCACGATGGTGCCGCGCACGCCCTGCTGCACCATGCCCGCCAGGTCGATGAGCTGCGCGTCCAGCCGCAGCGAACTGCCGGCCGACACCAGCGGCACGCCCAGCGTGCCGGCCCCTCCGCCCGCGTTGCGCGAGCCGAGCACCGGGTTGGGCAGGATGTAGTCGTCGATCTGGGTGCGCCCGCTGGCGGCCAGGCGGATGTAGGGCGCCGCCAGGGCCACACGCGCATCGGGTGCGGACGCCTCGGCCAGGGCCAGCGCGGTGGTGGTCAGGCGCAGGCTCTGGCCCAGAGAGAGGTCGACGCTGCCGTCGAAGGACAGCATGCCGTGGCTGAGCAGCGACAGGTTGTCGAAGCCGCCGTCGTGGATGCGGTCGACGCCGATGCGCGCCGTGCCGTAGGCCAGCGCGCCGTGCGCCTGGCCCGGGCGCAGGCCCGCGGCGTCGGCCACCGCGCTGCGGCCCTGCACCTGCGCCAGCAGCATCTCGCGCGGCACGCGCACCGCGTCGTCGACGTTCTCGCCCTTCAGGTTGTAGCGCGCCACGGTGCCGTAGATGGGCGTGTCCAGGTTCAGCGCCAGCATGCCGCCGGCCGCGCCCGCGCCACCCGCCGCGGCGCGCATGTCGCTGTCCAGGAACAGGCCGCGGAAAGAACTGAGCGCGATGGTGCCGCCGTGGCTGGCGACCTCGGTGGCGCCACGGCCCGGCAGGTCGAGCGTCGCCGAGGTGCCCGAAGCCTCCAGCCGCGCGCCGGGGCGCAGCACCACGAAGGCATCGGCCGCGTCCACCTGCGTGGCATCGAGCACGTGGCGCGCGCCGATCTCGATGGTGCCGCCGTTGGCCACCTGGCCGTAGCGGTGGCCGCGCGCGTCGGTGGCCACCACCGGGCGCGCGGCGACGTCGATCAGCGCGTGCTCGCCGATCCAGTACGAGCGTGCGTTGGGCATGCCGTCGGCCAGGTTGCGCGCGTTGCCCGTGCCGTGATCGCCCGGCAGCAGCGCGACGCGCCCGCCCCAGGCCGAGAGCGTGCCATCGACGGTGATCTGGTCGTTGCCGCGCAGCGTGAGCGTGCGGCCCGGATCGAGCGCGATGTGGGCGCCCTCGCCCACCACCAGCGGCGCGCGCTGGTAGAGCGTGCCGGCCTCCAGCGTCAGGTCGGCGCCGGCGCGCTGGGTGAGCTTCTGCTTCACCGGGTCGTCCTGGTACGCCGGCGGGGACCACAGCGGCAGCGCGACGGACGGGTCGGCGCCGGTGGGCGCGAGCGCGCCGGCGACGGGGTCGAAGCGCTGCACCGGCATGCGCACGTCCACGCGCGCGCCGTCGGCCACGGCCACGCCGTCCTGGCCGCGCACCGTGTACTGCGCGAAGCCGCTGTGGAACAGGTCGGTGTCCAGGCGCAGCAGCGGCTGCACCGCGACCGCGCGCGGCAGCGCGGTGCCCGCGACGATCGGCGTGCCCGCGGGCATCACGGTGTCGGCGGCGGCCACCGTGCCGGCCTTGTACGACGTGGTCTTGGGCGGGATCGGCAGGCCCGAGGGGAAAACGTCCTTGGGCAGCACGTAGCCCTGGGACAGCAGGGTGATGGCCGCCAGCACGCTGCCGGCCGGCACCGTCTGGCCCGGCTCGTAGCCCTTGCCGTCGAGCAGGAACGCCTGCGTGCCCGACGGCACCACCCAGTCGGCGCCGGTGATGACGGTGCGCGCGTTGCTGACGCCGGGTTGCACGCTCTCCTTGAGCGCCTCGCCCGGCAGCGCGCGCGACACCGTGACGGCGAAGTCCATCGGGATCTCGCTGCCGGCCGCGATCACGTAGTCGCCGGCCAGCCGCAGGTGCACGGTGCTGCGGCGCCCCGCCGCGAGCTGCCCGTCGCCGCCGGCGGGCAGCTCGCCGATGCCGATGGCCGCGCCGTTGGCCAGCGTCAGCTTGCCGCCGCCCTTCACGCCGTGGCCGCGCACCTCGCCATCCATGCGCAACGTGCCGGGGCCCGCGCCTTCGTTGCCGGGCTGGGCCGCCATCAGCGTCACGTCGCCGCCGCGGCCGCCGCGCAGTTCGTTGCCGGCCAGCAGGGCCGCGCCGCCCGACACGTCGACCAGGCTGCGCGCGCCGAGCACCACATCGCCGGTGCTGCGCAGCGTGACCTGCCCGCCATCGACATAGGGCAGGCCCTCGATGCGATCGGGCGACTGCGCGATGTGGCTCCACAGGCCGCGCGCATCCAGCCGCACGCCCTCGCCCACCGCCACGCGCGGCGCGTAGCCGACCGGCAGCACGTCGGCAATGGAGATGTCGACCCAGCTGCCGCCGTTGGCGCTGGCGAAGCGGCTGACCAGGTCGCCCAGCGCGATGCTGCCGCCGCGCGCGACCAGATCGGCATCCACCGTCACCGTGGGCGCGTGCAGCGCGATGCTGCCGCCGGGTGCGACGGCAAGGGCCGACGTCACCGCCACCGTGTCGTTCGCATAGGCGACGACGCCGCCCAGGCGCTGGCGCTGCAGCCATTGGCTGTCGATGCGCACATGGCCCGCGAGCTCCTTCGGCAGCGCCTCGCCGGCGGCCAGTGCATCGGCCAGCGCGGCGGGCGAGATCGGCGCCTCGGCGAAGGTGACGCGGTCGACCCGCGCGGAGGGGTTGTCGCGCAGCAGGCCAGTGGCGGCGTCGTAGACCGGCGCCACGCCGCCGATGACCAGGCGCCCGGCCAGCGGGGCCGCGGTCTGCAGCTGGCGGTAGCTGTCCAGGCCCGCATCGCGCTTGCGCTGCTGGCGCTCGCCCTGGAACACGGTGGCGTCGATGTCGCCTTCGAGCACCGCGGCGCGCGTGCCGACCTGCACCTGGCCGGCATCGCGGCCCACGGTGTAGCCGTTTTCCAGCCGTTCGCGCGGCGCGATCAGCGGGTTGTAGAAGTAGCCGGTGGTGGTCTTGCCCCAGCGCGCGTGTTCGTCCTCGAAGCCGCGGTACAGGCCGGTGTAGACGATGTCGGCCGGCGCGGTCGACAGGTTGTACAGGCGCCCGTCGGGACCCTTGAGCCAGCTCTGCTGCAGCCGGCCGGTCTGCACATCGAGCGTGCCGCCGGCCACGTTGATGCGCGAGCCACGCTGCGTGACCAGCTCGCCGCCGGCAAAGGCCACCGTGCCGCCCGACGCGGCCCATTCGCCGACCGTGTGGCCGTCGGTGTTGAGGTAGCCGCCGACCTCCAGCAGCCCGCCGCCGGTGTACCAGCGCTCGCCGACGTAGCCGTTGACGCCGGCTGCCACGCGCACGAGGTCGCGGCGGTCGATCCACATGTCCAGGTTGTTCAGGCGCTTGCCGTCGCGGTTGATCGGCGCATCGCGCTGCTCGTTGCCCTGCACGTTGATCTTCACGTTGTTCGACGCCATGGCCACGCTCACGCCGACCGCGCCCGCCACGTCGATGGCGGCGCCGCTGGCGACGCGCGTGCGGCGCTCGGCGCGTGCCTGCACCTGGCCGCCGGTGGCCAGGGTGAGCGAGCCGCCGTCGAAGTCGATGTCACCGGCCGAGTCGATCTTCACCAGCGACTGGTCGCGGCGGTTGTAGCCGCCGTCGCTCAGGCGCATCGAGTCCTTCAGCAGGGTGTCGCGCTGCACGTCGAGCGCGGTCGCGCCGTCGTTCTCCAGCACGATCGCGCTGGTGCTCTGCGGCGCCAGCGTGACGCGCGCCTCGCCGGCCTCGCCCACCGCCCGCAGGTGCAGCGTGCCGCGCGTGTTGACCGAGCTGCTGGACAGCAGCACGCCCTGCTGCTCCACGGTCTTGCCGACCAAGGTCACGTCGCCGGTCGGCGCGGCGATCAGGCCGGTGTTGCGCGCGCGGCCGGCGGCGCTGCCGGCCAGGCGCAGCGGATCGACCTCGTTGCCGCGCGTGCTCGAGTCGCTGTTGCCGTCGGTGCCCATGCCCTTGCGGATCACGAAGGCGTCGCCGGCGGCCAGCACGGTCTGGCCGTTGGCGGTCGTGATGCTGCCGTGATTGTGGGCCTCGCGCCCGGCCAGCAGCACGTAGCCGCCGCCCTCGGTCACGCTGGTGGGCCGGCGCGTGGCGATGCGCGCGCCGGGCTCCACCACCACGTCGGCGGTGGCCGCGCCGTGCGTGGCGCCGGTGGCGTGGAGCACCAGGTCGTTGGCCAGCACCGGCACCTGGGTGCTGCCGCGCGTTTCGCTGTACAGGCCGCGCTTGAACTGCGCGTCGCTCATCCCCACGGCCGCGGCCACGAGGTTGCGCGTGTCGACCTGGCTGCTGCCGCTGAACACGATGCCGTTGCGGTTCACGACCATCACCGTGCCGTCGGCCTGGATCTGCCCCTGGATCTGCGAAGGCCGCGCCTTCGGATCGTTCACGCGGTTGAGCACCGACCAGCTGGCCTGCTGGTCGAACTTCACCGTGGTGTTGCGCCCGACGTTGAAGGTCTCCCAGTTGAGGATCGCCTTGTCGGCCGTCTGCTCGACCGTGACCACGGTGCGGCCCGCGGCCTGGCGCTGTGAATCAGTGGTGAGCGGGCGTGCGTTGTGCCAGCCGGCGGTGAGCGCGTTCGTGTCGACCTTCAGGCCGCCTTCGGCCAGGCCGTCGGGCACCGACGGGTCGTGCGCGGCGGCGCGCGCCGCGGCCTGCGCCGACTGCTGCGCCGCGATGGCGCGCGCCGCCAGGTTCAGGTTGCCGAGGGACTGCTGCAGCTGTTCGTTGGCACGTTGCTGCTGCGCCTGCGGCCCCGCGAGCATCGCGGCGGGCAGGCCGTTGGGCAGGCGGCCGGTGGCGAGCGCGGTGCTCTGCGCCATGTTCTTCTGCGCCATCCACGCACCGCTGAACGCCTGCTGCGCCTGCGCACCGTCGAACGCGGCGCCGCCGGCCAGCAGCAGCGCGATGGCGCGCACCAGCGGCGTGAGCCGGACCTGCGCGAATGCGGCGGACGAATAAGAAGAAGAGGACGCGTTCGGCGGATTGCGCCGGGACACCGTGCGGCGGCTGCTGCGTTGCATGCGGACTTCCATGGGTTCGTGTTTCGTTGCTCGATCGGGGCCACGAAGCGCAAGGGCCCGTGGACTACCGAGCTATGACAGCGAAGGTCCGGCGCGACTGCACCATGTCACGAAATCTTCACGAACGCGCGGATCGGCACACTGCAACGCGCCTCAGGCGCTGGCGGCGCCCAGCAGCACGATGCCGCCGGGCAGCTGCGTGAGTTCGGCGCCGTACACGTCGCGCACCAGGAAGGCCACGTCGTCCAGCCGGTCGATGGAGAAGCTGGCCTGCACGCGGCTGCGGCCCAGCGCCTCGTTCGTGAGGATGAGCCGGCCGTGGCGGTAGCGGTTGACCTCGGCCACCACCTGCGACAGCGGCACCTGGTCGAACACCAGCTGGCGGCGGCGCCAGGCGACGACGGGGCCGGTGTCCACGCCGGTGACGACGCCGAGCCCCGCGGGGCCGTAGCGCAGCTGCCGGCCTGCGTCGATCCGCGCCTGCTGCGTGCCCTGCGCCACGTCGACCTGGCCCGCCAGGCAGGTCACGCAGACCTCGCCGTCGAGGTGGCGGATGTTGAAGCGCGCGCGCGTCGCCGACACCGTGCCGCCGCCCGCCGCGACCGTGACGCGCGCCGAGGCCGGGCCGCCGGCGAGCACCTCGGCCTCGCCGGACACCAGCTCGATGGCTTCGCTCGCGCTCTCCGTCGCGCCGCGCCGCAGGTTGATGCGCGTCTGCGTGTTCATCTGCAGCACCACGCCGTCGCCCATGGCGACCTCGCGCTGCTCGCCGGTGGCGGTGCGGTAGTCGTCGCCCCACTCGGTGACCGAGGGCCACAGCGCCAGCGGCGGCGACACCGCGAGGTAGGCGACCGACGCCGCGACCGCACCGCCCAGGAAGGTGCGGCGGCCGGGCACCGGCAGACGGCGGTGGGCCGCCTCGCGCGCTTCCTGCTGGCGCACGCGCTGCGCGGCCGGCGCCATGGCCTGCCACACGTGGCGTGCCTGCACGAAGGCCTGCGCGTGGTCGCGGCTGCGCGCGCACCAGCGCCGGAAGGCCTGGGCGTCGTCTTCGGTGGCCTGTTGCGAGCCGAGCCGCACCACCCAGGCTTGCGCTTCGCGTTGCAGGGTCTGCTTCATGGCCTCGGTCGCCTGGGGTTCTTCAGCGGTCATCATGGGGAGACTGTTTTCCGGCGCCAGGACCGAAGCGCTGGATGAAATCCCGCCCGAGCCGCTCGCAGCAATGTTCCAGGCCGGCGCGCAATTCCTTCTCGACGGTGCGCGCCGACACGCCATAGCGCGCCGCGATGTCCTTGTGCGGCATCTCGTCGACGCGCGCGGCCAGCACGATGGCGCGGCGGCGGCGCGGCAGCTCGGCCAGCGCGCGCTCGAGCGCCTCGAGTTCGTTGCGCGCCTCGGCGCCGCGCGCGGGATCGGCGGCCTCGTCGGCCATGTCGTACAGCGCCTCGACCTCGCCCACGCTCAGCAGCCGCGAATTGCTCTTGCGCTGGTCTTCCGCGACGTTGAGCGCGATGCGGAACAAATAGGCCGAGGGGTAGCGCACGGCGCTGCGCACGGTCGAGTTCTCCACGCGCAGGTAGGCCTCCTGCAGCGCGTCGTTGGCGAGGTCTTCCGAACCGAGGCGGTGGTGCAGGTGCTTGCGGAACTGCGCATAGCGCGCGAGGAACAGCGCGCGCAGCGAGGCCTTGATCGATTCGGACATGCGACTCAGCCTGCGCGCGCGCGCAGGTACGGCCGGCAATCGCGCGCCGGGTCGGGGCGCGGGGTCAGCAGCAGCGTGACGGGTTGCGGCAGCGCGGCCGGCGGCGGCGTGTCCAGGCCGAGCGTGCGCAGGCTGGCGAGCACCGTGGCATCGCGCGCCGGCACCCCGCTGCCCTCGAGCAGGCGGGCCTCGGTGACGGCGCCCGCCGGGTCGATCCACAACTGGACCGCGAGCCGGTAGCGGCCGAAGGCGTCGGGCTGCGCGATGCACAGCACGCGCGTGACCGCCCCCTGCAGCACGGCCGCGTAGGCCTGCAAGGCCGGGACATTGCCGGCCGTGGGGGCGCCCGCCGACACGCGTTCGTCGGGGGCGGCGGTCGCCGGCTGTGTCGGCACGAGCGTGAATGCGCTGGCGCCGGTGTAGCGCGCCACCAGCCCGGTGCCCACGAGCATCCGCTGCAGCGCGTCGCGCGGTGCGAAATCGCCCTGCACCGGCGACGCCTCGCGGCCGTCGGTGAGGCGGCTGGTGACGAGCACCGAATGCCCGGTGAGGTGGCCGAAGACGGCGAGGGAGCGCGCCAACGGCTGCGCCGGCAGGTCGAAATGCAGCGCCGGCGCGTCGCTCGCCATGTCGTCGGCTGCCGCGGCGTGGGCGGCGCACATCACCAGCGCCATGACCAGGCACCAGGACAGTGTCAGGCCACCGCCCGATGCGGAAGTACGTGTCATGTGACGGAGGATCAACAGCAGCAACGAAGGGTCTGGAAAGCGGCCGTCCGCCGTGCGGCCCGGGTGAGCGTGCGGGCGAGACTAGCGACCGTGCATGACCGACATGTGACGTTTCGTTCACACTTCCGAGCTCGCGAGATTCCGTCTTCTTCCTGACTTGCGCGCGGTCCAGACTGCCGGGTTGGCCGTGATCGCGGTACGGCGTTTCTTCTTCTTTTTTTTCCTGGGGTGCAACGATGCGCGTCGGTGTGTGGCTGTTCGGCGTGATGCTCTCGGTGATCGGCACTGGCGCGGCGGCGCAGACGCCGCCCTCCGGTGGCGGCGAAGCCGACGGCAGCTGCGTCGAAGTGGTGGTGAACGGCGAGCGCACGCCCGCCTACGACTGCCTGACCCGCAAGCTCGCGCCCACGATGCCGGCACGCGCGCCGGACGACACGGCGCCCGGGCTGGCGTCGGAAGCGATCACGCAGCGGCCGGGCAATCAGCTGGGCTTGTTCAACCGCGCGGCGACCGGGCATCGCATGGGCAACACCTTCGGCACCTCGGTGCATCCGCAGCGTCCGCCGCCGGCGGTTTACACCTCGCCGCTGCTGCCGGCGCGGCCCTGAGCGGCGGCATGCGGGAAAAGAGGCCGGGCGTTCAGAGTTGCTGGGTCACCAGCACCACGAACCCGGCCAGCGAAATGGCGACGCCCATGGCTTTCCTGAAGGTCTTCAACATGTCGTGTGCTCCATCGGTGAGATCCGTGAGCCTCGATGGTGCGCCGCTTGCGGGCGCTGCGGGTTTGGCAATCCCGATGGCCGGGATAGAAAAACTTCAACCGCGGGCTGCGGCGGGTGCGGATGAACCCGGTCAGCTCGCCCGTGCGCCGGTCCGGGCTTCGGCGAGCGACAGGCGCTCGCGGGCGAACTGGCTGGCCCGCAGGCGCACGCGCGCGAGCGCGGCGTCCAGCGAGGGCTGTTGCATGAAGACGAGCACGCCGCGCTTGAGCCCACGCAGGCGGAGTTCGGCCACGCCGGCATAGCGGCCGCCGGTGGTCTGGCGGATGTCGATCTCGCTGGACCAACCGTCGGAAAGTTCGACGAAAAGATGTTGCTGTGTGGCGCTCATGTCAGTGAGGAGCTTAGGGCTACTGCCGGCGCCGCCCTAGGACATAGTTCCTAGGTATTAGCATTTAATTTCGTTTAATAACAATTTCACGCGCTTCGCGCAAAGGGACACCATGTGTGAACATCCGCATGACTTTCGGCACTCGCGCCGAAACAGCGTGCCATCTAGGATGGAGCGGCCGTGATCCGTCTCCCTCTTTCTGCGCATCCTCCCGACCGGCCTGCCCCGCAGGTCGACACCGTCCGCCCCGATTTCCGCGCCGCCGCATGAAGGACGAGATCCACTCCGCCGAGCACCTCTACACCATCGAAGTCGAGGGCCGCAACGTCACGGTGCGCGACGTGATGGTGGCGGCATTCACCTACCGCATCAAACTCGAGGAACTGCTCGGCTCGCCCCGGCAGGTCGCGCACTGCTACCGGCTCTGGCGCCGGCTCGAGCGGCTCGACGAGCCCCCCATGACCCGCCTGGACATCAAGTACGCCACCGCGTGGCGCGACGCGCATGCGCAGGCCTGGCAGGTGGCGCAGGTGTTTCTCACCGACCCGCACACCAAGACCTTCGTGCTGCGGCTCGCCGCGCCCTAGCGGAGCGCGTCAGCGCATGTGCGCCATGTCGCGGATGTCGGAGCGCAGCGCGCTGCGGTCGGCGCCCACGAGCGGCAGGTTGACCAGCAATTCGAGCCGGCGGCGCAGCGAATACAGCACCTGCAGCGCGCCATGCGCCGCGTCGTCCGGGCCGGTGTTGGCGCCGGCCACGTCGGGGTAAGGCCACAGGGCCGCATCGGGCTGGCCGGGCCAGCGCGGTTGCAGCGGTTCGAGCGCGGGGTCGAGCGTGATGACGACATCGGCGTTGTGCGATCCCGCGCGCGCCAGCAGGTCCCAGCTGCGCGGCGGCGAGGTCGGCAAGGCCATGCCGGCGCTGCCCAAGGCCTCGACGGCCGCGGGATGCACGTCCGCCGCCAGCCGCCCCGGCTGCCCGCACGAGCGCACCGAAAAGCGCTTCGCATCGAGGTGGGCAAGACAGGCCTCGGCCAGCACGCTGCGCAGCGAATTGCGCCGCGAGACAAAGACAACCTCGATCCGTTTCTGCATGGTCGAACGACTATAGCCACGCCGTGTGGCAGGTGGGTGCCGAAACACAGGGACCCTTTTGCAGACGCCTGTTTACCCCGGACCTGCAGACATGACAAATAAGTGTAAACACTCGTAAACCTTGCGGGATGGGTCGGCGTTAGAACCGCATGACAACCGACCCCTCCCTCGTTGTGCTTGCTTTCCTGGTCGGTCTTGCCGCGGGCGTGACGCTCATGAGCATGCTGGCAGTCCTGCGTTCCGACCAGGACCGCCTGCCGCGCTCCGAGCACACCCGGCTGTAAGGCAGACCGCGGGCATCGCCTGCCGGCACGTGGCCGGTCGGCGCAAGCGGGCGCGCTTGTTCAGAACCCCGACTGCTCGATCAGCACCGAGGTCGCCGCATGGATCCAGCGGCGGACCAGGCTCTCGCGGGTGCCTTCGAAATGCGCGCGCACCTCGCGCACCCCGTCGACCGGCGCGTCGTCTTCTCCCTCCACCGTCACGCGGAACCAGGCTTCGGCCGGACGCAGGTCTTTCTTCTGCGCGGTCGGGTTGAGCGCGATCGGGCCGCCGTGGTCCTGTGCCAGCAGCAGGTGCGGCAGCCGGCGCACCGGGCTGTTGTCGATGGCGCGCACCTGCCCTTCGAGCTTGCGCGTGCGGCCCTTCACGAGGATCACCGCGCGGCTGCCAGCCGCCAGGCGCTGGCGGTCGTGCTCGGGCACCAGCGCTTCCACGCGCCAGCGCCGCCCGTCGACCACCATCGCCATGAGCTGCGACGGCGCCACCCACGTGCCGGACTGCAGCAGCGGATCGACGTCGCGCAGCGTGCCACCGTGCGCCGCCACCAGCCGCAGGCGCAGCAGCTCGGCGTCGCGCGCGCGGCGTTCGGTGTCCCAACGGCTGGCCTGCTGCTCGGCCAGCACCTGCTGCGCCGCCGGTCGCTCTTCCAGGCCCATGGCGCCGCGCGCCGCGCGCGCGTAGGCGCTGGACATCACGCGCGCCTTCTCGCGCTCCTCGGTCTGGCCGGGCGCTTCGAGCGTGACCAGCGACTGCCCCGCCGCCACGGCCGCGCCGTCGTTCGCTTCCATCGCCGCCAGCCGCGCCGCGTAAGGCGAGAAAACGGGCTGCTCGACGCCGGCCCGGATCACGCCCGGCGCCGAGATGCCGCCGTGCCACGGCACCAGCAGCACCGCCGCGATGAGCACGAGCAGCAGCGCCGCCTCGACGCGCCGCCGTGGCTTGATCTCGCCGCGCCGCGCATGCCACACGCGCAGCTCGGCCATCACCGGCCGCACCACGAACACACCCATCTCGACCACGAACAGGAACACACCCAGCGCCTTGAAGAACGCGTGATACACCACGACCGCGATGCCGATGAACAGCACCAGCCGGTAGACCCAGGTGGCGAACGCGAAGGCGATGAGAAAGCGGCGAAAGCCCGGCGTCAGCGTCTCGGGCGACGGATCTTCGAAGCCCAGCAGCCAGCGCCGCAGCGCACGCTTGGCCTGCTGCCCGGCACGTTCGTGCAGGCCCGGAAAATCCAGCGCATCGGTCAGCATGTAGTAGCCGT
The DNA here is from genome assembly GCF_041154445.1 of Variovorax sp. V118. GTDB lineage: Bacteria > Pseudomonadota > Gammaproteobacteria > Burkholderiales > Burkholderiaceae_C > Variovorax > Variovorax boronicumulans. The sequence continues at coordinate 1,546,767 of NZ_AP028663.1, read as the reverse complement.
CGAAGCGCATGAAGGGGCTGGCGTTCACCGCGAGCGTCAGCACCCAGGCCGTGGTCGCCAAAAAGAACAGCGCGTTGCGCAGGTCGCCGTCGGGCATGAAGGCCCACAGCAGCGTCGACCACGCGGCCAGCACCAGCTCGGCGCAGATGCCGGCCGACGCAATGGCCAGGCGGTGCCGCGAGCGCGCCAGTTTCCAGCTCTCGCCGGTGTCGGTGTAGGCCATCGGCCACATCACGAGCAGCGCGACGCCCATGTGCCCCACGCGCACGCCGTGGCGCGTGGACATGAGCGCGTGCCCCATCTCGTGCAGCAGCTTCGACACCACGAGCGCGCCCGCAAAGCCCAGAACGCCTTCCCAGCTGATGGCGCCGCGCAGCTGGGCCGCCACCGTGTCCCACTGCCGCGCGGCCAGCAACATGCCGACGCCGGCGGCAAGCGCGCTGAGCGCCACGAACCAGCGGCTGTAGAGCCACTCGACCCAGGGCAGCATCTTCTCGAGCAGCCGCGCCGGCCGCACCAGCGGAATGCGCACGAACAGGTAGTTGTTGAGCAGCCAGCGCCAGGCCGGCATCGGCGGCTTGCGGCGCACGGTGCGCAGCAGCTGGTGCTGTTCGAGAAAGCCTTGGAAGCGCGCCACGTCGTCGGCGTCGGGTGCCAGCGGGGTATCGCGTTCGATCGCCTGCGCGATGCGCGCGGCGTCGGCCATCGGCCAGCGCTGCAGGATCTCGAACTCCAGCCAGCCGATGCGAAAGAACAGGTTGCGCACCGGGTCGCACACGTGCCAGGCCGGCGAGCCGTCGCCGTTGGCGCCGGCCGGATGGATCTGCAGTTCCTCGCGCAATGCCGGCCACGGCGGCGGCGATGCAGCACCCGCAGGGGCGCCACGGCCTGCGGGCGCCGTGCCGCTCAGCATCCGCACCACTCCCGCGCCGCCGCGAACGGCCGGCGCAGCAGCAGGTAGCCGAGCACGGTCCATTCGCCCGAAACGCGCGCCGTGCCGCGCAGGCCGATGCGCGCCACGCCCGAGGGCTCGCTCAGGTGGCCGCGCAGCTGGTAGCTCGCCACGCCGTTGGGCGCCTCGACCGCCTGGTAGCCGGCGTGGTCGAGCCGGGCCGACACCGGGTCCAGCGGCGCCACGCGCAGGAACAGGGTCATGGGCGCGCCCGGCGCCAGGTTGACCGCCTCGCTCACCGGCGCCCAGGCCTGCACGCCGAGCACGGCCGGGTCGGCCAGCAGACCGACGCGCTCGCCGGTCTGCACCGGACGGCCAGCCCAGTCGTCGGGGTCGGAGTACACGAACACGCCCGCCGCCGGCGCCTTGATCTGCAGCTGCGCCACTTCGCGCTGCAGCGCGCTCACCTCCACCTCGCGCTCGCGCAGCTTGCCTTCGGCCAGGCTCAGCTCGGCCTTGGCCGACTGCGACTCGATGGCCCGCTGCGAAGCCTGGTGCAGCTCCAGCCGCGCGGTCGACAGCGCCGCGCGCGCCACGGCCAGGCGGTTGTCCAGTGTGGTGTCGTCGAGCTCGGCGATGGTCTGGTCGGCCACCACCGGCGTGTTGGGCGGCACGGTCATGCGGCGGATCACGCCGTCGCGCGGCGAGGCGATCACCTGGCTGCGCGTGGAGATCACCTCGGCCTGCAGCAGCGCGTACTCGCGCACCGGCACCAGGAGCGCCAGCGGCAGCAGCGCCAGCGCCCAGCGCAGCGGCTTGCGCGCCCACGCGTCATGCAGCAGCGTGCCGATGGAGCGGCGGCGACCGGTCAGCGCCCACCACGCATGGCCGTACATCGCGCTCGCTTGCAGCAGCAGGAACTCGGGCGCCTTGGCGTCGAACTCGGTGGGCCACGGCGCCTCGCGCGCCAGGAACAACGCGGCGCGCGCGCGGCCGTCGGGGTCGGTCATGGGCAGCACCCACACCTGGTCGGGCAGCCAGTCGGCCCATGACGCGGCGAGCGCGGGCGGCAGCATGCCGGGCGACAACGCCAGCACGCGCGCGGCGGCCGGCAGTTCGGCCAGCCGCGCCTTCAGGTGGTCGGCCACCGAGGCCAGCCACAGCGCATAGGGCGAATCGGACTCCACATCGGCCAGCCCCGAATGCGCCACCAGCCGCGTGCGGCGCGCGCCGAAGAAGCCGACCAGCGCGGCCTGCCGGTACGGCGCGATCGCGTGGGTCTCGTTGCAGATCAGGAAGGCCAGGTCGGCCGGGCGCTGCGCCGCGCGCACCTTGGCGGCCAGCGCATGGAACGCGAGATCGGTCACGACGCTCCGCCCTTGCCGCGCGCGGCGCTCATCCCCTGCCGACCGGCGCGCGCACCTGCCCGCTCATGCCCGGCAGCACCTGGCCGGCCGCGTCGCCCGCGAGCTCGGCCTCGATCTCGATGGTCTGGCTCACCGCGTCCACGCGGCCCGACACGCGCGTGACCTTCAACACCACCGCGGCGCCGGTCTCGTCGACCGTGGCGTCCAGGCGCTGGCCGGTCTTCAGCCACGCGAGCCATTGCGAGGGCACGTTCATGCGCGCCTTCAATGGGCCATTGCCGACCAGCTCGACCACCGGCGCGCCGGGGTTCACGCCCTGCCCTACCTTCACATGCACGCGCGCCACCTTGCCGGCGAACGGCGCCACGAAATTGCACTGCGCGATCTGCGCGTCGAAGATGCGGACCTGGCTCTGCGCCTTGTTCACGTTGGCTGCCGCCAGCTCGACCTCGATCTCGGCCGCCGACTGCAGGCCCTGCAGCTTCAGCTTGCCCACGTACTGCACCTTGGCGGCCTCGTGCTCGGCCCGCGCGGCGGCGCGGCGCGCCTGGATCTCGTCGCATTCGTAGGCGGCCAGCACCTGGCCCGCGCGCACGGTGTCGCCCAGGCTCACCGGCACCTTCGCGAAGCGGCCCGGGGCCGAGGCCGAGAGCACGCTTTCCTGCGCGGCCACCACGAGAAAACGCACCGGCGCCAGGTTGCCCGGCGCACCCGCCGGGGCGCTGCGCGGCGCGGGCGCCGGCTGGGCGCCGGCCTGCAGGGCACCGCCCAGCGCACAGGCCAGGAGCACGCCGATGCGAAGCGCGGAGAAGGACGACGGTTTCAAGGGCGGGCTCGCTTTCACTTCTGCGTCACCGTGGCGCCCGTGCGCGCGAGGCGCCGCACGTCCGTGATCACCGACAGCGTCGCCGCCTCGGCGAAGGCGCTCACGGCGCTTTCGGTCGTCACGGCCGGCACGTAGCTCGCGTAGTTCTGCGACAGCAACTCGCGCCCACCCGGCTCGGCCAGCGTGAGCCGCCACTGGGCGCGCGTGGTGCCGCGCTGCTGCGGCACGTTGCGCTGGAAGGCCAGCGTGAGCACGAGGGCATCGGCCGACCCCGAGGACACCAGCTCGTTGCGCGTGACGATGCGCTCGACCGCGCTGCGCACCGCCGCTTCGCTCACGCCCGACGGCAGGTCGCGCACCCGCACGCTCACCGGCCGGTTGCGCACCGGAATCAGCGCCGCTTCGAGGAACACCGCCTTCTCGCCTTCGGCCATGCTCTGCTCGATGGCCTTGGCGACGGTCTTGATGTCGGTGCTGGCCACGGTGGCCGGCATCAGGTCGATGCCGACCGAGTTGAGCACCCGGCCGTACGAGGTCTGCGTGGCCGCATAGGCCGTGGCCAGCTGGAAGCGCGACACCAGCGCGCGCGCATCGACGCGCAGCGCCTCGAGCTCGCTCTCGAGCTGGTTGCTGGCGCCGGCGCGCGCCACGCTGGCCATGCGCTGGTCGACGCGGCTGGATTCGGCCGCCAGCTCCTGGTCGACCACCGCCAGCTTGTAGCGCTCGGCCGACACGCGCACCTGCGTGACCACCGCCATGGTCAGCGCCAGGCGGCGGGCTTCGTCGGTCTTCTTGCGTGCGTCGTTGGTGCGGTTGATGGCCGGGATGGCCGCCAGCCGGAACAGGTCCATCGACAGGCTCACGCCCGCGTCGCTCCAGTTGCTGTTGTAGAGGAGGGAGTTGGAGTCGTAGCGCGCCCCGGCGTACAGGTTCAGGCTGGGGAACAGCGAGGCGATCTGCTTCTTGGTCTCGGCGATGCCGATGCGCGCCTTGTAGTCTTCCTCGCGCAGCTCGGCGCGGTTTTCCAGCGCGGCGACCTCGAGCTTGTCGATGTCCAGCGTGACCGGCGCGCGACCGTCCTGCGGCCCTTCGACCAGCGTGAAGTCGACGCCCGGCGGCAGGCTCATGAGCGCGGCCAGCTCGCGTTTGGCGAACTGCATCTCCTGGCGCTTGGCGTTGACCAGCGACATCGCATCGAGCAGCGCACGCTGGTAGGCCAGGCCCTGCGCAGGCGGCAGCACGCCGGCGCGCTCGGCCTCGCGCGACTTCTTCAGGGCGTCCTCGATGCGCACGGCCAGCCGGTCGGCGTCGCCGATGAGCTGCTGCGCGCCGATGGCGCGCCAGTAGGCGCTGCGCACGTCCTGCGCGATGTTCTGCAGGATCTTGCGGCGGCGCTCCTCCGAGATGTTGACTTCGTCGGCCGCCTGCTTGGCGCGGAAGTAGCTGATGCCGAAGTCGAGCGCGTTCCACGACAGCGTGGCGCGGCCGTAGTAGTGCGAGCGCTGCTCCGAGGTCGAGGGCCGCAGGCTCACCACGCGGTCCTCGATGCCGATGCTGGTGCCGCCCGAGTCGTTGCTGCGGTCGTTGTAGCCGGCGTCGGCCACCAGCTTGGGCAGCATGTCGGCGGCCGACACGTCGAGCAGGCCGCGCGCCAGGGCCGACTCCATGAGCTTGAGGCGGTAGTCGGCGTTGTACTTGAGCGCGCGGGCCAGCACTTCGGAATAGGTCATGGGCGTGGCGACCGCGGCCTGGTCCTTGTAGAGCTGCTTCTGGTCGTGGCGCACGCGCACCACGATCTCGTCGCGCGTGAGCTGCACCGGCGTCATGCTGCAGCCGGCCAGCATCAGCGCGGCCGCGGCGGCAGTCCACGACAGGGGGAAACGGAAGGTCGACGCGGGTTGCTTGTGAATGTCGGTCATGGTGCTCGATGGGTAGGACATGGTTCGATGGCTCCGGCGTTTTTTCTCTGCGTCGATCAACTCGTGGGCACGCGCACGGTGGGCGTGGCGCGCTGCGGATGCCGCAGCAGGTCGCGCACCGCGTCGCGCTCCGCGGCGGCCGCGGCCACGCGGCTGGAGAACGAGCGCGCCGTGTCGGCGGCCACCGGCGCGGCGGCACCGGCTGCCGGTGCCGCATCGGCCTGCGCCGCCTCGGTGGACGGATGCGCCGCATCGGCGCGCGGCACCACGATGCGCCCGCCGTCGCGCGCCGGCGCCTCCTGCGGCGCTTGCTGCTGCGGCGCCGAGAAGCTGTCGAAGTCGCCGAAGAGCGGGCTCGCGCCGTCGACCAGCTTGCCGGCCGTGACGCCGCGCAAAGCGAGCGTCTGCTCCACGTCGCGCACCATGCGCAGCGAGAAGGCCACGCCGTCGCGGCTCACGTGCTCGGCATAGTCCACGCCCTGCGGCTCGCCCCACAGGTCGGTGGGACGGTCTTCGCCGAAGAGGCGGTCGCCACCCAGCGCGCGCGCGGCGATGGCGCCCGACAGCATCTGGCTCAGGCGCTGCGATTCCTGCACCGCGATCTGCACGAACAGCGCCGGGGTCATCGACTGGTCGATGCGGCGGCTGGGGTCGCCGAAGTCGGCCGGGAACATCTGGTCGCCCGTGAGCGGCCGGTGCTGCGAGGTGCCGTTGATCGTGACGACCAGCTTCGCCGTGCTGGTGCTGCCGTCGGCGTCGGTGATGACGTAGTCGAACACCTCGGTCAGCGTCTGGCCGTCTCCCAGCGAGGCCACGCGCACGTTGCTGGCGTTCACCGAATAGCTGTAGCTGCCGTCGGCGTTCAGGCGCAGGTTGCCGTAGCGGCCCGCCGTCGATCCGCCGATGGTGCCGGCCACGCCTTCGAAAGAAACGCCCGTGACCGGTGTCGGCGTGCCGTCCGCGCCGAGGCGGTCGGCCACGTCGTTCGCGCCCATGCCGTCGCCGCCGAACACGTTGCCGGTGGCCGTGGCGCCGGGCCGCGCGGTGCCGATCGAGGTGGCGTCGTTGCGTGCCGTGGGCACGTCGTCGATCACCAGCACGCGCAGCGTGCCCTGCGTGGTGTCGCCGTCGCGGTCGGTCACCTGCAGCGCGATGTCGTCGGTGACCTGCCCGCCCGCATGGCTCTGCGCGGCGCCCAGCACGTAGGTGTAGCGCACGGTGCCCGTGGCCGCGTCGAAGCCGGTGAGCGTGATGCGCCCGCGGTCGGTGGCGATGGTGACCGGACTCGTGCCGAGCGCGGCCAGCTGCGCCGGCGTGAGCGTGGTGCCGTGCACCGCGATGCTGCCCAGGCCGTCGGGCGCGGTGACGAAGAAGCTGCCCGAGACCGTCTCGCTCGCGTCGCCCGGCTCGACCAGGCCGCGCTCGTACACGGTGGCCTGCCCGGCCGTGTCGGGGCCGTTGTTGTCGCCGATCACCAGCGTCACGCCGTCGTTGGCGCCGTGGATGGTGAGGGTCAGCGTGGCGGTGCTGGTGTCGCCGTCGTTGTCGGTGAGCGTGTAGCTCACCACCTCGGTCAGCGTGTCGCCCACGACCAGCGCCTGCACGCGCAGATCGGCGTTGTTCAGCGTGTAGGTGTAGCTGCCGTCGGCGTTCAGCACGATGCGCCCGTAGGTGGTGGTGATCGGCACGCCCACCGTGCCGGCCACGCCGCCGAAGCTCACGCCCGTCACCGGCACGCCGTTGGCGTCGTCGGCGCCGATGGTGTCGTTGGCCTTCACGTCGCCGCCCACCGTGTTCGGCGCGCCGTCCTCGGTGATGGCATGGGTGTCGTTCACGGCCTCGGGCACGTCGTCCACGATGCGCACGGTGAGCGTGCCCGTGGCCGTGTCGCCGCCGGCGTCGGTCACCACCAGCGCGATGTCTTCCGTGCTCTCGGTGGCGTTCGGCTGCGCCACCTGCCCGTCCAGCGTGTAGGTGTAGGCCAGCTCGCCCGTCGTCGGCACACCGCCCACCGAACTGGTGGGCGTGAAGCCGGTGAGCACCAGCGTGCCGCGCGGCATGTCGATGGTGACCGGCGCCGTGCCCAGGTTCGCCAGCTCGGCCAGCGTCAGCGTGCGCCCGCCCACGGTGACGCTGCGCATGCCGTCGCTCGCCGAGACCACGATCGTGCCGGTGGTGCGCTCGCGGGTGTCGGGGCCGCCGATGCCGTCGACCAGCCCGCGCTCGTGCACCTCGGCCTGCCCCGTGGCCGCGCCGTTGCCGTCCACCGCGCCGATGGCCGGGTCGCCGTCCAGGCGGCCGTGGATGGTGATCGTCAGCGTGGCGGTGCTGGTGTCGCCGTCGGCATCGGTGATCGTGTAGCGCACCGTCTCGGTCAGCTGCTCGTTGGTCTTGAGCGCGTTGACGGCGGCGTTGTCGTTGTCCAGCGTGTAGGTGTAGCTGCCGTCGGCGTTCAGCACGATGGCGCCGTACGTGGTCGTGAGCGACACGCCCACCGTGCCGGCCGCGCCGCCGAAGCTCACGCCCGTCACCGGCACGCCGTTGCCGTTGTCCGCGCCGTCGCGGTCGTTGGCCTTCACATTGCCGCTCACCGTGTCGGGCACCGCGTCCTCGGTGATGGCGGCCGTGTCGTCGGTGGCCTGCGGCGTGTCGTTGACGATGAGCACGGTGAGCGTGCCGTTGGCCACGTCGCCGTCGCGGTCGGTCACCGACAGCGCGATCTGCTCGGTCACCTCGGTCAGCACGCCGCCGGAGCGATGGCTCTGCGGGGCGCCCAGCACGTAGGTGTAGCTGACCGCGCCGCCGGTCACGATGCCGTTGGGCAGCGTGGTGCCGCTGAAGCCCGTCAGCTGGATCTGTCCGTCGGGCGTGGTGATCGTGATCGGCGCGCCCGGCGTGAGCGCCTGCAGCTGCGCCAGCGTCACCACCGTGCCGCCGACGTTGATGCTCGCCACGCCGTCCGCCGCGGTGATGTTGAAGCTGCTGGCGGCGCGCTCGCCCGTGTCGGTGATGCTCACCAGGCCCGACTCGAACACCGTGACCTGCCCGGTCGCCGCGCCGTTGGCGTCGGTGACGGCGATGCCCGGCAGGTCGTTGGCGCCGCGGATGGTGATCGTGAGCGTGGCGGTGCTGGTGTCGCCGTCGGCATCGGTGATCGTGTAGCGCACCTGCTCGGTCAGCGTCTCGCCGACCGACAGCGCCTGCACGCGCGCGTCGGCGTTGTTCAGCGTGTAGGTGTAGCTGCCGTCGGCGTTCAGCACGATCGAACCGTAGGTCGTGGTGATCGACGCGCCCACCGTGCCGGCCGCGCCGCCGAAGCTCACGCCCGTCACCGGCGCCACGTTGAAATCGTCCGCGCCGATGGTGTCGTTGCTCGCCACGTTGCCCGACACCGTGTTCGGCGCGGCGTCTTCGGTGATGGCGGCCGTGTCGTCGGTGGCCTGCGGCACGTCGTCCACGATGCGCACGGTGAGCGTGCCCGTGGCCGTGGCGCCGCCGGCGTCGGTCACCTGCAGAGCGATGGCTTCGGTGCTCTCGGTCGCGCCCGGCTGCGGCACCTGCGCGCGCAGCGTGTAGGTGTAGGCCAGGCTGCCCGCCGTGGGCACGCCGCCCACCGAGCCGGTGGCCGTGAAGCCCGTCAGCGTGAGCGTGCCCAGCGGCGTCGTGATGACGACCGGCGTGGTGCCCAGGTTGGCCAGCTCGGCCAGCGTCAGCGTGCGCCCGCCCACGGTGACGGTCTGCAGGCCGTCGGCCGCCGACACCGTGACGACGCCGCTGCCGTTCTCGCGCGCATCGGGGCCGCCCGGGCCGTCGACCAGCCCGCGCTCGTGGACCTCGGTCTGGCCCGTGGCCGCGCCGTTGCCGTCCACCGGCACGATCTCGGGGCTGGCGTCGGAGTGGCCGTGGATGGTGATCGTCAGCGTGGTGGTCGAGGTGTCGCCGTCCGCGTCGGTGAGGGTGTAGCTCACCGTGTCCGTGAGCGTCTCGCCGTCCTTCAGCGCGTTGACGCGCGGGTCGCTGTTGTTCAGCGTGTAGCTGTAGGTTCCGTTCGCGTTCAGCACGATGCTGCCGTATTCCATGCCCAGCGCACTGCCCACCGTGCCTACATTGCCGCCGAAGCTCACGCCCGTCACCGGCACGGCCGTGTCCGCGCCCTCGCGGTCGTTGGTCTTCACGTTGCCGCTCACGGGGTTCGGCGCGGCGTCTTCCGTGACGCTGTTGGTGTCGAGGTTCGCGGTGGGCACGTCGTTCACGATCAGCACCGTGAGCGTGCCGCTGGCCACGTCGCCGTCGCGGTCGGTCACGCTCAGCGCCACCGCCTCGGTCACTTCGCCCGCGCTGTGGTTCTGCGCCGAGGTCAGCGTGTAGGTGTAGCTGACCGTGCCGCCGATCACGACGCCGTTGGCCAGCGTGGTGCCGCTGAAGCCCGTGAGGCGGATCTGGCCGTCGGGCGTGTTGATCGTGATCGGCGCGCCCGGCGTGAGGGCCTGCAGCTGCGCCAGCGTCACCACCGTACCGCCGACGTTGATGCTCGCCATGCCGTCGGCCGCCGCGATATTGAAGCCGGCGCCCGCCGTCTCGCTGGTGTCGCCCACGCTCGTCAGGCCCGACTCGTGCACCGTCACCTGGCCGGTCGCGTTGCCGTTGGCGTCGGTCACCGTGATGCCCGGCACGTCGTTGCTGGCGCCGCGGATCGTGATGGTGATCTGCGCGATGTCGGTGCCGCCGGCGCCGTCGGAGATGGCGTAGGTGAACAGGTCGGTGAGCGTCTCGCCGGCGATCAGCGCCTGCACGCGCGGGTCGCTGTTGTCCAGCGTGTAGGTGTAGCTGCCGTCGGCGTTCAGCACGATGCTGCCGTGGGTGCCGGTGAGCGGGTTGCCCAGCGTGCCGGCCGTGCCGGCGCCGGCCTCGGGGCCGGTGCGGATGCTGGTGACGCTCAGCTGTGCGGTGGTGTTGTCAGGGTCGGAGTCAGCCTCGCCCGGAATGCGCCCGGTGATGACGTTGCTGCCGACCGAGACCGTGTCTTCGTCGATGCTGTGCGTGTCGTCCACCGCGATCGGCGGGTCGTTCACGGCGGTGATGGTCAGCGTGCCGGTGAGCACGTTGCTGTTCAGCGGCTGCGGGCCGCCCGCGTTGCCGCCGGACTGCACGTTGTTGCCGTCGTTGAGCACGATGGTGTAGACGCGCTCGTTGTCGGTGCCGAACGCGGTCGGGTTGTCGCTGCTGCTGCGGTAGGACAGCTGGTCGAGCACCGCCCGCACCTCGGCCACGGTGGTGTCGGCGTCGAACTGCACCACCAGCGGCGCGCCGTTGCCGCCCGAGACGCTGACGCCCGGGGGCAGCGCGCCGTTGACGAACAGCTGGTCGCCCGGCTGGTAGCCGTCCAGGCTCACGGTGAGCGAGCCCGCGCCGAACACGCCCGCGGCCAGCCCGGGCGTGGTCGCCAGGTCGAGGTCGCCGACCGTGCCGCCGCTGACCAGCGCCACGGGCGGAATGCTGACGCCGGTGCCGGTCTGGTTGTTCTCCACCGCGGTCGCGCCGGTGGTGCCGCCGATCACCGGCGCGTCGTTGCGCGGCGCGATGGTGGTCGACACGTTGCGCAGCACCGACCACTGGCTGGTGTCGTCGTTGACGCTGGCGCTGATGTCGCCGCTGCCCGCCGCCACCGGCGCATCGGACACGCGCACGACCAGCCCGCCGGGCGTGCCGTTGAAGTCGGCCGCCGGCACGAAGCGCAGCTGCGCGCTGGTGGGCAGCAGCAAGGCGCTGGCGTCGGAGGCGCCCGTCGGCACGGCGAGCCAGTCGGTGCCGTTCAGGCTGTACTCCCACGCGCCCTGCGCGGCGTTGGCGTTGTTGCCCACGATGGCGATGCCGCCGAACGAGGTCGATGCATCGCCGCCGCCGCTGATGGACGTCTGGTTGTCGGTCGCGTCGCCGTAGCCGCCGCCCAGCAGCGTGTCGACGCGCACACCGGCACCCGTGACGTCCTCGACGCCGGCGGGCACGGTCGCATCGGTCGCCGTCGGCCGGTCGTTCACGTTGATCACCGTGGTGCTGAGCACGATAGTGCCGGCGCTGTAGACGGTGGTGCCGCCGTTGTTGGCACCCGCCACGTTGACCGTCGAGCCCGAGGTGGGATCGGCCGTGGCGCTGTCGTTGTTGGTGTCGGTCTCGACCAGCCGCACGGTCAGCGTGGTGGGCGTGCCGTGGAAGTTGGCGGCCGGCACGAAGCGCAGTTGCGCGTCGGCGGCCAGCACCAGGGCCGTGCCGTCGGTGCGTGCGCCGACGGGAATCCAGGTGCTGCCGTTGTCCAGCGAGTACTGCCAGGCCCCCTGCGCGGGGTCCGGGACGTGGCCCGTGATCGCGACGCCGAAGAAGGTGTCGGACGAACTGCCGCCGGTGCCACCGTTGCCGCTGTTGTCGATCAGGTCGGCACCGTCGTCGAAGTGCGAGCCGAACAGGGTGCCCACGGGGGTGCCGGCCGCGTTGTTGCCCACGTCTTCGGTCACGTTCGGCAGCGTCTGGGTGGTGCCGCCCACCACCACCGGCGCATCGTTGACCGGCGCCACCGTGAAGACGAAGGTGCGCGTGGTGACCAGGCGGTTGCCGACCCCGTCCGCGTAGGCGAAGGTGCCGGTCGTGCTGTTGTCGCCGGGCGCCAGGCTGCCCGGACGCCCGCCGGTGTGGCCCTCGTCGTTGACCACCACGGTCACGGTGAAGGCGCCGTTCCAGTCGGCCGGCAGCGCGGCGCCGGGGGCGTCGGGCAGCGCGATCGAGATGGCGTTGATGCGGCTGTTGATCTGCGCCAGCGTGCCGGTGATGGTGATGCTGGCGCCGCCCAACGGGCCGACCGATCCGCCGCTGCCGCCCACGCCGTTGATGACGAAGCCCGGGGGCACCGACACCGTGGCTGTCAGCACGTCGGTGGCGGCCGCGTCCTGGTCGGTGACCGTGAGGCCGGTCAGCGTGACGCTGCCGTTGCCCTCGTCCACCGTCGGGTTGCCGGCCGCGATGTGGGCCGGGTCGTTGATCGACGACGGGAACAGCGTGCGGTAGGCCGAGGCCACGTTGGCCGTCAGCCCGGCGGGGATCAGCGCGTAGGGGTTGACGTTGGTGGTGGGCACCGCCACCGTGCCGCCGTTCGCGTTGTTGTTCTCGCCGCCGTTGGCGCCGCCCGCCAGCGCGCCGCTGCTGTTCTCGCGCAGGCGGTCGTCCACGATGACCTGCACGCGGTAGGTCTGGTCGGTGTTGGCGAGGCTGCCGCCCAGCGCCACCTGCAGGCCATCGAGGTAGGCCTGCACCTGCGCGCGCGTGCCGCGGATGACGAGCGCGCTGCCGGTGCCGTCGTAGGTGCTGTCGATGGTCACGCCCGAGCCGGCTGCATTGCTCGAGGTGATGGTGATGGCGTCGCTACCGCCGTCCGTGTACTGCGCCGCGCCCAGCGGCGCGCCCACGCCGTTGGTGATGCGCACGGTGACCTGCAGGAAATCGGCTTCGCCGGGCGCGATGCCGCCGCCGTCACCGTCGATGTCCAGGTCGCGCACGACGAAGCCCGGCACGGCCGACGGCGTGCTGCCGCCCGTCAGGTACAGCGGCGTGTTCGGGTTGGTGCCCGGCGTGAGCCCGGCCGTCGGCGCGTCGTTGACCGCCACGATGGTCAGCGCCATCGTCATGTCGGGCGGGTTGTTCGACACGCTGCCCCCGCCGGTGTCGCCGCCGATCTGCGAGCCGGTGTCGTCGAAGGACACGGTGAGCGTCACGTCGCCGGCGTCGGCGCCGTTGAGGTCGTGGTTGACGTGGGTGGCGCTGCGGTAGGTCAGGCCCGTGGCGGCGCCGCTGGTGATCAGTTCCTGGATGTCGCTGGCGCGCCCGGTGAGCGTGAGCGCGCCGGTGTTGTCGCCGGCGATGGTCACGACACGCCCGCTGGGCAGCGTGAAGCTCGTCTGCCCGCCGGTGCCGCCGATGCCCAGCGTGCCGTTGGGCACGGTCAGCCGCAGCGTGATGGGCGTGCCGAAGGCGGCCGACTCGGGGTCGGACACCACGAAGCCCGTGCCGATGTAGGTCGGCTGGTCTTCATAGACCGTGTGCGCGGGCGGCACGACCAGCACGCCCGGGTCGTTCTCGCTCGACGCGCGCACCAGCACCGAGGCGGCCGCGAGGTTGCCCGTGATGTCGCCGGTGGTGGGCACCGTGTCGGCGTACCAGTCGTACTCGGTGGTCGGGATCGTGATGTTCGGCCCGCCCGGCACGCCCGGCTCGTTCTGCGGACCGCCGTTGGCGCCGGGCTGCAGCACGCCGGTGGCGGTGTCGCGCAGGCGGTCGTCGACGATCACCTGCAGCCGGTAGGCCTGGTCGCGGTCGGTGTCGAAGGTGAGCGTGAGGCCCGCCAGCGCGGCGTTCACCTGGGCGCGCGTGCCGCGCAGCGTGAGGAAGTCGCCGTTGCCGTTCTTGTCGGCGTCGACGGTCACGCCGCCCATCGAGGTCGAGCCGATGGTGGCGCCCGCGTAGGCCGCGGCATTCAACGGGTTGCCGTTGGCGTCCAGCAGCCGCACCGTCACCTGGACGAAGTCGGTCTCGCCCTGGATCACCGCGTCCAGGTCGGTGTCGCCGACATTGAAGCCGGGCACGGGGTTGTGCGCCGGGTTGCTGCTGTCGATGTCGATCGGCCCGGCCGGCGCGGTCACCGTGGGCGCGTCGTTCAGCGGCGTGACGTAGATCCAGAACTGGCCGCCGGCCTGTTCCTTGTCGCCGTCGCTCAGCGTGAAGGTGAAGCGGTCGCTCGGCGGATCGCCGTTGGCTTCGGTATGGCCGTCGGATTCGTCACCCGAATTGAAATAGTAGATGCGCCCGGCGTTCACGTCGGCCTGCGTGAACGAGGAGCCCACGCCCAGCGCCACGAAGTTGACGCCGTCGGTCGAGTACATGACGCGCCCGTGCGTGGTGACGGAGGTGATCGTGTACTGCAGCTGCGTGAGCGTGCTGTCGGGGTCGAAGGCCCTGAGCATGCCCGGCGTGATCTGGCCGCGCCCGCCCTCGGCCACGGTCAGCGGCTGGTTGGCGGTGCCGGGCGGGTCGGGCTGCGTCGGGTCGGGCGCGATCACCGGCGCGTCGTTGACGTTGGTGATCTGGATGCCGACGGTGACGGGGTTCGACGCGGCGCCCCAGCGGTCCACGGCATGCACGTTGAACTGGGTGGTGCGCACCTCGGAGCCGTCGCTCACGAAGCGCAGGCCCGTGGTGCCGGCACTGCCGGTGATGAGCGAGGCATCGATGCGCTGCCCCACGGCCACGGCCACCCAGGCGGCGCCGTTCCAGTACTCCAACTGGCCGCCGGTGGGCAGGCTGTCGAACTCGAACTGCATCGCGCCCGGCCCGCTGCCGGCGTTGTTGAAGGCGTAGTTCGGGTCGCCGTTCAGCAGCGTGGCCGAGCCTTCGAGGTAGCTTTCGCTGGTGGCATCGTCCGCATCGACGACGCGGATCTGCCCGGTCGTGAGGTAGGCGGTCTCGCCTTCGCGGATGACCGTGTTCGACGAACCGGTGGCCACAGGCACGTCGTTGACCGGCGTGATGAAGAACGAGAAGCTGGTGTTCCAGACGTTGCGCACGCCGCCGACGGCGACGCCGGCCGTCACCGAGAGCGACACGGCCGATTCGAAGTCTTCCACGTCGCCGTCATGCTGGAAGCGGATGCGCCCGGCATTCAGGTCTTCCTGCGTGAAGGTCTCGTAGGTGTCGATGTCGACCCAGGCCGCGCCGTCGAAGCGCTGCAGCACGCCGTTGCGCACCGGCCCCGTGGTGCCGGTGTAGTCGGTGACGGTGTAGATCACCTGCGACGGCGGCACGCCTTCGACCACGTAGCTCAGGCCCGGCACGGTGTTGAAGTCGGAGCCGGTGCCGCCCAGCACCACCGAGCCGCCTTCGCTGAGCGTGCCGCGCGTGGCGCCGTTCTGGTCGGTGCCCGCGTGGTTGGAGCCCGAGGTGGTGACGGTGCCGTCGATGGTCTGCAGCGGATCGCCGTTGCCCGCCGGGGTTTCGACGAGGTTGATCGTGAACTCGTAGGTCTTCAGCGTGCCGTCGGGGTTGCGGTCGGCGCCCTCGCGGATCACGGTGTTGCCGTTCGCGTCCCAGGTCGGCCCGAGCGTGTTGTCGACCACCTGGAAGCTGAAGGTGTCGGTGTCGCCCGCCGCCGCGCCCTGCGTCTGCACGTACTGCACGCGGCCCGAGCGCACGTCTTCCATGGTGAAGGTGCCGCCCGGCGGCAGGATCTTGCCGTCGAGCAGCAGGTAGCCCTGGTTCAGGCCGTTCATCGAGGTGACGGCGAAGGTCAGGTTGTCGTCGCTCGAGTCGACGTCGGTCGCGCCGAGCATGCCGGGCGTGAGCGTGACGGTGTAGCCGCCGCCCGCCGGGTCCACGGTCGCCTCGAGCGTGCTGCCGGGGTCGAGCACCGGGTCGTCGTTGGCCGGGCGCACGTTAATGGCGATGGTGCCCGAGGTGGACGACGGCGTGCCCGTGCCGCCGCCGGCGTCGCTCACCGTGACGCCGAAACCGTCGGTGAACGGGTAGCTCTGTCCGTTGTTGTCGCGCTGGCCGTTGTTGCCGTAGGTGAGGCCGCCGCGGTCGTCGTAGCCGAACACGAAGCCGGCGTCGATGTCGGCCTGCGTGATCGCGCGGTTGGTGACGTTCTGGGGCACGCCGCCGATCAGCACCGTGCCCGTGAAGTACAGCGTGCCGTCGGTGGGCAGGCTGGTCAGCCGCACCGTGAGGTCGCCGCTGGCGTCGTCGTCGCCGCCGTCGGCGACGATGAAGTTGCCCACGACCGAGGCCGGGTTGCCGCCGGTATCGATGGCGTTGGGCGGCTGCCCTTCGAACACGCTGCCCCCGCCCGAGACCACGGGCGGCTGGTTCAGCGGCGTGACGTTCAGCGTGATGGTGGCGTGGTCGGAGCCGGCCAGCGGCGTGGCGCCGTCGTTGACGACGATGACGAAGCTGTCGTCCAGGTTCTGGTCCGCGCCGGTGGCCGTGTGCACGTAGGCGACGCGGCCCGCCAGCACGTCGGCCTGCGTGAAGACCGAGCCTACGCCGATGCGCTCGCCGTTGAGCGTGAGGTAGCCGTGCGCGGTGTTGGTCGCGATGCCGTAGACGATCTGGCCGGTGTTCTGCGAGCCGATCGTCACCTCGGGGTCGATGGCGTCGAGCGTGGTGCCGGTCAGCACCGTGGTGCCGCCCTCGGAGACCGTCTGCGCCGCGTCCGCCACCGTGGTCGGGTCGTTCGACGGCGTGATCGTCACGTCGAGCGCGCGGTTGGCGGTGAGCGCCGGCGTTTCCGAATCGGTGATCGACACCAGGATGCGCGTGGTGGCCGTGGCGTTGCCCAGTTCGGTGTCGGCGGCGGTGAACACCAGCTGGTTGATCCAGGCGTTGGCATCGGCCACGCTGCCGACGAAGCGGTAGCCGCCGGGCACGGTGGTGACGCCCGCCATGCTGGCGCTGGACAGCGCGCCCAGCGCGGGGTTCTCCACGGTCACGTCGACCGTGACATTGCCCGCGCCGTCGTCGGTGAGCGTCCAGCCGCTGAGCGTGGCGCGGTCGGCGCCCGGCGCGTTGAGCGCGCTGGGTTCGCTGACCGTGAGGCGCGGCGTGGTCGTCGACACGGTCGGCGCGGCCAGCAGGCCGTCGTAGTCGGCGGCGGCGAAGGCGCGCGACTCGATGCGGCCGGTCGCGACTTCGAGCGACCAGTCGCCCTGGCGCGAGGCGGCGCCGGTGGCGTCGCTCGACGCCGCCACGTCGGCGCCCGTGGCGCGGCCCAGGGCCTGCACGAAGCGTTGCCCGTCGGCGCCCACGTCGCACCCGTAGAGCAGGATGTCGCCGTCCGCGCCCAGGCTCGCGCCGATCGCCTGCCAGGCGCCGGCCGAGCGCGCCAGGCCGGCGACGTCGAGGGTTTCGTTGCCCAGCGTGATCTCGCCCGCGCTGCCGTGGCTGAGGATGTGCAGCGCCGTGAGGCCGCTGCGCCCCTCGAGCGCCTGGCGCAGTTGCTCGACGCCGGACGAGCCCGTGTCCAGCAGGATCAGGCCGGCGCCCTGCGGTACCGAGGCGGCGAGCTGCTGCCAATTGGCAACGTTCTTGTCGACGACGTAGACCTCGCTGGACGAGGCCGGAGCCGGGCCGGGCCCTGATCGCGCGTCCGCTTCGGGCGTGCTTTCGCGCCCGTGCGGCACGGCAACGGGCGCTGCCGCGTCGGCGGCATGCGACGCATCCCCGTGCGGGCCCTCCGGTGCGTCCGCCGGTGCCGCCGCGGCGGCCTCCACAAAAGCGGCGCCATCAAATAGCTGCCGGCTTTCCAGCGCAAATCGATGCGCGCGTGGGCGAAGGAATTGGGGCGATTGAGACCTTGGCATGACTCAAAGTGTGACGACAAATATGCAAATGTGTCCACTATTAACGTTCTATCTTTTCGAGCCAATACCGTCAAAAAATCGCAAAAACAACGGCTTCCTTTGCTTTTCCTCTCAATTTGAAATTAATTGTTACTCGCGCGTCGCGATCCATTCACTTGCTCATATGGAAGGCATATCCATCGCCGCATTCCTCTCCGCACAAGGCGATCCTCCCTCGACAGCCAGGCGATCGAAGCCTTTGCGAATTTCGTCCGATTGAATTAACCGATTTATCTCCGATTTTCAACTACGGGATTCCGTAGAAAATCGGGGCGGGAATTCCCTATTCCTTGATGGCAAAGAACTCGGTCGTCATGAATGGCGCGCCAACGCCTCAATTCATCGCAGACGATTCACAACTGAAAGAGCATGTGTATGCCATGCTGCAATGAGAACCTTTGCCATAAGAATTAATTGATGCAATGCACAAGCCGAGGGTCCGGCCGCAATTCGATCGACCGGGAACCGGGCCACATCCGGCCATGTCCAGCCGGCTGCCGCGCAACGCGAGGAGCGGGTCTGCGGCACGGGGTTGTAACCATGTGCGTGACCGCCGAAGAGGCACGGCAGGCCGCTCGGCCGACTCCGGAAATGGACCGCAGCGCGCCTTCAGGAAACTTCGCGCGGCCTCGTCGCTTCGATGTAATTCGAAAGAATCAACAACATCCGCTTGCAGATGCGAGACCGGTCAAGCACCCGGTTCGGCGAGCCATCACCCCCCCTGTGTACGCCCGCGCAGCTTCGACTGCTTAACCCGGCAATATTTAACGATTCAAGATAATTGTTACGTTTTTGGAGCATCTGCAGACCCCCGATTCCTGCCTTCGCGGGGGTCTGTTGCACAGGGCGCGGTGATACTGTTCCGGCCCCGAATCTTGCGTTCCTGGTGTGCGCACTGCGCGCCGGAGGACACGAGGCGTGGCACATCATCCAACTCGCTCATGTAAGAAAAAATGAACAAACTGCTCGCACTCATCTTCGTGGCTGCCGCCATCACCGCTTGCTCGAAGCAAGAGTCCACGCCCGCAGCGCCGGCCGCACCCGCAGCACCTGCTGCAGCACCGGCCACGCCGGCACCCGCACCGGCCGCCAGCGCACCGGCTGCTGCCGCGCCCGCTGCCACCACGACGGCATCGGCCGACGTGCCCAAGGAATGCCAGGAGTACCTGGACAAGGTGAGCGCCTGCGTGGGCAAGCAAAGCGGCGCCGCCGCCGACGCCCTGAAGTCCAGCCTCGAGCAGACCAAGGCCACCTGGGCCAGCTACGGCGCCAACGCCGCCCAACTCGGCGCCGCCTGCAAGGCCGCTTCCGACGCCTTCGCCGCACAAGCCACGGCCATGAAGTGCTGATGCACTGAGTCGCTGATACCGGCGAGGTTGCCCTCGCCGCGTGACGCGACACACCTCCTCGTCACCGACGAGGAGGCGCCGCCCCCCCACATCAACGGTCGGCGCAAAACGGTCCCTGTCAGGCCGAAAGAATCCAGTCCCATGACAGACCTCCTCACCAACCTCACCTGGCACGCCCTCTCGGGCCCGCATGCGTCTTTTGCCGCCGGCACATCGACCGCACGCCGCTACGCCACAGGCTTCTCCCCCATCGTCGGTTTTGCCGACGCACTGCACCCCGACCTCGACGCGCTGCTGCCCTACTGCACGCCGGACGAGCACTTCTATGCCATCGGCTGGTCGGGCCCCGCGCCGTCCAGCTGGCAGGTCGACATGGAGTCGGTCATCGTGAAGATGATCTGGGACGCGCCTGCGCCCGTGGCCGACACGCTCCCTGATGTAGTCCGGCTCGGCGCGGCAGATGTAGAACAAGTGCTGGCCCTGGCCGACCTCACCCGCCCCGGCCCCTTCTCCACGCGCACCATCGAACTCGGCGAG
Organism: Variovorax sp. V118; assembly: GCF_041154445.1. GTDB lineage: Bacteria > Pseudomonadota > Gammaproteobacteria > Burkholderiales > Burkholderiaceae_C > Variovorax > Variovorax boronicumulans. The sequence continues at coordinate 1,527,443 of NZ_AP028663.1, read as the reverse complement.
TACGTCGGCTGCTTCGACGACAACGGCCGCCTCGTCGCAATGGCCGGCGAGCGCATGGCCGCCGGCACGCTGCGCGAGATCAGTGGTGTCTGCACGCACCCTGATGCACAGGGCAAGGGCTACGCGAAGCGCCTCGTCACGCGCCTGGTGGCGCAGCAGATGCAGCGCGGCGAAGTGCCGGTGCTGCATGTGATGCAAGGCAACGCGGGTGCGCGGCGCATCTATGAGCGCATGGGTTTTCGCGTGCACAGCGAACCCGTGGTTCGCGTGATCTCTCGGCGCTGAGCGGCGCCGCGCCTGCGGCCCGAATCAGGCGGCCGCCGCCCCACGCTCGCTCGTGATCTCGGCGCCTTCGCGCATCGTCTTGGTGACGGGCGTGTTGGCCACCACCTCGAGCAGCCGGCTCCACTGTGCATCGGTCAGCGGTGCGCTGGCGTGCAGCACGCGGTGGATGTGCGCCTTGCCGTCCGCGTCTTTCGTGAAGCTCAGCTCGGCCTTGAACTCGCCCAGCTCCCAGCCCTTGCGCTGGGCGTACATCCGCAGCGTGATCGCGGTGCAGGCGGACAGCGCGGCCAGGTAGTAGTCGTAGGGCGCCGGCCCCGCGCCCTGCCCGCCCAGCGACGCCGGCTCGTCCGCCACGAGCCGGAACTTGCCGACCTGGATGCGGTGGTTGAAATTGACGTCGGTGGAGACGATCGTTGCGGTGTGGCCCATGGGGTGTGCTCCTGTTGACAAGCGAGCATTCTGGCGCGGCCGAACGCCCGAAAACATCAGCGCCAACGCGGTTGATCCAGACGCTCATAATGCTCGCCGGGCGGCCATGCCAGGGGTCGCCAGCCACCCGGCACAAGCGGGTGCGCCGCCTTCCTGCCTGGCATCGACGGAACGACACCATGAGCGCTTTGCACATGTTTCTACCGGTCTCCGAGCCCGCGCGCAGCGAGGCGCTGGCACTTTTCATCAAGACACACCACGTGCCCCGCCACCTCGTGAGAGGTACCTCGCGCAAGATGCCGGACGACTGCGGTCCCCCCGCGCCGGTTCGCACCTCGCAGGAACAACCGCAGGCCACATCCGCCCAGCCATCGGCCGCATCGGCCTAGGGCGGACAGACCGCAAGGAAGACGACCCTCGTCGCGCCGGCCGCGCGCGGCGCGTGTTCGTGCGCCCTTCTTGGCTCGCCTCCGGCGGCCGCCGGGCCTCGCGTGCCACATCGCCGTGAGGCGGCCCGTCTTTCCATTCGCCTACACCGAAAGTCCGGGATAAAACCCACCTTCATCGGTCACACTGGCGACATCTACAAAAGAATGCGCGAGTTGTCGCGACATACTGCACGAATGCAAAAAAATCACATGGAAACGAGCCGCCCCATGATGCGCTCGTTCCGCAGCCAGCCATGACGGAGTTGAGGGTCAGCTGGGAGCACACGTTCCCCGACGACGGGACGAAGCTGGTCATCCATTCGAACTGGGTCTCCAACACCCCCGCCACGCAGGCCTACCTCGAGGCGCTGGTCGCGCGGGTCGGGCAGATGGACCCGGCGCCCCACTGCGTTTTCGAGAAACGCCAGGCCGTCCCTTCGCGCTCGCTACCGCCGGACCTCGGCACCTTCACCTCGGCCGAGTTCTGGCAGGTGGCCGAGCTGCTGCACCTGCAGGCCACCCCGTCCCTTGCCGCCGCGCGGCTGGTGTTGGTCGAGGGCATGCGCCCGGCCAAGGCGGCGAGGCAGCTCAACACGAGCCCGCAGGCGTTGACGAACACGCTGCGCAAGATCCGCACGGAGCGCGCGACCTCGTCGCGGCTGGGCAGGTTGCCCGCCGACCGGCCGCCATCCGAAGGCACCGCGCCGCAGGAGCCCTGAGCGGCCGACCGGCGCGCCCTCCCCGGCTTGCATCGGCACGGTCAATCCCGTACGCTGGCCCGGCGTCGATGCGCAGCACCCGAGCCCTTGCGGGCCGCCGGGCCGGCCTTGCGGACGCGCAAAGGAGTCCCGCCATGCCAAGCCGATCGAACGGCCTCGCGGCCGAAATGGAAGCAGTGCGAACGCTGGCGCTGGTGGGCGCGGCGGCCGCTGGCAAGACCTCCCTGGCCGAGGCCCTGTTGTTCAAGGCGGGCGCCGTCGGCGCGTGCGGCAGCGTCGAGCGCGGCAGCACCGTCAGCGACCACGACCCGCTCGAGCGCCGCATGCTGCATTCGCTCAACGCCTCGGTGATGCACCTCACGCACGCCGGCACGCGCATCCACCTCATCGACACGCCCGGCGGCCCCGACTTTCTCGGCCAGAGCCTGCCGGCGCTGGAGGCGGTCGAGACGGTGGCGGTGGTCATCAATGCCGCCACCGGCATCGAGCCGATGGCGGTGCGCATGATGGATTACGCGGCCTCGCGCCACCTCGCCCGCATGATCATCGTCAACAAGATCGACTCGCAGGGCGTCTCGCTGTCGGGCCTGCTGGCCGACATCCAGGCCACCTTCGGCCGCGAATGCCTGCCGCTGAACGTGCCCGACGGGGTTAACCGGCAGGTGATCGACTGCTTCTTCAACCGCTTCGGACGCTCCGACTTCGGCCCCGTCGAAGCGGCGCACCGCGCGCTGGTGGAACAGGTGGTCGAGGTCGACGCGGCCTTCGTCGACCGCTACCTCGAGGAAGGCGACGTCGACCCGTCCGAGCTGCACGCGCCGCTCGAGCAGGCGCTGCGCGAAGGCCACCTGATCCCGGTGTGCTTCACCTCGTCGCGCAGCGGCGCCGGCGTGGCCGAGCTGCTGGACGTGATCGTCAAGCTCCTGCCCGACCCGACCGAGGCCAACCCGCCGGAGTTCCTCGTCGGCGAGGGCGCGCAGGCCCAGCCCATGCAGGCCCGGCCCGACCCGTCGCTGCACGTGCTGGCGCATGTGTTCAAGGTCACGATCGACCCCTATGTCGGCAAGATGGGCATCTTCCGCGTGCACCAGGGCACGGTCACGCGCGACAGCCTTCTCTACATCGGCGACGGCCGCAAGCCCTTCAAGGTCGGGCACCTGTTCATGCTCCAGGGCAAGGACCATGTCGAGGTGTCGCACGCAGTGCCCGGCGACATCGTGGCGGTGGCCAAGGTCGACGAGATCCATTTCGATGCCGTGCTGCACGATGCGGCCGAAGACAGCCATGTGCACCTCGCGCCGCTGCCGTTCCCGGTGCCGGTGTACGGCCTGGCCGTGGAGCCCAAGCGCCATGGCGACGAGCAGCGCGCCTGGGAAATCCTCGGCAAGCTCGCGGCCGAAGACCCGTGCCTGCGCATCGAGCATGTGGCCGCGACCAACGAGACGGTGCTCTACGGCCTCGGCGAGCTGCACCTGCGCCTCGTGCTCGAGCGCCTGCGCGAGGTGTACCGCTTCGAGGTCCAGACGCGGCCGCCGCGCATCGCCTACCGCGAGACCGTGACCGCGCCGGCCGAGGGCCACCACCGCCACAAGAAGCAGACCGGCGGTGCCGGCCAGTTCGCCGAAGTCTTCCTGCGCATCGAGCCGCTGGCGCGCGGCGCGGGCTTCGAGTTCGCTGACGAGGTCCGGGGCGGCGCCATTCCGAACCAGTTCATCCCCGCGGTCGAGAAAGGCGTGCGCGAGGTGCTGGCCTACGGCGCGATCGCAGGCTACCCCGTGGTCGACGTGCGCGTGGTGGTCTACGACGGCAAGCACCACAGCGTGGACAGCAAGGACATCGCCTTCGCGACCGCCGGCCGCAAGGCCTTCATGGCGGCGATCCGCGAGGCGCAACCGGCCGTGCTCGAGCCGATCGTCCAGATCGAGATCGCCGTGCCCGAGCATGCCGTGGGCGACGTCACGAGCGACCTGTCGTCGCGGCGCGGCTTGGTCACCGGCACCTCGGGCCTGGGGGCCGGCACGGTGGCCATCGGCGGACAGGTGCCCGAGGTCGAGCTGGCCAACTACCAGTCGCGCCTCAACGCGATGACCAGCGGCCAGGGGCGCTACACCATCGCGCTGTCGCATTACGAGGCCGTGCCGCCGACCGTGCAGCGCACGCTGATGGGGCAGTACCGGGTGCGCGACGACGACTAGGAGCCCACCGGGAGCATGACGCTGCCATGGCCTAATGGCCGGCATCCGCCATTCATCCCGCACGGGCTCCCCGATGAAGAAACTGCTGCCGCTGGTCCTGTCCACCCTGTTCGCCCTGCCCGCTTCCCAGGCCCACGCCGCACCGCGCCAGCCGTACACCCCGGACCAGGCGCGGGCGCTGCTCACGCAACTCGGTGCGCACGTGATGGTCATCAATTCCGACCAGACGCTGATCCGGAAAAAACCGGCGAGCGCGTTCGACGTGCTGACCTACTACCCGCTGCCCAAGGCCAAGGTCGACGAATACAAGCGCAACGGCCACATCGTCAACACGAACGACGACATCGCCGACGCTGCCACCTACCGGATCAAGGACTACGCGCTGACCAACGAGAAGAACGAGAAGCTGCGCCTGAAGGACGACGGCAGTGCGCCGTCGCTGCAGGACTTCTCGCTCTGGACCTACGACAACGCCCTGAGCAGCCAGCGGGGCTTCTACGTGAAGCTGGACAAGCCCTTCGAGCGCGTCAAGGGGCACCTCACGGTGGTGTTCGAGATGCCCGGGAACCTCCGGCACGAGACGCGGGTGCCGGTCGACCTGTCCATCACGGACAAGGACCCGCGGCCCGGCACCTGATCCTGCGGTCGCTTCACGGCGATCCTGGCTCGAAGAGCTCGCGCTGCGACGTCGTCAAGGCCGCGAAGCTGTCTCCCATGGGCTGAAGAATGGCGTCGGCGATCGGCTGCAGCTGCCGGGTGAGGTAGTGCTCGTAGTCGATGCGCGAGTGGCGGGTTTCCAGCGGCTCCGGCCCGTTGCGGGTCATGACGTACTGGATCCAGCCGCCCTTCTGGTACTGCTGGGTCCGGCCGACCCGGGCGTTGTGCTCGTCGGCGATGCGCGCGGCCCGCACCTGCGGCGGCACGTTGACCAGGTAGTCGTCGAGCCGATGGCGCAGGCGCTTGCGGTAGATGAGCAGGTCGTCCTTGGCGCCCGCCAGCGTCGCCTTCGCATAGTCGGTCACGAAGGCCTTGTACGGCTCGCCCTGGAAGATGCGTGACAGCAGGCCCTCCTGGAACTGGCGCGCCAGCGGAGTCCAGTCGCTGCGCGCCATCTCCAGGCCGCGGTACACCATCTCCTCCTTGCCCGCGGCATCCACGCTGAGTCCGGCGTAGCGCTTCTTGCTGCCCACCTCCGAGCCGCGGATGGTGGGCATGAAGAACTTCTTGTAGTGCGTGTCGACCTCGATCTCGAGAAAGCTCTGCAGGCCCTGCTCCTCGCGCAGCGTGCGCGCCCACCATTCGTTGATGTCGGCCGCCAGGCGGGCCGCGACGGCGTGCGCCTCGTCGTTGGTGTGGGTGCGCCGGAGCCAGATGAAGATCGAGTCGGTGTCGCCGTAGATCGCCTCGTAGCCCCGCTGCTCCACGAACTCGCGCGTGAGCTTCATCATCTCGTGCCCGCGCAGCGTCACGGCGGACACCAGCTTCGGGTTGAAGAACCGGCACTCGGACGCGCCCAGCACGCCGGCGAAGGAGTTCATGAGCAGCTTCAGCGCCTGCGACAGCGGCTCGTTCTTCGCCCGCTTGGCCTCGTCCCGCGCGTGCCAGAGCGTGGTCACGATCTGCGGCAGGCAGTGCCTGTCGCGCGAGAAGACAGTCTCCTGCGGTCCGTGGATGAGCCCGGTCGCATCGCTCGCGTTCGAGCCTTCGACGAGGCCCACCGGATCGACCAGGAAGGTGCGGATGATCGAGGGGTAGAGGCTCTTGTAGTCCAGCACCACGACGGAGTCGTAGAAGCCCGGCTTCGAGTCCATCACGTAGCCGCCCGGGTAGGCCTTGCTCGCAATCTCGCCCACGTTCGGCGCCACGTAGCCCAGGCGGTGCATCCGCGGCAGGTAGTGGTGGCTGAACGCGGCGATGGAGCCGCCGAAGTGGTCGGCCTGCAGGCCGGTGACCTGGGCGCGCTCCATCATGAACTGCAGCAGCTTCGCCTTGTCGAAGATGCGCAGGACCAGCTCGCAGTCGCGGATGTTGTACAGCGCGAGCGCGGGCTTGTCGTGCTGGTAGCGCCGCTCGATCTCCGCCATCTTGTCGTACTCGTCGCCGATGGCCTTGCCTTCGCCCAGCAGCGTCTGCGAGACGTTCTCGAGGCTGAAGGACGGAAAGCTCCACACCGCGGCCCTGAGCGCCTCGATGCCATCGAGGACGATCCGCCCCGGTGTGGGCGCGAACAGGTAGCCCTGCTTGCCCGGATGCGTGCGCCACTCGATGGGCCGGCGCTCCCGCCCCAGCAGCAGCGGCACGCCGCAGTCGTTGGCGGTCTTCTGCAGCACGCGCAGGTCGAACTGGACCACGTTCCAGCCGATGAGGACGTCGGGGTCGTTGCGCTCGAACCAGTCGTTGAGCTGCTCGATCAATGCCTTGCGGGTCGGGCAGTAGACGAGCGAGAAGTCCATCGGCTCGCCCGGCTCGGGCGGCGGCTCGCCGAGCATGAAGACGACGCGCTCCGGCGTGCCGTCCAGCGCAATGGAGTAGAGCCCTTCATGCTGGCTCGTCTCGATGTCCAGCGACACGACCTTGAGTACCGGCCGGAATTCAGGCGCGGGGCCGAGCTTGCAGTCGACGAGCGTGGCGCCCTCGGCGCTCCCGCCTTCCACCCGCACACCGGCAGTGATGAAGCGCTCCATCAGGTAGCGGTCGTGCGGGCGCACGTCGGCTTCGAGCAAGGGAATGCCCTGCGCCTGCAGAGCGCGCGCCAACCGGCCGATCTGGCGAAAGTGCGTCGCATAGACGCCGAGCACGGCTTCCTGCTGGAAACTCTGGAGCTCGAGCTCACGCAACTGCACGCCCGGCATGGCCGCGAGGTGGACTTCCACCGCCGCCCTGTGCCGGGCGGCGACGAACGCGACGCTGCTGCGGGAGGTCAGCACCACTTTTCTTGGCCCCGCCTCGGTGGCCAGCCAGTACTCGATCTCGGTGCCGGTCGGTGCATCACGCCAGTGGCGCGTGAGGATGAAGCCCTGGAGGTCGGTGGAGGTCACGGGCGCTGGGCGATTCGGGTGGGACGGGAAGGCGGACGGGGAATCGGAGGATTCTCGCCCGGCCCGGCCAGCTGGCGCCCGGTGATCGCAACCCGTCCGAGCGGGACTACCGGATTGAACAAATGCGCGGCCCGTGCCGAATCACCTTCCCCCCGTTCTCGCCCCGAGCGTCAAGTTCGGCGCTGTGGGGTTCCGGTAACGATGATCGGATCGGCGGGATCCATGCCGACGGCAGCGCGCGGGAAGTCGAACAGCTCCTCAGGGTTGGAGGCAAGGATCCTCTCGATGGCGCTTGCATCGTGGTCAAACCAACTCGCCAGAGCATTGAGCAAGACGCCGGCGTCCTGCTCCACCGAGAAGCCCACATGGGGCCAGTCGGTTCCCCAGACCATGCGAGTTGGCGCTTCGGAGTACAAGCGCTGGGCGCGGCGGGCGATGCGAGGATCACGAAGGTCGGCCGACAGGCGATAGCCGATCAGCTTGACCCACACACGGCCCGTTGACAGCAGCGACGACAAGACGCGCTCAGCCTCGCTGGACTGCTCCCCCAAGGACAACCCGCCGAGATGGTCGACGACCAGCGTGCAGGGCAACTGCTCCAGCGTTGACTTGAGCGAGGGCCACTGATCCTCCCTGGGAAGGATCTCGGCATGCCAACCACGGTCCGCCAGTTTCGGCGCCAGGACCTTCAGGTCATTGAGATCGACGGTGCCGCCAAGCTGGCCCGACATGATGAATCTCATCCCCCTGACGCCCATGGCGTGCCAGGCATCGAGTTGTGCATCGGTCGTGTCCGCATCACCAACCACCACGCCACGCAGCACCTGCGGCTCAGCGCGCAGCGCTTGCTCGACGGCGCGGTTGTCCTTGCCATACACGCTGGCTTGAACGACCACCGATCGCTCGAACTTAATCGATCTGCGCAGGCGGCGCAGTTCCGCCGGCGGTGCCGGTGCTGGCTCGTAGCTCGCGTCCGGCACCGTGTTCAAGAAATCTTCAGGCGTGACATGGCAATGAGAATCGCACGCCCGCGCGGGGACCTGAAAGTCGGGGGCCGCATAGTGCTCCGGCGGCGGCAGGCAGGCTGCTGTCAATTGCATCGTTCTTCTCCAGACACAGTGAGCGGTTTCCAGGAAATCAAAGGCATTCGCTCGTCGCTGAACGCTTGTCGATGACAACGTCGGTGAGCGCCTTGCGATGCAGGTAGCAGTGCACGTTGCGCACCACGGTTTCAACCCGGCGCGTTTCCAGCTCATCCGTCCATCCCGCGGCATGCGGCGTCATCACCAGGTTGTCCAAGGTTTCGAACGCCAGGCTACTGGGCGCGCCCACCATCGAAGACGGCGGCGGATACGTGTACCAGGTATCAACGATGGCACCACGAATTTCGCGGCGTTGAAGCGCTCCAAAAAGTGACGCCTCGTTGACGACCGGCCCGCGCGCGACGTTGATCAGGATGGCGTTCGACTTCATGCGAGACAGCTCATCCTTGTCGATCAGGTTCAGCGTTTCTGCGCCACCTGGTACACACAGAAGAACATAGTCGCTCTGCGCAAGGAGGGCCGGCAAAGCCTCCATGCCGCGCCACCAGTTCAGCTCGCGGGAGACGCCGGGCGATCGACTCACGGCGATCGTCTGCATTCGAAACGCAGCGGCCAATTGAGCGACACGCTGGCCGATTCTTCCGTAGCCCACCAAGCCGATGGTCTTGCCTTGCACCTCGCCGTGCTTGCGACCGACAACGGAGCCGCCGCCCCAGGTCCATCGGTGCTGCCGCAATTCGGCATCCATCTCCCGGAACGGAATCTCGGCGTTCAAGATGGCGCCCATCACGTACTCGGCAATGGGATCGCTGCCGTTGCTGACGTTGCAGACCACCGAGTTGGCCGGCACCCACTCGGAGCGCAACCAGTCGACACCCGAGAACGGGAGAATGGTCAGGCCGAGCCGGCGGCTGGCGGCGAAGGTCGCTTCAACACCGAGGCCTTGTGCGTGTCGCGCCCATTCGGCAGATCCGATCAGGATTTCGGCCACGGCTGCCTTGCGCGTCAAGCCTTCCGTGCCCTCCTCGGCGCACCATGACTCGGCAACCCAACCGGGGCCGAGACAGGCCAGCAGAGGTTCCTTGAAGACCTGGCTGTAGCGCCCAGCCAGTAGCAGCGTGCGAGGTGTTGGTGTCATGGCCTTCATACCTTCGGGATACCCAGTCGATCGACCAACTGCTTGTAGAGCGCGATGTCGGCAGCGATCAACGCCTTGGTCTGCGCTGCGGTGCGATAGACGTAGCCGAGGTCTCGCTCGCGGAGCCAATCCTGCGTCGATCGCAGCTGGGCGGCCTTCGCCAGCACCGTGGCGTAGTAGTCAACCACATGATCCGGAGTGCCCGCAGCTACCGCAGTGACGATCCAGGATTCGCCGGTATAGCCCCTGACACCGAGTTGCGCGGTCGTCGGCACACCCGGGAGCGAGGCGAGAGGCTGGCTTGCACCAAGTACAAGACCTCGCAACTTGCCCGACCGGATGAGGGCATGGGCTGCCGACACATCCAGCATTCCAACGTCGACGGCATTTGCCAACAAGGCGGAGGCCACCTCACTGCCACCCTTGTACGGAATGGTCGTCATCTTCATGCCCACTGTCTCGTTGAGCCATTCGGCTTGCAGCTGCAAGGCCGTGGAGCCGGTGCCCAGGTTCAGGGTCTTGGGACGGGCCTGTGCTTTCTGGACCAGGTCTTCGAAGCTCTTGATTCCCGAGGATGCCCCCGTCACAAGCACAACGGGCCCCGTTGCCAGGACGCCCACGGGTACAAAGTCGGTCAGAGGATCGTAGGGCAAGCTCTTGGCGATGGCAGCGTTCACTGCAAGCGTCGACGAACTCCCGATCAGCAGCGAATATCCGTCGCGCGCAGATGCGAGCACGTTCTGTGCCCCGATCAGGCCACTTGCGCCAGGCCTGTTGTCAGGAACCACCGGCTGACCCGAGAGTTCTGCCAGAGCCTTGGCATACAGGCGGCCGACGAGATCGGCGGCGCCCGATGGAGGAAATGGAATGACCATGCGAATGGGCCGCACGGGAAAGGCGTCGCTCTGCGCCGACGCCGCCCATGCACCTGCCGTCCACACCGCCAGACCAGCGGTCGCGAGCTGCATGGCGGATCGCCGACTCAGGTGGGTCGAGCAATCAGGAGCCCCTGGATGTCTCTCGGTAAGTGTTCGATTCATATCGTGTCCGGTCAAGCCGGACTGCCGCATGGAAACGACGACAAGTGCCAGCAGGAGGCCCGACACCCATGCAGCGGCGAAGAGCACGAGTGTGTTGCACGCGCCGGCGATCAACCAGTCCAGATAGCGGCCGTTCCACACGGCCCCGAAATTCAGATCAAGCATGGATGCGCTCGTGGCTCTGATTTGCGAACTTGATCAGAATGCACTGAGGGGCGTCAGCTTCTTCTCGCGAACGATCTTCAGCTTCGTGTCGGGCCCGAACCACTTGCGCCACAACGCATCGAGTTCCCCAGACGACTCCATGTCGCGCAGCGCCTTGTTCACCGCATCGAGCAATTCGCCCTCGCCCTTCTTCACACCCAGGCCCGTGGGCTCGTAGACGAGGGACTCGTCGAGGAAGCGGAACTTGCCCGAGCTTTCGTGGAGCAGTCGCGCGCCGGGTGCTTGAGAAATGGCATATGCCTGAACCTTTCCCTGTGCGAGCGCCAGGAAGGCCATGGTGCCGTCCTGGTAGGTCACCACTTCGGAACCCGCAAGCTTGTTGCGAGCGTTGAGCTCCGAGGTCGAGCCCTTGTTGGCGGCGATCTTCTTCCCGGCAAGGTCGGCGAACGTCTGGATGGGCGAATTGCTCGCCACGATGATCTTCAAGGGCAGCTGGTAGTAGATGTCCGAAAAGGCGATCTGCTCGGCACGCTCCTTCGTGTAGCCCAGGGAGGCCGCCACCACATCCACACGCCCCAGCGCCAACTCGGGAATGCGGGCTTCGACGGAAATCGGGCGGTGCTCCAGTTCAACGTGGAGGTGCTTTGCGAGGCTCTTGCACGTATCCACGTCGAAGCCGACGTACTCGCGGGTGGCGGGGTTCTGAAACGCAAGGGGTTCCGCCCCCGTCAGCGTTGCGCACACCAGCTTGGAGCGCGCCTTGATGTCGCTGAGACGATCGGCCTGTGCCGTGGTGGCGCAGACGCAAAGAGCGACGGCGATGACGCGAGTGAAAGTCAATCGGAACATGAGCGCAACTCCTGAAGCGGCTTGATGCCAGAGGCCAAGAAATGAGATGGAAGCCCGCATTCTGGAGACTTTGAAAAATTAAAAAAAACGATTTATTTTTATAGAATTGCATCTGTTTTTCACATATACCAAGGGGGAACCCGCAGTGCATGAAATCCCACCGAAAGAACGAACATGATGTCGTTCAAGCAACTTGAGGCGATCTATTGGGTGGTCAAGCTTGGCGGCTTCTCGCAGGCCGCCGAGAAGCTTCACACCACGCAGTCGGCGATCTCGCGGCGAGTCCAGGAACTGGAGAGCCTCCTGGACACTTCACTGTTCGACCGCTCTTCACGCGCCGCCCGATTGACGGAGAAGGGGCAGCAGACCTTTGCGATCGCAAAGCGGCTTCTTGCCCAGCGCGACGAAGCGATGGAGCAGCTTGCACAGGCACAGGTTGTCGAACGCAGACTGCGAATCGGCCTCACCGAACTCACCGCAATGACATGGTTTCCGCGGCTGGTGGGCATGATGCAGGTTCATCACCCCCGCGTTGTGCTGGAGCCCGACGTCGACGGCAGCGTGACCATTCGCAAGAGACTCCTGGCCGACGAGATTGATCTTGCGATCGTTCCCGACGCGGAAGACGACAGCCGGATCACCAAGAAAGCCATCGGCAAGGTGGTCAGCGCCTGGATGTGCAAGCCCGGCATGCTGCCTGCGGACAGGACGTTGCGCCTCCACGAGCTGGCCTCGCATCGAATCCTGACCCAGGGCAGCCGCTCGGGGGCGGGCCTCGCCTCGGAGAACTGGTTCAAGTCCTTCGGCCTCACCCCGAAGCAGTCGCTGCCCAGCAACAGCATCATTGCCATCATCGGCATGACCGTGTCTGGAATCGGGATCAGTCCCCTTCCTCGTGATTGCCTCGCTCCGATGGTCGACCTGGGTTTGCTGCAACCCATCAAGGTCACGCCGGCAATCCCCGACATCACCTACGTCGCAATGAGCAGGAGCGAGCAGCGAAGCACGTTGATCGACTCCACGGTGCTGCTTGCACAGGAATGCTGCGACTTCACGCAGGTTTTCCAACCCGGCGCCATCCCCGCCGACGCCCCGGCGCCTCCCAGCTATTGATCGAACTTCGGGAAGCCGCGACGAACCCCGACGTCACCTTGCGCGTGTGGGAAGACGGCGAGCACACGATCTACAACCACGCGGCGCAGCGGACTGCCTTCGTGGCGGACTGGTTTGCCCGGCGGCTCGCGCCGGGTTGAGGCTTCGCCCCCGGCCCCTCAAAGCACCCCAGCCTCATCCCCCTGCGCACCGTCGTCCAGCACCGGCACCTCGCTGGCCACCAGCGGTTGGCCGATGGGCGCGCCGGCCTTCCCCACCTGCACCGCCGCCATGTCGGCGTCGTTGGGGTACTGCCCCGCAATCCAGTAGTCGAACACCCGCCGCACGATCGGCGCCGCGTGCGCCGCGCCGAAGCCCGCGTTCTCGACGATCGCGGCCACCGCGATGGTCGGGTCCTCGGCCGGGGCGAATGCCATGTACAGCGCGTGGTCGCGCTGGCGCGCTTCCAGGGCCTTGCCGCTCGCGCGCGCCTTCGGGCTCAGGCCCACGGCCTGCGAGGTGCCGGTCTTGCCGGCCGAGGTGTACGCCGCGCCCGCGAACACGCGTGTGCCGGTGCCGCCCTTGGTGACCGCCACCATCGCGTCGCGCACCACCTCGACGTGCTTGCGCGCATAGCCCAGGTCCTGGGCCGGCGGCTGGACCTGCCGCACCACCTCGCCGGTCGACGTGTCGCGGATGGCCCGCACCAGGTGCGGCTGGTAGCGCACACCGCCGTTGGCCAGCGTGGCATTGGCCGAGGCCAGCTGCAGCATCGTGAAGCTGTTGTAGCCCTGGCCGATGCCCAGCGAGATCGTCTCGCCCGGGTGCCAGGTCTTCATGTCGGCGCGCCGGTAGGCCGCGCGCTTCCACGCCCTGCTGGGCAGCACGCCGCGCGACTCGCCCTGCAGGTCGATGCCGGTGAACTGCCCGAAGCCCAGGGGCGCCATGAAGTCATGGATCAGGTCGACGCCCATCTCGGCGGCCAGCGAATAGAAGTACGTGTTGCTTGAAAACTGGATGGCGCGGTGCATGTCGACGCCGCCCAGCCCGCCCCGGTGGCTGCGGAAGGTGCGCCCGCCGAAGTTGTAGAAGCCCGGGTCGTTCTCCACCTTCTCGGCGCTGCGCTTGCCGGTCTGCAGCGCCGCCATCGCCATGAAGGGCTTGTAGGTGGAGCCCGGCGGGTAGGTGCCGCGCAGCGCGCGGTTGAGCAACGGGTTGTCGGGCGACTCGGTCAGCGCCTTCCAGTTCTCGGTGTCGATGCCCTCGACGAACAGGTTGGGATCGAAGGTGGGCTTGCTCACGAAGGCCAGCACCTCGCCAGTCTTCGGGTCGATGGCCACGAGCGCGCCCCGGCGTTCGCCGAACATGTCTTCCACGAGCTTCTGCAGCTTGATGTCGAGCGACAGCATCACCGTCTGGCCCGGCCTGGCGGGGTGGCGCGACAGGCGGCGCACCGCGTGTCCGCCGGCCGAGGTTTCCATCTGCTCCACGCCGGTCTGGCCGTGCAGCGCCTTTTCGTAGCTCTGCTCGATGCCGACCTTGCCGATGTAGTCGGTGCCCCGGTAGTTGGCGCGCTCGTCTTCCTCCCAGTCGTCCATCGCGGTCTTCTCGCGCTGGTTGATGCGCCCGATGTAGCCGATCACGTGCGCGCCCACCTCGCCGTGCGGGTAGGTGCGAAACAGCCGCGCCCGGATTTCCACGCCGGGGAAGCGGTAGCGCTGCGCCGCGAAGCGCGCCACCTCTTCGTCGCTCAGGCGGGTGCGGATGGGCAGGGAGTCGAAGCTGCGCGAATCTTCGCGCAGGCGCTGGAAGCGGCGGCGGTCCCTGGGCGTCACTTCGAGCAGCTCGCCCAGCTCGTCGACGACCGTGGCGATGTCGCCCACCTTCGACGGCGTGATCTCCAGCGTGTAGGCGGCGTAGTTGGACGCCAGCACCACGCCGTTGCGGTCCAGGATCTGCCCGCGGTTGGGAACCACGGGAACGATCGCGGTGCGATTGCTCTCGGCCCGGTCCGCCAGCGTTTCATGGCGCACCACCTGCAGGTAGACCAGCCGCGCGCCGATCAGTCCGAATCCGAACAGCACCGCGCAACCGACCACCACCACGCGGCGGCGAAAAAGAGCGAGCTCGGCGGCGGCATTGCGGATTTCATTCATCGGGCGACAGGGGGTGGGGAAAGAAGCGGAGAAGCCAGATAGGAGGCCCTGCCCGCCCGAAGGTTCCGCGTCGGCGGTCAACAAAACGCGATCGTCCGCTCAGGCCCACGCTGCTTCGGCACCGATGCGAACCTGGCGGGTCGGCACCACCTGCTTGAGGCCGTACCCCGTGCGCTCGTCCCCTTCGGAGATCAACCGCATCATGGCCTCGCGCAGTTCGGGGCACACGCATCTGCCTGTGTGCAGGTCACGAAAGAAGCGCATCGTGGCGCCCGCCACCACCTCGGCCATCTGCACGCCGGCCGCTTCGTGCGACTGCCTGAAATCGAGGGCGGCCACTTCTTCGAAGCGGTGGTCGGACGGGGGCGTGCACAGCAGTTCCATCGCACGGTCCGGTCCTTCGGCGGCGGCCTTCCCCTGCCCCAGGATGCGCTGCACCTCGAAATTCTGGTCGTGCACCAGCCGGACATCGGCCAGGCAGTGCCGGTAGTAGAGATGGATCCGGGCGTAGATGCGCATGAACGACGTCAGGTTCGGCAGCGTCCAGGCCTGCGTCGACGACGTGTTGAGCTCGGGCGGCGGAAGAAACTCCAGCCAGGGCTGATGCTGGGCCTCGCTCAGCGCGTGGTACTCGGTGTTCGCGGCTTCGACGATGCGGCCGAACCCTTTCGCGACCTGCGCCGCGGCCTCTTCCTCCTCCTCGGCGGTGTGCGTGGCCAGCTCGCGCAGGCTGGCAAACGATGCGTGAAGCGTCCCGGCCTCCGGCGTCAGGCAGGACGCGACGAAGCTGTCCAGCACCTGCGTATCGGCATGGACGTGCAGAAAATCCGCGACGGCATTCCTGAGGAAGTCGAGCCGCATCGACTCGGGGTAGCCCAGGCAGGACGGCAGCAGCTGGAACGACGTGATGCAGGAGCAGATGAAGTAGCGCTTGTCGACCAGCTCGACGAACAGCGGGGCCCGCCGGTCGAGCAAGGCGTGGATCACGGCCGCGGAGAACTCCGGCCTGGATGCCAGCAATCGGGCACCGGGTTCGCCCGAGGGAATGCGATGGCGATCGCGCAACGCCTGGAGGCGCTCATCCCACTCCTCTTCGTCCTGCAGCCCGACGCCCGCCAATGCAAAGTAGGGCTGCCGCTTGAAGTCGTAGCCCGTGCCGCTGCCGACCATGTCGCCACTGTGGCCGCTTTCGTCGATGTAGATGGTGGTCATGGTGCCGGGGCGAACGCCTCGCGCCGTCGTGCGGTCACAAGGGCCTCTTCATGCGGCAGGTCGTGGGCTGCTCGGCCGCCTTGGCGTCCACGCTCGCGATCTGCTTCCAGCCGAATCCGGTGCCTTCCTGGTCGTAGCGGACGGCCGCGCCGTCGACCTTCTCCCAGCTCTGGACGAACATCGCCTGCTGGGCCTGGTGGTCGGACTTGCGCAGCACCACGGGGCCGTTGATGCCCTCGAAGCGCAGGCCCTCGAGCTGGGCGGCCACCTTCGCCGGTTCGGCGGACTTCGCGCTGCGGATGGCGCCGGACAGCGCGACGACGGCGTTGTAGCCCATGCCGTTGATGAAGTCCTCGCCGAACTGCTTCTTGAAGTTGCCCAGCACCGCCGAGCTCTTCGCACCGGGGTCATTGGGGTTGAAGGTCGAGACCAGCTTGACGCGGCCCTCGCCCGTCGCGCCGATGGTGCCGGGCACACCGTAGTTGCTGCCGTTGAAGGTGTAGAAGTCGACCTTCAGCCCGAAGTCGTTGGCCGCGCGCACGATGAGCGCCAGGTCGGAGCCCGAGCTGGCCGTGATCACCGCGTCGGCGCCGGACTGGCGGATCTTGACCATGTAGGGCGCGAAGTCCTTCACCTGCGCGGTCGGGTGCAGGTCGTCGCCCACGATCTCGATGTCGGCGCGCTTGCGCGCGAGCGACTCGCGCGATGCGCGCGCCGTGTCCTGCCCGTAGGCGTAGTTGGGATTGAGCAGGTGAATCTTGCGGATGTCCTTGCGGCCGGCCAGGTAGGTGGTGAGCGCATCGACTTTCATGTCCGAGTGGGCGTCGGTGCGGAAGTGCCAGTAGCTGCACTTCTCGTTCGTGAGCACCGGCGCCTGCGACGCGTAGTTCAGGAACACGATCTCCTTGCCCGGATTGCGGGCGTTGTGCTTGTCGATGGCCTCGCCCAATGCGATGCCCACGCTGGACGAGCTCGCGCCCTGGACCACATAGCGGATGTCCTTGGCCACGACCGTGCCGAGCAGCGCCACGGCCTCCTGCGGCGAGAGCTTGTTGTCGAAGGGAACGATCTCGAACTGGTAGGGCCCCGCCCACTTCTCCTCGTTCGCGACCCGCGCCGCGTACTGGAAGCTCTTCAACACGTTCTGTCCCAGGCCGGCCATCGGCCCCGACAGCATGTCGAGCGTGGCGATCTTCACGGTCTGCACGGGTTGGGCGCTGGCGGCCAGGGCGATGCACAGCATCGGCGCGGCGATGGTCTTTGTCAGGCTCACGGTAAGTCTCCTCGTGTGGATGTCGATCGATGGGTGTTCAGACGATGACGGCGCCGCCGTCGGCGACGAGCGTCTGGCCGGTCACGAACGCGGCTGCGGGCGATGCCAGGAACGCGATGGCGCCGGCGATCTCCTGCGGCTGCCCGACGCGCCGCAACGGCAATTTCTTCTGCGTGAACGACTGGATCTCGGGGTCCGCGAGCAGCATGCCGGCCATCTTGGTGTCGATCAGGCCCGGCGCGATGCAGTTGACGCGAATGCCCTGCGGGCCCCACTCGACCGCCAGGTCGCGGGCCAATTGCATGTCGCCGGCCTTGGACAACCCGTAGGCGCCGATCGTCGAAGAGCCCTGCAGGCCCGCGATGGACGAGACGATCACGATGGCGCCGCTGCCCCTGGCCTGCATGTCAGGCCGAACGAGGTTGGCCAGCCAGAGATTGCTCAGCACGTTGTTGCGCACGATCTTCATGAACATCTCGTCCGCGATCTCGGCCAGCGGCCCGTAGTGCGGGTTGGTGGCCGCATTGCAGACCAGGATGTCGATGGGGCCGAAGCGCTCGCGCACCTGCGCCACCATCGCGCGCAGCTCCTCGGGCTGCGAGATGCTGGCCTGGCAGGCAAAGGCCTGCCCGCCTTGCGCGCGGATGCCCTCGGCCACCTCCTCGCAGGCTTCGAGCCGCCGGCTGGAAACACAGACTTTGGCCCCGAGCAGCGCCAGATGCTCGGCGGTGGCGCGGCCGATGCCGCGGCTGGCACCGGTCACGACGGCGACTTTTCCGTTCAGGTCGAACAGGTTCATGCGTGGATGTCCTTGGAAGTGGAAAGAAGAGAGGGAGCCGGTGCACCGATGTCTTTTCGGAGCAGGTGCTTTTGCAACTTGCCCGACGGCGTGCGCGGCAGCGTGTCGACGCAGACGTATTCGCGCGGAATCTTGTAGCGGGCCAGCTTGTCGGCCAGGAAGGCCTTGAGCGCCTCCACGTCCGGCTGCCGGCCGGACCGGGGCACGATGACCGCCACCACGGTTTCGCCCCAGTCCGGGTGCGGGCGGCCGATGACGGCCACGTCGGCGAGGTCGGGATGCGGCGACAGCGCGTCTTCCACCTCCTTGGAGTACACGTTCTCGCCGCCGGTGGTGATCAGGTCCTTGAGCCGGTCCACCACGTAGTAGTAGCCGTCCTCGTCGACCCGGGCCAGATCGCCGCTTCGGTACCAGCCGTCGGGCGTGTAGGCGGCGCGCGTGGCCTCGGCGTCGTTCAGGTAGCCGCGCATGGCGGCTTCGCTGCGCAGCTGGATCTCGCCGACCTGGCCCGCGGGCGTCGCGCCACCGTCCTCGGCGACCACGCGCACCTGCACGCCCGGCAGGCTGGAGCGGCCGATCGATCCCGCCTTGCGCAGCGCGTCCTCCGGGAACAGCGCGGTGCCCAGCGGGCCCATCTCGGTCATGCCGTAAACCTGCATGAACTGCGTCGTGCGATAGCGCTGCATGAGCCGCTTCGCCATGTCCTCGCCCAGCGGACCGCCGCCGTAGATCCACAGCCGCATCGAGCCCAGGTCGTGGCGGTCGAAGTCGGCGAGTTCGAGCGGCGCGAGCAAGGCGATGGGCGCGCCGAAGGTCAGCGTGACGCGGTGCCGCGCGATCGCTTCCAGGAATCCGCGCGGCGCGTACTCGCGCAGGAAGACCAGCGTCCCGCCCATCAGCAGCGTCCCGAAGGTCCAGTTGTTGAGCGGCGCCGCATGCCAGATCGGCATGGCGATGAGCATCCGGTCGTTGTGCGTCATCGACAGGGCCGCCGCGCAGACCAGCGCCGTGGTGAAGACCGCGCGATGGCTGTGCAGGCACCCCTTGGGCTGGCCGGTGGTGCCCGAGGTGTAGAGCACCTGCGCCAGTGCCTCGTCGCCCACGGGCGCAGGCAGCTCGCCCGCTTCCGTGCGCTGCACCAGCGTGTCGAAGTGATCGAAGCCGACGTCCGCCGCGCCGGCCGCGTCGCCGGTGCCCAGCAGGCAGGCTTCGGTCTCGATGCGTTGCGCCAACGGGCCCAGGGCGACGTCGATGATGCAGAGCCTTGCGGCGCTGTGGCGCAGGATGAACTCGACCTCGGGCTTCTGCAGCTTGTGGTTGACCGGCACGATGACCGCGCCCAGGCGCAGCGCGCCCAGCACGCCGATGAGAAAGTACGGCGTGTTGAAGCACATGAGCGCCACGCGGTCGCCCTGCCCCACGCCCCGGTCGCGCAGCACCTGCGCAGCGCGGCGGCTGAGCGCCTGGATCTGCGCGTAGCTGAAGGCTTCGTCGCCGTAGTGCAGCAGCGTCTTCGTCGGCCAGCGCGACGCGCTCTCGTCGAACATCGAGATCAGGTTCATGAAGTCTTTTTCCAGTTGGATGCAGGGCCGGGCAACGCGGTGCCGCCGGGTTTCGCATCCCGTGTTGTTCTGGGCGCAGCCGGGAGCAGCTGCGCGGCGGGATCAGAAGAAGTCGGCGTCCAGCGCGATCACGGCGTCGTCGTCCTGCGCGGCCACCTGCAGGTGCTGCTCGACCTCAGGAAACAGGTGCGCGAAATAGAAGCGGGCCGTGGCCACCTTGGCAGCGTCGAAGCCATCGGACTGCCGCGCGTCGATCCTGCGCTGCGCGATCGAGGCCATGCCGATCCACTGCCATGCCAGTGCCAGCACGCCGACGATGCGCAGGCAGCTGTGGCCGGACGCGCCGACCTGGTCGGGGTGCGACGGCGCCCGCGCAATCAGCTGCCGGGCCAGCGCTTCCAGGCGCGCGCACAGCGAGCGCGTCTGCGCCACCCACGGCTGCAGCACCGGATGCGCCTCGTTCTTCTCCAGGACCTTGTGCACCACGTCCATGAACCTGCGCAGCCTGGCGCCCCCGTCGCCGAGGATCTTGCGTCCGAGCAGGTCCTGGCCCTGGATGCCGTTGGCCCCTTCGTAGATCTGCCCCACGCGCACGTCGCGGAGGTACTGGTGAACGCCGCTGTCGTCCAGGTAGCCCCAGCCGCCCATGACCTGCTGTGCCAGGGTGGTGCTGGCGTAGCCGTTGTCCGTCGCGAAAGCCTTGAGCACCGGCGTGAGCAACGAGACGAGCTCGTCGGCCTCGCGGCGCACCGAGGGCTCGGGGTGGAGCTTCGAGCGATCGACCTGCAACGCGAGCCAGTAGGCCAGCGCGCGCGAACCTTCCGTCCAGGCCTTCTGCACCAGCAGCATGCGGCGCACATCGGCATGCACGATCAACGGATCGGCGGCCGGCTGCGCCTCGGGCTTGCGCGCACCGCCGAAGCCGCGTCCCTGCAGCCGCGTGCGGGCGTGATCGCGTGCAAGTTGGTAGGCCGCCTCGGCCTGGTTCACGCCCTGCATGCCCGTGGCCAGGCGGGCGATGTTCATCATCACGAACATGGCCGCCAGGCCGTTGCCGGCGGTGTTCAGCAATTCGCCGCGCGCACCGTCGAGCCGCAACCAGCAGGTCGGCGTGCCGCGGATGCCCATCTTGTCCTCGAGCCCTTCGCAGCGCACGCCGTTGCGCTCGGCCGCGCCGGGCAGGTGCCGGGGCACGATGAACAGCGAAAGCCCCCGCGCGCCCTCGGGCGCACCCGCGATCCGGGCCAGCACGAGGTGGACGATGTTGTCCGCCAGGTCGTGCTCGGCGGCCGTCACCATGCGCTTGAGACCGGTGAGGCGGTAGCCGCCGTCCGGCTGGGGAACGGCCTCCGTGCGCAGCAAGCCCACGTCGGTGCCGGCCTCGCGCTCGGTGATGCACATGCTGCTGGTCCACGCGCCGCTGGCCAGGTGCGGAAGGTACGCCGCCTGCTGCGCGGGCGTGCCGTTGGCCCGGATGCATTCGTAGCCGCCGCGCGAAATGCTGTGGTACATCAGCCAGGAATGGTTGGCCGAGCCGATCAGCTCCGTCACCAGATGGGTCAACACCGTCGGCCACGCGCGGCCGCCGTGTTCGAGCGCCGCGCCCAGGCCGGCCCAGCCCTTGCCCCGGAATATGTCGTAAGCGGCCTTGAAGCCGCCGGGGGTGGCCACTTCGCCATCGCGCCAGACGCAGCCTTCGCGGTCCGCGCTCTGGTTGAGCGGTGCGAGCACCTCTTCGGCGAAGGCCGCCATGTCCTCCATCAGCGCGTCGATGTCTTCGCGGGCGATGGCGCCGGGCAGGCGAAGCGCCTTCAGTTCTTCATCGATGCCGAGCAGGTCGTTCAGGACGAAGCGCAGTTCGCGCAAAGGTGCTTTGTAGGTCGCAGGAGGTGACATGCAAGAATGACGAGTGCGCGCGTTGGCCTTGGGTTGAAGTGAGGTTCGGGGCTCGCGGCCACCGACTGCCTTGGGTTGGAAGAAGTCTAGGAAATCGACCGGGCAGGCATGTTCAGTTTTCGGGACGCGCCCCGAGGCGTTGATTTCCCTCTGCAACGAGGCCCTCCTCCTTGCGTGCGCCGTCCCGGTGTTCGCTTTTCAGCCATGACGACCGCCCTCAAACCCCGACGCAAGCCCTCCCAGTCACGCGCATGGATGACGTCCATCGCCATCCAGGACGCCTTCGTGCTCCTGCTGCTGGAAAAGGGCTACGAAAAGACGTCGATGCGCGACATCGCCAACGTCGCCGGCGTCAGCGTCGGCAGCGTCTACCAGTACTTCCCCGGCAAGGAAGCGGTCGCGGCCATGACCGTGCGCACCTGGGTGCGCAAGCTCTCGACCGCGCTGTCGAGCGCGGTGGACGACGTCGTCCAGGCGGAAGGCCAACGCACGCTGCGCGAGATCACGCGTCTGCTGGCGCAGACCCAGGTGCACACGATGCTGGAGGGCGGCGGGCGCTGGCGGGTGCTGAGCTCCATCGAGCGCCGTGTCTCGCCGCAGCTCGTCTACAACCGCCTGTACCAGCACAACGTCAACCTCTTCGGCAAGGCGCTGACGAGCGCGGTGGACTGGCCCGAAGGGCTGCACGATGCCCGCGTGGCCTTCGGCGCCTACACCGTCGTCGATGCGCTGGTGAAGCAGACGCTGCTGGTGAGTGCCGCCCTGCCGAGCGCGGATGTCATGGTGGAGGAGGTGCTGCTGGCGTTGGACGGGTACCTGCACGCCGTGCGCCAAAGCAACGCGCGCCGAGAATGAGCGCAGGCCCGAATATGCGAGTGGGGATGCCCAAGCCGGTCAGTGCGGCCCTGCTCATGCAGGTCATTTCCGAATTGACGAGTACAGACATCACCTCGCAGTTCAATGCGACGACGACGCCAAGGGTCGCGATGTCACCGCCACCATCCGCCATCGTCCCACAGGCCTGAATCCTCGATCGCCTGTCGCGCGAGCTTGTGCTCGCGGGCGCTTTTCAACCCCACCATCAGGCGCCTCAGAGGGCCGGGCTGACTCAGGAGACTCTGGATGTCACCGTGCGCCAGCGCTGGCATCTGAAACATGGCCAGGCTTTCGAGCGCCGGTGCAGAGGCCACCCACCTCAGGTCCTTCAGCCCCACGTTGTTGAGGACGATCAGCGCCAGATCCTCGAGCGCAGCCAGCGAGGGCAAGCTGGCAAGGTGTGGCTGATCTTGCGCGGTCAACCTTTGCAGTGCCTCCAGTTGGCTGACGACCGACAGGTCCGACAAATCCTTGATCCGCAACAGTGCCAGGTGTCTCAGGGCGTTCAGGCCCGCAAGCGTGTCCAGGTTTTGCGCGCTTCCGAATCCCAGTTGAAGCGTATGCAGGTGGGGCAGATGCCGTAGAAAGACCAGGTTCGACAGAGGCATCCCCATGAGGGACACCTCCTTCAAGGTTGACAGCTTTCCAATCACCTCGAGGCCTCGCGTGTGGCCGGCAACAACGAGTTTTCTCAGATGGGAAAAGCGCTCCAGCCCGAAAAGATCGGTCTTCTTCGTTTTCGTCTTGCCGATTCTGAGTCTTTGCAGGTCTGTGGGCACTGCGCTCAACACATCCAGTGAATCTGCTTCGTACACATCAAAGACGAACTCCTTCAGCTTCGGCAAGGCCTCTACGGCATGCGTGTTGCTGACCCGGGTGAGGCAGTCAAGGCTCAATCTTTCGACATGGGGCATGAGCCTCAGGCAAGAAAGATCGCACACACGCGCGTAGCTTCCATACATCCGCCATGTGATGTCCGGCCGATCCCTGAAGAGATCTTCGTTCAGGATTTCCAGCAGCGAAGGCGGTACCTCCTGTGCGGCGGCAAATTGCAGGATGGACACCTCGCCGTTTGCGGCCAGTTGCCGGACCTGTTTTCTTGTCCAATCAAGCTTCAGTTCGATTCGTTCCGACATGGGGTTGACGTTTAGTGGATCAAAAGCCGGCAAGTGACCGGCATGCGCTGCGGACGACGAGTCAGCGCCGCACTGACCGGCCGCGCCCGATGCCGTAGTACGCGATGCCGGCAGCTTCGACCTCGGCGGCGTCGTAGAAGTTGCGGCCGTCGAAGATCGCGGGCGCCTTCAATGTGCTAGCGATGCGCGCCAGATCGGGGCGGCGGAACAGGGGCCATTCGGTCACGAGCGCCAGCACGTCGGCGCCCTGCAATGCGTCTTCGGGCGATTCGCACCAGCGCACATCGGCGTGCTCGCCGACGATGGCGCGCGCATTCGGCATCGCCGCCGGGTCGTGCACCTGCACATGCGCGCCCGCCGCCCACAGGCGCTCCAGCAGCACGAGGCTCGGCGCATCGCGCATGTCGTCGGTGTCGGGCTTGAAGGCCAGGCCCCAGAGGGCGATGGTCTTGTTCGCGATGCGGCCTTCGAAGTGATGCGTCATCAGGTCGAAGAGGCGTCCCTTCTGCTCGTGGTTCGCCGCCTCGACGGCCGCGAGGAGGCGCAGCGGCTGCCCCTCGCGATCGGCCGCATGCCGCAGCGCCCGCACGTCCTTCGCCAGGCACGAGCCGCCATAGCCCGCGCCCGCTTGCAGAAAGTCGGGGCCGATGCGCCGGTCCGAGCCGATGCCGCGGCGCACCATCTCGATGTCGGCGCCCGCATGCTCGGCCACGCGCGCCATCTCGTTCATGAAGCTGATGCGGGTCGCGAGCATCGCGTTGGCGGCGTACTTGGTGAGCTCGGCGGAGCGCCGGTCCATCACCAGCAGCTGCTTCGCCGGGTCGCGCATGAAGGGTTCGTAGAGCCGTGTCAGCAGATCGATGGCCGCGGGGTCGGCAGCACCGATCACCACGCGGTCGGGCTGGCGGCAATCGCGCACGGCCGAGCCCTCGCGCAGGAATTCGGGGTTCACGGCCACCGCGACCCGATGTGCCGCACCGCGCTGCGAAAGCGCCGCGCGCAGCACGGCCTCGACCTGCTCCGCGGTGCCGACCGGCGCGGTGGACTTGCAGACGACCACGGCGTCGCGGTCTCGGTGCTGGCCGATGCTGCGGGCCACGGCCATCACATGCCGCAGGTCGACATCGCCTTGCGCATCGGCCGGCGTGTTGACCACGATGAAGAGCACGTCGCCGTGCAGGCTCGCCGCGCGCTCGTCGGCCGTGAAGCGCAGCTTCCCCGTCGAGAGACCGGCGGACACCAGCGCCTCCAGCCCCGGCTCGTGCAGCGGCATCCGGCCCTGCTGCAGCCCTTCGATGCGGCCGGCATCGGCATCCGCACACAGCACCTCGTGCCCCGCTTCGGCCATGCAGGCGGCGAAGCTGAGGCCCACGTAACCGGCACCGAAGATGGCGAGCCTCATGCGCAGCGCCCTCCCCCAAGGCACTGGCCGCGGCGGCGGTTGTGAGATAAAAGCAGGATGCAAGCCTTCAAAACAATGTCCCGACAGGAAAATTCGATGATGCCCGATCACGTTGCCGCGCGTTGCGCGCTGGTCCTGGAGACCAACAACCTGCGCGGCGGAGCGGATGCCGAAGCCGCCGCAAGCACCAGCCTGCAGCGCCTGGTCGCCCTGTTGGCCAAGCAGAAGCTGCCGCTCACGGCCCTGGCCCAGGTGGTCATCACGCACGACGGACTGAGCGCCGCATCGTGCGAGGCCGTCACGGCGCTCGCGGGCCGCCCCATCGACTTCGTGCGCATCGATGCCGCCACCGGCTACTACGACGCCAAGAACGTCGGCTTCGCGGCCACCGATGCGGCGCGCTGCGACCACGTGGTGTTCGCCGATGCCGATTGCCTCCCCGACGACGACTGGCTGCTGCAGATGCTCACGCCCTTCACGCGTGACGCCGATGCGCCCGCGGTGGTGGCCGGCCGCACGAGCTACGCGGCCAACATCGTGGGCACCGCGCTCACGACCATCGACTTCATGTACTTCCCCAACGCCGACCACGCGGGCGCGACGAGCAACTTCTACGCGAACAACGTGGCCTTCCGCCGCGACGTGTTCGAGCAGCACAGCTACCAGGCGCTCGACGGCGTCTACCGCGCGCACTGCCAGGTGCTGGGCATGCGGCTAAAGGCGGCGAATGTTCCCATCCACTACGCGGCCGCGGCCCACACCGAGCACCGCCTACCCGACACGCGTGCCGAAGCGCTCAAGCTGCGCTGGATGCGCGGGCAGGACACGTATTCGCTCACGCCGCACCTCTTGCGCAGCTATGTGTCGACACGCTGGCAGTGGCTTGCGAAGAGCGGGCCGATCGGGCCGCTGTGCGTGCTGTTCACGCGGCTGGGTTTCAGCGTGCGCGCGCTCAACCACCAGGACCTGCCTCCCCTGCACGGCCTGCGCTGGCTCGCGGGCGTGGCGCTGATCGTGGGCTTCTCGGCCATCGACATGCTGGGCGCCTTCGCGCGCGGCATCGGCCTGCACACGACGGGCCGCACGAACGCGGATGCGCAGGCGCTGTCCTACCATCGCCCGACATGAACAAGAAAAACATCTTCAGCCTTCTCGTGCTGGCCGGCGCATGCGCCGCGGCGGGCGCCGCCGACTTCAGCGGCCGCGGCGTCTTCAACTTCAAGTCCGACAGCGGCTGCCCCTTCTCCGCGCTCGCAGGCCCTGCGAACGAGTGCAACCGCCTCGCGCTCGACGATGCCGACACGCGCGCCACACTCGACAGCGCAGCGCACACCCTGCGCTTTGCGAACCCGCGCAGCTACGGCCGCAAGACCATCGTGGGCGACGTGCTGCTGCAAGGCACCGGCCAGTCGCGCCACAGTGGCCAGCGCGTGCCGCTGACCTTCCATGCGCTGCTGAGCCGCTCGGGCAACGACTGGTCGGTAAGCAGCCATGCGCATTCGCCCGTCGGCGGCGAGTTCAGCGACATCCGCATCGACCCGTACCAGGTCGTGGTGGTCGAAGGCGGTGCCGAGCGCGTGGTGCTCACGCCGGCGCAGATCGCCGAGACGCTCTCCAGGCCCTCGATCGCCGCGCGGCTCGCCAACGAATTCGTGCAGGTGCGGGACAACCGCAAAGGCGGCGCCACCGATGCGGACATCACCGTCGGCCTGGGGTTGAGCCGCGCCTCCAAGTCGGTGGCGCGCGCGCATTTCCACGCGCCGGGGGCCAAGGGCGGCGAGCTGTCCGAAGCGATGCGTCAGGGCGACTGGTCGCTCGAACTGCAGGCGTTGAGCGGGCAGATTCCGCGCCAGGTGGTGCAGCGCGACCTGTTCCTCTATGGCCTCGAGTCGCAGTCGCTGCTGCTGCCGCTGATGCAGCGCGGCTTCCACAAGAACGAGAAGCTGGTGCTCGGTGCCGCGGGCGGCAAGGGCTACGTGCGCTACGACGGCCAGCAGCGCGAGTTCGCCGGTGCCGATGCATCGGCGCGCGCCTTCCTTCAAGGCAGTTTCATCGGCCTCGTGCTTGGTTGGCAGCAACGGCAGCCGCAGACCCCGGTGGCCAAAAAAGCCGATGGCCGCTGACACCGCCCCGGCGAACGCGGCATTCGACTGCCTCTCGCCGCCGCAACTGCGTGGCTGGCCGGCGCTGCAGGCCCGGCTGGTGCACCACATCAAGCGCGCCGCATTGCGCCAGATGCATGCGAGCCGCGCCGGCGAAGTGATGTTGCTGCGCCTGTATCTGATCGGCGAGGAATCGTCCGAGCAGGCGCTGCAGCGCGAGCTGCGCACCAACGCGCCCGAGTGGCTCGCGCGCCAGCTCGACCAGCACCTGGCCGATGAGCAACTGCATGCGCGGCTCTTCGCCGACGCCATCGGCGCGCGCGGCGGCACGGCGCAGGCGGCTGCATCGCCGGAAGCAGCGCCGAAGCCCGACTGGCTGAGCCAACGCAAGCTCGCGCGCTGGCAGCGCCTCATCCAGCGCCATGCGCCGCACTTCGCGCACGGTGGCCTCGTGCCGGCCTATGCGATCGGCCTCGCCGCCGAGCAGATGGCCTCGCGCATCCTGCAGCGCCACTGCGCGCTGATCGGCCCGCGGCACGCGCTGCACCCGTTGCTCACGCGCGTGCTGGCCGACGAAGACCGCCACATCCGCCTGTGCAGCCACACGCTGCAGCGCTGCGTGGCGCCGCATGAGGAAGCACGGCTCGCGCAGCTGATGCGCGAGGTGCGCGACACCGAGCGCGGCTTCGGCATCACCGGCGCGCTGGGCATGTACCTCGCGGGCGTGGCCTTGCGCCTGCGCCCCGGCCGTGCGCGGCCGGTGGCGGCCTGAGTCCGTCGATGCCGCCGCGCATCGTCTACCTCGCGACTGCGGACGCGCGCGGCCACCTGATGCGCGCGCAGCTGCTCACGCATTCGCTGCGCGCCGCGGGCGCCAACGTGCAGGTGCTCACCACCTCCGATGAAGGCGCGCGCTTTCTTGCCGGCTTCGGCATCGAAGCGCCGGTGCTCTCGCACCACTACGCGGTGCAGTTCGACCGCGAGCAGAACATGCTGCGCCGCGAAACCGACCGCAACGTGGCGCACTACGTGTTCCGTCCGGAGCGCATGCTGCGCGACATCCTTCGGCTGCGCGCGTGGTTCCGCGATGCGGACCTGGTGGTGAACGATTCCTTCCACCCCGCGCTGCTGTTCATGGGCTGGATGCCGGTCTGGCGGCGCAAGGTGGTGCATGTGTACGGCGCGAGCCTGCGGCATGCGCTGCAGACCAACTTCAGCGGGCGCATGCCGGCGTGGATGGCGAACATCTTCGGCCGCATCGTCGCGTGGCAGATCGACCGCAGCCGCGCGCGCATCGCGCACGATTTCGCCTACGGCGAGCCGCAGGCCGACGGACGCGGCGGCCACCGGCTCGCCACGCCGGTGGCCATCGTGGGTTCCGACACGGACTCGCACGACGACTGCGCGCCGCAGGCCGCCGTGTACCTCAACCCGCATTTCAAGGACGCCGCACTGGCCGACGGCCTGGAGCGCGGGCTGGCCGGGGCGCACACGCCGGCGCATCTCGTCGGCGAAGGCTATGCACAACGTGCGGGCTGGCACGCGCAGGACGAGCACTGGATCGAGAGGGCTGCGCGCAGCGCCTTCATCGTCTCCGCGCCCGGCATGGCGGCGCTGTCGGTCGCAGCGGTGTACCGCAAGCCGATCCTGCTGCTCCTGACCGACCAGCCCGAGCAGGCGATCAATGCGCAGCGCGCCGCGCAAATGGGCCTGCACCATCGCATCGTGGTGTGGCAGGGCTGCACCGAGGATTTCGCGCGGGCCGTGACGACGGCTGCCCACGAACTGATCGCGCTGGCCGACGACGGTAGCGGTCCGCAAGCGGCGCAGAAAGGCCGCGAGGCCGCCATGGCCCGACTGCAGCACTGGACGGTGCTGCTCTACGGCCTCGCGGATGCGCCGCCCGTTCGATGAATGAAGCACGGAGGCAGCTGCGCCCTTCGATGCAGAAACGTCTCGATGGGAATTGCCGGGTTCAGGGACTCAATGTCCTCTGGACTCAACGGGGGATGAGGATCGACGCTGCTGGATCAGCATCGCCGTCATGCCGCCTGTGACGATGACCAGCCCGGTGATGGCCGTGGCGCTGGGCCGCTCGTCAAGGACCAGCAAAGCGAGCAGCGTCGCTGCGCCGGGAACGAGTGCAGCGAACGTGGCACCGACGGCTGCGCCCAGAATCTGGACCGACTTGCTGAAAAAGAACAACGCCACCGTGGAGACCATGACCCCCTGATAGAACGCCTGCACGCCGATGTCGCCCAGCGGCGCTTGCAACAGGTGCAGCCCGCGCGTCGCAAGGTAAGCGGGCAGGTAGATGATCATCGAGAACACCGAAACGATCGCGGTGGCATGCAGCGCCGATGCAGAGAACTGCTTGGACGAGACGGTGTAGATGGCCCACAGCAGCCCGCCCAGCAGGAAGATCAGGTAGGCCCACGGCGAGGAGCGGACGGCGCTGAAATTGTGGAAGCCGACCAACGCGACCCCGAGGATGATCAGCGCAATGCCCGCCGTCTCCCTGCGCGAGAGCCTGGCGCCGAGTCCCCAGGCACTGATGAGCGCGGAGAACAGGATCATGCTGCCAGGCGTGACCACGGCGAACTGCTCCACCGGCGCCATGCCCAGGCCGAAGGCGACCACCAGCATGTAGGGCGCGCCAATGCCGGCGGTCATGAGCGCGATGGCTGTCCAGCTCAGCCCCATGAGACCTCGTCGTACGAGAAACGGCAGCAGCATCACGCCCGAGACCGTGTACCGGATGCAGGTGATGTCGTAGACGTCCAAGGCCGTGTGGGTCAGCCCGAAGCGAGTCACGACCGGAAAGGCGCCCCAGATCAGGGCTGAAGCGAGTCCGAACAGCACACCCACCCATCGACGATCGATGCCGAGTTGGGAAATTGGCGGTGAGGCAGAAAGCCGAGTCATCGAGTGGGGTTCCTTCAGAACGATGGAAGTGTCTTGCCTGGCGCCGCGGGCATCGCCTGCGTGGCGGACGGACTATCATTGACAGTATTGTCAAGTTTGACGTTGTTGTCAAAAATAGAAAACGCGAGGATTTCTCATGGCAGGAGTCAGGCAGTTCGATGAGGCCAAGGTGTTGGACGCCGTGCTGGACGTGTTCTGGCAAAAAGGCTGGCGGGCCACGTCCATGGCCGACCTGGCAGAGGCCGCCGATGTGCAGCGCGGTTCGCTCTATCACGCCTATGGCGGCAAGGAGGAGCTGTTCTTGCTGGCCTTCGAGGCGTACGCCACCAGGTTTCTGGACAACGCGCGCGCAGCCCTCGACAAACCGCGCGCAGAGGCGGCGTTGCGCGCCTTCTTCAAGGTCGCGATCGCCAACATGACGCAAGGCGTACCGCCTCGGGGCTGTCTCACCACGAAGACGGCAACGGAGGTCGACGGTGCAGGCCCACGCATCCAGGAACGGCTGCGTCAGTTGCTCGACGAGCTCCAGGGCGTCGTCTCAGCCGCCATGTCGAAGGGAGACATGTCGACACAGCTTTCGCTGTCCCCCAAGGAAACCGCGCAGGTTGTCATCACATTCACCCGAGGCCTGGCAGTGATGGAGCGGGTTTATCAGAACGCGCCTTCTCTTCATCGGATGGCCGACGCGGTGATCAAGGCCTTGGTTCCGAATGTGAAGCGCCGAACGAGCTGACGCCGTTGCACGGAGCCGCCGGGTGCAGGCGTCGACCGGAAAGGCTCAGCGGTTCACCACGCTATTTGGCATGGCCAACCGCAGGGTTCAAGCACGTGCTTTTGTAGCGCGATTCCTCATGAACCTCATCGAGCTTGAACACCGCCTTTTCGGTCGTGATGCCTGCGCCAACCTCCGCCAGTCTTTCGATATGCTGTTCGCATGGCCATCCGATCCGGAGAGATCACTCCGTGAACTCCAGCCCCTCCGTCAGGCTTCGAGTGACCGCCACCGGCAGTTGATCCACAGCCGAAGCCTGAAGGGGGAGAAAGGCGCGCCGCCGGCCAAGCACTTGGCCCGCGAGGCGCTCACTGTCATCATCCGCTTCGCGGGCCCGGCGCCTTGGCGGCCGCGGCCATTCGGACACCCGAGTGAGAGGAGTCAGCGATGGCAACCTACAGGAGCGCATTGCCGCAGCTCGGCGATGATTTCTTCATGACCGACGGCGGCATCGAGACCACCCTGATCTTTCTGGAGGGGCAGGAACTTCCCGACTTTGCCGCCTTTCACCTGCTCCGAACGCCGGAAGGCGAAAGAGCGTTGCGGAAGTATTTCCGGACCTACGCGGCGCTGGCCAGAAGCTTCGACGTCGGGCTGATTCTGGAAACGGCAACCTGGCGGTCCAATCCAGACTGGGGGAGCAGACTGGGCTACAGCCCCGAGGAGCTCGCGGCGGTCAACCGACAGCTGGTGGGTCTGCTGGAGGACATCCGCGATGCCTACCAGACTCGCCGGACACCGATCGTCATCAGCGGATGCCTTGGACCTCGCGGCGATGGCTATGTCCCGGACCGTGCCATGTCGGTGCGCGAAGCGCAGGACTACCATCGTGCGCAGGTCGAGACCTTCGCCGGCACCGCGGCCGACCTGGTGACCGCCATCACCATGAACTACGTCGAAGAGGCGTCGGGGATCGCGCTGGCCGCGAAGCAGGCGAACATGCCCGTCGTCATTTCCTTCACGGTGGAGACCGATGGCAGGCTGCCGACGGGGCAGTCCCTGGCGGACGCCATCCAGCAGGTGGACGGCGCCACCGCGGGTTATCCGGCCTACTTCATGATCAACTGCGCCCATCCCAGCCACTTCCAGCAGGTGGTGCATGGCGACGCGCCATGGGCTGGGCGGATTCGCGGTCTGCGCGCGAATGCCTCCAGGATGAGCCATGCCGAGTTGAACGAGGCACCCGAACTGGATGCGGGCGACCCGGTGGAGTTGGGGCAGGCCTATGCCGCGCTCAAGATGCACCGGTTGAAGCGCCTCAATGTCATGGGCGGTTGCTGCGGCACCGACGACCGCCACGTCAAACAGCTTGCAATGGCCTGCCTGCCCTTGTTCCGGGGCGTGGTCTAGCCGTTCACCCAGGGTTTGCACCTGCCCGCCCATCCGGCGATTCAGACGGCCCTTGCGTCTCCGATCCGGATCGTCGGCCGGTCGCGCCACGCGCCGATGCATCAAGCCTCGTGAAATCAACGTAGGTGCGGGCTCAGCCCTCTCTTGACGCCGGGAGCCGTGTGCACAGCTACGTCCGCTTCGCAGCTCTTGCGGTGAATGTCCAGTTTGTCCAGAGATAGTGGACCTGGCCTGTGACGCCGCCAAGTGTCCGACCGCCGTACTTCGCACCGTCGCCCCAGTCCCCAAGCGCTGAAGCCGACGAACAGTGATCCATTGCGGCCGGCCTGGCGTAGGAAGAAGAGACTCTCCTCCTGCACCCACCGCCATGCCCCAAGCCTCGAGCACCTCCACTGCCATCCATTGGGTTGAACAAGGCCTGGTGCCCGACGGCGCCGTTCGGCTGGGCGTGCGGCGGCTGCTGCGCCAGCGCCTGGTCGAGCTGGACAGCGGCGACCCGGAAGCCGTCGCCCTGCGTTCGGAGGCATTCTTCGATGAACTGCGCGAGGCACCGCTGGCCCTGCTGCCCGAGAAAGCCAACGAGCAACACTACGAGCTGCCCGTCGAGTTCTTCACAGGCGTGCTGGGGCCCCACCGGAAGTACAGCTGCTGCTGGTGGCCTGAGGGGGTGCAGACGCTCGAGCAGGCGGAGGCGGCAGCCTTGGCCGAGACCTGCGCACGTGCCGGCCTGGCGGATGGGCTGCGCATCCTGGAGCTGGGCTGCGGTTGGGGTTCGCTGAGCCTGTGGATGGCCGAAAACTTCCCGCTCGCCCGCATCACGGCGGTCTCCAATTCGCACTCGCAGCGGCTGTTCATTACGGCCGAGGCCGCCGCACGCGGCCTGGGCAACCTCGAGGTGATCACCTGCGACTTCAATGATTTCGAGACCGGCGAGCGCTTCGACCGGGTGGTGTCGGTGGAGATGTTCGAGCACCTGCGCAACTGGCCGCGCGCCTTTTCGCACGTGGCCCGCTGGTTGAAACCGCAGGGGCGGTTCTTCATGCACGTCTTCGTTCACCGCGAAGCGCCCTACCCGTTCGAGGAGCGCGATGCCAGCGACTGGATGAGCCGCCACTTTTTCTCCGGCGGCATGATGCCGAGCGACGATCTCGCCCTGCGCTGCCAGGACGACTTGCGCCTGCTGCACCGCTGGCGCTGGGATGGCCGCCACTACGCGCGGACCTCGGCCGCCTGGCTGGCGCGCATGGACGCCCGGCGGGCCACTCTCATGCCCCTGCTGGCCGCCGTCTACGGAGAGCGCGACGCGCCGGTGTGGTGGACCCGCTGGCGGCTTTTCTTCATTTCGGTGGAAGAGCTGTTCGGCTACGCCGAGGGTGGCCAGTGGTGGGTCGGTCACTACCTGTTCGAGAAACGGTGATGCTGTCGCTCGCATGCCTGGGTCTGGCGATCGCCCTCGGCCTGGCGTTGCCGGTCTGGGTGCTCAGCGTCGTGGTGCGCGACGCCAGCCTGGCGGACCGGATCTGGCCCCTGATGATCGCGGCGCCGGCCCTGGCCTACGCCAGTGCCCATGCCCGCGCGCTCGACGCCCGCAGCATCTGGATGCTCGGGCTGCTGCTGATATGGGCTTGCCGGCTGGCGCTGCACATCGGGCGTCGCAACTGGGGCCACGGCGAAGACCGCCGCTACCAAGCCATGCGTGCGCGCAACGAACCACACTTCGGCCTGAAAAGCCTGTACCTCGTGTTCGGGCTCCAGGCGGTGCTGGCATGGATCGTCGGTTGGCCGCTGCTGGCCGCGTTCGCGCACCCGTCGCCCCTGTCCTGGCTGGACGTGCTGGCCCTGCTGCTGGCCGGCGGCGGTGTGGTCTTCGAGGCCGTGGCCGACGCCCAGCTCGCCCGCTTCCTGCGCAACCCGCGCCGCGAGGATGCGGTGATGGACCGCGGCCTCTGGGCCTGGTCGCGCCACCCCAACTACTTCGGCGAGGCCTGCGTCTGGTGGGGCCTCGGGTTGGCAGCGTTGTCGGCGGGCGGATGGGCGGTGGCGTGGTGCCTGGTGTCTCCGCTGCTGATGACCGTCCTGCTGCTCAAGGTGTCGGGCGTCGCGCTGCTGGAGCACGACATTGCCGAGCGCCGGCCCGCCTACCGCAGCTACGCGGCACGCACCAGTGCCTTCATCCCCTGGCCGCCGCGGCGTGGCGCCCGGCCATGAAGCACAGCGCCCTGGGGCTGATGCTGGGGTTGATGCTGGCGCAGGCGACCTGCCTGGCCGCGGCACAGGAAGCTGACGAGGAAGCGGGCGAATGGCACTTCACCGCCATGCTCGATGGCAAGCCGATCGGGACCCATCGCTTTGTCGTCGGCGGCACGGCGGCGACGCGCAGCGTCGACAGTCGCGCCCTGTTCACCGTGCGCATGCTCGGCATCCCGGTCTACCGCTACCGGCACCAGGCCGAGGAGCGCTGGGCCGGAGACTGCCTGCGTGAGCTGCGCGCCGAGACCGACGACGACGGCACCCGCCAGCAGATCGCGCAGCGCTTCGACGGCAACTGCCCGATGAGCTTTGCCTACTGGAATCCCCGGCTGGTGAAACAACAGCGCCTGATCGATCCCCAGACGGGCAAGGTCGAGCCGGTCCGCTTCGAGCCGCTGCCCGATGCGACCCTCGAGGTCCGCGGTCAGCCCGTGCGGGCGCGCGGCTGGCGACTGCAGGCGGCGCAGCAGCGCATCCGCATCTGGTATGCCGCCGACAGCGGACGCTGGATCGGGCTCGACGCTGATACCAAGGGCGATCGCCAACTGAGCTACCGACTGACCTCTCCTGCACGGAGCACCCCATGAAGCCATCCCCGCGTACCTTGCTCGCTGCCTACCTGTGGGCGCTCGTGTGTTTTCTGGTGCTGGACGCTGTCTGGCTGTCGGTCATGGGACCGCGCCTGTACCAGCCCGCGCTCGGTGCGCTGATGGCGCCGCAGGTGGACTGGACGGCGGCGGCGCTGTTCTATGCGCTCTACCTGGTCGGCCTGGTCGTCTTGGCGATCGCGCCGGCACTGGAGGCTGGCGAGCCCGCCGTGGCGTTGCGTCGCGGCGCGCTGCTCGGGCTCGTGGCCTACGCGACCTATGACCTGACGAACCAGGCCACGCTGCGCGACTGGCCCTGGGCCGTCACGGCCGCCGACCTGGCATGGGGCACGGCCGTGAGCGGCGTGTCGGCGTGGGTCGCGGCGCGCATCACATCCCGACCAGCGCGCCGAAGAAACGCGCAATAGCCCCGTCGAAGTGCAGCCGGCCGTCCAGCGAGGCCAGGCAGATGCACTCGCTGCCGTCCTGGACCACCGGCTGGTGGTTGATCTCGGCATCGGCCGCATCGAAATCGCCGGGGCCGAACAAGGCCCGGCCATCGTGGAAGCGGCCGTGCAGCACCTGGGTGAACTCCTGCCCCTGGTGCGTGTGCTGCGGCAGGTACTTGCCCGCCGCGATGCGCAGAAGAAAGACGTTGGCCTCCGGGGCCTCGGGCACGGTCACACGGCTCCAGCGCATGCCGGGACCGATCCAGCGCCAGGGCGTGGCACTGCAGTGAGCGAGCGCACGCGGCCAGCGCGCGCCGGGCGGCAGCGGTGGGGGCGCGCTGACCCGCACGCGAGCGGGTTCAGCGGGTTCAGCGCCTTCGTGCGCATCGATCCGGGCCCAGGTGCGCGACAGCGCGTCATCGGCAAGCGGGACCGCTTCCAGGCCGTCGAGCAGGATGCCGCCCACGGCATCGAGTGCGCGCGCCCGCTCGCGGCACAGCGGGCACAGTTCCAGGTGGCTGGCCAGGACCAGTCGCATGCCAGCCGGCAAGTGGCCGGAGGACCCGGCCAGCAGCAGGTCGTCGTCGGGGTGGTGTCGGATGTCCATCGTCAATGTTCCAGCAGGCGGCGCAGTTGGGCGACCGCCAGGCGCACGCGCGACTTCACCGTGCCCAACGGAATGCACAGCTGGGCCGCGATGCGGGCATGCGGCGCGTCTTCAAAATAGGAAAGGTGCAGCACCTGCTGCTGCTCGGGCGGAAGCTGGCGCAGCGCGCCGCGCAGCCGTTCGTTCAGGCGCGCGTCGTGCAGCTGGTCTTCGACGGTCGGGTCATCCGACTGGAGCAGGTCGAAGTCGAACACGTCTTCCGACGACTGCACACCCTGGCGCCGCCGCAGCGCGTCCACACGCAGGTTCCGCGCGATGGCGAAGATCCAGGTCGTGGCAGCCGCCCGGGCCGGATCGAACAGCGCGGCCTTGCGCCAGACGGTGACCAGGGCTTCCTGGGCCAGTTCTTCGGCCTGGATGGCCGGGCTGCCACTGTGCATCAGGTAGTGCTTGATGCGCGGCGCGAAATGCGAGAACAGCTGCGCGAACGCGTCCCGGTCCTGTCGCTGCGCCACGGCCACCATCGCCTGGGCCCAGAGATCGTCGGCGCGAGGAGATGGCTGGGAATCGGGGGAGACCACGGTCAAGATGGACGCTCGGCGACTGCGGGGCACCGGAGTGCCCGCACTGGGGTTGGACGGATCGGGAGCAACGGCCATGTCCTGTCATACGCAAGGGAGCGGCATTCGGATCATCGCAGCGACACGCGGGCAATCCAAATGACCGTTTTCTGCGTACAGGGCAGCAAGACTCGCCAAAGGCTCCCCATGCTGCCTCTTCTCGCCCCGCCTGCCGCCGTGCCGATGCCTGCCTCGGTGCCCTCCGGCCAGCGCATCGCCGTCGTCGGCACCGGCATCTCGGGCCTGTCCTGTGCCTGGCTGCTGTCCCAGCGCCACGAGGTCACGGTGTTCGAGAGCGAGCCCCGGCTGGGCGGCCACAGCCATACCGTGGACGCGCCAGGCCGGGAAGGCCCGGTGCCGGTGGACACCGGCTTCATCGTCTACAACGAGCCCGCGTACCCGAACCTCACCGCGTTGTTCCAGCACCTGGCCGTGCCGACCGCGGCCTCGGACATGTCGTTCGCAGTGAGCCTGGACGCCGGCGGGCTCGAATACGCCGGCACCGACCTGCGCGGCTTGTTCGCGCAAAAGCGCAACCTGGCGCGCCCCCGCTTCTGGGCCATGCTGCGCGACCTGCTGCGGTTCTACCGCGAGGCTCCGCGCGATGCGCAGGTCGCAGGCGACCAGGCGCTCGACGACTACCTGGATGCCCACGGCTATGGCCGCGCGTTTCGCGACGACCACCTCTACCCCATGGCTGCGGCCATCTGGTCCACGCCGGCGGCGCAGGTGGGGCGCTATCCGGTTGCCGCCTTTGTGCGGTTCTGCGAGAACCATGGGCTTCTGCAGATCAGCGGCCGCCCCATCTGGCGCACCGTGGTGGGCGGCAGCCGCGAATACGTACAGCGCCTCAGCCAGCCTTTCGCCGACCGCATCCAGCTGGACCGGGCCGTGCTCGAACTGCATCGCGAGCCGGCGGGTGTGCGGCTTCGCACGAGCGCCGGCTGGTGGCCCGAGCGCTTCGACCAGGTGGTCCTGGCCACCCATGCGGACCGCTCGCTGGCGCTGCTTGACGCGCCCACCGGTGCCGAACGGGCCCTGCTCGGTGCCCTGCCCTACAGCCGCAACCTGGCCGTGCTGCACCGCGACCCGGCCCTGATGCGGCGCGGCGCGCCGTGTGGTCGAGCTGGAACTACCTCGGCACGCGCGGCAGCGGGGCGGCCCCAACGGTGACCTACTGGATGAACCGGCTGCAGCCCCACCTGCCACAGGGCGCGGCGGCCGAGCCGCTGTTCCTGACCCTGAACCCGGCGATCGACCCGCGGCCCGAGCACCTGATCCGCACCGAGGTCTACGACCACCCGCTGTTCGATGCCGCGGCCATGGCCGCGCAGCGCCAGCTGTGGCAGCTGCAGGGCCAGCGCCGCACCTGGCTCTGCGGCGCCTACTTCGGCGCCGGCTTCCACGAGGACGGATTGCAGGCCGGCCTGGCCGTCGCCGAAGCGCTCGGTGGCGTGCGCCGGCCCTGGCGCGTGGCGCAGGAGTCCGGGCGCATCCATCTGCCGCACCACGCGCAGACCGTCGCCTCATGAACGCGCACGAAGGCTCGGCGCTCTACATCGGACGCGTCATGCACCAGCGGCTGCGGCCGAAGCGGCATCGGCTGAGCTACCGGGTCTACAACCTGCTGATCGACATCGACGAACTGCCGCAACTGCACGCCCGGTTGCGCTGCTTCTCGGTGGACCGGTTCAACCTGTTCAGCTTCCATGCCGCCGACCATGGCGACGGTTCGGGCCGCGATCTGCGGGCCCAGGTGGAAGCGCGGCTGCGCGAGGCCGGCCTTCCGACCGGCGGCGCGATCCGGTTGCTGGCCATGCCGCGGCTGCTCGGCCATGTGTTCAACCCGCTCAGCGTCTGGTTCTGCCATGCGCCCGGCGGCGCGCTGCAGGCGCTGCTGTACGAGGTCAACAACACCTTCGGGCAGCGGCACAGCTACCTGATCCCCGTCGCTGACGACGGCGCGTCCATCGTCGAGCAGCACTGCGACAAGCAGATGTACGTCTCCCCCTTCAACGGCATGGACCTGCACTACCGGTTCC
The DNA here is from genome assembly GCF_041154445.1 of Variovorax sp. V118. Taxonomy (GTDB): domain Bacteria; phylum Pseudomonadota; class Gammaproteobacteria; order Burkholderiales; family Burkholderiaceae_C; genus Variovorax; species Variovorax boronicumulans. Next base: position 1,489,006 of record NZ_AP028663.1, on the reverse strand, counting down.
GCGTCGCACCGCCGGGCGAGGCGGTCTCGGTCGGCATCAGCGTGCACGACGCGGCGGGCGCCGTGCTCAACGCGCGGCTCGACGGCCAACGCGCCCCCCTGAGCGACCTGGCGCTGCTGCGCGTGTTCATCACGCATCCGTTGCTGACCCTCAAGGTGGTGGCCGCCATCCACTGGCAGGCCCTGCGTCTGTGGATCAAGCGCGTGCCGCTGCATCCGCGACCGGCTGCCCCCGACCACGACCTCACCATCGTTTCTTCGAACAAGACCCCATGAGCCTGACCACACCTTCCGCACCCGCTCTCGATGCCGCTCCGGTTTTCTCGCCGCTGCGCCGGCTGCTGGCCCGCACGCGCTTCGGCCGGCTGAGCTTGAGCCTTCCGGGCGGCCGGTGCATCGAGGTGGCCGGCCGCGAACCCGGGCCGCACGCGAGCCTGCGCCTGCTGAGCTGGCGCCCGCTGCTGCGCCTGGCGCTGCAAGGCGATCTGGGCCTGGCCCTGTCATTTCGCGATGGCGAGTGGGAAAGTCCGGACCTGCTGGCCTTGTTCGAATTCGGCCTGGCCAACGAATCGGCCTGGGGATCGCTGCTCAAGGGGCGCGGGCTGGCGCGCTGGGCGGCGCGGCTGCGGCACCTGACCCACAGCAACAGCCGGCGCGGAAGCCGGCACAACATCGCATTCCACTACGACCTGGGCAACGCGTTCTACCGGCACTGGCTGGACGACAGCATGCTGTATTCGAGCGCGATGTTCAGCGACGCCGACGACGACACGCTGGAAGCCGCCCAGGCGCGCCGCCTCGCTGCCATCGCCGACATGCTCGACACCCCGCAAGGGGGCGACGTGCTCGAGATCGGCTGCGGCTGGGGAACGCTGGCCGCGAGCCTGGCCCGCCGGCACGAAGCGCGCGTCACCGGCGTCACGCTGTCGAGCGAGCAACTGGCCTTCGCCCGCGAACGCGCGCAGGACTGGGGCGTGGCCGACCGGGTCGACCTGCGGCTGCAGGACTACCGCGACGTGCAGGGCCGGTTCGACCGCATCGTGTCCATCGAGATGATCGAGGCCGTCGGCGAAGCCTACTGGCCCACCTACTTCGCCACCTTGCGCGAGCGCCTCAAGCCCGGTGGCGTCGTGGTGCTGCAGGCGATCACGATCGCCGATGCGCAGTTCGACAGCTACCGCCAGGGGACCGATTTCATCCAGCACTGCATCTTTCCCGGCGGCATGCTGCCCAGTCCGCGCGTGCTGCGGGAACAGGCGCAACGCGCAGGGTTGGTGATCGAGGCTTCCCACTGCTTCGGCAAGGACTACGCGCGAACACTTGCAGAGTGGCGTCGCCGGTTCCTCGCCGCCTGGCCGCAGATCGAGCCACTCGGCTTCGACGCCGCGTTCAAGCGCTTGTGGACCTACTACCTCTCCTACTGCGAGGCCGGCTTCCACGCGGGGCTCGTCGACGTCGGCCTCTACCGGTTGCGCGCGGCTGAAGCCGGACCCGGCTGATCAGCCCGCGCCGCGCTCTTCCTTCTTCTTGGCAGGGTGACCCGCCGCGGTACTACCTGATTCAGCGGGAAAGAAGTGAGGCTGGTGGAATTCTGCACGCCCTAACGCTGCCGCAGTTCGGGTGACCGCCGGGGACGCCAAATTCATGCTTGTGACACGAGCGGGAGAAGTTGAACACCCAGTTATCGGCTGTTGAGAGCGCGCCGAAAGCGGTGAATCGTGCTGGGCGCAATCCGGCAGCTCATCCTTGCGAGGGGCTGCTATGCAACGATTTCCGCCACCGGACTCGGGGCCGCCGATGTCTGCTTTAAGGACGATCCCGGCGGGCAAGTCCGTAGAACGGCCTGTCGTAGACCGCATTGCGGCGACGCGCCGATGATCCCGGCCATCGTCGCCGACTTGAGCCGAAAGCTGGAGAAAAGTCGTTTCGTCCCCCACAGGTCGCGAGGATTCTTGCGGGATCCATGGCCGTATGTCCGACCCGGGCAGCCGGAATTCGGATGCATCAACCATTGCGCATGAGAAGCTAGGTGAGCTTCATCACTTTGAGAGTGCAATGGTCAAAAAGACAACTGAACAGAAAGCTGCAGAGGCGCTTCGTTACATCGCTGCCAGTGGAGCGGCCAATGCGGTTGAGCTCGAGCCCTTCTTGACTGATCCCAATCAGGCCATACGCGCCGTGGCGGCCATGAACCCGGATGCAGACGAAGAGATCCTGGATCGTTTTGCGAATGACAAGTTCTGGGGCGTCCGCATGGAAGTGGTGCGCAATGCCAATGTCGGCCAGGCCACGTTGCGCAGGCTGCTGGAGTCCGACACGCGCAAACGCGGCGTGGTGCACCACGCCGCGCGCGAGAAGCTGGAAGAGCGCGGTGTCGCATTTGGTGCTGATGGCATGCCGGAAGACGCAGCGTAGAGAACGCGAAGTCGCATTTCCTGAGCGTCATTTGATCGGGTCGCTTTCGATCTCGATCACTGCGGCCGGTGCTCGTGAGGGGTTCTGTTATTGGCGCTCCGGCCTCTTGTTTCGGACGAGCAGTGCCATGGCCGCCAGCGCGACCGGAACATTCGAATCACGTATCTCAGTGCTGCCCCCCACCAGACGCTTTTCTGTCAGGTGGCCCGTCAACCCGCGGACCTGGGCGCCGGCTTTGCCTTGAGGCCGGCCTCGATGAAGCTCACCAGGAAGTCGACGCCGGCCTCCATGCTGGTCTGCTGCAGCTTCTCGGGCCACAGCGCCTGCACCCGCGTGTGCGTGCTGTGCGCATAGAAGAAGGCGCCGTAAACGAAGATGACACGCCAGTAGAACTCTTCGCTGCTCAAGTGAGGAAGCTCGTGGCTCACGACATCCACGAAGCGTCGCGCGAAGTCGTCCACGATGGATGCTGTCAGCGCATGCACTTCATCGGCAGGGTCCATCAGCATGCGGCCGTAGAACGCACGGAACGACTCGCGCTCCTGGACACTGGCTCCCGCGACAAGCAGTGAGGGCGCCATGGACGCCCGCAGGATGTCTCGCAACGGGACCTTCCGACCCTCGAATGCGTCCAGGCGCTCCTTGCGCTCCTTCATCACCGGCCCCAGGCGGCGCTCCAGCACGGCCTTGCACAGCGCCTGCTTCGATCCCCAGTAGTAGTGGAAGGCTCCCAGGTTGGCGTTGGCCCGCTCCGCGATCGCTCGCATGCTGGTGCCCCCGTAGCCATGTGCAGCAAACAGGGCCTCGGCGGCGTCGAGGATCTGGTTTGCGGTGGTGCCCCACTCACCCTGCCATCGAGATCCAACATGAACCATTCTTCCGACAACTACCAGGACATCCGTGACGCCGTGCGCGCGCTGTGCGCCGAATTTCCCGACGAATACCACCGCAAGATCGACGAGCAACGCGCCTACCCCGAAGCCTTCGTCGATGCACTGACTGCCGCGGGCTGGCTGGCCGCGCTGATCCCGCAGTCCTACGGCGGCTCCGGCCTCGGACTCGCTGAAGCCTCGGTGATCATGGAGGAGATCAACCGCTGCGGCGGCAACTCCGGCGCCTGCCACGGCCAGATGTACAACATGGGTACGCTGCTGCGCCACGGCAGCGAGGCGCAGAAAAGCCGCTACCTGCCAAGGATCGCCAGCGGCGAGCTGCGGCTTCAGTCGATGGGCGTGACCGAGCCCACCACCGGCACCGACACCACGAAGATCAAGACCACGGCCGTGCGCAAGGGCGACACCTATGTCGTCAACGGGCAGAAGGTGTGGATTTCGCGCGTGCAGCACTCCGACCTGATGATCCTCTTGGCGCGCACCACGCCGCTGGCCGAGGTGAAGAAGAAATCCGAAGGCATGTCGATCTTTCTGGTCGACCTGCACCAGGCCATCGGCAACGGCCTGACCGTACAGCCGATCGCGAACATGGTGAACCACGAGACCAATGAGCTATTCATCGAAAACCTGGAGATTCCGGCGGACCACCTGATCGGAGAGGAAGGCCAGGGCTTCCGCTACATCCTCGACGGGCTTAACGCAGAGCGCACGCTGATTGCCGCGGAATGCATCGGCGACGGCAAGTGGTTCATCGACCGCGTGACCGGGTATGTGAAGGACCGTGTCGTGTTCGGCCGCCCGATCGGTCAGAACCAGGGCGTGCAGTTCCCGATCGCCGAGAGCCACATCGAAGTGGAAGCCGCCGACCTCATGCGCTGGCGTGCCTGCGAGCTTTTCGACGCCCGGCAGCCTTGCGGCGCGGAAGCGAACATGGCGAAGTACCTGGCCGCCAAGGCCAGCTGGGAGGCCGCCAATGCGTGCCTGCAGTTTCATGGCGGTTTCGGCTTTGCCAACGAGTACGACGTCGAACGCAAATTCCGGGAGACCCGGCTCTACCAGGTGGCGCCGATCTCGACCAACCTGATCCTCGCGTATGTCGCGGAACATCTGCTCGGTCTGCCGCGCTCGTTCTGAAGAAGCCAGGCTGGGGCTGCAACACAAGTGGAAGCGGACACTCAGGCGGGCCAGGTTGAGTGTCGGCAACCCGTCCGGAGCCGCCGTACGCGAAGGACTGCCATGCAACGAATACCCACGTCGGACTTGCAGCCACCGACGTCAAGCTCGAGAGCCTGATTGCTTACTGGGAGCATCGCGCCGTCAGTCCCACGTCCGATTCCCTCCTCGCTGAAATTGCCGCCGGTACGCAGAAGGCGTCGCCCCCACGATCTGCCCGAAACGGCGCGCGAACTGCGTCGGCTCTCCGAAACCGGTGCTTTCGCCGATCTCCGCCGCAGAGGCGCCGGTAAAGACCAGCAGCGTCTTGGCGCGCTCGATCCGGCGTTCGGTCACCAGCTCCAGGAAGGTCTTGCCCGTTTCGCTCTTCAGCAGGTGGGCCAGATGCGTGGGCGACACATGGCTCGCATGCGCCGCGTCGCCCAACGTCAGCTCCTGCGCGAGGTTGCGGCTGATGTAGCGGATGCAGCGCAGCACCGCCGGCCGGTACGACTGCAGGGCCATCCCCTGCGCCTCGCAGTTGCGAAACTCCTCGCCGTAGCGCCGCCACACCATGCCGATCAGGTGAAGCAGATGGCTGCGAATCAGCAGGTGGCTGGCGGTGTCTTCGCCCGGCGGCCGCTGCGCTTCCTGCGCCATGTGTTCGCACAGCGCTTGGAGCTGGTGGGTCTCGGTTTCATCGAAGCGGAAATCCAGGCAATGCTGGAACCGGAAAGGCGCGAGCTCGGGCGCGCGTGACAACGGCACCTCCGACAGCTCGAACACGTCGAGGTCCAGCGACGGCAGCAGGTAATCCTTGCTGATGTTGATCACATGGAACACGCCGTCGGCCGCGTTCGGGATGTAGTGAACCAGGAAGGGCAGCACGAAGCTCACCGTGCCGGCGCCGATGGCGCGCTGGTTGCCGCCGATGTAGTGCGTGGTCTCGCCCCGCGTGTTGACGTAGATCTGGAAGTACTCATGCCGGTGCGGCACCGGATTCGGCAGGCAGTTGCTCTGGTCGTGAATGCCGAAATAGGCGCGCTGTGCCCGCGCCGCCATCGTGTAGTTGCTGATGGCGGCACGCGCGGCACCGGCGCGGGGCGGCGGCACGAATTCGTCGGGGGAAGGCGTGGGTGGCATGAAGAGCTGATCTCAAGATCGCAAGGATTGCATATCTTTGCGCAAGCCTGCGCGTTGAGGTGAGAAGGCCTCGTTCCTAGACTCTAGCCACTCCTTTCCAAACCTTCCAGAGAGACAAACCCATGTCCCCCCACCCGACGGCCGAGCTCGCGCAAGCGACCGATGTCCCCGCAAATACCGACGCCCTGCAGGTCCCGCCCGTTTCCATCGACATCGTGGACAGCGACCAACGCTTTCCGGTGCGCCGCGTCTACTGCGTGGGCCGCAACTACCTGGCCCACATCCGGGAGATGAAGGAAGGCGACGAGCGCGATCCGCCGTTCTTCTTCCAGAAGCCGTCCGACTCGGTGGTGACCGACGGGCGCGTGCCCTACCCCACGCTGACGGACGACTTCCAGTTCGAGTTCGAACTCGTCGTGGCCATCGGCACTCATGCGTCGAACGTGACGCCGGAGGAGGCGCTGGATCACGTCTTTGGCTACGCTGCGGGCCTGGACATGACCCGGCGTGACCGCCAGCGCGAATGCAACAAGCGCGGCCTGCCGTGGGAACAGGGCAAGTCTTTCGACCACTCGGCGCCCTGCGGCCCGATCCATCCGGTGGCGAAGGTCGGGCACATCCGCTCGGGAACACTCAATCTCTCGGTGAACGGCGCGGTGCGGCAAGACTCGGTGCTCGAAAAGATGATCTGGAACGTCCACGAGATCGTCAGCGAGCTGTCCAAGCAATACCGCCTGCTGCCCGGCGACCTGATCTTCACCGGCACGCCGGAAGGGGTCGGCCCGGTGCAGCGCGGCGACAAGCTCACCGGCCGCATCGACGGGCTCGCGCCCCTGCAGGTCGAGATCGTCTGAGCCCGCAACAGCACACGGAGACACCATGAAACCACTCGAACGCATCTCGTACTCGTCCATCGCGGATCGCCCCGCACTGAAGTTGCCCGGCGGCAAACGACTGGCTGTCTGGGTGATCGTCAACGTCGAGGAATGGAACATCGACGAGACCATGCCCCGCACCGTGCTGACACCACCGGCCGGCGGTTCGCCGATGCCCGACATCCCGAACTGGGCCTGGCACGAGTACGGCAACCGCGTCGGCTTCTGGCGCATGCTCGAAGTGATCGACGCACTCGGCATCAACGCCACGCTCGCCATCAACGGTTCGGCCATCGGCGCCTACGAGCCCATCGCCAAGGCGGCGAAGGAACGCCAGTGGGAGTTCATCGGCCACGGCTTCGGGCAGCGCAACATGCAGAAGGTGCCCGACGAGGTCGAGGACATCGCCAAGACCACCGAGGCCATTCGCGCCTACACCGGCAAGCGCCCGCGCGGCTGGCTCGGTCCGGGGCTCACCGAGACCTGGCACACGCCCGACATCCTGGCCGAGCAGGGCTACGAGTACGTGTGCGACTGGGTGCTCGACGATCAGCCGGTGCGGCTGAAGACACGCGACGGCGGCACGATCGTGAACGTGCCCTACACGCAGGAATGCAACGACGTGGCAATGATGCTGATCCAGCACCACAAGGCCAGCGAGTACCGCGACCGCGCCATCGACCAGTTCGAACAGCTCTACGCAGACGCGAAAGACTCGGCCCGCGTCATGGCACTGGTGGTGCACCCCTACATCATGGGCGCGCCGCACCGCCTGCGCTACTTTCGCGAAGCGCTGGCGCACATCCAGACGCATGACGACGTGGCCTTCCTGACCGGCGAGCAGATCCTCGACTGGTACGGCGCGGCAAGCCCCGCTGCGTGAACCCTCGCCGGCACAGCGCCGGTGATCCCGTGCAACGAACGAACAACAAACAGATTTCTCGCTCGGCGAGAAGGAGACAACACGTGCATTCCTCAACCTCGGTCATTTCACCGGCGGTCGGTGGCGCGCGCCGCGAGGCGCCCATCACCGCACTGGAGATCGGCATGTTCCTGGTGCTGCTCGCCTCGTACGCGCTCAACGCGATGGACCGACAGATCTTTCCGCTCATCGCCGCGGACGTGCGCAAGGAGTTCGGCTTCAGCCTGGCCGACACCGGCCTGCTGTCGACCATCTTCACGCTGGGCATGGCCGTGGCCGGAATTCCGACCGGCTATCTGCTGGCGCGGCTGTCGCGCAAGACGGTGTTGCAGATCGGCATTGCGATCTTCTCGCTGGGCACGCTGCTGGCGGCCTACTCGTACGGCTTCGCCGACATGATCGTCTACCGGGCCGTCACCGGCATCGGCGAAGCGATGCAACTGACGGTGGTGATCGCCATCGCCGCGAGCTACTTCGCGCGCTACCGGGCCACCGCCGTGGGCGCCATCAACTTCTCTTTCGGCATCGGCGCGATCCTGGGGCCGCTGCTCGGCGGCCACCTGATCGGCGTCGAGCGCGATTGGCGCCTGCCGCTCATCGTGTTCGGCGTCGCGGGCTTCGCGGCCATGGTGGTGATCGCGCTCACCGTGAGCAAGCGCATGACCGAGAACGTGGCGGCCACCGGCGGGCGCGCCGACCAGCGCGGTGCCACCACCCTGTGGAACCGCAACACGGCCCTGCTGACTGGCATGAGCGTCATCGGTGGGCTCTGCATCTATGGCTACCTGGGCATGTACCCGACCTTCCTGCGCGAGCACCTGCACTACACGCCGTCGGACACCGGCCGCGTGATGAGCACCTTCGGCTTCGGCGTGTTCGCATCGATCTTCGGCGGCTGGCTCGGCGACCGCTTCCATCCCAAGCTCGTGCTCTCGGCGAGCTTCGTGGGCACCGGCCTGCTGGGCTTCCTGATGTTCTCGGGCCCCACCGACATGGTGGTGCAGTCGGCGCTGTCCTTCGCGTGGGGCTTCGTGGTGAGCGGCGTGCTCTACGTGAACCTGGCGGGGTATCACATCAAGGCGGTGCATGCCTCGCTCACGAGCCGCGCCACGGGCGTGTTCGTCACCACGCTGTACGGCGCGGGTGCAGTCGCGGGCTTCATCATCGGCGGCATCGCCTCGCGCTTCGGCTGGAGCACGGCCGGACTGGTGCAGATCACGCTGCTGGCGGCTGTCGGCGTGCTGCTCACGCTGCTGCTGCACACCGACCGCATGTCGCTGCCGGCACGCAAGCCGTGATGCTGCTCGACGGGGCGCTGCTCGGCGGCGCCGCGGCCCTGGCCGGTGCACTCAATGCCGTGGCGGGCGGCGGCAGCTTCCTGACGCTGCCGGCACTGGCGATGGTCGGCGTGCCGCTGGTGTCGGCCAACGCCACCGGGACCGCCGCGTTGCTGCCAGGCTACCTGGCCGGTGCCTGGGCATTGCGCAAGGAGCTATCGGGCCCGATGTCGCCTTCGCTCCTGCGGTTGGGCGTGCTGTCGGTGCTCGGCGGCGCGGCCGGTGCGGCGTTGCTGCTGTCGACCTCGAACCATGCCTTTGCCCGCATCGTGCCGTGGCTGCTGCTGACCGCGACGCTGCTCTTCGCGATCGGGCCCGGCCTGGTACGCCGAAGGCTCGCCGCCGCCGACAACAACCACAAGCCGCGAGGCCGTTGGATCGCCGACCTGGGCATCGTCGCGGTCGCGGTCTATGGCGGCTACTTCAACGGCGGCCTCGGCATCCTGCTGCTCGCCGTGCTTGGTGCGCTGGGGCACACGGACATGGGCCGCATGAACGGCATCAAGAACTTCGTCTCCGCGATCCTGACGCTGATCGCCGTCGCCATCTACGCGGCCAGCGGCGCGATCGTCTGGACGCACGCGCTGTGGATGGCACTCGGTGCCACGGTGGGTGGCTATGCCGGCGGCATGGCGGCACGGCGGCTGAAGCCCGAGGTGGTGCGCGGCTTCGTCGTGCTGACGGGGCTGGCGATGACGGCGGCCTTTCTTCTCAAGGCGTATTGAACGGGCTTTCGTTTCTTTCTTCTTTCCGTCACTTCAATCACTCGGTCGACCCATGAAAACAACCAAGAGAGACTTCACCCGTTTTGTCGGCGCCTTGATGGTCGCCGCCACCGGTGCGCCGGCGCTCGTCGGCTCGGCGTCGGTGTCGGCCCGCACAGCGCGTGCGCCCACATCGCCCGGCCTTCGACGCGGCAATTACCTGATCCGCAACGGCGCGGTCATCACGGTCGACCGCGCCAAAGGCGTGCTGCCGCGCGCCGACATATGGGTCCGCAACGGCGTGATCGAGAAGATCGGGCGCGGCCTGAGCGCACCGGCTGGCACGGAGATCATCGATGCGACCGACATGATCGTCATGCCGGGCTTCGTCAATTCGCACTATCACATGTGGAGCGCCATCGGCCGCAGCTTCACCGCACGCGACGGCGGCTTCTCGTACTACCCCGCCAAGAACGCGACCTCGACCCTGTACACGCCCGACGATTTCTACAACAGCGTGATGCTGGGCTGCGCCGAGCTGGCGAACGGCGGCACGACCACCGTGCACAACTGGTCGCACAACACACGCTCCCCAGCCCATGCCGATGCCGAGCTGCGTGCGCACCAGCACGCGCTGCTGCGCGCCCGCTACGCCTACGGCCACGTCGACAAGATGCCCGCCGACGAACTCAACCGCTACGACGACCTGGCGCGCGTGCGGCGCGAGTGGTTCGGCGAGCGTTCGCCGTTCGACGGGCTGGTGCACCTGGGGCTGAACCTGCGCGGCCCGCAGCAGAGCACAGACGCCGTGTTCCACGAAGAGATGAAGGCCGCCAAGGCCAGCGGATTGCCCGTCGCAATTCACGCACCGCAGGAGGCACCGAACAACGTCGATGCGGTCGACTACGAACGGCGCGGCTACCTGGGCCCGGACTTCATGCTCGCGCACTACGTGCCCGCCAGCACCGCCGACCTGGCGGCCATGGCGCGCACGAAAACACCGCTGTCCTTTGCCACGCACTCCGAACTGCGGCTCAGCAGTACCGGCGATGCGCGCGCCGCGCTCTTCGCGATGCGCAACGCGGGCTTGACCATTTCGTTGTCGAGCGATGCGACCTCCATCGCACCGCCGGACATGTTCGAGGCCATGCGCTTCACCTGGAACCTGGGCGTGCCGTGGGCCGGCACGCCCAGCGCGCAGTCGAAGGCGATCGGCGTGCCCGAGGCGATCGAGATGGCGACGCTCAACGGCGCCATTGCCATGGGGCTGGGCGAGGTCACTGGCTCGATCACCGAAGGCAAGCGCGCCGACATCATCCTGGTGCGCACGCAGGACCTGAACATGGGCCCAGTCGGCAACGTCGAGACCGCCATCGTGCAAAGCGGCAGCGCCGCCAACGTCGACACCGTGATGGTCGACGGGCGGATCGTGAAGCGCAACGGCAGGTTGCTGGCCTACGACACACGCGGCATCATGCGGCGCGCGCGGCAATCGGCGGACCGGATTCGCGCTGCGGCGAGCGAGGCCCTGAAGGCCTGAAGCTCCTGCGGACATTCGCACGCGGCGTACACGCCGGCGGTCGAGCGGTTGGCGGGCCGACACCGGGAAAGCCGAGTCACCGAGTCACGAACGGCTGCAGCAGACGGCGACGCGCCCGCCGCAGGAACTCAATGCCCGGCGCCGAGCCTCAGCACCTGCCCGGTCAGAAACTGCGCGCGCGGGCCGGCCACGTAGTCGAGCAGCGGCAGGCAGGCCTGCGGCACCAGGCCGTGCGTCAGCTCCAGCGCGTTGATGCGCAACCCGTGCGCGCCCCATTCGGCGGCCAGCGTGGCCACCAGCATCCGGGCCGCATCGGCGTCGCCGGCCAGTGGCCAATCGAGCCCCGGTTCGGGCACCGGCAGCAGCAGCGTGAGGCTGGCCAGCGCGGCGTGGCTCGAACGAAAGCAGCGAGCCGCATCGAGCACGGCATCGAGCCGCGTGCCGGGCTGCGCATCCAGCGCGCGCGCGTCGATGACCGCCGGACAGCCCGCGCGGTCGGGGTGGCCTGCATGCGCACGCACCCACACGCCCAGTGCCGCATGCCAGGCCGGCTCGCGCACGGACTCGAGATGCGGGCGCAAGGGCGCATCGAACGGAAGCAGCAGATGCGCGCCGGCCGGCAGCGGCTGGCTTCCTCCGCACACGGACGAGCCGCCGTCGAGCGCCAGCAGTTGTCCGGTGAGCACGCGCGCGCCGGGGCTGGCCAGGAAGCACAACGCGTGCGCCATGTCCTCGGGCTCGGCCATCCGGCCCATGGGGATCTTCGACACCGCCTGCGCCGGGTTCAGCCGGCCGCCATCGATCAGGCGCTGCACGAGTTCGGTTCGCACGAAGCCCGGTGCCAGCGTGGTCACCGTCCAGTCGGGCCGGGCTTGCGCCAACGCGCGGCTCTGCCCGATCAGGCCGGCCTTGCTGGGGCTGTAGAGACCGCGCCACGGAATGGCGCGCAGGCCTGCGCCGGAAGCCACGTTGACGATGCGCGTCCCGGGGCGCAGGTGCGGCGCACAGGCCTGCACCATGCGCGCCGGCGCGGCCAGGTTGAGCGCAAGAAGGCGAGCCGCCGAGCCGTCGTCATGGCCCGACGTGGCCTCGGCGCCACCGGCCGACAGGCCCGCGTTGTTGATCAATGCATCGAGCGGCGGAATCTCGTGCCCCAGGCGCTCGATCCGCGCCGCATCCGTCAGGTCGGCCACGAGGCTCATCGGTGGCGCGGCGTCGGCCGGCCAGGCGGCTTCGAGGCGCTGCAGCGCCTGCGCATCGGCGTCGACCAGAACGCAGCGCCATCCTGCGCGCGCCAGGGCCAACGCCGTGGCGCGGCCGATGCCTGCAGCGGCGCCGGTGAGCAGAACGGTGGGCATCAGGTGCCGCGCACGTCGCGCAACAGCGCGTACACCGCGTCGTGCGGCGCTGCCCTGCCGACCGGCTGGCGCACGCCGAACAGCGTGGCGTCGTCCTGCGTCAGCTCGGGCCGTGTGCGCTCTTCGATCCAGTCGTAGACCACGGTCCGCGCGGCCACGCGCCACTCGCCGCCACGACGTTCGAAACGGTCCACGTAACGCCCGCAAAGAAAGGTCTCGCGATCGGGCTGCGTGGCCGTGGCCTGCAGCGCGAAGAAGCTGCTTTCCACTCCGGCAACGTCACCATGCAGCTCGATCAGCACGTTGGTGATCTGATGGACGCGGCGTCCGCCTTGCCGCAACCTGGGCAGCGCCTGCGCGATGAAGCCGGCGGCGCTGCCGTTCCACGCGCCGTGGCAGTCCGTGGCGTCCTCCCCGTAAGCCGAACGCAAGGCGGCCTCGTCGCAGCGGTCGATGCCGCGGCAATAGCGCAGCAGGCAGTCGCGAATCGCCTCGCGGTCCAGCAGCGACTGCAAGGCCGCCGGCATCGGCTCGGGTGTACTCATACAGCAGTGGGCGCGGCGCGCCGAAAGAGCTGCACCAGGTTGCCCTCGGGATCGCGCAGCGACAGCACGGCCCCGTGGTCGCCCATGTCGCGCAGGCCCAGGATCTGCCCGCCGGCGGCAACGATGCGTTCCTGCGCGCCCTCGAAGTCGTCCACCTCCAGCACCATCACCAGCCCGCCGGTCGCGGGTGCGGCCTCTTCAAGACAGGCCAGGGCCACGTTGGTGTTGCCCACGCCGTACTGGATCCAGCGGTCGCCATCGCGAAACTTCATCGGCAGGCCGAGCGCACCTTCGTAGAAGGCATGCAGGCGGGCCGGCTCCTTCGCCACGACGAACACGTTCTGCACCCGCTTGGGCGATGCGACGGCGCCGCTCACAGCGAGGTCTCCGAAGCGCCGCCGTCCAGGCGCAGCACATCCGCATTGAAGAAACGCGAGCCGTCGCCGGCCAGGAAACAGATGGCATCGGCGATGTCCTCCACCGTGCCCAGGCGGCCCAGCGGTGTGCGCCCGATGCGCCGGGCATCGAGTTCGGCGTTGCGATGCTTGGCCGTGCCCTCGGTGGGCACGGCGCCGGGCGCGACCGCGTTCACGCGGATGTTGCGCGCGCCCAGGTCGGCCGCCGATGCGCGGGTGATGCCCAGCACGCCGGCCTTGATGCCGCTGTAGACCACCGAGCGCATCGGCGACTTGAAGGCCGCGATGGACGCCACGTTGATGATCGAGCCACCGCGCTCCGCGTCCATGACTTCCGCCGCGGCCTGGATGCCCCAGATCACCGACTTGAAGCCGATCTCCACCATGCGGTCCATGACCTCCGGCGTGATCTCGGCGAGCGGCTGGTAGCGCACCCAGGCGGCGTTGTTGACCATGATGTCCAGCCGTCCCGCGTCGCGCACGAACTGCGCCACGGCCTCGCGCATGCCTTCGCGCGTCGACACATCGCAGGGCAGCCCGATGGCCTGGCCGCCCAGCGCGCGGATCTCGGCCACGGCCTCCTCCACGAATTCGGGCTTCAGGTCGTTGATGCCGACCGTGGCGCCCAGGCGGGCCATGGCGCGTGCGGTGGCGCGACCGATGCCGTGGCCGGCGCCGCTGATGAAGGCCGCTCGGCCTGAAAGAGACATCGTCATGGGTGGGCTTTCGTGAGGGGTGGCTCGGGTACCAGCAGGGCGTCCAGCGCATGCGCGCCGCGCCCCTGGTCCAGCACCACCAAGGGGTTGATATCGATCTCGGACACGCTGTCGGCATGGCGCGCGGCAAAGCGCGACAGTGCGACGATGGCTTTCGCCGCTGCCGTCACATCGGCCTTGGGCCGGCCGCGCGCGCCGTCGAGCAGCGGAAAGGCCTTGAGCGACTGCAGCATGGCGGTGGCCTGCGCCTCGTCCACGGGCGCCGGCTGCAGCGCCACGTCCTTGAAGATCTCGGCAAAGATGCCGCCCAGGCCGACCATCACCATCGGGCCGAACATGGGGTCCTTCTTGGTGCCCAGGATCAGCTCGACGCCGCCTTGCACCATCTGCGCGACGAGCACGCCGGCGATGCGGGCCCCGGGCGCCTTCTGCGCCACGCGCGCGAGCAGCTGGTCGTACTCCTCGAGCAGTTGCGCTTCGGACCGCACGCCGACGAACACGCCGCCGACCTCGGTCTTGTGGGCGATGTCGGGCGAGACGATCTTGAGCACCAGCGGAAAACCCATTGCGCGCGCCGCGGCGAGCGCCTCGTCGCGGGTGGCGGCAATCGCCTCCCGCGGCACGGGCAGGCCGGCTTCGGCCAGCACGGCCTTGGCGCTCGCCTCGGTGGCGAAAGCCTGCGCAGCCAACGGCACGCGCTCGATGACTGGCGCCGCAGCCCGTGCGGCGTCGCGCGCTCCGAAGCGCATCAGGGCCGCCAGGGTCGCGCAGGCCGCGTCGATGCCTTCGACCACGGGGAAACCCATCGCGTTGAGCGTGGCCCGCACCTCCTGCGGCGCGCGGGCGCACAGGAGGATCAGGCGCGAAGGATGGTCCTTGCGCACTTGTTCCAGCGCAGCAAGAAAGACATCGCGCAGCCGGGGCACATGGAAGGCATTGGCCGACTGCAGGATCAGCGCATCGCAGCTGGCGTCGCGCGCCACCGCATCGAGCATCTGGGCCAGCACCTCCGGCCGGCTCGACACCTGCGCCGTCATGTCCACCGGATTGGAGGGCGCGGCGAAGGGCACGACCGACAGGATGCGTTCCTGCGTCTGCGCGGCGAGCTTGGGCAGCGCCAGGCCTTGCGCGCTGGCCGCATCGGCCAGCAGCACGCCGAAGCCGCCGGAGGCCGTGAGCACGGCCACGCGGTGGCCGCCGGGCACATGCGCCGGACCGACGACCGACAGCGCATGGCCGACCTCGAGCAGCTGCTCGATGCTGGGCACGCGGATGGCGCCGCCGTTGCGCAGCACGGCATCGAACACGGCGTCGGAACACGCCAGCGCGCCGGTGTGCGAGGCCGCCGCCTCGCTGCCGGCCTCCGAGACGCCGACCTTCAGGACCACCAGGGGTTTGCCCGCTTCGCGGGCCATCGCCATGGCCTGCGTCAGCTTGGCGCCGTCGCGGCAGGTTTCCATGCAGCAAAGGATCACGCGCGTGCCAGGGTCGGTTGCCAGCGAAGCGATGGCATCGGCGATGTCCACGTCGCATTCGTTGCCCGTGGTCAGCATGCGGCTGACGCCCAGGCCGCGCTCGCCCGCCAGGCGCAGGGTGAAGCTGCCCAGGTTGCCGCTTTGCGAGACGATGCCCACCGGGCCGGCGACGGGAAAGGACGACTCCAGCGCCACCGAAAAGGTGGCGATGCTCTTGTCGGGCACGCCGATCGCGCCCAGGCAGTTGGGGCCGACCACGCGCAGGCCGCTGGCGCGGGCGACGTCGCCGATCTGCGCCTGCAGACGGCTGCCCTCCTCGCCCATTTCGGAAAACCCGGCCGACAGGATGACCGCGGCTTTCACGCCGCGCCGGGCGCAGTCTTTCACCGCGTCGAGCACGCCCGCGGGCGGCACGGCGACCACGGCCAGCTCGGGCACTTCGGGCACGTCGTCCAGGGTTGCATAGGCCGGCAGCGACTGCACGAGGCCCGCCTTGCGGTTGATCGGATAGATACCTCCCGCGTAGCCGTACTTCTGCAGGAACTGCAGCGGCCGCCCGCCGATCTTGGTGACGTCGTCCGACGCACCGAAGATGGCGATCGAGCGCGGCTTGAACAGCGCGTCCATGCCGCGCCCCACTTCCACGACCGGCATCTCAGCGCCCCTTGTAGACAGGTTTGCGCTTCTCGAGGAAGGCCGTGCGGGCTTCCTGCGCGTCCTCGGTGCGGGCCAGCGCCATGGTGAAGTTCTGCTCGAAGCGGTAGCCGTCGCGCTGCGGCATCAGGTCCATCATGTTGGCGGCCTGCTTGGCATAGGCGATGGCCAGCGGCGCCTTGGAGGCGATCTCCTGCGCGATCTCCAGCGCGAGCGGCATCAGCTGTTCGGCGGGCACCACCTCGTCGATCACGCCGCGGCGGTACAGCTCGGCGGCCGGCACCTTCATGCCGGTGAAGAACATGCGGCGCGTGAACGACCGCCCGACCATGGTGCGCAGCATCGAGACACCGCCTGCGAGTCCGACGTTGATCTCCGGCATGGCGAAGGTGGCGTCCTCGCTCGCCAGGAAAATGTCGCAGGAGGCCATGAGCCCGAAGCCCGCGCCCAGCGCGGGGCCGTTGACGGCCGCGATCACGGGCTTGGCGCATTCGCGGATGGCATTGCCCGTCTCGCGCGTCCAGCGGTTGTGGTCCAGGAAGTCACCGGCCTTGTCGGCATTGGGGCGGTCCTTCAGGTCCGCGCCGGAGCAGAAGAACTTGCCGGTGCCCGTGAGAATCGCCACGCGCACGTCGGAGCGCTCGGAGACCTCATCGAAGATTTCGATCAGGCGGCGACGCGTGGCGCGGTCCAGCGCGTTGACCGGCGGCTTGTCGAGCCGGACGACGGCGATGTAGTCGGAAACTTCCAGATTGATGCTCATCGCACACTCCCGGTTTGGTTGGAAAAAGAAACTTGCGGTGCACACGCCTGTGGCGCCAGCAGTTGGGCGACATGCAGGAGCCGGTCGCCGTAGCGGAACTCGGAGGCGATGAGGCGCTGCGCGGTGCGCGTGGCCAGCACCTCTTCGCTCACGCCCATGCCCCCGTGCATCTGGATGGCCGCTTCCGCACAGGCGCGCGCCGACTCGGCCAGCGACACCTTGGCCAGGCGCAGGGTGCGGCGCAGGTCGGGCGCGTTCTGTTCATGGGCGTGGAAGCAATGGATCACCAGACCCTTGGCGCCCAGGTACTTCACGTACATGTCGGCCACGCGATGGCGCAGCACCTGGAAGCTCGAGAGCGCCACGCCGAACTGGCGCCGCTCCTTCAGGTGCGTGACGGTCTGGCGGATGAGGGTGGCCAGCGCAGCCACCGTGTCGGCGGCCGTGAGCAGCAAGGCGGCATCGGTCGCCTTGGCGCGCGCGTCGCGTGCCGCGGCGCCGCGCGCGATGCATGCGCTCTCGGGCACGGCCAGTTGCGCCAGGACGAAGTCCGCGCCCACGCGGCCCTCCATCGTCCGGTAGCGGGCCTTCGGTGCGCCGACACGTTCGGCATCGACCAGGAAGATGGCGTCCTCGCCATCGACTTGCGCAGGCACGAGGTAATGCGTGGCAGGCAGCGTCGCGTCGACGCCCTGCACCGTGCCGCTCAACTCGTAGCCGATGTCGAGGTGCCTCGCTGTGACGGCGTTGACGTCCGGCGTGGAAGACAAGGCGGTCAGCGGCGCAATCTGCACGCTGCCCTCGGCCACGGCCTCCAGCCAGCGCTTGGCCGCGTCGGCCCCCGCGGCCTGCAGCAACAGCGGCACCACGGCGCAGGTCTCGACCACCGGCAGTTGAAGGCCGTGCGTGGCGAGCCCCTCCACGATGGAAGCGAGATCGCTCAGGCTGCCGCCGACACCGCCGGTCCCCTCGGGCACGAGGGTGGCCGTCCAGCCCAGTTCGCGCACGGGGTCGCCCTGGATCGCGACGGCGATGTGGTCTTCGGCATAGCGGCTCGCCGCGTCCAGCAGCATGCCGGGAAAGAGCGACGGGAAAGATGTGGACATGGCTCAGGCTCCCAGGAGTTCGTTGGCGACCACGTTGCGCTGCACCTCGGAGGTGCCGCCGGCGATGGTGCGGGCGCGCGTGAACATGTAGTTCTGGATCCAGGTGGCGTCGGGCACGTCGTCCCCCGCCTCGGCGAGAAAGCGATGCGCGGCATCGGGACCGACCGCATCGAGGGCGATGGTCGTCAGGCGCTGCGCGACGTCGGCGCAGGTCATCTTGATGACCGAGGGCTGCACGCCCAGCGGGCGCTGGTGGATCAGATCGTCGGTGGCCTGCGCCATCATCACGCGCGCACCCTTCACGTCGGCCTCGCACAGCAGCAGCTTGTGGTGCAGGCCGCTGAAGTCGCGCAACCCTGCGGCGGCGCGGCTCGCCACGTCCACCAGCTGCGTGACCTGGCGGCGCATGAGTTCCAGCCGCGCCACGTTGGCCGGCGGAAGGCGTTCACGCTCGAGCAGGAACTTGGCGCAGGTCCAGCCCTTGCCGACCTCGCCGACGAGGTTGTCGGCGCGCACGCGCACCTCGTCGAAGAACACCTCGTTCAGGTGATGCCAGCCGTCGATGGTCTGAATGGGACGCACGGTGATGCCCGGGTTTTCCATGGGCACCAGCAGCAGCGAGATGCCTTCCTGCTTCTTCGCTTCCTTCGACGTGCGCACGAGCATGTAGATCATGCTGGCCTCGTGGGCATGCGAGGTCCAGATCTTCTGGCCGTTGACGACCCACTCGTCGCCGTCCAGGCGCGCACTGGTGGACAGCGAGGCCAGGTCGGAACCCGAGCCGGGCTCCGAATAGCCCTGGCACCACCAGTCCGAGCCGTCCAGGATGCGCGGCAGGAACCGCGCCTTCTGCTCGGGCGTGCCGAAGCGGATGATCACCGGCCCGATGTGGCCCAGCCCATGGTGATACAGGGGCGGACAGTCGTTCTCGGCCATCACCTCCTCGAAGATGAGGCGCTGGCGGATGTCCCAGCCCGTGCCGCCGGCTTCGCGCGGCCAGCTCGGCGCACCCCAGCCCTGGGCGTTGAGGATCTTCTGCCAGGCCTGGTATTCGCGCTTCGTGATCTTCTGGCCGGCCGCGACGACGTCGCGGATCTCTGGCGGGCAGGCGCTGCGCACGAACGATTCGAGTTCGCGCCGGAAGCCGGCGTAGTCGATGGACATCTTGTCTCCTGTGGAATTTCGGAAAGGCTCAACCCTTGCGCAGCTGCGTGATCAGCTCGTCCAGGGCGGCGGTGGCACCGGCGGCGTCGCGCTGGCGCAGGGTGTGCGCCACCTTGCGGCGCAGCGGAAACAGGTCGGGCCGCGGGCGCACCGAGAGCACATGCGTCATGCGCTCGCGCAGCACGCTGGTCATGGTCTGCGCCATCAGCGTGAGCGCTTCGTTGTGGCCGGCCGTGGCGATCGAAGAGAAGAACGCACTGGCGGAGGCGATGCGCTCCTTGAGCGGCGCGTCGTCGGGGTGGGCCTCGATGGCATCGGCGGCTTCATGCACGGCGTCCAGCTCGGCCTCGGTGGCACGTTCGCTGGCCAGGCGCAGCAACGTGCCATAGAGCGTGCGATAGGCCTCGTCGATGTCGGCATCTCCCAACCGCCCTTCCACGACCAGCTTGCGCAGCGACTCGGCCAGCTTCATGTAAGCGCCCTTGTAGAACACCAGCGCCTGGTCGGCTGCCCCGGCGCTCAGGTGCTGGACCTCGCCGATGAAGATGGTGTGGTCGCCGGCTTCGTGGGCCGCATGCACGTGGCATTCGAAGCTCGCCAGGCAATCGTCGATCAGCGGCATGCCCAGCGCGCCGGCGCGCCACGGCACGCCCTCGAACTTGTCCTCGATCTTGCTCGATGCGAACCGGCCCGACAGCGCATCCTGCTGCTCCGAGAGGATGTTGATGACAAAGCCGTCCGCCGCCTGGAACGTGCCCAGCAAGCGGCTCGCATTGCGCAGGCTGAACAGCACCAGCGGCGGGTCCAGCGAGACCGAACTGAAGGAGTTGCAGGTCAGGCCGGCTGGCTGGCCGTCCGGCGTGCAGGTGGTGATGACCGCCACGCCGGTCGGAAAGCACCCGAGCAGCTGACGGAACTGGGCAGGCTCGATGGCGCCGCGGGTGCTTTCTTCTTCAGCGACTTCGGACATGGCGTCTCCTGGCGCTCGGCCTCAGGCCGCAGCGAGTTCGCTCTGGACCGCGGGCCGATGCGGCGGATCGTTGGCGATCTCCTGCTGCACCGTCGGAATGATGACCTTGCCCCAGACCTCGAGCTGGCGCAGCATCGTGGCGTGATCGAAATCGCCCATCTGCGTCTGGAAGCAGTAGTGCACCGGCTTGAGCGTGCGGATTTCGTTGATCACGCGCTCGATCACGGTGTCGATGTCGCCCACGGGCAGCAGTGCGCGCATCTCGTCGAGCGTGGGCTCGCCCTCGACGATCCCTTCCTCGACCTGGTAGTCGTCGGCGATCTGCGCGGTGCGACGCTTCAGGCTCACGGCGATGCGGCGCTGGTAGCGGGCGCACTCGAGGTAGCTTTCCACCTCGTCCTTGTTGTTGCTGGCATAGGCCGCGCGCAACAGGCCGACCTGCACGCCGGCCGGGTCCTTGCCCTCTGCCGTGGCCACCTTGTCGATGAGCGCCCGGGTGCTGGCCAGCTTCTCCAGGCCGCCATCGCCGCCGGAGACGAACACGTGGTGGTCGGACTTCACGGCGCGCGACAGGAAGGCCGGGTCGACGCTGGTGATCCACATCGGTGGCATGGGACGCTGCACCGCGCGCTGGCTGATGGCGCTCATCGGCTGCTGGTAGTACGCGCCGTCGTAGCTGAACTTGGGCTCCCGCAGGCCCGCCTCGAGCATGTCGAGCATCTCGAAGGTGCGACCCTTCGCGGATTCGAGCGACACGCCGAAGCGCTCGAACTCGAACTGCTGGTAGCCCGAGCCGATGCCCAGGTTCAGGCGGCCGTTCGACAACTGGTCGACCATGGCCACATCGGCGATCAGGCGGGCCGGCGTGTACAGCGGAGCGACGACAATGCCGGTTCCCAGCCGGATGTTGCGGGTGACCGCAGCGCAGTGCGCGATCATGGTCAACGGCGACGAGCACATGCCGTAGTTGCTGAAGTGGTGCTCGGCGTACCACGCGGCCCCGAAACCCAGTTCGTCCGCCAGACGCGTCTGCTCGATGGCGTCGCGCAGGATCTGGTGGGAGGTCTTATGCTTGTTCCGCTGCTGCATCAAAATGAAGATTCCGAAATCCATCGCTGTTGCTCCTGGTTGGCTGGTGTTGATCGAGGTCCATCGTAGGAACTCAACGCCTGCGTGGATCACCAGCGAACGCACAGCTTCTTTGCGTCTTTCGAAATGAAGGCCCTCGACTCGCTGCGCATCTTTGTCGCCACCCAGCGCAAAGGCAGCCTCTCGGCCGCGGCCCGCAGCCTCAGCCTCTCGCCCGCGACCATCTCGCGGCGCATCAGCGCGCTGGAAGAAGAACTGGGCGTGCAACTGGTGGACCGCACCAGCCGCAACCTCAAAGTGACCGAAGCCGGCCAGGCCTTCCTGGAGCGGGCCGAGGCGATGCTGGAGCTCATGAGCGAGGCCGAGCAGGCCGTGCACAACGCGCGCCAGCGGCCGGAGGGCCGCCTGCGCGTGCATTCGCGCACGCACATCGGCCTGCGGGTGCTCGCGCCGCTGCTGCCCCGTTTCGCGGAGCTCTATCCGGACATCCGCGTCGAGCTCGAACTCTCCGAGCATCCGATCAACCTGGTGGAACACGACTTCGATGTCGACATCCGCACCGGAGAGTCCAACGATTCAGGCTTCGTCATCAAGCGGCTGCAGTCCAGCGACGAGGTGCTGGTGGCCAGCCCGGCCTTCGTGAAGACCTACTCGCGCATCCGCCACCCCAGCGACCTGCCGCAGGTGCGCTGCCTCACCTACCGGCGCGAGCGCGAGGTCATCACTTGGAAGTACATCGATCCGGCGGGTGAGCAGCAGGAACTGGCCATCCAGGGCGTGCTCAGCGCCAACAACGGCGAGCTGCTGCGACTGGCCGCCATCGGCGGCATGGCGTGGCGCTGCTCTCGGAGGCCACCGTGCGCGACGACCTGCGCGACGGCACCCTGGTGCGGCTGCTGCCCGAGTACCGCTTTGCCGTGCGGGCGTTTTCCAACGGCGTCTTCGCCGTCTTCCGGCAGAGCCGCGTGCTGCCGCTGAAGGTGCGTGCCTTCGTGGACTACGTGGCGGACGCACTCAGAAGCGAGACCCGCTAGACGTCGGCGAAGTGATGGGGCAGACGCCCCGTGGCCGGCAGCCCCTCGATCCGGAACAGCCCGCCATCCTGTGCCTTGTCGCCCTCCAGCCGTGCGCTGCGTGAAATGGTGGTCAGGTACATGTGCTCCAGGCGGGGCCCGCCGAAGCAGATGCTCGTGGGGTAGCTCACCGGCAGCTCGACGAGGCGTTCCAGCGTGCCGTCCGGGGCATAGCGCGCCAGCTTGGCGGCGCGGGTCAGCACTGTCCAGAGGAACCCTTGTGCATCGACCGTCGCCCCGTCGGGCCCGGAGTCGAAGGCGTGCGTCTTTGCAAACAGGCGCTTGTTGCGCAAGGGGCCATCCGGGTCGTAGTCATAAACCCAGATGGTTCGCTCCAGGCTGTCGGCCAGGTACAGCACGCGGCCGTCGGGGCTGAAGCAAGGCCCGTTGGCAAAACCGATGTCGTCGGCCAGGTGCTCCACGCCAAGGTCGGGGCACAGCCGGTAGAGCCCGCCCTTCACCGCCTCGCCGGCCTGGCGATCGACGTGCATGGTGCCCGCCAGGAAGTTGCCCGCCGGATCGCATTTGCCATCGTTGAAGCGGACCTTCGGATCGTCCACGGGAATGCGGGCCAGGTGCTCCAGCGTCCGCGTGGCGAAGTCATAGCGCGCAAAGGTGTGGCGCAGCGCCACCACGACAGCCTGACTGCGGCATGGCGCGATCGAGCCCACGGGCGCGGGCAACGGGTGCGGCTCGGGCAGCCCGGCCTCGGGGTTCAACCGCCACAGCGTGCCGGCCAGCGCATCGATCCAGTTCAGCGCCTGTGCATCGGCATCCCAGCAGGGGCTCTCGCCCAGTTGATCTTTGGTCGTCCCGACCCGGGTGATCTTCACGGTCATCGGGCAAGTGTGCGGGCGCGCTGGCGCCCCTGTCGGCGCATCCCGCAAAGCTGCTTTTCATTCCTTGCAGATCACCGCTGGGAGCTGCGCCCTAGACTGAATCCAGCGTTCGATTCGAACCAGAACAGGAGACAAGAATGAGCTATCGAAAACTCGTCATGGGGTTGGCGCTGGGTGCCTGCGCGCTCGCCCCGGCCCTCGCCCTTGCGCAACAGGTGACCCGCCTCGTCGTGCCCTTTGCGGCCGGCGGCGGCACCGACCAGTACTGCCGCATCCTGGCCCAGGAACTCGGCAAGCAGGGGCTGAACGTCATCATCGAGAACAAGCCCGGCGCCAGCGGCATCCTTGCCGCCGACTACGTGGCCCGCGCCAAACCGGATGGGCAGACCGTGCTCGTGTCGTCGCTGGGCACGCTCGCGAACAACAGCGTGCTCTACGAGAAGCTGCCCTACGACCCGGTGAAGGACTTCGCGCCCGTCACGCAGATCGCTTACCAACCCGCCATCGTCGTGGGTCGCACCGACCTGCCCTACAAGAACATCAAGGAAATGGTGGCCTACGCCAAGCAGAACCCCGGCAAGATCAACCGCGGTTCGCCCGGCGCGGCCATCCTGACCAACCTGGCACCCATCGCTTTCGAAAAGGAACAAGGCTTCAGCACCTTGCACATTCCTTTCAACGGAGACGCCCCCGCGCTGCAGGCGCTGCTGGGCAATCAGATCGACATCCACGGTACGTCGATCACGGGATCGCTGCCCTATGTGAAATCGGGCAAGTTGCGCGTGCTCGGCGTGATGGATGCACAGCGCCTGCCGCAGGTGCCCGACGCCCCCACGTTCAAGGAACAGGGCTTCGACATGGAAGCCACGCTCTGGTACTCCCTCTCGGTTCCCACCGGCACGCCCAAGCCGGCGATCGACCGGCTGAACAAGGCCGTGAACCAGGTGATCGCAGACCCCGACTTCGTGGCCCGCGCCCGCGCCATCGGCATGGAGCCCCGCGGCGGCACGCCCGAGGAGCTGGCCCGGTTCATCAAGGTCGAGGCGGACCGCTGGCTTCCGATCTTGCGCAGTTTGAATCTGCCGAAGCAATCGCACTGATCCTCGGGGCCCCATGCACAACGCCCCGGAACTCAAGCCTCAAAGGGCTCCGAGTTCCGGGGCGTTGTTGCGAGGGCGTCGGCACCCGAGGGTGCCAACCCAAAATCAGATCGAGATGTCCTTCTCCGACGCCACCTTGTTCCAGCGCTCGAACTCGCTGGCCATTCGCCGCTTCATGACTTCCGGCGGCTGGTAGGCGCTGAGCGCGCCGATGTTTTCGAGCCCGCGCTTCGTGTCCGCTTCGGCCAGGATGCGGCGCAGTTCCGAGTCGAGCCGGGTCACCACAGCGGCCGGCGTGCCGTTCGGCACGATCAGGCCGCTCCAGCTGCTCACATTGAAGCCAGCGAAGCCTTGCTGCGCGATGGACGGCACCTCGGGCAGGAAGGCCCGGGCATCGGCAGAGCCGAGCGCCAGTGCCTTGAGCCGCCCGCTGCGGATGTGCGGCATGGCCGCGACCAGGTCCACGAACATGGCGCCGATCTGCCCACCCAGCAGGTCGGTGATGGCCGGCGCACTGCCCTTGTAGCCCACGTGCTGCATCGGAAAGCCGCCCATGTCCTTGAGCTGCTCCATCGCCAGGTGGCCGATGCTGCCCGACCCCGCGGTGGAGTAGTTGACCGGCTGCGCCTTGGCGCCCGCGATGAAGCCCTTGAGATCGTTCACGCCCGGCAGCACCAGCGGGTTGATCATCAAGACCAGCGGCAAGTCGTAGACCGATGCCACGCAGGTGAAGTCCTTGCGCACGTCGTACTGGTTGTTCCTGTAGACGATCGGCGCCACCAGCGCGGGCATGCCGAACATCGACACCGTGTACCCATCGGGCGCCGACTTGATCAGCGACGTGGTGCCGATGGACCCCGAGGCGCCGGGACGGTTGTCCACGATGACGGGCTGGCCGAGCGCGCCGGTCAGCTTCTGCGCGATCAGGCGCGCGGTCGCATCGGTCGGGCCGCCGGCCGGAAAGGCCACGACCATGCGAACGGTTTTTTCGGGCCAGCGGCTCGCCGCGTTGGCGCCGGCGGACAGCGACGCCAGCCAGGGCGCTGCGCCGGCCGCGAGGCACGACTTCAGCAGGAGCCGGCGCGGGGCGGCGGGTTCGGTTTCTCGGATGCGATGCAATTTCATTTGATGACGCTTCTTTGGCTCAGGGATTCAAGTTGGCCGTCGCCCATGTCGAGCAGCTCACGCAGCACTTCGGCCGTGTGCTCCCCCAGGTGCGGCGGGTGGTGGCGCACGCCCGCGCGTGCGCCGTCGATGATGTAAGGCGGCGCATGGACGGCCTGCGGCCCCGCCTGCGTGTCTTCGAAGCGGTGCCAGACCTGTGTCTGCGCCGTGCGGTCGGACTGCAGCGCGTCGTAGAGACCGAGCACCTCCCCGCAGGGAATGCCCGCCGTGTTCATGCGTGCGATGAGATCGGCGCGCGAGAACTGCCCGATCTTCGCGAGCAGCAGCGGCAGCAACTCGTGCCGGTGCTTCGAGCGTTCGGTGTTGGTGGCGAACTTCGGATCGACCGGCAGCTCGGGGCAAAAAATCACTTCGTCGCAGAACTTCCTGAACTGGCCGTTGTTGCCGACGGCGATCACCACCGGGCCATCAGCAGCCTCGAACACACCGTAGGGCACGATCGACGGGTGCGAGTTGCCGAACTTGGCGGGGTCGCCCTTGTTGAGCCAGGCGGTGAGCCCGTAGTACGAGGTGATCATCATCCCGCTGTCGTACAGCGACATCTGGATGTGCCGGCCCTCACCGGTGCGCGTGCGTTCGTAGAGCACGGCCAGGATGGCCTGGGCCGAGTACATGCCGGTGAACATGTCGACCGCGGCAATGCCGAACTTCAGCGGGCCCTGGCCTTCTTCGCCGTTCATGGCCATCAAGCCGGTCTCGCCCTGGATCACGAGGTCGTAGCCCGGCCGCGCTTTTTCCTGGCTCAGCACCGAGTAGCCGGAGATCGAGCAGTAGATGAGCTCCGGGTTGAGCTTGCGCAGGTCGTCGTAGCCCAGCCCCATCTTCTGCGCGCCGCCGTACTTGAAGTTCTGGATGACCACGTCGCTCTGCACGGCGAGCTGGCGCACGATGTCCTGGCCCTCCTTGGCCTGCAGGTCCACGCAGATGGAGCGCTTGTTGCGGTTGCAGCTGTTGAAGTAGGACGTGTTGTGGCTGCCGATGCGCACGCCCCAGTCGCGCGTGTCGTCGCCGCGTTCGGGGTGTTCGACCTTGATCACGTCGGCGCCCAGGTCGGCCAGCGCCATGCCGCACAGGGGGCCGGCCATGACGCGTGACAGGTCCAGCACGCGCACGCCTGCAAGGGGTTGCATGAAAGTTGGGTTCATTCGATGGTTCTCGGGTCTTGTCTTCGATGCGGCCGGCGCGGGCGATCGCCGTCGGCCGCCTGCCCCGCGCGGCGCAGGCACGCGGCATTTGTCAGTTGGCGGTGTAGCCGCCGTCGACCGGCAGGATGGTTCCGGTGACGTAGCGCGCCTGCTCCGAGGCCAGGAACACCACGGGGCCCGCGATGTCCTGCGGATCGCCCACGCGACGCAGGAATGTGCGGCGCACCATCCGCTCGTGACGCTCGGCGTCGTCCGCGATGTGGGCGGTCATCGGCGTCATGACCAGGCCCGGCGCAACGGCATTGACGCGCACGCCATGCGGACCGAAGTCGCGCGCCAGGAATTTCGTGAGCTGACCGACCGCCCCTTTCGAAGCGCCATAGGCCATGTGGGCCGAGGTCGCCACGAGCGAGGTGATGGACGCCACATTGACGATGGCACCGCGCGTCTTGCGCAGGCCTTCGGTGCATGCCAGCGTCAGGTTGAGCACGCCCTTGACGTTCACCGCCATCACATGGTCGATGTCCTGCGAGAGCGCCTGCGCCTCGAAGGCGGCGCTGCGGCCACTAACACCGGCGTTGTTCACGAGCACGCCCACGGGGCCCCAGGCTTGCTGCAGGTCGGCGACCACGGCCTCGCATTGCGCTGCGTCGCGCACGTCCAGCGCGTACGGGCGCACGCGGTCCGCCGCATGGCCCGTGCGCGCGGCGGCCTCGCGCGTTTTGTCGGCGTCGATGTCGGTCAACGCGACGCGACAGCCGGCCTCCAGCAGGCGGGTCGCAATGGCGAAGCCGATGCCCTGGCTCGCCCCGCTGACCAGGGCCACCGTGTCATCGAACGACGGACGCATTCAATGCCCCTGCTTGGGCAGATCCAGGCGCTGGAGCAATGGAACCCAGCGCTCGGTCTCGGCCTTCACATAGGCGGCCAGCGCCTGCGGCGTGCCGCCTCGCGGCTCCATGCCGATCGCCTGGGAACGCGCGATGAAATCCCGATCGACCAGCACCTCGTTGACGGCACGATTGAGCTTGTCGATGGTGTCCGTGGGCGTGGCGGCTGGCGCGGACAGCGCGTACCACAGCAGTGCCTCGATGTCGTAGCCCTGCTCCTTGAACGTGGGCGCATCGGGCACCTGAGGCAGGCGCTTGGCGTCCATGACGCCCAGCACACGCATCTTGCCCGCCTTGATGTGCTGCAACGGGCCGGTGATGGAGGTCCCCTGAATGTCGATCTGGCTGCCCAGCAGCGCCTGCAAGCCGGGCGAATCGCCATTGAACGGAATGTGCGTCGTGCGAATGCCGGCCATGCCCTCGAAGGCCAGCGGCGCCAGGTTGGTCAGGATGGAGGCGCCCGGCGAGCCACGGTTGATCTTGTCCGGATGGGCCTTGGCATAAGCCACCATTTCCTTGATGTTCTTGTAGGGCAGATCCGAACGCCCCACGATGATGGTCGGCTGGTAGGCGATCTGCGTGACCGGCGCGAAGCTCTTCACCGGGTCGTAAGGCAGCTTGTCGTACATCACCGTGTTGCTGGCCAGGATGCTCAGCGAGCTCATGAGCACCGTGGTGCCATCCGGCTTGGAACGCGCAACGTTGTCGGCTGCCAAGATGCCACTGGCGCCTGGCTTGTTGTCGACGATGGTCTGGGTGCCGCGCCTGGTGAGTTCAGCGGCCAGGAGCCGTGCGTACTGGTCGGTGCCGCCGCCGGCCGCAAAGGGCACGACGATGCGAAGGGGTTGCTGGGCCTGCGCCGCGCCGGCGGCGAGAACGAGGCCGAGCAGAAAGCCGCCGAGGCGCTTCCAGGTTTGCATGGCGATGTCTCCTGAATGGGGTGCCGAGATGGCTTTCCTCAGTTTAGGAGCGAGGGCTCGGCGGCATGCATCAAGGGATGAAAAGGTGCTTTGTAGTTTCGGGAGGAACGTCCGAGAGGTGTCCACCTACAGTGAACCGCCCTCGGAGGAAGCCACCGGCGCTGCACGGAGACGAAACGCAGCTTCATCTTCGCAAGATTTCACAACCTCACATCCATCAGAAGGAAAAGCGACATCGTGAACGTCCTGAAACCACTCCTGTGTGCAGCGGCCATCGCCATGCAAATGGCCACCGCTTGCGCGGCGACACCGCAGCCCCTGCTCGAGCGCGCGCTCGCCTTGTCCGATGCAGCCGAGCCCGACGTCATCGCGTGGCGTCGCCATCTTCATCAGCATCCAGAACTTGCGTACGCCGAAGTCGAGACGGCCAAGTACATTGCTGCCGCGTTGGGCAAGATCCCAGGTGTCGAAGTCCAGACCGGCATTGCCAAGACTGGCATCAAGGCCGTATTGCGTGGCGGCAAGCCCGGCCCGGTGGTTGCGTTGCGCGCCGACATGGACGCCCTGCCTGTCGAGGAACGCAACGACCTGCCGTTCCGTTCAACGGCCAAGGCTCTGTGGCGTGGCCAGGAAGTTTCGGTGTCGCATGTCTGCGGCCACGACACACACGTAGCCATGCTGCTGGGCGCGGCTCAAGCCCTTTCGGCCATGCGAGAGGATCTGCCCGGCACGGTGGTCTTCCTGTTCCAACCAGCCGAAGAGATCGGCCCCGGCGCCGAAAACCCCAGCGGCGCGCTGGCAATGGTCAAGGCCGGCGTTCTGGACAATCCCAAGGTCGATGTCGTGTTGGGCCAGCACATCGGCGCACAAGCGCCCAAGGGCTCCATCTCCTATCGACCCGGTGCCATGCTGGCCAGCATCGACGTGTTCAACATCAAGCTCAACGGCGCTGGTGGGCACGGTGCCGCGCCATGGGCGGCCAACTCCCCCATGTTGGCGGCGGCGGAAATTGCCCTGGGCTTGCAGAACATCGTCAGCCACCGCACCAACCCGACGATCGATGGAGGTGCCACCGTGGTGACGGTAGGCATGCTGCAAAGTGGCAACCGCTTCAACATCCTGCCCGAGACCGCAGAACTCTCGGGCACGATACGCGCGCTGTCGGCGCAGAACCAGAAGGTCGCCCACGAGCAGATTCGCATGAAAGCCGAGCACATCGCGGCCAGCTACGGCGTCAAGGCCAATGTGCGCATCGATACCGGCGAGGGCTACGGCGTGCTTGTCAACGATGCGCCGACCACGATGGCGCTCGTCGATGCATTGAAGGCTGCAGCAGGAAAAGACAAGGTCACGGAGATCTTGCCGTCAATGGGATCGGAAGACTTTGGCGCCTTCGGCGCCACGGGCGTGCCGGTGGTGTTCTGGATTTTGAACGCCTCGCCGTACCCCGATCGCGCCGGCCCGACCAATCATTCGCCGTTGTTCACCATCAATGAGTCCGCGATGCGCATCGGGGTGAGAGCCTTGACCAGTGCGACCCTGGCGCAAATGACACGTGCAAGGACAGGCACGCCCTGATGAATCGGATGGTGCAAGCCGCGCGGCACATGCCCTTGAGACTTCGCCCACAACTCGCGGAAGGATTTGCGCATCAGGAAACGCGCCTCCACTGGACGCACAAAGAAAAAGCCGCCGCTCAAGTGAGCAGCGGCTTGATGTGTGTTTCTGTTGGCGCCACTCCGATTCGCCGAGCGAGCGCCGGGCCCTTAGCCTAGCCCCAGCAGCCCGGTCCATTTCCTTGGGAAATGTCTTCGCGCTCTGGCGGTCGTGCTGACCTCTCGACGAGGTCGAAGCGTCACGATTGAGGGGACCTCTAGGTGCATGGGCAGCAGAAATGACGAAGGGGTTAGCAACTACTACGCTGCTAACCCCTGTCTTGTGAAAGGATTCGAACCTTCGACCCCTTGCACCCCATAAAATTATCCAGGAATCCGTAGCACATCCTATTGGACGACTAGGCTCCGCGATTTTCCATTAAAATCAATAACTTACAGAAAATTATTTGTCCAAATGGTGCCAGGAGTGTCCAGCAAAAGCCAGACCCTTGTTTACCCCTTTGTTTACCCCTTGGAGATTGCAATGACCCGGTATCCACGGTCCGGAAAAGGTCGCGAATGGACCGTAAAAGAGTTGGAATCGATCGGCACCGATTGGGCCGGGGACTCCCTGAGCGATGGCGGAGGACTGGTTGGAAGTGTCAGGATCAGCAAGGATGGTTCTGCTTCGGTGCGCTTCAAGTACGCGTTTCGATGGGCGGAGAAGGTCACCTGGTATCAATGCGGTACCTGGCCAAAGGTCCCGCTTAAAGAAATTCGTAAAGCTCGCGACGAGGCGCGGTCGTTGGTATCGCAAGGCGTCAATCCCATCGATAGTAAGCAAGCCAAAAAGATCACCAACCAGGCTGAAGTTGAAGCGGTAATAGAGAAAGCCAAGGAAGATCAGCTGAAGAACAGCGACTTCAATCGCATGTTCCGCTCGTGGCTGAAGGACGGCGTAGCGCGGAAAGACGGGAACGCTGAACTGCTGCGCGCCTTCGAAAAAGATGTTCTTCCAGCCATTGGCCCCCTCCCCGTCAAGAATCTCACAGAACATGAACTACGAGCGGTGCTAAGAGCTGTAGTTGCGCGCGGAGCCAATCGAATGTGTGTCAGGCTCTATAACGACATCGTGCAACTGTTCGCCTGGGCAGAAAAGCGGCAGCCCTGGCGAGCGCTCATGATTGAGGGCAACCCAGCAGAACTACTCGAAATCGAAAAAATCGTTGCGCCATCTTACGATCTCACGGAGATTCGTGAACGTGTACTTGACGCCTCCGAAATTCGCGAGCTCTGGCAGATTTTTTCGACGATGGAGGAAGACTATGCAAA
Organism: Variovorax sp. V118; assembly: GCF_041154445.1. Classification (GTDB taxonomy): domain Bacteria; phylum Pseudomonadota; class Gammaproteobacteria; order Burkholderiales; family Burkholderiaceae_C; genus Variovorax; species Variovorax boronicumulans. The sequence continues at coordinate 1,457,691 of NZ_AP028663.1, read as the reverse complement.
AGCCGAAGATCGGCGCAAGGCCAGCCGGCCGCCGAAGCAAGAAACTCAGCTTGCTATGTGGATATGCCTTTCGACCATGTGCCGAATTGGCGAACTTCTTTCATCCGAATGGCAGCATGTGGACCTAGAAAAAGCGACGTGGCTCATTCCAAAGGAGAACACGAAAGGCACGCGAGGCAAGAAGCAAAATCACAAGATTTTTCTTTCAAATTTCGCACGTCAGCAATTTGAGGCGCTAAAGAGTATCTCTGGTGACTCTCAATGGTGCTTTCCCGCAAGGAATGCAGAGAGCGGCGACACACATTTGAATCTCAAGAGCATGAGCAAACAGATCGGCGATCGCCAGATGTGCTTCAAGGACCGCAAGCCACTAAAAAATCGGAAAAATGACGACTCGCTGGTTCTTGCGCGCGGCACCAAGGGAGAGTGGACTCCGCATGATCTTCGGCGAACCGGCTCAACGATGATGCAAGCCCTAGGAATCGACCTCAATACGATTGATCGATGTCAGAACCACGTACTTCCAGGTAGCAAGGTACGCCGACACTATCAGCACCACGACTACGAAGAGGAAAAGCGTCGAGCATGGGATCTGCTGGGTGAAAAATTGGAATCGATTCTCACCCCTGAACTTCCGGTTATCTCGCCGATGTCCTAGCACTCTGACCAGGCAAGCCAGATCGAAATGCACGCTGAAGGATCAAAGCGCTTTCATTAATGTGCAATCCATTTTTCAATCCTCCTTGCCCCTCACGACCTCACCGGCAGCGCGCTGAATCGACGCGGGGCTCAGCCTCGGTTGCAGCCGCTCACATGCCGCCAAGCCGTCGACGACCAGCACCCTTGCGGCCCCGTCGATTGCGGTCTCCGCCGACAGCCCCACCAATGCCTTCGCAGCGCCGTGCACGGCACACAGGTCCGCATCATCTCCATCAATGCAGGCGTCCTCGCATGCGGAGACCACCCCGTAGATGATTGCCCCGGCTTGTTGCACCAGAGCCTGAACATCGTCGCCGATCAGCGCATGAATGCTGGCCTTGACATGATCGGCCTGCCAGGCTCGACGAATTTCGGCTTTCTGAAACAGGTTCAATCCCGTTCCCGGTTTCCGACGTGTTCCCTTTCGCACTTTCTCCACTCCCCAAAAAGATTGCGTTCAATGAATAGAGCTTACTGCCGGGGAACAACGACGAAGCTCTTTCGCAAGAGGCGCGTCATCTCGCGTGCACTCCGTCCTCTTGCTACGCCCGACCGCACTACTCGCTGGCATGGACGCGCGACTCGTCATTCAATGCCTTCACACATGGCATGCGCCGATTCTGCGATGTGCGCCGGGCAAGCCCTCAAGTGACCGCTCTGGAGCAGCGCGAATGTCGCAAAGGGGCCCTAAGCCGAAGTTTGCTGTTCTCGAAAGCAGTCGTTTATCTGCTCACACCGGTGCTCACCAAAGGTCCAGTCGGTCAAACTGAAACCGGACAGTTTCGGCACCAGCCGGGACATCCTCGAAGTTGAAAACGAAGCCGCGCACCTGGACCAGTCCCTCAGCTTGATCGACTACTTCGCCGCAACCGCGATACCCGGAGCTCCCGTGACGCTCCAGCCGCTCTGCACCGGCGAGTGCTTTCTCGTCTGCCGGCCAGTCTTGTAGGTATGGAGACTGCAGTTCGCCAACCATGACCGGATGCAGCAGGTTGGGAACTGTTTGGCCAACCTTGTAAGAGCACTGAAAGCAGAAGGCCACCACCGTGGCCACATCGCTGGAAAGTGTGACATCAGCGTCCTCGCTATCTGAAAACCAGTTGATGCTCGAAATGGTGAGGTGACTCATCGAAGGCGCGATTCTTGGCTTAGTTGATAGCTTGTCTCGGACGACCGCTGCTGGCCGATTGCAGCATGTTTCATCCACCTAGCTTAGGGTTCTTATTTGCGGCTTGCATTTGACATGCCCCAGGGAACGTAGTCCTTGCTCATTACCGCCTTCAGTGCCTCCCTCTCCGACTCTGGCATGGGTTCAGCAGATTTGATGGTGATCTGGTCAGTGAGTTGAGCATTGCATGCCACTGCCACTTCGTCTCCAACAGCCGCTCCTGGTGGCCAAGGGCGGTTGAACACGTCCACCGCAACCAGCGTTACCAACTGCTTGGAAAGCTCCGAAACCTCCGGATTCGCCATTGCCTTATCGAGTCGCGACCGAAGCTCCTCCAAGCTCATGCCTGAATATCTCTTTTCATTGGAGGAGCCCGCGATACGCCCCATTTCAGTACAGAGGTTCCAACGGGACAGCATTGCCAAGGACAAGGCTGTTTCTGTTGCGAACAGACTGCGAAAATCTTGTGCCGCTACCTGCTGCAGGAAACCCGTGCATACGAGAAGCAAGGCGGATTGAGTGATTCTGCTATTCATTTTTTTGTAGCACGGCTGCGCGACGGAGGTCTGCTATTGCCGCCGCAGGCGGAAGTTGAGCGGGTTCACTCTGTGACACACGCACGCAGCCACCTGAAGGCAGGATGTTCGCCCGGCAGGGTAGCTTCCGCCGCCGCATCCATCAAGCGAAGGCCGCGGTTGCTGTTGGTCAACAGGACGACGGCTGACTGAGTTATTGGATTGCCCATTGCGAAGGCCCTGATGCCGTCCATCTTTCCCCACTGGAAGAATGTGCCGTCAGTTGCTTCAATTCCCCACCCGAGACCCCAACCGATGTCTCGTTCAGTCTCGGGGGGACTGTCCATTAGATGGATGGCGTCCCCTCGCGGCACCATCACAGCGGGCGTCAACCATCTTTGGTGTGTCATCTCTCTCAACGACGAGCCATTGAGAACAGCGACCATGAACTTTGCGTAGTCGCCAGCCGTCGTCTGAAGGGAATAGGAGGCATGAGCTGCAGCTGGGCGATGCTTTTCAAGCCGCTTGCCACCCTCATGAGGCATCGCAAAGTCCTCGCTGAAGCGGTCACGCCATTGGAAGCTGGACGATTGCATCCCCAGCGGGTCGAACACCAGGCGTTGTGCAAGCGCCTCCAACGGCTCGGTTGAGACGGCCTCGAGTGCCATTTGAAGGAAGGTAAAGCCGACGCTGGAATAGCTGAACCAGCTCCCTGGGGGAAAGTGGGTCCGCAGCGGCTCGTCGCCCCGAAGGTTCGGCAGGCCTGAGGTGTGCGTCAAAACATGGCGGGCTGTGATGGGTGACGAGGCGAGCTGCGGAGGAACGCCTTTCTCGACTATTCTGGACAGGGGTTCGTCGAGGTCGAGAGTACCGCCATCCACGAGCTGAAGCGCAATGTATGCGGCGACAGGCTTGCTCAACGAGGCGACATCGAAAACCGTCGTTTCGACGACTGGCCGCTCGACGTCAAGTTCTGCCACACCCATTGGCGTGACCTTAACCTTCCCATCCTCGACCGTGGCCAAGGCCACGCCCGGTATGGCCGCTGCGGCCATCAGATGGTGCATCGAGTTTTCGAAGGTTCGGCAATCGTTCATGTTGAGCATGGATGTCAGGGAACGGAGCACGTCGTCCGCTTACAAATGGCGCATGCTAGCGAAAGTCCGGTTCTGGCCGACGGTGATCTTACGCAAGGCGACCTCGCCCCTTTTTGCCTATCGCAAGTAAGAAATTGCCTGCTGAAGGGTGCCTGCGGGCGGTTGGCGCTCGAAGATTCGAAATTCCGCCGCCTGCGAAGCTGCGATACCCGCGACGATGCCCTCTGCAATCCCGGCGCCCAATCCGGCTGTGTAGTGCCGATGCAATCTTGACCAGCTAAACCGCAAAGTGCCAATCCAATATTGACCAGGGTGTTCCACTGACCTGCTGAGAATTTCAGCAGGGATTCAAGGTGATCACCATGGACATGATTGGCAAGGTCAGGCGCATGAGGCTGCGCGACCAACTCTCTCTCAGTGAGATCGCAAAGCGCACGGGCCTGTCGCGCAACACGGTCAAGAAGTGGCTGCGGGCTCCCAGCGATGTTGTGCCGAAGTACGAGCGGGTGAAGCTCGAGGGCAAGCTCACGGCGTTCGAGCCGACCCTGCATCAGGCGCTCACAACCGACAGCCATCGCCCCAAGCAAGGGCGGCGTAGCGGCCGTGCACTGTTTGCCCAGATACAGGCGCAGGGCTACCGTGGCGGTTACAGCGCCGTCACCGACTACATCCGGCGCTGGCGGGTGGAGTCGGCAGCCAGTCCGGCCAAGGCGTTCGTTCCGATGAGCTTCGAACTGGGCGAGGCCTTCCAGTTCGACTGGAGCGTCGAAGCCATGGTCGTCGGTGGCGTGTTCTACAACGTGCAAGTGGCGCACCTGAAGCTATGCGCCAGTCGAGCCTTCTGGCTGGTGGCCTACCCCAGCCAGGGCCACGAGATGCTGTTCGACGCCCACACCCGCTCGTTCCAAGCACTCGGCGGCGTCACCCGGCGCGGCATCTACGACAACATGCGCACCGCCGTGGACAAGGTGCAGCGCGGCAAGCAGCGCACCGTCAACGCGCGCTTCGCTGCCATGTGCAGCCACTACCTGTTCGACCCCGACTTCTGCAACGTCGCCTCCGGCTGGGAGAAGGGTGTGGTCGAGAAGAACGTGCAGGACAGTCGCCGGCGCATCTGGATCGAAGCCGCAACCCGGCGCTTCGGCTCGTTCATCGAACTCAATGCCTGGCTGAGTGAGCGGTGTCGTTCGGTGTGGAGTGACACCACGCACCCGATCCACCGGCAGTTCACTGTGGCCGAGATGTGGGAGTTGGAGAAGCCTCACCTCATGTCCATGCCGGCCCCCTTCGACGGCTACGTTGAGCGGCTGGCCCGGGTCAGCAGCACCTGCCTGGTGGCCGCCGCGCGCAACCGTTACTCCGTACCGTGCGAGTGGGCCGGCCACATCGTCAGCACCCGCGTCTATCCCGAGAGAATCGATGTAGCGGCCGCGGACGCCGTCGTAGCCAGCCATGTCCGGCTGCCAGGCAGCGGCCAGACCAGCTACGACTGGCAGCACTACATCGAGCTGGTGCAGCGCAAGCCGGGCGCCTTGCGCAACGGCACGCCATTCCTGGACCTGCCGGCGCCGTTGCTGCGCTTGCGCCAGTCGCTGCTCAGGCACCCTGGAGGAGACCGGGTCATGGCACAGGTGCTGGCCGTGGTGCCGCAGGCCGGGCTGGAAGCGGTGCTGGTGGCCATCGAGCTGGTGCTCGAAGGCAGAGCGCCCAGCGGCAGCATCAGCGTTGAGCACGTGCGCAACGTACTGGCCCGCTTGAACAACCCGGCCACGCCAGACCAAGCGCAGACGTCCCTGCGACTCACCCAGGCGCCTAAGGCCGACACCGCGCGCTACGACCGGCTGCGCCCCACCCACCAGGATCATCTGGACGGACAGGAGGTTGGCCATGCGTGAGACCTCCATCGATGTACAGGCCCAACTGAAGGCGCTGAGGCTCAACGGCATGGCCACGGCCTGGGCCGATCTGACGGAGCAAGGCGGCGATACGACCCTGGCCGCATCACGCTGGCTGGTGGAGCACCTGCTGCAGGCCGAAGATGCTGACCGGGCAATGCGCTCCATTGCTCACCAGATGAAGTCGGCGCGCTTCCCCATGCACCGCGATCTGGCCGGGTTCGACTTCTCTGTCTCGCAGGTCGACCGCGCGTTGATCCAGAAACTGGCGGACCTGTCGTTCACGCAGGATGCGCAGAACGTGGTGTTGGTCGGTGGACCAGGCACTGGCAAGACCCACCTGGCCACGGCGCTGGGGATTGCCGGGCTCACCCGGCACGCCAAGCGAGTGCGGTTCTACTCCACGGTCGATCTGGTCAATGCCCTGGAGCATGAGAAGAGCCAGGGACGTGCCGGACGCATCGCCATGAGTCTGGTGCGCATGGACCTGGTCGTGCTCGACGAGTTGGGTTATCTGCCGTTCAGCCAGGCCGGTGGCGCCTTGTTGTTCCACCTGCTGTCCAAGCTGTACGAGCACACCAGCGTGATGATCACCACCAACCTGACGTTCGGGGAGTGGTCCAGTGTGTTCGGCGACGCCAAGATGACCACGGCGCTGCTGGATCGCTTGACCCATCACTGCCACATCATCGAGACGGGCAACGAGTCCTACCGCTTCCGCCACAGCACGCACGAAGCCAAGGGGCGCATCAAGACGCGCGAGCAGACCAGGAAGACAACTGCGGCTCAGGGGAGCGAGGTCGCGGAGGAAGGGGCCTCGCCTGACGGCTCGGGAATACCAACAATCGGTTCAAGAAAAGGAGGACCTACCGAGGCATCCAACCTATAGTTATCCACAGCTGGCTCCTACCGGAACCAGCTCCAGCCCCTGGTCAATGTTCGACTGGCACTGCTGATCTCGATTGCACTGGCGCTAACACAATGGCAAATGGCGGGCGACCTGTCTTGGCCCGAGGGCTGTGCGGCTCGACGATCTGCACCAGCGCGCTCCAGGGCACCACACGATCCATCTCATCGAGGAACTCGCGCTTGCGTGTCTTCTTCGTCGACAGGTTCAGGCCCAGCCCAAGTTGGCTGGGCGACGTTACGCGTTTGGCAATCATGGGGGCAGATCAAGCAAGGCTTGGGCCGGTTTTGCAGACAATCCTTAGGACTCAAGGCAATACTTCATAGGCTTGGGACTCGCCCGTGATGTTGCCATGCTCATCGACCCGTCGCTGCGGTCGTGCCAAATTCTTCGCCGACCTCAGAGGCCCGCTCCTGGTCAAACTGAGATTGCTACCAACTCTGTAGGCAGGCCTAGCGTGCAGGTATGCGCAAGTCAACCCCCGGTGGCGCGTCGCGCCGAGCGGCCGTGCTCAGCCCGATGGACTTACCTGCGGCGACCGCCGACGTAGTGACTACCCTTGCCGCTACGGCTTCCACCGACACGCCGACTACCGGATCGGTTCGCCGCCTCGAGAATCGGCGCCGATGAAGCGCCGGTAACGTTGAACACCAAGCCGCCCGGCATCGCCAGAGGCCCCGCATTGGAACTGCTGGCAGCGGCGGTAAGCAGGATAGCGAGCATTGCTGTTTTCATTAATTCTTGCCTCCTCATGCCGAGCTGGATCGGGCGCCCGGCTCTCCCCGTACTTGATGGACAGCGTATTCGCGATGCTCTCATGCTACGCATCAGTCCGCGACCCCATCGGGATACCTTATTCATGGGAGGAAGTCCTGGAGCAACTTTTCCTCAGTTCCTCGAAGATTTCCTGTTGGCCATCGAAAGCCTGACCGAGCGCCCACAGCCTTCTTTGAGGGAAAACCCGATTTCGATCAATTTCCGTCGCATTCACTCGGCGCCCGGATCAAGATGAGTGATCGCACTCCATGTGCAATCGCTCGGGCTCGGACAGCACGATGCGAAAGCCATGTCTGACATAGAAATGTTGGGCGGGATTGACCCGCAGAACGCGAAGTCGCATCGGAAAACCTTTGATGCTCGCGCAAGCCAGCAGGTCAACAAGAACAGCAGAGCCTAGACCCTTGCCCCTGAATTGCGGAAGCAGATATAGCTGTTCGAGTTGATGATGGTTCGACAAGACATCGACTCGAAGTGTCCCGGCATCCACCTCATCAAGTTGGATGATGCGCATGCGCCCAGCCGCGCAATCTGTCGCTTGCGCCAACCGTGCTTCCTCTTCAGGCCAGACTCCCCACGTCTGAAGCGCATAGGTCTTCATTGACTGCACCAGAACGTCGTAGCAAAACGGCGAATCGAGCGTGCCAGCAAGACGCAGACTGTATTTCGGCAGCATGTTCAGCTGTCCAATGGCCGAGGGGCGCGCTGGAGGGCGTCGGACGTTCTATTCCTCTTGAAGCTGCTGCGCTACGTCCCGCTTGCCCAAGCTCCGAACCGAAGCCAGAGATTCGAGCTGAGCGGCGCGTGGTCGAGCCTTGCCTTGCTCCCAGTGGTAGATCGTCTGACCCGAGACGCCCACCAGCTTGCCATAGGCCGCAGCAGACAGTCCGAGCTTGCTGCGGTGCGCGGCCAACCGACTGGCGCTGAAACGGCGTGCCGTCCCCTGCTCGACCGGCTCCGTCGTAGCCGGTGCGGACCGCGCTCGCGCTGAGCCCTTGTTGACCCGGCGCAGCTCTTTCTCCAAGCTGTCGATTTGACGGCGCAGCGCAGCAATCGAACTACGATGCTGTGCCGATGCCTTCTTGAGCGTTTCGATCTCGGTGCGAACCTCCTTGCGAGCTACGCGGGAGATTTCGGCTTTCAGAATGGTTGCGATATTTGGCATGCCCGCATTGTGCAGGCCAATACCTTAAGCGTCGAATTTCGCTTCCTCGGCAGCTTCAGTGACGGTTCGATCAACCAGCGAGACCTGGAACACCACGCCATAGATCGCCTTGGTCTTGGGCTCTTGGCGCGAATCCCCGATCCGTGTGTGAATGCACTTCACAATGACCTGCTGATGATCCGGCAGCTCTGCGCTCTTCGTGGATCGGATTGCCTCAATCTCCTCGGCAAGCTCTTTGACGATCCGCGCGACCTCCGTTTCTGAACGTCGAAGAATCGTCACCAAGTAGCCGTGACGCCAGCGCTTACGGCCAGAGTTCAGAGCCGCCATCGAGATGATGCGCTGCGCGTCACCGATGATCTTGGTGCCGCGCTTCACCTCGATGATGTAACGCGGAATCCCTGTCTGCTTGTTCAGCAACACGACATCAAAGCGAGCAGTGTCCTTGCCAATCGCGGTCCGAGCATCCACCGTCTGCCGAGCTGAGTTCTCATACATGGCCGCCGGATGCTCCAACCGGAATCTCAACGTCGGAAACGCTGCGACCAAGCCCTGTGCGAGATTGACGTTGATCAAGTATTCCGGCGCATCACGGAGATCGCTGTTCGGATCGCCCTGTTCGGCGTACATGCGCGCCGCACGCTCAAGCACTTCAAGAATTTCGAGCTGAATTGCAGAACGATGGGCAGTCTTGACAAGGGCATCAGGCATACGTTTTGACTTCAAGTGGTCGGTGTCGTTGGCGTTGCTTCTGGACGTATTCTCGCAACCTCTCAGACTTCACGCTGTCGCGCAGTCCGGTGCGGCTGACGCCCCCTCTGCTAGCGCGCATCGCCACGCCGTCTCGCGTCGGCGGTCACGATCTCCACTCAATCCCGTGCAGGCTGTCCAGCGTCACACCGCCTTCGGGTACGAACTGGCTGCCGAGCGTTAACGTTGCGCGCGATCCAATCCGCTTGTTGAACTCGGGTGGACGCTCTGCCCACTCGCTACAGATCGGAGCTTCAGTACAGAGCGCCGACTTCAACTCGCCTGCCGCCGTCTTGTACTGGAGATGGCACAAGTCCTCGCAGTTGAGCCAGATCAGCGTGGCATCTGCGACCGTCTTCGTTGGACCCGGTGTTGTTGGCGCAGGAGTCGATGGCGCAGCGGCACCAGGCGCCGATGGAGTCGACGGAGCAGGAGACGCTGCGCCAGTCGTGGCCGGCTGCTTCTGGGCGGGCATGTTAGCGATCGCTCGCTTGAACGCCGCATCACCGGTCATTACTCCGAGAGACAGCACGAGGTAGTCATGCCCCCGCATCTCGACCAGCAGATCCTTCCTGTCGTCGGTTTGTTGAATCGTGTACTCGACTGACGAGACTTCGGTGCCGCTCGGCACAATCATCTGGAGTTGAGCTGCGCAACTGCGCTTGCGGTGCTCCTCATCGGTTCCGGTCGTCCGGACCATTGCCAACTTGACCTCCGTCGCCCTCTCGACCTTTTCCAACCAACCGGGCTCACGAGTAGAAAGGTCCAATCCCCTCGCGACCGAGTTGACCAGAATCTTCTTGAGCAAATTCTGAGCTGTCGGGTCCGTGCAGGTAGGTAGAGAATCGTCAGCACAGCCAACGAGCATGGCCGTGCCTGCCAGTATCAATGGCGCGACGAAGCGCCTCCAGCTCTTGAGCGTGTTCATCGCTTGAACCCCATGACCAGCGAGATGACCAGCGTCATCAAGAAGCACAGGATCTGCTGCGTCGATCCGATCGGCGTCGTCAGCGTGTACAGGTAGTACACCGACGTGATGATGATGCCGGTCTTGAAATTCTTGGGGAACGTCTTCACGGATCCTTTGGCGTCGTAGTGCATCGAGCCGGTCAGCGCGATCAAGCCGGTGACAGCAGGGATCGTCAGAAACGACGTGATCAGGAACCAACGACGGCGGTACCACGGCACCTGGGAATAGGTGCTGGGGGCGCCGATCAATGGCGCGGCCACGGTCGCTCCGGTCGCGGCGGCCACGACTTGCGGAGCGCCGCATTTGGGGCACGTCGGTGCCGTTTCATGAATCTGTGCGCCACAGCCGCGGCAATGCACGAACGTTGTCATTGAAGTTCTCCTCTTCAGTTGTTAAAGATTGGCGAGACAGATCAGCAGACCGATGCCTGCTGTCACGAGACCAACCACGGCGGCAACGCGGCCGGGTTTCTGGTGATAGATGCTCAGAACGCCACAGACGATGGCGATGAGCGAAAGAAAGAAGCCACCGAGCAGTTCGTCGCGGTCGGCTGGACTTCCGTCGCTTAAGAGGCCCAACAGCGTCAGAACGCCGAGCACGCACGAGACGATGGCCAGAACCGGGCTGCCGGCCGGTTTCGAGGCAGCGCCGCCGGCGACGTTCGGCTGCGGAGCACCGCAGTGGGGACATGCCATGGCCAGGGCGTGCAGCGGCTCGCCACACGCGCGGCAGTAGACCGAAATCTCCATCCGTTCCTCCTTCTTTCTAAGACAGCGAAGGCGAAGTACAGGCATCCGCTCCCCTAGGTCAGCTTCACAACTGCATCAAATTGAGTCGTTTACAACACATTGATTCTGCCACTGTGTCGTTTAAGACGTTTCCCGTAGAAGCACATTCCGTGAACCTTGCCGGCTATGAAAACTGCCGTTGCGAGGAAAAAACAACGGAACGAGCACACGGTTGGCGCACTGCCAAACGCGGTGACGCTGGCCCTGGGGAACAATCTGAAGCGATTCCGAAAAGCTGCCGAAAAAACTCAAGTTGAGTTGGCGTTCGACGCCGAAGTGGAGCGTTCACGGATATCGAAGATCGAAGGTGGCCATGTAAATCCGTCGCTTCTGACGCTCGCGACGCTCTGTCATTGCCTTGGCATAACGCTTCCGGAGTTGTTCGCCGGAATCAACGAAACAATGGCTCCGTCATCAGAAGGCGGGAAGCTGCGAAGGAAGAACCAGGCGGTCTTGAATAAGGTGACGCGTGGTCCACAGCGGCGACGGACCGCATAGTCCTGCCAAACTAGCCTCCTTCACTGCGACCGCCGAGTACCCCATCAGCGCGCACTACTGAGATGGCAGACATCAGCCTCACCGGCTCGCTGTGACCGGCACTTTCGTAACGCCACTCCACCGACTTGCGCCGGCGCTTGAAGTCGATCGGTCTGTCGATCTTCAGCATCCCGTTGCAGCAAGAGAACGGCAGTGCGTCGGCTGACGGATCGAGCACCAGCAGCGAATCGACCGTGAATTTCTGGCCGAGCATGTGGCCGCCGCATCCAACGCCCAGCAAAAAGTGACGGTATCGGCCGTCCTTGAAACTCTCGTACGCAATCAGGGTCAGCTGTCCTTTCAAGAGCGACTCGACGGCGAACAGATCGACGCCGTGGTCGAAGCCGTCCGCTGACCGGACAGTGAGCGGCAACTCCATCGCTTCAAGCGCGTCCACGACGTCTTGCGCGTACGCCCCTTCAAGCCAGCTATCGCCCAGCACGGCAAAGAGGTCGGCCGCCACGCCGTACTTCCGGTGAGCCATGGAAAGCAGCGCGCTCCTCTTCGCTACGTCGAGAATCACGAATGCCATTGCGAGGCAGTGCAATGCACAAGCACTATCCATCTCACTCTGGCGTATGTGGACCGGCACAGGGTCCAGACGCCGGCTCTTGGTCGTCAACACGCTTCCGACAGTGAGCGCCGCGTGGTACCGCTGGACGCGAAATCCGCTCTTCGTCAACCGCGCCACGTCAGTACTCGTCGGGGCAGAGCAGCGTCGTGCTGGACCGGTCGGCTTCGGTGATGCACCACACGGTCGGCGTGCGCCGCCGTTCTTGCTCGGTCATGCGTTCCAGCGTCGCCGCATCGAGCAGCCGGTACACGGAGAAGATGCGGCCACCGTCGGCCAGTGCCAGCACGTTGCTCGCCGCATCGTCCGTGCAGACGTCGCCCCAATCGCCGCTCTGGTGCCGCACCAGCAAACACGCGGGACCGACTCCGTGTTTCTCCAGCAGTTCCAGAGCGCCTGGCGTTGCCAGTGTCCGGCCGAGCGCGAACAGCGGCTGCGCGTTCTGCGGTGCTGCTGGCGTGCAACGGTGCTTGCGAATGTTGGGGTCTAGGAGATTGCACATGATTTCCCTTTCGATGGCGGTGATGAAGTAATCGGAATGGGCGTGTGCCGGCCTTCAACCGGCAGACCAGGCGGACACGTCGAGACATAAAAAAGCGGCCTGAAAGACCGCTTGTTCGGAAAGCCAGATGGCGCGCTAGCTGGCAGCGGCATACAACGTCCGCATCAATGCCAGGACCGTCACGGGCTCGTTGCGTTGGCCGTGTTCGACGAAGCAGTGTTGGACCGCCCGCTCAATGACGTCCAACGGCAGATGGCCAGCCAGCGACTCGCACTGCGCATCCGGCACCTGCCAGCCGGTGAGCCACGTGATGACCGCCGAGATGTTGGCCGCGCTGAGTGGGCGTCCGCTCAAACTGGCGATGAACGCGTCTGCCACCGGCTGCTCGAGCCACTCGAGGAGCGCTGCATCCGGCACATCGTTTTGCAGCTGTGGCGACCAGTGCGACAGCCGCGGCTCCAGCAGGTCGAAGAGCAATGCATTCTTGGATCGGTGGACCGTCTCGAGCACTTCGACCAACGTGTCGCTGGGCTCCAAGCACTGGTGCAGGTTCGACGGCGCGCGCTGGGTCTCCGTCAGGATCAAGCGCATGGCCTGCAGCCGGCACGGCAAGACCAGAGATTCGGCAACCGCGATGACCGGCTCTTCCAGCAGGATCGACAGTGCTTCGATGACATCGGCCCAGTTCTCGCACGGCACGCATTCGAGCACCCGATTGAGCACGGCCGGGTGCTGCGTTTCGGCGCAGTACGCCCAAAGCAAGAGCTTGCGCTCGACCGGGGTCAGATGAAGCAGTTCCGTCAGCCAGGTGAGGTTTCGAGTCACGGCGCACTCACCATCGGGCTCCGGCACGGTCAAGGCCGCGATCTCGACGGTGAACGACACCGAGTCAATCAAGGGCTCGGCAGGATGGTCGGCAGACAGCAGGAAGCGCGGGATATCGAACGAGCAAGTACGGGCGTTGGCGATGCCACGCTCGGGGGCAAAGAAGTTCTGGACATGATGTGCCGCCCGCTGGAACTCATCTCCATCGATCAGGCGATGCAGATTCACGCCAAGGGTCTGAAGCATTCGGGCTGCTTGGGCTTGGCGAAACGCCACATTGCTGGGGTGCTCAGGCACGGTAAACGGCAATACAAGGGGCGCAGCAACCAATGCTTCAGGCACGGCTGCGCCACCAGACGAGGTGTCGGTCATAAAAGCTCCGGGAGTGAGTGAGAAACAGGGACGCCAGACGCGCTAGCGACCGGCCACGGCAAGGCAGCCGACGAAGCGGTCAAAAACGATCAGGGAGAGTGAAAAGCAACGGTAGAAAACCGCCAACGACCAGGCTTTCGTTACGAGCCGGCGGAGTTGGTCGCGGACTCGAAAACTGGTCAAAAACCATCAAAAACCGCTGAAAACACGCTGTTTTCAAGCCAAAAACGGTGGATTTTGAAAAAATCCGGCTATTTTCTCAATTTTACCATGAATTTCGATAAAATGGAATGAATTGAACATCCACCAAATCGACGCTAGATCGAATACTCAATTCATTTGATTTTGTCAAATCCTTCAATTGAAAATTACCAATCCATCCGGCATTACCAGCGGGCAAAAAAATACCCGCCGAAGCGGGTGAAAGTGATCCGTGAGCCAGGACCACTGGGAGTCATCGACGAAGATGACGTCAGAATTTAGCCACGAGCCTTGCTCTCAGAAGTGACAAGCGCCTCCAATTGAAGATCAAACGTGAACTATTGCCGCCTCAATTGGCCAGACTACTTTTGGTCTCCAGGGCTTTGAGACACGCGTTGGCTGCGCCGCTCAACGTCAGCTCGAAACAACGCGCCGCAGCGGCACGTGCTGCGGCATCCTGAGCACGGCGCTCCGTTGCTGTCGTGACTTGGTATTCCACGAGCCACTTCATGAGCAGCGCCATCACGATCAGAAGTGCAATGAGAGCGCCGAACAATGTCGCTCGCCAATTGCTGCTACGCACGCGCAACTTTGGCGCGATCGAACTGTTGCGGCCCTACTTTGCGGTCTGCTGCTGAATTCCATTGAACGTTTTCTCATCGAGTGGGTGCACGGACCACCACTGTCCTGCCCACGGGCTCGCATGGACCAGGAAAAGGGCGCCAAGAATCTTGAGCGCCTTTCGACGTGTCCTATTTAGGCCCGCGCAGCAGGCTCGGCATTGCTTGTAATTTTCTTGCTTGCAGGCATGTTGATTCCAAACAGCAAGAAGCTCAATCCGCCCACATACGTGAATATTGCAGACATCGGCCATCCGATCATCACGAACATGACGGTCAATATTCCGGTAGCGGCCATGACAAGAGCCATCAGGGCGGCGGGAAAGATTGACGTCCGGAATAACTCCGCGAACCGAGACGCGGGCATAAGCAGGAGCGCTTTTCCGCAGTCATAGGTCAAGCCTGCGCCCAAAATAATGAGTGAGTAGAGCATCAGTTTTAGAAATTCAGATTCCGTACGGTCATGTGCTTTCTGGGCCGCCCAGACGTACATTGATAGGAATCCGAATGCCAATACAGCAAAGGCAGCACGAAGAAGTACAGCCTTGATGCGGGAAGGAGCTACTTGATCGGCCATGTTTTTCAAGTTCAAAAACTAGCGTTGAGATTGAAGCCCAGCGTGGTCTTGGCCGTGCGGTAACCCTCGGGTTTGGCGATGGGCGCGCCGATGAAGAAGTCGTAGCTCAACTTGTTCCATTGACCCCGCACGCCGATCACGGCACCCGCCAGATGACGGCCCAACAGATCGGCCGTGGAGCGACCACCGACATGGCCGTAGTCCAGGCCTGCGTACAACTCCGCCCCACTCTGCCCCATGGCCCAGCCGACGTCGTTGCGGATCAACACGCCGCGCTCGCCCATCAGGCTGGTTTCGCCGTCGAAGCCACGCACGGTGTAGCGCCCGCCGATGGCGAAGCGATCTTGCGGCGTCAACGGCGTGCGGTTCCATTGCGCGCGGATCAGGCCGGAGTAGCGCAGCTTCTGTTCGCCGAGCTTGAACGGTGCGTTGAGGCTGATCTCGGCCGTGTAGAGCTTCAGTCGCGAAGTGCCTTCACCGAACTCTTCTTCAGGCGCTGCACGCGAGCCAAAGCCGCCCGTGCCGCGCTTGTAGGCCAGCGTGCCTTCGAGGGTGGCCTCGCCGATGAACTCCTTGTGGTTCAGGCTCAACTCCCAACCGCCCACCACGCGATGCTGCACGTCGACTTCGGTGTCATCGACGAAGTTGCGCGACTCGCGCCGCCAGCCCTTGATCGCCATCGTCGTCTTGCGGCTCTGGTCGCGGTAGAGCAGGCGCGAGAGCTTGACCTCGGCGTTGTTGGACTTGCCCGCGTAGATGTAGTCCTGGTTCAGGCCGGCGATGCTCTGGTGGTACTGGCTGTTGGAGGCCGTAAGGCCCAACAGCCAATGGCCGTACGGCACTGAGTAGTGCAGCGTCTGGCCTTCGGTGCCGTAGCTGGGCTCGGACAGGAAATGGCTGTTGATGCTGTGGTTGACGCTGACGTAGAACAGGTCATTCAGGCCCAGAGGGCTGTCCACCGACACCGTGACACCGGCCTGGTTGCGGCCCGTGGCCTTGGTGCCGCTGTCGTCCAGGCTCAACGCGACGCGCCACTTCTTGGACTGCGCGTACTTAACGACGAGATCGCTGTCGCCGGGCTTCGCATCGGGCGCGGTGGAGGGCTCAATCTGGATATCGGCTTCTGCAGTCGGGGCGCGCTTGAGGTTTTCGAGGCCCTGCTCGATGTCACGCAGGTTCAGCAGATCGCCGGGGCGTGCGGGGATGGCTGAGGTCAGTAGCGCCGAACTTCCGAGCAACGCGGGCGACGAGTCCGGCGTCAATCGAATGGCGGCGATGCGGCCGGGCACGAGCGACAAGGTCAAGGTGCCCGTCGAGAGATCCTGCGGCGCAGCCAGCACCCGGGTGGTCACGTAACCGCGCGCGATGACTGCCTGCTGGGTGCGTGCGAGGACGACGTTGACACCGGCAGTGCCAAGGCAGCGGCCGATGGGGGAATCGTTGTGCTCGGGGCCAGACAGGTCAGCTACGGCCCATTGGAAGGACTCGGACTGCTCGCCGACCAGCAATACGCGGTCGATGCGAAAGCACGGGGACTCGGATTCGGGAATGCGCTGGGTCGGTGCTGGAGGCGCGGCTTGCGGGCGCTGGTCGACGGTGCGTTCGTTCTGCTCGCGCAGGGCACGTTCGCGCTCTTGCTGGCGTTGTTGTTCGATGACGGGTTGCGGGCTGGTCGGCGTCTGCTGGGCCAACGCCAGCAGCGGACTGACTGCCATTGCGGCCGCCAACAGGTTACGTTTCAAATCAGACTCCCTCTTTCTTATTTTTCGCCAAAGTCCAGACGCACCGATTGCTTCAGCGAGATGGTGCGGGGCACCCTGCAATAGCCTGCGTGGGAACAGGCACAGGGGAATCTCGGTCGGTGGCATCCATGATGTTCAAACTGCAAGCCGGCTTGCTACCCCATACGTATTCGACGATGTAGGCGTGTCCGTCCTGTGGCGAGAACTGCGCTGTGATCGGGCCGCAATGGCCGGTGCGATAGCCAGAGCCTGTGCCATCCGCCCACGAGCCGTAGCCGCGTATCTGGATCAACTCTCCGGGCCTTGCTTCATGAACAAGGTAGGGCTCAGTCCTGCGGCCGCGTTGCACTGCATTGGCGATCCACGGATACACGATGCCGCGACCGGCGTAAGCCACATTCCCCAGGGAAGCGAAGCCCTGACAGGCTTGCGGCGAGGCGCTTGCGGAGAAGTGCGCGGAATAGCCCGACCCGGCGGAGCGCAAGATGAGCTTGGCAGTTCCGGGCTCAACTTCGGTCAACTCGTTGTAGCCGCTATTAGCGCGGATGTCTGCGAGCGCGGCGCTCGGATTGATCTCGCTATAGGTGCAAGCACAGAGCATGACGTTAGATATGGCTATAAAAAGAACCCCGGAGTGCCTCACTCTTGCGGTCGTTATAGCTGTTGAAGTCATCTAGGATCATTCCAAAACCACTCAAAACCACGCTCGCGATCTCTAATTGCACGCACATCTTCATACTGAAAGGAAAGCACAAAAAGCATGCCCGTTCTCTCCGTCAAATGCGTCAGGACAGTCTTGATGATTGAGACAGCCTCGTCGTACGTGGAGTTATTGATGCGAAACGAAATTTCCGCATTGACGAGGAACGAACAACGGTGATCACCTTCGGCAATGATTTCGTTAGTTCGGCGCGATGATCGCCTCCACTGAGCTTCACAAAATACTTCGCCGTTACCAAGCGTGTACCAAACTGCATCGGGCCGATGCTCCGGAAGAGATACCATTCCCGCCTCGTAAAGGATCTCCTTTGTAGACTCCCAATCCTTGAGGTCGCCATTCATCTCAAGGTACATATCGAGCGCCATAGTCACCACCCTCCATTCAAATTCGTAACTCGCCCATCCTTGACTATGATCAGGTTGCGCAATCCGCCAATCGGATTTCTCTGCACATATTGCGCGACCTCGGATGCAGTCAGCGGAGAATCTGCCAAGTTCACGACTACATTATTTGCTTGGAATGTATTGACCTCCGCTGGATTGGATTTCTTGTTGATTACATCCCATATACTTTGGACATTGCCAGACCTCGGTGAATAGACATCTGCGAGTTCACCATTGATCTTCAGATCGGGTTGCTTTTGCTTTGTGGCTCCTTGATTATTCGGGAGTCGCTCTACGTCCAGCCCTCGCTCTGACAGAGTTTCCGCAGCTTCATTCTGACGTGTGATGCTGCGAATATCTTCTGCCGATGCGTTGGCGCGAGGCGCCTCAGGTTGTCCTCGCAAGGTACCTTGTTTCGGGGGCAACTCGTTCTCACGGAACAGCGCTCTCGCGTCGTCAACGGTAAGGCTTGCACCGTCATATGCGCCAGTACGGACCGGAGATCGTGACGTGAGAACTGTAGAAGAGCGCTCTAACACCCCCGCCACCGCATCAATCGCACGCCCACCGATCATTCCGCCCAGAACTACTTCCTCTAAGGTGTAGTCGCGCGGCGCCCCTCCGTTAATTGCACCGAGATAGTTAAGTGTGGCTTGACGCTGATTTGCCATCTGTTGACGCTCGACTTCAGCGGTCGGGGTGTTCAAAAGATAGCTATTGGCTCGCTGCTCTTGAGTAGCGTTAAATGCAATGAGATCGCTCCCCCCAACCCTGATAGGCTCACCATATATGTTCAAAATGGGCTGATTCTGGCTCGCCAAATTTCCGACCATGCGATCCGCGGTGGCAGCATCTGCGATGACTTGGGAAGATGAAAAATACCCTTGATACGGCAACTGACTCATTCCTGCAGCGGCCGCAAGGAATGCATCGCGTTTGCCCATTCCATCGTTGTCCACTCGCGCAAGTGTGGCTTGAGTCAACTGGTCGTACCAATACTTCTCGACCTTGGCCTGCTGTTCAGGCGTCAGCTGCTCGAATCCCTGGGTTTGTTCGCGAGCCGCCCGCTTCGCCTCTTGCGCTAGTCGTTGGCGCTCGTACGAATGCAACTGCCGGTTGTTGATGTCTATGCTGAACGCACTGGTCGCTCCCGAAGTGCCCCCAACAACTCCTCCGATGGCGGCAGCGGTCGCAGCCCCGACCGCCTGAGCCACCGGTGAGGGCAACCCCATGTCGACAATGGCGTCGCCAATCCGTGGCATTAGCGCGGAACTCACGCCAGCGCCCAACGCGCCGCCTACTCCACCACTTAGTCCACCAACGGCGGCATGGGCCAGGACACGATAGGTACCACCTTCCTTCCAATTCGTATCCAGATCGTCTGCCCGAGCGATCAATGCTGCTTTCTTGTCCGGATCGGTCTCGTTCGCGGCGTCTGCGCGTAGCTTTTTCGCATCGTTGAGTTTCTCAGCGGCATAGTCCCCGACCGCCTTGGCGGCCTTCTGCTTGAACTCTTGCGATATCTGCGCCTGAGCCTGTACGTCCTTGACGATCGTCTGCGTGTTCCAGTCTCTCACCAGCGCACCTGTGCTGCTGCTGTCCCCGGTTCTCACAGTCTGGTCGCCTGCGATCCCGCTGATGCCGGACTTGGTCACGCTGGTCTGGTTGTTGCCGCTGTAGCTCCCGTCACCCGCAGAGCCGCCAGGTCGCTGCATGGCGGCAATTTGCTGATCGGTCATCCCCTGCGAACGCAAAGCATCTTGGTGCGCCTGCGAATCGCCAGCAAAAAACGCAACGCTTTCGCTGACGCTGTAACTGCTGCCGCTCGACTGGCTCACGTTCTGCAAATCACTCATCGTGAGTGTGCCGCCCGTGCTGAAGCTGTTCTTCTTACCGTCAATCGCTGCCTGCGTGCTCTCGATCACCGCGCCCCGAAGGTTGGTGTTGCCCGCCACCTTGACGTCGAAGCCACCGTCGCCGGCCTTGATGCCCGCTTGCTCCTTCGGACTGACGAAGACGCCATCAGCCTTTGCCCCGGCTGCGCTCACGCCTGCAGAACTGATGCCGTAACAGATCGGCGGAATGCACAAACTCACATTAAAGCCCGAACTGCTCTGGCGCGACTGGCCCACGCTCACGTCCTGCATGGACTCAATGTTTAGGTTGCCGCCGACATCGGCCATGACGCGGTTGGCTTCGATGATGCCGCCGCGCATGTTGAGATCGCCACCACTGGTCACGTTTACGGCTTTGCCGCCACTTACCTTGGTGGCGTTGTAGCTGACGTCGTTCTGGTTGTCGCGGCCTTTTCCGTTGCTCACGCCGAGTTGGATGCTGAAGCCGTTCTGCGACCCTGCGCCGAAGGTGACGCCCACGTTCGCACCATGGCTGGAGTTTCGACCGGCCGACACGCTGGCGTTGCGGCTGGCTTCCAGCGAGATATTGTTGTCCGCGGACAGATTCGCGGTATTGCCTGCAGCGATGGTGGAACCGATGGCGCTAATGTTGGAGCCCTTGCCGCCACCCGTGGCCACGATGTTGACGTTGTTCGAGCCCACCACGCTGGAGCCCACAGCTTCGCTGCTATTGCTGAAGCTGGCCGCCTGGCTGGTGTTGCGACTGACGCTCACGCTCACGCCATAGCTCAAGGGCCCTCCGCTGCCAATCGCCTGGACGGCGTCGTAGGCCTGCTTGCCGCTCATGGCGAGGTTGATCGCACCCAACGCTTTCGCGCGGCCGTCGTTCGTGTTCCCCATCGCCTTGACGGTGTTGACGGTCCCTTGAATCATGTCCGTGCTCACGCCCATGAAGCTGGCGCTGCCGCCCAACTTGGTGCTGGAGCTGCGCTGCAGGTCCACGGTCTGCTCGGTGTTGTAGGCCTCGTTGATGACGACGTTCTTCGCGAGGATGTTGACATCGCCACCGGCCAGCGGGCCAGCTTGCCCCGCAGCCAACACACTGCTGGCGGTTTGGCGGTATTCGTTGCCTGCCACCAGTGTCACGCTGCCCGTGAGGCTGGCCACCTGGCTGGCCTGCTGGGTGGTACGGCTGGTCGCATGAGCTCCGAAATCCTTGATGTGGCCCAATCCAGGTGACGACCAGGAACCGATGAAGCCGCTCTTGGCATTGGCCGAGGAGCTGCTGCTGAGTTCGGTGTTCTGGGCGCTCTCGATAGTGAGATTGCGCCCGGCCATCATGGTGATGTCCCTGTCCGCGACGACCGTGGCCGCTTGCAAGGTGGTGTCGCGCCCGCTGACGGTCTGTAGGCTGCCGGCCGAGATGGTGGTACCGACGGCCTGCGTGCTGATGTCCGCGCTGACGCTGTTGCCTGAATTCTTACGATTGCCGTAGCCGCCGACCGGACCTCCGGCATCGGAGGCAACGGCCCAGGCTCTGGACAAAGCTGTGCTGCTGGTGCGCTGCTGACTGGCGTGCAGTTCAGTACGGCTGCTGGTCGCCGTTGTGAGATTGAGGTCGCGGCCCGCTGACAGGCTCATCCCAGCGTCGGAATGAAGTTGTGCGGCCTGGAGGTTGATGTCGTTGCCGGCCACCAGCGCCACGCTCTTGCCGCTGAGGCTGCTGGAGAGCACGTCCGTGGTGGTAGTGCTGTCGAAAGTGCTGGAGCTGCTCTTCTTAAACAGGCCTTTAGAAGACTTTTGCGTGGCCGTCGAGACGCTGGTCGTAGCTTGGCCTGCTGTGACATTGATGTCGTTCCTGGCTGTGGCGATCAAGGCCCCGTCCACGCTGGCGACCGCGCCTGCTCTGATGTTCAGGTCGTTGCCGGCCGAGAGGCGCACATTGTCTTGCCCCTGAATGACGCTGCCGACTTCGTGGCTTTCGGAAGCGATGCCCGCACCGCCCTTGCCCACGGCCACGATGGTGTAGCCCTCCTTGACCGTGTCGAGATTGATGTTGCGTGCGGCCCCCACGGACGAACTGCCGGCGCTCGCCAGAACAGCGCCGATCAGATTGACATCACGGCCGGCGGAAGCGATCAACACGCCGCCTGGATTGGTCACGTAGACACCGGCAATGCGATCAATGGCGGTATTGCCGTTGCTGGCACTCTGCGTGGTCGTTTGAATGTTGATGTCGCGCCCAGCAGTCAGAACCGCCGCATCTTGCGCGGAAATTGTCCCGCCAATGTTGCTCAGATCATTGCGGGCGTTGATGCCGACGTTGCCACCGGCGATCCGACCTCCCAGATTGCTGACGTTCTCGGCATCGATCTTGACCAGACTGCGCCCGGCAATCGTGCCCGTATTCACGACATCGCCTGAACTCTTAATGATCGTGGTGTCTGCACTCAACAGTGCACCTGCGCCGTCAATATCGCCCGGTCGCACGCGCACGTAGACCTGCGGCACCAGAACGCGCTGTGTCGTGCCATCGGGCAACGTCACCGTCTGCTCGACCAGCCAGACGATGTCACTGGTGAGCTGCGCCATCTGGGCTGGAGTCAACGCAATGCCTGGGCGCAGCCCGTACTGCTTGGCGAAGGTCACTCCCGCATTCATCAGCGCCGTGTACTGTTCGTCGTCGTTGCTGAAGCCATCCAGGTAGCGGTAGCCCGTCAACTGCGCGACCTGTTCCCGGATGAGCTTTTGCTCATAGAACCCGTCGCCCAGGCGCTTGAGAATGTTGTTCGGATCGAGCCCAAGGTTGTTCAGCAGGTAGTCGCTGCTGAGCCAGTTGCGGTAGTTCGCAAACCGTGGGTCGGTCTCGATGAGGTAGCTGCCCGGCCCCGCCTGAACATTGAAGAGGCTCGCGTTGGGAACACGCACGCTGGGCGTGCTGGTGCGAACGACCATCGGGATGGTCTGGGTCGCGCCGCCCTGGACCGATGAAGCAGCCGCACCTTCCGATCCATTGGTGCTCACGGTCGCTGGGCCCTCGCCCAACGGTGCGCCGATCTGGGCGCCGGTGCCGCCAGCGGTTCCGGCTAGATTGCCTGCGCTCTGGCCGTCGGTCTTGACCACGGCACCGACATTGGCAGGCACCTCCACGACTACGGTTTGTCCCTGTCCGCTGCCCACACTGCCGGCTTTTCCTGCGCCGCCCCCCGCACCGCCGACAGGCGCGACGCCTGCGTCATGGCCGACGGTTCCATTGATGTTCTCCTGGTACTTGTAGCTGCCAAGTGCGAACGTCTGCGGCGGCAGAGTGAGTTGCACATTTGTCGCCTGGACCTCGCCCTTGTTGTTGATCGCGGAGGCAAGGCCTGTGATTGTCCGGGTGCCCTGCAACCCGGAAGACTCGTAGCTCGTCGCCGTGATCTTCCCCCCAGCCAACACTTGGCTGTTTCCATTGGAAAGGTGCCCATTGATATCCATGTTGCCGCCGGCAACGAGGCGAGCAGGGTCGGCATTGATCGCGGTGTCTTCGGTAGTCGTGAGCAAGTTGGTCCACATGGAGAAGCCCCCCATGCCCACCAGCTCACCGGTGTCCTTTCGATAGACAAAACCATTGGCGGCATCGACGGTGACTTCATCCATCAGGTACATCGTGGTTCTTCCCACGCCGCTTCCAACGTACATCTGTGGCGCGATGCCGATCACCACGCTCGGGGTCACCGTCGGTGCGCCCTTCTGGATGTGAACGTCCCGGTTGTTGACCTGCCCCATCGAGATGGACATGTTGCCCAGTGACTCGATGTCCGCACTCAGGTTGTTGAGTTCCGCCCCCTGTCCCGTGGCATAGCGATTCGCGTCCAGCGAGCCACCGATGTGCATATCACCGGCGCTGAAGATCAGCGCGTGCTCTCGGTTGCTGATCGTGCTGGCGCCGATGTCCAAGTCGGCCCGCGCCGCGATGGTCGCGGCCTTGGTCACACCATTCGCCGTCTCTGCATCGTTATTGAGCGTGCCCACCGCAATGGAAACGGCGTCGCCGTAGACTCGCCCGGTACCGATGTTGTTGAGCGTGCCCGCATTGATCTGCGTCGCCCCCTTGCTGTCGATCAGGCCACGATTGTTCAGTGTCCCGGCCGCATTGACGATGGTGTCGGTCCCCGACATCTCCGCGTTGGCGGTGTTCTCGACGTTGTTGCCGCCCACCGTCAGGGTTTGGCCCGCCAGCAGCTTGCCGTTGTTGGTGAAGTTGCCGGTCGTGGTGTAGCTGAGGTTGCCGTTGGCGGCCACCTCGCCGTTGTTGACGATGTCCTGGCGCAGCGCAATGCTCAGGTCCTGGCCCGACACCGCCTTGCCATCCCCACTGAAGATCGCCGCATCGATCTTCAAGCTCTTGTCAGCCACCAGCGTGCCGTTGGTGTTGACGAGGTTCAGGCTCTTGGCCCCGGGGTTCGCGCGATTCGGGTCGAGGATGCTCAGCGCGTTGCCCGCGGAGATCAGACCGCCGGTGTTATCGACCGTGCCGCCGCTGGTGATGGTGGCATCGACGTCGGCACGAATGGCTCCGTTCGTATTGCTCAGGTTGCCGGCGTCAATGACGACGTTCTTGCCTTCGATCCCCTGGTCCGTTCCCTGTGTGCCGTCGTTTCCGATGTTGACGGCGCGAATCGTGGTCGTCGCCCCGGAGCGAATCAAGCCCTGGGTATTTCCGAGGCCGACGGTGCCGATCTCGAGGTCGCCCATTGCGAGCGTTTTGCCACCGTTGTTGTCATACCCCGAGAGACCTGTGCTAATCGCAACGCTCGATTGCCCCAACACCATGCCGCCGCCGGCATTGGAGAAGCCATCTGTCTTGGCGGTCAGCGCATTCTTCGCGCCGATGAAGCCGGCAGCGTTGTCGAGGCCGCCGCTCTTGATGTCGAGCGTATCCGAACTCGTGATGCCACCCTGCTTGTTGTCGTAGCCGGCGGCGTTGGTGTTGCGCAGCGTCTGGCCGTTCGTGTCGATGACCATCGCACCGCCGGACTGGATCAAGCCGGCATCGTTCGTGAGTGCGCCCGAACCGATGGTGACCGTGGTGGTTGCGGCCAATGTTCCGAGCGCGTTGTTCAACGTGCCCTTTTGCGTATCGATGGTCAGACTTGCGCCAAAGACCTTGCCCCCG
This sequence comes from Variovorax sp. V118, assembly GCF_041154445.1. Classification (GTDB taxonomy): domain Bacteria; phylum Pseudomonadota; class Gammaproteobacteria; order Burkholderiales; family Burkholderiaceae_C; genus Variovorax; species Variovorax boronicumulans. Next base: position 1,432,895 of record NZ_AP028663.1, on the reverse strand, counting down.
ACGTTGCTCAGCCCAGCATTCGCCAGCGTTGCATTTGCACCCGCTTGCATCGTGCCTTTGTCGTTGATGGTTGAGCCCGTGGTGGTTACGCCCAGATCGCCTTCGACCGCCACCACGGTGCCACGGGTGTTGTCCAAGGTGCCAGCTGCGACCGTGGTGTTTCCATTCGCGGCCAGCGTGCCGCCGATGTTGGTGGCGGCGCCGCCGACGGCAACATGAAGATCGCTGACGGCTGTCGCTCTGCCGTCGTCATTGCTCAGGCCGCCAGCAGTGATCGTCATATCACTGCCCGCGCCGATCACGCCTTTGTTGCTGTTGTCGAGTAAGCCGATGACCGTCAAGCTGAGGCTCGAATCTTCGGCCGCGCGGATCGTTCCGCCTTGGTTCGTGAGCCTGCCCGCGGAAATGGTGGTGTTGCCATTGCTGGCGAGGACTCCGCCATTGCTGTTGTCAACCGCCCCCTTCACCGTGATGCGGGTGGCTTCAGTGCCGGTCTGGACGATCTGGCCACCTCTGTTGCTCAAGGAGCCCGCATCGATGGTGATCTGCTTCGCGCTGGTGACGCCGCCATCCTGATTGAACGCGCTCGAAAGAGCGACCACCAGTGCGCCGTTCGTGGTGATCTGCCCGTTGGCGCCGTCGAACCGACCACCGGCGATGGTCAGCCTGCCAGGGCCTGCATGTTCGATCTTTCCTTCGGCGTTTCCGATCTTCGCGGCTTGCAGCGTCAGGTCTTGCCCGTTGCTGGCAATGCGTCCGCCGTCGTTGTTCAGCGTTCCGCTCATCGCGATCGTGGTCGCGCCTTTGCCGACCTGCACGATCTCACCGCCTTGCGTGTTCGTGAGATTCGAGAGCTTCAGGTCCAGTTGGTTCGCGTTGATCTTGCCGGCCTCGTTGACCAAGGCCTGCGCGGCATTGCTGTTGGCGGCGATGGCGAGCGTTCCGGGTGTGACGACGGTAGCCTTGCTGGTGGTCACGTTACCCTGCGTGGCCGTGATCGCGATATTGGTCGCACTGGTTTGGCTAGCCGACACGTCAACACTCGCGCCCTGCAGCACGGCGTCACCGGCCGCCAAGCTGGTGCCGTTCGCAACCAATGCGCCCGAGGTCGTGACCCTCAACTCGCCCACATCGCCGAGCTTGCCGTCGTTCTGAATGCCGGCACCGAGCACGCCGGTGCTGCCACTTCGCAAGCTTCCTGCCGTGATCGTGGTGTCCTGCCCCGCCGTGATGCTGCCGTCGCTTGCCAACTGGCCGCTCACGGCGATCGTGGTGTCGTGGGTGCCGCGCAAACTGCCACCCGCACCATTTGTCAGGCTGCCAGCGTGGATGTCCAGATCAGTAGCAGCGCCGATGTTGCCTTGAGCATTCGTCAGGGCCCCGCTCACATTCAGTGAGGTCGCAGCTTCAGTGGATTGAATCGAGCCCTTGTCATTGTTCAAAGCGGCGGCATTGAGCAAGACCGCCTGTTTTGCAACCAGCGTACCTCCAGTGTTGTCGGCCATCCCTTGGACGTTGACCGTCAACTGCTGGAGTCCGGAGACGGCGCCACCGTTGTTGTTCAGGCTTCCAGCGTTCAGGGTGGTATCGCCGTTCGCAGCAATCGTGCCACTCTGATTGCTGGTGGCGCCGCTCGTGGTGCTCGATACATCGCCTGCCGCGGTGATCCGGCCGCCATCGTTGTCGAGGCTGCCGGCATTCAGGGTCGTCGTGCCACCCGCGCTCATCTCGCCCTGGCGGTTGTCCGCCAGGCCTGCCACCGTGACCGTCAGGTCCGATGTCTGGGCTGCGCGCAAGGTGCCACCCTTGTTGTTCAGACTGGCAGCGGTGAAGGCAAAACTGCCGTTGCTTGCCAGCGTGCCGCCGCTGTTGTCGATAGCTCCGGAGGTCACGATGTGGGTGGCGCCAGTGCCAGTCTGCACGATCTCACCGCCCTGGGTGTTCGCGATGTTCGAGACCTTCAGGTCCAACTGGTTTGCGTTGAGCTTGCCGCCTTCGTTGACCAGGGTCTGGCCAGGCTGCTCATTGGCCGTCACGCTCAGGGTGCCCGGTGTGACGACGGTGGCCTTGCTCGTGGTCACATTGCCCTGCGTCGCAGTGATGGCGATGTTGGCCGCGCTGGTCTGACTACCCGACACATCGACGCTTGCGCCTTGCAGCACGGCATCGCCCGCTGCAAGGTTGGTGCCGTTCGCAACCAGCGCCCCGGACGTCGTGACACGCAAGTCGCCCACACCGCCGAGCTTGCCGTCGCTCTGGACGCCTGCTCCGAGGACACCTGTCGTTCCACCTTGCACACTGCCTGCCGCGACCGTCGTGTGGCGGCCTGCAGTGATGCTGCCGTCGTTTGCCAGTTGGTCATCAGCCACGACACTGACATCGTTCTCGCCCCGCAAGCTGCCGCTGTTGGCGACCGAACCCGCCTTGACATTCAGATCGGTCGCCGCGCCGAGCGAGCCACCGCTGCCATTGATCAGCACATTGACCACGTTGACCTGCACGCCGGCCTGCGCCGACTGGATGCTGCCCTTCGTGTTGTCGAGGCTGCCAGCGCCCAGCACCACCGCTTGATTGGCAATCAGCGTGCCGGCGTTGTTGTTCATGGCCCCTACCACCTGCGCCATCAGGCTGCCAGTGGCCGAGATCGTGCCGCGCGTGTTGTCCGCCTTACCGCCAACCGTGAGGCTGGCATCGCTGCCGCTGGCGAGCGATCCATCGACGTTGATCAGGTCGCCGCTCGTGACGATGTTCAGTGACCCCGCATTGAGCCTGCCGCCGGTGTTGTCGAACTGCCCGACGTTGGCGCTGAAGCCGTTGCTGACGTTGAGCGTGCCGCCGTGGTTGTCGAAGGTCGGCTGGTTGACGCTCATGCTGGCGAGGCTCAGGGTCCCGCCGTTGTTGTTGATGTTCGCGCTCTGCAGCGTGATCGGACCGCCTGCGTAGATTTTTCCGCCATCGTTCAGGATGGCTCCAGCCGCCTGGATGACACCGGGCGACGGTGGCACATAGGGCGCCGGCGTGATCGCTCCGCCGGTGCTCGTGCCGGCCCCAGAGCCGCCGCCGTCGGTTGGTGTTCCGGCGGTGCCGCCGCCCGTGCTGCCTTCAGAACCAGTGCCCGTACCACCACCGGGCTGCGATGGCGTCTGCGCAACAGGCTCCAGCCCGATCACGCCACCGCTGGTGTTGCTCAGTGCCGGCGCAGAAATCTCCAGCGCAGCACTGCTGGTCTGGCGGATCGTGCCGCCATTGCGGTTGTCGATGTTGCCTGCGGCACTGCTCAACTCGACGCGCGCCCCCTCCAACGTGCCGCCCTTGCCGTCGATCGAATTGGCCAGCGTGTCCTGCGCGGCAATCTTCAGATTGCCGCCGCTGCTGATGCGGCCGCTGTTGGCCACGCTCGACACAGCCAAGTTCGCATCGGCCATGGCCTGAAGGGTTCCGATGTTCTCGAGACGGCCGGCGCTCGTCACGACGAGCTGGCCGGCACCGCCCAGTACAGGCGTCCCCGGCGCGGCCTGGATGGTTCCTGCATTGCGCACGCCCAGGCCCGCTTCGGTGCCGATCAATGTGATCTTGCCGGCGTACATGCCGCCCAGCGCCGCCACATCGAGCGCAAAGGTGGGCGCGGCGCCGGTGCCGGCGGTCGGCGCAACCTGGCTGTGATCGGCCGAGACCTGGTTGGCCCCGGTCACCACTTTCAACTCGCTGGCCCAGATGCCCGCGTTGGCTTGCACGGCGCGGGCCAGGATGGCAGCGTAGTCGGTCTTGCTGGCGTCAAGGCCCGCGCCGTCGATGGTGACCGTGCCGCCGCGCACAAGGAAACTGTCGAGCCCGCCCATCGCATTGAACTGGGGCGTCCCGGTGGTGAGCGTGGCGCGGCTCGCGTTGATGAAGCCGCCGCCGTCGACGCTGATGCCGGCCGGGTTGGCAATGATCACTTCGGCCCTCGCCCCGCCGACTTCAATGTAGCCGCGCAACTGGCTCGGGTTGCCGCCGTTGACCTCGTTCAGGATGATCCGCGCGGGCCCGGTCGCGAGGAACGGGTTGCCCTGGACGAAACCGCCCAGTTGCGTCTGCACGTTGGTGCGGCTGTTGTTCAGGATCGCCCCGTTGGGGCCGACGTTGAACTGGTTGTAGATGTTGCGCGAGACGCCTGCGGTCGACGGCGTCTGGATGTTGATCAACGGCACGCCATTGGGGGCAACAAGAACTGTGGGCCGCTGATTGCCCGGAACGTTGGGTGCGCCAACTATCTGCGCATGAACCGGATTCGCGGCGAACATGCCGGCCAGTGCAGCGCCCACAAGCATCGGAGCAAACGCGGCAGACCCGACCAACGCGGCGCCTGCAACCAAGGTCGCTTTGGAGCGCCCTTTGCCCGTGCTGGACGCCGTCTCCTGAACCACCATGCGCATGCCTCGGGCGGCATTGAAGACGATGCGATACAGATGACGATTCATGTCCAGAACTCCCTGAGATTTCTTATTTAGTGCTCGCGTCAACGTTGTATCAAAACGCGTCGCGATCGAATTGTCAGGGGCGGACAGCCTATTGAGCGTGGCGCTACATGCCAGCCCTGCGCACAAGGTCACGAATTGAGGCTTGGCAAATGTCGAGAATTCTTGAATTGATTTTTCAATTAATTCTTAGGTATTCATGTCGACTCAGGCCTGGCCTTGCTGCAGAACAGCGCCGATTCGAGCGATCGACAAGCCGGGGAGCGACCCGATAGGGAGTCCATCACCGTTCAATGCCTCCTGGATATCCGCGTAGTGGATTCATGTCCGGTCCGTCATCCGCAATACGCCGTTTACCTACGCAGTTCTCCGGGCGCGCACGGTGGATGCCGGTGAGCCGTGGTTCCAGCGACGCGATAGCCAACGCCCAGGCGAACGCGGCGAAAAAACCATCATCTGCGTAAGGCTCGCCGGCGTCGCACCCGTGGTCGCAGGGAAGATTTTTCTCGCTCAGCGCATAGGCGTCCGCCGTGGCGCTTGAGTGCTTTCCAGCCACTGCGCCACCGCCACACGCGAAATGTGGCTTGGCGGCCGATCTAGTGGCTTGGCGACGGTGTTGGTGGCTCGAATCCGGTCACCGCTGATTTTCTGGCGCTGATGCCCGTTTCGTCCATCTGAAGTACACGCTAGTCAGACATCTTCGATGGCGTCGTTTCGTGTCTAGATAGGCTCATTTTTGGAATTTATCGACATTTTCCAAAATACCTTATAGAGTCAATCCGGACATTGACTCTCGGAGCGAAAGCCCATGACATCATCGAAAAAATCCGCTAACGGCCAAAGGATCGGCTACGTCCGCGTCTCCAGCGCCGACCAGAACGACGCGCGCCAGCTCGAAGGCTTGGAGCTTGAAAAAATCTTCACTGACAAGGCCAGCGGCAAAGACACGAACCGTCCACAGCTTCAAGCCATGCTCAGCCACGTGCGCGATGGCGATCATCTGTACGTCCACAGCATGGACCGACTCTCGCGCAGCCTTGTGGACTTGCAGCGAGTCGTGGAGTCGCTTGTGGCGAAGGGCGTGAGCGTGATGTTTGTGAAAGAAAACCTGACGTTTGAGAAACCGAGGGACGGCGCTGGCGATCACGCGACCAGCTACGCGCGATTGCTGCTCCAGCTGCTCGGAGCTGTCGGCGAGTTCGAGCGCGCGCTGATCAAGGAGCGCCAGCGCGAAGGCATTGCCATCGCCAAAACCAAGGGCGTCTACAAGGGGCGCAAGCCGTCGCTCAATGCGGAGGCCATCGTGACGCTCAAGGAGATGGCGGCGAGCGGGGTGGCGAAGGTTGATATCGCAACAGCGCTTGGCATCTCGCGGGCCAGTGTCTACGAATATCTCAAGCAGTGAGGCATTGTTCGTAGTCGCTCCATCGTGCCTGCCCATATCATCATGCCAACGAGCCAACGGAGAACCGCATCGTGCTTCTGCATCAGATACAAAACCGGACCTGCGTCAACTGCAACGCGATCGCATCGTTCTCTGTATTGCACGCCGCCCCCGAATCCGTCAAGGTCCCCGCGCAACACGGGCAAATGCGCTGGTCGGAAGGCCCGCGCATCCGCGCGTTCGTCGCATGCGGAAATTGCCGGCAACCGAGCATGCTGACGTTGGAGCCGCACGCATTTCATCGAGGACATGGCATGAACGGTAACTCCCACCTTCAATCGGCGTTCTTGAATAGGTTGCGCCCCTTGTCCACGATTTTTCAGAATGCGCCAGAGAGCATCAAGAACCATTGGGCAGTTGTTGGCAATGAACCGGGGGTTGCGATCAACGACTTCTACGATGTGGTCCGTGAGTTTCCGTCCGCAGCAGTTCAAACCCCCGACGAGGGCGCGCTCCCCCCGAGCGTCAGCACTCAATTGAACCGGTTGGTCAAGGTGCTGCATGAGCCCGTATCAGCCATGTTCGGCTGTCGTCGCACGCTCGAGATCGCATGCAAGGAAAAATTGGGAACTGCCGCCAACGGAAAGAAGCTTTACGAGCTGATTGATGCAGCACTGGCCGACATCGAGGCGACCAAAGAGATTTCGCAATGGGCGCATGCGATACGCCATCTCGGCAACGAAGCCGCTCATGACGTCGAGACAGAACCTACAGAACAAGATGCGCAGGAGGCCTACGAAGTCGTTCGGCTGATGCTCGATCTCTTGTTCGCATATCCAGCGCGAATTCGAAAGCTCCGGCCGTCACCTTGACGTCGTGGTGGCCGGGCCTCCCTGTAGAGGGAGCTTGAACTACTGCTCAGAATAGCCGCATCATCAGGAGAGCCCATGCAAGCAATTACGTCGGTTCCCCGTTTCTCAGCGGAAAACGAAAGCGACCCGCCCCCACCCGAATGGGTGAGCGAATCCGAGCAATGGCCGTGGTGGCGTCGCCGCTTCAAGCACCCTTCGATCCAGGCTCGAATGCGAATAGATGCTTGGAACTCGTTGCGCGCACTCTTGAACCGTCCAGCCACTACGTTGCGGTGGGGTACTTCCGAGGCCCAAGGCATCTTCGGCAATGCTGTCAGCCGTGTTGATACCTTCGGCGACCACGGATGCTCTGCGCTGAATTTTGACGGCTGGACCTTGATCGACGGTCGGTTTCGCCGCATGACGGTGCGATCGCCATATGGCCCGCTCACTATCTCGGCAACCACAGAGAACTTTGTCTTCGATATCACCGAGATCGACGGCATTTCGGAAAGCAAATCTTCAGACAGATACTTCGCCACTGTCCAAGACTTCGGCGCCGATTTCACGACCTATAAGCGAACGCCGGTCGACGCAAATGGACTCGCAACCATGCTCGCTCACGGCGAGGTACGCATCGGCAACCCCGGGACCTCCGACAGCGTAGGTTCGCGTCTCTGGGACGGCAAGCTCTTTCTCTATAACGCTGGGGGATCGCATCACTTCGCAGGGGCAGCGTACATCGCGAAGCAGTTGAACTTCCACGTTCCGCTGCGGGCGCTCCATAAGGCCATTGCACTCAATCCAAAAGCGGTGAGATGGCTGCTATCGACATTCGTATTGCTGGCTGTCCCCAAAGCACTCGCCGCACCGACACAGGTTGCCAAGCTGACCGGCTCTTGCTTCGAGTTGAGCGTGCCCGACTGCATATGCCGGGATGCAACGCTGCTCTTGATTCCGCACGGCAACGAGTCGACGCTGAGGATTGTCGACGCCTTGAGCGGCGCTGGCGCTCGCGATATCGGTCCGTGGTTCAGTGAACTTCTGGCATTGCAATCCGATAGCTTGCGTCGGCTCAAGGAACGCTTCGGTGATCGGATCGAGTACCCATCAACATTCGACGAGTAGGGAAGACCGTAGTTATTGCCAGCAAGGAATGGGGCCGCAGTTGCTCTAGTAACCGAGGAGGGAAACGTATGGGTGAGATCAACATTCCGCGCGCCGAGCAGGAAGCCTTGAGAGCGGTCGACACCGAGGCGCTGAGAAAACTCATCGAGCAGAGTCTGCGTGAAGAGCGGCCGTATGCCTTGCGGGATCTCCGCCTCGAGAACTGCGGGCTATACGTCGTTTCCCGGCTTCGGCAATACGAGACTGCGCTGGCAGAGCATGGCAAGGCGAAGGCGGAAAAAAAGCGTGCGGAGACGGGATATCGCGCTCGTCGCGCCGGCAGTGATCTGCTGGATGCCATCCAGCAGATGAAGGATCGCGTAGAAACGGAAGAGAAAGAGGGGCAGTACTTCTACGTCGACGACCTGATCATGCCGCCCTCCCGCTTCAGCGAACGGGTGACAGTTCGGGTGAACTACAACTGGCGCCGATCAGTGGAGGACAAGTGGGCATACGGCAGCATAACTTTTGTCCACGATGTCGACTCTCGGCCTGACTACACCTTGCCCCAACCAAGCCGGAAGCCGAGCGCCGCCAAACAGGAGCGGGATCGACAGGAGAAGCTATATGACGAATGGAACCACCTTATGAAATTGGGTCTCCATTCAGTCAGAGAATATTTCCGCGAGGGCGGTGACGGAGCGGCGATCCCGCAAACGTTCCAGGCGAAAGCTGATTCCTATACTCGAGGTCTGAACAATTTCAGTGCCAGATTCTGGCTTGCGCGGTCTTCGGCCTCCGAATAGGTGGCCTCAACGCATTGCGCTCGGCTCTCTGTTGGTGCCACGAACTGCCGTTCGCAGCCTCCAGTCGGCAATGGGTGAAGGCGAACACCCGGCCTTCCGCTCTGCTAGCTCGTCCTCGATTTCTTAGGCCACCGCATCTCTCCGACGCGGCAACTGATCAGCGGGTACCGGTCGACGACGAAGAGACCAGGGTCATGAGCGTCTTGGCTGCCGACGAAGAACAGCCAAGCCTTCTCGCGAAGGCCTTTCTTTCCAACGACCTCCTTGCGCGCACGTAGAAGCTCGTGCTGCAACGTCGCCCGTTGCAAGCTGGTCCAGCCCGACCAGTTGATGCGCACGCGGTACTGCATGGTCGGCCGCTTGGCTCCCTTCGGCCACGCACCGGCGTTGAGCGTCCATTCTTCGTAGCCAGTGCCCTTGGTAGCGAAGCCCCAACTCAGAGGAGCATAGAACAAGCCAGTTGGCACAGGTTGAGCACGAACACCAGCGAAGCCAAGTTGTCTGAATGCCGTGCCATACGTACGACCTGCCACTCCGGGGATTCGGATCGCCAGCTGCATTCGGTCATTCGGGAACTCCATGAAGATTCGGCAGATCGGTCGCAGTGTCGTGACCGTGTGGCCGTGATAGACGGGGGCGCCGTGTTGAAGGGCCGGCGGCGAAGGTCTGAGCTTTACAGCCATCGACTGCTTGGCACGCTGCGGCGCGGTCGCGAGAACAGTCCCGAGCACTGAGTCCACGACCAGTCGCGAGGGGAAGGGAATCGGCAGCCCGCCGGAAGCTCGCGTCATGCCGCGCTTACGAGCGGTCGATGTTTTTGCGCTCAAGAAGCCTGCGATACCGCAGCCGTGAGCATGAGTACTGCCCTTGCCGATCTTGAAGTACGGCCGCCGCTTGCTGATGTCCTTGAGGTACGACGCCGGGAACACATCGACCGCACAGCCGGGGCACACAAAGCTACCTCTCTCAATGACCTCCATGTCCCACAGTTGCTCCGCATCGATGATGTGGCTGGTCCGGCGGTCACGTGCGCTGTCCATGACCAGGCCCTCCACTTGCGGATGCTGCCCGGACATTTCGAGCGCGGTGGAGAGCCGTGGGGTGCGCGTGCGCCGCAGTCACCGCCGATCCTTGCGCTGAGCCGTGACGTTACCCATGAGCTTGCGCTTTGGACTTAGCTTCGGCTTGGCCTTGACTTCAACGTTGACGTGGCGCGCCGTCTGGTGTCGGCGCCGGCTCAGCATCTTGCGAACTTGAGGAAGCATCGACTCGGGCACACGCACGGCCACAGTCCTTTCACGGTAAGGGCTGCGCTGGTATGGCGGTCGAGGTTGAGAAGCGGCGGTCCCGGCGATCACAGGCTTGCCGGCGGGTGATGAAGACATATTGATGTTCTCAAGAGTTACGGTTACATCAAATTAGTCGCCGGGCCGGTGCGACCGGCTCAATCCGACCAGGCCAATTCCTTGCAGGAGCTTTCTTCAACGCTCAGCCGTAGGTCGGCATCCGCATGTGAGCCGTGGGGCTCCCGGTCGTCGAGATCGGGCGACCTTTCCCTCCAGTAGCGCGTGAGAACCGCGGCGTCACCAGAATGCGGGCACATGAGGGGTTGCTTGTCCTTCGGAGGCTCGAGTCCGCAGCAACGACTTGGATGCTGCGGAGGTGGGCTGCACGTCTGCGTGCGTCTTGTATCAACGGCGCTTCTTCGGACGAGCTGCCGGTTGCTCATCGTCGTCCACAAACGCTTCGGCCGGGAACAAACCGAGATCGCGTAGAGCGTCGCATGCTTGCTGCCACATCGGCTCGGGCTTCCACCACGTGGCTTGCCGATCGCGCCAGAACTTGCGGACCTTCCGAGCTTGCCGGCTGTTCTTGAATGCGGTCAGCGCGGTCTTCAAGTCGTATTGTTGGCAGATGGAGATGAACGCCAGCTTGGTCAGCTCGTCCAACCCGGCACCGTCAGCATCGAGCATGGTGAAGCCAAAGCGCTTGAACCGGTTGCTTAGTTGGGCGAGCTTGGCAAGGTGGAGGCCGCGCAGCTTTTTGCCGCGGACTTCGACGCGCATCCGCTCCGGTTCGTCGAGCGCAGCATGGAATTGCTTGATCAGGTTGGCTTTCAGGGACTCGCGTCCGAGGCCGCCGCCGTTGCGGTGCTTGGCAAGCTGGCAGAGCGCGGCGTGGATGCGTTCCGCTCGCTTGTCGTACACCGAGGTCATGTAGTCGCTGCTGACGCTGCCGAAGTTGTATGTCTCGACACGGCCATTCTTGGACATGCGTTTGCCGAACACCGTGTGTTGCTGCGCGTTCGTGTACGTCACAAGCATTCGGTCCAGGTTGGCATGCTGGATGTCAACGGCAAAGTCCACAACGTTGATGCGGGGGTGCTTCATCAACTCGTCGTACTCGACTTCGCCGATCAGTCGACGCAGCGTCCGGTGCAGCAACTCGACGTCACCGGGCAACCACTTCGACGGATTGACCAAGACGCGAATGCCACCCTTCTGCCGTTGGGGCTGCAACGCACCGACTTGCACCAACGCTTTGCTGCCGCTGTGGAGCTTGATGTTGAAGTTCAAGTGGTACCGTGCTCCCTTGACAAAGGTGTACTCGCAACGACCAGCCTCGATTGCTTTGGCCAGGCGGCGCTCTACCGCCGCGACCATCTGCTTTTGGTGATCGAAGATGCGGCTGCCCCAGGACAAGATGTAGGCAAGGCGATCACAAACGGGAAGCGCCACGATTGGCTTGAGTTTCATATCGGTTTCCAGATTGGGGAGAGATGTGGAGCCGGTGTCCGGAATGAACATCGACTGCATCGGCCATGCATGACGGATGCGCTCAAGAGAAGCCACAAGGCGTAGCTGATCGCTGCTCGATCTCGATAGCCGAGGCTCTCAGTGCGATTGAGGTACTGGAGCGCAGCTACATGCGCTGGCGATGCACAAAGTATTTACAGCAACCGTCTGAGTGCAGATCGGCACGGTTGGACCGGGCACGCGAACAGCTCCCGATGGCCCAGGGAAAGCAGGAAACGTGGGGGATCGCGAGGAATCGCGGATACGAATGAGATTGCGGGATTCGCCCGGTCAGCGTGGCATCTCTCTCAGACCGTTTACTTCATCTAGTTGGTGAAGATCAGACGATCAGAAGTTGCTTAGCTGTTCTTCACCAGATATCAGCTATCTGTACATATCAAGCATGAGCTAGCCGTAGTTCAACAGCTACATCACCAACAGACCATCTACTGGTCTACATGCACTGACTACACTCTTATTAGTTCCAGGCGACTTGCGCTCGATCCGCGTGGTGCAGACAGCTTCCAACCACACTCAGAGCGAACAGTTCCAGAGCCCGACCGTCGTCTTGCAGTTGCTCGCGCATGCTCGGAGGGAGAGAGGGCGTTCTCCTTCTCTCCCTCCGAATACGCCATATCTGCATATTTGGCGCACAGGATCAGTCCGCGAGGATCGCGCGTCGGATCACGTAGAACGAGCGGTTGACGCCATCCCCGCCCGGCATGTGCACCTGCACCTTCGGACTGCTGCGCGGCCCCCTCTGGAGCAAGCCGCGATCGGTCAACGCGGACACGACGAGGTTCATGTCGACGCCCTTGCAGACGGTCTGCTCGAAGAAAGCGGGCAGCACCAGAAAGCACGCCTCAGTCTCGCCACGGAACGTGTGCTCGTAGCCGCCGAGCGTGCCCGCATGGTCGGCTCCATGCTCCGCCAGCGGCGGGAACTGATTGCCACGCTGCGACTGGAAGTACAGGCGCAACTGGCGCATGACGTCCTCCTGCTTGGCAGGGCGCTCGCGCATGTATTCGCGGTGCCAGAGCTTGAACACGTGAGCGAGCGACTTGGCAATGTTGTCATTTTTCCACGGCACCGCCTTGGCTTCGGTGGCCATCAAGCCCGCATAGAAATAGAGCGCGAAGTCTTTGAGCACCCGATGTGCGACAGGGTCTTGCTCCAAGTCCAAGCCTTTGGATAGCTCGGCTTCCAGAACGCCGATCTCGCCCGCGAAGTCCTCCGGAAGCGAACGAACCTGCTCGATCATGTACGGCAAGAAACGCGAGGCGAAGGCTCCGGCGCTGGCATGGGAAAGCTGCTCGACGGCAGCGGATTTCTCGGCGCCGTTCGCGAACTTACCGAGTTCAGTCCAAACGCCATACCGCTCTTCGACCGGCACGGACACCAATCGGGCGTACTGGCCGCCCTTCACATCGCGGCCAGACTTCCGGATCAGCGACAAAGGCGTTTCCTCACCACCGGAGAGGACGACATTGACATTGCGGAATGTCGCGGCCAAGCCGCCCGATGCGGTCCCGCGCAGCTTGCTGCTGTCGTTGGTCAAGTCATATGCCAGTTCCGAGAAGGCGGCGCCGGTGCTTTGGCTGACCTCGTCGATCGGGCAAACGCGATCTTGATAGTTGCGTACAGCCGCGTTTACGCCGTTCTTTGTCGACTGCCACGTCAAGGTCGTGGCCGGGCCATACAGTGATGCGGCGAAGCGCAGCAGCTTCGATTTGCCCAAACTGGACTTGCCGACCAGGAACACCAAGCTCGCGCCCAAACGCAACGGTCTCAGCAGCATCGATGCGACCGAAGCGCACAGCGTGAACACCGCCAGATGGTCGCGCGCGACGATGCGCAACAACTGATCGAGCGCAACGCCATTACCCGATGCACTTGGCTCAGCGAGACCATCGCGGCGGCACAAGCTGAATGACGCGTTCTTGGGATGAACGATGCGCTCGCCCAACGCGTAGACCGCAAACGGCTCCACGCCATCGGGGTTCGGAATGATGTGCCACCCGTCGCCGGCCACGATCACGAACTTCTTCGTTGACCCCATGACGTCTAGGTACTGGAGGATGGCATCCCCGTGCCCAGCGGCATTCAAGGTCGGCATGCTCAGACCCAGTGCGCTCAGGTACGCATAGGTCTTGAGGGGCGACATCAGCTTGTCGACCGGAATGGTTGCGCGCTTACGCTGGCGCAGCGCATCGACGATCTCGACACGGATACCGGCGTTGCGGCCCTCGGCGTCGATGCTGACCCCAAGGGGACGCAAGTGTCCGCAGATGTATTGCTGCTTGCCATTTCGGAGCCGCGCGTACACGCCGGGGTTCGGGCCAGTCGTCACTAAGGTGAAAGGCGACTCCGAGCTTTGAACTGTTGCTGCTGCATTCAGCGCCTCAACGCTGACGGCTACAGACTTGGCCGCGCGCTTGCCGATCGAGCGTTTGGTGGGCTTGGTCTTGGCGCTCATGCTCGCCGCGCCTCCGCCTTGCCTGCCAGCGCTTGGTCGCGGGCAGCGATGCTTGCTGAGATGATCGACTGGATTTCGTGCGATGGCCATACGGTCACCCGAGGCGATAGCTTGACGCCGGGCGGATAACGGCCTTCCCGTATGCCATTCCACCATGCGGATTTTCCCACTGGTATTACTTTGAGCACCTGCGGCAGCCGAAGCAACGCGTGCTGCTCAAGGAAACTTGGGACTGGCCGCATCTCGGTTTCGCAGCCCGTTTTGCAGCTGCCTTGCAGGCCAGCTGCTTCTTTCGCACCCACCGCACTCAATGGCAGGTCACTCACATTTTTATTTCGCGCTTTCATCTCGTCCTTTCAGAGCTTTCTGGGATTGCCAGTGGCCACTGACGGACTAAGTTTCGTATCCGGGAACGCCTAAATTTGAGTCGAAAATTGTGCTGGCGCTGGCGTCACTAAACGCCGATGCACACGTCGCCGTAGCTACTACATGTTGAGAAAGGCAAGGCCAAGGTAGCCCCAGTCGCGCAAGTTCAGAGCACGCTCAGCCTGCTTTCTGATGTCACCAGTTGCTTTCGACGACGCTGTGATTTCTTCACCATAGGCATCCACCCATGAGTACGTGGTGAGAATCTTTCCGCGCTCCAATCTCGAATGAGATTTCTTCTTCACCCCTTTGAAAAGCACTGCAATCTCCGCGTAGTCGGCTCCATCAGCTAGTAAGTCCAAGATATCGAGGTAGGCCGCATACTTGCCGCCGCGGTCTATGCGGTCGGGAAATTTCAAACATAGCCCCTCTTGTTCAAGCTCTGCCCTGTACTTGGCGAGGCTTTCGGTGAAAGCCTCCATTTGCGGAGCAAGCGGACGATTCAGGTCAATTCGTAGCAACACATCCGTTGACCGATTGACCTGCATCGATGGGATGGGATTCGCACTTCTGAATTTTTTCCCACTCGTGCCATCCGCTCCTGAGAACGAGTACCGAGGCGTTTTCGCGCGCGAATTTTTCCGAAGTGGGGGCTCGAAGAAAAGACTCCCACCGTCCTCATATTGCTCAGGATCGATCGACTCATCTTCGCCGTCGTAGGCGTACGGGGAAAGGCCATCACCGTCATCACCCGCATTCAGCTCGGTCGGCTCGAAGTCAAGATCATCATCGAACGAATCAGCCCCTTCGAGCAGCTCTTCGCTTGATTCATTTGCAATCGCCTCGGCCTCGTCAACTGATGTCCATGGATGGAAATATCTGACCTCCTCAAGACGGAGGAGCCCAAGTTTTCGAAGTCCCTCCGGAGGTAGGGGGGACACGTTCGGGTCGATCCAGTCGGCAAGGGCGTAAGTTTCCAGGTCGAATCTGGAGTGCAAAGAAACCCAAGGCGCAGGCTCCCAATGCCTTGCTCTCTCGATGAACTCCTGCAGCGTTTCCCCGCGACGTCTTGGGCTATACGGAAATGTGAAGCTGAACCACTTGATCGACAGGTGGGCAACGTTTCGTAGTGCTTCGAAGCCATTTTCCTTCACGGCTTCGAGGCCCGTCCTATCAGACGCTGAAAGCGCCTGCAGCTCAGCGTAGGCGGCCCGATACTTCGGATTGCGGCGCAAAAACTCCCACGCCCACTCCTTTGCACTGAGCTGCTGGTGTGTAGGCCTAACCTTCTTCTCGTACGGCATGATTCATTTGGCGACAGGGTCGCTGCCATTGTGAATCGAGAAGGAGTCGTTCTCGAAACTCTAGATGGGCAGGCTTACACGCCAAGCAGTTCGGCGCCGTCGCTACGCCGTTGCGAGACTCAGTTGAGGGCGCGTGCCCTCGGCGCCTTTTTTTGAGGGGCACCGCTGGTGGTGATGATGGCAATAGTCCAAGAAGCACCTCACATGTCCGCTAGATGCGGCGAGCTTGTTTACCCCTTTGTTTACCCCTTGGCCCAGAAACGAAAAAGCCGGTTAGCGTACGCTAACCGGCTATCCGTTACTGTCATTGGTCGGTGTGAAAGGATTCGAACCTTCGACCCCTTGCACCCCATGCAAGTGCGCTACCAGGCTGCGCCACACACCGAAGCTCTCGATTATAGCGGGCTAAATTCAGTGTCCGACAGTCAGAAGCTCACGAATTTCAAAGAGTTCGCGGCGAAGGTGCAACAACTGCGACAGATCGACGGTCTGCGCGGCCGCCGCGGGCCCCGGTTCCTCGTGCACGGCGGCGTCGAATTCTTCCTGGCCGATCTCGATGGCCTCGAGGCCTTCGAGCGGCACTTCGCCCGCCTTGCGACGGTCGCGCTCGCCCTGCGTGAGTTCCTGCAGCTTGTTGCGCGCACCGCTGATGGTGAAGCCCTGGTCGTAGAGCAGGTCGCGGATGCGGCGGATCATCAGCACTTCGTGGTGCTGGTAGTAGCGGCGGTTGCCGCGCCGCTTCATCGGGCGCAGCTGCGTGAACTCCTGCTCCCAATAGCGCAGCACGTGCGGCTTCACGCCGCAGAGCTCGCCGACCTCACCGATGGTGAAGTAGCGTTTGACGGGAATCGGCGGGAGCGTTTTCTCCATTGAAATCAAGACTGTGCGCGGGAAACCTCATAGATTACTCTACGCGGCGGCACAGCACCAAGCACTATTCCGCGCCCAGGCTCCACTCGACTTCGGAAGTGCCGCCCTGCGGCTCGACGCTGCCCTGGATCTGCTCCTTGAGCTTGGCGCTCGCATGGAAGGTGGCCACGCGGCGCTCGCCGATCGGAATGGCTTCGCCGGTGCGCGGGTTGCGCCCGGGACGCGGCGCCTTCACGCGGATCTGGAAGTTGCCGAAGCCCGAAATCTTCACGTCCGTGCCTTCGATCAGGCTGCTGGCCACGAGCTCGAAGAACGCCTCGACCATGTCCTTCGACTCACGCTTGTTCAGGCCGATCTGCTC
This sequence comes from Variovorax sp. V118, assembly GCF_041154445.1. Classification (GTDB taxonomy): domain Bacteria; phylum Pseudomonadota; class Gammaproteobacteria; order Burkholderiales; family Burkholderiaceae_C; genus Variovorax; species Variovorax boronicumulans. Next base: position 1,416,118 of record NZ_AP028663.1, on the reverse strand, counting down.
GAACAGCAGGTCGGCCAGATGCGCCTTGGTGAGCGCCGGCGTTTCGAGGGCTTCGAGCGTGAATTCGGCGGCGTTCATCTTCATCCTCTCAAGCGGCCGCCCAGGGTGGCGCCCAGTTGTTCGACGATTGCACGGACAGCGGGTTCGACCTGCTCGTCCGTCAGCGTGGCGGCATCGCTCTGGAAGGTCAGGCGCACGGCCATGCTCTTCTCGCCCGGTGCCAGCGCACCTGGCGCCGCCACGGCGCCTTCGCGCAGGGGCTGCGGACGGTAGATGTCGAACAGCGTCGCATCGCGCAACAGGCCCGAGGCGGACGCGCCCGCGCGGATGGCCTGCATCAGCGCGTCGTGCGACACCGCTTCGGCCACGACCACCGCGATGTCGCGTTCGACGGCCTGGTGCTTGGGCACCGACTGCGCTACGGGCACGGGCCGCGCCGTGACGGCGTCGAGGTCGAGTTCGAACAGCACGGGCGCCTGGGTGAAGTCCCACTTCTGGCGCCAGCGCGGATGCAGCTCGCCGATGAAGCCGATGGCCTGGCCGTCGAGCAGCACGCGGGCCGAACGGCCGGGGTGCAGCGCGGGGTGCTCGGCCGCTTCGAAGGTCGGCACGCGCGGCGCGAGCAGCGCTTCGACATCACCCTTGACGTCGTAGAAGTCGACGCGCTGCGGCTTGCCGTCCCAGCGCGACGCCTCGGCATCGCCCCAGGCCAGGCCCGCCACGCGCATGGGCTGGTTCACGCCGCGCACGGTGCTGTCGGTGGTGACGACGCTGTCGTCGCGCAGGAACACGCGGCCCAGTTCGAACACGCGCACGCGCGGTGCCTTGCGGTCGAGGTTGAACTTGAGCACCTGCAGCAGCGAGCCGAGCAGCGACGAGCGCATCACGCTCATCTGGCTGGCGATGGGGTTCAGCAGCTTGACCGGGTTGGCGTTGCCCGCCAGGTCCTGCTCCCAGTGCGCTTCGACAAAGCTGAAGTTGATGGTTTCCTGGTAACCCAGCGCTGCAACGCTGCGACGCACCGCGAAGCGGCTGCGCTGCGCCTCGGGCCGCACGCGGGCCGTGATGGGCGCGAGCGGCGCGGTGGTCGGCAGGTTGTTGAAGCCGATCAGGCGCGCCACTTCTTCGATGAGGTCTTCCTCGATCAGCAGGTCGAAACGGTGCGGCGGCGGCGTGACGGTCAGCGTGCCTTCGCCTTCGGTGATTTCGAAACCGAGGCGGTGGAGTGCGTCGGCGCATTGCGCCTGCGTCAGCGGCATGCCGATGACGCGCGCGGCGCGGGCCACGCGCAGCGTGACGGGCGCGGCTTCGGGCAGGCGCAAGGTCTGGTCGTCCATCTTGCCGGCTTCGCCGCCGCAGATCTCGACGACCAGTTGCGTGATGCGCTCGATGATCTGCACGGTGCGGCTCGGATCGACGCCGCGCTCGTAGCGATGGCCGGCGTCGGTCGAGAAGTTGAAGCGACGCGAACGGCCCTGCACGGCCTCGGGCCACCAGAACGCGGCCTCGACGTAGATGTTGCGCGTGTCGTCGGTCACCGAGGTGGCGTCGCCGCCCATGATGCCGGCGAGCGATTCGACTTCGCGGTCGTCGGCGATCACGCCGACCTTCTCGTCGACGGTGATCGTCGTGCCGTTGAGCAGCTTGAGCTGTTCGCCCGCCTTGCCCCAGCGCACCGTCAGGCCGCCGTGGATCTTGTCGAGGTCGAAGATGTGGCTGGGCTGGCCATACTCGAACATCACGTAGTTCGAGATGTCGACCAGCGGCGTCACGCTGCGCTGGCCGCAGCGCGCGAGGCGCTCGACCATCCACGCGGGCGTCGCGACCTTGGTGTTCACGCCGCGCACGATGCGGCCCGAGAAGCGGCCGCACAGGTCGGGTGCCTCGACCTTGACGGGCAGCACATCGGAGAACGACGTGGCCACGGGTGCAATGGCCGGCGTCTTCAGCGGTGCGCCGGTGAGTGCGGCGAGTTCGCGCGCCACGCCGTACACGCTGAGGCCGTGCGCCAGGTTCGGCGTGAGCTTGAGCGTGAGCAGCGCGTCATCGAGCTTGAGCACGTCGCGCACGTCGGCGCCGATGGGGGCGTCGGCGTCGAGTTCGAGCAGGCCGCCGTGGTCTTCGCTCAGCTTCAGTTCGCGCGCCGAGCACAGCATGCCCTGGCTCTCGACGCCGCGCAGCTTGCCCAGCTTGATGAGGAAGGGCTTGCCGTCTTCACCCGGGGGCAGTTCGGCGCCGACGAGGGCGCACGGCACCTTGATGCCGACGCGCGCATTGGGCGCGCCGCACACGATGTTCAGCAAGGCGCCCTGCCCCACGTCGACCTGGCACACACGCAGGCGATCGGCATTCGGGTGCTGCTCGGCTTCCTTGATTTCGCCGACCACGATGCGCGTGAAAGGCGGCGCCACCGGACGGCGCTCTTCGACCTCGAAACCGCCCATGGTGAGCGTTTCGGCCAGTGCGGCGCTGTCGAGGGGCGGGTTGCAGAACTCGCGCAGCCAGGATTCCGGGAATTGCATCTCTTCGATCTCGATCTGGTTTTTCTATCTGTGGAAAGGACGTGCTTACTGGAACTGCGAGAGAAAACGCAGGTCGCCGTCGAAGAACAGGCGCAGGTCGTTCACGCCGTAGCGCAGCATGGTGAGCCGGTCGGGGCCCATGCCGAAGGCAAAGCCGATGTAGCGCTCAGGGTCGAGGCCCATGTTGCGCACCACGTTCGGGTGCACCTGGCCCGAGCCGGCGACTTCGAGCCAGCGGCCGGCCAGCGGGCCGCTCGCGAACTGGATGTCGATCTCGGCGCTCGGCTCGGTGAACGGGAAGAAGCTCGGGCGGAAGCGCAGCACGAGGTCGTCGCGCTCGAAGAAGGTGCGGCAGAAGTCGGTGAAGACGACCTTCAGGTCCTTGAAGCTGACGTTCTCGCCGAGCCACAGGCCTTCGCACTGGTGGAACATGGGCGAGTGCGTGGCGTCGCTGTCGACGCGGTAGGTGCGGCCGGGCGCGATCACGCGGATCTCGGGCGCCTTCACGGTGCCGGTGGTGTCGGCGGCAGCGGCGGCGAATTCGGCCGCGTACTTCTTGGTGTGCTGGTGGGCGTAGCGCACCTGCATCGGGCTGGTGTGCGGGCGCAGGTTGTAGGGAATGCCGTCGTCGCCCTTGAGGTCGACGTAGAAGGTGTCCTGCATCGAACGCGCCGGGTGGTTCGGCGGGTTGTTGAGCGAGGTGAAGCTGTGCCAGTCGCTCTCTATCTCGGGGCCGTCGGCCACGTCGAAGCCCATGCTCGAGAAGATCTCCTCGATGCGCTCCAGCGTGCGGCTCACGGGGTGCAGTCCGCCGCCGGCGCGGTGGCGGCCGGGCAGGCTCACGTCGAGCGCTTCGGCGCGCAGCTGCAGCGAGAGTTCTTCGTCGGCGAGTTGCTGGCGGCGGTCGGTCAGTGCGGCCTCGATGGCCTGCTTGCCGACGTTGATCGCGGCGCCGCGGGACTTCTTCTCTTCGACACTCAGCGCGGCCATGCCCTTCATCAGCTCAGTGATGCGGCCCGACTTGCCAAGGAACTGGGCCTTGGCGTTTTCGAGCTCTGCGGGCGTTTTCGCTTCGGCGAAGGCGGCGCGTGCGGTGTCGACCAGGGAGTCCAACTCGTTCATAGCAACAAAAATCTTCGAGGGGAAATAAAAAAGAGCTGGAGCCTTTTCAAGCGCCAGCCCTTGAGCCGTGGGCGCAAGAAGCCGTCCGGAGACGGCAACCTGCTGTGCAAAATCAAGCAGCCAGCTTGGCCTTGACCTGCTCCACGATGCCGGCAAAAGCGGCCTTGTCGTGCACGGCGATGTCCGCAAGCATCTTGCGGTCGATCTCGATACCGGCCTTGCGGATGCCGTTGGCGAACTGGCTGTAGGTCAGGCCCAGTTCACGCGAGGCGGCGTTGATACGCGCGATCCACAGCTGACGGAACACGCGCTTCTTGGTACGGCGGTCACGGTAGGCATATTGCCCAGCCTTCATCACCGCCTGTTTGGCGACGCGGAAGACATTACCGCGGCGACCGCGAAAACCCTTGGCGAGTGCGAGAACTTTTTTGTGGCGGGCGCGAGCCGTTACACCACGTTTGACGCGAGGCATGTGTGTACTCCTTGTTCGTCTGAGTTAAATGCCACGACCGGGCAGCATGGCGGCGACAGAAACCATGTTGGTCTCATGCACTGCGACTGCACCACGCAGGTGACGCTTGTTCTTGGTGGTCTTCTTCGTCAAGATGTGACGCTTGAAGGCTTGACCGCGCTTGACGGTGCCACCGGGACGAACGCGGAAACGTTTTTTCGCGCTGCTCTTGGTCTTCATTTTGGGCATGTAAATGCTCCTTTAGTTTGTGCTCGTGAGGCGCCGCGGATACTCCACGGACTTGTTGGCCCCGAGACACTTCTTTATCTCGCCCCCGCCTGCACTTCTTTCGAAATGCGGGCCAGGGCGAAATCCCTTCAAAACCCGTCTACTGCAAATGCCTCAGGCGGTTGCCGTGGGCGCTGCTGCCGGCGCAGCATCTGCTGCCGGCTTCGGCGCCGCGCCGCCAACCTTCTTGCGACCCGGAGCGATCATCATGATCATCTGACGGCCTTCCAGCTTCGGGAACTGCTCGACCATGATCGTGTCGCCCAGCTCGTCGCGAATGCGCTGTAAGAGTGCCAGACCGAGCTCCTGGTGCGTGATCTCGCGGCCGCGGAAGCGCAGCGTGATCTTGCATTTGTCGCCCTCTTCAAGAAAGCGCCTGATGTTGCGCATCTTGATGTTGTAGTCGCCATCGTCGGTACCGGGCCGGAACTTGATTTCCTTGACCTCGATGACCTTCTGCTTCGACTTCGCCTCGGCTGCCTTCTTCTGCTCGTGGTACTTGAACTTTCCGTACTCGATCAGGCGGCACACGGGCGGATTAGCCGCAGCAACGACCTCCACCAGATCCACGTCAGCCTCACCCGCAAGGCGCAAGGCTTCGGAAAGGCTCATGACACCCAATGGCTCGTTTTCCGGGCCGACTAGGCGGACTTCCGGGGCCATGATTTCCCGGTTCAGGCGGTGTTGGCGTTCCTCGCGGTGGCGGCGGTCGCGAAATGCAGTAGCGATGGTCAGAATCCTTCAAAGTTTGCTACAAAATCTGTAGCGATCGCCGCTCAGTCTTCGCGGACAGGCGGCACGATGTGGCAGAGAAACATATGGGGTGTTTCAGAGACAAATCAACGCTTGTCAGCAACGTCCTGGACGAGCCGTTGCGTGAACGATTCGAGGGACATTGCACCGAGGTCTTGATTGCCCCGGGCGCGCACTGCGACGGCACCTGCTTCCTTTTCCTTGTCACCCACGACGAGGATGTAAGGGAGCTTTTGCAACGAATGCTTCCGTATTTTATACGTAATCTTTTCGTTGTGCAGATCCAGCTGAACTCTAAGCCCTTGATTTTGCAGCGTTTTCGCAACTTGCGCCGCGTAGTCGGCCTGTCCTTCGCTGATATTGAGCACCGCCACCTGCACCGGAGCGAGCCATGCGGGCATGGCGCCGGAGTGGTGTTCAATGAGCATGCCGATGAAGCGCTCGAGGCTGCCGACGATGGCGCGGTGCAGCATCACCGGGTGGGCGCGACCGCTCGATTCCGTGACGTACTCGCCGCCCAGGCGCTCGGCCGTGTTGAAGTCGACCTGCATCGTGCCGCACTGCCAGTGGCGGCCGATGGCGTCGCGCAGCGTGTACTCGATCTTCGGGCCGTAGAAGGCGCCGTCGCCGGGCGAGATGACGAAGTCCACGCCCGAGCGGCGCAGCGATTCCATCACCGCGTGCTCGGCCTTGTCCCACAGTTCGTCGGAGCCCACGCGGTTCTCGGGCCGCGTCGCGACCTTGTAGAGGATGTCCGTGAAGCCGAAGTCGGCATAGACCTTCTGCAGCTGCGCCGTGTAGGCGATGCATTCGTCGAGGATCTGGTCTTCCGTGCAGAAGATGTGGCCGTCGTCCTGCGTGAAGCCGCGCACGCGCATGATCCCGTGCAGCGCGCCGCTGGGTTCGTTGCGGTGGCACTGGCCGAATTCGCCGTAGCGCAGCGGCAGGTCGCGGTAGCTGCGCAGGTCGCTCTTGAAGATCAGCACGTGGCCCGGGCAGTTCATCGGCTTGAGCGCGTACTCGCGCTTCTCCGACTCCGTCGTGAACATGTTGTCACGGTAGTTCTGCCAGTGGCCCGTCTTCTCCCACAGGCTCTTGTCCAGGATCTGCGGGCCCTTCACTTCCCAATAGCCCGTGTCGCGGTAGATGCCGCGCATGTACTGCTCGACCTGCTGCCAGACCGCCCAGCCCTTCGGGTGCCAGAACACCACGCCCGGCGCCACTTCATCGATGTGGAACAGGTCGAGTTCCTTGCCCAGCTTGCGGTGGTCGCGCTTCTCGGCTTCCTCGATGCGCTGGATGTACTGGTCCAGCTGCTTCTTGTCGGCCCAGGCCGTGCCGTAGATGCGCTGCAGCTGCTCGTTCTTGGCATCGCCGCGCCAGTAGGCGCCGGCCAGCTTCGTGAGCTTGAACACCTTCAGGAAACGCGTGTTCGGCACGTGCGGGCCGCGGCACATGTCGACGTATTCCTGGTGGTAGTACAGGCCCATGGCCTGCTCGTCGGGCATGTCTTCGACCAGGCGCAGCTTGTAGTCCTCGCCGCGCGACTTGAAGACCTCGATGACTTCCGCACGCGGCGTCATCTTCTTGATCACGTCGTAGTCCTGCGCGATCAGCTCGCGCATGCGCGCCTCGATGGCGGCCATGTCCTCGGGCGTGAACGGGCGCTCGAACGAGATGTCGTAGTAGAAGCCTTCGTCGATCACCGGCCCGATGACCATCTTGGCCGTCGGGTACAGCTGCTTCACCGCATGGCCGACCAGGTGGGCCGTCGAGTGGCGGATGACCTCCAGGCCCTCGTCGTCCTTGGGCGTGATGATCTGCAGCCTGGCGTCGCGGTCGATGACGTCGCTGGCATCGACGAGCTTGCCGTCGATCTTGCCGGCCACCGTCATCTTGGCGAGGCCGGGACCGATGGACTGGGCCACTTCGGCCACCGAAACCGGGCCGGGGAACTCGCGGCGCGAGTTGTCGGGGAGCGTGATCTGGATCATGTGAAAACCTCGGGGAGAAAAACAAAAAAGCGCGGTGGATGCCGCGCTTTGCTTGGTTGGTGCGCTGGAAAAACCAGCGAGCGCGGGGCTACCGGCCCTTTCCTTCGAAGAAGAAAAAGCCGCTGAATCCTTGCGGGGTAGTTCGCGGTGTCATAACCAAGGTGCCTTTCTCGCTCTTGTTGAGTGCAGAGTGGGCGATTCTAGCCGCTGCCCGCTTCAGCCGCGCGCCTCGAACAGGAGGCTGGAAACGCACTGCCCGACCGGCCCGTCGCGGTCGTGCAGCTGCCCGACGGCATAGCCCGTGCCCATCGGGCCCGCAAGCGTGAGGGCATCGACCAGCACCCAGTCGCCGCGCGGCGCCCGCCGCAGGTTGATCGTCAGGTCGGCATTGACGAAGCCCAGCCGCGCCGGATGGGCCCATTGCGAGATGCCCGCCACGAGATCGGCCGCCGAGGCCACCTGGGCCAGAGGCGATGCGGCCTCGGCGTCGACCAGCGGCCGGCCCAGGCGCAACCATGCCGCAGCCGGGCCGGGCTCGAGGATCTGCCCGCGCGCCATGCGCACGTCCACGCCGGCGAAGAACGGGCTCATGCGAGATGCCGCCACGGGAATGAGCACGCCCTCTTCCGGCGGTGCGAATGTCGCGGCGGCGAAGGCGTCGGCGGCCGGCAGCGCGGGCGTCTGCCCGCTGCGCAGCAGCAAGGCGGTACACCGCAACACCGACTTGCCGTCCTGGACCATGTCGAACGCCACCGTGCGCGCCTTGGCGCCGTCGCGCAGCAGGGTGAATTCGAGCGTGATCGGCGCCCGGCTCGCAGGGCGCCAGAAATCGAAGCTCAACCGCGCCACCTCGCGGCCGCGGCTTGCCTCGTGCGCCTGGAGCGCGCGCACGAGCAAGGCGGCGGTCGCGCTGCCCTGCAGAGCATCGGCGGACCACGGGCCGATGGCCGCCTCGGTGGGCACGAAGCGTTCGCCGTCGCTGACGAACACCGGGTCGCCGACGGGCGTCGTCATGGGCTGCGCCTGCACGCTCACGACGCCGCGGCCGCCACGTTCTTGAGGCCCAGCACCTCGATCGGCTCGATCGAGGGTGGTCCGGCGAACAGCTCGGGCGCCTGCGCCATCAGGGCCTGGGCGATCGGGCCGCTCAGGTGCGCCTGGCGACCGGCTTCGTCCTCGAACGCATCGAACACGCCGAAGGTGCTGGGCGACAGCCGCAGCGCAAACCAGATCGGCGTGGTCTTTTCCTCGCGCGCCATGGCCAGGCCGGCCTCGAGGAATTGCTGGACGGCGGCTTCCTTGCCGGGCTTGGCCTCGAGGCGGGCGAACAGTGCGAACTTGATCATGGGACATCTCCTGGGGTGGACAACAACGGCGCACGGGATTGCGCGGCGCTGGCATGGACTCTAGGCAAGCCCCGCCCTCTGGGCCATTGGCTTTTTTGACATCTTTGGTATCGTTATTGCCATGAAACTCGATGTCCTCGCCCTCGACGGCGTGTTCGACTCCGGCCTGGCCACGGTGCTCGATGTCTTCACCACCGCGAACGAACTCGCCGCCATGCTGCAACTCGACGTGGCGCCTTTCGACGTCACCATCGTGGGCACCCGCAAGCGCGTGCGCACCGCCCAGGGTTTCACCGTGCCGGTGACGCACACGCTGGCCGACACCGGCGCCGCCACCGACTGGCTCATCGTCCCGGCGCTCGGCTGCAAGATGCCCGAGACGCTGGAGCCCGCCCTGCAACGCGCCGACGTCCGCGATGCCTGCGCGGCACTGCGCGCGCGTGCCGAAGACGGCGGCTGCATCGCCGCCGCGTGCATCGGCACCTTCGTGCTGGCGGAAGCCGGCGTGCTCGCGGGCCACAAGGCGACCACCACCTGGTGGCTGGCCACCCTCTTCCGGCAGCGCTACCCGGCGGTGCTGCTCGACGATTCGCGCATGCTGGTCAGCTCGGGGGCGCTCGTCACGGCGGGCGCGGCGCTGAGCCACGTCGACATGGCGCTGTGGCTGGTGCGCCAGGCCAGCCCCGAACTCGCGGCGCTGGTCGCGCGCTACCTCATCGTGGACTCGCGCCCCTCGCAGTCGGCCTACGTGATCTCCGACCACCTCTCGCATGCCGACCCGCTGGTGGAGCGCTTCGAGCGCTGGGCGCGCGGGCGGCTGGCCGAGGGTTTCTCGCTCGACGAAGCTGCGCAGGCCGCGGGCACCAGCAAGCGCACGCTGGCCAGGCGCATGCAGCAGGTGCTGGGCAAGAGCCCGCTGTCGTACGTACAGGACCTGCGCGTCGAACGCGCCGTGCACCTGCTCAAGACCAGCAACAAGAGCCTCGAGCAGATCGCGGGCATGGTCGGCTACGCAGACGGCGTCACCTTGCGCACGCTGCTGCGCCAGCGGCTGGGGCGCGGCGTGCGCCAGGTGCGGCTCGAAGCCTGAGCCTCGCCCGTCGAGCGCCCACGAAAAAGCCCGGCACGGGGCCGGGCTTGGGGGCGACAGCGCAACGCGCCGTCACTCAGCGATCAGCGAAGGCAGCTCAGTGGAACTGTTCTTCTTCGGTCGAACGGTCAGCGCCTTCACGCTGGACGAGCCGCCCTGGATCACCGTGGTCACGTCGTCGAAGTAGCCGGCGCCGACTTCCTGCTGGTGCGACACGAAGGTGTAGCCCTTGTCGCGTGCGGCGAACTCGGGTTCCTGCACCATGTTCACGTAGTGCTTCATGCCTTCGCCGTTGGCATACGCGTGGGCGAACTGGAAGGTGTTGAACCAGTTGATGTGAATGCCGGCCAGCGTGATGAACTGGTACTTGTAGCCCAGCGCCGACAGGTCTTCCTGGAACGAGGCGATCTGCTTGTCGTCCAGGTTCTTCTTCCAGTTGAACGACGGCGAGCAGTTGTACGACAGCAGCTTGCCGGGGCAGGCGGCGTGCACGGCTTGCGCGAATTCACGGGCGAAGCCGATGTCCGGCACGCCGGTTTCGCACCACACCAGGTCGGCGTACGGGGCGTAGGCGACGCCGCGGCTGATGGCTTGCTCCAGGCCGTTCTTGACGCGGTAGAAGCCTTCTTGCGTGCGCTCGCCGGTCAGGAAAGGCTTGTCGTTGGCGTCGTGGTCGGACGTGATCAGGTTTGCGGCTTCCGCATCGGTGCGGGCCAGGACGATGGTCGACACGCCCATGACGTCGGCGGCGAAACGCGCCGAGATCAGCTTCTCGCAGGCTTCCTGCGTCGGCACGAGCACCTTGCCGCCCATGTGGCCGCACTTCTTGACGGCCGCCAGCTGGTCTTCGAAGTGCACGCCGGCAGCGCCCGACGCGATCATGTTCTTCATCAGCTCGAAAGCGTTCAGCACGCCGCCGAAGCCGGCTTCAGCGTCCGCGACGATCGGCAGGAAGTAGTCGATGAATTCCTTGTCGCCCGGGTTGATGCCGCGGCCCCACTGGATTTCGTCGGCGCGCTTGAAGGTGTTGTTGATGCGACGGACCATCGTCGGCACCGAGTCGTAGGCGTACAACGACTGGTCGGGGTACATCGTTTCCGAGGTGTTGCCGTCGGCGGCGACTTGCCAGCCCGACAGGTACACGGCTTCGAGGCCAGCCTTGGCTTGCTGCATGGCTTGGCCAGCAGAGATCGCGCCGAACGCGTTCACGTAACCCTTCTTGGCACCGCCGTTGATCTTGGCCCAGAGCTTTTCAGCGCCGCGCTTGGCCAGCGTGTGCTCGATGGGGAGCGAACCACGCAGGCGAACCACGTCGGCTGCGCTGTAGCCGCGCTTCACGCCCTTCCAGCGCGGGTTGGTGGCCCAGTCCTTTTCGAGGGCGGCAATTTGCTGTTCGCGGCTCAGTTGTTCGTTCAGGGTCTGGGGCATGGTCACTCCGTGAGGTTGATTGAAGGTTGGCGTTGCGGCCGTGGGGTTACTGTAATCCGATTGCGGACTCTTATGTCTTATAGAAGACATATTTTTGAACCAACAAAATCAACAACTTACGGAGATATTTCTCAATGAGAAATTATTTTTCTCATATCGAGAAAAAATATTGCGGCGCAGCAGTTTGAATTTTCGCGATGCGGAATCACTCTTTCGGTTGTGAAAACCACGCCTATCCCGCGGCGCCCGCCGCATGCGCGATCCAGTCGCCGCTGTCGATCACTTGGCGGCCCGCGATGCGCGTCGGATGGATCTCGTAGACCAGGCAGTCGATCGATTGCGCGCCCACCGCCACGCGCACGCGGCGCCGGATGTACTCGCCCGAATCGTCGTCCGCCACTTCCTCGAGCCGGTCGAGTTCGCGCTCGACCTCCGGTGCGACGCGATAGACCTCGCCCTTCACGCGCCCTTCTCCGCCGAGCACCACGCCCGGGTACGCACCCAGGTCGTACAGCGTGCCGGCGATGAAGGCCTCGCCGACGAACACCGGCGCCGGCCGGTAGCGCGCGATGTCGTTGCGCCCGCCGCGCCGCAGCGTGCCGTAGACAAGAACGTGGGGCATCATCGAATCCATCCGATCAACAACCAGCGCCCAGTCTATTGAATCCCGCCGCTTCCACCTCCGGCCGCCTCGTGGCCTACGGCTGCCTGGCCTTGAGCATGTCGCTCGTCGGCATCTACGTCGCCCTCTCCAAGCCGCTGGTGGCAGCCTTCCCGGTGCTGCTGCTGGCTTGGCTGCGTTTCGGCATCGCGGCGCTCGCCATGCCGCATTGGCTCCAACCCACGCCCGACGAGCCGCCCATGAGCGCGCGCACGCGCGGGCTCGTGTTCCTCGAGTCCTTCCTCGGCAACTTCCTGTTCTCGATCTGCATGCTGTTCGGCGTGAGCCTCACCAGCGCGGTCTCGGCGGGCGTGATCATGGCGTCGATCCCCGCGGTGGTCGCGGTGGCCAGCTGGCTCTTCCTGCGCGAGCGCATCACGGTGCGCATCGGCCTGGCCATTGCCTGCGCGGCACTGGGCATCGGCCTGCTCGCGTTCACGCCGACGCATGCACCGACCGCCACCGGCAGCGCGGCCGGTGCGCCGTCGATGCCCTGGCTGGGCAACCTGCTCGTGTTCTGCGCAGTGCTCTGCGAGGCCGCCTACGCGGTGATCGGCAAGTCGCTCACCGGCAAGCTGGGGCCCAAGCGCATCGCCTCGCTCATCAACCTGTGGGGCTTCGTGCTGTCGATGCCCTTCGGCATCTGGTTCGCGCTGCAGTTCGACTTCACCGCCGTGCGCTTCGGCACCTGGGCACTGCTCGTGGCCTACGCACTGGCCGCCAGCATCTGGACCGTGTGGCTGTGGATGACCGGACTTCGCCACGTACCAGCGGCACAAGCGGGTGTCTTCACTGTCTTGCTGCCCGTCAGTGCGGCCCTCGTGGGCGTGCTCGTGCTCGGGGAAAACCTCACTTCGCCGCAGCTGCTTGCGTTCGCGATCGCCCTCGTGGGCGTGGTGCTGGCGACGTGGCCGGGGCGACGAACGTGAACAACGTCCCTTCTCCCCTCTGAAAAAACAACAGCTCCCAATGAAAAAAGCGCTTTTTCCCTTGGAAACGCGTTTTTTCTCATTTAGCATCCGCATTGCCACTGGAGACGCAAGTTTTTCATTGGTGAACGTTCAACCAAAAAAGGAAATCAACCATGGCAACTGCAAAGAAGGCTCCGGCCAAGAAAGCTCCGGCAAAGAAGGCCGCTCCCGCAAAGAAGGCTGCGGCTCCTGCAAAGAAGGCCGCTCCGGCCAAGAAGGCAGCGGCGCCCGCCAAGAAGGCTGCGGCTCCTGCAAAGAAGGCTGCACCGGCGAAGAAGGCTGCTCCTGCAAAGAAGGCTGCTCCCGCCAAGAAGCGCACTCCCAACGCTGCGTTCATGAAGGCCCTGACCCCCAGCCCGGCTCTGGCCGCTGTGGTCGGTTCGACGCCTCTGCCGCGCACCGCTGTGGTGAGCAAGCTGTGGGACTACATCAAGAAGAACAACCTGCAAGACAAGGCCAACAAGCGCAACATCAACGCCGACGCCAAGCTGAAGGAAATCTTCGGCAAGGCCCAGGTTTCGATGTTCGAACTGGCTGCGCTGATTGGCAAGCACGTCAAGTAAGCGTTCGGGGGCCTCGTGCTCCTGAGTCAAAAAGCCCGCGTCATGCGGGCTTTTTTTTCGCCTGCAGCAAGCCGCCACCCGCTTCGAAGAAACGCGCAGGCGTGCAGCCGAAGTGCTTGCGGAAGGCCTCGATGAAGGCGCTCACCGAGCTGTAGCCCACCGTCAGCGCCACCGCCGTCACCGGCTCGCGCAGGCTCAGCAACTCCACGGCCTTCAGCAAACGCGCCTGCTGGCGCCATTGCGTGAAGCTCAGCCCGGTCTCGACAGCGAAGCGACGCGTGAGCGTGCGACGGGCCATGCCGATGCGATCCGCCCAGTCGTCGATGCCGTCGGCCAGCGCCGGATCGTCTGCCAGCGCACGCGCCATCGCCACCAACCGCGGGTCCTGCGGCATGGGCAGGTGCAGCGACTCGCGCCCACCGGCCGCCAGTTCGTCGACCAGCACGCCTACCAATCGCGCGCGGCGGGGCTCCTGCAGTGCGTCGGATGGGTCCAGCGACATCAGCCGCGTCACCAGCTCCCGCACCAGCGGCGTGGCGGCAAAGACATGCGGCCCCTCCGGCAAGGCCTGCGCAACCGACGCATCGATGTGCAGGTGCCATCCCGCCGTGGCACCAAAGCTCTGCGCGGCATGGGCGCAGCGCGGCGCGATCCAGCCAATCCATCCCGGCGGCTGCACCCAGCGCCCTGCGGGCGTCTCGATGACCTGCAGGCCCTCACGCAGCGCGAACAGCTGGCCAGTCTCGTGCGCGTGATAGCCCGTGACGCGCGGTGCTTCGTGCGCGTAGCGCCAGAGCGTCGCGGGCGACTCAACCGCCATGACTGGCCCGCGGGCGGTATCGATTGGCCCCGCGCCGCAAGCCGAGCAGCGCTCCGCCGCCTAGCATTGGACGCATCTCCACCAAGGAACAGCCATGAAAGCGCAAGACATCATTCCCGACGGACAGGACTTCACCTTCATCGACGGCCATACCGTGCGCAAGGGTTCGGTCGGCGCCTTCCTCGCCAATGCGCGCGTGCTCGAGGACCCGAACGCCACGGCCGACGAACGCCGCGTCGCCCGCGACGACCTCGCGGGGCTGATTCCCACGCTCGACGCGCTCGGCCTGTTCGACGTCTTCGAACTGCGCTCGCCCGCGCTGCGCGACGAGGTGGCCCGCCATCGCGTGACGCTCAGCCCTGCGCCTGCTGCTTCGCCGCGCGCGTGATCGACGCCAGCGTGCCGCGCGTAGTGATCACTTCGGGGTCGAGCGGGATCTCGATCAGCGTGCCGGTGTCGGCCGCCAGCGCGCGCAGCAGCGCGGCCTCGAACTGCGCCGTCTCGGTGACGCGCTCGGCCGCGTAGCCGTAGGCGCGCGCCAGGGCGCAGAAGTCGGGGTTGCGCAGCGCGGTGCCGCTGGTGCGCTCGGGGTACTCGCGCTCCTGGTGCATGCGGATCGTGCCGAACATGCCGTTGTTGAGCAGCACGACGATGCTCTTGCCGCCGTGCTGCGAGGCCGTTGCCAGCTCCTGCCCGTTCATCAAAAAGTCGCCGTCGCCCGCGATGGTGAAGGCCACGCGCCCGGTGGCAATGCTCGCGGCAATGCCCGCCGGCACGCCGTAGCCCATCGCCCCGCTGGTGGGTGCCAGCTGCGTCTTGGCGCCCTTGGCGAGCCCGTGGTAGCGGAAGTAGCGGTGCACCCAGCTCGCGAAGTTGCCGGCGCCGTTGGTGATGGCCGCATCCGCCGGCAGGTGCTTCTGCAGCAGCGCCACCACGGCCGCCATGTCGACCGCACCGCGCGGCGTCTCGGCCGGCATGCCGGCGAGCGCCTGCGGCTGCAGCCAGGCTTCGTAGTCGGCGTGCAGCTGCTGCGTCCAGGCTTCCCACGGCAGCGAGGGCGGCGCGCTCAGCACCTCGAGGCTGCGCGCCGCGGCGCTCATGCCGGCGTTGATCGCCAGGTCGGCCTGGTAGACGCGGTTCAGCTCCTCGGCGCTCGCATGGATGTGCACCAGCGTCTGCTTCGCCTTCGGCGCTTCGAGCAGCGTGTAGCCGCCGGTCGTCATCTCGCCCAGGCGCGGGCCGATGGCCAGGACCAGGTCGGCGTCCTTCACGTGCTGCGCGAGCTTCGGGTTGATGGCGATGCCGACGTCGCCCGCGTACTGCGGGTGGTGGTTGTCGAAGGTGTCCTGGAAGCGGAAGGCGTTTGCCACCGGCAGGCGCCAGTTCTCGGCGAAGCGCTGCAGCGCCTGCGCGGCCTGCGGCGTCCAGCCGCCACCACCGGCGATCAGCAGCGGGCGCTGCGACTTCAGCAGCAGCTCGCGCAGCGTGCGCAGCGCGCCCGGGTCGCTCCACGGCTGGACCGCCTCCACGCGCGCCAGCGGCCGTGCCGCCGTCTCGGTGCGCAGCATGTCCTCGGGCAGCACCAGCACGACCGGGCCCGGCCGGCCGTTCATCGCGGTGGCGAAGGCGCGCGCGATGTACTCGGGAATGCGGTCGGCGTCGTCGATGCGCTCCACGCGCTTGGCAAAGCCCTTGGTGCTCGGCCCGAAGAAGCTGGCGTAGTCCACCTCCTGGAAGGCCTCGCGGTCGCGGAAGTCGCCGCCGACGTCGCCCACGAACAGCACCATCGGCGTCGAATCCTGGAACGCGTTGTGCACGCCGATCGAGGCGTTGGTCGCGCCCGGCCCGCGCGTCACGAAGCACACGCCCGGGCGCCCGGTGAGCTTGCCGTGCGCCTCTGCCATGAAGGCTGCGCCGCCCTCCTGCCGGTTCACCACGAAGCGTGCGCGGTCGCGGTAGGCATGGAAGCCATCGAGCACCGCCAGGAAGCTCTCGCCCGGCACGCCGAAGGCGAGTTGCATGCCCTGTTCGACCAGGCACTCGACGATCAGGTGGCCCGCGGGTTGTGATGTACTCATGGAAAGTTCGAACCTCAGTTGCAAATGTCTCCGGCGATTATGTGTGCCTGCCTTCCACGCCTTGTCTTAATTCCCCAATTGGTTAAATTCGCGTCATGAAGGCCCCCAAGGACTCTTTGCCCGAAACGCTCGAGCCGCGCTCGCGCGACGCCGACCGCTCGCAGCTGGCCATCCTCGCGTCGGCGCGCGACGAGTTCGCCGCACGCGGCTTGGCCGGTGCGCGCATGGACAGCATCGCCGAGCGCGCGGGCCTGAACAAGCGCCTCATCTACTACTACTTCGGCAGCAAGGACGACCTGTTCCTGGCCGTGCTGGAGCGCGTGTACGCCGACATCCGCGCCGCCGAGCAGCGCCTGCACCTGGACGAGATCGAGCCCGTCGAGGCGATCCGCCAGCTGGTGTCGTTCACCTGGCACTACTACCTGGAGCATCCCGAGTTCATCACGCTGCTCAATAGCGAGAACCTGCACGGCGCGGCGCACCTGAAGCGCTCCGACCGCATCCAGGAGATGAACTCGCCGCTGGTGCAGCTGCTCGACACCGTGCTGGAGCGCGGCAAGAAGGACAACCTCTTTCGCGCCGGCGTCGACCCCGTGCAGCTGTACATCTCGATCGCCTCGCTGTGCTACTTCTACCTCTCGAACAACCACACGCTGTCGGCCATCTTCGGGCGTGACCTGCGTGCCCCCAAGGCGATGGCGCAACGCCTCTCGCACATGACCGACCTGGTCCTGGGCTACGTCCTGCACTGAGCCTTCGGGCGCTGCAGGCGCCCTTTTCCACGCCTCCGGGTTTTCACCAAGCAGCGTCGGTTGACGCTGCGGCGCAGCCGTTCCTACAATTCATTAATTCACTCAATGGTGAATTGATGACTCAAGAACTGCGGCCCGACCGCGCGGAGACAACCTTGAAGCAACTTGCACGCACCACCCTCCTGGCCTCGCTGACCTGCCTGGCCGCCCTGCTGCCGGGTCTGGCGGCCGCGCAGAACGGCTACCCCACCAAGCCGATCCGCGTGATCGTTCCGTTCGCCGCCGGCAGCACGACGGACATCATTGCCCGCGCCATCGCCGACAAGATGGGCACCAGCATGGGCCAGGCGCTGATCATCGAGAACCGCGGCGGCGCCAGCGGCACCATCGGCCAGCAGGCGGTGGCCACGGCCGCACCCGATGGCTACACGGTCATGATCCATTCGTCGTCGCACACGGTGAGCCCCTCGACCTTCGCCAAGCTGCCCTTCGACACGGTGCACGACTTCGCGGGCGTCACGCCGATCTCGTCGCTGCCCAACGCGCTGGTCATCTCGCCCAGCAAGAACATCAAGACCCTGCCGCAGCTGCTGGCCGCCGCGCGCGCCAAGCCCGGCAGCATGAACTTCGCCTCGGCCGGCCAGGGCAGCGCCACGCACCTGAACGCCGAGAAGTTCAAGATGGCCGCGAAGATCGACGCGACCAACATCCCGTTCAAGGGATCGGGCGAAGCCGTCACCGAGGTGCTCTCGGGCCGCGTCGACTACTACTTCTCGCCCATCGCGCCCGTCATCGGCCAGATCAAAGAGGGCCAGCTGCTCGCACTGGCCGTGGGCTCGCCCAAGCGCGCCGCCGCCCTGCCCGACGTGCCCACCACCACCGAGGCCGGCGTGCCCGGCTCCGAGTTCAACTTCTGGATCGGCATGATGGCGCCCGCCAAGACGCCGCGCGACGTCGTCAACCGCCTGCACGACGAAGTGGTCAAGGCCCTGGCCACGCCCGAGGTGAAGGAGCGTTTCCTCAAGCTGGGCGCCGATGCCTGGACGCTCAAGCCCGAGCAGTTCGACGCCTACATCAAGGACGAGATCACCAGCAACGCGCAGCTCGTGAAGGCCGCCGGCCTCGCGGTCCAGCAGTAACAGCAGACACGCCGAGGTCTCGCGCCGCGTCGTGCACGCGGGGCAGCCCGGCCTGCCCCCGGCGTTGCCACGCGCCACGCCGATCGAAGCCCCTTTCTCTTTTCCCCTGCATCTCCCCAAGGAACCCACGATGGCCATCCAACGTCTCGGAATCATCATGCACGGCGTCACCGGACGCATGGGCATGAACCAGCACCTGATCCGCTCCATCTGCGCCATCCGCGCCCAGGGCGGCGTGACGCTGTCGAACGGCGACAAGGTCATGCCCGACCCGATCCTCATCGGCCGCAACGCCGAGAAGATGGAAGCGCTCGCCAAGGCACACAACATCCCGCGCTGGGGCACCGACCTCGACAAGGCGCTGGAAAACAAGGACGACACCATCTTCTTCGACGCCGGCACCACGCAGATGCGCCCCACGCTGCTGGCCAAGGCCATCCGCGCCGGCAAGCACGTCTACTGCGAGAAGCCCATTGCCACCAACCTCAACGAGGCTGTCGAGATCGCCCGCCTGGCCGAGGAAGCCTCGAAGACCAAGGGCCTGAAGCACGGCGCCGTGCAGGACAAGCTCTTCCTGCCCGGCCTGCGCAAGCTCGACATGCTGCGCCGCGCCGGCTTTTTCGGCCGCATGCTCAGCGTGCGCCTGGAGTTCGGCTACTGGGTGTTCGAGGGCGACCTGCAGCCCATCCAGCGCCCGAGCTGGAACTACCGCAAGGAAGACGGCGGCGGCATGATCCTGGACATGATGTGCCACTGGCGCTACGTGCTGGACAACCTGTTCGGCGAGGTGAAGTCGGTGTCGTGCATCGGCGCCACCCACATCCCCACGCGCTGGGACGAAGCCGGCAAGCCCTACGAGGCCACCGCCGACGACGCGGCCTACGCCACCTGCGAACTCACGGGCCACAACGGCGAGCCGGTGATCGCGCAGCTCAACATGAGCTGGGCCACGCGCGTGCGCCGCGACGACCTCGTGACCTTCCACGTCGACGGCACCGACGGCTCGGCCGTGGCGGGCCTGTCGAGCTGCCGCGCCCAGTCGCGCGTGGCCACGCCGCGCCCGGTGTGGAACCCCGACGAGAAGCAGACCATGAACTTCTTCGACCAGTGGCAGGAAATTCCGGACTCGCAGGTCTACGACAACGGCTTCAAGATCCAGTGGGAACACTTCATCCGCCACGTGGTGGAAGACGCGCCCTACAAGTGGACGCTGCCCGAAGGCGCCAAGGGCGTGCAGCTGGTCGAAGCCGCGCTCGCGTCCTGGCAGGAGCGCCGCTGGATCGACGTGCCCACGCTGAAGGTTTGAGGAAGAAGAAGACAAAGCCATGGCCCTGTCGCTGACCCTCCCCACCGCGAGCGGCGCGCTCGCGCCCTACGCCCTGCGCGGCACCGCGCCGGTGAAGCCCGATACAGGCGTCAAGTTCAACCGCATCGCCTACTCGGCCGCGCACGTCGTGGCCGACCCGCTGGCCGCCATCGATCCGTGGCTGCAATGCGCGGTCGACTGGGACACCACCATCGCCTACCGCCGCCACCTGTTCTCCCTGGGCCTGGGCGTGGCCGAGGCGATGGACACCGCGCAGCGCGGGATGGGCCTCGACTGGCCCACGTCGCTCGAACTGATCCGCCGCTCGCTCGATGCCGCGAAGGACGTGCCCGGCGCGCTCGTCGCCTCGGGCTGCGGCACCGACCACCTCAACATCGACGACGTGAAGAGCGTCGACGACGTGATCCGCGGCTACGAGGAGCAGATGGCCGCCATCGAGGCGCTCGGCGGCAAGCTGATCGTGATGGCCAGCCGCGCGCTGGCCCGCGTGGCCAAGAGCCCCGCCGACTACGAGCGCGTGTACGACCGCATCCTGAGCCAGGCGAAGCAACCCGTGGTGCTGCATTGGCTGGGCGACATGTTCGACCCGGCGCTCGCGGGCTACTGGGGCACCAAGGATGTCGATGCGGCGATGGACACCGCCGTGGGCATCATCGCGGCGCATCCAGAGAAGGTCGACGGCATCAAGATTTCTTTGCTCGACAAGGACAAGGAAATCGCCATGCGCCGCCGCCTGCCGAAGGGCGTTCGCATGTACACGGGGGACGACTTCAACTACGCCGAGCTGATCGCCGGCGACGGCTTCGGCAGCGAGCCGACGCATGGCAAGAGCGATGCGCTGCTGGGCATCTTCGACGCCATCGCGCCCGCCGCGAGTGCCGCGCTGGGCGCACTGGCGCAAGGCAACACCGAGAAGTTCCACGCGATCCTCGGCCCCACGGTGCCGCTGTCGCGCCACATCTTCGCGGCGCCCACGCGCTTCTACAAGACGGGCGTGGTGTTCATGGCCTGGCTCAACGGCCACCAGAAGCACTTCACGATGGTGGGCGGGCAGCAGAGCACGCGCTCGCTGCAGCACTTCGCAGAGCTGTTCCGTCTCGCGGATGCGGCCAACCTGCTGGAGCAGCCCGAGCTCGCGGTGCGGCGCATGAAGACGTTGCTGGCGCTGCACGGCGTGGAAGGCTGATGGCGACCATGCGCGACTTTTCGCAGAACCACGACTGGCTGTCGATCAACACGGCGACCATCCGCAAGCAGTCGGGCGCCGAGGTGCCGCTGGACCGCCTCATCGACCAGTGCGCCGAACGCGGCATCCGCGCCATCAGCCCGTGGCGCGACCAGGTCGCGGCCCTCGGGCTCGACAAGGTGGCCAGGCAATTGAAGGCGCACGGCATCGGCCTCTCGGGCTACTGCCGGGGCGGCTTCTTTCCGGCGCCCGATGCGGCCGGCCTGAAGGCCGCACTCGACGACAACCGCCGCGCCATCGACGAAGCGAAGACGCTCGACGCGCCCTGCCTCGTGCTGGTCGTCGGCGCCCTGCCCGGCGCGCTCGACGGCAAGGCCGCATACAAGGACATCGCCCGCGCGCGCAGCGAAGTGCGCGACGGCATCGCCGCCTCGCTCGACTACGCGCGCGAGGTCGGCATGCCACTGGCCATCGAGCCCCTGCACCCGATGCAAGCGGCCGACCGCGCCTGCATCAACACGCTCGAGCATGCGCTCGACCTGTGCGACGAACTCGATGCGGGCAAGATCGGCATGCTCGGCGTGGCGCTCGACATCTACCACGTGTGGTGGGACCCGAAGCTGCAGCAACAGATCGCCCGCGCCGGTCGCGAGCGGCTGCTGGCGTACCACGTCTGCGACTGGCTCACGCCGACGCGCGACCTGCTCTCCGATCGCGGGATGATGGGTGACGGCGTTGTCGAGCTGAAGAAGATCCGCGGCTGGGTCGAGGACGCGGGGTTTGCGGGGTTCAGCGAGGTCGAGATCTTTTCGAACCTGGACTGGTGGCAACGGACTGGGGCCGAGACGCTCGACGTCTGCATCGAACGACACCGCAGCGCGGTCTGATCGATCCGGCCGAAGCGAAAGGCAGCCGCTTGTGCTGCAATCCGCCCCATGGCTGACCCCACCCTCGACGACCTGCGCCGCTACGCCGTCGCGCGCACCCTCTTCACGCCGACGACGCTGCCGGCCGCCATCCGCAAGCTCGGCTTCGTGCAGGCCGACCCGATCCGTGCGCCGGCGCGGGCGCAAGACCTCACGCTGCGCCACCGCGTGAAGGACTACCGCGCAGGCGATCTCGAAAGCCGCTACGCGCGGCTCGCGATCGAGGAAGACTGCCTCGTCAACTACGGCTTCCTGCCGCGCGAACACCTGGCGCTGATGCATCCGCGCGAGGCCAAGAAAGCCTGGGACGCCGACACGCGCCGCAAGGCCGCCGACGTGCTGGCCTATGTGCGCGAGCACGGTCCGGTGCATCCGCGCCAGGTCGAGCAGCACTTCGCGCACGGCCGCATCCAGAACTACTGGGGCGGTTCCAGCAACGCCACCACGCACCTGCTCGACGGCATGCACTACCGGGGCCTGCTGCGCGTGGTGCGGCGCGACAGCGGCACGCGGGTCTACGAAGCGGTGAGCCATCCGCCCGTCGACGACACCCCCGCCGGGCGCGCGCAGCGTGCGGCGGCGCTCATCGAACTGGTGGTACGCAAGTACGCGCCGCTGCCGGCCACGAGCCTGACCTACCTCGTGCGCCTGCTCGGCTATGGCGCACCGCACCTGGCCGCACAGACGCAGGCGGCGCTGCGGCTGGCGCGCGAGGAGCTGGCCAGTTGCCGCATCGACGGCACGACCTGGTACTGGCCCGCCGACGAGAACCCCGCCTCGCGCCGCCATGCACCCGACGACGCTGTGCGCCTGCTCGCGCCCTTCGACCCGGTGGTGTGGGACCGCCGCCGCTTCGAGCTGCTGTGGGGCTGGACGTACAAGTTCGAGGCCTACACGCCCGCGCCGAAACGGCAGTTCGGCTACTACGCGCTGCCGATGCTGTGGCACGACCGCGTGATCGGGTGGGCCAACGTGAGTGCGTCGGAAGGTCGGTTGCAGCCGGCCTTCGGCTACGCCGACGCGAAGAAGCCGCACGGCGCGGCCTTCCGCGCGGGCCTCGACGAAGAACTGCACCGCATGACGCAGTTCCTCGCAGGCCGCTGACGCGGCCTTTTATAATCGCCCGCCTCAGCCAGCCGCCCGCGCCCGCCGCGAGCCCGCCAGCCGTCTTCGAAGGAACGAAGACGCAGCAGCCCGAGCGACGACACATCCCGTCGTCGCCCCCGGCCACTGCCCCCACGACGCCGTAGACACACAACACCAGCCGGATGCGCTTTCCTTTCGGAATGCGCCACGGCACGCGCTCGTTCGTTTCCGTTTTTTTCGATCGCACCCGAGAAGCCATGGCGCGCCTGACCGCGCCGCAGCCACTCCCCCGCCCTAGACACGTCCGACGCAGGACACAGGAGAAGCTGCACATGACACTCAAGAATCGTCGCCCCGGAACGCCGCGCACGCGGCGGGGCTATGCCACGCTCGCGGTCACCGCCGTGGCGCTCGCCGCCAGCGCACACGCCCACGCGCAAGAAGCCGCTGCTGCCGAAACGCGGCAGGCACTGCCCACAGTCACCGTCTCGGGCGATGCCGGCGAGACCGCCACCGGCCCCGTGACGGGCTTCGTCGCCAGGCGCGGCAGCACGGCCACCAAGACCGACACGCCGCTGATCGAGACGCCGCAGGCCATCTCGGTCGTCACGCGCGACCAGATCGAAGCCCAGGGCGCGCTCACCCTGCGCGAGACCACCAACTACACGGCCGGCGTGGTGTCGAGCTACTTCGACAGCCGCGTGATTCGTTCAAGGCCCGCGGTGGCGACGCCGTGCAGTACCTCGACGGCCTGCAACGCACCTACGGCACCTACAACGCCAGCCGGCCCGACCCGTACATGCTGGAGCGCGTGGAGCTGCTGCGCGGCCCGTCGTCGGTGCTCTACGGCCAGGGCGGCATCGGCGGCGTGCTCAACCTCGTGTCGAAGCGCCCGCAGGCCGAGACGCAGCGCGAGGTGCAGCTGCAGCTGGGCAACAACGCGCGCAAGCAGATCGCCGCCGATTTCACCGGCTCGCTCGACCCCGAGAGCAAGTGGATGTACCGCCTCGTGGCCGTGAGCCGCGACAGCGGCACGCAGGTCGACCACGTGTCGGACGACCGCATCGCGATCGCCCCCTCGCTCACCTGGCGCCCGAACGCCGACACCTCGCTCACGCTGCAGGCGTCCTACCAGAAGGACAAGAGCGGCTCGCTGATCGGCTTCTTCCCTTGGCAGGGCACGCTGCTGCCCTCGCTGTACGGCCGCATCCCGACCTCGACCTTCACCGGCGAGCCGGGCTTCGACCGTTTCGACACGCGCAGCACCTCGCTGGGCTACCTGTTCAGCCACCGCCTCAACGACACCTGGACGGTGCGCCAGAACCTGCGCTCGACCGAGAGCAAGGTCTGGTACAACACCTCGTACACCAGCTTCACGGCCAACCGCCTCACGGGCCGTCCGGCGCGCCCGGTGTTCAACGCCGACCAGCGCACCATCGAACGCGACCTGAGCAGCGACATCAACGGCGGCAAGATGCTGCTGCTCGACAACCAGGCCGAAGCGCACTTCAAGACCGGCGAGGTCGAGCACACCCTGCTGCTGGGCGCCGACTTCCAGCGCAACACCACCTCCAAACTCTCGGGCCGCGGCCGTGCGGGCGCGCTCGACGTGTACGCGCCGGTGTACGGCAACTACACGGCGCCCACCAGCTTCACGCGCGCACCCGAGGTGGTGCAGAAGCAGGCGGGCCTGTACGTGCAGGACCAGGTCAAGTACGGCCGCTGGATCGGCCTGCTGGGCCTGCGCCACGACAAGGCCACCACCGACACCGAAGGCCGCCCCTCCGCGGCGGCCGACGGCAAGGCCACCACCAAGCGCGCCGGCCTGGTCTACCTGGCCGACGGCGGCTGGGCACCGTACCTGAGCTACGCCGAATCGTTCCTGCCGCTGGGCGGCGTCGACACGTCGAACAACCCCTTCAAGCCGCAGCGCGGCAAGCAGTGGGAAGCCGGCGTGAAGTGGGAGCCCGCGGGCCAGCGCACCTCGTTCCTGGCGGCCGTGTACGACCTGCGCGACACCAACCGCAAGACCCCCGACCCGACCAACCCGCTCAACAGCGTGCAGCTCGGCGAAGTGCACGTGAAGGGCCTGGAGCTCGAGTGCAAGGGCAGCATCGCGCGCGACTGGGACTGGATCGCCTCGTACGCCTACACCGACGCACGCGTGTCGAAGAGCAACGGCTCCGACCTGGGCAAGCGCATCTCGGGCGTGCCCAAGCACACGGCCTCGGCCTGGGTGACCAAGCGCTTCTCGATCGGCGGCCTGCACGGCTTCTCGGCCGGCGGCGGCGTGCGCTACCTGGGCAAGTCGTACGACGGCATGGACAGCAACCCCGCGCCCGCGGTCACGCTGTTCGACGCGATGTTCGCGTGGGACAACGGCCCGCTGCGCCTGGCGCTCAACGTGGCCAACCTGACCGACAAGGTGCAGATCACCACCTGCCTGGCGCGCGGCGACTGCTTCTACGGCCAGCGCCGTACCCTGACCGCGAGCGCGACGTACCGCTTCTGAAGCAAATCCCCGCGCGCTCGAAGGTCTGGCGCGCGGGCGACAACCGGCCCGGCGGCGTGCTTCTAGAATCGCGCCGTCGTCCGGTTCGCCGGACGGCAAGCGTTCTCAGGGCGGGGTGCAATTCCCCACCGGCGGTGATGGCAACGAAAGTTGCACAAGCCCGCGAGCGCCTCGGGCCTGCCACAGGTCCGAGGGTCAGCAGATTTCGGTGCGATTCCGAAGCCGACGGTCACAGTCCGGATGAAAGAGAGCGCGAAATGCGGGCATGCCCGCGCGCCTTGCTTTGCTCTTTTTTGGCAGACCGGCGCGCGAGCGGGCCTGTGGTTTCGTGCGCCCTGATTCAGGAAACCTGCTTTCAAGAGGCACACCATGAGTCAGATCAACGACCTTCCCCTTTCTGCCGTCACCGCGTCGGGTTCGCCGCGCGGCCAGCGCATCGCATTCGTCGAGGCGCAATGGCATTCCGACATCGTCCACCAGGCACGCGACGCCTTTCTCGAAGAGATGGCGCGGCTCGGCGTGGCGCGCGAGCTCATCGACATCTTCGATGTGCCCGGCGCCTTCGAGATTCCGCTGCACGCCAAGCGCCTGGCCAACTCGGGCAAGTACGCGGCCATCATCGGCTGCGCGCTGGTGGTGGACGGCGGCATCTACCGCCACGAGTTCGTCGCCAACACCGTCGTCAGCACGCTGATGTCGCTGCAGCTGGAGACCGACGTGCCGATCTTCTCGGCCGTGCTCACGCCGCACCACTTCCACGAGCACGTGGAGCACCGCAAGTACTTCCACCGCCACTTCGCAATCAAGGGCACGGAAGTGGCCGAGGCCTGCTTCAAGACGCTCGAGGCGCTGGACAAGGTCGACGCGCTGCTGGCCGCCTGAGCGGGTTGGCAAGAGGCGCAAGCCTGCAGTAACCTGCGCGGATGGCCTCTCCATCCGCCCCGGCGGTCGCAGCAGCAGCCGCCGACCGCTACACCCTCTATGGGGCGCCCGGCTCGGGCGCCACGCCCATCCATGCCGCGCTGACGCTGATCGGCGCGCAGGTCGACACGGTCGACATCGCCCCCTGGGAGGGCGAGTCCGAGCGCGAGCGGCTGACCGGCGTCAACCCGATGCAGCAGGTGCCCGCGCTCGTGCTGCCTTCGGGCGAAGTCATGACCGAGAGCGCGGCCATCCTCATCTGGCTGGGCGACCGCTACCCCGAGGCCGGGCTCTGCCCCGCGCCCGGCGACCCGCGCCGCGCGCAGTACCTGCGCTGGATGGTCTACCTGCCGGCCTCGATCTATTCGATGTTCTGGGTGCGCGACGAGCCTTCGCGCCTCGCGGCCGATGCCGCCGCGCAGGCCGTGGTGCTCGAACGCACGGCCGCGCGCATCGCGCACTGCTGGCACCTCATGGACACGCAGATCGACGAACCGTCGCCCTACCTGCTCGGCGACAAGCTCAGCATGCTCGACCTGTACGTGACCGTGGTGTCGCGCTGGACGCCGACCCGCCGGCGCTTCTACCGCGTGGCGCCGCGCATGGCGCGCGTGGTGCGGCGCGTGGACGCCGACCCGCGGCTGGCGGCGTTCTGGTCGGCGCGCTTTCCGTTCTCGATGGATGCGGACGAAGAGACAAGCTGAGGCCTGTTCTTCTCTTCTCATAATCGACGCCATGACCGCACGCACACCGACCACCGCCTACCCGATGACGATCTACCACAAGCCCAACTGCAGCACGTCGCGCAACGTGCTGGGCTTGATCCGCGAAAGCGGCGTGGAGCCCGAGATCGTCCTGTACCTGGAAACGCCGCCCTCGAAGAAGAAGCTGCGCGAGCTGGCGAAGGCCATGGGCCTGACGGCGCGCGACCTGCTGCGCACCAAGGAAGCGCCCTACGAAGAACTGAAGCTGGCGGACGAGAAACTGACGGACGACCAGCTGTTCGACGCGATCGTGGAGCACCCGATCCTGCTGCAACGCCCGATCGTGGTGTCGCCGCGCGGCACGCTCATGTGCCGGCCGTGGGAACGCGTGCGCGAGATTCTTCCCGCTTAAATCGGTTGATCTTCGGGCTGCTGCGCCAGCCCCCACGCGACATGCTCGCGCACCAGTTCGCTCGGATGTCCGGCGCGCGTGGCCAGCGCTTCCTTCGCGCCGCCCTCGCCTGAGCGCACCGCATTGCCCAGCGCCACCGCGATGTTGCGCAGCCAGCGCTCGTGGCCGATGCGGCGGATCGGGCTGCCTTCGGTGCGGCGCAAGAAGTCTTCCTCGCTCCACGCGAACAGCTCGGCCAGCGTGCGGCCCGTGAGCCCCTCGCGCGCGTCGAAGTCGGGCAGCGTGCTCTTCTTCGCGAACTTGTTCCAGGGGCAGATCAGCTGGCAGTCGTCGCAGCCGTAGATGCGGTTGGCCATGAGCGGGCGCAGCTCCACCGGAATGGCGCCGGCGTGCTCGATCGTGAGGTACGAGATGCAGCGGCGCGCATCGAGCCGCTGCGGCGCGACGATGGCGCGCGTCGGGCACACATCGATGCAGGCGCTGCAGCTGCCGCAGTGCGCGCTGACGGGCTCGCTCGGCGGCAGGGCCATGTCGACGTAGATTTCGCCCAGGAAGAACATCGAGCCCGCGTCGCGGTCGAGCACCAGCGTGTGCTTGCCGCGCCAGCCCTGGCCGCTGCGCGAGGCCAGCTCGGCCTCGAGCACCGGCGCCGAATCGGTGAAGGCGCGGTGGCCGAAGGGGCCGACCTCTTCGGCGATCTTCTCGGCGAGTTTGGCGAGGCGGGTGCGCAGCACCTTGTGATAGTCGCGGCCCCGCGCGTACAGCGACACGATGGCCTCGCCGGGCCGGCGCAGCCGGTCGAACTCGATGGCCTGCCACTCGGCGTCGGTGTCGCGCGGCAGGTAGTCCATGCGCGCGGTGATCACGCTCACCGTGCCCGGCACCAGCTCCGCCGGTCGCGCGCGGCGGGTGCCGTGCGTTGCCATGTATTGCATTTCTCCATGGAACCCATGGGCCAGCCATTGCATCAGACCGTCTTCGGCGCTCGACAGATCGACGCCCGCGATTCCGATTTGGGAGAATCCGAGTTCCCGGGCCAAGGCCTGAATACGAGCAACGAGTGGATGGCTGACGATCACTTGCCGATTGTAGAAACGCGCACCCTGCGCTGGCAGGGCGAAGACGACACCGACGCGCTGGCGCGCGCGCTCGCCGCATCGCCCGCGTTGCGCGACGCTTTCATCGCGCTGCAGGGCGACCTGGGCGCCGGCAAGACCACCTTCGTGCGCCACCTGCTGCGCGCGCTCGGCATCACCGGTCGCATCAAGAGCCCCACCTACGCGGTGGTCGAGCCGCACGAGGCGCCCGACGGGCTGGCCATCTACCACTTCGATTTCTACCGTTTCGCCGACCCGCGCGAATGGGACGACGCGGGCTTCCGCGACATCTTCGCGGGCCCGGGCCTCAAGCTGGCCGAGTGGCCAGAAAACGCCGCGGGGCGCACCCCACCTGCCGACCTAGCTATTAAAATAGAAGCAATGACCGACGACACCCGCAGCGTGACCCTCCTGGCGAACACCCCTCGCGGCAGCGATCTGCTGGCGTGCCTGGCCGCATGAAGGCGACCGGCCTGAAACGGCGCGTGCTGCTGCAAGGCGGCAGCATCGCGCTGATGCTGGGCGTGCACCAGATCGCGCGCGGCGCCAGCATCCTCGCCGTGCGCGTGTGGCCCGCCGCCGACTACACCCGCGTGACCATCGAATCCGACGCCCGCCTCAACTCGCAGCAGCTCGTGGTGGGCAGCCCGCCCCGGCTGGCCGTGGACATCGAGGGCATCGACCTGAACACCGAGCTGCGCGACCTGGTCGGCAAGATCAAGCCGGGCGACCCGTACATCAACGGCCTGCGCATCGGGCAGAACGCACCGAAGGTGGTGCGCATCGTGTTCGACCTGAAGCAGACCGTGCGCCCGCAGGTGTTCTCGCTGGCGCCCGTGGCCGCCTACAAGCACCGGCTGGTGCTCGACCTGTACCCCGAGCAGGCCATCGACCCGATGGAAGCGCTGATCGCCGAGCGGCTGCGCGATGCGCCCAAGAACGGCAGCACCACCACCACCGCCCCAAGCAACGGCCCGGTCGTCGCCACCGCCCCACCGTCGCCGGCCCCCGCGCCCGTGCGCCCCGCCATGCCGCCCGTCGACCCGCTGGGCGACCTGATGGCGCAGCAGGCCGCGCGCCCCGCGCCCTCCGGGCCCGCGCCGGCCCTGCCGCCCGGCGGCATGCCGCTGCCGCCGGCACCGCCGCCCGTGGTGGCCGCGGCGCCCCCGGCCCGGCCCGTGACGCCGCCCGGTCCGCCGCCGCGCGCCACGGCCAGCCGCACCGACCGGATCATCATCGTGGCGCTCGACCCCGGCCACGGCGGTGAAGACCCCGGCGCCATCGGCCCGAACGGCACGCGCGAGAAAGACATCGTGCTGCAGGTGGCGCACCGCCTGCGCGAACGCATCAACGCGGCCAGCGTCAACGGCAGCCCGATGCGCGCCTTTCTCACGCGCGACGCCGACTTCTTCGTGCCGCTGGGCGTGCGCGTGCAGAAGGCGCGGCGCGTGCAGGCCGACCTGTTCGTGAGCATCCACGCCGACGCCTTCACCACGCCCGCCGCGCGCGGCGCGAGCGTGTTCGCGCTGAGCCAGAGCGGCGCCTCCAGCAGCGCCGCGCGCTGGCTGGCCAACAAGGAGAACGACGCCGACAAGGTCGGCGGCGTGAACGTGGGCAACCACGAGGCCCAGGTGCAGCGCGCGCTGCTCGACATGAGCACCACCGCGCAGATCAACGACAGCCTGAAGCTCGGCGGCGCGATGCTCGGCGAGATCAAGGGCATCGGCGCGCGGCTGCACAAGGCGCAGGTCGAGCAGGCCGGCTTCGCGGTGCTGAAGGCGCCCGACATCCCGAGCGTGCTGGTCGAGACGGCCTTCATCAGCAACCCCGAGGAAGAGGCCAACCTGCGCCGCGCCGACTACCAGGAGAACCTGGCCGACGCGCTGATGCGCGGCATCCAGCGCTACTTCGCGCAGAACCCGCCGCTCGCGCGCAGCCGCCAGCTCTAGGCTAGAAGCCCGCCACGCGGGCGACCCACGCGGCCAGGTAAAGACCGACGCCGAAGACGCTGTGCGTGATCAGGCTCTGGAACCGCGCCATCGCAGGGCGCGGCGTGCGGCGCGCCGCAAAGCCCGCGCCCATCGCGGGCTGCATCACGCAGAACGGCACGAGCACAGTGCCGATGCCGACGATCAACGCAGGCACCAGCGTCGGCTGGCGCGCCCATTCCAATCCCGAGCCCGCGAGCAGCACGGCCGCGAACGCGATGCCGAGCAGGTAGTGCGCGGTCCAGCCGATGCCGCCCTCGCCCGCCACGCGCGGCGACTTGCCGATGGGGTCGTGAAAGAAGCGCCCGCGCGTCAGGTGCACGAGCCAGCGACCCACGAGCGCGTAGTCCAGCGAGGGAATGCCGAACAGGCGCCGGCGCAGCACGGCCCAGAGGTCCATCACCACGGTCGCGCCGGCGCCGATCCACAGCGTGCGCAGCGCGCATTCGACGGCTTCAGACATGGCCACGCTCCCGCACCGGCGCGCGCGCCGCGATCATCCAGCAGGCCGCGACAAAGCGCACGTTGTCGCCCTGCACATAGGGCGCGAAGGCGGCATGCAGCGTCTCGACGACCTGCGCGCGCGTCGCGGCATCCACCTCCTGCAGGACCAGGCCGACCGGCCCGAGCCGCGTGAAGTAGTCGGCCAGCGCCGTCGCGGGGAACGCGCATTCGACCTCGAAGGGCTGGATGTCGACCTCGCCCCATCCGCTCGCCGCGAGGATGTCCGCGACCCGCGCGCGGTCGGCAAACGCGAACTGGCCCGGTGCGTTCGGCTGGCGCGGCGGCAGGCCGGGCAGCAGCGGCGCGGCGGCGCGCTCGGCCGTGGTCATGAACGGGTTGTCGGCCCCGCCGCGCCAGGCGATGCAGCGCAGGGCCGCGCCGTCGGTCGCCGCGTGCCGCAGGTTCGTGAAGGCCCGCACCGGGTCGTCGAAGAACATCACGCCCAGGCGCGAGATGACCGTGTCGAACGCGGCCGGCTCGAAGGCGTGGCCCTGCACATCGGCGCAGACGAAGCGGGCCGACGGGAGCACCTCGCGTGCAGCGCGGGCCTTCGCCGCCTCGATCATCGGCGCCGAGATGTCGACGCCGAGGCATTGGCCCGTCGGGCCGAGTTGCCGTGCCACGGCGAGCGTCGTGCGGCCGGTGCCGCAACCCACGTCGAGCACGCGGCGGGCGCCCACGGCGCGTACCGCGTCGCTCAGCCGCGCTTCGAGCGGCTGGAACATCGCGTCGAGCACGGCCTGCGTCCGGACCCAGGCGCTGCCGGCGTGGCCGTTCCACAGGGCGGCCTGTTCGGCATTGGCGGGAGATGTGTCGTCCATGATCGTTTTCCTTCAGGTGCCTTCAAGCGGCGAGAGCTAGACTGTGCCAATTCAAGTCGACTTGAAGTCAAGAGGGGGCCGGCACATGGACATTTCGGAAGTCGCGCAACGCGCCGGCGTTCCCGCCTCGACGCTGCGCTTCTATGAAGAAAAAGGGCTGATCGCCTCGACCGGCCGGCACGGCCTGCGCCGCGTGTTCGCGCCCGAGGTGCTGGAGCGGCTGGCGCTCATCGCGCTGGGGCGTGCCGCCGGTTTCTCGCTGGAGGAAATCGGTCACATGTTCTCGCCCGAAGGCAAGCCGCGCATCGACCGGCAGCTGCTCGCGGACAAGGCGCAGGACCTCGACCGCACGATCCGCCAGCTTACGGCGATGCGCGACGGCCTGCGGCATGCGGCGGTCTGCCCCGCGCCCAGCCACATGGAATGCCCCACCTTCCGCCGCATCCTGCGGGCCGCGTCGTCGGGTGCGCTGGAAGCCCCGAAGAAGAAGGCGCCGAAGCCGCGAACCCCCTAGCCACACGTGCTTTCAGGCGTTGCGTTCCGCAACACGCGCCCCTGCGCACAGGCAAGCGCGGCAGGCTCCTACACCGCGAAATGCATACTTTTGACCATGATGGGCCATCACTCTCGAAAGGTGGACCTCATGTTGAAGACACGTCTCTGGATCGCCGCTGCAGCTGCCACTTCGGTCATGACGCTGGCAGGTTGTGCGAGCGGTCCGAACCAGAACCTCGGCACCGGCATTGGCGCACTCGGCGGCGCGGCGGTGGGCCATGCGATCGGCGGCAACACGGGCAGCACGCTCGGCGGCGCGGCCATCGGCGGCATCATCGGCAACCAGGTGGGCCGCAACGTCGACGAGCGCAACTACTACAACCAGCAACGCTACCCGCGCGGCAGTGGCTACTACCCGGACAACGGGCCGCGCTACTGATTGATCATTCCAACCCTCAACGAAAAAACGCGCCCTCCGGCGCGTTTTTTTCTGCGGCAAGCCAGGAGTGGCTCAGGCCTGCGATGCCGCCGCCCGCGCCTTCTCGGCCTTCGAGGCGCGCCACGCACCGAAGATCGCCAGCAGGCCGGGCACGAAGATCAGCGCCCAGATGATCTTGTCCAGGTGCTGGCGCACGAACGGCAGGTTGCCGAAGAAGTAGCCCGCGGTGGCAATGCCCAGCACCCAGATGAGCGCACCGCCCACGTTGTAGGCCGTGAACTTCGCGCGGTTCATTTCGGCCACGCCGGCCACGAAGGGCGCGAAGGTGCGAATGAACGGCATGAAGCGCGCCAGCACGATGGTGATGCCGCCGTAGCGTTCGTAGAAGCTGTGGGCCTGGTCGAAGGCCTTGCGGTTGAAGAAGCGCGAGTTCTCCCACTGGAACACCTTGGGCCCGAAGTAGCGCCCGATCGAGTAGTTGCACTGGTCGCCGAGGATGGCCGCCGCGATCAGGATGCCGCAGGCCAGCGGAAAACTCATGAGCCCCACGCCGCACAGCGCGCCGACGATGAAGAGCAGCGAGTCGCCCGGCAAAAACGGCATGACCACCGCGCCGGTCTCGACGAACACGATCAGGAACAGCAGCGCGTAGACCCAGGGGCCGTAGGCGACCACGAAGGCCTCGAGGTGTTTGTCGACGTGAAGGATGAAGTCGACGAGAAAGCTGATGATTTCCATGGGCGCGGATTATCCTTGTTGGCATGTCGCACCCTTTCCGAATCACCCCATGATCCAGATCCGCGAAGCCCTCGATGCCGACTGGCCCGCCCTCTGGGCCGTCCTCGAACCGACGTTCCGCCGCGGCGACACCTACACCTACCCGCCCGATGTGACGGAAGAACAGGCCCGCCATTCGTGGATGAAGGTGCCCACCCTGACCTTCGTGGCCTGCAACGACGAAGGCGCCGTGCTCGGCACCTATGTGATCCGCCCCAACCAGCCCGGCCAAGGCGCGCACGTGAGCAACTGCGGGTATGTGGTGTCCGAGGCGGCGCGCGGCCTGGGCGTGGCCTCGGCGCTGTGCGAACACTCGCAGCAGCAGGCCCTGCGCATGGGCTTCCTGGCGATGCAG
This sequence comes from Variovorax sp. V118, assembly GCF_041154445.1. Taxonomy (GTDB): domain Bacteria; phylum Pseudomonadota; class Gammaproteobacteria; order Burkholderiales; family Burkholderiaceae_C; genus Variovorax; species Variovorax boronicumulans. The sequence continues at coordinate 1,382,590 of NZ_AP028663.1, read as the reverse complement.
TTCAACTTCGTCGTCTCGACCAACGAGCGCGCGGTGCGGCTGTGGCAGCACATGGGCTTCGCCATCGTCGGCACGCTGCCGGGCGCATTCAGGCATCCGCAGCTGGGCTTCGTGGACGCCTTCGTCATGTACAAGCAGCTGCAGCCTTTCCCCGGCGCGGCATGAAGAAGATCGAGCCCCGGCTCCTGCAGGCCTTCGTGGCCGTGGCCCGCGAGGGCTCGGTGTCACGCGGCGCGCAGCGCCTGTTCCTCACGCAGCCGGCCGTGAGCCTGCAGCTCAAGGAGCTGGGCGCGCTGGTCGAGCTGGAGCTGTTCCAGCGCACGCCCACCGGCCTGCTGCTCACGCGCGATGGCGCGGCGCTGCTCAACCATGCGGAGCATGCGCTCGAGAGCCTGAACGATTTCGCGGTGGCCGCCGAACGGCTCAAGGGCGGCGTGCGCGGCTCGCTGCGCATCGGCACCATCCTCGACCCCGACTTCACGCGGCTCAGCCCCTTCCTCACCGAACTGGTGGCGCTGGCGCCCGAGCTCGAGACCGAGCTGCATCAGGGCACGAGCGGCGACGTGCTCGCCCAACTGCTGAACAAGGAACTCGACATCGGCTTCTACCTCGGCGACCCCGAGGCCACCGACCTGCCGCAGGCCAGCGCCGCCTCCCGGCGCCACGACGGCGCGCTGTTCCATTCGCAGGTGCTGGCGCGCTTCAACTACCAGGTGATCGGCCCGAGCGGCTGGGCGCCGCAGGTGCTGGGCCGCGACTGGCCCGAGCTGGCCTACCTGCCGTGGGTGCTGGCACCGGCAACCTCCTCGCATTCGCGGCTGCTGGCGCCGGTGCTGCAGGCCCACAAGCTGGTGCTGAAGAAGGCCGCGCAGGCCGACCAGGAGATGTCGATGCTGGCACTGGTGCGCGCCGGCGTGGGCATTTCGCTGGCGCGCGATGCGCTGGCATTGCAGGCCAGCCAGCGCGATGGCCTGGTCATTGCCGACCGCGTGAGCATCGGCTGCGACCTGCGCTTTGTCTGCCTGGCCGGCGCGCTCAAGCGGCCGGAAGTCGACTGCGCATGGCAGGCCCTGTCGCGCGTCTGGCGACAGGCCTTCTGAACGACTAGGCGCGTGCCCGGCCGTCGAGCACGGCCGCCGGCGCTGCCGCCGCCCCACTCTTCTTCGCCACGCGCCAGCCCTTGGGCATGAGCGCCAGCATCAGCGCGGCCAGCAGCGCCGCGCTGCCCAGCGTGTACAGACCCGCGGCCGAGCCGCCGTGGTTCTGCTCCACGTAGGTCCGCAGGTTGGGCGCCACGAAGCCGCCCAGATTGCCGATGGAGTTGACCAGCGCGATGCCCGTGGCAATGCCCAGGCCCGACAGCCGTTCCGACAGGAAGGCATAGAAGATCGGCGTGCCCGACAGATAGGTCGACGCACCGATGGACAGCGCCGCGATCGCGAAGATCGGCGAGCCATGCGCTGACAGGCACACGCACACGCCGAAGATCGTGTACAGCGTGGCCACGGTGACGCGGCGGCGGTCGTGGTGGCGGTCGGACCAGCGCGTGACGAAGTACACGACGAACAGCGCCAGCAGCCACGGGATGCTGGTGACGAATCCGACCAGCAGGCCGATCTTCTGGCCCAGGATCTGCCCCACCTGGGTCGGGAGATAGAAGATGAGGCCGTAGGCCGCGATCTGCACGATGAAGAAGTTCAGCGCAAAGAACATGACCCGCGGATTGCACAGCGTCTGCCACACGGTCTGCGGGCTGTCGGCCGACTTCTCCGCCGCTTCCTGGTCGAGCACGGCCTGCAGCGCGTTCTGCTGCGCGCTCGTGAGCCAGGGCGCGTTGTGCGGCCGGTCGACGATGACGAAGAAGGCCACGATGCCCACCACCACGGCCATCAGGCCCTCGATGAGGAACATCCACTCCCAGCCCTTCAGGCCGCCGATGCCGTTCATGTCGAGCAGCGCACCGGAGATCGGCCCGCCGATGACGAGCGCGCCCGCAAAGCCGAACAGCAAAATGCCGTTGGCCTGCGCGCGCACCTTGGCGGGAAACCAGTAGGTCAGCGTGAGCAGCACGCCGGGGTAGAAGCCCGCCTCCGCGATGCCGAGCAGGAAGCGCAGCACGTAGAAGGAGGTCTCGGTGGTCGCGAACATCATGGCCGAGGCCACGAGCCCCCAGGTGACCATGATCCGGCACAGCCAGATGCGCGGGCCGACGCGCGACAGGATCACGTTGCTCGGCACTTCGAAGATCGCGTAGCTCACGAAGAAGATGCCGGCGCCGAGCGCAAAGGCGCTGTTGCTCAGGCCGGTGTCGATCTGCAGCGCCTGCTTGGCGAAGCCGACGTTCACGCGATCAAGAATCGACATGATGTACATGACGATCAGCATGGGCAGCAGGCGCCAGCGCGCCTTGTGGATGGCGCCTGTGACCAGCTCGCCGTAGGGACTCGTGGTTGTCATTGTTGTTGTCTCCTGAATAGGTATGTCTGTCTGGAAGCCGTGGAGGCTAGCCGCGTGCTAGCCGCGTGCGATGGCGCCGTGGACCGGGTTCGTCACCGAACCCAGCCCGTCGATCTCGACCGAGACCACGTCGCCGCGCTTCAGGAAGCGTGGCGGCTTCAGGCCCAGGCCGACGCCGGCGGGCGTGCCGGTGAGGATCAGGTCGCCGGGTTCGAGCGTGATGGCGCGCGAGAGGTAGGCGATGAGGAAGGCGACCGAGAAGATCATTTCGCTCGTGTTGGACGACTGCACGGCCTCGCCGTTGACGAGGCAGCGGATGCCCAGCGATTGCACGTCGGCCACTTCGTCGCGCGTGACGACGGTGGGCGCGAGCGGGCAGAAGCCGTCAAGCGACTTGCCGCGCACCCACTGCGCCTCACCCAGTTGCACGTCGCGCGCGCTCACGTCGTTGGCGGCGACGTAGCCGAACACATGCGAAAGCGCATCCGCTTCGCTCACGCCCTGTGCGCGCTGGCCGATGACGACGCCGAGCTCGGCTTCCCAGTCGACCGTCTCGGTGAAGCCTTCGGGCCAGGTGATCGCATCGCCGTCGGCGGCCAGCGTGTTGCTGAACTTCGCGAACACGACGGGCTTCTCGGGGATGGCCAGGCCGGTCTCGATGCAATGGTCGCGGTAGTTGGCGCCGATGCAGATGATGTTTCTCGGTGCGAACGGCAGCGTGGGCTTGACGTCGGCGAGGGGGATCGGCTGGCCTGCATCGCGCCAGGGCTTGCCTTCGACGATGTCCTGCATGCGGGCTGCATCGACGGGCTGCAGTGCGCCGTCCTTGATGTAACCCACGCGGGGGCCCTGCGGCGTTTGAACGCTCATCCACTTCATGTCTGACTCCTTCTTCTGATTTAAAAAATTCTGGGTGCGGGGGCGGGTTCATTCAGGGCGTGTGCTCAGGCCACCGGGTACTTCCCTCCGCGAATGTCCCCCGGGGCTTCGCCCCTCCTCCTTGATTTCGCTGCGGGAAGCACCCAGTGTCCTGAGCACGATGGGCGCGGTCGTTGTGCGGGCCGATCAACATGTGCTCTGAACACGCTCACGTCGATGGGGTGCCTTGCGCAGCGAAACCAAGGGGGAGGGGCGGAAGCCCGCAGGCCGGGGGACATTCGCGGAGCAAGGCTCCCCGTCGGCGGGAGCGTCGCCCTGAACAAAAGTCCTCAGTGATTCCGACGCGGAATCCCCGCCGTCTGTGCCACCCGCTGGTACTTGGTCGCCGGCTTCAGCACCATGCCTTCGGACAGCGTGTCCACCATCGCGCGCTGGATCTCCTGCCATGGCGTCTGGCTCGCGGGAATCGGGTAGCCGCCCTTCGCCTCGAGGTCGCGGGCGCGCGCTTGCAGCACGGCGTCGTCGACGAGCATGTTGACGGTGCGCTCCTTCAAATCCACGCGCACCTTGTCGCCGGTCTGCAGCAGCGCCAAGCCGGCGCCTGCGGCGGCTTCGGGCGAGGCGTTGAGGATCGACGGCGAGCCCGAGGTGCCCGACTGCCGGCCGTCGCCGATGCAGGGCAAGGCCGACACGCCGCTCTTGAGCAGGTGCGACGGCGCGCGCATGTTGACCACTTCCGACGACCCCGGGTGCCCGATGGGGCCGACGCCGCGCATGAACAGGATGCAGCTCGCGTCGATGTCCAGCGACGGGTCTTCGATGCGGGCTTCGAAATCCTCCGGGCCGTCGAACACGATGGCGCGGCCCACGAAGGCGTCGAGGTCGCCAGCCTTGCTCAGGTAGCGCGCGCGGAACTCGTCGGAGATGACGCTGGTCTTCATGATCGCGCTGTCGAACAGGTTGCCGGACATCACGAGGAAGCCGGCGTTCTCGCGCAGTGGCTGGTCGAAGGGGCGGATGACGTCGGCGTCTTTCACCGGCGCGTCGGCGCAGTTGACGGCCAGGGTGTGGCCGTTGACGGTGCGCGCGTCGGTGCGGATCAGGCCATGGCGGTGCAGCTCGGCGACCACCGCCGGCACGCCGCCCGCGCGGTAGAACTCTTCGCCGAGGTACTTGCCGGCGGGCTGCATGTCGAGCAGCAGCGGCACGTCGAGGCCGACCGTTTCCCAGTCCTGGATGTTGAGTTCGACGCCCGCGTGCTTGGCGATGGCGATAAGGTGGATCGGCGCGTTGGTCGAGCCGCCGATGGCCGAGTTGACGACGATCGCGTTCTCGAAGGCCGAGCGCGTGAGGATGTCGGAGGGCTTGAGGTCTTCGCGCACCATGTCGACGATGCGCCGGCCCGTTTCGTAGGCCATCTGGCCGCGCTCGCGGTACGGCGCGGGAATGGCCGCGCAGCCGGGCAGGCTCATGCCCAGCGCTTCGGCCAGGGCGTTCATGGTCGAGGCCGTGCCCATCACGTTGCAGTGCCCGGCCGAGGGCACGGTGGAGCCCACGAGGTCGATGTAGCCGGGGAAGTCGATGCTGCCCTTGGCGAACAGCTCGCGCGCCTTGAACAGCGTGGTGCCGGTGCCGGTGCGCTGGCCTTCGTGCCAGCCGTTGAGCATCGGGCCGCCCGACAGCACGATGGCGGGGATGTTGGCGGTGGCCGCGGCCATCAGCGCGGCGGGCGTGGTCTTGTCGCAGCCGGTGGTCAGCACCACGCCGTCGATCGGATAGCCGGTGAGGATCTCGACGAGCCCCAGGTAGGCCAGGTTGCGGTCGAGCGCGGCCGTGGGGCGGCGGCCGTTCTCCTGGATCGGGTGCATCGGGAATTCCATCGCGATGCCGCCCATCTCGCGGATGCCTTCGCGCACCCGCAGCGACAGCTCGCGGTGGTGGCGGTTGCAGGGCGTGAGGTCGGAGCCGCTTTGCGCGATGCCGATGATCGGCTTGCCCGACTGCAGCTCTTCGCGGGTGAGGCCGTAGTTCAGGAACCAGGCCAGGTGCAGGACCGAGAGTTCGCTGTGTTCGGGGTTGTTGAACCAGGCGGCGGAGCGCAGGGGGCGGGGTGTCGTCATGGCGTCGGCTTTCAGGAGGGTCGGCGAACGCGCGCGGCGGCCCCCTGCGCGGCATGGCGGTGGGCCATGGCGGTGTCCTGGGTGTCTCCGGTGCGTTCTTGTTGTGCGAATACGTTGGCGAGAGGGAGCTTAGGTTTTCGCCTTCGCCAAAGCCAATGAGATCGGTTGAGGATCGGTATAAGCGCGCCAAATACACCTCCCGAACACCTCGATACCCTGTAGAAAGTCCGGTCCGCGCCCCCGCTTTTAGAATGTTTCCGGTGAGTGCCCTACCCTCCTCCCTCCCCCCCGCCGAACGCCGCCCGATCCGTGAACTCCCCGACGAGCTGATCAGCCAGATCGCCGCCGGTGAAATGGTCGAGCGCCCCGCCTCGGTGGTGCGCGAACTGCTCGACAACGCGCTGGATGCCGGTGCGCGCCAGATCACCGTGCGGCTGGCCTCGGGCGGCGTGCGGCTGATCTCGGTGGAAGACGACGGCCTGGGCATTCCCCGCGAGGAACTCACGGTGGCGCTGCGCCGCCACGCCACCAGCAAGATCGCGAGCCTGAGCGACCTCGAAACGGTCGGCACCATGGGCTTTCGCGGCGAGGCGCTCGCGGCCATCAACGCGATTGCCGAGCTCAGCATCCTCTCGCGCTTCACCGGCGCCGACAGCGCCTTCGTGCTCGACGGCGGCACGGGCGAGTTGCGGCCGGTGGCACGCTCCGTGGGCACCACGGTCGAGGTGCGCGAGCTGTTCTTTGCCACGCCCGCGCGGCGCAAGTTCCTGAAGACCGACGCCACCGAGCTGGCCCACTGCATCGAGGCCGTGCGCCGCCATGCGCTGGCGCGGCCCGAGGTGGGCTTCTCGGTCTGGCACGACGGCAAGCTGATCGAACAATGGCGCGCCGCCGCCACGCCCGAGCAGCGGCTGGCCGATGCGCTGAGCGAAGACTTCGTGTCGCAGAGCGTCTCCGTGCTGCGCGAAGGCGGCCCGGTGCGCGTGGTCGGCCGTGCCGGCATTCCCGACGCGGCGCGCTCGCGCAACGACCAGCAGTTCTTCTACGTCAACGGCCGCTTCGTGCGCGACAAGGTGCTGTCGCACGCGGTGCGCAGCGCCTACGAAGACGTGCTGCACGGCCAGCGCCAGCCGGTGTACGTGCTGTACCTGGAGATCGACCCGGCACGCGTCGACGTCAACGTGCACCCGACCAAGATCGAGGTGCGCTTCCGCGACGGGCGCGAGGTGCACCAGGCGGTGCGCCACGCCATCGAGGACGCCCTGGCCGCACCGCGCGCCGGCGATGCGCTGGCACCGGCCGATGCGCCGCCGCAACCCTTCTTCAAGCAGACCCCGCTGCCGCCGAGCGCCAGCTGGTCGCAGCCCGCGATTCCGTTCCAGGCGCGCGAGCGCGGTGCCGGCGACTTCGAGGCGATGTGGCCGCGGCGCTCCGAGGAACAGGGGCATGCGCCCGTCACGGCCCCGTCGCAATGGCAGACCGAAGCGCCGGCGATGTCGTTCCGCGCGCCGGTCGGACTGCCCGACAGCGAGGCACTGGCCCCCATGCCAGCGCCCGTCATGAACCAGGACGCCTGGCCGCTGGGCCGCGCGCTGGCCCAGCTGCAGGGCATCTACATCCTGGCCGAGAACAGCCAGGGCCTCGTGATCGTCGACATGCACGCGGCGCACGAGCGCATCGTCTACGAGCGACTCAAGACCCAGCTCGACGGCGCGGCCATCACGAGCCAGCCGCTGCTGATCCCGGCCACCTTCGCCGCCACGCCGCAGGAAGTGGCCACGGCCGAGGCCTGCGCCGAGGTGCTGCCCACGCTGGGGCTGGAGATCACGCCCTTCTCGGCCCGCACGCTGGCGGTGCGCGCCGTGCCCGGCACGCTGGCCGACGGCGACCCGGTGGAGCTGGCGCGCAGCGTGCTCGCCGAACTGGGCCAGCACGACGCGAGCACCGTGGTGCAGCGCGCGCAGAACGAGCTGCTGTCGACCATGGCCTGCCACGGCGCGGTGCGCGCCAACCGCAAGCTCACCATCGACGAAATGAACGGCCTGCTGCGCCAGATGGAAGCCACCGAGCGCTCCGACCAGTGCAACCACGGCCGGCCGACCTGGCGCCAGCTGTCGATCCGCGAGCTCGATTCGCTGTTCATGCGCGGGCGCTGAGCCCGTCATCGGCGGCCACGCCGACATGCCGCAGCGTGACGGCGGCCAGCACCGCCAGGACCGCGATGCTGACGGCGCTGGTAGCTGCGGCTGCATTCAGTCCCGCGAGGAAGGCGGCTTGCGCCTGCTCGAGCACGCCGGCAGGCAATTCATGCGCAACCGCTGTAGCGCCGGCCAGGCTGTCCGATACCGCGCGTTGAAGCACCACGACCATGCCATCGATCGGCTCGCCCATCCGCGTGCGATACACCGCCGTCGTCAGGCTGCCCAGCGTGGCGATGCCCACGGCCAGGCCCAGCTCCTGCACCGTTTCGGACAAGGCCGAGGCCGATCCCGCCTTCTCGGGCGGCGCGGCACCCACCACCAGGTCGGTCCCCAGCGCGGCGATGGAGCCCAGGCCGAGGTACACGAGCGAGAACGCGGCCGTGACCCACGCGATGCCATGCGGCGTGCGATCGAGCTGGCTCAGCACCAGGTAGCCCACGACCGACAACCCCAGCGCCCCCGCCATCACATGGCCCGGCCGGATGCGCCGCGCGAGCAGCGGCGCCGTGATGCCGGCCACCAGCATCGCGAGCGCCGGCGGCCCCATCCACAGCCCAGCGGCGAGCGGTGACAGGCCCGCCACCAGCTGCAGGTACTGGGTCACCAGCAGCATCGTGCCGCCGACACCGACCAGCCCCACCAGCAACACCACGAGCGCGACGCTGAAGGCCCGGCTGGCGAACAGGCCGAGGTCGATCAGCGGATGGCGCAGCCGCCGTTGCCGCCGGACGAACCCCAGCGCGAACGCCAGTCCGCCGACGAGCGCCAGCACGGCGCCAATGCCGATCCCGTCCTTCGCGACCTGCTTGATGCCGTAGACCACCGGCAGCAACGCGAGCAGCGACAGCGCGACGCTGGGCAGATCGAGCCGCCCCTGCTGCGGCGCGCGGTACTCCGGCAGCAGGAACGGCGCCGCCACCAGCAGCAGCCCGACCACCGGCAGCGCGACCAGAAAGGCCGCGCCCCAGCCGTGGTGCGCGAGCAGCAGGCCGCCCACCACGGGCCCGGCCGCCATGCCAAGCGCGAACATGGTCGCCCACAGCCCGATGGCCAGCGCGCGCTGGTGCGGGTGCAGGAACATGTTGCTGATCAGCGCCAGCGTCGACGGCATCAGCGTCGCGCCCGCCACGCCGAGCACGGCGCGCGCGGCGATCAACTGGTTGGCGCTGGTCGAACAGGCCGCGATCACCGACGCCACGCCGAACGCCGCCGCGCCCACCATGAGCAGCTTGCGCCGTCCGATGCGGTCGCCCAGCGTGCCCATCGTGACGAGAAAGCCGGCAATCATGAAACCGTAGGCATCGACGATCCACAGCGCCTGCGCGCTCGTGGGGCGCAGGTCCAGGGCCAGCGCGGGCAGGGCCAGGTGCAGCAGCGTGAGGTCGAGCCCGAGCAGCAGGGTCGGCAGCGCCAGCAGCGCGAGCCCGGTCCATTCGCGGGCGCCGGCACGGCCTTCGCGCCTCGCGGCCGGAAGGTGGTCGGAAAGGGAAAGTGAATCGCAAGGTGCGGTCAAAAGGGGCCTCCGGGTGCGCGTTCGGGTTGCGGAAGCCCCATCTTCAGGACAAGATCATCACATTACAATTTAAGCATTTATCCTATTACTGGAGACAACAGGCTTGATCGAACGCAGCCTCAGCCGCACCAAGAACGAGCTGTCGGAGTTCCTGACCCGGCACCGCCGCAAGCTCACGCCCGCCGATGTGGGCCTGCCCTCGCAAGGGCGGCGGCGCACACCCGGCCTGCGGCGCGAAGAGGTCGCGGTAATGGCCGGCGTGGGGCTCACCTGGTACACCTGGTTCGAGCAGGGGCGCGAGATCCAGGTGTCGCAGAAATTCCTGCTCGGCGTGGCGCATGCCCTGAAGCTTGACGACGCCGAGTGCAGCCACCTGTTCCTGCTGGCCCACAAGCGCCCGCCGCCGCCGGAAGCCCATCAGCAGGCGTCGGTCACGCCCCACATCCAGCAGCTGATGGACGAGCTGCCCACCCGCCCCGCCTACGTGTTCAACCTGCGCTGGGACGTGGTGGCCTGGAACGCCGCGGCCGACGCGCTCTTCGGCTTCAGCGCGCGCGAGCGCGAGGCGCGCAACCTCCTTCGCATAGTGTTCGCCGACCCCGAACTGCGCCGGCGCCTGCCCGCCTGGCGCGACGATGCGCCCGGGCTGCTGGCGCAATTCCGATACGACTTCGCCATCGCACCCGACGATCCGGCCATGCTGGGCCTGGTCGCGGACCTGAAAGCGCTCTCGCCCGACTTCCGCCGCTGGTGGGACACCCCCGACAGCGCGCCCGCCCGGCGCGGGCTCGGATGCGTACAGATGGCCGACAGCGGACCGTTGGAGTTTCACCACGAAACCTTGGTGGTCGACACGCACCGGCACCTGCGGATGGTGGTGTATTTCGTGCAGCCGGCGCCGGGCTGAACACGGGGGCCTGTACGGCAGATAAGCGCCGTCAGCGCCGTTTTTGAGGGTTTTCGAGGGTTTTGTGGCGTCATCCACGGTGCGGGCACGCACGTTGCATGGTCTCGTGCCAGGCGCCGGCGAGCGCTGCACAGGGGGAGCTGACACGCGATGCCGACGCGTTTCAGAAAGCAAGCAGATGAACTTTCGGCCGACTTTCGCTGTCCCTCCACCCCATGATCAAACGCTGGCCCCTCCTCGCGTCCATCTTTTCGCTCTGTGCCCTGCTGGCAGCCGGCTGTTCGACCCTCGACGAACGCCAGCGCGAATGGATCTTCCAGCCCAGCGACCGCAGCTGGGGCAATTCGGCCCAGATGACCGAAGGCATGCAGGATGTCTGGATCGACTTCCAGTCGTCCATCACCGGTGAACCGGCGCGCCTGCACGGCCTGTGGCTCGGCGGTGCCCCCGAAACCACCGAGACCCCCGTGCTGCTGTACCTGCATGGTGCGCGCTACAACGTGGCCGGTTCGGCGCCGCGCATCCAGCGCATGCACGAGCTGGGCTTCTCGGTGCTGGCCATCGACTACCGCGGCTTCGGCAAGAGCTCCAAGGGCCTGCCCTCGGAAGCCTCGGCCCGCGAAGACGCCCGCGCCGCCTGGACCTGGCTGGCCGCGCGCCATCCGCGCCAGCACCGTTACATCTTCGGCCACTCGCTGGGCGGAGCCATCGGCATCGACCTGGCGGCCACGGTGAACGACGAGAGCGGCACCATCGTCGAGAGCACCTTCACCTCCATCGCCGACGTGGCCAGCAGCTTCAAGTGGGGCTGGCTGCCCTTCGGCCCGTTCATCACGCAGCGCTTCGAGGCGATTCGCACCGTCAAGGACATCGGCGCGCCGCTGCTGGTGGTGCACGGCACCGCCGACAGCCTGATCAACCCTACGCTCGGGCGCAAGCTGTACGACGCGGCCACGGTGCCCAAGATGTTCGTGCTGGTCGAGGGCGGCTCGCACCACAACACCAACTCGGTGGGCGCGACGCAGTACCGCGCCGCGCTGTCGCAGCTGTTTCGCATGAAGCCCGAGGACAGCAGCACCGTGGCGGACAGCCGGCCGCAGCCGCGGCTGGTGTCGCCGCGGCCTGCACCGCCTTCATTGCCTTCTGCGGCGCTGTCGCCGCAAGAGGTGCGGGGCGAGGCGCGCACGCCCGCCCCCGCCGCCATCTAGCCCGCCTTTTTCAGGCGGGTCCGTTCCCGCGTCAGGCCGAGGCCAGGTCGAACGGCAGCTGGCGCAAGGGCTTGCCCGTCAGCCGCGCCACGGCGTTGGCGAAGGCAGGCGCCAACGGCGGCAGGCCGGGCTCCCCCATCCCCTTGGGCGCATCGGCGCTGGGCACGATGTGCACGTCGAACTCGGGCACCTGCGTGATGCGCGCCACGCTGAAGTCGCCGAAGTTGCCCTGCTGCACGACACCGTCCTTCAGCGTGATGGCGCTGCCCTGCAGGCAGGTCGACAGCCCCATCACCGCCGCGCCCTGCACCTGCGCTTCCACGCTGCGCGGGTTCACCGCCAGGTTGCAGTGCACGCCCGAGGTCACGCGGTGCAGCACGGGCTGGCCGTCCTTCACCGACGCTTCGACGACATAGGCCACCACCGATTCGAAGGACTCGTGCACGGCCACGCCCCAGGCGCGGCCTTCGGCCAGCTTCTTCTTGCCGTAGCCGCTCTTGTCAACCGCCAGCTGCAGCGCGGCGCGGTGGCGCGGGTGCTTGTCGCCGAAGAGGTTCATGCGGTAGGCCACCGGGTCTTGCTTCGTCGTGCGGGCGATCTCGTCGATCAGCGTCTCCATCACGAAGGCGGTGTGCGTGGAGCCCACGCTGCGCCACCACAGCACCGGCACGTTCACCTGCGGGTGATGCACCGTGAGGCGCATCGGCACGGGGTACGGATCGCGCATGCCCTCCACCGCGGTGGCGTCGATGCCGTCCTTCACCATGGAACCCGCGAACACCGTGCCCGCGGTGATCGACTGGCCGACGATCACGTGGTCCCACGCCAGGATCTTGCCGCGCGCGTCGAAGCCGATGCGGGCGCGATGCAGGTGCATGGGGCGGTAGTAGCCGCCCTTGATGTCGTCCTCGCGGCTCCACAGCAGGCGCACGGGGGCGTCTTTGAGGCCGGCGGCGCGCGCGGCCTTGGCGATCTCGCAGGCCTCGACCACGAAGTCGCTCGATCCCACGAAGCGCCGGCCGAAGCCACCGCCCGCCATCTGCACGTTCACCTTCACCTGCGCCGGATCGAGCTTCAGCGTGCGCGCCGCGGCCTGGCCGTCGAGGTCGGCAGACTGCGTGCCGACCCACAGCTCGGCGCGGCCGTCCGACAGCTTCACGGTGCAGTTCTCCGGCTCCATGGGTGCGTGGGCCAGGTAGGGAAACACGAACTCGGCCTCGAGCTTGTGCGGCGCGCCGGCCAGCGGCGCCATGTCGGCGTCGAACTTGCGGTTGCCGGGGCGACCGGCCAGTTCGCGGTACTGCGCCAGCTGCTTGTCGCTGTCGACCTTCTCCACCGCGTCGGTGTTCCACTGCAGCTTGAGCGCGTCGCGGCCCAGCTTGGCGGGCCAGTAGCCGTCGGCCACCACGGCCACGCCTTCGGCGCCGCGGTCCAGCGGAATGCGCAGCACGGCCTTCACGCCCTTGACGGCACGCGCCGCGCTGTCGTCCACCGAGGCCAGGCGGGCGCCGAACACGGGCGGATGGGCCACCACGGCCGTGAGCTGGCCGGGCTGCTTCACGTCGATGCCGAAGTCCTGTCGCCCGCTGCTCTTGGCGCGCGCGTCCAGGCGCGTGGTCGGGCGGCCGATGATTCGGAAGTCCTTCGGGCTCTTCAGCGTCACCGTCTCGGGCACCGGCAGCGCCATGGCCGCTTCGGCCAGCTCGCCGTAGCCCGCCTTGCGCCCGCCAGGGCCGATCACCGTGCCGGCCTGCGTGCGCAGCGTGGCCACATCGACCTTCCAGCGCTGCGCCGCGGCCGACAGCAGCATGGCCCGCGCACGCGCGCCCAGTTCGCGGTACTGCGTGTAGCTGTTCTTGATCGAGTTGGAACCGCCGGTCAGGTGCATGCCGAACAGCGGGTCGGCGTAGGCCGCATCGTTGGTGCCGTTGCGGCTGCGCACCAGGGCCCAGTCGGCATCGAGCTCCTCGGCCAGGATCATCGGCAGGCCGGTCTGCACGCCCTGGCCGAACTCGAGGCGGTTGATGGTGACCGTGACCTCGCCGTTGGGCGCGATCTGCACGAAGGCCGAGGGCTGTTGCGTGGGCTTGAGCGCACCGCCGGCCTTGGCCGGGCCATCGGCCTGCGCCATGGCCATGTGAGGGAACGCGCCGAGCACGAGGCCGCCGGCGCCGGCCATCTTCAGGAAGCTGCGACGGGGCAGCGTGGCGGCCGCGTCGGCGTCATCGGTCGCAGGCTGGGCCATCAGGCGCTGCAGCGCGCGCGGCAGGTCGTTGTAGTCGATGTTTGGCAGCATGTCGTCGGCTCCTTCAGGCGAGGGTCTTGGCCGCATCGGCCACGGCGGCGCGGATGCGGGCGTAGGTGCCGCAGCGGCAGATGTTGCCGGCCATGGCCGAGTCGATCTCGTCCGTGCTGGGCTGCTTGCCCTTGGGCAGCGACTGCAGGAAGGCGGTCGCGCTCATGATCTGGCCGCTCTGGCAGTAGCCGCACTGCGCGACGTCGTGCTTGACCCACGCGGCATGCACGGCCGCGCCCACGCGGTCGCTGCCGCCGGTCACGGCTTCGATGGTGGTGATCTTCTTGCCCTCGGCCGCCGCGATGGGCGTGATGCACGAGCGGATGGCCTGGCCGTCCATGTGCACGGTGCAGGCGCCGCACAGCGCCGCGCCGCAGCCGAACTTGGTGCCGGTCATGCCCAGCGTGTCGCGCAGGGCCCAGAGGATGGGGGTGCCGGGGTCGGCGTCGACCGTGTGGTCACGGCCGTTGACGTGGAGCGCGCTCATGTTGGTTTTCTCCGTGGGTAGGTGGGATGGGTCGGATTCACTTGGCGCCGTCGAGCACCCATTGCGCGAGCGCCTGCAGGTCCGCGTCGGGCACCTGGGCTTGCGCGGGCATGGGCATCGCACCCCACTTGCCCGAGCTGCCGGCCTTCATGCTGGCGGCCAGTTGCGCGGCCGTGCCCTTGCCGTCGCCGTAGCGCGCGCCGATCTCTTTCCAGGAGGGGCCCACCACCTTCACGGCGGCTTGGTGGCAGGCCACGCACGCGTACTTCTGCGCCAGCGCGGTGCTGGCGAAGGCGGGCGCGGACCCGGCGGCGCTCACGCCGATGGCCAGTGCGGCCACGAGCGAGGCGGTGATGCGATGCGGATGTCGTTCGTCGTGGGTCATTTCTTTTTTCATCATCGTGGAGGGGAAGCACGGTCCTCGCGCCGCGCGCGGCAGGACTTCACGGCGGCCAGTGTCCGACGAAGCGCCCGCCGCCACTTGCCCAATCCGCGCGCGTTCTTGCCTGAAACAACGAGACTGCGCCAAAAACGCCAAGCGCATGAGAAGCGCCCGCTAGACTTTGCGCAAGCACCCGAAAGGATTCAGATGGAAGTGCTACAGCCGACGCAGCCAGACGATTCGGCCGTCCTCGGTGCCCTGGCCGCGGCCGTCGGGCGCATTGCCCGAAACGACGGCGACCACGCCACCGCCATTCCCGAGCTCTCGCTGCACCGCCGCAGCGCCGCGACCGAGCCCGTGCATTGCATCTACGGCTTCGGTCTGGGCATCACCGTCGGCGGACAGAAGCGCGCGGCGCTCGGCGACGAGATCTATGAATACGGCGCCGGCCAGTCGCTGCTGATCACGGCCGACCTGCCCGTGGTGGCGCACGTCACCCGCGCCAGCGCGGCACAGCCCTTCCTGGGCCTCATGATCCGGCTCGATCCGCGCGCCATCGTGCAGGTGGCAACCGAGATGGCGCTGCCCCCGCCGTCCAGGGAGCCCCACAACCAGCGCGCCCTGTCGCTGGGCGCGCTCGACGCGACGCTGCTGGGCACCGTCACGCGGCTCGTCGAGCTGCTGGCCGAGCCCCGGCTCGTTCCCCAGCTCGCGCCGCTGCTGCAAAAGGAAATCGTCGTGCGCCTGCTCGCCGGACGCCACGGCCCGCAGCTGCAGCGCCTCATGACCGTCGGCTCGCCCAGCCAGCAGGTGGCGCAGAGCCTGGCGTGGCTCAAGATGAACTTCAGGAAGCCCGTGCAGGCGGACGAACTGGCCGCGTCGGCGCACATGAGCCCGTCGACCTACCGCCAGCACTTCCGCGCCGTGACCGGCATGAGCCCGATGCAGTACCTGAAGCAGCTGCGCCTGCAGGAAGCGCGGCAGCTGATGCTGAACCAGAACATCGATGCCGGCACCGCCGGCGTGCGCGTGGGCTACGAAAGCGCCTCGCAGTTCAGCCGCGAGTACGCGCGCCTGTTCGGTGCGCCGCCGCTGCGCGACATCCGGCGGATGCGGGACGCGACCGCCGTCGCCTGAGCACTGCGTCGCAGGCAAGCCCCGGGCAGCCGCCCGGCGCGTGCCATTTGCTACCCTCGACGCATGCCCCCCGCTTCCCCTGTTCCCCCGCGCTACATCGCGCTCGCCGGCCCCACCGCGTCCGGCAAGACCGCCGTCGCCCTGGCCGTGGCCCGGCTGCAGTCGGTCGAGATCGTCAGCGTCGACTCGGCGCTGGTCTACCGCGGCATGGACATCGGCACCGCCAAGCCCACCGCCGCCGAGCAGGCCGCCGTGCCGCACCACCTGATCGACATCCTCGATGCGCGCGACAGCTACAGCGCCGCCGCCTTCGTGGCCGACGCCACGCGGCTCATCGACGCCATCCGCGCGCGCGGCGCGCTGCCGCTGCTCGTGGGCGGCACCATGCTGTATTTCAAGGCGCTGTTCGACGGCATCGACGCCATGCCCGCGGCCGACCCGGCCGTGCGCGCGCGCCTCGATGCCGAAGCCGCCGCGCTCGGCTGGCCGGCCATGCATGCGCGGCTGGCGCAGGTCGACCCCGTCACGGCCGCGCGGCTCGCGCCGCAGGACAGCCAACGCATCCAGCGCGCGCTCGAGGTGTGGGAGAGCAGCGGCCAGCCGCTGTCGAGCTTCCATGCGAGCGACACCAAGGCCGCCAAGGCCGTCGACGGCGGCGTGCTCGCGTCGCTCGAACCCGAAGACCGCGCCTGGCTGCACGGCCGCATCGCCGAGCGCTTCGACGCCATGCTCGCCGCCGGCTTTCTCGACGAGGTGAAGGCGCTGCGCGCGCGCGGCGACCTGTCGCCCGACCTGCCCTCGATGCGCTGCGTCGGCTACCGGCAGGCCTGGGAGATGCTCGACGCCTGCGGCGACGCACCGCCCGATGCCAAGGCGCTGGGCGAGTTGCGCGAGCGCGGCATCGCTGCCACGCGCCAGCTCGCCAAGCGGCAGATCACCTGGCTGCGCAGCATGCCGCAGCGCACCGTGATCGCCTGCGACGCGCCCGACGCGGTGCAGGCCGCCGTGCGGCACATCGCGCAGATCGCTGGTTCGGCGACACCGGCATGACCCTGCACCTCTCCAACCTCGGCAAGCACTACGGCGACGCGCCCGTCTTCGAACACGTGAGCCTGCAGGTCGCGCCCGGCGAGTTCGTCGCCATCGTGGGCGAATCGGGCGTGGGCAAGTCGACCCTGCTCAACTGCATGGCCGGCCTCGACAGCTGGGACGAAGGCAGCGTGTCGCACGACGGCACCGACATCGGCGCGCTCGACGGCGAGGCCCGCGCGCTGTGGAGGCGCCAGCACGTGGGCTTCGTGTTCCAGGCCTTCCACGTGCTGCCGCACCTCGACGTGGCGCAGAACGTGTCGCTGCCGCTGATGCTCTTGGGCCGCCCGCGCGAAGACGCGCGCGTGGCCCACATGCTCGAAGCCGTCGGCCTGCCCGGCATGGGTGCGCGGCTGCCGCAGACGCTCTCGGGCGGCCAGCTGCAACGCGTGGCCATCGCCCGCGCGCTGGTGCACCGGCCCGCGCTGCTGCTTGCCGACGAGCCCACCGGCAACCTCGACCCATCGACCGCCGCGAAGGTGATGGACCTGCTGATCGGCCAGACGCGCGAGCACGGCGCCTCGCTGGTGCTGGTCACGCACTCGGAGAGCGCCGCGGCGCGCGCGGACCGGTTGCTGCACCTGACGGCGAGCGGTATCCGGGCCTGAAAAGAATCAGCCGATCAGCGACGCGTAGCGCGACAGATCGACGTTCCCGCCGCTGATCACGACGCCCACGCGCTGGCCTTCGATGGCTTTCGCAGCCGCGATGGCGCCCGCGAACGCGAGGCACCCCGTCGGCTCCACCACCATCTTCATGCGCTCGGCGAAGAAGCGCATCGCCTCGACGAGCTGCTCGTCGGTGACGGTGAAGATGTCGTCCACATCACGCTGGATGATGCCGAAGGTGTACGCGCCCAGATGCTGCGTCTGCGCGCCGTCAGCGATGGTCTTGGGCGTTTCGATGTGCACGATCTTCCCCGTGCGCAGCGACTGCTGGCCGTCGTTGCCGGCCTCGGGCTCCACGCCGTAGACCTTGCAGGCGGGCGACAACGCGCGCGCCGACAGTGCCGACCCCGAGAGCAGCCCGCCGCCGCCGAGGCACACGAACAGGTGATCGAGCGGGCCCGTCTCTTCGATGAGTTCCTTCACCGCCGTGCCCTGCCCCGTGAGCACATCGGGGTGGTCGTAGGGCGGGATCATCGTCATGCCGCGCTCCTGCGCGAGCCGCTTGGTCAGCGCCTCGCGGTCTTCGGTGAAGCGGTCGTACATCACCACTTCGGCGCCGTAGCCCTTGGTGGCCGCGACCTTCGCGGCGGGCGCGTCCTTGGGCATGACGATCACGGCCGGCATCGACAGCAGGCGCGCCGACAGCGCGATGGCCTGCGCGTGGTTGCCTGACGAAAAGGCGATCACGCCACCCTGGCGCTGCGCCGCGTCGAAGTTCGACAGCGCATTGAACGCACCGCGGAACTTGAACGCGCCCATGCGCTGGAAGTTCTCGCACTTGAAGAAGAACTGCGCGCCCCAGCGCGCGTTGGCGGTGGTCGATTGCAGCACCGGCGTGCGGTGCGCATGGCCTTCGAGCCGCGCGGCCGCGGCGATGACGTCGTCGTAGGTAGGGAGTTGCATGGGTCGAGCTTAGCGGCGGCGCGCCGTTCCTTGCAGCCCCGATGGGTAAAAACCCGGGGATGCGCCCCGCCGCCGAAGTCCGTACTCTGTATACAGAGTTCAGAAAAGGCCCACCATGCCCGCCCAGTTGCTCAGCATCGAAGTCGCCCCCGACCTCGTCGACCAGGTCTACCGCGCCCTGCTCGGCGCCATCAGCAGCGGTGCGCTCGCGCCGGGCGAGCGGCTCACGCAGGAGGACATCGCGGCGCGGCTCGCGGTGTCGCGCCAGCCGGTGCTGCAGGCGCTGCGGCTGCTCAAGAAGGACGGCTTCGTGCAGGACGCGCCCGGTCGCGGCGTGCTGGTGGCGCCGCTGGAGGCCGAGGCGATGCGCAAGGTCTACCAGGTGCGCGGCGCACTCGACGTGCTGGCCGCGCGGCTGGCGGCGCAGCAGCGCTTTCGCATCGACCCCAAGCTCATCGAGCGCGGCCGGCGCGCGGCGCGCGGGCGCAATGTCGAAGCCATGATCGATGCCGACGTGGCCTTTCACCAGGCCATCTACGCCGCCTCGGGCAACCCGCTGATCGGCCAGAGCGCCGACCCGCACTGGCGCCACCTGCGCCGCGCGATGGGCGCGGTGCTGCAGGCCGAGCCGCAGCGCGAGTCGCTGTGGGACGAGCACGAAGCCATTGCCGACGCCATTGCCGCCGGCGACGTCGAACGCGCCGCGCGCCTGAGCGACGAGCACGTCTCGCGCGCCAGCGACGCGCTGGCCGAGCGGCTCGCGCAGCAGCTGGCACGCACGGCATCCTCATCTGGAATCCCCACCAAAAAAGGAGACAAGGCATGAAGCTGACCCCCGAGCAACGCGCGGAGTTCGAGCGCGAGGGCTACCTGTTCTTCCCCGGCCACTTCTCGCCCGAAGAGACGAAGGTGCTGACCGAGGCAGTGCCCGACCTCTACAGCAAGCGCGCGGCCTTCAACGTGCGCGAGAAGGGCTCCGACGCCGTGCGCACGAACTTCGCGGCGCACCTCATCAGCGAGCCCTTCGCGCGGCTGGCGCGGCACCCGCGCATGGTCGAGCCGGTGATGGACCTGTTCGACGAAGCGGTCTACATGCACCAGTTCAAGATCAACGGCAAGATGGCCTTCGAAGGCGACGTGTGGCAGTGGCACCAGGACTACGGCACCTGGCTCAACGACGACCTGATGCCCACCGAGCGCGCGATGAACGTGGCCATCTTTCTGGACGAAGTGACCGAGCACAACGGCCCGCTGATGTTCATTCCGGGCAGCCACCGCAAGGGCGTGGTCGACGCGAAGCATGACCTCACGACCACGAGCTACCCGCTGTGGACGGTCGACAACGACCTGATCCGCCAGTTGGTCGATCGCGCCGGCGGCACGCAGGGCGGCATCGTCTCGCCCAAGGGGCCGGCCGGCTCGATGATCCTGTTCCACAGCTGCCTCGTGCATGCCTCGGGCAGCAACCTCTCGCCCTTCAACCGCGTGGCGGTGTACCTGAGCCTGTGCGCGGTCAGCAACCACATCCGCCGCCACAAAAGGCCCGAGTACATCGCGCATCGCGACTTCACGCCCATCGAGGTGCTGCCCGACGACTGCCTGCTGACGCCCTACCCCGTCGAGGTGCCGTGGAAAGACGGCCTGCCCGAGAGCGCGCTGCGCACCTCGCCCGACGTCATCGAAACCGTGGAAGCCTGACCGCCATGAGCCTGCACACCCGCCTGCAACAACGCGCCGCCGAAGGCCGCCCCATCCACATCGGCCTGATC
Organism: Variovorax sp. V118; assembly: GCF_041154445.1. Taxonomy (GTDB): domain Bacteria; phylum Pseudomonadota; class Gammaproteobacteria; order Burkholderiales; family Burkholderiaceae_C; genus Variovorax; species Variovorax boronicumulans. Next base: position 1,362,574 of record NZ_AP028663.1, on the reverse strand, counting down.
GGCGCCGGCAAGTTCGGCGCCATGTACCTGGCGCAGATCCCGCGCACGCCCGGCGTGCAGCTGGTCGCCATTGCCGACCTCTCGCCCGCCGCCGCGCGCGTCAACCTGGAGCGCGTGGGCTGGCAGGCCGAGCGCAGCAACGCCGCCTCGGTGCAGGAGGCGCTGAAGACCGGCGCCACCTGGATCACCGACGACTGGCAGGCCGTGACGCGCGAGCCCAGCATCGACATCGTGGTCGAGTGCACCGGCAACCCGGTCGCCGCCGTCGACCACTGCCTGGACGCCTTTGCGCACGGCAAGCACGTGGTCAACGTGACGGTCGAGGCCGACGCCTTCTGCGGCCCGCTGCTCGCGCACAAGGCGCAGCAGGCCGGCGTGGTGTATTCGCTGGCCTTCGGCGACCAGCCCGCGCTGATCTGCGACCTGGTCGACTGGGCCCGCACCTGCGGCTTTCCGGTGGTGGCGGCCGGGCGCGGCCACAAGTGGCTGCCGCACTTCACCGAATCGACGCCCGAGACCGTGTGGGGCAACTACGGCCTCACGCCCGAGCAGGCGAAGCGCGGCGGGCTCAACCCGAAGATGTTCAACAGTTTTCTCGACGGCTCCAAGCCGTCGATCGAAAGCTCGGCCGTGGCCAACGCCACCGGCCTGGGCGTGCCCTCCGACGGCCTGCTCTACCCGCCCGCGAGCGTGGAAGACATTCCCTTCGTCACCCGTCCGAAGAGCGAAGGCGGCGTGCTGGAACGCAAGGGCATGGTCGAGGTGATCTCGTCGCTCGAAGCCGACGGCCGCAAGATTCCGTACGACATCCGCATGGGCGTGTGGGTCACGGTCGAGGCCGAGACCGACTACATCAAGAACTGCTTCGAGGAATACAACGCCCACACCGACCCGAGCGGGCGCTACTTCACGCTGTACAAGCGCTGGCACCTGATCGGGCTCGAGGTGGGCATGTCGGTCGCCAGCGTGGCGCTGCGCGGCGAGCCCACCGGCGTGGCCACCGGCTGGAACGCCGACGTGGTCGCCACCGCCAAGCGCGACCTCGCCGCGGGCGAGATGCTCGACGGCGAAGGCGGCTACACCGTCTGGGGCAAGCTGCTGCCGGCCGAGCGCTCGCTGCGCCTGGGTGGCCTGCCGCTCGGGCTGGCGCACAACGTCAAGCTCGTGCGCCCCGTCAAGAAGGGCCAGAGCCTGAGCTGGGCCGACGTGGCGATGGACACCACCACCGCCGCCTACCGGCTGCGCCAGGAAATGGAAACGCTGTTCACGCCCGCGGTGCGCGCCCACGCGGCCTGAGCGCGGGGCCTGGCGCCCACGTTGCGCCAAAGAGCGAACAGGACAAGAATCTTCTGCTCGGCACCGGTCCGGTGTCGAAATGACCGGCTGCGGGCCGTCATTGTGGTGAGCGATCTTGCTCGTCAAGCTTTTCCTCACGGAGAAACACCATGCAGTACATGTTGATGTTCTACCAACCCGCGGCCGAATTCGAACAACGCAACGACGCCTCGTCGCAGGCCTACCGCGCCAGCTGGGTCGCGTACGCCGACGCGGTGCGCCAGTCGGGCATTTCGCTCGGCGGCCACGGCCTGCTGCCGCCCATGACCGGCACCACGCTGCGCGTGCGCGGCGACAAGCGCCAGGTGCAGGACGGCCCTTTCGCCGACACCAAGGAACAGCTCGGCGGCTACTTCGTCGTCGACGTGCCCGACCTCGACGCGGCGCTCGAATGGGCCGCGCGTGCGCCCTGCGCCGCCAGCGGCGGTGTCGAGGTGCGGCCGGTCTTCACCGCCACCGCAGCGGCGGGCGCGAGCCAGACGTGACCACTCCGGCGGCACACCACGCCGCCGAACGCGCGGCACGCGAGTCGTACGGGCGGCTGCTGGCCATCCTGTCCGCCCGCACGAACGATATCGCGGCCTCCGAAGACGCGCTGGCCGATGCCTTCGCCCGCGCGCTCGAGCGCTGGCCCGCCGACGGCGTGCCGGTGCAGCCCGACGCCTGGCTGCTGAGCGTCGCGCGGCACCGCAAACTCGACGCCTGGCGCCACAGCCGCGTGCAGGACGACGCCACGCAGACGCTGCTGCTGCTCGCCGGCGAGATGGACGAAGCCGACCCCGATGCCGCCACCGTGCCCGACGAGCGCCTGCGCCTGCTGTTCGTCTGCGCGCACCCGGCCATCGACGCCGCCGCGCGCGCGCCGCTCATGCTGCAGACCGTGCTCGGCCTCGACGCCGCGCGCATGGCCGGCGCCTTCCTCACCTCGCCTTCCGCGCTGGGCCAGCGGCTGGTGCGCGCCAAGGCCCGCATCCGCGCGGCCGGCATTCCTTTCGAATACCCGCAGGCGCGCGACCTGCCGCACCGGCTGCGCGACGTGCTCGACGGCATCTACGCCGCCTACGGCACCGGCTGGGACGACGTCGACGGCGCCGACGCCCTGCCGCGCGGCCTGACGACCGAGGCCATCGACCTGGGCCGCATCCTGTGCCGCCTGCTGCCCGCCGAGCCCGAGCCGCTGGGCCTGCTGGCGCTGATGCTGTTCTGCGAGGCGCGCACCGCCGCGCGCCGCACCGAGGCCGGCGCCTACGTGCCGCTCGACCAGCAGGACATCACGCGCTGGGACCACGCGCTGCTGGCCGAGGCCGAGCACCACCTGCGCATCGCATCGGCCATGCAATCGCTCGGGCCCTACCAGCTCGAGGCCGCGATCCAGTCGGCCCACTGCGAGCGCCGCGCGGGCGCACCGGTGCCGCCCGAGGTGCTGGTGTCGCTGTACGAAGGCCTGCTCGCGCTGCGGCCGAGCATCGGCGCGCAGGTGAGCCTGGCGTGTGCGCTGGCGAATGCGCGCGGGCCCGAGACCGGGCTGCGCGCGCTCGATGCGATTCCGTCGGACGAGGTGGCGAGCTACCAGCCGTTCTGGGCGGCACGCGCGCACCTGCTCGCGGCCGGCGGTGCGCGCGTGGCGGCGCGGCAGGCGTACGACCGGGCGATCGGGTTGAGCAGCAATGGCGCGGTGCGGGCGTACCTGCACGCGATGTCGGAGCGGGCCTGAGGCGACCTGCGCCTACCGCGCATTGAAAGTGCGCGGAAACAACGCGGCCTGCGAACGGTCTCGCAATCGGTATCCCATGGCGGGCCGGCCCAGGCTGCCCGCCACCATGCCCGCTTCTTCCATGAACCCACCATCCAGCATCCGCTTGCGGAAGGCACTCTTGTCGATGTCACGGCCCAGCACGACCTCATAGGCGTGCTGCAACGACGGCAAGGTGAAAGGCTCTTCCAGCAGGAAAGCCGGCAGCGAGGTGTATTCCACCTTGCTGCGCAGACGCGCAACGGCCGCCTCGAGCAGTTCTCCGTGGTCGAACGCCAGACGTTTGCGCAAGGCCGCATCGACCTCGAACCACGCCACCTCGGCGGCGTTGGCGCCGCTTCGCAATTGCATGGCCTGCGCCGGGATGAGTGCATAGAAGCAGTGCGTGGCCGACCACCCGCGCGGATCGCGCTGCACCCCGCCCCAACTCCCGAGCTGCTCGAGATAGGGCGTGACCACGCCGGTCTTCTCGCGCAGCTTGCGCAATGCGCAATCGAGCAGCGAGGCATCTTCATCGGTGTTGATGAAGCCGCCCGGCAATGCCCATTTGCCAGGAAACGGCTCGTTGCCGTCGGCCGCTCGTTTCACCAACAAGACCTGCAGTGCGTCGTCGAGCACAGTGAACATCGCCACATCGACAGTGACCAACGGGCGGGGAAAGGTCAAGGCAGGGAACGTTGAAGCGGGCATGGTCACGATCAGCTTGACTCCGAATTTATTAGTTGTACTATACAACCCATCATTAGTTGCACAGAGCAACTCAATGAGATCGCAAGAAGAACAACAACGAGAGGAACCCAGAACAATGAACAAGCAGACCACGCCGCTTCCCACCGAGCCCCATCTCGCCCAACGCGAGCGCTGGCCGCAGGACGGAAAGCACATCCTGGCGCATCACGATGCCCAGTCCGTCATCGTCTACCAGGCCTACCGCCCCGCCATCGGCGAATACGCGGTGCGGCACGGCCGTCTCGACGGACCGGACTTCAGCCTTTCACGGATGAGCTGGATCAAACCCAACTTCCTCTGGATGATGTATCGCTCCGGCTGGGGCACCAAGGAAGGCCAGGAGGTCACGCTCGGGCTGCGGCTGCGCCGTGCGTTCTTCGAACGGGTCGTGCGCGAGGCCGTGCCTTCGACCTTCGATGCCGAGCGCTATCCTGATCGCGATGCGTGGCAGGAAGCGGTCAACCGCTCCGAAGTTCGCCTGCAATGGGACCCGGACCACGCACCGGCAGGCAACAAGCTGGAACGCCGCGCGATTCAGCTGGGCCTGCGGGGCCGAACGCTCGCCGCGTTTGCGAATGAAGAACTGCTCGAGGTGATCGACATGCGCGCCTTTGTGGACGCTCAACGCCCGATGGCGCAGAACGACAACCCCGGGCTGCAATTGCCGGTCGAGCATGTGCTCGGCTTCGAATCCTGAGGACCACAAGGAATGACGACGAACACACCCCACGCGCTGCGCAGCAACAAAGACCTGCTCGCGCACATCGCCCAAGGCCACAAGATCGACTGCCTGTTCTTCTGGGGCCACCAGGTTCCGAAGGACGGCAGCATCGGCAAGAGCTGCTTCAGCCAGTGGTACGAGGCGCCCTTCACTGTCGGAGGCGTCGCGTACCGTACCGCCGAGCATTTCATGATGGCCGGCAAGGCGCGGCTCTTCGGTGACGCGGCCACCTGCGAAAGGATCATCGCCGCGCGCACGCCCGGCGAAGCAAAGAAGCTGGGGCGCCAGATCGGCAACTTCGATGAAGCGGCGTGGCTCGAAGCGCGCTTCGACCTCGTGACGCGCGGAAACGTTGCGAAGTTCTCGCAGAACGCGGCGCTCGGCGCGTACCTGCTCGGCACCGGCCGGCAGGTGCTGGTCGAGGCGAGCCCCGTCGATGCGATCTGGGGCATCGGCCTCGCGGCGACGGACGCGGCAGCGCAAGACCCGCGCACCTGGAAAGGCCTGAACCTGCTGGGCTATGCGCTGATGGCGGCCCGCGACGAACTGGGGGCGGCCCCATGAACGCGGCGCGCTACCAGGGGTGCCTGCTCGGGCTGGCCTGCGGCGATGCGGTGGGCACCACGCTGGAGTTCCGCACGCGCGGCACGTTCGAGCCCATCACCGACATGCGCGGCGGCGGCCCTTTCGGCCTGATCCCCGGCGAATGGACCGACGACACCTCGATGGCGCTGTGCCTCGCGGCGAGCCTGATCCATTGCCAGGGCTTCGATGCCACCGACCAGATGAACCGCTACTGCAACTGGCGCAGCGTGGGCTACATGAGCAGCACGGGAAGCTGCTTCGACATCGGCTTCACGGTGTCGGGCGCCCTCACCCGCTACCTCGCATCGGACGATCCGTTCGCGGGCGACCCCGATCCGCGCACGGCAGGCAACGGAGCGCTGATGCGGCTCGCGCCGGTGCCGATGTTCTACGCGCCGAGCGCCGAAGCCACCTGGCGGCAGGCCGGCGAAAGCACCCGCACCACGCACGGCGCGCAGGAGGCTATCGAGTGCTCGCAGCTTTTCGCGTTGCAACTGCGTGCAGCGCTGCAAGGCGAAAGCAAGGCGGCGATCCTTGCCACCGTACCGTTGGCGCCCTTGAGCGAAAAAGTCGCGGCGCTGGCACGCGGCGACTACGCCTCGAAGCCGATCGAACACATCAAGGGTTCGGGCTACTGCGTCGAATCGCTCGAAGCAGCGCTCTGGTGCTTCGCGCACACCGACTCGTTCGAGCAGGCGGTCCTCGCGGCCGCCAACCTGGGTGACGATGCCGACACCACCGCGGCGATCTGCGGCCAGATCGCGGGTGCCTTCTACGGCGTGGACGGCATTCCTGCCGGCTGGCTGCGCCAGCTCGTGATGCGCGACGAGATCACGCAGATGGCCAACGACCTGCTCGCGCTGGCGCAACGCTGAACGCGCCCGCGCTCAATCCGACGTCACGGCAGCGGCGGCCCCCACGCGCCGCCCTTCGAGCCGGCTGCCACCCTGCGTCAGCGTGACGCCGATCACCTCGCCGCCATCCCCACGCCGGAACACGAACTGCGCGCCGATGGCCGTCACCGCAAAACGATCAGGCCCCGTGGGCGTGAGCCCGTTGTAGCCCTTGCCCGATTCACGCGCCAGCAAACGCCCGTCGCGCACGGTGAAGCCCAGCACCTGCGCCTTGCCGACGCGGAACTCGCCCGCGTAGTCGGCCAGGCGCTTCGGATCGATGGGCACTTCCGTCGTCGGCACCGGGTAGCGGCTCTTGCCGATGGCGAGCATCACGGGCTGCAGCGGCGCGCGCTGGTTGCTGGCCAGCACGATGAGCGCCTCGCCGGTGTCGGGCGCCAGCAGCCAGAGCGTGCGGTAGCCCTCGGTGACGCCCGCGTGGTAGTAGGTGCGTCGGCCGGTCTCGGGGCCGCGCACCATCACGGCATAACCGATCTCGGCGCCCTCGTAGCGCGCGAGCGGCGTGAGCAGGCGCGCGGCGGCCGGGCCCAGCGGGCCGTGGGCGCCCGCGAGGATGGCGCGGCTGAAGGCCAGCATGTCGGCGGCGGTCGAGCGCAGCGCGCTGGCGGGCGCGTAGGCATGCATGTCGAAGCGGCGCTGGCGCTGGTCGCCCGCGAACGGCGGCGCCATGCGCGAGGCCTTGTCGCCGAGCGGGATCACGGTGTCGTTCATGCCCAGCGGCTCGGTGATGCGCGCGCGGACCAGCTCGCCCCACGAGGTGCCGTAGCGCAGCGCCAGCAGCTGTCCGAGCAGCGCCATGCCGAAGTTGCTGTAGCGCGCCTCGCACGGCGCCGCGGCGGCGGTGAGGTGGATGCGCGCGAGCGCGGCCCAGAACATCGGCAGGTCGAAGCTGCGGAACTGCTCGGCCAGCGCGGCGCCGCCGGTCACGCCGTCGGCCATCACGGGCAGGCAGCCGGTGTGGGTGACGAGCTGCCGCAGCGTGATCGCGGCCACGGCGGGCGGCACGCCCTCGGCATGGCCGGCCAGCAGCTTGCCCACGCTGTCGTCGAGCGCCACGTCGCCGCGCTCCACGGCCTGCGCCAGCAGCAGGCCTGTGAAGACCTTGGTGACGGAGCCGATCTCGAACATCGGCTGCTCCGCGCTGGCCGCCGCAATCGCGCGCGCCACCAGCGGCTCGGGGTTGTGGGCGATGCCGTAGGCGGCCTTGTCGCCGCGCAGCACGCCGACCACCAGCGTGCCGCGCTCGGCGCCGAGCGCGGTGCGGGCCAGCACGGCGGGGTCGCTGGCGAGCGAGAGCGGTGCGGACGGCGGTGCGAGTTGCGCGCTCGCCGCGCCCGCCAGCCAGGGCACGAGAAGCCAGGGCGCCAGCCAGCGGCGGCACCAGGCGGAGGGCAGAAGCCGCATCGTCGGAATCCTCGGGCGTGAAGTCGTCATCGTCGAACAGACGCCATCCTGCCACGGCGGCCACAATGACCCCATGCGTGCATTGCTTTCGACTTTCTCCTGGCAGGAACTGCGCCACCACCCCTGGCGCAACGCGGCAGCCGTGCTGGCCGTGATGCTGGGCGTGGCGCTGGCGTTCTCGGTGCAGCTCATCAACGCCTCGGCGCTCGACGAGTTCTCCAGCGCGGTGCGCTCGGTGAACGGCCAGCCCGACCTCGAGGTGCGCGCCGCGCAGGGCAGCTTCGACGAGGCCGTGTTCGGCCGGCTCGCGCGCCGGCCCGAGGTGGCGCTGGCGAGCCCGGTGCTCGAGTTCCAGGCCCTGGCCCTGGGCCACGACGGACGCCAGGTGCCGCTGCGCGTGATCGGCATCGATGCGCTCGCGCTGCCCACCATCGCGCCCGCGCTGATGCCGCAGTCGGCCGCCGGCGCCGACCGCTTCGCGCTGTTCGCGCCCGGCCATGTGTTCCTCAACGCGGCGGCGCGCCAGGCATTGCAGCTGCCGCTGCAACCCGCGACCGGCGAGAGCCTGCAGCTGCGCAGCGGCGCCGCGTGGCAGCGCCTTGCGGTGTCGGGCCATGTGACGGCCGGCGGCGCGGCGTTGGCGGTGATGGACATCGCGGTCGCGCAGGAGCTGTTCGGCCCGCTCGGCCAGTTGAGCCGCATCGACCTGCGGCTCACGCCGGGCACCGACCGCGCGGCCTTTGTGGCCACGCTCGAAAAGTCGCCCGACTGGCCCGCAGGCCTGAAGTTCGCCGAGCCGGGCGATGCGGCCGAGCGCGTGAGCAACCTGTCGCGCGCCTACCGCGTCAACCTCACGGTGCTGGCGCTGGTGGCGCTGTTCACGGGCGCGTTCCTGGTGTTCTCGGTGCTCGCGCTCAGCGTGGCCAAGCGCGCGCAGCAGTTCGCGCTGCTCGGCGTGCTGGGCCTCACGCCGCGCGGGCGGCTGCGGCTGGTGCTGGCCGAATCGCTGGTGCTCGGGCTGATCGGCAGCGCGGCCGGCCTGGCGCTGGGCACCGCGCTCGCGGCCTTCGCGCTGCGCGTGCTGGGCGGCGACCTGGGCGGCGGCTACTTCGAAGGCGTGGCGCCCCGGCTGCACTGGAGCAGTGGCGCCGCGCTGCTGTACGGCGGGCTCGGCGTGGTGGCCGCGCTGGTGGGCGGCTGGTGGCCCGCGCGCGCCGCGCAGGCGCTGCCCGAAGCGCAGACGCTCAAGGGCCTGGGCGCGGCGCCCGCGCAGGGCCGCCACCACTGGCTCGCGCTCGGGCTCATCGGCGCGGGCGCGGCGCTGGCCAACCTGCCGGCCATCGGCGGCATTCCGGTGGCGGCGTATCTGTCGGTGGCCTGCCTGCTGGTGGGCGGCATCACCGCCCTGCCCTGGCTCATCGCGCTGCTGTATGACCGTGTGGCACCGGCGTTTGCGCGGCGCGTGCTGCCGATGCTCGCCGTCGAGCGCGCGCGGCGCATGCGCGGCACGGCGGCCGTGGCGGTGAGCGGCGTGGTCGCGAGCCTGAGCCTGGCGGTGGCGCTCACGGTGATGGTCGCGAGCTTTCGCGAGTCGGTCACGCACTGGCTCGACGTGGTGCTGCCGGCCGACCTGTACGTGCGCGCCACCTCGGGCGGGCGCGGCAGCGGCAACAGCGGCGGCACCAGCAGCACCGACACCGCGACCTTCGCGCCGGCCTTCGTGCAGGCGCTGGCGCAACTGCCCGGCGTGGCGCGCACCGGCACGCTGCGCACGCAGTCGCTGCAGCTCGACCCCGCGCAGCCCGCCGTGACGCTGATCGCGCGCAGCCTCGAAGGCGGCGTGGTGCGCGGCCTGCCGCTGGTGGGCGAGGCACTGCCGGTGCCGCCCGGCCAGACCGGCATCTACGTGAGCGAGCCGATGGTCGAGCTGTACGGCGCGAAGCCGGGCAGCGCGTTCGCGCCGCTGGCCGATGCGATGCGCACGGCGACGCCGCAGGTGTTCTTCGTGGCCGGCGTGTGGCGCGACTACGCGCGGCAGTTCGGCGCGATCGCGATGGACGCGCGCGACTTCGAGCGCATCACCGGCGAGCACGACGTGAGCGACGTCGCACTGTGGCTCGCGCCCGGTGCGTCCGAAACGGAAGTGCAGGCGGCCGTTCGCGCCCTCGCCTCGCGCGCATCACGCGACGGCGCCGTGGAGCTCGCCTCGGTCGGCCAGATCCGCGCGACCTCGCTGCGCATCTTCGACCGCAGCTTTGCCGTCACCTACTGGCTGCAGGCCGTGGCCATCGCCATCGGCCTGTTCGGCATCGCCGCCAGCTTCAGCGCGCAGGTGCTGGCGCGGCGCAAGGAGTTCGGCCTGCTCGCGCACCTGGGCTTCACGCGGCGGCAGGTGCTGGCCGTGGTGGCCGGCGAAGGCGCGGCCTGGACGGCCATCGGCGCGGTGGCCGGGCTGCTGCTCGGGCTGGCCGTGTCGGTGGTGCTGGTGAAGGTGGTGAACCCGCAGAGCTTCCACTGGAGCATGGACCTGCTGGTGCCGTGGGTGCGGCTGCTGGCGCTGTGCGCGGCTGTGGTGGCGGCCGGCACGTTCACGGCGTGGATGGCCGGGCGCGCCGCCGCGGGTCGCGACGTGGTGCTGGCGGTGAAAGAGGACTGGTAGCGCCTCACTTCTGCGCGCGTGGCGCGCCGGCGCGCATCGGCGCGACGACTTTCTCCTGCCATCGCCGCGAAAGACCCCGCCGGGGCGAAGCGCCTTCCGCCCGCACGGTGTGGCCGGACGCATGCGCGCAGTAGTCCAGGGCCTGGCGAAGTGCCGTGTCCACCCGACGCAAGGAGATGCAATGCCGGTCCGCCACGTCCTGGCGGGTCATCTCCTCGATCTGCAGTGCCACGAGCACCGAACGATGCCGATGCGAAAGCCGCTGCATCGCCTGCTCCACGGCCTCCACGGCCGAACGTGCCTCGGCGATGGCATCGGGGCCGGGCGCGTGATCGGCCAGGAGATCGAGGGCCGTATCCCATTCGCCCACGTACTGCCAGGACCGATCGCTGCGCAGGCGATCCATCGCCAGGTTGCGCGCCGTTCGGTAGACATAGGCCCCGGGACTGCGCACAGGCTCCGATGCCGTCATCTCGCCCAGGCGCAGCCAGGCCTCGTGCAGGCACTCGCTGGCCTGGTCGGAGCAGCCGAGATCGCGGGCCAAGCGGCGATGCAGGTACGCGTAGTTCGCCGTCAGAAACGCCCGCAGCACGACGCCGACGGGTTCGCCGTGACCCGCGAATGGCCCTTGAAAACAAGGACCGGGATCGAACTCAGCCGCGGACATCGTCTTACTTGCCCGCATGGCGCAACCTGGTCTTCTCGGCGTCGGTCAACAGCGACATCACCGACGCGTCGAACTGGTTGCCGTGTCCAAAGACCTGCACAGGGTTGGCAGGGTCGTACCGAGGCGCAGCGCCCGCTTGCGCGCCGGGGCGTGGCGGCGACGATGCACCCGCACCGCCCGACGGCAGGCTTTCGTTGCCGAAGCCCAGCACCCGCACCGTGAAGACCGAGGGCAGGTTCTGACGTGCCGCGGCCCGCTCCTGGCGCATGGACTCCTGCGCCGCCATGGCCGCCGCCGACGCCGCCGCGCTGGCGGTGGTCAGTGCGCCGATGTTCACCGCCGCCACCACCGGCAGCCCGGTCGTTTCGCCCTTGACCTGGATGTTGTCGGCGTTGCGCACCTGCAGCGCTGCAATGTTGAGGTTGCTGGCGACCCGGATGCCGGCATCGCCCGCATCGATGGTGCCCCGGGGCGCGACCAGGTCCACGTCGCCTTCGCCCACGGTGCCGATGCCGGCGCCGCTCATGTCGCGCTTTTCCTCCACGGTGATGTTGCCGTCGGCGTCCGACGTGACTTCCGGCGCCTGCGGGATGCGCACCGTCTTGGCGCCGCGGCCGGCGTCGATGTCGCCCTGGCTGGACCACAACACCTGGTCGCTGCCCAGCGGCTCGGCCTGCGAGACGAAGGACAGGATGCGCGAGCGGTTCACGATGATGTCTCGGTCGGTGAACACATTGACCTGCCCCGGCGAGGCCAGCGTCACCAGGCCGTATCCGTCCGGCACCACCGCGCCCAGCCCCGCCACCTGCAGGCCGCCGCCGGGGGTGAAGACATTGATGTCGCCCCCCTGGTGGGTGCGCGCCGCCATCCGGGTCGCGGCGATGCTGCCCACGCCGGACCAGCTGCTGCGCCAGTTGTCCGGCAGGTCCGCGGCGTAGCGCACGGGCTGGCCTTCGGCCGTCGCACCGCGGAACAGCGTGTCGATGGCCGCGGAGCCGCGACGGTAGCCGCCGTTGATCGGGCCGTTCTGCCCATCGCCCCCGTTCTGGTCGCGCCCTCCTTCGCGCAATTCATAGACAAAGACCTGGCGCAGGAACTGCTCGCGCACCAGGGGCGGCAGTTGCCGGTATTGCTCCCACGCCTGCTGCGGGCTCAGCTTGCCGTCCGCAGTGCCGGTGAGGCTGGCGACCTTGTCGGCACCGAGCATGCCTTCCACGAAGGACACCAGGCCGCGGCGCGTCAGCTTGGCCAGGTCGCCGCGGTTTTCCACCCCGTCGCTCAGGTACAGCGGCGCCACGGTGCCGTCGGCCAGGGTGGTCTTCAGATAGTCCGGCATGGCGGCCACGTTGGCCGGGTTCAGGTAGGCCCGCTCGAAGGCGTCGTAGCTGGCGGCCTTGTTCATGCCGGCCATCAGGGTGATGCCGGCGCCCTCGGCGGGCAGGGCCTTGATGACGTTCGATTCTTCGCCGAGCGGCGTTGCCGACACGTAGTCCCAATAGCGATTGGCATTGGTGTACAGCGACAGGTTGTTGCCCTGGATGTCGCGCCCGGCCAGCAGCAGCAGGGATCCCGGCCCTTGCAGCGCGGTGCGGCTGCCCCTGTCGTAGTAGTAGGCCGCCGCGTCGCCGCTGTATCGCGCATATCGGTGCGACAGGAGCCTGTTGGCGACAGCCAGGATGTCGTTGCCCGCCGCCAGCATGGTGGTGTCGGTGGGGCGCAGGTTGCGCGCGCTGAGCTCGAAGTTGCGGATGTCGGTGCCGGCCTGCACGTGCACCGATTCCGACGCGATCAGATTCAGGTCGCTGATGGAACCGGTCGCCGCGTACAAGCGGCTGGGCGTGAAGTCATGCACCTGCATCGGCAGCACATCGGGGTTGTCGAACAGCTCCATGCCATTGAGGCTGTTGGTCAGGAACGTGTTCGTCACCGAGAAGCCGCCATAGACCGACTTCAGCGGCGCGCCGAACGCCGATGCCCCGCCCAGCGTGATCGTGAAACCCATCCACGGCCGGAATATCGACGGCCACTTGTCCAGCGTGGTCTGGGTCATGACGATGGCACCCGTGTTCTGCAGGCTGCTGCCGCGCAGGAAGCGCAGGTCTTTCGCGGCCAGCAAAGACAGGTCGCTGCTGTTCGCCGGCGCCATCGCCAGCAGGCCCGCGACGTCGATGTTGCCGCTCAGGGCCGACACGCTGACCTTGGCCGGGTACAGGCCCACCATGTCCGTCTGGAGCTTGGTGTCCGTCATGCCGCTCACCAGCCTGGTGGTGTTCTCCGTGTCGTTTCCTGCCACGAATTCCGACTGGTTGACCAGGCGCACGTTGCCGCCGGTGGACACCAGGCTGACGGCGCTGCGCTCTGTCTGACTGCTCATGAACATCGCATGGCTGGACGCGCCGCTGGTGTCCCGGTCGGCCTGGTCGACGTAGGCACGGCGTATCTGCATCGGGTCGATCACGGTCTGCAGGACCAGGTCGCCCAGCGTCTGCAGCTTGAGCGTGGCGTCCGACAGCGCCAGCACGGGCGCGATGTCGTAGGAATAGGCGGTGTTGGGCCAGCTGCTCGAGATGCCGGTCATGACATAGCCGGCGGCGCTCGTGCCTGCGTCGATCTCGCCGGCGCCGCGGCCCACGTAGTACTGGCCGGCCTTCAAGGCGCCGCCTGCGCTCACCTGCAGCTGCCCGCCATTGCGCGTCACGATGGAGGCCGCGGCGTCGCCAGCGGAACGCCCGCCCGTCACGCGCATGGTGCTGGGCAAGGCCACCACCAGGTTCACCAGGTCGCCGCCCGCCGACAGCTTCACGTTGCCGCCGCCCAGCGCGCCCAGGCCCTGCTGGAAGCTGGCGTGGTTCACCCACCAGCTCGGTTGCTGGCCCCGGGCGGACATGACCGGCGCCCAGCTCTCGCCCATGTTGTACGCGTCGTAGTAGCCGGTGGGACTGCTGAGATCTCCGCCATAGCGGCCCTGGCGGAACAGCCATTCGGTCAGGATCTGGTCCGAACGCGCGCCCTGCGCGGTGGGCGCACGCACGCTGCCCTGGACCGCGACATCCACGTGGCCACCTGCGGTGCCGTACTGGGCATCGACGCTGGCGGTGTCGAAGCCGCCGCCCAAGGTGGGATCGGCCTCGGCCCGGCCTGCGGTGTACAGCGCGGACTCCTTGTGCGCCAGCACGAGGTCGCGCCCGGCGCGTACCGTCAGGTCGCCGCTGCCGGTGCGCACCAGCTTGCCGGCGCCCGACTCGGTGCCGGCCGTGCCCACGCGGATCGTGCCGGTGTCGGCTGCAAGCGCGCCCGATGGCCGCGTGGCCAGTGCATCGACCGACCCCAGGTCCGCGCCCGCCACCAGGCGCAGGTTCCACGACGCGGCCTGCTGCAGCCGCGCCGCCCGGCCCGCGCCGTTGTCGCGGCCCGCCACGTCGAAGCCGTCGCTCAGATGGCCGTCGATGTTCAGGTTGCCGCCGGCGCGCAGCGTGAGCGTGCCTTCGCGGTGCGCCGCACCGAAGCTGTCGAACAGATTCCAGTCGCGGCCGAGCGTCAGGTCACCGGGGCTCGTGATCTCGATGCCCGCCGCCAAGGTGTAGGCGGCGGCGTTGCCACCCAGCCTCGCCAGGATGCCGGTGTGGCCTGCAAAGGCATTGGCCTCGGCGATCGCCTGCGGGGCCACGGATTCCACCGTGCCATCCGTGCTCGCATGGCGGCGCACGCCTTCGAGCACCGCGGAGCGCGCGCCCAGCACGGCGGCGTTCAGCGCCGTGACGTTCAGGCCGTCGTTGCCTGCAGTGCGCTGCGCCCGCAGCCGCAGCTTGCCGCCTTCGCCGCCGCTCAGGTCCAGCGTGCCGCCGGCCAGGTGCAGTTGGCCGTCGACCGCTTCCAGGTCGATGCGGCTGCTGCCCAGGCCATCGATGGCGTCGGTGGCATGGGCCGCCAGCACCGCGCCCGACTGCATCGTCAGCCCCGCCCCGCCGACCAGGCGGATGCTGCCGCCGTAGGCCGCGTTGGCTTCGACGCGCGCCGTGCCGTCGACAGCAATCACGCCGCGGTCGGTGATGACTTCGAAGTCGGCCACCCGCGTGGTGCCCGCGATCGTCAGGTCGCCCTGGCGGACGCGGAACTGGCGCGAGCGGCTGAAGCCCGCATCGTTGAGCGTTCGCGCCATCGCGCCGAAATCGTCCAGCCGATCGATGGCCAGCGCAAAGTTGCCACCGTTGCCGCCGGCACCGGCCTGCGCTTGCAGCGTGCCCCCGAAGTGGACCCGTCCGCCGGCCGATGCATCCACCGTCAGGCGGCCGGCGTCGCCACCGCGCGGATGGGCGGACAAGTCCAGCAGGCTGCCTGGGGCCAGGTCGATCAGGCCGCCTCGGGTCGCCAGGCTGATCTGGCCCGCGTCTACGTACTGGGCCGCGTCGAAGAAGACTTTTTCCAGGCCGCCCGCGTGCAGGCGGCCCTGCTCTGCAACCGTCAGGTTGCCCGTGCCGGCATCGACCGCAATGCTGCCGCCCAGCGCGAGCACCGGCAGCGCCACGGTCACGCCCTGGCCCGACAGATTGAGGCGCGCGCCCAGGCTGGCGCGGCCCAGTGACGCCATCTCTTGCGCATCCAGCTGCGCGTCCTGCTGCAACACCAGTTGCCCCTGCGTTCGCAGTGCCTGGTCTGAGCCGGACACCCCTTGCAGCACCGGCGTGCGCAGCGTCAGCGCCGCCGTCCCGGCGTCCAGGCTCCCGGTGCCTTCGCCGGCGATGCGCCGGCTGGCCGACAGCAGCACCTGGTCGAAGCCGGACATCGTCTTGTCGCCCGCGCCGAGCACCAGCTCGCCGGCCGACAGTTCCAGGCGACCACCGCCTGTGCCCGCGCTGCCGAGCGACGCACCCGTGTTCTGCAGCGTCAGGTGGGAGGCCTGCACCTGCACGGCATCGGCGCCATGGCCCCGCAAGGCTGCGGCGTCGAACACCACCTGCGCCAGGCCGCGCATGTCGAGCGAGCGATAGAAGTCCAGGCTGCCGTAGCTGTGCAGCGTCAATGACTGCGCGCGCGACAACTGCGCCAGGGCGTCGGTGTCCAGCACCAGGCCGCCGCTGCCGCCACCGATGCCGATGCGGCTCGCGGCCACCGACAGGGCCTTGCCCGACAACTGCGCGCCCGCGGCCATCTCCGTGTTGTTGGTGGCGTCGAGCAGCAACGCCTCGCCGCCCTGCAGCAGCGCACCGGCGCCGATGCGCACCTGGCCGCCGACCGTGGTGTCCACGTTCTCGCGCAGCGCCCGCACGGCCTGGCCGCTGCTCACGCGCACCAGCGCACCCCAGTCTTTGGAGGGCGTGACGATGTGGTCGTCGCTGGTGTCGTTGGGCGTGTTGTTGTCGCTCCACACGGCCGCCACCTGCGGCTTGAGCACCAGGTTCGCCTCGTCGCCCGACGCGGCGCCGTGCGCGCGCAGCACGCTGCCCGACTCGATCGACACGGCATTCGCCGCGGCCAGGATCACTTCCGGGCCGCTCAACGCGGTGCCTGCCGTGTTGCGCAGCACCACATCGCTGGCGGCCACGTCCACCTGCAGGCCTCGCACATTGCCCGTGCGCGTGCCGCCCACCAGCAGGCTGCCCGCGCCGAAGCGCGTCAGGCTGCCGGCGTCCACGACCAGGTAGCCGTCGGCGCGCAGGTCGCTGCTGTCCTGTCCCGCGCCGACGATGGCGATCTTGGCGGCGGCGATGTCCACCAGGCTGCCGCGCCCGCCCGCATCGGGTTGCGCGCGCAGTTCGCCGTCCAGCGTCAACGCGCGATCGGCCTTGAACACCACGGCGCCGCCATCGCGCGCCAGGCGCGGGGTCACGACGTCCTGCCCTGTGAGGCGGTATTGCGTCAGCTTGAACGCATCCGACGAGAAGAAGGCGTTACCCCGCGCTTCGTTGTATTCGCTGACCTTGCGCACCAGGCTGGCGGGCAGCACGCGCCAGCCCGAGGCCGTGGCATCGCGCGCGCCACTGACCGTGTTCTGCTCCCGTCCGGCCACGATCGTCGAGCCGTCACGCAGGCTCACCACCTCGCCACGGGACGCAGCCCACGCCGGCAAGGCCTGGCCCGTGCTCTGCACCGCGAAGGCGCCGGGCAGCAGCGCATAGCGCGCCGGCAGGAGCGTGTACCAGCCAGCGCCCAGGCCGCCGCCGGCCAGCCAGACCTTCTTGCCCGCCGCACCGCCCGCCACGGGCGACAGGCCCTGGTAGCCCGGCAGCACGGCGTACATGCCGGGCAGCGTCAGCACGTCGTGCGAGCCGCCCGAGCCGGGCACGTGCTCCCACGCATGCAGGTCGCCGCCGCCCGCGATGTCCACCACCGCCCCCGCGGCCATGGCCACATCGGGCGCTTGCAGGAGCACGCGCTTTTCCGGCAGGGACGACAGGTAGCGGTTTTCGTCCAGGGAATTGGCATCGCCGGCATTGGCACGGTTGCGACCCTGCGGGTTGGCCGGATCCAGCCAGTATTCGGCGTTGCGCAGGCTGCCGTAGAGCACGTCCAGGCCCGCGCCGGACACCGAGGTCAGGCTGTTCGTGCCCAGCGTCAGGCGCTCGCCGGCATTCAGCGCGATCTGCCCGAAGGGCGCGCGCAGCACGCCGTCCTGCTCGATGACGGGCGCGTTCAGCGTCAGGCTGCCGCCGGCCGACAGAGGCGCCGCGGCGCTCCCGTTGCCGCGCACGGTGATGGCCTGGTCCGAGTTGATTCGCGCCGTGACGGCGGTGGCCGGGTAGACCTGCGCGGCCTTGATCTCCAGCGCGCCACCCACGTCGAGCGTGGCCCGCAGCTGCGGGTCGTCGTAGTCGGTGCCGCCTTCGCTGTAGGCGCCCGCCACGAAGCGCAGGTCGCCGGTTTCCAGCACGGTGCGTTCGAAGCCGCGCAGCTTGACGTCGACGGGCGATGCGGACTCGCCCTTCGCACCCCTGCCTGCGATGTCGATGGCCTGGCTGGCCGACAGGATCAGTTCGCCCGCATTGCGGGCCGTGGCGCCGGCCGCACCGACCGCGCCCACCGCACCTGTCAGTGGGTTCAGTTGCAGATGGTGGGCATGCAAGCGCACCACGCCGCCCAGCCCGTCGCTCTGGATGACCGGGGCGGTGATGCCCAGGCGACCGGCGACGCTCAGGTCGACGCCGCCGGCCAGCTGCACGCCCACTTGCGTGGAGCGCAGATCGACCGCCGAGAAGCCCGTGTCCTGCAGCGCCTTCGCTGACACATGCAGGGTGCCGTCCGAAGTGGCGATGTTGCCGATATGGATCTTGTGGCTCAGCGCCGTGCCGGTGCCGCTCCAGAAGTACTTGTTGAGCAGTTCGACCACCCGCTTGTCGATGCTCGCGTCGTGCTCCCACGGCGCCCTGTCGGCACCCGGCCCCGCGGCAAGCGCCGCGCCCGCGTCGAGGACGAGCCCCTTGCTGCTGGACACCGACGTCGGCAGCGTGGTGTTGATCGCGGTGCGCATGGCGCTGCTCATCTTGACGTCGCCGGCGTACTCGTCGCGCACGTCGAGGTTACCGCTGGTGCCGATGATCCGCGCGTACTTTTCGCCGTTGAAGGTGTACGTGCCGGTGGGGCTCTTGTAGTAGAGGAAGGAGCCGATGTCCGGCGCCACCAGGTCCCCGGACGCACGCCCGGCCGCGCTGGTGTCCGTGATGGACAACGAGCCGCCCGCCGCCTGGGCATTGCCGCCGTGGGCGCGCAGCCTGGCATTCATCGCGCCGCCGGCCGCGGCCTCCATCACGACCGTGCCGCCGTCGCTGCCCAGTTCCTGTTCCACGCGCCGCAGGGCGCCGAGCGCGCCCGTGCCGCGGTCCCAATACGCCACCGTGCCCCGCGCGCCCGACACGTCGATCAGCGCACCGGCCTGCGCGTCCAGCGTGCCGGCGCTCAGCGTGACCGTGCCCCCCGGCAGCACCTTGCCCTGGGGCAGGCGCATGGCCGGGTCGTGGAAGATCTGCGCCACGCCGGGCAGCAGCAACTCGGCCCCGTCGGCCAGCGTCAGGGTGTTCTTGGCGCGGATGTTCAGCGTCCCGGCCGGCGCCTGCAGGCGGCCCGCCACCCGCACGGAGGCCTGTCCGGACCCGTCCGCGTCCAGCGAGATCGTGCCGCCGGTTTCTGTCTGGATGCTGGCGTTCGCGTCGATGCGGATGCCGCCACCGGTCGCGCCGGTCGCCAGCGACAGGCCGCCGGGCGCGCGCGCGGCGCGGCGCTGCTCGCTCAGTTCGTCCAACGCCTTGGGGGCCAGCACATCGCCCAATGCGCTGCCGCTGGGCAGCGTGCGCAGCGTCGACACCGCGGCGGGCATGTCCCAGCTTGTGGGCTGGATGTGCACCTGTGCGCCTTCCGCGACCACGACGTCCCCGCCGAGTGAACGGATGCCGATCGTGCCGAAGCCGCGCTCGGCGTACAGGGTCTGCGGCAGGTGCAGCGGTTTGGCCGCGCCCGATGCCTTCCCGCCCGTGGCGTCGGCCGCAGGCGCGGCGCCGCCCACCTGCACGTCGCCGATCGCCGTGAGCGTGAGCCGGGACGCATCGCCCCCCGCCCAGCCACGCAGGTCGAGCGTCTCGAGCGCGGTGTTGTCGAAGGCCGTCAGGCTGATGGCCCCGCCGTTGCCCGCCTTCACCTTGCCGGCCTTGCCGCCCGCCGTGACACCGGACAGCCAGCCGCCGCCGGACACGTCCAGTGCCGCGCCGGCGGCCACCTCCACGTTGCCGTACACCGTGCCCAGGCCCTCCTTCATCGGGGTGCCCAGTGCGATCGAGCCGCCGTGGATGGCGCGGCCCAGCGTGACGCCTTGGCCGGTGTCGTTGACCCACTGGCCCGCGACGCTCAGCAGGCTGTTGGCACCCAGGCGCAGCACGCTGTCCGCCTTGCCGCCGGCGCTCAGCGCAATGGAGCCGCCCGGAGCGATGAGCTTGCCCTGGATGTCGAAGTTGCCGGGGATGCCCTGGCCGTCGTAGACCGCGGCCGTGAAGCGCGCCCCCGGCTGCAGAGTCACCACCGCGTTGTCTTCCAGCACGAAGCCGGTGTTGAGGTTCAGCTCGATGGCGCCCAGGCCTGAATGGCTCAACCCTGCGGCGGACAGCCAGGTGGTGCGGCCCACGCCCGCGCCAGCGCCGGGAGATTGCCCTTCCGGCTCGGTCAGGAAGGCGTCCTTGCCCAGCGGGCTGTCGATGCTGAAACCCGCCGGCAGCAACGCGGGCTTGTCGCTGATGACGACCTGGCCCAGGGTCCACATGCCCTCTTGCGCGCGGTTGGAACCCACCGTGAGGCGGCCGGCCCGAGGCAGCTCGGCCACTTCCTGCACCCGGTCGCCGGGCTGCACCGAGCCCCTGAACTCACCCTCCAGGATGAAGGCGCTGCCGGCACGGATGTCGATCGAACCGGCATTGCGGCCTTCCTCGTAGCCCGGCTCCCAGCGCCGCCCCGACAGCATCGGATTGACGTAGGTCTGCGTGACGCCCCAGCGCGCATGCGCGTGCAGGTACTGGCCCGCGATGCCCGTGTAGGTCATGTCCGCCGGCGCGGACGACATTGTGTAGGTGCGCCCGTCCGCGCCGCGCAGCAGGGTTTCCGTGTTCCAGCCGTCGCTGTAGCGCACCGAGCCGCCGGACACATCCAGGATGGAGCCCGGCCGCGTGATCACCGAACCGTTGGACTGGATGGTGATGTCGCCGCCTCGCGCCGCCAGCTCCGACAAGCCCACCAGGCCGTTGCCCACCCAGCCCGTCACGTCCGCCAGCGGGGTGCCGACCCAGACGCCCTTGAGCGCCTTGCCGGACTCGTCGGTGACCCATTCGACGCCCGCCATCAGCCCCTTGAAGGTGCCCGACCGGCGGCGATCCACGATGACCTTCCGGCCGTACAGCCAGGTGTTCGCCTGCAGGTGGGAGTCGCGCAGTTCGTTGATGCGCAGTTCGGCCTCGACGAAGTTGCTGGCCATGTCCACCGGCATCTGCATCAGTCCCGCGGTGCTGACGGTGGCGTGTTCACCGATGAGGATGCGGCTGCCGTCGCCCACCTGGGTGTTGCGCTGCAGGGCCGCGGGGTTGGCCTGGGCCTGGATGTCGATGTGGCCCGCGGCGGCGGTGACCTGGGCACGGGTCTGCACGTCGATCGTCTTGCCGTAGAGCTCGATGCGCCCGGGCTGGTAGCGGTTGGCCAGCGAGCCGCTTTCGATCCGCGTGGCGTCCTGCCAGTCGTTGACGACCTGGGTGATGCTGTCCGGCCCCAGGGTCAGCGTGCCGCCCGACCAGGCCGTCAGGCGCGGGACGTCGGCCGCCAGGTTGATGTCGATGTTGTGCACGCCCTGGCCCCAGGCGCGCAGGCGGATGGAGCCCGTGCGGTTGTTCAGCGCGGTGCTGGCTTGCAGGATGCCGCCCTGGTTGATCTCGCGCGACACCATGGTGATGTCGCCGTGATCGGCCTGGACGATGCCGGTGTTGTGCACGCTGTAGCCGACCTGGGCCGCGCGCTGCTCCATCAGCGGCAGGATGTCGGACACGATGCGCCCGATGAGATAGGGCTGGAAGGCGGGCGCTGTCTGCGGATTGATCAGGAACTTGGCCGGAAAGAGCCAGGGCCGCACCGACGAAGTGACGGCATCGAAGCCGCGCACGGTGGGGCTGATTTCCTTGGCCTCCAGCCACACGTTTTCGCCGGCGCCCAGCAGCGTCTGGCCGCTCGGCGTGCGGATGCTGCCCGCGTTGCTGACCTTGGGCGCGAACATCAGCACGTGGCCACCCTGCCCCGTGATCTGCGCACCGGCCGCCACCTTGACGTCGCCCGGCGGCTTGCCCGGATCGAAGGCCGGGCCCATGTCGGCGAACTGCACGTTCGAATCGGCCGGCATCTGCTTGGAGTTCTCGCCGAAGGTGGGAATGCCGACGCCCACTTCGAGGCCGCTCCAGTAACCGGGGTCACCCGATTTCGCGCCCAGGCGCGTGTTGAGACCGGCCTTGAACTGTTCGTCGCTGAGCTTCAGGCTGGAGGCGACCAGGTTGCGCACGTTGACCTGGCTGCTGCCGGTGAACAGGATGCCGTTGCGATTGATGAGGTAGACGCTGCCCTCGGCCTCGATGCGGCCGGCGATCTGGCTGGGTCGGCCGCTGGGGTCGTTGATGCGGTTGAGCGCGATCCACTCGTTGGCGCCGGTCTTGGCGTGGGTGCCTGCACGCTGGTCGAACTTCACCGTCGTGTTCTTGCCGACGTTGAAGGTCTCCCAGTTCAGGATGGCCTTGTCGGCGGTCTGCTCGATGGTGACCGTGGTCCTGCCGTTCGCTGCGGTCTGAACAGGGTCCCTGGCGTTGAGCCAGCCGGCGGTCAGCGAATTCGTGTCGACCTTCAGGCCGCCTTCGGCCAGGCCGTCCGGCGCGGACTCGCCGCTGGCCAGCGCCTCGGCCCGCTTCTGTGTCTGCTGCGCCTGCTGCGCGGCAATCGCGCGCGCGGCCAGGTTCAGGTTGGTGATGGACGTCTGCAGCTGCTGGCTCGCCGCCGACGACGGCTGCGTCGGGTGGATCAGGCTGGACGCCGGCGCGCCGTTCGGCAGCTTGCCCGTGGCGATCGCGCCCGCCTGCGCCGCGCCCTTGTCGGCGAACCACGCCGGGCTGAACGCCCGCTGGGCGTGCGCGCTGCCGAGGACCCCACCGGCAGCCAGCGCCACCGCGATGGCCCGCGCGAGGGGCGCCATCCTGAAAACCTGCTGCGCTGCGCGCGCCGGTCGATTCTTTTCGTTGCACCCACTGATGGTCATTTCTCGTTCCCGCCGAAGTAAAGCCTGTGCCGAAGGGGCTGCGCGCATCGCGCAGGCACGCCCCATTCAAGAAGCCCCTGCGATGGCGATCGAAAGCCAAGGCGACAGGAGCCGTCAGTTTCTTGACGGGACGGAAACGTCGAATTCCAGAAGAATATTTTTGGCCTCGTTGTGGGCGCGCGCGTGTCGCTGCAGCCTCGGTCCGGAAAGTCCTTGCAGATCAACGGCCAGGACGCGCTGCACCTCGGCAAAGTCACGAAAGCTTCACGGTGGCTGCGCACGCCCACCATGGGAAGCCGCGACATCGAGACAGGGCCACCACCCAACCCCGGGGTCCACTTCTAGCTCAGGACCAGCACGCCCGCGGGGAGCGACCGGGCGTTCAAACCGAAGGAGCGCTGCATCTGGAGCAAGGCCAGGTCGAGGCGGTCGAGCTTGAAGGTCGCGGTGACCGTTTTCCCCCGCAGCGAATCGACCATCAGGACCACACGCCCGGGGCGGTAGCGATTGATCTCGTCCAGCACCACCGACAAGGGCGCCTGCTTGAACACGAGCTCACCGCGCCGCCAGGCAGAAGCCACCTCGGGGTCTGCGGCGGCGATGCCGCTGATCGAGTGATCGCGGTAGACCGCTTGCTGGCGTGCCAGCAGCACACGGTCGCCGGCCGGATGCTCGATGCGCACGCGCCCCGCCAGGCAGGTCACGCACACACGCCCTTCCAGGCGGCTGATCTCGAAGCGCGCCGATTCGCCAATGCTGCGGCCGGCGCCGGCCACGACACTGAAGGTGCGCGCACTGGGCAGCATCTCGATCGCCGCTTCGCCGTTCAGCAACTCCAGCCCCTCGGCCTGGTCGTCCGAGGCCACCCGGCGGATGCTGGTGCGGGTGTTCATGGTCACGCCGATCTGGTCGGACCACGTGATCGCTCGCTGCTCGCCGGCGGCCGTGCGCCAGTCCGCACGCCATTCATTGGCCGCGGGCCACAACCCCAGGGGCGAATAGACCGCCACCCCCGCAACACCCGCCGCGGCGGCTGCGCCCGCCACGCCCAGGAAGGCCCGGCGGCTCGCCGCGGGCTTGCGCAGGGTCTCGCGGTGAAGGCTCGCCGCTTCGGCGTCGGTGCGGACCAGCCTGTTCAGCGCGGGTTGAAGCACGCGCCACTGCTGCCGGGCCTCGATGAACGCCGCCTGATGCAAGGGACTCGCGTCACGCCAGCGCCGGAACGCCTGCGCCTCCCACTGTGTGGCGGCGCCCGAATGCAGCTTGCGCACCCACGCGCGCGCGTCTTCGCGCAGCGTCTCGGGAAGCGTCGATGGTGAAGGGTGCGTCGTCATGTCGGTTTCAGGAGCCCCGTACTTGATAGACGGTTGCCGACACCGCAATCCGCAAACTATTTCTTCGTGCCGTCATGAAGACCTGCCAGGGCGCGGTTCCAGCCGCGAGAACAGAAGATCCTGCGCGGCCTTCAGTTCGTACTCGACGGTCCGCACAGGAATGCCGAGCCGCGTGGCCACGTCCCGCTGGGACCAGCCCTCCAGGCGAACCAGCAGCAGGATTTCGCGGCGGCGCGGCGGCAGGCGCGACAGCAGGCCGTCCAGCGCCTCCAGCTGCGAACGAGCCTCGGCGACCTCGGCGGGGCCGGGCGCCGGGTCCGGCAGTTCATTCATCAGCAGCTCGATGTCGTCCGACAGCAAGACCTGGCTCTGTGCGCGCCGGACGTCGATGGCCAGGTTGACCGCCATGCGCAGCAGGTACGCCTGGGGTGTGGCAATGGGGCCCGCCATGGGCTGGCTGCGCTCCAGCTTCAGCCAGGTTTCGTGCAAGGCGTCTTCCGCCAGTTCGCGATTGCCCAGCCGCACGGCCAGGCGTTGCCTGAGCTGCTCGTAGCGTTGCACCAGGAAGCTGCGCAGCAGCGGGATGACGTTCTCCGTCATGCGTCAGTGCACCGTGGCACAGCGGGGCCCGGGCAACACGTCGTGCGGAAGGATGGCCAGCGTGAGCGGCAGCGCCAGGTCCACCGGCGGAGGATGCTCCATCTTCAAAGGAGCCAATGCCGCAAGCATGGCGGCGTCCCGCGCAGGGTCTCCCGAAGACGACACCAGGCGGGCCTGGCCGATGCGGCCCGACGCGGTCACCTGCAGTTGCAGGATCGCGCGGTAGTGGCCGGGGGCCGTACGCAGATCGGCACACAGCGCGTCCCAGACACGGGCCTGGACCAGGGCGTCGTACCCGCGTGGCGAGCCACCAATCGACGCCACCCCGGGCGCCGCTGCGACGCGCTTCAGGATGAACGCGCCGGAAAGCTGCGTGTCCACGTCATCCGCGGTGAAACCTGTGCCGGCCAGCAAGGCCCGCAAGGCGGCATGCGGCGTATGGCGCCCGCGCACCGGGGCGGAGGTTCGCCCCGCCACCCACTCGTCGATGAACATCACCGATCGGCCCGACACCGCCGCGTATTGCGCCAGGGCAGCCGCCAAGGGCTGCGCCGGCAGGTCGAAGTCCAGCATCTGCGCTTCGGACGACGCGCGGGTGGCGGCATCTGCCGACTGCGCGTCGGTGCCTGCGGCCACGGCCTTCGCTGTCGATCCCCAGGCGATGCAGACGCACACCACGGTGCACGTCAGGCCGAAGACGAAGGCTCGCACGAACCTGTCGTCCCTGCCCCGGCCCAAGCCCCGTCCAACCACTCGCCCACGACCACCATGCGCTGAAGTCAACAAGGAAGAAGTGGATCGTGTCAGCAAGCTTGTGGGCAGTATTTCAACTCCTGCAAGCATCACATCGGCGAATGACGACCGCGTGACGACCGGCATGGCCGGGCGCGCCGCGGCGGGGCGCGGGCGGCGCCCTCTTCCGTGACCGGTCCTGCTAGCGCCCCGGCGTCAGCTGGATTCGTTCCACCGTTTCCTTCTCGACCGCGCCACGGCTGTAGACCAGCGGCACGTACTTGCCTTCGAGCCACAGCGGCGCCAGGTCGCGGTAGTTCGGGCTGTCGGGGTTGCCCGACTGGCCCGGCGTGTTGATGACGCGCGAGGCGTCCCAGTTGCCCACGTCGAGCACCATGCGAAACGAGGCGCCCGAGGTCAGCTTGTAGTCGTTCGCGCGGTAGGTGGCCGCCATCGGCGTGAACGACGAGCCGGACATCGGCCAGTCGCCCACCTCGAGCTTCTTGCGCGTGGCCGCATCGACCACGCCGCCCAGCGGATGCCGGAACTCGGCGCGGTGCAAGGCGCCCCACTTCCACGCCGCCGGGTCGGGCCCGAGCTTGGCGGACAGCTCCTGCATGGCGGCGGGCAAGGTCGTCAGCAGCAAGGCATCGCGCTGCGCGTTGCTGACCCAGCCGGACGGGTTCTCCAGCAGCAGCACCATGCGCGTGTTGTCGCCGGGTGCGGCCAGCGCGGCGGCGGCATCGCCCGCTCCCGCCTTGAGCACGGCCTGGCGCAGGAACTTGCTGCTCCACACCTCGTACAGCGCTGCCGCTGCGCTGTCGCGGTCCATGGTGCCGTCCCAGCCCTGGAGCAGGCGCAGCGCCGCCGCGGTCTGGGCGTCGTCGCTGCGCTGGCCGGCCAAGAGCTTCAGCACGCGCTGCGCCGGCGTCGCGACGATGTCGTTCTGCATGCGCTCCGAGTCCTCGATGGTGAAGCGTGAACCTGCTGCCACCTTGGCCGCGAACAGTTCCTTGAGCCGGCGCGCGCGGGCCGCATCGCTCCACTCGTAGCCCACGCCCTTCTTCGCTGCGGGATGGTCGGGCGGGATGTTGTTCTCGTTGGCCGTGACCACGTAGCCGCGCGCGGGGTTGAACTCCGAGGGCAGCTCGTCGCCGTTGCGAAAGCCCGACCACTCATAGCGGCCGTCGCCGGGCACGGGCAGGAGGCCGTCCCAGTTCGGGCGGATCGGCGTGAGCCCGCCCGGAATCCAGCCGACGTTGCCGCTGCTGTCGGCATACACCTGGTTCTCGCCCGGTGCGCCCCAGCGGTTCATGGCCGCGCGGAACTGGTCCCAGTTGCGCGCGCGCATGTAGTCCATCGAACCGAAGTACGGCGCCATGCCGGGCTCCAGCCAGGCGGCGCGCAAGGCGAAGGCGCGGCGCTTGCCGGGCTCCGCGACCAGCACCGGGCCGTGGCGCGTGAAGGTGTTGACCACCTCGCGCGGCGCGGCCTCGCCCTTGACCGCGATGCGCTCGGTGACGCGCGTCATCGGCTCCCAGCGGCCCTGGTAGCGGTACTCCTCGGGGTTGGCCGGGTTCAGCTCGTACACGTACAGGTCTTCCTGGTCCATGTAGAAGCGCGTGAGGCCGAAGGCGATGGTGCCGTTGTGGCCGATCGACAGGCCCGGCAGGAAGGGCTCGCCCGCGCCGATGGCGTCCATGCCGGGCGCGCTCAGGTGCGTCATGTAGCGCAGGCTCGGTGCGCCGTGCGCGCGGTGCGGGTCGTTGGCCAGGATGGGCCGGCCCGTGGACGTGAGCTTCGGCGCGATGACCCAGTTGTTGCTGCCGTAGGCGGCGGTGGGATCACCCTGCGACGCCTCGTCCTGCTCGGCCTTCGCGGCCATCGCCTCGGCGCTGCCGGGCAGCAGCGCGACCGGCGCGGAAGACGCACCCGCGTTCATGCCCACGCGCGTGTTCTCCTTGGTGAAGCGCGGCGCATCGGTCGCCCGCAGGTAGGCCGCGCGCAGCTCCGCCGCTGGAAGGCTGCAAGGGTCGAAGCCTTCGGGCACCTTGGGCGTCACCGGCGGATCGAGCTCACGGCGCAGCCAGTCGGCCTTGACGCCCGGCGCGCCGGCGCAGAAGGCGCGTGCGCGGTCGACCTCCGAGCTGAAGTTGAGCGTGAGCCCGTGGTGCCGGATGCGCACCACGTCTTCGGGCGACCACGTGGCCGGCTGGTAGCCCAGCAGCGCGAACTCGGTGGGCAGCAGCGCGGGCTGCGCGCGCACCTGCGCCACGTAGGCGTTGACGCCGGCCGTGAAGGCCTCGGCCACGCGCTTGGCGTCGGAGCCGTAGGCCAGCCATTCGCGGTACATGTCGCCGCGGTAGAGCACGGCGCGCGCGGCGCGGTCGCTCTCGACCCAGGCGGGGCCGAAGTCCTTCGCCATCTCGCCCAGGCCGCGCTTGCGCCACAGGTCCATCTGCCAGAGCCGGTCGCGCGCGGCGATGAAGCCCTGCGCCACGAAGGCGTCGTAGAGCGTGCCGGCGTACAGGTGCGGCACGCCCCAGCGGTCGACCAGCACTTCGGCGGGCTTCTCGAGGCCGGGCACCGCGAAGGACGACGAGGGTCGCGTGGGCGTGTTCACGCCCGGGGCATTGGACGCACACCCTGCGAGGGCGAGGACCGCCAGCGACACGGCGCCCAGGGAAAGCCGATGGTTCATTCTCTTCATGCAGTTCGTCTCCGGTCTTGTTGTGGATTGGCAGCGGGCAGTATCCCGATTTCTGTCACCCGACGGGTGACAAGGCATGACTTGTAGACTGGCGCGCTATGCAGCCCACCACCCCTTCAACCTCCTCCTGCGACAGCTGGCTCGCCGGCGCGATCCGCCGCATCGAAGCCGACTACCAGCGCAGCGCCGACACGCACCTCATTCCGCTGCCGCTGCCCGCGCTGGCTGCGCACGGCATCGACCTGTACCTGAAGGACGAATCGACGCACCCCACCGGCAGCCTCAAGCACCGGCTCGCGCGCTCGCTGTTCCTGTACGCGCTGTGCAACGGCTGGGTGCGCGAAGGCACGACCATCGTCGAGGCCTCCAGCGGCTCCACCGCCGTGAGCGAGGCCTACTTCGCGCGGCTGCTGGGCCTGCCCTTCATCGCCGTGATGCCGCGCAGCACCTCGCCCGAGAAGGTGGCGCAGATCGCCTTCTACGGCGCGAGCTGCCACTTCGTGGACCACGCCGCGCAGGTGTACGACGAGGCCCGCGCGCTGGCCGAGCGCACCGGCGGCCACTACATGGACCAGTTCACCTACGCCGAGCGCGCGACCGACTGGCGCGGCAACAACAACATCGCCGAGAGCATGTTCCAGCAGATGGCGCGCGAGCGGCATCCGGTGCCCGCGTGGATCGTGGTGGGCGCCGGCACCGGCGGCACCAGCGCCACCATCGGGCGCTACCTGCGCTTTCGCTGCCACGACACGCAGGTGTGCGTGGCCGACCCCGAGGGCTCGGTGTTCTCAGCCTACCACCGCAGCGGCGACGCCACGCTCACGGCACCCGGCTCGCGCATCGAAGGCATCGGCCGCCCGCGCGTGGAGCCCAGCTTCGTGCGCACCCTGGTCGACCGCATGCTCGAAGTGCCCAACCTCGACTCGGTGGCCGCCATGCATGCGCTGTCGGCGCTGCTGGGGCGCAAGGTCGGCCCGTCGACCGGCACCAACTTCGTCGGCATGCTGGCCGTGGCGCACGAGATGCGCGCGGCCGGCCAGCAGGGCTCGATCCTGTCGCTGCTGTGCGACGCGGGCGAACGCTACCTGCCGAGCTACCACGACGCCGACTGGGTGCGCAACGCCTTCGGCGACATCGCGCCCGCGCAGCAACGCATCGACGCGCTGGTGGCGGGTTGATGGCCATGCGCCCGACCCGTGGCCTCATCGCGCGGCGGCAGCTGTTGCTGCTGGCCGCGCTGGCCGCCTCGGGCGCGCCGCATGCCGCCTGGGCCCTGCCCGCGAAGGCGCTGCAGTTCCCGCGCGACTTCGGCAGCCACCCCGAGCTGCGCACCGAGTGGTGGTACATCACCGGCCACGGCCAGACCGCCGCGGGCCGCGCGTTCGGTTTCCAGGTGACCTTCTTCCGCTCGCGCGTCGACGCCACGCAGGCCATGCGCTCGGCCTTTGCCGCCAAGCAGCTGGTGTTCGCGCACGCCGCCATCACCGACCTCGAAGGCCGCGTGCTGCGGCACGACCAGCGCATCGCACGCGCGGGCTTCGACGTGGCCTCGGCCAGCGAGACCGACACCGACGTGCGGCTGCGCGACTGGTCGCTGGTGCGCGACGCCGGCAGCGGCGCCTACAGCGCGCGCATCCCCGCCGGCGAATTCACGCTCGACCTGCGCTTCGCGCCGTCGCAGCCCGTGCTGCTGCAGGGCCGCGAAGGCCTCTCGCGCAAGGGCCCCGATCCCGAGCAGGCGAGCTACTACTACAGCGAGCCGCAGCTGCAGGCGCAAGGCCGCCTCACGCTGCAAGGCCAGGCCCCGTTCGAGATCGCCGGCACCGCCTGGCTCGACCACGAATGGAGCGAGGCGCTGATGCACCCCGAGGCCGTGGGCTGGGACTGGATCGGCATGAACCTCGACGACGGCAGCGCGCTCACCGCCTTCCACCTGCGCCGCCGCGACGGCAGCGCGCTGTGGTCGGGCGGCTCGTTCCGCCCGCGCGGCGGCGCGGCGCGCATCTTCCAACCCGGCGAGGTGCGCTTCGAGGCGCTGCGCAGCTGGACCAGCCCGCGCACGCGCGCGAGCTACCCGACACACTGGCGCATCGACACGCCCGCGGGCCGCTTCGAGGTGCAGGCCCTGCTCGACGACCAGGAACTGGACAGCCGCGGCTCCACGGGCGGCGTGTACTGGGAAGGGTTGAGCGAGCTGCGCGATGCGCAACAAGGCCGGCGCGTGGGGCGCGGTTACCTCGAGATGACGGGGTACGCGGCGCCGCTGCGGCTGTGAGCCGAAGCACAGCGCGATGGGCTACTTCACGCCCTGGCTCAGCGCCTGCGCCGTGTGCGCGACAGCGCGCGGACGTGGTCGTCGATCGCCGAAGCGACGGGCGCGAACTCGGCGGTGCTCAACCGCTTGAGGTCGCGCGGCTCCTGGAAATCCTTGAGCTGCCGCACCCGTTGCCGCTGCTGGGCGAGCATCGGCTCGTAGGCCGCGAGGTTCAGCGGCGGGTCCATGACGAAGACCTTGGCTTCGATCGCGGGCACCGCGTAGTACCGCGTCGACCCCAGCATGCTGCGCGTGAAGAGGCCCGAGTTCTGCATGACGCTCTCGCCACAGGGCCCGCCGGTGCACTCCAGGCGCGCCTGCGTTCGCGTCGCCTCGACGAGGACCACCGCGGCAATCTGGTCGTCCTTCAGCTTGCGTGTCGCCCACGCCTGCGCAGGATTCGCGATCCATCGATCGTGCTTGAAGACGGCCAGCGCGTTGACGGAGGTCGTGGCAAAGCTCGTGAGCCGCACCACCTGGAAGCCGGCCTTCTCCAGCTCCGACGTGAAGGCCTCGTAGACCTTGGCCGTGGGGTTCCAGGGAAACGGGTACGTGGTCGAGAAGTTGTTGAAGACGGTCGTGCCCACGTGCATGTGTTCCGCGGATGCGGTGGGGATGCGCACCAGCAGGCCGACCTTCGCGCCCTTCGCGAGCTGGCCGCCGTTCGGCGGCAGCGGCGGTGGGGTCATGCACCCTGTCAGCGCGAGCGCCACGAAAAGTGCGAGCAGCCGTCTGCGCATGGGGGTCTCCTCCATCTTCTTGTCGGTGTGGGCCTGTGCGGCCGGGTGCGGATGATTGTGCCGAGCGCTGCATGCGGCGTCGCCACGGGAACCGGTGGTTTTGGACAGCGTCGGCTTGTCAGTGCCGATGAGGGCCGCGACTCACGCGGAGACCGTCACCCCATTGCGCGCCAGCACCGCCAGCAGCTTCGGAATGTCGGGCGCCGGCCCGACCGGAATCTCGCGGTCGATGGCGGTGAACATCTGCGCGGCCATCGCGTCCTGCCCCGTGATCTCGAGCATCTGACCGCCGCCCTTGCCGTAGTGAAAGCCGTGCACCGTGCCGCGCGGCACGTGCACCAGCGTGCCGGGCTGGCACCGATGCGCCTGGCCGTCACAGAGGAATTCGACCTCGCCGCCGAGCACGTAGAACGACTCGTCCCAGTCGTGGCTGTGCGGTGGCGGGCCCGTGCCTTCGTCGCCGCGCTGGAAGGTGACGCCGTAGCTTTGCGTCGAGGCATTCGACGCCAGCACCGTCACCTGCGTGCCGAGCACGTTCAAGGGCGTTTCGCGCCGCTCGGGCGGGAGGACAAAGTACGGAAGAAGGGCCATGGCCGGCTCCTCGAAGTGGGAGCCGGATTCTGCGCCCCGGCCACAGGAGGCACAAGCGGTGGCGCCGCAGGGAGGGTAACCCCCCGCTGTCACGCCACCGGCATCGCTACTTCGCGCGGCGGCGCTCGATGAAAGCGATGATCTCGCCCATGATGCCCTTGCGGAAGGCCAGCACGCAGATCACGAAGATCAGGCCCGTGACCATGGTCACCGACTCGCCCAGCGTGTTGAACCAGTCGACGGTCGTGATGCGCGCCAGGAAGTTGCCGAGTTCGCCGATCTTGTTCTCGAGCAGCACGACCACCGCCGAGCCCACGATGGGGCCCGACAGCGTGCCCAGGCCGCCCACCAGCGTCATCAGGATGACCTGGCCCGAGGCGGTCCAGTGCACGTCGGACAGCGTGGCAAAGCCCAGCACCAGCGTCTTGAGCGAGCCCGCCAGGCCCGACAGCGCAGCCGAGATCACGAAGGCCAGCAGCTTGAAGCGGCTCACGTCGTAGCCCAGCGAGAGCGCGCGCGGCTCGTTTTCCTTGATGCCCTTGAGCACCTGCCCGAACGGCGAGTGGATGGTGCGCACGATCAGCAAAAAGGCCGCGACCACGATCACCAGCGCCACGTAGTACATGGTGAGGTCGTTGGACAGGTCGACGATGCCGAAGAGCTTGCCGCGCGGCACGCCCTGCAGACCGTCTTCGCCGCCCGTGAACTTGGCCTGCAGCGCGACGAAGAACATCATCTGCGCGAGCGCCAGCGTGATCATCGCGAAGTAGATGCCCTGGCGGCGGATGGCCAGCACGCCGAACAGCCAGCCCAGCAAGGCGCCGGTGAGCGTGCCCGCGATCAGGCCCAGCTCGGGCGTGAGGCCCCAGACCTTGATCGCATGGCCCGCCACGTACGCGGAGCCGCCCAGGAAGGCCGCGTGGCCGAAGGACAGCAGCCCGGTGTAGCCCAACAGCAGGTTGAAGGCCGCGGCGAACAGCGCGAAGCACATGAGCTTCATCACGAACACCGGGTAGGCGCCGAAGAACGGCGCGAGCACCAGGGCGACCAGCAGCAGCGCGTAGACGACGGTGGAGATTTTTTTCATGTTCATGCCGCTCGCCTTATTTCTCTTTGCCGAACAGGCCGGCGGGGCGGATGAGCAGCACGATGACCATGATCACGAACACAACCGTCGAAGAAGCCTCGGGATAGAAAACCTTCGTGAGCCCCTCGATCACGCCCAGGCCCAGGCCCGTGAGGATGGCGCCCATGATGGAGCCCATGCCGCCGATCACGACCACCGCGAACACCACGATGATGAGGTTCTGCCCCATCAGCGGCGACACCTGCATCACCGGTGCGGCCAGCACGCCGGCGAAGGCGGCGAGCGCACAGCCGAAGGCGTAGGTCAGCGTGATCATCAGCGGCACGTTGACGCCGAAGGCTTCCACCAGCCGCGGGTTCTCGGTGCCGGCGCGCAGGTAGGCACCCAGGCGCGTCTTCTCGATCACGTACCAGGTCGCAAAGCAGATCACGAGCGACGCCACGACCACCCAGGCACGGTAGTTGGGCAGCACCATGAAGCCCAGGTCGGTGGCACTGGACAGCAGCTCGGGCGCGTCGTAGGGCAGCCCCGACACGCCGTAGACCGAGCGGAACACGCCTTCGATCAGCAACGTGAGGCCCAGCGTGAGCAGCAGGCCGTAGAGGTGGTCGAGCTTGTAGATCCAGCGGAGCAGCAATCGTTCGATGACCACGCCGAACAGGCCGATGAGGACCGGCGCGGCGATCAGCATCACCCAGTAGTTGACGCCCAGGTACTCCATCGCCATCCAGGTGAGGACGGCCCCGAGCATGAACAGCGCGCCGTGCGCGAAGTTGATGACGTTGAGCAAACCGAAGATCACCGCCAGCCCGAGGCTCAGGATGGCGTAGAACGAGCCGTTGACCAGCCCCAGAAGGAGCTGGCTCAACAAGGCGGGAAGGGAAATGTTCATAAGCGTTTCAACGAACCCGGGCGCCGCAAGGGCGCCCGCGGGAGGTCACTTCCAGAGGGCGCAGCGGCTTTCGGCCTTGGTCGTGAAGACTTCTTCGCCCTTGAGCTTCTGGACCACCTTGTAGTAGTCCCACGGCTGCTTGGATTCGGCCGGCGACTTGACCTGCACCAGGTACATGTCGTGCACGAAGCGGCCGTCGGCGCGGATGCTGCCCTTGGCGTAGAAGTCGTCGATGGGCGTGGACTTCAGCGTGGCCATGACCTTGTCGGCATCGACCGTCTTGGCGGCCTGCACGGCCTTCAGGTAGGTCATGGTGGCCGAGTAGTCGGCGGCCTGGATGTCGGTGGGCATGCGCTTGGTCTTCTCGAAGAAGCGCTTGCCGAAGGCGCGCGTCTTGTCGTCCAGGTTCCAGTCCCAGCTGGTGGTGAGCAGCAGGCCTTCGGTGTTCTTCAGGCCCAGGCTGTGCACGTCGGTCACGAACACCAGCAGGCCCACCATCTTCATGCTCTTGGTGATGCCGAACTCTTTCGCGGCCTTGATGCTGTTGATGGTGTCGCCGCCGGCATTGGCCAGCGCCAGCACCTGCGCCTTGGAGTTCTGCGCCTGCAGCAGGAAGGACGAGAAGTCGGAGGTGTTGAGCGGGGCCTTCACCGAGCCCAGCACGGTGCCGCCCTTTTCCTTCACGACCTTGGTCGCGTCGGCTTCGAGGGCCTGGCCGAAGGCGTAGTCGGCGGTCAGGAAGTACCAGCTCTTGTCGCCACGGCCGATCACGGCCGCGCCGGTGCCCTTGGCGAGCGCGACGGTGTCGTAGGCGTAGTGCACGGTGTAGGGCGAGCACTGCTCGTTGGTGAGCGCCGAGCTGCCCGCGCCGTTCACGACGAAGACGCGCTTCTTCTCCTGCGCCACCTTGGCCATGGCCAGGGCCGTGCCGGAGCTGGTGCCGCCGAACAGCATGGTCAGGCCCTGCGTGTCGATCCACTCGCGCGCCTTGGAGGCGGCGATGTCGGCCTTGTTCTGGTGGTCGGCCGTGAGCAGCTCGATGGGCATGCCGTTGACCTTGCCGCCGAAGTCGTCGATGGCCATCTGGATCGCCAGCGCGCCGTTCTTGCCTTCGACGTCGGCGTACAGGCTCGACATGTCGGTGACGAAGCCGATCTTGACCTTGTCCTGTGCCTGGGCGGCACCGGCGGCCAGCGCAGCGGCGGCGAAAACGGCGGAGAGAGCGAATGTGGTGGTCTTCATGGATGTTGTTCCTGTGGGGTGTTCGGTGGTGTCACTTCCAGAGCGTGCACTTGGACTCGGCCTTGGTGGTGAACACCGTGTCGCCGGGCAGCTTCTTCACGAGCTTGTAGTAGTCCCACGGCGTCTTCGATTCGGCGGGCGACTTGACCTGCATCAGGTACATGTCGTGCACGTAGCGGCCGTCGGGGCGGATCTGGCCGGTGCCGAAGAAGTCGTTGAGCTTCATCTTCTTGAGCTCGGCCATGACCTTGTCGGCATCGTCGGTCTTGGCGGCGTCCACGGCCTTGAGGTAGGTCATGGTGGCCGAGTAGTCGGCGGCCTGGATTTCGGTGGGCATGCGCTTGGTCTTGTCGAAGAAGCGCTTGGCGAACTTGCGGGTCTCGTCGTTCAGGTCCCAGTACCAGCTGGTGGTGAACTGCAGGCCTTCGGTGTTCTTCAGGCCCAGGCTGTGCACGTCGCTCAGGAAGATCAGCAGGCCGGCCAGCTTCATCGACTTGCCGATGCCGAATTCCTTGGCGGCCTTGATGCTGTTGACGGTGTCGCCGCCCGCGTTGGCCAGGCCCAGGATCTGCGCCTTGGAGTTCTGCGCCTGCAGCAGGAACGACGAGAAGTCGGACGCATTGAGCGGATGGCGCACCGCGCCGACGATCGTGCCGCCCTTGGCCTTCACGACGGTGGAGGTGTCGGCTTCGAGCGCGTGGCCGAAGGCGTAGTCGGCCGTCAGGAAGAACCAGGTCTTGCCGCCGCCGTCGACCACCGCGGCGCCGGTGCCCTTGGCGAGCGCGACGGTGTCGTAGGCGTAGTGCACGGTGTAGGGCGAGCACTGTTCGTTGGTGAGCGCCGACGAGGCCGCGCCGTTGTTGAAGTACACGCGCTTCTTCTCGGCCGCGACCTTGGCCAGCGCCAGGCCCACGCCCGAGTTGGTGCCGCCGAAGACCATGCTCAGGCCTTGCGTGTCGATCCACTCGCGCGCCTTCGAGGCGGCGATGTCGGGCTTGTTCTGGTGGTCGACGGTGAGCAGCTCGACCGGCTTGCCGGCCGCCTTGCCGCCGAAGTCGTCGATGGCCATCTGGATCGCCAGCGCGCCGTTCTTGCCTTCGAGGTCGGCGTACAGGCTGGACATGTCAGTGATGAAGCCGATCTTGACCTTGTCCTGGCCTTGCGCCTGGGCGGACGCTGCGAGCGCCAGTGCGCTGAAAGCCAGGGCGAAAGCGGTGAGCTGATTTTTCATGGATGTCTCCAGCAGTGGCAAGGGGTGAAAGAACTCAGACGCCGAGCAACTCGGTCAGCACGGGCATCTTGGCTTCGAGCTCGGCGGCGCCGAACTTCTCGACGATGCGGCCGTGCTCCATCACGTAGAAACGGTCGGCCAGCGGCGCGGCGAAGCGGAAGTTCTGCTCGACCATGACGATGGTGTAGCCCTTGGCGCGCAGCGTGGTGATCATGCGGGCCAGCGCCTGCACGATCACGGGCGCCAGGCCTTCGGAGATTTCGTCGAGCAGCAGCAGCTTGGCGCCGGTGCGCAGGATGCGCGCCACGGCCAGCATCTGCTGCTCGCCGCCCGACAGGCGCGTGCCCTGGCTGTGGCGGCGCTCGGCCAGGTTGGGGAACATGGCGTAGATCTCGTCGACCGACATGCCCTGCCCTGCGCCCTTGAGTTCGGGCGGCAGCATCAGGTTTTCTTCGCACGAGAGGCTGGCGAAGATGCCGCGTTCTTCGGGGCAATAGCCGATGCCCAGGTGCGCGATGCGGTGCGTCGCCATCGAGACGGTCTCGACGCCGTTGACCTTGATGCTGCCCTTGCGGGCGCCGGTGAGTCCCATCACGGCGCGCATCGTCGTCGTGCGGCCCGCGCCATTGCGGCCCAGCAGCGTGACGACCTCGCCCGGCTGCACGACCATGTCGACGCCGTGCAGCACGTGCGATTCGCCGTACCAGGCCTGCAGGCCCTTGATTTCGAGTGCAGCGGTCATCAGTGAGCCCCCTGCATTTCGCCGTCGGTGGTGCCCATGTAGGCTTCCATCACCTGCGGGTTCTTCGAGACTTCGGCGTACGGGCCTTCGGCCAGCACGGCGCCGCGCTGCAGCACCGTGATGGTGTCGGCAATGGTGGAGACCACGCTCATGTTGTGTTCGACCATCAGAATGGTGCGTCCGGCCGACACGCGCTTGATGAGCTCGGCCACGCGGTGCACGTCTTCGTGGCCCATGCCCTGCGTGGGTTCGTCCAGCAGCATCAGCTCGGGCTCCATGGCCAACGTGGTGGCGATCTCGAGCGCGCGCTTGCGGCCGTAGGGCAGGTTCACGGTCTGTTCGTCGGCCAGCTCTTCGAGGCCCACCTCGGCGAGCAGCTCGCGGGCGCGCACATCGAGCGGCTTGAGCGACTTCTCGCTCTTCCAGAAGTGGTACGAGGTGCCCAGCTTGCGCTGCAGGCCCAGGCGCACGTTCTCGAGCAGCGTGAGGTGCGGGAACACGGCGGAGATCTGGAACGAGCGGATCACGCCGCGCCGCGCGATCTGCGCCGGGCGTTCGCCCGTGATGTCGTGGCCGTTGAACAGGATCGTGCCGGCTGTGGGCTCGAGGAATTTGGTGAGCAGGTTGAAGCAGGTCGTCTTGCCGGCACCGTTGGGGCCGATGAGCGCGTGGATCGAACCGCGCTTCACCGAGAGGTCGACCTTGCTGACCGCGGTGAATCCCTTGAATTCCTTGGTGAGCTGGCGTGTTTCAAGAATGACGTCGCTCATCTCGCGGCGTCGTCCGTGTGCGGAAAAAAGAAATCGGTCATGCGGTCCATCTCAATGCGCCACCATCGAGCGCGGACCGATTGTTGGTGGCTGCTATGCAATTGCATACTGGGGCAAATGCCTATGCTGCACTGCAACCATTCACAGAGTGCGCCCCCTCTGTGCGAGCGACTGTCGTCCCGACGACATTGCGCACCGCAGCACGCACACCTGCGAACGCGCGATGCATGCACGCGCACCGTCATGAGGATGTCGGGCACGCATGCACGCTTCGTGAAAAACTGGCGTGCCCGCTGCGCTGCCGCGATGCGCTTTCACCCGGATTGAATCCATCACCGCCATGCCGAACTTCCGCTCACCCGAATTCCTTGTCGACCACATCGCCCACACGCTGGCGTTCTACGCGCCGCGCAGCCGCGATGCCTCGGGCGGCTTCTTCCATTTCTTCAAGGACGACGGCACGGTGTACGACCGCCGCACGCGCCACCTCGTGAGCAGCACGCGCTTCGTGTTCAACCACGCGATGGCCTGGCGCCGCTTCGGCCGGCCCGACGATCTTGCGACGGTGCGCCACGGCCTGGCGTTTTTGCAGACCGCGCATGCGCAGCCGAATGGTGGCTATGCATGGCAGATCGACTGGGATGGCCATCAAGCCACGGTGCAGGACGGCACGCAGCACTGCTACGGCCTGGCCTTCGTGCTGCTGGCGCACGCGCATGCGCTGATGGCCGGCGTCGAGGAAGCACGCGCCGGCCTCGCGCACACCCGCGACCTGATGGAACGGCATTTCTGGGAGCCCGCGCACCAGCTGTACGCCGACGAGGCGACGCCCGGCTGGCAGGTCGGCCCCTACCGCGGCCAGAACGCCAACATGCACGCCTGCGAAGCGATGCTCGCGGCCTACGACGCCACGCGCGAGCCCTTCTACCTTCAGCGCGCACACACGCTGGCCGAGAGCATCACGGGCCGGCAGGCCGCGCTCGCCGACGGGCTGGTGTGGGAGCACTACCGCGAGGACTGGTCGATCGACTGGGACTACAACCGCGGCGACAAGACCAACATCTTCCGGCCCTGGGGCTTCCAGACCGGCCACCTCACCGAATGGGCCAAGCTGCTGTTGCAACTCGAGAGCCACCTCGGACCCGGCGCGCCCGGCACCGAATGGATCGTTCCGCGTGCACGCCACTTCTTCGACACCGCGATGCAGCGCGGCTGGGACGCCACGCACGGCGGGCTGGTCTACGGCTTCGGGCCCGACGGCGCGGTGTGCGACGGCGACAAGTACTTCTGGGTGCAGGCCGAAAGCTTCGCCGCCGCCGCCCTGCTCGCGGTGCGCACGGGCGACGCCGGCTACTGGGACTGGTACGACCGGATCTGGGCCTACAGCTGGGACCACTTCGTCGACCACGCACACGGGGCGTGGTATCGCATCCTCACGCCGCAGAACGCGAAGATCAGCGACGAGAAGAGCCCGGCGGGCAAGACCGATTACCACACGATGGGTGCGTGCCATGACGTGCTGAAGGCGCTGGGCCACGGCGTGAAGTAGCCGCGTCACCCTTCACGATCCGCACAAATCTTGTGCGGCCACGCATCTACCCCGCAGCGCGCGGGCTGCCTACGCTTCAGGCCTTCTTTCACTCACGCAGAGAACGCATGAAGCACCCCAGCATTCGCAGCCTCACCGGCGCTGTGCCGACGAACCGCCTAGCTCCCGCCAGCACGGCGCTGATCGCGATCGATTTCCAGAACGAGTACTTCGACGGGCGCATGCCCATTCCCGATGGCCTCGCCGCCCTGCGCCAGGCGCGGCGCCTGATCGATGCCGCCGACCGGCATGCGATGCCGGTGTTCCATGTTCAGCATGTGGCACCCGCCGACAGCCCGATCTTCGCGGACGGCAGCCACGCCTTCGGCATCCATGACGAATTGCGCCCAGCACCGCGCCACGCCGTGCTGCGCAAGGCCACGCCGAGCGCCTTCGCGGGCACCACGCTCGAGGCCGAACTGCAGGCGCGCGGCATCACGACGCTGATCCTCACGGGCCTCATGACGCACATGTGCGTGTCGGCCACCGCCTTCGACGCGGCACCGCGCGGCTACCAGAGCCTCATCGTGGGCGATGCCTGCGCGACGCGCGACCTCGACCTGGAGGAAGGCGGCGTGCTGGGCCACCGCGAGCTGCATCGCGCGGCGCTGCGTGGCGTGTCGGACGTGGTGGCCGAGGTGCGCTCGACCGACGAGGTGCTGCGGCTGCTGGACGCGGGCCGCTGACGCCCTGCCCTTCGCATGCCCCCACGAATCCAACCTCTTCGATCCATGACCATGAAACGCTCTTCTGCCCTGTTCCTCGCCCTGTCCTGTGCCCTGTGCGCGCCGGGCTTCGCCACCGCCGCCACGCCGGCACCCCGCACGCCGATCTCGGCGCCCGCCGACACGCTGCAATGGCAGGCCCTTGCGGGCGGCATCCGCTACGCCAACGTGCGCGGCAACCTGACGGGCAATGGCCCGTACGAAGCCTTCGTCGAATTCCCGGCCGGCTTCGACAACCCGCACCATCGCCACACGCAGGCGCTCCCGTCCGTCGTGCTCTCGGGTGTGTTCTATGCGATCTTCGGTGACGGCAAGAAGGTGCTGTACCCGGCCGGCTCGTACTACCTGCTGCCGGCGCGGCTGCCGCACCGCAGCGGCTGCGAGCCGGGCGCGAACTGTCTGCTGTTCCAGTACCAGAGCGATCGCTTCGACCTGGTGCCCACCGCAGCGAAGTAAGGCGCTGACGCCGCGCTCAGTCGCTCTGCCCGTGCGCGGGCAGGTAGCGCGCGGCGGCAAAGTCGACAAACGCCCGCACCTTCGGCGACAGGTGCCGGTTCTGCGGATACAGCGCGTACAGGTTCAACGGTTGCTGGCGGAATTCGGGCAGCACGCGCACCAGCTCGCCACGCGCCACAGGGTCGCGCACGAGGAACGCCGGCGATGCCGCCAGCCCCGTACCCGCCAGCGCGGCGCTGCGCAGCACGAGCCCGCTGTTGGCCTGCAGCCGCCCGCCGACATCGACTGTGTGGACGCTGCCGTCCGGCGCGGTGAAGCTGGGCTGGGCGGCCTTCGCGGCCAATGAATAGTTCAGGCAGTCGTGCCCCGCCAGGTCGGCGGGCGTGCGCGGCGTGCCGCGCCGCTGCAGGTAGGCGGGCGACGCCACCCACCACTCCTCGAAGCTCGCGAGGCGCTTGACGATCAGCGTCGAGTCCGAGAGTGCATATGCCAGTCGCAATCCCACGTCGAAGCCCTCTTCGATCAGGTCGACGAAGCGGTCGTTGCACACGAGGTCGGCCTTGACCTGCGGGTGGGCGTCGAGAAAAGCCGGCAGCCACTGCGCCAGCTCCTCCAGCCCGAAGGACATCGGCGCGTTGATGCGCAGCAGGCCCGTGGGCTCGACCTGGTGCTGCGCCACGACCAGCGCCGCGGTCTCGACCTGGTCGAGGATCTGCCGCGCGTGCTCGTAGTAGGTCTGGCCCGCCTGCGTGAGCGCGAAGCGGCGCGTGGTGCGGTTGAGCAGCTGCACGCCCAGTGCCGTTTCCAGCTGCTTGACGTGGCGCGAGACCACCGTGTGCGACACGTCCATCGCGTCGGCCGCGGCGGTGAAGCCGCCGGCCTCCACGACGGCGCGGAACGCCTTCATGGCCGCGAACTGGTCCATGCGCGAGCGCTGCCGGTTGTCAGTGCGCGCCGGCGGCCGCGTCGCCGCCCGCGCCGCCCTTTTGCGGCCGCGCCAGCCACACCAGCGGAATCAGCAGCAGGAACAGCACCGCCGAGGCATAGAAGATGTCGTTCGTCGCGAGCATGAACGACTGCTGGTCGACCAGGCGGTTGATCTGCCCGAGCACCTGCTCGGAACTGAAGCCGCTGCCGGTCAGCCCCGAGATGGCGCTGGTGGCCGCGCTGTTGCCCGGGTTCACCGACTCCACGAGCTGCGCGTGGTGCAGCGCCGCGCGGCTGTCCCACAGCGTGGTGGCGATCGAGGTGCCCATGGCGCCCGCCGTGATGCGCAGGAAGTTCGACAGCCCCGACGCGGCCGGAATGCGGTCGGGCGTGAGGCCCGACAGCGTGATGGTCACCAGCGGAATGAAGAAGAACGCCATCGCGATGCCCTGGATGATCGTCGGGATGATGATCGTCACGAAGTCGGCCTGCGTGTTGAAGTTCGAACGCATCCACAGCACCAGCGCGAACACGAGGAACGAGAAGGTCGCGTAGCGGCGCGGGTCGATCTTGGACACGGTGAGGCCCACCACCGGCGAGAAGAAGATCGCCAGCAGCCCCACGGGCGCCATGATCATCCCCGCCTGTGTGGCGGTGTAGCCCATCCACTGCTGCAGCCACAGCGGCAGCAGCACCACGTTGCCGAAGAACAGGCCGTAGGCAATGGCCGTGGCCACCGCGCCCGACCAGAAGTTGCGGCGCTTGAACAGCGACAGGTCGACCACCGGGTGCTTGTCGGTCAGCTCCCAGACCAGGAAGAAGGCGAAGCCGACCACGGCCACCACGGCCATCGTGACGATCTCGGCCGAGTGGAACCAGTCGAGCTCCTTGCCCTTGTCGAGCATGAGCTGCAGCGAGCCCACCCACAGCACCAGCAGCGCCAGGCCGATGGCGTCGATCGGCACCTTGTGCGTCTTGCTCTCGCGCTTGTGGTACAGCGTCCAGGTGATGGCCGCGGCCACGATGCCCACCGGGATGTTGATGTAGAAGATCCACGGCCACGAGATGTTGTCGGTGATCCAGCCGCCGAGCAGCGGCCCCATCACCGGCGCGACCAGCGTGGTCATCGACCACATGGCCATGGCCAGGCCGGCCTTGGCCTTCGGGTAGCTCGACAGCAGCAGCGTCTGCGACAGCGGGATCATCGGCCCCGCCACGAAGCCCTGCAGCGCGCGAAACAGGATGAGCGTGGTCATGTTGGGCGCCAGGCCGCACAGCAGCGAGGCGACCATGAACAGGATCACGCTGGCCATGAACAGGCGCACCTGGCCGAAGCGCTGGGTCATGAAACCCGTGAGCGGCACCGCGATGGCGTTGGCCACCGCGAAGCTGGTGATGACCCAGGTGCCTTGCGTGGTGCTCACGCCGAGGTCGCCCGAGATGGCCGGCAGCGACACGTTCGCGATCGACGAGTCGAGCACGTTCATGAAGGTGGCAGCGGACAGCGCGACCGTGCCCCAGACGCGGGCGGAGCCCTCGAGCGGGGGGTGCGCGATATAGGCAGGAGCAGCAGTGGCCATGGCGCGAGCTGTGAGGGTTCAGCAGCCGGCGGCGATCAGCCCGGCTGGCCCTGCGTGGCGACGTGCGCGGCCGGCGCAGCGCTGGAGGCCGCCGGACGGCTCACGGCCGCCGTGGGCGCACCGCGGCCGAGATTGGCGGCCACGATGCGGTCCACCTCGGCGTCGGCACCGCGGTCGAGCTGGCTGTAGACCTGCGTCTGCGCGAACGCGGTGCTGCGCGGCGCGTCGGCCAGCATCTTGCCGGTCTTCTGCGTGATGTCGATCTCGGCGTCCATCGACAGGCCGATGCGCAGCGGGTTGGCCTTGAGCTGCTCGGGGTCGAGCGCGATGCGCACGGGCACGCGTTGCACCACCTTGATCCAGTTGCCGGTGGCGTTCTGCGCCGGCAGCAGCGCAAAGGCGGCGCCGGTGCCCACGCCCAGGCCGGCCACCTTGCCGGTGTACTCGACCTTCTTGCCGTAGACGTCGGCGGTGAGCTTCACGGGCTGGTCGATGCGGATGTTGCGCAGCTGCACTTCCTTGAAGTTGGCGTCGACCCACAGCTGGTGCAGCGGCACGATGGACATCATCGGCGTGCCGGCGGCCACGCGCTGGCCCAGCTGCACGGTGCGCTTGGCCACGTAGCCGTCGACCGGCGCGGGCATGGCCACGCGCTGCGTGGCGAGGTAGGCCTCGCGCACCTTGGCGGCGGCGGCCAGCACGCTCGGGTGCTGGGCCACGCTGGTGCCTTCGGTCAGCGACTGGTTGCTGGCCAGCGCCTCGCGCGCGGCGACCACGCCGGCCTGTGCGGCGGCCAGTGCGCTCTTGGCGTTGGCCAGCTGCGTCTCGGCGTGGTTGAGTTCTTCCTTCGACACGGCGCCGTTGCCCGACAGCGCGCGGCGGCGCTGCAGGTCGTCCTGCGCCTTGGCGATGTCGCTCTGGGCCTTGGCGATGTCGGACTGGCGCAGCGTGACCTGCGCGGCCAGCGAACCGTTGTTCGCGTACAGCGTGCGCACCTGGCGCACGGCCTGCGCGAGCGCGGCCTCGGCCTGCTCGAGCGCGACCTTGGCATCGGCCGGGTCGAGCTGCACCAGCGGCTGGCCGGCCTTCACGAAGTCGGTGTCGTCGGCGCCGATGGCCATGACGGTGCCACCGATCTGCGGCGTGATCTGGATGACGTTGCCCTGCACGTAGGCGTTGTCGGTGTTCTCGTAGTGGCTGGCGACCAGCCATTCGTACAGGCCCCAGCCGCCGCCGGCGACCAGCACCACGGCGGTGAGAACGGTGAGTGCGCGGCGGCGCTTGCCGTTGCTGGCAGGCGCCTCGGGCGCTGCGATGGGGGGCACGGGGGAAGCGGATGTCGGAGTGTTGTTATCGCTCATGATGGAGTTCTTTCCGAAGAAGGCGGATCAGCAAATCAGTTCTGGGTGGCGGCCGTCGGGGCCGCCGCCGTGGCGGTGGCCGGCGGCTGCCAGCCGCCGCCCAGGGCGCGCGCCAGGCCCACCTGCGTGTCGAGGGCGCGGGCCGCCAGGTCGACCGCGAGGCGGCGCTGGGCCAGCACGGCGGTTTCGGCGGTCAGCACGTTGAGGTAGTTGCCCAGGCCGGCGCGGTAGCGCTGCACGGCAATGTCGTAGGCGCCTTCGGCGGCCGTCTGCGCGGCGCGCTGTTCGGTCTGCTGGCGCACGATCGACTGTGCGCTCGACACCTGGTCGGCCGCATCGCGCACGGCGTCGAGCACGGTGGCGTTGTAGCTTTCGATGGCCACGTCGAGGTCGGCCGACTTGCCGCGCAGGTTGGCGCGCAGGCGCCCGCCTTCGAAGATCGGCAGGTGGATGGCCGGGCCCACGCCCCACTGCTCGCTGCCCGACTTGAGCAGCTTGCCGA
Organism: Variovorax sp. V118; assembly: GCF_041154445.1. Lineage (GTDB taxonomy): Bacteria > Pseudomonadota > Gammaproteobacteria > Burkholderiales > Burkholderiaceae_C > Variovorax > Variovorax boronicumulans. Next base: position 1,317,928 of record NZ_AP028663.1, on the reverse strand, counting down.
AACCCAGGCTCTGGAAGCCGGCAAAGGCCGTGAGGTTCACGTTGGGATAGAACTGGGTCTTGGCATTGGCCACGTCGCTGGTGGCCGCCTCGACGCGCCAGCGCGCGGCGGCGATGTCGGCGCGGCGGCCCAGCAGGTCGGCCGGGATGTTCGCCTGCAGCGCCATCGGCTTCACGCCGGCGAGCACCGGCGGCTTGAGCGAGGCCGACACGTTGGGCTGGCCCACGAGCGCATCGAGTGCGTGCTGCTGCAGCGCGATCTGCTCGTTGAGCGCTTCGATCTGCTGGCGGGCTTCGGGCAGGCCGCCTTCGCTCTGGCGCAGTTCGAGGCGGGTGTCGAGGCCGGCCGAGACGCGGTCGCGCACCAGCTTGAAGGTCTCGTCGCGTTGGGCCAGCGTGCGCTTGGCCACGTCGACCTGCTCGTTCAGGCGCGCCCACTGGAAGTAGCTGCGCGCCACGTTGCTCGCGAGCAGCACGCGCGCGGCATCGGCGTCGGCTGCGGCGGCATTGGCCGCGCCGAGGGCGGTGTCGAGCGCGCTGCGGTTCTTGCCGAAGAAGTCGAGCTCCCAGCTCGCGCCCAGCTGCAACAGGCCGATGTTCTGCGTCGAGCCGCCCAGCGGCGCCGGGTAGATGTAGTTGCTGTTGAACTTCTGGCGGTTCAGGTTGAGGTCGGCGCCGACCTTGGGCAGCAGCGCCGCACCGGCGATGTCCGCCGAGGCCTGGGCGCGCACGAGGCGCGCACGCGCGACCTGCAGGTTCGGGTTGCCGGCCACGGCCTGGTCGACCAGCGCATTGAGCTGGCTGTCGCCGAAGGCCTGCCACCACTGGCTGTCCAGGCTGGGCACGTTGGCGCGCGCGGGGTCGGCCGCGATGCCGAGCGTGGATGCATCGCGCAACTTCGCGTGCGAGCCGATGCCGGCCATGTCGGCGCAACCGGCGAGCGCGACCACCGCCAGCGCGGCGGCCACGACGGGCGTGCGGCGCAGCGCGCGCACGGCGAAAGACTCAGTCATTCTTCTCTCCACGGGCCGCGAGGCCCTGTGCGTTGTCGAGGATGCGGCGCAAGTAGTCCTTGAGCTGCTCCCATTCTTCGAGGCTGAACCCGGCCAGGTACTCGTTCTGTACCCGGCTCAGCACATAGGGCACTTCCTTCGCGGCCGCACGGCCTTCGTCGGTGAGTTCGATGTTGACCACGCGGCGGTCTTCGAGCGAGCGCACGCGCCGGCACAGGCCCTTGGCCTCGAGGCGATCGAGCAGGCGCGTCATGGCGCCGGTGTCGAGCTCGCAGGCGCGGGCCAGTTCGGCCACGGTGGTGGCGGCACCGACGTGCAGCTTGTACAGCGGCACCCACTGCGGGTAGGTGGGGCTGCCGGGCTCGCACATGCGCGTGCCGACGGTCTGGCCGACGGACGTGACGATGCGGCGCATCAGGTAGCCGATGCTCTCTTCGGCGCGGTAGTCCTCGGCGCGATAGAAGGCGACCGGCGGGCGCACGGCCTCGTCGGGCGTCGGAGGGACCGGGGAAATGGGGGCATCGCTCATGCCCGAAATATTAGTTGTCATGGCAATTACTGTCAAGGCGACCTTTGTGGGGGCAAGGGCTCGGTAGAATTCGCGCCCATGGCTTCTTCCCCTCCGTCGTCCTCCGCAGCCAAAGGTTCGCCCCGCTCGCTGTCGGGGTTGCGCCCCTTCCTTCGCCCCTACCGCGTGCAGATCGTGCTGGCGGGGGTCTTCCTGGTGATGGCGGCGGTCACGACGCTGGCTTTTCCTATCGCCCTGCGCAGCCTGATTGACGGCGGCCTGGTCAGCGCCGACAAGGGCGCCCAGACCATGGCGCTGCGCGAGCACTTCGGCGCCCTCTTCGCGGTGGCCGTGGCGCTGGGCCTGTTTTCGGCGGCGCGCTTCTACACGGTGAGCTGGCTCGGCGAGCGCGTCACGGCCGACCTGCGCAACGCGGTCTACGGCCATGTGCTGCAGCAGAGCCCGGCCTTCTTCGAGACCACGCAGACCGGCGAGGTGCTGTCGCGCCTCACGGCCGACACCACGCTGGTGCAGACGGTCGTCGGCTCGTCGCTGAGCATGGGCCTGCGCAACGCCGTCATGGGCGTCGGCGCGCTGGCGGTGCTGGTGTGGACCAACCCCTATGTGATGGTGCAGGTGCTGGGCATCCTGGTGCTGGTGGTGCTGCCGAGCATGTGGTTCGGCCGCCGCGTGCGCAAGCTGTCGCGCGCCAGCCAGGACCGCGTGGCCGACTCGAGTGCCATCGCGGCCGAGGTGCTGAACGCGATTCCGGTGGTGCAGAGCTACACGGCCGAAGGCCGCGAAGCCGACCGCTTCAACAGCTCGACCGAAAACGCCTTCCATACCGCCGTGCGCCGCACGCGCGCGCGCTCGGTGCTCGTGGCCTTCATCATCATTGCCACCTCGGCCGCCCTGCTCTGGGGCCTGTACGAAGGCACGCAGGCCGTGCTGCGCGGCGACATCACGGCCGGCCACCTGGGCCAGACCGTGGTCTACGTGGCGATCCTGGCGAGCGCCACCGCGGTGCTCGGCGAGGTGTACGGCGACTTGCTGCGCGCGGCCGGCGCCACCGAGCGCCTGATGGAACTGCTGCATGCGCCGACGGCCATTGCGTCACCCGCACAGCCGGCGGTCGCGCCCGTTCCCGCCGCGGGCAGCGCCATCCGCTTCGACGCGATCACCTTCCACTACCCCTCGCGGCCGGGCACGCCGGCGCTGCGCGACTTCAGCCTGGACATCGCACCGGGCGAGACCGTGGCGCTGGTGGGATCGAGCGGCGCCGGCAAGAGCACGGTGTTCCAGCTGCTGCTGCGCTATTACGACCCGCAGTCGGGCCGCATCGTGCTCGACGGCGCATCGCTCGATGCGCTCGCGCTGCACGACCTGCGCACCCGCATCGGCCTCGTGCCGCAGGACGCGGTGATCTTCTCGGCCAGCGCCTTCGAGAACATCCGCTACGGCCGGCCCGACGCGAGCGCCGAGGAGGTGCACGCCGCGGCGCGCGCCGCCTTCGCGCACGACTTCCTGCAGGCCCTGCCCGAGGGCTACGACACCTTCCTGGGCGAACGCGGCGTGCGGCTGTCGGGCGGCCAGCGCCAGCGCATCGCCATTGCGCGGGCCATCCTGAAGAACCCGCCGCTGCTGCTGCTGGACGAAGCCACCAGCGCGCTCGACGCCGAAAGCGAACGCATGGTGCAGGCCGCGCTGGAATCGGCGATGGAAAACCGCACCACGCTCGTGATCGCCCACCGCCTGGCGACCGTGCAGAAGGCCGACCGCATCATCGTGCTGGACCACGGCGGCATCGTCGAACAGGGAACGCACGCGGCGCTGGTGGCGCAAGGCGGCGTGTACGCGCGGCTGGCCGCGCTGCAGTTCACGGCCTGACCCGATCGGGCCGATCGGGCCGATCGGTCAGTTACTGCAGGGTTTCTTTGAGCGCTGCCGGAATCGGCAGCGCCATCACCGGAATGCCTTCATCGAGCAGCGCCTCGGTCTGCTCTGGCGTGGCCTGGCCGCGGATGCCGCGCTCGGCGGTTTCGCCGTAGTGCATCTTGCGCGCCTCGTCGGCGAAGCGGTCGCCGACGTCTTCGGTCTTGGCCAGCACTTCGCGCACGGCGCGCATCCAACGGGCTTCGGGCGAAGTCGAGGTTGCGGATACTTGAGTGGAAGGCGTTGCGGGTGCCGCCGGCGCGTGGGCCGCGTCGCCGCGCCCTTCTTCCTTCGGCGCCTTGGCGTTGCTCAGGTTCAGGCGGGGCGCACTCAGCAGCTTGACGATGGCGGTGTCGCCACAGACCGGGCACTCGACGAGGCCGCTGGCGAGCTGGCTGTCGAACGCCTCGTTGGACGCGAACCAGCCCTCGAAGCCGTGGCCGTGCGTGCAGCGGAGATCGAGGACCTTCATGCGCGGATTATCCCGCGCCGCCTTGCGAGGCTGCGGCCTGCCAATCCAGTGCCCATGCGCCCGACAGGACGTTCTGCAGCCACAGGGCGCAGGTGAGCGTCTTCGCGTCGGTCACGGTGCCGTCGCGGCACCAGCCGATGAGCTCCTGCGGCGTGGCGGTGAACACGTCGAGGAACTCGCCGTGGTCGAGCTGGCGCTCGCCCAGCGAGAGGCCGCGTGCGAAGTAGATGTGGATGATTTCGGTCGAGTACGCCACCGCCAGGTGCGTGGCGCCGGCATGCGCCCATTCGCGCGCGGAGTAGCCGGTTTCCTCGAGCAGTTCGCGCTGGCCGCACAGCAGCGGATCTTCGCCGGCGTCGAGCTTGCCCGCGGGAAACTCGACGATCACTCGATCCACCGGGTAGCGGAACTGGCGCTCCAGCACCACGCGGCCGTCGTCAAGCAGCGGAATCACCACCACCGCGCCGGGATGCACCACGTACTCGCGCGTGGCGCTGTGGCCGTCGGGCAGGCGGATGGTGTCGCGCTTGGCATGCAGGAATTTGCCCTTGAAGAGCTCTTCGCTGCTGACGAGCGCTTCCTTCAGGTGCGCATCGACGGTTGCGGTGGCGGGAGAAGTCATGTCGGTCAGTGCCTGTGCTTCATCAGGTAGCGCCAGGTGAACCCCGGGAAGGCCAGCACGACGAACAGCGAGGCCGTCACCGCGTAGAACTCCCAGCCCTGGGCGGCGATCTGCCCTGCCCTGCGTTCGAACAGCAGGCCGATGCCGCCGGCAATGAAGTACAGCACCACCAGTTCGCCGAAGCGGATGGCGAGCGACTTGTGCTGGGTCGACAACGGCACCGCCCCGAACAGGCGCTCATTCAGGAACGGCAGGTTGGCAGCCACCAGGGCCACCAGCAGCACCACCCAGACCGACGCGGTTTGCGACACCGTGTTGCGGACCGCGTCAGTGGGCCAGCGTGGCCGCGATGGCGTCGTAGCACAGCGTCATCAGACCGCCGGGCAGCACGCCAAGAATGAGGATCAGCGCGCCGTTGATCGTGAGCACGGTGCGCACGTCGAACGAGGCCGACACGGTGGTCGCCGTGACGGGCGCGTCGAAGTACATGACCTTGACCACGCGCAGGTAGTAGAACGCACCGATCAGCGAGGTGATCACGGCGAACACGGCCAGGCCGATGTAGATGGCAGCGCCCGAGGCGATCAGCGCCTGCAGCACGGCCAGCTTGGCGTAGAAGCCAACGAGTGGCGGCAGGCCGGCCAGCGAGAACATCGCGATGGCCATCACGCCGGCGTACAGCGGGCTGCGCTGGTTCAGGCCGGCCAGGTCGGTGATCTCTTCGCTTTCGAAGCCTTCGCGCGCCAGCAGCAGGATGATGCCGAAGCTCGCCAGCGTGGTCAGCACGTAGGTCACGACGTAGAACATCGCGGCGCTGTAGGCGGCCTGTGCGTTCTGCGTGCCCTGCAGGTCGGAACCCGCCACCAGGCCCAGCAGCATGAAGCCCATCTGCGCGATGGTCGAGTAGGCCAGCATGCGCTTGAGGTTGCTCTGCGCGATGGCGGCCAGGTTGCCGATCACCAGCGACGCGACCGCCAGCACGGCGAGCATCTGCTGCCAGTCGATGGCCAGCGGCTGCAGGCCGTCGACCAGGAGGCGGATGATGATGCCGAAAGCAGCCAGCTCTGGCGCGGCACCGATCAGCAGCGTGATCGCCGTCGGCGCGCCCTGGTAGACGTCGGGCACCCACATGTGGAACGGTGCGGCACCGACCTTGAACGCCAGGCCGGCCACGATGAAAACCAGGCCGAACACCAGCACCTGGTGATTCACCTTGCCGGTCGAGATCGCCTTGAACACTTCGTTCAGGTCGAGCGAGCCGGTGGCGCCGTACATCATCGACAGGCCGTACAGCAGGAAGCCGCTGGCCATGGCGCCGAGTACGAAGTACTTCATGGCGGCTTCGCTGGCCACCGCGTTGTCGCGGCGCAGCGCCACGAGCGCGTAGCTCGACAGCGTGAGCAGCTCCAGGCCGAGGTAGATCAGCAGGAAGTTGCTGCCGCCGATCATCACGAACATGCCCAGCAGGGCCAGCATGCTGATCGTGAACATCTCGCCGCCGCGCAGCATCTCGCGGTCGGCCGCGTAGGGACGGCCGTAGACCAGCGTCACCATCAGGGCCAGCGAGGCGAAGCACTTGAGCCAGTTGCCCATCGTGTCGCTCACCACCATGCCGCCGAAGCCGTAGGAGGTCTTGCCGCCGACAGCGGCCAGGCCCGTGAGCACGGCCACCGCCGCCAGCGTGAGCAGCGTCAGGATGTAGGTGCGGGTGCGGCGCGGGCTCGTGTCCGACAGGTCGACCAGCGCAATGATGCAGGCCATGACCAGCAACACGATTTCGGGGTAGATCGTCACCCAGCTGAGTTTGTCAATCATCTCGTTCTCTTCTTCAGCGTGGCATCAGACGGGCAGCTTCGAAATCGCCACGTGGCGCAGAAGCTCGACGACGGAGGCATCCATCGCGTCGGTGAAAGGCTTCGGATACAGGCCCATCCACAGCACGGCGATCGCCAGCAGCGACAGCATCAGGAATTCGCGGGCGTTGATGTCCTTCAGTTCCTTGACGTGGTCGTTGCCGACCGGGCCCAGGTACACGCGCTTGTACATCCACAGGGTGTAGGCGGCGCCGAAGATCAGTGCGGTGGCGGCGCCCAGGCCGACCCAGAAGTTGGCCTTGACGGCGCCCAGGATCACCATCCATTCGCCCACGAAACCGGCGGTGCCCGGCAGGCCGCAATTGGCCATGGCGAACAGCAGCGCGAACGCGGCGAACTTGGGCATGGTGTTGACCACGCCGCCGTAGTCGGCGATCTGGCGCGAGTGCACGCGGTCGTACAGCACGCCGATGCCCAGGAACATGGCGCCCGACACGAAGCCGTGGGCAATCATCTGCACGATGCCGCCGGACACGCCGAGCTCGTTGAAGATGAAGAAGCCCAGCGTCACGAAGCCCATGTGGGCGACCGACGAGTACGCCACCAGCTTCTTCATGTCCTGCTGCACCAGTGCAACGAGGCCCACGTAGATCACGGCAATGAGCGACAGCGCGATCATGAGCCAGGCCCACTCGTGCGAGGCGTCAGGCGCGATGGGCATCGAGAAGCGCAGGAAACCGTAGGCACCCAGCTTCAGCATGATCGCGGCCAGCACGGCCGAACCGCCCGTGGGGGCCTCGACGTGCACGTCGGGCAGCCAAGTGTGGACCGGCCACATCGGCACCTTGACGGCGAAGGCCGCGAAGAAGGCGAAGAACAGGAAGGTCTGCGCGGTCGAACCCAGCGGCAGCTTGTGCCAGCTCAGGATGTCGAAGCTGCCGCCCGACTTGTTGTACAGGAAGATCAGCGCGACCAGCATCAGCAGCGAGCCGAGCAGCGTGTACAGGAAGAACTTGAACGCCGCGTAGATCTTGTTCGGGCCGCCCCAGATGCCGATGATCAGGTACATCGGGATCAGCGTGGCTTCGAAGAACACGTAGAACAGGATGCCGTCGAGCGCCGAGAACACGCCGATCATGAAACCCGACAGGATCAGGAACGCGCCCATGTACTGGTTCACGCGCTCGGTGATCACTTCCCAGGCCGAGATCACGACCACGACCGTGATGAACGAGGTCAGCAGCACCAGCCACAGCGACATGCCGTCGATGCCCAGGTGGTAGTTGACGTTGAAGCGCGAGATCCAGCTCGTCTTCTCGACGAACTGCATCGCGGCGGTTCCGTTCTGGAAGCGCGTGAACAGCGGCACCGTGACCAGGAAGCTCACGATGGCACCGACGAGCGCGACCCAGCGCACGCCCTTGGCGTGCTCGTCGCGGCCAAACGCCAGCAGCACGGCGCCGAATGCGATCGGCACCCAGATGGCAAGGCTCAACAAACCCATTTTTCTTTTTCTCCAGCGTTCGGGCTCAACGTTTGAACCAGACGAAGTACGTCATCAGGATGAAGATGCCCAGCAGCATCGCGAAGGCGTAGTGGTAGATGAAGCCCGACTGCAGCCAGCGCACGACGCCGGCCACGCGACCCACCACCTTCCAGGAACCGTTGACGAGCGCGCCGTCGATCAGCGCCTGGTCGCCGCCCTTCCACAGGCCCGTGCCGAGCAGGCGCGCACCGCGGGCGAGGATGTTCTCGTTGATCCAGTCGAGGTAGTACTTGTTCTCGAGCAGGTTGTAGATCGGGCTGAAGGCGCGCTTGATGGCGGCCGGCAGTGCCGGGTTCATCATGTACATGTAGTACGAGAGCGCCACGCCGGCCAGTGCCAGCCAGAACGGTGCGGTCTGCAGGCCGTGGATCGCCATGGCGACCGGGCCGTGGAAGGCTTCCTTCAGCTCGCCCATCGCGTGGTGCTTGGCACCGTCGACGAAGATCGCGTCCTTGAAGAAGCTGCCGAACAGCATCGGGTCGATGGTCATGAAGCCGATCACCACCGAGGGGATCGCCAGCAGCACCAGCGGCAGCCAGACCACCATCGGCGATTCGTGCGGCTTGTGGGCGTCGTGGCCATGGCCGTGGTCATCGTGTCCGTGCGCGTCGTGCGCATGGTCGTCGTGGTGTGCGTCGGGGTTCTGGTCGTAGCGTTCCTTGCCGTGGAAGACCAGGAAGTACATGCGGAACGAGTAGAACGCCGTCACGAACACGCCGGCCAGCACCGCGTAATAGGCGAACTGCGCGCCCCACAGGTGGCTTTCGTGCACGGCCTCGATGATGCTGTCCTTCGAGTAGAAGCCCGAGAACAGCGGCGTGCCGATCAGCGCGAGCGAACCCAGCAGCGAGGTGATCCAGGTGATGGGCATGTACTTGCGCACGCCACCCATCCAGCGGATGTCCTGGTTGTGGTGCATGCCGATGATCACCGAGCCCGCGCCGAGGAACAGCAGCGCCTTGAAGAACGCGTGCGTCATCAGGTGGAACACCGCGACCGAGTAGGCCGAGGCACCGAGCGCCACCGTCATGTAGCCGAGCTGCGACAGCGTCGAGTACGCGACCACGCGCTTGATGTCGTTCTGGATGATGCCCAGGAAGCCCATGAACAGCGCGGTGATGGCGCCGATCACGAGGATGAAGCTCAGGGCCGTGTCGCTCAGCTCGAACAGCGGCGACATGCGCGCCACCATGAAGATGCCGGCCGTCACCATCGTTGCCGCGTGGATCAGCGCCGAGATGGGGGTCGGGCCTTCCATCGAGTCGGGCAGCCACACGTGCAGCGGGAACTGGGCGCTCTTGCCCATCGCGCCGATGAACAGGCAGATGCAGATCACCGTGATGAGCATCCACTCGGTGCCCGGGAAGGTGATGCCGGCCAGCGTGTGGGCCTTGGCGAAGGCTTCGCCGTAGTTCAGCGTGCCGGCGTAGGCGGCGATCAGGCCGATGCCCAGGATGAAGCCGAAGTCGCCCACGCGGTTGACCAGGAAGGCCTTCATGTTCGCGAAGATGGCCGTGGGCTTGTTGAACCAGAAGCCGATCAGCAGGTACGACACCAGGCCCACCGCCTCCCAGCCGAAGAACAGCTGGAGCATGTTGTTGCTCATGACGAGCATCAGCATCGAGAAGGTAAAGAGCGAGATGTACGAGAAGAAGCGGTTGTAGCCGTCGTCTTCTTCCATGTAGCCGATGGTGTAGATGTGGACCATCAGCGACACGAAGGTCACGACGCACATCATCATGGCCGTGAGGCCGTCGACCAGGAAGCCGACTTCCATCTTCAGGCCGCCGACCATCATCCATTCGTAGATGGTCTGGTTGAAGCGGGCGCCGTCGACGATGACCGACTTCAGCGTCATCGCCGAGATCACGAAGGCGACGAACACGCCCAGGATGGTCAGCGAATGCGTGACCTTGCGGCCGATGTGGTTGCCGCCGAACTTCGTGCCGAACAGGCCGGCAAGTGCGGCGCCGACCAGGGGTGCCAGCGGCACGGCCAGCAAGGTGGATGCGGAAAGGGTTGCGCTCATACTGCTGTCAACCCTTGAGCGAGTTGAGTTCGTCGACGTTGATGTTGGACTTGTTGCGGAACAACAGGACCAGCAGCGCCAGGCCGATGGCCGATTCGGCCGCCGCCACCGTCAGGATGAAGAACACGAAGATCTGGCCGTGCATGTCGCCCAGGTAGTGCGAGAAGGCCACGAAGTTCATGTTGACCGCCAGCAGCATCAGCTCGATGGCCATCAGCAGCACGATCAGGTTCTTGCGGTTCAGGAAGATGCCGATCACCGACAGCGCGAAGAGCATCGCACCGAGCGAGAGAAAGTGTCCAAGCGTGAGCGTCATGCCTTGTTTTCCTTTGCAGCGGCATCCGCTGCCGGGGCCTCAACCACCGGCTCGGCCGCACGCGTGACGGGCATCTGCACGATGCGCACGCGGTCGCGCGCCTTCACGCGCACCTGGTCCGACGGGTTGACGTACTTGCTGTCCTTGCGGGTGCGCAGCGTCAGTGCAATGGCAGCAATGATGGCCACCAGCAGGATGACCGCGGCGATTTCCAGCGGGTAGAGGTATTCGGAATACAGCAGCTTGCCCAGCTCGAGCGTGTTCGAGCTGTTGGGCGAGGTCGTCGCCATGGCGCGCGGGCCTTCGCCCAGGCGGAAGCCGCCCATGAGCACGGCGGCCATTTCGAGCGCGATGAGCGCGCCGATGCCGGCGGCCAGCGGGAAGTGCTTCCAGAAGCCCTCTCGCAGGCCGTCGACGTCGATGTCCAGCATCATCACGACGAACAGGAACAGCACCATCACGGCGCCGACGTACACCAGCACGAGCGAGATCGCCAGGAACTCGGCGCGCAGCAGCAGCCAGATGGCCGAAGCCTGGAAGAAAGCCAGCACCAGGTACAGCGCGGCGTACACGGGATTGCGGGAGGTGATGACGCGGAAGGCTGCAAACAGCAGCACCGCGGCAAACAGATAGAACAGACCGGTCTTGACGTCCATTGGAATTCGATTGGTACGGGTTTCGAGCGGAGCCGGCTCAGCGGTACTTGGCGTCGGCCGCCTTGTTCGCCGCGATTTCTTTTTCGTAGCGGTCGCCCACGGCCAGCAGCATGTCCTTGGTGAAGTACAGGTCGCCGCGCTTTTCGCCGTGGTATTCGAAGATGTGCGTCTCGACGATCGAGTCGACCGGGCAGCTCTCTTCGCAGAAGCCGCAGAAGATGCACTTGGTCAGGTCGATGTCGTAGCGCGTGGTGCGGCGTGAGCCGTCGTCACGCACGTCGGATTCGATGGTGATCGCCAGCGCGGGGCACACGGCCTCGCACAGCTTGCAGGCGATGCAGCGCTCTTCGCCGTTCTCGTAGCGGCGCAGCGCGTGCAGGCCGCGAAAGCGCGGCGACAGCGGCGTCTTCTCTTCGGGGAACTGGACGGTGATCTTGCGCGCGAAGGCGTACTTGCCCGTGATGGCCAGGCCCTTGAACAGTTCGAACAGCATGAAGCTGCCCAGGAAGTCCTTGAGCGAGAACGGTGCGGAGGCCAGCTTGGAGGTGCGTCCGAGCCCTCCGGCGGTGTGTGAAGCAGTCATGATGTCGTCGCTTCCTGCTTATTTCCAGATGTTGAACGGCGTCTGCATCCAGCCACCGACCACGACCAGCCACACCAGGGTGACGGGAATGAAGATCTTCCAGCCCAGACGCATGATCTGGTCGTAGCGGAAGCGCGGGAACGTCGAGCGCACCCACAGGAACATGGTGACCACGCAGAAGGTCTTCAGGCCCAGCCAGATCCAGCCCGGAATGAAGCTCAGGAACTCGAACGGCGGCAGCCATCCACCGAGGAACAGCACCACGGTCAGGATCGAGACGAGCCACATGTTGGCGTACTCGGCCAGGAAGAACATCGCGAAGCTCATGCCCGAGTACTCGATCATGTGGCCGGCCACGATTTCGGATTCGCCTTCCACCACGTCGAACGGGTGGCGGTTGGTTTCGGCCAGGCCCGAGATGAAGTACACGACGAAGATCGGCAGCAGCGGCAGCCAGTTCCACGACAGGAAGCCGATGCCCATGTCTTGGAACATGCCCTTGCCCTGCACCGTCACGATGTCGGACATGTTCAGGCTGCCCGTGACCATCAGCACCACGACGAAGCAGAAGCCCATCGCGATCTCGTAGCTCACCATCTGTGCCGAGGCGCGCAGCGCGCCCAGGAAGGCGTACTTCGAGTTCGAGGCCCAGCCGGCGATGATCACGCCGTACACCTCGAGCGAGGTGATGGCCATCACGAACAGCAGGCCGGCGTTGATGTTGGCCAGCGCCACGTCGGGGCCGAAGGGAATCACGGCCCATGCGGCCAGCGCCGGCATGATGGTCATGATGGGGCCGAGCAGGAACAGGCCCTTGTTGGCGACCGTCGGAAGGATGATTTCCTTGGTCATCAGCTTGAGCGCGTCGGCGATCGGCTGCAGCAGGCCCAGCGGCCCGATGCGGTTCGGGCCCACGCGGATCTGCGTGAAACCGATGGCCTTGCGTTCCCACAGCGTGAGGTACGCCACGGCCAGCATCAGCGGGATCACGACGACGATGATCTTGATCAGCGTCCAGACCACGGGCCAGACGACGGACGTCCACCAGCCTGCGGCGACCAGCCCCTGGCCGAAGCCATGAATTGCGTCGATCATGCCAGGGCCTCCTCGGCACGAGCGGGTGCGGCCGGTGCGCTGTTGCGCGCGTCGGCGGTCAGCTGCAGCGACGGTGCGCGGCGCACGATCGAGTCGAGCTGGTAGATGCTCGCGACCACGGGCGCAGCCACGGCGCCGCTGGCCACGACGGCCTTGGCGGAGGTGGCGTTGCTCAACGCGTTCGCCGGCACGGTGCCCTTGTCACCGACAGTGGCCAGCACCTCGGCGGTCGATTCGAAGGCGAAGCCCGGCAGGCCGAGCAGGTTCGCCAGCACGCGCAGCACCTTCCACGCCGGACGCGTCTCGCCTTGCGGCTTCACGACGGCATGGAAACCTTGCAGGCGGCCTTCGGCATTGACGAAGGTGCCGGGCGTTTCGGTGAACGGCGCGATGGGCAGCAGCACGTCGCTGAACTCGAGGTTGGCCTTGAAGGGGCTCAGCGTGACGACCATTTGCGCATTGCCGATGACATCGGCGGCGGCAGCGCCGGCGGCCGAATCGAACACCGGTTCGGTGTTCAGCAGCAGCACGGCCTTGAGGCCGGAGCCGGCGGCGAGCATGCGGCCGGCATCGAGACCGCCGTTCTTCGGGAACGCGCCGACGAGCTGCGCGCCCACGGTGTTGGCGGCTTCGGTCAGGTAGCCGACGGTGGCGCCGGTCTGTGCGCCGATCCAGTTCGCGAGGGCCAGCAGGCTGCTGGCTTGCGCGTGGTGGGCGGCGGCATTGCCGAGCAGGATCGCCTTGCGTTCGCCGCTCAGCAGCGACGCTGCGATGGCTTGTGCAGCAGCGTCGGGCTCGCTCGTCGGTGCCAGCGGTGCAGCGGCACCGTTGGTCTGGCCGATGGCGGCAGCGACTGCCGCCAGGGCTTCGACCCACTGGTCGGCTTCGACGATGGTCGATTGCGCCACGTTGATGGCCCAAGCTTCGCGGTCGGCCATCAGGCTGGCCGAGGTGATCACCGACAGCGCGGCGCCCTTGCGCACGGCCTGGCGGATGCGCTGCGCGAACAGCGGGTGTTCCTTGCGCAGGTTCGAACCGACGACCAGCGCGCGCTGCACTTGCGTGAGCGAGGCGATCGAGGTGCCGAGCCAGCGCACGCCTTCGAAGACCGAGAACTCGGCGTTGCGCAGGCGGTAGTCGATGTTGTCGCTGCCCAGTTCACGCGTGAGCATGGCGGCGAGCTGCAGTTCTTCGAGCGTGCTGTGCGGGCTGACCAGCGTGCCGATGCTTTGCGCACCGTGGTCGGTCTTGATCTGCTTGAGGCCGTTGGCAACGTATTCGAGCGCCGTCTGCCAGTCGACCTGCTGCCATTGACCGCCCTGCTTCAGCATGGGCTGCGTCAGGCGCTCGGTGCCGTTGAGCGCTTCGTACGAGAAGCGGTCGCGGTCGGCGATCCAGCATTCGTTGACGTCTTCGTTCTCCAGCGGCACCACGCGCATCACGCGGTTGTTCTTGACCTGGACGATCAGGTTGGCACCGGTGGAATCGTGCGGGCTCACCGACTTGCGGCGCGACAGTTCCCAGGTGCGGGCGCTGTAGCGGAAGGGCTTGCTCGTGAGCGCGCCGACCGGGCAGATGTCGATCATGTTGCCCGACAGCTCGGAGTCGACCGAGTCGCCGAGGAAGGTTTCGATTTCGGAGTGCTCGCCGCGGTGCGACATGCCCAGCTCCATCACGCCGGCCACTTCCTGGCCGAAACGGACGCAGCGCGTGCAGTGGATGCAGCGGCTCATTTCTTCCATGCTGATCAGCGGGCCGACGTCCTTGTGGAACACGACGCGCTTTTCTTCTTCGTAGCGCGAAGAAGAACCGCCGTAGCCGACGGCCAGGTCCTGCAGCTGGCATTCGCCGCCCTGGTCGCAGATGGGGCAATCCAGCGGGTGGTTGATCAGCAGGAACTCCATGACGGACTGCTGGGCCTTGATGGCTTTGTCGCTCTTGGTGCGAACGATCATGCCCTGCGTGACGGGCGTGGCGCAGGCCGGCATCGGCTTGGGCGCCTTTTCCACGTCGACCAGGCACATGCGGCAGTTGGCCGCGATGCTGAGTTTCTTGTGATAGCAGAAGTGCGGAATGTAGGTGCCCGCCTTTTCGGCCGCATGCATCACCATGCTGCCTTCGGTCACTTCGACCTTCTTGCCGTCGAGTTCGATTTCGATCATGTCTGTGTTTCTTCTCGCACTCAGGCCTTGACGGGCGCCGTCGGGACGTGACCCGGGATCAGGGCCTCGAACTCATGGCGGAAGTGCTTGATCATGGCGCGCACGGGCATGGCTGCCGCATCGCCGAGCGCACAGATGGTGCGGCCCATGATGTCGCCGGCCACGGAGTCCAGCAGCTGCATGTCGCTGGGCTTGCCCTGGCCGTTGTGGATGCGGTCCACCACGCGGTAGAGCCAGCCCGTGCCTTCGCGGCAGGGGGTGCACTGGCCGCAGGACTCGTGCATGTAGAAGTACGAGAGGCGCTTGAGCGACTCGACCATCGACCGCGTGTCGTCCATGACGATCACGGCGCCCGAGCCCAGCATGGAGCCGGCCTTGGCGATCGAGTCGTAGTCCATGGTGCAGGCCATCATGATGTCGGCCGGCAGCACCGGCGACGACGAGCCGCCGGGAATCACGGCCTTGAGCGTGCGGCCCTTGCGCACGCCGCCGGCCAGCTCGAGCAGCTTGGAGAACGGCGTGCCCATCGGCACTTCGTAGTTGCCGGGCAGCTCGACGTCACCGCTCACCGAGTAGATCTTGGTGCCGCCGTTGTTCGGCTTGCCGCACTCGAGGTAGGCCTGGCCGCCGTTGCGGATGATCCAGGGCACCGCCGCGAAGGTCTCGGTGTTGTTGATGGTGGTCGGCTTGCCGTACAGGCCGAAGCTCGCCGGGAACGGCGGCTTGAAGCGCGGCTGGCCCTTCTTGCCTTCGAGCGACTCGAGCAGCGCGGTTTCTTCGCCGCAGATGTAGGCACCGAAGCCGTGGGCGGCGTGCAACTGGAAGTTGTACGTGCTGCCCATGATCTTGTCGCCGAGATAGCCGGCGGCACGCGCCTCTTCAAGGGCGGCCTCGAAGCGGTCGTAGCTCTGGAAGATCTCGCCGTGGATGTAGTTGTAGCCCACGCTGATGCCCATCGCATACGCGGCGATGGCCATGCCTTCGATCACGATGTGCGGGTTGAACTGCAGGATGTCGCGGTCCTTGCACGTGCCGGGCTCGCCTTCGTCCGAATTGCAGACGAGGTACTTCTGGCCCGGGAACTGGCGGGGCATGAAGCTCCACTTCAGGCCGGTCGGGAAACCCGCGCCGCCACGGCCGCGCAGGCCCGAGGCCTTCACTTCGGCGATCACCTGGTCGGGCGTGAGGCCCTCGGTGAGGATCTTGCGCAGCGCCTGGTAGCCGCCGCGCGCTTCGTAGTCGGCCAGGTGCCAGTTGGTGCCGTCCAGGCCTGCATAGATCTGAGCGCCGATGTGGCGGTCATGGAAGCAGGTCTGGACACCGGTGGCCTGGAATTGCGAGAGAACCTGTTCGGGCGTCATCACGAAGCCTCCCCTGGCTTGGCACTGCGCAAACCGTCGATGAGCTGGTCGAGCTTGTCGTTGCTCATGAAGCTGCACATGGTGCGGTCGTTGACCAGCATCACGGGCGAATCAGCGCAGGCGCCCAGGCATTCGCTCTGCTGCAGCGTGAACAGGCCGTCGGCCGTGGTCTCGCCCATCTTGATGCCGAGCTTCTTCTCGAGATGAACCAGCGCGGTGACGCCGTCGCGCAGCTGGCACGGCAGGTTGGTGCACACGTTGAGCTTGAACTTGCCCACCGGATGCTGGTTGTACATGTTGTAGAAGGTCGTCACTTCGTGCACGGCGATGGGCGCCATGCCGAGGTAGGCGGCGATCTCGCGCTCGCGCTGCACGCTCACGAAGCCTTCGTCCTGCTGGACGATGGCCAGGCAGGCCATCACGGCCGACTGCTTGCCGGCTTCGGGGTACTTCGCGACCTCGCGCGCAAAGCGCTCGAGGATGGCAGCCTTCAACGGCGCCGAGGGCGCCGCGTCATGGTGATGGGTTGAGGAAGTCGTCATTCGCTCTTTCTCACCTGTCGATTTCGCCGAACACGATGTCCATCGTGCCGATCACCGCGACAGCGTCGGCGATCATGTGGCCGCGCGACATTTCGTCGAGGGCAGCGAGGTGCGGGAAGCCCGGGGCGCGGATCTTCAGGCGGTACGGCTTGTTGGCGCCGTCGCTCACGAGGTAGATGCCGAACTCGCCCTTGGGGTGCTCGACGGCGGCATACGCTTCGCCTTCGGGCACATGGAAGCCTTCGGTGAAGAGCTTGAAATGGTGGATCAGCTCCTCCATGTTCGCCTTCATCGATTCGCGCGCGGGCGCGGCGACCTTGTGGTTGCTGGTGATGACCGGACCCGGATTCACGCGCAGCCATGCCGAGCACTGCTGGATGATCTTGTTGGCCTGGCGCATTTCTTCCACGCGAACCAGGTAGCGGTCGTAGCAGTCGCCGGTCTTGCCACGGGCACGTCGAACTGCATCTGGTCGTAGACGTCGTAGGGCTGCTTCTTGCGTAGGTCCCATTCGACGCCCGAGCCACGCAGCATCGGGCCGGTGAAGCCCAGGTTCAGCGCGCGCTCCGGCGTGACCACGCCGATGCCCACGGTGCGCTGCTTCCAGATGCGGTTGTCGGTGAGCAGCGTCTCGTACTCGTCGACCATCTTCGGGAAGCGCTTGCAGAAGTCGTCGATGAAGTCGAGCAGCGAGCCCTGGCGGTTCTCGTTGAGCTTCTCGATGGCCTTCGCATTCTTGATCTTGCTGACCTTGTACTGCGGCATCGAATCCGGCAGGTCACGGTAGACACCGCCCGGACGGAAGTACGCCGCGTGCATGCGCGCGCCGGACACGGCTTCGTACATGTCGAACAGGTCTTCACGCTCGCGGAAGCAGTAGATGAGCATGTTCATCGCGCCGCAGTCCAGACCGTGCGCGCCGAGCCACAGCAGGTGGTTCAGCAGGCGGGTGATCTCGGCGAACATCACGCGGATGTACTGCGCGCGGATCGGCACGTCCAGGCCCATCATCCGCTCGATGGCGAGGCAGTAGGCGTGCTCGTTGGACATCATCGACACGTAGTCGAGGCGGTCCATGTAGGGCAGCGACTGGATGAAGGTGCGCGATTCGGCGAGCTTCTCGGTCGCACGGTGCAGCAGGCCGATGTGGGGGTCGGCACGCTGGATCACTTCGCCGTCCAGCTCGAGCACCAGGCGCAGCACGCCGTGTGCTGCGGGGTGCTGGGGACCGAAGTTGAGTGTGTAGTTCTTGATTTCGGCCATATTTGTCAGTGCAAACCGCCGCCGTAGTTGTCTTCGCGGATCACGCGCGGCGTGATTTCGCGCGGCTCGATCGAGACCGGCTGGTAGACCACGCGCTTCTGCTCTTCGTCGTAGCGCATTTCGACGTGACCCGACACCGGGAAGTCCTTGCGGAACGGGTGGCCGATGAAGCCGTAGTCGGTCAGGATGCGGCGCAGGTCGTCGTGGCCGTCGAACACGATGCCGTACAGGTCGAAGGCTTCGCGTTCGAACCACGTGGCGGCGCTCCAGACGGGCTGGAGCGAATCGACCACGGGCAGGTCTTCGCTGGTCGCGAACACCTTCAGGCGCACGCGCTGGTTGAGACTCACGGAGAGCAGGTGCGAGACGACGCCATAGCGCTCGCCTTGCCACTCGCCTTCGCGGTAGTCGGAATAGTCCATGCCGCACAGATCGATCAGCTGTTCGAAACGGCAACCGGGCGCATCGCGCAGCAGCAGCGCCGCGTCGATGTAGTCGGCGGCGCTGACCACGACGGTCACTTCTTCAAGCGCGATCGTCACGCTCTTGGCCTTGGCGCCGAGGGTCTCGGCGATGGTGGCGCGCAGCACCTCCGGCGAAATTGCAAAGTCAGTCATCGTCGGCAATCTCTCAGGCGCGGGCAATGGTGTTGGTGCGGCGAATCTTCTGCTGCAGCTGGATCACGCCGTACAGCAGTGCTTCAGCGGTGGGCGGACAACCCGGCACATAGACGTCGACCGGCACGATGCGGTCGCAGCCACGCACCACGGAATAGCTGTAGTGGTAGTAACCACCGCCGTTCGCGCAGGAGCCCATCGAGAGCACCCAGCGCGGCTCGGGCATCTGGTCGTAGACCTTGCGCAGCGCCGGCGCCATCTTGTTGCACAGCGTACCGGCCACGATCATCAGATCGGACTGGCGCGGGCTGGGACGGAACAGCATGCCGAAACGGTCGATGTCGTAGCGGGCAGCGCCCGCGTGCATCATTTCGACCGCACAGCATGCGAGGCCGAACGTCATCGGCCAGAGAGATCCGGTCTTCGCCCAGTTCACGACCGAGTCGTAGGTCGTGGTGACGAAGCCTTCTTTGAGAACGCCTTCAATGGCCATCGTGTAGCTTCCTTGTCATTCCCAGTCGAGCGCGCCTTTTTTCCACTCGTAGACGAAGCCCACGACGAGGATGGCGAGAAAGATCATCATGGCCCAGAAGCCAACGGCGCCGATTTCCTTGAGCGCAATGGCCCACGGAAAGAGAAAGGCAATCTCGAGATCGAAGAGGATGAAGAGAATCGCAACGAGGTAATAGCGCACGTCGAATTTCATGCGCGCATCCTCGAAGGCTTCGAAGCCGCACTCGTAGGGCGCGTTCTTCGCAGCGTCGGGCCGATTGGGCCCGAGGATGTATCCAATGACTTGCGGGGCGACGCCTACGCCGACCCCGACCAAAATGAACAAAAGGACGGGAAGGTAGGAATCGAGGTTCATCGAGAAATTTTCACCGCTTGCCACCGACAGAAGAGCCTCTGGAAAGAGATCTTCTGCCGGTGAGATTTGGTGCGGTCGGCGAGACTCGAACTCGCACAGCTTTCGCCACTACCCCCTCAAGATAGCGTGTCTACCAATTTCACCACGACCGCGGTTTTTAACTGTCCAGATGGCATGAGGTGCCGTTGAGGCATTTGGCTTTCTGAACAGATTTAGAGTTTACCCTGAAATGAAGCCGTTTCTCACGAACGGCTGCATGAAAACAACCTGATTACTTGGCCGGAATCTGACCGGAGCCCGAAACGGGTGCAGCAGGCGCCGAAGCGGCCTTGGCAGGTGCTGCTGCAGCGGGGATTTCGCCCGCAGCGCCGGTCGCAGGCGCGGCCGGTGCAGCAGGCGCACCCACGGCTGCGCGCTCCAGCAGGCTGCCGCCGCCCGCAGGACGTGCGTGGCTGAAGTAGGCCAGCAGCAGCGTGCAGGCGAAGAACACCGCGGCCAGCACAGCCGTGGTGCGCGAGAGGAAGTTGGCACTGCCGCTGGCGCCGAACAGGCTGCCTGCACTGCCGCTGCCGAAGGCCGCACCCATGTCGGCACCCTTGCCGTGCTGGATCAGGATCAGGCCGATCATTGCCAGCGCCGCCAGCATTTGCACGCCGACCAGAAGATTGAGGACCACGTTCATTCGTTCTTACTCCTAAGTGATGGCTGCCGTTGCCGCGATCAGCGTGCAGCGGCAGAAATGATCTGCAGAAAGTCGGGCGCCTTGAGCGAGGCGCCGCCGATGAGGCCGCCGTCGATGTCGGCCTGCGCCAGCAGTTCGGCGGCATTCGCCGCGTTCATGCTGCCGCCGTACAGAATCTTGATGCCCGCGGCATGTTCGCTCGCGGCATGGTGCAGTTGCGCACGCAGCACGGCATGCACCGCCTGCGCCTGTTCGGGCGAAGCCGTCTTGCCCGTGCCGATGGCCCAGACCGGCTCGTAGGCCACGACGATCTCGCTGATGCAGTGACCATTCACATGGATCACCGCGGCCAGCTGGCGCTTGACGATCTCTTCGGTCTGCCCTGCTTCGCGCTGTGCCAGCGTCTCGCCGACACAGACGATCGGCGTGATGCCGTTCGCCAGCGCCGCCGCCGTCTTCGCGGCCACGGCATCGTCGGTTTCGCCGTGGTACTGGCGACGCTCCGAATGGCCGACGATGGCATAGCGCACGCCGAAATCCTTCAGCATCGCAGCCGATTGCTCGCCGGTGAACGCACCTTGCGGGTGCGCCGAAATGTCCTGCGCACCGAGGGCCAGCGACGGCGTGTCCGCCAGCAGCGATTGCAGCTGGGCGAAGTACGGCGCAGGCGCGCACAGCGCGACACCGCATGCTGCAGGGCTGGCGGCCAGCCCTTGCTGCAGGGCCCTCACCAGCGCCTCGTTGGCGGCCAGACCGCCATTCATCTTCCAGTTGCCGGCAATCAGTTTCTTGAAGGTTGTCATCGCGTTGTTCGTCTCACCAAGTCAGCACGATCTTGCCGATGTGCTGGTTCGATTCCATCAGCGTGTGAGCCTGGGCCGCGCCGCTGGGCTCACCTGCTGCCGCATAGGTGCTGTGGATCACGGGCTTGACCGCGCCGCTTTCGAGCAGCGGCCAGACCTTCTCGCGCAGTGCCTTGGCAATGGCGCCCTTGAACGCCACCGGCCGCGGACGCAGCGTCGAGCCGGTGATCGTGAGCCGACGACGCAGCACGAGGCCCGCGTTGATCTCGCTCTTCACACCGCCCTGCACCGCGATGATCACCAACCGGCCATCTTCGGCCAGGCACTCGACCTCGCGTGCCACGTAGTCGCCGGCCACCATGTCGAGCACCACGTCCACGCCCTTGCCGCCCGTGAGCTGCTTCGCCACTTCGACGAAATCGCTCGTGCGGTAGTTGATCGCGTGGTCGGCGCCGAGTTTCAGGCAGGCTTCGCACTTGTCGTCGCTGCCAGCCGTGACGATCACGGTCGCGCCGAGCGCCTTGGCGATCTGGATCGCCGTGACGCCGATGCCGCTGGAGCCACCCTGGATCAGCAGGGTCTCGCCCTTCTGCAGGCGGCCGCGCTCGAACACATTGCTCCAGACGGTGAAGAAGGTCTCGGGCAGCGAAGCCGCCTCGACATCGCTCCAGCCCTTGGGCACCGGCAGGCATTGCGCCACGGGCGCCACGCACAGCTCGGCATAGCCGCCACCGGCCACCAGCGCGCACACGCGGTCGCCGACCTTGAAACCCGCGTCGGCCAGCGCCTTGGCGTCGCCCGACACGATCTCGCCGGCCACTTCGAGGCCCGGCAGGTCGGAGGCGCCGGGCGGCACGGGGTAGTGCCCCATCCGCTGCAGCACGTCCGGACGATTCACGCCGCTGGCCGCCACGCGGATCAGCAGCTCACCCTCGCCCGCCACCGGGTCGGGACGCGCAGCGACGCGCAGCACCTCGGGGGCGCCGTACGAAGTGATCTCAATGGCTTTCATGGGGTCTCCGAGACTCGGATGCCCGCACAGGGGCGGGCATCAGTGGCTGTCCACGAGAGGCGACGGCACCAGGCCGTCGCGCCTCACTGCTTACTCCTGCGGTTCGCGCGGCGCTTGCTGCTGCGACTCGCCGGCGGGCTGCTGTTGCTGCTCGCCGCGGGGCTGTTGCTGCTGGTCGTTGAAGCGCGGTGCGCGCTCGCCACGATCACCACCACGGTCGCCGCCGCGATCGCCACGGTCCGAACGCTCACGGCGGTCGCCACCACGGTCACCGCGATCGCCGCGGTCTTCACGCGGCGGGCGCTCGCTGTATTCCATGCCGGCCGGACGCTCGGTCAGAGCCTTCATGGACAGCTTGACGCGGCCCTTTTCGTCGGTCTCGAGAACCTTGACCTTCACGATCTGGCCTTCGCTCAGGTAGTCGGTCACCTTCTCGACGCGCTCGTGCGCGATCTGGCTGATGTGCAGCAGGCCGTCCTTGCCGGGCAGCAGGTTGACCAGTGCGCCGAAGTCCAGAATCTTGGTGATCGGGCCTTCGTAGACCTTGCCGATTTCGACTTCGGCGGTGATCTGCTCGATGCGCTTCTTGGCGAATTCGGCCTTTTCCGGATCGGTCGAGGCGATGGTGATGGTGCCGTCTTCGTCGATGTTGATCGTCGTGCCGGTTTCTTCCTGCAGGCCACGGATCACGGCGCCGCCCTTGCCGATCACGTCGCGGATCTTCTCGGGGTTGATCTTCAGCGTGGTCAGGCGCGGTGCGAACTGCGACACGTCGGCCTTGGCCTCGCCCATCGCTTCTTGCATCTTGCCCAGGATGTGCATGCGCGCTTCCTTGGCCTGTGCCAGTGCGACCTGCATGATTTCCTTGGTGATGCCCTGGATCTTGATGTCCATCTGCAGCGCGGTGATGCCGTTGGTCGTGCCGGCCACCTTGAAGTCCATGTCGCCCAGGTGATCTTCGTCGCCCAGGATGTCGGTCAGCACCGCGAAGCGGTTGTCTTCCTTGATCAGGCCCATGGCGATGCCGGCCACGTGTGCCTTCATGGGCACGCCGGCGTCCATCATCGAGAGGCAGCCGCCGCAGACCGAAGCCATCGACGAGGAGCCGTTCGACTCGGTGATTTCCGACACCACGCGGATGGTGTACGGGAATTCTTCCTTGGTCGGCAGCACGGCGACGAGCGCGCGCTTGGCCAGACGGCCGTGACCCACTTCGCGGCGCTTGGTGGAGCCCATGCGGCCCACTTCGCCGGTGGCAAAGGGAGGCATGTTGTAGTGGAACAGGAAGCGGTCTTCGTACTCGCCGGCCAGCGCGTCGATGCGCTGTGCGTCGCGCTCAGTGCCGAGCGTGGTGACGACCAGGCCCTGCGTCTCGCCGCGCGTGAACAGCGCCGAGCCGTGGGTGCGGGGCAGCACCGAGTTGCGGATTTCGATGGGGCGCACGGTGCGCGTGTCGCGGCCGTCGATGCGCGGCTCGCCTTGCAGGATCTGGCCGCGCACGATGCGCGACTCGATCGCGAACAGCAGGTCGCTGACCTTGCCGGCGTCGAACTCGGCGCCTTCGGCCTTCAGGGCCGTGAAGACGCTGGCATTGGCTTCGCGCAGGGCTTGCGTGCGGGCTTGCTTGCTGCGGATCTGGTAGACGGCGCGCAGCTTTTCTTCGGCCAGGCCGTTGATCTTGGCGATGAAGTCTTCGTCCTTGGCTTCAGGCACCCAGGTGCCTTCCTTGAGCCATTCCGGCTTGCCGGCGTCGCGCACGAGGTCGTGGATCGCGTTGATCGCGATGTTGGCTTGCTCGTGGCCGAACACCACGCCGCCCAGCATGATTTCTTCGCTGAGTTGCTGGGCTTCGGATTCGACCATCAGCACGGCGGCCTGCGTGCCGGCGACGACGAGGTCCATCTGCGAATCCTTGCGGGCGGTGGGGCCCGGATTCAGCACGTACTGGCCGTTGATGTAACCCACGCGGGCGGCACCGATCGGGCCGCTGAACGGGATGCCGGAGATCGACAGAGCGGCGCTCACGCCGATCATGGCGGCGATGTCGGCGTCGACTTCAGGGTTCAGCGACACGGTGTGAATCACCACGTGCACTTCGTTCAGGAAACCTTCGGGGAACAGCGGGCGGATCGGACGGTCGATCAGGCGGCTGGTCAGGGTTTCGTGTTCGCTGGGCTTGGCTTCGCGCTTAAAGAAGCTGCCGGGGATCTTGCCCGCGGCGTAGGTCTTCTCGATGTAGTCGACGGTCAGCGGGAA
This sequence comes from Variovorax sp. V118, assembly GCF_041154445.1. GTDB lineage: Bacteria > Pseudomonadota > Gammaproteobacteria > Burkholderiales > Burkholderiaceae_C > Variovorax > Variovorax boronicumulans. Next base: position 1,293,777 of record NZ_AP028663.1, on the reverse strand, counting down.
GAAGTCTTGACCCGGCTTGGCGGCCTTGGAAGCGACCACGGTCGCCAGGATCACGGTGCCGTCGATGTCGACCAGCACGGCGCCGGTCGCCTGGCGGGCGATTTCACCGGCTTCCATGACGACAGTCTTGTCGCCCCATTGGAAGGACTTGGTGATTTTGTTGAAGAGGCTCATTTTTGCTCCTATTTTGATAGCGAATCACACAGGATTCGCAAGGGGCGGAGGCTGCTCAGAACACGATGCCATTCCAGCGAAGCTCGGGACGAACTTCATTGGAATGACACAGCTTCGCTCTGTTGGGCACTCCGAAAGTGGATCGCGAAGTAAAAAACGCCTGAGCTAGCGGACTAACCCAGGCGTTTTTTCATGCGATTCGAATTACTTGCGCAGACCCAGCTTGGCGATCAGCGCGGTGTAACGCTCGGCGTCCTTGGACTTGAGGTAGTCGAGCAGCTTGCGACGGCGGCTGACCATGCGCAGCAGGCCGCGACGACCGTGGTGGTCCTTGGCGTGCGTCTTGAAGTGGGGGGTCAGCTCGTTGATACGGGCGGTCAGCAGTGCGACTTGCACTTCGGGGCTGCCGGTGTCGTTGGCTGCACGGGCGTTGTCCTTGACAACTTCGGCCTTGATGGAGGCTGCGATCATGTTGAATTTCCTTGTTCCGGGATGTTTGACTTGCGGTGAGCACTGGAACTGCCCTCACCGTGCGCCTTGCGGCATGCAAAGCTTTGGGAGTATACATCGGCCGGCTTGACCGCTCCCTCCCGCCGCCTTCCGTCAAGCGAAACCAGCCCCACGGCCCCCAGCACGCAGGCGGCGCCGGCGACCTGGGCCCACCCCACCGCCTCCCCCAGCCACCACGCGGCCAGGACCAGCGCCGACACCGGCATCAGCGCCGTGAACAGCGCCGCTTCGGCGCCCCGCAGCCGGGCGGCGCCCGCGTACCAGAGCAGGAAACCCGCCACCGTCGGCACCAGCGCGTAGTAGGCCACCCCGGCCAGCGCCTCGGCGGGCACCGGCTGAAGCCAGGCGCGCTCCAGCAACGCGGGGATCACGGACAGCAGCAGCCCCAGCGCCACCATCGCGGTCGATTGCACGAGCGGCGCCAACGGCACGCGCAGCCGCTTGTTGAGCAGGATGAACAGCGACTCGAGCGCCACCGCCCCCAGCACCAGCAGGTTGCCGAGCAGCGCGGTCGACGTGCGCTCGCCACCTCCGTCGCCCGGACGCAGCGTGATCGCCAGCACGCCCAGGCTCGCGAGCACGATCCCGCCCACCAGGTAGCGCCCCGGCCGCTCGCGCAGCGCCAGCACGGCCACCAGCGCGGCCATGGCCGGCAGCGTGCCGGTCACCACGCCCGCGTCGGCGGCCGGCGCCCAGCGCACGCCCAGGATCAGCAGCACCGTGTAGCCGACGCTGCCCGCCGCCGCCTGGCACAGCAGCAGCACGGCGTCGTGGCGGTCCGGGCGCGGCCAGCACACGCGCAAGCATCCCATCAACACCACGAACACGGGCAGCGCCAGCGCAAAGCGAAGCGCGGTCGCCGTGAACGGCGGCAGGCCGCTCGCAATGAGCTTGCTCGCGACCACCGTGCTGCCGACCGTGACCATCGCGAGCGCGCACAGCCACATTCCCTTGCTTCGTTCCGACATCCTGATCGCCTTCCGTTTTGCAGAAAGCGCGAGCGTCTCCCGCCAGGGGCGCGGCGGTCTTGAACGAAATTGCAGGAATCGAGCTAGCGCGCCGCCGCGTACGCCCCGGGCGTGAAGCCCAGGAAGCGCACGAAGGCCCGCGTCATGTGGCTCTGGTCAGAGAAGCCCGCGCCGGCTGCGGCATCGGCCAGCGCCCTGCCCTGCGCGATCAGCCGGCGGGCGCGCGACAGCCGGCATTGCTGCAGCCAGGCATGCGGCGGCAGCCCGAAGGCGGCCGCGAAGCCGCGCAGCAGCTGGTAGCGGCTCAGGCCCGCTTCGCGCGCCAGTTCGGCGAGCGTGGGCGCATGGATGCAGTCGTCGGCGATGCGCGCACGCGCACGCTCCATCGCTGCCGGTGCCACGCGTTTCGGCGATTCCGGGGCCCGCGCGCCAGGCGCATCGCGCAGCAGTTGCAGCACGCCCTGCTCCAGCGCCATCGCGTCGTCGCCTTCGACCACGGCCGCGAACAACCGGTCGAAGCCCTGCCGCAGCGCCGGATCGCTCAGCACCGGCCGCGTCAGCTCGAATCCCGGCGGCACACCATCCGACAGCAGCGCAGGCGCCAGATGCAGCATCCGCCAGGCCCGCGCTTCGCCGTGCATCGCGACACCGTCGTGCACCTCGCCCGGATTGACCGTGATGACATCGCCGCGCACCGCCTCGACCGCGCCACGCCCGCTGGCCGAGCGCTGTCCGCCGCGGTCCATCACGCCGATGCCGAACACGTCGTGCATGTGGCGCGGAAAGCTGCGCTTCGATTCGGCCGCGATCGCCTGCAGGCCCGGCAGCGCCGAGCCGCGAATGCGCACGGCATCGACGGGCGCGAAGCTCGACGGCGACGCCATGCCGGAAAACCTCAGCGCGCCTGCTTCGCCAGCCAGCCGCGCAGCCGCTCGACGCCCTGCACCAGCCGCTGCGGGTCTTTCGACGCAAAGCACCAGCGCAGCCAGCCCTGCGCCTCGGGCGCGAAGGCGTTGCCCGGCGCGAGCCCCAGGCCGGCTTCGGCAACGAGGCGCTTGGCGAGTTCGAGCGAATCGCCAAAACCTTCGAGCCGGAAGAAGGCATACATGCCGCCCTTGGCCGGCGCCACCTGCACGCCCGGCACGGCCGCCAGCAGCGGCACCAGCGTGTCGCGGCACTGCTTCAGGTGCGCGACCACGCGCGGCGTGATGTCGGCCGTGTGCTCCAGCGCCGCGATGGCGGCGCGCTGCGTGAACACGCTGGCGCACGAGGTGTTGAACTCGATCAGCTTGCCGATGCCGTCGACCATCGCCGGCGGCAGCACCAGCCAACCGAGGCGCCAGCCGGTCATGAGGAAGCTCTTCGAGAAGCTGTGCGTCACGACGAGGCGATCGTCGGGCGTAGAAATGTCGAGGAAGCTCGGCGCGCAGCCGTTCGGCGTGGGCTCGAAGTACAGCCGCTCGTACACCTCGTCGGCCAGGATCCAGGTGCCGGTTTCGCGGCAATGGTCGAGCACGGCCTGCTGCTCGTCGCGCGTCATCGTCCAGCCCGTGGGGTTGTTCGGCGCATTGACGATCAGCAGCTTCGTCTTGGGCGTGACCGCCGCGCGCAACGCGGGCAGGTCGAGCGTCCACTGCCCGTTCACCGGCACCAGCGGCACGGTGCGCACCTGCGCGCCCATGATCGCCGGCTGCGCCGTGAGGTTGGGCCACACGGGCGTGACGGCGACCACGTCGTCGCCCGCGTCGACCAGCGCCTGCACCGCGAGCATCAGCGCGCTCACGCCGCCCGAGGTGACGGCGATGCGCGAGGCGTCGACCGTCGGGTGCAGGCGGCTGGTGTAGCGCGCGATGGCTTCGCGCAGCTCGGGCAGGCCGAGGTTGTGCGCGTAGAAGGTTTCGCCGCGCTGCAGCGACTCGATGGCCGCCTGGCGGATCACCTCGGGAGTGACCTCGTCGCTCTCGCCGAACCAGAAGGCGAGCACGTCGTCGCGGCCCATGCCGGCATTGGCGACTTCGCGGATCTTCGAGGCTTCGAGGTGGTGGATGGCTTCACGCATGTCTGGGGGTTCCTGTGCTGTCGGGTGTCGTCTGCCTCAAGGGCGCTTCATCTTGCAGGACGTGGGCTGCTCGGCGCGCTCGGGCGCAATCGTCTTGATCACGCGAAAGCCGTAGCCCGAGCCCTCGACGTCGAACTGCACGCCGGGCTTGCCCTGCTTGTCCATCACGCCGACCACGAGCTGCTGCTGGAACTGGTGGTCGGCCGCGCGCATGCGGCCGCGCTGACCGTACAGGCTCACGTCGGCCTGCTCCAGCGCGCGCGCCAGCGGCACGGCCTCGGTGCTGCCCGCGCGTTCCAGCGCCTGCGCGAGCGACTCGACCAAGAGCTGCATGCGCATGTGCACGTAGTCGTCGGCCGGGCGCGGAAAGCGCGTGCGAAAGGCCCGGTAGAAGGCCTCGGACTGCGGCGTCTGCACGTTCGGCAGCCAGTCGGCCACGGCGACCACGCGGCCGATGCCCGCGTCGCCGATGGCGGCCGGCGCGCCCAGCGCATTGCCGTAGAAGGTGTAGAAGCTGCCGTTGAAGCCAGCCTCACGCGCGGCCTTCACGAGCAGCGTGAGGTCGTTGCCCCAGTTGCCGGTGACCACGGCCTGCGCGCCGCTGGCGAGGATCTTGGTGGCGTAGGGCGCGAAGTCCTTCACCTTGCCCATGGGGTGCAGTTCGTCACCGACGATTTCCACGTCGGGGCGCTGCACGCCGAGCTGGCGGCGCGACTCGCGCAGCACGGCCTGGCCGAAGCTGTAGTCCTGGCCGATCAGGTAGACGCGCTTGAGCGCCGCGTCGTCCTTGACCACGTCCATCAGCGCGGCCACGCGCATGTCGGCATGGGCGTCGAAGCGGAAGTGCCAGAAGCTGCAGCGCTCGTTGGTCAGCACCGGATCGACGGCCGAGTAGTTCAGGAAGATCGCGCGGCGCGAGGGGTCGCGCTCGTTGTTCTTGTCGATGGCATCGATCAGCGCCGCGGCCGTCACCGACGAGTTGCCCTGCAGCACGATGCGGGTGCCATCGTCCATGGCCGCGCGCAGCGCCGACAGGGCCTCTTCGTTCTGACCCTTGCTGTCGTAGCGGTCCAGTTGCAGCAGCCGCGCGCCGCCCGGCAGCTTCACGCCGCCGCGCGCGTTCACGCGCTCCACGGCCCACTGCAGGTTGCGGAACACGGCCTCGCCGGTGTTGGCGAACGGGCCGCTCATGCTCTCGATGAGCGCCAGCCGGATGGGGGCGGGTTGCGGGGCCTGGGCCAGGCCGGCGAACGGGGTCGCGCATAGCGCCGCCGCTGCGAATTTCAAGGCCTGGCGGCGCCAAATAAAGGGGGTTTTCATTGTCTTGAAACGCGTGCCGATGCGCCTAGATGAGGTGTCAAGCGGCACTCACGATGGAAAGGCCGCGCAGTGTAAGGGACACACATTCCATGTCCCCATTGTGTTCATTCACCCAGGAGTTTTCGCCATGTTCTTCACCCCCACCCACCGCGCGCATTTCGCTCCCCGTGCCCACGACCGCGCTTTCGAGCGCTTCGTGAACGAGGCCTTCGCCGGCGCCCGCCGCTCGCCCCTGGTCGAGCAAGACGACAAGAGCTGGACCCTGTCGCTGGACGTGCCCGGCCTGTCGCGTGAAGACCTGTCGGTGGCCATCGAAGGCGCCGTGGTCCGCATCGAAAGCAAGGCCGAAGCCAAGCGCCAGATCAAGCTCGCCTACGAGCTGCCGCAAGCCATCGACCTGGCCACCAGCGAAGCCAAGTTGGAGAACGGCGTGCTGACCCTGAAGCTGGGCAAGCTGGTGCCGGCAAGCCAGGTTTCGAACTTGCAGATCAACTAGTCCCGGCGATGCCCCCACGAAGAAAATGTTAGTGACAGCTTGTTTTGACTTTAAACAAGCGCCGTATTCACAATAGTGCCGGATAACGTCACATGATGCGACGATTTATTAGTACTTTCTTCTTCGTGGGCATCTCGTAAACGCATCGAGTTCCCGGGCGGTGCGGACAGCGGGTGTGCCTCAAGGCACCATGAAAACGCACCTGCAGTCAGCCAATGACAACGAACGGTCCGACACGCTCCTGATCTTCCTGCCAGGGGCCTACCTCAAACCCGAAGAGTTCGAGCGCGAGGGTTTCATCAGCGCCGTGCGCGAGCGGCACCTCGCAGCCGACGCACTGCTGGTCGATGCGGACGTCTCCTACTACTACGACCAGACCCTCAGCGAGCGGCTGCACGCCGACGTCATCGAGCCCCAGCGGGCCAAGGGCTACACCTCGATCTGGCTGGTCGGCATTTCCATCGGCGGGTTCGGCGCGCTGATCCACGAACTGGCACGGCCGGGCTCGGTGGATGGCATCGTGGCGCTGGCGCCCTACCTCGGGCGCCGCGTGCTCGGCGCGGAAATCAAGAAGGCCGGCGGCCTGCGCGCCTGGCAGGCGCCCACCGGGCCGCAGCCCGACGAGGAACCCGACCGCAAGCTCTGGCCCTTCTTCCAGCAGTACCTGGCGCCGAAGCCTTCCCAGGACCTGCCGCCGCTGTACCTGGGTTTCGGCCTGGCCGACCGCTTTGCCAGCAACCACAAGCTGCTGGCGGACGCCCTGCCGCCGGGGCGCGTGTTCACGACCGAAGGCGGCCACGACTGGCCCGAGTGGCGCCAGCTCTGGCGCAACGTGCTCGACGTGCTGCCGCTGCCCTCGCTGGGGCGCGCACGGCAGCAGCCGGCTACACGGTTTCCGGCAGCGGCGTCTCGGGCGTCATCAGCGATGCCATCGGCCATCGCGGCTTGACGTCGAAGGCATAGCGCTCCGAGGCCTGCGACAGGCCTGATTGCAGCCGCATCGCGGCCGCCATGGCGATCATGGCGCCGTTGTCGGTGCACAGATGCAACTCGGGGTAGTGCACGCGCACCTTGCGCTTGGCGCAGGCCGCGTTCAGTTGCTCGCGCAGGTTCCTGTTGGCCCCCACGCCGCCGGCCACCACCAGCCGCTTCAGGCCGGTCTGGTCCAGCGCCGCGAGCGACTTCTTCAACAGCACTTCGACGATCGCCGCCTGCGTGGAGGCGGCCAGGTCGGCCTTGCGCGCCTCGAGCTGGTCGCCGAGCTTCTTGGCCTGCGTGAGCACGGCCGTCTTCAGGCCGGCAAACGAAAAGTCGAGATCGCCGCTGTGCAGCAGCGGGCGCGGCAGCTTGAAGGCCGCGGCGTCGCCCTCTTCGGCCAGCTTCGCGAGCCAGGGGCCGCCGGGGTACGGCAGGCCCATGAGCTTGGCGCTCTTGTCGAAGGCCTCGCCGGCCGCGTCGTCGATGGTCTCGCCGAGCAGTTCGTAGCGGCCCACGCCGTCGACCCGCATCAGCTGCGTGTGACCACCCGACACCAGCAGCGCCACGAACGGAAATTCGGGCGGGTCGGCGCTCAGGAACGGCGACAGCAGATGCCCTTCGAGGTGATGCACCCCCAGCACCGGCTTGCCCAGCGCCACGCCGAGCGCGCAGGCCACGCCGGCGCCCACGAGCAGCGCGCCGGCCAGACCCGGGCCGCGCGTGTAGGCCACCACGTCGATCTCGGCCAGCGAACGCCCGGCCTCGGCCATCACGGCTTCGGTGAGCGGCAGCACGCGGCGGATGTGGTCGCGGCTGGCCAGCTCGGGCACCACGCCGCCGTAGGCCTGGTGCATGGCGATCTGGCTGTGCAGCGCGTGCGAACGCAGCAGCGGCAGCGCGTCGCCGTGCGACTCGACCAGCGCCACGCCGGTCTCGTCGCAGGATGATTCGATTCCCAACAAGAGCATGGCGCCGAGTGTAGGGGCCGCCCGCCGGCGGCGCCCGCGAAGGGGCAAGCGAGGCACGGAAGTTGCACGAGCGGAAGGCGCCCCTTCTGCGCCCCCACGAATGACTTCCGGCCTGAGCTTCCTGATCGCCGCGCGCCGATGCGAGATCGACGCGCTGGACCAGCTCGCGCGCACCAGCGAGCTGGTCGGCGCCATCGGCCGGCTCGTGCATGCGCTGCAGCGCGAGCGCGGCATGTCGAACGTGTTCCTGGCCTCGCACGGCGGGCGCTTTGCCGACCAGCGCGGCCCGCAGATCGCCGAATGCCTGGCGCTCGAGCAGCAGGTGCGCGCCGGCTTCGACCGGCTCGAGGCCGAGCACCACCGCGCGGTGGGCGCCGGCCACGGCGCGCGCCTGTTCAGCCGCATCGCCTGGGTGCTGCCCGGCCTGGACGCCCTGCCCGCGCTGCGCCGGCGCATCGACGCGCTCGAACTCCAGCCGGCCCAGGCCGTGGCCGCCTTCGCCAAGCTGGTGGCCGGCCTGCTGGCGGTGGTGTTCGAGGCGGCTGACGGCGCCACCGACCCCGAGATCTCGCGCCTGCTGGTGGCGATGTTCAACTTCATGCAGGGCAAGGAGTTCGCCGGCCAGGAGCGGGCCTTCGGCGCCGCCGCGCTCGCGCTGGGCCGGGGCGACGACGCGCAGCGCCAGCAGTGGCGCCACCTCATCGAGTCGCAGGAGCGCTGCTTCCAGGTGTTCATCGATTTCTCGGGCGACGCGGTGCGCACGCTGTGGCACGACAGCCAGTCGGACGCCGTGCTCGCCGAACTCGAACGCCTGCGCCGCAAGGGCGCCACCTCGGTGCCGGCCGACGCGCTCCTGAGCCAGGCCTGGTTCGACTGCTGCACGCGGCGCATCGACGCCATGCAGACGGTCGAGAACCGCCTCTCGGCCGACCTGCGCGCGCTGTGCGACCACAAGACCGCCCAGGCCCGCAGCGAGCTGGCCGCGTACCGGCAACTGCTCGGCACGCTGGCCCCGCAGGCCGGCGGCGCGCTCTTCTTCGACGATGCCCAGCAGGCGCAGGATGCCACGCCCGCGCAGCTCGGGCGCCACCTCGAACGCTCGGTGCTCGACATGGTCCAGGAGCAGTCGCAGCGCCTGCAGGCCATGAGCGACGAACTCGACACCGTGCGGGCCTCGCTCAACGAACGCAAGATCGTCGAGCGCGCCAAGGGCCTCCTGATGGCGCACCGGCGCCTGAGCGAGGCCGAGGCGCACAAGATGCTGCGCCAGACCGCCATGAACCAGAAGCGCCGCCTCGTCGACGTGGCCGAGTCGATGCTGGCCATGGCCGACTACCTGCCGCTCGAACCTGCACCGCGGCGCTGACCCGGGCCGCTTGGATTGGTGCAGCGCACAACAGTTGTGCGTCGCCCGGGTTAGCGAGCCAGCAGGAACTTTCTCCTGCGCCGGCGCGCCCTGCCAGCTATCTTTTCCATAGCTCCCACCAGCGGCTTCGGGCTGGCACACCGCTTGCATGGAGCTTGTCACAGACCGCAAGGTCTTCAGGCAGGTTGCACCCAACGGCGGGTGCGGCCCACCGAACCGGACAAAGGCGTCCCCATCCCGCAAGGGCTCGTTCGCGAGCAGCCCCTGCGCGGTGCGGACGCCTTTTCGTTTTTGTCTTTCACTTCTGGAGCCCCGCCCATGTCCGATCTGCTGCTGAAAACCAAACTGAGCCGGCGCCGCGTGCTGCAGGCCGCCGCCCTCGGCGCCGTGGGCATCGACCCCGCGCTGCGCGCCGCCGTCTGGGCCCAGGGCTCGGACAAGCCCGAGAAGGAAGAAGTGAAGATCGGCTTCATCCCGCTGACCGACTGCGCCAGCGTGGTGATGGCCTCGGTGCTGGGCATCGACAAGAAGTACGGCGTGAAGATCGTGCCGAGCAAGGAAGCCAGCTGGGCCGGCGTGCGCGACAAGCTCGTGAACGGCGACCTCGACATGGCGCACGTGCTCTACGGCCTCGTGTACGGCATGCACCTGGGCGTGAGCGGCCCGAAGAAGGACATGGCCGTGCTCATGACCCTGAACAACAACGGCCAGGCCATCACGCTGTCGAAGAAGCTGGCCGACAAGGGCGCGGTCGATGCGGCCTCGCTCGCCAAGCTCATCGCCAAGGAAAAGGGCGAATACACCTTCGCCCACACCTTCCCCACCGGCACCCACGCCATGTGGCTCTACTACTGGCTCGCCTCGGCCGGCATCGATCCGTTCAAGGACGTGAAGAACATCACCGTGCCGCCTCCGCAGATGGTGGCCAACATGCGCGTGGGCAACATGGACGGCTACTGCGTGGGCGAGCCCTGGGGCCAGCGCGCGATCATGGACGGCATCGGCTTCACGGGCATCACGACGCAGGACATCTGGAAGGACCACCCCGAGAAGGTGCTGGGCTGCACCGCGGAGTTCACGAAGAAGTACCCGAACACCGCGCGCGCCGTCACGGCCGCGATCCTCGAGGCCGGCAAGTGGATCGACACCGGCCTGCAGAACAAGAACAAGATGGCCGAAACCATTGCTGACAAGAGCTACGTCAACACCAGCGTGGACGCCATCAACCAGCGCATCCTGGGCCGCTACACCAACGGCCTGGGCAAGAGCTGGGACGACCCCAACCACATGAAGTTCTACAACGGCGGCGCGGTGAACTTCCCGTACCTCTCGGACGGCATGTGGTTCCTCACCCAGCACAAGCGCTGGGGCCTGCTGAAGGAACACCCCGACTACCTGAAGGTGGCCACCGAGATCAACCGCATCGACATCTACAAGCAGGCCGCCGCCGCCACGCAGACGCCCGTGCCCAAGGACGTGCTGCGCACCAGCAAGCTCTTCGACGGCACCGTCTGGGACGGCAAGGACCCGAAGAAGTACGCCGAGTCTTTCAAGCTCCATGTCTGAGGAGAAACGCACCATGGTCAGCGCTGTCTTCCATTCCCCGCTCGACGCCGTGGCCTCGCAGGTCGCCGCGCCCGTGGTGTCCAGGCCCCTGGCACCCGCCCCTGCTGCGGCCGTTGCGGCGGCGGCACCCATGCCGCGCACCCGCGCGCCCCTGGACCTGCGCGCCTTCTGGATGCGCGTGCTCCCGCCGTTCCTGGGCTTCGGCCTGCTGGTGCTGGTGTGGGAGATCGTGGCCATGAAGAGCACCACCGGCTTTCCCTCGCCGCTGGCCACCTGGCAGCAGGCGCTCACGGTGTTCAGCGATCCGTTCTACAGCAAGGGGCCGAACGACCAGGGCGTGGGCTGGAACGTGCTGTCGTCGCTGCAGCGCGTGGCGCTGGGCTTCGGCCTCGCCGCTGCGGTCGGCATCCCGGCCGGCTTCGCCATCGGGCGCTTCGAGTTCCTCTCGCGCATGTTCAACCCGCTGATCAGCTTGTTGCGTCCGGTGTCGCCGCTGGCCTGGCTGCCCATCGGCCTCTTGGTGTTCAAGGGCGCCAACCCGGCCGCGATCTGGACCATCTTCATCTGCTCGATCTGGCCGATGGTGATCAACACCGCCGTGGGCGTGCAGCGCGTGCCCAGCGACTACATGAACGTGGCCAAGGTGCTCAACCTCAGCGAATGGAAGATCCTCACCAAGATCCTCTTTCCGGCCGTGCTGCCCTACATGCTCACCGGCGTGCGCCTGGCCGTGGGCACCGCGTGGCTGGTGATCGTCGCGGCCGAGATGCTCACGGGCGGCGTGGGCATCGGCTTCTGGGTGTGGGACGAGTGGAACAACCTCAACGTCGCCAACATCATCATCGCGATCTTCGTGATCGGCATCGTCGGCCTGGTGCTGGAGTTCGCGCTCATCAAGCTCGCCACCGCATTCACGTTCGAAGAGGTGAAGTCATGAACGACGATTCGAAGTACATCGAGATCCACAACGTCGAACAGGCGTTCAAGACGCCCAAGGGCCGCTTCGTCGCGCTGCGCGACGTGAACCTGAACGTGGCCAAGGGCGAGTTCGTCACGCTCATCGGGCACTCGGGCTGCGGCAAGTCGACGCTGCTGAACCTCATCGCCGGGCTGACCACGCCCACGCAGGGCGTGCTGCTGTGCGCCAACAAGGAAATCAAGGGCCCGGGGCCCGAGCGCGCCGTGGTGTTCCAGAACCACTCGCTGCTGCCCTGGCTCACCTGCTTCGAGAACGTGTACCTCGCGGTCGAGCGCGTGTTCGCGGCCACCGAGAGCAAGGCGCAGCTGCGCGAACGCACCGACGCGGCGCTTGCGCTGGTGGGCCTCACGCCCGCGGCGCAGAAGCGCCCCGGCGAAATCTCGGGCGGCATGAAGCAGCGCGTGGGCATTGCCCGTGCGCTGTCGATGGAGCCCAAGGTGCTGCTGATGGACGAGCCCTTCGGCGCGCTCGACGCCCTCACCCGCGCCAAGCTGCAGGACGAGCTGCTCGCCATCGTGCAGAAGACGCGCAGCACAGTCGTCATGGTCACGCACGACGTCGACGAAGCCGTGCTGCTCAGCGACCGCATCGTGATGCTCACCAACGGCCCGGCCGCCACCATCGGTGACGTGCTGGCGGTGGAGATCGCGCGGCCGCGCAACCGTGTCGCATTGGCCGAAGACCCGGCCTATGTGCATGCGCGCAAGGCGGTGATCGATTTTCTCTACACGCGCCAGGCGCATGTGGAGAAGGCTGCGGCCTGACCCGGCAGGCGCGGCACCACGGGCGTCAGGACATGATGACCTGCAGGCTGTGCTCGTACCACCCGGTCAGGCGCTCGAAGGTGTCCACGAGCGCCTCGCTGGAACGCACCAGCGTGGCGCGCCCCTCGGCGCTGTCGAGCGCCTGCACGCCGCCGACGAGGCGCAGCCACTCGTCGCGCGCGCTCGCCAGCCCGGCGCGGATCTCGGGCGAGCTGAGCGGCGCGCGCTCCAGCTCCAGCAGCGCGGCTTCGAATTCGTTCATGGTCGGCAGCAGCCGCTCGCGCGAGACGCCGGCCGAGAGCGTCGAGGCCAGCAGCGCGTCCTTGGCCAGCCGCTGCGCGCGCATGCGCTGCCGTCCGCAGATGTTGACGATGCGCAGCGCGCGCCGCGCCCCCGAAGCTTCCAGCGCGTCCGTCAGGGATTCGGCCGCCGACAGCAGGGCCTCGCCGCGCGCATCGATCGCAGCAAGCCCCGTCGACGCAGGCTTGGCGGTCAGCAACGCGGCCAGTCCGTTCCAGGCGGCTTGCACCTCGCCGAGCGCCTGCACGCCCGCCGGCCCCAGCTCGAGGGCCGTCAGATGATCCAGCGTCTGCTGCACCCGCTCGGTCGACTGCGTGCGCAGCACGCGCGCACGCTGCGCGTCGATGCCGGCCGCGAGCTGCGCCGCCACGCGCACCAGACGCTGCGAGAGCATGCGCAGCTGGCCCGCGCGGTTGATCGCCTCGGCCCACTGCGCGGCCTCGATGACCGAGCGCGACACCTCGCCCAGCCGCAGGTTGGCGTGCATCGCGGCGCCGCGCAGCAGGCCGAAAGCCTCGTCTTCGCCGATGCCGCGCGCGGACATCAGCAGGCCCTTGGCGCGATCGACCCACCTGCGCTCGTCCATGCGCGTGCGCAGGGCGTCGAGTTCGGTGCGCAGCGCGGCCTCGCGGGTCCAGCGGGCCTGCGCCTGCGCGGTCAGTGCCGCGAGCGCATCGACGCCTTCAATGGGTACCCACCCGTGCACGCCCGCGGCCACGAGCGCTGCGTGCTGCGCGCCGTCCAGCGGCGCGCTCATCACGCCCAGGGCGCACGGCGGTGCGCCTCCCCAGGGGGCCAGCGCTTCGAGCAACGCGTCGAGCTGCGGCTCTGTTGCATCCAGATGCACCAGGACCATCGACGGTGCAAGCGCCTGCGCGCGCTGCACCAGCGTGTGGCAGCCCGCGCGCCCGAGCACCGCGACGCCCGCGGCATCGATCGACTGCTGCAGCGACGCCGGCAAGGGCTCGCCTTCAGCGGGTTCAGGGGACAGGACGACGAGAAGGGACATGGCGGCAAGGTGTGGCAAGGCCCGGGAAGCATAGGCCACGCCAGCCTGCATCCGCAGGCACGCCTCTTGCATCGAAGGGGGCACGGTGTAACGAAGCACCGCTTTGGTGAGGCTGCAGGTTCCCCCTGCATCCGCCCCGGCCGCCTCCAGGCCGGGCCCACCCCCATGCCGACGGCGTTCGCCGCCGGTACCCCGACTCCACCCCTGTCCGTCGACACGACCGCTGCCCGGTCGCGCCGCGGCTTTTTGCACCTTTGAACGCCATGTCCGGTTTCAGGAATTTCTTGCAGTCAGGCCACAGTCCGACCCTGTTCGCGGCCTTCCTGTACTTCTCGTTCTCCTGCTGCATCTGGGTGCTCAACGGCGCCATGGCGCCCTTCATCGGCGAGACCTTCAACCTCTCGCCCGCGCAGAAGGGCCTGATGCTGTCGGTGCCGATCATCGCGGGCGCGCTCATGCGCTTTCCGCTGGGCCTGCTGTCGCAGTACATCGGCCGCAAGAAGGCCACGCTGGTCGAGATGGGCCTCATCGCCGTGGCGATGCTGTTCGGCTTCTTCTTCGTGAAGAGCTTCAACGACCTGCTCGCCATGGGCGTGCTGCTGGGCATCGCCGGCGCGAGCTTCGGCGTGGCGCTGTCGCTGGGCTCGGGCTGGTTCCCGCCGCAGCACAAGGGCCTGGCGATGGGCCTGGTGGGCGCGGGCAACGTGGGCACGGCCGTGTCGGTGCTGGTGGCGCCGCCGCTGGCCAACTGGCTGGGCTGGCAGGCGGTGTACGGCGTGGCCGCGGTCGCGATCCTCATCCCGATGGTCGTGATGGTGGTCTTCGCCAAGGAGCCGCCGGACGTGGACCCGCATGGCAGCTTCCGCGCGCACATCGCCTGCCTGTTCGAGAAAGACGGCTGGGTCTTCAGCCTGATCTACGGCGTGACCTTCGGCGGCTTCATCGGCCTCACGACCTTCCTGCCCTCGTACTACTACGATCAGTTCGGCGTGAGCAAGGTGCAGGCCGGCCAGCTGACGATGCTCGCGGCCTTCATGGGCGCGGCGGTGCGCATCGTGGGCGGCTGGCTGTCCGACCGCTGGGGCGGCGTGAACACGCTCACGGTGGTGCTGCTGGTGGTGGCCGTGGGCCTTGTGCTGGTGGGCTTCTCGTCGGGCTCGCTGGCGCTCACCACGCTGCTGCTGATCGTCTGCTTCGCCGCGCTGGGCGCGGGCAACGGCGCGCTGTTCCAGCTGGTGCCGCTGCGCTGGCCCACGAGCACGGCGGTGGCCGGCTCGATGATCGGCGAGATCGGCGCCCTCGGCGGCGGCCTGGTGCCCAACGCCATGGGCCTGTCGAAGCAGTACCTGGGCAGCTATGCCTGGGGCTTCGTGTTCTTCGGTGCGCTCTCGCTGGCGATGCTGGGCGTGATGCGCGTGATGCAGATCCGCTGGACGCGCACCTGGGCCGAAAAAGGCGGACGCGCGCGCGTCACGCCGGCGCCTGCGGTTGCCAAGCCCTCGCCCGTTCGCAAGGCCGCCCGTTCATGAGCCTCTTCGCCCGCCCCCGCTCAACGTGGCAGGAAGAGAAGCCACACGATGAGCAGCACGTTGAACAGCACCGACACGCCGAGCGCGAGCTGGTACAGCGCGAGCGGGTCGCGGCGGATCAGCGGCGTGGCGGCGGGCGCGTTCACGGGGCGCGAGGCGCCGCGCTCCAGCGCGAGCAGCATCTCCTCGGCGGTCTCGAAGCGTTCGCGCGGATCGCGGGCCACGGCCTTGCGCACGAGGTGGTCGAGCCACACAGGCACGTCGGGCCGCAGGCGCGAGAGCGCGACCGGATCGCGCCGGTAGCGCGCCACCTGGTAGGGCTCGATCTCGCCGTAGGGCAGGTGCCCGCCCAGCCACTGGTAGAGCGTGGCGCCGAGCGCGAACAGGTCGCTGCCCGCATCGGCCACGCCGCCCTCTTCCCACTGCTCGGGGTTGATGTAGCTCGGCGTGCCCGCATGCAGCTCGCGCTGCGCCGCGCCTTCGCGGCCCGAGATCGCCACGCCCAGGTCGAGGATGCGCCAGCGCCCGTCGTCGCCCCGGTGCAGGTTGCCGGGCTTGATGTCGCGGTGGACCACGCCGTGGCGGTGCAGCCGCCCGAGTGCGCGGCTCACCTCGATGGCCGCGGCGACCACCTCGGCCACGGTGCCGCGCGTGCCGTCCTTGCGCATCTGCTCGAGCGTGCGCCCGCCGTGCCAGTCGAACACGATGTACAGCGCGCTGGCGTCGGGCGCACGCTCGTGCACGCGCACGAAGCCGCCGCCCTGCCCCACGCGCTGACCCAGCCAGGCCTCGTGCGCCAGCATCGCGCGCTCCTGTGGGTCGCCGGCGCGCGAGGGGTGCAGGGTCTTGAGCGCGACCAGTTCGCGCGTGACCGGATGGCGCGCCTGGTACAGCAGGTGCACGCCGGTGTCGGCCACCAGGCCGGTGACGACGTAGCCGTCGAGCACGTCGCCCACCTTGAGCCACGGCGGCGGCGCGAGGCGGCGGCCGTCGCCGAGTTCGTCGTCGAGCTGGCGCGCATCGAGCCCCACCACGCGGATCACCAGCGCGGTCGCGTTGTCGCGCGTGCCGGCGTCCAGCGCGGCCTGCACCAGCGCTTCGCTTGCTGCCTCGGCGTCGCCCTGCAGCGCGAGCGCGGCCACCTGCTGCGGCTTGAGCACGCCGTGCACGCCGTCGGTGCTGAGCACGAAGCAGTCGCCCACGCGCACGTCGCCCTGCAGGTAGTCGACGCGCACCTGGTCGTCCAGGCCGATGGCGCGCGTGAGCCGGCTGCGCATGTCGGGATGGTCGAAGGCGTGGTCCTGCGTGAGCAATTGCGCGGGTTCGCCGTCGGCGCGCACGCGCCAGGCGCGCGTGTCGCCCACGTGGGCCAGCGTGTAGCTCTGGCCGTGCAGCACCAGCGCGGTGAGCGTGGTGAGCGCCGTGCCGGCGCCCTCCTGTTTTCCCTGGCGCCGGCGGTTGTGGTCGGCCAGCCAGCCGTTCTGCGCGCCAATCAGGCGATCGAGCGCGGCGGTCGGCTCCCAGGTCGCGGGCGTGGCGAAGTAGTCGGCCAGCAAACCCATCACCGTGGTCTGCGCCGCTTCGCGGCCGCGTCCGCCGCTCGAGACCCCGTCGGCAATGGCCGCGATGAGCCCGCGCGCCTCGTCGCCGGCCGGCGCATGCACCGTGCCAGCGAAGTCTTCGTTCGCGTCGCGCGGCCCGCGCTGGCTGCTGTAGCCGATGTCCACTTCAAAGCTCATGGCGCGATTCTGACCGCGCGCCGCGGGCCGTCGTTCGGTTGATTTCCCTGAAAGGTCCCGCCCCATGAAGAAAATGAAACTCGTGATGGTCGGCAACGGCATGGCCGGCGTGCGCACGCTCGAAGAGCTGCTGAAGATCGCGCCCGACCTGTACGACATCACCGTCTTCGGCGCCGAGCCGCACCCCAACTACAACCGCATCCTGCTGTCGCCCGTGCTCGCGGGCGAGCAGACGGTGGACGAGATCGTGCTCAACAGCTGGGAGTGGTACAGCGACAACCACATCACGCTGCACGCCGGCAAGAAGGTGGTCGAAGTCGACCGCGTGAACCGCATCGTGCGCGCGGAAGATGGCACCGAGGCGCCCTACGACCGCCTGCTGATGTGCACCGGCTCCAACCCCTTCATGCTGCCCGTGCCCGGCAAGGACCTGAAGGGCGTGATCGCCTACCGCGACATCGCCGACACCGACTACATGATCGAGACCGCGCGCACGCACAAGAACGCGGTGGTCATCGGCGGTGGCCTGCTCGGCCTGGAAGCCGCCAACGGCCTGATGCTGCGCGGCATGACCGTGACGGTGGTGCACGTGATGCCCTGGCTCATGGAGCGCCAGCTGGACGACGTGGCGGGCAAGCTGCTGCAGAAGTCGCTCGAAGACCGCGGCCTGAAGTTCCTCATGGGCGCGCAGACGCAGGACCTCGTCGGGGGCGACGACGGCCGCGTGAAGGCGATCCGCTTCAAGGACGGCACCGAGGTCGCGGCCGACCTCGTGGTGATGGCCGTGGGCATCCGCCCCAATGTCGAGCTGGCCGAGAAGATGCGCCTGCACTGCAACCGCGGCATCGTGGTGACCGACACGATGCAGACGGTGACCGACGCGCGCATCTACTCGGTCGGCGAATGCGCGGCGCACCGCGGCATCGCCTACGGCCTGGTCGCACCGCTGTTCGAGCAGGCCAAGGTGGCGGCCAACCACCTGGCGCTGTTCGGCATCGGCCGCTACCTCGGCTCGCTCACGTCCACCAAGCTCAAGGTGACGGGCATCGACCTGTTCAGCGCCGGCGAGTTCATGGGCGGCGAAGGCACCGAGGAGATCGTGATGAGCGACCCCTTCGGCGGCGTCTACAAGAAGCTGGTGCTCAAGGACGACAAGCTCATCGGCGCCTGCCTGTACGGCGACACGGTGGACGGCAGTTGGTACTTCAAGCTGCTGCGCGACGGCCGCAGCGTGCACGACATCCGCGACAAGCTGATGTTCGGCGAATCGAACATCGGCGACACCGGCCACGAGGGCCACAGCAAGGCCGCGAGCATGCCCGACGACGCCGAGGTGTGCGGCTGCAACGGCGTGAACAAGGGCACCATCTGCAAGGCCATCAAGGAGAAGGGCCTGTTCACGCTCGACGAGGTGAAGAAGCACACCAAGGCCAGCGCCAGCTGCGGCTCGTGCACCGGGCTGGTCGAGCAGATCCTGATGTTCACGGCCGGCGGCGACTACTCGGCCACGCCGAAGAAGAAGGCGATCTGCGGCTGCACCGACATGAGCCACCAGGACGTGCGCGACGCGATCCGCAAGGAGCACTGGCTCACGCACGACGCGGTCTACCGCGGCATGGGCTGGCGCACGCCCAACGGCTGCGCCACCTGCCGCCCGGCCGTCAACTACTACCTGATCAGCACCTGGCCGAAAGAGGCCAAGGACGATCCGCAGAGCCGCTTCATCAACGAGCGCAGCCACGCCAACATCCAGAAGGACGGCACCTACTCCGTCATTCCGCGCATGTGGGGCGGCCACACCACTCCCGACGAGCTGCGCCGCATTGCCGACGCGGCCGACAAGTACAAGATCCCGACCGTCAAGGTCACGGGCGGCCAGCGCATCGACCTCCTGGGCGTGAAGAAGGAAGACCTCGAAGGCGTGTGGAAGGACATCGGCATGCCCAGCGGCTTTGCGTACGCCAAGTCGCTGCGCACGGTGAAGACCTGCGTGGGCAGCGAGTGGTGCCGCTTCGGCACGCAGGACTCCACGCAGATGGGCAAGGACCTGGAGCGTGCGCTGTGGGCCATGTACTCGCCGCACAAGGTCAAGCTGGCCGTGTCGGGCTGCCCGCGCAACTGCGCGGAGGCCGGCATCAAGGACGTGGGCGTGATCGGCGTCGACTCGGGCTGGGAGCTGTACGTGGGCGGCAACGGCGGCATCAAGACCGAGGTGGCGCAGTTCCTCGTGAAGGTGAAGACCGCCGAGGAAGTGATGGAACACGCCGGCGCTTTCCTGCAGCTGTACCGCGAGGAAGGCTGGTACCTGGAGCGCACGGTGCATTACATCGGCCGCGTGGGCCTGGACTACGTGAAGAAGAAGATCCTCGAAGACGCCGAAGGCCGCCAGGCGCTGTGGGAGCGGCTGCAGTTCGCGCTCGACGGCGAGCCCGACCCGTGGTTCGAATCGGCGCAAGCCTCGGTGGATGTGCGGCAGTTTGCGCCGCTGAGCGTGTGATCGGAGCGACCGCTTGAAACGACGACTCTTCATCGCCTCTTCCGCCCTCGCAGCACTCGCCCCCGTGGGCGCCCATGCGCAGGTGGCCGACCTCAACGACGCCATCAACAAGGCCGGCCGCCAGCGGATGCTGTCGCAGCGCGCGAGCAAGGCCTACCTGGCGCTGGTGCAGAAGGTGGAGCCGCGCAGCGCGCAGCAGGTGCTCGACCGCTCGGTGGCGCTGTTCGAACGCCAGCTCGGCGAGCTCAAGGCCTTTGCACCGACGCCAACGCTGCGCGCCACCTACGACGGCCTCGATGGCGCCTGGCGCGCGTTCCGCACCGAACTGGCCGACGCGGCGCCCGGCCGGGACGCCGCCGCGCGGGTGGTGGCGCTCGACGCCGCCGTGCTCGCGCTGGCCCACCAGGGCACGGCGCAGTACGAGGCGGCCTCGGGCAGGCCGGTCGGGCGGCTGGTCAACATCGCGGGGCGCCAGCGCATGCTGTCGCAGCGCATGGCCAAGTGCTACCTGGCCGCGGCGATGCAGATCGACCCGGCCGGCAGCACCGCCGAGATCGCCAAGGCGCGCACCGAATTCCTGGCCGCGCTCGAGCTGTTGCGCAACGCGCCCGAGGCCACCGCGCAGATCCGCCAGGAGCTGGTGCTGGCCGACGCGCAATGGATGTTCTTCAACCGCGGCCTGCAGCGCCTGGACGGTGCGGGCGCCTCGCCCGCGCTGATGTCCGACGTGTTCGTGAGCAGCGAGAACCTGCTCGCGATCATGGACCGCGTGACCGGCCTGTACGCCGAGATCAAGACCTGACCCGCGCCCGACCCCAAGACAAGAGAGCCCCACCATGAGCGATTGGAAAGCCATCTGCCGCCTCGACGACATCCCCGTGCTCGGTGCCCGCCGCGTGATGCGGCCCGCCGGCCTGGACGTGGCCGTGTTCCGCAATGCCGAAGACCAGGTCTTCGCGCTGCTCGACCGCTGCCCGCACAAGGGCGGCCCGCTGAGCCAGGGCATCGTGTTCGGCACCAGCGTGGCCTGCCCGCTGCACAACTGGGCCATCGGCCTGGACGACGGCTGCGCCCGCTCACCCGACGAAGGCTGCACGCCCAAGTTCGCGGTGAAGCTGGAAGACGGCGTGGTGCACCTAGACGCCGGCGAGCTGGCCACGCACGCGCTCGACCTGGAGCGCCCGGTCGCCGGACCGCAGCGACTGGCCGCCGTGACAGTGCTGTCCCCGGAAGAAGGTTGAGGCCCGCATGACCCAGGAGACGCGCTCCACCTGCCCCTATTGCGGCGTCGGCTGCGGCGTGATCATCGAATCGCAGGGCGACCAGATCACCGGCGTGCGCGGCGACCCCGACCACCCGGCGAACTTCGGCCGCCTGTGCACCAAGGGCTCGACCTTGCACCTCACGGCCAGCGCGACCGTCACGCGCCAGACGCGGCTGCTGCAGCCCCTGCAGCGCCTCGCGCGCAAGGAGGCGCCCGCGCCCGTGACGTGGGACCACGCGCTCGACCTCGCCGCCGGCAAGTTCGCGCAGGTGGTGCGCGACCACGGCCCCGACGCGGTCGGCTTCTACGTGTCGGGCCAGCTGCTCACCGAGGACTACTACGTCTTCAACAAGCTGGCCAAGGGCCTGGTCGGCACCAACAACATCGACACCAACTCGCGCCTGTGCATGAGCAGCGCGGTGGCCGGCTACAAGCAGACGCTGGGCGCCGACGCGCCGCCGGCCTGCTACGACGACCTGAAGCACGCCGAGTGCCTGTTCATCGTGGGCAGCAACACGGCGTGGGCGCACCCCATCCTGTTTCGCCGCATCGAAGATGCGAAGGCCGCGAACCCGGCGCTGAAGATCGTCGTGGCCGACCCGCGCCGCACCGACACGGTCGAGATCGCCGACCTGTTCCTGCCGATCCAGCCCGGCACCGACGTCATGCTGTTCCACGGCATGCTGCACCTGATGCTGTGGGAGGGCTGGACCGACACCGCCTACATCGCGGCCCGCACCAACGGTTTCGACGCACTGAAGGCCACGGTGCGCGACTGCACGCCCGACACCGTGGCGCAGGTGTGCGGCATTCCGAAGGACGACCTGCTCGCGGCGGCGCGGATGTTCGCCACCTCGCCCGCCACGCTGAGCCTGTATTGCCAGGGCCTGAACCAGTCGTCCAGCGGCACGGCGAAGAATGCGGCGCTCATCAACCTGCACCTGGCCACGGGCCAGATCGGCAAGCCCGGCGCGGGCCCGTTCTCGCTCACGGGCCAGCCCAATGCGATGGGCGGGCGCGAGGTGGGCGGCCTGGCCAACCTGCTGAGCGCGCACCGCGACCTAGCCAACCCCGAGCACCGCGCCGAAGTGGCTGCGCTGTGGGGCGTGCCCTCGGTGCCCGAGAAGCCCGGCAAGACGGCCGTGGAGATGTTCCAGGCCGCGGCCGACGGCGAGATCCGCGCGCTGTGGATCGCCTGCACCAACCCCGCGCAGTCGATGCCCGACCAGGCCACGGTGCGCCGCGCGCTCGAACGCGCCGAGTTCGTCGTGGTACAGGAAGCCTTCGCCACCACCGCCACCTGCGCCTTCGCCGACCTGCTGCTGCCCGCCACCACCTGGGGCGAGAAGGAAGGCACCGTGACCAACAGCGAGCGCCGCATCTCGCGCGTGCGCCCGGCCGTGCCGGCGCCGGGCCAGGCTCGCAACGACTGGTCGATCGGCGTGGCCTTCGCGCGCCGGCTCGAAGCGCAACTGGGCCGCACCTTCACGCTGTTCCCGTACGAGAGCGCCGAGTCGGTCTGGAACGAACACCGCGAATCCACACGCGGGCGCGACCTGGACATCACCGGCCTGAGCTACGCCATGCTCGAGAACGCCGGCCCGCAGCAATGGCCGCTGAAGGAAGGCGAGCGCACCGGCCGCGTGCGCCTGTACGAAGACGGCGTGTTCCCCACGCCCGACGGCCGCGCGCGCTTTGTCGACACGCCCTACAAGCCCGTGGCCGAGGCGCGCGAGGCGCGCTTTCCCTTCTCGCTGAACACCGGCCGGCTGCGCGACCAGTGGCACGGCATGAGCCGCACCGGCACGGTCGGCAAGCTGTTCGGCCACGTGGCCGAGCCCGTGGTGCAGATGAATGCGCAGGACATGGCACGCCGCCAGATCGCCGAAGGCGACCTGGTGCACCTCACGTCGAAGCGCGGCTCGATCCTGCTGCCCGCGCGCGCCAGCGCCGAGATCGGCATGAGCCAGGCCTTCGTCGCCATGCACTGGGGCGAGGAGTACCTGAGCGGCTGCTCGTCGACCGGCGTGCGGCTCGCGGGCATCAACGCGCTCACCACGCCGGCCTACTGCCCGACCTCGAAGCAGCCCGAGCTCAAGCACACGCCCGTGAAGATCCTCAAGGCCGAGCTGCCGTGGTCGCTGCTGGCGATGGCCTGGCTGCCCGCCGGCGACGCGCTCACGGCGCAGCGCGCACTGCAGCCGCTGATGGCGCTGTTCCCCTTCGCCACCTGCGTGCCGTTCGCGGGCAATGCGCCCGGCGAAGAAGAACGCAGCGGCGTCCTGTTTCGCGCCGCCGCGCACGACGCGCCCGACGCCGCGCTGGTCGAGAAAATCGAAGCCCTGCTGGGCCTGCAGACCGCCGACACCCTGCGCTACGCCGACCACCGCCGCGGCCAGCGCCGCGCCGCGCGGCTGGTGCGCCGCGCCGACGGCAGCGCCGGGCTCGAGGCCTTCCTGCTGGGCGGCGACACCAGCGCCGAAGCCTGGATCGCCACCCTGCTGCGCGAGGAACTGCCGGCCCAGAGCTACGGCCGCCTGCTGCTGTCGCCAGGCGCCCGCGCGCCGGTGGCCGTGCAGTCGCGCGGCAAGCCGGTGTGCGCCTGCTTCAACGTGACCGACCGCGCCATCGAGGCCGAGCTGGTGCGCTGCACCGGCAGCGCCGACGAGCGGCTGGCGGCGCTGCAGGGGGCGCTGAAATGCGGGACGAACTGCGGGTCGTGCGTGCCGGAGTTGAAACGGATGATCCGTGTGACGCCTGCGGAGGCACTGGCCGTGGGGGCATAAGCCGACTCACATTCCGGCATAAGCGTTGCGGGACAATCCGCCTACCCATGGGAATCAGCCACTACATCAAGGAAATCGGCCGCGGCGCGCGGGGCGCCCGTCCGCTCACGCGCGAGCAGGCCTGCGACCTGTTCGGCCAGGTGCTGGACGGCACGGTCACCGATCTGGAGATCGGCGGCTTCTGCCTCGCGATGCGCATCAAGGGCGAAACGCCCGAGGAGATGGCCGGCTTTCTCGACGCCACGCATGCGCGCCTGAACCCCGTGACGACCCGCGGCGGCCCGCTGATCGTGCTGCCCAGCTACAACGGCGCGCGCAAGCTGCCGGTGCTCACGCCGCTCCTGGCGCTGCTGCTGGCCCGCGAAGGCCTGGCGGTGCTGGTGCACGGCAGCGCGAGCGAAACCTCGCGCGTACTGGCATCGAACGTGCTTTCAGCCCTGGACATGCCCCCGATGACCACGCTCACCCCCCTGGCCGCCGGCCAGGTGGGCTTTGCCCCGACCGAGCTGCTGAACCCCGCCCTCAAGCGCCTGCTCGACGTGCGCCGCGTAGTGGGCCTGCGCAACCCCGGCCACAGCGTGGTCAAGCTCATGCGCCCGACCACCGGCCCCTGCGTGGTGGTGGCCAGCTACACGCACCCCGAATACGCCCGCACGATGGGTGAGACCTTCGAGCTCACGGGCATGACAGCCCTGCTCTCGCGCGGCCTCGAAGGCGAGGTGGTCTCCGACCCGCGCCGCACCGCGCAGATCGACGGCTTCGTGCGCGGCGTGCGCAGCGAACTCCAAGCCCAGGCTGCCGGCACCGCCGCCGACGTGCCCGGCCTGCCGAAAGAAATCGACGTCGCCACCACGGCCGAGTACACGCGGCGCGTGCTGGCCGGCGAGCTTCCCGTGCCCGAAGCCATCGCGACGCAAGTCAGGCACATCACCGAACTGGCCTCCCACGCATGAACACCCCCTCCACCCTCATCACCGGCCGCTGCACGCTGGTGGGCGCCGGCCCCGGCGACCCCGAGCTGCTGACCGTCAAGGCCGTCAAGGCGATCCAGGCCGCCACGGTGCTGCTGGTCGACGACCTCGTGAACGACGCCGTGCTCCAGGCCTACGCCCGGCCCGGCGCGCGCATCGTGCACGTGGGCAAGCGCGGCGGCTGCAAGAGCACGCCGCAGGCGTTCATCGAGCGGCTCATGATCACGGCCGTGCGCGAAGGCGAGACCGTGGTGCGCCTGAAGGGCGGCGACCCGTTCATCTTCGGGCGCGGCGGCGAAGAGGTGGAGCACCTGCGCGAGGCCGGCATCGAATGCGCGGTGGTCAACGGCATCACCGCCGGTCTGGCCGCCGTGACCTCGCTGGGCGTGCCGCTCACGCACCGCGACCATGCGCAGGGCGTGGTCTTCGTCACCGGCCACGCCAAGACCGGCGCCGGCGCGGCCGAAGACCCGACCGACTGGCGCGCGCTGGCCGCCACGGCGCACAACGCCCGCCTCACGCTCGTGATCTACATGGGCGTCTCGGGCGCCGGCCACATCGAGCGCGAACTGCTGCACGGCCTGCCGGGCGACACGCCCGTGGCCGTGGTGCAGCACGCGAGCCTGCCGCACCAGCGCCACCTCGTGACCACGCTGCAGGGCCTGCAGGCCCGCATCGCCGACGCCGGGCTGGCCAGCCCGGCGGTGATCGTGGTGGGCGATGTGCTGCAGGGGCTGGCTGCAGCCGCGCTGCAGCCGGGCGACGCAGGCCGGTTCGGCACCTAGCGCGCAGCCTCGAGGTGCGTGACGGTCGGCTTGCCCTTCACCACCTCGACATGAAACCGGACCTTGTCGCCGGGCTTGACCTGTTCGAGCATCTGCTTCTCGGCCACATCGAAACCCATCGTCATCGGCGGCATCGCCAGGTTGGGGATGTCGCCGTGCTTCAACACGATCAGGCCGCGGGCCGGGTCGATCTTCTGGACCACCGCATCGGTCAGCATGCCCGGCGCGGACGCCTTCACGGGCGGTGAGTCGCTCTTCGGCGCCTGGGCCTGCGCGGCACCGGCCAGGCCGGCGAGCAGCGCGAAGGCAAGGGGATGGAGAAAGTTCATGAAGTGGCTCCTTGATGAGGTGGGGGGGTTGGAAACAGCAGCAGGCGACAAAAGGGCGCGGCGGCGCAGCAGATACCAGGCCGCGGGCACGACCAGCATGCTCAGCAGCGGCGCAGTGACCATGCCGCCCACCATCGGCGCGGCAATGCGGGTCATGACCTCCGAGCCAGTGCCGCTGCCCCACAGGATGGGCAGCAGGCCGGCCATCACGACGGCCACGGTCATGGCCTTGGGCCGCACGCGCAGCACGGCGCCTTCGCGGATCGCGGCCAGGAGCGTCTCGTCGTTCATCGGCTCGCCGGCGTCGAGGCGCCGTGCCAGCGCGTTCTTCAGATAGACCAGCATCACCACGCCGAACTCGGCCGCCACGCCGGCCAGCGCGATGAAGCCGACCGCCGTGGCCACCGAGATCGAATGGCCCAGCGCCCAGATGAGCCAAAAGCCGCCGACGAGCGAGAACGGCACCGCTGCCATCACGAGCGCCGCATCGACGAACGAGCGGAACAGCAGGTACAGCAGCACGAAGATCACCGCCAGCGTGGCCGGCACGACCAGCTTCAGCCGCTCGGTCGCGCGCGCCAGGTACTCGAACTGGCCGGACCATGACACCGCATAGCCCGCGGGCATCTTCACGGCCTGATCGACCGCCGCCTGCATGTCGTGGACGGCGGAGCGCAGGTCGCGCCCGCGCACGTCGACGTAGACCCAGCCCGAGAGCCGCGCGTTCTCGCTGCGCAGCATCGGCGGGCCGTCCTCGATGGTGATGCGTGCAACGTCGCCGAGCAGAAGCTGCGCGCCCTTGTCGGTCACGAAGGGCAGTTGCCGCAGCCGCTCGAGCGAATCGCGAACTTCGCGCGGATAACGCACGTTGATCGGATAGCGCTCGCGCCCCTGGATCACTTCGCCCACGTTCTCGCCGCCGATGGCCGTGGACACCACGGCCTGCACATCGGCCACCGAGAGGCCGTAGCGCGCGGCTGCCAGCCGGTCGACATCAACGTCGATGTAGCGCCCGCCGGTGAGCCGCTCCGCCAGCGCCGACGACACGCCAGGCACGCCCTTCACCGCCGCCTCGATCTGCGTGGTGAGCGCGTCGATGGTGGCCAGGTCCGCCCCCGCCACCTTGATGCCGACCGGGCTCTTGATGCCCGTGGCCAGCATGTCGATGCGGTTGCGGATGGGCGGCACCCACACGTTGGTCAGGCCCGGCACCTTGACGGCACGGTCGAGTTCCTCGACCAGCCGGTCGGGCGTCATGCCGGCGCGCCATTGCGCCTTCGGCTTGAACTGGATGGTGGTCTCGAACATCTCGAGCGGCGCCGGGTCGGTCGCGGTGTCCGCGCGGCCGGCCTTGCCGAACACGCGCGCGACCTCGGGCACGGTCTTGATGAGGCGGTCGGTCTGCTGCAGCAACTCGGCGGCTTTCGACACCGACAGCCCGGGCAGCGCCGACGGCATGTAGAGCAGGTCGCCCTCGTCCAGCGGCGGCATGAACTCGCCGCCCAGGCGCATCAGCGGCACCACGGTCAGCGCCAGCAGCACCGCAGCAACGGCCAGCGTTCCCTTGGGAAAGCGCAGCACCAGCTCCAGCGCGGGCCGGTACACGGCCATCAGGAAGCGGTTCACGGGGTTGGCGCCTTCGTGCGGAATGCGCCCGCGCACCAGGTAGCCCATGAGCACCGGGATCAGCGTCACCGACAGGCCCGCCGCAGCGGCCATCGCATAGGTCTTGGTGAAGGCCAGCGGCGAGAACAGCCGCCCCTCCTGCGCCTCGAGCGAGAACACGGGCACGAAGGACAGCGTGATCACCAGCAGCGAGAAGAACAGCGCCGGCCCGACCTCCACCGACGCGTCGGCCACCAGCCGCCATCGCTCTCCCACCGTCGGCTGCCGGCCCTGCGTCGTCTCGAAGGCCTCGATGTGCTTGTGCACGTTCTCGACCATCACGATGGCGCCGTCCACCATCGCCCCGATCGCGATCGCGATGCCGCCCAGCGACATGATGTTGGCGTTGACGCCCTGCCAGTGCATCACGATGAAGGCCGCCAGCACGCCGATCGGCAAGGCCACCACCGCCACGAGCGCCGAACGCAGGTGGAACAGGAAGACCGCGCAGACCAGCGCCACCACGATGAACTCCTCGATCAGCTTGCCGCGCAGGTTGTCGACGGCGCGGTCGATCAGCAGCGAGCGGTCGTAGGTGGGCACGATCTCGACGCCAGCCGGCAGGCCGGGTTGGAGCGCATCGAGCTTGGCCTTGACGGCCTCGATGGTCGAGCGCGCGTTCTTTCCCGAGCGCATGACGATCACGCCGCCGGCCACCTCGCCTTCGCCGTCGAGTTCGGCGATGCCGCGGCGCATCTCGGGGCCGATCTGCACGGTGGCCACGTCGCGCAGCAGCACCGGCGTGGCGCCCGTCACGGTCAGCGGGATGGTGCGGAAGTCGTCCAGCGAACGCAGGTAGCCGCGCGAACGCACCATGTACTCGGCCTCGGCGAGCTCCACGACCGAGCCGCCCGAGGCCTGGTTGGCCTTCTGCAGCGCCGCCACGACCGCCTGCTGCGTGATGCCCAGCGCGCGCATGCGGTCGGGGTCGAGCACCACCTGGTACTGGCGCACCATGCCGCCGATGCTGGCGACCTCGGCCACGTCGGGCACGGTCTTGAGCTCGAACTTGAGGAACCAGTCGTTCAGTGCGCGCAGCTGCCCGATGTCGCGCGTGCCGGTGCGGTCGACCAGCGCGTACTCGTAGACCCAGCCTACGCCCGTGGCATCGGGGCCCAGCGAGGCGTTGGCGCCGGCAGGCAACCGGCCCTGCACCTGGTTGAGATATTCGACGACGCGCGAGCGCGCCCAGTACGGATCGGTCTTGTCGTCGAACAGCACGTAGACGAACGAATCACCGAAGAACGAGTAGCCGCGCACGGTCTTCGCGCCGGGCACGCTGAGCATGGTGGTGGTCAGCGGGTAGGTGACGAGGTCTTCGACCACCTGGGGCGCCTTGCCGGGGAAAGGCGTGCGGATGATGACCTGCGTGTCCGACAGGTCGGGCAGCGCATCGAGCGGCGTGCGCACCACCGACCACCACCCCGCGGCCACCAGGAACAGGGTCGAGATCAGCACCAGGAAGCGGTTGCCGATCGACCAGCGGATGACGGCGGCGATCATCGCTTGGCGCCCTGTGGCATGCGCTGCACGGAGACCAGCTCGTAGCCCGTGGGGCCGCCCTCCTTGAACTCGAAGCGGACCAGGTCGCCGGGCCGGATGTCCGGGAACGCCTCGGGCGATGCCTTCGCAAAGCCCATCGTCATCGACGGCCATTTGAGCGTGGCGACAGGGCCGTGCGAGATCGTGAGGCCGTCGGGCGCCACGCTTTCGACCTTGCCTTCGGCCTGGTGCAGCACGGCAGCCGGCGCTGCGGCCGTGACCGCAGGCGATGCCATGCTGCCCAGCACCGACCGCAGTCGGGCTTCCGAGTCGATGAGGAACTGGCCGCTGGCCACGACCTGGTCGCCTTCGTTCAGGCCGGAGACGATCTCGGTGTCGTCGCCCAGGTCCGCGCCCAGTGATACGTCGCGCGGCTCGAACGCGCCGTCGGCCTTGCGCACGATGACGACCGCGCGCTTGCCGGTGCGGATGACGGCTTCGGACGGCACGACCAGCCGGGTGCTGGCGGGCCCCGTCACCTGCAGGCGCAGCAGCATGCCGGGCGTGAGCTTCCCGTTCTTGTTGTCGACTTCGAAGCGGGCTTTCAGTGTGCGGGTGGTTGCGCTGACCTCGGGAAGGATCTCGTCGAGCGTGCCGTCGAACGACTGGGCGGCGTCGGCCTGGAGGACCGCCCTGACCTTCTGGCCGCGCGCGAGCCGCACGGCTTGCGCTTCCAGAATCTCGGCCACCGCCCAGACCTTCTCCAGGCCCGCGATGCGGAACAGCGTCATGCCAGGCGTGACGGCGACGCCTTCGCGCACGCCCAGCTCGGCCACCACGCCGTCGGACGGCGCGGTGAGCACGTAGCGCGCCTGCGCCGTGCCGGTTTCCTCGCTGCGGCGGATGAGCTCGGCGGGGATGGACAGGGCCCGCATGCGATCACGCGCGGCCGCAACGAGGTCGGCGGAAACACCCGATCGCTGGAGGGCCAGCCATTCGTTCTGCGGGCCCAGCCATTCGGGTGCGAAGACCGTCGCCAACGCCTGCCCCTTGCGCACGCGCTCCATCGGCGCGCGGACCGACAGGCGCTCGACGTAGCCCGCCACGCGCGTCTGCACGACGACGTTGAGCCGCTCGTCGAACTGCACGGCACCGACCGCATCGAAGGCCGCGGCGGTTTCCACCCGCCGCACGCCGGCATACCGGATGCCGAGGTTCTGCTGGACCGTGGGGCTCACCTGCACGCCGCCTTCGTTGCCCTTGCCGGTGGCGCTGTCGGCGTACATGGGCACCAGCTGCATGTCCATGAAGGGCGACTTGCCGGGCTTGTCGAAGCGCGGGCCCGGCACCATGGGGTCGTGCCAGTAGAGGACCTTGCGGCCGTCCGTGGTGGACGGCGTGGTCGCCGGCGCCTCCGTGGACGGGGCGGTCGTGCGCCCCAGGTAGAAGGCGCCTGCGCCGAGCAACAGGGCGGCCAGCAACGCTGCGCCGATCGTGCGTGTACGGTTCATGGGGCCCCCTCGGTGGTGAGCGGCCGGAAGGCCAGTTGGACGTGGGTTCTGGCCAGGTCGCGCTGCAGCGTCAGCAGCTTGCGCTGCGCTTCGACTTCGGCATGCCGCGCCTCGAACAGCGTGACGAGGCTGCCCTGGTTCGACCGGTAGGCCGCCGTTGCGGCCGCGGTTCTCTGGCCGGCCGAAACGACCACGCCCGAGCGGTAGCGGTCGATGCGTTGCTGCAGGCGTTGCGCATCGCTGCGCAGCGCCTGGTACTCGGCGGTCGCGGCCCGGGTGGCTTCGGCCAGGTCGGCCTCGGCTTTCTCGACCAACGCGAGCTTGGCGGCGGTGTCCCGGTCCTGCCGCTCACCGGGTGCGACGGGCAGCGGAATGCTCAGGCCCACCGACACCATGTCGGCGTAGCCGGTGCGCTGGCCATAGGCGAGCTCCCAGGTCCAGTTCGGCTTGCGATTGGACGCAGTGACGGCCGCCGTCTGCCTGGCCACGTCGACATCGCGCTGCAGGGCTGCGACCGTGGGGTGCGCGGCCACGTAGGCGGCTTCGGAGGTCACGGCGATGGCGCCCGGAGACCGCAGTTCGTCGGGCGGCACGCCGACCCAGCGCTGGAAGGCGACGCTGGCGGCTTCCAGCTGCAGCAGGAGGTCGGCCGTCTCGTCTTCCGCGATGCCTCTGGCGCCGGCCAGCGCCAGCACGTCCTGGCTGCTCCCCGCGGCCGATGACAGGCGTGCGCGCGAGGCCTCCAGTTCTTCGTGCGCGTGGTGCTCCATGCGCCGTGCGAGCTTGACGCTCTCGCCGGCGTAGAAGGCGTCCACGTAGGCGAGCGCGGCCTGCCTGCGGGTGTCGGCCACGGCGGCCTGCACCCGCACCGCCTCCAGGCCGACCGACGCCTCGGCGGCGGCCTGCCGCGCGGCGCGCTTGTCGGCGGACAGCCATTCCTGGCTGAGGCCGATGCGCTTCATCGTCATCGAGTCGCGCGTGGTGTGGAAACGGTCCGCGCCCGTCGCGGGCAGGTTGTCGACGCCGATGCGCAGCGTGGGGTCGGGAAGCTGCGGGGCCGCGGAGGCCGCCGCCGTGGCGCTGGCGACGCCGGCACGGGCGGCGCGGGTGGCTTCGGAGCGTTGCGTCGCCCGCTGAAGCGCGTCCTCAAGGGACAGGGGGGCCGCCGTCGCCAGGTACGGCAGCAATGCGGCAGCCCAGGCGGCCGCGCGCGAAAAGGAAATGAACATGAAAACTCCGCAAACGAACGAGCGAATCGCTGGCAGGCGGACGCGCCGCACCAGCACCGGTCAGTCGACGGAGATGTCAGACGCGCAGTCTGCGCGTGGCGAGAAAAACGGGATCGGGCGGTGGATGCTGCCGCTCCGGCACGGCCTGCGGCGGAAGGACGTGGCCTTCCGACACCAGCACCAGGGGCATCACCACGAGCTGCACGATGGCCGGCAGCGAAGGCGTGGTCAGCTTCACCGGCTCGAAGGACAGCGACAGGTCGGCGGCGTGCTGGAAGCACAGCACCGGCTGGGCCATGTCCATGCCTTCGCAGGGCTCGCCCGACGCCATCATGTCGGCCATCGAACCCGGGCTGTCCGACGCGCCGGGGCAGACATAGCCTGCCAGCGCCAGCTGCGAGAACAGCAGCGACAGGACCACGAAAATCGCGGTCGTGCAGCGACGGAGAGAGCGGCGGGCCATGAGGAGGCGCAGTGTAGCGCCGCCGTCCGGGCGCCGCCTAAAATCCCGCCCGGCCCAACGAACAAGAAGGAAGAGGCAGGGATGCTCGACAAACTCAACGAATTCACCGAAAGCCACGGCGAGCTGCGCCGCGGGCGCGGTCTGGTCACGGGCACCATCGCCTTCAGCCTCGCCGCCCTGTGCTTCCTGGGCGTGCTGGCCTTCCACTTCCCGCAGTACCTGACGACGCCCGAGCTGCGCAAGAGCTACAACGTCGACGTGATGCGCGTCATCCTGCTCACCGCGCTGGTCATTGCGGGCGGGCTCTCGCTGGTCAACATCATCTTCAACCGCTCGCGCTGGCTCTCGTCGGCCGCGTTCCTGCTGGTGGCGGTGTCGGCGCTGCTGGGCGGGCACAAGGTGCCGGTGCACGACTTCGCGGACCACACGCCGTACATCGGGCTCGATTGGTTCATCCTCGACCTCCTGGGCTCGTCGCTGATCTTCATCTTCATCGAGAAGCTCTTTGCGCTGCGCAAGGACCAGCCGGTGTTTCGCGAAGAGTGGCAGACCGACTTCCACCACTTCGTGGTGAACCACATGATCGTGGGCTTCGTGCTGCTGGCCACCAACCTCATGGTGCACAAGCTCTTCGGCTGGGCCGCCAACGACGGCATCCGCGGCTGGGTGAGCAACCTGCCGTTCTGGGCCGGCATCCTGCTGATCATCCTGGTGGCCGATCTCGTGCAGTACTGGACGCACCGCGCGTACCACGAGGTGCCGGTGCTGTGGCGCCTGCACGCGGTGCACCACAGCGTGAAGAGCATGGACTGGATGGCGGGCTCGCGCCAGCACATCCTGGAGCTGCTGATCACGCGCACGCTGGTGCTGGCGCCCATCTACGTGCTGGGCTTCAGCAAGGACGTGATCGACGCCTACATCGTGGTGGTCGGCTTCCAGGCGGTGTTCAACCACTGCAACGTGAGCGTGCGCCTGGGCCCGCTGCGCTACCTGATCGTGACGCCCAACTTCCACCACTGGCACCACAGCCAGGACATCGAGGCACTCGACAAGAACTACGCGGCGCACTACGCCTTCCTCGACTACCTCTTCGGCACCGCGGTGAAGAGCACCAAGCTCTGGCCCGAGAAATACGGCGTGCTGGGCGACTACGTGCCCAACGGCTTCTTCAAGCAGCTGAAGTTCCCGTTCGTGTGGAAGGGATGACCATGGCCTCCCTTCTTCGCGCCGTGGCGCTCGCCGCGGCGCTGCCGCTCTTGCTCTCGGCCTGCGCCACGCGCATCGAGATGCCCTCCGAAACCTCGGGCCTGCGCCTGCGCGTGCAAAGCTCGGTGATCGCCCCCGGCAACGGCGGCGAGCTGATCGGCGCCGAGGTGCTGGCGCCCGGCGACATCCTGCTGACCTCGATCGCCACGGTGAACTCCTTCGGCATCCGCCTGGGCACCTTCTCGCCCGTGAGCCATGCCGTGCTCTACCTGGGTGACGGCCAGATCGCCGAGGCCGTGGGCACCGGCGTGCGCGCGCGGCCGCTGGCCGAGGTGGTCGACGAAGAGCAGATGGTCGTGGCCTTTCGCGTGCCGGGCCTCGTCGAGGCCGACGTCGAGAAGATGCGCGAGTGGGCGCACTCGCAGGTCGGCACCCGCTACAACACCGCCGGCGTGCTGCTGAACGCACCCTTCGTGCTGAACCGCCGGCTGTGCGAGCTGCCGCTGATCCCCTCGGCCGTCAGCGCGTACTGCATCAGCGGCCTGGCCACGGTGCAGCTGGGCGCCAGCCGCAACGACCAGTTCTTCTGCTCCCAGTTCGTGCTGGAGGCCTACCGCCAGGCCGGCGTGCCGATCACCGACGCCGACCCGCGCTGGGTGAGCCCGGCCGACCTGCTCCACATGCGCGAGGGCGATGTGCCCTCGATCGCCGCCACGCAGCCGCTGCGCTACGTGGGCCACCTCAAATACAACCCGCCGCCGGTGCTGGCGGCGGACGGACCCGCTTGAGCTCTTCTCCTCCCTCTTCTTCCTTTGACGTCGTTGTCGTCGGTGCCGGCGCCGCCGGTCTTTTTTGCGCCGCACTGGCGGGCCAGCGCGGCCTGCGCGTGCTGCTGGTCGACCACAGCGAGAAGGTCGGCGAAAAGATCCGCATCTCGGGTGGCGGCCGCGCCAACTTCACCAACCGCGACCTCGACGTGCGCGCGCCGCAGCGCCATTTCGTCGGTGACAACCCGAATTTCTGCCGTTCGGCGCTCTCGCGCTACGCGCCGCAGCAGTTCATCGACATGGTGCAGCGCCACGGCATCGCGTACCACGAGAAGCACAAGGGCCAGCTGTTCTGCGACGGCTCCTCGCAGCAGATCGTCGACATGCTGCTGGCCGAGTGCGCCGCCGGCAACGTCGAACGCTGGCAGCCGTGCAAGCTCGGCGACATTGCCTTTGTCGACGGGCGCTACCAAATCAGTAGCACGCGCGGTCCGATCGACACGCCCAAGCTCGTGGTGGCCACCGGCGGCCTGTCGATTCCCCAGATTGGTGCGAGCGACTTCGGCTACCGGCTCGCCGAGCAGTTCGGCCTGCGCCTGGTCACGCCTCGTCCGGCGCTCGTGCCGCTGACCTTCGGCGGCGACGCCTGGGCGCCCTACGCCGGCCTGGCCGGGCTGGCGCTGCCGGTGCGCATCGAGACCGGCGGCAAGAAGGACAAGATGGCCTTCCTGGAAGACCTGCTGTTCACCCACCGCGGCCTGTCGGGCCCGGCGGTGCTGCAGATTTCGAGCTACTGGAAGCCCGGCGCCCTGCTGACGTTGGACTTCGCGCCCGGCATGGACGTGGCCGAGTCGCTGTCAGACGCCAAACGGCGCTCCAAGAAACGCATCGCCAACGAACTGGCCGCGCTGGTGCCCTCGCGGCTGGCCGACGCCTGGGTCGGCGAAGACCCGGCCCTGCAGCGTCCGGTCAACGAAGCGACCGACAAGGCGCTGGCGGCGCTGTCCGAGCGCATCGCCCGCTGGCAGATCACCCCCAGCGGCACCGAAGGCTACAAGAAGGCCGAGGTGACGGCGGGCGGCGTCGACACCCGCGATCTGTCGTCCCAGACCATGGAATCGAAGCAGCCGGGCCTGTATTTCATCGGCGAAGTGGTCGATGTGACCGGCTGGTTGGGCGGATACAACTTCCAATGGGCGTGGGCGAGCGCACATGCGTGCGCAACCGCGCTATAATCGCGGGCTAACTCTGGCCTTCCCTCAACGGCCGCAAAAAGTTTTCAGTTGAGGAACCCCGGCTTGGGGCCTCGATCTCCCCCGGCCAAATCCATTTCAACGATTCATCAATGACCACCATCCGCGTTAAAGAAAACGAGCCCTTCGACGTCGCCCTGCGTCGCTTCAAGCGCACCATCGAAAAGCTCGGCCTGCTGACCGACCTGCGCGCCCGCGAGTTCTACGAGAAGCCGACGGCCGAGCGCAAGCGCAAGAAGGCAGCTGCGGTCAAGCGCCACTACAAGCGCGTGCGCAGCATGCAGCTCCCCAAGAAGCTGTACTAAGCAACGCCCAGGGCAGCTGGCCCCGACGAAAGTCCTCGCCAGCGCCCCGTTGCACCAGCCGCGCCAGGGAAACCTGCCGCGGCTTTTGTTTTTTCCGAAAGGTTGCGAAGAATGACTCTCAAAGAACAAATCACCGAAGACATGAAGACGGCGATGCGCGCCAAGGACTCGGAGCGCCTGGCCACCATCCGCCTGCTGCTCGCCGCCATGAAGCAGAAGGAAGTCGACGAGCGCGTGGAGCTCGACGACGCCATGGTCGTGGCCATCGTCGACAAGATGGTCAAGCAGCGCAAGGACTCGATCGCCGCGTTCACCACGGGTGGCCGCGCCGACCTGGCCGACAAGGAAGCCGCCGAGATCAAGGTGCTCGAGGTCTACCTGCCCCAGCGCATGAGCGCCGATGAAACGGCCGCCGCGGTGAAGGCCATCGTGGCCGAACTGGGCGCCTCGGGCCCCGGCGACATGGGCAAGGTGATGGGCGTGGTCAAGACCCGCCTGGCCGGCAAGGCCGACATGGGTCAGGTCAGCGCCGCGGTCAAGGCCGCCCTCACGGGCGCCTGAGCGGCCACCGCCATGAAGAACGGCAGCAGCAGCCCGCTCGGCGCCGCGCCCGTCGCAACGATCCCGAAGGCCTGCGCCTGCCTGGTCGATGCGCAGGGCCGGCTGCTGGTGTTCCGTCATCCCGAGGACGGCAACATGCAGCTGCCCAAGGGCACCATCGAGCCCGGCGAGTCGCCCGAGGCGGCCGTGCGGCGCGAGCTGCTCGAAGAGTCGGGCCTGGTGTTCGCCGGCCGGCTGGAGTCGCTGGGCACGCTGGAGCGCGAATGCGAAGCCGGCGTCGAAGGCAACACGCACCGCCACCCGCAGCGCTGGCACATCTTCCTGATGCGCGACCACCGCGCCCTGCCCGAGACCTTCGAGCACATGGCCACGGGCAGCCCCGAAGAAGAAGGCCTGGTGTTCTCGTTCCGCTGGCTCGACGCCGACGCGGCCATCGAGGACTTCGCCCTGCCCTACCGCCAGACCATCGAGCGCGTGCGCGCGGCCCTGCTGGCCGCCAACTGATCGATCACGGGATCAGGCGGACATGACGGCGCGCAGCGCCATGTACGCCCCCAGCAGCGTCAGCCCGATCAGGAAGCAGCGCCGGAACACGGCCACCGGCAACCGCTGCCGCAGCCAGGTGCCCAGCACCATGCCGCCGACGGCCGGCACCAGCATCGCCAGCGACCCGCCCAGCACCGCCGCCGGGTAGCTTCCGTTGGCCGCCAGCCCCAGGGCCAGCACCACGGTCGAGGTGGTGAACGAGATGCCCATCGCCTGGATCAGCGCATCGCGCTGGAAGCCCAGCGCCTGCAGGTACGGCACGGCCGGCACCGCGAACACGCCGGTCACGGACGTCACCAGCCCCGTCGCGGCGCCCACCACGGGTCCCAGCCAGCGCGCCTGTGCGTCGCTCACGTGCAGCTGCCGCCCCGTCAGCCCCCACAGCGCATAGATCACCAGCGCCACGCCCAGCGCCAGCGAGGCCCAGGCCCCGGCCGGTACGCCCAGCCACCACGCCCCGGCGAGCGTGCCCACCACGACGCCGGCCTGCATGCGACCGATGCGGCGGAACACCGCGCCGAAGCTCGCGCGCGGCCCGGTCTGCCAGAGGTTGGTGACCAGCGACGGCACGATCAGCAGCGCCGCCGCCTGCGCGGGCGACATCCACAGCGCGAGCAGCGCCATCGCCACGGTCGGCAGCCCCAGGCCGATCACGCCCTTGATCAGGCCGGCCAGCAGGAACACCGCGGCCGCCGCCGCCCACAGGCCCATTGCATCGTTGGAAATCGTCATCGCCGCGGAGTCTGCCGACCGACTCACCGGCTGGAAATGCGGCTTTCGCGCAGCCAGCCTCAGGCACAGGCTGAGGCTGGCGTGCTACCTTGCGGCTCACCATGCGATTCGATCTGACCGACCTGCGGCTCTTTCTCCACGTCGTCGAAGCCGGCAGCCTCACGGCCGGCGCCGGCCGCTCGCACATGACGCTGGCCTCGGCCAGCCAGCGCGTGCGCGGCATGGAAGACGCGCTCGGCACGCCGCTGCTCACGCGCCATGCGCAGGGCGTGCGCCCCACCGAGGCCGGGCGCACGCTGCTGCACCATGCGCGCGTCGTGCTGCAGCAGATGGAGCGGCTGCGCGGCGAGCTCGGCGAGTACGGCCAGGGCCTCAAGGGCCACGTGCGCTTCATGTGCGGCACCTCGGCACTCACCGAGCACCTGCCCGAGGTGCTGAGCCGCTTCCTGGCCGAGCATCCGCGCATCTCGGTCGACCTCGAGGAGCGCGCCAGCCCCGACACCGTGGAGGCCCTGCGCAGCGGCCTGTGCGACATCGGCATCGTCTCCGACGCCATCGAGAGCGACGGCCTCGAATGCCACCCCTTCCGCCGCGACGACCTCGTGCTGGTGATGCCGCGCGGCCACGCGCTGGCCAGCCGGCGCCGCGTGCACCTGGCCGAGGTGGTCGACAGCGAGTTCGTCGGCCTGCCCGCCGACAGCGCGCTGCAGCAGCTGATCACCGGGCACGTGCGCGCGCTCGCCAGGCACCTGGCCTACCGCGTGCGCGTGCGCAACTTCGAGGCCGTGTGCCGCATGGTCGAGTACGGCATCGGCGTGGGCATCGTGCCGCAGACCGCGGCCGAGCGCTGCGCCCGTTCGATGAAGATCGCGCGCGCCTCGCTCGCCGACCCCTGGGCCGAGCGCACGCTGATGGCCTGCGTGCGCTCGTCGCAAGACCTGCCGCTCAATGCGCGGCGCATGCTCGACTACCTGACCGCGCCACCGCCGCCGGCGGAGGCTACGCGCAAGTGACCGGCCGCCCCTGCCGCGCACGCGCCGCAATGAAGGCCTCGAAGGCTTCGCGGCTGGTCTTGCGCGGCACGTAGCCGAACTGGGTCTTCAGCGCAGTGTTCAGCAGCACCGGCCGGTAGCGCAGGAAGTCGAGCTGCTCGGGCCCGTAGCGGCTCACGCCCAGTGCCGAACCCGCGGCCAGCGCCGCCTGCAGCACGCCGGCCGGCCAGGCGATGGCGCGCTTGCCCAGGCGCGCGGCGATCTCGTGGATGGTGAGCGCGCCGTCGCCCGCGAGGTTGTAGCAGCCGGGCGGCGCGCCGCCGAGCGCGTGGGCGATGGCGCCGGTCACGTCCTCGTCCCACACGAACACGAAGGGGCTGTCGCTGCCGCGGATGGCGATCAGCCGCTTCTTCTCGAACAGCGCCGTGATCTGGTTGTCGACGCGCTCGCCGAGGATGGTGCCGATGCGCAGCACCGTCTGCGCCAGCGCGGGATGCTGCACGCGGCAGTCGGCCAGCATCTCTTCCACCTGCCGCTTGTGGTCGGCATAGGCGAACACCGGGTTGCCGCGCAGCGGCTGCGACTCGGTGATCCAGGCCGGGTTGTCCGCGTGGTAGCCGTAGGCCGCGCCGCTCGACGACACCACGATGTGCCCCACGCCGCGCGCCACGCAGGCGTCGAGCACGTTGCGCGTGCCGCCCACGTCGACCGAATGCTCGAAGGCGCGGTTCGAGTCCTTGCCGGGCGTGACGATGGACGCGAGGTGCACCACCGTGTCGATCGCGTGTTCGGCGAGCACGTCGGCGATGCCGTCGTCGCGCACGTCCTGCTGCAAGTAGGCCACGCCGGGCAGCCGACGCTCGGCGGGCACTTCGCGCACGTCGAGTGCCACCAGCGTCTCGAAGGTGCCTTGCGCGGCCAGCACTGCGAGCACGCTGCGCCCGAGAAACCCGTCACCACCTGTCACCAGCACGCGCCGCGCGGACGCCTTCCAGGTGTCGCTCATGGCGTCGCAGGCTTGCGCCCCCACCAGCTCGCGAGCGCCAGGCCCGCGATGATGTCCCAGAAGCCCCACACGCCGGCCACCACGGCCATGCCGCCGAGCCCGCCGAAGAAGCTGAAGATCAGCACCAGCCCGAGCCCCGCGTTGCGGATGCCGACTTCGATGGCCACCGCGCGCCGGTCGTAGTCGCCCAGCCCCGAAAGCCGCGCGCACAGGTAGCCGGTGCCGAAGGCCAGCGCGTCGTGGATCACCACGGCCATCAGCACCAGCCCCACGTAGTCGAGGAAGTAGCGCCAGTTGCCCGCGATGGCGCCGACGATGAAGGCGATCAGCGCCAGGAAGCTCAGGATGCGCGCCGGCTTCTTGATGCGCGCCGTGAGCCCAGGCAGCTTGTGCGCGCAGGCCACGCCCAGCACAAAGGGAATGCCGATGATCATCACGATGTGGCCCAGCATGTCGAAAGGGTCGAGCGCGATGGTCTTGAGCAGCACCGAAGCCGTGGGATGCAGGCCGCCCCAGAACGCGAAGTTCAGCGGCATCACCACGATCGACAGCGCGTTCGAGATGGCCGTCATCGACACCGACAGCGCCACGTTGCCGCCCGCGCGGTGCGTGAGGATCTGCGAGATGTTGCCCGGCGGGCAACAGGCCACGAGGATCATGCCCAGCGCGATGCTCGGGCTCGGCTGCAGGATCAGCGTGAGCACGAAGGTCACGGCCGGCAGCACCACGAACTGCGCACCGATGCCCACCGCCATCGCACCGGGCATGCGCGCCACGCGCTTGAAGTCATCGATGCGCGTGTCCAGCGCAATGCCGAACATCAGGAAGCCCAGCACCACGTTGAGCAGCACCAGCGAGGCCGGGTTGAAGTGCAGGCGGATCTCGTCGACAGGCAGCATGCGCGGAACCCCTTGTAGAAAGACGATCAGTCGGCCAGTGCGGCAGCGGCCTGGCGCACGGCCGCGCGGTAGGTGTCCTTGTGCACGTAGTAGGCCATGCGCTCCAGCTGCAGGTACTTGAAGCCGCCCGACAGGTCGGGCGGCGGCCCCTGCACCGCCGTGCGCAGCGCCGCCGCCTTGGGCGAGCCCGCGGCCTGTGCGCGGAAGTAGCGCGCCAGCAGCTCGGCCTGCTCGTAGCGCCCCTGCCAGCCGATGCCGCTGGCCTCGATCATGCCGAGCACGCCCAGCGTCTCGAAGCGCGGCGAGAAGATGTTCAGGTACAGGCGCGGCGCCATGCCCTGCCAGTTGAGCAGCTCGCGGTCGATGAACGGGTAGTGCAGCGCGTAGCCCGTGGCCGTGAGGATCAGGTCGTAGTCGCGCGCGCTGCCGTCCTTGAAATGCACGGTGTGCCCCGCCAGCCGCGCGATGTCGGCGCGCACGCCGATGTCGCCATGGCCCACGTGGTGCAGCACCAGCGAGTTCACCACCGGGTGCGACTCGTACATCTTGTAGTCGGGCTTGGGAAAGCCGAAGCGCACCGGGTCGCCGGTGAACCACTGCAGCACGGTGGCGTCGACCTTCTGCTTGAGCCACGGTGGCAGCGGTCGCTTGCCGCCCAGCGTGTCGGCCGGCTTGCCGAACACGTACTTGGGCACGAAGTAGTAGCCGCGCCGCACCGAGATGTCGACGCTGCGCGCGTAGTGCACCGCATCCACCGCGATGTCGCAGCCCGAGTTGCCGGCACCGACGATCAGCACGCGCTTGTCCTTGAAAAGCTCGGCGTGCTTGTAGCGGCTGGTGTGCAGCAGCTCGCCGTCGAAGTGGCCTTCGAACTGCGGGTGCTTGGGCTCCGACAGCGTGCCGTTGGCGATCACCACGCCCTTGTACTCGTCGGTTTCCACGGTGCCGTCGGGCGCCTCGACACTCACGCGCCAGCGCGTGTCGGGCGCATCGCTCACCGGCTCCACGCGCAGCACGCGCGTGCCGAAGCGAAAGTGCGCGCGCAGGCCGAAGTGGTCGGCGAAGTCGCTGAAGTAGCGGCGCAGCTCGCGGTGGCTCGGGTAGTCGGCCACGGTGTCGGCCATCGGGAACTCGGCGAATTCGGTCGTGCGCTTGCTCGAGATCAGGTGCGCCGAGTGGTAGACCGTGGAGCGCGGGTTGTCGATGTCCCAGAGGCCGCCCACGTCGCTGTGCGCCTCGAAGCCCTGGAACGGAACGCCGAGCTTCTGCAGATTGCGGGCGCCCGCCAGGCCCGAGGGGCCGGCGCCGATGAGGGCGATCTGTTCGTGCGTGGGAACGGTGGCGGCGGCAGCGGAAGGCGTCATCGGCGGGGAGGTTCTTTCTGGGAGTTCAGGCCGGGGATGGCGGTGGCGCCCACCTCGCCCACGCGCGGCTTGCGCGGCTGGCCGCGCAACAGGCGGTCATGCAGCGGCGTTGGCAACAGGTCGAGCGCTTTCGACAGCCAGCCGATGCGCCGCGGCAGCACGATCTTTTCGCGCCGGGCCGCCAGGCCCGCCAGCAGCTGGCGCGCCGCCGCGTCGGCTTCGAGCAGCCCCGGCATCGCGAAGCGGTTGCCGGCCGTGAGCGCGGTGCGGATGTAGCCCGGACTCACTGTGTGCACCGTGAGCCCCGTGCCGCGCAGCTCGGCGCGCAGGCTTTCGAGATAACGGATCAGGCCGCCCTTGCTCGCGCAGTAGGCGCCGTTGCCCGGCATGCCGTGCCAGCCCGCGATGCTGGCCACGCCGACAAGCGCGCCGCGGCCCTGGCCGCGCATCGGCTGCAAGAAGGGCTGGAAAGTGGTGGCCGCGCCGAGCAGGTTGATCTCGAGCATGCGGCGGAACACGGCCAGGTCATCGGCCTCGGCGGTGTCGTAGCCGCCGGCCACGCCCGCGTTGGCGATCACGAGGTCCGGCGGGCCGAAGCGCTGCATCCAGTCGGCCGCCATCGCCTGCATGGCGGGGCCGTCGGACACGTCGGGCGTGTAGGCCTTGCAGCGCCCTTCACCTTGGGCAGCGAGCGCCGCGAGGCGTTCGGTGTCGAGCCCCACCAGCGCCACGCGCGCGCCGCCGTCGATCAGCGCACGCGCCAGCGCCTGCCCGAGGCCGCCGCAGGCACCGGTAAGAACGACATTGCGAAACGGCAAGAGCATGGGCAGGGAAGCGCGCAGGGCGGCGAGTGGCAAAACGCAGCCACTGTAGCCGCGCCCTGCCGGCGCACTCCCCAGCGTTTCCCCTTGCCCCGCGCCCTTGCGGGGCGTTCAGGCCGCTTCGGCGGCAGGGAATTCGATCTGGATCTTCACATCCGTGACGCGCCCGGCCGCGGCCTCCTCGAAGGCGGCGATGCCGTCCTCGAACGCGAAGGTGCGCGAGATGAAGGGCTTCACGTCGACCTGCCCCGAGGCGATGAGCGCCAGCGCACGCGGAAAGATGTTGGCGTAGCGGAACACCGACTCGATGCGCGCCTCCTTCGCCTGGATCGCGACGATGTCAAAAGCCACCTTGGCGGCGGGTATGCCCACCAGCACGAGGCAGCCGCCGGGGCACAGCAGATCGAACACGTTGTCGAAGGCGCGCGTGCTGCCGCTGGCCTCGAAGACCACGTTCGCGCCCCAGCCGTCGGTGAGGGCCTGCACGGTGTCGGCGAGGCTCGTGCTGCGCACGTCGACCGTCGTCACCGCCGGGTTGTGGGCGAAGAGCGCCAGCTTCTCGGGCACGAGGTCGGCCAGGATCACGCGCGCCGCGCCGCCCGCGAGCGCGGCCAGCGCCGTCATCGCGCCGATGGTGCCGGCGCCGATGACCACCGCCACATCGCCCGGCTTCAGCGCCGCCTTCTTCGCGGCCTGCAGGCCGATGGCCAGCGGCTCGACGATGGCGCCCTCGCCGAAGCTCACGTTGTCGGGCAGGCGGAAGGTGAAGGCTGCCGGGTGCACCACGAACGGTGTGAGGCAGCCGTGGATCGGCGGCGTGGCCCAGAAGCGCACCGCAGGGTCGAGGTTGTAGAAGCCTTCGCGCACGGCGCGCGAGTCCATGTCGGGAATGCCGGGCTCCATGCAGACGCGGTCGCCGGGCTTCAGGTGCGTGACTTCGGCGCCCACCTCGGCCACCACGCCCGAGGCCTCGTGGCCGAGGATCATGGGCGCA
Organism: Variovorax sp. V118; assembly: GCF_041154445.1. Lineage (GTDB taxonomy): Bacteria > Pseudomonadota > Gammaproteobacteria > Burkholderiales > Burkholderiaceae_C > Variovorax > Variovorax boronicumulans. The sequence goes on along the minus strand of NZ_AP028663.1, from coordinate 1,250,624 downwards.
TCGACGACGTACGGGCCGATGCCGCCGTGCTGGTAGTAATGAACATCGCTGCCGCACACGCCCACGGTGTGCATGCGGATCTTCACGTCGCGCGGGCCGACGTGCAGCGGCAGCTCGACATCGCGCAGCGTGATCTCGTGCGCCTTTTCCAGAACCAGTGCTTTCATTGCATCTTTCTCAGAGGGTTGAAACGGGGGGCTGCCACTCAGTGCAGCGCGGCGTCCGGACGCAGCAGCGAGGCGCCCGTCGCGATGTCGAACAGGTGCACCTGCTGCGCATCGGCCACGAAGCGCAGCGGCTCGCCGAGCCGGGGGCCTGCCGCGGACGGCAGGAGCACGGCGATCTCTTGGTCGCCCTGCCCCACGCTCACCAGCACTTCGTTGCCGAGGTATTCGATGAGCTGGACCTCGCCGGCAAAGCCTTCGCCGTTCGACTTGGCGGTGTCTAGGTGCAGGTGCGCGGGGCGCACGCCCAGCGTCACGCGCGCGCGGCCTTCGAGCGCGAAGCGGCGCGCATCCACGCGCACCGAACCGCCGCCCCCACGCAGCTCGCACTGCCCGCCTTCCATGGCGTGCACCGCCATCTCCATCAGGTTCATCGGCGGCGTGCCGATGAAGCCGGCCACGAAGGCCGAGCGCGGGCGCTCGAAGATTTCCTGCGGCGTGCCGACCTGCTCGATGCGCCCGTCGCGCAGCAGCACGATGCGGTCGGCCAGCGTCATGGCCTCGTGCTGGTCGTGCGTGACGTACACCGTGGTGGTCTTCAGCGTCTGGTGCAGCTTCGCGATCTCGATGCGCATGTGGTTGCGCAGCTTGGCGTCGAGGTTCGACAGCGGCTCGTCGAACAGGAACACCTTCGGCGTCTTGATCATGGCGCGCGCAATCGCCACGCGCTGCTGCTGGCCGCCCGACAGCTCGGTGGGCTTGCGCTGCAGGTAGCGCTCCAGGCCCAGGGTGTCCGACACCTCCTTGATGCGGCTGTCGATCTCGGCCTTGGGCACCTTCAGGCGCTTGAGCCCGAACGCGATGTTGTCGCGCACCGTCATGTGCGGGTACAGCGCGTAGTTCTGGAACACCATCGCGATGCCGCGCTCCTGCGGCGGCAGGTCGTTCACGCGCTGGCCGCCGATGTGCAGGTCGCCGCCGCTGATGTCTTCCAGGCCCGCGAGCATGCGCAGGATGGTCGACTTGCCGCAGCCCGAGGGGCCGAGGAACACGACGAACTCGTTGTCGGCCACGTCGAGATCGAAGGCGTGGACGACCTGTGTTTCCCCGTAGCGCTTGATGAGGTGGTGACAGCGGATGGCGGACATTTTGGGTTCTGGAGAAAGAGAAGCAGCGGGGTTCATTCAGCCTCCCGCTTGCGCTTGAACGCAGCATTGAGAAAACCGCTGAGCACGCCCACCATGAGCAGCGGCGGCAGCGACAGCAGGATGACCGAGGCATTCAAGATGCCCCACGGCACGTCGCGCCCGAGCTGGCTGAGTTCCGACGCCACGATGGGCAGCGTCTTGGCCTCGGAGGTGGTGAGCATCAGCGCGATGAGGAACTCGTTCCACACCAGCACGAAGCCGAAGGCGATCGCCCCCACCAGCGAGCGCGCGGCAATCGGCAGCGCGATGCGAAAGAAGATCGCGTAGGGCCCGTAGCCGTCGACGCGGCCCGCCTCTTCCACTTCCTTCGGCACTGCCTTGAAGGCCGGGATGGCGAGCCAGATCACGGTCGAGAGCGTGAGCAGCGTGTAGGTGGCGATGAGCGCGATGCGTGAGTCGTACAGCTCCAGCTGCAGCCAGATCACCATGAGCGGAATGGCCACCGCCACCGGCGGCAGGAAGCGCATCGACAGCACGAAGAACTGGATGTCGTTGCCCCAACGCAGCGGGTAGCGCGCCAGCGCATAGGCGGCCGGCAGGCCCAGCACCGCGCCGATGACCACCGCCGCGCCCGCCACCACGATCGAGTTGACCAAGCCCGCGGCCACGGCCTCGCGGTTCAGCACGTACAGGTAGTTGTCCAGCGTGGGCGTGAAGAAGAACTTCGGCACGGCCGAGACGATGTCGACCCGGTTCTTGAACGAGTTCAGAAAGGTCCACAGCACGGGCACGAGCGCCGAGAGCCCCGCTGCGATGAGCGCCAGCCGCGCCAGCAGCGTTCCGATGGCAAGCTTCTTCATGATGGCCTGGTCCATTTCCAGATGTAGGTGAACGCGACCGTGGAGGCGACCATCATCAGCACCGCCATGCTCGACGCGTACGAGATGCGGCCCGACTCGATGAAGCCCTGCGAGAAGGCATACATGTCGAGCGTCTCGGTCGAGATGCCGGGGCCGCCGCGCGTCATCACGTAGATGAGGTCGAAGGCGCGCAGCGACTCCACCATCTTCACGAAGGCCAGGCTGATGAGCGGCGCCTTCAGCATCGGCAATGCCACGTAGGCATACACCTCCCAGGTCTTCGCGTGATCGAGACGCGCCGCCTCGAAGGGCTGCGGCGGCAGGGTTTCGAGCAGCTTCAGCACGATGACCCCGAAGAACAGCCCCCACTGCCACACGTCGACGAAGGCCACCGTGAGCAGCGCCAGCACCGGGTCGGCGAACAGGTCCAGCGGCTCGCCGGTGATCGCCTTGTACGGCCACGTGATGAGGCCGAACAGCGGATGGAAGGCGAACTTCCAGACGAAGGCGGCCGACACGCGCGGCAGCAGCACCGGCACGATGAACAGCATCGACAGCACCTGGCGCCAGCGCGGCGTGGCGCAGCGGTGCATCAGCGTGCCCATGAGCACCGCCAGGGCCATGGTGGCGCTGACGGTCAGCACCTCCCACACCAGCGACACGCGCACCGAGTTCAGGAAGCGCCGATCGGAAAAGAGCTGCACGTAGTTGCTGAACCAGACCCAGCCGGTGTCGGCCTGGCCCAGCTCGCGGTCCTGCAGCGAGATGGCGATGGCGAACACCGTCGGCACCAGCGCCAGGACCGCCAGCACGAGCAACCCCGGCCCGATGAACACGGCCGGCAGCCGTGGGGTGTGGGAACGCATGCTCACTTCTTGCGACGCGCGATCAGTTGCTTGGCGTAGGCGTCGAGTTCGTCGAGCCCGCCCTGGATGTCGGTGCGCGAACCGGTGATCAGCTCTTCCAGAATGATCCCCCAGCGGTCGCCCAGGTCGGGCCAGGCCGGGTCTTGCCAGAAGTTCACGGCCGTGACCTTGCCGGTGTCGGCCAGCGCCTTGCCCAGGTCGGCGCCATAGCGCTTGGCGAACTCGGGGCTGCCGAGCACGCTGGTGCGGTTGAGTTCGCCGAACTGGCCTTGCGCCAGGCGGCGCTGCTCGTTCTCCTTGGAGGTGGCCCAGGCGATGAACAGGCCCGCGCACTTCTTGGCCTCTTCGGTCTTGTTGGCGCGCGCGCCGATGGCCAGGCCGTGGCCGTAGCCGCCGCCGGTGAGCGGCGCGGGCGGCACGGCGTAGGCGATCTTGCCGACCACGGTCGACATCTTCGGGTCGAGCGCGTTGCCCGCCAGCGGCGTCGACTCGACCAGGATCGCGACCTTGCCGGCCAGGAAGGCGCCGGTGGACTCGTCCCATCCGCCCGTCTTGGTGCCGGGCGCGGAGTACTTGAAGAGATCGAGGTAGGTCTGGGTCGCCTTCACGGCGGCGGGCGAGTTGAAGACCGGCTTGTCGCCGTCGAACCACTGGCCGCCGTAGCCGCGGAAGAACGGCATCCAGCGCCACACGTTGGCGCCCGAGCCGCGCTGGCCGCGCAGCGCCACGCCGTAGACGCCGTTGGCCGGGTCGTTGAGCTTCTTCACGGCCGCCACGAACTCGTCGAGCGTGGCCGGCGGCTTGATGCCCGCCTTCTCGAGCAGGTCCTTGCGGTAGACCATGAGGTCGCCGCCGCCGGTGAGGGGCGCGAACCAGGCCTGGCCGGCGAAGGTCGCGACCTTCTGGCGGCCGGCGTCGAAATCGGCGTAGTCGTAGCTGGCCGGGTAGTACGGCGTGAGCGGCACGATCCACTTCGACTGGACGAACTGCGCCACGTTGGCCTCGTCGACGTAGTACACGTGGTACTTGCCGACCGTGGACGCATCGGCGCGCGACTTGGCGCGGCGGTCGTTCTCGTTGAGGTTGTCGACGCTGAACGAGGCACCGCTGAGGCGCTTGAACTCGTCCTTGGATTTCTCGAGCAGCGTCAGGCCTTCGCGCGGCTGCGACAGGACGCGCACGTCCTCCTTGCAGACCTGCGCCAGCGCGGCGGGCGCCAGCGTGGCCAGCGCGAGCGCGAGGCCGGCCAGACGGTGGGAATGCGGAATCGGCATTTGTGTCTCCTTTGTTGTTCGTGCAAGTTGCCGGCGAAATGCCGGCAGAAGCAACGAAACAAAGGTTAGGCGGCCGATCCGAAAGGCCTCCTACACGCCCACCGGGCACCTGATACTTTGCTGCCAAGCCGTCTCGGGGTTTAGCCCAAGAGGCAAGCGCGTATCAGTCGGCCATCAGGCAGCGAGTGGCGTGTGCTGCGCGCTGCGCAGGCCGAAACGCTCCTGCGCCTGCTGCCGGTAGGCCGAGGGCGTCATGCCCTTGAGCTGCAGGAAGCGGCGGTTGAAGTTCGCGAGGTTCGAGAAACCGACCTCGTAGCAGATGTCGCTCACCAGCCGGTCGGACACCTGCAGCATCTCGCAGGCCTTGGTGATGCGCAGCCGCGTGACGAAGTCAGTGAAGGTGCTGCCCATGTGCTTGTGGAAGTAGCGCGAGAAGCTGCTCTCGGCCATGTTGGCGACGCCGCACACGGTGGGCAGCGAGAGCTCTTCGGCCAGGTGGGCGTGCAGGTAGTCGAGCACGCGGCGCATGCGGGTGTTGGCCGTGGGGTCCTCGTCGCTCGGGTCGGCGTTGCTCGAGATCTGGCGCCAGTCGCTCCAGCTCGCGAGCTCGTGCAGCAGGCCGATGAACTCCGACAGCCGGGCCATGCCCTTTTGCTTCTGCACCCGCACGAAGCGCTCGCGCACGAGGTCGCCGATGCCGAAGAACTCGATGCCCAGCTTGGCGCGGTCGAGCATCGGCAGCACCGTCTCCAGCTCGGGGAACAGGTCGACGCCCTGGCGCAGGGGCGCGTCGCGGAAATGGATCACCATGCTGCGGTCGGCCACGCCCTCGGGCGGCACGTCGTGCGAGATCCAGGTGTGGGGCAGCCGTGCGCCCACCAGGGCGACATAGCCGGGCTCGAAACGGCCGATGTGGTTGCCGACGAAGGCATCGCCGCTGGTGCGGTTGATGCACTGCAGCTCGTACTCGTCGTGGTAGTGCCAGCAGTCGAAGGGCCAGGGCACGCCGTGCTGCAGGCAGCGCACCGAGCTGCTGCCCGCCGGCTCGAAGCCCAGGCGCGGGTCACGCAGCAGTTCGTGTTCGAGGGCCGGCTTGCGTACGGCGCTGTGTTTGCTCATGTCCTGTCCCCCTGTCCTTGAATGGAGGGGTCGTCGAGCCAGCGCCGTTGCGAGCGGCAGGGCCTGTCAGGCGCCCGCCACCTTCATGCGGTTGACCAGGATCGACCCCGTGGTTTTTGCGCCGAAAGTGTAAGCATCTGCGCCAATCGCTTCAATTCCCATCAACATCTGACGCAAATTGCCGGCAATCGTGATTTCCTGCACCGGATAGGCGATGCGGCCGTTTTCCACCCAGAAACCGCTGGCGCCGCGCGAATAGTCGCCTGTCACGTAGTTGACGCCCTGCCCCATCAGCTCGATCACGAACAGGCCGGTGCCGAGCTTGGCGAGCATGGCGTCGAGGTCGTCGCCGTGCTTCGTGAGGCGCGAACTCAGCGTCAGGTTGTGCGAGCCGCCGGCGTTGCCGGTGGTCTTCATGCCCAGCTTGCGCGCCGAGTAGGTCGAGAGAAAGTAGCCTTCGAGGCGGCCGGCATCGACCACCTTGCGGGCGCGGGTGATCACGCCTTCGTCGTCGAAGGGCGAGCTGCCCTTGCCGCGCAGCACGTGCGGGTCTTCGGCCACGTCGACGTGCTTGGGCAGCACCGGCTTGCCCAGCGAGTCGAGCAGGAAGGTGCTCTTGCGGTACAGCGCCCCGCCGCTCACGGCCTGCACCAGCCCGCCCAGCAGGCCCACGGCCAGCGGCGACTCGAACAGCACCGGGCATTCGGTGGTCTTGATCTTGCGCGACTTCAGGCGGCTGAGCGCGCGCTCGGCGGCGTAGCGGCCCACGGCCTGCGGGCTGGCCAGTTCGTCGGCCGAGCGCATCGAGCTGTACCAGGCGTCGCGCTGCATGTCGTCGCCCTTGCCGGCGATGGGGGCCACCGAAATCGAGTGCCGCGAGCTGGCATAGCCGCCGCGAAAACCGTGCGTGTGAGCGCTGAAGAAGTGGCTCTGCTGCGCCGAGACGCCGGCGCCTTCGCTGTTGGTGATGCGCTTGTCGGTGGAGAGGGCTGCCGCCTCGCATTCGAGGGCCAGCTTGGCGGCCTGCTCGCTCGTCACGTCCCAGGGGTGGAACAGGTCGAGCTCGGGCTGCACCTTGGCGATGTCTTCCTCGTCGGGCAGGCCGCTCACCGGGTCTTCGGCCGTGAAGCGGGCGATGTCGTAGGCCGCCTGCACCGTGCGGGCGATGGCCGCCTCGGAAAAGTCGGAGGTGCTGGCGTTGCCGCGGCGATGGCCCACGTAGACCGTGATGCCCAGCGACTTGTCGCGGTTGCGCTCGACGTTCTCGAGTTCGCCCTTGCGCACCGAGACGCTCAGGCCGCAGCCCTCGGAGGCCTCGGCGCCGGCGTCGGTGGCCCCGAGCTTTTTGGCGTGGGCCAGGGCCGAATCGACCAGGTTTTCGAAGAAGGAGCGGCTGTAGGCGAAGCCGGAATCGGCGCGCGAGGAGGATGTCGTCATGTGGTGGCTATGATACTTGCGCCCCCTGTTTCACGTTTTCCCTTCCGCGCCCCCTGTGCGCGTTGCAGCGCCGCACGGCGCGGCCCAGAATCCACCCCATGTCCCGCAAACCCAAAAAAGGCTATTTCGTCCGTGGCCACTTCGTTGCCGAAGGCAGCGAACTCGACCTTGAGCTCAAGCGCGAGCTCAAGGGCGGCACCGACGAAGCCAGCCGCACCGAACTCAAGCGCGAGAGCGCCGAACTGCAGAAACTGGGCGAAGAATTGCTCACCCTGCGTGCCGGCCTGTTCGACGCCCTCCCGCTGAGCGAGAAACTGGTCGATGCCATCGCCGAGGCGAAACGCATCACCAATTTCGAGGGCAAGCGCCGCCAGATGCAGTTCATCGGCAAGCTCATGCGCGCCCTCGACCCCGAGGTGCTCGAGGCCGTGAAGCAGGCGCTGACCGAGCAGAACACCGTGCCGGCCGCCGAAGCCGCTGCGCTGCACGAGGCCGAGCGCTGGCGCGAACGCCTGATCGCCGACGACGACGCCCTCGGCGGCTGGATCGAAACCCACCCCGCCACCGACTCCCAGCAGCTGCGCGCCCTCGTGCGCCAGGCCCGCAAGGACCTGAAGTCCGGCCCCGCCGGCGAAGCACCGCGCCAGGGCAAGGCCTACCGCGAGATCTTCCAGCTCGTGCGCGCGCAACTGGCGGTGCATGGCGGCGACGATCACGCCGAAGCGGCTGCAGCGCAAGACCGGGAAGAAGACGCATGAGCGAGGTTGGCTTCGATCCCGTCCGCATCGGCATCGTCTCCATCAGCGACCGCGCCTCCAGCGGCACCTACGAGGACAAGGGCCTGCCCGCGCTCAAGGACTGGCTGGGCCGCGCGCTGAAGAACCCCCTCGAGTTCGAAGCCCGCCTGATCCCCGACGAGACTGCGCGCATCAGCGCCACCCTCATCGAGCTGGTCGACGCCGGCTGCTCGCTCGTGCTCACCACCGGCGGCACCGGCCCCGCGCTGCGCGACGTCACGCCCGAGGCCACGCTGGCCGTGGCCCACAAGGAAATGCCCGGCTTCGGCGAACAGATGCGCCAGATCAGCCTGCGCTTCGTGCCGACCGCCATCCTCTCGCGGCAGGTGGCCGTCATCCGCGACCAGAGCCTCATCATCAACCTGCCGGGCCAGCCCAAGTCGATCGCCGAGACGCTCGAAGGGCTGAAGGACGCCGACGGCACGCAGCTCGTGCCCGGCATCTTCGCCGCCGTGCCCTACTGCATCGACCTGATCGGCGGGCCGTACCTCGAGACCGACGACACGGTCTGCAAGGCCTTCCGGCCCAAGTCGGCCGTTCGCGCCGCACGCTGAGGCGCAGGCCCCCCGGGCCTGCCTGCCGCCGGTTCTCGCGCGGCGGCATTCACCACCGAAGACACATCCTGCTTCGCCGATGCGCGAGGGGCGCGCTCGCGTCCGCATCGCGCGCCCCGGCTTTTATCGGACCCGTCCGATGGTTCCGCTCCCCTGTTCTTCCTAGAGTTCCTGACGCCCGGGCCGCCGGATCGAACAGCGTGAATTCGCTGCCCGATCCGATCTTTCTTTCCCTTTTCAGAGCACAGGAACTGCATGGCATCCAAAAAGGCAAACCTCTTCGTCGACAACCCGAGCATCGATCAGACAGCACGCGCACAGGTCTTCGCACCACAGCCGCCCACCATGGACAGCGTCATCGACGACGCAGGCGACATCATGGGCACCCTCGCCTCCGGCGGCGTCACGGACGACCGCCAACCCGAGTTCCAGGGCCAGGGCACGCCGGGCGACACCATCCTCATCAGGGACCACGGCGTCGAGATCGGCCAGACCGTCATGGACGAAGACGGCCAATGGGCCTTCACGCCATCGACCGACATGAGCGAAGGCCACCACGCCATCACCATCGTGGCGCGCGACCCCGCCGGCAACGAGAGCGAACCTTCGGGCCCGTTCAATTTCGAGATCGACGTCACGCCACCCAACGCCAGCAAGCTGTCCATCACCGGCGTCCTCGATACCGCGGGCGGCATCACCGGCAACGTGGCCGCCGGCAAGACCACCGACGACACACGCCCTCTGCTCACCGGCACAAGCACCGGCCAGCCCGGCCACACCGTCACGGTGATGGTCAGGGACAGCACCGGCAAGGTCACGTTCTCCCCCGTGTTCATCAACGAGGGCATCGGGAACACCGTCGCCAACACGAACCCGATTGCCGCCGCAATTCTGGACGCAGCGGGCAACGGCGGCACCGACACGCTCAAACTGACCGGCGCCAACCAGGTGCTGGACCTGACCGCGCTCGCGGGCAAGGTCAGCTCGGTCGAGGTCATCGACCTCACCGGCACGGGCCACAACACGCTCAAGCTGTCGCTGGCCGACGTGATGAACAACGGCGCCAAGGACCAGTTCGTGGCCAACGGCCGCGTGCAGATGATGGTCAAGGGCAATGCAGGTGATGCGGTGACGCTGTCCGACGTGCTGCCCAACGGCACGGACCCGGGCAACTGGGTCAAGCAGGCCAACGTCACGGTGGGCGGCGTGGTCTACGAGGTGTACCAGCACTCGGGCTTCGACGCCGAACTGCTCGTGCAGCAAGGCGTGACCGTCACGCTGCAGAACGCAGGGGCCGGCACGTTCCACATCGAACCGGAAGTCGAAGCCTATGTGCTCGACCACGCAACACAGGCCTACACCGACAGTGATGACAAGATCATCGCCAAGCTGGGCTTCGCCGATCGACTCGAAGGCGGCGCCGGCAACGACATCTTCACGAATGTCGGTACGGGCGACGTGGTCCATGGTGGCTCGGGCGACGACGTCATCCGCATCAACAGCGGCGACTTCGCGCGCCTCGACGGCGGCCTGGGCATCGACACGCTCGTCATGGACGGCACCGCCATGCACATCGACCTGTCGGCCCTCGGGGCGAAGGTGCAGGGCTTCGAGAAGTTCGACCTGGGCATGGGCGGCAACACGCTGGCACTGCACGCCAGCGACGTGCTGGCCGGTGGCGCACGCGACATGGTCGTGGCCGACGGCAAGGTGCAGATGCTGGTCAACGGCTCCAACGGCGATGTGAACCTGCTCGGCGGCGACGACAGCTGGACCCAGGGCGGCAACGCCACAGTGAGCGGCGTGACCTACAGCGTCTACACCAACCTCGCCGGCACCGCCGAACTGCTGGTCGAAGACAAGGTCCACGTGACCATCCTCTAAGCCTGCAGGCAGGCCACGCGGCGCCCCATCGGCGCCGCCCCCGACGCGACAGTTGCCCCGTGCGACTGTCGCGTTTTTTGTTGTCGTGCCCCGCCCTCGCCTCAGCCCGCCGTCACCGCAGGCCCGAACCCATGGGTCTCCCCCGCCTGCTCGCACGGCACCCGCTCCACCTGCACGGTCGAGTGATGAATGTCGAACTTCTCGGCCAACAGACCGCGCAGCCGCAGCATCAGCGGTGCCAGGTCGACCACGTCGGGCGTGCACACCACGTGCACGCTCAGGCTCACCTTGCCGCTGGACAGCGCCCACACATGCAGGTCGTGCAGGCCGGCCACGCCCGGCTGCGCCTGCAGCGCGCGCTCGACCTCGGGCAGGTCGATCTCGTCGGGCACGCCTTCGAGCAGCACGTTGAGGCTCTCGCGCAAGAGGCGCCAGGTGCGCGGCAACACCCACAGGCCGATGGCGACGGCGATCACCGAGTCGACCCAGGCCCAGCCGGTGAAACGGATGACGAGCGCGCCGACGATCACGCCGACGGAACCCAGCATGTCGGCCCACACTTCGAGGTACGCGCCCTTCACGTTGAGGCTCTCGTCCTTGCCGCTGGCCAGCAGGCGCATGCCGATGAGGTTGACCACCAGGCCGCCGATGGCCACGAGCAGCATCATGGTCGACTGGATCTCGGCCGGCTGCGAGATGCGCCGGTACGCCTCGTAGAGCACGTAGATCGCCACGAAGAACAGCAGCACGGCATTGACCACGGCCGCCAGGATCTCGAAGCGGTAGTAGCCGAAGGTGCGCCGCTTGTCCGCCGGCCGCTTGCCCAGCCAGATGGCGGCCAGCGAGATGGCCAGCGCCACGGTGTCGGTGGCCATGTGGGCCGCGTCGGACAGCAGCGCCAGGCTGCCCGACACCAGCCCGCCGATCACCTCGGCAACGAGGTAGGTGGAGGTCAGCGCCAGCGCCCAGCGCAGCGCCTTCTCGTTGCCACCAGCAACGGCTGTGGCGTGTGAATGCTCATGGGCCATGGGAACCTTGCAGTGCGGGATCGAGAGGTGCGCCGTGTTGCTTCTCTGCGTTGGCTTCCTGCACCTCGTCTTCATCGCGCCGGTGCGCGATGCGGTACAGCAGCGGCAACACCAGCAGCGTCAGCGCGGTCGACGACAGGATACCGCCGATGACCACGGTGGCCAGCGGGCGCTGCACTTCGGCGCCCGTGCCGGTGGCGATGGCCATGGGCACGAAGCCCAGCGAGGCGACCAGCGCGGTCATGAGCACGGGGCGCAGCCGCGTGAGCGCGCCTTCGCGAATGGCTTCGTCCAGCGGCAGGCCGCCTTCGCGCAGGTTGCGGATGAACGAGATCATCACCAGCCCGTTGAGCACGGCCACGCCCGACAGCGCAATGAAGCCCACCGCCGCCGAGATCGACAGCGGAATGCCGCGCAGCCACAGGGCGACGATGCCGCCCGTGAGCGCGAACGGAATGCCGGTGAACACCAGCAGCCCGTCCTTCAGGTTGCCGAACATCGCGAACAGCAGCGTGAACACCAGCAGCAGCGACACGGGCACCACCACCTGCAGGCGCTGCGTGGCCGAGGCCAGGTTCTCGTACTGGCCGCCCCACACGGTCCAGTAGCCCGGCGGAATGCGCACGGCGCGCATGGCCTCCTCGGCCTCGGCCACGAAGGAGCCGAGGTCGCGCCCGCGCACGTTGGCGCTCACCACGATGCGGCGCTTGCCGTCTTCGCGGCTGACCTGGTTGGGGCCGGGCGCGAGGTCGAGCGTGGCCACTTCGCCCAGCGGGATGAAGCTGGTGCGCAGGCCTTCGCCGCCCGCGCCCTTCGGCAGCGCGATCGGCAGTCGGCGGATGGCGTCCAGGTCGGTGCGCAGGGTCTCGGGCAGGCGCACGAGGATGTCGAAGCGGCGGTCGCCGTCGAACAGCGTGCCGGCCTCGCGCCCGCCCACGGCAGTCGAGATGGCGTCCTGCACGTCGCCCACGTTGAGGCCGTAGCGCGCGGTCTTCTGGCGGTCGATGTTCACGGTGAGCATGGGCAGGCCGGTGGTCTGCTCCACCTTCACCTCGGCGGCGCCGGGCACCTTTCCCAGCGCGTTCGACACCTGTGCGGCGGTCTGGTTGAGCACGTCCATGTCGTCGCCGAAGATCTTCACGGCCACGTCGCTGCGCACGCCCGAGATCAGCTCGTTGAAGCGCAGCTGGATCGGCTGCGAGAACTCGTAGTTGTTGCCCGGCAACTTCTCGACCTCTTCCTGCACGGCGGCCAGCAGCTCGGGCCGCGTGCGCTTCGGCTTGGGCCACTCGCTCTCGGGCTTGAGCATGATGTAGCCGTCGGAGATGTTCGGCGGCATCGGGTCGGACGCGATCTCGGCCGTGCCGGTGCGCGCGAACACGCGCTCGATCTCGGGGAACTTGTCTTTCAGCGTGCGCTCGAGCTGCTTCTGCATCTCGACCGACTGCGTGAGGCTGGTGCCCGGAATGCGCAGCGCCTGGATCGCGAAGTCGCCCTCGCTCAGGCTGGGCACGAACTCGGTGCCCAGGCGCGTGGCCAGCAGGCCCGACAGCACCACGGCCACTACGGCCGTGGTGATGACCAGCGGCTTGGCATTCATCGCGCGCGACAGCAGCGGCGCGTAGCCGCGCTTGGCCCACAGCATGAGGCGGTTTTCCTTCTCGGCGACCTTGTTGCCGATGAACAGCGCCACAGCGGCCGGGATGAAGGTGATCGACAAAATCATCGCGCCCAAGAGCGCAATCACCACGGTGAACGCCATCGGGTGGAACAGCTTGCCCTCGACGCCCGTGAGCGCAAAGATCGGCAGGTACACGATCATGATGATCAGCTGGCCGAACAGCAGCGGCCGGCGCGCCTCCTGCGAGGCCGCGAACACTTCATGGAAACGCTCGCTGCGCGTGAGCGCCCTGCCGTGTTTCTCCTGCGCATGCGCCAGGCGCCGCACGCAGTTCTCCACGATCACCACGGCGCCGTCGATGATGATGCCGAAGTCGAGCGCGCCCAAACTCATGAGGTTGGCGCTGACCTTCTGGTTCACCATGCCGGTGAAGGTGAAGAGCATCGACAGCGGAATCACCGTCGCGGTGATGATGGCCGCGCGGATGTTGCCCAGAAACAGGAACAGGATCGCCACCACCAGCACCGCGCCTTCGAAGAGGTTCTTCTTCACGGTGGCGATGGCCTTGTCGACCAGCACCGTGCGGTCGTACACCGTCACGGCCTTCACGCCCGCGGGCAGCGTGCGGTTGATCTCCTGCATCTTCTTGTCGACCGCCTGCGAGACGGTGCGGCTGTTCTCGCCGATGAGCATGAACACCGTGCCCAGCACCACCTCGCGGCCGTTGTCGGTGGCGGCGCCGGTGCGCAGCTCCTGGCCGATGCCGACCTGGGCCACGTCGGACACGCGCAGCGGAATGCCGCCGGCGTTGCCCAGAATCACGTTGCCGATGTCTTCCACCGACTTCACCTGCCCCGGCGCGCGAATGAGGTACTGCTCGCCGCGCTTCTCGATGTAGCCCGCGCCCACGTTGGCGTTGTTGCGCTCCAGCGCGGTGACCAGGTCGGTCATCGTGAGGCCGTGCGCCAGCAGCTTGGCGGGGTCGGGTGCGATCTGAAACTCCTTGGCGTAGCCGCCGATGGAGTTGATCTCGGTCACGCCCGGCACGTTGCGCAATTGCGGCTTGATGATCCAGTCCTGGATCTCCCGCAGGTCGGTCGGCGTGTAGGGCTTGCCGTCGGCTTTCTTCGCGCCCTCTTCGGTCTCGACGGTCCACAGGTAGATCTCGCCCAGGCCGGTGGAAATGGGCCCGATCACCGGCGACACGCCGGGCGGCATGCTCTCGCGCGCCGACTGGATGCGCTCGTTCACGAGCTGGCGCGCAAAGTAGATGTCGGTGCCGTCCTTGAAGATCACCGTGACCTGCGACAGGCCGTAGCGCGACAGCGAGCGCGTCTGCTGCAGGCCCGGCAGGCCGGCCATGACGGTCTCGATGGGGTAGGTCACGCGCTGCTCGGCTTCGAGCGGCGAATAACCGGGTGCGGACGTGTTGATCTGCACCTGCACGTTGGTGATGTCGGGCACGGCGTCGATGGGCAGCTTCTGGTAGCTGAAGACGCCGAGCGCCGCCATGCCGAGCACGGCCAGCAGGATCAGCCAGCGCTGCTCGATGGAGAAGCGGATGATGCGTTCGAACATGCGGTCGTCCTCAGTGGGTGTGCGTGGCCGAGCTCTTGCCCTGCTGCGACTTCACGACGAAGCTGCCGCTGGCCGCATAGGCCGCGCCGGGCTTTAGGCCGCCCACGATCTCGATGCGCTGGCCGTCGCTGCGGCCGGTCTTCACGTGCTGCGGCACAAAGCCGCCGGGCACGCGCAGGAACACGGTGGGCTGGTCGTCCACGGTCTGCACCGCTTCGGCCGACACGGTGACGGGCGCATCGGCCTCCGACGCCACCAGCTCCACGTTCACGAACAGGCCCGGGCGCCAGGTGCGCTGCGGGTTGGTGAGCGTGACGCGTGCGGTGGCGGTGCGCGTCTGCGCGCCCAGCAGCGAGCCCACGTACGACACGGTGCCGCGCGCGGCCTGCTCGAAGGAACCGGCGCGGATGGTCACGGCCTCGCCGATGCGCACCAGGTTCAGGTTGCTGGCGGGCACGCTGATCTCGGCCCACACGGTCGACAGGTCGGAAATGGTGAACACGTTGACCGCCTCGCCCACCGATTCGCCCAGCGAGATGTGCTTCTCGACGACCATGCCGTCGAAGGGTGCGCGCAGCTCGTAGCGGCCCAGTGCCGACGAGCCGGGCGTGGCGCCCAGCGCCAGCAGCTTCTGGTTGGCGTTGGCCACGGCGATCTGCGCCTCCTGCATGGCCTGCTCGGCTTGCAGGTAGTCCTGCTGCGGCGAGATCTTTTCTTCCCACAGTTTTTTCTCGCGGTCGTGCGTGGTGCGCGCCAGTGCCAGCCGGCGCTGCGCGGTCTGCAGCTCACTGCGCTGCTCCGAGAGCGCAGGGCTGGAGATCACGGCCAGCACCTGGCCACGCTTGACTTCCTGACCCAGGTTGGCCGACACGCTGTCGACCACGCCCGCCACGCGCGGCACCACGTGGGCCGTGCGGTCTTCGTTGAACTTGATCTCGCCGGGCAGCTGCAGCGAGGTCTTGATGCGCGCCGGGCCGACGCTGTCGATGGCGATGCCGGCGGCCTTGACCTGCTCGTCGGTGAAGGGGATCTTTTCTTCGTCTTCCTTGTGGGCGTTGGCGGCGGCCTTCTGGGGCTCTGCCGATGCGGGCGTTTCCTTGGCGGGCTCCTTGCCGGCGTCCTTGCCCTCTTCCGCGTGGTGTTCCTTGTCGCCATGGCCTTCGTCATGCGAATGGCCGTGGTCGTCTTCCTTGCCCTTGGCGTGGCCCTTGTCTTCCTCGTGGTGCTCGCCGTCGGCATGGCCGGCGGACTCCGAGTGCCCGCCCGCCTCGGGCTTGGACGGCGCGGTGCGCAGGATGAGCGCGCCGGCAATGAGGCCGGCGAGCAGGACGGCGGCAATGGCGATCCACTGCTTGCGGCCGGCGGACGATGTGCGGTTGTGTGGTGTGGTCATGGTCGGAATCGGTTCGGTGTTCTTTTCAGCGCGCGATCGGCGTCAGGTTGAGCGCCGCGTTCGAGGCGATGTCATCGCCCCCGGTGCCCAGCAGGCGGTCGAGCTCGCCGGCCGCGCGGTGCGCCTCGGCCAGCGCGACGAGGTACTGGTTGCGCACCTGGAACAGCGTGCGCTGCGCGTCGAGCGCCTCGAGAAAGCTGAACTTGCCCAGCTCGAAGCCCTTGGTGGCTGCGCGGTAGGCGGTCTCGGCGCCGGGCAGTGCGTCGCGCTGCAGCGTCTCGGCGGTGGCGCGTGCCGAGCGCAGGCGCTCGCTGGCCTGGGCCACGTCGGCGCCCAGTTGCAGCTCGGCGGCGGCGAGTTCGTCGCGCGCCTTGTCTTCGCGGCTCAGTGCCTCGGCGATGTTGCCGCGGTTGGTGTCGAAGATCGGCAGCGGCACCGACAGGCCCACCACCACCTGGTTGCGCCGGCTGCTGCTCACGGCCTCGCCGCCCTCGCCTTCGGACGCGGGCACGCGCTTGACGCCGAGCGACACCGTCACGTCGGGAATGCGCTTGGCCTGCTCCAGGTCGCTCAGCGCGCGGCGGCGCTCGACCTCGAGCCGGGCCTGGCGCAGCACGGGCGCATCGGGCAGGCGGCGCGCCACCTCGGGCGCGGCGGCCTGGGCGGGCAGCTGGTCGACCGCGCCGTCCACCTGCGTGAAGCGCGGCGCCGGGTTGCCCCACAGTGCAGCCAGCAGCTGGCGCGACGCGCGCAGCGTGCCTTCGGCCTGCAGCAGTTCGACGCGGATGCCGGCCTCGGCCACGCGCGCCTTGGTTTCCTCGAGCGGCGACACCTTGCCGGCCGCCACGCGGTTGGCCGCGGCGCGGGTGGCGATCTGCGCGAGCCCCACCGAGTCTTGCGCCAGGCGCAGGCGCTCCTGCGCGGTCAGCACGTCGAAGAAGGCGGTGACGGCCGCGGCGCGCAGTTCGGCGCGCCGCGCCGACAGCGCCGACGCCGCCTGGTCGCGCGCACGCTCGGCCGCCGTGACGCGCGCGGCGCGCTTGCCGCCCAGCTCGAGGGGCTGGCTCAGCTGCAGCGTGGTCGTGCGGTTGTTGCGGCGCAGGTCTTCCAGCTGCGTGTCCAGCGTGGGGTTGGGCCAGGCGCCGGCCTGCACCACGGCGCCGTCGGCGGCGGCCTGCTCATGGCGCGCGGCCGACAGGCCCGGGTTGGCCTGCAGCGCCAGCGCCACGGCGGCGCGCAGGGTCAGCGGGCCTTCGGGCTCCAGCGTGCGGGCGGGTGCCGACAGGGACGACGAGGGACCGGCCGCCTGCGGGGTCTGCTGTGAAAAGGCCGGGGGTACCGCCAAGGCCAACACGGCCAGCGGCACGAAAAGCGTGCGCATCGAATTCTCCTGGGTTGCGAAACAACGGACGGACGAATTCGGCGAGGAGCGCTCAGCTGATGAGTGAGATCAGAAAAAGAAAAGGGGCTGTGCTCTCGCCGAATCAGGCGGAGAGCAACCAGTCGGGGCGCACCGGCACTTCGGCGATGTGCGAGGCGAAGCGTTCGGTGGAAGCGGCGCGCAGCGCCTGCGAGGCGATGGGCGATTCGGCCGGCAGCGCGGCGGCGGTGTCCGCATGCTGGGCCTGCCCGAAGTAGGCGACGATGCAATGGCCGACCGCCGCGTTGGGCTGGCGGGTGCTGTCTTTCTTGGCGCCGTCGCCCGCGTGGGTGCGGTCGGTGCCGCGCGGCTCGTCCTCGTGGTGGCCCCAGTGGCCGCTGCCCTTGTCGCCTTCGTGCAGGCAATAGGCTGCCGACACCGCCCAGCTGTACTGGAAAGGCAAGAGAAACAGCAGGAAAATCAGGAGCCAGCGGCGCATTGTTGACAAAAGTATATCGACGGGGCGTAGCGCGCCGACCAAGAAAAGCCCTGCGAACCGAGGGCCCGGCCCACTGTACGACAGCGTGTCGGCGCTTTGTCCTTCAATAGGATTACTAAATCGTAACCAGCGTCTCGAAAGGCCTTGGGTACGATCCGTACCATGCGAATTCTTGTCATCGAAGACGAACCCAAACTGGGCGATTACCTGAAAAAGGGGCTGGAAGAGAACGGCTACGTGGTCGACATCGCCCGCGATGGCATCGAAGGCCGCTACCTCGCCACCGAGGGCGACTACGCGCTCGTGCTGCTGGACGTGATGCTGCCGGGCATCGACGGCTTTGCCGTGCTGCAGGCCATTCGCCGCACGAAGAACGTGCCCGTGCTGGTGCTCACCGCGCGCGACAAGGTCGAAGACCGCGTGCAGGGCCTGCAGCAAGGCGCCGACGACTACCTGGTGAAGCCCTTCTCCTTCTCGGAGCTGCTGGCGCGCGTGCAGGCGCTGCTGCGGCGCGGCAAGACGCAGGAACCCACGGTGCTGCGCCTGGCCGACCTGGAGCTGGACCTGGTGAGCCGCAAGTGCATGCGCAACCGCACGCGGCTGGACCTCACGGCCAAGGAGTTCACGCTGCTGGTGGTGCTGCTGCGCCGGCGCGGCCAGATCCTGTCGCGCTCCACGCTCGCCGAGCAGGTGTGGGACATGAACTTCGACAGCGACACCAACGTGGTCGAGGTGGCGATCCGCCGCCTGCGCAGCAAGATCGACGACCCCTTCGACGTGAAGCTGCTGCACACCGTTCGCGGCATGGGCTACGTACTCGAAGACCGCTCCTGGGCATGAGCCCGAAGCCGCATTCGATCCAGAGCCGGCTTTCGTTCTGGTTCGCCGCGCAGACCCTGTCCGGCCTGAGCATCATCTGCCTGGCCATCTACCTCGTGACCGCCTGGAGCTTCGGCGCCAAGCAGCGCGACGCGCTCGACCAGAAGACGGTGCTCGTCGAGCACCTGCTCAAGGAGGCCGAGAAAGGCGGCGACCTCGTCTTTCTGCGGCACAAGCTCGACGACTTCTTCTCGATGCAGGACGACGTGACCTTGTCGATCGCCAACGCCGGCAAGCCGCTGTTCCAGTCCACGCCGCCGCCGCAGGGCCGCTGGCTGCGGCGCGCCATCGTGGTGCCCTGGCAGAACGGCGACTTCCACACCGACCTGTCGGTGCAGGTCGGCGTGAACATCGCACAGGACTCCCGGCTGCTCGAGCGCCTGGCCTGGACCCTGCTGGGCGCGGTGGTGCTGGGCACGGCGCTGGTGTCGCTCACCGGCATGTGGCTGGTGCGGCGCGGGCTGCGGCCGCTGAAGGCGCTGGCCGAGCGCACGGCGGCCATCACGCCCGACCACGTCCACCAGTCGATCGACCCCGGCGCCTTCGCGCAGGAACTGCGGCCCTGGATCACGCAGTTCAACGCGCTGCTGGCGCGGGTGCAGCGCGCCTACGTGCAGCTGGAGTCGTTCAACGCCGACGTGGCGCACGAGCTGCGTACGCCGCTGGCCAACCTGCTGGGCTCGACCGAGGTGGCGCTCACGCGCCCGCGCAGCAACGAGGAACTGCAGGCCGTGCTGGCCTCCAACCTCGAGGAGATGGGGCGGCTGTCGGGCATCGTGACCGACATGCTGTTTCTTTCGAAGGCCGACCGCGGCACCTCGGCGCGCTCGATGGCCCCGGTGAGCCTGGCGGAGCAGGCGCGCGACGTGATCGACTTCTACGACGCCATGCTCGACGAGGCCGGCCTGCGCGCCGAAGTGCACGGCGAGGCCGTGGCCGAGGTGGACGCGGGGCTGATCCGGCGCGCCCTCTTCAACCTGCTGGGCAATGCGATCCGCTTTGCCGAGCCGGCCTCGACGTTGCGCATCGAGATCGCGGCCGCCCCTGGCGGGGAACACCACACCATCGCCGTGATCAACCGCGGCGCGCCGATCGACCCGGAGGCCCTGCCGCGCCTGTTCGAGCGCTTCTACCGCGCGGCCCAGGCACGAGACGGCTCCACGCGCCACCACGGGCTGGGCCTGTCGATCGTCGAGGCGATCGCGCGCATGCACGGCGGGCAGGTGTTCGCGTCGAGCCAGGGCGGCGAGACGCGCATCGGGTTCAGCGTGCGCCGCAGCAGCTGAAGGGCTTCAGGGCTCGGCGTGCGCCGCCGTCTCGGCGGGCTTGGGCTTGCGGCCGATGCACAGCGTCATCAGCGGCCCGGTCATCGCGGTGGTGGCCAGCGCCATCACCAGCAGCATCGTGAAGAGCTCGGGGCCGATCAGGCCGACGTCCAGGCCGATCTTGATGACGATGAGCTCCATCAGCCCGCGCGCGTTCATGAGCGAGCCGGTGGCCAGGCTGTCGCGCCAGCTGTAGCCGGCGATGCGCGCGCCGGCCGCGCCGCCCGCGATCTTGCCCACGGTGGCCACGCCCACGATCAGCAGCATCGCGCCCAGGCTGGCGCCCGAGAACGCGTTGGCCGTGGTGCCCAGCCCCGCGAGCGCGAAGAACAGCGGCATCAGCACCACGATGGAAATCGGCTCGATGCGCTCGCTCAGCGAGCGCAGCAGGCGGTCGTCGCGCGGCAGGCAGGCGCCGAACAGGAAGGCGCCGAACACCGCGTGCAGGTGCAGCCATTCGGTCAGCAGCGCCGTGACCAGCAGGCCGATCATGAGCGCGGCCATCAGCGTGGTCGACGGCTCGCCGTCGGGTGCCTTCACGCGCAGCAGCCAAGCAAAGGCCGGCTTCAGCCCGAGGAACAGCACCGTGAGCATCACCACCACGCCGACCGTGATCTTGATCAGGCCCGCGTAGCCGTCGCTGGTGCCCACCAGCGCGACCACGAAGGCCAGCAGGATCCACGCGAACACGTCGACCACCGCCGCCGCGCTCAGCGAGAGCTGGCCGAAGGGCGTGCGCGTCATGCCGCGGTCTTTCAGGATGCGCGCCATCACCGGGAAGGCCGTGATCGACAGCGCCGCCGCCATGAACAGCGCGAAGGGCCAGAAGCCCACGCCGGCCGGCGCGAGCGTGGGGTGCAGTGCCGGCGAGATCGCCAGGCCCAGCACCAGCGGCACCAGCACGCTGAGCACGCCCACCGCGCCGGCCGCCTGCAGCTGCGCGCGCATGTTGCGCGTGGCCCGCAGCTCCAGGCCCACCACGAACATGAACAGCACCAGCCCCACCGTCGCCAGCGACGACAGCCCCTGCAGCGACTCCTTGGCGAACAGCTGCACGTGCAGCGACGGGAACAGCAGGCCCATGACCGCCGGCCCGAGCATCAGCCCCGCCGCCATCTCCCCCACCACGCTCGGCTGCCCCACATGGCGCAGCACCCAGCCGCACAGGCGCGCGGTGGTGAGGATGACGACGAGTTGCAGCAGGAGGGTGGTGACGGACATGGGCGGAACGGTCGTGAGGCCTGGGAAAAAAACTCGCCCGATGTTAGTTCGGCGCGCCCGGCTCGATCCAGCGGGCAGCCCACTGGTTGAACGGTACTGGGTGTTTGACAAGTTCGCCGCCCGCCTCGGTGAGCACGTAGCTCACATCCGACAGCGCGACGATGCCAGCCGCGCGCAGCTCCTTGAGCCGGTCGTTCAGCACTGACGGCGACATCTGGGCGGCATGCCCGCGCAGCACCCGGAAACTCTGCGGCTGGCCGCTGCGCGGCTCCCACAAAAGGCGCAGCGTGCCTTTGCTGCCCAGCGGCTCCAGCAGCCGCATGATGGGGCGGCGCACCGCTGGCGTGGGGGCCGGAGCGGAAGCCTCGGTGTCATCCATGCATCTTCCTCTCGAAGAAACGCGTGCCGTGCTTTCGCTACGGATTTCGTAGCCATGAACTGCGCCGATCGCTACGCTTTTCGTAGCGATTTCCACCGCACCGCCGAGCCCTGGGGTCGAACCGCCCGCCAAGAATTTCGCCGCTACGCCCGCCCTCCCCTGAGGCCGTCGGCGAGCTGCTCACGCGCATGACGCCGCCGCAGGCTCCCGAGGTGCTGCCGCGCTTCAAGGTGCTGGCCGTGAACCCCGCGCTGGCACAGCGCACGCTCGACCTGGTTCGCTACTTGCTGGCCCGCCACGCGGCAATCAGTCTGGGCGACCGTGAACTGGTAATCCTGCGGGTCTGCGCGCGCTGCGGCGCCGGATACGAATGCGGCGTGCACTGGAGCGGCTTCGCCGACGCCGGCCTGGGCGAGACCGAGCGGCGCGCGACGGCCTCGACGAATGGCGACTTCGCGCAGCTCGCGCCGAAAGACGCGCGGCTGCTCGCGATGGTCGACCGGCCGCACGACACCGGCGATATCGACGACACACTGTGGGAGGCTCTGAGCGCGCACTGGAGCCACGCGCAACTCATCGAGCTGATGATGCTCGCGGGCTGGTACCGCGCGGTGAGCCATGTGTGCAATGCGGCGCGGGTGCCATTGGAGACGTGGGCGGCGCGCTGGTAGCGCGGCATCTGGTCAACGAAGTCCGTGCTTCTAGAAGCGCACCACTTTCCATCAGGCGTGCCGTACGATGCAAACAGCCCAACCGCAAATTCATTTGAAACTCAGGAGGGAAACGCATGACGGATCAGGAGGAGATGGAACAAGCGCTGGAGCAGATCCTGCACTATTGCCAACGACGGCGGATCAAAAAGAATCAGGCAATTTTCGATTCAATCGCCACAGCGATCGTGGCCGATCGCGCAGATGTGCAAGGAAATCCAGACGCCTTGGCTGCGGACATCAAATCCCGCTATCTGACGGCGGTTTCAGCACTAATGATGCTCGCCGATCCGCCAGCAGCCGACGTGCTGGATGCGACCCTGGCGCGAATCAACTCAAGCCTTGAAATCGCGCGAAGAGAAGGTCAACCACTTACGGATGTGCGCTTTGTCGACGATGCAAATGACGAGGCGACGCTTCGTCAGCGATTGGGAGAACGCAGAATTTTCTCTCCCGAAGCGGAAGCAAGGCTGGCTCATCTGAGAGAGAAAACGAGTCGTCGACTATGGTCACGCGGACGAGAAGACTCCCCCCGGAGTGATGGCAATGGCTAAAGCTCCATCCAAACTCAGAGTGATCACCAAGTCTTCCTCGGTCAAGGTAAAACCCAAGAATCCCAGTAATGGGAAGAGCAAGACCAAAGCGGCAAGCTCGGTGCTCAACAAGGAAATCGCAGCCTTGCTCAGCCTTGCTTCATCAGCATCGCTCTTGACATTCAAAGCGCGGAAGTCACAAGCAAGACTTTTTGAGCTTGTCGTCTTGGCCGACTTGTTGAATATGTATACCGCGAATAGCAATGGGGGCCGCATCACAGTGAAGAACGCGACAAGCGGTGAACTGAAGCTGGCTGGAGCCCCGTGTTCAGCAAACAAATCGGCCTATTCCTACTTCGTTCTCGAGGATGCGCGAGGAACCCCTCATCATGAAGTCTGGGTTTCTTTGCAGTTCACTACGCTGAGTTGGGAGCTGAATGGAATGCCTCAACCACCAAGAAGTGCGGACAGGCACGAGATTGACGTGGGGGTTTTCGCGCCATTACCGGCGACCGCTGCGTCTATCTACCCCTCCTACGAAAACCTGCAAGCAGGTGTCAGCTGTAAGCACTTCTCCCCATCCAAAGAAGCCGTAAGGGAAGCTTTAGGACTTCGACGCGAAACGGCTCTCTTGAGTAGGCTTGACAACCCATCTGCGGTACCCTGGCTGATGGCAGAGCGCGTTCCCGCGTGCCCCCCAAGTCCGCTTTACCTAGCCTCTTCATCCCCAAGTGTTCACGCATTTACTGAGCCTGTAGATCAACTCGGTCTCTATATGGCGAGTACGCCTTTTCGATGAAAACGCAGGCATAGGCAGAAGGGTAGACGACCTTCACTTTTCGGTCCGCATCAACCGCAACCCATTCGCCACCACCAGCAGGCTCGCGCCCATGTCGGCGAACACCGCCATCCACATGGTCGCGCTGCCGAACACCGCGAGCACGAAGAACACGCCCTTGATGCCGAGTGCGAGGGTGATGTTCTGCCACAGCACCGCGTGCGCGCGGCGCGACAGGCGGATGGTTTCGGGGATGCGGCGCAGGTCGTCGTTCATGATGACCACGTCGGCCGCTTCCATCGCGGTGTCGGTGCCGGCGCCGCCCATGGCGAAGCCGATGTCGGCCCTGGCGAGCGCGGGGGCGTCGTTGATGCCGTCGCCGGTCATCGCGACGGCGCCGTAGCGCTGCTGCATGGCCTGGATGGCGTCCAACTTTTCTTCGGGCAGCAGGTTGCCGCGCACGTCCTCGATGCCGGCGTGCGCGCCGATGGTCTTCGCGGTGGCGGTGTTGTCGCCGGTGAGCATCACGGGCGTCACGCCGAGTGCGCGCAGCTCGGCCACGGCGGCTTGCGACGAGGGCTTGATGGTGTCGGCCACTGCGAACAGCGCCAGCACCGAGGTGTCCGAAGCAAGCAGCGTCACCGTGCGGCCGGCCTCTTCGTGTCGCTTCAGCTCGGCCTCGAGTTCCGGCGAGCACAGGCCGCGCTCTTCGATCAAGCGGTGGTTGCCCAGCACATAGCTCTGGCCCGCGTGCGTGGCCTGCACGCCGCGTCCGGGCAGCGCGGTGAAGTCACCGACTTCTTCGACCGCCCCACCCAGGCCTTGGGCGATGGCCTTCGATACCGGGTGGTCGGAACGGCCCGCGATGTTGGCGGCCAGCGCGTACACCGCGCCTTCATCGCCCGCAGCCTTGTCGATCAGCACCGACTCGACCAGCTTGGGCTTGCCCTCGGTGATGGTGCCGGTCTTGTCGAGCGCCACGGCCTTGAGCTTGCGCGCCTCTTCGAGGTAGGTGCCGCCCTTGATGAGGATGCCGCGCCGCGCGGCCGAGGCCAGCGCGCTCACGACCGTCACGGGCGTGGAGATGACCAGTGCGCACGGGCAGGCGATGACCAGCAGCACCAGGGCCTTGTAGACGGCCTGCACCCATGTCCAGCCCAGCAGCCACGGCGTGAGCACCGCGATGGCCAGCGCCAGCACGAAGACGGTGGGCGTGTAGATGGCGGCGAACTTGTCGACGAAGCGCTGCGTGGGCGCGCGCGAACCCTGGGCCTCTTCGACCGCGTGGATGATGCGCGCGAGCGTGGTGTTGGCGGCCACGGCCGTCACGCGGAACACCAGCGCGCCGGTCTGGTTGATGGTGCCGGCAAACACCGCATCGCCTGCGGCCTTGTCGACCGGAATGCTCTCGCCCGTGACCGGGGCCTGGTCGATGGCGCTGCTGCCTTCGAGCACCACGCCGTCCAGCGGCACGCGCTCGCCGGGGCGGATGCGCGCGACGGCGTCGAGCGCCACCGCGTCGGCGCGCACGGTCTGCCAGCTGCCGTCGGGCTGCCGCACCTCGGCCTGTTCGGGCGCGAGCGCGAGCAGGCTCTGGATGGCGTTGCGCGCGCGGTCGACGGCGCGGGCCTCGATGAGCTCGGCGATGGCGTACAGCGCCATCACCATCGCGGCCTCGGGCCACTGGCCGATGATGAAGGCGCCCGTGACGGCGACGGCCATCAGCGCATTGATGTTGAGGCGCCCGCGCACCAGTGCGGCGAAGCCCTTCTTGTAGGTGTCGAGGCCGGCCAGCGCGATGGCCGCGAGTGCGAGCCCCATCTCGGCGGCCATGAAGCCCACGCCGTCGAGCGCAAGGAAGGACACGGTCTCGGCCGCGATGGCCAGCACCAGCGCGGCCACGAGGCGCGCCAGGCCGGTCGACATGCCGGCGAAGCGCGCGGGCTCGGCCTTCTGCCCCGCCGACGATGCCACCGGCTCGGGCTTGAAGCCGGCCTGGCGGATGGCCTCGAGCGCGGCGGGCAGCGCGCCGTCTTCGGTGGTGAGGGCCAGCGTGCGTTCGCTCAGGCGAAAGCGCAGGGCCTTCACGCCCGTGACGGGCTCGAGGGCGCGGCGGATCTCGGACTCTTCCACCGCGCAGTCCATGGTGGGAATGCGAAACAGCACGGCGCCCTTCGGCAGGTCGGCCGGCTCGGCCGATGCCGGGGTGCTGCCGCATACGGGGCTGCCGCAGCAGGCTGTTGCCGGCGCGGCGGGGGCGTGATCGTGCGAATGGTCATGCCCATGGTCATGTCCATGGCTGTGCCCGTGGTCATGGTCGTGGTCATGCGGCGCTGCACGCGGCACCGGCTGATTCAGGGTGTTCTGATTCGTCATGCCTTCATTGGAAACCCTGAAGCAGGTGTAGAGTCAACCGTTGATTGCCACTTCCTTGAGATGCCGCATCATGAAAATCGGTGACCTGGCCAAGGCCACGAACACGCCGGTCGAAACCATCCGGTACTACGAGCGCGAACAGCTGCTGCCCGCGCCCGCGCGCACCGACGGCAACTACCGCATCTACGACGACGAGCACACGCAGCGCCTGGGCTTCATCCGCCGCTGCCGCTCGCTGGACATGACGCTCGACGAGATCCGCAGCCTGCTGAAATTCCGCGATGCGCCGCAGGACGACTGCGGCGAAGTGAACCAGCTGCTGGACGACCACATCGGCCACGTGGCCTCGCGCATCGCCGAGCTGAAGACGCTCGAAAAACAGTTGAAGGCGCTGCGCCTGCAGTGCGGCGGCCCCGAATCGGCCAGCGCCTGCGGCATCCTGCAGGAGCTTGACACCGCCGCGCTCGCGCCCGAGACCTTCGGCCAGCACGCGGGGCACGTGCACGGCACGCTGCACGGCGCCTCCGCCAAGCGCTCCTGACGTCGGGCCCAGCGCAACGCTGGGCGATGCGGGGGTCGTGCTTCGCACGCCGTCGATCGAACTTCAATGGTTCGTGTGGAGGCTGTGTGGCCGGGCTCCGCGCCGATGCGCATGCGTGCCGCACGGCCTCTTTTTCTCCCTCGGGCAGGGCCTGACGCGCCCACCGGCATCGCGAATGTTCGCGAAGGCGGTGCGGCCGACCCCGGCAGACAATTCCGCCGACCCGGCGCATCCGCCCTGCGACCTTGGGGCCGCGAGCCGGACAGACCTACAACGGAGACACCATGCCGATCGACTTCACCCTCACCCCCGCGCAGCGCGAGTTGCAACTCTCGGCTCGCCGTTTCGCGCGCAGCGTACTGACCGAGGTCGCACCGGCCACGCGCCACCTGCCCACGCCGCTGGCGCGCTTCGTCGCCACGCGTCCGTTCTACGAGAAGCTGGTGAAGGCCGGTTTTCTGCGGCGCATCATCCCGATGCCGTTCGGCGGCGAAGGCACGGGCATGCTGGACATGGCCGTGGTGGCCGAGGAGTTCTATCGCGTCGACCCCAACGTGTCGCTCACGATGTTCGCCACGCTGCTGGGCCTGCTGCCCGTGACGATCGGCGGCTCGCCCGAGCAGCAGAAGGCGTTTCTCGGGCCGTTCCTGGAAGGCTCCGGTGCACCACTGGCCGCCCTGTGCAACAGCGAGCCCGGCGGCAGCGCCAACTTCGATGCCGCGGCCCCCGGCGAAGGCACGCGCACGCGCGCCCGGCTCGAGGGCGGGCAGTGGGTCATCGACGGCACCAAGCAGTGGATTTCGAGCGCGACCGGATGGGACGAGCAAGGCGCGGACCTGCTGTGCGTGGTGTGCCGCACCGACCCCGACGCGCCGCCCGACAGCGGGCTGTCGGTGCTGGTCGTTCCGCGGCCCGAGGGCGGCATCGTGGTCGAGCGTTATCACGATTCGATGGGCCACCGCGCGCACCTCACGCCCCGCTTTCGCCTCGAGGGCGTGCGCACCGCGCAGGCCAACGTGCTGGGCCCGGTGGGCAGCGGCAAGGACCTGGTGGCCGCCAGCTTCTCGGCGACGGCGGCGCTGGTCGGCGTGTTCGGCACGGCCCTGATGCAGGGGGCCTTCGATTTCTCCCTGCACTTCGCCAAGACCCAATGCCGCGGCGGCGCCCTTCCGATCATCGAGCACCAGGCCGTGGGGTATGCGCTGGCCGATGCCAAGACCGCCATCGAAGCCTCGCGCTACCTCAACTGGCGCGCGTGCCACGCGCTGGACACGCAATCGCCCGCGGCGCTGGAGCTGGCGCTGCAGGCGAAGATCTACGGCTCCGAAACCGCGGTGCGCGTGATCACCGACCTGATGCGCGTGGTGGGCATCGACAGCTACGACCACGACCTGCCGCTGGCCGGCATGCTCCAGGACGCCCTGGTGCTCCCGCTGTTCGACGGCGGCAACATGGGCGTGCGCCGTCGCCAGCTGCACGACCTGCTGCGCTCGCCGGACTACGACCCGCTGACCGCCAGCGGTGCGGCATGACGGCCGCAGGGCCGACGCGCCCCGGCGCCTTCGCCTGACCGGCGGCAGCGTCGTGGGGCCACACCGGCGCGCCATCGGACGCAGGCCCCTTCCGCCCGGGGACGCCGGGCCGTAGCATTCGACTTCCGCACTGCAGCCCGGCATCCATGCTCGAAGACCACGACATCCTTGTGCTTCAACGCCAGCTCCGACGGCGCCTGTTCGAAGGCGAGCGCGCGATCACCTGGCGACCGGGCCGCGAGCTGGCCGCGCAGCTGCTGCTGTACCTGGACGACCCGCAGGCCTGCTGGCGCATCTCGGTGCAATGGCTGCGCGACACGCTCGATGCCGACCGCGTCGACGCCGGCTTCGGCGGCTATGTCGACGCCAGCGGCCGCCTGCATGACTACGTGGTCGCGGCCGAGGTGCAGCGCCCGTCGCAACCGCTGCCTGCGGTGATCGGCCTGCGCTTCAGCGCCGCCAACCCGGGCATCCGCGCCGTCTGGAGCGGCAGCGGCATCGCCCCCATCATCGACGTGTCGCAAGAGCGCAGCTTCACGCAGGAGTTGCGCGCCACGCTGATGCAGGCCGGCACGGCCTCGAAGCTGGCGGTTCCCGTGCACGACGAAGACCGACCGGTGGGCATGATCTGCGCCGACTGGCACCACAGGGCCCCGCGCTGGAAGCACGCCGTGTGCGAGGAGTTGCCGGGCCTGGCCCGCACCGCGCTGGGCCCGCTGCTGAGTGCCGCCCACCGGTTCGCGCAGGCGCAGAGCGAGCGGGCAGGCGCCACGGACCACCCGGCGAACCTCGCGGCACTGACGCCGGCGGAGCTGAAGGTGGCGAAGCTGGCGGCCGGCGGCCTGAGCTACAAGGAAATCGCGCGCCAGCTGGACCGTTCGCTCTCCACGATCGACCACCAGCTGCGCAGCATCCGCGAGAAGCTCGGCACGCGCTCGACGGCGCGCCTGGTGCACATGCTCAGCGAACTGAACACGTCGGCGACGGGCCGCTCAACACCGCTTCAATGAGCGAGGCGTGATGGGGACGCGCACGGCTGAACGCCGGGGCGGCGTCAGCGGTGTCGGCAACCTCAGCGACGTGAGGGTTCCACTTCAAGGGTCAAGGTCACGGCCACCGGCAGGTTGCCCGGCAGGTTGCGCACCCCGCACACCGACCGCGCATGGCCCGCGCGCGTGTCGAACAGGCTGGCCAGCAGCTCGGAGGCGGCGTCGAGCACCTGCGGGTGCTGGGTGAACGACTGCACGCAGGCGACATGGCCTTCGAGCCGAACGACCTGCCGCACCCGTTGAAAACCGCCCAGGTGCAGGCGCACCTGGGCCAGCGCATTGAGCACCGCCAACCGGGCCGCCTGGCGGCCTTCTTCCAGTGTCAGCTCGGCGCCGAGCAGCCCGCGCGGCAGCGGATGCCCCGCCACCACCGGCCCCTGCATGGAGACATGCAGCAGGCCCGCCGCCTCGATCACTGCACGGTAGGCACCCAGCGGCGATGGCGGCTCGGGCAGGGCAAGGCCCAGGGCCTGCAGCCGCTGCAGCACCTCGTCGTCCCCGGTCGCACGCGAAGCGTCCATGGCGCGCCCCGCTTCAGCTCGCCCAGGGCTGCAGCACGATGCTGCCCCGCGCCTCGTTGGCGGCGATGCGCCGGTGCGCCTCGGCGGCCTGCGAGAGCGGCAGCACGCTGTCGATCTGCGCACGGACCCGGCCCTGCCGTATCGCGTCGAGCCAGGCGGCGAAGTCCTCGATGTCGCCCACCAGCGTGCCGCGCAGCTGCTGCTGCGCGAAGAAGAAGCGCCGGATGTCGAAGCGCACGTCGGTGCCCGCCATGAACCCCATCGCCACCACGATGCCCATGGGCTTCACGGCCTCGAGGGTTCGGGACAGCACATCGCCGCCGAGGTTGTCGATCGCGACATCGACACCCTGCCCGCTGCTCCAGGCGCGCACGGGCTCGACGAAATCCTGCGTGCCGGTGTCGATCGCCAGCTCGGCGCCCAGGTGCACGGCCAGTTCGGCGGAGGCCGCGTTCTGCACCGTGGTGACGACGCGCGCACCCAGCGCGCGGGCCACCTGAATGCTCATCATGCCGGTGCTCGACGCGCCGGCATGCACCAGCACCCGGTCGCCGGCCTTGACCTCGCCGACGACCTGCACCGCGCGGATCGCGATCAGCAAGGAGACCGGCAGTGCGGCCATCTGCTCGGCGGGCAGGCCGGTGGTGTCGCGCAGCAGCCAGTGCTCCGGCACGACGATGTACTGGGCATAGGTGCCCGGCATGTGGATGCCGGGAATCGCGTAGCTGGCCGCCGCCGTGACCGGACGGGCGTCCCACTGCGCGGGGTCGGTCGGGTAGCCGGGCATGGCGATCACGCGCTCGCCCACCGCGAAGCGCGAAGCGCCAGCGCCCAGGGCGGCGACCTCGCCCACCGCATCCGAACCCAGGATGTGCGGGAACGGCAAGGCCGGGGCGATCTGCCCCTGACGCACATAGTGATCCAGTCGGTTGACGCCGACGGCCAGCACCTTGACCAGGACTTCGCCCGGTCCCGGCGCCGGCGTGGCGACCTCTTCGAGTTGAATCTGGTCGGGGTCGCCGAAGGATCGGATGACGGCTGCTTTCATGAAAATCTGCTCCTGTCGTGTGGCGGGCACCATGCCTCGCAACGAAACAGGAATGGTAGATTTCACGTCACCAACTCGGAAGTAGTGACTTAAAAGTGCGATAGGGATAAAAAAGTGACCATGAAGAACCGGATGAACCGTGCGGGCCGTGTCCCGCGCGTTGCGGCGCCGCCCGGCGACACGCCGTTCGTCCTGCGCGAGGACTGTGCGCAGCGGCGCATCCACTACGTGCTGAACGGCAAGTGGACGTCCATGGTGCTGTACGCCCTCAGCCACGGCGCGATGCGCACCGGGCAGTTGGAGCGCGCCCTGCCGGGTATCTCCAAGAAGATGCTGACCCTGACCCTGCGCGAGGTGGAGGCAGGCGGCCTGGTCCACCGCGAGGTGTTCCAGGTCGTGCCGCCACGCGTGGAGTACGCGTTGACGCCGCTGGGCGAGGTCTTCGTCGAGCCCTTGCGCGCGCTCTATGGCTGGGCGCTGGACCATGCGGATGCGCTGGACCAGCTGGAAGACAACTTGCGGCGAGACAGGGCGTCGCCCGCCTGAAGGGCAGCGGCGCCCCTGTGCCCCTCTTCTACTTGCCGATCAGCTGCGTGAGCTTGTCAGCCTCGAACGACTCGCCGCGCGCCGCGTCGCCCGGCACGCAGTCCTTGGTGCCCGGCTGCGCCGACAGCTTCTCGATGGCCTGCCACAGGAGCGCGATCTGGTGCTCCTGGCTCGAGGCGTTGTCGATCAGGCCGCGCATGGCCTGGCTCAGCGGGTCGTCGTCCTGCGTGATGCCGTAGGCCGAGAACTTCTGCGGCGCGGCCACGTCGGCGCTCTCGCCCTCTTTCGACGGGATGATGCGCGCCGGAATGCCCACCGCGGTCGCCCCGGCCGGCACCGGCTTGATGACCACCGCGTTGGAGCCGATCTTGGCGCCGTCGCCCACGACGAAGCCGCCCAGCACCTTGGCGCCCGCGCTCACCACCACGTTCTTTCCCAGCGTCGGGTGGCGCTTGGTGCCCTTGTAGAGCGAGGTGCCGCCCAGCGTCACGCCCTGGTAGATGGTGCAGCCGTCGCCGATCTCGGCGGTTTCGCCGACCACCACGCCCATGGCGTGGTCGAAGAACACGCGCTCGCCGATCTTGGCGGCCGGGTGGATCTCGATGCCCGTGAACGCGCGCGCGCAGTGCGCGATGAAGCGGGCCGGCCACTTGAAACCGTGGGTCCAACAGGCGTGCGCCCAGCGGTGCAGCACCACGGCATGGAAGCCGGGGTAGACCGTGATCACTTCCCAGGCGCTGCGGGCGGCCGGGTCGCGTTCGAGGATGCACCGGATGTCGGCGCGCAGTCGAGAGAACATCGCTGCCTTTGTTGTCGTTATATCGATAGGGGCCGGGCAGTCTAAAGCCGGGCGTCTTCGCTTACGCGCGATGGGGTTTTGTGACGGTTCAGCTGCCGCGCGGCTCGCGGGTGGCGTCGCTCATGGCCTTGGCGATGCCGCGCAGGATGTGGATTTCCTCGGGCGTGGGCTGCGCGCGGTTGAACAGCTGCTGCAGCCGCGGCATGAGCTTCTTGGGTGCCGCCGGGTCGAGAAAGCCGATGTCCACCAGCGAGCGCTCCCAGTGGTCGAGCATGCCGGCCACGGCCTGCGCGTCGGCCGCCTGCACCGGGGCGATGGCCTCGCGCACGCCGTAGCCGCCCAGCGCCAGACGCCATTCGTAGGCCACCACCTGGATCGCCGCGCCCAGGTTGAGCGAGCCGAACTTCGGGTCGGTCGGGATGCTCAGGGCCACGTTGCAGCGGTAGACGTCCTCGTTGCGCATGCCGAAGCGCTCGGAGCCGAACAGGAAGGCCACGTGCTGGTCGCCCTGCTTGCCCAGCGGCTCCAGGTGCTCGCGCGGCGTGCGCGTGGGCGGGCCGAAGTCGCGCGGGATCATGGCCGTGGCGCACAGGTGGGTCACGCCGTCGAGGGCTTCATCGAGCGTTTCGACGATGCGGGCGTTGTTCAGCACGTCCAGGGCGCCGCTGGCGCGCTGGATGGTTTCCTCGCGCCGCAGCACGTTGGCCCAGCGCGGCGCGACCAGCACCAGGTCGTCGAAACCCATGGTCTTCATGGCGCGGGCGGCGGCGCCCACATTGCCGGCGTGGCTGGTCTGGATGAGGATGAAACGGGTGCGCATGACGGGTGGGGAAGACACAAACGGGCTGAGCCGGTAAAATGCCCGATTCTCGCCGCCCGCATCGCCGGACCGCAGGGTCGCCCAGATTGCATTCTTGGGGACCTCTCCCACCCGTTCTTCTCACAATCCAGAATGTCGTCCCCCAACCTGCATCCCATGCTCAATGTGGCCGTCAAGGCCGCACGCGCCGCCGGCGCCATCATCAATCGCGCCGCCCTCGACGTCGAGGCCGTGCGCATCTCCCAGAAGCAGGTCAACGACTTCGTCACCGAAGTCGATCACGCCAGCGAGAAGGTCATCATCGAGACCTTGCTGGGCGCATACCCGGGGCACGGCATCCTGGCCGAAGAATCGGGCACCGAATACGGCGCCAAAGACTCCGAATTCGTCTGGATCATCGATCCGCTCGACGGCACCACCAACTTCATCCACGGCTTCCCGGTCTACTGCGTGTCGATCGCGCTGTCGGTGCGCGGCAAGATCGAGCAGGCGGTCGTCTTCGACCCGTCGCGCAATGACCTGTTCACGGCCACCAAGGGCCGCGGCGCCTACATGAACGAGCGCCGCATCCGCGTGTCCAAGCGCGTGAAGCTCAGCGAGTGCCTCATTTCCACCGGCTTCCCGTTCCGCACCGGCGACAACTTCAAGCAGTACCTGGCCATCATGGCGGACATGATGCCCCGCATGGCCGGCCTGCGCCGCCCCGGCGCCGCCGCGCTCGACCTGGCCTACGTGGCCGCGGGCTTCACCGACGGCTTCTTCGAAACCGGCCTGAACCCCTGGGACGTGGCCGCCGGCTCGCTGCTGGTGACCGAGGCCGGTGGCCTCATCGGCAACTTCACGGGCGAGCCCGAGTTCCTCGACCAGCGCGAATGCCTGGCCGGCGCCCCGCGCGTGTACGGCCAGCTGGTGCCGCTGCTCGCCAAGTACTCCAAGTTCGCCAACGTGGACGACAAGCTGCGCGCCAGCGACCGCGTGCGCGCCGTGTCGGCCTCCACCAAGGCCAACGCCGCCGACGCCTCGGTCGACCTGTACGCCCGCAGCACCGTGACCGAAGCCACGGCCGCCCCGCTCGACGGCAGCACCGAAGCCCCGGCCGCCGCAGCCCCCGCCGCGCCGACCGCCCCGCGCAAGCTCACCCGCATCAAGCGCGAGGCGCCCGCCGAGGGCGACGCCTCCGCCAAGTGATGACGGGGCCGGGCGCCGCCTCGCGGGTTCGCGCGGCGTTGCGCATTGCGCTGAGCCACTACGTCGCGAGCGGGCTCACCGTCGCGCTCGGCCTGCTCGTGATCTCGGGCGGGGTGCACCTGTGGCTGGGCACCCTGGCCGCCTCGGCCGCCGCCACCGGCGTGATCGTGACGGCGCCGCCCGACCTGCCCGGCCCGCGCCGCGGCAAGTTTTTGCAGATGCTGCCGGCGCCGCTCATCGGCCTGCCGCTGTTCTTCGCGGTGCAGATGCTGCACGGCGCACCGATCCGCCTCGGGCTGCTGCTGGTGCCCGCCACCTTCATGGCCTTCGTGGCCATGGCCTGGGGCAAGCGCGGCATTCCCATCGCCATCGCGGTGATGTTCTCGATGGTCTTCTCCATGGCCACGCCCGCACCCGCCGGGCTGTCGGACGCCATCGCGCGCACCACCGAGTTCGGCCTGGGCGCTGGCCTGTACGTGGTGTGGGCCACGCTGGCCAACCTGCTGCTCAACGGGCGCTTTCGCACGCAGTCGATCGCCGACGTGCTGTTTTCGCTGGCCGCGCTCATGCGCACCGAGGCCAGCCAGTTCACGCCGCAGGACGAAACCCGCGACATCCGCGACACCCCCGCCTCGCTGCTGGGCCAGCTGCTGCGTGAGCAGGCCGCGCTGGCCGACCAGCTGCAGGCCACGCGCGACATCGTGCTCGAGTCGCCGCGCACGCCGCGCCGCCAGCGACTGGCCGGCATGCTCGTCATCGTGCTCGAGATGCGCGACCAGCTGCTCGCCAGCGAACTCGACCTCGACGCCCTGCGCGCCCATCCGTCGCACGCGCAGGCGCTGGTCGAGATGCGCCGCATCCTCGAAGAGCTGGCCGACGAAACGACCGGCCTGGCCGATGCGCTGCTCATGCGCCGCCACCCCGCCGCCGTGGCCGACCGCCGGCCGCGCCTGGCCGCGATCCATGTGACGGCGGACGACGAGGACACGCACGGTCAGATGGGCCCCTCGGCCGCCATGCTCGCGCGCGGACTGGCCAGCCGCATCGGCCACATCAACGACGAGGTGCTGCGCCTGGCGGCCATGGCGCGCGGCGACGCCGAGCCCAACCTGGCCGTGGTGCGCGCCAACTGGCAGCTCTTCGTGAGCCCGACCGACTGGTCGCTGCGCCCCTTCCTCGCGCTGTGGCGCTGGGACGCGCCGCCGCTGCGCCACGCCATTCGCGCGGCGCTGGCCATCGCGGCCGGCTACGGCATCGCCGTGTCGATGCCCTGGGGCTCGCACGACTACTGGATCCTGCTGACCATCGTGGTCGTGCTGCGCGGCAGCCTCTCGCAGACCCTGGAGCGGCGCAACAGCCGCGTCGCCGGCACGCTGCTGGGCTGCGTGCTCGCGGTGGGCCTGCTGTCGGCGCACCCGTCGCCGCTGATGCTGCTCGTGACCGTGACCATCGCGCAGGCCATTGCCCACAGCTTCGCGGTGCGGCGCTACCTCGTCACCGCCGTGGCCGCCACCGTGCTGGGCCTGCTGCAGGCCCACATGCTGAACACCGGCACCGCGCCCATCTTCGCGCTGTTCGAGCGCATCGCCGACACGCTCATCGGCGCCGCGCTGGCTTGGGGCTTCTGCTACGTGCTGCCCTCGTGGGAGCGCACGCAGATCCCGGCGCTGGTGGCGCGCGTGCTCACCGCGCAGGCGCGCCATGCGCGGCTCGCGCTCGGCCTGGGCCAGCTGCAGGCCATCCAGAGCAGCCCCGAGCTCGAATGGCGGCTCGCGCGCCGCGAGGCCTACGACAGCCTCTCGGCGCTCGTGCAGGCCACGCAGCGTTCGCTCTCCGAACCGCGCGCCGTGCAGCCGCCGCTCGAACCGCTGGAGCATCTGCAGGCCCACAGCTACCAGCTGCTCGCGCAGCTCAGTGCCGTGAAGTCGATGCTCGTGCTGCGGCGCGACCGCCTCACGCCGGGCGACATCGAAGGCCCGCTCGTGCGCACCGCGCAACGCATCGAGGCCGCCCTGGGAACCATTCCGATCGCAGGGCCCTCTCACCCCGAGAGCACGGGGGCCACCACCGTCGGCGGCCCCATTCCACTGCCTGACCCGTTCGACAACGACATCAGCCCCTGGCTGGTGCGCCGGCTCGACCTGGCCACGGCGCTCGCCACGCAGCTGCGCGACGACGCGGCGCGCATTCTTCAACCACTGAACGACAACACCCCAGAAGCAAAGACCACCCCCGCCTGATGACCCAAGAGCTCCTCGCACACCCCTGGTTCGGCACCTGGATTGCCGCCCTGATCGCCGCGCCCCTCGCCCTTCTCGCCCACCGCATCGGGGGCATGGTCCTCAGGCGGATCACCCGCCCGGCGCCCGCCGTGCATGCGATGGTGCTCAACTGCACCGCCCCCGCGCGGCTGGTGCTGCCGCTGGCGGCGCTCATGATGGTGTGGCAGGCGGCGCCGGACGACCTGCGCTTCATCGGCAGCGTGCGGCATCTCACGGGGCTGTTGCTCATCGCAGCCAGCACCTGGTTCGTGCTCAAGGCCATCAGCGGCTTCGCCGACGGCGTGCTCGCGCAGCACCCCTCGGACATCTCCGACAACCTGCAAGCGCGCCGCGTGCTCACGCAGACCCGCGTGCTCGCGCGCACCGCCATGTCGGTCGTCGTCGTGGCCGGCGGCGCCATGATGCTCATGACCTTCCCGGGCGCGCGTCAGGTCGGCGCCAGCCTGCTGGCCTCGGCCGGCGTGATCGGCATCGTGGCCGGCCTGGCGGCGAAACCCGTCTTCAGCAACCTCATTGCCGGCCTGCAGATCGCGCTGTCGCAGCCGATCCGCATCGACGACGTGCTCGTGGTCGAGGGCGAATGGGGCCGCGTCGAGGAAATCACCGGCACCTTCGTGGTCGTGCGCATCTGGGACGACCGGCGCCTCATCCTGCCGCTCACCTACTTCATCGAGAAGCCGTTCCAGAACTGGACCCGCCACTCGGCCGAACTGCTCGGCTCGGTCTTCTTCTACCTGGACTACGGCACGCCGCTGGCACCGCTGCGCGCCGAGGTCGAGCGCCTCGTGAAGGCCGCGCCCGAGTGGGACGGCCGCTTCTTCAACCTGCGCGTGACCGACGCCACCGAACGCACCATGCAGGTCCGCGTGCTCTGCACCGCCGCCACCTCCGGCCTGGCCTTCGACCTGCGCTGCCACGTGCGCGAAGGCGTCATCGACTTCATGCAACGCGAGTACCCGCAGTTCCTGCCGAAGATGCGCTTCGAGGGCAACGATCCGGCGATGGGGCAGCCGCCGGTGATGCAGGGCGCGACGGCGGGCTGAAGCTCCCGCCGCCGCCTTCTTTCTTCTCCCCTACCGCGCAGGCGCCGCCGCCGGCAACACCATCGGCGCGCCCAGCCGCGAGGCGCGCTCCCAGCCCGGTTGCGACTGCGCGCGTTCCAGCTCGGCCACCACCTCCGCGCGCGTGCGCGGTTGCGTGGCCTTCACGGGGATCGGCGCGCCCCAGCGCAGCACGCCGGCCCACTCGGGGCTTTGCTGGGCGGCGCGCAGTTCGGCCACCACCTGCGCGTCGGTCTTGCCCGGGCCGGCGTTTTCGGGGTGCTCCTTGATGCCGGCTTCGGTCGCCGCGAAATGCGCCGGCCCCTCGACGTGCTGCTGGCTGGTTTGTGCGCCAGCCACCAGCGGGAGCGCTGCGGCGGCCATCGCCGCCAGCGCAAAGGCCATCTTCCTGTTCGTCATGTGTCATCTCCTTCGTTGAACGCCGAAGAGGACCACCCGCTTCGGCGATGGCGGTTTTTGTTCGCCATGACGACACGCTAGGAATTCGGACCGTCGCCGCGCGAACGGTTCAATTACAAAAACGACAGGATGAAGACCAATTCATCAATTCTCTGCAAGCGGCAAGTGGAGCTTTCCAATTCGTAACCCGGCTGCACGGAAAACGTAATTGAAAAAGGCGGTTTCGGTCTTTTCCTGTCGCAATCGATAGATATGATTTGCCCAGACGCATGAACCATGCGGAAGGCAGATGAAATCAATTGAAGGTATTTCCGCACGCCGAACCGGAGCTCCCACGCGGTGCGTGGGAGCGATGAATTTCATACTCAATTCAAGGGCAACAATGAAAAGACAATTCCTCACGGCCGCCGCACTGTTCGGTGTCGGGTTCGCCAATGCGCAGTCTTCCGTCACGCTGTTCGGCGTGGTGGACACGGGCATCAGCAATTACTCGTCGAAATCGCAGGACATGAACGGCGCCACGCTGTTCAACCCGTTCTACGTGAACCAGGGCACGCGCACCGCGAGCCAGACCGCGCTGAGCTCGGGCGGCTATTCCACGAGCCGGTTGGGCTTTCGCGGCACCGAGGACCTGGGCGGCGGGCTCGCGGCCAGCTTCTGGCTCGAGGCGCCGATCAGCCCCGACGACGGCAAGACCGGCATCACCACCTTCCAGCGCCGTTCCACGGTCAGCCTGTCGGGCGGTTTCGGTGAACTGCGCCTGGGCCGCGACTACGTACCCACGGCCTGGAACGACATCGTGTTCGACCCCTTCGGCATCGTCGGCGTGGGCCGCAGCCTGATCTTCACCGCCGCCAACACGAACGCCGGCGGCGGCTCGGGCGGGTTCGGCGGCGACCTCAATTACAACCGCGCCAGCAATTCGATCGGTTATTTCCTGCCGAAGAACCTCGGCGGCTTTTATGGTCAATTCATGTACGCGCTGCATGAAAACACCAAATACGACCCTGGCACGGCAACACCGCCTGGCGTCAATGCGGCGGGCGCGCTCAATTCGGGCAATTCGGCCGCATCACGCGCAGGCCGTTATCTGGGCGGTCGTGTCGGTTATGCCAATGGCCCGTTCGACGTGGCCGTGTCGTATGGCAACAGCACGGCGGCCGACAATTTCTATGCAGGCACCACCGACAACGTCAAGACCTTCAATCTCGGCAGCTCCTACGATTTCGGCGTGGTCAAGCTGTTCGGCGAATTGTCGCGAATCAAGAAAACGCGCGATTACGCCGTCACGCCCTTGGTCGGCGGCATGCCGGACGTCGACCTCACGGGCTACCTGATCGGCGTGACCGCGCCGGTCGGCCCAGGCCTGATCCGCGCCTCGTACTCGCAGGTCAAGTACGACCTCAACACCGTCAACCTGCCGTTCACGCCGTCGGTCGCCGACCCCAAGGCCAACAAGCTGGCCATCGGCTACATCCACAACCTGTCCAAGCGCACCGCCCTGTACGCCACCGTTGCGCGCATCAGCAACAAGAACGGCGCGGCGCTCACGGTCGGCGGCCCCGCCTTCGTGAACACCGGGGTGTTCGTGCCCAAGACCTCGACGGGCTACGACGTCGGGCTGCGCCACTCGTTCTGATCAGGGAAGACTGTCACGCGCAAAGAAGCAAGCAAGTGAGTGAATGACCGCGGGCGGCCCTGCGCCCGCGGATGTTCCGTTTCTCCAGGAGCCCGTCAGGCGGGTCCATTCGGTCCGCCTTTGTGCGGACCATTTTTTTGGGGCGAGAGAAGCGCGCCTCAGTCGGGCACCGTGCCCGCCGGCGCCGCCACCGCGCGCGCCGCGATCGGCACCGACATCACGATCGAGGTGCGCGTCTCGCCCAGGTGGTTGATGCTGCTCACGAAGGCTTCGAGGTGTTCGATGTCGCGCGCGACCACCTTCAGCACGTACGAGTCCTGCCCCGTCACGTGAAAGCACTCCAGCACTTCGCGCCGGCTGCCGAGCAGCTTCAGCAGCCGGGCCTTGTCGGGTTGCGCGGTGGTGATGCCGACCAGCGCGGTGACGGTGTAGCCCGCCTTGCGCGGCGGCACCACGGCGCGGTAGCCCTCGATGACGCCGGCCTCTTCGAGGCGCTTCACGCGCTCGGAGGTCGAGGGCACCGACAGCGCCACCTGCCGTGCGAGTGCCGTGAGCGAGGTGCGCGCGTCCTGCTGCAGCACGTCGAGGATCTGCCAGTTCTTGGCGTCGATTTCCATGGATTTCAGGCCCGATTGAGAATTTCGCTTCCGATTTC
The DNA here is from genome assembly GCF_041154445.1 of Variovorax sp. V118. Taxonomy (GTDB): domain Bacteria; phylum Pseudomonadota; class Gammaproteobacteria; order Burkholderiales; family Burkholderiaceae_C; genus Variovorax; species Variovorax boronicumulans. Next base: position 1,210,761 of record NZ_AP028663.1, on the reverse strand, counting down.
AGGCAAGGCATGCCGCGCGCCTGAATTTCGCCATTCTCGCCATGCAAGCCGCGCCGAACAATCGACGGCATGGACTTCCCTCTCTTTCTCAAGGCCCTCGTCATCGGGCTCTCGATCGCCGCACCGGTCGGCCCCATCGGCCTGCTGTGCATCCAGCGCACGCTCGCGCACGGCCGCACCATCGGCTTTCTCAGCGGCCTGGGCGCCGCGCTGGCCGATGCCTGCTATGGCGCCATCGGTGCGTTCGGCGTGTCGGCGGTGGTGTCGACGATGGTCGCGGCGCGCGTGCCGCTGGCGCTCGGCGGCGCGGCGTTTCTTGCGTGGATGGGCGTGCAACTGCTGCGTGCGCCGGCGGCCACGCAGGCCCGGGCCGCGGAAGACGCGGCCACGCCGGTGAAGGCGCTGCTGTCGGTGTTCGTGCTCACGCTGGCCAACCCGATGACGATCCTGTCGTTCGTCGCGGTGTTCGCCTCGCTCGGCAGCGGCCATGTGGGCAGCGGCAGCGGTGCGGCGCTCACGATGGTGGCTGGGGTGTTCCTCGGCTCGGCACTGTGGTGGCTGGGGCTGTCGAGCATCGTGTCGATGGTGCGGCACAAGCTGGGCGCGCGCGTGCTGCAGGGCATCAACAAGCTGTCGGGCGCACTGCTGCTGGGCTTTGCGGTGTTTCAGTTGTCGACGTTGCTGTCGCGCTGAGGAGTCGACTAGACGGCTTTGGCCGCCGGCTTGCGGCGCGCGGGCTTGCGCGCACCCAGCGCGCTCGCCAGCGCCTTCGTCGCCCACTCGCGCAAGGCGTGCGGGTCTTCGAGCGCATCGACCGGCGCCTCGTAGTAGCTCGCGACCTTCACTGTCGAGGCGCTGGTCGCGTACGAGAACGGCACCGCGCCCAGTCGCTCGAATTCCGGCCGGGTGGCGTCGTCCACGCGCAGGTACAGCGTGCCCTTCATCACGAAGGCGAACTGCACGCCGGCTTGCACGAGGCCGAAGCCGCCGAAGAAGCGCTTGACCTCGATGGGGCCCATCGCGCCCAGCGACTCGGCCAGCTCGAGCGCTCGCCCGTGCGAACGCTCGGCACCGCCGACGGTGGCCGCCCCCTTCGCGCGGCTCAAGCCACCGCCTTGCGCCGCGCGTCGGTCACGGGCGCGCCGCCATGCACTTCGAGCAAACGCAGCAGCGCCTCAGAGCTGTGGGCCTTGGCCCAGTCGCGTTCGGAATGGTTGATGCCGACGAGGTGCAGGAAATCGAAGCGGCCCGAGTCGAGCTGCGCCGTCGCGGGGTAGTGCTTCGGCTCCATCAGCACCACATGGCGCAGGGCCACGGTGCCCTTCTCGCGGATCGCTTCGCCGACGGGAATGCGGTCGCCGTAGTCGAAGGGCTGCTTGTCTTCACCGAAGTGCGAGTGCGCGAGCAGCACGTTGTAGGCGAGCAGGCGGCGCAGGAGCTTGATGGCCCATTGGTCCTGCGGCTGCGAGGGCACTTCGATGACCAGTTCGGAGCCGATCCACGAATAGTCCTCGGGGTCGTAGTCGGCGGGCTCGGTCTCCCAGGGCGTGGAGCCGCCCGAGGTCACGTACAGCCAGGTGTTGCGCACGGGCGTGGGCGCGAACTCGAACACGCCCAGGTGCAGCCAACGCGGGTCGACGTCTTCGGCGCCCAGCGCCTTGAAGTCGTCGAAGTCCAGCACGTAGATACCGGTGCGCTCGGGGCCGAACAGGCGCGGGTAGAGCGTCTCCTCGCGGTAGGCCCACACGTCTTCCATGGAACTCATCGGCGCATCCTCCTCGTTGGAACGAGGGCATTCTCGTCGCTCAACGTGACCCTTGCATACGCCGCAGGGCGGGCCACTCGAGGTTGGTGAAGGCGCGCAGCACCCATTCCACTGGGCCGTACGCAAAGCGTGCCAGCCACCAGCGGCTGACCAGCATCTGCGCGCCGAAGATGCCGAAGGCGACCATGAGGCTCATGAACGGCCCGAGCTCGCCGATGAGCCGCAGCCCATATGCCAGGAAGAGCCACGCGCACACCGCCGACTGCAGCAGGTAGTTCGACAGCGCCATGCGCCCCGCCGGTGCGAGCGCCTGCGCCAGCCAGCCGCCCCAGCGCGACTGGAACAGCAGCATCATCGCGCCCACGTACGTCGCCGTGAGCAGCGGCGAGGTGAAGACGCCGACCGCCAGGCCGAGCACGTCCCAGCGCGAGCCCGGCACGACCGACGCGGTCCACGCATACACGGCTGCACCCGGCAGCCCCAGCACCAGGCCGGGCACCAGCAGGCGCTTGAACAGCGGGCGGTAGCGGTCGGCCCGCGCGAACAGGTTGCGACGGCCCTCGATGACGCCCGCGAAGAACATCGCCAGCGCCATCGGCGCCTGCACCAGCCCGAGCACGATCCACACCTGCGACAGCTCGCGCAGGTGCTGGCGGATGACCGTCGCCGCCGTGCCGCGGTAGGCCGCGAGCGCCGAGGCCGCGTCGGCCTTCGCGGTGCGCAGCACCTCGTCGGTGGCAGGGCCGCCCAGCATCGCGAGCATGCCGATGACGCCCCACACCATCGCGGTCGCCAGCACCAGCCGCAGCGCCCAGCGCGCGAGCACCGCGTCGCTCTGGTGGCGCAGCGCCAGCAGCACGGTGCCGAGCACCGCGTAGGTCGTGAGGATGTCGCCATGGAACAGCAGCACCGCATGCAGTGCGCCGATGCACCACAGCGCCACCAGCCGGCGCGCCAGGCGCGGCACGAAGGGCTTGCCGCTGCGCTGCGCCGACTGCATCTGCAGTGTGAAGCTGTAGCCGAACAGGAACGAGAACAGCAGGTAGAACTTGGTCTCGAACAGGAAGGCGACGGCAAAGGCCGCCACGCGGTCCAGCCCCGAACGCATCATCGGGTCGGGCAGCGGCTGGCCGTAATACGGCGAGGCAAAGGCCGCGATGTTCACGACCAGGATGCCCAAGAGCGCAAAGCCGCGCAACGCATCGACGAGCGACTGGCGCTCGACCGCTACTGGAGTGGGGTTCATGCGCCCCGCCCCGGTTTCGCGAGAAAGCGACCCACCACGCGCCGCAGCATCGGCGCCTCGCGCGCGGGGTCGAAGCCCGTGTCGAGTGCCAGGCGCGAGAACACGCCGTCGATGAGCGCGGCGATCCAGTTGGCCGATTGCACGGGGTCGAGCTCGGGGTCGATCTGGCCGCGCGCCGCGGCCTTGCGCAGCAGGGCGGCGAGGCCGTCGCGCATTTCGGTGTCGCCCGCCGCCACGCTGGCGCAGACCATCGGGTTGCGCAGGGTCTCGGCCGCCACCTCCAGCGCCAGCCGCGAGTAGCTGCGGTCGGAGGCAAAGACCATCACCACGTCGAGAAAGGACAGCACCACCTCCAGCGGGTCGGCCGGGTCGTCGTCGATCGCGGCGAAGTACGCGGCCGTGTCGCGCCACTCCTCCTCGGCCAGGGCCTCGATGATCGCGTTCTTGCTGGGGAAGTAATGAAAGAGATTGCCGGGGCTCATGCCCGCGGCGGCGCAGATCTCGGCGGTGGTGGTGGCATGGAAGCCGCGCCGCGCAAAGCAGTCGCCCGCGGCCTCCAGGATCTGGCGGCGCTTGGCCTGCTGGCGTTCGGGGTCAACTTTGCGCACGGGGGTTCTCGCGGAATTCGGTCATGCCCGAATTATTAGACCGAGCGCTCGATCTATTCTGAAGGAACCCTGAAGAAACCCTTCAGGCAGCGCGCGTGGCCGCAATGCCCCGGATGGTGTCCAGCAGCAGCCGCGCGCCCTCGCCCGTCTCGCTGCCGCGCCGCACGGTCACGCCCACCGGGCCTTCGGTGCTCGCCGTGTCGATGGCCACGCGCTTGAGTTCGCCGCGCGCCACGAAGCCTTCCACCGCGCCCTGCGGCGCAAACCACACCGCGTCGGAACGCTGCAACAGGCCTACCGCAAAGCTGGTGTCGGTCGCCTCCACCAGCCGCGCCGGCAGCGCGAGACCCTGCGCGATGAGGAAGGCGTCGGCCGTGTGCCGGATCAGCGTGCCCGACACCGGCAGCACCAGCGGGTAGGCGGCCAGCGCGTCGAGCGTGGGCTTGCGCCGCGACGCCAGCGGATGGCCGGGGCGCACCACCAGCAGCAGCACCTCGCTGTACAGCTGCTCGAAGGCCAGGTCGGCCATGGCCGAGGCCTGCGCCAGCCGGCCGAGCACGAGGTCGATCTCGCCCTGGCGCAGCTGCGTCATGAGCTGCGCGTTGGTGCCGCTCACCACGCGCACGCGCATCGCCGGGTGCGCCGCATGCAGCCGCGCGACGGCTTCGGGCAACAGGTGCGCCGCCATGTTGGGCAAGGCGCCGACCGCCACGCGCAACTGGTCGGCCTCGGGCTGGTCCATGGCCAGGCCCAGGCCTTCGCGCAGGCCGCGCAGCGCCGACACGGCGTGCCGCACCAGCACCTCGGCGGCCGGCGTGAGCTCCACGCCGCGGCGGCGGCGCAGCAGCAACTGGCGGCCCACGATCTCTTCGAGCTCGGCCACCGTCTTCGACACCGCCGGCTGCGTGAGCGACAGCGCCTCGGCCGCGCGCACCAGGTTGCGCTCCTGCGCCACCATGACCAGGCATTGCAGGTGGCGCATCTTCAGGCGCTCAAAGTTCATGGCTGACATGCGGTTCTCCTCGAAGCCAGTGGGGCGACGCGCTTTCAAATATAACCAGAGGGAATAGCTGGCGGAAGAGACTTCAGTTGTGCCGCGCCGCGCAGCCTTCTAGAGTCCCGTGGATACGGAGACAGACAAAGCAGCCCATGACCACGATCCTTTCCTCGAAGCCGACCTCTTCAACGCGCCGCCGCCTCACGCTCGCCGCCGCCTGCGCCGCGCTGGCCCTCGGCCTCGCCGCCCCGGCCGCGCAGGCCCAGGCGAGCTACCCCGCCAAGCCCGTGAAGTTCCTCGTCAACTTCCCGGCCGGCGGCCCCATCGACATCCTCGGGCGCGCGCTGGCCGACGCGCTGCAGAAAGACCTGAAGCAGCCCTTCGTGCTCGACAACCGCCCCGGCGCGGGCGGCAACATCGGCGCCGACGCCGTGGCCAAGAGCGCGGCCGACGGCTACACCGTGCTGCTGGGCATCGACAGCACCTTCACCGTCAACCCGCACCTGTACGCCTCGATGCCCTTCGCGGCCAAAGACCTCAAGCCGCTGATGATCTTCAGCTCGTCGGGCCTGAGCTTCACCACCGCCGCCTCGGTGAAGGCCAAGACGCTGCCCGAGTTCATCGCGCAGGCCAAGGCCGAGCCCGCCACCTTCAGCTCGGCCGGCAACGGCAGCCCGGGGCACATTGCCGCCGAGATCTTCGCGAGCGCCACGGGCGCGAAGATCGTGCACGTGCCCTACAAGGGCAACGCCCCGGCCGTGATGGCCATGCTGGGCAACGAGGTGCAGGCCGGCATCGTCGCCACGCCCGGCGTGCTGCCGCAGATCCAGGGCGGCAAGCTGCGCGCCCTGGCCGTCACCGGCCGCCAGCGCGCACCGCTGCTGCCCGAGGTGCCCACCGTCGGCGAGCTGGGCCTGAAAGACCTGGAGTTCGAAGTGCTCTACCTCGCGATGGTGCCGGCCGCCACGCCCGAGCCCGTGATGCAGACCCTGCGCCAGGCGCTGCACAAGGCGCTGGCCCTGCCCGAACTCAAGGCCCGCCTGGCCTCGCTCGACATGGTGCCGCTGGCCGAAACCGATGCCGCCGCCACCGCGCGCCTGGCCACGGCGCAGGCGCGCTACGGCCGCATCGTCAAGGCGACCGGGATGAAGGTGGACTGACGGCCTTGCCGCTGCGCGCCGTGCTGTTCTTCTTGCCGTTGCCTGCTGCCGCCGCAGCAGCCGCCGCCGCATGGCGCCCCCGGTCGGCCTTGGGCAGCACCGCCTGCGCCACCATGGTTTCGGCGTGCGCCTGCAGCCGGTGCAGCGCGTCGTCGAAGCGTGCGGCATCGTCTGCGTCGAGCGTGCCCATCAGCTCGGCGTTGATGCGCGTCACCAGCGGAAAGAGCTCGTCGTACAGCGCCTGCCCCGTCGCCGTGAGGCCCAGCCGCACCTGCCGCCGGTCGCCCGCCAGCGCCGTGCGCGACACCAGCCGCTTGGCCACCAGCGAACCCACCGCCTTCGAAGTGCGCGCCCGGTCCAGCTGCGCATGCTCGGCCAGCTGCGACGAGCCCAGCTCGCCCCGGCTGGCCAGCACCGCGATCAGGCGCCATTCGCGCCGCGTGATGCCGAAGCGGCCCTCGCACAGCCGGATCACCATGCTGCCCGCCACCGCGAGCAGGCGCGACAGCCGGTACAGCAGCAGGTCGTCCAGCGGGCGGCGCGGCGGGGTGGCGGCGTCTTCGGCGGTCATGGGGCGGGGTCTCGAAAGGCCGGGTAAATCCGGGCGATGGTTGATTTGATCAATCGAATGTAGCGTCTCCAGAATCGTCCGCAGCCGCGGCCACCCGCCCCGGCCACGCACAGACCCTGCCGAACGCCGAACGAGACCCCGGAGAGATTGACGATGCCCCAGCTTCCCGACCCGACCCGCCGCCGCACCCTGACCACCCTTGGCGGGCTGGCCCTTGCCCCCCTTGCGTCCTTCGCACCGCTTGCGTTCGCGCAGCAGCAGCAACCCGCCGCCTTCACCCCCGGCCAGCCGATCAAGGTGCTCATCGGCGTGCCCGCCGGCGGCACGCAGGACGTGCTGACCCGCGCCATTGCCCACCAGGTGCGCGATTCGCTCGGCCCGCTCATCATCGACAACCGCTCGGGCGCGGCCGGCCGCATTGCCGTGGACGCCGTGAAGACCGCGCCGCCCGACGGCCACACCCTGCTGCTGGGCACCGCGAGCATGATGACCATGTTCCCCAGCGCCTACCGCAACCTGTCGTACGACCCCATCAAGGACTTCGTGCCGCTGGTGAACGCCGCGCGCTTCGAGCTGGCGCTCACCGTGCACAAGGACGTGCCCGCCAACACGCTGGCCGAGTTCATCACCTGGGCCAAGGCGCAGGGCGACAAGGTCAGCTTCGGCTCGTACGGCGCCGGCACGCCCTCGCACTTTCTGGGCGAAATGCTCAACCGCGCGGCCGGCCTGAAGATGGTGCACGTGCCCTACCGCGGCTCCACACCCGCGCGCCAGGACGTCATGGGCGGCACCGTGCCCGTGTACTTCGACACCATCGGCGGCGCGCAGCAGATGCTGCCCACCGGCCGCGTGAAGGTGCTGGCCACCAGCGGCGACAAGCGCTCGCCGCTCATGCCGCAGCTGCCCAGCTTCGTCGAGAGCGGCTACAAGGACGTGGTGGCCACCGCGTGGTTCGCCTACTACGCGCCGCTGAAGACACCGCCCGCCACCGCCGAGAAACTGCGCACCGAAATCATCCGCGCCGTGAACTCGCGCGACGTGCGCCAGCTGCTGCTGCAGAACGGCATGTACCCCGTGGCCGACGGCCCCGAGGCGCTCGTGAAGACCATGCGCGAAGACATTGCCCGCTGGGCCGGCATCATGAAGGCCGTGAACTTCCAGGCCAATGACTGACCGACCGATCGACAACAAGGACACACCCTTCATGACCCCGCGCGCCCTCCCCGCTTTCGCTTCTTCCTTCAACCCGGCACGCCGCCGCCTCGCCACCGTGCTGGCCATGGCCGGCCTCGTGGCGGCCATCGCCGCCCCCACGCTCGCACGCGCACAGGCCGCCCAAGCCGCACTCGACAGCCCGCTGCGCATCGTCGTCGGCTACGCGCACGGCGGCGCCACCGACCGCGTGGCGCGCATCGTGGGCGACAAGCTCGCGGCCCAGCTCGGCGTGCCCGTCATCGTCGACAACAAGCCCGGCGCAGGCGGCCGCCTGGCCGCGCAGCAGGCCAAGGCCACGCCCGCCAACCAGAACGTGCTGATGCTCGCCAACCCCGCCGTGATGGTGGTGGCGCCGCTCGTCTTCAAGGACAACGGCTACGACGCCGAGCGCGACTTCGTGCCCGTGTCGCACGTCAACGCCTACGACTTTGCGCTGGCCGTGTCGCCCACCCTGCCCGTGCGCGAGCTGAACCATCTGCTCGCATGGATGCGCGCCAACCCGCAGCAGGCCAACGTGGGCGTGCCCGCCACCGGCAGCCTGCCGCACTTCTTCGGCCTCATGGTGGGCGAGAAGGCCAAGGTGCAGACCCAGGTGATTGGCTACCGCGGCTCCGCCCCGCTGCTGAACGACTTGATCGGCGGCCAGGTGCCCATTGCCGTCGACACCGAAGACGTCGTGCTGCCGCAGCACACCGCCGGCAAGCTGCGCATCCTGGCGCTGTCGGGCGAAAAGCGCTCGCCCTTCGCGCCCACCATTCCGACCTTCAAGGAAGCCGGCCTCGACCTCGCCGCCACCGGCTGGAACACCTTCTTCGCGCCGGCCAGCATGCCCAAGGAGAAAGTCGAACGCCTGGCCACCACCATCCACGCCGTGATGCAAGACCCCGACACCCAACGCAAGTTCAAGGACGCCGGCATGACGCCGGTGGTGAGCACCCAGGCGCAGACCGCCGCGATGCTCAAGGCCTACAAGGCGCAATGGGCCCCGGTGGTCCAGAAGTCCAGCTACCAGCCCTGATCGAAAAACCTCTCAGCGACTTATGACGACACGCAGCACCCGCCCCAACATCATCTTCATCGTGGCCGACGACCTCGGCTATGCCGACCTCGGCTGCTACGGCGGCCGCGAGGCGCCTTTTGGCCGCGTGTCGCCCGTGCTCGACGGCCTGGCCGCCAACGGTTTGAAGCTCACGCAGGGCTACTCGAACTCGCCCGTGTGCTCGCCCACGCGCTTCGCGATGATCACCGCGCGCTACCAGTACCGCCTGCGCGGCGCGGCCGAAGAGCCTATCAACAGCCGAAGCCGCGGCAGCACCACGCTGGGCCTGCCCACCGAGCACCCCACCCTGCCGTCGTTGCTGAAAGACAGCGGCTACAAGACCGCGCTCATCGGCAAGTGGCACCTGGGCTACCCGCCCAGCTTCGGCCCGCTGCGCTCGGGGTATGAAGAATTCTTCGGCCCCATGTCGGGCGGTGTCGACTACTTCACCCACTGCGACTCGGCCGGCCGCCACGACCTCTGGTACGGCGAAGAAGAGCACAAGGACGACGAGGGCTACCTGACCGACGTGCTGTCCAAGCGCGCCGTCGACTACGTCGAACGCATGGCCACGCAAGAGGCGCCCTTCTTCCTGAGCCTGCACTACACCGCCCCCCACTGGCCGTGGGAAACCCGCGACGACGCCGACAAGGCACCGCTCGTGAAGGACAACCTGTTCGACCTGTCGGGCGGCAACATCCATGTGTACCGCCGCATGATCCATCACATGGACGAGGGCATCGGCTGGATCATGGCCGCGCTCGAAAAGCACGGCATGGCCGACAACACCCTCGTCGTGTTCACCAGCGACAACGGCGGCGAGCGCTTCTCGGACAACTGGCCGCTCGTCGGCGGCAAGATGGACCTGACCGAAGGCGGCATCCGCGTGCCATGGATCGCGCACTGGCCCAAGGTGATCGCCAAGGGCGGCGAGAGCACCCAGCTGTGCATGACCATGGACTGGTCGGCCACCATGCTCGACGCCGCCGGCGTGAAGGCCGACGCGGCGTACCCGCTCGATGGCGTGTCGCTCATGCCCGTGCTGAAAGACGCCACCCACACCTTCCGCCGCCCCCTGCACTGGCGCATGAACCACCGCGGCCAGGAAGCCATGCGCGACGGCGACTGGAAGTACCTGAAGGTCGACGGCAACGAGTACCTGTTCAACATTCCGGCCGATGAGCGCGAACGTGCGAACCTGGGGAAGAAGGAGCCGCAGCGGCTGGAGGCGATGCGGGCGCAGTGGCAGGCTTGGAATGCGACGATGCCGGGGATTCCGGAGGATGCGACTGTTAGTTTGGGGTACTCGGTGAAGGACATGCCGCAGCGCTGAGCTTCGCGCTGGATCAGAGATTTCTCAGCCAGCCAGATCTGAGAATCTTTCGGCCAGCACTCGCGATTGCTCCTCGAACTTGGCCGGATTCTTTTCTTTCAGAGAAGCCAGGTTCTTCAGCTTCCATTGAATCGCCGGCATCGCGCTGAGATGCGCGATGCCCATGCGCTCCCACTCGGGAGCGCCGTTGGCAAGGGCCATGAGAAAGGCGCGCTCGTCCGCATCGAGTTCTTTGTGGAGCGTGGCGATCATCTGGTCTCGCGCCGCGAGCAGTGCGCCCAACTCGACGGGCTCGGCTGTCATGCCTTGAAAGTTGGCTTCGAACTCGGCGGTCACGTCGCGCAGCGGTGGAAACAAGACCTCGTGAATCGGCCTGTTGTGGCTGGCGAGGTAGACCACGAACGCGCGCCGAATGCCGGCCGTGATGCCTTCATTGGCCAGCAGCTGCATCACGTCGAACAGATCGCGCGGGTGTTGCCGGTCCATGGCCGCGACGAGCTTGCCGCCATACACGTCGTCGACCGACACCACGGGAATCTCCAACTCCGCCTGGAGCACTTCCTGCGCTTTGGGCGAGAGCCCCGCCATGGCGACCGGCCGCACAGTACCGCGCATCACGTAGTTGACCTCGACCTTGACCTCGATGCCGTCGCGCTTCACCAGCAGCTTGGTTTCTCCTGCGGCGGGCACGCCTGCCAGGTGCGTCTGGAATCCCCTGCGTCCGAGCGCATCGGCGGTCTTGCCGAGTGTCACTTTGATCTGGTCGAGCGCCGCATCGCGCGACAGCGTGTGATCCGGAAAAACCAGATCCAGATCGACCGACAGGCGCGGCATGTCCCGCACGAAGAGGTTGATGGCGGTGCCGCCCTTGAGCGCGAAGGTTTCGTCCGCAAAGACGAAAGGAGCGACCTGGGTCAGCAGACGCGCGGTCTTGAGATAGTTGTTATTCATGACTTGAGGATCAGCAGACCCTCGTTGGTTTTAGCAACCCACGGGCGATTGCCACCGGTGGGCAGGTCGGCCGGGTCGAGCTTCTTCGCCCATGGCAACGACAGATCGCGCCCGAGTTGAAGACACAGCCGCACCGTTTTCACGTTGGTGCATTGGCGCAGCAGTTCACCAAGGACCGAAGACCGCAAGCCATACGTGCTCTCCGCCAACTCACGCGCCTCTGCCAGCGGCTGGCGCACGCCCACTTCGCTCAGCATTTCCAGAAATGCACGCTCGGGAGCAGAAACGTTCGGCGCGTCTGCACGTCCCTCGAAGGGGCCGGTGTATCGCATACCTGTCACGTCGCTGCTGAAGAGCTGCTTGCGGTGGTACTCCGAGGGAAAAGCGTCGGTGAACCAGCCCGGCAGCTTTGCTGACTTCAGACCATAGAGGTGAAGCTTGGGTGCCTGCGAGACGTAGTGGCGTATGCCATGCCAGTCCAGCGCGGATTTGCCGCCCACATGAAGACCGGGGACCTGGCGCTGAAGCAGCAGCAGGCTCGGGTCACGCTGCAACGGAGTGTCTGGCCGGCAGTACACCCCACGCGCCAAGCGCTGGAGCCACCCTGCCCGCACGTAGTGAACGGCCAGATCGGCAGAGATGCCCTCGAGTGCCAGGTCTTCACTGGTCACGGGCGTTCCTCCGGGGAGTCGAGCCAGAAGGGAGTTTAATTTTGAACGACTTGTCGTAGTCACACTACGATTATTCGAATAATTTCAAGACAATGCAAGGATTTGATTTGTTCGATTTGTTGTAGTGTGACTACGATAAATCGAATAAAACAAAATCCGCAAGGAGGCAGCCCAAATGCGGTGTCGCCTTGCCTGCCCGCCATATCGCCTGCGCACTAACAAATTTCGCTCGCGCCCAACCCCTTTGGGCCGCGTAGACACGACAGCTATGAATTCAGAACCGATCTGACTGCCCCCAGGTGCTCCTCATCGCACGCATCAACCCATAGCCTGCCATCCTCGACGTCCGACAGGAATATGCCGTACTGCCAAAGCACACGCTCCACGTGCTCCGAGAGGGCCAGTACCTGCTCAATCGATGACGATTTTCTTTCCATCGACTTGCGGTGTCTGTGGAGTTCCGGTCCGAAGAGGTTCAACCATTCCCATAGTCCGACTCGGACAAGATACTCGGCGGTTGGAGTGGTCCGCGAGAGCCGCCGACTTTCTGCGTCAGACAAGTAACGTCCACAGTATTTAGCAAGCGTCCCCAACAAAATATCAAGGGCTGGAACTACATCGGGCAACAGTGCATCCACGCTCTGGTGCGCGATGAACTGCTGGCGCGCCACTTCAATTGCCCCCAAGGCGACGGTAACAGCATGGACTGACAAATGCTCGTCTTCCTCCCGCAGTTCGCTTTCATTCGCCGCTTGGGCGGTTTTGACGGAGCCACAATAGTGCGAAGAAAACCGGTGCGTTAGTTCCAACGCAATGCGTTGCCTTAGCGTGAAAACGCGCCCCTCGCTCATCGGGACGATATGCTCAAACCAATAGATGAAGTAGCTCATCTGACCCAAGAGATGCGTGACTAGCACGGTGGCCCATTGGCTCATTCGCACATCCGCAGCGCCCATAGTCCGCACGACCCGCTCCGGCAAGAACATTCGAAATGAGGAGGAAACCGTGTCGGGGACAAGCTCGATTGTTCCGCCCATTTTCACGGCTTCTTCGTATGGAGACAGCTCCCGACCATAGAGCCGCGCGACCTCAATACAGACATCGTCAGTAACAACGATCGACTCGAGACGATTGGCTTCACGTACATCACACTGCTGCGCGACTATTCGCTGGATCAATTGACTGATATCCGTCGACTTGCCCTCGTTCGAATGGATGATCACGGGAACGATCCGAATGCTGGAGGTACTGGCCTCAGTGGCCGATTCTCCGCATCCGAGACGGGCGGAGACAAAACTCTCTTCCATGAGATCAACTGTCAGAGCTTCCAGTAGTTCGCCCATATGCGAGGTGGCTACTTCCAGATCGGCATGGAAGATCGAACTCACAAAAAACTCGAGTGAGCACTTGACGAAATGCTCGTTCAGATTCGACACCACCGGCGGCTCACTTCCCGTGTATCCGATCAGCACCTGCCTCGCACTGATGGGCATCGCAACCCAAGAAATTTCCTCATCCGAACTCATTGCAACAGGTTGAATTCGACCCGAAACGGTGGAAGCGATGGCGGCGCAATCAGGCAGAACGAAATGACTCGGCGACTCCGCGGAAAAGACTCTCCAATGCAATCTTCGCAGCGCCTCTAGTCGCGGAGCGGGCACCAAGGACTGCTCCAAAACTTTGGTGTGACCCCGTACGACCATCCTCGGAAGCTCGCCCCCAAGAATTGACAGCTGCTCGCGCAGTACTGGGGTGAACTCCCGCATCTGTACATCGAACTTCTCACGAGCCTTGAAGCGCGCCATCTTCTCGAGGATTGCCCTCTCCTTCTCGGGGAATACCTCGATGGGCAACGCATCAAACACCTTCTTAATTTCCTCGGACAAAGGTGACTGAGGGTTTGTAGAGTCAATATCTACAAGCTTCCGGACAACTTCTGGATCACTCAGGAGATCATCAAGCTGTGTAAGCATCTTCTGCATGAGAAGGGCAAAGGCCCCCCGCAGATGCGAGGCTCTGACGGTTAAGTGAACGACGGCAGTGGCTGCACTCTCCGCACTAAGTAACTCATCGGGCGTCACTAATCTGGCTTGATCGAGAAACGGGTTGAACATGCTGCCTTCAAAAGCAGTGATCAAGTCGTCCAACGTATCTGTGACTCCATCGCCCGGTTTTGAATAGAAATCGCGTTGGGATGCGACCCCTTCGGTAGAGGTAACGTACGGGCGTGCGCCCTTTTTGTAGACGACCACTTGGGTCTTCTTTCCGACTTTCGAAGCTTCAAAGCCTCGAAGCAGATGCTGCGGCAGGTAGTGTTGCTTGCGTCCAGCCAATTTTCTTCTCAGGGTGACGGGTTTTCAGCGCAAAGACCGCTCTTTTAGAAGTGGTCGATGAATCGTTTCACGATATCGATTCCGCAATTTGTTCGCCACGTCCTCAGTATCTTCGGTTTCACCCGAGGTAGCGGACACGACACGTTAGCTGAAGTTCAGGAACGAGGAGAGGATATTTCCCGCCATGCATAGACAGGACTCAATGCGACCTTTGAAAAACGCAAAGATTTCCTGCCACGCCCAACATCCAACGGATGCGGCTCAATCCTTGGTGAAACAAGGCAGTCGCAAACTGCGTTCAGATGAGACGGCGCGTCAGCGATCCGATTCGACATCGTGCCGTCCGTACGAACCGGCGCCCGCCTCTTGTGTGCGCTCAAAGGCATAGGAAGGCGGGGGCCTCTACCTTCGACTCCTCCCCAACAACCTCTTCGCGTCCCTCGCCAGATCAGCCGCGATCCACCGCATGTGATCCTGGTGTTTCTCTCCGGCTTCCTCAAACCAGCCGTTGTCGTTACCGTCGCCGTAGCAGCACCAACGCAAAGAGTTCAGCTGGGCCAGTTTGATTTCGATGAGATCTCGGGCGTCTTCGCCTGTGGTGATTGGATGAAGGTGTCGCGCCGCGCTTACCGGCGTCAGGTGCTGGCAGCTGCGGCGACGGAACCCGGTAAAAAGTCGATCACCCGCTGCACGAAGGCTTCGAGCTCCGTTGGGCAGTCTTCCGTCTGAAGCTTCTCAAGCGCCTTGCGGTTCCACTCTCTGCCCTTGCTCACGCCGGTATCGATCCATTGCTCGAGCTCTCCACAGGGGACGACGAACACACCGATCTTGGTCAGGTCTTCGATGAGGCTCTCGACGGCAGCCAACTGGTCGCCAGTGAAATAGGAGGTGCCCGCCTCTTTCACGACTTCCCACTTGGATGTCGTCGCCTTGAGCGTGCTCTCGAGCCGCTTGCGGGATGAGCGAGCATCAGTATGAGGAGACGTGATCCATTCGTTGACGCCGTCGAGCAGCTTTTTCAGGAACTGATCTTCCGACATCTGGAGCACCCATTTGCCGATTTCGGCGCGTCTCTCTTCAAGCTCCGCCGGAATCTCGGCGCCCGTCAATGCCTTGACGATCTTGTCCAACGGGCCGCTCGCGTTGAGGATGTCGATGTCTACGATGACGGCGACCGGAGCGCCGGCGCTTTTCAGCAGCTGGACAGGCGTGTCCGCGGCGCCCTTTCCATTCGTATGGATGAAAAGCAGGTCTTCGCCTCCCTTGCCGACGAGCGTTCGGTGCGCAACGAACTGATAGACCGCTCGATCGGGATCGCCTTCGCAGACGACCACGCCTTGATGGAAGAGTGAATCGAGGACCGGTTGGCTTGATAGCAAAGGTGTGCGCGTCAAGGCCGTCACTGTTGAGGCTGGGACCTGGGTGTAGCGCGTGGTATCGGCCGTGCGATTGAGCCGCAAGACGTTGGCACTGTAGTTCTCGCTCACGACGCCCCACATGAATGCAGAGCTATGGGTCGAAACAATAATTTGTGCAGGGCGACCAATGCTCAGTCGCCCCAACAGTCGGCCCAGTACGCGCGCCTGCTTGGGATGAAGGAATGCCTCGGGCTCATCCAGCAGGAGGGGGCGATCTGGGAAGACGAGCGCTGCCATGAGGATGCCAGCAAATGACTGGTACCCGTCACCTTGTTCTTTGAGCAACTGCCCAACACGAAGCTGTTGTTTCAGTTCATCCAGTGATTCGGAGAGGTTGCCGAACGCACCGCCGACCTTGAAGTACCAGCGCTTCATGGCCGTCCAATCAAGCGCAATGTCGCGTCCAAAGGCTTCCGCGAACGCTTGTCGCAGTTGTGGCTGCACCTCAAGGCGCCGACGGAAAAACTCTTGCAGCGCGTGCGTAGGCCCCTCTGTCTCAAGATCGTAGGCCTCTTGCGGAGCGGTCAACTCGAACCGCGTGCCCGCATGGAGATGGCTGATCAGGAACTTCCCCAGCGACTGACGCTGATGCTTCGGGTCGGAGCTTTCGAGCAGGGTTTTCGACCAGCCGATAAAGCTGCCGATGTTGTGGGTCTTGACGAGGCTCTCGCCGATGCCGACAACGCTCTCGCTCGTCGGCGAGTCCTTGGATGGCAGGACATGGAAGTGATTCTGAAAGTCCTCCTTGGAGGGCATCGTCACGTCGATGCTCTTGAAGAGCGTGAGGGCATTTTCCGGACCGCCCAAAGCGAAGTCCCGCAGGTCTCGCAGGGTTTGAGACTTGCCGCAATTGTTCGGGCCAACGAGCACGGTCATTGGCCCGAACGCAACCATCTCGCCGCTGTGGTTGACGGCGGAAACAAATTTGAGCGGCATATTTTCTCCCTCGCTTGGCGCTGTTTCAGGTCTTCTTGGAGTTCAGATCGCTGATGCGATTGAGTTCCGGCGTGCCCCTAGTATCCATTTAGAAAAGACCGTTACTCACACCCTTGCTTGCCTTTGATACGCGCGGTTCATAGTTGAGGCTGCGGCTGAGTAGACACAGAGCTGCCACTCGCCAGCGGCTGTTCAATGGCGAACATCGATCGACCGATCGCGCAGCGACGACAGGCAGCGATTGCAGCAAAGCGGTCAACCCTCGATCGAGGAGCGGACGACACCCTGCTCTTGCTACGTTGAAGGGAATGGGAAAGTGACCCGCCGCCGGTCACAAAGACTCAGCGGCCGAGTCGCGAACGCCCTACCCCCTCCCACTCTCCCCCAACAACCTCTCCGCCTCCCTCGCCAGATCCGCCGCAATCCACAGCATGTGATCCCGGTGTTTCTCCCCGGCTTCCTCGAACCACCCGTTGCCGTCGCCGTAGCAGCACCACAGCAGGGAGTTCAGCTGGGCCAGTTTGATTTCGAGGAGGTCTCGGGCGTCTTCGCCTGTGGGAGTGACGGAGGCCGCGCCGCGTGTGCGGCGGGAAGATTGGGGCGTGGAACGCCCGGCCATAATTCGATCAGCCATTTGGTGTGCTTCCTCTCAAAAGTTATGCACGTCTCTTGGTCAGACGGCCAGGGTGTTCACGCACCCTGGCCGTCGCCTTTTGTGCCTCACATTCGTGTCGCTGCTTCACAAAGAGGCAGCGACACCCGCCGTGAGGCAAGGCGGTTCATTCGCTCGTCAATCGATCAATGGATGCATGGGGAGAAGGCGTTCCTTTCACGGGGTTCGTCGGCCGCTACAGCGGGCCGTCTTGTCGCGGGGGCATTCACTGTAGAGAAGCGAAGCTGCGCAAGAGAAAAGAATTCGTCGACGATTTCTCGAATCGACGAGATATCTGAGGTGCCCCGGTTTTTCTGCTTCACCGGAGGCGAGACGAGGCGAATCAAGGTTCGGCTCGGGGCCGGCCGCCAGCTAGTGCGCGTGCGTGGCGCGCTCGGCTTCGCTGTCGTGGTGGTCCTGGCTGACGCCTCGCGCCGGCAGCGCGTCGGCCGCCAGCGCAAGAAAGAGCGCAAGGAGCAGCCACAGCGCCACGTCGCTCAACCGGTAGAGGTTCTTGCGAAAGCGCTTGGTGCGGCGGATCACGGCGCACCTCCCGGGGCGGCCGTGCGGGCGTTGCCGTTCAACGCCGGAAGAAGACAAAGCCCCACGCCGCGGACCGCATCCACCGCGAAGGCCGCGTCGTCCACGTCAGCCATGGGGCATGAGGTGGTACAGCTCCGGCAAGAAGCCGCCGGGCGCGGTGAGGCGCGACTTGAGCCGCACGACCAGGTGCAGGTCGTCCACCAGATGGAGGTCGCCGCCGCGGTTCGTGAGCTGCAGCTTCACGGCCAGCAGGCCCTGCAGCTTGGCGCGGTGCCACTCGGCGGCGTCGGCGATCTGGGCGCGCGTCATGGCCGCGATGCCGATGCCGTGTTCCAGCTCGGCCGCGCGCAGGCAGGCCACGACGCGGTCGACGCTTTTCAGCGTGCCCTCGATCACCTCCAGGCAACGCTCGGCCAGCCGCGTGGGCTCGTCGGCGGAGTTGCCGTACACGAAGGCCTCGTAGGGACGGGGCGCGCGCGTGGAATCGCGAGGCATGGGCTGCGGGCCGACGTTGCGGCTCAGCGCGGCAGCAGGTCCAGGCATTGGCGGCGGCGCCACACGGCGCTGCGCACGGCCTGGCTGTCGTCGAACACGACCTTGTACTGGCACACGAGGTAGTTGGCGGACTGGGGCATCTGGAACTTGAAGTGGTAGTCCCACTCGGTGCCGAGCGCGCCGCGCTGTTGCTTCAGCGCCTGCCCGAGCACGGCAAGCACCTGGGCCTGGTTGAGGCCGGGCTTGATCTCGCGAAAGCGCTCGGGCCGCGACACGACGCCGTCGCGCAGAAAGGGCTCCTTGAAGTCGGGGCGGCGCGCCTCGACGTCGCGGTAGTCCAGCTTGTCGGGGTTGCTCACGGGGTCCACGGGGTTGTCGCGGGCCACCGCAGGAGCGGCGGCGCCGAGCAGCGCGGCGGCGAGCACGAAGGCGGCAGCGGCGGGGGATGCGTGCGGGGTGGTTTTCATGGCTAGCGTCCTCTTGGGTCGGATGGGTGTCGGATGGGTTTCGTGGGGAAATGAGCGCGCACGGGTCAGCGCTCGCGCATGGCTTCGCGCGCCTTGTTCAGCGGCTTGGTCAGGTAGTCCCACACGGTCTTGCGGCCGGTGCGGATGTCGGCGGTGGTCACCATGCCGGGCACGATGGGCATGCGGCGGCCGGCCTTGTCGGTGAGTGCGTCGGAGTCGGTGCGCACGAGCACGGGGTAGTACACGATCTCGGGCTTGACTTCGTCGCGCTGGGTGTCGGGCGCGATGGTCACCACGCGGCCCTTGAGGCCGCCGTACACGGCGTAGTCGTAGGCGGTGATCTTGATCTGCGCCTCCTGCCCGGGCCGCATGAAGGCGATGTCGCGCGGCGAGATGCGCGCCTCGACCAGCAGCTGGTCGTCCAGCGGCACAAGCGTCAGCAGCGAGCCGTTGGGCGGCACGACGCCGCCGATGGTGGTGACCTGCAGGCTCTTGACGATGCCGCGCACGGGCGAGTTCAGGGTGAGCCGCTCGAGCGAGTCGGCGCGCCCGCGCACCACGGACGACAACGACTTCACCTCGGCATCGGCCTTGGCCAGCTCTTCGCGGCTGCGCACCATGTAGTTGGCGCGCGCCTCGGCGATCTTCAGCTCCAGGTCTGCGGCCTGGCGTTGCAGGCGGATGAGCTCGACGTTGCTGGCCGCGCCGCTCACCTGCAGCGAGCGGGTGATGTCGAGCTCCTTGCGCACGAGCGAAAGCGCCTGGCCCAGGCCGGACACGGTGTCGCGCAGGCTGCCCTGGCGCGAGCGGAAGAGCGCGCTTTCGGAATCGACCAGTTGCGCGTAGGCCTTCAGTTCGGCGGGGAACTGCAGGCTGCCCTGCCCTTGCACCTCGGCGCGCAGGCGCACGCTGCTGGCCAGCGCGGCGCGGTAGCGCGCGGCGGTTTCTTCCACGTTCGATTCGCCACGCGTGGGGTCGAGCTGCGCGAGCACCTGGCCCTTCTCGACGATCTGGCCTTCGTGCACGCGCAGCTCGGCCAGGATGCCGCCTTCGAGCGACTGGATGCGCTGCTCGCGCGAGCTGGGAATCACCTTGCCCATGCCGCTGGACACCTCGTCGATCTCGAAGACCCAGGCCCACACGAAGAAGGCGAGCAGAAAGAGCGCGATGAACCACACGACGCGCGCGGAGCCGCTCGCGCGGGCCTCGTCGAAGTCGTCGGCGCCGCCGGGGCCCCACACGGTGGCGGTGGAGACGACGGGTGCCTGCGTGGCGGCTTGCACCTGCGCCTTGGTCAATGTCACGGCGTTCATGCCTGCCCCTCCTTGCTGCGGCCTGCGGAGGCCATCGCGTCGCGCGAGGCGACCGCGCCCTGGCGCAGCCGCGCCATCACCTGCTCGCGCGGGCCGTCGAGCACGACGGTGCCGCCGTCCACCACGAGGATGCGGTCGACCGCCTCGAGCACGGCCGGGCGGTGGGTGGCCAGCACCAGCGTGCGGCCGGCGGGCAGCGCGCGCAGGTGTTCGATCACTTCGCGCTCGGCGACTTCGTCGAGCGAAGCGGTGGGCTCGTCGAGCAGCAGCACGCCGGGGCGGCGCAGCATCAGCCGCGCGAGCAGCAGGCTCTGGCGCTGTCCGCCCGAAAGGCCGCGCCCGCCTTCGAGCAGCGGATGGTCCAGCCCGGTGGGCAGGCGGCGCACGAAGGCCCAGGCGCCGGTGGCTTGCAGGGCCGCCACCAGTTCGGCGTCGGTGGCGTGGGGCGTGCCCATCTGCAGGTTCTCGCGCAGGGTGCCGTGGAACAGGCGCGCGTCCTGCGCGAGCAGGCCGACATCGCGGCGCACGTCGGCGGGGTCGATGTGGGCCATCGACACGCCGTCGAGCAGCACGCTGCCCGCGCGCGGCTCGAGGAGGCCCGACAGCGCCTGCAGCAGCGTCGACTTGCCCGCGCCATTGCGCCCGAGCACGGCAATGCGTTCGCCGGCGCCGATGTGCAGCGCCTTCACGTGCAGCGCGGTGGTCTGGCCGTCGTGGCTGAAGACGGCGTCGCGCAGCGTGTAGTCGCCCTGCACGGCGGGCCGGTGCACGCGCGTCTCGTGGGGCGGGTGGTCGACCGGGAGCTTCATGAGCTGGTCGAGCGCCTCGCCGGCCACCTTGGCCTGCTGCCAGCGGTTGAGCACCTGCGTCACGCCGGCCAGCGGCGCGAGCATGCGGGTCGACAAGATCGATGCGGCCACGAGCACGCCGGTGCTCATGTGGCCGTCCATCACCAGCGGCGCGCCGAAGAACACGACGAAGGCGAAGGCGGCGCCCTGCACGGTCTGCGTCCAGTTGCTCAGGGTGTTGAGCAGCGCGCGCAGTTGCAGGCCCGAGTCGGCGTTGACGGCGTTGTAGTGGTTCCACTGGTTCTGGAAGCGCGGCTCGGCCTGCAGCCCCTTGATGTCGTCGATGCCCTGCACGGCCTCGACCAGCATGGCGTTGCGCAGCGACGACTCGCGCATGCCCGTCTGGGCCAGCGCGCGCAGGCGCGGCTGCGCCAGGAGGCTGGGCACGATCAGCAGCACGCACGCGGCCAGCGGCACGAGCACGAGCCAGCCGGCAATGAACCAGAAGAGCACGCAGAAAACGAAGAAAAACGGCAGGTCGGCCACGGCCGCCACGGTGGTCGACGTGAGCATTTCGCGCACGGGCTCCAGCTCGCGCAGCTGCGAAATGAAGGTGCCGGTGGCGCGCGGGCGGGCCGAGCCGCGCACGCGCAGCGCGTGGCCGAACACGCGGTCTGAAATGCGCAGGTCGGCGCGCTTGCCCACCACGTCGGTGATGCGCATGCGCGCGCCGCGCATGACCCAGCTGAACACGATCGACAGCAGCACGCCGCCGAACAGCACATGCAGCGTGGGCAGCGACTGCGCGGGCACGACGCGGTCGTACACCTGCATCGAGAACAGCGTGCCGGCCAGCGCCATGAGGTTGTAGGCCAGCGACGCGACGAGGATGTGCGCGTACGGCCGCCAGTCGGCCAGCACGATCTGGCGCAGCCAGTGCGGCTCCACCGGGCGGATGTAGGCGTCCACGCGCGAGTCGGGCGCCGATTGCGCGGGCCGCAGCACGGCCATGGCCTCGAGCGCGGGTTGCAGCTCGTCCACGGTGCAGACGGTTTCCGCGCCCTGGTCGCCACCGAGCATCACGCGCAGGCCCTGCGCCGAGATGGCGGTGACCACGGCCACCTGCCCGTCGCGCAGCTGCAGCACCACGGGCAGGCGCCAGGGGCTCAGGGTGTCCAGGCGCGGCGCGACCTGGCGCACGGTGAGCCCGGCCTGGCGGGCCATCTGGCGCACGCGCTCACCGATGTCTTCGTGGTCGCTCCATGCGGCGGCGCCGCGGATGCGCTCGCGCGAGGTGTCGAGGTGGTAGTGGGCGGCCACGGCCAGCACGGCGTCGACCCAGCCGGCGAGCAGCTCGGGGCCGCGCGCGGCGGACAGTTCGGGCATGGTGGTGGCGGTCATGGCTGGCCTCCGGCGACGAGCTCGCCCGCATCGACCAGCCCGAAGGCCTCGCGCAGGCGACCCGACTGGTACAGGCACTCGACCGCGAGCCGCTGCACCTCGTGCGCGCTCTCGGCCTGTTCGAAGCGCGCGCCGTGGAACTCCTGCTCGGCATTGAGCAGGTCGAGCAGCGAGCGCGTGCCCAGCTGCAGGTACTGCTCGCGGTACAGGTCGCGCGTGCGCTGCGTGCTGTGCACGCGCGCGGCGAGCACGGGCAGGCGCAGCGCGTGGCCCTGCGACTGCACGCGCGCGTCTTCGAGGCGCTGGCGCACGCTGAGTTCGGCATAGCCCAGCGCGGCCTCGGCCGCCTCGACGGCGTGCGCGGCGGCGCGCTGGCGGGCCTGGCTGCGCCCGCCTTCGTACAGCGGCGCGGTGAAGTTGACGGTGAACGTGCTTTCGTTGGCGGACTGGCCGGCGGGCCGCGCGCCCGATTCGAGCCCCCGGTTGACGGCGGCGTTGAGCGACAGTGTGGGCAGCAGCTGCGCATCGGCACCGCGCAGCGCGGCCTGCGCCATGTCGCGCTCGGCCTGCGCCATCTGCACGGCCGGCGCGGGCAAGGCCGTCTGCGGCGGCGCGGCGCAGGCGCTCGCGAGCGGCGCGGGCGCTTCGCCGGCGATGCCGGCCGGCGCGCGGCCCTGGGTCAGGTGCATGAGGTTAAGGCGCCAGCGCTCGGCCTGCGACGCGGTGTTGAGTTGCTGGGCGCGCGCGGCCTCCAGGCGCGACTGCGCCTGTGCCACGTCGGACTGGCTGGTGGCGCCCTTGGCCTGGCGCTCGCCCACGAGGCCGGCCAGCGACTGCACGCCCTTCACCTGGGCCTGCGCGATCTCGCCGAGCGCCTGCTGGCGATGCACTTCGATCCATGCCTGCGCGGTGTCGCGCACCACGTCGTCGACTGCCACGAGCAGCTTGGCGCGCGCGGCCGTGGCCGAGGCTTCGGCCTCGCTCACGGCGCTCGACACCTTGCCGAAGTCGTACAGCAGCTGGGTCACCGAGAGCGAGGCCTGGTGCACCTGGCGACGACCGTCGGCCTGCAGCTGGCGGTTGCCCGTGCGCGCGCTGACGCCGGCGCTGACCTGCGGGTAGTAGCCCGAGCGCGCGGCCGCAATGCCCTCGCCCGCCTGCAGCGCCTGGCCGACGGCGTTGCGCACGGTCGGGTGCGAGGTGGCAGCCAGGCGCACGGCCTCGGCCATGCCCAGCGGAGCGGCGGTGCTCGCTTGCGCAAGCGCCGCCGATCCGGCGAGCAGGAAGAAAAGGCCCGCGGCAGCAGACGAAAGATGACGGGAAGCAAGCATGCGTGAAGACGTGCAGACCACCAGGTGCCGACGCCGCAAGCGGCGCCGGCACGCCGGTCGGTCAGTGGTGAAGCGCGAGGCCCATGTGAAGCTCGTCGTCGAGCGAAGGCGCCACGGGCGGTGCGTAGGCCGCGAGCGAATCGGCCGACGACGCCAGCGACAGCACCGTGGGAGACGCCTGCGTGCCCCCGAAGGCCGGTGGGAACGCGGCCTGCAGCAGCGCATGCAGCGACTCGGCAGCGCCGAAGCCCTGCAGCATGTCGGACAGCTGCAGCCCTCCCCATGCCGGACCGTCGCCGAAGGGGAAATGCGGCGCATCGTGCGGTTGCTGTTGCTCGATCGACACCGTGACTTCGTCGACGCCGGCCAGGCCCAGCGAGTCTGCCGAGGTGAAGAGCGCTGCCGCACCCGCTGCAGGCGTGTAGTTGACGTGCAGCGTCTGCGTGGCCACGTTGCTCGCATCGCCGTCGCGGTCGACCACCTGGTAGCTGAGGGTCTCGTCGTAGTTGTGCGAGGAGGTGGTGCGCGGTGCCACCTGGTAGCTGAACTCGCCCGTGTCGAAGTCCACCACCAGCTTGCCGCCCTTGTCGGTGGCAATGGTGACCTGGTGCGTCGCCTGGTTGTAGCTGTAGTCGCTGCTGGTGGCGGGGCCGGTCTTCGTCATCAGGCCCGTGCTGCTGTCGAAGGCGTAGACGGTGCCGTCGATGGTCAGCGTGGACACATGGCCGCCGTCGGCACCGAAGCCCGACGAACCGCCGAGGCCGCCGGTCAGCAGGTTGCTGACCGTGGGCGGCACGCTGATCGTGCCTTGCAGCATATCGTTCAGCTGGCTCGTGTCGGTGACGATCTTGCCGTTGGTGTTCGTGCCGGTGTTGCCGTTGTAGGCGATGGGGTCGATGATGCCCTGCGCCGCGGGCAAGAGGTCGGACCCGAGACCCAGTGCGAACGAGTTGATCTTGTTATTGGTGAGGAAGGTCTTCCAGATCGCTTCTTCCGCCGCCTGGATGCCGAAGTCGGCCGTGTTGCTGCCGTTGCTGTTGTTCCCGAGCTGGCCGGTGTTGCCGTCCCCCCGGGTCGGCTCGCCGTCCGTGAGGAAGTAGGACACGTTTTGCGCGCCCTGCAGCTTGCCATTGGCCTCGAAGCCGGTCATCGCCGTAGCCAGGGCGGCGTCGTAGTTGGTGCTGCCCCCGTCCTGCAGGCTCTGCACCAGCGTCTTGGCTTGGGCCGCCGTCATCCAGGCCTGTTGTGCCTGCCCGGTCGTGCTGAAGGTGACGAGTTGCACCCGCACATCGCCATACAGGTCGTAGCCGTCGATCAGGTTCTTGATGGCCTCCTTCGCACGCGAGAGCCGCGTCGGGTTCTCCTCGCCCATGCTTCCGGAGAGGTCCAGGATCACCATCAGGTTCGTGTTGATCGGTGCCACGTCGACGGACTGCTCGCCGTTCACGAGCACCGGCGCATCGTCCTTGACCGGCACGTTGAAGCCCACCGGCGCGCCGCTGAGCTGGCCATCGCTCACCACGGCCTCGAAGTGCAGGTTCGACACGCCCTCGCCGTTGCCCGCCGGGTGGTCGATCGGCGCCTTCAGCGTGACGGTGTAGCCCGCCTCGAACTGCCCCGCGCCCGTGGCGGTGACATTGCCCACGGCCACGGTCATCACCTGGGTGGTGACACCGCCGACGGTGACGCTGCCCGTGAGCGTGTGCGTGCCCGCGTCCCAGGTCCACGACACCGGCTGGCCGCCGGAGGTGACACCGGCCGGGCCGCTGAGCGACACCGACAGGTCGCCCGCCAGGCTGTCGGGGTCTGCGATGGAGATCTTGCCGGTCGATTGCACCGTCGGCTCGCCCGCCGCCGGGATGCCGCCGGGCAGGCTGCCTTCGGAGACGATGCCGGCGTCGGTCGCCGTGGCCGTCGGCGGGTCGTTCACCGGGTTGACGGTCACGGTCACCGTGCTGGTGGTCGTGCCGCCATGGCCGTCGCTCACCGTGACGGTGAAGCTGTCGGTGCCGTTGAAGTTGGCATTGGGAACGTAGGTGTAGGTGCCGTTGGGGTTCACCGTCACCGTGCCGTTCGACGGGTTGCTGCCCTTCACGTAGGTGAGCGTGTCGCCGTCGACGTCGCTGCCGACGATCTGGCCGCTGACCGGCGTGTCTTCGTCCGTGGTCTTGGTGTCGTCGGGAGCCTCTGGCGCCTCGTTGACGTTCTGCTCGTTGAGCGTGACGGGGATGTTCGTCGTGACGGTGCCGTCGCTCGCACCGACCACCAGCGCGTGCGCGTTGGCGCCTGCTTCGTAGTCGTTGACGAAGGCTGCAGCGCCTGCCGGCGTGAGGCTGATCTCGCCCGTGAGCGGATCGATGGCGAAGTAGCCGGCGTCGTTGCCCGAGAGGATGCTGTAGGTGACGGTTGCGCTGTCGATGTCGGTGGCGCGAACCGTGCCCAGCACGGTGCCCGCAGTGCGGTTCTCGTCGTAGCCGAAGACGTAGCCGGTGGCACTGTCCACCGGCGTGCCGCCGCCGTCGACGAACACGGGGGCGTCGTTGACGGGGTTGATGGTCACGTTCACCGTGCTGGTGGTCGTGCCGCCATGGCCGTCGCTGACCGTGACGGTGAAGCTGTCGGTGCCGTTGAAGTCGGCGTTGGGCGTGTACGTGTAGGTGCCGTCGGCGTTGACGGTGACCGTGCCGTGCGCCGGATCGCTGCCCTTGGCGTACGTCAGCGCGTCGCCGTCGACGTCGCTGCCAACCACTTGACCGCTGACGGGTGTGTCTTCGTCCGTGGTCTTGGCGTAGTCGGGCACCGTCGGTGCGTCGTTGATGTTCTGCTCGTTGAGCGTGACGGGGATGGTGGTCGTGGCCGTGCCATCGGTCGCACCGATCACCAGCGAGTGCGCGTTGGCGCCCGCTTCGTAGTCGTTGACGAAGGCCGCAGCGCCTGCCGGCGTGAGGCTGATCTCGCCAGTAGCCGGATCGATGGCGAAGTAGCCCTGGTCGTTGCCCGAGAGGATGCTGTAGGTGACGTTCGCGCTGTCGATGTCGGTGGCGTGGACCGTGCCGAGCACGGTGCCTGCGGGGCGGTTCTCGTCGTAGCCGAAGACGTAGCCGGTGGCCGTGTCCACCGGCGTGCCGCCGCCGTCGACGAACACGGGGGCGTCGTTGACGGGGTCGATGGTCACGGTGACGGTGCTGGTGGTCGTGCCGCCGTGGCCGTCGCTCACGGTGACGGTGAACGTGTCGGTGCCGTTGAAGTTCGCATTCGGGGTGTAGGTGTAGGAGCCGTCAGCGTTGACAGTCACCGTGCCGTGGGCTGGATCGCTGCCCTTCGTGTAGGTGAGCGTGTCGCCGTCAACGTCGCTGCCGATGACCCGGCCGCTGACGGGCGTGTCTTCATCGGTCGTCTCGTTGTAGTTGGGCACCGTCGGCACGTCGTTCACCGGATCGATCGTGACCGTCACGGTGCTGGTGGTCGTGCCGCCATGGCCGTCGCTCACCGTGACGGTGAAGCTGTCCGTGCCGTGGAAGTTGGCACCCGGGGTGTAGATGTAGGTGCCATCGGCATTGACCGTCACCGTGCCGTTCGCCGGATCGCTGCCCTTCGTGTAAGTCAGTGCGTCGCCATCAACGTCGCTGCCGATCACCTTTCCACTGACCGGCGTGTCTTCGTTCGTCGTCTGGTTGTAGTTGGGCGCCGTCGGTGCATCGTTCACCGGATCGACGGTGACCGTCACGGTGCTGGTGACCGTGCCACCGTTGCCGTCGCTCACTGTCACAGTGAATGTGTCGGTGCCGTTGAAATTCGGGTTCGGCGTGTAGACGTAGGTGCCATCAGGATTGACCGTCACCGTCCCGTGCGCCGGATCGCTGCCCTTCGTGTAGGTCAGTGCGTCGCCGTCGACGTCAGCGCCCGTCACCTTGCCGTTGACGGGCGTGTCTTCGTTCGTGGTCTGGGTGTAGTTGGGCGCTGTCGGTGCATCGTTGACCGGGTTGACGGTCACGTTCACCGTGCTGGTCGTCGTGCCACCGTGGCCGTCGCTCACCGTCACGGTGAAGCTGTCGGTGCCATTGAAGTTCGCACCCGGGGTGTAGGTGTACGTGCCATCAGCGTTGACCGTGACCGTGCCGTTCGCCGGATCGCTGCCCTTCGTGTAAGTCAGTGCGTCGCCATCGACGTCGCTGCCGATCACCTTCCCGCTGACTGGCGTGTCCTCGTTCGTGGTCTGGTTGTAGTTGGGCGCCGTCGGTGCATCGTTCACCGGATCGACGGTGACCGTGATGGTGCTGGTGACCGTGCCACCGTTGCCGTCGCTCACTGTCACAGTGAATGTGTCGGTGCCGTTGAAATTCGGGTTCGGCGTGTAGACGTAGGTGCCATCAGGATTGACCGTCACCGTGCCGTGCGCCGGATCGCTGCCCTTCGTGTAGGTCAGTGCGTCGCCATCGACGTCGCTGCCGATCACCTTTCCGCTGACTGGCGTGTCTTCATTCGTCGTCTCGGTGTAGTTCGGCGCCGTCGGTGCATCGTTCACCGGGTCGATCGTGACCGTCACCGTGCTCGTCGTCGTGCCGCCATGGCCATCGCTCACCGTGACAGTGAACGTGTCGGTGCCGTTGAAGTTCGGGTTCGGCGTGTAGACGTACGTGCCATCGGGATTGACCGTGACAGAGCCGTTCGAAGGATTGCTGCCCTTGGTGTAGGTCAATGCGTCACCGTCGACGTCGCTGCCGATGACCTTGCCGTTGACGGGCGTGTCCTCGTTCGTGGTCTGGTTGTAGTTGGGCGCCGTCGGTGCGTCGTTCACCGGATCGACGGTGACCGTGATGGTGCTCGTCGTCGTGCCGCCGTGGCCGTCGCTCACCGTGACGGTGAACTTGTCGGTGCCGTTGAAGTTCGGATTCGGCGTGTACGTGTAGGTGCCGTCGGGGTTGACGACCACGGAGCCATTCGAAGGATTGCTGCCCTTCGTGTAGGTCAACGCATCGCCGTCCACGTCAGCGCCCGTCACCTTGCCGTTGACGGGCGTGTCTTCGTTCGTGGTCTGGGTGTAGTTGGGCGCTGTCGGTGCATCGTTGACCGGGTTGACGGTCACGTTCACCGTGCTGGTCGTCGTGCCGCCGTGGCCGTCACTCACCGTCACCGTGAAGCTGTCGGTGCCGTTGAAGTTGGCACCCGGGGTGTAGGTGTAGGTGCCGTCGGCATTGACCGTGACGGTGCCGTGCGCCGGGTCGCTGCCCTTGGTATAGGTCAGCGCGTCGCCATCGACGTCGCTGCCAACGACCTGGCCGCTGACCGGCGTGTCTTCGTTCGTGGTCTGGTTGTAGTTGGGCGCCGTCGGTGCGTCGTTCACCGGATCGACGGTGACCGTGATGGTGCTCGTCGTCGTGCCGCCGTGGCCGTCGCTCACCGTCACGGTGAAGCTGTCCGTGCCGTGGAAGTTGGCACCCGGGGTGTAGGTGTAGGTGCCATCGGCATTGACCGTGACGGTGCCGTGCGCCGGGTCGCTGCCCTTCACGTACGTGAGCGTGTCGCCATCCACGTCACTGCCGACGACCTGACCGCTGACCGGCGTGTCTTCGTTCGTGGTCTCGATGTAGTTGGGCGCCGTCGGTGCGTCGTTGACCGGGTTGATGGTCACATTCACCGTACTGGTGGTGGTGCCGCCGTGGCCATCGCTCACCGTGACGGTGAAGCTGTCCGCGCCGTGGAAGTTCGCACTCGGGGTGTAGGTGTAGGTGCCGTCCGCGTTGACCGTGACGGTGCCATGTGTCGGGTCGCTGCCCTTCACGTACGTGAGCGTGTCGCCATCCACGTCACTGCCGACGACCTTGCCGTTGACCGGCGTGTCTTCGTTCGTGGTCTCGGTGTAGTTGGGCGCCGTCGGTGGGTCGTTGACCGGGTTGATGGTCACATTCACCGTGCTGGTGGTGGTGCCGCCGTGGCCATCGCTCACCGTGACGGTGAAGCTGTCGGTGCCGTTGAAGTTGGCGCCGGGCACGTAGGTGTACGTGCCATCGGTGTTGACCGTGACAGTGCCGTGCGCCGGATCGCTGCCCTTCACGTACGTCAGCGCATCGCCATCGACGTCGGTGCCGACTACGCTTCCGTTGATCGGCGTGTCTTCGTTCGTCGTCTCGTTGTAGTCGGGCGCCTCGGGCGCGTCGTTGACGGGCGAGACCGTCACCGTCACCGTGCTCGTCGTCGTCCCGCCATGGCCATCACTCACCGTGACAGTGAAGCTGTCCGTCCCATGGAAGTCCGGGTTCGGCGTGTACGTGTACGTGCCGTCCGGGTTGACCGTGACCGTGCCGTGCGCCGGGTCGCTGCCCTTCGTGTAGGTCAGCGTGTCGCCGCTGTCGATGTCGCTGCCGGTCACGCGGCCGCTCACGGGCGTGTCTTCGGTCGTGGTCTCGGTGTAGTCGGGCGCGGTGGGCGCATCGTTCACGGGCGAGACGGTCACGGGCACCGTGACGGTGGTGGTGCCGCCCTTGCCGTCGCTGACGGTCACTTCGAAACTGTCGGGCCCTTCGTAGCCGGGCTTGGGCGTGTAGACGAACTGGCCGGTCGACGGATCGACGGTGACGGTGCCGTGCTCGGGGCCCTTGGCGACGGTGTAGTTCAGCGTGTCACGGTCCGGGTCGGTCGCGTGCACCTGCCCGGTCACGGGCTTGTCCTGGTCGGTGACGACAGGGTCGGCCTTGCCTTCGGGGCCGCGGTTCTGCGCGGGAAGCAACGGCGGGATGAAGGCCGGGCCACCACCACCGCCGCCGCCACCGCTCGCAGCGGCACCGACGCCCAGCACGCCGAGCGCGCCCAGCAGCCAGCCCGGCACGCCGTCGGGCAGCAAGGCGCCGCCGGCGTCGTTCCATTCGATCTCGGTGAAGTGGAAGTCTTTCCAGGGCGCGGTGTACTGGCCCCACCACTGCACGCCGGCGCCATCTTCGAGCACGAGGTCGTTGCGGCCGGCGTCGGGGTACTCGGCGAAGAAGCCGCGCACGGCGACTTCCTGGCCGTCGCGCAGCACGAGCACGAGGTCGTCGCCGCGGCGCTCGAACTTGAGCACGCTCTCGGGCGCGATCTTCAGCGTGACGATCGACGGGCGATCCAGAACCAGAGGGGCTTCCGCCGTCGCTTTGCGGGATGACGCGCCACCAGACTTGTAAACAGCTTCCATGATTGGTCTTTCTCCTTGACTCCGGACCTCGGGCGAGCCCTCGCTTTCAGCGAACAGCCCGGGTCGCACGTTGGGAAATCTCGAAGGCCGCGGGTGGCTCTCGAGGACTCGCCGGCGCGACCCGGTGCATGGGTCACGCAGGCTTGCGCTTGCATGGGGCGGGATTCTTGGTTCGGGGGGGCGTCCGGGCTTTTGCCGGAGAGGCCGTGGCGTTTGCCGTGCCGTACAACTGTTCACAAACGTGTGTGAATGTCGAATACTTCACACGATTGGCGAAAGAAAATCAGCAATTCGCAAGTTGGGAAAGCGAGCGCTGGCGGTCTTTTGGCTTACGGGCTTTTGCCGGAGCGTCCAATTCTTTTGATGGACGGAATCGGCCCGGCTATTTCCTGCAATACCGGATGGGCCCTTTCCAGCACCCCGTTTTCCCTCTGACAGCCCCCCTCGCCGCAGCACCTTTTTTAAGGCTGCGGGCGGCAATGGCGGGCGGATCGATCAGGAATGAAGACCGGTCATTGGATGAATTTGCATTTCTTGTGACAATGATTACCAAATTAATTTCTTGGTTACATTGTTTCGGCCACAGGGCGTTCACACGCGGTGCCGGCGCCCCCTCTTTCCATGTCCTATTGGTCACCTCCGGAGCCCCGGAGAGCTCATCTGCTGGTTGTCGACGACAACGTCGACGAACTCAAGCTCTTGCTGGAAACGCTGCGGGGCACGGGCTACCGCATCACGCTCGCCTTCGACGCGATGGAGGGCTACCGGCGGGCGACGACGCTGCAGATGGACCTGGTGCTGCTGGACGTGCGCCTGGGCGGCACCGACGGGTTTGCCGCCTGCCGCCTGCTGAAGGCCGACCCGGCCACGGCGGACATTCCGGTGATCTTCGTGACCTCGTCGGCCAGCCTGGAAGAGCGCCTGACGGGCCTGCGGGCCGGCGCGGTCGACTACATCGTGAAGCCCTTCGACCCGGCCGAGGTGATGGCCCGCGTCGAAATTCACCTGGCGCTGGCGGAATCCCGCAGGGCGCGCACCGCCCCCGCCACGCAGGCGGCGCCCCCGCCCGATGACCCCGCCGCGAACGACGGCGGCGCGCCGGGCTCGGGCATGGACCGCGCGCTCATGCAGGCGGCGGAGCGGCTGATATTGGCCGACCTGAGCCGCGTGCTGCCGCTGCGCGAGCTGGCGGCACGCGTGGGCACGCACGAGAAGCGCCTGTCGCGCGTGTTCAAGGAGCTCGCGAACCGCACGGTGTTCGAGTTCGTGCGCGAAGCGCGGCTGCACGAGGCGCAGCGCCTGCTGCTCGAATCGGCCATGCGCATCGAGGAGATCGCCGCGGCGGTGGGGTTCTCGAGCGCCGCGAATTTCGCGACGGCGTTTCGCGAGTACTTCGACTGCACGCCCTCGGCCTGCCGCCAGGCCGGTGTCGAACGCTCCGGCACCTGACGCGCGATGCATCCGGTGCGCCCCCTGCCCCGATGGGCAAGCTGTCTGTTGCTGGGTCTCGCCTTGTGGCTGTGGACCGGAACGGCCAGTGCAGCAGCAGAAGCGATCAAGTTCAGCGCGCTCGCCCAAGGCAAGCTCCCTGTCGCGCAAGCCGTCGAGGTGTGGGAAGACCCCACGGCCCGCCTGTCGGCCAGCGAGGTGCTCGCCTTGCCGAGTGGCGGTGCGAACGGGTTCATGCCCGCCACGCCCGACCAGCTGATGCGCGGGTTCTCGACCTCGGCGGTGTGGCTGCGCCTGTCGCTGGTCAACGATGCGCAGGAGGTGCGCACGGCGCGGCTCGGGCTCAATGTGACGTGGCTGCGGCATGTCGACTTTCATGTGCTGCGTACGCGCAATGGCCAACCCGCATGGACCCACGCGCAGGCCGGCGTGTCCGACCCGATGGACAGCACGCACCGCCACGACCGCATTCCGCAGCTGCAGATCGACCTGCAGCCGGGCGAGTCGGTGCAGGTGCTGGTGCGCGTGATGAGCACGGGGCAGATCAAGCTGGTGCTTGAGCTGCACACCGACGAGGCGTGGCATCACATCGAACGCAACCATGCGCTGCTCAGCGGCCTGCTGATCGGCGGGCTGCTGGCCTTCGCGGTGTATTCGGCGGCGCTGTGGTGGATTTCGCGCGCGCCGATGCTGGCCTTCCAGGCGGGGAGCTTTGCGCTGCTGGCGCTGTACGAGGCCACCTACCGGGGCTACGCGCGCATCGCGCTGTGGCCCGACAGCACCGTCTGGAGCTACCGCGGGCACAGCGTGATGGTGGCGGCCACGGCGCTGTGCCTGCTGCTGTACTTTCACGAGCGCGGCCGCCAGAGCCCGGTGCGCGTGCCCGGGCGACCGCTGCTGTTCGTGCTGGCCGGCGTCGAAATCGTCGTGCTGCTGGGCACTTTGTTCGGCCCCTACGCGACCTTCGCGGCCATCGGCATCGTGAACGCGCCGCTGATCGTGCTCGGGCTCACGGTCTGCACCTTCATCTACCAGCGGCGCGCCGGGCCGGGCGGGCGGCTGTCGCTGCTGGTGATGCTCGTGATCTGCGTGGGCGCGCTGATGCGCATGTCGGCGCTGATGTTCGCGGAGCGCTCGATGTCCGACTTCGACCACTATGCGCTGGCGTTCCCGGGCATGCTGGTGGGCGCGTTCGCGATCACGGCGTGGTCGTTCCAGGAAACGCGCCAGCGCAACGCCGCGCAGCAGACGCTGCTGCAGTGGCAGGCCCAGGAACAGCAGCGGCTCGAAGAAGAAGTGGTGCGCAAGACCCGCGCGCTGAGCGAGGCGCTGGGCCAGGCCGAGCAGCGCACACGCGAGCAGAAGGAACTGCTGGCCTACATCAGCCACGACCTGCGCGCGCCGGTGGCCACCATCCTGGGCAACCTGAAGCTGATGCAGGACGGCAGCGACACGCCCGCGCCCGCGCGGCTCGCCACCATCGAGCGCAGCGCGGCCTACCAGCTGGAGCTGATCGACGACCTGGTCGACTACGCCAAGGGCGAACTGGCGCCGCTGGCCGTCGAGGCGCAGCCGGTGCAGCTGCGCACGCTGGTCGACAACGTCGCGCAGTACGCGCACGCGCTCGCGCAGCGCCAGCACAACAGCTTCGAACTGACGATCGACGGCGAGCTGCCGGCCCTGGTCCGCCTGGACGGCAAGCGGCTGCAGCAGGTGGTGCTGAACCTGCTGTCGAACGCGGCCAGGTTCACGCGCAACGGCACCATCGGGCTGCGCTTGCAGGCGCAGCCGTCCAACGGCGCGTGGCAGCTGCACTTCGAAGTGACCGACAGCGGCACGGGCATCGACGCCGACACGCTCGAACGCATGACGCGCCTGCTGGCCGACAACGCGCCCAGCATGGCGGGCGGCGGGCTCGGGCTGGTGATTGCGCAGCGCATCGTGCAGCGGATGGGCGGGCGGCTCGCGATTCACAGCGGCATGGGCGCGGGGACGCGGGTGGTGTTCTCGCTGTCGACCGAGCCGGCGCCTTCGTCGGATGCGCCTGCACCGCCGCCATCGGAACCCATCGCCGCGCCGCGCCCGCGTGCCAGGCCTAGGGCGCGCGGCCGGCTGCTGCCGGTGCTGACGCCGCTGTCGCCGGCGCAGAAGGACGAGCTCGAAGTGCTCGCCCGCGACGGCCGCTGGAGCGACCTGCACGAGTGGGTGAACCGGCTGGCCACGGAGGCGCACAGCCAGCCGATGGTGCTGACGCTTCGCCAGGCGCTGGATCGGCTGGATTTCGAGCAGATCCGGCTGATTGCGCGCGCGGCGCCTTTGCGCCCGCTGTAGTCCGAAGGGGCCGCGTCCCCAGAACCCATGCGACCGGCAGGGTCGCCCGATGGGTGGGCTTTCGTTTTCTATTTCGATATATCTAGAATAGTCTCGACCCACTCAAAAAGCCATCCCCATGCGCCACCTTCACCACGCTCCGCACCACCATCACCACCGCCACGCCCCGCGCGGCGAACACGAAGACGGCCTGGCCGGCGGCGGCCGCGGGATGCGCGGCGGACGCGGCGGCGGCGCGGGCCGGGTGTTCGGCCATGGCGGGCTGCGCTTCGTGCTGCTGCAGCTCATTGCCGACAAGCCCTCGCACGGCTACGAGCTCATCAAGGCCATCGAAGACCGCCTGGGCGGCACCTACGCGCCGAGCCCCGGCGTGGTCTACCCCACGCTCACGCTGCTGGAAGAGCTGGGCTACCTGAGCGTGGAAACCGCCGACGTCGGCGGCCGCAAGCGCTACAGCATCACGCCGAGCGGCCAGGAGTTCCTGGCCGCCAACCGCGAGACGGCCGACGCCATGATGGCCCGCATGGCGGGCGGCGTGGACGGCGCCGGCCCGCGCGCCGGACGGCCCCCGCAAGTCACCCGCGCCATCGAGAACCTCAAGCTCGCGATGCGCCTGCGCCTCGGCGGCGCCCCCCTCACCGAACAACAAGCCCACGAATTCGCCGCGGTGCTCGACAGTGCCGCACAACAGCTCGAACGCATCTGAACCAACCTGACATGACCGACTTCACAACCGCTACGCCCTCCTCCAACACGCCCGACCGCACGCCGCGCCGCGTGCGCCACGAACTGCGTTTTCGCCAACTCACGGTGAAGACCGTGCAGCGCGTGACGCCGCACCTGATCCGCATCACGCTGACCGGCGACGCGCTCCAGGGCTTCACCAGCCCCGGCTTCGACGACCACGCGAAGCTGTTCTTTCCCGATGCCGCCACCGGCCAGCTCACGCTGCCGACCGCCGGCCCCGACGGCCCCGTGTGGCCCGAGGGCGGGCGCCCCGCCATGCGCGATTACACGCCGCGCCGCCACGACGCACAGGCCAACACGCTGGAGATCGACTTCGCGCTGCACGACGCCGGCCCCGCCACGCAATGGGCCGAGCAGGCCAAGCCCGGCGACATCGTCGGCGTGGGCGGCCCGCGCGGCTCGTTCATCGTGCCGACCGAATTCGACTGGCACCTGCTGATCGGCGACGACACCGCCCTGCCCGCGATCTCGCGCCGCCTGGCCGAACTGCCGGCCGGTGCGCAC
The DNA here is from genome assembly GCF_041154445.1 of Variovorax sp. V118. Classification (GTDB taxonomy): domain Bacteria; phylum Pseudomonadota; class Gammaproteobacteria; order Burkholderiales; family Burkholderiaceae_C; genus Variovorax; species Variovorax boronicumulans. The sequence goes on along the minus strand of NZ_AP028663.1, from coordinate 1,175,329 downwards.
GTGGTGGTGCTGGCGGAAGTCGACAGCGCAGCCGACGAGATTCCTTTGGAGACGCAGGCCGAGCTCACGCTGCGCTGGGTGCACCGCGAAGGCGCCGCACCGGGACTGAGCCCCGTGCTGGTCGACACGCTGAAAACCATGGCGCTGCCGGACGGCGACTTCCACGCCTGGGTGGGTTGCGAATCGGCGATCGCGAAAGCGCTGCGCGCGCACCTCGTGGGCGAGCGCGGCGCGAACCCGAAGTGGGTTCGGGCCTCGGGTTACTGGCGTCGCGGTGCCGTGGCGACGCACGACACGCACGACGAATAAGGAAGGCGCGACTCAGTCGCGAGGCACCGCAGCAAGCGACACGAAGCCCGGGGCCGGGCTTCGCGCTAGAGCCAGCCGACGCGCTTGAACCGGTAGTAGAGGTAGCCGCAAGTGCTCACGATCAGCCCCAGCGCCATCGCGTACCCATAGCGGAATTTCAGCTCCGGCATCTGCTCGAAGTTCATGCCCCAGATGCCCGCGAAGGCGGTGCACACCGCGAAGATGCTGGCCCAGGCGGCGAGCCGCTTGGTCACTTCACTCTCCTCGATGGTGACCATCGAGAGGTTCACCTGCACCGCCGTGGCGATGGTGTCGCGCACCGCGTCGATCGAGCCGTTGATGCGCACCAGGTGGTCGCCCACGTCGCGGAAATACTCCTGCGTGCCCACGCAGATCTGCGGCACGCGCCCGCCGTGCAGCTTGCCCGCCGCCTCCACCAGCGGCGCCACCGCGCGCTTGAGGATGAGGCTGCGGCGCTTCAGGTCGTACAGCTGCTTGATCTTGTCGCGCGCCGCGCCGCTTTGCGCAAATATCTGCTGCTCGATGGATTCGAGTTCCACTTCGAGCGCGTCGATCACCGGAAAGTAGCGGTCGACCACCGCGTCCATCAGCGCATAGAGCACGAAGCCCGCGCCGTTGCGCAGCAGGTCGGGCTCGCGCTCGCAGCGCTCGCGCACGCCCAGGAAACCCTGCTGGCTGCGGTTGCGCACCGACAGCACGTAGTTGCGGCCGACGAACACGTTGACCTCGCCCACGTTCACGCTGTGCCCGCCCTCCCCCTCGGTGTCGGTCGAGGGCTCGACCAGGTGCATCACGACGAACAGCGAGTCGCCGTACTCCTCCACCTTGGGGCGCTGGTGACCGTGCTGGGCGTCTTCGACGGCCAGCGGGTGCAGGTCGAACTCGTCCTGCATCTGGGCCAGCTCTTCGGGCGTGGCGTCGCTCAGCGCCACCCAGACGAAACAGCCGGCGCGGGAGATGTAGTCGCTGATGTCCTCGACGGGAATGTCGGCGAGCTTGGCGCCGTTTTCATAGGCCACGCAGTTGATCAGCATCGGAGCACTTCCATCGTCGAACTTGAAGGGAGGTCAGGCCGCCGCATCGGTCGGTGCGGTCGCGGCCAGGCGGGCCGTGTCAGCCAGCGAGGCCTCGATGGCCTGCGTCTCGCGCGCGAGCAGGGCCAACCCCTGGTCGGCGAACGCGCGGTGGCTGGCCACGTCGGCCCACAGGCTCGCCGCGGCTTCGGCACACGTCAGCGACGTGAAGCGGATGCGGCCCTTGGCCAGCGCGACGAAGCGCTGTTCGCGCAGCGGATCGGCCCGGTCCCAGGCGCCGCCGATGAGCACGCGCTTGCCGCGCTTGATGCGGGGTTCGCGCTCGGCGAAGAAAGGCAGCTTGGCGCCGAACCAGCCCGGCAGGCCCGTGTTCAGCGCGGTGTCGAAGGCCGAGGGGGCGGCGTGCGCCTTGGCAAATTCGCGCAGCGTGCCGAGCTGGTAGAGCGCCGGGTCCTTGGCGCCGCCCGTGCCTTCGACGGGCCGGATGACGGACGGGCCGCTGTTGCCCGTGCCCGGTCGCCCTTCGGGCCGTTTCGACTTGCGCAGGTCCGCCAGCTGGGCCGGCGACATGCACAGGTACAGCGCCGCGAGGTCAGCGGGCAGGGTGGCGGTGTCCGGGAGCGCGTCCGCTGCAGGGCCTTTGATTTCATCCGACGGGGCCATGGGCGCCTTTGTTCTTCACGCGGGGTTTGCGCCGGGGGATTTTAGGAGCGGCGGTGCAGGCCGCCCGGCCGCGTCAGTGCTCGGGGCCGCCCTGCCCCTGCGGCTCGGGCGCTGGGGCCGGCAGCCATTGCAGCTCGTCCGGCAGGTACGGCCGCGACCAGCTCATACCGTCCAGCCGCACGCGCAGCGTGAGCCCCCGCACAGTGGTCACGGTGCCGGGCTGCCCGTGCACCAGCACCCTGGCGCCCTTGCGGGCAGGCACATGAAATCGTTTCCGGATGTCCTCGTAGCTCACTGGGGTCTCCATCGATGAAGGTCGCGTGCGCCCGCGTAGTCATGCGCATGCGCATGACTACGCGCGGGGGACGCCTCTGGATTCAGGAACGGCCAAAGGGCGCGTGCGGCGGGGCGCCGCGCCTGGAACAGGCCACGTGGTGGATCTGCGCTGGATCCCCACAAAGTTCACGGTCATCGGGACCGGCATGGTGCCACGCGAGGCGAAGCCCCCCGACGTCTCTCGACAATGCCGCCCCAGGGAGGAGTCATGGCGCGTGGAACGCACCAGACTTCACGTATAAAATCTTATACATGCGAGTGCGTCAATGGACGAGAAGGAAATCCGCTGGGTGGGCTCGTCCTACGCGGACCTGCTGGCCTTTCCCGTGGAACCGCGCCGCGCGGCGGGTTTCGAACTGGGCAAGGTGCAAGCCGGGCTGGACCCGACGGACTGGAAGCCCTTCAACGATGTGGGGGCCGGCACACGGGAAATCCGGCTGCGGGACGCCAGCGGCATCTACCGCGTGATGTACGTGGCGAAGTTCGAGGAAGCGGTCTATGTCCTGCACTGCTTTCAAAAGAAGACACAGGCCACCAGCCCGCAAGACAAGGCCATCGCCCAAGCGCGCTACCGCGCCGTGATCCACGCCAGGAAGGACACACCATGAAGACAGACACCGCCATCCGCCACGTCACCCCGCCGGGCGCCAACCTCTTCCTCGAGCTGGGTTTTGCGCCGGCCGAGGCTCGCCGCCTGCAGGCCGCATCGCACAAGCAGATCAACGACACGCGGCTGCTGAAGCAGCAACTCATGGAGGCGCTGGCCGACTGGATCGCCGAGCACCAGCTGAAGCAGGCCGAGGCGGCCGAGATCCTGATGGTCTCGCGCCCCCGGGTGTCGGACGTGGTGAACAAGAAAACGACCAAGTTCACCATCGACACGCTGGTCGAAATGCTCAGCCGCATCGGCAAGCCGGTCACGCTGACCGTCGGCTGATCCCCGTCCGCCCGTCCCCGATAATCGCCCGAGTGAAAACGACGACTGCCCACCCCGCCCCCTCCTCCAGCGACTTCTCCGGGCACACGCCCATGATGGCGCAGTACCTGGGCCTCAAAGCCGACCATCCGGACACCCTGCTGTTCTACCGGATGGGCGATTTCTACGAACTGTTCTGGGCCGACGCCGAAAAGGCCTCGCGCCTGCTCGACATCACGCTCACCCAGCGCGGCCAGTCGGCCGGGCAGCCGGTGCTGATGTGCGGCGTGCCCTTCCACTCGGTCGACACCTACCTGGCGCGGCTCATCAAGCTGGGCGAATCGGTCGCCATCTGCGAGCAGGTGGGCGAGGTCGGTGCCAGCAAGGGGCCGGTCGAGCGCAAGGTGGTGCGGGTGGTCACGCCCGGCACGCTGACCGACTCGGAACTGCTCAACGACAAGAGCGATTCGCTGCTGCTCGCGGTGCATGCGGGCACGCGCAATTTCTGCGGCCTGGCCTGGCTCAGCGTGACGGGCGCCGAGCTGCGGCTGGCCGAGTGCCCGGCCGACGCGCTCGAAGCCTGGATCGCGCGCATCGCACCGAGCGAACTGCTGTACAGCGCCGAGGTCACGCCCGCCTTCGAGCAGCGCATGAAGGCCGCACGCGCGGCCGTGCCGTTCACGCTGTCGTTGCGTCCGGCCTGGCAGTTCGATCCCGGCCTGGGCGAGCGCAAGCTCAGCGAGCAGATGGGCAGCCACAGCCTCGCGGCGTGGAACGCCGAATCGCTGGGCAATGCGCACGCCGCCGCCGCCGCGCTGCTGGGCTATGCCGAGCACACGCAGGGCCGCGCGCTGTCGCACGTGCAGCGGCTGTCGGTGGAGCGCGACGGCGACCTGATCGAGCTGCCGCCCACCACGCGCCGCAACCTGGAGCTGGTGCAGACGCTGCGCGGCGAAGACTCGCCCACGATGTTTTCGCTGCTCGACACCTGCATGACGGGCATGGGCAGCCGCCTGCTCAAGCGCTGGCTGCTCTCGCCGCGCCGCGACCGCAGCGAGGCCCAGGGCCGGCTCGACGCCATCGGCGCGCTGCAGTCCCCCGGGCCCGGTGCCACCGCCGCACCCTGGCGCACGCTGCGCGAGCAACTGAAGAACACGAGCGACGTGGAACGCATCGCAGCGCGCATCGCGCTGCGCCAGGTGCGCCCGCGCGAACTGGTGGCGCTGCAGCTCGCGCTGGCGAAGGCCGAGCAGCTGGCGCCGCTGCTGCCGGGCGCTGCTGCGCTGCTGGCGCAGATCACCGAGCGCCTGGCGCCGCCGCCGGGCTGCGCCGACCTGCTGGTGCGCGCGATCAAGCCCGATCCGTCGGCGCTGGTGCGCGACGGCGGCGTGATCGCCACGGGCCACGACGCCGAGCTCGACGAGCTGCGCGAGATCAGCGAGAACTGCGACGACTTCCTGCTCAAGCTCGAGATCAGCGAGCGCGAGCGCACCGGCATCAGCAACCTGCGCGTGCAGTTCAACCGCGTGCACGGCTTCTACATCGAGGTGACGCAAAGCGCGCTCTCGAAGGTGCCCGACAACTACCGCCGCCGCCAGACGCTGAAGAACGCCGAACGCTTCATCACGCCCGAACTCAAGGCCTTCGAAGACAAGGCGCTGAGCGCGCAAGACCGCGCACTGGCGCGCGAGAAGTGGCTGTACGAGCAGCTGCTCGACGCGCTGCAGCCCTCGGTGCCCGCGCTCACGCAGCTGGCCGGCGGCATTGCCGCGCTCGACGCGCTGTGCGCGCTGGCCGAGCGCTCGCACACGCTGAACTGGCGCGCGCCGACCTTCGTGTCGCACCCGTGCATCGAGATCCAGCAGGGCCGCCACCCGGTGGTGGAGGCGCGGCTGGCCGAGAAGTCGTCGGGCGGCTTCATTGCCAACGACACGCAGATGGGGCCGCAGCAGCGCATGCAGATCATCACCGGCCCGAACATGGGCGGTAAGTCGACCTACATGCGGCAGGTGGCCATCGTGGTGCTGCTGGCCTCCATCGGCTCGCACGTGCCGGCCACTGCCTGCCGGCTCGGGCCGATCGACGCCATTCACACGCGCATCGGCGCGGCCGACGACCTGGCCAATGCGCAGTCGACCTTCATGCTCGAGATGACCGAGGCCGCGCAGATCCTGCACAGCGCCACGGCGCAGTCGCTGGTGCTGATGGACGAAATCGGCCGCGGCACCAGCACCTTCGACGGCCTGGCGCTGGCGGCCGGCATCGCGGCGCAGCTGCACGACCGCAGCAAGGCCTTCACGCTGTTCGCCACGCACTACTTCGAGCTCACCGAGTTCCCGGCCACGCACCACGGCGCGGTGAACATGCACGTGAGCGCGACCGAGTCGGGCCGCGACATCGTGTTCCTGCACGAGATGCAGCCGGGCCCGGCCAGCAAGAGCTACGGCATCCAGGTGGCGCGCCTCGCGGGCATGCCCGCGGCGGTGGTCAACCACGCGCGGCAGGCGCTCGATGCGCTCGAATCGCAGCATGCGCAAACGCGTGCGCAGGTCGACCTGTTCGCACCGCCGCCGGCCACCGAAACCCCCATGGCCAGCGCCGTAGAATCCGCGCTGGCTGCCCTCGACCCGGACACCATGAGCCCGCGCGAAGCCCTCGACGCGCTCTATGCCCTCCAGAAACTGAACGCACGTGAACGCAGTACCGCATGAGCGGGCCCAGTTCCTGCAAGGCGAACCCATGACTTATTGCGTAGGCATCAAACTCAACGCCGGCCTGGTGTTTCTCTCCGACTCGCGCACGAACGCGGGGGTGGACCACATCAGCACCTTCCGCAAGATGATCGTCTACGAGCAGCCGGGCGACCGCGTCATGGTGCTGCTGTCGTCGGGCAACCTGAGCATCTCGCAGTCGGTGCGCGAAATCCTGCAGATCGAAGAGCTGCGCGAAACGCGCGAAGACGGCACGCAGGGCGAACCCATCACCATCTGGAACGCCAAGAGCATGTTCGACGCCGCGCGCGTGCTGGGCTCGGCCGTGCGCCATGTGTACGACCGCGATGCCGAGGCGCTCAAGCATGCGGGCCTGGACTTCAACGTGTCGTTCATCTTCGGCGGGCAGGTCAAGGGCGAAGGCATGCGCCTGTTCCTGGTCTACGCCGCGGGCAACTTCATCGAAGCGACCACCGAGACGCCCTACTTCCAGGTCGGCGAGTCGAAGTACGGCAAGCCCGTGCTCGACCGCGTGCTCACGCCCGAGACGCCGCTGGACGAAGCCGCCAAGTGCGCGCTGGTGTCGATGGACTCGACCATGAAGTCGAACCTGTCGGTGGGCCTGCCGCTCGATCTGGTGGTGTACGAGGCCAACAAGCTCGAGACCGACCGCGTGATCTGCATCGACGCCGACAACCCCTACTACCGCATGATGCACAACAGCTGGGGCCAGAAGCTGCGCGAGGTGTTCGACAGCATCGAAGACCCGGTGTGGGACGACAGCGCCACCGAACACCCGCTGCGGATGCCGGCCACGCGCCACAGCCCGCTGCGCAAGATCTCCACGCCCGACGAAAAGCTCATCTGAATCTGTCCGTGCCTCCTGTCATCTTTTCGCACGGCAACAGCTTTCCGGCGAGCACCTACCGCGTCGTTCTCGACAGCCTTCGCAACCGGGGCTTCGAGGTCGACGCCATCGAGAAATTCGGGCACGACCCGAAGTACCCCGTCACCGACAACTGGCCGCACCTGGTGCAGCAGCTGGCCGACTTCGCCAAGCTGCGTGCCGACCGCGCGGGCGGCCCGGTGTTTCTCATCGGCCATTCGCTGGGCGGCTTCCTGAGCCTGATGTGCGCGGCGCGCCATCCCGAGCTGGCGCGCGGCGTGCTGCTGATCGACTCGCCGATCCTCGGCGGCTGGCGCGCGAACACGCTCAACGTGGTCAAGCGCACGCCGCTCATGAAGAGCATTTCGCCCGGCGCCACCAGCCGCAAGCGCCGCAACAGCTGGGAGCATCGCGAGGCGGTGTTCGAGCACTTCCGCAGCAAGAAGGCGTTCGCGAAGTGGGACGAGCAGGTGCTGCACGACTACATCGACCACGGCACCTTCGACAGCGAAGACACCCGCTCCCTGAGCTTCGACCGCGACGTGGAAACCGCCATCTACAACACCCTGCCCCACACGCTGGGCGCGCTGCTGCGCCGCCATCCGATCAAGTGCAAGGCGGCCTTCATCGGCGGACGCCAGTCGGTCGAGATGAAGCAGGTGGGCATGGCGATGACCGAACAGGTCACCAAGGGCCGCATCACGATGCTCGACGGCAGCCACCTGTTTCCGATGGAAAAGCCGCTGGCCACGGCGGCGGCCATCGAGGCCTCGCTGCGCAACCTGATGTAGGTGGTGTTCAGGCGATGCGGCAGGCGACCGCGTCGCCGACGCGCAGCACACCGCCACGCAGCACCCGCGCCGTCACGCCGCCATGCCCGCGCATGGCGTTGTAGCCGCCGGGGCCGAGCAGTTCTTCCATGCGCGAGCAGGGCTCGCAGGGCCCGGTGATCTCGAGCAGCACCTCGGGCCCGAGCGCCAGCACCAGCGGCTGGTCGCGAAACAGCGAGCGCGCCGCCAGCAGGTTGAGGCCCGACACGACGAGGTTGCGGCGCAGCAGGCCCGCACCCACACCCTCCATGCGCTGCGCAAGCGCCGCGACAACCGGCAGGTGCTCCGCCTGGATCAGCGTGACCTGCCGCTTGCCACCGCCGCGCCCGGCACTGCTGCGGTCGCCGGCCAGGCCCAGCCCTTCGATCGCGAGCACCTCCTCCACCGTTTGAACTGGCGCGCGCCGCGCGGGGCGCAGCAGGATGGCATCGAGCCGACCGGGATGCGGGAACTGCCGGGTCAGGGCGTGGAGATCGGGCATGCGCCGCATTGTCCACGCGGACTTTTTTTGCGCGCCGCTGTCGGCCCGCCGCATACTGGCGCGTCCTTGGGGTTGAACCGACCTTCTTCGAAGCGACACGCACCGGGCCGACGATGACCACCACCGAGCTGAGCTGGATCGCCACCACGCTGACCGCCGCACGCCCGCGCGCGGTGGCCGCGTTGCTGCGCTACTTCCGCGACCTGGACACGGCCGAGGAAGGCTTCCAGGAAGCCAGCCTGCGCGCGCTGCGGCACTGGCCCGAGCACGGGCCGCCCGACGATCCGCTGGCATGGCTGATCCTCGTGGGGCGCAACGCGGCGCTCGACGAACTGCGGCGGCGCGACCGGCACGATCCGCTGCCCGAAGAGGACGACGGCGACGCGGACATGGCCCTCGACCCCGACCTCGCCGAACAGCTCGACCAGTCGCACTACCGCGACGACGTGCTGCGCCTGCTGTTCGTCTGCTGCCATCCCGCATTGCCGCTCGCGCAACAGATCGCGCTGGCGCTGCGCATCGTCTCGGGGCTGTCGGTGCCGGAGATCGCGCGCGCCTTCCTGGTCGGCGAGCGCGCCATGGAACAGCGCATCACGCGCGCCAAGCAGCGCGTGGCCGCGGCCGGCCTGCCCTTCGATGCGCCCGGCGCGCGCGAACGCGGCGAGCGGCTGGCGGCCGTGGGCGCGGTGGTCTATCTGCTGTTCAACGAAGGCTATGCGGCCAGCGGCGGCACGGCCCATGTGCGCGTGGCGCTGTGCGAAGAGGCGATCCGGCTCGCGCGCCTGCTGTGCGACCTGTTCCCCGACGAGCCCGAGACCGCCGGCCTGTGCGCCCTGCTGCTGTTGCAGCATGCGCGCGCCGATGCGCGGTTGGACGCGGCCGGCATGGTCGTGCTGCTCGAAGACCAGGACCGCACACGCTGGCACCGCGCGGCGATCGACGAAGGCCTGGCCCTGCTCGACACCGCGCTGCGCCAGCGCCGCATCGGGCCGTACCAGCTGCAGGCGGCCATCGCGGCCACGCACGCACGGGCCGCGCGCGCGGCCGACACCGACTGGGCCGAGATCGAGCGGCTCTACGTCGGGCTCGAAAAGCTGCAGCCTTCGCCCGTGGTCACGCTCAACCGCGCGGTGGCCGTGGCCAAGGTGCGCGGGCCCGGGGCGGCGCTGGCGATGGTCGACACGCTGGCGGTTCCGCTGTCGGCGTACTTCCACTTTCACGGCCTGCGCGGCGGGCTGCTGATGCAGCTGGGCCGCGCCGACGAAGCGCGCCGCGCCTTTGCCGACGCGCTCGCACTGGCCCGCACCGCCGCCGAGGCTGCGCACATCCGCCTGCTGCTCGATCGCCTCGGCGCGAGCGCCTCTTCCGACTCCCTCCAAGCAAAGGACGCACGATGCTCTATTCCATCCTGATCTACGGTTCCGAAGCTGCGGCGGCCGGCTGGGCGCCTGAGGTCGAAGACGAGATGCTCGAGCGCCACACCGACCTGCGCGACGAGCTGCAGGCCGCCGGCCGCCTCGGCACCGTGCTGCGCCTGATGCCCGACACCGCCACCACCGTGCGGCACGCCGGCGCCGCGCATCCGCTGGTGACCGACGGGCCGTTCGCCGAGACGAAGGAGCAGCTGATGGGCATCTACATCGTCGAGTGCGAGTCGCTCGAAGACGCGCGGCATGCGGCGCGGCGGCTGGACTTCGAGGGCGGCGTGTTCGAGATCCGCCCGGTGACCTGGTACGACCCGGGCGTGATCGCGCCGCGCATCCCGCAAGTCTGAAAAAAAGCGCGCTGCGCTGTCGGATCAGCTAAGCCTGCGCCGTCCTTGGAACGAGCGCCCGCATGTCGCGGGTCGCCACTCACGCCAAGGAGAAGCTCTCATGCCCTCGAATGTCCTGTCTTTGAAAGACCGCTGCGCCGTGATCCACGGCGGCAGCGGTGCCCTCGGCGGCGCCGTCGCCCGCGCCTTTGCTCGCGAAGGCGCCCGCGTGTTCGTCACCGGCCGCAGCCGCGACAAGCTCGATGCGGTGGTGCGAGACATCACCCAAGCCGGCGGCCATGCGCAGGCCGCGGTGGTCGACGCACTGGACGAAGCCGCGATGCTGCGCCACGCGGCCGAGGTCGCCGAACGGGCCGGCGGCATCGACCTGGCGTTCAACGCCGTCGGCGTCTTCCACGTGCAGGGCCGGCCGCTGGCCGAGTTGTCGCTGGAGGACTTCTTCCTCCCCATCCACGCCTACACGCGCGCCAACTTCCTCACCGCCAAGGCCGTGGCACCGCACATGGCGGCGCGCGGCGGCGGCGTGATCCTGTCGGTGTCGACGCCCGCCTCGCGCCTACCCGGCCCCGGGTACCTCGGACATGCCGTGGCCTGCGCCGGCGTGGAGGGGCTCGCGCGTCACATGGCGGGCGAGCTGGCGGTCTTTCGCATCCGCACGGCCTGCATCCGCTCGCACGCGATTCCCGAGGCGGTGGCCGCGGGCTCGCACAGCGGCGAGGTGTTTCGCCCGGCGGCCGAGCGCATGGGCCTCACGGTCGAGCAGATGCTGGCCGCGCGGCCCGAGGGCCTGCTGGTCGAACGCCTGCCCTCGCTGGACCAGCTCGCGGGCACCGCGGTGTTCCTGGCCTCGCCGCTGGCCGGGGCCATGACGGGCGCAATAGTCAACCTGAGCGGAGGGGTCATCCTCGATTAGGGTTGTGGTCGCTTTGAATTAACATCAAGATACAAATAGGAACTTTAGAAACAGTCGTTTCATTTAAGAAAAAACGTTGCACCACGTACACCACGGCTCAAAAATGTCGTCCTATGTCTGCCCCTCTCCTGGAAGACGTTGAAGTGGTCTCGCTGAGCCCCGCGCTGGTGGTCGAAGACGATCCGGCGATGCGCGAGCGCCTGGCGTACGTGCTGTCGACGCTCGGATGCGACGAGCCCCAGATCGCCTGGGCCGACAGCCTGACCTCGGCCCGCTCACTGCTGGAGCAGCAGCATTTCGGTGTGGCGCTGATCGACATCGGCCTGCCCGACGGCAGCGGCGTCGACCTGATCGAGTGGATGCACGAGCACCACCGGCTGGTGCCCGCGGTGGTGATCTCGGCCTGGCGCACCGAGGCCGTGATCTTCGCGGCGCTGCGTGCCGGCGCCATCGGCTACCTGCTGAAGGAACGCGACGACCTCGAGCTCAGCATCGCGCTGCGCAGCATCGAGCAAGGCGGCGCACCGATCGACCCGGCCATCGCCCGCCGCATCCTCGGCTGGGTCGCGACCCAGCTGCCCAGCCTGCCCACGCCGCCCGACGACCCGTCGCTGACGCCCGCCACCACGCCCGTCATGCTGACGCCGCGCGAGCGCAAAATCCTCGAGCTCGTGTCGCAAGGGATGAGCAACCGCGACATGGCGGAGGCGCTGTCGATCTCCAGACTCACCGTGGAATGCCACACCAAGAACATCTACCGCAAGCTGGCCGTCAACTCGCGCACCGAGGCGGTCTACCAGGGCCGAAGGCAGGGCTTGCTGCGCTGAGGTTCCTTGCGGGCCTGCTGCTGTGGGCCCTGTGGCTGCTGCTCTCGACGGGCAGCGCACACGCCCAAACACCTGTTGTTCCTGAACTGCGCGCCGAAGCCGCACGCGGCACCGGCTGGGACGACACGACCCCGCCCGCCGACGGCTGGACGCCTGTTGCCCTGCCCGACAGCTGGGCCACGCGCTGGCCCGGCTTCGACGGCGTGGTCTGGTACCGGCTGACCTGGGAGCAGCCCGCGCCGGTGACCGAAACCGGACTGCTGCTGCACTACCTGAACATGGCCGGCGAGGTCTCGCTCAACGGCACGACGATCTGGCGCGACCGCAGCCTGGTCGAGCCGCTCACGCGCGCGTGGAACTCGCCGCGCTACTGGCTGCTGGACGCGCCGCAATTGCGCGCCGGCACCAACACGCTGCTGGTGCGCGTCTCGGGCATGTCGGCCTACCAGGCCGGGCTGGGCCCGGTGAGCCTGGGCACGCCCGCGGCCATGCAGGCCGAGTTCGGCCGCGAGCAGCTCATGCGGCGCGACCTGCAGGTGTTCGGCCTGGCGACCAGCGCGGCGGTGTCGGCCTTCTTCGCGGCGTGGTGGCTGCTGCGTCGGCGCGAGACGGCCTACGGCTGGTTCGCGGCGATGTCGGTGCTGTGGCTGCTGTTCGGCTACAACCAGATCGCCACCAGCCCGTGGCCCTTTGCCAGCAACCACAGCTGGCAGGCGCTGAACACCTCGCTGCTGCTGGTGTTCAGCGTGTCGTACGGCGTGTTCGTGCTGCGCTTTGCCGGGCGGCGCCTGCCGCGCCTGGAGATCGCGGCGTTCGCGGTGGCGGCCATCGGCGTGCTCGACCTGTGGTTCGCGGGCACCGCCAACCTGCCCACCCACCGCGCGATCTGGACGCTGGTGGGCGGCCTCACGATCATCGTGGTGAACAGCAGCGGCATCTTCCACGCGCTGCGCCACCGGGGCAGCCCGATGCGCTCGCTCGCGCCGTTCATGGCGGTGTCGGCGCTCACGGGCGCGCACGACCTGCTGGTGTTCACGCAGGTGATCGACAGCAACATCTACTACACGACCATGTCCTCGTACGTGCTGCTCTTGGGCATGGCGCTGACGCAGGCCGGGCGCTTCGTGCAGAGCCTGCGGCGCATCGAGAACTTCAACACCGAGCTGATCGAGGAAGTGAACGCCGCCAAGGCGGAGCTCGCGTCCACGCTCGCGCAGCAGCATGCACTGGAACTCGCGCACGCGCGCATCGGCGAGCGCGTGGCCCTGGTGAGCGACCTGCACGACGGCCTGGGCGGCATGCTGGTGGGCAGCATCGCGACGCTGGAGCGCACGCCCGAGCACCTCAGCGCACCGCAGTTGCTGGCGATGCTCAAGAGCCTGCGCGACGACCTGCGGCTGATCATCGACGCCACCGGCCGCGACGACGGCGCGCGCGCGCTTGGCGAACTGCTGGCGCCGCTGCGCTACCGCAGCGCGCAGCTGCTGGATGCCAACGGCATCGACTGCCGCTGGAAGGTCTCGGGCATCGACACGCTCGAACTCGCGCCCTCGCAGAGCCTGGACCTGATGCGCTTCCTGCAGGAGGCGCTGACCAATGTGCTCAAGCACAGCGCGGGCCGGCGCGTGGACGTGACGGTGGCGCGCGCGGGCGCCGAACTGCAGCTCAGCGTGCGCGACGACGGCCGCGGGTTTGCAGTGGACGGCGTGAGCGGCGGCGCGGGGCTGCGCAACCTGCGGGCACGGGCACGCCGCCTGGGCGCGCAGCTGCAGCTACAGTCGCGCCCCGGCGAGACGCAGGTTCTTCTGCGGATGCCTCTGGGCGGTGCAACGACTACTTGACCAGCGCCAGCGTGCCCTTCATGAGCGACGCGTGCCCCGGGAACGAGCAGAACCACGCATAGCTGTCTCCCGCCTTGAGCTTGCTCACGTCGAAGCTCACGGCATCGGTCTCACCGCCACCGATGACCTTCGAATGCGCGATGACGCGGGCATCGCCCTGCTTCACGTAGGCCTTGTCCAGCCCCGCGCCGATGCCGTCCGCCGCCACGCCCTGCGCGTCGGCGGCCTTGCTCAGCACCCAGTTGTGGCCCATCGAGGCCTTGGGCAGCTTGCCGACGTGCTTGAGCTTCACGGTGAACTGCTTGCAGCTGGCCGGCACCGCGATGGCGGTCTTGTTGAACTGCATCGCGTCGTTGCCTTCGATCTCGATGTCGCAGGTGGCGGCCAGCACGGGGCCTGCAAGCAGCGCCGTGAAAAGCAGGGCCGCGGTGGTTCTCGTCTTCATCACATGGTTCCTTCGGTGAGGTGCCGATTCGGCACGCCCCACTGTGCGGTGGGCGTGCCGCGGAACACTTGCGATGAATCAATGCGCGGCGAAAAGCCTCAAAGCTCGAGCACCAGCCGGCCTTCGCAGGCACGCGAACAGCAGGCCATCATCTTCGTGTTCGCATCGCGCTCGCTGCGCGTGAGCACCACGTCGCGGTGATCGACCTTGCCGGCCAGCACGCGCACTTCGCACGAACCGCACAGGCCTTCCTCGCAGTCGCTCTGCACATCGACGTTGGCCGCGCGCAGGGCCGTCAGCAAGGTCTGGTCGGGCGGCACGGTGATCACGAGGCCGGAGTCTTTCAGCTCCACCTCGAAGGCATGTTCCTTCGACGGGTCGAGCGTGGCCAGCGTCGATTCGAAATGCTCCACGCGCAGCGCGCCCTCGGGCCATGCGGCGCAGCAGTCTTCGAGCGCTTCGAGCATGCGCAGCGGGCCGCAGGCATACACCTGCGCGCCGGGCACGGGCGTGGCCAGCAGCGCGTGCAGGTCGTTGCGCCGGCCTTCGTCGGCGGCATGCACGTGCAGGCACCCGCCGTGCAGCGCGGCCAGTTCGTCGACGAAGGCCATGCTCGCGCGGCTGCGGCCGCTGTAGTGCAGTTCGTAGTCCATGCCCAGCGCCTTGGCGCGGCGCGCCATCGCGCTCACGGGCGTGATGCCGATGCCGCCGGCGATGAAGATCGCCTTCGGCAGCGACTCGTCGAGCCGGAAGTGGTTGCGCGGGCCGCGGATGCGCAGGCGGTCGCCCACCTTCACGTTCGCATGCACCCAGGCCGAACCGCCACGGCCTTCGGGCTCGTGCAGCACGGCGATCTCCAGCGCGTGGGCTTCGTCGGGGTCGCCGCACAGCGAGTACTGGCGCGACAGCTCGGGTGAGCCGCATTCCACGTCGATGTGCGAGCCCGGCGTCCAGCGCGGCAGCGGCTTGCCGTCGGGCGACACCAGGCGCAGCCGCACGACGCCGTCGGCCACCGGCGTCACGCGCTCGACCACCACGGGCCGCGCGATGGCGTGCGCCGACGGCTCCCCGATGCGCACGGGCACCTGCACGTCGCGCAGGCCGGCGTTGGCGCGCTCCGGGTTGGCGCGCGGGTCCCACTCGACCCACAGGTGCTCGGGCCCACGGAACGAGGTGTTGGGCACGTAGCTGAAGCGTTGCTCCGACAGGCGCATGTGCGGCAGGCGGCGCGTGAACTCCTCCAGGAAGATCTGCATCTCCATGCGCGCCAAGTTCTTGCCCATGCACTGGTGCGAGCCGTAGCCGAAGGTCAGGTGGTCGCTGGCGTTGTCGCGGCGGATGTCGAACAGGTCGGCATCGGCGAAGTGGCCTTCGTCGTGGTTGGCCGACGAGGTGACGATCAAGAGGCGCGAGCCCGCCGGCAGGTCGACCCCGCCGACCTGCGTGTCCTTGGTGACCAGCCGGCGCCAGGCGGCCACCGAGCCGTTGTGGCGCAGGCACTCTTCCACGGCATTGGGAATGAGGCCCGGGTCGTCGCACAGCTCCTGCCACACCTGCGGGTGCTGCAGCAGCAGCTTCACCGCGTTGGCGGTGGCGTTGGCCGTGGTCTCGTGCGCGGCCACGATGCCGGCCATCATCATCGAGTGCAGGTACGAGTCGGTGACGACCTCGGGGTGCTGCATCTGCTTGCGGATGCCGTACTGCATCCAGCCGGGCGCGTCGGGGTCCTGGCGCATCTTGTCGAGCACCTTGCCGGCGTACTGCCAGAAGTTGCCGACGGCGTGCGCCACGGCCACCTGCTCCTCGGGCTTGGGGCGGCCCCAGGTGTTGACGGTGTGCGCGATGGAATATTTGCGCAGCGTGTCCATGTCTTCCTCGGGCACACCGAGAAAGTGCAGCGCCACGGTGAGCGGGATTTCCCACAGCATCTGGTCGACGAGGTCGGCGCGGCCGTCGTCGATGAAGCGGTCGACATAGCTGCGCGCGAGTTCGCGCACCAGCGGCTCGTGGTGCTTCAGCGCCTCGGGCGTGAACGGGTCCATGAGCGCGCGGCGGCGCGGCATGTGGGCCGGCTCGTCCTCGTTCACCAGCGTGCGGTTGAGCGCAAAGCCGTAGCTTGCGAGCACGGCGTTGGCTTCGTCGCCGGTGGGCGTGATCTTCTCCAGCGCGTTCGACGGGCTGAAGGTGAGGTTGTCGCGAAACACCGCCTTGATGTCGTCGTAGCGCGTGATCACCCAGTAGCCCAGCTTGGGGCTGTAGAAGATCGGCTCCTGCTCGCGGGCCCAGCGCACGTACTCGGGCGGGTCCTGCTGGTAGCCGTCCTCGAAGGGATCGAACTCGGCGGCGCGCTGGCTCACGGGGCAGCCGGTGGGCGTGCGCTCGGCGGAGAGCGCCCCGTGCGCGACGGGGCAACCGGAGGTGCGCGAAGGCATGGCGGTATCGGACATGGCAGCAGACTCAGTCGAGCGTGATCTTCAGGTCGCGGATCAGCTTGTGCCAACGCGCGGTCTCGGCCTTGAGCAGCTCGGTGTACTGCGCGGGCGTGTTGCCCACGGGCTCGACGCCGAAGTCGACCATGCGCTTGTTCACCGAGGGCTCGTGGATGGCGGCCGCCAACTGGCGGTTGAGCGTGTTCACCACGTCGGCCGGCGTGGCCGCGGGCACCACCACGCCAACCAGCGCGGCGGCTTCGACGTTCTTGTAGCCGAGCTCGGCGAAGGTGGGCACGTCGGGCAGCTGCGGCAGGCGCGTGGGGTTGGCCACGGCCAGCGCGCGCACCTTGCCGCCCTTGATGAAGCCGGCGCCGGCGGCCATGTCGACCATCATGGCCGGCAGCTGCCCGCCGACCACGTCGGCCAGCGCAGGCGCCGCGCCGCGGTACGGCACGTGGACCATGAAGAGCTTGGCTTCCACCTTCAGCAGTTCCATCGCCAGGTGGTGCGGGCTGCCCGCGCCGGCCGAGGCGTAGTTGATGCCGCCCGGCTTGGCCTTGGCCTGCGCGATGAAGTCCTTGGCGGTGGCAAAGCCCGAGTTGGCGCCGACCACCAGGATCATCGGGAACTTGCCCATCAGCGTGACGGGCGTCAGGTCCTTGGTGGGGCTGTAGCTCAGCGACTTGTACAGCGCCGGGTTGAACACCAGCGTGCCGTTGTCGGCCGAGAGCACGGTGTAGCCGTCGGCCGGGGCGCGCGCGGTTTCGGCGGCGGCCAGCGCGGTGTTGCCGCCGGGCTTGTTATCTACCAGCACCGGCTGGCCGACCTGGGTCGACAGCGTCTGGGCGACGGTGCGCGCGAGGAAGTCGGAGCCGCCGCCCGCGGCGTAGGGCACGAGCCAGCGGATCGGCTTGGCGGGGAAGGTGGTCTGGGCGCTGGCGGCAGTGGCCAGGGCAGCCAGGGACAGGACCGCAAGGCCGCGGGCGAAGTGCTTCTTCATCGGGGTGTCTCCGGGGTAGAAATTGTGTATTGCGTAATTATTATACGCATTGCGTAATCACTAAACCACGGGTTTACCCGGCCACCGAGGCCGCCACCTAAGATGCCGACGACATGACCTCCCCCGCCGAAGCACCCTCTTCCCCTCCCCGCGAGCGCCGCCAGCGCGTGCAGTCCGCCGAGACCGGCATGGCCGTGCTCAAGGGCCTGGCGCACCTGGGCGGGCGCAGCAGCCTCACGGCGCTGGCCACCCACGTGGGCGAGAGCCCGGCCAAGGTGCACCGCTACCTCGCGAGCCTGATGGAGGAAAGCCTGGTGCGCCAGGACACCGCCTCGCAGCACTACTACCTGGGGCCCGAGGCGATCCAGATCGGCCTGGCCGCCATGCGCCAGGCCGACCCGATCCGCGCGGCCGAGCCCTGCCTGATCCGCCTACGCGAATCGCTGGAGGTGACCTGCTTCGTCGCGGTGATGGGCAACAAGGGCCCGACCATCGTGCGCTTCGAGGAGCCGGGCCTGCCGGTGACGGTGAACGTGCGCGCCGGCTCGGTGATGTCGATGCTGTGGTCGGCCACCGGGCGCGCCTTCCTGGGCCTGCTCGACGAGTCGCGCGTGGTCGCGCTGGCCGAGCAGGAACTGGCCGACGCCACCGAGGACATGCGCGCGCTGCTCGATGCCGACGACCCCATCGGCGCGCTGCGCCGCGAGGTGCAGCAGGCGCACTGCGCCATCGTGCGGGACACCTACCTGCGCGGCATCAGCGCCGTGGCGGCGCCGGTGTACGACTATGCGGGAAGGGTGTGCGCCGTGATCACCGCGCTGGGTGCCACGGGCGGGTTCGACCCGTCGATCGACGGGCCGATCGCCATCGCCGTGCGGCGGGAGGCGAAGGCCGCCGGCGCGCTGCTGGGCGCGGCGGCCTGAGGCTGCTGGCTTATTCCGCCCAGACCACCGCGCCGGTCCACGCCGTGGCCAGCACCACGATGCCGAAGGCGATGCGATACCAGGCGAACGGAATGAAGTTGTGCGTGCTGATGTACTTCAGCAGCCAGCGCACGCACAGCCATGCGCTGATGAACGAGAAGGCCAGGCCCACCGTGAACATCGGAATGTCGGCCACCGACAGCAGCGCGCGCTCCTTGTAGAGGCTGTAGGCGCCCGCGCCGATGAGCGTCGGAATGGCCAGGAAGAACGAGAAATCGGTCGCCGCCTGGCGCGACAGGCCCAGCAGCATGCCGCCGATGATGGTCGAGCCGCTGCGGCTGGTGCCGGGGATCATCGCGAAGCACTGCACCAGGCCGACCTTGAGTGCGTCCCAGGGCGTCATGTCGTCCACGTGCTCGACGCGCACCGAGCCGGGCGGACGCTTCTCGGCCCACAGGATGATGAAGCCGCCGATGATGAAGGTGCTCGCCACCACGGTCGGGATGAACAGGTGCGCCTTGATCATCTTGCCGAACAACAGGCCCAGCACCACCGCGGGCAGGAAGCCGATGACGATGTTCAGCGCCAGCCGGCGCGCCTTGGGCTGGCGCGGCAGCGCCACCACGGTCGAATGGATCTTCTGCCAGTAGACCAGGATCACCGCGAAGATCGCGCCGGTCTGGATGGCGATGTCGAACACCTTGGCCTTGGCGTCGTCGAAGCCCAGCAGCGAGCCCGCAAGAATGAGGTGGCCGGTCGACGAGATCGGCAGGAATTCGGTCAGACCCTCCACGATGCCCATGACAGCGGCCTTGACCAGCAAAACGATATCCACGCGTACTCCTTGAAAGAGCGGCAATTATGGCGAGGCCATCGGTCAGGCCCTGTTCAGGCGCCGTTCCGCCGGTGGAACGCAAGGCAGCCCGCCCACGGAAATACCTAGTTCAGGTGATGTTCGACCTCGGCGCGTTAATACATATTGATAACAGTTATTCATCTGCGCCCGAAGGAGCATCCATGTCAACGTTCACCACCGGGAGTGAACTCGAGGACTGCGTCGCAGAAGAACGCCCCTCGACGCTCGACGACCATGTCGAAGACCGTCTCAAGAGCCCCTGCCAGCTGGAGCGGGAGCAGTGCCACGGCATGCTGCGCGTGGCCGAAGCCACCGGCGCCTCGGCCCACGAGCTGCGCCAGCTGACGCAGCGCCTGGCCGACATCGACCGCTGCGGCGCCAGCGCCTGCATCGTCGCGCAGGGTCATGTGGAGGCCGACCGCATGGCCTCCGGCCTGCAGGCCAACGCCGCCCTGTGCATCGACTTCCGGTTGCTGGAGCCGCTGGGCCCGGCCCACGACAAGAAATGGTTTGCGCGCTGGAAGTTCTGGAGCTTCCTGCTCGGCGCGGCCGGCCCGGTGGCCGCGCTCACGCTGCAGGGCCTGGCGCTGCGCCCGAGCGAGCCGCACGACGCGCACGCCGACCTGGTCGCCAAGTCGCGCAAGGTGCTCGAAAGCTGGCGCCGCACCTCCGACACCCTCTTCTGGCACGCGGTGGAAGACTACGTGCGCCAGCAGGCCTTCTCGCTCGAGACCCAGGCCTACCTGATGCACTGCGTGGCGTCGGTCTTCGCCGCCGAGGCGCCCGTGCTGTGCGACGCCGAGCGCGAACGGCTGGCCGCCGTGCTCACCGACACCTACTGCGACGCACTCGGCACGGCGGCGACCATGCCCTCGTCGGACATCTACCGCCGCCTGGCGCAGGGCCTGGAAACCGACAGCGGCAACGCCGGCCCGGGCCGCCCGCTCGCGCGCGGCGAGGCGGCGCAGGTGGCGATGACCACGCTGGTCACGGTCGTCGGCAACGGCGGCTCACACTGAAGCTGAAGCACGCCGGCGCAGCGCGCGCACCGCGCTGTCGACCGTCGTCAGCACCGGCAGGCCGCTGGCCGCCTCGCAGGCGCCACGCGCCCGCGCCATGCTGAACTGAGCCAGGGCAATGCGCGTGCAACCGCGCGCGCGCAGCGCCGCGGCCTGTTCGGCGATGAGCGCGTCGTGGCGCTGCGTGTCGCCCGCATCGAGCGCGGCCAACGCGCCCTCGGCCAGCGCGAGTTCGAGCGACATGCCCGCAGGAAACTCCGGCGGCATCGATTCCAGCGTGCGCGCGAAGGTCGCGATCAGGCCCAGGCGGCCTTCGCCCTGCACGGCCTCTTCGATCATGGCCTCGTTGGGCTTGAGCACCGGAATGCCCGCGTGCCGCTGCGCCACCGCCTCGATGCACGGCCCGAAGGCCGAGCAGGTGAAGAGAATGCCGCGCGCGCCCGTGTCCACCGCGTACTGCGCCAGGCGCTGGAAGCGCTCGTGCATCGCCGCGTCGAGCCCCTTGCCGTCGCGCGCGAGGTCGGCCGAAAGGCTGTCGTCCAGCAGGTTCATGCGCACGGCCTCGGGCCAGTCGCGCGCGAAGGCTTCGTTGATGGGCGCGACGGAATGCGAGAGCGCGTGGATGAGGGCGATGCGTGTCATGAAGTCAGGTGAGATCAGATGCCCTTGGACGACGGGTTGGCAAAGGCCTCCTTCGTCTCGGCATTGAGCGGGTAGTTGATGTTGATGCCCTTGGGCGGAATCGGCGACATGAACCACTTGCTGTAGAGCTTTTCCATCTCGCCGGACTTCATCATGCCCGACACCACGCGGTCCACCAGCGCCTTGAAGGCCGGATCGTCCTTGCGGAACATCAGCGACTGGTTCTCGGTGCGCAGGCTCTCGCCGGTGATGACGAAGTCCTTCGGGTTGCGCGCGTTGGCGATCTGGCCCGCCAGCAGGATGTCGTCGAGCACGAAGGCCTGCGCGCGGCCGCTCTCGACCAGCAGGAAGGAGTCGGTGTGGTCCTTGCCCGAGAGCTGGTTCACCTCGAGGCTGCGGCCCTTGTCGGCCGCGCGCAGCAGGCGGAACGACGTGGTGCCGGCGGTGGTGACCACCGTCTTGCCCTGCAGGTCGGCGATGCTCTTGATGCCCGAATCGGCCTTCACCAAGGTGCGCACGTTGTAGCGGAAGATGTCCGGCGAGAAGGCCACCTGCGACTGGCGTTCGACCAGGTTGGTGGTGGAGCCGCACTCGATGTCCACCGTGCCGTTCTGCACCAGCGGGATGCGGTTGGCCGAGGTCACGGCCTGGTACTTGATGTCGAGAGCCGGCAGCTTCAGCTCGGTCTTCACCGCCTCGACGATGCGGTTGCAGATCTCGATGCTGTAGCCCACGGGCTTGAGGTTGGCGTCCAGGTACGAGAAGCCGAACGAGGCCTCGCGGTAGCCGAAGGTGATGGCGCCGCTGGCCTTGATCTTGGCGAGCGTGTCGTTGGCGGGCTGCGCCTGCGCGGGAGCGGTCGGTGCCAGGGCGGCAAGGGCCAGCGCGAAGGCGGCGGCGGCGATGGGAAGCGACGGGCGAAGCTGGGGCATGGAACGCTCCTCGGAACGGCGGTTGAAGAAAAGGGGAACAGGGCCGGCCGCTCAGCGCGCGGCGCTGCGCGTGACCGCGTCGACCGAGGCGGCGAGCCGCGCGACGATTTCCTGCAGGTGGTCGCGCGTCGCGATGTACGGGGGCGCCAGCAGCACGTGGTCGCCCTGGCGCCCGTCCACCGTGCCGCCGAAGGGGTAGCACAGCAGGCCGCGCGCCATCGCGTCCTTCTTGAGGCGCGCGTTGACGGCCAGGGCCGGATCGAAAGGCTGCTTGCTCGCGCGGTCGGCCACCAGCTCGACGCCCCAGAAGAAGCCGCGCCCGCGGATGTCGCCCACGTGCGGGTGCTCGCCCAGCGCCGCGGCCAGCATCGCGCCGAAGGCGATGCCGTCGTCGCGCACCTTGGCGACGAGGCCGTCACGGCGGATCACCTGCTGCACCGCGAGCGCCGCCGCGCAGGCCATCGGGTGGCCCAGGTAGGTGTGGCCGTGCTGGAAGAAGCCGCTGCCTTTCGACATGGCCTCGACGATGCGGCGCTGCGCCAATACTGCGCCGATCGGCTGGTAGCCGCCGCCCAGGCCCTTGGCGATGGTCATCAGGTCGGGCACCACGCCCTCCTGCTCGCAGGCATGCAGCAAGCCGGTGCGGCCCATGCCGCACATCACCTCGTCGAGGATCAGCAGCACGCCGTACTTGTCGCAGACCTCACGCACAGCCTTGAAATAGCCCGGCACCGGCGTGAGCACGCCGGCGGTGGCGCCGCCCACGGTCTCGGCCACGAAGGCGATCACGCGATCGGCGCCCTGCGCGACGATGGCCGCTTCCAGCTCATCTGCCAGGCGCAGGCCGTACTGCTCGGCGCTTTCACCTTCGCGCTGCTCGCGGTACGGGTAGCACGGCGCGACGTGCGTGGCCGGCACGAGGATGGGTGCGAAGGGCTCGCGCCGCCAGGCGTTGCCACCCACCGCGAGCGCGCCCAGCGTGTTGCCATGGTAGCTCTGGCGGCGCGCGATGAAGTGCGTGCGCTGCGGCTGGCCGATTTCCACGAAGTACTGGCGCGCCATCTTCAGCGCCGACTCCACCGCCTCGGAGCCGCCGCTCACGAGGTACACGTGGCTCATGCCTTCGGGGGCAGACCCGATGAGCTCGTCAGCCAGTTGCTCGGCCACCTCGCTCGTGAAGAAGCTGGTGTGGGCATAGGCCAGTGTGTCGATCTGCGCGTGCATGGCGGCCATCACCTCGGGATGGCCATGGCCGAGCGAGGACACGGCCGCGCCGCCCGAGGCGTCGAGGTATTCGCGCCCGTCGGCGTCGCGGATGAACATGCCCTGCGCGCTGGCGGCAACGGGCGGGGTCTGGCGAAGGTGGCGGTGGAAGACGTGCGTCATGGCGAGGGAAAAGCGGAGCCTGTGTTTGGAACTAACGTTTCGGACGAATTATTGTTTGGAACATTTGTTCCGTCAACTCCCGGGATTTCCCTGCTCCGGTACATTCGTTCCAGACACCGCACGAAAAGAGACACCGCCATGAGCGCTGCGCCGGGCCGCCCCAAGCAAGCTCGCACCGCAGTGCGAAGCACGAAGGTATTTCGATGAACGCCAAAGAACTGATCCGCCAACGCTTCAACGAACTGAGCCCTGCCCTGCAGCAGGTCGCGCGCTACGTGCTCGACCACCCCAACGAGGTGGTCACAGGCTCGATGCGCAACGTCGGCACGCGCGCACAGAGCACGCCGGCCACGCTGGTGCGCTTCGCGCAGCACCTGGGCTTCGAAGGCTGGCCGCAGCTGAAGGAGGCCTTCGCCGCCGACATGGGACTGGGCACCGAGACCTACGGCGGGCGCGCCAAGCAGCTGGTGGGCCGCGTCGCCGACCAGGGCCTGGCGGGCGAGATGTTCGAGGTGCAGCGGCGCAACCTGGAGCTCACGCACCAGCAGAGCGGGCCGGCGCTGCTCAAGGCCTGCGCGCTGCTGGAGAAGGCGCCGGCCGTGCACGCGGCGGGCTTTCGCGCCTGCTTTCCGATCGCGTTCTCGTTCGTGTACGTGTACCGGCTCTTTCGCACCAGCGTGCACCTGGTGGACGGCCAGGGCGGCTCGCTCGAGATGCAGCAGCGCGCCTTCGCCAAGGGCGACGCATTGGTGGTGGCGAGCTTTGCGCCCTACTCGCGCGAAGCCTTGCAGGTGGCCGAGGCGGCGAGGGCGGCGGGTTGCCGCATCGTGGCGATCACCGACAGCGTGACCTCGCCGCTGTCGCTGCTGGCGGACGAGACGCTGCTCTTCACCATCCACAGCCCCTCGTTCTTCCCGTCAGTGGCGGCCGGCGTGGCCGTGACGGAAGCGCTGGTCGAACTGCTGGCGAGCCGTGCGGGCAAGCCGGTGATCCGGCGCATCGACCAGGCCGAGGCGCAGCTGTTCGAGTCGGGGGCCTACCTCATGGCGCCCGTGGCGCGGGGCGGCTGAGAGACGGAATCAGGCCAGCGCGCGGGTACGGCCGGCGCTCTGGCGCAGGTAGAGCACCAGCAGGTCGCGGTTGGCGTTGATGTGCTCGCGCATCGCGGCTTCGGCGCCCGAGGCCTCCTGCCGGCCCAGCGCCTCGACGATGCAGCGGTGCTCTTCGAGCGCCTGCAGGGCCTGGCTGTGGCGGTACAGCAGCATCGCGGCGTCGTGCCTGTGCGGGCGCGAGCGGCTGTCGAAGATCACCGGCAGCTGGCAGGCGCGCTGCACGGCCTCGCTGAGCCAGCGGTTGTCGGCCAGCGACAGCAGCTTGTGGTGGAAAGCCTGGTTCAGGTCCTGCCACAGGTCGGCCCGCTGGTCGGTCCATTCGCCGCTGTCATGCAGCAGCGCATGCTGCTCGTCGACCATGGCCGTCAGTTCGGCCAGCGCCTCGTCGTCCAGGCCGCGCTCGCTGAGCAGGCGGCAGCCCATGCCTTCGAGCGTGGCGCGCACGCTGAAGGCGTCGAACACGTCCTTGGCGTCGAAACGGCGCACCTGGAAACCCCGCTGCGGGTGGTAGACCAGCAACCCTTCGTCGGCC
The DNA here is from genome assembly GCF_041154445.1 of Variovorax sp. V118. Classification (GTDB taxonomy): domain Bacteria; phylum Pseudomonadota; class Gammaproteobacteria; order Burkholderiales; family Burkholderiaceae_C; genus Variovorax; species Variovorax boronicumulans. Next base: position 1,150,508 of record NZ_AP028663.1, on the reverse strand, counting down.
AGCCGCGCCATGGCGCCGCGCACAGGGGTGCGCGACACGCCAAGCTCGTTGGCGAGCGAAATCTCCATCAGGTGGGCGCCGGGGGCGATCGCACCGTCGAAGATGCGGGTGCGCAGCGTGTCGGCCACGGACAGAACGCGCGTCCGCGAGGGATCTGGGGGGGTCATCGAAAGTCGGAAACAGGGGGCGGCCGGAAGCGGGCCGCGCGGATGGTACGGCGGCGTATCGAAGCTTCATATCCCCAATTTCCGTAAAAATACCGTTCTGGCGACTTTTTCGAGAATTACGGAAAAATTATTAACTTCTGTAAACAACCACCCCGGTTTCTGCGTTACCGCCCCGCTGTTTCTGCCGCCAGGTGGATCGCGGCGCGAATCCGGGGGTAGGTGCCACAGCGGCAAATGTTGCCGCGCATGGCGTCCGAGACCTGGTCGTCGCTGGGTTTGGGCGTGGCTTTGAGCAGCGCGCAGGCCGACATGAGCTGGCCGCTCTGGCAGTAGCCGCACTGCACCACGTCGACCTCGGTCCAGGCCGCGCGCAAGGCGTCGGCTTCCCGGCCCTTCAGGCCCTCGATGGTGGTGACTTCGCGCCCGGCCACGGCCTCCAGCGGGGTGACGCAGGAGCGCACGGCCTGGCCGTCCAGATGCACGGTGCAGGCGCCGCACAGCGCCTTGCCGCAGCCGAACTTGGTGCCGACGAGCTTCATTTCGCCGCGCAGCACCCACAGCAGCGGGGTGTCGGGCTCGGCGCTCACGGTGGCGGTCTGGCCGTTGATCTTCAGCGTGGTGGTGGTCATGGGGTGTCTTTCTTGCTGTTCTGGGAGATCAGGCCAGCCGCAGAGGCAGGCTGCGCAGGCGCTGGCCGGTCAGCGCGAACACGGCGTTGGCCACGGCGGGCGCGATGGGCGGCGTGCCGGGCTCGCCCACCCCGCCGGGCGGCACCTCGGCGCCGGTGCCGGCGAGGATGTCGACCTCGATGGCCGGGCACTCGTCGATGCGCAGCGGCGTGTAGTCGTGGAAGTTGCTCTGCTGCACCTGGCCGCGCGCCACGGTGATCTCGCCGCGCAGCGCGGCCGACAGGCCGAACACGATGCCGCCTTCCATCTGCTGGCGGATCAGGTTCGGGTTGACCGGCAGGCCGCAGTCGATCACGCACACCACGCGGTGCACGCGGATCTGCCGCTCGGGCGTCACCGACACCTCGGCCACCTGCGCCACGATGCTGCCGAAGGCGCGGTGAATGGCCACGCCGCGCGCGCGCTTCGTGCCGTCGGACCCGTCGGCCAGCGGCTCGCCCCACTTCGAGAGTTCGGCCACGCGCTTCAGCACGGCCAGGTGGCGCGCGTCCTTGGCGAGCAGGCCGGCGCGGAAGGCCACCGGGTCCTTGCCGGCGGCGACGGCGCATTCGTCGATGAAGCTCTCGACGAAGAAGCCGTTCTGCGAATGCGCCACCGAGCGCCAGATGCCGGTGGTGACGGCCGATTCGACCGGCACGTGCGCCACGCGGGCCTGCGGGAAGTCGTAGGCGGTGTTCCAGGCGCCGTCGGTCGAGTTGTCCATGAACGACGGCGCGCCGAGGCTGGAGCCGGCGCTGGTGGTCTGCCACGCGACCAGTGCGCCCGCCGCGTCGAAGCCGGCCTTGCACAGCGCCACGTAGGCGGGGCGGTAGAAGTCGTGCGTCATGTCTTCCTCGCGCGACCAAATCAGTTGCACCGGCGCGCCGCCGGCCTCGCGCGCGAGCTGCGCGGCCTGCACCAGGAAGTCGATGAAGTAGCGCCGCCCGAAGCCGCCGCCCAGGTAGGTCACGTGCAGCGTGACCTTCTCGGCATCGATGCCCAGCGCCTTGGCGACCGCGGCGCGCGCGAAGCCCGGTGCCTGCGTGGGCGCCCAGACGGTGGCGGCGCCGTCCTTGAACTGCACGGTGCAGTTCATCGGCTCCATCGTGGCGTGCGCCAGGAAGGGCACGCGGTACTCGACCTCGATCGTGCGCGCGGCGGACTTCAGCGCCGCCGCCACGCCGCCGGTGTCGAGGCGCGCATTGCCCGCGTCGGCGTCGAGCGTGTGCGCGAGGCGGTCGATCATCTCGGCGCTCGACAGGCTCGCGGCCGGGCCGTGGTCCCATTCGATGTCGACCTGCTTCAGCGCGCGCATCGCGTGGTACGGCGTGTCGGCGATCACCGCCACGCCGCCCGCCGTGCTGCCCGTGCCCACGAGGCTCGCGGCCACGGGCTCCAGCGCCATCACCTTGCGCACACCGGGCAGCGCCTCGGCGGCCTTGGCGTCGAAACGCGCGACGCGGCCGGCCAGCGTCGGGCACATGGCGATGCTGGCGTACAGCAGGCCCGGCGGCAGCACGTCGATGCCGTAGGTGGCGGTGCCATTGAGCTTGCCGGCGTTGTCGATGCGCCGCTGCGGCTGGCCGATGACGCGGAAGTCGGCTTGTGCCTTGAGCTTCACCGCCGTGGGCAGCGGCTGCTGCGCGGCCTTTGCCGCGAGTTCGCCGAAGCGCGCGCTGCGGTTGGAGGCCGGGTGCAGCACGCGGCCGGCCTCGGTGCGGCATTCGCTGGCGGGCACCTGCCACTGCGCCGCCGCCGCGCCCACCAGCATGAGCCGCGCCGAGGCGCCGGCCTCGCGCACCGGGCCCCACTGATCGGTGACGCTCGACGAGCCGCCCGTGCCCGAAAGCCCCGGGATCGTGCGCAGCAGCTTGCCCACGACCTGGTGCGCCGCGCGCTTGCCGAAGCCCTCGTCGCCGGGCCTGAAGGGCAGCGCGTCGAGGATCATGGCCTGGTTGTTGTAGATGGCGTCGAAGCCGGCCTGCTCGAGCCGCACCTGCGACATCGAAGCGTCCATTTCTTCGGCCAGCAGCATCGCCAGGCCGGTGTGGGTGCCCTGCCCCATTTCCGACTGCGTCATCACCAGCGTGACGGTGTCGTCGCTGCCCACCTTGACCCAGCCGTTGAGCGCGACCTGCCCGTTGCCCGCCGGCAGTGGCGCACCGGGCACGAGGCGCGAAGCCGCCGGCGTGGCGGCCCAGCCGACGACCAGGGCGCCGGCGGCGCCGAGGGTGCCGAGCACGAAGTGGCGGCGTTTGAGTTGGGGCATGGCGTGGTCTTTCTTCGGTGGGGTCTTGTCGTTCAGAGGTGCAGTCGTCCTCAGGGCGGCACGGCAATGCCTTGCCAGAAGATCTCGAAACCGGCTTCGGCGTAGTCGAAGGCCGGTTCGGCGTCGCCGGCCTGCGCGATGTAGCCGACGGTGGTCTCGGCCATCGCCGTGAGCATCGCGCCCAGGAATTCCATCGGTCGCTCGACGACCAGCCCGCGCCGCATGCACTCCTGCGCCACCGCTTCCAGGCGCGCGAACGGCGCCATGCCGGCGGCGCGGCTCTCGTCGCTCAGTTCGTCGGAGACCTTGAGCTGCGCCAGCACGCGCAGCTTGCCGGGGTGCGCCACGCCCCAGCGCACGTAGCGGTCCCAGATGTGGTGGAACTGGGTGCGCGGGTCGGCCGCCTCGGGCCAGTCGGCCAGCATCACGCCGGCCAGCTCGGTCTTCAGCGCGCGGTACAGCGCGTCGGTCAGCAGCGCCTTGCTCGCGAAGTAGGTGAACAACGTGCCCTCGGCCACGCCCGCGGTGCGCGAGATCGCCGAGGTCGGCGTGGCCCACACGCCGCGCCGGCCGAACTCGACCAGCGCCGCCTCGAGGATGGCGTTGTGCTTGTCTGCGCTGCGGGGCCTGGCCATGCGTCGACGGTCTCCATCGTTCGTTTAGTTGAGTGCGCACTCAAGTATAGGAAGGCGGCGCCGATCCGCAAGCCCCGCGCGGCCCGCGCCATGCCGCATGGCGGAACCACGGCGCGGCGCGGCAGTCCAACCAGAGTCGTGGCGTCGTGCTGCGACAGGAGGTACGACCATGAAGCATGTGAAGCATTGGCAGGACCCCGTCAACGCCGTCGCCGGCGTGTGGCTGATCGTCTCGCCATGGGTACTGGGCTTTCAGGGCAATTCGCTCGCCATGTGGACCATGGTGGCGACCGGCATCCTGCTGGGCGCCGTGGCCTTGGGCGCGACCTTCGTGCCGCACCAGTGGGAAGAGTGGACCGAAGTGGCGCTGGCAGCCTGGCTGGCGGTGTCGCCCTGGTTGCTCGACTTCCGCATGGTCGAGCCGGCGCTGGTCAATGCAGTCCTCGTGGCTGCGGTGATCATGGTGCTCGCCCTCTGGGTCCTGGTGACAGACAAGGACTACCTGGGCGAGGCCCTCGACCGACCAGCGCACTGATGGGGAGAGAGCGATCCTGTGAGCGCCGAGCGGTGACCACCGCCGCGAAGCGACGACGCCCGGTCCGGTGTTCGCGCCGGTCGGGCCGACGGGCCAGGCAGGTTCCCATGCCCGCCCGCAACACCCGCCCCTTACGGTGTGCGGGAAGCGGCGTTGTTGTTTGAAGGGCTGTTGCCGGCCGGGCGGGTCGCCCCCATCCAGTCGGCCTGCCAACCGCCGCCCATGGCCTGGATCAGCGCGATTGCCGCGGCCTGGCGATTGACCTGAAGCTGCACGAGCGCGCGCCGCGCGCTCAGTGCGGCGGCCTGCGCCTGCACCACATCGGTGTAGCTCACCTGCCCTGCGCGATACCGGTTGAGCAATTGCTGCTCGGTCTTGTCGGCGGCTGCCGTGGCCTCGCGTCGCAGGCCTTCCTGCTGCGCCAGCGTGGCGCCGGTGGTCAGTTGGTCTTCCACGGTCTGGAACGCGGCCAGCACGGTCTGCCGGTAGCGCGCCACGCTGGCCTCGTGGCCGGCCTTGGCGGCATCGACGCTGGCGCTGATGGCGCCCGCGTCGAACACCACCTGCGCCACCGACAGGCCCAACCCCCACAGCGTGTTGGCCGCGCCGAAGAGGTCTCTCACGCGGCTGGCGTTGCTGCCGACCGAGGCCGTGAGCGAGATGTTCGGGTAATAAGCCGAGCGCGCCACGCCGATCTGCGCATTGGCCGCGGCCACCGCGCGCTCCGCTGCCGCGATGTCGGGGCGGCGCTGCAGCAGCGTCGAGGGCACGCCGGTCGGCACGCCGGGCACCGTGGGCGTCCAGCGCGCGGGCGGCAAACTGAAGTCGGCCGGCGCCACGCCCACCAGCATTGCGATGGCGTGCTCCAGCGTGGCACGCGTGCGCAGCAGGCCCACGCGGTCGGCCTTGGCGTTCACCAGCTGCGTCTGTGCCTGCAGCACGTCGGTCTGCGCGGCGATGCCGGCGGCGTAGCGGTTGCTCGTGATCTCGAAGGCGCGCTGGTAGCCGAGGATGGTTTCGTCGAGCAGCACGATCTCGGCATCGGCCTCGCGCAGCGAGAAGTAGTTGGTGGCCAGGGCGCCGACGGCCGACAGCCGCGCCGAGGCCAGGTCGGCCTCGCTGGCCTGCGCGTTGGCCTGCGCGCTGTTCACGGCCTCGCGCAGGCGGCCCCACACATCGGGCGTCCAGCTCGCGCCCAGCGTGGCGCCGAAGGCATTCGACGGGCTGGTCGAGGCGTTGCCGCCCACCGTGCCCGAGCGCTTGCCGCTGCCGTCGAACGACACCGACGGGAACAGCCCCGCGCGCTGCTCGCGCACCAGTGCCTGGGCCTGCGTGTAGCTGGCGACGGCGGCGGCGATGTTCTGGTTCGACACCTGCACGCGCGCCGCGAGTTCGTCGAGCGTGGCGTCGCCGAAGAGCTTCCACCACTCGCCGCGGTCGAGCGCGTCGGCCGGCGCGGCGGGCAGCCAGCCGTCGGCGGCGGGCTGTTCCTTCCAGCCGGCCGATGCCGCCGACTCGGGCACCTTGTAGGCCGGACCCACGGCGCAGCCGGCGAGCACGGCGGCCAGCGCGAGCGTGCTCAGTGCGAAGAAACGGCGTGAAGAACCGATGGAAGAAAAGGAGGAATTCATGGTCATGGGTCTCAGACGGCCGGGGCGCGGCTCAGCGCGTGTTCGTTCTTGCCGCGGCGGCGCAGCTTGTCCAGCAGCAGGTACACCACCGGCGTGGTGAGCAGCGTCAGCAGCTGGCTCGCGATGAGCCCGCCGATGATCGCCACGCCCAGCGGCCGGCGCAGCTCGGCGCCCTCGCCGAAGCCGATCGCCAGCGGCAGCGCACCGAGCGCGGCGGCCAGGGTGGTCATCAGGATGGGACGGAAGCGCAGCAGGCAGGCCTCGCGCACCGCCTCGAGCGGGCTCAGGCCGCGCGAGCGCTCGGCCTCCAGTGCGAAGTCGATGATCAAAATGGCGTTCTTCTTCACGATGCCGATCAGCAGGAACACGCCGATCAGCGCGATGATGGAAAACTCCATGCGGAACATCAAGAGCGCCAGCACCGCGCCCACGCCGGCCGAAGGCAAGGTCGAGAGCACCGTCACCGGATGCACCAGGCTCTCGTACAGGATGCCCAGCACGATGTAGATCACCACCAGCGCCGCCACGATCAGCATCGCCTGCTGCCCCTGCGACTGCTGCGCGCTCAGCGCGGTGCCGGCAAAGGCGCCGCGCACGTTGGTCGGCATGGCGATGTTGGCCTCGGCCTTGGCGATGGCCTCGCGCGCGTCGCCGAGGTTGGCGCCCTCGGCCAGGTTGAACGAGATGGTGGTGGCCAGCTCGCCGTCCTCGTGGCTCACCGACGTGGCCACCGACTGCTCCTCGAACTTCGCCACCGCCGACAGCGGCACCAGTGCGGTGGCCGTGTTGCTCAGCACGTTGCCGGTCGAGGCGTTGCGCGAGCCGGCGTTGGCCGACACCGGCACCGTCGCGGCGGCGGCGCTGGCGGAGGCCGCCGTGCCGCCCGTGGACGTCGTGGCCGCCACCTGCGTGGTCACCGCCTGCCCCGCCACCACCGAGGTCTTCGTGGCCGGCACGTACACGTCGCGCAGCGCGTTCGGGCTGCGCGTGTAGCCCGGCGCCCATTCCATCACCACGTGGTACTGGTTGAGCTCGGTGTAGATGGTGGCCACCTGCCGCTGGCCGAAGGCGTTGTACAGCGCGTTGTCGATGGCGGTGGAGGTCAGGCCGAGCCGCCGCGCGCTGTCGCGGTCGACCTTGGCCACCGTCTCCACGCCGTTCTGGTCCTGGTCGGTGTCGATGTCGGTCAGCGTGGGCTGCTGCTTCATCTCGTCGGCCAGCTTCACGGCCCAGGTGCGCAGGTCGGACAGGCTGTCGCTCTTGAGCGTGTACTGGTAGGTGGAGTTGCTGGAGCGTCCGCCCGAGCGCACGTCCTGCACCGGGCCGAGGAATACGCGCAGCCCCGTCACCTGCGCCAGCTGCGGGCGCAGCCGCGCGATCACCGCCAGGCCGCTGTCCTTGCGCTGGCTGGCCGGTTTCAGGTTGACGAACATGAAGCCGCCGCCCGCACGCCCGCCGCCCGTGAAGCCCACCACGGTGTCGACCGCCTCGTCCTTGCGGATGATGTCGACCACCTCGCGCAGCTTGGCGCCCATGGCCTGCGACGAGATGCTCTGGTCGGCGCGCAGGCCGCCGTTGAGCTGGCCGCTGTCCTGCTGCGGGAAGAAGCCCTTGGGCGCCGCGCTGAACAGGTAGACGTTCAGCCCCACCACCGCCAGCAGCACGACCATGACGATCGCCTTGCTGTCCAGCGCCCAGTCGAGTGCGCTCTCGTAGCGCTTGAGCATCCAGTCGTAGCTGCGCGCCGCCGCGCGGCCGAAGCGGCCTTGCGGCTTGTTCTTGTCGTGCTCGCCGCCGGGCTTGAGCATCCACGCGCACATCATCGGCGTGGTGGTGAGCGAAATGACCAGCGAGATCAGCACCGCCGCCGACAGCGTGACCGCGAACTCGCGGAACAGCCGCCCCACCTGCCCGCCCATGAACAGCAGCGGAATGAACACCGCCACCAGCGACACGCTGATCGACAGCACCGTGAAGCCCACCTCCTGCGCGCCGAGCAGCGCCGCCTTCATGCGCGACATGCCCGATTCGATGTGGCGGCTGGTGTTCTCCAGCACCACGATGGCGTCGTCCACCACGAAGCCCGTGGCCACCGTGAGCGCCATCAGGCTCAGGTTGTTGAGGCTGAAGCCCAGCAGGTGCATCACCCCGAACGTGCCCAGCAGTGCCACCACCGTGGCCACCGCCGGCACCACCGTCGCGCGCACGCTGCGCAGGAAGAGGCTGACCACCAGCACGACGAGCAGCACCGCGATGACCAGCGTCATCTCCACTTCGCGCAGCGAGCTGCGGATGGAGTTGGTGCTGTCCGAGGCGACCTGCAGCGTCACGTCCGGCGGCAGTTGTGCCTGCAGCTCGGGCAGCAGCGCGCGCACGTTGTCGACGGTCTCGATGATGTTGGCCGAGGGCTGGCGCGTGATCAGCACGATGATCGCCGGCTCGCCGTTGAACAGGCCCAGCGTGCGCGTGTCTTCCACACCGTCGATCACGTCGGCCACCTCGCGCAGCCGCACCGCCGCGCCGTTGCGCCAGGCCACGACCATCGAGGCGTAGTCGCTCGCGCGCAGCGCCGGGGTCTGGGTGTAGATCTGCAGCTTGCGGCCTTCGCCCTGGACCATGCCCTTGGGGCGGTTGGCATTCGACGCCTGGATGGCGGCGCGCACGTCTTCGGTGCTGATGCCGTAGCGGTTGAGGGCGAAGGGGAGCAGTTCGATGCGTACCGCGGGGAGCGAGCCGCCGCCGATCTCTACGTCGCCTACGCCGTCTACCTGGGACAGGCGCTGGCTGACGATGTTGGAGACGGCGTCGTAGATCTGGCCTGGGGTCTTTGTCTTGGACGTGAGGGCCAGGATGATGACTGGGGAGGCGGCTGGGTTGGCTTTGCGGTAGGTGGGGTTGCTTCTTAGCGTGGCGGGCAGGTCTACGCGGCTGGCGTTGATGGCGGCCTGGACTTCTCTTGCGGCACCGTCGATGTTGCGGCTTAGGTCGAATTGCAGCGTGACTCGGGAGGAGCCTACGGAGCTGGTGGACGTCATTTCGTTGACGCCTGCGATGGTGCCCAGGTGTCTTTCCAGTGGCGTCGCGACGCTGGTTGCCATCGTCTCGGGGCTTGCTCCTGGGATGGAGGCTCTTACCGAGATGACTGGATAGTCGACTTGGGGTAGCGGGGAGACTGGGAGGACGAAGAACGCTGCGATTCCTGCCAGGGCGATGCCTATGGTCAGGAGGACTGTGCCTATGGGGCGGCGGACGAAGGGGCGCGATAGGTTCATCGCAGTGCCTTCTTTTGGGTTCCGAGGCCGGGTCTCGCCCCGGCAGGCGACCTACTTTTCTTTGCTTCGCCAAAGAAACGTAGGCAAAAGAAAGGCGACCCTGCTGTCTGCGTCCCTACGCTTCGCTTCGGGCAACCTGCGGTGCTCGCGTTTCGCGGGGTCTCGCCCAAACTCGCTTCGCTCAAACAAGGGCGAGCCCTGATCCGCGAAACGCTGCGCTCCTCGGCGCATACAGAAGGGGTTTGAATACCAACGGGCCATCGCTTCGCTCGGCCAGTGGGCCGCAGCAGGCGCTTTGCGCCTGCTGCGGCTGGGATTGGTTGGTGCGCTGGTGCTGGTGCTGGTGCTGGTGTCGCCGTTGGCGTTTGCATTGCCCTTGCTGTTGGCAAGGAGCCGCGCGCAGGCGAAGCCCCGCGCACGGGCATTGAATTCGGCTGTTGGTATTGCATGGCCGAGCGAAGCGACGGCCCGAAGCTCCCCTCCCCTCTGGCTGCGCCGAGGAGCGGAGCGTTTCGCGGATCAGGGCTCGCAGCTGTTTGAGCGAAGCGAGTTCTGCGAGACCCCGCGAAACATGAGCACCGCAGGTTGCCCCGTAGCGAAGCGAAGGGGTCGCAGACAGTGGGGTCGCCTTTTCTTTGCTTACTTTCTTTTGGCGAAGCAAAAGAAAGTGAGTCCGCCGCCGGGCGGAACTCCCGGCCTCGGAAAGCAAACAAGCAGCAGGAGCACAGACAGATCAAGCCGACTCCTCCTCAAGCTCCGAAGAAGAAGCCCGAGCACTCCCCCCACCCAACCGATCAAACGCCAGATAGATAACAGGCGTAGTGAACAAAGTCAGCAACTGACTAACGATCAACCCCCCAAAGATCGCCAACCCGAGAGGACGCCTCAACTCAGCCCCGTCCCCAAAACTGAACATCAAGGGAACAGCAGCAAACAGCGCAGCCAACGTAGTCATCAAGATCGGCCGAAACCGCAACAACGCAGCCTGATGAATCGCCTCACGAGCCGACTTCCCCTGCGTCCGCTCCGCATCAATAGCAAAGTCGATCATCATGATCGCGTTCTTCTTCACGATGCCGATCAGCAGGATGATCCCGATGATCCCGATCACCCCCAGGTCATTGCCAGTGATCATCAGCGCCAACAGGGCACCGACCCCCGCAGAAGGCAACGTAGACAAGATCGTCAACGGATGCACATAGCTCTCGTACAGCACCCCCAGCACGATGTACACACAAACCACCGCCGCCAGAATCAACCACAGCTGATTCGACAACGACTTCTCATAAGCCCCAGAAGCCCCCAGAAAAGTCATCGTCACACTGCTGGGCAACCCGATCTCCTTGGCAGCTGCGCGAATCGCCGCCACCGACCCACCGAGCGAAACCCCCGGCGCCGTATCGAAGTTCAACGTACTCGCCGGGTACTGCGCCACGTGCGTGATCTGCAACGGCGCCTGCTGCTCGCTGATCTCCGCAAACGCCGACAACGGCGTCGCCGTGCCAGACCCCGCAATGAGGTTCAGCTGCCCCAGCGTCTGCGGCGTGTTCACCATGCCAGGCTGGGCCTCGAGTATCACGCGGTACTGGTTCGTCTCCGTGAAGATCGTCGACACGATCCGCTGCCCGAAAGCGCTGTACAGCGCGTCGTCCACCGAACTCGCGGTGATCGACAGCCGCGACGCCGTGTCGCGGTTCACGTTCACATACGCCGCCAGCCCCTGCGCCCCGGCATCGCTGCTCACGTTGCGCACCTTGTCCGATTCCTGCAGCTTCGCCACCAGCTTCTGCATCCACTCGGTGACCAGCGCACTGTTCACGCCTTCGAGCGACACGCGGTACTCGGTCGGCCCGGTCTCGGCGTCGATGGTCAGGTCCTGCGTGGGCTGCAGGTACAGCGTGAGGCCGGCCACCTGCCGCACGCGCTCGCGCAGGCGCTCCATCACCTCCTGCTGGTTGTCGTGGCTGCGGGTCAGGTTGATGAGCATGCTGCCGGTGTGCAGCATCGTGTTGTTGGCCGCATCCACGCCGACGAAGGAGCTGAGGTTCTCGACGTCATGGTCTTCAAGGATGGCGCGCGCGGCCTGCTGCTGCAGCTGCGCCATGCGCTCGAAGGACACGTCTTGCGCGGCCTGCACGCGGGCCTGCAGCTGGCCGGTGTCCTGCGTGGGAAAAAGGCCCTTCGGGATCGTGAGGTACAGCACCACGGTCAGCACCAGCGTGAGCAGCGCCACCAGCAGCGTGAGCGGCTGGTGCGCGATCACCCAGTGCAGCGAGCGGTCGTAGCGCACCATCACGCCGTCGAAGAAACGCTGGGCGCGCGCGCCGAAGCCGGTGCCCGACGCATCTTTCTTCGGCTCGTGCTTGAGCCAGCGCGCCGACATCATCGGCACCAGCGTGAGCGAGACCACGCCCGAGATCAGGATGGTGATCGCCAGCGTCACCGCGAACTCGCGGAACAGGCGGCCCACCACGTCGCCCATGAACAGCAACGGAATCAGCACGGCGATGAGCGACACGGTCAGCGAGATGATGGTGAAGCCGATCTGCGCGGCGCCCTTGAACGCGGCCTGCAATGGCTTTTCGCCCTCCTCGATGTAGCGCGCGATGTTCTCGATCATGACGATCGCGTCGTCCACCACGAAGCCGGTGGCGATGGTCAGCGCCATCAGGCTCAGGTTGTTCAGGCTGTAGCCCAGCAGGTACATCAGGCCGAAGCTGCCGATGAGAGAGATCGGCACGGCGATGCTGGCGATGACGGTGGCGCGCAGGCTGCCCAGGAAGGCGAAGATCACCAGCACCACGAGCACCACGGCCAGCACCAGTTCCATCTCGACGTGCTGCACCGACGAGCGGATGCCGGCGGTGCGGTCGCTCAGCACCTCGACCTGCAGGCCCGCGGGCATGCCGGCCTGCAGCTCGGGCAGCTGCTTCTTGATGGCGTTGACGGTGGCGATCACGTTGGCGCCGGGCTGGCGCTGCACGTTCAGGATGATGGCCGGCGTGAGCTGCACCTGCCCGTCGACCTTGCGCCCGGCCCAGGCGCCCAGCTGCGTGTTCTCGGCGCTGTTGACCACGCGCGCCACGTCGACCATGCGGATCGGCGCGCCGTTCTTGTAGCTGACGATGAGGTTCTTGTAGTCGTCGACCGTGAGCAGCTGGTCGTTCGAGTTGATGGTGTAGGCGCGCTTGGGGCCGTCGAAGCTGCCCTTGGCGCCGTTGGAGTTGGCCGCGCTGATGGCGGTGCGCAGCGAATCCAGTCCGATGCCGTTGGCCGCCAGCGCCTGCGTGTTGGCCTGGATGCGCACGGCCGGACGCTGCCCGCCGCTGAGCGACACGAGGCCCACGCCCGAGACCTGGCTGATCTTCTGCGCGAGCCGGGTGTTCACGAGGTTCTGCACCTCGGTGAGCGGCAGCGTGTCGGAGGTGATGGCCAGCGTGAGCACCGGCGCGTCGGCCGGGTTGACCTTGGCGTACACCGGCGGCGCGGGCAGGTCGGCCGGCAGCAGCGAGCCGCCGGCGTTGATGGCGGCCTGCACTTCCTGCTCGGCGACATCGAGCGTCTGGCCCAGCGAGAACTGCAGCGTGATGATCGACACGCCCGCCGCGCTGGTCGAGCTCATGCGGTCCAGGCCCGACATCTGGCCGAACTGGCGCTCTAGCGGCGCGGTGACGGTGTTGCTCATGACCTCGGGGCTGGCCCCGGGGTAGAGCGTCTGGACCTGGATGGTCGGGTAGTCGACCTGCGGCAGCGCCGCCAGCGGCAGGAAGCGGAACGCCACCAGGCCGGCCAGCACGATGGCCAGCATCAGCAGCGAGGTGGCGACCGGCCGCAGGATGAACGGGCGCGAGGGGCTCATGGACTGCGCCGTCCCTCACCGCCGCGTTCGCCACCGCCGCCGGCGCCACCGCGCTCGGCCATGCGCTGCCAGCGCTCCAGCGCGGCCGGCTCGCCGCGGTCGAGGGCTTCGAGGAAACGCTTGCGGCGTTCGAGTTGTTCGGGATCGTCCTTGGCCGCATCGAGCATGCGCTGGCGCTGTTCGGCGGTGGGGAGCTTGGCGGGCGTGGCTGCAGGGGCTGCTGCAGGTGCAGGCGTTGCTGCCGCTGGCGCTGCAGCCGGCGCAGCCGTTCCGGCGGCAGGTGCAGCCGGTGCCTGCGATGGCGAAGCCGGTGCCGCCGCTTCGGCCGGACGAGCACCGCCGCCACCTTCCTGCCGACGTCCTCCACGCCGTCCACCTGGCGCCGCTGCGCCGGAGGCCGCACCGGCCGGCCGATCTACCGTGGTCTGCACGCGCGCACCGTCCTTCAGGCGGTCGCCGCCTTCGGTGACCACGGTTTCGCCGGGCTGCAGGCCCTTGGTGATGGAGGCGAAATCGACGCTCGATTCGCCGCGCGTCACCGGCCGCTGCGAGGCCGTGTTCTCGGCCGTCACCACGTACACGTAGTCGCCGTTCGGGCCATGGCGCAGCGCCGTGACCGGCACCACCACCGCGCTGCTCACGGTGCGCAGCAGCAGCCGCAGGTTGACGAACTGGTTCGGGAACAGCGCGCCGTCGGCGTTGGTGAAGCGCGCCTTGGCCTTCACGGTGCCGGTCTGCGTGTCGACCATGTTGTCGAGCGTGGAAAAGCTGCCGTCGGCCAGCCGGCGCGTGCGCGTGCGGTCGAAGGCGGTGGTGGCGAGCGTGGCGCCCTGGCCCAGCCGCTCCTGCACCTCGGGCACGCGGTCTTGCGGAATGGCGAACTCGACGTCGATGGGCGCGATCTGCGTGATGGTGGCCACGCCGCCGGTGCTGCCGGTCGAGATGTAGTTGCCCGCGTCCACCGGCCGCAGACCGATGCGTCCGCTCACCGGCGCCGTGATCCGGCTCCAGGCCAGGTTGAGCTTGGCGGTGTTCTCGTTGGCACGGTCGATGGCCACGGTGCCTTCGAGCTGCTTGACCAGCGCGGCCTGGGTGTCGACGTCCTGGCGGGCGATGGAGTCTTGCCCGAGCAGCGTCTGGTAGCGCTGCAGCGTGACGCGCGCCGCGGCCAGCTGGGCCTCGTCGCGCTGACGTGCGCCGGCGGCCTGCGCCAGCGCGTTCTCAAAGGGCTGCGGGTCGATGGTGGCGAGCACGTCGCCCTTCTTGACCATCTGGCCTTCCTTGAACAGCACGGCCGTGAGCACGCCCGACACCTGCGGCTGCACCGTCACGTTGGCCAGCGGCGTGACCGTGCCCAGCGCCTCGAGCTGCACCGGGATGTCGGCCTGCCGCGCGACGGCGGTGCCGACGGTGCTGGAGGCCGGGCCTCCGCCGCCTGCCCGACCGCCCGGGCCACCGCCGCCGGGGCGGCCTGCGCCTGCACCCGGTCCGCCCGCGCCCGGTGCCGGCGACTTGGAACGCTGCACCAGGTACCAGGCACCGCCCCCGAGCGCCACGAGCAGCAGCAGGGCCAGCAGGCTCCCGACCCAGCGGCGCCGGCGCGCCGGAGGATGGGTCGGCGACACGACGGGTGGCAGGGGTTCGGGGGGCGTTTGGGAATCCATGGGCGGTGCGTGCGAAGGGGTGCGAAAAGGCGGCCTGAAGGGAGGCGGCCTAGAGTACAGCGCGAAATATCACTCCCCAAGTTTTCCGTGCCGTAAAGCGACGGTAAAGCTTCCGTTTGCGCGGCGACCCCGCCATCCCGCGCCCGCCATTCGCGCCGGTGACCGGCACTTCACGCCGCTCACCCGCATTTCGTCGCATGGCCGTGGCGGGGGCCGGGCGGCCTCGGCACAGTCCGCTCCATCGATTCCCTGCCCCCTTTGTCTTCTTCCAACCGAACGGAGCCTCTCATGCTGATGCAAATCCTTCTTCACACCCCGAAGTGGGTGTTCGCCGTGTTCGTCCTGCTGGCCTGGCTCGGTGGCCGGCAGCTGGTGGCCAACCGCATCGGGCTGAACCGCGTGCTGGTGATGCCGGTCGCCATGGCCGGCCTGTCGTTCTGGGGCGTGGTGTCGGTGTCCGGCGAGTCGGCCGGCGCCCTGATCGGCTGGGCCGTGGCCGCGCTGCTGCTCATGGTGCTGGTGCTGCGCCGTCCGCTGCCGGCGACCACGCGCTACGACGCCGCGGCGCGCCAGTTCGAGGTGGCCGGCACCGCCGTGCCGCTGATGCTCATGATGGGCATCTTCCTCACCAAGTACGTGGTGGGCGTGTCGCTGGCCCTGCATCCGGAGCTGCGCCACCAGGCCGCCTTCGCCCTGGGCGTGCCGGCGCTGTACGGCGCCTTCAGCGGCGTCTTCGCGGCCCGTGCCGCGCGCCTGTGGCGCCTGGCCGCCGCGTCGGGCGCGATGGTCAGCGGCGCCCGCGCGGCCTAAGATTCCGACGCCCCGCCCGCCCTTCGCCGCCAGGAACCGCCATGACCGTGCTCGTGTTGATCCTCAAGATTTCCATCTCGGTGGTGCTGCTCGCCTCGCTGGCCGAAGCGCTGGTGCTGTCGTGGCGCAACGGCTGGCGCAGCTACGACTGGAAGGCGGCGGGCATCTCGGTGTTCGACTTCCTGGTGCGCGAATACCCGCTGCGCTGGCTGCTGCCGCTGGCCTTCTGGGTCGGCGCCATGGACTGGCTCTACGCCCACCGGCTCTTCACGCTGCCGATGGACCACTGGACCGGCTGGCTCGCCTGCTTCGTCGGCCAGGAGTTCTGCTACTACTGGTACCACCGCGCCGCGCACCGCGTGCGCTGGTTCTGGTGCACCCACGCCGTGCACCACTCGCCGAACCAGCTGAACCTGTCGGCCGCCTACCGCTTCGGCTGGACTGGCCGGCTCACCGGCACGCTGGCCTTCTTCCTGCTGGCGCCGCTCCTGGGCATGCCGCCGCGGATCATCCTGCTGATGCTCACGCTGAACCTGCTCTACCAGTTCTGGATTCACGCGACCTGGATTCCGAAGCTCGGCCCGCTCGAATGGGTGCTCAACACGCCCTCGGCCCATCGCGTGCACCACGCCTCGAACCTGGAGTACCTGGACGGCAACTACGGCGGCGTGCTGATCGTGTTCGACCGCCTGTTCGGCACCTACATCCCGGAGCGCGCCGACCTGCCCTGCCGCTACGGGCTGGTGAAGCCGATCACCTCGTACAACCTACTTGAGATCGAGTTCAGCCAGTGGCGCGACCTGTGGCGTGACCTGCGCTCGGCGCGTTCGCTGCGCGCCTTCGTCGGCTACCTCGTGAAGCCGCCGGGCTGGCGGGCGGACGGGCCGGGCGAGACCACCGAGGAGCTGCGCCAGCGCGCGGCACTGCCACCTTCACCGTCGATGCCGGCATCGGCCGCCAGCGACTTCGTTCCCCTTTCACCTGCCTCTCTCAAGGAGCTGTCATGACCCCCATGTCCCCTTCCTCTTCTTCCTCCTCCTCTTCTTCGTCCGCCGACATCGAGCGGCGCGCCCGCCGCCGCGCCGGCGCCAAGATGGGCTGGTTCATCCATGCCTTCGTCTACGTGGTCGTCAACGTCGGGCTGGTGGCACTTGCCGCCTCGCGCGGCCACAACTGGGCCGTCTATCCACTCATGGGATGGGGCCTGGGCTTGCTGATCCACGGCGCCGTGGTCTGGCTCATCGCGCCCGGCGGCGGCCTGTACGACCAGCTGCTGGAACGTGAGCGCCGCGCGCTAGGTGGCGGGGACCGCCGGTGACGGCCACGGCGGACGACACGCCACGCCCGTCGCGCTTTCGCGCCGAGAACCTGCGAGACATCCTGCGGCACGGCCTGATCACGGCCGCCTTCTGCTGCGTCATCGCCGCGGCGCTGACCGTCTCGGGCATGGGCAGCTGGAGTTCGCAGATGGTGTATTCGCTGTCGATCGGAACGATCAGCTGGCTGGTCATCGACACCGGGCGCCTGTTCATCAGCGGCCACCAGAACGTGCTCTGGCCGCACGGGCCCTGGGGCTTCGTGCTGGTGGCCTTCGGCGTCACGCTGGGCTTCCTCGGCGGCGGCGCCATCGGGGACGCCTGGGTCGGCCGGCCGCTGTTCGACTTCACCGGCTTCGCCCGGCACCGGATGGTCTCCACCATCGTCATCACGCTGGCAGCCACCATCGGTATGTGCTACTTCTTCTACAGCCTCGGGCGCAGCAAGCACATGCAGCGCCAGCTCGACCTGGCGCAGCGAGACGCCACGGACGCCCGCCTCAAGCTGCTCGAAACCCAGCTCGAGCCGCACATGCTGTTCAACACGCTGGCCAACCTGCGCGTGCTGATCACCGTCGACCCGCCGCGCGCCGTGGCCATGCTCGACCGGCTCAACAGTTACCTGCGCATGACGCTCAGCGGCTCGCGCGCGCTGTCGCATCCGCTGTCGGCCGAGTTCGACCGGCTGGGCGACTACCTCGAACTGATGTCGGTGCGCATGGGCGAGCGCCTGCGCTACACGCTCGACCTGCCCGACGACCTGCGCGACACGCCCGTGCCGCCGCTGCTGCTGCAGCCGCTGGTCGAGAACAGCATCCGCCACGGCCTCGAGCCTCAGGTCGAAGGCGGCGAGATTGCCGTGCGCGCGCGCCGCGAGGCGGGCGAACTGGTCATCGAGGTGAGCGACACCGGCGTCGGGCTCGATGCGACCCGGCCGCAGGCCTCGGAGGGCAGCGGCTTCGGGCTCGAACAGGTGCGCGAGCGGCTGGCCACCGTGTACGGCGAGCAAGGCCGCCTGCGCCTGGCCCCCGCGCCCACGGGCGGCGGGACGCGCGTCACCCTGAACCTGCCCTTGCCCGCCTGAACAGGCCCCACGACAACAACAAGACGATGCCCCTCACCGCCCTCATCGCCGAAGACGAACCCCTGCTGGCCCAGGCCCTGCAGGCCGAACTGGCCGCCGCCTGGCCCGAGCTGCGCGTGGTCGCCACCGCCCGTGACGGCCGCAGCGCCGTGCGCGAGGCGCTGCGGCTGCTGCCGCAGGTGCTGTTCTTCGACATCCGCATGCCCGGCCTGGACGGCCTGGGCGCCGCCGCCGAACTGGCCGACAGCTGGCCCACCGACGAAGCGCCGATGCCGCAGCTGGTGTTCGTGACCGCCTACGACGAATACGCCGCGCGCGCCTTCGAGGCCGAAGCCATCGACTACGTGCTCAAGCCCGTGCAGCCCGAGCGCCTGCGCAAGACCGTGGCACGGCTGCGGCAGGCGCTGGCGGCGGCCGCGCCGTCGATGACGCAGCCCATCCCGGCCGACGAGGTGCTGGAGCGCACCCTCGCCCAGTGGCGCCAGGTGCTGGGCGCCGCCGGCGGTGCGCCCTCGGCATCGACGTCGCCGTCATCAGCGCCGCTGCGCATGATCGCCGCCAGCGATGCCGGCGGCGCCACCGTGCGCATGGTGCCGATCGACGAGGTGCTGTATTTCGAGGCCGCCGACAAGTACCTGCGCGTGCTCACCGCCACGCAGGAATACCTGATCCGCACGCCCCTGAAGCAGCTGCTGCCCCAGCTCGATGCCGACACCTTCTGGCAGGTGCACCGGGCAGTGGTGGTGCGCAGCGCCGCCATCGAAGCGGTGCACCGCGACGAGGCCGGCAAGCTGCACCTCGCGCTGCGCGGGCGGGCCGAGAAGATCCCGGTCAGCCGGCTCTACGCCCATCTGTTTCGCGCCATGTGAAATCTGCGCGCCCCGCACGCAGCAAAAAGCCGGCCTTTTCGGGGCCGGCTTTTTTCATTCAGTCACGAATGGCGTTGTAAATCAGCGCCAGTGGCCGTGTCCGTGGCCATGACCGCGGTGATAACCACGACCGTAGTAGCGCGGGCCGTAATAGGCCGGCGGCGGTGCGTAGTAGACCGGTGCCGGGCGGTAGTACACCGGCGGCGGCGGGCGGTAGTAAACCGGGGGCGGCGGTGCGTAATACACCGGGGCCGGCGGCGCATAGACCGGGGCCGGGTAGTAGGCGGGTGCGCCCACGCCGACGGCCACGCCGGGCACGCCGACGCCGATCGACCAGCTCACGTCGCTGCGCGCGCTGGCCGAGGTGGCGGCAAACAGCGCACCGAAGGCCACCGCACCGGCGGCGGCCCATTTGAAGAAGGTAGAACGTGTGACGCTCATGATGTGGAACTCCTTGTTGAGGGGGCGTTGTGGGCCCATGTGTGTATTGAACGCCCCAAATGCAAACCGCGTGGACGCTGCATTGTGAAGAGCGTTGCCAAAAGTAACCCCTGCAGGCCCCCCTCTAGAATGACGCGATGACCTCCCCGACCGACAAAAGCGGCACCAAAACGACCGCTGCACCGAGCAATTTCCTGCGCCATGTGATCGAGAACGACCTCGCACAGGGTGCCTACGCAGGCCGCACCTGGGGCGGTTCCCCGGGCGACGCCGCCCATCACGCCCAGGGCATGCCCGACCCCGCCAAGGTGCGCATGCGCTTTCCGCCCGAGCCCAACGGCTACCTGCACATCGGCCACGCCAAGAGCATCTGGCTGAATTTCGAGCTGGCCAAGGAATACGGCGGCGTGTGCCACCTGCGCTTCGACGACACCAACCCCGAGAAGGAAGAGCAGGAGTACGTCGATTCCATCCGCGACGCCGTGAAGTGGCTCGGCTACGAAACCTACCTGGCCGACCGCCCCAGCGCGCCCGGCACGATTCAGGAGCACGAGTACTTCGCCAGCAACTACTTCGACTTCATGTACGAAGCCGCCGAGTACCTGATCGGCGCCGGCCTGGCGTATGTCGACGAGCAGACGCCCGATGAAATGCGCGCCAACCGCGGCGACTTCAACACGCCCGGCACCGACAGCCGCTTCCGCAGCCGCACGCCCGACGAAAACCTGGCGCGCTTTCGCGAGATGCGCGACGGCAAGCTCGCCGACGGCGCCGCCATCCTGCGCGCGAAGATCGACATGGCGAGCCCCAACATCAACATGCGCGACCCCGCGCTGTACCGCATCCGCCGGGCCACCCACCACAACACGGGCGACAAGTGGTGCATCTACCCGATGTACACCTACGCGCACCCGATCGAAGACGCGCTGGAGCAGATCACCCACTCCATCTGCACGCTCGAATTCGAAGACCAGCGCCCCTTCTACGACTGGCTGCTCGACCGCCTGGCCGAAGGCGGCCTCGTCGCCAGCCCGCACCCGCGCCAGTACGAGTTCGCCCGCCTGAACGTCACCCACGTGATGACCAGCAAGCGCAAGCTGCGCCAACTGGTCGAGGAAAAGCACGTCGACGGCTGGGACGACCCCCGCATGCCCACCATCGCCGGCCTGCGCCGCCGCGGCTACACGCCCGCCGCGCTGCAGCTGTTCTGCGAACGCAGCGGCACCACCAAGTCGGGCGGCTGGATCGAATACGCCAGCCTCGAGGCCGCGCTGCGCGACACCCTCGACCCCATCGCGCCGCGCGCCATGGCCGTGCTCGACCCGGTGAAGCTCGTCATCACCAACTGGGGCGAGCTGATGGGCGGCCCCAACAAGGATGAAAGCGCGCTCGACGACTGCTCCGCCCCCGTGCACCCGCACCACCCCGAAATGGGCAAGCGCGAGTTCAAGCTCGGCCGCGAAGTCTGGATCGAGCGCACCGACTACGAGGACGTGCAGCCCAAGGGCTTCTTCCGCCTGTTCCCCGGCAACAAGGTGCGCCTGAAGTACGGCCACGTCATCGAATGCACCGGCGCCACGCGCGACGCCGACGGCAAGCTCCTCGAAGTGCAGGCCACGCTGGTGCCCGATACCAAGAGCGGCACGCCCGGCGCGGACGCGATCAAGGTCAAGGGCAACATCACCTGGGTCGCCGCGGCCGATGCCGTGCAGGCCGAGGTGCGGTTGTACGAGCGTCTGTTCGCCGAAGCCAACCCCGGCAGCGGCGAGCTGCTGGACGAGCTGAACAAGCACAGCCTCGAGGTGTGCACGGCCTTCGTCGAGCCGTCGCTGGCGAAGGCCGAGCCGGGTGTGGGCATCCAGTTCGAGCGGCATGGCTACTTCGTGCGCGACACGAAGGGCGCCGCTGCTGGCGGACAGGTGGTGTTCAACCGCGCGGCGGGGATGCGGGACAGCTGGGCCAAGTAGGCCCGCTGCCGCGCTCGCCCGCGAAGCCGGGGCCGTCAGGGCTCCGGCTTTTTCTTTTTCGGCGAGGCGCTATTGCGGCCGCCTGGAGACCATGCCCAGCACCGCGCTGTTCTCGTCGGTGGTGCAGACGACGGAGCGACCTTGCGGGCCGACCTTCAGGTTGATCGTGTAGATCCCGTCGCGCGGCGTGGTGCCGCTGTCGACCACGACGCTGGCCGCGGGCACCTTCCATTCGCGCGCGGCCGCGGCCACGCAGTTCTTGACGCTCGCCTCGGGCGCACCGCCGACGCGGACAGAGGCACTGTTGCATGCGGTCAGCAAAACGCCGGTGCTTGCCAAGCATGCGACATGGAAGAAGCTTCGCATCGTCATTTCGGGTTCTCTGATGTTGGCTGGACCAGATCGAATTAACAGGCGTCGGACCATCACGCGGTGCAGGACAGGCCCGCTCCTGCACGTGGCCCTCCGCCGGCTTTTCTAATCAGCCTCCGCCGTTCCCCACTACCGACTCTCGGTAAGCCATTGATCCGACGAGATTTTCCGTATGAAACTTGATTCATAGGAACCTCACGGAAAACTTGACTTCTCATTGCCGGACGCAAACAGACGTCGTGGCGCAACTGGTGCGAGACTATCTGCCGCAGCTGGCCGATGCGCCACGCGATGCCACCCGCCCATGAATCTGCCAACCAGCTCCCGCCTCATCCGCTTCAACAAACCCTACGGCGTCCTCAGCCAGTTCACGCCCGAGGGCCGCTGGCGCGGGCTGAAGGACTTCATCGACCTGCCCGGTGTCTACGTCGCCGGCCGCCTCGATGCCGACAGCGAAGGCCTGCTGCTGCTCACCGACGACGGCAAGCTGCAGGCGCGCATCGCCGATCCGCGCTTCAAGATGGAGAAGACCTACTGGGTGCAGGTCGAGGGCGTGCCGACCGACGAAGCGCTGGCGGCGCTGCGCAACGGCGTGCAGCTCAACGACGGCCCCACGCGCCCCGCACGGGCGCGCCGGCTCGATCCGCCGCCCGACGTGTGGCACCGCGAGCCCCCCATCCGCGAGCGCAAGCTCATTCCCACCGCGTGGCTGGAGCTGGCGATCAGCGAAGGCCGCAACCGCCAGGTGCGGCGCATGACGGCGGCCGTGGGGCTGCCGACGCTGCGCCTCATCCGCGCCGCCATCGGGCCCTACACGCTCGACGGGCTCGCGCCCGGAACCTGGCGGGAACAGAGCGGCGGCTGAACCGCCGCACCACCAACTCCTCATTCGAATCCTGTCCATGCACATGAACCTTCCTTTCTCCGATCTCCCTTCTGCTGCGTTGAACCGCCGCAGCGCCGTGCTCGGCGCCCTCGGCTTGCTGGCGCTGCCTGCCGGTGCCGCGGCCCCGGCCAAGAAGAACAACAAGCCGCAGGCGCCCGACGTCTGGCCGCGCGCCTTGCTGGTGCCGGGCGGCGTCGCCCGCCTGTCGCTCGGCCCCGCGGCCACGCGCCCCAAGGCCTTCGCCGGTGATGTGCCGGCGCTGGTGCTCGGCGATCCGATCGAATGGACCGCGCTGGTCGGCATTCCGCTCGCCACCGCACCCGGCGAAGCCAGCATCAGCGTGCGCGCCGAGGGCAAGCCCGAGCGCCAGATCGCCTACACCGTCGCCCCGAAGCAGTACCGCGAACAACGCCTGACGGTGGCGCCGCGCACGGTCGACCTGTCACCCGAGGACGAGGCCCGCTACGTCAAGGAACGCGATCACCTGACCAGCGTGATGGCCACACTCACCGACCTGCGCCCCGACGCCGCGCTGCAGATGCGCGTGCCCGTGCCGGGCCGCCGCTCCAGCTCGTTCGGCCTGCGCCGCGTGTTCAACGGCCAGTCGCGCAATCCGCACAGCGGCATGGACATCGCGGCCGGCACCGGCACGCCCGTGCGCGCGCCGCTGGCCGGCAAGGTGATCGACACCGGCGATTACTTCTTCAACGGCGGCACCGTCTGGGTCGACCACGGCGGCGGCCTGCTGACGATGTACTGCCACCTGAGCCGTTGGGACGTGAAGGTGGGCGACATGCTCAAGGCCGGCGACCCGTTGGCCGCGGTGGGCGCGACGGGACGGGTGACCGGGCCGCACTTGCATTGGGGGGTGATGCTGAACCGGACGATGGTGGACCCGGCGTTGTTCGTTGCCAGTTGAGTTGCGCGCGTGGGAACGAGCCCTCACGAGCCTCGGGGATCGCAGCGCATGACCGTCCGGACGAAATCCTTCCTCATCTGGCTTTCCGTCGTCCCTGTGCTCTCAGCCCTGTGCGTCGTTGGCCTGAACCTGTTGCCGTTGTGGTTCGTGTACCTCTTGCCCTACGCGATCGGGGTGGCCTTGCTGATGATCCTCGTGGCGATCGTGGCGGCAGGCGGCGCAACCAAGACCCTTGGCGCGAGCTTCGGGGGCCTCGCTGCCGGCGTCGTGCTGGTGTTCATCGCCTACGACATCGTCAAAACCGCTGACCGAGCGGATTGGAACGCTTCGTACAACGAGTTCCGGCAGTTCAGCCAAGTCGTGGAACGCGGCGATCGAAAGGCCACAGCAGCGGCCCTCGACGATCTCCGGCGCTTCACGCCGGCCGAAGCGCTCTGCATCCTCGGCTCCGAGAGCGGGACCGGCGGCTCAGGCTATCTCATGCCCGAGGGGCCGGATACGCAGCGCACCCGCCAGGGAAATCGCTACTTCATCTCGACGCCGCGACTTTTCGAGGTGGCCGAAATCCTCGTTTCGACGCAGCCTGCTCAGCGCGAAACGCAGGTGGCCCTTTACGACATGCTGCGAGACTTGCACCGGCGCGACGACCCCGCGGCCTTCCCGCGCTGGGAACAGCTCTGGCTGCGCACAAAAGCCGCCACGGGCGGTACGGCCGGCTGGCACTTCGACGGCGCCCGTCTGAGGTGGCCGCCCGAGCAGTGCGGAGGAGACGACGACACGCATCTGGCCGACCTGGTCAAGGAGATCAACAAGTCGCCCGAAACACCGGAAGAAGCGCGTGCCCACGAATCGGGCAGCTCGCAAGCGCGGCAAGCCGCGGACAACGCGTTGCGAGACGCGCAGAGCAACGCGGTCGCACGGTAAAGACCCGGCCCCCGCCCCGGCTTATAAAGAGATCTTTCGAGGAGCGAGGCAAGCGACCGATGGCAAGACAGACAAGAGCCGAGCGCCGACGCGAGCGGGCGCGACAGGAACTGGCCGGCAAGGCCTGGATGGCGATCTTCGTCGGCATCCTGCTGCTGGTGGTCGCTCCCGCCTTCCTGAAAGGGCCGATCGTGGGCACGCTGGGGCCTGCGCTCCGGCCTGCCGGTTGGGTCGCGCTGGCGATCGGGGCCGTGCTGCTGGGCCTGCACTACGTCGTCCGCCGTCAGGCTGCCCCCGTGGAGATCGAGTCCGCGGCAGCTCGCGCTCCCGCACGCCCCGCGCCCACCTCCACAGCCGAGCGTCGCGAGCCCACGCTGTCGCCCGCGCCATCGACAACACCCCATGCGGGCCAGGAATCGCAGTGGAGCCCCGCCGTGCTCCACGCCATCGAATGGCGTCGCTTCGAGGCCTTGTGCGAAGCGCTCTACGCACAAGCCGGCTTCACCACGCGCAGCCAATCGCATGGCGCGGACGGCGGTGTCGATATCTGGCTTCAGTCCAGGCACAGTGACGTGCCGCGCATCGTCCAATGCAAGCATTGGCAAGGCAAAGCCGTGGGCGTGAGGGAGATGCGCGAGTTCCTCGGCGTGATGGCTTCGCACCAATTGAAGAGCGGCACCTACGTGACGAGCTCGACCTTCTCGGCGGAAGCGGCAGCGTTTGCGAAGGCGAACGGCATCCACGCCCAAGACGGTGCGGCCCTGCTCAAGCTCATCGGCCAGCGCACGCCCGAACAACAGGCAGCGCTGCTCGCCGTGGCCTACGAAGGCGAATACTGGCGGCCGACCTGTGCGAGCTGCGGCACCAAGATGGTCGAACGAAGCTCGTCCAAGAACGATGGCAGCTTCTGGGGCTGCGCCAACTATCCGAAGTGCAGGGGCCGGACGATCCCGAAGTCGAGGGCATCTGCAACGGTCTGACCGGGAAGCGCGCCATGGCCCATCCAGCGATGTTCACCGAAGCCTGCCTCGCCTCCTCGTTCGCCCCCACCGAACGCCGCGAAGCCCTCGCCCGCCTCAACACCCTCTTGCACCCCGCCCTGCAGCGGATCGTCGCCGCCGAAGTCGCCGCGGGCAACCGCGTCGTCGATGTCGGCATCGACTGGCCCGACGAGGGCTCGGTGCACGTCACGCTCCAAAGGCATTTCACGGCCCGGCACGCCGGCAAGCAGGCCGCGTTCAGCCTCTGCGACGACCCGCACTACTGGCATGCCGACTACAGCACCGCGGACAAACCGCGGCATCTGCTGATCTGCTGAAGAAAAACGCCGGCCTCAGAGCGGCCTGGTCAGGTACACCGCCTCGCGCCCCACGATCGTGCGCTGCGCGGGCATGAAGATCGTGCAGTCGTCGCACGGCGCGCGGATTTCGTCGGGGCCGTTGGTGGCGATCAGCTCGCCCTTGGCAAAGGTCTCGAAGCCGATCAGCGGGCGCACGAAGGCGAAGTCTTCTGACTTGATGACATGCGTCTGGAGCAGCTCGAAGCGACGCTGCTCGCCGGGCGCGGGCACGGCCGGGTCCTTGTCGATGAGGCCGAAGTGCGCAAGAAAGTCGAGCGAGATGGCGGTGGCCAGCTCGGAGGCCGAGCGCAGGAAATGCTGGCCGCACTCGGCCACCAGCGCCACGCCCTTGCCGTCGGCCCGGCCATGCTGGCCGTGCTGGATCAGCGGCGTGCCCGAGCCCAGGCCGTCGGGCATCACCAGGTGCACCGACGGGCGGCCGATGGCCATGGCGGCCTCGGCGTTGCGGTCGAAGGCCGGGTACACCCAGAACGGAATCACGGGCTGGCTCGTGGAATGGATGTCAAGGATGTGGTCGGCCGCGCTCACCACCGGGCGCAGCTCGCGGGCACGGCGCAGCTCGGGGCTGTCCTCGCTGCCGTCGAGCCACTCGGGCGACCACACGCGGTTGAGGTTGTGCACCAGCTGGCGGCTGTCGAACGGCAGCGCCTCGTTGAAGGACTCGTAGGCCGCCACGTTGGCAAAGCTGACGGTGAGCGTGCCGATCTTCGGGCGCACGCCGGTGTCGAGCAGGTGCGTGGCGGCGGTCATGCCGCAGATCTCGTTGCCGTGCGTCAGCGCATTGATCAGCACGTGCGGGCCGGGCTTGCCGGATTCGAAGCGGTGCACGTAGTCGATGCCGACGTTGCCCTCGCGGTAGGCGGACAGGTCGCGGGGGAGGACTTCGAGGGCGGGGGGCGATTGGGTCATTGGGGGTGGTGAACAGATGGGATCGGGGGCCGCCGGCAAGTTTGCTACAGCTGGCAAATTCGTGCCGTGCGCCGCAAATCCCCCGATGCGGCTCATGTCCTGGGCCGCATCGCCCTCACCAATTCACTTCCCGCTCCGGCGTCGCCGAAATATGGTGGATCGACAGGTCCGCCCCGTCGTACTCCTCTTCCTGCGACAGCCGCAGCCCCATCGTCGCCTTGAGCACGCCGTACACCACGGCGCCGCCGATCAGCGCCCAGACCACGCCAAGCAAGGTGCCGATGAGCTGCGCCCACAGGTTCACGCCGCCGATGCCGCCCAGCGCCTGGGTGCCGAAGATGCCGGCCGCGATGCCGCCCCAGGTGCCGCACAGGCCGTGCAGCGGCCACACGCCGAGCACGTCGTCGATCTTCCATTTGTTCTGGGTGCGCGTGAACATGAAGACGAAGATGGCGCCGGCCACGCCGCCCGCCACGAGCGCGCCCAGCGGGTGCATGAGGTCGGAGCCGGCGCACACGGCCACGAGGCCGGCGAGCGGGCCGTTGTAGACGAAGCCGGGGTCGTTCTTGCCCATGGCCAGCGCCACCAGCGTGCCACCGACCATGGCCATCAGCGAGTTGACGGCGACGAGGCCCGAGATCTTGTCGATGCTCTGCGCGCTCATCACGTTGAAGCCGAACCAGCCCACGCACAGCACCCACGCGCCCAGCGCCAGGAACGGGATGTTCGACGGCGGGTGCGCGCTCAGCGAGCCGTCGCCGCGGTAGCGGTTGCGGCGCGCGCCCAGCAGCAGCACGGCCGGCAGCGCGAGCCAGCCGCCCACGGCGTGCACGACGACCGAGCCGGCGAAGTCATGGAACTCGTGGCCCGTGACCGAGGCGATCCAGCCCTGGATGCCGAAGGCCTTGTTCCAGGCGATGCCCTCGTACAGCGGGTAGACGAAACCGACGATCACCGCGGTGGCGATCAGTTGCGGCCAGAACTTGGCGCGCTCGGCGATGCCGCCCGAGATGATGGCCGGGATGGCCGCCGCGAAGGTCAGCAGGAAGAAAAACTTCACCAGCTCGTAGCCGCTTCTTGCCGACAGTTCGGTGGCGCTGACGAAGAAATGCGTGCCGTAGGCCACGCCGTAGCCCACCAGGAAGTACACGATGGTCGACACCGAGAAGTCGACCAGGATCTTGACCAGCGCATTGACCTGGTTCTTCTTGCGCACGGTGCCCAGTTCCAGGAAGGCAAAGCCGGCATGCATGGCCAGGACCATGATGGCGCCGAGAAGGATGAACAGCGCGTCAGCGCCCTGTTTGAGTGCGTCCATGAGAGCTTCTTGCAGGTTTTTGGTTTGATTTGGTGCGTCGCACCCGAACGGCTCGGGGCGCCGGCGCAAGAAAGCAAAAATGGTGCCTGCAAGCTCTTTGATGGTGCGAAACGACCCAAGAATGGGCTGATTTCGCAGGGCGCGCACCGGATCGGAACGCGACGCCGCAGCGATCAGCCCGCGCCGCCGCGCAGGGCGTCGCGGTAGCGCCGGCTGCAGGGCACGCTCGTGCCGTCGTGCATGTGCAGTCGGGCGTCGCCGCCGTCGAGCGGCTCGATCTCCTTGATGCGGCCCAGGTTCACCGCGTGGCTGCGGTGCACGCGCACGAAGGTGGCGGGGTCGAGCTGGGTCAGGAAGTCGGTGAGCGTGGCGCGCAGCAGGTAGTCGTGGCCGTTGACGTGCAGGCCGACGTAGTTGCCCTCGGCCTGCAGCCAGTCGATGTCGGTGGCGGCGATGAGGAATTCGCGGCGCAGCTTGCGCACGAGGAAGCGTTCGGGGCGGGCCGGCGGCGGCGC
This sequence comes from Variovorax sp. V118, assembly GCF_041154445.1. Lineage (GTDB taxonomy): Bacteria > Pseudomonadota > Gammaproteobacteria > Burkholderiales > Burkholderiaceae_C > Variovorax > Variovorax boronicumulans. Next base: position 1,122,118 of record NZ_AP028663.1, on the reverse strand, counting down.
TACCGACGTTGGCGGTTCCTGTACCGAGGGCTCGACTCCCTCCCTCTCCTCCAAAGCCTCGGGCACCGGCGCCACGCCCTCTTCCGGCGGATCGAGCACGCGCGCCTCGCCCTGCAGCCGCAGCATGAAGAGCCGGTAGGCCCACACGCCGAAGACCATCGTGGCGTAGACGCGCACGTCCTTCAGGTACTCGTAGCCCCATCGCCCCATGGCGCCGCCGAAGTCGTAGGGCTCGCCGGCCGCCGCGTACACCGCGGCGCGCAGCCCGAACATCGCCGCGACATGCGCCAGGCTCAGGAGCACGCTGGCCACCAGGTGCCCGGCGAGAAAGCGCACCCAGTGGTCGCGCGCCAGCGGCGACAGCCGGCGCTCCACGGCCACCAGCACCGGCACCAGGGCCAGCAGCGCGATGTGGCTCGACACCTCCCAGGTGACGACCTCCCAGTTCGCGCGCGGCACGGCGCGGCTGCGGGCGTCGATGAGCGCGACCACGGTGCTGATCGCGGCATGCACCGTCATCAGCACGATCCAGAAGCCGACCTCGACGTACCGCCGGATCGGTTCGTAGCGCTCGTACAGGTTCTTGCGCGGCTCGCTCATGCGGGGATTCTCGCGAACCGGGGGCCGGATTTCGTCCCTGGGGACCACCGTTCGTCACAAATCCGGGCCGATCCGTCCCGGCGATGGCTCCGGGGGCGGGCGCGGGGGCCACGATGGCCGCCGTTTCTTCGTTCCAGGAGCTCGCCATGCCCTCCGATTCCGTTCCCACGCCACAGCGCCGCCACGACATCGACGCCCTGCGCGCCCTCGCCTTCCTGCTCGTGATCCTCTATCACGTGGGCATGTACTACGTGGCCGACTGGCCCTGGCACCTGAAGAGCCCGCACGCGGCCGAGTGGCTGCCGTGGCCGATGCGGGTGCTGAACCTGTGGCGCATGGACCTGGTGTTCCTGATCTCGGGCGTGTCGCTCGGCTTCCTGAGCCGGGGCCAGGGCACCTGGGGCCTGCTGCGCAGCCGGGGCCTGCGGCTGATGCTGCCGCTGGCCTTCGGCATGGCGGTGGTCGTGCCCTACCAGGCCTATGCCGAGGGCGTGGCGCGCGGGCTGGTGGCGCCGGGCTTCGGCACCTTCCTGCTGCGCTACCTGTCGATGGGCGCGCCGTGGCCCAAGGGGGCGTTCGCGGGGGCGGAGTTCGGCATCACCTGGAACCACCTCTGGTACCTGCCCTACCTGCTCGTCTACACGGCGCTGGTCGCGCTGACGTTGCCGCTGTGGCGCTCGGCCGCCGGGCAGTGGGTGCGCCGGCGCTTCAACGGACTGCGTGGCTGGCAGCTGCTGGTGCTGCCCGCGCTGCCGCTGCTGGCATGGACGGTGCTGCTGGCGCGGCACTTTCCGGCCACGCACAACCTGGTGTGGGACTTCCACCTGCACAGCATCTACTTCACCGTCTTCCTCTACGGCTACTGGATGGGCGTGGACACGGGCATCTGGCGCGAGCTCGAACGGCTGCGCCACGTGTCGCTGCTGCTGGCGGTGGTGGCGATCGGCGCGTTCATCGCGCTGCGCGTCGGGGCCGTCGTTGCGCCCAAGGGCCTGCTGATGGACGTGCTGCGCACCGCCTACCTGTGGCTCGCGGTCGCCACCATCCTGGGCCATGGCCACCGCCACCTGAACCGCCCCTGGAACTGGCTGCGCTGGGCCAACGAGTCGGTCTACCCCTGGTACATGCTGCACCAGACGCTGATCGTCGCGGGCGTGGCGCTGCTGGCGCCGCTCGCACTCGGCCCGGTGTGGGAGCCGATGGCGCTGGTCGTCGTGACGATCGCCGGCTGCTGGCTGCTGACCGACGGGCTGATCCGCCGCATCGGCTGGCTGCGCCCGCTGTTCGGGCTGAAGCGCAAGCCCGAAGCCGAGACGATGGTGGTTACGCCGCCTGCTTCGGCTTCGGCGTCGTCGACGCCTCGTCCACCGGCACCAGGATGGCGTTCGCCGTCGCCACGAGCTTGAGCTTGTCTTCGCCCTGGCCCTCGGGCTGCGCGAACAGTTCGGCCCCGACGAATACCTGCTTGCGCCCCGCCTTCACCACGCGCCCGCGCGCCACGAAGGCCTCGCCGATGGCGGGCGAGATGCAGTTGATGGAGAAGTGCGAAGCCAGCACGCGGCCCGCCACGGTGGCGGCCGCGAAGCCGCTCACGGTGTCGAGCAGCGCGGCGATCATGCCCGCGTGCAGGAAGCCGGTGTACTGGCCCATGTCTTCCTCGCGCCATTTCATGCGCAGTTCGGCCTGCCCGTCGGCGGCCTGGGTGACGTCAAAGCCGGCCCAGCGATTGAAGGCCGCCGAACGGTTGATGGCCTGGATCGTGTCGAGCATGGGGGTGTCCTTTCAGGGTGAATCAATGGAGGGAAGGCGAGACCCACTCTAGGAAGCCGCGCCGCCGCGCACCGTCTCTTGGGTGACCGGTTCGCCGCCGGCAGATGCCTGCGCGACAGCGGCGCGCCCGCGTCACACCGGCGTCATGAAAAAACTTCGCCACGCCTTAACCCCGTTCGCGTGCCTCGTCCGTAGAAGCAGAGATTCGTCACTGACTTTCTTCCGGAAGGCTTTCCATGCACACACCGTTCTCCGCCCGTCCCCTCCTGCGTGCCACCGCCGTCGCCGCCCTCTGGCTGGCCGCGGGCGCCGGCGCTCACGCGCAACTGCAGGCCGATGCCTCGCGCATCACGCAGGTCAAGGTCTACCCCGGCAGCGCCACGGTGGAGCGCGTGGCGCGCGTCGCGGCCGGCAGCCGCTCGGTCACTTTTGCCTGCCTGCCGGCGGGGCTCGACGTGCAGAGCCTGCAGGTGTCGGCCGGTGCGGCGGTGCGTGTGGGCGAGACCTCGGTGCTCAGCGAGGCGCGCGAGCTCTCGGCGAACTGCGCCACCAGCGCGCTCGACGGCCGCATCCGCGAACTCGAAGACCGCAAGGCCGCGCTGCAGGCCGAGACCGATGCGCTGGGCATGGTCACGGGGTATCTCAAGGGGCTGTCGGGCGGCGAGTCGGGCCCCGGCGCGCGGGCGCCGATGGACGCGCGCAACCTCGCGGCCATGACCGAGGCGATGCGCCGCTCGGGCCAGGACGCGCTGCTCAAGCAGCACCAGATCCAGCGCCAGCAGACCGACCTCGACCGCCAACTCAAGCCACTGCTGGCCGAGCGCGGCCGCACACAGGGCCAGGGCGCGCAGGTGACGGCCGTCACCGTCACGCTGGCCGCCAGTGCCGATGCCGACGTGAAGCTCAGCTACCAGGTCAACGGCCCGGGCTGGACGCCCAGCTACCGCGCGCTGCTCGACACCACGACGCGCAAGGTGCGCATCGAGCGCCAGGCGCTGGTGGCGCAGGCCACGGGCGAGGACTGGCGCGGCGTGAAGCTGGTGCTGTCCACCGGCCAGCCGCGCCGCGAGACCACGGGGCGCACGCCGAGCGCGTGGCGCATCGGCATCGAGCCGCCGCCGCGCGCGAACGCCGAGTCGGCGTACATGGCCGCGCCGATGGCCGCCGCCCCCTCGCCCATTGCCGCCGACCGCAAGATGGCCATGGAGCGCGCACGCGAGCCGCTGTTCGACGTGAGCGTGTTCGACAACAGCTTCGCCACCGAATTTGCCGTGCCGCAAAGCATCGACGTGCCTTCCAACGGCCAGCGCGTGACCCTGGCGCTGGGCCAGCATGAAGACACGGCGCAGCTCGCCGCGCGCACCAGCCCGCGCGTGGACCCGAGCGCCTTCCTGGTCGCCGAGATGGCGCAGCCCTCGGGCGTGTGGCCGGCCGGCCCGATGCAGCTGTACCGCGACGGCAACTTCGTCGGCCAGGGCCGCTGGAACGCGCCGAGCGATGCGAAGCTCACGCTCTCGTTCGGCCGCGACGAGCTGGTGCGCGTGCAGGTCGAGCCCGAGCGCGACAACCAGGGCTCGGGCGGCTTCGTCGGCTCGCGCGCCGAGCGCCAGGTGCAGCGCGCCTACGTGGTCGAGAACCGCCACCGCACGCCGATCGCCGTGCAGGTGCTGGAGGCCGCGCCGGTGTCGGTCGACGAGCAGGTACGCGTGACCACGCACTTCTCGCCGCAACCCGTGGATCAGGCTTGGAACAAGCAGCCGGGGCTGGCGATGTGGCGCTTCGATCTCGACGCGGGGCAGACGGCGCGTGTGTCGGCGGACTACACGATCGGGTATCCGAAGGATGCGCGGTTGCAGATGCGCTGAGGCTGGGTTTGGTCAGGGCGTGTGCACAGGCCACCGGGTACTTCCCTCCGCGAATGTCCCCCGGGCTTCGCCCTCCTCCTTGATTTCGCTGCGGGAAGCACCCAGTGTCCTGCGCACACTGGGCGCTGTCGGTTCTCCTCAGCGGCCGGGCTTCAGAAATCGAACTTCGCCGACACCTCGAAGGTCCGCCGCGGCGCCAGCAGAACCTGGCTCGCGGCGCGGCCGGTCCAGGTCGCGTAGAGCCGGTCCGTCAGGTTGCGCACGCGAAAGCTCAGCAGCGCGTTCTTCAAGCGATAGCTCACGGCCGCATCGACCGTGGTGAAGCCGTTGATGCGGATCTGGTTGGCGTTGTCGGTGTACATCGGCCCGGTGTGGTTCAGCGACGCGAAGTATTCGAACTTCGAGCCGTCGGGCCGGTAGGTGGCGAAGACGTTGGCCATGCGCTCGGGCACGTTCGGCGGGGTCTTGCCCACGCGCGAGACGTTGCCGGCTTCCACCAGCGTGTCGAAGCGCGCATCGAGCGCCGCCAGGTTGCCCGCCAGCGTCCATTCGCGCGTGGGCTTCCACACGGCCGACAGCTCGAGGCCACGTGACGACTGGCGGCCGTTGTTCACGGTGGTGGCCGCGTTGTTCGGGTCGCGCGAGAGCACGTTGTCGAGTTCGATCTTGTACAGCGCTGCGGTCCACTCCAGGTTGGCCGCGGGCAGGCTCTGCTTGAAGCCCACCTCGGCCTGCTTGCCGCGCGACATCGGGAACGCAGCGTTCGACGCCGACAGCAGGAACAGCGAACCCACCGGCAGCGTCGCGTTGGTGTACTGCGCATACAGGCTCGACTGCGGCGACAGGTCGTACACCGCGCCGAGGCGCCCCGAGGTGGCGCGGTAGCTCGCGCCGAAGCGCGTGACGCTGCCCGCGTTCAGGTCCCAGATGCGGCGGTCGACCTCGGTGCGGTCGTGGCGCAGGCCGCCGACGAGCGTGAGGTCGCGCATGGGCTTGAGCGCGTCTTCCACGAAGACCGAGGCGACCTTCACGCGCGAGAAGGTGTCGGCGCGGTTGCCCGCGCCGGTGGTCAGCGCGGGGTTGTCGTCGAAGTAGCCGGTGTACGGATCGAACACGGGCACGCGCAGTTGCGCGGCGGTGGTGGCGCTGCTGTTCGAGAAGCGGCGCTGGCTGCCGAAGCGCGTCTCGCTGTATTCGCCGCCGACGACGAAGCGGTTGTCCAGGCCGGCGATCTTTCCCTTGTGCGTGGCGTCGAAGCGGTCGAGCCAGAAGTCCTGGTCGTGCGTGATGAGCGTCTGGTCGCGCGCGATGCTGGCGGGCGACACGAAGGTGGCGCTCTCTGAGTTGCGGAACATGCGCTTGGACTGGTTGGCCGAGAACTCGTTGCGCCACGACCAGCCGCCGTCCAGTTGCCCCGTGAGGCGCGCGCGCAGCCAATAGGTTTCTGAAGAGTTCTCGTCGTCGCGCACGTTGTAGTTGGTGCGCGCCATGCGCCGGTCGATCACGCGGCCGTCGGGCGTGCTGACGACGCTCGTCGGCTGCGTGGCGAAGCTGCGCGGCACGAGCGGCGTGCCCCAGTAGGCGTCGTTGTCGTCGCGCAGGTAGTCGAACGACAGGTCCAGCTTCACCGAGCCGCCCAGGTCCACCAGCAGGCCGCTCGTGAAGTGGTCGATGCGCTCGCCGTTGCGGTCGATGGTGCCCACCTTGGTGTCGTTGCGGCTGTAGTCGAGCCGGTAGGCGCTGGCCTCGCCCAGCGCACCGCCGAAGCCGAAGGCCGCGCGCGTGGAGCCGTAGCTGCCGTACGACAGCAGCGCCTCCTTGTGCGGGGTGCTGCGGTCGGGCCGCTTGGTCACGAAGTTGACGATGCCGCCGATGGCGCCTTCGCCGTCGAGCACCGAGGCCGGGCCCTTGAGCACTTCGATGCGCTCGTAGTTCCAGGTGTCCTGCACGCGGTTGGTGACGCCCGCGCCCGAGCTGCGCACGCCGTCGTACAGGTACATGAGGCTGTTGAAGCCGCGCAGCGACAGCGTGGTCGGCGACGACGGCGGGCCGCCGCCCGACAGGCCCGCCATGCCGCGCAGCGCCTCGCTGAAGGTGCGCGCGCCGCGCTGCTGGATCGCGTCCTGCGACAGGATCTCGACCGAGGCCGGCGTCTCGCGCACCGACAGGCCCAGGCGCGAGGCCGTGCCGCTCGTGTCGTCGAGGTGCAGGCTGTTTGCGTCGCGGCTGCCTTCGATGGTGACGGTGCCGAGTTCGGCGTTGTTGCTGCTGCTGTCTTGTGCAGAGGCGACTTGCAAGGCGGTGAAGGCGGCCAGCGCGACGGTGGTGCGGGTGAACGGGGTCATGGAGCGGTGCGTGGAAGAAATGAAGAAAGCGTCAGGCGACCGAGAAGCGCCGCAGCCGCCAGGCCGCGAGGCCGAACAGCAGCAGGCTCGGCACCAGCAGTTGCAGCACGGCGAGCGCGGCCTGCCCGCGCACGAGGTCGGCGGGCTCCTCGTGCCAGGCGAAGGTGGGCATGCGATCGAAGTCGGCAGGGGCGAGCGCATCGCGCGCATCGATGCGCGGGAAGAAGAAGGCCTTCCACGCTTCGTGGTGTGCCACGGTCTGCGCGTCGAAGCGCGCATGGCGACGCGCGCCGTTGCCGGCCAGCGCGGTCATGCCTTCGTAGGCCACGGCCGCCGGCGACACGGCGCCGAAGCGGCCCACCAGCGCCTGCTGTGCCGCCTGCTGCGCGTCGAAGCGCGCGAGCGCGGGTCGGATCGCTTCGTCGACCTCGCGCTGGATGCGGTAGTTGGCCAGCGAGCGGCCGGCGATCTCGATCTTGCCGTCGCGCGGCACGAGGATCGCGCCCTGCCCCACGTGCTGGTACTCGGTGCCCAGCAGGTCCTGGTAGCGCTTCATCGCCTCGGCCGTGACCACGCGCTGGCGCGTGGCCAGCTCGGTGCGCGACGGTGCGGGCGCGGCCTGCGTGACGGCCAGGTTGAGCAGCACCGGCGCCACGAGCACCAGCAGCACCCAGGCGATGACGAGCACCATCGCATTCGTCGCCGACGAGGCGCCGAAGGCATTCACCGCCACCACCAGCGCAAACCAGAACAGCGCGTAGGCGCCGACCAGCAAGGCCCACCAGAGCGTGGCGCTGCCCGCCCCGCCCGCCGTGAGGCCCGCATGGCGTGCGATCCACAGCACCGCCACCGGCAGCAGCACGGCCGGCCCCAGCAGCACCGCCGCGCGCACCGTGAGCTTGCCCGCGAGCAGCGTGCGCAGCCGCAGCGGTTGCGACAGCAGCAGGCGCAAGGTGCCGTTCTCGCGTTCGGCCGACAACAGGTTGTAGCTGAGCGCGAAGATGAGCAGCGGCAGCAGGTAGACGATGACGAAGGCCAGGTCGAAATGCCCGCTCAGCAAATGCCACGGGTTCTCGATGTCGCTCGGGTTCATGAACACCACGCGGCTCTGGTTCGTGACCTGGTACTGGCTCGGGAACAGGTCGCTCTGCCCCAGCGCGACCGGGCCCAGCGGCGCGGTCGGCAGCAGCACGTGCTGGCCGCCGTAGCTGCTGGCCATGCGCGAAGGGTCAGCCGGGTTCTCGAAGGGCGTGGGCTGCGCGGTGCCGGCCAGGATGGCTTCGAGCAGCGTGCGTTGCGCGGTGCGGGTGTCGCGGTCGGCCTGCGCCACGGCCGCCTGCGCGCGGTCGCGCTGGGCGGTCTGCAGCAGGCCATTGCCCAACGCATAGGCCACGAGCAAAAGGAACAATGCGCCGACGACCCACAGGCCGCGCTCGGCAAGCATCAGGCGCACTTCCTGGCGCATCACGGCCAGCAGGCGGCGGCCTTGAGGAGGATGGATGGACATGGGTGGCATCCCCTCTCAGAGCGCGCGCTGGCGCAAGGTGGCGAAGGCCGCGAAGGCCGCCGCGAGCAGCAGGCCGGCGCACAGCACGAGGAAGCTGCGCGCCTGGTGCCGCAGCGCCCACCCTGCGCCCGGCGGGTGGTAGTCGAAGGGCGGCACGGTGGCCCAGAGCTCGGGCGTGGCCTGGTAGGAGAAGTGGCGGTCGCCGAGCGGATCGGCATGCGCCACGAGGTCCTTGCTCATCAGGTCCTGGATATTGCGGCGGTGCAGCTCGGCCGCCGTGGTGAAGCGCCGGTGGTGCGAGAAGTCGGTACCCGCCATGCCCATCGAGAAGCTGCGCACCGCGAGCAGCGGCAGCAGCAGGCCGCTCCACTCCTGCACTTTCTGCTGCTGTTCCCAGGTGTCCCACAGGCGGCCGTAGTGGCGGTCGTACACGGGGTACGAGGCCTGGTCGTCCAGGCGCAGCGCGATGCCCCACTTGCTCAGCGGCACGTCGCGCCCCCAGCGCTCGGTGGTGCCGAAGTTCTGCTGCCAGACCTGGTTCGACACGGCCTTGAGTTCCGCGCCGAGCGCCTGGTTGAACGCCAGCCGCGTCGGGCTCGGGAACCACGTGCGCGAGAGTTCGGAGAGCACGCGCGGCGCCATCACGGCCTGCCCGATCCACAGCGCGAGCAGCACGGTGATCGCCATGCGCGAGGTGGACGACAGCGCCGACACGCCCAGCACCAGGCACACGAAGATGCCGAGGTACACCGCGTAGCCCAGCGACCACGCGCCCAACCGCAGCAGCGCATCGACGCGCCCGCCCGGCTCCGCGCCCACCGCCACGGCCACGGCCGCCACGAGGGCCGCCGGCACCAGCAGCACCGCGAGCAGCGCCGACAGCGCGAGCGCCTTGCCGGCCAGCAGGCGCAGCGGCGCCACGCCCAGGCTCAGCGTCTGGCGCAGGATGCCCTGCTCGCGCTCGCCCGCGAAGGCGTTGAAGCCCAGCACGATCACCAGCAACGGGCCGAGCACCTGCAAGATCCAGCCCACCGACAGGTTGCCGAAGCGCTGCAGGCCGGTCGCGTCCTGCGCGGCATTGAACTTGACCTCGCTCTGGCGGTGCGCCTGCAGCCACACGGTGCTGCCGATGTAGGGGTTGATGCCCGCATCGACCATCGACAGCGGCGGCTCGAGCTTGAAGGCATGCATGCCCTGGTGCGCGGCGTCGTGCGGATGGCGCTTGTCCTGGTGCAGCCAGTCGCGGTAGTCCATGGCCTGTGCGGCCACCTGCTCGGCATGCGCGCCGCGCTGGTGCGCCCAGCCGACGGCCAGCGCGGTGAAGAGCAGCACGGCCACGAGCCCGCCCGCCCAGTACAGGCGGCCGTCGCGCAGGCGTTCGGTGAATTCGCGTCGGGCGATCCAGCGCATCGTCATCGGGTCAGGCCCTCATGTGTTGCAGGTAGAGGGACTGCAGGTCGGTCTGGCCGATCTGCGCGCCGTCGAGGCTTTCGACCAGCCGGCCGCGCTTCATGATCCCGACGCGTGTGGCGGTCTGCTGCGCGTGGAACAGGTCGTGCGTGGTGGTGAGCACGGCCACGCCGCGGTCGGCCGCGCGCCGCAGCAGGTCGGAGAACTCGGCGGCGGCATGCGGGTCGAGCCCCGAGGTGGGCTCGTCGAGCAGCAGCGCCTTGGCCTCTTTGGCCAGCGCCACCGCGATCCACACCTTCTGGCGCATGCCCTTCGAATACATGCTGACGCGCTTGTCGGCGGCGGCGTGGTCGAGCCCCACCTCGGTCATCAGCGCGAGCAGGCGTTCGCGCGGCAGTTCGTGGCCCAGCGCCAGGCCGGCGAAGAAGCGCAGGTTTTCCAGGCCCGAGAGCGTGCCGTACAGCGTGACCTGCTCGGGGATGTACGCCACGTCCTGCTTGGTCGCGACCGGGTGGCGCGTGACGTCGGTGCCGTTGATCTGCACCGTGCCGTCGGTCGGCGCGATGAAGTTCAGGAACAGGTTGATGGTGGTCGTCTTGCCCGCGCCGTTGGCGCCCAGCAGGCAGTAGATGTCGCCGCCGCGGATGTCGAGGTCGAGGCGGTCGAGCGCGGTGTGCGCGCCGTAGCGTTTGGTGAGGCCGGAGACTCGGAGCATGGCGGAGGGATTCCGATGGAAGGAAGAAGGAAAGGAAAGGCGCGCGCAGGCACGCCCCCGGCGTGGGCACGCCGATGCGGTCATCGAATGGGGAATGAAGGCGATGGCGGCAAAGCCGCCAAGCGGTCAGCGCTTGTTCTTGTTTTTCGCGCCGCCTTGCCGCGCCTTGAAGCGCGGGTTGGACTTGCAGATGACGTAGGTGCGGCCGCGCCGCGTCACCACCTGGCAATCGCGGTGACGCTTCTTGGCTTCCTTGAGCGAGGACAGGACTTGCATGGACGTGGCCGGGGAGTTCGTTCGGACACGCGAATATACTTTATTGCGAATTCATTCTCAATAACTTTGTTGACCTTTCCCCGGCACCCCGGGGCCCCGCCGTCGTCAGTGCGGCGGGTGCGTCTTCGGCGCTTTCGCGCCGGCGTCGACACAGGCGGCGCACAGGCCATGCAGCGTGACCTCGTGGTGCGTCACCTGGAAGCCCTTGGGGGCCAGGTCGTGCATCGGCCCCGGGCACGCGTGCAGCAGGAACACCTGGCCGCAGTGCGAGCAATGGAAGTAGTGATGGTGGTGGTGCCCTGCATCGCCACCTTCGCTGGCGCCGTGCGAATGGTGGTCGTGTGGATCAGCCTTGCAGGCCACTTCATAGCGCGCCGGTTCGCCCGGCAGCTCGACCTTGGCGATCTCGCCGTCGGCCAGCAGCAGCGAGACCTGGCGGTACACCGTCGACAGGCTGATCTCGGGCACGATGGCCCGTGCGTGTTCGAGGATTTCGGGGGCGGTCAGCACGCGGCCGGCGTCGCTGAAGGCGGAGAAAACGGCGTTGCGCTGGCGCGTGAGACGTTGCATCTCTCGATGATAGGGGCGGCCCGCGCGGCCTTCAGTGCACCGCGCGCAAGACCTTCACGCGTCGGCCGTTGAGCTGCTGTCTGCGTCGGGCGCCTCGGGCTTGGCCTTGCCCTTCTTGCCGCGCGCCGCCTTCTTCGCGGCGCGCTCGGCGTCGGCGCGCTGGCCGGCGGCCAGCCACTGCGCGAACTCCTCGGGCGTCTCGAGCGTGATGCGCCCCAGGTTGCCGGCGCGGAACTCGTGCATCACGATCTCGGCGGCCTTCTGCAGGTTGACCTTGCCCTTGCCCAGCAGCGCGCCGCGCTTGCGGCCGATGGTGTCGAGGACGTCTTCGTCCTTCATGCCGCCCAGGGTGGCGGCATCGAGCTCGACGAGCTTGAAGCGCGCGACGATGCCCTCGGCGTAGTTCGCCTTGAGGTAGTCCAGCAGCTCCAGCGCCACTTCTTCTTCATCGAAGGCATTGCGCCCCACCGCGCCGCTGGCGGCGAGGTTGTAGCCGCTCTTGGGCACGATGATGCGCGGCCACAGCATGCCGGGCGTGTCCCACAGGTAGAAGTCGTCGGCCAGCGTGATGCGCTGCTCCAGCTTGGTGATGCCGGCCTCGTCGCCGGTCTTGGCCTTGCGCCCGCCGGTGAGCGTGTTGATGAGGGTCGACTTGCCCACGTTGGGAATGCCGCAGATCAGCACGCGCATCGGCTTGGCCATGCCGCCGCGGTTGGGCGACAGCTCGTGGCAGGCGCGCACGATGCGCTGCGCGGGCGTGGTCAGGCTGGCATCGAGCGCAATGGCGCGGGTGTCGGGCAGCGCGTTGTAGTGCGCCAGCCAGGCCTCGGTGCGCGCGGGGTCGGCCAGGTCCTGCTTGTTGAGCACCTTCAGCGTGGGCCGCCCGGCCGTGAGCTCGGCCAGCATCGGGTTGGCGCTGGAACCGGGCAGGCGCGCGTCGAGCAGTTCGATCACCACGTCGATGTCCTTCACCCGTTCGGTGATGGCCTTCTGGGTCGAATACATGTGACCGGGGAACCACTGGATCGCCATCGATGGATGCTCTTTCTTTCGCGCTGTCTGGAAGGGGACCGGCCTCGCAGGCCGGGTGCGCATTGTGAACCGGGAAACGGACCGATTCCTCGATGCTGCGCTTTTGATAGCACCAACTGGCGTATTCACTGGCTTGTTGGCCGCAAGATCACCCCTAGAATCCGCGCGCTGCGCCCGCAGCCGTTTCAAAAAGTCACACCGAGGGAGATCCTTTTCATGGTCCAGCGCCTTGCCGCCGCCGCCCTGCTCGCGGCCACCACCATCCTGTCCGCCACTGCGGTGCATGCCCAGCGCCCGTCGCCGCCGCCCGGCCCGCTGACCGACGGTTTCCTGTGCTGCAACATGCGCACGTATGGCGACTCGATCAGCGACATCAACTACGACGAACAGGGCACGAGCGTCGTCCCCGTGGGCACGCCGGCGCGCATCACGGCCTACGACTTCCGCTTCTTCAACCTCGATCTCGCGGGCAAGCCCCAGCGCATCAAGAACGACTACAGCCGCAACATCACGCTGATCGACTTCGCCAAGCGCTACGTGGTCACCGAAGACCCCAAGCGCAAGATCGCCAGCTTCCCGCCTGCGGTGGGCGCCGCCATCCTCGCGGGCAAGGTGATGCCGGGCATGACGCGCGAACAGGTGCTGATGGCGCTGGGCTACCCGGTGGCCAGCGAGAACCCGAGCCTGGACGCGCCGGTGTGGCGCTACTGGCGCGACAGCTGGTCGGAGTTCCAGGTGAACTTCGACGCGCAAGGCCTCGTGAAGGACGTCGCGGGCAATGCCGTGGCGCTGAGCCGCGTGCTCGCCGCCGCGCCCTGAGCACCTCTTGATCATCCCCGGGTTCGTGTGCGCGGCATGACACGCGCAACACCCGGGAGGGTTTTGCATCGCGAAGGGCGATTCCGCCCCTATGATTTGTCCGAAGCACGGCGCCGCCACGTGCGTCGGCCGGATCGAAACCCCTGAATGGAGTGCCTGCGATGAAACCCGTCTCCGAACTGCTCAAGCGCCACGATTCCGCCGCCTGGCGCACCTCGCCCGACACCAGCGTGTTCGACGCGCTGGCCACGCTGGCGCATTTCGAAGTGGGCGCGCTCATGGTGATGGACGGCGAAAAGCTCGTGGGCTTTTTGTCCGAACGCGACTACACCCGCAAGGTGGCGCTGCAGGGCAAGAACTCCAAGGAGATGAAAGTCTCCGAGATCATGACGCCCGACGTGATGACCGTCACCCCGCAGACCCAGACCCACGCCTGCATGGCGCTCATGAGCCAGCGCAAGTTCCGCCACCTGCCCGTGGTCGACGGCGACAAGGTGGTCGGCATGATCTCCATTCAAGACCTGATGGACGACATCATTTCCGAGCACGAGCAGACCATCACCCAGCTGACCAGTTACATCCAGAGCTGAGCACGCGGCCATGCCCCGGCAAAAAGGGGCAACACACCTACGCACAGGGGCACTCTTTCGGGTGCACAGTGAAGGCTCGTTCACCATCCAGCAGGGACATACGCAATGCAGATCCAGGTCAACACGAGCAATGGCATCACCAACAAGGACACGCTGGAGCGCTGGGCAGACACCGAGATCAAGCAGCACCTGAGCCGTTTCGTCGAAGACGTGACGCGCGTCGAGGTGCACCTGAGCGACGAGAACCACGACAAGGCCGGCGGCGGCGACAAGTGCTGCGTGATGGAAGCGCGCCTGGCGCACCACCAGCCGCTCGCGGTGACACAGCATGCCACCAGCCTCGACGAGGCCTTCCGCGGCGCGGCCGACAAGCTCAAGCGCCTGCTCGACAACACGCTGGGCCGCCTCAACAACCACCGCGCCCGCGATTCGATCCGCCGCGACGGCGAGGGCTTCGTCGCCGAGTAGTCGAGTCGAAGCTCAGCGCGCCGGCTTGCGCTTCGGCGCGGGCAGGCGCTGCGGCGTTTCCACCGGAATGAGCGGCGGGCGCCGCCCGTCGGCCATCCAGGCGTCGTAGAAATCGATCTTGCGATCGACCAGCGACAGCGCCTGCTGCCAGTCGGCAATGGTCTGGTGCACGCGCGCGCGGTGCGCCTCGAGCAGGTCGCGCCGCTGGCGCAGCGTGGCCTTGCCCTGCAATGCGAGCGCCGTGTAGTCGCGCATCTCGGCGATCGACATGCCGGTGCGGCGCAGCCGGTCCATCAGGTCGAGCCAACCCACATGCAGTTCGCCGTACACGCGCCGCCCGCCCGCGTCGCGCGCCACGCCGGGCACGAGGCCCTGCGATTCGTACCAGCGGATGGCGTGCACCGTGCGGCCCGTGCGCGCGGCCAGTTCGCCGATGTGGAACGACGGCGTGGCAGTGCTGGCGTCAGCCGGCATGGGCGGTCGGCGCGTCGAGCGCCCGCTCGACCAGCGCGGTGTCGAAGTACTCGGTCAATGTCTTCACTTGGCCTCCTTCGAGTCGGTAGACGTAGCAATAGCGGTTGTTGTAGCGCTTGCCGGCCTTGGTGGGCACGTCGCCGCTGAACAGCACCACCACGCGGTCGCCTTCCGCAATGATGCATTCGGTCTTGCTCACATAGGGCCCCGCGAACTGCCCGAACAGCGGCTTGATCAGCTCTTCGCGGATCGCCTGCTTGCCCTGGTAGGTGCGCGACCAGGGCGTGCTGCCTTCCAGCGTCCAGCTGGCGTCGTCGGCCAGGCTGTCGATGAAGGCCTGGCCGTTGCCCTTGTCCAGCTCCGCGTGGATGCGCTGGACCAGGGCCTTGTTGTCGATCGTGTGCATGGCGTGATTTCCTTGGATGAATGAAGACACCGGACATCCGGTGAATTCATTGGAAATGCTCGAGTGCGCTCGAAGTCAAGCGCCATGCACCGAGTGACGAAAGTTCAGCCCCGGCCGGCGTTCGCCTGGCCCTTGGCGACTTCGTTCGCGCCCTGGGCGGTGCCGCTTTGCGGCACGGCCTCGCCCTCGCGCGCGGTCACTTCCGACAGGCGCGCGGCCAGCTGCTCGGGCGTGTCGGCGGCAATGCCCAGCCAGGCGCCCTGCGTCAGCGTGATGTGGGCGGCCTCGAAGGTGCCGGCGCCGGCGCAGAGGATGGTGCGGTTGGGCGCGTCCTGCGCGGCCAGCACCAGCATCGCGGGCACCACGGCCTCGGGGCGGAAGGCCTCGAGCATGTCCTTGGGGAACAGGTCTTCCGTCATGCGCGTGGCGGCGGTGGGCGCCAGGCAGTTCACGCGGATGTCGTTCTTGGCGCCTTCGATGCTCAGCGTTTGCATGAGGCCCACCAGCGCCAGCTTGGCGGCGCCGTAGTTGCTCTGGCCGAAGTTGCCGTACAGGCCCGACGACGAGGTGGTCATCACGATGCGGCCGTACTTCTGCTCGTTCATGAGCGCCCAGACGGCCTTGGTGCAGTTCACGGCGCCCATCAGGTGCACGTCGACCACGAGCTTGAAGTCGTCCAGTTCCATCTTGGCGAAGCTCTTGTCGCGCAGGATGCCGGCGTTGTTCACCAGGATGTCGACGCGGCCCCAGGCGTCGACCGCCTGCTTGACCATGGCCTGCACGGCCTCGAAGTCGGTCACCGAGGCGCCGTTGGCAATGGCTTCGCCGCCGGCCGCCTTGATCTCGTCGACCACCGCCTGCGCGGCGCTGACCGAGCCGCCCGAGCCGTCGCGCGCGCCGCCCAGGTCGTTGACCACCACCTTGGCGCCGCGCGCCGCCAAGGCCAGCGCATGCTGGCGGCCCAGGCCGCCGCCGGCGCCGGTCACGATGGCCACGCGGCCCTGGAAGTCGATGGAGGTGCTGTTGCTCATGAGGTCTCTGCTCGCTGTCTGAACGGTGTTGGTAAAGGTTGCCAATTGACAACAACCCAACGTTTTACCTCAGTTCCCCGCCCCGTTCGCCGCCGGGCGCCCCCGGCGAGAGTCACCCATGCGACGGCTGGACGGTGGCGCAGTACGCCACCAGCTGGTCGAGTTCGGCCGATTTGTCGAAGAAGGCATCGGCGCCCAGCTGCTGCGAGCGCAGGCGCATGTCGGCGGTGGCGTAGTTGCTGAGCACCACCACCTTCTGGTGCGGCGAGCGCTGGCGGCAGGCGTTCAGCACCGCCAGGCCGTTGCCGCGCTGCAGGAACAGGTCGACGATGGCCAGATCCCAGTCGCTCTTGTGGTCGCGCAGCCATTCGAGCGCTTCGTCGGCGGTGCTGGCCGAGGCGATCACGTGCGCATCGACCACGTCCTCGAGAAAGTCGACCAGGTTCTCGCGGATCACCGGACTGTCCTCGACCAGGTAGGCATGGAGCGTCATGGTGGGTGTCTCGGGTCCGGAACTGGGCAGCGCATGACGCCATCTTCGGGGCTGGCCGCCGCGCCACGGTGAGCCGGACAGGTCAATGGCTGTAGGCCATCGGCCAGCGGCGCTGTCGGCATGCGCCGGCCGGCGCCGCCGTGGCGCCGCCGTGAGGATGCGTCAGGCCGCGACCGGCAGGCGGCCGGGGGCCATGCCCAGGCGCGCCGGCGAGACGTACTGCTCGCGGTAGATCTCGAAGGGCATGGTGTCGGCCGCCTCGATGCGCTTTTGCGCCTGGATCGACTCGGCCGTCATCTGCTCGAACCCGGCCTGCTGCGCGGCCGTGAACGGCAGCGCCAGCAGCGCGGCGCGGGTCTGCTCCGACTGGGCGCGCACGAAGCCGACGAAGGAGTTGCCGTGCTGCTGCTCGATGGCCGCGAGCACGCGGGCCGACGGCAGGCTGTCGGGGTTCTCGAGACCGGCCTTGGCGGCGCGCACCGCGTCGACATGCTGCGTGCCGCCCTGCGCCGCGTCGAGCGCGGCGGCAATCGGCAGGCACTGCTCGACCAGCTCCAGGCCCCAGTCGGTGAGCGCGACCTCGCGCCCGTCGCGGCGCAGCTTCAGCCCCGGCTCGCGGCCGCGCGCGGCCGTGAGGTGCTGGTTCTGCGCCAGGTCGGCGATTTCTTGCGGGGTGTCGTCGGGGCTGTCGTTCAGCAGGCAGTGCAGCAGGAACACGTCGATGAAGCGCATGGTCTGCGCGTTGATGCCGACGGTCTCGAAGGGGTCGAGGTCCATCAGGCGCACCTCGACGTACTCCACGCCGCGCTCGCGCAGCGCATGCAGCGGGCGCTCGCCGGAGTGAATGACGCGCTTGGGGCGGATCGTGCCGTAGAACTCGTTCTCGATCTGCAGCAGGCTGGTGCCCAGCTGGTTGTAGTCGCCGCCCAGGTTGCGGATGCCGATGGCCTCGTAGGCTGGCCACGGGCGCGTGAGCGCGTCCTGCAGCGAGGCGCCGTAGCCCTCCAGGCTGTTGTAGCTCACGGCCAGCGAGGCCTGCGCCTCGCTCTGGTAGCCCAGGCGGCCCATGCGCAGCGAGGTGCCGTGCGGCATGTACATGCTGCCGTCGCCCAGCGGCTGCAGCTCGTGCGGGCGGCCCGCGACAAAGCTCGAACACAGGGCCGGCGAGGCGCCGAACAGGTACAGCAGCAGGAAGGCCTGGCGGCGGAAATTGCGGATGAGCGCGAAGTACTCTTCGCTCGACACCTCCGGCAGCGACCAGTTGTAGTGGATGCCCGAAATGGTCTGCATGCGGCGGCCATAGCGGTGGCTCAGGCCCATGCGGTACACGCTCTTGGCGCGGCCGACGTTCGACGAGCCGTAGCGGCCGATCGGAATGGTCTCGTCGGTCGGCAGGCCGCAGGGCATGCTCGACACCCACAGGCGCTCGTCGCCGAGCTGGTCGAGCACGCGGTAGGTGAACTGGTGCACCCGCGTGAGCTCTTCGAGCGCCGACTCCACGCCCGCGTGCACGCCCGTGATGAGTTCGAGCTGCGATTCGCTGAAGTCGGTCGTGATGTGCGGATGCGTGAGCGCCGAGCCCAGCGCCAGCGGATGCGGCGTGAGGGCCAGCTTGCCGTCGGGCAGCGCGCGCAGGCTTTCCTTCTCGATGCCGCGACGCATTCCCTTCAATCGCGCGGCCGGGAGTGCACCCAGCCTCTCCTGCAATCTGTTGCTCATGTTCTTATGACCCATCAATCTTCTGTGGGGCTGGAAGGTAGCACGGGCGGACAGGCACTGCTGAAGCAGGGAATCCCGCATCCGGCTATGCTGTTTTTTGCTACTTTTTTCATAGCTACCCTCTCAAATGCCACCGGCCTTGCGGCGCGCAGCGGGGTTCGAAATTCAGGCCTTGGCGCGGCCCGCCGACAGGTCGATCTCTTCCGACTGGTAGACATGGATCGACGGCACCCCGTCGGCCATGGCCGCGAGCGCCTTGCCGAAAGCGCGCGACGCATCGACGCGAAAGTGCGCCTGCAGCGCCGCCATGTCGCTCCAGCGCTCCACGAAGGTGAGCTGCAGCGGGTCTTGCACGTCGGTCGTGACGTCATGCGAGATGCAGCCGGGCTCGGCGCGCGAGCGCAGCACGTGTTCCACGCTGATGGCCAGCATCGCCTGCAGGGTGTCGGCCTTTGCCAGCGCGTGTCCGATGACCAGGATCATGGGGTCTCCTTCTGTGCGTTCTTTCGGGGTGACAGGATCAGGATGGATGCGCGCGCGGCCCGGCGTGGCGGGCCTTCAGCCGAACACGCGCAGCAGGAAGTGGTTGAGGTCGGCGATCTCTTCCATGCAGACCGAGTGCGCCATCTGGTATTCGTGCCACTCGACCGGGTGGCCCAGCGCCACCAGCGCGTCGCGCGACTGTTCGGCGCGCGCCAGCGGCACCACCGGGTCCTGCCGGCCGTGCGCGAGGAACACGGGCGTGTCGTGGTTGGCGCCGTGGCGCTCGGCCGCCGTGGTCGCGGCGATCGGCAGGTAGCCCGAAAGGCCGACGATGCCGGCCAGCCGCTCGCCGTGGCGCAGCCCCGTCATCAGCGCCATCGCGCAGCCTTGCGAGAAGCCGGCCACCACGATGCGATGGGCGGGGATGCCGCGGGCCTTTTCGTTGGCGATGAGGGCCTCGATGCTCGCCTGCGAGCGACGCAGGCCGGCCTCGTCCTCGCGCGCCACCAGGTCGGCCACCGCGATGTCGTACCAGGCGGGCATCTCGTAGCCGCCGTTGATGGTCACGGGAATGACGGGCGCGTTGGGGAACACGAAGCGCACCGGGCCCACGGCCGACAGGTCGAGTTCGCCGGCGATCGGCACGAAGTCGTTGCCGTCGGCACCCAGGCCGTGCATCAGGATCACCGTGGCGGTGGGGTTCGGGGCGGTTTCGATTTCGATGGGGGGACGGGACATGGTCAACGAAGGTATTCAGGAATGCGAATGCCCGGACCTTAGCGCATTCGGGCGACCCGGGCCGCGGCGAAACGGCCGGTTGGCTGACTTGCACCTCGCAACATCCGGGCCTTCGGGCCGCCCCGGCGCCCTTGCCGGCACAAGGGAGCGCCGGATGCAACACAATGGCGTTTCGCATGAAGACCACCCCGAACCCGTCCCCGAAGACCTCGTCGCCCGGCCCCGCCTTCGACAGCGAGGCGCTGCTGCGCGGCAGCGGGCTGCGCGTGACGCGCGCCGCCCAGACCGTGCTCGAGCTGCTCGAACACGGCTCGCAGCCGCTGACCCACGAGGAAGTGGCCGCCGCCTACACCGCCGCCACGGGCGAGCCGCCCGACCGCGTCACGCTCTACCGCGTGCTCGACCGGCTGGTCGAGGCCGGCCTGTGCGACCGCCGCGTGGGCGCCGACCGGGTCAACCGCTTCGCGCGGCACGTCGACACCGCCTCGGGCAACACCTTCGAATGCGACCAGTGCCACAAGGTGCTGGCCCTGCCTTCCGACCCCGAACTGCCCAAGGTGATGGGCCGGCTCGGCAAGGCGCTGCGCAAGCAGGGCATCGACACGCGGCACACGGCGCTCACGCTGCACGGCATGTGCGGCGACTGCGCTCGATAGTTTCATCGCGCTGCACGTGTACGTCTCCCGGCACCACCGCCAGCCCGACCTCGGCGCGAGCCACGCGCTGATCGACGCGCACCCGCTGGGCGCCTGGGTCGTGCCAGGCGCCGACGGACTGGTCGCCAACCACCTGCCCTTTCTGCTCGACCGCTCGCGCGGCCCGTTCGGCACGCTGCTCGGCCACGTGTCGCGCGCCAATCCCGTGTGGCGTCAGCTCGATGCCCCGGCTGCTTCGGTCGTGATGTTCCAGGGGCCGCAGGCCTACATCACGCCCGGCTGGTACCCCGGCAAGGCCGAGCACGGCCAGGTGGTGCCGACCTGGAACTACGCCGTCGCCCATGCGCACGGCATCGCGCGCGCCATCGACGACGAAGCCTGGCTGCTCGACCTGCTCGCGCGGCTGACCGCGGCGAACGAGGCCGGCCAGCCCGTGCCCTGGCAGACCACGGACGCGCCCGAGACCTTCATCCGCAAGCTGGCGCGCGCCGTGGTGGGCATCGAGATCCCCATCGACCGCCTCGAAGGCAAGCTCAAGGCCAGCCAGGACGAAGCCCTGCAGGACCGTCAAGGCACGGTGCAGGGCCTGGCCGCCGTCGGCAGCGAGAACGCGTCGGCCATGGCCCGGCTGGTGCAACAGGCGATGCAGCCCGGCAGCGCCGGCGACTGAACCGCCCGCGCGCTCACACGTTCCACGACGGAAACGGATCGGGCAGGTTCTGCCACCACGAGGGGCCGAAGCGCATCTCGTTGGGCGTGAGCAGGCAGGCATCGAGCCGCGCGCGCAGCGCGGCCTCGTCCATGCCGATGCCGATCAGCACCAGCTCCTGGCGCGCGTCGCCGGTGGCGTCGTCCCAGTTCTTGCGGATGAGTTCGAGCCCGTCGGGGTCGGTCGGCCAGTGTTCGCGCGGCACGGCCGCCCACCACAGGCCCGCCACGCCGTAGCGGCAGGCACCGCCGGCCTGCGACCACGCACCCGCGCGGGTCGGCCGGCTCGCGAGCCAGAAGAAGCCCTTGGAGCGGACCACGCCTTCCCACTCACTCTGCACCAGGTCCCAGAAGCGCTGCGGATGGAACGGCAGGCGCGACCGGTAGACGAAGCTGCGGATGCCGTAGGCCTCGCTCTCGGGCACGTGCTCGCCGCGCAGCTCGGCCAGCCAGCCGGGGGCCTGCTCGGCCTGTTCGAAGTCGAAGAGGCCCGTGTCGAGCACGCGGTCGAGCGCGACGCGGCCGAACTCCGACTCTTCGATGCGCGCACGCGGGTTGAGGCTACGCAGGATCGCCATCAGCCGCTCGCGCTCCTGCGCCGTCACGAGGTCGGTCTTGTTGACCACCAGCACGTCGCAGAACTCGATCTGCTCGATCAGCAGGTCGACCACCGTGCGCGTGTCTTCGTCGCCCAGCGACTGGCCGCGCTGGCCCAGGCTGTCGGGCGAGCCGTAGTCGCGCAGGAAGTTGAAGGCATCGACCACCGTGACCATGGTGTCCAGCCGCGCCACGTCGGCCAGGCTCTGGCCGTCCTCGCCCGCGAAGGTGAAGGTCTCGGCCACGGGCAGCGGCTCGGAGATGCCGGTCGACTCGATCACGAGCTGGTCGAAGCGCCCTTCCTTGGCGAGCCGCTTCACCTCGATCAGCAGGTCTTCGCGCAGCGTGCAGCAGATGCAGCCGTTGCTCATCTCGACCAGCTTCTCGTCGGTGCGCGACAACGCGGCGCCGCCTTCGCGCACCAGCGCGGCGTCGATGTTGACCTCGCTCATGTCGTTGACGATCACCGCCACGCGGCGGCCCTCGCGGTTGTGCAGGATGTGGTTGAGCAGCGTGGTCTTGCCGGCGCCCAGGAAGCCGGACAGCACGGTGACGGGAAGGCGATCGGCCATGAGGGCAGGCTCCATAGTTGCAACAGGATTGCATTATATGGATTGACGCAACTCAGTTGCATTTCATGCAAACGTGACCGACAGGCGCACGCTCGCCTACCATCCGGCACATGACCGATTTCTCTGCCTTCGTCGCCCCGCCGCCCTCCGACGTGCCGCACGCGGCCGTCGTCGCCGCCGCATCGGCCTGCCTCGACCGCTTCACGGCCGCGTTCAATGCCTCGGACACGCGCGGCATGGACGCCGAGCTGCACTTTCCGCACACGATGCTCTCGGGCGCGCAGCGGCTCGACTGGCCCGCGCCCGGTCGGCACCCGGCCGATTTCTTCGACACGCTCAAGGCCGGCGGCTGGGCCTCCACGCAGTACGAGAAAAAGGAGCCGGTGCTCGTGAGCCACGACAAGGTGCACTTCGTCGTGCACTACACGCGGCGCGATGCGGCCGGCGCGGTGATCAGCACACACGCCAACCTCTGGATCGTCGTGCAGGCCGAGGGGCGCTGGGGCATCGCCCTGCGCTCGTACTGAATGAACCCGAAAGAAAAAGGACCGCGTCCCATGTCCCCCTCCGCCCTGCAGCTCGTCTGGCCCTCGCCCGAGCACCTGCCCGGCTACATCGCCGCACTGGAGCGCGGCTGGTCGCCCAACAACCTGCGGGCCGAAGCCGGCCCCGAAGAGCTGGCGCTGATCCGCACCGACCCCGAAGGCTTTCTTGCCGGCCTCGTCGACCGCGAGGCCAAGGGCCCGCCCATCCCGCTGCCCGACGGTGGCACCGTGCCGCGGCTGCCAGGCTACCGGCGCTGGCTCTGGGACGGCGAGTTCTGCGGCAGCATCCAGCTGCGCTGGCAACCGGGCACCAACGCCCTGCCTTCGTACTGCCTCGGCCACATCGGCTACGGCGTGGTGCCATGGAAAAGCGGCCGGGGCTATGCCACCGCCGCGCTGCGCGCGCTGCTGCCCGACGCACGCGCCACCGGGCTGGACCACGTCGAGATCACGACCAGCCCCGACAACCTCGCTTCGCAGCGCGTGATCCGCGCCAACGGCGGCGTGCTGGTCGAGGAGTTCATCACCGAGCCCGGGCTCGGGGGCGCGCCAGAGCTGCGCTTTCGCATCGACGTGCGCGAACTCGGCTGACGCTACATCTCGAACGCTTCGACCTGCCGCCCGTCGATGTCCGTGAAGCCGTAGGCACGCGCCAGGTCGGCCACGCGCAGCACCTGGCCGGTCTTGTCGAGCACCTGCGCATCGGCTGCCAGCGCGGCCACGGCGCGGCCCAGGTAGCGCGGCGACTCGGTGCGCGCCAGCGCGGGGCGCTCCTGCCAGTGCGCCTCGTCGGTCTTGTGGCCCGCGAGCACGAACTCGGTGCGCATCCAGCCCGGCGAGACGGCCACCGAGGCCACGCCGTGCGGCTGCAGTTCCTGCGCGATGCCGAAGGCCAGCCGCGTCATCGATGCCTTGGCGAGGTCGTAGAACAGGTTACCGCGCAGGTAGTGGCTGCGGTCCCAGAAGGTGGTGGTGACGATCAGGCCCTGCTTGCGCGCCACCATCCCCGGCGCGGCGCAGCGGCTGGCCACGAGGTGGTTGCGCACGCCGCGGTCGAACATCGAATCCCAGTTGGCGAGCGGGTGCTCCCAGAACGGCGCCTCGAAGACACCCGTGAAGCTTTCGTGGCCGCCCCAGGCGTTGTTCACGAGCAGGTCGAGCCGGCCCTGCTCGCGCTCGACGCGCGCGAACAGCGCCGCCACCTCGTCTTCTTTCGTGTGGTCACAGGCCACGGCAATGCCGCGCCCGCCGAGCTGCGTGACCTCGTCGGCGGTGTCGTCGATGGTGCCGGGCAAGGCGGCCAGCTCGGACAGGGCGAGCAGCTGCTCGTAGCTGTCCGCCGGCCGCGCGCGGGTGCTGCGCCCGGTCACGTACACGGTGGCGCCGGCCGCGCCCAGTTCCTGCGCGATGCCGCGGCCCGCGCCGCGGCTGGCGCCGGTCACCACGGCCACGCGGCCCGCCAGCGGACGGTGCGCGGCGTCAGGGGTGGAGGGGGCTGCTGTCATGTGTCGTTGCTCCTTCGTTCGGTGAGGGTCCTTGGGCAGGACAAGCGGCCACGATAGGCCGGCCTCAGCGCGCCGTCTTGGAAGAAACCGAAACCCGGCGCCCGAGGAATTCGGTGGGCGTCACGCCACACAGGGCGCGGAACTCGTTGACGAGGTGCGACTGGTCGTAGAACCCGTGGTCCAGCGCCATGTCGGCCCAGGCCGGCGCGCTGTGCAGGCGCAGCGCGCGCAGGCAGGCATGCAGCCGCGCGAGCCGGCCCCAGGCGCGCGGCGACAGCCCGACGTGCGCATGAAAAAGCTGCTGCAGCCGGCGCTCGCCCACGCCGACCGCCTGCGCCACCTCGCGCAATGCCTGGCGCCCGTCGGCAGCGGCGATGAGTCGCGCGGCGTGCATCGCGGCGGCCGGCGGCGTGCCGTCGCCGGCTTTCTGCAGGCGCTTCATCAGGGCCTGCTGCAGCAGCTGCGCGCGCGCGGCATCGCCCCGCGCTTCAGCCATGCGCGCAAGCAGCGTCGTGCCCTCGCCGCCCCAGAGTTCGTCCAGGTGCACCGCGCGGCCCGCGATCTCGCCGGCCGGCACGCCCAGCAGCGCGGCCGCCGCGCCGGGGCGCAGCGCCACCGACAGGCCTTCCACCGTGTCGCGCATCCGCACCACGGCGGGCGCGGCGAAGGCGCCGATGGCTTCGACTGCCTGCCCCGGTGCGTCGTCGGCCGAGGGCGCATCGCCGAAGTTGAAGACCAGCCGGATCGCGCCGTCGGGCAGCACGCGCTCGCGCACCTCGTGGCCGGGCGCGAAGGTCTCG
Organism: Variovorax sp. V118; assembly: GCF_041154445.1. Taxonomy (GTDB): domain Bacteria; phylum Pseudomonadota; class Gammaproteobacteria; order Burkholderiales; family Burkholderiaceae_C; genus Variovorax; species Variovorax boronicumulans. The sequence continues at coordinate 1,097,424 of NZ_AP028663.1, read as the reverse complement.
CGGTACATCAGCAGGTGCAAGACATGCGACCGCAGGGCCGGCGCAATCGGCAGCACCTGCAGCGTGCCGTCGGGCACGCCCGACTCCGGCCCGTGCAGCGGGTCGTCGTGAAGCCGGAGGAAAAGACGTTCGCCCATGGCAGCCGATTGTGAGGAAAAACCCGCCGCCGCGCGACCCGGCGGGCACGGGCCGACAATCGGCCAGCTCCCCCTGTCCACCTTTGGTTCGCATGCCCGATTCCGCCCTCCCCGTGCTCTATTCGTTCCGCCGCTGCCCCTATGCGATGCGGGCCCGGCTCGCGCTGGTGGCGAGCGAACAGCGCTGCGAGCTGCGCGAGATCGAGCTCAAGCGCAAACCCGCCGAGATGCTCGCGGCCTCGCCCAAGGGCACTGTCCCCGTGCTGGTGCTCGACGGCGGCACGGCGGTGCTGGAACAGAGCCTGGACGTGATGCTGTGGGCGCTGCGCCGCCACGATCCGCTGCGCTGGCTGACGCCGGAGCGCGGCACGCTCGACGACCTGATCGCGCTGGTGGCGGCCTGCGACAACGATTTCAAGCCGCTGCTCGATCGCTACAAATACCCGGCGCGTTATCCCGCGTCGGAAGGCTCCGCACGTGACGACGGCGCGCGCTTTCTGCAAGGGCTCGATGATCGACTCGCGATGTCAGCGCAACTGGCCGGCGCGCACGCCACGCTGGCCGACGCGGCGCTGATGCCTTTCGTGCGCCAGTTCGCGATGGTCGATGCGGCCTGGTTCGACGCTCAGCCATGGCCACGCGTGCAGGCCTGGCTGTCGGGCTGGACCGCGTCGGACATGTTCGCGCGCATCATGGCCAAGTACACGCCCTGGCAGGCCGGCGAACCGGGCGTGAGCTTTCCGCCCGCCTGATCAGTACACGTCGCGGCGGTAGCGCCCTTCGGCGATGAGCGCGTCCATGTCGCTCTCGCCCAGCACCTCGGTGAGCGCCGCATCCACGCCCGGCGCCATGCCTTCGAGGCTGCCGCAGACGAAAACGATCGCGCCCTCTTCGTCCACCCACTGCTTCAGCACCTCGCCAGCCTCGCGCAGGCGGTCCTGCACGTACACGCGCTGCGCCTGGTCGCGCGAGTAGACGAAGTCCGCACGCGCCACGAGGCCACCGGCCTGCCATGCCGCGACCTCTTTCGCGCCGAAGCCGTCGTGCGCCGCCTGCCGTTCGCCGAACACCAGCCAGTTGCGGCCGTGCCCGCGGCGTGCGCGCTCGCGCAGCAGCGCGCGCAGCCCCGCAAAGCCCGAGCCGTTGCCGATGAAGATGCAGGGCCGCGCATCGTCGGGCAGCGCGAAGCCCGGGTTGGCCACGAGGCGCAGCGCGAGTTCCGTGCCCATCGGCGCGCCGACCGTGAGCCAGCCCGAGGCCACGCCCAGCCCGTTGTCGTGCCGTGCCTGCCGCACCAGCAGCTGGATCGCCCCGTCGGACGGAATCGACGCGACCGAGTAGCTGCGCGGCGCGGGAGCCGGGGCGCCGTCGTCGTGCATCTGGCGCGGCACGATCTCGACCAGTGCGCCGGGCACCCAGTCCATCGCGCCGCCACTGACGCGTCGCAGCTCGATCTCGAACAGCGGATCGCCCTGGCTGCCCGTGTTGAGCAGGCGCCGGCCGTCGAGCCGCCAGGCTTCGAAAGCTGGCGCGGTCGACACGGGCCACGCGGCATCGCGCACCCCGAAGGTCTCGCGCAGCGCGTCGTGCCAACGCGCGAGCGCCATCGGGTCTTCGCCGTCCACCTCGATCATCGGGAACAGCGGCTGCGCACCCTGGTTGTGCAGGTCGTGGTCGAGCTTGCGGCCGAAGCCGCAGAAGGTCGCGTAGTGGCGGTCGCCGAGCGCGAGCAGGCCGTAGCGCAGATGGCGCAAGCCCGGGCCGCTCTGACGCGCGAACGCGCGGGCGAAAGCGCGCGCGCTGTCGGGCGGCTCGCCTTCGCCGAAACTGCTCGCCACCCACAGCACCTGCCGGAAATGCAGCAGCGCATCGGCACTCAAGGCGGACACGGGCCGCACCACCGCCGCGACACCGGCGGCCTGCAACGCGCCGGCCGTCTGCAGCGCGAGGCGCTCGGCATGGCCGGTCTGGCTCGCGAAGGCGACCAGCACCTGGCCCGCATCGCCCGCCGTGGCGGGCACGGCGGCCGCATCGAGCCGCGCACGCTCGGCGCGCACGGCCTTCGCGGTGCGGCGGCGGCCGAGGTACATCATCCAGCCGCTGATCGCGAACAGCGCGAGCCCCAGGCTGGTGAGCATCATCACGATGCGCCCCGGCAGGCCCCAGTAGGTGCCCATGTGCAGCGGGTAGATGCTGTTCACGAAGCGGCCCATGGGCGGCTTGTCGGCATAGCGTTCGTGGCGCAGCGTCTCGCCGGTCGCGGCCTGCAGGTACAGGCGGTTGCGCGCGCGCTCATGCTCGGCATGCGTGCGCAGGTAGACGGCCTCCACCTGCGTGCCGTTGCGCGCGGGCAGCCGCAGCGTCACCTGGGTCCAGTCGCCCCCCGTGGTATCGACGAAGGCCTGCCAGACGCGCGCCAGGTCGAGCGTCATCGGGGCATCGGCCGGCGCGCGTTCGGCACGCACCACACGGCCCTCGCCGACCGCGCCGTCCACCACCTTGCGCAGCCCGTCGAAGGCCCAGTACATGCCGGTGGTGGTCGACACCACGTAGGCCAGCAGCGCGACGGTGCCGACCACCGCATGCAGGTTCCACAGGAAGGCGCGACCGCGCAGCGCGAAGTCGATGCGCAGCCACTGGCGCCACGCGAAGGGCCGGCGCGGCCAGCGCAGGTACAGGCCCGACAGCGCGAGCACCAGCAACAGGCCGGCCAGCGAGCCGGTGATGGGCTTGCCGTCGTCGCGCGGCAGCAGCAGCCAGCGGTGCAGCTCCTCGACGAACTCGAAGAAGTGCTCGCCCACCGGATCGGGCAGCAGCGCGCCGGTGGCGGGATCGGCGAAGCGCGTCTCGCCGCGCCGCTCGCCCGGCGGCGGCGCGAACCCGATGCGCGCGGCGCGCCCGGGCTCGGTCGACACGGCGACGGTCGCGATGCGCCGCCCGGGCATCTCGGCCTGCACGCGCGCAACGAGCGCAGGCGGTGCCAGTGCGGGCGCGGCCGAGGCCGCCGGGATCGGGTTCAGCAGGTCGGTGATCTCGGCGCGGAACGACAGCATCGCCCCGCTCAGGCCGATGACGACCAGCACGCTGCCCGCCGTGATGCCGATGAACCAATGGATCTGGAACCAGACGCGTCGCAGCAAAGCCATGAAAAACAGAAGAAAACGAGAAACAGGAAGCCCCGCCAAGGCGGGGCGCGCGGGTTCAGAGATCGATCTTGACCAGGGCCTTGATCGTACGCGGCGTGCCGACCGCCAGCCGCGTGCCGGCCGCCGACCAGTAGCGCTTGTCGCCCACGTTGTCGACGTTCAGCTGGAAGGTGGTGCGCCTGCCCATGAGCTGCGCCACGTAGCGCGCGCCCAGGCCGAAGACGGTGGTGCCGCCGATGAAGGCCTGGTTCAGGTCGTCGACGGGACGGCGCCCCGTGAAGTACGCGCCGCCGTTGACCGACAGCCCCGGCACGGCCGCGATGTCGTACGAGAGAAAGGCGCTCGCCGTGGTGCGCGCCGTGTTCTCGGGCCGCTTGCCGTCGTACTGCGCGTTGATGCGGCGGAACTCGGCATCGAGCCACTGGCCCGAGAGCTGCCACGCCAGCGCGGGCGTGAGCCGCCCCTGCGCCGACACCTCGAGGCCGCGGTAGCGCTGGCGCCCGCTGGCCACGAAGGTGTTGGCGCTGTCGGTGTAGGCGCCAGGCCGCTCGATGTCGAACAGCGCACCCGACAACAGCGTGCCGCCGCCGGTCAGCCAGCGCAGGCCGATCTCCTTCTGCCGGCTCACGCCGGGCGGCATGCGTGTGTTCTGGTTGGCGGTGCCGGCCGGCGCCACCTCGCCCTCTTCCACGCCCTGCGAGTACGACACATAGGCCATGAGGTCGGGCGTGAACTTGTAGCTCAGCGCCGCCAGCGGCGTGGTCTTGCGCACGCTGTAGTCCAGGGCCGGCAGCGTGGCGCTCGCGCCCTGCCAGCTCTGGTAGCGCGTGTGGCGCAGGCCGGCCACCAGCTGCCACTGCGGCGAGAAGGTGATGCGGTCGAGCGCGTACAGGCCGAGCTCCTCGCTGTCCTGCGCGCCCGAGGTGGGCCGCGACGGCATCGCGCTCAGCGCCAGCGCGCCGATGGGCACGGGGCTGTACAGGTTCTGCAGCGTGGTCGCGCCGCCGTAGTTGCGCTGGAACACGGGCGCCTGCGTCTTGTCGCTGCGCGCCGCGCCGAAGGTCAGCTCGTGCTGCAGCGCACCGGTGGCGAAGGTGCCGAACAGCTCGGCACGCAGCAGGTCCGAACGCTGCTCGAGGTACTGCACATTGCCCGTGAGGCGGCCCAGGCCGGTGCGCACGTTGTAGGTGCCGAACTGCGCCAGGCGCCGGTCGCGCTCGGCCTCGGAATGGCCGGCTTCCACGCTGAGCGCCCAGTGGTCGCTCAAGGCGTAGTCGGCACGCAGCTGCGTGTTGGTGACCTCGGCCTCGAACACGGCCCAGGGCGGCGCGATCAGCTTGTGCGGATCGGGCAGCGCCGGCAGCGCGATGACGCCGTTCACCGCCGCGAGCCGCGCGATGCCGGCCTGCTCGGTGATGCGCTTGCGGTAATGCTCGATGTCGGCCTTGAGCGTGAGCCGCCGGTTCACGCGCCAGTCGAGCGCGGCCGAGACGAAGCTGCGCTTGCCGTCCACACCGTCGATCGTCGAGCCCAGTGAGCCGCCGGCCGCGTTCAGGCGCAGCCCGAACTGGTCGTTCTCGCCGAACTGCCGGCCGATGTCGACCTGGCCCTGCAACCCGCCCTGGTTGTCGACGCTCATCCCCAGTGAGGTGACGGGCGTGCGCCCCGCGCGCTTGGTGACGACGTTGATCACCCCGGCCGGCGTGGTGAAGCCGTAGTACAGCGCCGACGCGCCCTTGAGCACCTCGACGCGCTCCTTGTTCTCCATCGGGATCTCGGACACGTTGGGGATCGCGAGCGCGCCGTTGAGGCGGTAGTTGGTGCGGTTCTCCACGGCAATGCCGCGGATGACAAGCTGATCGAAGGTGTCGCCGCCGTTCTGCTGGCGCGTCACGCCGGCCGTGTTGCGCAGCACGTCGTACACGCCCGCCGCGCCCTGCAGCTCGATCACCTCGCGCGTCACGGTGTTGACCGTGGCCGGCACGTCCATCACGGACGCGCCCCGGAACGTGCCCGCCTCGACCGTCTCGGCCAGGAAGCCGTTGGCGCGCGAGGCCTCGACGTTGACGGTGCCCAGCTCGCCCGCCCGCGTGTCGGAAGTGGCGGACGCAGGCACGGATTGCGCATGCGCCGCCTGCACGGCGGCGAGCGCAAGGCTCACACAAACTCTCTTCATTCAGATCCCTTGGATGTTCTTGGCGGCGCGCCTCCCGGCGGCCTGATGACGCTTCCGGCGGGCGGAAGCGGGAGGGATTATGGATGAGAGCAATTCTCATTTGACAACAATTACCGGGCGCTCGCCGATAGGATCGGGCGCCAGAGCGTTCCACTTCGAAACGCCATCACGGGGGAAATTCATGACTGCCAGTGAAACATCGGCCGGACGGGAGGCCCTGCAATGAAGACGGCCGGACGCCTGGCGCTCGGCGTGCTCGCCTGGGTCACCGTGGTTCCGCTGCTGGGACTTCTGTGCATGTGGCTGGGCCCGTCGATCCTTGACTCGCCCGAAGCCTCGCGCGTCACCACGTATGCGGTCCAGGCCATCAACCTCGGCGCAGCCGCGCTGCTCTACTGGTATGCCGTGCCGAGCGTGCCGCACTGGGGCCGACGCGTGGCCTACTTCGTCGCCTTCGTGGTGCTGATGGTGGTCGCCAGCGCCCTCGTGGCCTTCGGCGTCAAACTGCTTTTCGTGGCACTGGTGCTGTTCTCGCGTTGAGCAAAGGCCCGGCGGGCCGTTACGTCGCCCTCATCGCAGACGCCCGCTGAATGCACTCGATGAAGTGCTGCGCCGCCGGCGTCGACGGTTGCCCGCGCCGGCGCACCACGCAGACGTTCAGCACCGGCAGCGTCTCGCGCACGTCGACGCGCCGGATGCCGTGGCGCTTGAAGCTCAGCCCGGCCAGCGGCTCGACGAAGAGGCCGATCAAATCCATGTGCCCCACCAGCGCGAGCGCCACGGTGACCGAGTGGCCCTGCAGCACGCGCGTGGGCGGCGACAGCCCGAGCGGGGTGAACAGCGGCGCCACGGCGTTGGTTCCGCCATGGTCGTCGCCCGGCAGGACCCATTCGGCGGCATAAAGGTCGTTCAGCGAGCGCGCGTTGCGCAGCGGATGGCGCTCGCGCAGGCCGACCACCAGCTGCACCGGGAACAGCTCCAGCGCCTCGAACTGCGGATCGAGCGTGCCGGGCACGATGTGCGCCACCGCGAAGTCGAGATACCCGTCGCGCAGCCGCGCGAGCATCCACGGCAGCACGGCCTCGCTGAACTGCACGTCGACCGCCGGCAGGCGGGTGTGGAAGTCCTTGAAGGCGGCGGGCAGCACGGTGAGCGCGAACGAGGCGCTCACGGCCAGCGAGACCGAGCCGGTGGCGCCGTCGCGGATCTGCGCAATTTCGTCGCGGGCGCGTTCCATGTCGGCCAGCAGCAGCCGCGCGCGCGGCGCGAAGGCCAGGCCGAACTGCGTGAGCCGCACGCCTTTCACACTGCGCTCCACCAGCGGCGCGCCGACCTCGCGCTCCAGCTCGCGCACGATCTTGGTCACGGCCGGCTGCGAAATGCCGAGCACGCGCGCGGCGGCGCGGATGCTGAGCTGCTCGACCACGGCCACGAAGGCATGCAACTGATTGGGTTTCATCTTTGGAGTGACAACCAAAAGTTATCGTTGACGCCCAATTATTGTCTTTTCATGACAGCGGCGAGTCTCTAGCATCCGCCGCGGTTCGGGCCCACGCGGCCTGCGCCCCCGATACACACAGGAGACACATGAACACCCCCGCTTCCCAGCCCTCGCCCACATCGCCCTCGTCGCCGGCCCGTCGGCGCCAGACCATCGTGGCCACCACCATCGGCAACGGCCTGGAATTCTTCGACTTCACGGTCTACGGCTTTCTCGCGCTGGTGATCGGCAAGCTGTTCTTCCCCACCTTCAGTTCCTATGGCCAGCTGCTGCTGACGGTGGCGAGCTTCGGCGTCGGCTTCATCATGCGACCGCTGGGCGGCATCGTGATCGGCGCGTACGCCGACCGCGCGGGCCGCAAGAAGGCGATGACGCTCACGATCTTCCTGATGGCGCTGGGCTGCGCGCTGATCGCCTTCACGCCGACCTACGCGAGCATCGGCGTCGCGGCGCCGATCGTGATCGTGCTGGCGCGCCTGATCCAGGGCTTCTCGGCCGGCGGCGAGGTGGGCGCGTCGACCACGCTGCTGGTGGAGCACGCCACGCCGGCCAACCGCGGCTACATGGCGAGCTGGCAGTTCGCGAGCCAGGGCCTGGGCGTGCTGATGGGTGCCGTGGTGGTCGGCGTACTGACCGTCTCGCTGTCCGCCGAGGCCATGCAGAGCTGGGGCTGGCGCGTGCCGTTCGTGCTCGGCATGCTGATCGCGCCGGTGGGCATGTACATCCGCCGCCACCTCGAAGAATCGCTGCACATCTCGGCGGAAGACGCCAAGGCACCGCGCGAGAGCAGCCTGAAGATCGTCTGCACGCAGCACGGCAAGACGGTGCTGGCCGCCATCCTCGCGCTGGTGGGCGGCACCACGGCAGCTTATGTAGTCACCTTCTACATGCCGACCTACGCCGTGCGCGAGCTCGGCCTCACGCCCTCGGTGGCGCTGTTCGGCGCGGCGCTCACGGGCCTGCTGTCGTTCGCGCTCGCGCCGTTCGTGGGCAAGTGGTCGGACATCGTGGGCCGCAAGACGCTCATCCTGTGGAGCCGCATCGTGATGGCGATCCTGATCTACCCGGGTTTTCTGTGGCTCAACGCCTCGCCCACGCCCGTGGTGCTGTTCACCGTGCTCGGCGTGCTGAGCATCGGCCTGGTGGTGCAGACGGTGCCGGGCATCACGATGCTGCCGGAGATGTTTCCCAAGCGCGTGCGCGCCAGCGGCATGTCGCTGGTCTACAGCGTCGGCGTGGCGCTCTTCGGCGGCTTCGCGCCCTTCATCAGCACCTGGCTGGTCAACGCCACCGGCAGCAAGCTGGCGCCGGCCTGGTACCTGGTGGGGATGACGCTGGTGTCGCTGCTGGGCCTGCTCTGGCTGCGCGACCACACGGGCCGCGACATCGATGCGGCCAACGCCCACGCGCCGGCCTGATACCGTCTTCCTCCTTCCCGCCTTCATGCACAGGAATCTTCCCGCCATGTCCCAGCCTGCCACCGCCGCCACCCGCCATTTCTCGGGCACGTACGTCGAAGCCCGCGCCAAGTTCCTCGAGGCCGCCGCGGCGCGCGGCGCCACCATCGAGTCGTTCGTGCACCCCACGCACCGCGGCGCGCTCGGCGAAGAACTCGCCACCGACGTCGCGCTGCTCGGCGCGGCCGACGCCAAGAAGGTGCTGCTCGTCACCTCGGGCACGCACGGCCCCGAGGGCTTCTGCGGCTCGGGCGCGCAGGTGGCCACGCTGAACGACGCCGACCTGCTCGAGCGCCTCGAACGCGCGGGCGTGGCGCTGCTGCTGGTGCATGCGGTGAACCCGCACGGCTTTTCGCACCTGCACCGCACCAACGAAGACAACATCGACCTGAACCGCAACCACATCGACTTCAGCGCGCCGCTGCCGGTGAACGCCGAGTACGCCGACGTGGAGCCGCTGGTGCTGCCCGCAAGCTGGCCGCCGACGCCCGCCGACAACGCGGCGGTGGCCGCCTACATCGCCACGCACGGCATGACCGCCTTCCGCGCGGCCGTCACGCGCGGGCAGTACACCTCGCCCGACGGCCTGTTCTACGGCGGCACCGCGCCGTCGTGGAGCAACCGCACCATCCGCGCCATCCTGCGCGGCTACGCGGCCTCGGCCACGCACCTGGGCTGGATCGACGTGCACACCGGCCTGGGCCCCTACGGCCACGGCGAAAAGATCTACCCGGGCCGCAACACGCCCGAAGACCTCGCGCTGGCCCACGCCTGGTGGGGCGCCGACGTGTTCGCGCCCTTCGCGGGCGACTCGGCTTCGGCCGACGTGTCGGGCCCGGTGATCTCGACCGCGTACGACGAATGCCCGAACGCGCGCGTCGCGCCCATGGGCCTGGAGTTCGGCACGCTGCCCGACCTGGAAGTGCTCGACCGCCTGCGCGCCGACACCTGGCTGCGCCGCCACCCCGAGGCGCCCGAAGCGCAGAAGCGCGAGATCCGCCGCCGCCTGCGTGACGCGTTCTACTGCGACAACGACGAGTGGAAGGGCATGGTGCTGGGCCAGACGCGCGTCGTGCTGCTGCAGACCCTGCAGGGCCTCAAAAACGCCTGACCCGGCGGACTTCGGCTCAGCCGAAGTTCGGCGCGCGCTTCTCGCGCAGCGAAGCCACGCCCTCGCGCACGTCGGCGCCCGCGAAGCCCATGAACTCCAGTGCCAGCGAGGCGTCGAAGGTCGGTCCGGCCTGGCGCAGCCAGTTGTTCAGCGCGTACTTGGTGAAGCGGATCGCGCTCTGGCTGCCGGCCGCGAGGCGGTCGGCGATCTCGTAGGCGCGCGGCAGCAGGTCGGCCTCGTCCACCGCCAGCGACACCAGGCCGATGCGCTCGGCCTCCTCGCCGCTCACCGGCTCGCACAGCAGCAGGTGGTACTTGGCCTTGGCCATGCCGCACAACAGCGGCCACACGATCGCCGCATGGTCGCCCGCTGCCACGCCCAGGCGCGTGTGGCCGTCGACGATCTTCGCGTTCTTCGTGGCAATGGAAATGTCGGCCAGCAGCCCCGCCACCAGCCCCGCGCCCACGGCCGGGCCGTGCATGGCGCTCACGATGGGCTTGTCGCAGTTGATGAGGTTGTAGACCAGGTCGCGCGCTTCCCTCCACACGCGCTGGCGCACGGTGTCGTCGGTGGTCATGTCCTGCACCATGCCCAGGTCGCCGCCGCCCGAGAAGCCCATGCCTTCGCCGCGCAGCACGGCGCAGCGCACCGTGTCGTCGGCCGCCACGTCGCGCCAGATCTCGGCCAGCTCGCGGTGGCCGTCATGGCCGGCCGTGGGCAGCTTGCCGTTGGTGGCGCGCATCTGGATGTCGAGCACCGCGCCGTTCGCGCCGCGGCGCGTGAGGGCGAGGGTCTGGTAGCGGGTGTAGTCCATGCGTGTGTCTCCGCCCCGCACGCACGGCCATGGCGCAGGGACTTCGTTCGATGAGAGGAAGGACGAAAGGCCGGAGGCCTATTTTTGCGCGGCCAGCTCGCGGCAGCGCTTCACGTTCGCATCGAAACGCGGCGCCAGGCCCGGCTCGCAGGCATCGTCGGCGGGGTTCAGCCTGCACATGCCGACCACCGCGTAGTCCATGACGGCCTCCGTGCACATCGGGTAGGCGGCCAGCTCGGGGTTGGCCTTGGCCTTGAAGCCCCAGCGCTCGGAGAATTGCACCATGCGCGTCATCGCGCCGAGGAAGAAGCTGCGGTCCTTCGCGGCAATGGCCGCTTCCATGCGCGGCAGCTCCTCGTTGAGGTAGCCGACCGAGTCCATCGGAAAACCGGCGGGGTCGGGCTGCGGCTGCGCGAAGGCCGTGGCGGCCATCACGGCCAGCGAGGCGCCCACGCAGGCGCGTCGCAACGGAAGGAAGAAGGCGGAACCGGTGGGCAGGTGGCGGTATGGCATGGCCTGCGATTCTGCAACGTTTGGAAGCATTTTTGCGCGCCGAGCGATGCGCGCACGCGACGTTTTCAGGCGGCTACCGGCCTCTCCACGCGGCGCGGGACAATGGCCGCTTCCGTTTTCCCTTGCAAAGACCCCCATGGCCCGACGCCCCCAACGACAGCTGCGCACCATCGAGCGCGGCATCCTCTGCCTCCTGATCGGCGTCGCTGTGCTGCTGGGGCCGCGCTTCCTGCAGGGCACGCGCTGGTTCGAGATGGTGGCCGGTGCGTACCTCGTCGGCTGGTTCGCGCTCGCGCTGGGGGTGGCGCTGGTCGGCGTCGGCCTGTTCCAGCGCGGCAAGCCGGACCGCTGAGGCCCGGCCGCAAGGTCAACAGGCGCTCAGTGCGCCGCCGCCTTCTTGCCGCGCAGCTTGCCGACGAGTTCCACCACGGCCAGCACGACGGCGCCGGCCACGATGCCGACGACGGCGTTGACGCCCATCGAGCCCAGCGTGCCGAACACGCCGCCCGTGGCCTTGGCCCAGTCTTCGACCGCATGGCCGAACGCCGGCACGCCGTGCACCAGGATGCCGCCGCCCACGAGGAACATGGCGGCCGTGCCGGCCACCGACAGGCCCTTCATGAGCCACGGCGCCGCCGCCAGGATGCCGCGGCCCAGGGCGCGCGCCGCCGCGCTGCTGCGCTGGCTCAGGTACAGGCCCGCGTCGTCCAGCTTCACGATGCCGGCCACGAGGCCGTAGACGCCCACCGTCATGATCAGCGCGATGCCGACCAGCACGCTGAGCTGCGTCGTGAACGGCTGGCCCTGCACGGTGCCCAGCGTGATGGCGATGATTTCGGCCGAGAGGATGAAGTCGGTGCGCACCGCGCCCTTGATCTTGTCCTTCTCGACCGCGACCACGTCGACCGTGGTGTCGGCCACGGCCTGCTGGTGACGCGCGGTGTCGGCCTCGTGCTCCTTTTTGTGCAGGAACTTGTGGACCAGCTTCTCGGCGCCCTCGAAGCACAGGAACGCGCCGCCCACCATGAGCAGCGGCGTCACCAGCCAGGGCAGCCAGGTGCCGATGGCCAGTGCGGCTGGCACCAGGATCGCCTTGTTGACGAGGGAGCCCTTGCACACGGCCCACACCACCGGCAGCTCGCGCTCGGTGCGCACGCCGGTGACCTGCTGCGCGTTCAGCGCGAGGTCGTCGCCGAGCACCCCGGCGGTCTTCTTGGCTGCGACTTTGGTGAGGACGGAGACGTCATCGAGCACGGTGGCGATGTCGTCGAGCAGCAGGAGCAGGCTGGTGGCCATGGGCGAAAGTCAGGCTGTGGAAGAAGCGGCGAGCTTATCCGCAGCCGGTGGCCGCGCCGGTGAAGACCGTACGCGGCATCCGGGGGTGGATCAGTCCACCGCCCGCTTCAGGCGGATTTCTTCGACGCGGACCGTGCCCAGGGCGGTGGTCTTGGCGGTCTTCATCTCGCGCTTGAAGCCGGCGAGTTCGTGGAAGCGCATGGCGCGGTCGTTGCGCAGCGGCACCCAGATGGTGACCGTGGTGCAGCCTTCTTCGGCCAGGCCTTCGCGGGCGGCGTCCCACAGGGCCACGCCGGCGCCCTTGCCCCAGTGCTCGGGCTTGACGTAGATGGCCCAGATCTCGCCCGTGGTGGGCGGCGTCTTGGGGTCGCGCGAGCGGTCGAAGCCCACGAAACCGACGATCTCGCTGCCGTGCGTCACCACATGGACCTGGGGTTCGCTGAATTCGATGGCCTCGCGCCACTTGGCCTCGCGCGAGGCGGGGGCCAGCACGCGCAGGTCGTCTTCGGACAGGATGCCTTCGTAGGCAGCCTTGGCGGACAGGGCATGGACTTCGGCGACGGCCTTGGCGTCGCGCATCGTGGCGGGGCGAACTTCGTAATCGGACATGAAAGCGGAAAAACGTGTGGAACCGGCTATTGTCGCCGCACCGCTAAACTCCTCCCGCATCCGCACGTATCAACTGGAGAAAGCACATGGCCAAGGGTCAGCAACGCACCAACAAGGAAGCGAAGAAACCGAAGAAGGACACCTCGCCGCCGAAGGCCCCCACCGGCGGCATCGAGCCCGTGCGCACCGTCACCACGGCGGTGATTCCGCGCGGCAAGCTCAAGAACAAGTGACCGAGTGACCGACGTCCCCGCGCCCGCCCCCAAGCCGGCGCAGCCGCGCAACCCGTTGCATGGCCTCACGCTGGAGGCCATCGTGACCGCGCTGGCCGATTACTACGGCTGGGAGCAGCTGGGGCACCTGGTGCCGATCCGCTGCTTCATCAGCGAGCCCAGCGTGGGTTCCAGCCTCAAGTTCCTGCGCAAGACGCCCTGGGCGCGCGACAAGGTCGAGAGCCTGTACCTCTTCATGCTGCGCGAGCAACGCCGCGAACAGCAACAGCAGCAAGAACCTCCCGCGCGATGAAGGTCCGCCTCGAACCGTCGGGCCTCGAATTCGAGGCCGAGGCGGGCGTCACGCTGCTGCATGCGGCGGAGGCGGCCGGCATCGAGCTGCCCAGTTCGTGCCGCAACGGCACCTGCCGCACCTGCATCTGCCAGCGGCTCTCCGGCGAGAGCCGCCACCTCATCGAATGGCCGGGCCTGAGCTTCGACGAAAAGATCGACGGCTGGATTCTTCCCTGCGTGGCCGAGGCGCAGAGCGACCTCACGCTCGACGTGCCGCAGGCGCGCGCCCTCTTCGACTGAGGATCAGGGCCGCGCCGAAGCCGAAGCCGGCGCTGCGACCACCAACCGGTCACGCTGCGCCAGCGACGGGAACAGGCGGAACCACGTCAGCGCCACCAGCATCGTCCCCACGCCGCCGAGCACCACCGAGCCGACTGGCCCCAGCAGCGCCGCGGTGGCGCCCGACTCGAACTCGCCGAGCTGGTTGCTCGCGCCGATGAAGATCGAGTTGACCGCGCTCACCCGCCCGCGCATGGCGTCGGGCGTTTCCAGCTGCACCAGCGTCTGGCGGATCACGACGTTGACCATGTCGGCCCCGCCCGACACCGCGAGCGCAATGAGCGAGACGAGAAAGCTCTTCGACAGCCCGAACACCACCATGCACAGCCCGAACGCCCCCACGGCCAGCAACAGCGTGCGCCCCACGTTGCGCTCCACAGGCCGGCGCGTGAGCGCGATCGACATCACCAGCGCGCCCACCGCCGGTGCGCTGCGCAGCAGGCCCAGGCCCCAGGGGCCGGTGTGCAGGATGTCCTTGGCATAGATCGGCAGCAGCGCCACGGCGCCGCCCAGCAGCACCGCGAACAGGTCGAGCGACACGGCGCCCAGCACCGGCTTGCGCTGCCAGATGAAATTGACGCCCGCGAACACCGTGGCCAAGGTGACCGGCTCGCGTGCGGCCGGCGCGTGGTCGTAGCGCAGCCGCAGCACCAGCACGCAGGCCACCGCGAAGCACAGCACGCTCGCGCCGTACACCACCGCCATGCCCGCCACGAACAGCAGCCCGCCGAGCGCGGGCCCGCCGATGATCGCGCCCTGCATGCCGGCCGAGCTGAACGCCATCGCGCGCGACAGCAGCAGCGGCGGCACCAGCAGCGGCGTGAGCGCCTGCTGCGCCGGCATCTGGAAGGCGCGCACCGCGCCCAGCACCAGCGACAGCCCGAGCAGCAGTCCGCGCGTGTCGTTCTTGTGCAGCACCGCGAACAGCAGCGCCAGCGCCACCGTGCCCTGCACCGCGAAGCACACCGCCACGATGCGGCCCCGGTGGTGCCGGTCCACCACATGGCCGGCCAACAGCGCCAGCAGCAGCGCGGGCACGAACTGGTACAGCCCGACCAGGCCCAGGTCCCACGCGCTGCCGGTCAGCTCGTACATGTGCCAGCCGATGGCCACGAGCATCATCTGCGAGGCGGCGGTGCCAAAGAGGCGCGCCACCCACAGCTGCATGAAGGGGCGCTCGCGCCTCAGGTCGGTGAACGTGGGAGACAAGGGAGGAGAAGCGGCGCCGGGCATATCGGTCGAGGATAGCCCAGCCTTCTTCCGGCTTTCTGAGCCTCTCTACACTCGCTGTCCCCATGACCGCTTCGCCGCCCGACCTGCTCCCCGTTCACGAAGACGCCCACCTGCTGGTGCTCGACAAGCCCGCCGGCCTGCTGTGCGTGCCCGGGCGCGGCGAGGACAAGCAGGACTGCCTGAGCGCGCGCGCCCAGCGCCAGTGGCCCGACGCGCTCATCGTGCACCGGCTCGACATGGGCACCAGCGGCCTCGTGGTGATGGCGCGCGGCCTGGAGATGCAACGCGCCCTGAGCGCAGCCTTCGCCGACCGCGAGGTGCACAAGCGCTACGAAGCCGTGGTCGACGGCGTGATGCCGCAGCGCGATGACTGGTCGCTCATCAACGCTCCGCTGATGGCCGACTGGCCGCGCCGGCCGCTGCAGAAGATCGATCCGGCCGGCAAGCCCAGCCTCACGCGCTGGCGCGCGCTGAGCAGCGTGTCGCCGCCCGGCGGCCCGGCGGCCACGCACGTGCTGCTGGAGCCGCTCACCGGCCGCTCACACCAGCTGCGCGTTCACCTGCTGTCGATCGGGCACCCGATTTTGGGCGATGCGCTGTACGGCGACGCCGCGCTGCAGGCACGCGCGCCGCGCCTGCAGCTGCATGCCAGGGAACTGGGGTTCGTGCATCCCGCGACGCGGGAGCCGTTGCACTTCGAACGTACGGCGGGCTTCGTGCTCAGCGGCCCTTGACGACGAGCACCGGCATGGTGGCGTCCTGCAGCACGCGCTGCGTCACGCTGCCCAGCAGCAGTTTCTCGATGCCGCTGCGCCCGTGCGAACCCATCACGATCAGGTCGGCCGCGATGGCGATGGCGGTGTCCACGATGCCTTCGTGCACCACGTGGCCGTCGATCACGCGCTGGTCGCTGTGCAGGCCTTCGGCCGCCAGGGCGGCCACGCCGCGTGCGAGCGCCGCGTTGGCGCTGGCGGTGGCCGCCGCGAGGTATTCGTTCTGGCCGAGCGCATAGTCCGCGCCCACGCCGATGAAGGGGTAGTTGTCGATCACGTGGATCAGCGTGATGCGGCTGCCGAAGGCCAGGGCGAGACCGCTGGCCTTGCTGACCGCGAGCATGGAAGTTTCGGAGCCGTCGATGGGGACCAGGATGTGATTGAACATGGCGGGACCTCGCTTAGCGTTCGCAGACAGACAGACTGACGGACCCGGTTCGCACCGGGTCGGGCCCCGAATTTAACCGCTATGCAGAACCCGCCCTGTAGGACTCCGACCAGCGAAGCCCGCAGGCGTCTCAATCCCCCTGGAAACCCTCAGACCGGCAGGTGACCACCAGCGTGTCGCGCCACCCATCGCCGCCCTCTTCCAGCGGCTGGATCGGCGTCGATTCGTGGATCACGCGCGCATCGTCGAGCAGCAGCAGCGTCCACGGCTCGGTCATGGTGAAGCGCTCGCCGCGCCGGCCGTTGGCCTCGAACACGCGCGTCTCGCCGCCCTTGATGCCCTGGCGCCCGATCAGCACCACCGCCACCAGGTCGACACCGTCGCGGTGCGCGCCTTCGGGCGTCGGGCGGCCGATGCCGCCGGCGGTGTCGATGCGGAACTGGTGCGCTTCCACGAACCAGCGCTGCGGTGCGCCGCGCATGTCGCTGCTGACCTGGCCGAGCTGCTGCATCAGCCGCTGCCACACGGGCTGCGCCACCGTGGCCTCGAGCATCGGCGCGAACCAGCGCTGCATGCCGCCGTGCAGCGCGTTGTATTCGACCGGCTGCCAGTGCGCGCGGTGCGGCACCTGCGCCAGCGTGGCGTCGGCCTCGACCGTGAAGCAGGCGTGGCGGCGCGTGCGGTAGCGTCCGCCGTCCTTCAGGTATTCGTCGGGCGGCAGGTCGTTCCAGTCGGCGTGCAGCGCCTCGAGCTGCGCCAGCGGCACGCCGAGCCAGTCGCACACGCCCTGCGGGCTGAGCACCGCGTAGCCGTGTTCGCGCAGCGCCCCGGCCAGTTCGGCCGGCGGCGTGAACGGGGGAGCGAAGGCGGCGGTGCTCACTGGGCGCTGACCTTCACGTCCTTCCAGAACGCGACGCGGTCACGGATTTCCTCGGCTTCGGGCTTCGGGTCGGGGTAGTACCAGGCGGCGTCAGCGTGCAGTTCGCCGTTGACCAGCAGCGAGTAGTAATTCGCCGAGCCCTTCCACGGGCAGGTGGTCTTGTGGTTGCTGAAGGTGACCACGTCGCGGTTGAGCGAACTCATCGGGAAGTAGTGGTTGCCTTCGACGAGCACGGTGTCGTCGCTTTCGGCGATGGTGACGCCGTTCCAGGTTGCTTTCATGGGATCGATCTCCGGGGAGGTGCAAGGTGCCGATGCCGCATTGCGCGCTCGGGACAGCGGCTATTGTGACGCTGGCGCGACGTGCTTTCCTTGCGCCGGGTCATCCCGGCCCGATGCCGGCAGGGTTTCCCCTGCAGCGTCAGCCGCGACCGCGCCCGGTGCGCCCCGACGCCGGCTCGAGAAACAGCTGCCGGAAATAGTTGCGGAACGCGGTCATCGCCGGCGAAAACTCCACGCCCTGCTTCCACCCCAGGCCGATGTTCATGGTCGGCACCGCATCGCGCAGGTTGATAGTCTCGATGCGCTTGCCTTCCAGCGACCACGGGCGGTAGACCATGTCCGACAGCACCGTCACACCCAGCCCGTTGGCCACCGTGCTGCGCACGGCCTCCACCGAACTCGTGCGCAGCCGGATCTGCGGCTGGTGCGGCGTCTTGCTCCAGTACTTGAGCGCGGTGGCCGCGGCCTCGTCCACCGTGAGCATGATGTAGGGCTCGGCCGCCACGTCGGCCAGCGTCACCTCGGCCTTGTCCAGCAGCGGATGCTTGGCCGGCACCCACAGCCGGCGCTGCGAACCGAAGAAGGTTTCGAGCGACAGCTCGCGCAGCACCACGTTCGAGGTGAGCACCACGCCGATGTCGTAGCGCTGCGTGATCAGGCCTTCTTCGATGGCCTCGCGCGCCACCTCGTGCACCTTCACCGTCACCTGCGGATGCAGCTGCTCGAAGCGCTGCAGGTGGTGCGGCAGGAAGTAGCCCAGCACCGTGTAGCTGGCCGCAATGGTGAGCGAGCCCTCGACGTTCTCGCCCTCGTGCGGCATGCGCACCGCTTCGTCGGCCGCCGACAGCACCGCGTAGGCGTGGCTCAGGAAGCGGCGCCCGGCCTTGGTGAGTTCCACGCCGTGCGGGTGCCGCTCGAAGAGCTGCTGCCCCATCAGCTCCTCGAGCTCGCGGATGGCGGTGGTCACGGCCGACTGCGAGATGTTCAGCTGCAGCGCCGCGTGCGAGATGCGCCCCACCTCGGCCACCGCCGAGAAGTACTTGAGCTGGCGAAGGGTCAGGGACATGGCGCCGTCTTCCTAGGGTATTTACGGATACGCGCTGCCCGCCTCGGGCGAAAACCCGATACCGCGCGATCGCTTCCCTCCAGCGTAGCGCCCAATCCAGCCGCTTGCAGCATCTGTTTTTCAGATATCGGACCGCCTGAAAACAATGCTTTTCGGCCTTTCGACTGCTGGCTAACCTTCGCGCCAACCTGCACCGCCCCCTTGGCGATGCGCACCACACAAAGGCGGGACGACGTGACGAAGACAACGCGGATCGATCTGAATTCCGACATGGGCGAAGGCTTCGGCCCCTGGACCATCGGCGACGGCGTGGACGAGCAGCTCATGCCGCTGATCAGCTCGGCCAACATCGCAACCGGCTTCCATGCCGGCGACCCGAACATCATGCGCAGGATGGTGCTGCTGGCCCGCGAACACGGCGTGGGCATCGGCGCGCACCCGGGCTTTCGCGACCTCGTGGGCTTCGGGCGCCGCCACATCACCGCGCCGGCCGACGAGCTCGTGAACGACATGGTCTACCAGCTCGGTGCGCTGCGCGAGTTCGCGCGCCTGGCCGGCATGACGCTGCAGCACATCAAGCCGCACGGCGCGCTGTACATGCATGCGGCGCGCGACGAGGCGCTGTCGCGCGCCCTCGTCACCGCACTGCAGCAGATCGAACCGACGCTGCGCCTGTTCTGCATGGAATCGTCCGTCACCTTCCAGGTGGCGCGCGAACTCGGCCAGCCGGTGGTGCGCGAGTTCTATGCCGACCGCGACTACGACCTGAGCGGCTCCATCGTCTTCACGCGCCGCGTCGGCGCGCTCGACCCCGAGGCCGTGGCCGCCAAGGTGCTGCGCGCCTGCACCGAGGGTGTGGTGCGCACGGTCGAAGGAGAAGACGTCGCGATCGGCTTCGACTCGGTCTGCATCCACAGCGACACGCCCGGCGCGCTCGCGCTCGTGCAGGCCACGCGGCGCGCGCTGGCCGACCACGGCATTGAAGTTGCGGGCCTGGCGGCCTGAGCGTTTTCTTTCTTTTTTCTGATCTTGTTCCAGGAGTGCCCCGATGCCCGCTACCCATGAAGTCCTGAGCCCGCTGCCGGGCACCTTCTACCGCCGCTCGGCGCCCGACGCGCCGCCGTTCAAGGCCGAAGGCGACACCGTGGCCGTGGGCGACGTGCTCGGCCTGGTCGAGGTGATGAAGCAGTTCAGCGAAGTCACGGCCGACGCCGCGGGCCGCCTGGCCAGCTTCGCCGTCGAGAACGGCGAGCCGGTCGATCCGGGCCAGCTGCTGGCCGTCATCGAAACGGCCTGAGGCAACCGCCCATGACCGCCGCATTCGACACACTGCTGGTCGCCAACCGGGGCGAGATCGCGGTGCGCATCATCCGCGCCGCGAAGGAACTGGGGCTCAAGACCGTCGCCGTCTACAGCGACGCCGACGCGCAGAGCCTCGCCGTGCGCATGGCTGACAAGGCCGTGCGCATCGGCCCGGCGCACGCCACCAAGAGCTACCTGAGCATCGACGCGATCCTGCAGGCCGCCGCCGACAGCGGCGCCGGCGCGGTGCATCCGGGCTACGGTTTTCTTTCGGAGAACGCAGCCTTCGCCGAGCGCGTCGAGGCCGCGGGCCTGGTGTTCGTGGGCCCGACGCCGCATGCGATCCGCACCATGGGCGACAAGGCCGCGGCGCGCGCCGCCGCCCTGCGCGCCGGCGTGCCCACCGTGCCCGGCAGCGCGGGCGTGGTGACCGACCCCGACACCGCCGTCGAAGTCGCGAAGGACATCGGCTACCCGATCATGATCAAGGCCTCGGCCGGCGGCGGCGGGCGCGGCATCCGCGTGGCGCACGACGAGGCCGAGCTGCGCCAGCAGTTCGCCACGGCCACCGCCGAAGCGCAGGCCGCCTTCGGCAACGGCGAGGTGTACCTCGAGCGCTTCATCCGCCAGGCGCGCCACATCGAGGTGCAGATCCTGGGCGACGGCGAGCGCGTGGTGCACTGCTTCGAGCGCGAATGCTCGCTGCAGCGGCGTCGCCAGAAGGTCTGGGAAGAAGCGCCTTCGGCCGCCATCGGCGAGGCCACGCGCGCCGCATTGTGCGAATCGGCACTGCGGCTTGCGCGCGCCGTGGCCTACCGCGGCGCGGGCACGCTCGAATACCTGTACGACGACGACACGCGCGAGTTCTTCTTCATCGAGATGAACACGCGCATCCAGGTCGAGCACCCGATCACCGAGATGGTCACCGGCGTCGACCTCGTGAAGGAAATGCTGCGCATCGCGCTGGGCCAGCCGCTGCGTCTGAAGCAAGAAGACATCCGCCTGACCGGCGCGGCCATCGAGGTGCGCGTCAACGCCGAGAACGCGGCGAAGAACTTCATGCCGAGCCCCGGCCTCGTGTCGCAGCTCGTGGTGCCGGGCGGCCCCGGCGTGCGCTTCGACACCTTCCTGTTTCCCGGCTACACCGTGCCGGCCTACTACGACTCGCTGCTCGGCAAGCTCATCGTGCACGACACCGACCGCGCCAGTGCGCTGGCCCGCATGCGCCGTGCGCTCGACGAGTTGCAGGTGGACGGCATCCATACGACGATCCCACTGCACCGCGCGCTGTGCGAGGACGCGGATGTCGCCAAGGCCGAGTTCCACACGGGCTTTCTCGAAACCTGGCTCGCGGCGAATCCACTCGCCGACGCGCCTCCCATGTTGAAGGTGGCCGCATGACCGCTGCAAGCACCCTCCCCGCCCAGGCCCGCTACAGCTTCGGCGGCGACGAGCACCTGTTCGTCGAGATCAGCGAAGAGATGTCGCTGCCCGCCTTCTTCAAGGGCATGGCGATCTGCAACGAGCTGCGCCGCCGCGCACTGCCGGGCGTGACCGAGATCTGCCCGGCCAACGCCGCCTACCTCGTGCGCTTCGACCCCGACACGATCGCGCCCGACGCACTGCTCGCCACGCTCAAGGAAATCGAAGCGGGCCTGGGCGATGCCGACCTGCAGATGCAGACGCGCATCGTCGAGATTCCCGTGCTCTACAACGACCCGTGGACGCACGAGACGTTGATGCGTTTTCGCGAGCGCCACCAGGACCCGTCGAGCACCGACATCGAGTACGCCGCACGCATCAACGGCCACGCCTCGGTCGAGGCCTTCATCGAGGCGCACTCGTCGGCGCCGTGGTTCGTGTCGATGGTCGGCTTCGTGGCCGGCCTGCCCTTCCTGTTCCAGATGGTCGAGCGCCAGCGCCAGATCCAGGTGCCCAAGTACCTGAGCCCGCGCACCGACACGCCCAAGCTCACGCTGGGCCACGGTGGCTGCTTCAGCTGCATCTACTCGGTGCGCGGCGCGGGCGGCTACCAGATGTTCGGCGTCACGCCCGCGCCGATCTTCGACCCGGCGCAGCGGCTGTCGTATCTCAAGGACCTGATGGTGTTCTTCCAGCCCGGCGACATCGTCAAATGGAAACCCATCGACCGCGCCGAGTACGACCGCCAGGTGGCGCAGGTCGAGGCCGGCACCTACGCGCTGCGCATCGCGCCCGTGTCGTTCTCGCTCAACGAATTTTTGGCCGACCCCGACGGCTACAACCAACAGCTCCTGAAGGTGCTCCATGGCGATTGAAGTCCTCAAGCCCGGCCTCGCGACCAGCGTGCAGGACGCCGGCCGCCCCGGCTACTACCACCTGGGCATTCCGCTGTCGGGCGCGCTCGACCAGCAAAGCCTGGTGCTCGCGAACCTGCTGGTGGGCAACGACGAAGGCGCGGCCGTCATCGAGAGCACGCTGCTCGGGCCCGAGCTGCAGTTCGACGCACCCGCGCTGGTGGCCGTGACCGGCGCCGACGCGAAGATCAAGCTCAACGGCAACGAAGCGCCGCGCAACACCTCGTTCACGGTGCAGGCCGGCGACAAGCTCGCCTTCGACTTCATGAAGCTCGGCGCGCGCATGTGCATCGCCGTGGCCGGCGGCATCGACGTGCCGGTGGTGCTGGGCAGCCGCTCGACCTACGGCCTGGGCGCGTTCGGCGGCTTCAACGGCCGCAAGCTGCTGGCCGGCGACAAGCTGCCCGTGGGCACGCCTTCGGCCAGCGCCCGCGCCGGCCGCACGGTCGATGCCGCGCTGCTGCCGGTGCTCGAGAAGGAAGTGGCCCTGCGCGTGCTGCCGGGCATCTACTTCCATCGCCTGCAGGAGGTGTCGGTGCACAGCTTCTTCGCCGACACCTGGACCGTCGGCTCCGAGGCCGACCGCATCGGCTACCGCTACAAGCACGGCACGCCGCTGAAGTTCCAGGACCGCACGCCGCCCTTCGGCGCGGGCGACGACCCGTCGAACATCGTCGATGCGGGCTACCCGTACGGCTCCATCCAGGTGCCGGGCGGACGCGAGCCGATCATCCTGCACCGCGACGCGGTGTCGGGCGGCGGCTACGCCATGGTGGGCACCGTCATCAGCGCCGACATGGACCTCATCGCCCAGATGCAGCCCAACCACAAGGCGCGCTTCGTCGAGGTCGACATGGCGCAGGCGCTCGAAGCCCGCGCCGAACGCCGACGACGGCTCGACCGCCTGCGGGCCGCACTCGCGGCCTGACGCGTTCCCTCCCCCTTTTCTTCACCGCTGTCACCCAAGGAGTTCTTCATGAACAGCTCGCCCCTGCGCGTTTCATTGATCGCCGCTTCGCTCGCCACCGCCCTGGCGTGGCACGCCCCGGCCTCGGCCGCCGACTGGTTTCCCTACAAGGCCGAGGCCACCGAGCCCGCCTTCTCGGCCGAGGGCACGAAAAAGCCCATCGACTACACGCCGCTGGCCAAGGCCTCGAAGAAATGGGACATCTGCGTGTCGTTCCCGCACATGAAGGACGCCTACTGGCTCGGCGTGGACTACGGCGTGATCGAAGAGGCCCGCCGCCTGGGCGTGAAGCTGCAGGTGGTCGACGCGGGCGGCTACACCAACCTGGGCAAGCAGGTCTCGCAGATCGAGGACTGCGTGGCGCGCGGCGCCAACGCGGTGGTCATCGGCGCGATCTCGGGCGACGGGCTCAACAACGTCATCAAGGCCACGGCCGCGAAGAAGGTGCCGGTGATCGACCTGGTCAACGGCATCAGCTCGCCCGACCTGTCGGCCAAGTCGCTGGTGTCGTTCTACACGATGGGCCAGTCGACCGGCGAGTACCTCGCCAAGAAGCACCCCGCCGGTTCGCCGGCGGTGAAGGTCGGCTGGTTCCCCGGCCCGGCCGGCGCGGGCTGGGTCGAGGCCGCGCACAAGGGCTTCATGGAAGCGATCAAGGGCAGCGCCGTGACGGTGCTCGACCCGAAGTACGGCGACACCGGCAAGGAGGCGCAGGCCAAGCTGGTCGAAGACGTGCTGCAGGGCAACCCCGACCTCGCCTACGTGGCCGGCACCGCCGTGACGGCCGAGGCCGCCACCGGCATCCTGCGCGCGCGCAACCTCGACAAGAAGGTGCAGGTGCTCTCGTTCTACATGACGCCGGGCGTGTACGAAGGCATCCAGAAGGGCCGCATCGTGGCCGCGCCGGCCGACTCGATGGTGATCCAGGGCCGCATCGCGGTCGACCAGGCCGTGCGCCTGCTCGAGAACAAGGACGTGGTGAAGCACGTCGGCCCGAAGATCTTCGTGGTCGACGCCGGCAACATCAAGACCGTGAAGCAGGCCGACATCCTGCCGCCGACCGGCTTCAAGCCGGTGTTCGAGGTCAAGTAGGCCGGCCATGGCTCCCGTGCTGCTGCAGACCCTCGGCCTGGGCAAACGCTACCCCGGCGTGCTCGCGCTCGATGCGATGGACTTCGAGCTGCGCGCCGGCGAGGTGCACGTGCTGTTCGGCGAGAACGGCGCCGGCAAGTCGACGCTGATCTCGCTGCTGGCCGGCGCTAACGTGCCGACGGCGGGCGAGATCCGCATGCACGGCGCGCCGGTGAAGTTCGCCAACGTGCACGACGCGCGGCGCCACGGCATCAGCGCGGTGTTCCAGGAGTTCTCGCTGATCCCCACGCTGTCGGTGGCGCAGAACCTGAGCCTGGGCGAGGAGCCGTGCCAGCGCGGCCTGCTCGACCGCACGGCGGTGCGCGAACGCGCCCGCACGATGCTGGCCGACCTGGGTTTCGAGATCGATGTCGACGCGCCCGTGGCGGGCCTCACGCGCGCGCAGCAGCAGATGGTGGAGATCGCCAAGGGCCTGCGCGGCGAGGTGTCGGTGCTGATCCTCGACGAACCCACGGCCTCGCTCACCGACACCGAGACGCAGCGCCTGTTCGAACTGGTGGCGCGGCTGAAGGCGCGCGGCGTGGGCATCGTCTATATCTCGCACCGCATGCAGGAGATCGCGCAGATCGCCGACCGCATCACGGTGCTGCGCGACGGCCGCAAGGTCACGACGGTGGACGCGCATGCGACCAGCGCCGACCGGCTCATCGAGCTGATGAGCGGGCGCGCCATCGACAACATCTACCCGCGCATCACGGCCAGTCCCGGCGAGGTGGTGCTGCAGGTTGAAGGACTGGCTTCGCCGAACGGCGTGCGCCATGCCAGCCTCACGGTGCGGCGCGGCGAAGTGGTTGGGCTCGCGGGCCTCGTGGGCTGCGGCAAGTCGGAGCTGTTCCGCGCGATCTACGGGCTCGACCCCGTGAGCGAAGGCCGCGTGCTGTTCAAGGGCCAGCCGCGCACCGGCGCGACGGTGCGCCAGCTGCTCGACGACGGCCTCTTCTATCTGCCGCCCGACCGCAAGGGCGAAGGGCTGGTGCTCGGCTTCACGTCGCGCGCCAACATCATCTTGCCGCTGGTGCACGGGCCGCTGCGCGGGCGCGGCGGCTGGCTGCGCAAGCGCCTCGGCCGGCGGCTTTCCACGACGGCCGCCGAGCGCGTCGAACTCGCGCCGCGCAACCTCGAACGGCCCGTGGGCCTGCTCTCGGGCGGCAACCAGCAGAAGGTGCTGTTCGGCAAGGGCATGACGCGCGACGCCGCGCTCTACGTGTTCGACGAGCCCACGGTCGGCGTCGACGTCGGCACGCGCAGCGCGCTGTACGAGGTGATCCGCAAGCTCTGCGAAGGCGGCGCCGCGGTGGTCGTGATCTCGTCCGACCTGCCCGAGGTGCTGCACCTGAGCCACCGCGTGTACGTGATGTGCCGCGGCGAGATCGCCGGCGAGCTGCACGGCGACGCCATCCAGGAAACCGCCGTGCTCAACCTGTTTTTCGGCCCCAGCGAGAACCCCTCCTCATGACTTCGCCTTCCCTCACCGCCGCACCCGCGGCCTCCACGCCCGGCCTGGCCGGGCGTGCCCTCGGCCTGCTGCGCAGCCTCTTCTTGCGACTGGGCGTGCTGCCCTTCATGCTGGTGATCGCCTGCGTGGTGTTCGCCACGCTGTCCGACCAGTTCCTCACGGTGCAGAACCTCGTGAACCTGCTGCGCCAGTCGGTCTACCTGATCCTCGTGTCGCTGGGCCAGATGCTGGCGCTGGTCACCGGCGGCTTCGACCTCTCGGTGGGCACGGTGATGGCGATCACCTCGGTGGTCTCCGCGCTCGCCATGCAGGCGCTGGGCGCGGCCTTTCCTGACGCGGCCTGGATGGTGGTGCTCGTGGGCTGCGCCTGCGGGATGCTCGCCGGGCTGGTGGTGGGCCTCATCAACGGCTTCGGCGTGGCGGTGATCGGCGTGTCGCCCTTCATCGTGACGCTGGGCGTGCAGTCGATCGGCTTCGGCTTCGCGCTGTTCCTCACGGGCGGCGTGCCGGTGTCGGGCATGCCGGCGCAGTTCAGCGAGCTGTTCGGCTTCGGCACCGTGCTCGGCGTGCCAGTTCCCATTCTCGTGACGGCCGTGTGCGTGGCCGGCATGGGCGTGCTCATGGGCCGCCTGCCGACCGGCACGCACCTGCTCGCGGTGGGCGGCAACGCCAAGGCCGCGGCGCTGTCGGGCATCGACACGCGCCGCGTGCTGCTCATGGCCTACCTGCTGTGCGCGGGCCTGGCGGCCGTGAGCGGCCTGCTGCTCACGGCGCGCGTGGAAACCGGCGAAGCCAACCTCGGCGGCACCGTGGCGCTCGAATCGATTGCGGCCTGCGTGATCGCCGGCGTGAGCCTGCGCGGTGGCATCGGCCGCGTGCCCAACGTGGTGATGGGCGCCATCTTCATCGGCCTGGTGCAGAACGGCATGAACCTGGCCAGCGTGGGCTCGTACCTGCAGATGGTGGTGCTGGGCGCCCTGCTGATCGTGGCCGTGGTCGCCGACCAGATCCGCCATCGCATGGTGGCGCCGGGCAGCCACTGAGCCTCCAACCAACACAAGCAACGAAAGAACCTCATGACATCCAGGACCAACGCCGCCATCGACGCGCGCCGCATCGCCGCCACGCCGCGCGGCGTCGGCATCGGCTTTCCCATCTATGCAGAGCGCGCGCTCAACGCCGAGCTGTGGGACGTCGAAGGCCGGCGCTACATCGACTTCGGCTCGGGCATCGCGGTGCTCAACACCGGCCACCGGCATCCGCGCGTGGTCGAGGCCATTCGCGCGCAGCTCGATTGCTTCACCCACACGGCCTACCAGGTGGTGCCGTACGAAAGCGTGGTGTCGCTGGCCGAGCGCCTGAACCGCCTCACGCCCGGCACGCACGCCAAGAAGACCGCCTTCTTCACGACCGGCGCCGAGGCGGTCGAGAACGCGATCAAGATCGCGCGCGCCGCCACGCGCCGGCCCGGCGTGATCGCGCTGGGCGGCGGCTTTCACGGCCGCACCTTCATGGGCATGGCGCTCACGGGCAAGGTGGTGCCGTACAAGACCGGCTTCGGCCCCTTTCCCGGCAGCATCTTCCACGTGCCCGCGCCGATTGCGCTGCATGGTGTGTCGGTGGACGATTCGCTGCGCGCCATCGACAAGCTGTTCAAGGCCGACATCGAACCCGAGCAGGTGGCGGCCATCATCCTGGAGCCGGTGCAGGGCGAAGGCGGCTTCTACGCCGCGCCGCCCGCCTTCATGCGCGCGCTGCGCGAGATCTGCGACCGCCACGGCATCCTGCTGATCGCCGACGAGATCCAGACCGGCTTCGCGCGCACCGGCAAGTGGTTTGCCATGGACCATCACGACGTGGTGCCCGACCTCATGACGATGGCCAAGAGCCTGGCCGGCGGCACGCCGCTGTCGGCCGTGTGCGGTCGCGCCGAGATCATGGACGCGCCCGCGCCCGGCGGCCTCGGCGGCACCTACGCTGCCAATGCGCTGGCCATTGCGGCGGCGCATGCGGTGCTCGACGTGATCGAGGACGAGCGCCTGTGCGAGCGCGCACAGGTGCTGGGCGACCGGCTCAAGGCGCGCCTCGAAGGGCTGCGCGCCAGGGTGCCGCAGATCGCGGACGTGCGCGGCCTGGGCGCGATGGTGGCGGTCGAGTTCGCCGGGGCCGACGGCGCGCCCGACCCCGAGTTCACGAAGCAGGTGCAAACCCGAGCGCGCGACGCGGGCTTGTTGCTGCTGACTTGCGGCGTGCACGCCAATGTGGTCCGCTTCCTGTTCCCCCTGACCATCGAAGACGCGGTGCTCGGCGAAGGCCTCGACATCCTCGCCGCCGCATTGCAAGCCTGAGACAAACCACCCATGCCACTGAAACTCCAAGACCCGACCCTGCTGCGCCAGCAGGCCTGCATCGCCGGCGCCTGGGTGAATGCCGACAACGGCACCACCGTCGCCGTCACCAACCCCGCCACCGGCGAGCACATCGGCACCGTGCCGATGTGCGGCACCGAGGAAACCGTGCGCGCCATTGCCGCCGCCGAGAAGGCGCAGAAGGCCTGGGCCAAGGTGCCCGCCAAGGAACGCTCGGCCATCCTGCGCAAGCTCAACGACCTGATGCTCGCGAACGTGGACGACCTCGCGCTGATCATGACCACCGAGCAGGGCAAGCCCCTGGCCGAGAGCCGCGGCGAGATCGCCTACGCCGCCTCGTTCATCGAGTGGTTCGCCGAAGAAGCGCGCCGCGTGTACGGCGACACCATTCCCGCGCCGCAGGCCGACCGCCGCATCCTGGCACTCAAGCAGCCCGTGGGCGTCACCGCCGCCATCACGCCCTGGAACTTTCCCACCGCCATGCTCACGCGCAAGGCCGGGCCCGCGCTCGCGGCCGGCTGCGCGATGGTCGTGAAGCCGGCCACGCAGACGCCGTTCTCGGCGCTGGCCTTTGCCGTGCTCGCCGAACGCGCGGGCGTGCCCAAGGGCCTGCTGTCGGTGCTCACCGGCTCGGCCAGCCAGATCGGCGGCGAGATGACGCGCAGCCCCATCGTGCGCAAGCTCACCTTCACGGGTTCGACCGAGGTGGGCCGCACGCTCATGAAACAGTCGGCCGACACCATCAAGAAGCTGTCGCTCGAACTCGGCGGCAACGCGCCCTTCATCGTGTTCGACGATGCCGATGTGGATGCCGCCGTCGAAGGCGCGATGGTCTCCAAGTACCGCAACACCGGCCAGACCTGCGTGTGCGCGAACCGCTTGTACGTGCAGCGCGGCGTGCTCGAGGCCTACACGCAGAAGCTGGTGGCCAAGGTCAACGCGCTGAAGGTCGGCAACGGCACCGAGGCCGGCGTGAACCAGGGCCCGCTGATCGACGCCAAGGCGGTCGAGAAGATCGAGGAGCACGTGGCCGACGCCGTCGCCAAGGGCGGCACCGTGCTCGCGGGCGGCAAGCGCCATGCGTTGGGCGGCCTGTTCTACGAGCCGACCGTGATCGGCGGCGCCACGCCCGACATGCTGTTCGCGCGCGAGGAAACCTTCGGCCCGCTGGCGCCGATCTTCGCGTTCGACACCGAGGCCGAGGCCATCGCCGCGGCCAACGACACCGAGTTCGGCCTGGCCGCGTACTTCTACAGCCGCGACATCGGCCGCATCATGCGCGTGGCCGAGGCACTCGAATCGGGCATCGTGGGCGTGAACACCGGGCTGGTGTCGACGGCCGAGGCGCCCTTCGGCGGCGTCAAGCAGTCGGGGCTGGGGCGCGAAGGCTCGAAGTACGGGCTCGACGACTTCCTCGAAGTGAAGTACGTGTGCCTTGCGGGGCTGGACAGCTAGGAACGCGCTGCCCGTGACAACGTACCAAGGCGCTTGCCACTGCGGCGCGTGCCGCTTCGAGGTGGACACCGACCTCGACCATGTCCGCAGCTGCAATTGTTCCGTGTGCCGGCGCCGCGGCGCGCTGATTCACCGCGTGCCCGCATCGGCGCTTCGCCTGCTCACGCCGCTGGAAGACCTCACGGTCTATGAATGGCACACGCGGACCGCACGCGACTACTTCTGCCCCACCTGCGGAATCATGCCGTTCCGGATTCCCAGCGCGCCGACCGCGCAAGAGACGGCCGAAGGCAAGCTGCCGTTCACGGGATGGGCCATCAATGCGCGCTGCCTGGAAGGCGTCGATCTGGCCAGCGTGCCGGTCCGGCTCGTGAACGGCGCGGACCTGTCCTGAGGCTCAGCTCAGGAGCCAGTGCACGCTGAACAACCGCTCGGGGTCGGTCCACACCGCCCCGACGCGGAAGCCCGCGCGCACCGCCAGGGCCTGCAGGCCTTCGACGGTGAACTTGTGCGAGTACTCGGTGTGCAGGGTCTCGCCTTCCTCGAACGAGAAGCGCTCGCCGCGCAGCTGCACGCTCTGCGCGCGCCGGCTCACGAGGTGCATCTCGATGCGCCGCATGGGCGCGTTGTAGAAGGCCGCGTGCGAGAAGCCGTCGAGGTCGAAGTCGGCCGACAGCTCGGCATTCGCGCGCCGCAGCAGGTTGAGGTTGAACGCCGCCGTCACGCCCTGCGCGTCGTTGTAGGCCGCGTGCAGCCGGTCGGGGTCCTTCACCAGGTCGACGCCGATCAGCAGGCCGCCGCCGCGCAGCATGCGCGCCGCAAGCTGCAGGAACGCCAGCGCCTCGTCGGGCTCGAAGTTGCCGATGGTCGAGCCCGGGAAGAAGCCCACGCGCCGCCCCGCCCCGGCCAGGGGCGCGGGCAGCACGAGCGGCATGGTGTAGTCGGCCGCGATGGGCTGCACCGCGAGCGCCGGGTAGTCGGCCTTCAGGCGCGCCGCCGCGGCTTCGAGGTGCTCGCCCGAGATGTCGATCGGCAGGTAGCGCTTCGGCGATTCGAGCGCGTCGAGCAGCAGCCGCACCTTGGTGAGCGAGCCGGCGCCGAACTCGACGATCTCGGCGTTCGGCCCGATCTGCGCGGCGATCTCGCCGGCGCAGGCGCCCAGGATGCCCAGCTCGGTGCGCGTGGGGTAGTACTCGGGCAGTTCGCAGATGCGGTCGAACAGCTGCGAGCCGGCCACGTCGTAGAAGAACTTGGGCGAGATGTGGCGCGGCGTGCGCGCCAGGCCGGCCTGCATGGCACGGCCGAACTCGGACCACGGGGCGGTGTCGGGCGGGGTCGCTGCTTCCTGCCGCTGCAGGTGGCTGGCGAGGGCGAACGGGGCGGTCGGATTGCGCATGGTGCTCGGCTCCATCGAGGTGTCGGTCAAAGGTCTTTCGCGAGCCGCAGCCCCGAGAACTGCCAGCGTGCCGCCGGCGGAAAGAAATTGCGGTAGCTCGACCGCGTGTGGCCGGCCGGCGTGGCCACGCTGCCGCCGCGCAGCACCAGCTGGCCCACCATGAACTTGCCGTTGTATTCGGCCGCGATGCCGGGCAGCGGACGAAAGCCCGGGTACGGGTCGTACGAGGAACGCGTCCATTGCCAGACGTGGCCGCTCATCTGCGCGATGCCGGGCGCGTCGAAGGCGGCTTCCCATTCGAACTCGGTGGGCAGCCGTGCGCCGGCCCATTCGGCGTACGCGGCGGCCTCGTAGAAGCTCAGTTGGGACACGGGCGCGTCGGCCTCCATCGGCCGCACGCCGTGCAGGCCGAACACCTGCCAGCCGCCGGGCGCGGCAGGACCGCCGCCGGCGCCGAGGGTGGCAATGCGCGGGTCGTCGGCTTCGAGCCAGTAGGCCGGGTGGCGCCAGCCCTGGGCCTGCACCGTGGCCCAGCCGTCGGACAGCCACAGCTCGGGCCGGCGGTAACCGCCGTCGGCGATGAACTGCGCGTAGTCGCCGCAGTTCACCAGCCGGTCGGCGATGGCATAGGGGCGCAGCAAGGCGGCGTGGAGCGGCGTCTCGTTGTCGAAGCAAAAGCCCTCGTCCGCATGCCCGACCTCGACCGTGCCGCCCGGCTGTTCCAGCCAGCGCACCTCGGCCGGCACGGCGGCCAGCCGCCGCGCGGGGCCGCTCGCGGGCTTGTACGCCGGCAGCAGCGGGTTGCACGACAGCGCATGCAGGATGTCGGTGAGCAGCAGCTCCTGGTGCTGCTGCTCGTGGTTCAGCCCGAGCGCGACGATGGCCTCGATGGCCGCCCAATCGAGCGCCTCCGGCGCCGCGAGCAGCGCGAGCACCGCGTCGTCGACATGGCGGCGGTAGGCGTGCACTTCATCGAGCGAAGGCCGCGTGAGCAGCCCGCGCTGGGGGCGCGGGTGGCGCGGCCCGAGCGCCTCGTAGTAGGAGTTGAAGAGGTAATGAAAACGCGTATCGAAGGGTTGGTACCCCGCCGCATGCGGCTGCAGCAGCACGGTCTCGAAGAACCACGTCGTGTGCGCCAGGTGCCACTTGGTCGGGCTGGCGTCGGGCATCGACTGGATGCACTGGTCCTCGGCGGACAGCGGCGCGGCCAGCGCCACGCTGGCGGCGCGCACCGTGCGGAATTGCTCGCGCAAGGCGCTCGCCACGGGGGCGATCGGCCGGGAAAACGTCATGGTGTCTCCAGTTCGAAGGTGTGAATGAATCCGCCGTGTCCGAGCGGCCCGCGCAGGCGTGTGCCATCAAGGCGCAAAGCGCAGTCGCAGCTCGGGCTGCGGCGAGCATTTGCAACGCCGAGGGCACGCGTCTGCGCGGGATGAGCGGGCATGGCGGGTTCGTTCACACCTTCTCAGATGAGCCGGAAGTTTTAGCCCATTCGGGCGACAAAAGCACGTAGGACAAGACGCCGCCGCCGCGCCGCCACGGGAGCCCGTCCTGCGCCTGGACGCCCCGGCCCGCTGCGTATGATCCGGGCGATGCAAACCCCCTCTCCTTCGGCCAGGCCCCACGTTGTCATCATCGGCTGCGGTTTCGGCGGACTCGAGGCAGCGCGCAAGCTGCAGCGGGCCGACGTCGATGTGACGGTGATCGACAAGACCAACCACCACCTGTTCCAGCCCCTGCTGTACCAGGTGGCGACCGCCGGGCTCGCGGCGCCGTCGATCGCGGCGCCGGTGCGCGCCCTGTTCCGCAAGCAGGCCAACGTGACCACGCTGCTGGCCGAGGTGACGGGCATCGACCCGGCCGCGCGCACGGTGCAACTGGCCGATGGCAGCCAGGTGGCCTACGACCACCTGATCGTGGCGGCCGGCGCCACGCACAGCTATTTCGGGCACGACGAATGGGCGCCCGCCGCGCCGGGCCTGAAGACGCTGGCCGACGCCTTCGAAATCCGCCGCCGCGTGCTGATGTCCTTCGAGACGGCCGAGACCACCGCCGACCCCGAGCGCCGCCGCGCGCTGCTCACCTTCGTGGTGATCGGCGCCGGCCCGACCGGCGTCGAGATGGCCGGCACGCTGGCCGAGATCGCCAAGCACACGCTCGCGGGCGAATTCCGCCGCATCGATCCCGGTAGCGCGCAGGTGCTGCTGGTCGAGGGCGGCCCGCGCGTGCTGCAGGCCATGCCCGAAAGCCTGAGCCAGAAGGCGCTCGAACAACTGGAACGGCTCGGCGTGGAAGTGCGGCTGAACGCGCGCGTCACCGCCATCGACAACGCCGGCCTCGAGGTGCAGACCGGCGGCGGCCCCGACGGCGCGCCGCTGCAGAGCTACCGCATTCCCAGCAGCTGCGTGGTGTGGGCGGCCGGTGTCGCGGCCTCGCCGCTGGGCCGCCTGCTCGGCAATGCCACGGGCGTCGAGTGCGACCGCGCGGGCCGCATCAAGGTCGAGCCCGACCTGAGCCTGGCCGGCCACCCCGAGATCAGCGTGGTGGGCGACCTGGCCGCCGCCATGAGCCACGCGCCCGGCAAGCCGCCCAAGCCGGTGCCCGGCGTGTCGCCCGGCGCCAAGCAGGCCGGCCGCGCGGCGGCGGCGAACATCCTGCGCCGCCTGGCGGGCCAGCCCACCGTGCCGTTCCGCTACGCCGACTACGGCAACCTGGCCACCATCGGGCGCAACTCGGCCGTGGTCGACCTGGGCACGCCCTTCGGCCCGCTGCGCTTCAGCGGCCGGCCCGCGTGGCTGTTCTGGCTGTTCGCGCACGCGTACTTCCTCATCGGTTTCCGCAACCGCGTCGTCGTGATGTGGGACTGGGCCAGCGCCTACTGGAGCTTCCAGCGCAACGCGCGCGTGGTGGCCGACGTGCAGGGCCGCAGCGAGTCGTAAGCACTTCCCACGCCGCGCGATGACGTTGCTCTGGTGGGTCGTCTTTCATGCGCTCGATGCGCTGTTCTGGCTCTGGATCCTGCGCTGGGGTGGCGCGGCCTGGCTCGAAGGCACGTTTCTCTCGGGCTTTCTCGTGAGCATCTTCGCGCCGCGCTGGGGCGCCGAGGGCCTGCGCATGTTCGCGCTGCTGATGCTGATCGTGTGCGCGATCAGCTTCGTCTGGGGCCTGCTCATGCCCGAGATGCGCTGCTGGTACTCGGGCCACTGCTGAAGCCCCGAGGGCGCCCCGCGAGGCGCCCCCTTGGCTGCGTCAGCTGCCGATCACCCCGCCGTCGATCTTCGTGATGACCACGGTCGCCGAGCGCGGCCGGCCCGCGCCGTCGGGCCACTTCGACACCGCGAGCGGGCGCTCGGGGTCGCTGCGCTCGTTGGCCGGCTCGCCCGGGTGCTGGATGTTGATGAACAGCGTGCGCAGGTCCGGCGTGGCCGTGAGACCGGTGATCTCGCAGCCGGCCGGGCCGAGCAGGAAGCGGCGGATCTCGCCCTTGGTCGGGTCGCAGGCCAGCATCTGGTTGTTGGGCAGGTTCGTGTAGTCGCCCTTGCCGAGCGTGGAGGTCGACACGTCGGTCTGGATCCACAGCACGCCGCGCGCATCGACCATCAGGCCGTCGGGGCTGCCGAAGGCGTCGCCCTTGACGTTGCCCTGCGCCTCGTAGCGCGTCTGCTTCGGGTCGCCCGCGAGCACGAGGTGGTTCCACGCGAACTTCGTGGCGTCGAGGTCGCCGCTTTCCTTCCAGCGGATGATCTGGCCCATCGTGTTGTTGGAGCGCGGGTTGGCCGCGTCCATGAAGGGCTGGCCCGGGGCGCCGCGGTTGCTGTTGTTGGTGAGCGTGCAGTAGACCTCCTTCGTCAGCGGATCGACGGTGGTCCACTCGGGGCGGTCCATCTTCGTGGCGCCGAGGAGGTCGCTGGCCTGGCGCGACTTGATGAGCACGTCGCCCTGCGTCGCGAAGCCCTTGTCGGCCACCAGCCCGCCCTTGCCCTGCACCAGCGGCAGCCACTCGCCCGTGCCGTCGACGTCGAAGCGGCCCACGTACAGCGTGCCGTGGTCGAGCAGCTCGCGGTTGGCGGCGGCGCCGCCGGGGCGGACCTTGTCGCGGCTCACGAACTTGTAGATGTATTCGAAGCGCGAGTCCTCGCCCATGTAGACCACGGCGCGGCCGTCGTCGGTGAGCGCCACGGCGGCGCCTTCGTGCGCGGCGCGGCCCAGTGCGGTGCGCTTGCGCGGCGTCGAGCTCGGGTCTTGCGGATCGATCTCGACCACCCAGCCGTAGCGGTTCGATTCGTTCGGGTGCTTCTCGACGTCGAAGCGCTCTTCGTGCTCGTGCCAGCGGTACTTGGCGCCGTTGCCCTTCTTGAGGCCCCAGCGCTTCTGGTGCGCGTCGGGCGTGGCGGTGCCCTCGAAGTAGTCGGCGAAGTTTTCCTCGCAGGTCAGGTAGGTGCCCCACGGCGTCTGGCCGTTGGCGCAGTTGTTGAAGGTGCCGAGCACCTGCGTGCCCGAGGGGTCGCCCGCGGTACGCAGCATCGGGTGGCCGGCCGCGGGGCCGGTGAGCGTCATCGGCGTGAGCGCGGTGATGCGGCGCGCGAAACGCGAGGGCAGCACCTGCTGCCAGGCCGCGCCGTCGCGCTGCAGCTCGATCACCGACACGCCGTGCGCGTGCATCGACTTGCGCACCTTCGCAGCGCTCCAGGTCTTCATGCCGTCGGTGTGCAGCAGGCCGTCGTCCACGTACTCGTGGTTCAGCACTAGCAGGCCGCGGTTCGATCCGTCCAGCGGAAAGAAGGCCATGCCGTCGTGGTGCATGCCGGCCTGCAGCGCCTGGTCGTCGGCGGAGTCGGAAGCGTCGGTCTTGAAGGCGGGCATGCGACCCGCGATGCCGGTGGGGTCGCCCCAGCGGTACAGCACCTGCGTGCGATAGCCCTCGGGCACGACGACCTGGTCGACCGCCGCCATGGGCACGCTCTTGAAACCGATGGCGCGGCCCAGGCCGCTCACGGCGTTGCTGCTACTGCCGCTGCCCGTGCTGGCACAGCCCGCCAGCGGACCGAACAGGCCCGCTACGGCCGCCGCCAGGCCGCCGCGCACGAAGACCCGCCGCTGCGGATCGGACACGTCGTGGATGGTGGGATTGCCGGAGGGGTTCGAGTCCTCCATGCGCGCGAAGTCTTTGGCCATGTCCTGAAGGTCCGTGGGAATCGTGGGAACCCGCGATGCTCCCGCGCCCCCATGAAGCCGTCATGACAGGGGTTCGAAGCGCACGTCGCCCCAGGGCCGCGAGCCGCCGTGGTTGTTGCCGTTGCGCGGCTGCTCCCGCCGTTCGCGACGCCAGTCCCAGGGCGGCGTCGGCGCGGTGTCGGCCCACAGACCCAGGTGCTGCGCACGCGCCGCGGCCTCGAGGCGGAACAGGTCGCCGCCGCGCTTCTTCGCGATGCCGTGGTAGTCGTAGACCCAGGCCCAGCCTTCGGCCACCAGGCGGCGGCCGGCGTCTTCGCCGTTGCAGCGCACGTCGGCCACGGTGCGGCCGTAGCGGTCGGTGTCGCGCTCGGTGATGACGGCCTTCTCGGCGTAGCACAGGCGGCTCAGCGCCTGGCGGCTGCGCTGGCCGTAGGGCTGCGCTTTCTCGGGCGCGTCGATGGCGGCAATGCGCACCTTCACCTGCTCGTAGGCACCGCTGCGGCCGCAGCGCGCGGTGAGCGTGTCGCCGTCGCTCACGCCCACGACGAGGCAGATGCGCGGCGACGCGGCGTGGGTCAGCAGCGGGAGGGAAAGGCCGAGGGAAAGAAGCAGGAAGGCGGGACGAAAGCGCATGCAAGAAGGAAGCAGAACACGGGGCCAAGAATGGCCGACGATTCTCGGCGCGAAGTGCGCGCTTCGCCCTGCGGATGCATTTGTTTTCGTCTTCGCTCAGCGCGTGGCCGGCGCGGCCGTCGACTTGCGCACCACCAGCTCCGGGCGCAGCACCACGGTGGAGGCCGACAGCGCCTGCCCGTCGATCTCCTCGAACAGCATCTCGGCCGCGCGCCAGCCGAGTTCGCGGTGCGGCAGGCGGATGGTGGTGAGCGGCGGATCGACCATGTCGACCAGCGGCATGTCGTTGTGGCCGGTGATCGAGATGTCCTTCGGCACGCGCAGGCCGGCCTCGCGCAGCGCGTCGTAGGCGCCCAGCGCCACGAGGTCGTTGCAGCAGACCACGGCCTGCGGCGCGGCGCCGGCCGCGAGCATCTGCTTCATCGCGGCCGCGCCCGCCTCGCGGCTGTAGCTCGCGCACTCGACGATGCGCGCCGGCTTCATGCGGTGGTCGCGCAGCGCCTGCTCCACGCCCAGCAGGCGGCCCACGCCGGTGGGGATGGTCTGCGGCCCCGCCAGGTGCGCGATGCGCTTGTGGCCCAGGCCCACGAGGTGGTCGACCGCGAGCTTCATCGCCAGCCGGTCGTCGCTCACCACGGCGGGCAGGCGGCCGGTCTCGTCGGCGCGGTTGACCAGCACCGCCGTCATGCCGGCCTTGGCGACGAAATCGACCAGCGGGTCGTCGCGCGTGGCGGTGGCCAGGATCACGCCGTCCACGCGCTGCGCCAGCATGCGCTCGAGCACCGGCCGCGCGAGCGCCGGGTCGACCACGTTGGTGACGAACACGAAGTAGCCGCGCGCGGCCGCGCTGGCCTCGATGCCCTGCAGGATCGGCGGGAACACCGCGTTGGTGATGTCGGGCACCAGCACGCCGATGGTGTGGGTGCGGCCCGTGCGCAGCGCCGAGGCCGCGCGGTTGGGCCGGTAGCCCAGGCGCTGCGCGGCCTCCTCGACCACGCGCAGCACCTCGTCGCTGATCAGCGAGCGCTTCTCGGGGCTGAGCGCGCGCGACACGGTCGACACATGCACCCCGGCGGCACGGGCGACGTCGCGGATGGTGACGGGGCTGGTAGGGGGATGGGTGCTCATTGGTGCAAACGATTGTTGGTCATCCGAAGCGCCACGGCTGGCGAATTCCCATTCTGGCATCCCGGATACCCGCCATTTTACTTTTTGGGAATCTGTCTTAAGATCATGCAAACGATTGCAAGGATTGCAGATGAACATCGCCACCTCCCCCGATTCGGTGCTCGGCTTTGCGCTCGACGCCATGCAACGCACCCCCGATCCGCGCCTGCGCACCGTGATGGACGCGCTCACGCGCCACCTGCACGCCTTCGTCCAGGAGGTGAAGCTGACCGAGGAAGAGTTCGAGCAGGCGCTCGAATTCATCGTCGCCATCGGCCACGCCACGGGCGAGACCAAGAACGAGGTGGTGCTGGCGGCCGACATCCTGGGCGTGTCCACGGTGGTGGCGCTGCAGAACAACCAGGACCCGCACGGCGAATCGCCGGCCGCCTTGCTGGGCCCCTTCTGGCGCGCCAACTCGCCGGCCTGCGCGGCGGGCGAAAGCATCGCGCGCTCGGGCACGCCCGGCACGCCGCTGGAGGTGACGGGCACGGTGCGCGACGTGAGCGGGCAGCCGATGGCCGGCGTCACGGTCGACGTGTGGCAGGCCTCGCCGGTCGGGCTCTACGAGAACCAGGACCCGGAGCAGGACGACATGAACCTGCGCGGACGCTTCACCACCGATGCCGAGGGCCGCTTTCATTTCCGCAGCGTGCGCCCCGCCGGCTACCCGGTGCCCACCGACGGGCCCTGCGGCGTGCTGCTGCGCGCGCAGCAGCGCCACCCGAACCGTCCCGCGCACCTGCACTTCATGCTGAGCAAACCGGGCCACAAGGTGCTGGTCACGCAGGTGTTCGCCGACGACGACGAGAACCTGGAGAGCGACCCGACCTTCGGCGTGACGCGCCAGCTCATCGGCCGCTTCGCGCTCGCGCCCGACGGCGGTAGCGCCACGCTGCAGTACGACTTCCAGCTCGAGCCGGGAGAAATGAAGTTCCCCCGCCCACCGATCCCCTGATTCCGCAACTTCCCTTCATCCCATGAGCTTCGATCCCCAATCCCGACTCCACGGCAAGATCGCCGTCATCACCGGCGGCCTCGGCGCCATCGGCTACGCCACGGCCACGCGGCTGGCCGCGCTGGGCGCCACCTGCGTGCTGCTGCACCGCGGTGGCGACAACAACAACGCCGCCGCGCGCGCCGCCGCCCTGCCCTCGGACAGCGGCCAGCGCCACGGCGCGATCCGCGCCGACATCGTCGACACGCCGAGCCTGCAGGCCGCCGCCGCCGAGGTGAAGGCCGCGCACGGGCGCTGCGACATCCTGGTCAACAGCGCGGGCCACACGCAGCCCGTGCCGGCCGGCGACCTCGATGCGCTGACCGACGAACTCATCGACGACCTGCTGCGCGCCAACTTCCGCGGCGTGTTCGCCACCATCCGCGCCTTCGCGCCGATGCTCAAGGCCACCGGCGACGGGCTGGTGGTCAACATCTCGTCCATCGCCGGCTTCACGGGCGTAGGCAGCAACCTCGCGTATGTCGCGGCCAAGGCCGGGCTCGACGTGGTGGGCGACGCACTGGCCAAGGCGCTGGCGCCGGCGGTGCGCGTGGTGTCGGTGTCACCGGGCGCGGTCGAGTCGGGCTTCGTGCCCGGGCGCGGCGCGGAATTCGCCGACAAGATGGCCAGCACCACGCCGCTGGGGCGCATCGGCAAGCCCGACGACGTGGCGGCCACCGTGGAAGCGCTGGCCACCACGCTGCGCTTCGTCACCGGCACGCGCATCGTGGTCGACGGAGGGCGCCACCTGTGAACAACGCGAAGACGCTCATCACCTGCGCCGTCACGGGCAACCTCGTGAAGCCCGAGCAGACGCCGCACCTGCCGATCACGCCGGTGCAGATCGCCGACGAATGCCTGGCCGCGGCCGAAGCCGGCGCGGCGCAGGTGCACATCCACGTGCGCCACCCCGAGACGGGCAAGCCCTCGATGGAAGTCGAGCTGTACCGCGAGGTGGTCGACCGCATCCGCCGCGAGAACCGCGAGCTGATCGTGAACCTCACGACCGGGCCGGGCGGGCGCTTCATTCCCAGCGAGGACGATCCGAAGATCGCCGCGCCCGGCACCACGCTGCTGCCGCCCGAGAAGCGCGTGGAACACATCGCGCTGATCCGGCCCGACGTGTGCTCGCTCGACCTCAACACCATGAACTCCGGCCCCGACGTGGTGATCAACACGCCGAAGAACGTGCGCCGCATGGCGAAGGTGATGCGCGAGGCCGGCGTGAAGCCCGAACTGGAGATCTTCGACTCGGGCGACATCCACCTGGCGCTGGACCTCATCGCCGACGGCACGCTCGACGGGCCCGCGATGTGGACCTTCGTGCTCGGCGTGAAGTACGGCTTCGCGCCCACGCCCGAGACGCTGCTCTATGCGCGCAACCTGCTGCCGCGCGGCGCCTTCTGGAGCGCCTTCGGCATCGGCCGCACGGAGTTCCCGATCGTCGCGCAGTCGTGGCTGCTGGGCGGCCACGTGCGCGTGGGCATGGAAGACAACATCTACCTTGAGAAAGGCGTGCTGGCCGAAAGCAATGCGCAGCTCGTGGCGAAGGCGCGCGACATCCTGCGCAGCCTGGGCGGCGAGGTCGCCAACCCGCGCGAGGCCCGCGCGATGCTGGGGCTGGCCGACACCCGCGCCGTTCAGGGAGCTGCACGATGAGCGCCATCCTTCATGAACCCCGCGCCCTGCGCGTGAACGGCAAGGCCGCCAACCTCGACGCGCTGCACCTGGAGGCCGCGCCGCAGCCCGAGCCCGTGGCGCCGCCCGGCCATGCCGTGGTGCGCGTGGCCGCCGCCGCCGTGAACCCGAGCGACGTGAAGGCCGCGCTGGGCCTGATGCCGCAGGCCGCCTGGCCGCGCACGCCAGGGCGCGACTTCGCGGGCACCGTCGTGAGCGGCCCTTCGGAATGGGTCGGCCGCGAGGTCTACGGCTCGGGCGGCGATGTCGGCATCACGCGCGACGGCTCGCATGCGCGCTACCTCGTGCTGCCCGAAGCAGCGCTGCGCGCCAAGCCCCAGGGCATCTCGATGGACGAGGCCGGCGCGGTGGGCGTGCCCTTCGTCACGGCCTACGAGGGCTTCCGGCGCTGCGGCATGCCGCAGGCGGGCCAGACGGTGCTGGTGCTGGGCGCCAATGGCAAGGTCGGGCAGGCGGCGGTGCAGCTGGCCGCGCAGGCCGGCGCGCGCGTGATCGCGGTGCAGCGCGGCCCGGGGCCGTTCGCGGGGTTCGCGAGCGCGCCGGTCGACGTGGTCGATGCGCGCCACCACGCCGACGTGGGCGCGCAGGTGCGCGAGCTCACCGACGGACGCGGCGCGCACCTCGTCTACAACACCGTGGGCAGCGCCTACTTCGAGGCCGCCAACAAGGCGATGGCCAAGGGGGCCACCCAGATCTTCATCGCCACGCACGACCGCGCGGTGCCCTTCGACATCTTCGCGTTCTACCGCGGCATGCACACCTACGTGGGCATCGACTCGCTGGCGATGGACTGCGTGGCCTCCACCGCGCAACTCGACGCGATGCGCGAAGGCTTCGAGCGCGGCACGCTGAAACCCTTTCCCGTGGCACGCCACTTCGCGCTCGACGAAGCGATCGATGCCTACCGGCTGGTGCTGTCGGGCAGCACCGACCGCGTCGTGCTGCGCCCCTGAACCTCGAGGACACCCACCATGCATGTGACCCGTTTCAGCGAGGCGCCGCACTACGAGGCGCCCAACCACTTCGACATGCGCTGCCTGCGCCTGCAGGGCAAGGAAGCCGGCCCCTCGACGCAGATGTGGATGGGCATGAGCCAGATCCTGCCCGGCGGTCGCACCGGCCTGGACGGCTCGCCGATGGAAAAGCTCTACCTCGTGCTCGAGGGTGAGCTGCACATCGTCGGCGAACTCGACGGCGCGCACCAGGAAGACGTGCTCCTGCCCTACGACAGCTGCCGCTTCGCGCCCGGCGAGAGGCGCCAGCTCGAGAACCGCAGCAACCGCCCGGTGCTGGTGGCGCTGGTGATGGCGAACGCACCGCCCGCCTGACGCACTCCTTTCCCAGCCAGTCATTCATCGCTCGCACCAACCAATCAACGGAGACAAGACGCATGAAGAAGACATTCCCCTGGAGCCGCCGACAGGCGCTCACGGTCGCCGCGGCACTCGCGGCCTGGACGCTCGGCGGCGCGCACGCACAAGGCGCGTGGCCGGGCACGCAGCCCATCAAGCTGGTCGTGCCCTTCACGGCAGGCAGCGGCACCGACATCGTCGCGCGCCTGGTCGCCGAGAAGCTGGGGCCCGCGCTGGGCACCAGCGTGATCGTGGACAACCGCCCCGGCGCGGGCGGCACGCTGGGCGCGGCCATCGCGGCCAAGGCGCCGGCCGACGGCTACACGCTGCTGGTGCATTCGGCTGGCCACCTCGTGAACCCGTGGATCTACAAGGGCCTGTCGTACGACACGCTGAAGGACTTCACGGGCGTGACGCCGATGGCCAGCCTGCCCAACGTGCTGGTGACCTCGCCTTCGCACTTCACCGACGTGAAAGACCTCGTGGCCAAGGCGAAGGCCAAGCCCGGCGGGCTGAACTACGGCTCCGCGGGCAACGGCTCGGCCACGCACATGAATGCCGAGGTGTTCCGCCTCGCGGCCGGCGTCGATGCGCAGCACGTACCCTTTCGCGGCACGCCCGAAGCCATGACCGAGGTGATGGCCGGGCGCGTCGACTGGTTCTTCGCGCCGATGGTGTCGGCGCTGCCGCTGATCAAGAGCGGCAAGCTCAAGGCACTGGCCGTGGGCACCGCCGGCCGCTCGTCCGCCCTGCCCGATGCGCCCACCACCGTGGAGGCCGGCGTGCCGGGCTCGGCCTACCTGTTCTGGGTCGGCCTGTTCGCGCCCACCAAGACACCGCAGCCCGTGGTGGAACGGCTGCAGGCCGAGGTCGCGAAGATCATGGTGTCGCCCGAGCTGAAGGAACGGCTGGAGAAGCTCGGCGCCGAGCCCTTCACCATGCCCTCCGCGCAGTTCAACAAGTTCATCGCCGACGAGACCGCGAAGGCGCAGCAGGTGGTCAAGGCCGCGGCCATCAAGGTGGACTGACCTCAGCGCAGCAGCGCAATCAGCACCGGCGCAAGCCCCGCACCACCGGCCACGGCGGCAGCACCGGCGCCCCACGCCACGGCGCGCGGGCGGTACGGCAACAGCAAGGCCACCGGCAACGCACCCGCCGACAGGAAGCC
This sequence comes from Variovorax sp. V118, assembly GCF_041154445.1. GTDB lineage: Bacteria > Pseudomonadota > Gammaproteobacteria > Burkholderiales > Burkholderiaceae_C > Variovorax > Variovorax boronicumulans. The sequence continues at coordinate 1,054,575 of NZ_AP028663.1, read as the reverse complement.
CAGCCACGCGACCGTCCCGACCGTCGGGCCCCAGGCCAGCACGCAGGGTACGACGGCGGCGACGAGCAGCAACGCGCCGATCACGCGCAAACCCGTGCGCCGGCGCGCGGGCACTTCGCGTCCGCGCGTCAGCTGCTCGTGGTGCCGGTCCATGGCAAAGCTCAGGCACGCCATGCCCGCATACGCCAGCGCAAGGCCAAGCAACGAAGCCCATGCCGCCGTCATCGCACCACCTTCTTCAGCAGATGGCGCAGCGCGCCCAGCGCCGCAAGCCCGAAGGCCACCACGCCCAGTTCGACGCCGAGGCTTTCCCAATCACTGCGCGACAGCTGCGCCAACAAGTGATCGCCCGTGGTCACGAAGTTGAGCACCGGCAGCAGCAGGCACAGCGCAGCCAGCGCACCGAGCTGCTCGCGCCACGCGCGCGCCGGCTGGCGCACGAAGGCATGCACCAGCGCCAGCGCCCACAGCGCGAAGAAGACCTGCAGTTCGCGGTCCGCGCGGTGCCCGATGCCCACCGGCACCAGCCGGTTGGCCCACAGGTAACCCACGCAGGCGATCGCCAGCCCGGCGATGGCCGCGACGTTCAGCGCTTCGACCAGCCGGTAGACCCGCGCCGTCGCGCCGCCGAACTCGCCCAGGTGCTTCTGCCGGCGCTTGACGATGAACAGCACGGCGCCCGAACCCATCATCGCGGTGCCCGCGAGCCCGCACAGGAAGTAGAGCCACTTCATCGGCCAGCCGCCGAAGGTGACCATGTGCAGCCCGCTCATGGCCGACTGCGCGAGCATGGCGGCCCCTCCGTCCGCGGCGCCCGGCAGGCGCACGCGCTGCACCTCGCCGGTGGCGGCCGAGAACTGCACCATGCCGGTGGTGGCGCTGAGCCGGCGCGCGGATTCGTCGTCGCCGTTCCATCCGTACACGCCGATGCGCGCCTCCGCGTCGCCCGGGTGGTCGATGACGACCGCGCGCACCGGTTGGCCCATGCGCTCCTGGCCGCGTGCCGCGAAGGGTTCGAGCACGGGCACGGGCATCGCGCGACCGGTGGCGGCGGGCTTGTCGCTGTCGCCCAGCTCGGACACGAAGCGCACCTGCGCCTGCGGGCCCGTGCCGTAGTGCAAGACCTTGGGGGCCGGCATGAAGCTGGTGCCCGAGATCACGAGGCCGGTGTAGGCGATCATGAACTGGAAGGGCAAGGTCAGCACCGCCACGGCGTTGTGCGCGTCGAGCCAGCTGCGCTGGCCTTTCTTCGGCCGGAAGGTGAAGAAGTCCTTGAAGATGCGTTTGTGCGTGATGACGCCCGACACCAGCGCCACCAGCATCGCCATCGCGGCGATGCCGACGATCCACAGGCCGACGGTGCCGGCGTGCAGCTCGTAGTGGAAGTCGACGAAGTGATGGCCGCCGAGCGTGGCGCGCGCCGCGTGGCCGCCGTCTTCCTTCAGCGGCTTGCCGGTGGCGGGGTCGAGCGCAACGCCCGCGTACTGGCGGTTGGCGTCGAACCAGAACACGCGCAGCTCGCCACCGCCCTGCGCGTCCGAAGGCCACAGCTCCCACATCGAGGCGCCCGGGTGGTGCTCGGCCATGTAGGCCATGCCCCAGGCCAGGCGCTGCGCGCGGTCGGCCGTGGGCTCGCCCTTCTCCTTCTTGGCTGCGGCGGCTTCCTCGGCGTGGTGCTCCGGCGTCATCCAGTGGGTGATGGGCTCGTCGAACACGGCCAGCGTGCCGGTGAGGAACACCGCGAACAGCAGCCACGAGAACCACAGGCCGCACCAGGTGTGCAGCCAGGCCTGGGCTTGGCGAAAGCCCCCTTGCGAGGGCGCCTTGGTTGTCTTCGTGCTCATGCCCCGCCTCCCGCGCCGCGCAAGGCCAGGCCGAGCCCGGCCAGCACCACGGCCGGCAGCAGCAGGCCGGCCCACGCACGCGGCAGCGACACGGGCGCGAACGCCCAGATCACGGCGACGGTGTAGACCGCGAAGCTGAACTGCATGCCCCCGAGCGCGGCCTCGGCGGGGCCGGCCGGCAGCACGGCGGCCAGGAAGACGGCAGCGGCCGAGGCCAGCGCGTAGCCGCCAAGCACGGCGGCCGCGACGCGGGACAGCAGCCGCAGGGCGGGAGAAAAGGAGGAGGTGCGGGTGTTCATCGGGGACCGGAAAACGGGGCGCGGACATGCGCCCCTCCCCTACATGACAAACGAGAACGAAAAAAGGGTCATGCCCCCTGCCTTTTTCCGGTCAGAACGCGTAACTGAGCGTCGCCACCGCGTTGCGCGGCGTGCCGAAGTAGGCCTGCCCGTCGATGTTGCTGTAGTACTTCTTGTCGAAGAGGTTCTCGATGTTCAGCTGCAGCGCCAGCTTGGGCGTGAAGGCGTAGCGCGCCATCAGGCTCACGACCGCGCGCGAGCCCTGCTGGTAGCGCAGGTCGACGTCGCCCACGCTGTACGCGTAGGAGGTGCGGTTCTGCCAGTTGACGCCGCCGCCCAGCGTGAGCCGGTGCCACGCGCCGGGCAGCCGGTAGGTGGTGAACAGCGTGGCCTGCGTGGTCGGCATGGCGGTGTTGATGCGGTTGCCGTTGCCTTCGCGGCCCAGCGTGCGCGCGATGCCCGCGTTCAGCTGCCAGCCCGGGGCCAGTTCGCCCGACACCTGCAGCTCGATGCCCTTGCTGGTCACGCCGCGTGCGCCGTAGTAGGCGCCTTCGCTCGAGTTGGGCACGAGCTTGGTGCCGTCGCGCTGCGCCACGTTCTCCTGCTCGGCACGGAAGACGGCGATGGAGGTGTTGAGCTTGCCGTTCAGGTGCTCACCCTTGAGGCCGATCTCGTAGCTCTTGCCGGTCACCGGGTCGAGGTACGCACCGCTGGCGTCGCGGTAGTTCTGCGGCTGGAAGATGTCGGTGTAGCTCGCGTACACCGAGTAGTTCTCGCTCAGGTCGTACACCAGGCCCGCGTAGGGCGTGAACACCTCGTGCTTGCGCGTGACCGGTGCGTCGGCGGTCAGGCGCGTGGAGCGCCAGCTGTTCTGGCGCCCGCCCACGATGAGCTTGAGCGAATCGGCCAGCGACAGGCGCGCGGCGCCGTAGGTGCCGGTCTGGCGCGTCTTGGTGATGGCCGAGACCTTCAACGGGTCCCAGCCCGGCTCGGGGTACGACGCAGCGTTCCAGTCGTAGAAGTTGCCGGTGTCGGGCAAGGGGCTGGTGCGCGGATGGCTCGCCTCCACGTAACGTGACTGGCTGTTGCTGACGCCCACCACGAGTTCGTGCGTGCGGCCCAGCAGCGTGAACGGGCCGGTGGCCTGCAGGTCGAAGCTGTTCTGGCGGAACTGGTGCTCGAAGTAGCCGGGCAGCGAGCCCAGCCCGGTGCCGGTGAGGCGGTCGAGGTCGCCGTACAGGTACAGCAGCTTGGCGTTCTGCCTGCTCTGCCGGTGCGAGCCGTTGGCCTTGAGCTTCCAGCCGTTGTCGAACTGGTGCGTGAGGTTCGCGAAGGCGGTGGTGGTGGTCGTGTCCCAGTGGGTCCACGGCGTGCCGAGGGTCTTGGAGCGGTCCCAGCGCGTGGCTGTGCCGTCGCTGAAGGTCAGCGGCAGGCCGCCCCAGGTCGACGAGGTGGGCCGCGTGGCCTGTGACTCGATGCCCACGCTCAGCGTGGTGCTGGGCGTAAGGTCGGCATCGACCACGCCGTACAGCACGTGCTTGCGGCCGTGGTACATGTCGATGAAGGAGTCGCGGTCTTCCGTCATGCCGATGAGGCGGGCGCGCACGCGGCCGTCTTTCGTCACCGGCGCCTGCAGGTCGACCGTGCCGCGGCGCAGGTTCCACGAGCCCAGCGCGAGCGATGCGTTGCCGGCAAACACCTTGCTGTCGGCGTGCTTGCGCACCAGGTTCACCGAGGCCGAGGGGTTGCCCGCGCCGGTGAGCAGCCCCGTCGAGCCGCGCACGACCTCGATGCGGTCGTACAGCACCGGGTCGTTGGTGGAAGCGCCGAAGAAGTCGGTGGTGACCGTGGTCGGCACGCCGTCGTACTGGTAGTTGTCGATGTAGAAGCCGCGCGCGTACAGGTCGGTGCGGTCGCTGTCGGAGCTCACCGAGAACACGCCAGGCACGCTCTGCATGGCCTGGCCGAGCGACAGCAGGTTCTGGTCGTCGATCTGCTGGCGCGTGATGACGGTGACCGACTGCGGCGTCTCGCGCGGCGAGAGCGCGAGCCCGGTGGCCGCCGCCGTGGCGCGCGTGGTGTAGGCGCCGGTGCCTTCGGTGGTGCCGCTGCGGTCGGCCTCGGCCGTGACGGTGACGGGCGAGAGCGTGTCGATACCGCCGGCCCCTGCGGCGGGCGTGCCGGCCTCGCGGCGGTTCAGCGTGTAGCTGCCGTCGGTGCGCGCCACCACCTGCAGGCCGCTGCCCGCGAGCAGGCGCTCGATGGCTTCGCGTGCGGTGTAGCGGCCGGCCACCGCAGGGCTGCTGCGCCCCTGCGTGAGCGCGGGGTCGAACGACAGCGCGATGCCGTTGCCCGCCGCAAAGGCGGCGAGCGTGCGGCCCAGCGGGCCGGCGGGAATGTCGTAGGCGCGGGACGCGGCGGCGTCGAGCGAGGACGACTGCGCCTGCGCGAAAGCCGGCCCTCCCGCGCCGGCCAGGCCGCCGAGGGCAAGCGCCATCAGGGCATGGCGAAGGACGGTGTTCAGGCGGCGCTCTGCGAACGGGCGCAAGGCGGACGGGCGGGGTGCAGACATGGAGACGGGCCTTTCGGTTGGGCAACGGTGGGTTCTTCACCCTCCTTGCCAGCCGAAACGAAAAAAAGTCTCACCCCCGGATCGATATATTTTTCGAAGCGCCCGTCGCGCGCTCTTCGGGTGCCGCACGCGGCACCAGCGTGACCCAGTAGCCGCGCAGGCGCGTGGCCGCGTCCACCGGATACGTCGACACCAGCATGCGCAGCACACCGTCGGTGTCGGCCAGCGGAAAGGCGCCCGAGACGCGCAGCTCGGCCACCGCCGCGTCGCACTGCAGCAGCCCGGGGCGATAGCGCGACAGCTCGGCGGCGAAGTCGGCCAGCCGCATGCCGTCGGCGAGCAGCATCCCTTGGGTCCACGCCAGCACCGAGGCGTCCGCCGGGCGGAAGTCGTCGATGCCGTCTGCCGTGAAGCGGGCCTGCTGCCCCGCCGGCAGCACGCGCGCGGCGGCGCGCTCGGGCGTGATGCGCACCGCGCCTTCGAGCACGGCGATGTGGGTGGCGCCGCCCGCCTCCTTGCGCACGCTGAAGCGCGTGCCCAAGGCTTCCAGCGTGCCGCCGGCGCTGGCCACGCGGAACGGGCGGTGCGCGGCGGCGGGGTCGGGCGCGGTGGCGATGAAGATCTCGCCCGCCTGCAGCACCACGCGGCGCTGCGTGCCGTCGAAGTGCACATCGACCGCGCTGGCGGTGTTGAGCGTGAGGCGGCTGCCGTCGGCCAGCCGCAGCTCGCGGCGCTCGCCGGTGGCGGTGCGGTGCCCGGCCATCCAGCCGCGCTCACCGGCCGTCTCAACCACCTGCCAGCCGAGCCAGCCGGCGGGCACGGCCGCCAGCAGCGCGGCCAGCCGGCCGAGGGTGGCGCGGCGGTTGTTCGCGTTGCCGCGCGCGGGCCGCGCGAGCGACGACATCGCCAGCGCCGGCGGCAGGCCGCCGAGCTTGTTCATCAGCTGCTCGGCGCGCGCCCAGGCGCGTGCGTGGTCGGGATCGCTCTGGCGCCAGCGCTCGCAGGCGCGGCGGTCTTCGTCGGTGACGGCGCTGTCGTGCAGCCGCATCAGCCATTCGGCGGCTTCGTCGAGCACGCGAGGCGCAAGTGCTGACGTTTCGAAATTCATCGCGCTCATCAGAATGCCTTCGTGCTTCGCACTTCGGCGCGAGCTTGCTTGGGGCGGCCCGGCGCGGCGCTCATGCCATCACCGCCAGGCAGCCCCGGAAGCCCTGCTGCATGTAGCGCTTGACCGTGACCAGCGACACGCCCAGCTCGCGCGCGATGTCCTCGTACTTCATGCCGTCGAGCTGCGACAGCAGGAAGGCCCGGCGCGCGAGCGGCTTGAGGGCGTCGAGCATCGCGTCGATCTCGTGCAGCGTCTGCAAAATCACCAGCCGCTGCTCGGGCGACGGCGCCTCGGGCTCGGGCATGACGGCCAGCGCCTCGAGGTAGGCCCGTTCCAGCGCCTGGCGCTGGTACCAGTTCACGAGGATGTTCTTGGCCACGCTCGTGAGGTAGGCGCGCGGCTGCGCGATGACCTCGGGGTTGCGCGCCGTCAACAGCCGCGCGAAAGTGTCCTGAGCCAGGTCGGCCGCGTCGCACGAATTGCCGAGCTTCTTGCGCAGCCACGACTGCAGCCAGCCGTGGTGGTCGCTGTAGAGGGTGTGGACTTGCTGGAAGGCGGCTTCGGCAGCGGACATGGCGGGCGGCACGGCGGCGGGGGCTCCGCCTACAAATAAGAATTATTCTCATTTTAAGCAAAAAGGCCGCAGTGCCGCCCTGCCCGTCCTGTCCGCACTGCGGACAGCGTGGCTCAGGCCGGCCGGGCCGCCGCGAGCGCCACCGCGTCCGCGCCCGCCGGATAGCGCAGCGTCGCCGCCGAGTCGTTCGCGGCGCGCCAGACGGCCTCGGCCACGTCGGCCGCCGTGGTCACGGCCGTGGGGTTGCCCAGCGCCGCGAAGACGCCCTGTGCCAGCGGTGCGTAGTCCGGCGGGATCAGGCCCTGCATGCGCTGCGCCCCGTTCTCGGTGAACCGCGTGCCGGGCCCGTAGCCCGGCTCGACCAGCTTCACGCGCACGTCGAACGCCGCCAGCTCGAAGGCGAGCGAGGCGGTAAAGCCCTCGATGGCGGTCTTGCTCGCGGTGTACGCGGCCACCAGCGGCATCGGCGCGAGCGTGACGCTCGAGGTGACGTTGACCAGCAGCCCCGAGCGCCGCGCCCGGAACTGCGGCAGCACGGCCTGCGCCATGGCCATCATGCCGAAGGTGTTGGTCTCGAACACCTCGCGCACGGTGGCCATGGGCGTGGCTTCGAAGGCGCCGAAGAGACCGACGCCGGCGTTGTTCACGAGCACGTCGATCGGGCCCGCGTTCTCGATGGCGGCGGCGATGCTGTCGGGTTGCGTCACGTCGAGCGGCAGCACGCGCAGGTTCGGCGCGTCGGGAAAGAGGTCGTCGCGCGGCGTGCGCATGGTGGCGACGACGCGCCAGCCCTGGGCGTGGAAGTGACGCGCGGTGGCCAGGCCGTAGCCGGACGAGCAGCCGGTGATCAGTGCGGTTTTCAATGGGGTTCCTTGGTGGTGGGTGATGAAGAGCCCCAACGATAGGGACGACCGACCGGACTTGCTACCATCGAACGTCGTCATTTCTTTTGCAGGAGTCCAGCCATGGCCGATCCCCTGGCCGAGGTCATCGCGCTGCTTCGCCCGCGCGCCGTGTATTCCAAAGTGATCGCGGGCGCCGGCGCCTGGGCCGTGCGCTACACGGCCTTCGGCCAACCCAGCTTCTGCACGATGCTCGAGGGCGAGTGCGTCCTGGCGGTCGACGGCCAGCCGCCGCTGGCGCTGGCCGCCGGCGACTTCCTGCTCATGCCGGCCACGCCCGGCTTCACGCTGTCGGGACTCACGCCGGCGCCGCCGGTGTTTCTCGATTCGCATGAACAGGCGGCGCGCGAGGACGCACACAACGAAATTCGCCACGGCGACCGGCACGGCCCGCCAGACGTGCGCATGCTCGGCGGTTACTTCGCCTTCGATTCGCCCGACGCGGCCCTGATGGTGTCGCTGCTGCCTTCGGTGCTGCACATGCGCGGCGTCGCGCGGCTGTCGCTGCTGGTGCAGCTCGTGCGCGAAGAGTCGATGGCGCAGCGGCCGGGGCGCGACCTCGTGCTCGGGCGGCTGGTCGAGGTGCTGCTGATCGAGGCGCTGCGCTCGGCGCCCGGCGAAGGCGCGCCGCCGGGGCTGCTGCGCGCGCTGGCGGACAGCCGGCTCGCCGCCGCCGTGCGGCACATGCACGCGGACCCCGCGCGCTCATGGACGGTGGAAGAACTCGCCGGCAAGGCCGCGCTCTCGCGCTCGGCCTTCTTCGAGCGCTTCTCGCGCGCCGTGGGCCTGCCGCCGATGGAATACCTGCTGGCGTGGCGCATGGCGATCGCCAAGGACCTGCTGCGCCGCGGCGGCTGCGCGCCGGCGGAGGTGGCCGCGCGCGTCGGCTACAGCTCGGCCAGCACCTTCAGCACGGCGTTCAGCCGCCATGTGGGCCAGGCGCCGGGGCGCTACGCGCGCCAGCTGTAGCCCACAGCGACGATCAGGCCGCGGTGCCTTCCTTCTCCTGCAGCAGGCGCCACATCACCTTGCCGCTGCCACTCTTGGGCAGCGCATCGACGAACTCCACCTTGCGCGGAATCTTGTAGACCGCCATGTTCTCGCGACACCAGTCGATGATCTGCTGCTCGGTCGTGTCCTTGTGCGTGGCGCGCAGCACTACCACGGCCTTGACCGATTCGCCGCGGTAGTCGTCCTTGGTCGAGATGACGCAGGCCTCCTGGATCGCGGGATGGCGGAACATCAGCAGCTCGACCTCGGCCGGCCACACCTTGAAGCCGCTCGCGTTGATCATGCGTTTGAGGCGGTCGGTGATGAAGAAGTAGCCCTCCTCGTCCATGCGGCCCATGTCGCCCGAGCGGAAGAAGCGCTTGCCCTCGAACTCCACAAAAGCGGACTTGGTGGCGTCGGGGCGCTTCCAGTAGCCCTGGAACACCTCGGGGCCGTGGATGATGATCTCGCCCGATTCGCCGATGGGCATTTCCTGCAGCGTGTCGGGGTCGACCACGCGCGCGTCGGTGCTCATGAACGGAATGCCCAGGCACTGCTGCTTGGGGTGGTCCGAGGGGTTGGTGTGCGAGGGCGCGGCGGTCTCGGTGAGGCCGTAGCCCTCCTGGTACTTCAGGCCGTACTGCTCGAACAGCCGCTGCGCCACGGCCTGCGGCATGGCGGCGCCGCCGCCGCCGATGTGGGTCATGCTCGTGAGGTCGTAGCTCGCGAAGTTGGGGCTGGCCATGAGGTCGATGACCATGGTGGGGATGTTGGTCCAGCTCGTGACCTTCCAGCGCGAGATGAGCCGGCCCGCCACGTCGCGGTCCCAGCGCGGCATGATGACCAGCGTGGCCGCCGCGAGGATCGAGGTGTGCATCATGCTCACCACGCCGGTGATGTGGAACATCGGCACCACGGCCAGCACCACCGCCTCCGACGTGGCCTGGCCCCAGAGCTGGCCGGCCATCGCGTTGTGCATGAGGCTCGAATGGTGGTGCACGCAGCCCTTGGGCAGGCCGGTGGTGCCGCTGGTGTAGGGCAGCAGCGCCATGTCGTTGGCGCCCACCACGTGCGCGGGGGCCGGGTGGCCGGCCGCGAGCGCGTCGGTCCACGCCATGACCTGGCCGTCGGCCATCGCGGGCAGCGGGTGGCGCGTGCCGAGCCAGTCGGCCCAGGCCGGTGCGGGGGCGTCGTCGCCGGTCACGCCGGCATCGAAGGCGTCGGTGAACTGGCTCACGATGAGGTGCGACAGGCGCTGCTCGGGCGGCAGTGCGTCGCTGGCCTTGGCCAGCTCGGCCGCGAGGTCGCCGGTGGTGATCGCCACCTTGGCGTCGGGGTCGACGATGTAGTGCTTGAGCTCTTCGGCCCGGTTCATCGGATTGACCGGCACCACGACGGCGTTGGCGCGCAGGATGGCGAAATGCGCGATCACCAGCTGCGGGCAGTTCTGCATGTTCAGCACCACCCGGTCGCCGCGCTGCACGCCCAGCGCATGCAGCGTGCCGGCCAGCCGCTCGACCTGGTCGGCCACGTCGCGGTAGCTCAGCACGCGGCCGAAGAAGACCAGCGCGGCCTTGTCGGGGTAGCGCGCCGCCGAGGTGGCCAGGTTGTGCCACAGCGAGGTCGCGGGGACGGTGATCGAATGCGGGAGGCGCTTGGGCCAGAACTTGTAATGCGGGCGTGGTTGCATGGTCTGTGAACAGGCGAAGGAGGAAGGTGAGGAGAAAGGAAGCGGTGCGAAAAGGCGCAATGCGCCAGCCTAAGCCGCACCGGCCGCCGCTCCCATCGGGGAAGCCCCCGGGGCGTCACCTTGGCGACGCCCATTCTTCGTACGTCGGGTAGGCACAGCGCATCGGCTATCGTGCGGGCTCCGCTTCACCTGTGCCTGCCTGCCATGCCCGATCCCGCCCGCCCCACCTTGCGCCGACGCATCGCCCTCTTCGGTGCCGCACTGGCTGCGCTGGCCGCGGCGGGCTGCTCGCGGGTCCCCCGGTTCGGCATGTCGGCCCCCCCGACGGAGCAGCCGTCCAAGGAACCGCCGACGTGGTTCGTGGCCGACTGCTGGCTCGGAACCGAGGACGTGGTCCCGCCGCACAAGGGCAAGGCCGGCGGCTCGGCGGCCGGCACCCTGACGCTGGCCACCGGGGTGTTCGAATGGCGCGTGAACGCCGCACGCCTGAGCGGGCCGGCGACGGTCGTCGGCTTCTACGGCCCTGCCGCCACGGGCAGCAACGGCCCGCTGGCGATCCAGCTGCCGCTGCCCAGCGAGGGGGAGCCGCGCAACGACGGCACCGGCGCCGGCTACGAGCGGACCGGCACGAGCCGGCTGACGCCCGCCCAGATGGCCGACCTGATGGCCGGCCTCTGGTATGTCAGCGTGTCGACGCAGGCCTGGCCGGGCGGCGAAGTCCGCGGACAGCTCAAGCGCAGCACCTGGGGCGTGCACGGCGGCTGACGTCGGCCCCCGATGCGATGCGCTCTGCGACTACAGACAGGCGCGGATTTCGGAGCGATACCTGCGGTTCTCCCTTTCCGATCCACCCTCCACCTGACTGAAGGAATGTCCATGGCAGCAGACAAGCACGCAAGCGTTCACTGGGAAGGCGCCGGCAAGACCGGCAAAGGCCTGGTCAGCACCGAGACCGGCGCCCTCAAGGACTACCCCTACGGCTTCGCCAGCCGCTTCGAAGACGACCGGCGCGGCACCAACCCCGAGGAGATCGTCGGCGCGGCCCATGCGGCCTGCCTGACGATGGCCTTTGCCTTCGCGCTGGAGGCGGCGGGCCTGACCGCGACGCGCATCGACACCAAGGCCGCCGTGCGGCTGGCCAAGGACGGCGCCGGTTTCAAGATCGATCGCATCCAGCTCGAACTGGACGCGGCCGTGCCCAACCTCGACGAAGCGAAGTTCCAGGAAATCGCCGCCGCCGCCAAGGCCGGCTGCCCGCTGTCGAAGGCGCTGGCGAGCGTGCCCGAGATCACGCTGAAGGCCACGCTGGCCAGCTGACCGCGCTGCTTATGATCGTCTCCACAACAAAGGAGACGGATCATGAGCAAGCCCACCCGGACCGCATCGGCGGTCCTTTCTTTCGCCCTCGGCGCATTTGGCACGTTCGGCACCACGGCGGCCCTGGCCGCCTACCCCGACAAGCCGATCAAGGTCGTCATCGGCTTTCCGGCCGGCGGCCCGCTCGACCAGCACGCGCGCCTGTTGACCGACAAGCTGCAGGCCGTGCTCGGCCAGCCGCTGATCGTCGACTACAAGCCCGGCGCGGGCGGCTCGGTCGGTGCCGACTTCGTCGCCAAGAGCCCGGCCGACGGCTACACGCTGGTGCTGGCCAACACCGGCGTGGCGGTGATCAACGGCGCGCTCTACAGCAAGCTGCCCTACAACACGCAGCGCGACTTCGTGCCGATCGCGCGCACCGCGATGCAGCCGCTCGCCTTGCTGGTCACGCCCAAGCTGCCGGTGCAGAACCTCAAGCAGTTCATCGACTACGCCAAGGCGCGGCCGGGCCAGGTCAACTACGGCTCGGCGGGCAACGGCGGCATCAGCCACCTCGTGCCCGAGATGTTCAAGACCGCGACCGGCCTCTTCATGGTGCACATCCCCTACCGCGGCAGCGCGCCGGCCTTCACCGACCTGATGGGCGGGCAGGTGCAGTTCATGGCCGAATCGATTCCGCAGGCCGCCAACTATCACAAGCAGGGCAAGGTGCGCGCGCTGGCCGTGACCAGCCGCGAGCGCAACCCCGCGCTGCCCGACGTGCCGACCGTCATCGAGTCGGGCGTCAAGGGCTTCGAGGTGGTGGGCTTCTACGGCTTCCTGGCGCCGAAGGACACGCCCAAGGACGTGGTCGCCAAGCTCAGCGATGCGTTCAGGCAGGTGCTGACCAGCCCCGAGGTGCGCGAGCGCATGGTGAGCCAGGGCGCGGACCCGGCCTACCTGGGCAGCGAAGACTTCGCACGCTTCCTCGCGACGGAAACGCCGCGCTGGGACAAGGCGGTGAAGGCCTCGGGCGCGCGGATGGACTGAACTCCGGCCGCGTTCAGCGCGGCGTGGCCGCGTGCCGCTCCAGCTGCGCGCGGTCGAGCAGTTCGATGCTGCGGTAGCGCACGCGCAGCGTGCCGTCTTCCTCCCACAGCTTGAGCTGGCGGTTCACGCTCTGGCGCGACACGCCGAGCATGAACGACAGGTCTTCCTGCGACACGCCCAGCAGCGTGCCGCCGCCGTCCTGCGCCGGCGCCACCGCGCGCGCGTCCAGCGTGAGCAGTCGGTGCGCCAGCCGCACGGGCAGCGGCATCAGGATCACGTCGTCGATCCAGGCCAGCGCCTGGCGCAGGCGCAGGCACACGAGCCGGGTGAAGGCCATGTGCACGTCGGGATGGTCGGCCACCAGCCGGTGGAAGTCGGTCGCCGCGACCACGGCCATCTCGGTGGTGTCGACGGCGCAGGTGTCGTAGACGCGCTCGCGCCCCACCAGCAGCGAGACCTCGCCGAACCAGTGGCCCGGCTCGAGCATCGCGATCACCGCCTCGCGCCCGCCGGGCGCGACCACGCTCACGCGCAACGAGCCGCTGACCACGCCGAACAGCGCGTCGGGCGACGAGCCCTTGTGGAACAGCGATTCGCCGCGCACCAGCGTGCGCCGGTGCGCCACCGCGAGCAGGCGCTGCTGCACGTCGTCGGCCAGCCGCATGTCGCTGTTGTGCACGGGCGAAGGCTGCGCGTCCGGCTCGGCGGGGCTGGCGCTGGAAGAAGGGGAAGAGCGTGGCATCGCGGGTTTGTCCGGGGCCTCGATTGCCAACACCGGACAGTCTGGCTTCGAGGCGCTGTCGATAGTACGCAGGCCACCCGGGTCGACGCATTCGCGGCAACCCGATGTCCCCTGTCACCCCTGTCGCATGGAGCACACCCCGATGACCACACTGACCGACCTGCAAGCCCGCCGCGAGCGCCTCGTGCTCGACCATTTCGCCGACGAGACCCGCCAGGACTTCGACGCGGTGCTGGGCACCTTCCCGCATCCGCACTACGAGCTGATTCCCAGCGGCGAGGTGCACGACGGCATCGCCGACGTGCGCCAGTACTACACCGACACGCGCCGCGCCTTCCCCGACCAGCGCCACGAGATCATCCAGCTGCGCCATGCCGACGATTCGGTGATCGTGGAGTTCTGGCTGCTCGGCACGCACCGCGGCCCGCTCAAGGGCCTGCCGCCCACGGGCAACAGCTTTCGCTGCCGCATGAACGCCTTCTTCATCTTCGAGGGCGACCGGCTGGTGTGCGAGCGCGTGTACTTCGACACCCTGACGATGCTGCGCCAGCTGCTCGTGGGTGTGCCCCCGGAGATGGTGGGCGGGCTGGTTGCCGGGCTGCTCGGCCAAACCGCCCCGCGACCTGAGGCCGCCACGGCATGACCGGCACGCTCGCCCGGCCGCTCGAAGGACGCCATGCGATCGTGACCGGCGGTGCGCGCGGCATCGGCCTGGCCATCGCGCGGCGCTGCCTCGCGAACGGCGCGAGCGTGGCGCTGTGGGATGTCGAGGCTGCGACGCTGGCGGAGGCGGCGGCGCAACTGGCGCCGCTGGGCACCGTGGTCACAGCGTTGGTCGACGTGCGCGACGAAGACCAGATCGCCCGCGCGGCCTCGCAGTCGCAGGAGCGCTTCGGCCGCGTCGACATCCTCGTCAACAACGCGGGCGTGCTCGGGCCGACGGTGCCCGCGTGGGAGCACACGCCCGCGCAATGGCGCCACGTGCTCGACATCAACCTCACGGGCGCCTGGCTGTGCTGCCGCGCCATCGCGCCGCTGATGCTGGCGCAGCGGCGCGGGCGCATCGTCAACATCGCCTCGGTCGCGGGCAAGGAAGGCAACGGCTTCAACGCCGCCTACTCGGCCTCGAAGGCCGGACTCATCGCGCTGACCAAGTCGCTCGGCAAGGAGCTGGCGTCGTCGGGCGTGCTGGTGAACTGCATCACGCCCTCGGCGGCCGACACCGCCGTCTTCGCGGACGTGCCCGCCGAACACCGCGAACAGTTGCGCGCCGCCCTGCTCTCGCGCGTGCCGATGGGGCGCTTTGTCGACGTCGACGAGGTGGCGGCGATGGCCGCGTGGCTGGCCTCGGACGAGTGCTCGTTCAGCACCGGAGCGGTGTTCGATATCTCCGGAGGGCGCTCGATGTACTGAGCGACGAAGCAAGCAGCCCACGCATCCAGAAACAGGAGACGACCATGACCCGAGACCCCGACCCCACCGGCTTCGCGCAGATCACCGAGCTCGACGGCACGCGCCACGCCGCCATGCCGCAGGACCGCCTGCGCGCCATCCGCCGCGGCGCCGAGGCCCTGCGCGAGCGGCTGCTCGACGCGCCGCCCGTGCACTTCGCGCGCAGCTTCAATCTGCTGCGCATTCCGTACCCCGCGTGGTTCGCCTTCACCGGCGTGTACTCGCAGCAGCTGCTCAAGCCGCACATGGTGCATCTGCTGGCGCGCACCGTGCTCGTTCAGTACGACGACTTCGAAGGCCGGCTGCGCACGCTGCTCTTCACGCCGGCCGACTTCGAGGCCGGCAACGAGACGCCCTACTTCAAGCGCCTGAGCGACCAGACGCCGAAGTTCCTGCACAAGGCCATCGCGCCGGTCTACCAGACCGTGCTGCAGGCGCTCGCCGGCTGCGGCGTGGCGCCCGAACAGATCGACCACATCACCTACGACCACCTGCACACGCAGGACGTGCGCCGCTGGCTCGGCAGCGCGGGCACGCCGGGCCTGCTGCCGAACGCGAAGCTGCTGGTGCACCGCCAGGAGCTCGCGAACGTGCAGGGCCTGCTGCCGGTACAGGCCGAGTGGTACTGCCCGCACGGCCTGGACGGGGTGCCGCCCGAACGCATCGTCGCCTTCGACGGCAGCCTGCAGCTCGGGCCCGGTGTCGCGCTGGTGCACACGCCGGGGCACACCGAAGGCAACCACTCGCTGGTGTACCGCACGGGCGACGGCCTGCGCGTGAGCAGCGAGAACGGCGTGTCGGCCGACAGCTGGGCGCCGCTGCAGTCGCGCCACAACGGCATCCGCCGCTATGCGAAGGCCACGGGCGCCGAGGTGATCCTCAACGGCAACACGCAGGAAAGCAGCAACGACCAGTACCTGTCGATGGTGCTCGAGAAGACGCTCGCGGGCACCTCGCCGCTGCACGGCTTCAGCAACGTCGTGCCGTCGGCCGAGTGCTCGCCGCACTGGCTGTTTCCGGGTGCGCCCACGAGCCACCTGTGGGGCGAAACCAGCTTCGGCGCGCTCGTGCGGGCCTGACCCGCCAACACGCGCAGAACAGAAAAGAGTGAAGGAGACACACCGATGAACACCGCCACCCTCGACGCCGCCGCCGGCGCGCACGCACCGGCTTCGGCCGATGCGCGCGACGACGCCGCGCTCTTTCGCAAGATCACCTGGCGGCTGATGCCGCTGCTGTGCGCCTGCTACGTGCTGAACTACCTGGACCGCACCAACGTCGGCTACGCGCAGCTGCAGATGAAGGACCAGCTGGGCTTCAGCGACGCGGTGTTCGGCCTGGGCGCCGGCATCTTCTTTCTGGGCTATGCGGTGTTCGAGATCCCGAGCAACCTGATGCTCGCGAAGATCGGCGTGCGCGCCACGCTGCTGCGCATCATGGGCCTGTGGGGCCTGGCTTCGGCGACGATGATGTTCGCCACCACGCCCACGCAGTTCTACGTGCTGCGCTTTCTCATCGGCGTGTTCGAGGCCGGCTTCGCGCCCGGCGTGCTGTTCTACCTGACGCTGTGGTTCCCCTCGCGCCGCCGCGCACAGGCCACCGCGCTCTTCTTCATGGCCTTCGGCGCGGCGCCCATCGTCGCGGGGCCGATCGCCGGGCTCACGATGACCTACCTCGATGGCGTGCTGGCGCTGCGCGGCTGGCAGTGGCTGTTCCTGCTCGAGGGGCTGCCGAGCGTGCTGCTGGGCGTCATCGCCTTTCGCACGCTGTCGAACAGCCCGGCGCAGGCGCCCTGGCTCTCGCCGGCCGAGAAGCAGCGCGTGGCCCACCTGCTGGCCGAGGACCAGGCCGCGCACGGCGCCGCCGGGCGCCACACCTTCGGCGCGGCGATGCGCGACGGGCGCGTGTGGCTGATCGGCTTCATGTCCTTCCTGATCATCCTGGGCATCTACGCGCTGTCGTTCTGGCAGCCGACGATCCTGAAGTCGATGGGGCTCAGCGTGCTGCAGATCGGCTTCTATTCGGTGATTCCCGCCGTGGCAGGCATCGCGGCCAATATCGTCGTGGGGCGCCACTCCGACCGGCACCAGGAGCGCCGCTGGCACTTCGCGCTGGGCGCGCTCGCGGGCGCGACCGGGCTGGCGCTGACCACGCTCTTCATGCACAGCCCCGTGGCCGCCGTGCTGTGCCTGGCACTGGCGTCGATGGGCATCTCGAGCGCCTTCACCGTGCTGTGGGCGATTCCCGGCAGCTTCATGTCCAGGAGCGCCGCGGCGGCGGGCATTGCGCTCATCAGCACCATCGGCGGCAGCGCGGGGCTGGTGGCGCCGATGATGGTGGGCGCGCTCAAGACGCTCACGGGCGGCTTCACGGCCAGCCTGTATGTGCTGAGCGGCGCGCTGGTGCTGTCGGCGCTGCTCATGCTGCTGGCCCTGCCCCGCAGCGCGCTCGGCCAGCGCTAGCGCGCACCGCCGGCGCACCGCGGCCGGCCCATTTCGGTGCACACGGCTTGCATACCAGTTGGCACGGAAGCTGCTGGTATGCAGGCATATGGCCATCTCCGCATCCGAAATCAGTGCACGCATCGTCGAAGCGGTGATGGCGCAGAAGCTCGCGCCCGGCGCGCGCCTGGGCGAGCAGCCGCTGGCGATGCTGTTCGATTGCAGCCGCACCATCGTGCGCGAGGCGCTCACGCGGCTGGCCGCGCGCGGCATCGTCACGGTGAGCGCGCGGCGCGGCTGGTTCGTCATCGAGCCCTCGCAGGACGAGGCGCGCGAAGCCTTCGAGGCGCGGCGCGTGATCGAGCTCGGGCTCATCCGCAGTACCGACAAGATCGACAAGGCCGCCCTGCGCCAGCTGAAGGCGCACCTGCAGCGTGAAAAGGCCGCACTGAAAGAGAGCGACGTCGGCCACCGCAGCTTCCTGCTGGGCGACTTCCATGTGTGCCTGGCCGAGTGCCTGGGCAACACGCTGCTGGCCGACACGCTGCGCGACTTCACCGCGCGCACCACGCTGATCGCCATGCTCTACCAGAGCACGCACGACGCGGTGCAGTCGTGCGAAGACCACGTGCAGATCGTCGCGGCGCTGGAGCGCGGCGACCACGCCGCCGCCGAGGCGCTGATGGCCGAACACATCGGCACGGTGCAGTCGGCGCTGCGCGTGCAAGCGCCTGCCGACCCGCTCGCGCAGCTGCGCGATGCGCTGGCACCGCTGAACAACACCCCCACGCCGAAGCGCCGCCGCAAGGCCGCGCCCGCCGACGACGCCACCACCGATTCATCGACCTACCTAGGAGCCCTGCTATGACCTCTTTCGCCTCCCGCCGTCTTGCCCTCGCGCTGGCCAGCGTCGCCCTGCTGGCCGCCACCGGCGCCGCCCAGGCGCAGAACGCGCTCGACAACGTGCTCAAGGCCAAGACCATCAAGATCGCCGTGCCCACCGACTACCCGCCCTACGGCTCGGTCGACCGCAACATGCAGCCGCAGGGCCTGGACGTGGAGATGGCGCAGCTCGTCGCCGCCAAGCTCGGCGTGAAGGTCGAGCTGGTGCCGGTGACCAGCGCCAACCGCATTCCCTACCTGCAGACGCGCAAGGCCGACCTCGTGATCTCCACGCTCGGCAAGAACGTCGAGCGCGAGAAGGTGATCGACTTCAGCGCGGCCTACGCGCCCTTCTTCCAGGCCGTGTATGCGGCCAAGAGCATGAAGCTCACCAGCTTCGCCGACATGGCCGGCAAGACCGTCGCCGTGACGCGCGGCGCCATGGAAGACCAGGAACTGAACAAGGTGGCGCCGCCGAACGTCGACTACCGTCGCTTCGAGGACAACAACGCGACGATCGCCGCCTTCGTGGCCGGCCAGACGCAGACCCTCGCCACCAGCGCGGCGGTGGCCGGCGACATGCTCGCGAAGAACCCGAAGGTGAGTGCCGAGTACAAGCTGCTGCTGAAAGACAGCCCCTGCTTCATCGGCATCGCCAAGGGCGAGACCGCATTGAAGACCCGGGTCAACGAGATCATTGCCGCCGCCAAGAAGGACGGCACGCTCGACGCGATGTCCAAGAAGTGGCTCGGCAAGGCGGCCGGCGACCTGCCGGTTTGATCGAAGGGCGCGGCCATGGGCATTGAATTCGACTTCGGCGCGGTGCTCGCCGAATGGCCGCTGCTGCTGCGCGGCGTGGCATGGACGCTGGGCCTCACGGCCGTGGGCACCGTGCTCGGGCTGGCCGTGGGCACGCTGTGCGCGTGGGCCCGTTCGGGCGGGCCGGCGTGGTTGCGCGCGCTCGTGGGCGCGTACGTGGAGCTGATCCGCAACACGCCCTTCATCGTGCAGCTGTTCTTCATCTTCTTCGGGCTGCCGGCCGCGGGCGTGAAGCTCTCGCCGGAAGTGGCCTCGGTGATCGCGATGGTGATGAACCTGGGCGCGTATTCCACCGAGATCATCCGCGCCGGCATCGAGGCCACGCCCAAGGGGCAGATCGAGGCCGCCGTGAGCCTGGCGCTCAGCAAGGCGCAGGTGTTCCTGCGCGTGGTGCTGCCGCCGGCGCTCAAGAAGGTGTGGCCCGCGATGGTGAGCCAGATCGTCATCGTGATGCTGGGCTCGGCGGTGTGCGGGCAGATCTCGACCGAGGAGCTGAGCTATGCGGCCAACCTGATCCAGAGCCGCAACTTCCGCGCCTTCGAATCCTTCATCGTCGCCACGCTCATGTACCTGGCGCTGGCCGTGGCGCTGCGCCGCCTGCTCCAGTGGGCGGGGCCGCGCTTCTTCTTCGGCCGCTGACCGCGAGGCCCCTGCACCATGGTCGATTTTTCTTTGTGGGACATCCTGCGCAACCTGTTGATGGCGCTGCGCTGGACCGTCGTGCTCTCGCTCATCGCCTTCGTCGGCGGCGGGATCGTGGGCGCGCTGCTGCTGTTCGCGCGGCTGCGCGGCGGAAAGGCGGCGCAGCGGGCCGTGGGCCTGTACGTGCAGCTGTTCCAGGGCACGCCGCTGCTGATGCAGCTGTTTCTCGCCTACTTCGGCATCGCGCTGTTCGGCATCGACGTGTCGGCGTGGACCGCCGCGAGCGTGGCGCTCACGCTGTACACCAGCGCCTTTCTCACCGAGATCTGGCGCGGCTGCGTGGCCTCGATCCCGAAGGGCCAGTGGGAGGCCTCGGGCAGCCTGGCGCTGAGCTTCGGCGAGCAGATGCGCCACGTGATCCTGCCGCAGGCCGTGAAGATCGCCATCGCGCCGACGGTCGGTTTCCTGGTGCAGGTGATCAAGGGCACGGCGCTGGCGTCGGTGATCGGCTTTGTCGAGCTCACCAAGGCCGGCAGCATGATCTCGAACGCCACCTTCCAGCCCTTCGTGGTGTTCAGCTGCGTCGCCCTGCTTTACTTCGTGCTGTGCTTCCCCGTGAGCCTGTACGCCAAGACCCTCGAGAGGAAGACCCATGGCCGCCGTGCTTGAACCAACACCACAACCCGAAGCCGCATCGTTCGCCGCGCCCATCGTGCGCATCACGGCGCTGCGCAAGTCCTACGGCACGAACGAGGTGCTCAAGGGCATCGACCTCGATGTGAAGCGCGGCGAGGTGATCGCCATCATCGGCAAGAGCGGCTCGGGCAAGAGCACGCTGCTGCGTTGCATCAACGGGCTCGAGGTGTTCCAGGAAGGTGCGCTCACGGTCGACGGCAAGCCGCTGCTGCACGAGAGCGCGATGGCCATGCGCACGCTGCGCCAGCGCGTGGGCATGATCTTCCAGGGCTTCAACCTGTTCCCGCACCTCACGGTCGGCAAGAACGTGATGCTGGCGCCCACGCTGGTGAAGAAGCGATCGTCGATGGAAGCCGCTTCGCAGGCGCGCAAGCTGCTCGAGCGCGTGGGCCTGGCCGAGAAGTTCGATGCGATGCCCGAGCAGCTGTCGGGCGGCCAGCAGCAGCGCGTGGCCATCGCCCGCGCGCTCGCGATGGAACCGGCCGTGCTGCTGTGCGACGAGATCACCTCGGCGCTCGACCCCGAGCTGGTGGGCGAGGTGCTGCGCGTCGTGGAGTCGCTGGCCGACGAAGGCATGACGCTGTTGATGGTCACGCACGAGATGAGCTTTGCGCGCAAGGTCAGCGACCGCGTGATCTTCATGCACCAGGGCCGCGTGCACGAGATGGGCCCGCCGGCGGAGCTGTTCGGCGCGCCGCAGACGCCGGAGCTCAAGCAGTTCCTGTCGTCGCTGCACGACTGACCGCGCGCGTGGCTGCGGCAGCAGCGGCCGCCGTTACAGGTGCTGCGATTCGTCGATGCCCAGCCGCAGCCCCGCGGCCAGCGGCGGCACCAGCCGCCCGCCGCGCCGCTCGACCTCTTCGCCTGCCTTCAGCAGCTGCTGCACCTGCTGGAAGAGTTCGTCGCCGGCCGCGGTCAGCTGCACGCCCTGCTGGCTGCGCGCGAACAGCGCGTGCCCGAGGATGCCTTCGAGCTCCCTCACGCGGGCCGTGATGGCCGGTTGGCTGACAAAGAGGCGGCGGGCCGCCGCGTTGACGGAGCCCAATGTCGCGGCCCAGTGAAAGGCCTCCAGTTGCCGGAAGGTGATGCGCAACACCGCAGCCACCTTTCAGCCGGGGGCTGTTGTGGACGTACAGGGGTACACCGCGGCCTGTTCGCTCTTCTGCTTCATGTCTGCCTTCTTTCAAAGCAATTCAATCGCATCGAATGGCGAGAAGGCCACGCAACGGGGAATTCTAATTGCGTGAATTCCCATGACCACGGACGCAAACCACGGATCCAATCCAATTCAACAGAGGTGATTCTTTCTCATCAAATCCTTGAATTAACCGACTCCCAAGCTTGTAAGGCATCGCCGGGAGTGAATTGAGAATTTAGTGCAATCACAGTTCCTGTTAAAGAGAATTTTTTTGATATAGAACTTTGGTGCTAGGTGCAATTCGACCGAAAGCCACGGGAATCAGTGGGCCTTGCGGGCCTGGCCGGGGCCGTGCGTCAATGCGCCGTCAATGCGCGCTCCCGCCAGGCCCCCAGGCCTTCCGGCCCGAAGCGCTCGGCGATGCGGTGCAGCCAGATCGTGAAGTGCGCCGGGGCCCGCGCCAGCTCGCGGTGCAGCTCGGGCAAGGCCAGCCATCGCCACTCGCGCACTTCGCCGGGGTCGGGTTGCGGCAGCCCGTGCGCGATGCCGACGAACACGTGGTCGTACTCGTGCTCGACCAGCTCCTCGGACACCGCCTCCCGGTAGAGAAAGGCCGTCACCGGCTGCAGCGCGCACCGCAGGCCCAGCTCTTCGTGCAGCCGCCGCAGGGCGGCCGCGCCGGTGTCCTCGCCGGGGCGGGGGTGCCCGCAGCAGCTGTTGCTCCACAGGCCGGGCGAGTGGTACTTGCCCAGCGCGCGCTGCTGCAGCAGCACCCGGCCTTGCGTGTCGAACAGGAAGATCGAGAACGCCCGGTGCAGGATGCCCTCGCGGTGGGCACTCATCTTCTCGACCGCGTGCAGCGGCCGGTCTTCGGCGTCGACGG
This sequence comes from Variovorax sp. V118, assembly GCF_041154445.1. Classification (GTDB taxonomy): domain Bacteria; phylum Pseudomonadota; class Gammaproteobacteria; order Burkholderiales; family Burkholderiaceae_C; genus Variovorax; species Variovorax boronicumulans. Next base: position 1,032,555 of record NZ_AP028663.1, on the reverse strand, counting down.
CGATCAGGAATTCGTCCATGAGCTGCTCCAGAAGTGGGGGCCCGGAGCCTCGCGGCCCTGCGATTTCCGTGGCCTGGCGGCTTCGAAAAAACCGGCTCGCTTCTTTAGCACGTATTTTTTGCGAGACCGCAATAAGAAATTCAAATTAGTTCGAACTGATTACACCGAAGAAGAATATAAAAAATGGAATAAACACAAATAATTACATAGATAACAAAAATATCGAATCCGATTAACAAATGAGCCCAAACTGCTCCACAGGTATTTCTTGCGCATTTCGAACCGTGGTTCCTGGTTCGCCCCTCGCGGCCCGGTCAACGGCGCGCCATCGGCAACGCGTGATCGCCGGCGCTTTCCCGCGCGCCCCGGGCCGGGTTAACCTCGCCCTCCATGGCCCGCCTTCGCACCGCATCGATCATTCGCCCGCTCTCGCGAGAGCGGGTGAGCTAGCGCACGGTTCGAAACCACGCCATGCAACCCGCCCCAGGAGGCGGGTTTTTCTTGTCCGTCTCCCGAGGTTTGTTCCCCCCACTCGCAGGAGACCGAATGACACCGACACCAACTCCACCACCCGTGCTGCACATGGTCTGCGGCAAGATCGGCGCCGGAAAATCCACGCTGACCCGGCGCCTGGCGCAGGCGCCCGCCACCGTGTGCATCAGCGAGGACGCCTGGCTCGCCGCGCTCTACCCCGGCGAAATCCACGCGCTGCCCGACTACGTGCGCGCCGCCGGCCGGCTCAAGCAGGCGATGGGCGAGCACGTCTGCGCCCTGCTGGGCGCCGGCGTGTCGGTGGTGCTCGACTTTCCGGCCAACACGGTGAGCCACCGCGCCTGGGCGCGCGGCCTCTTCGAGCAGGCCGGCGCGGCGCACCAACTGCACTTTCTCGACGTGCCGGACGAGGTCTGCAAGGCGCGGCTGCGGGCGCGCAACGCGGCGGGCGAGCACCCCTTCGAAACCTCCGACGCGCAGTTCGACCTGATCACCCGCCACTTCGTGCCGCCCACGGCCGAGGAAGGCTTCCACGTGATCCGCCACGATCGGTAAGCTGCGCGCCGATGCACATCGAACCCGCCCTTTCCACCGAAGCGCCCGCCGTCGCGGCCGTGTTGACCGAAGCCGCGCAATGGCTCGCCGAGGGCGGACGCCCGCTCTGGAGCGCCGCCGACACCGGCATCGAACGCATCCAGCGCGACACCGACGCCGGCCGCTACGTGGTGGCCAAGGAGAACGGCGACTGGGCCGGCGTGATGCGCCTGGACCTGGAAGACCCGTCGTTCTGGCCCGAGATCGCGCCCGGCAGCGCGCTGTTCGTGCACAAGCTGGCCGTGCGCCGCGCCTGGGCCGGCCGGGGCGTGTCGCGCGCGCTGCTGGGCCATGCACGCGACCACGCCCGCGCGCTCGGGCGCCCCTGGCTGCGGCTGGACTGCGTGGCCGACCGCACCGCGCTGCGCACGCTGTACGAAGGCTTCGGCTTCGCACTGCACAGCTGCATCGACCTGCGCGGCGGGACGTTTGCGCGCTACGAACTGCGCGTCGACGGCTGACCGTCCGACACGCCGACGCGCCCCTTCGGCGCTGGCGGGAACATCGTCGCCTGTGGCAAGCTCGCAAGCTCCATGACCGACCGAATCCCGCCCTCTCATTTCCGCCGTCGGGTGCTGCGCGCGCTGCTGGGCGCCGCCGCCCTGCCCGCGCCGTTCGCGGCGCTGGCCGGCTTCAACTTCTTCACCAACGAGTACACCGCCACGCGCGAGGAGCTGCAGTCGCAGATCGCCAAGCGCTTTCCGGTGGCCGAGCGCTATGCCGAGATCTTCATGGTCGGGCTGCGCGACCCGCAGCTGGGCCTGGACGGGCGCGCCAACCGCGCGGCCATCACGGCCACGCTGACCATCGCCAGCCCGCTGCTGGCGGCCTCGCCGGTGCAGGGCGTGGTGTCGGTGAGCAGCGCGCTGCGCTACGACGCGGCGGCACGCGCGCTGCGGCTGGATCAGCCCAAGGCCGAGCGGCTCGAGCTGCAGGGCGTGGAAGGCCGCGACGCCGAGCGCCTGCAGAAGGTCGGCGCGGTGGTCGCGCAGGAACTGCTGCAGGGCCAGATCCTGCGCAGCTTCACGGCCGACGAACTCACGGTGGGGCGCAAGACCTACGAGGTGGGCGACATCACGGTGCAAGACAACGGCATCAAAGTGCAACTCAAATGAAACAACGCACCGCCTTCCTCCTGATCGCCGCCGCCCTGCTCGGCGCCGGCTGCGCCGCCATCGCGCCCACCGTGAAGCCGCACTTCGACCTGCAGGCCCACCGCGGCGGACGCGGCCTGGCGCCCGAGAACACGCTGGCCGCGTTCTCCAACGCGATGGACCTGGGCGTGACCACGCTCGAACTCGACATCGGGCTCACGGCCGACGGCGTGGTGGTGGTGTCGCACGACACGGCGCTCAACGCCGACCACACGCGCGACGCGCGCGGCGCCTGGCTCACGGCCAAGCCCGCCCCTTCCGTGCGCTCGCTCACGCTGGCGCAGCTGCAGACCTACGACGTGGGCCGCCTCAACCCCGAGAGCAACTACGGCAAGCAGTTCGCGCTGCAGGAGCCGCGCGACGGCGAGCGCATTCCCACGCTGGCCGCGCTGTTCGCGCAGGTGCAGGCGCGCGGCGCCGATGCCGCGCGGGTGCACTTCAACATCGAGACCAAGATCGACCCGACCAAGCCCGACGAGACGGCCGCGCCCGAGCCCATGGTGCGCGCGCTGCTGGCCGAGATCGACAAGGCGAAGATGGGCGAGCGCGTGACCATCCAGAGCTTCGACTGGCGCACGCTCGCGCTGGTCGGCCAGCTCGCGCCGCAGCTGTCGCGCGCCTACCTCACCACGCCCCGCACGCTGAAGGACAGCCGCTGGACCGCCGGCCTCGACGCCGCGCGCTTCGCCTCGGTGCCGCAGCTCGTGAAGGCCGCGGCCGGTGCGTCGACCGGACCGCTGATCTGGTCGCCGGCGCACGCCGACCTGGGTGCCCCCGCGATCCGCGAGGCGCAGAAGCTCGGCATGAAGGTCGTGCCCTGGACCGTGAACCAGCGCGCCGACATGGTGCGGCTCATGGACGCGGGCGCCGATGGCCTGATCACCGACTACCCCGACGTGCTGCGCGACCTGATGCGCGAGCGCGGACTGGCACTGCCACCACCAGCGAAGGCCGCCTCATGAGCACCGTGACGCAACTCGACACCATCGCCTCGGGCATCGCCGCGCTGCAAGGCGGCAGCGGCTCCGTCACCACGCTCTCCACGGCCGCGCGCGCCAGCACCGAGCTGCTCGGCGCCCTGCCGCCGCGCTACGGCGAGGTGCTGCTGAACCTGCTGGACCGCCTCGAATCGAGCGCGCTCTTCAGCGAGGAAAGCTGCTCCTTCAGCCAGAAAGACCTGCTCGACAACCTGCAGGTGTGGGTCGACAAGGCCCGCGGCCAACTGGTGTCTTGAGGCGCTGACGCCCCGCCCCGGTTTATCATCGCGCCCAACCATGCGCACCCTGCTGCTCGCCCTCATGATCGCCCTGCTGCCCATCCGTGGCTGGCTCGGCGACGCCATGGCGGTGGAGATGGTGCGGCATTCGCTGCCCGCCGCCGAGGCGGTGGTGGCTGCAGCAGCCGGCATCGCCGAATCGCACTGCCATGACGCCACCATGGAGGCCGACACCGGCCACGACATGGCGGCCATGCACGACAACAGCAGCGATTCGCAGCAGTCCCACGGCACCGACCACGCGAACTGCGGCACCTGTGTCGCCTGCCAGGTCTGCCACACGGTGGCACTCGGCGGCATGCCGCTGGTCGACACCCCGCATGCGGCGCCCCAGGCGCCGCCGGCCGCGCACGCGGCCCGCTTTGCCAGCGCCGAGCCCGTCCTGGGCTTCAAGCCGCCCATTTCCTGATCTTCCTGCCCGTAGTCCGTCCGCAGTGAGCCCTTCCCGGCTCGCAGCGTTCGCCGTATTGCCCATGGAGATCGCTCGTGAATTCCCTTGCTCGCCGGCCGTATGCCGGCATCCCCCGCTATCGAACAGATAGCCCGCCCCCCGGGCGAAAAAGTCGCTTTTCATTCCTCAGAACCGCCACCGCGCTGACCGCTGCGCTGGTGCTCGCCGGCTGCGCCAGCCTGTCGCCCGACGGCGGCGCGGGCGACGTGCAGGCGCTGGTCGACGGCAACCCGCTCATGGCGGGCGCCGCGGCCCAGCGCAAGCCGGACGACGCCTCGCAGCAAAGCGTCGACGCGCTGCTGGCCAAGCCGCTGGACGCCGAAGCCGCCGTGCGCATCGCGCTCGTCAACAGCCCGCGCGTGCAGGAGGCCTTTGCCACGCTGCAACTGAGCGACGCCGACCGCGTGCAGGCCGCGAGCCTGCCGAACCCGGTGCTGTCCTTCAGTCGCCTGGCGCAGGGCAGCGAACGCGAGTTCGAGCGCATGCTGACTTTCAACGTGCTGGGCCTGCTCACGCTGCCGTGGCAGGCGCGCTGGGCCGGCCAGCGCCACGAGGCCGCCAAGCTGCAGGCCGCGCAAAGCGTGCTGCTGCTGGCCGCCGACACCCGCCGCGCCTGGGTGCGCGCGGTGGCCGCGCAGCAGAGCGTGAGCTACCTGCGCGATGCGAAGGACGCCACCGAAGCCGGCGCCGAACTGGCGCACCGCATGGCCAAAGTCGGCAACTGGAGCGCGCTGCAGCGCACGCGCGAACAGCTGCTGCTGGCCGACGCGTCCGCGCAGCTCGCACGCGCCGAACAGGCGGCCGTCGCCAGCCGCGAACAGCTCACGCGCCTGCTGGGCCTGAGCGGCGCGCGCACCGGCTACACCCTGCCCGACCGCCTGCCGCCGCTGCCGAAGGCCGCGCCCGAGCTCGGCGACGTGCAGGCGCTGGCGCTGCGCGACCGGCTCGACGTGCGCTCGGCCTATGCGCAGAACACGGCCGTGGCCGGCTCGCTCGGCCTGACGCACGCCACAAGCGTGATCAACGCGATGGAACTGGGCGTGGTGCGCAACACCACCTTCGAGAACGACGCCGATCGCTCGAAATCGACCACGCGCGGCTTCGAGCTCGAGCTGCCGATTCCGATCTTCGACTGGGGCCAGGCCCGCAGCGGCCGCGCCGAGGCGCAGTACCTGCAGTCGGCCGCGCGCGTGCGCGACGTGGGCGTGCTCGCCGCCAGCGAGGCGCGCGAAGCCTGGCAGGGCTGGAACACCGCCTACGCCCTGGCGCGCCGCTACCGCGACGAGGTGCTGCCGCTGCGCAAGCAGGTCAACGAGGAGATGGTGCTGCGCTACAACGGCATGCTCGCCAGCGTGTGGGAGCTGCTCGGCGAAACGCGCGCGAGCATGCTCGCCGTGAACGCCGGCATGGAGGCCCAGCGCGACTTCTGGCTGGCCGACACCGATCTTCAACTGGTGCTCACGGGCAGCTCGCCCGGCGGCATGACGGCCCTGCAAACTGCCGCCACCAACGAACCTGCGGCGGGAGGCCACTGACATGAACCGTCGCAACTTCTTTGCGGGCGCCGCCACGGCCGTGGCCGCCACCACCGTGAGCCGCGTGAGCATGGCCGCGCTGCCCGAGCCGGTGACACAGGCATCGACCGCCACCGCACCGCCGCTGGTGCCGCCCAACGGCCGACCCTACAACCCCGTCGTCACGCTCAACGGCTGGACGCTGCCCTGGCGCATGAACGCCGGCGTCAAGGAATTCCACCTCGTCGCCGAACCCGTCGTGCGCGAGATGGCGCCCGGCTTCAAGGTCAACATGTGGGGCTACAACGGCCAGTCGCCCGGCCCGACCATCGAGGTGGTCGAGGGCGACCGCGTGCGCATCTTCGTGACCAACAAGCTGCCCGAGCACACGACCGTGCACTGGCACGGCCAGCGCCTGCCCAACGGCATGGACGGCGTGGGCGGCATCACGCAGCCGCACATCCCGCCGGGCAAGACCTTCGTCTACGAGTTCACGGCGCGCCGCCCCGGCACCTTCATGTACCACCCGCACGCCGACGAGATGGTGCAGATGGCGATGGGGATGATGGGCTTCTGGGTCACGCACCCGAAGGCCGAGCATCCGCTGATCGAGAAGGTCGACCGCGACTTCTGCTTCCTGCTCGGCAGCTTCGACGTGGAGCCCGGCAGCGCCACGCCCAAGGTCAACACCATGACCGACTTCAACATCTGGAGCTTCAACAGCCGCGTGTTCCCGGCCATCGACACGCTCAACGTGCGCCGTGGCGACCGCGTGCGCATCCGCGCGGGCAACCTCACGATGACCAACCACCCGATCCACATCCACGGCCACGAGTTCGAGGTCACGGGCACCGACGGCGGCCCCGTGCCGCGCACCGCGCGCTGGCCCGAGGTGTCGGTCGACGTGGCGGTGGGCCAGATGCGGCAGATGGAGTTCATCGCCGACGAAGAAGGCGACTGGGCGCTGCACTGCCACAAGGCGCACCACACCATGGGCCCGATGGGCCACGACGTGCCGACCATGATCGGCGTAGACCACAAGGGCGTGGCCGAGAAGATCAAGAAGCTCGTGCCCGACTACATGGTGATGGGCGACAAGGGCATGGCCGACATGGGCGAGATGGAAATGCCCATTCCCGAGAACACCGTGCCCATGATGACCGGCACCGGCCCCTTCGGCTCGGCCGAGATGGGCGGCATGTTCACGCTGCTCAAGGTGCGGCGCGACCAGAAGCCGGGCGACTACCGCGACCCGGGCTGGTTCAAGCACCCGACCGGCACGGTCGCGCGCGAGGTGTCGGCCAGCGGTGCGCCGGTGGCGCCGCGCAAGACGGGCGCCGCGCCCGCGAGCCCCGACAGCGGCAGCGCCACCGTGCGCAAGCCCTCGGGCCATGGAGCCCACAACCACTGATCGCATCGATCCAACTTTTTTGAGATTCCATTCATGAACACCCGTTTCTCCACCCTCGTCGCCGGCCTCGCACTGGCGGCCGCCACCACCCTCGCCACGGCCCACGAAAACCACGCACCCGAAGCCGGCAAGGCCGCCGCCGCCTCGCTCGCGCCCGAGCAGAAAGCCTGGGGCATCGCCGGCAAGGCCAGCGCCGTGAAGCGCACCATCGACATCGCGATGGCCGACGACATGACCTTCACGCCCTCGGTCCTGGAGGTGCGCGAAGGCGACACCATCCGCCTGCGGCTGAAGAACCGCGGCAAGGACCTGCACGAGCTCGTGCTTGGCACCACCGCCGTCATCGAGGACCATGCCGCCATGATGAAGAAGCACCCCGGCATGGAGCACGACGAGCCCTGGATGGCGCATGTGCAGCCGGGCAAGACCGGCGAACTGATCTGGACCTTCAACCGCGCTGGCGACTTCGACTTCGCCTGCCTCGTGAAGGACCACTACGAACTCGGCATGGCCGGCCGCGTGCGCGTGCGGGCCGCTGCCGCGCCCGCACGATGACCCACTGAAAGGAACCCCACCATGCAACGACGAACCCTCCTGAAACTCGCCGCCGCCACCGCGTCCCTGCCGCTCGCCGCGCAGGCCGCCGCGCCGATGGTCGAGATCTGGAAAGACCCGAACTGCGGCTGCTGCCAGGACTGGGTCAAGCACCTCAACAAGAACGGCTTTGCCACGCGCGTGCACGACGAGGGCAACGGCCCCGCGCGCGAGCGGCTCGGCATTCCGGCGAAGCTGGGTTCGTGCCACACGGGCCGCGTCGGCGGCTACGCCATCGAAGGCCACGTGCCGGCGCGCGAGATGCAGCGCCTGCTGAAGGAAAAGCCCAAGGCCATCGGCCTGGCCGTGCCCGGCATGCCCATCGGCTCGCCCGGCATGGACGGCCCGGCCTACGGCAACCAGCGCGACGCCTACGACGTGCTGCTGGTGCTGGCCGACGGCAGCACGCGTGTCTTCCAGAGCTACCGCTGAGCCCCTCTTCACCCTTCATCCCATCCAAACAAGGAAGGAACACCGACCATGAAAAAAGTCCTCACCGCCCTCTCCACCCTCGTGCTCGCCGCCGCGGCGTTCGCGCAGGCCGCGCTGCCCCAGGTCGACGGCGAAGTCCGCAAGGTCGACACCGACGCCAGGAAGATCACCCTGCGCCACGGCGACATCCCGAACCTCGAGATGACCGGCATGACCATGGTGTTCCGCGTGAGCGACCCGGCGCTGCTCGCCAAGGTGAAGGCCGGCGACAAGGTGAAATTCACCGTCGACAAGGTCGACGGCGCACTCACCGTGCTGTCGATCACGCCGGCGAACTGAGAAGCTGTGAACCTCAGGACCTAAAGCGCCCCGGATCGAAGGGCGCCAGCGGTATCTCCGCCGCAACGCCCGCCAGCAGCTGCGCCGCCAGCCGCCCGGTTCGCGCCGATCCGCACAGGCCGACGTGGCCATGCCCGAAGGCCAGCACGATGTCGCCGCTGGCCGCCGACGGGCCGATGCACGGCAGGCCGTCGGGCAGGCTCGGGCGGTGTCCGAGCCAGTGCGCCACCGAAGGCGCACCGGGCGCGGGCGGTGCCAGCGACGGAAACATCGATTGCAGATGCGCGTGCAGGATCTCGGCGCGGCGCCAGTCGGGCGCCGCTTCGAGGCCCGCGATCTCCACCTGGCCGGCCGCGCGCAGGCCGCCGTCCATCCAGTGCGCGATGAGTTTGCCGTCGGCCACCATGGTCGGCGTGCGCGGGCCAGCCGTGGCGCCATCGATCACCACGTGGTAGCCGCGCTCGGACTCCAGCGGCACCGCCGAGCCTGCCGCCGCGGCCAGCGGGCCCGAGCGCGCGCCGGCGCAGATGGCGGCGCCGTCGCAGGCGATCTCGCCGGCCTCGGTGCGCACGGCGCGCAGCCGGCCGCCCTCGATGCGAAAGCCGGTGGCCCGCGCAGCGACGCGTTCGGCACCCCCAACGAGCGCATGGTGCGCCAGGGCCGCCACGTAGGCGCCCGGATTGCGGCAGTGGCCGGCTTCGGGCACGAAGATGCCGAGCGTGTAGCGCGCGGCCAGATCAGGCTCGCGGCGGCGCAGTTCGTCCGCCGGCCATTCTTCCCACTGGACACCGGCGCGCCGGCGCACGCGCCAGCCCAGCGCGTCGCCGTCGAACTCGGCGCGCGAACGGTAGGCATGCAGCAGCCCGCGCCGCTCGATGAGCTGCGGCACGCCGGCCTCGGCAGCCAGTTGCGCATGCAGCGCGGGCGCATCGGCCAGCAGCGTGCGCAATGCGTCGGCGGTGCGCTGCACGCGCGCCTCGGTCCAGCCCGAGGCCAGGTAGCGCAACAGCCACGGCAGCGCGCGCGGCAGGTGGCGCCAGCGCAACGCCAGCGGCCCGAGCGGGTCGGCCAGCCAGCCCGGCACCTTGCGCCAGGCCCCCGGCAGCGCGGGCGGCACCACGGAGTGCGATGACAGCCAGCCGGCATTGCCGTAGCTCGTGGCCTGCGGGCCACCCGGCTCGCCGGGCTCCACCAGCGTCACGCGCAGGCCCGCGCGCAAGGCCTCGATGGCGGTGGCGCAGCCCACCGCGCCCGCGCCGATCACCACCACGTGGCGGCTGCCGCCCTCGGGGGAGAAACTTCTTGCAACTGTCATTGTGGGGATCGTAAAGGTCGCGGTCCCATAATCGGCCGCCATGTCCGCTGCGTCTTCTTCCCCCTCTTCTCGCGCCGGTGCCATCACCGACGTCGCCGGCATCGAAGTCGGCCATTTCTCCGACACCCGCCGCCCCACCGGCTGCACCGTGATCATTGCGCGCGACGGCGCCGTGGCCGGTGTCGATGTGCGCGGCGCCGCGCCCGGCACGCGCGAGACCGACCTGCTCTCGCCCGGCAACCTCGTGCAGGAAGTGCACGCCGTCATGCTCGCAGGCGGCAGCGCCTGGGGCCTGGCCGCCGCCGAGGGCGCGATGCGCTGGCTCGAAGAGCGCGGCGTCGGCATGGACGTGCGCTTCGGCACCCTGCCCATCGTGCCGGCCGCCGTGCTGTTCGACCTGCCCATGGGCGACGCGCGCATCCGCCCCGACGCGGCCGCGGGCTACGCCGCCTGCGAAGCCGCCTCGACAGACGCGCCCGCCGAGGGCAATGTGGGCGCGGGCACCGGCGCGCTGGTGGGCAAGCTGTTCGGCGTGCACCGCGCGATGAAGGGCGGCATCGGCACCGCCTCGGTCACCGTCGGCGGCGTCACGGTCGGTGCGCTGATCGCGGTCAATTCGCTGGGCGACGTGATCGACCCCGACACCGCCCTGCCCGTGGCCGGCGCGCGCACCGAGGACGGCAGCGCCTTGCTCGACACGCGCCGCGCGCTGCTGCGCGGCGACCTGCCCAAGCCGCTGCTGGCGGGCACCAACACCACCATCGGCGTGATCGCCACCGACGCGGTGCTGACCAAGGTGCAGGCCAACCGGCTCGCCATGGTCGCGCACGACGGCCTGGCGCGCGCCATCAACCCGGTGCACACCATGAGCGACGGCGACACGCTGTTCGCACTGGCCACCGGCCGCGTGCCGCTCGAAGGCGATGCGCCCGGCATGACCGTGCTGAGCACCATGGCCGCCGAAGCCACCGCCATCGCCACCGTGCGCGCGGTGCGCGCGGCGCGCGCGGTGACCGTGGGCGAGCTGCACATTCCCTGCGCCGCCGACCTGGCCGCACCGCGCGGCTGACCCGCGCAACGCACGACGAGGCACCCCATGGCGTTTCCCCGCACCCTGAAGCTGATCCTGCTGTCGATCCGCGACCTGATCGCCTCGGCCGGCCCGATCGTGTTCATCGTCATCGGCCTGCTGGTGGCCGCCTACTGGTGGCTGCAACCGCAGCCGCCCAAGCACGTGACGCTGGCCACCGGCCCCACGGGCAGCGCCTATGCGCAGTTCGGCAAGCGCTACGCCGAGGCCCTGAAGCACAGCGGCATCACCGTCGAACTCAAGGCCACCTCGGGCTCGACCGAGAACCTGCAGCTGCTGCGCAGCGGCGACGCCGACGTGGCCTTCGTGCGCGGTGGCAGCGCCGACCCGGTGGCCGACGAAGAGGCCGGCCTGCGCTCGCTGGGCGCGCTGTTCTTCGAGCCGATCTGGCTGTTCTACCGCACCGACAGCGCCCAGAAGATCGACCGCAAGACCAGCACCCTGACCTCGCTCACGCAGCTGCGCGGCCTGCGCGTGAACGTCGACCTGCCGGGCAGCGGGCTGCCCGAGATCATGGAGCGGCTGCTCAAGGCCAACCGGCTCGGGCCCGACGACCTGTTGCTGTCGAACCTCGAGCAGGCCGCCGCCGCCGAGGCGCTGCAGGCCGGGCTGCTCGATGCCATCGTGCTGTTCTCTGCGCCGCAGTCGCCTCAGGTACAGCGGCTGCTGCGCGCCGGCGACATCCAGCTCATGGACTTCGGCCAGGCCGAGGCCTACACGCGGCGCTTTCCGTTCCTCTCGGCCGTGACGCTGCCGCGCGGCGTGGTCGACCTGTCGAAGGACCTGCCGCTGCACGACGTGTCGCTGCTCGCCGCCACCACCTCGCTGCTGTCGCGCGACGAGACCCACCCGGCCCTGCGCCAGCTGTTCGCGCAGGCCGCGCAGACCGTGCACAGCGACGCCGGCTGGTTCAACCGCGCGCGCGACTTCCCCAATACCCGCACCAGCGAACTGCCCGTGAGCCCCGAGGGCGACCGCGCGATCAACGGCACGCCGCCCTTCTGGCAGCGCTACCTGCCGTTCTGGGCCAGCAACCTGGTCGAGCGCATGTGGCTGGTGCTGGGCGGCGTGCTGGTGCTGATGCTGCCGCTGAGCCGCGTGATCCCGCCGCTGTACCAGTTCCGCGTGCGCCGCCGCGTGTTCCGCTGGTACGCGCGGCTGCGCGACATCGAGGCCAAGGTGGACGGGCGCCAGAGCCAGGCCGAGCGCGACAAGCTGCTGGAAGAACTCGACGACCTCGACCGCGTGGTCAACAAGGTGGCCGTGCCGCTGTCGTACGCCGACGAGCTCTATGCGCTGCGCAACAACATCTACGCGGTGCGCAAGCGGGCACTCGCGGGATCGGCGGGGGCAGCCGCCGCTGCGCCGGTCCGCGCGGCCACCTGACAAAAAGGCCCGGGCGCGCGCTTGCTGTCCACGCTGATCGATTTCGCCGACCCGCGCACCGACGGGGCGACCCGGCTGCGCGCCGCCTTCGGCGCACCGGTGCGCGTGCTCGTCGCCCATGCGCCGCACGAGGTGCGCCCTGTGCTGGAGGCCGTCGAGGCGCTGGCCCGCGAAGGTCGCTGGTGCGTCGGCCACCTGCGCTACGAGGCCGCCGCGGCCTTCGACCCGGCGTTCGAGGTGCATGCACCCGACGGGCCGCTGGCCTGGTTCGGCGTGCATGACGAGGCGTTGCCATGGCCGGATGCGCCGGCACCCGCTGTAGCGCCCGTCGCGTGGACGGCCGAGCTGTCGCGCGAGGCTTTCGACCGCAATATGGCCGCGATCCACCGCGCCATCGCCGACGGCGTGCTGTACCAGCTCAACTACACGGCGCCGCTGCGCGCCACTTTCGACGGCGACGCGCAGGCCTGGTTCCATGCGCTGCGGCAGGCGCAGCCCAACGGCTACGGCGCCTTCATCGACACCGGCGACGAACAGGTGCTGTCGGTGTCGCCCGAGCTGTTCTTCGACCGCGACGGCGACCGCATCCTCGTGCGCCCCATGAAGGGCACCGCGCCGCGCGGCGCCACGCCCGCCGAGGACGCGGCCCATGCGCTGCGGCTGCGCACCGTGCCCAAGGAGCGCGCCGAGAACGTGATGATCGTGGACCTGATCCGCAACGACCTCTCGCGCGTGGCCCAGCCCTTCTCGGTGCGCGTGCCGCGCCTCTTCCACACCGAGGCGCTGCCCACCGTGTGGCAGATGACCTCCGACGTGGAAGCCCGCCTGCGCGAAGGCACGACGCTGGCCGACCTGTTCGCGGCGCTGTTCCCCTGCGGTTCCATCACCGGCGCGCCGAAGGTGAGCGCCATGCGCATGATCCGCGCGCTGGAGCCCGACGCGCGCGGCGTGTACTGCGGTGCCGTGGGCGTGGTGCGGCCCGGCGGGCACGCGACCTTCAACGTGCCGATCCGCACCGTCACGCTGCGCGACGGCGCCGCGCGCTGCGGCATCGGCAGCGGCATCACGGCCGATGCGCAGGCCGACGCGGAGTGGGACGAGTGGCGGCACAAGCGCGCCTTTCTCGGCGCGGCGGTATCTTCGCAACCATGACCTCCTTCGAGCTGCTCGAAACCCTGGCGCTGACCGATGGCGCACTGCGCGATGCGCCCGCGCACCTGGCGCGGATGCATCGTGCAGCTGCGCACTTCGGCTATCCGTGGCACGAAGCGCAAGTGACGGCCTGCCTGGACCAGTTGCGCACCGCGCATGCCGCAGGCACGTGGCGCGTACGCCTGCTGCTCGACGCGCAAGGACAAGCGCGCGCCGAGGCCTTCGCCATGGACGCTGCGCCACCGCGCGTGCGCCTGCAGCTGGCCGCGCGTGCCTTCGATGAGGCCGACAGCGAGTTCTCGCGCTTCAAGACCACGCGCCGTGCGCACTACGAGGCGTTCACACCGACCACGCCCGGCGTGTTCGACACGCTGCTGTGGAACCGCGGTGGCGAGATCACCGAATGCACGCGCGGCAACATCGCGCTGCGGCTCGACGGCCGCTGGGTCACGCCGCCGCTGCACTGCGGCCTGCTCGACGGCATCGGGCGTGCCCGCCGGCTGCGCGAAGGGCAGCTGATCGAAGCGGTCGTGCGCGTGGACGACCTGCCGCGCGTCGAAGCGCTGGCCTTCGTCAACAGCCTGCGCGGCTGGCTCGACGCGGACCTCGTCGGCCACGGCGTTCCCTGAACGACAAAGCGCGCGGCCCCTTGCGGAACCGCGCGCTCTGGTCGTCGAAGCGGCCGAAGCCGCCTGCGTCCTGTCTTACTTGAGGGCCTTGTAGCGCATGCGCTTGGGCTTGGCGCCTTCTTCGCCGAGGCGCTTCTTCTTGTCGGCTTCGTACTCCTGGTAGTTGCCGTCGAAGAAGGTCCACTGGCTGTCGCCTTCGGCCGCGAGGATGTGCGTGGCGATACGGTCGAGGAACCAGCGGTCGTGGCTGATGACCATCACGGTGCCGGCGAACTCGAGCAGCGCGTCTTCCAGGGCGCGCAGGGTTTCCACGTCCAGGTCGTTCGACGGTTCGTCCAGCAGCAGCACGTTGCCGCCCGCGATCAGCGTCTTGGCCAGGTGCAGGCGGCCGCGTTCGCCGCCCGACAGCGTGCCGACCTTCTTCTGCTGGTCGGCGCCGTTGAAGTTGAAGCGACCCGCGTACGCGCGGCTGGCCATCTGGAACTTGCCGACGTTGATGATGTCCAGGCCGTTGGAGATGTCTTCCCACACGGTCTTGTCGGACGCCAGCTCGTCGCGGTGCTGGTCGACGAAGGCCATCTTCACGGTCTGGCCGATGACGACCTCGCCCGTGTCCGGCTTTTCCTTGCCCGCGAGCAGCTTGAACAGCGTCGACTTGCCGGCGCCGTTCGGGCCGATGATGCCGACGATCGCGCCCGGCGGCACGGTGAAGCTCAGGTTGTCGATCAGCATGCGGTCGCCGAAGGACTTGCTGACGCCGTGGAACTCGAACACCTGCTGGCCCAGTCGCTCCGCCACAGGAATGAAGATTTCCTGCGTTTCGTTGCGCTTCTGGTATTCCATGTCGCTCAGCTCCTCGAAGCGGGCCAGGCGCGACTTGCTCTTGGCCTGGCGTGCCTTCGGGTTCTGGCGCGACCACTCGAGTTCCTTCTTCAGGGCCTTGGCGTGGGCTTCTTCGCTCTTTTGCTCCTGCGCCAGGCGTTCGCCCTTCTGCTCGAGCCAGGTGCTGTAGTTGCCCTTCCAGGGAATGCCGCGACCGCGGTCCATTTCCAGGATCCACTCGGCGGCGTTGTCCAGGAAGTAGCGATCGTGGGTGATGGCCACCACGGTGCCCGTGAAACGCTGCAGGAACACTTCGAGCCACTCGACCGATTCGGCGTCCAGGTGGTTGGTCGGTTCGTCGAGCAGCAGCATGTCGGGCTTGGACAGCAGCAGGCGGCACAGCGCCACGCGGCGCTTTTCACCGCCCGACAGCAGGCCGATCTTGGCGTCCCACGGCGGCAGGCGCAGCGCGTCGGCGGCAATTTCGAGCTGGTGCTCGGAATCGGTGCCGGCGGTGGCGATGATGGCTTCGAGCTGGGCCTGCTCGGCCGCCAGCGCGTCGAAGTCGGCGTCTTCGGCACCGTAGGCGATGTAGACCTCTTCGAGGCGCGCCTTGGCCGCGAACACCGCGCCCATGGACTCCTCGACCGATTCGCGCACCGTGTGCTCGGCGTTGAGCTTGGGTTCCTGCTCCAGGTAGCCGATCGTCATTCCCGGCATGGGCAGGGCCTCGCCCTCGAATTCCTTGTCCACACCCGCCATGATCTTGAGCAGCGTGGACTTGCCCGAGCCGTTCAGGCCGAGCACGCCGATCTTGGCGCCGGGGAAGAAAGAGAGCGAAATGTCCTTCAAGAGCTGCCGCTTGGGCGGCACGGTCTTGCTGACGCGGTTCATCGAATAGACGTATTGAGCCATCTGTGAATGATTACCTTGGGTAGCTTGGGATTTGCGTAAAAGCACGGTCGTCCGGACAGTGATCCGGGCGCGGCGAACCCATGATTATCGACTCATGCGACAATAGTCCTCGTTGCCGGGTCCAGTTGCCCGCAAACCGGCTCTCTGCCGGGGACGAAGAAAACCCCAAATCACCGCGGGTCTTCCGGCTCCCACCCCTGACCTTCATCTGCCTTGACTGGCTCGGCGTCACCCCAAAACGACGCCTGGCGGGCCGATGCCACTGCGCCGTGTATGGCGCTTGTTGTTTCCACAATGAATTTTGACGAACTGAAGCTGGCTCCCGCCATCTTGAAGGCTGTGCACGAGCACGGCTACGACACCCCCACCCCCATCCAGGCGCAAGCCATTCCCGTGGTCCTCGACGGCCACGACCTGCTGGGCGGCGCCCAGACCGGCACCGGCAAGACCGCGGCCTTCACCCTGCCGATGCTGCACAAGCTCACCATGAGCCGCAGCGCCACCAACAAGTTCGGCGGCATCGGCATCCGTGCCCTCGTGCTGACCCCCACGCGTGAACTCGCGGCCCAAGTCGAAGAGTCGGTGCGCACCTACGGCAAGTACCTGCAGCTCGACTCCACCGTGATCTTCGGCGGCGTGGGCATGAACCCGCAGATCAGCAAGCTCAAGAAGGGCGTCGACATCCTCGTGGCCACCCCCGGCCGCCTGCTCGACCTGCAGCAGCAAGGCATGCTCGACCTGAGCCAGGTCCAGATGCTGATCCTGGACGAAGCCGACCGCATGCTGGACATGGGCTTCATCCACGACGTGAAGAAGATCCTGGCCCTGGTGCCCAAGGAAAAGCAGAGCCTGCTGTTCTCGGCCACCTTCAGCGACGAGATCCGCGACCTCGCCGGCTCGCTGCTCAAGAACCCGCAGAGCATCCAGGTCACGCCGCGCAACACCACGGTGCAGCGCATCACCCAGGTGATCCACCCCGTGGGCCGCGGCAAGAAGAAGGCGCTGCTCGCGCACATCATCAACGAGAATAAGTGGAGCCAGGTGCTCGTGTTCACGCGCACCAAGTTCGGCGCCAACAGCGTGGCCGAGTTCCTCACCAAGAACGGCATCGAGGCGATGGCGCTGCACGGCAACAAGAGCCAGAGCGCCCGCACGCAGGCGCTGGCCGGCTTCAAGAGCGGCGACATCCGCGCCCTGGTGGCCACCGACATCGCCGCGCGCGGCATCGACATCGACGAGCTGCCGCACGTCGTGAACTACGAGATTCCGAACGTCAGCGAAGACTACGTGCACCGCATCGGCCGCACCGGCCGCGCCGGTTCGAGCGGCGAGGCCGTGAGCTTCGTGTGCCTGGACGAAGAAGGCTTCATGCAGGAAATCGAACGCTTCACGAAGCAGACGATCCCGGTGCAGAAGGTCGAGGGCTTCGGCCCTGAAGAAGGCGAACGCGCCGAGCCGATCGCCATGGGTCGCCAGACGATCTGGGGCGGCGCCGGCCGTCCGCCGAGCCGCGAAGTCATGCAGGCAGCCGCCAAGGCCGCCCGCACCGAAATGATGTCGCGCATCCGCGAGAACAAGGCCGGCCAGGGTGGCGGCAACGGCGGTGGCGGCGGCAATGGCGGCGGTCAACGCCGTGGTGGCGGCCAGGGCGGCGGCGGTCAAGGCCGCAATGCCAACGGTGGCGGCCAAGGCCAGGGCCAGGGCCCGCGCGGCCAGGGCGCAGCCCGTCCGGCACAGGGCCGCGGCCCGCAGCAAGGCCAGCCGCGCGCACCGCAGCAGCCGCATCACCACGCACCGCACGAAGAGCGCCAACCGCGCCATCACGGCAACAGCCACAGCCCGACGCAGGCCAACCAGGTCGCGCACCTGCGCGCTGAAGCCGTCGCAGGCGGCGGCGCCGGTCAGCCGGACCCGTTGCGCACGAGCGTGGACCACATGGGTGGTCGCGGTCGCGGCGGCCGCCCGGGCGGCGGTGGCGGCTACGGCGGCAACCGTTCGGGTGGCGGTGGCCGCTCGGGTGGCGGCGGTGGTGGCTACGGCGGTGGCGGTGGCGGTGGTGGCCGCTCCGGCGGCGGCGGTCGTTCGTTCGGTCGCTGAAACGCACACACGCGCCGATACACGCGTCGATTCCACAAAGGGCACTTCGGTGCCCTTTTTCGTTTCTGCCGGTGCGGCCGGCGCGGCAGGTTCGTTTGCACCGTCTCAGGACACAATGTGCGGGCCATGCCCTCCTACATCCCGCCCAACTACGCCACGCTCTTCGTCGCGACCTGCAACCTGCTCAACCTCGCGAACCCCAACCGCGTGTACTACGAGAACCAGGACGCCTACAACGAGCGCGAATACGAACGCAAGATCGACTGGATCGGCGAGCGCATCCACGCGCTCAATGCCGACGTGCTCGCGGTGCAGGAGGTGTGGGACGAGGCCGCGCTGAAGGCCGCCATCGGCCGCAGCGGCCTGCGCTACGACTTCGTCTCGGTGCCGGGCGCCGAGAACTCGCCACCGCCCGCGAGCCCGCCGGGCACGCCCGGGCGGCCGGGCGCACAGGGCACGCCGCGCGTCGGCATCGTCACGCGGCTGCAGGTGGACAGCGTGCAGTCCTTCGTCGACTTTCCCGCGGGCTTCGGCGTCGAGGTGCCGGGCATCGGCCCGCACACGCGCTTCGAGCGCCCGCCCCTGCTGGCCACCGTGCGCATGAAGCACGGCCAGCAGGTGCATGTGCTGACGGTGCACCTGAAGTCCAAGCGCCCCAAGTTCCTGCAGGACGCGCAGGGCAACCACCTGGAAGACCGCGATGATCGCAAGATCGGCGCCATGGCCTCGCTGCGCTCCTTGCTGATGCGCGGCGCCGAGGCCGCGGCCCTGCGCTGCATCGTCATCGACCTGCTGCAGGGCACCAACGTGCCGCTGGTGGTGATGGGCGACTTCAACGACAACCCGCACAGCGTGACCACGCAGCTGGTGGCCGCCACCTCCGAAGTGGCCTACGACAAGGCCGCGCGCGACGTGGCGCTGTTCAACGCCTACGAGATGCAGGGCGAGTCGGCGCTCAAGAAGGACGTGGCCTATTCGCACATCCACCAGGGTTTTCCGGACGTGCTCGACCAGATCCTGGTGAGCGAGGAGTTCGTCGCCGGCAGCCGCCACAGCCTGGGCGACGTGCGCCGCGTCGACTACTTCAACGACCACCTGCACGAAGGCCGCGACCGCTCGCGCTCGGACCACGGCTTCGTGCGCGCCCTGCTGCGGCTGCGCACCGACGACAACCGCTGACGAACGCCCCTACGCCGCCTTCGACACCCGCACGATCGCGTCGGCGCGCTTGTGCAGGTCGGGCAGCAGTTCCAGGCCGAGGCCGGGCTTGTCGTTGAGGCTGATCATGCCGTTCTCGACCTTCGGCAGCTCGGTGACGAGTTCCTTGTACCAGCCGGTGAAGAAGGCGCGCACGCTCTCCTGGATCAGCGCATTGGGCGCGTGCAGGCTCAGGTGCGTGGACGCGGCCCAGACCACCGGCCCCGTGCAGTCGTGCGGTGCCACGGGCAGCTGCCAGGCGTCGGCCATGGCCGCGATCTTGCGCGCCTCGGTGAGGCCGCCGCACCAGCTCAGGTCGAGCATCGCGACCCCGGCCACGCCGGTCTGCAGGTAATCCTTGAAGCCCCACTTGTAGCTCAGCGTTTCGCTGGCGCAGACGAGCGCCTGGCAGTCCTTCGCGTACTGCTTGAGCAGGTCCAGGCTGTCCATGCGGATCGCGTCCTCGTGCCAGAAGGTGTCGAACTCCTGCAGCGCACGTGCGATCTTCTGCGCCATCGGCAGCCGCCACAGGCTGTGGAACTCGACCATGATGTCCATCTTGCCGCCCACCGCCTGGCGGATCTTGCGGAAGGGCTCGAGCGCGGTGTCGAGGTCGGCGTTGCTGATGTACTGCCCGTGGCTCTTCTCCGCCGCCGGATCGAAAGGCCAGATCTTCATGGCCGTGATGCCTTCGGACAGCAGCGACTCGGCCAGCTCGTCGGCGTGGTGCAGGAAGCCCTGCAGGTCTTCGTACGGCCCGTTGTTGTTGGCCAGGCCCCAGTTCGAGCTGGTCTGGTTCGTGGCGCTGCGGATGTACTGGTAGCCCGCGCAGGTGTTGTAGATGCGGATGGCATCGCGGCTCTTGCCGCCCAGCGCCGTGTGCACCGGCATGTTGGCGGCCTTGCCGAACAGGTCCCACAGCGCGATGTCGACGGCCGAGTTGCCGCGCGTTTCCACGCCCGACCCGCGCCAGCCGAGGTAGCCCGTGATGTCGCGATTGCGCGCCTCGATCTGCAGCGGGTCGGTGCCCAGCAGCTTCAGCGCCGCCCATTCGTGCAGGTAGGCCTCGACCGCTTCGGCGCCCATGAAGGTCTCGCCGAGGCCGACCAGGCCCTCGTCGGTGTGCAGGCGCACCCACAGGATGTTGGGGAACTCGCCCAGGCGGATGGTTTCGACTTGCGTGATTTTCATGAAAGGGGTTCCGCAAAAAGAAAAAGCCGCGGCGGCGGTACCGCGCGGCTCTTGCACACATTCAGCGCATGGCCGAACGCCTCGATCAGCCCCCGCGCGCCTTCTTCAGCGCGTCGGTCACCACGCCCACGGCTTCCGTGCCGATGTTGGGCACGTTCTTGTCGTACACGGGCTTGACCTTCTCCAACATGCGCTTCTGTTCGGCCGCCGAGACTTCGTTCACCGTCATGGTCTTGCGCAGGCTGGCGAGCGACTTCTCGTTGAGCGCGCGGTTGGCTTCGCGCTGGACCTTCTGGCCTTCCTTCGCGGCCTCGCGCAGCACCGCCTGCTCCTGCGGGTTGAGCTGGTCCCACAGCTTCTTGCTGTAGAGGATGAGGAAGGGCGTGTAGGCGTGGCGCGTCACGCTCAGGTACTTCTGGACCTCGCTGAACTTGGAGGTCTCGATGGTCACGAAGGGGTTCTCCTGGCCGTCGATGGTGCGGGTCTCCAGCGCGGTGAACACCTCGCCGAAGGCCATGGGCACGGCGTTGGCGCCCAGGGTCTTGAACGAATCGAGGAAGATGTTGTTCTGCATCACGCGCAGCTTCACACCTTCGAAGTCCTCGGCCTTGGCCACGGGCTTCTTGCTGTTGGTGAGGTTGCGGAAGCCGTTCTCCCAGTAGGCCAGGTTCACGAGGCCGGCGGCTTCGAGCTTCTTGTTGAAGTACTCGCCCGCGGGGCCGTCGAGCACCGCGTCGGCCTCCTTTTCGTTGGCGAACAGGAACGGCAGGTCGAAGGCGCCGAGTTCCTTCACGATGCCCACCAGCGGCGAGCTCGAGGTGCACACCATTTCCTGCGTGCCCGCGCGCAGGGCTTGCGTGGCCGGCAGGTCGCCGCCCGCGGCGCCGCCCCAGAAGGCCGTGATCTTCATCTTGCCGCCGGTCTTGGCCGCCAGCACTTCCTGCATCTTCTTCACGCCCACGCCCACGGGGTGGTCTTCGTTCACGCCGTTGGTGAACTTGATCGTGCGTTCGGCAAATTGCGCGAGGGCGCCGGTCGACGCCAGCAGGCCGCCGGCCACGAGGGCGGCGGTCATCAGGGTTCTGCGAAACAACATGCTTGTCTCCTTCGATTCGAGGGGTTGGTTGAACGAACTGACTGACAGGAAAAAAGAAGAACTAGCGCCCCATCCACCACTGGAGCGGAACGGTCACGAGCTGCGGGAAGAACACCAGCGTGAACAGCACCACCAGGTGGGCGATGAAGAAAGGCATCACGCCCTTGAAGGCATCGTCCATCGAGATGCGCGCCACGCCGCTCACCACGTTGAGCACCGTGCCCACGGGCGGCGTGATCAGGCCGATGGCGTTGTTCATGATGAACAGCACGCCGAAGTACACCGGGTCGATGCCGGCCTTGAGCACCACCGGCATCAGCACCGGCGTGAGGATGAGCACGGTGGGCGTGAAGTCGAGCGCAGTGCCCACGATGACGATCAGCACCATCATCACGAACATCAGCAGCGTCTTGTTGTCCAAAAAGGGCTCCAGCAGCGACACCACCTCGGTCGGGATGTTGGCCACCGTGATGAGCCAGGCGCTCACCATCGCGGCGGCCACGAGGAACATCACGACCGCGGTGGTCTTGCCGGCCGCCAGCGTGAGGCGGTACAGGTCTTTGACCTTGAGTTCGCCATAGATGAAGAGGCCCACCACGAGCGAATAGACGGCCGCGACCACGGCCGCTTCGGTCGGCGTGAAGACGCCGAACTTCATGCCGCCGATGATGATGATCGGCAGCGCCAGCGCCAGGCTGCCCTGCGCCGTGACCTTCAGCCGCTCGCCCCAGGGCACGCGCGGCGAGGACTTCACGTTGTCCTTCCGGGCCACGATCCACCAGGCCACGCCCACCGCGAGCCCCATCAGGATGCCGGGCACGATGCCCGCGAGGAACAGCTTGGTGATCGACACGTTGCCCGCCACGCCGAACACGATGAGCCCGATCGACGGCGGGATCACCGGCGCGATGATGCCGCCCGCGGCAATGAGGCCGGCCGAGCGGTTCATCTGGTAGCCGGCGGCCTTCATCATGGGGATGAGGAGCGCGGCCAGCGCGGCCGTGTCGGCCACGGCCGAACCCGACAGCGAGGCCATGATGATCGCGGCCAGCACCGCCACATAGCCCATGCCGCCGCGGTAGTGGCCGACCCAGGCCATCGCCAGGTTCACGATGCGCCGGCTGAGCCCGCCCGCATTCATGAACTCGCCGGCGAGCAGGAAGAACGGCACCGCGAGCAGCGGGAAGTTGTCGGCACCGTCGACGAAGCGCTGCGCGATGATCTGGCTGTCGAAGGCCGGCAGGCCGCCGGTGTAGGCCAGCCAGCCCATCAGCGAGACGCCGCACACCAGCAACGAATACGAGATCGGAATGCCCAGTGCCATGGCGCCGAGCAGGGAGACGATGAAGATCGTGACAGTCATTGCGCCACCTTCCCGTGTGCGGCGGCGTCGAGCACCTGTTCTTCGGATTCCATGATCTGGATCAGCTCCTGGTCGGGCACCCGGCCCCTGAACAATCGCCAGAGCTTGTCGATGTTGAAGAGGGCCATCACCACCGACACCACGTAGCCGATGCCATAGACCCAGATCATCGAGATGCCGACCACGGGCGAGATGTTGGTCACCTGCAGCTCGTGCATCTCGTAGGTGCCCATGAAGAAGAGCACGTTGCAGAACAGCATGAGCGACTGGCTCAGGAAGAAGCAGACCTTCTTGCCCATGAGCGGCAGGTGCTTGATGAGCGTGTCGACACCCAGGTGCGCGCCGTCGCGCATGGCCACCATGGCGCCGATGTAGGTGAGCCAGATGAAGCAGTAGCGCGACATCTCGTCCGACACCGAAATGCCCGAATTGAAACCGTAGCGCAGCACCACGTTGCCGAACACCATGACGACCATCGCCACCATGCACACGACGACGAGGAACTCCAGCAGGCGAAAAAATCCGTCGATTGCCCTTTGCATCAGCATCTGCGTCTCCTGACTTTCCAGTGTTGTTATGGGATGTCTGCGCGGCCGCCGCGTCTAGAGCGGGAAGGCCTTCAGCTGCGTCGCCGGGCGGCTGATGCGCGGAATCTTCTTGCGCGAGGCCAGCACCGTCTCGATGTCGTGGCGCGCACCGTCGATGAGCACCAGCACGGCTTTTTCGGCGGCGGCCGGATCGCGTGCGATGACGGCGTCGAGCACCGCGCGGTGCAGCGGCAGCGAACTCGCGGGCCCGTTCTTGCGCGTGGTCGAAATCTCGAAGCTGGTGCGCAGCAGCGCGCCCAGCGCACGGCTCATCTGCACCAGCATGCGGTTGTGGCTGGAGCGGATGAGGCCCTGGTGAAAGCGCAGGTCGGGCGTGATGTAGTCGCCGCCGAACTCGATGGCGCGCTTCATGCCCGCATAGGCGTCCTCCATGTCGGCGATGTCTTCGGCGGTGGCGCGCTGGGCGGCCAGCGCCACCGCGGCGGGTTCGACCACGCGGCGCAGGTCCTGCAGGTCGCGCAGGAACTCGGCCGACAGGCCCGCCTGCGTCTGCCACACGATGACGTCGGCGTCGAACCAGTTCCACTGGTCGGGCGGCTGCACGCGCGTGCCCACCTTCGGGCCGCTGGTCACCAGGCCCTTGGCGATCAGCGACTTGATCGATTCGCGTACCACGGTCCGGCTCACGCCGAGCTCTTCGCACAAGAGCGGCTCCGGCGGAATCGACGCGCCGGGCGCATAGCGGCCCGCGACGATGTCGCTGCCGATGCGGTCGACCGTGTTGCCGTGAACGTTCTTGATCATGCCTGCCTGTGGGTGTGTGGTTCTGGTGGTGTCCGGTGCCTGTTTGCCTGCCCGTATCGGGGCCGGATTCAGGCAGCTCCTGCCTGTGCCGGCCACTCGAAAACCCTGAATGCGCGACAGCTCGTCACGCTTATCATATGATGATTGAAACGGTCGTCCCGCAGGAAAAACCCTGAGGATTTCCGCAAAGCATCAACGACGAAGAGACACATCCCATGAGCAACGCCCCGAAGAAAAAGCCCGCCAGCGAACTGCGCAGCCAACAGTGGTTTGGACGTCACGACCGCGACGGTTTCATCTACCGCAGCTGGATGAAGGGCAAGGGCGTGCCGCACGACCAGTTCGACGGCCGCCCGGTGATCGGCATCTGCAACACCTTCAGCGAACTCACGCCCTGCAACTCGCACTTCCGCACGCTCGCCGAGCAGGTGAAGATCGGCGTGTACGAGGCCGGCGGCTTCCCGCTCGAGTTCCCGGTGATGTCGCTCGGCGAGACGCTGTTGCGCCCCACCGCCATGCTGTATCGCAACCTCGCGAGCATGGACGTCGAAGAAAGCATTCGCGGCAACCCGCTCGATGGCGTGGTGCTGCTCATGGGCTGCGACAAGACCACGCCCGCGCTGATGATGGGCGCGGCCAGCGTCGACCTGCCGACCATCGGCGTCTCGGGCGGCCCGATGCTCTCGGGTAAATGGCGCGGCCAGGAGCTGGGCTCGGGCACCGGCGTGTGGCAGATGAGCGAGCAGGTGCGCGCCGGCACGCTCAAGCTGCAAGACTTCTTCGAGGCCGAGAGCTGCATGCACCGCAGCCACGGCCACTGCATGACGATGGGCACGGCCAGCACCATGGCCAGCATGGTCGAGTCGCTGGGCATCGGCCTGCCGGGCAACGCGGCCTACCCTGCCGTCGATGGCCGCCGCAACGTGCTGGCGCGCCAGGCGGGCCGGCGCATCGTCGACATGGTGCATGAAGACCTGAACATGTCGAAGATCCTCACGCGCCAGGCGATCGAGAACGCGATCAAGGTCAACGCGGCCATCGGCGGCTCGACCAACTTCGTGATCCACCTGCTGGCCATCGCGGGCCGCATGGGCGTCGAGCTCACGCTCGACGACTTCGACCGCCTCGCCGCCGACCTGCCCTGCCTCGTGAACCTGCAGCCCTCGGGCCAGTTCCTGATGGAAGACTTCTGCTACGCGGGCGGCCTGCCCGTGGTCATCAAGGAAATCGCCGACCACCTGCACAAGGACATCCTTACCGTCACCGGCCAGAGCGTGTGGGAGAACGTGAAGGACGCCGAGAACTACAACCCGCAGGTCATCCGCACCCAGGCCGAGCCCTTCAAGGACAAGGCCGGCATCTGCGTGCTGCGCGGCAACCTCGCGCCCAACGGCGCCATCATCAAGCCCAGCGCGGCCACGCCCGAACTGCTGGTGCACAAGGGCCGCGCCGTCGTCTTCGAGAGCGCCGACGACCTGCACAAGCGCATCGACGACGAGAACCTGGACATCGACGAGCACTGCATCATGGTGCTCAAGAACTGCGGCCCCAAGGGCTACCCCGGCATGGCCGAGGCCGGCAACATGCCGCTGCCGCCGAAGGTGCTGCGCAAGGGCATCACGGACATGGTCCGCATCAGCGACGCGCGCATGAGTGGCACGGCCTACGGCACCGTCGTTCTGCATACCGCGCCTGAAGCTGCTGCGGGCGGCCCGCTGGCACTGGTGCAGGATGGCGACATCGTCGAGCTCGACGTGCCAAATCGCAAGCTGCACCTGCATGTGAGCGACGAGGAACTGGCGAAGCGCCGCGCGAAGTGGGTGGCGCCCAAGGCCCCGCTGGACTCGGGGTACTGGAAGCTGTACGTCGACACGGTGCTGCAGGCCGACCAGGGAGCGGACCTGGCCTTTCTGCGTGGTCGCCGTGGGGCTTTTGTGCCGCGAGACAATCACTGATTTGGAGAGATCCAGGGCGCGCTCCCGCCGACGGGGTACCTTGCTCCGCGAATGTCCCCCGCCCTTCGGGCTCCTCCTTGATTTCGCTGCGCAAGGCACCCCATCGACGTGAGCGTTGTTCGCTGCAGTCGTTGATCGGCACGCACAACAACCGCGCCTCCAGTGCCCAGGGCACTGGGTGCTTCCCGCAGCGAAATCAAGGAGGAGGGCGAAGCCCGGGGGACATTCGCGGAGGGAAGTACCCGGTGGCCTGGGCACGCGCCCCGAACCGACTCTCGAAACGCAACAGACGACAGAAATGACAAGACTCATCGCCATCGACTGGGGCACAAGCTCGCTACGCGGTGCATTGCTCGACCCGAGCGGGCAGGTCATCGAAGAGCGCAGCGACGCCCGCGGCATCCTCACCGTGCCCGAGGGCGGCTTCCCCGCTGTTTTCGAGTCGCTGTTCGGCGACTGGATGCGCCTGGAAGACACGCGCTGCCTGATCTCCGGCATGGCCGGCAGCAAGCAGGGCTGGGTCGAAGCGCCCTACTGCCCCTGCCCCGCGGGCCGCGTCGAAGTAGGCCGCAGCATCATCGCCACAGACGCCATCCCCGGCGCGCGCATCGCCATCGTGCCCGGCCTCAGCGACGAGCACGCCGGCGTGCCCGACGTGATGCGCGGCGAAGAGGTGCAGATCCTCGGTGCCATGACGATCACCGGCCTGGACGACGGCGTCTTCGTGCTGCCCGGCACCCACAACAAATGGGCCACGGTCAAGAAGGGCCGCGTCGCCGGCTTTCGCACCTACATGACGGGCGAGTTCTACGCGCTGCTGAGCCAGCACTCGATCCTGGGGCGCACGCTCGACGCCGCCGCGCCGCTCGACGAAGCCGCGTTCCTCGAAGGCGTCACGCGTTCCGAGAACGGCCACGGCCTGCTGCACAACGCCTTCGGCACGCGCACGCTCGCGCTGTTCGAGCGCATGCCCAGGGAAGAGCTGTCGAGCTACCTCTCGGGCCTGCTCATCGGCGAAGAGCTGCGCACGCAATCGGTACAGGCCGTCGGCGAGGTCGTGCTGATCGGCTCCTCGACCCTCACCCAGCGCTACACCCTGGCCCTGCGCGCCACCGGCGTCGCCACGCGCACGCTCGGCGCCGAAGCCACCTGGGCCGGACTGCACACGCTGTCCGGCTTTCTCGACACCGACAGGACACCCGCCCCATGACCACGCCCCTCGATAAATTCAACGCCGCGATGCAGGCCCTGCCGCTGGTGGCCATCCTGCGCGGCCTCTCGCCCGCCGAAGCCGCCGACGTGGGCGACGCCATCGTCGAGCCCGGCTTCCGGCTGCTCGAAGTGCCGCTCAATTCGCCGCAGCCGCTGGAGAGCATCGCGCTCATGCGCCAGCGCTTTCCCACCGCGCTGGTCGGCGCGGGCACCGTGCTCGACGCCAAGCAGGTGCGCGAGGTGCATGCGGCCGGCGGCGAGCTGATCGTGTCGCCCAACTTCAATGCCGACGTCATCGCCGAGGCCGCGCGCCTGGGCATGGCCTGCCTGCCCGGCGTGATGACGCCGACCGAGGCCTTCGGCGCGCTCGCGGCCGGCGCCACGGGCCTCAAGCTGTTCCCGGCCGAACTGGCCTCGCCCGCCGTGGTGAAGGCCTTGCTCGCGGTGCTGCCGGCCGGCACGCCCGTGATGCCCGTGGGCGGCATCGCGCCCGACAACATGGGCGCGTGGCGCGCGGCCGGCGCCGCCGGCTTCGGCATCGGCTCGTCGCTCTACAAGCCCGGCAAGACCGCCGCCGCCGTGCGCGAGGACGCGCAGCGCTTCGTGGCGGCCTGGGCCGGGCTGCTCCGAGCCTGATCCGACAAGACCCATCCACCACAAGAAAGAAGGAGACCCCCGCGATGTCCGCCGATTCCGAATACGCCAGCCCCGCCGTGCGCCAGTTGCGCGAAGACCTCGCGCTCGCATTGCGCGCCGCGGCCCACCACGGGCTGTCCGAAGGTGTGTGCAACCATTTCAGCGTGTTGCTGCCGGGCGCGCAGGACCGCTACCTCATCAACCCGCGCGGGCTGCACTGGAGCGAGATCGGTCCCGACGACATCGTGCTGATCGACGTGCACGGCGAAGTGCTTGCGGGCCGCCACCGCGTGGAGCCCACCGCCCTCTTCATCCACGGCGCGGTGCACCGGCTCACGGGCCACGCCGTGGTGCTGCATTGCCACATGCCCTACGCGACGGCGCTGACGCTCACGGTCGACCGCGCGCTCGACCCCACCGCCAGCCAGAACGCCATGCGCTACATGAACCGCATCGCCATCGACGCCGAGTACAACGGCCTGGCATTGGACGACGCCGAGGGCGAGCGCATCGCGCGCGCCATGTCGGGCAAGGACGTGGCCTTTCTCGCGAACCACGGCGTGATCGTGGCGGGCGGCACCATCGCCCACGCCTACGACGACCTGTACTACCTGGAGCGCGCCTGCCTGCACCAGGTGATCGCGCAATCGACCGGGCGCCCGCTGGTGCCGGTCAACGCCAAGCTGGCCGCGCACGTGGCGGCGCAGATCCAGGGCGAGCGGGAACAGTCCGACCTGTTCTTCGAAGCCCTGCGACGCATGCTGCCGGCCCCGCAACGCTGAAAAAGCGTGAGCGCAGCGGCTTACAGCTCTTCATGCGATTTCGCTTCCGGCTTACAAGAACTTCACATAATGGCGCGACGATGAGGCATCGCAATCACTCCCCAGGAGTCGCCATGAAAAAGCTGACATTCGCCTTCGGTGCTGCCGCCCTGCTGTCGCTGGCCGCCCTCACCGCGCCGGCCCATGCCCAGGCCGGCGGCCCGTTCATCCAGGCCCAGGTGTACGTGACGCCCGCGCCGCCGCCGCGCCATCACTACTACGCCCCGCCGCCGCCCCCGCGCCACTACCACCCGGGCTACTACGACGGTCCGCGTCGCCACGGTTACTACGACCATGGCCGCCGCGATTGGGAAGGCCGTCGCCACGGCCGCCGGGACAACGACGGCGACGGTGTGCCCAACCGTTACGACCGTCGCCCGAACAACCCCTACCGCTATTGACGCACTTCAGACCGGCGGACTCGCATAAGCGGGCCGCTCGGTCGACAGGCTCTGCTTGAGCTGGCGCGTGACCTCATCGGCCAGCACCTCGGGCAGCCCCGCTTCCACGCCCGCCAGCGCCTGGCGCGCGGCGTCATCGGGAGAGGTCTTGGGGCCGGGCAGGCGCGCCGCCATGTCGGTGTCCATGAGCGCCACGTGCAGGCTCGTGACCTGCGTGCCCTGTCCCACCAGTTCGTTGCGCAATCCGTTGCTCAGCGACCAGGCCGCCGACTTGGTGGCGCTGTAGGTCGCCACGCCGGGGAACGTCGTCCAGGCCAGGGCCGACAGCACGTTGAGGACCGCACCGCCGCCGTTCGACGCGAGCACCGGCGCAAAGGCCTGCGTGAGCGCCCAGGGGCCGAAGAAGTTGGTCTCGAACTCGGCGCGTGCCGCGGCCACCGCATCGGCCGACCCCAGGAAGCTCGATCCGCGCGAAATGCCCGCGTTGTTGACCAGCAGCGTCACGTCGCCGCAGGCGCGCACCGCGGCCTCGATCTGCGCGGGCTGCGTGACGTCGAGCGCCACGGGCACGACGCCCGCGAGCGTGATGCTCTTGGGGTCGCGCGCGGCCCCGTAGACCTTGCGCGCACCGGCCGCGAGTGCCGCCTTGGCGAACGCCAGGCCGAGCCCCCGGTTGGCACCGGTGATGAAGACGACGGAATCCTTGATCTGCATGACGAGCCTTTCGTTAATGAAGAGATAGCGAGAGCGCTTCAGGCCTGCGCCACGCGGCGCAGCAGCCCCTGGGTCGTGCGCGGCCAGCCCACGCGGCCGAACCACGCACCGCCCGCGATGGCCGAGGCGATGACGATGCCGTACACCACCAGCGCCACGCCCTGCGCCGCGAACACGCCGGTGAGCCCGCCGCCCCAGCGCAGCGCCAGCCAGCCGCCCGTGCCCGCCACGGCGAGCCGCGCGATGTTGCCGAGCACCGGCCACAGCAGCCGGCCCGCGCCCTGCGAGGCGAAGTACAGCACCAGCCCGACGCCGAAGAAACCGTACAGCGGCCCCACCACGCGCAGGTAGTGTGCGCCGGTCTCGAGCATCACGGGGTCGTGGCCGAACAGCATCAGCCACGGACGCGGGAACAGCGCGGCGGCCAGCCCGATGACCTCGGCCATGCCGAAGGCCAGCGCCGCGCCGGCCCAGGTGGCACGCAGCGCGCGCTCGCGCAGACCCGCGCCCATGCAGGTGCCGACCATCGCGACCAGCGGCGCACCCAGGCCGAACACCAGCGGCACCAGCAGGTACTCGAGCCGCGACGCGGTGCCATAGCCGGCCAGCGCGCCCGCGCCGAAGTGGCCGGTGAGTGCGGTGGCGATGCCGATCGACAGGTTGGTCGCCACCGTCGACACCGTGCCCACCAGCCCGATGCGCAGGATGTCGCGGAACAGCGGCCAGCGCATCTGGAACGCCGCCAGCGTGGGCCGCAGCAGGCTGCGCGGCGAGCGCAGGTAGGCTATGAGCGCGAGCGAGCCCAGCAGGTAATACAGCAGAAGTGCCAGCGCCCCGCCCGCGATGCCCATGCCGCCCCACGGCCCGATGCCGAAGATCAACAGCGGCGACGCCGGAATGAGGAACACCACGCCCACCACCGTCACGTTGGCCGGCACCGCCATGTTGCCGGTGCCGCGGATGATGGCGGACAGCGAGTTGAACAGCCACACCAGCACCGCGCCCGCGAACACCCAGTTCGAGTACGTGAGCGCGGCTTCCAGCGCGGCGCCGGTGCCGCCCATCACGCCGTAGAGCCAGCGCCCGCCCAGCAGCAGCGCGAGCGTGAAGCACAGGCCGAAGCCGATCGCGATGACCACCGCGTGCCACACCAGCGCGTCGGCGTCGCCCCGGCGGCGCGCGCCCAGCGCACGCGCGATCGACGAGGCGATGCCGCCGCCCATCGCGCCGCTGGAAGTCATCTGCATCAGCATGACGATGGGGAACACCAGCGCCATGCCGGCCAGCGCGTCGGTGCCGAGCTTGCCGACGAAGTAGGTCTCGATGAGCCCGACGGAGGCCTGCGCCAGCATCACGAGCACATTGGGCGCGGCCAGCCGCAGCAGCGTGGGGATGATGGGCGCCTCGAGCAGGCGGCGCGTGCGCGGGTCGAGGTCGCCGTTCGCTTGTTGGGGGGTGGTCATGCGGGTCTCCGGCAGTCAGGCGCGCGCGGCGGCGTTGGTGGTGGCCGCGGCCGGTGCGGCGGCGGTCTTGGCGGGACGGCGGATCGCCATCACGATCAGCGCCGCGAACAGGCAGGCCGCGCCGGCCGTGTACAGCGCGGGCGTGTAGGTCAGAAGCAGCGTGCGCGCGAAGCCCGCGCCGTAGGCCGCGGTGGCCGCGCCCAGCTGGTGGGCCGCGAAGATCCAGCCGAACACCAGCCCGACCTTCGCGGGACCGAAGGCGGCGCCTGCGAGCTTGACGGTCGGCGGCACGGTGGCGATCCAGTCCAGGCCGTAGAACATCGCGAACAGGCCCAGGCCGTAGATCGTGAATTCCGAATGCGGCAGCCAGAACAGCGACAGCCCGCGCAGGCCGTAGTACCAGAAGAGCAGCTTGCGGTTGTCGTAGCGGTCGGAGAGCCAACCCGACAGGATGGTGCCGACGAAGTCGAAGGCGCCCATCATCGCGAGCACCGAGGCGGCGGGCACGGCGCTCATGCCGTAGTCGCCGCACAGCGAGATGAAGTGCGTCTGCACCAGGCCGTTGGTGCTCAGGCCGCAGATGAAGAAGGTGCCGGCCAGGATCAGGAAGGTGCGGTTGGTCGCCACCTCGCGCAGCACGCGAAACGGCGTGGCGAAGTTCATCGTGAACGCGGGCGCCGGCGCCGGCTGCGTGCCGGGCGCTTCGCCGTAGGGCAGCAGGCCGATGTCCGACGGCCGGTTGCGCACCAGGCACAGCGCGAGCAGCGCGATCACCACGCTGCCGACCACGATCGGCACGATGGCCGAGCGCCAGCCCCAGTGCTCGATCATCCAGGCCGCCAGCGGCAGGAAGGCCAGCTGGCCGGTGGCCGCGCTGGCCGTGAGCATGCCCACGACCAGGCCGCGCCGCGCGACGAACCAGCGGTTGGCCACCACGGCGCCGAGCACCAGCGCCGTCATGCCGGTGCCCAGGCCGAGCATCAGGCTCCACAGCACGAACAGTTGCCACAGCTGCGAGGCCGTGGTGACCAGCGCCATGCCCAGGCCGACCAGCGTGAGGCCGGCGCACATCACCGCGCGCAGGCCGTAGCGCTCCATCAGCACCGCGGCGAACGGGCCCATGAGGCCGAACAGCGCAAAGCGCAGCGCGAGCGCGGACGAAATCTGCTCGGTGCTCCAGCCGAACTCCTCGCCGAGCGGCTTCATCATCGCGCCCGGCAGGCCGAGCGCGGCCGACATGGTGAGCATGGTCAGGAAGGTGACGGCGGCGACGATCCAGCCGTAGTGGATGCCGCGGCGCTGCAGCCATGCGGAGACGTGGGTGGCGAACATGGGACCTCTGGAACTGTTGGAATGGGTCGGGGGAGAAACGAAGAGACAGGGAATCCGGCCGCGCGGCTGCGTAGACGCGGAACGTGTTCGTTGCTGAAGGTGGTGGGAAGCGTCAGTCCTGCACGTCGACCGGCTCGCCCGTGCCCAGCAGCGCGAGCGACTCGTCGATGAGCGCATGCAGCGCGAGCACGCGCTCCACGCCCAGCAGCGCATTGAGCTTGAGCTGCGCCGTCTTCCAGTGCTGCTGCGCTTCGCGCCACTTGGCCTCGCCGGCGTCCGTGAGCGACACCAGCCGGCTGCGCGCATCCGCGCCCGCCACTTGCGCCACCCAGCCCGCAGTGATGAGCGGCTGCAGGTTGCGGCTCAGCGTGGACGCGGTCATCTTCAGTTCGCCCGCCAGGTCGACCGGACGCATCGGGCCCAGGCGCTTGAGGTGCGACAGCAGCGAGTACTGCGTGGTCTTGAGGCCGCTGCGCGACACCTCGGCGTCGTAGTGCTGCGTCAGGCGACGCATCAGCTGGCGCGTCTTGAAGCTGGTGCAGCCGCGGGGTTGGGTGGGTGTGTCCATGGGGTATTATTGTATGTGCAACTATTGCATATGCAACCAACACCACCCCGCAAAGCCCCCAGCAGGAACACAGGCATGACGCAGCAAGCTTTCACCGACACCCCTTCCCATCTGCTCGACGCATGGATCGCCGAAGAACGGCAGATCGCCGAGCGCCTCGAGAACGGCCCCGGCCCCGGGCTCGCGCGCCCCGAGCAGGTCGCCGGCAAGACCGGCCTGGAGGTCATGCAGGCCATGCTCAACGGCGAGATTCCCTACGCCGCCATCGCCAAGACGCTGGACTTCACCATCGTCTCGGTCAGCAAGGGCATCGCCATCTTCCAGGGCACGCCGCTGCCGCAGCACCTGAACCCGCTGGGCACCATCCACGGCGGCTGGGTCGCCACGATGCTCGACTCGGCGCTGGGCTGCTCGGTCCACACCATGATGCCGCCCGGGCGCGCGTACACAACGGCCGAGCTCAGCGTGAACTACGTCAAGGGCCTCACGCCGAAGGTGCAGCGCGTGCGCGCCGAGGGCAAGGTGATCCACTGCGGCAAGCAGCTCGCCACCGCCGAGGCGCGGCTGGTCGGGGCGGACGGCACGCTGTATGCGCATGCGACGACGACGTGCCTGGTGTTCGAGGTGCCGGCGGGTCGGTGAGGCGTTTCAAGTAGGCCCTCAAGCTGTAAGCCAAAAGGAAAACCCGCTCCTCCCTGTCAGTGATAATTGTTCGCATCAGCGACAGGCTCCGCCGTCGCCGATGCCTTTCCTAGAACACCTCACCGCACCTGGAGGATCCTCTTCATGACCGACCGTTCCGGCCCCCAGGGCCGCGTGGCGCACGCCCTCCTCGGCGTTTCTGCCGCCTGGCTCGCCCTCTCCGCCCTGCCCGCGCACGCCGCCAATGACGAGCTCACGCTCTACACGACGCGCGAGCCGGCGCTGATCCAGCCGCTGATCTCGGCGTTCAGCGCGCAGAGCAAGATCAAGGTCAACACGGTGTTCGTGAAGGACGGCCTGCTGGAACGCGTCAAGGCCGAAGGCGCGCGCTCGCCGGCCGACGTGCTGATGACGGTGGACATCGGCAACCTCGTCGACCTCGTCGAGGGCGGCGTGACGCAGCCGGTGAAGTCGGCCGCGCTCGAATCGGCCATTCCGGCCAACCTGCGCGGCGCCGACGGCCAGTGGTTCGCGCTCTCGCTGCGCGCGCGCGTGCTGTACGCCGACAAGAACCAGCCGCTGACCAGCTTCCGCTACGAAGACCTGGCCAACCCGAAGTACAAGGGCAAGGTCTGCATCCGCGCCGGCCAGCATCCCTACAACACGGCCCTGGTGGCCGCGATGATCGCGCACGACGGCGAAGCCAAGACCGAGCAGTGGCTGCGCGGCGTCAAGGGCAACCTGGCGCGCAAGGCCACCGGCGGCGACCGCGACGTGGCACGCGACATCCTCGGCGGCATCTGCGACATCGGCGTGGCCAACTCGTACTACGTCGGCCAGATGAAGAGCGCCAAGGAAGGCACCGACGCGCGCAAGTGGGGCGACGCGATCAAGGTGATCCGCCCGACCTTCGCCAGCGCCAAGAGCGGCGGCACGCACGTGAACATCAGCGGCGCGGCCGTGGCCAAGAACGCACCGCAGCGCGCCAACGCGGTCAAGCTGCTCGAGTTCCTGGTGTCGGAACCGGCCCAGGCGCTGTACGCCGACGCCAACTACGAGTACCCGGTGCGCAAGGGCGTGGCCCTCGACCCGATCATCGGCCAGGCCATCGGCGAGCTGAAGGTCGACCCGCTGCCGCTGACCGAGATTGCCAAATACCGCAAGCAGGCCAGCGCCCTCGTCGACAAGGTCGGCTTCGACCAGTGACCTTGCATGGCCGGGCACACCTTGCCGGCAACTGAATGCTGATTGCGCGGCGCCAGCCGCCGGGCCTGCGCGCCGCGGGCCCGGCATGGCGTTGCGCGTCGTTCCTGATCGCGCTCGGCGTGCTCGCGCCGGTGCTCACGCTGGCCTGGCTCGCGTTCGGCTCGGGCGTCGGCCACTGGGGGCCGCTGTTCGCGCACGTGCTGCCGCAGGCGGCGCTCAACACGGCGCTGCTGCTCGCGGGCGTCGGCACCCTCGTTCTCGTGATCGGCACCGGCTGCGCCTGGCTGGTCACGGCGCATGACTTTCCCGGCCGCGGCGTGCTCAACTGGGCGCTGCTGCTGCCGCTGGCGATGCCGACCTACATCGTCGCCTTCGCCTACCTCGACCTGCTGCATCCGATCGGCCCCGTGCAGGGCGCGATCCGCTGGATGCTGGGCTTCGACAGCCCGCGCCAGTTCCGCCTGCCCGACCTGCGCTCGATGCCGGGTGCGATCTTCGTGCTGGGCTTCGTGCTCTATCCGTACGTCTACATGACGGCGCGCGCGATGTTCATGACCCAGCCGGCGCACCTGCTGGAAGCGGCGCGCACGCTGGGCGAGAACCGGCGCGGCGCCTTCTTTCGCGTGGCGCTGCCGCTGGCACGGCCGGCACTGGCCGTGGGCCTGAGCCTGGCGCTGCTCGAGACGCTCAACGACATCGGCGCCTCCGAATTCCTCGGCGTGAACACGCTCACGGTGGCGGTCTACACCACCTGGATCACGCGCTCCGACCTGGCCGGCGCCGCCCAGATCGCCTGCGCGATGCTGTTCGTGGTGGTGGCGTTGGTCTGGCTCGAACGCAACGGCCGCCAGCACCAGCGCTTCGGTTCCGCGCAGCGCATGCGCGCGGTGCAGCCCCGGCGCCTGCACGGCGGCGCGGCCTGGGCGGCGACGGCGACGGCGGCGCTGCCGGTGCTGATCGGTTTCGTCGCACCCGCGCTGTACCTGGTCTGGGAAAGCGGCAAGCGGCTGCACCAGGGCGGCGGCATTTCGCAGGGCCTCGTGGCCAGCCTGGGCAACACGCTGGCGCTCGCGGCCGGCGTGACGGTGGTGGCCGTGGCGGCGGGGCTGGTCGTGGCCTGGGCCTCGCGCAGCCAGGGCACGAGCCTCAACCGCGCCCGCTGGCAGGCGCGCGCGGCCACGCTGGGCTACGCGGTGCCGGGCACGGTGCTCGCCATCGGCCTGCTGACGCCGGCGCTGGCCTTCGACGCGGCGCTGGCCGGCGCGATGGGCTGGCAGGGCCTGCCGCTGATGGGTGCGGGCATCGTGCTGGTCATGGCCTGCGCGATCCGTTTTCTTGCGATGCCCGTGGGCGGCATCGAGGCCGGGCTGGCGCGCATTCCGCCGGCCATCGAGCAGGCCTCGCGTCTGCTCGGCGAAACCACCGGCGGCACGCTGCGCCGCGTGCACCTTCCGCTGCTGCAGCCTGCCATCGCGGCGGGCGCGCTGCTGGTCTTCGTCGACGCCATGAAGGAACTGCCGGCCACGCTGCTGCTGCGCCCGGCCAACTTCGACACCCTCGCCACCTGGCTCTACGCCGAGGCCGCGCGCGGCACCTACGAGGAAGGCGCGATCGCCGCGCTGGCCATCGTGGTCGCCGGCCTGCTGCCGGTGGTGCTGCTGGCGCGCAACCAGCTCGGCACGACACCGGCGGTGACGCCTCCCGACACGGACCCCGCATGAGTTCCCCGCTTCATCTCGACTCGCTCCAGCTCGCGTACGACACGCCGCGCGGCCCGCACACGGTGGTCGACGGCTTTTCGCTGGACCTAGCCGCGGGCGAGATCGCCTGCCTGTTCGGCCCCTCGGGCTGCGGCAAGACCACGGTGCTGCGCGCCATCGCCGGCTTCGAGCCCGTGCGCGCCGGCACCATCCGCCTCGGCGACACGCTGCTGTCGTCGCCCCAGAAGCACCTGCCGCCCGAGCAGCGGCGCGTGGGCATGATGTTCCAGGAGTACGCGCTGTTCCCGCACCTGTCGGCCGCCAGGAACGTGGCCTTCGGCCTGCGCCGCCTGGGCCGCGCGGCGCAGCAGGCTCGCGTGGCCGAGATGCTCGCGCTGGTCGGCCTGGCCGAGGCCGGCGAGCGCTACCCGCACGAGTTGTCGGGTGGCCAGCAGCAACGCATCGCGCTGGCCCGCGCGCTGGCGCCCTCGCCCGCCTTGCTGCTGCTGGACGAGCCGTTCTCCAACCTCGACGGCGGCACGCGCGAGCGCCTGACCGCCGAGGTGCGCGGCATCCTCAAGAAGGCCGGGCAGACCGCGATCCTGGTCACGCACAACGAGGCCGAGGCGCATGCGATGGCTGACCGCATCGGCGTGATGCACAACGGGCGGATCACGCACTGGCTCGAGACGGCCTCGTAACGGAAGGCCCCACGATGCGCAACGCGACCCGACTCTTCCTCGCGTGGGCGACGTTGCTCGGGTCGGCGATGCCGGCCCTGGCGGAAGTCCGCACGGTCTACCAAGGCGTCCTCGGCACCAGCGAGGTCGTGCTCGAAGTGAATGCCTCCGGCGGCGGGCGGTATTTCTATCGCCGCCACGGTGTCGACATTCCACTCTCCGGGCCGTTGACGAAGCTCGTGGAGGCCCTCCCGATGCAGGGCGAGGCGATGTACCGGGCGGCACAAGGCGGCAACGCGCCGTTGTTCGAAGATGCGCAGACCCGGCAGCCGGGCCCGACGTGGCACGGCCAAGTCGTCGACGGCACCTTTGCCGGAAGTTGGAGCGATGGCCCCGGCAAGCAGAACGTCGCGTTCGAGCTTCGGCAAGTTCGCCAGTACGACCCAGACCGGAGTCCCGGCGCCACTGCGCCGGTGACGCGCGCCATCCCGCCAGGCAACACCACCGGCGCGGCTTCGGACGCGCCGATCTCCATCGAGACGGCACCCTACGACCACCTGAAGCTGCAGACCCCGCTCAAGCAAGGCGCGGAGCACGTCAGCGGAGCGGTGGCATGGCGCATGGTCATCGATCCGCGCACGCGCTTTTCCTATCCGCGGCTCACGCGACACCCGAATGCGCGCGTGGTCGAGAAGGTCAACGCCATCCTCGCGCGCAGGCACGGACAGCTCAGCCTCGCCGCGCTCGAATGCAAGGCCACCCTCTACACCGCGACGCACCCGGCGGCCGGCTCACTGGGAAACTACGACGCGGAATCGGTGCGCGTCACCTTTCTCAGCCCGACGCTGATGAGCGTCGTCGAATCGGGAAGCGCCGACTGCGGCGGCGCCCATCCCCACAACCACTACGCGCCCTACACACTCGACCTGGTCCGTGGCGAGTACCTCGACTTTGAACGCCTGTTCCGCGCGTTCACCAGGACGCCGGACGGGTTCGTGCCGAGCAAGACGCTCATGGCGCTGATCGGGAAGAAGCTGAAGGCAGAGGGACGTGGGCCCGAATCCGCAGCCGCCGCAGACCCGCAGCACTACACGGGTTGCGACGAGGTGTGGCCCGAGTACCTGGCATTGCATTTCGAGCGCATCCGCGGGCGCGATGCGCTGGCCGTCGCGGTCAGCGGCGTGCCGCACGCGCTCGGCGCCTGCCTCGGCACCACGGTGGCGCTGCCGTTCACCGAACTCAAGCCCCTTCTCAAGCCTGCGGCCGGCGCGTACCTCTTTCCCAAGCCGTAGCAACCGGGCGGCGCCCGAATGGGCTTTTCCAGAAAAGGTTGTTCAGGACCGCAAGAATCGCGGCGATCCGACCACCCATTTCTTCGAAGACGGAACGCCCCATGACCCAGGCCCTCACCCTCGTCAGCCACCTGCTGTGCCCCTACGTGCAACGCGCCGCGATCGCGCTGCACGAGAAGAACGTGCCCTTCGAGCGCGTCGTGATCGATCTCGCGAACAAGCCCCAGTGGTTTCTCGACATCTCGCCGCTGGGCAAGGTGCCGTTGCTGAAGGTGCAGCGCACCGACGGCACCGAGGCCGTGCTGTTCGAGAGCAACGTGATCTGCGAGTACCTCGAGGAGACGCAACCCGGCGCCCGCCTGCACCCCGAAGACCCGCTCGCACGTGCGCAACACCGCGCATGGATGGAGTTCGGCTCGGCCATCCTCGCCGACCTGTGGGGCTACGAGACCACGCAGGACGCCGCCGTGTTCGCGCAGAAGCGCGACGCGCTGGCCGCCAAGTTCGAACGCGTCGAGGCCGCACTGGCGCAAGGCCCCTATTTCGCGGGCGAAGCCTTCAGCCTCGTCGACGCAGTGTTCGCACCGGTGTTCCGCTACTTCGAGGTGTTCGATGCGATCAGCGATTCGCACCTGTTCGACGCGCTGCCCAAGGTGAATGCCTGGCGCCATGCGCTGGCGGCGCGCCCCAGCGTGCGCGCGGCGGTGGTGCCCGAGTACCCGCAGCATCTGATGGATTTTCTGAAAAAGTACCAGGCGCACCTGCTGACGCTGGCGGCTTGATCGCAAGAAGCAGAGGGCGACAATAGCGCCATCCCCCATAACGACACGACCCACGAGATGCGACTTCTCCACACCATGCTGCGCGTTGGCAATCTCCAGCGCTCCATCGACTTCTACACGCAGGTGCTCGGCATGACGCTGCTGCGCACGTCTGAAAACCCCGAGTACAAGTACAGCCTCGCGTTCGTCGGCTACGGCAACGGCAACCCCGACCAGGCCGAGATCGAGCTCACCTACAACTGGGGCACCGAGAGCTACGAGCTCGGCACCGCCTACGGCCACATCGCGCTCGGCGTGCCCGACGCCTACGCGGCCTGCGACAAGATCAAGGCCGCCGGCGGTAACGTGACGCGTGAGGCCGGCCCGGTCAAAGGCGGCACGACGGTGATCGCCTTCGTGACGGACCCCGACGGCTACAAGATTGAATTGATCCAGCGCAACGAGAACGCCGCGGGCGGCGGCCTGCGCTGAGCCGTTTCGGGCCGCACCCCACGCCATGGCAAGCCCGAAGACAAAGAAGAAAGACGCGCCGCTGACGCGCTACGTCGCCCTGCTGCGCGGCGTGAACGTCAACGGCATCACGATCAAGAGCGCCGACCTGAAGGCGCTGTTCGTCGACGAACTCGGCTTCGGCGCGGTGCGCACGGTGCTCGCCAGCGGCAACGTGCTGTTCGACACGGACGCACCCGATGCCGCCGCGCTGCGCACGCGCATCGAGAAAGCGCTGCGCCAGTGCTTCGGCTACGAGGCGTGGATCGTCTTGCTCACGCAGCGGCAGGTGGCCGACATGGCGGCGGGCTATCCCTTTGAGCGCATCGACGACACGCACCATCCCTACCTCGTGTTCGGCTCCGACGCCGCGATGCTCGACGAGATCATGGACAAGGCCGGCACGGTCGATGCCAAGGTCGAGCAGCTGGTGCGCGGCGATGGCGTGCTGTACTGGCAGTGCCCGCGCGGCGAAAGCCTGGAGACGCCGGTGGCCAAGCTGCTTGCGAAGACCCGCTACAAGTCGAGCACCACCACGCGCAACCTGCGCACGGTGGAAAAGCTCATCACGGACTGATCGATCAGCAGCCCAGCCGGTCGGCCAGCGCGACGATGTCGCGCACATGCAGGTTGTTGTCCGGCTGCGGCGACACGTCCTTCGGCTGCTTGCGACCAAACTCGTGGGGCCGCTCGATGTACGCCGTCTTCAGGCCGCACACGCGCGCGGCCGCCAGGTCGTCATGGTGCGCGGCAGCGAGCATGACCTGCCCCGGCGTGGCGTCGAACACACCCGCCACGCCGAGGTAGGTGCGCGGATCGGGCTTGTAGGCCTTGAACACCTCGGCCGACAGCACGCAGTCCCAGGGCAGGCCGGCGCGCTTGGCCATCTCGGTGAGCAGGCCGATGTTGCCGTTGGAGAGCGTGCAGATGGTGAACTTCTTCTTGAGCCGCGTGAGCCCCTCGACCGCATCGGGCCAGGCCGGCAGGCGGTGCCAAGCGCGGCTCAGGTCGCGCTTGGCGGCGCTGTCGAGGTGGTCGGCCAGGCTGAAGTCGTGCAGCACCTGTTCGAGCATGCTCAGGTGCAGCTCGTCGAGCAGCGTGAAGCCGCCCTCGCCGGCCGCGATGCGTTCCATCACGGCCTTCATGGCGGGCTGGTAGCCGGCGCGCCAGGCCAGCGCAAAGGCCGCGCCGTCCACGCCGGGCAGTACGCGCTCGACCTCGGCCGCGATGCCGCTGTGCCAGTCGACCACCGTGCCGAACACGTCGAACGCGATGACCTTCAGGTCGCCCGCGTCGAAATCGGCCGACATGCTCAGCGGGGCAGCTGGCTCGCGGCGCGCGCCAGTTGCTCGATGCGGGTCCAGTCGCCGTCGCGGATGGCGTCGGTCGGCACGATCCACGAACCGCCCACGCAGGCCACGTTCGACAGCGCGAGGAACTCGGCCGCGTTGCCCGCATGGATGCCGCCCGTGGGGCAGAAGGTGACGTCGCCGAACGGGCCCTGCCAGGCCTTGAGCATCGGCAGGCCGCCGGCCTGCAGCGCGGGGAAGAACTTCAGCTGGGTGTAGCCGTCTTCCTGCGCCATCATGATCTCGCTGCCGGTGGCCACGCCGGGCAGCAGCGGCAGGCCGAGGTCGTGGCAGGCCTTGCCGACCGCGCGCGTGTAGCCCGGGCTCACGCCGAACTTCGCGCCGGCCAGCGCCGAGGCCTGTGCGTCGGCCGCGCTGCGGATGGTGCCCGCGCCGGCGACGGCTTCGGGCACTTCCTTGGCGATGGCCTCGATGCACTGCAGCGCCTGCGGCGTGCGCAGCGTCACTTCGAGCATGCGGATGCCGCCTGCGACCAGCGCGCGCGCCAGGGGCACGGCGTCTTTCACGTCGTTCAGCACGATGACCGGAATGACGGGTGCGTCGCGCATCACGTCGAGGGGGGTGAGTCTGTCTGTCATCTCATGGCTCCAAAAATTTCTTGCGGCCCGCGTGGGCCCCGTCACATCCAGGTGCAGGCGCCCTCTTCGGCGGTCAGGGCGTTGCGGCGCATGCCGGCGAACAGTTCGCGGCCCAGGCCGTGCCCGTCCGCGATGCGTTGCGCGTCGGACAGCGTCGCGGTCTCGCGCGCGGCCCATTCGTCTTCGGGCAGCAACACGGCGAGCGTACCCGCTACGGCGTCGAGGCGGATCAGGTCACCGTCGCGCACCTTGGCCAGCGGGCCGCCGGCAGCGGCTTCGGGCGACACGTGGATGGCCGCGGGAATCTTGCCCGAGGCGCCGCTCATGCGGCCGTCGGTGACCAGCGCCACGCGGAAGCCCTTGCCCTGCAGCACCGACAGCGGCGGCGTGAGCTTGTGCAGCTCGGGCATGCCGTTGGCCTGCGGGCCCTGCCAGCGCACCACGCAGACCACGTCGCGCTCCAGCTCGCCGGCCGTGAAGGCCTTTTGCAGCGCAGCCTGTGAGTCGAACACGCGCGCGGGCGCCTCGATGACGTGGCGGTCGTCGGGCACCGACGACACCTTGATCACGCTGCGCCCCAGGTTGCCGCTGAGCAGCTTGAGGCCGCCGGTGGCGCTGAAGGGGCTGGCCACCGGGCGCGTGACGGCTTCTTTCTGCAGCGGCGCAGCGGGCGTCCATTGCAGCGTGTTCTCGCCGGCCAGCGACGGGATGTTGGCGAATTCGCGGATGCCGCCGGCGCGCACCGTGAGCACGTCGGCGTGCATGAGGCCGGCCTCGACCAGCTCGCCGATCACGAAGCCCGGGCCGCCGCAGGCCTGGAACTCGTTCACGTCGGCGCTGCCGTTGGGGTACACGCGCGTGAGCAGCGGCACCACGTCGGACAGCTGGGAGAAGTCATCCCAGTCGATGAGGATGCCCGCGGCGCGCGCCACCGCCACCCAGTGGATCAGGTGGTTGGTGGAGCCGCCCGTGGCCAGCAGCGCGACCATGGCGTTGACGATGCAGCGCTCGTCGACCATCTCGCCGATGGGCGGGCAGTTGAAGGCGGTGTCGCTGGCCTTGCCGAGCACCGAGCGCACCGCTTCGCGTGTGAGCGTTTCGCGCATGGCGTCGCCGGGCTGGATGAAGGCCGTGCCGGGCACGTGCAGGCCCATGGCCTCCAGCAGCATCTGGTTGCTGTTGGCGGTGCCGTAGAAGGTGCAGGTGCCGACCGTGTGATAGGCGGCCATCTCGGCCTCGAGCAGGCCCTGGCGGCCCACGAGGCCCTGCGCCGCCTGCTCGCGCACCTTCGACTTGGCGGTGTTCGACAGGCCCGAGGGCATCGGCCCGGCGGGCACGAAGACGGTGGGCAGGTGGCCGAAGTGCAGCGCGCCGATCAAGAGGCCCGGCACGATCTTGTCGCACACGCCGAGCATCAGCGCGCCGTCGAACATGTCGTGCGTGAGCGCGACGGCGGTGCTCATGGCGATCAGGTCGCGGCTGAACAGGCTCAGCTCCATGCCGGGCGTGCCCTGCGTGACGCCGTCGCACATGGCGGGCACGCCGCCCGCGACCTGCGCGGTGGCGCCGTGGCGGCGGGCCTCATGCTTGATGATGTCCGGGTAGCCCTGGTACGGCGCGTGGGCCGAGAGCATGTCGTTGTAGGCCGTGACGATGCCCAGGTTGGGCGCGCGCTCGGCCACCACCTTGAACTTGTCGTTGGCCGGGATGCCGGCCACGGCGTGCGCCACGTTGGCGCAGCCCATGCGGTCGGAGCCGCGGTCGCGGGCGCGGATCTCGGCCAGGCGCGTGAGGTAGGTGCTGCGCGTGTCGCGGCTGCGCGCGCGGATGCGATCGGTGACGTCGCGGACGGTGGGTTGTGTGCTGCTCATGGGGAAGTTGGCTCTTGCTGCGTGTCGCCGGCGCGACTGTGGGCCTGGAGGCCCATCGTACCAATTCGAGCGCGACGCCCCGATGAAATCAGGCCGCAGAACGATACGAAATTACTCAGGCATGCACCCGGCTGCGTGCAGGCACAAAAAAACCCGGCCATGCCGGGTTTTTTGATGGAGATGCAAAAGGCCGGATCGCTCAGTCGACCAGCCGGACTTC
This sequence comes from Variovorax sp. V118, assembly GCF_041154445.1. Taxonomy (GTDB): domain Bacteria; phylum Pseudomonadota; class Gammaproteobacteria; order Burkholderiales; family Burkholderiaceae_C; genus Variovorax; species Variovorax boronicumulans. Next base: position 988,761 of record NZ_AP028663.1, on the reverse strand, counting down.
GACGCGGCGCGCCTCGGCGTTGTTGCCCGATCCGGCGGTGACAGCGGGCTTCTGCAGGTCGATCTTCTCGGCCGGCACGCCCAGGCCCGCCAGCACCTCGCGCACCATCTGGGCGCGCTTCTTGGCCAATTCCTCGTTGACGGCGGCGTCGCCGGTGGCGTCGTGGAAGCCCGAGACCACCGCCTTGCGGCCACCCTCGACGCCCTTGATGACCAGGGCCAGCGCCTCGGCCGCGCCCGGTGCGAGGTCGGCGCTGCCGGTCGCGAAGTAGAAGTTCACCACGCCGCCGACCACGCGGATGCTCGCGCCGTCGGGGATCACCACGGTGACGGTCTCGGTGACTTCGGTCACCTGCACCGCGCCGCCCGGTGCCGCTGCCGCCGAAGCGGCGACAGCGGGCTTGGCCTGCGCGGCCGTCGCGCCCAGGCCCTTGTGCCAGAAGGCGACGCCGATCACGAACATGATCACGAGCATGATCAATGCCACCAGGAAGCCGAGGGCGAAATTCTGCTGGCTGTCGTCGTTGTTCATGGAAGCGCGATCTCCGTAGGAAAGGGGTCGGTAAATAATGGTGCGGTGAACCATGATCACGAAATTGTAGGCGCCACCCCCGACACCCCCGTGTCAGCCGGCGCGCCGGACCCCGGTCCGCCGGGGCTGGACCCCATGCCCCGTCCGCTGCGCGACCCGCAGCCGATGCTGGAACGCGCGATCGCCGACTGGGGCGGACGCGACGATCTCTGGCTGTTCGGCTACGGCTCGCTGATCTGGCGGCCCGAGTTCGGCTTTGCGGAACGGCGCGCGGCCTCGGTGCACGGCTGGCACCGCGCGCTCAAGATGTGGAGCCGCGTCAACCGCGGCAGCGTGCAGACGCCGGGCCTGGTGTTCGGGCTGCTCTCGGGCGGCAGTTGCCGGGGCGTGGTGTTCCGCGTGCCGAAGGCCGAGGGCCTGGAGACGCTCAAGCGCCTCTGGCTGCGCGAGATGCCGACCGGCGTGTACGACCCCAAGTGGCTGCAATGCGGCACCGCCGAAGGGCCGGTGCGGGCGCTGGCCTTCACGCTGTCGCGGCGCAGCCCCAACTTCACGGGCGAGCTCAGCGACGAGCGCTACCGCCACATCTTCGCGAATGCCGTGGGCCGTTACGGCAGTTCGCTCGACTACGCGCGCCAGACCCTGCTCGAGCTGCAGCGCCACGCGATCCACGACGCGGCGCTGGCCCGGCTGGTGGCGCTGGCCGCCGAGCCGCCATTTCAGACACCCGCCGATTGCGGGACAGCCCCGGCTCCGGTATACGTTGCGGGGTCTTCGGACACCGCGTCCTCTCAACCCTCCACCCCGTTCATCAATAAGGAAAACCAATGATCCATCGCCGTCTCCTCGCCACTGGCACCGCCCTCCTCGCCACTGCCGTGCTCGCCGCCTGCGGCAGCATGGGCGGCAAGCCGAGCACCACGGTCGAGCTGACGCCGACCGCCGCCGTCACGCCCAACCCCGCGCGCGGCTCGGTGACGCTCACCGCCCTCGACCATGGCGTGCGCGTGTCCGGCGAGGTGCGCGGCCTGGCGCCGGGCAGCGAGCACGGTTTCCACATCCATGAAAAGGGCGACTGCGGCAACAACGGCAACGCCTCGGGCGGCCACTTCAACCCGGCCGGCGGCACGCACGGCAAGTTCTCCGCGCCCGGCAGCCACGCCGGCGAACTGCCCAGCCTGGTGGCCGATGCCAGCGGCGTGGCGCGCTTCAGCGTCGAGAACCACGCGATCTCGCTGACCGACGGCGCCGCCAACAACGTGCGCGGCCGCGCGCTCGTGGTGCACCGCGACCGCGACGACTTCACGACGCAGCCCGCCGGCAACTCCGGCCCGCGCGTGCTCTGCGCGGTCGTTGCCACGAACTAAGCAAAAAGTGTGAGTGGTCAGGCGCCCACGCGCGCCTGCCAGAGCGCCTCGGCCCGCGCCAGGGCCTCGGGCGTGTCGATGTCGGTCACGACGCCGGCATCGTCCACGGCCAGATCGATGACCGAATCGATGGCACGCATCGCACGCAGGACGGACGATGCGCCCAGATTCCCCTCCAGCGCCGCCAGCTGGGCCCTGCAGCCCGCCGCAAAACCCACCGGGTGCCCGCGCTCGCCCCGGTACTGCGGCTGCACGGCATTCACCCGCCCGCCGAGCGCGGCGGCCACCGCCCGCAGCGTCGTGGGCTGCACCAGCGGCAGGTCGCCCGGCAGGATCAGCCAGCCCGTCGCGTGGGGCGTGGCGCGCACGGCCGCGGCAATCGAGTCGCCCATGCCGGGGTGACCCGCGTCTTCCAGGTGCCACGGCAGGCCGCTCGCGCGCACCGCGTCGAGCGTGCGCTCGAGCACCGGCCGGCCCGCGAGCAGCGCCTTCAGCTTGGAGCCCGTGCCGCCGGCCGCGATGAAACGCTCGCCACGGCCCGAGGCCAGCACGATCACGGTCGGGGAGTTCGCCTCGGTCGTCGTCATGGGCCGAGTATGTGCGCAACAATCCCGGCATGACTTCTTCTCCTCTTTCCAAGGACGCGCTGGCCGCGCTGCGCAAGAGCTACGAGCGCGCCGAGCTCGACGAGACCCGCAGCGCCGCCGACCCGATCCAGCAGTTCGAGCGCTGGCTCACCGAGGCCGTCGACGCGCACATCCCCGAGCCCAACGCGATGACGCTGAGCACCGTGGGCAGCGACCTGCGGCCGTCCAGCCGCATCGTGCTGATCAAGGGCTACGACGCGCGCGGCATCGTCTGGTACACCAACTACGACAGCCGCAAGGGCCGCGAGCTGTCGGGCAACCCGTATGCCTCGCTGCAGTTCCACTGGGTCGAGCTGGAGCGCGTGGTGCGCATCGAGGGCCGCGTGGAACGCGTCAGCGCCGAGGAGAGCGACGCCTACTACGCCAGCCGCCCGCTCGATTCACGCATCGGCGCCTGGGCCAGCCCGCAGAGCGAAGTGATCAGCGGACGCGACGTGCTGGTGAAAAACGCCGCCGTGTACGCCGCCAAGCACCTGCTCTCGCCGCCGCGTCCGCCGCACTGGGGCGGCTTCCGTCTCGTGCCCGACCGCTGGGAGTTCTGGCAGGGCCGCAAGAGCCGGCTGCACGACCGGCTGCGCTACCGGCTCGAAGGTGCGGACTGGGTGCGGGAGCGCCTGGCTCCCTGACCCTGGCTCAAGCTTCGCAGGTTGCGACCTTGAACTCGACGCGCCGGTCCAGCGCGTCGCTCGCATCGTCGGCGCCCGTGCCGACGATGTTCTCGCGAAAGCCCATGCCGGCTTCGCGCAGCTTCTTCGACAGCGGCGGCGCCTCGCCCACCAGCCGCGCCTTGACGCTGGTTGCGCGCTGCAGCGACAGCCGCTCGTTGACCGCCTCCGAGCCCGTGCGGCTCGTATGGCCCGTGACCACCACGCACGCATCGATCTGCGCCGCCTGCCGCGCGATCTGGCGCAGCCACATCGGGTAGGCCGCGCTGATCTTCGGGTCGCCCAGGAAGTCGGTCGAACCCGGCTTGAACAGGAACTTGACGCTCAGGTTGTTGCTCTCGAGCCCCAGCCGCGCCAGCGTGCCGAAGGTGCGCTCGGCATCGGCCGTGCGGCCCAGTTGCGACTGCGTGAGGTACAGCCCGCTGTAGATGCGCAGCTGCTGGCCGTCGGCGCGCTTCGACGCGGCCTCGTAGCGGCTCAAGGCCTCGCTCATGCGGCCGGCCTCGTAGGCGGCGGTGGCCTCCTGCAGCACCGTGGCGGTCGGCAGGCGCTCCAGGTACAGCGCGTCGGCGGCCTGCCCGGCCGGCGTCTCGGCGGTGCGGATGTAACCTTCCACGCCGCGGTCCTTGCCGTTCACGGGGCTGTCGCGGAAGAAGGCGGTGGGCCGCGTGTCGAGCGAGGCATCGCTGATGCGCGCCACCGACTGCGCGATCACCATGCCGCTCTTGATCTCGGTCATGGCGAGGTTCAGCCGGTACGGCGCGCCCGAGGCGTCCTTGTCGCGCACCAGCGTGCCGTTGAGCACGTACTGCGCGTTGCCGATCTCGTTGGCGTTGAACGGCGTCACGGTGAACTGCTTGAACTGCGCCTGCATGCGCTGCACGATGCGCTGCTCGGCCACGCGCGTCACCTCGGTCTGCTGGCCGCTGGCGCCTTCGAGCAACGGGTCGATCACGATGCGCCGCTGCGTCAGCGTCGACTCCACCTTGGCCAGGAAGGCCGGCAGCTTCTGGGTCTGCACCATGAGGTCGTCGACCGCCTGGGTGACGGCCTGGTCGAAGGGCATGGCGCTGCTGGGCGCGGGGCGGTGCGCGCAGGCGGTGGCCAGCAGCGCGGCAGTGCACAGCGCCAGCACGCGCCACAAGGCTCGGGGGACGGCGGTGTTCGTGGTGGTCGTGGTCATCAGCACTGGCTCCTCAAAATGGTCATGTCCTGGTCCGACAGCGGCTCGCCCACGGCGGCGCGCATGTTGATCTCGCTGCAGCGTTTCGAAGGCGCGGGGCGCCGCTCGGCGGGTTCGCGATGCACCTCGGGCGCCGGGGCCGGCGCTGCGGTGGCGGTGATCTGCGGGCGCGGCTTCGGCGCCGGCCGCACGACGGCGGGCTTGGGCTCCGCGTCCCTGGCCGGCGGTGCCTCGGCCGGCACGGGAACGGCCAGGCAGGGCGTGCGGCACGGCTTGGCCTCACCTGCCGCATGCGCGCGTGCGCCGTGCAGCGCGATCACCGTCGCGACCACCGCCGTCACTGCAAGGGCAAGGGGCGAAACACGCGCCGGGTAGATCGTCATCAGCCGGCAAATGTAGGGGCGCGAACGCCGCTCGCCAGCCCACCAAACGGCCACCCCTGCCAAACGGCATAGGGCTAGCGCTGTCGCTCAGTCGGGCAAAAGTTCGCGAAAGGCGCGGAAGAAATGGGGGCCGTCAGGGCAACCACTGCACCCAGACCATGACCAGGGTGAGCGTGCCCAGCGCCAGCACGGTCGACACGGCGACGCTGGCCGTGACCAGGTCTTCGGCGCTGCGGTAGCGCTGCGAGAACAGGAACACGTTGGCGCCGATGGGCAGCGCCGCCGCCACCACCATCACGGTGAGCGGGATGCCACGCACGCCCAGCAGCCAGCCGATGAGCGCCACCAGCAGCGGGTGCACGAGGTTCTTCACCAGCGCCTGCACCAGCGCGCCGCGCCAGTGGCGCCCGATGGGCGTGAGCGCGAGCGTGATGCCCACCATCACCAGCGCGACCGGCCCGAAGGCTTGGCCCAGCAGCTGGATCGGCTTGTCGATCACCTCGGGCATCACGAGCCCCGTCTGCGCGAACAGCAGGCCCGCAATGATGGGCAGCGGCACCGGATGGATGATGGCGTTGCGCAGCGCGCGAAGCACGGTGCGCGCCATGGAGCGCCGGTCGGCGCCGCTCACCGCCGCGTGCTCGCGCGCCACGGCCAGCTCGAGCACCACGGTGGCGCTGGTCATGAGCACGAGCGAATGCAGCGAGATCAGCGTGAGCAGCACCACCATGCCGGGCTCGCCGTAGGCCAGGCCGATCAGCGCGATGCCGATCATCACGGTGTTGCTGTAGGTGTTGGCCAGCGCCAGCACCGCGCCCGTGCGGTTGAAGCCGCGCCACGCGAGCGTGCCCGCGAACAGCAGGCCCGAGGCGATGAAGTACGCCGCCACGGGCTTCAGGCTCAACTCCTGCACGTGCACCGTGCTCATGGCGCGGAACAGCAGCGCGGGCGCGAGCAGCAGGAAGATGAGGTTCGACAGGTCTTTCACCGCATTGCCGCCGATCCACCGGCGCCGTCCGGCGAGGTAGCCGGCAGCAATGAGGAGAACGACGGGCAGCAGGGAAGAAATGACGAACGAATTCACCCGGCGAGGATAGCGCGCGCCCGTCGCGCGAAAGGCCAGTGCCTCAGAACGTGACGCGCAGGCCCACCTTCAGCGAGCGCCCCGGCAGCGGTGCTTTCGGGAACACCGTGGTCGTCAGGATCGAGGTCGGCGTGTAGGCCAGCGTGTTCCCGATGTTGTCCATGCGCGCGTACCAGGTGAGGTTGGCGCGCTGCACCTTCATGCGGTAGCTGATGGACGCATTCCACAGCGTGTACGCGTCCGTCTCGCGCGCGCCCACGCTCGGCACCCGACGCTGCGCCGCGTTGTAGTCGAAGCCGACGCGCGCGGTCCACGGCCCGTTGCCGTAGGCCAGCGTGGCGCCCAGGCGCAGCGGTGCGATGCGCGGCAGCGGCTCGCCGGTGTCGAGGTTCTTGGCGCGCACGATGTCGCCGCGCCATTCGAGGTCGAGCGTGCCCGCGTCGGCCATGCGCGCGAAGCCGTCGGTGCCCAGCAGCCGCAGGTTGCCGTTGGCCTCGATGCCGGTGAAGCGCGCGCGCATGCCGCCGTAGCGGTACTCGGCCAGCGTGTCGGTCGCCTCGGGGTCGGTGACGACCTGCCCTTCCTCGTCGAGCGTGCGGCCCGACGCGGTCAGGCCGATGTAGTTGCGAAAGCGCGTGACGTACGCGTTCACGCGGGCCGTGTTCGGGCCCGACTTCCACTGCGCGCCCAGGTCGAAGCCGGTGGACTTTTCCTTGCCCAGGTTCGGGTCGCCCACTTCCCAGGCCGCCGTGGCCACGTGCGGGCCGTTGGCGAGCAGTTCGTAGTCCTTCGGTGCGCGCTCGGTGTAGGCCAGGTTCGAGGTCAGCTGCCACTGGGGCGTGAGGTTGACCAGCGCGCCGAACGCCGCGCTGTGCGGGTTGAAGGTGCGCTCGCCGATGGCGAAGCGCGTCACCGACAGGTCGTCGGGGTAGCCCAGCGAGCGCACCGTGACCTTCTCGGTGCGCGCGCCGAAGCTCAGGCGGCCCCACGAGGTGCCGAACTCTTCGTGCAGGAACAGCGCGTTGGAGCGCGTGCGGCTGTGCGGCGCGAAGGCTTCCGAGCCGTCGGCGGCGAAGCGGTTGGTCTCGCGGCTGAAGCCGACCAGGCCTTCGAGGTTGCCGATCTTTTCGTGCCGCGCCTCGATGCGCAGGTCGTTGCTCAGGTTCGAAAAAGTGGTGCCGGCCTCGCGGCCCTCGAACTCGGTGTGGCGGTAGTCGGTGCGGCTGACCTTCGCGTGGATGCTGCGGATGAAGCCGCCCGGGCGCCACTCGCCTTCCAGCGCGTAGCGGTCGGACTTCATGCCGATGGTCACGTCGTCCTCGGCCACGGTGCCGTAGTTGCTGCGGTAGGTGCTGGCCGAGGCGCCGATCCAGCCCTGGCTGAAGAACAGCGTGCCGCCGACCGCGCCGCCGTGCGCCTCGTTCTGCGAGTTGCAGATGCGACGCGCGAGCGACAGACGCCCGGGCTTGCTGCATTCGAGGTCGACCGGCACCGCCACGTCCTTCGAGTCGCGGTTGAAGGCGTCGACGTGCAGGGCGAAGCGGTCGTTGCCGCCTTCGAGCAGCACGCCGCCGCTCTTTTCCTTGTTGCCGCTGGCGTAGCCCAGCTCGGCACGGCCGCCGAAGCCGTTGATGGGCTCGGTCGGGATGCGGTTGTCGATCACGTTGACCACGCCGCCCACGGCGCTGCCGCCGTACTGCAGCGCCGAGGGGCCGCGCAGCACCTCGATGCGCTCGGTCACCAGCGCATCGACGGGCACCGCGTGGTCGTAGCTCAGTGCCGAGGCGTCGGGCGCGCCGCCGCCGTTCTGCAGGATGCGGATGCGGTCGCCGTCCTGCCCGCGGATGCTGGGGCGGCTGGCGTTGGGGCCGAAGTAGCTGCTGCTCACGCCGGGCAGGTTGTTCAGCGTTTCGCCCAGCGTCGATTCGGAGCGCAGCAGCAGCTGGTCGCCCGACAGCGAGGTGGTCGGCGCGATCAGGTCGCTCGCGCCCAGCGGGTTGCCGGTGACGGTGACCTCGCGCAGGCTGGTGGCGTCAGCGGCCGGGGCGGCGGCGGTGTCGGCGGTCTGGGCCAGGCTCGCCACCGAGGCGAGCGAAAGAACGGCAGCGCCGATGGCGTTGCGACGGAATTGGGGGGTCATGAAGAAGGAACACTCGTTGAATCGGGGAACGACCGGCCGCCCTCACCCGCCCGAAGGGGGTGCGGCAACCGGAACACGGGGGATTCAGCGAGTGGACGGCGGGCCGCGCGCGTCGAAGAGCGCGACCCAGCGGGCGATGGCTTCGCCCTGCAGGTAAGCAAACGTGGCCGCCGGCAGCAGCATCGGCAGCACCACCAGCGGCACGCCGGGCACGCCCGTGCCGTGCGCCAGCTGGTCGTACAGGCGGCAGTCGGCGTCGTCGTGCACGCCGAACAGGCTGGCCAGCGTGTGGCCGCTGTCGTGCCGGTGCGCGGCCTGTGCCTGCGCCGCCGCAGCGGCGGCGGGCAAGCCCGGCACGTGCAGCGAACGGTGCATCAGCCCCATCGTGCCGGCGAACCAGAGCGCGAACGCCAGCGCGACGACGAGCGCGCGCGTGGCGCGCGTCATGCGGGTCGGGGTCTGGCGCAGGGTGGCGGACACAGGGCGTGAAAGAAGAGACTCAGGCCTTGACGCGCGAGGCGAAGGTCTTCTGGAACTTCTCGACCTTCGGGCCGACCACGAACGCGCAGTAGCCCTGGTTCGGGTGGTTCAGAAAGTAGTCCTGATGGTAGGCCTCGGCCGTCGAGTAGTTGGCCAGCGGCGCCACTTCGGTCACCACGGGCGAGCTGTAGGTCTTGCTGGCCTCGATCTCGCGGATCACGGAGTCGGCCACCTCTTTCTGGGCGTCGCTCGTGGTGTAGATGCCGCTGCGGTACTGGGTGCCGACGTCGTTGCCCTGGCGGTTGAGCGTGGTGGGGTCGTGCACCACGAAGAAGATCTCGAGCAGCTCGCGCAGGCTGATCTGCGCCGGGTCGAACTCGAGCTTCACGACCTCGGCATGGCCGGTGCGGCCGGTGCAGATCTGCTCGTAGCTCGGGTTCAGGGTCTGGCCGTTGCTGTAGCCCGATTCGACGTCCAGCACGCCCTGCACCCGGTCGAACACCGCCTCGGTGCACCAGAAGCAGCCTCCGCCGAGCACGATGGTTTCGGTGGGCGACGGTGAGGAAGACATGGCGCGGCTCCGGGTGGGTTGGAAAAAGCGGGGACCGGTATTGTCGCGGCTTGACGGGCCGGATGCCGGTCACTACATTACTAACCCGTCAGTCATTAACACCATGGCCTCCCCCCGTTCCCTCGTCGACAAGTTCTGCCCGCTGCCGTCCAAGCGCGAGCGGCGCAAGGAGGCGCGTCCGGGCGAGCTGCTGGCGGCGGCGCTCGACCTGTTCGTCGAAAAGGGCTTTGCCGCCACCCGCTCGGAAGAAGTGGCGGCCCGCGCCGGCGTGTCCAAGGGCACCCTCTTTCTTTACTTTCCGAGCAAGGAAGAGCTGTTCAAGGCCGTGGTGATCGAAAACCTCGGTGGCCGTTTCACAGAGTGGAACGCCGAATTCGAGGCTTTCGAGGGCACGACGGCCGAGATGCTGCGCTACTGCATGAACGTCTGGTGGGAACGCGTCGGCCTGACCAAGGCCTCGGGCCTGACCAAGCTGATGATGAGCGAAGGCGGCAATTTTCCCGAGCTGGCGGAGTTCTACCGCGAGCAGGTGGTGCGCCCGGGCCACGAGCTGCTGCGGCGCATCCTGCAGCGCGGCATCGACCGCGGCGAGTTCGTGCAAATGGACATCGACCACGCCATCTACTCGGTGGTCGCGCCCATGGTGTTCCTCATGCTCTGGAAGCATTCGGCCATGGTCTGCGTCGACGGCGTGAGCACGCTCGACCCTGAAAAATTCATCGCCACCCAGTGCGAAACCGTGCTTCACGGCCTGTGCGTGCGCCCCAGGAGCCCCGCATGACGCCCGCCCGATGGCCGACTGGCGCGGTGGCGTCATCGGCGCGACCTAAAATTGAAGGTTTGTCCCGTCCAGAGCCTTCAAGGAAAGCCACGCCATGAACCCCACGCCCACCCTCGAGCGCTTGCGCTTCAACATGATCGAACAGCAGATCCGTCCCTGGGACGTGCTGGAGTCGGACATCCTCGAGCTGCTGGCCGAGATTCACCGCGAAGACTACGTGCCCGACGCGCACCGCACGCTGTCCTTCTTCGACATGGAACTGCCGCTGCTCGACGGCTCGGTGCCCGGCGAATTCATGCTGTCGCCCAAGGTCGAGGCCCGCACCCTGCAGGACCTGCACATCCAGAAGCACGAATCGGTGCTCGAGATCGGCACCGGCTCCGGCTTCATGGCCGCCCTGCTCGGCGCCCGCGCGGCCCAGGTGCTGTCGCTCGAGATCAACCCCGTGCTGGCCGCCCGTGCCGCCGAGACGCTGCGCAGCAACGGCGTGACGAACGTCGAAGTGCGCCACGCCGACGGCGCCGTGCCGCTGACCAGCGGCCCGAGCTTCGACGTGATCGTGCTCAGCGGCTCGGTCGCGCGCATTCCGCAGAACCTGCTCGGTTCGCTCAAGGTCGGCGGCCGCCTGTCGGCCATCGTCGGCGACGAGCCCATGATGCGCGCCCATTTCGTGACCCGCACCAGCGAAAGCAAGTGGGAAACGATCCAGCCCTGGGACACCGTGGCGCCGCGCCTGCTGAACTTCCCCGAGCCCTCGCGCTTCGCGTTCTGATCGAGCGGCCCACCGAATGATCGATCAAGTCCGCCCCGCCGACCTGGCCGCCTGGTTCGCACAGGACGCCGACGCCGCCCCCGTGCTGCTCGACGTGCGCGAGCCCTGGGAGTTGCAGACGGCGAGCGTCGCGCCGCAGGGCTTCACGCTGGTCGCGATCCCGATGAACGAGATCCCCGGCCGGCTGGCCGAACTCGCCGCCGGCGACGGACAGCCCGCGCCCCGCATCGCCTGCCTGTGCCACCACGGCGCCCGCAGCCAGCGCGTGGCCGCTTTTCTGCACCAGAACGGCTTTGACTCGCTCGCCAACGTGGCGGGGGGCATCGACGCCTGGTCGGCGCAGCACGACCCGAACGTGCCGCGCTACTGATTCTTTCCCTCCCAAGGACGTTCAATGCCTCCCAGGCCCCGGCTTCTGCCACTTTCCGCAGCCCTCGCAAGCGCCATTGCGAGCCTGCTCGCACTGCCGGCCCAGGGCCAGACACTGAACGAACTCTACGATTCCGCGCGCGGCTTCGACGCCACCTACCAGGGCGCGCGGGCCCAGTACGAGGCCAACCTGGCGCGCGCCGCGCAGGCCAAGGCCGGCATCCTGCCGGCCGTCGGGCTCACCGCGGGCGTGAACCGCAGCAACCTGGACATCGACACCCTGACCGGCACCGGCCGCGGCAGCAGCGCCTCGCGCGACTTCACCACGCAGAACGTCGGCATCAATGCCACGCAGCCGCTGTACCGCCCCGCCAACTGGGCCACCTACGAGCAGGGCAAGCGCCAGGCCGAGGTGGCGCAGGCGGTGCTCACCATCGCCGAGCAGGACCTCATCGTGCGCGTGAGCCAGGCCTACTTCGACGTGCTCGCCAGCCAGGACAGCCTGGCCCTGGTGCGCGCGCAGAAGGTCGCCGTGGCCGAGCAGCTGGCCTCGGCCAAGCGCAACTTCGAGGTCGGCACCTCCACCATCACCGACTCGCGCGAGGCCCAGGCCCGCTACGACCTGGTGATCGCCCAGGAAATCGCCGCCGAGAACGACCTGCAGGTCAAGAAGGTGGTGCTCGACCAGCTGGTCGGCCGCCCGGGCAGCGTGCCCGTGCCGCTGGCCGCGCCGGTCGTGCTGCCGACCGCGCAGCCCGCCGACATCAACGCCTGGGTGGCGCAGGCCGACGAGGCGCACCCGGCGATCCGCCAGGCCCGCCTGGGCCTGGACGTGGCCGGGCTCGAGGTGCAGAAGGCGCAGGCCGGCCACAAGCCCACGCTGGACGCCAACCTGGGCTACAACGTCACGCGCAACCCGACCGGCACCAGCACCAGCACCGTGGGCACGCGCGTCAACGCCGCCACGGTCGGCGTCACCTTCAACCTGCCGCTGTTCGCGGGCTTTGCCACCGAGAACCGCATCAAGGAAACGCTGGCGCTCGAAGACCAGTCGCGCAGCGTGCTCGAGGGCACGCGCCGCAGCGTGGCGCAGGCCACGCGCGCGGCCTACCTCGGGCTGGTGTCGGGCGCCGGCCAGGTGAAGGCGCTCGAAGCGGCCGAGTCCTCCAGCCAGAGCGCGCTCGACGCCAACAAGCTGGGTTACCAGGTGGGCGTGCGTATCAACATCGACGTGCTCAACTCGCAGAGCCAGCTGTTCCAGACCAAGCGCGACCTCGCGCAGGCGCGCTACAACGTGCTGCTGGGCAACCTGAAGCTGCGCCAGGCCAATGGCACGCTGACGACCGACGACATGAACGCGATCAACGCGACGCTGGCACGCAACGGCGCCACGCCGGCGGTGCCTGCCGCGACCACGGGCGCGCCCGTGGTGCCTGTGACGCCACCGGCCATTCCGGTGGTGCCGCCGGTTCCGGTGCAGCCGTTCAACCCGCCCGCGCCGACGATGCCGTCGGCACCGCCGCCGCCGGTGATCCTGAACCCGCCGGTGCGCTGACCCGGCAACGGGTCGCTCAATCCAGCGTGGGTTCGGCCCGCACCGCCTCGGGCGGCGGGGCGCCGCCGTCGTCGGCCGCCGGCGTTCCCACCGGCTCCGCCGCCTGCGCAATCGCCAGCACCGCCGCCGCCGTGCGCTCGGCCGCGCCACGGTTCGACGACGAAAACGCCAGCGCGGCCTGCGCCATCACGGCGCGGCGCTCGGGGTTCTCGACCAGCTTGAGCGCCGCCGTCACGGCCTGCTCCATGCCCTCGACGCGCAGCGACGCGCCCGCCGCGAGCGACAGCTGCGCCGCCTCGGCAAAGTTGAAGGTCGAGGGGCCCATGACCACCGGGCAGCCGCAGGCCGCCGGTTCGATGAGGTTCTGCCCGCCCAGCGGCTCGAAGCTGCCGCCGAGCAAGGCCACGTCGGCCAGGCCGTAGTACAGCGCCATCTCGCCCAGCGAATCGCCGAGCCAGATCTCGGCCTCGGCCGGCTGGCCGGCCGCGCTGCGGCGCGCCACGGCGAAGCCTTCGGCCTCGATGAGCGCCGCCACTTCGTCGAAACGCTGCGGATGGCGCGGCACGATCATCCATTGCACGTCGTGCACGCGCTTGGCGATCGAGCGAATCGCGCCCTGCTCGGGCGGCACCGGCGAGGTGGCGCCGAAGCGCTTGAGCACCTCCAGCAGCAGGCGTTCTTCGCCGTCGCGCGAGCTGGCCAGCACGACCATCGGACGCGGCAGGTGCTCGCGCAGCGACACGGCCGTGGCCAGTTGCCGCGCGTCGGGCGTGGCGTCGAACTTGAGGTTGCCGTAGATCCCGGCCACCTTGGCGCCCAGCGACACCAGCCGGTGCGCGTCGGCCTCGGTCTGCGCCCAGACGGCGGCGAGCGCCGAGTACGCCGGCCGCGCCAGCCCGCTGAGCCGCTCGGCCGCGGCGCGCGATTTCTCGTTGAGCCGCGCATTGGCCAGCACCAGCGGAATGCGGCGCTCGGCGCAGGCGGCGGCCATCTCGGGCCAGACCTCGGTTTCCATCAGCACGCCGATGCGCGGCTGGAAGCGGTCGAGAAAGCGGGCGACGGCGCCCGGCGTGTCCCACGGCTGCCAGACCTGCGTGTCGCCGGGTTCGAGCAGCTTGGCGCCCTCTTCGCGGCCCGTGGCGGTGCCGTGCGTGAGCAGGATCGGAATGCCCGGGTACTGGCGCCGCAGCTCGGCGATCAGGATGGCGGCGGCGCGCGTCTCGCCCAGCGAGACGGCATGCACCCAGCACTGGGCAAAGCCGGTGGTGGCGTCGTCGTAGTGGCCGAAGCGCTCCTCGACGGCCACGGCATAGCCGGGCTCGGCGACGGCGCGGCGGCGCAACTTGCGGCGGACCAGCGGTTGGACGGCGGTGGTGAAGACGCCGTAGAGGCGAAGCAGCAGGGAACGCACAGGTTCTTCAGTGGGCAGCAGCGGCCAGCGTGGCGTCGGGCTTGACCGTTCGCAGCACCGCAAGCATCTCGGTCTCGATGCGTTGGAGCGCCGCCTCGGTCTGGCCTTCGAAGCGCAGCACCAGCACGGGGGTGGTATTGGAAGCGCGGATCAGCCCGAATCCATCGGGCCAGTCCACGCGCAGGCCGTCGATGGTCGAGACCTGGGCGGGCGCGTCGAAGCGCGCGTTCTGCACGAGCCGGGCGACCAGCGCGTGCGGCTCGCCTTCGGCGCAGGCGACGTTCAGTTCGGGGGTCGAGAAGCTGGTGGGCAGCGCATTGAGCACGGCGTTCGCGTCCGGGTGCTTGCTCAGGATCTCGAGCAGGCGGCAGCCGGCGTACGTGCCGTCATCGAAGCCGTACCAGCGCTCCTTGAAGAAGATGTGGCCGCTCATCTCGCCGCCCAGCGGCGAATCGATTTCCTTCATCTTCGCCTTGATGAGCGAGTGGCCGGTCTTGTAGATCATCGGCGTGCCGCCCGCGGCCTCGATGGCCGGCGCCAGGCGCTGCGAGCACTTCACGTCATAGACGATGGTGCCGCCGGGCACGCGCGAGAGCACGTCCTGCGCGAAGAGCTGCATCTGGCGGTCGGGGAAGATGTTCTGGCCGTCCTTCGTGACGATGCCCAGCCGGTCGCCGTCGCCGTCGAAAGCCAGGCCCAGCTCGGCCTGGCCCTTGGCCAGCTCGGCCGTCAGGTCCCGGAGGTTGTCGGGCTTGCTCGGGTCGGGGTGGTGGTTGGGGAAGTTGCCGTCGACCTCGCTGAACAGCTCGACCACGTCGCAACCGATGGCGCGGAAGATGGCCGGCGCGGTTGCGCCCGCGATGCCGTTGCCCGAATCGACCACGATCTTCATGGGGCGCGCGAGCTTGATGTCGCCCACGATGCGCTGCACGTAGGCGTCGGTCACGTCGACCTTGCGCACGCTGCCGCCGGGCGCCAGCGTGGCGCTGCCGTCTTCCATGGTCTTGCGCAGGCCCTGGATCTCGTCGCCGTAGATCGCGCGGCCGGCCAGCACCATCTTGAAGCCGTTGTAGTCCTTCGGGTTGTGGCTGCCCGTGACCTGGATGCCGCTGGTGCACAGCGTGTGGGCCGCGAAGTACAGCATCGGGGTCGTGACCGCGCCGATGTCGATCACCTCGACGCCGGTGGCGACCAGTCCGTCGATCAGCGCGTCCACCAGCGCCGGGCCCGACAGGCGGCCGTCGCGGCCCACGGCCACCGCGGTCTCGCCGGCCGCGCGTGCTGCGCTGCCGAAGGCACGGCCCAGCGCCTCGGCCACTTCGACATCGAGACTGAGGGGCACGACGCCGCGGATGTCATAGGCCTTGAAGATCGATGCGCTGAGCTGCATGAAGGGCGGGGTCACTGTTGGTTCGGAGTCGGGCATTGTAGGCAACGCGTTGTAGACATCGATGTCCGAAAACGGCCAGTTGAAACGAGTCGAAACCGTATCATTTCCCCATGTCTACCGCCCACGCCCCCTCCGAAGTGCTCGAGAGCGACGCCTGCTACCTGGCGATGAAGACGCACGACGCGCGCTTCGACGGCTCGTTCTTCACGGCCGTGACCTCCACCGGCATCTACTGCCGGCCGGTGTGCCGCGTGAAGCTGCCGCGGCGCGAGAACTGCCGCTTCTTCCGCCACGCGGCCCAGGCCGAGGCCGCAGGCTTCCGGCCCTGCCTGCGCTGCCGGCCCGAGCTGGCACCGCGCGCGGCCAGCTGGTCGACCGAAGACGCCTCGCGCATCCTGGCGCTGCAGGCGGCGCGGCTCATCGACGAGCCCGACGCCTGGTCCGAGGAAGGCCCCGGCGCGGCGCAGATCGCGGCCCGCCTGGGCGTGAGCGACCGCCACCTGCGGCGCATCTTCGAGGCGCAGTTCGGCGTGTCGCCGCTGCAGTACCTGCAGACGCGCCGCCTGCTGGCCGCCAAGCAGCTCATCGCCGACACGCGCCTGCCGATGACGCAGGTGGCGCTGGCCAGCGGCTTCGCGAGCGTGCGGCGCTTCAATGCAGCCTTCGTGGAGCACTACGGACTCAACCCGAGCGCACTGCGCCGCGCGGGCGGCACCGAGGGCGGCGAAGGCAAGGCCATCGAGGTGCGGCTGGGCTTTCGCCCGCCCTACGACGCCAACGCCATGCTCGGCTTCTTCGCACGGCGCGCGCTGCGCGGCGTGGAGACCGTGCACACCGCCGACGGCAAGGAGCCCGCCAAGGGCAGCACGCCGACCTATGTGCGGCTGGCACGCACGCTGCGCGTGCAGCAAGGCGGACAGGCGCATGCCGGCTGGCTGCAGCTGCGCTTCGACCTCGAACGCGAGCAGGTGCTGCTGGCCGTGAGCGATTCGCTGGCCGCGGTGCTGCCCATCGTCATCAGCCGCGCACGCGCCCTGTTCGACCTCGACGCGGAGCCGATGGCGATCAACGCAGCGCTGCATGCCGCCTTCCCGCACGGCGACGGGCTGCGCGTGCCCGGCACGGTCGACGGCTTCGAGCTCGCGGTGCGCGCGGTGCTGGGCCAGCAGATCACCGTGGCCGCGGCGCGCACGCTGGGCTCGCGGCTGGTCGAGGCTTTCGGCGACGTGATCGACACGCCCATCGATGGCCTGACCCGCCTCTTCCCCACGCCCGCCGCGCTGGCGGCGGCCAGTGGCGATGCGCTCGGGCAGCTGGGCATCGTGCGCCAGCGGCAGGCCGCGCTGCAGGCCATCGCGCGCGAAGTGGCCTCGGGCCGGCTGGCGCTGCATGCGGGCGCCGACGTGCCCTCCACCCTCGCGGCGCTGCAGGAACTGCCCGGCATCGGCGCCTGGACCGCGCAGTACATCGCGATGCGTGCGCTGCGCTGGCCCGACGCCTTTCCCGCCGGCGACGTGGCCCTGCAGAAAGCGCTGGGCGTGACCACCGCGCGCGCCGCGGGCGAAGCCTCGCAAGCCTGGCGCCCCTGGCGCAGCTACGCGGTGCTGCGGGCCTGGCACACGCCGCCCGCGCCCTCCGAACCGGCATCGGCCATAGCGCCGACCGCCACTTCTTCCGACCTCGCAACGGCAGGCCCCGTGCCTGAAAGACCATGAAATTCAAGCGCACCGTCATCTACACCTCGCACACCGACACGCCGCTGGGCGGCGTCACGATGGCCGCCACCGACCAGGGCCTGGCCGGCGTCTGGTTCGACCACCAGCGCCACTGGCCCGACACCACGGGCTGGCAGACGAAAGACGACCACCCCGCGCTGGTCGAGGCCGCCGCGCAGCTGCGCGACTACTTCGCGGGCCGCCGCAGCCACTTCGACATGCAGCTCGACCTGTCGCACGGCACCGCCTTCCAGCAGGGCGTGTGGCAGGCGCTGCTGGCCATCCCGGCCGGCGAGACCACGACCTACGGCGCGCTGAGCCAGCGCGTGGGCAATCCGGCCGCGGTGCGCGCGGTCGGCGCGGCGGTCGGGCGCAACCCGATCAGCGTGATCGTGCCCTGCCACCGCGTGCTGGGTGCAGACGGCTCGCTGACCGGTTACGCTGGCGGGCTCGAGCGCAAGACGGCCTTGCTCGAACTCGAGACCGGCAAGTAAGACAGAAGAAAACACCGCCCATGGCGCGTGGCGACATCCTCTGGATGGCGCCACGCGCCATTCCCCAAAGAGACGCATGACCACAACGAACAACAACACCACCGTCGCTCCCTCGCCTTCGCCCGCTCCCGCCGCGCTCGCACCGAAAGCGTGGCTCGTCGATCTCGTGCTGCTGGGCGCGCTGTGGGGCGCCTCCTTCCTGTTCATGCGCATCGGCGCGGCGGAGTTCGGCGCGCTGCCGACGGCCGCCGTGCGCGTGGTCATCGCGGCGCTGTTCCTGCTGCCGATCGCGCTGCTGCGCGGCCAGGGGCCGTCGATCGCGAAGCACTGGAAGGCCAGCCTCACCGTCGGCATCTTCAACTCGGGCATGCCCTTCGCGCTGTTCTGCTTCGCGCTGCTGACCATCAACACCGGCCTGGCGGCGGTGCTCAACGCCACCACGCCGATGTTCGGCGCGCTGGTGGCCTGGGCCTGGTTCCGCGAGCGGCCGAACGGCTCGCGCCTCGTCGGGCTGGTGATCGGTTTCGCGGGCGTCGCGATGCTCGCCAGCCGCAGCGCCGGCCTGCATGCCGGCGCCAGCAACCACGCCGCGCTGTGGGCCGTGCTGGCCTGCCTGGCGGCGTGCCTCTGCTACGGCATCTCGGCCAGCGCCACGCGGCGCCACCTGTCGGGCGTGCCCGCGCTGACCACGGCCACCGGCAGCCAGATCGGCGCCAGCCTGTTCCTCGCGCTGCCCGCGATCTGGCTCTGGCCCGCGCAGATGCCCAGCCTGCGCGCCTGGCTGGCGCTGCTGGCGCTGGGCATCGCCTGCACCGGCGTGGCCTACATCCTGTTCTTCCGGCTCATCGAGCGCGCCGGCCCGGCCCGCGCCCTCACCGTGACCTTCCTCGTGCCGGTGTTCGCGCTGTTCTACGGCGCCGTGTTCCTGGGCGAGCAGATCACGCAGTGGATGCTGATCTGCGCCTTCGTGATCGTGTGCGGCGTGGCGCTGTCGACCGGCATCGTCAAGCTGCCGTCGCTGCGCAAGGCCGCGGGCTGAGCCTTCTTCAGACCACGCCGGCCACCACGTTCACGGACAGGGCCAGCACGAGCATGTTGAAGGCGAAGGCGAGCACGCTGTGGACCAGCGTGATGCGCCGCATCTCGTGCGAAGTGGCCTGCACGTCCGACACCTGCGAGGTCATGCCGATCACGTAGGCGTAGTACATGAAGTCGAAGTAGTCGGGCGCCTCCTTGCCCGGAAAGTCGAGCCCGCCGTCGGAGGCGCTGTCCTTGCGGTCGATGTAGTAGCGGTGCGCGTAGTGGAAGGCGTAGATCGTGTGCATCATCAGCCACGAGCCCGCCAGTGCCACGAGCCCGAGCGCCACGTGCGCGCCGCGCGCCCAGCCGCTGAGCTGGCGCACCTGCTGCAGCAGCATCGCGATGGCGACCACGCTCACGCCCACCGCCACCAGCATCGACACCAGGATCACGACGTTGGGCTGGTCCAGCTGCTGCGCGCGCTCGCGCGTACGCTGGGCGTCGAAGGTCTCGGCCAACCACCAGCTGAGCACCTGGTACACGGCCACGCCCGCGCACCAGCCGGCCAGCGCGCGCGCCGTGAGGCCCATCGGCCAGGGCACGAGCGCCACCGCGACGGCCGCCGCGGCCCCGTAGAGAAGGCGTTGGGGACCGGTGGTGGTGGAAAGGTGTTCGCGCATGGGCGGACTGTAGCGCCGCGGCATGCATCGGCGCGCGATCGGCAATTTCCTACAGGCACATCGGCCAACGGCGCATGCGCAGCGCGATGCCGCGTCACTAAGGTGATGCGGTTTCAGGGAGCCTCAGCCCGGAGGCATTGCGCCATGCACATGCCCGAGGCATCTTTCACCCGAAGGATTTCTTTCATGCTGTTGCTTCGTTCGCGTCCGTTCGACCGGACCGCGAGATTCGGCGCCCTGGGCGCCCTGGCCGGAACCGGCGCCCTCTCCCTTCTTTGCTTCGCGCCCTTTGCTGCGGCCGAGCCCTCACCGGCGCTGGACCGTTTCAGCTTCTCGGTGGGAGCCTTCAGTGCCGATCCCAAGTTCAGCGCCTCGGTCGAAACCCCCTACGGCGTGCTGCGATCGAACGAACTCAAGCCGGGCCGCGTGACCATGCCGCGCATCTCGGCCGACGTGCTGATCGGCGACAGCCAGGGCCTGTCTTTCGACTACTACCGCTACAAGCGCGACTATGAAGGACAGGTCGCCGGCAACACCTCGTTCGGCAGCTTCGGCTCGCTGAGCGCCATCGGCAACGCGAACCTCTCGGCCCAGCTGGACTTTGCCAAGCTCGCCTACAAGTGGTGGCTCGGCTCGGGCAACACCGTCTTCGGCCTGGGCGCCGGCGCGGCCTACTACCGCGCGACGCTCGGTGCCAGCGCGCTGGTCGGGGTGAACGGACAGGTGCGTTCGGTCAGCGAGCGCTCGAGCGACAACGCCATCGCGCCCCTGCTCGAGGTCGGCGTGCGCCACGCGATCACGCCCGACCTCCGGCTGTTCGCAGACGCCTCCGGCGTCTGGAAAAGCAGCGGCCGCTTCCACGGCAACATCTACAACGCCGCAGCCGGCGTGGAGTGGTTTCCGGTGAAGAACGTGGGCCTGGTGCTGTCGTATGGCGTGACCAACATCGACCTCACGCGCGAGGGCGGCTTCGCCGATTCGCGCCTCAAGGTGCGGCTGCAAGGGCCCTCGGCCTTCCTCAAGGCCCGCTTCTGACGCGGCCCCGGCGGGCGGCCGGCGCCGCATAGCCACTCTTCGCAAGACCGGCAGGCGGTGCCGGTCTTAGTCTGCGCTCCGATCGACATCCACAACGACCGGAGACACGCCCCCATGCCCGCCGCCCGCACCGAGCCCACGCCCTCCTCCTTCCAACGCATCGCCCGCATCGCGCTGGGCGACGTGATCCACCGCAGCGCGCGGCGCTTCGGCGCGCGCACCGCGCTCATCGAAGGCGAGCACCGCATGAGCTACAGCGAGCTCGACGCCGCATCGAACCGCTTCGCGCACCATCTGCTGGGCCTGGGCCTCGCAAGCGGCGAGCGCGTGGCCATGCTGTGCAACAACTCGATCGAGATGGTGGTCGCGCTGCTCGGCATCCAGAAGGCCGGACTCGTGTGGGTGCCGATCAACACGGCGCTCGCGGTCGATGCCATCGGCTACATCCTCGAACACGCCGAGGCGCGGCACCTCGTGATCGACACCGCGCTGCACGCGCGCCCTGAACTGCGCCAGCTGCTGGACACGGCGGGCGTCTCGCCGCTGCTGTGCGTGCTCGACGGCGACACGCCGCCGCCCGGCGTGCCCACCGTGGCGCAGGCCATTGCGCAAGGGCCGGCCACGCTGCCCGACGTGGCCATCGACACCAACCAGCTCGCGCTCATCATGTACACCAGCGGCACCACCGGCCGGCAGAAGGGCGTGATGCATTCGCACGCCTCGGTGCACTCGGTGCTCCAGAGCAACATGCTCGAATGGGGCGGCGGCCCGGCGCACCACGACGTGTGGAGCAACGTGCTGCCGCTCTTTCACTGCGGGCAGCACACGGTGCTGATGTCGGCGCTCGCGGTGGGCGGCACGAACGTCATCCTGCGCGGCTTCGACCCCGGCGCGATGCTCGCGGCCATCGAGCGCCACAGGATCACCGTGACGGTCGGGCTGCCCATGATGTACGGCGCGCTGCTGGCCCACCCGCAGCGCGAATCGCGCGACCTGTCGAGCCTGCGGCTGTGCGTGTATGCGATGGCGCCGATGTCGCGCACGCTGCTGCTGCGCCTGCTCGATGCGCTGTGCCCGAACTTCGCGCTGGCCTCGGGCCAGACCGAGATGTACCCCGGCGCCACCATCTTCGAGACGCACCAGCAGCGCGAGCGCTTCGGCTCGTACTGGGGCGTGGGCACCCTGGTGAACGAGGTCGCGGTGATGGGCGACGAGGGCGAGCTGCTGGCGCCGAACCAGGTCGGCGAGATCGTCTTTCGCGGACCGAACGTGATGCTCGGCTACTACAAGGACCCACAGGCCACGGCGCACGCGCAGCGCTTCGGCTGGCACCACTCGGGCGACCTGGGCAAGCTGGACGACGACGGGCAGCTGATCTTTCTCGACCGGCTCAAGGACATGGTCAAGTCGGGCGGCGAGAACGTGCCCTCGCTCAAGGTCGAGGAGGTGCTGCTGCGCCACCCGGCCGTGCTGAACGCGGCGGTGGTCGGCCTGCCGCACGAGCGCTGGGGCGAGGCCATCACGGCCTTCGTCACGCGCCGGCCCGATGCGCCGGCCGAGTTCTCGGAGGCTGCGCTCACGGCGCACTGCAAGGAGCACCTCGGCGGCTTCGAGGTGCCCAAGGACATCGTCTTCGTGCCCGCGCTGCCGATGACCTCGACGGGCAAGATCCAGAAGTTCGAGCTGCGCCAGGCGCACCAGGGGCACTACCAGCGCGACTGAACCCGCATCAGGGCGACTGCAGTTTCTGCAGCAGCGACGCCCGCACTTCCTTCTTGAGCACCTTGCCGACCTTGGAGCGCGGCAGGTCGGCCCACACCTCGACCTGCTTGGGCGCCTTCACGCTGCCGATGCGCGACTTGACGAAGGTCTTGATCGCCTCGGCGTCCACGCTGCGGCCCGCGTGCAGCTGCAGCACGGCCACCACGCGCTCGCCCCACTTCTCGTCGGGCAGGCCGACGACCGCGCTGTCCTGCACGTCGGGGTGCTGCATCAGCACCTGCTCCACCTCGGCGGAGTAGACGTTGAAGCCGCCCGAGATGATCATGTCCTTGGCGCGGTCGACGATGTACAGGAAGCCGTCGGCGTCGAGGTAGCCGATGTCGCCCGTGTGGTGCCAGCCGTGGCGCGAGGCCTCCTGCGTGGCCTTCGGGTCCTTGTAGTAGCCGCGCATCACGAGCGAGCCGCGCACCACGATCTCGCCGCTCTCACCGGTGGGCAGCAAGGCGCCCTCGCCGTTCATGATGCCGACCTGCACCAGCGGCCCGGGCCGCCCCGCCGAGGCCAGGCGCTGGCGCGCCACCGAACCGTCGGCATTGAAGTGGTCGCGCGGCGGCATCATCGAGACCATCATCGGCGCCTCGGTCTGGCCGAAGAGCTGGGCCATGACGGGGCCGATCTTGTCGAGCGCTTCTTCGAGCCGCGCGGCCGACATGGGCGCGGCGCCGTACCAGAAGCACTGCAGCGAATCGCGCTTCGTCTGCGCCAGCGCCGGGTGCTGCAGCAGCATGTAGATCAGCGTCGGCGGCAGGAAGGTGTGGGTGACGCGCCGGCGCTCGATGAGCGCGAGGAACTCGCTCAGGTCGGGCTTGGGCATGATGACCACGCGCCCGCCCAGCGCCATCACGGGCAGGCACAGCACGCCGGCCGCATGCGTGAGCGGCGCGAGCGCCAGGTACACGGGCCGGCCTTCGAACGGGTAGCCCATAAGGGTCAGCGCCGACATGGCCTCCAGGTTGCCGCCCGAGAGCATCACGCCCTTGGGCTGGCCGGTGGTGCCGCCGGTGCCGGCGATCATGGCCACGTCGTCGGGCTGCGCGATGTCGATCGGCGCATCGTCCAGCCCGTCGAGCCATTCGCCCATGGCGGGCGCGAAGGCCTGCCGCTGGTCGAGGCACACCAGCGCCTTCAGCTTCGGCAGCTGCGCGCGCATCTGCTCGACCATCGGCGCGTAGTTGCTGTGGAACACGAGGCAGGCGCAATCGAAGGCGTCGAGCACGAAGGCGTTCTCGCTGGCTTCGTTGCGCGGGTTGATCGGGCACCACACGCCACCGGCGCGCGAAATGCCGAACACCGTGGCGAAGGCCAGGGCGTCGTTGCTCGAGAGCACCGCCACCTTGTCCCCGGGCTGGACGCCCGCGCGCTGCAGGCCGCGCGCCACGCGCCAGCTGATGCGTTGCACCTGGCCGTAGCTCAGGTCGGCGTCGCCCATGGTGAGGCACGGCGAATCGGCGCCCTGCTGGGCGCCTTTGTCGAGGTAGTCGACGAGGCGCATGCGCGTCAGCCCATCCGCGTGAGCACGGGTTCCTGCACCAGCCCGAAGCTGCGCAGCGCCCCCAGCAGCTCGCGATGCCCGAAGGCCTGGCAGCCCGAGGCAAAGCCGGCGCGGCGCGGGGCCTGCTGCAGCAGCGAGGCCGCGGCATAGGCCTGCAGCAGGCCGGTCTGCTTGTAGTTGCAGTTGCCGAAGATCACGCAATGCGCGCGGCCCAGCGGACCGGAGGCATGCACCGAGTCGACCGACTTGTTGATGCGCGGGTTCTCGCGCGGCGGCATGGTGTTCATCACGCCCGCGGCCGTCTGGGCCAGCGCGGCATAGCGGTCTTCGTCGTTCATGCCTTCGGTGGCCTTGAGCGCGGCGGCCACGATCTGCGGCACGCCCAGCATCAGCGGCTTGTTGAAGACGCCGCCGAGCACCTTCACGTTGGCCACGCGCGGGTCGCGCTTGAACCACACCGGGTGAGAGGTGCCGCCCCAGGGCAATGCCAATGCGGCTTCGTGCTGGCCGGGAATCGACAGGTGGTACAGGCCCGCGTCGGGCTGCCACTCGACGTACTGGTTCTGCTCCAGGTAGAAGGCCTTGGACGTGGCCGCGTTCACCAGGATGGTCTGCGTCGACGCGATGGTCGGGCTGCCGCCCCAGAACACCGCGATGTCGAGCGTGTCCAGGCCGGGCGTTTCCAGGCACAGCTGCGCCGCGATTTCGCCGGTGGTGTACATCTGCGCCAGGCCGGGCGAGAGCAGCAGGCCGGCCGCCGCGAACTTGGCACCGTATTTCTGGTCGAGCGTGATGAGCCAGTCTTGCTCGCCGGTGGTGTCGGTGTAGTGGCAACCGGCGGCCAGGCAGGCATCGACCACCTCGGGGCCGAACTTGGCGAACGGGCCCACCGTGTTGAGCACGACCGAGGCGCCGGTGAAGAGCTCGGTGAGCGCTTCAACCGTGTGCGCGACCTCGACCACTTCGTAGTCGGCGGTCTCGATGCCGGGCACGTTCGACTTCATCGCCGCTTCGAGCTTCTCTGCGCTGCGGCCCGCCGCGATGAAGGGGATGTGGTACTCGCGCAGGTACTCGCAGACCAGGCGCCCGGTGTAGCCGGAGGCGCCGTAGACGATGACGGGTTTCTTCTTGCTGCTCATTGTTTCTCTCCTGGTTGGTTGCTCACATGCCCATGCCGCCGTCCACCGCGAGGCCCGCGCCGGTGATGAACCGGGCGGCGTCGGAGCAGAGGAAGACCACCACGTCGGCCATGTCGCCGATCTCGCCGAGGCGGCCCAGCGGCGTCTGGCCGATGACGTCGCCCACGGCGGCCTCGACGCTGGGCGCGAGCCCCGCGGCCACGATGTCGTTGGCGAGCTTCATGCCCATGTCGGTGGGCACGAGGCCGGGGTAGATGCAGTTGACGCGCACGCCGTAGCCCAGTTTGCCGGACTCCATGGCCGCCACGCGCGTGGCACGGTCGACCGCCGACTTGGTCGCCGAGTAACCGGCGATGGCGGGAAAGGCGATGGTGGCCGCGACCGACGCGATGTTGACCACCGCCCCGCCGCCGCCCGCGCTGCCGCCGGGGCGCATGGCGCGAAAGGCGTGCTTCATGCCCAGCAGCGTGCCGGCCACGTTCACGTCGAGCATGCGGCGCAGGTCGTCGCCGTCGACGTCGACCACCAGCGAGGTGATCTCGATGCCGGCGTTGTTGACCAGGATGTCGAAGCCGCCCAGCGCCTTCACCGTGGCCTCGGTGGCAGAGGCCCAGTCGCCGTCCTTCGTGACGTCGAGCGGGACAAAGCCCACCTTCGCCCCTTCGGCGGAGAGCCGCTGTGCGGTCTCGCGGCCCAGATCGGCGAGCACGTCGCCGATCATCACCGACGCACCCGCCTGCGCCAACGCCTGGGCGATGCCCGCGCCGATGCCGCGCGCACCCCCTGTCACCAGGGCCTTGCGCCCCGTCAAGTCGAACTTGGCCATCACTTGTCTCCTGTGGATATGTGTATGAGATGGAGCGGTCATGCTAGGAATCGACTTGACGAGTGTCAAGAATTTTTTTGACGACTGCCCAAATTTCGTAAAATGCCTCTGGAATGCACGTACGAGGGATTTCCCACGCCGCGTGCTATGGTTTGCAATCACCAGGAAACACAGCGGCCGGCACTCTGCGGCCTGGCTAGAAATGACCACTCATTCACGGGTAAAGAAGCACGCCGGGCGGGTGCAGAAGGCACCGGCCGACAAGTTCGAGCAGCGCCGCGCCGAGCTCGGCGAAGCCGCCCTCACCACGCTGGCCACGCTCGGCTACGCGCGCACCAGCCTGCGCGAAATTGCGCAGAACTCCGAGTTCTCGCATGGTGTGCTGCACTACTACTTCAGCGACAAGGTCGACCTCATCGTCTGCAGCGTCAAGCAGTACAAGGCGCGCTGCGTCACGCGCTACGACCACGCAGTCGACACCGCCACGACGTATGACGAGCTCATGGAAGGCTTCCTGCAGAGCCTGGGCGACACGCTGCTTGGCGAAGGCCACGTGCACCGGCTCTGGTACGACCTGCGCTCGCAGGCGCTGTTCGAAGCGGCCTTCCACGACGACGTGGTGCAGATCGACAAGAGCCTCGAAGACATGATCTGGCGCATCATGAGCCGCTTCGCCGAACTCTCGGGGCAAGCCCCCGGCCTGCCGCCCTCGGCCTGCTACGCCCTCTTCGACGGGCTGTTCCTGCAGGCGCTGCTCAAGCACCTCTCGGGCGACACCAAAGCCATCGCCGACATGCAGGCCGACGTGCGGCAATCGATCGAGCGGCTGTTCGCTGCGCCCGTCGCGCCGGCCTCCCGCAAGCGGCGCGCCTGACGCCGCCATGGCGCCGTTCAACACCGCCTACCGGCAGACGCTGCTCGCCGGGCGCCTCACCCTGGGCCTGATGACGCCGCTGGCGCGCCCGCCCGGCGCGATGGCCGACCCCGCGTCCGAACTGCAGCTGGCCCGTCTTGCCGACACGCTCGGCTTTGCCGCGCTGTGGACGCGCGACGTGCCAGTGATGCTGCCCCAGGGCGAAGAGACCGCGGTGCTCGACGAGCCCTTCATCTGGCTCACCGCGCTGGCCGCCGCCACGCAGCGCATCGCGCTCGGCACCGCCGCCGCCGTGCTGCCGCTGCGCCATCCGCTGCACGTGGCCAAGGCCGCGCTCTCGCTCAACCGCCTGTCGAACGACCGCTTCATCCTCGGCCTGGGCTCGGGCGACCGCGAGGCCGAGTTCGCCATCTTCCAGCAGGACATCGCGCTGCGCGGCGACGTCTTCCGCGAACGCTGGAACCTCGTGCGCTCGGCGCTCTCGCCCGATGCGCACGAGCGCGCCGCGCTGCACGAAGCCACCGGCGGCCACGACCTCATGGCGGCGCCCGCCGCGCGCATCGGCATGCTGGTGGTGGGCTCGGCGCGCCAGTCGCTGCAATGGACCGCCGCCCACGCCGACGGCTGGGCCACCTACCACCGCGACGAAGCACGCCAGCAGGGCCGCATCGGCCTGTGGCAGACCGCGCTGCGCGAGCGCGCGGGCGGCGAGGCCAAGCCCTTCGTTCAGTCGTTGCAGCTCGACCTGCTGGACGATGCCGACGCACCCGCCGAGCCCATCGAACTCGGCCTGCGCGCCGGACGCCATGCGCTCGTCGACTACCTCGACCGCATGGAAGACGCCGGCGTCGCCCACGTGCTGCTGAACCTCGCGCGCAGCAGCCGGCGGCCCGCGCAGGACGTGGTCGATGAACTCGGCCGCGAGGTGCTGCCGCGCCTGCAAGGCCATGCGCGCACACCGCCCGCCTGACCCGTGCAGAATCCGGCGCTCGCCGTTGTCGACCTCCTTCCAAGGACTTTCCCCATGACCGATCTCTCGCACTTCCCCATCACGAAGAAATGGCCCGCGCAGCACCCCGAGCGCCTGCAGCTGTACTCGCTGCCCACACCCAACGGCGTGAAGGTGTCGATCCTGCTGGAGGAAACCGGCCTGCCCTACGAGCCGCACCTCGTGAGCTTCGAGACCCAGGACCAGATGTCGCCGGAGTTCCTGTCGCTCAACCCGAACAACAAGATCCCCGCCATCCTCGACCCGAACGGCCCGGGCGGCCAGCCGCTGGCGCTGTTCGAATCGGGCGCGATCCTGCTGTACATCGCAGAAAAGACCGGCCAGTTCATTCCGAAGGACGCGGCGGCCCGCTACGAGACCATCCAGTGGGTGATGTTCCAGATGGGCGGCATCGGCCCGATGTTCGGCCAGCTCGGCTTCTTCAACAAGTTCGCCGGCAAGGACTACGAAGACAAGCGCCCGCGCGACCGCTACGTGGCCGAGTCGAAGCGTCTGCTCGGCGTGCTCGACAAGCACCTCGCCGACCGCGCCTGGATCATGGGTGACAGCTACACCATCGCCGACATCGCCACCTTCCCCTGGGTGCGCAACCTGATCGGCTTCTACGAGGCCGGCGACCTCGTGGGCTTCAGCGAGTTCAAGAACGTCGCGCGCGTGCTCGAGGCCTTCGTGGCGCGGCCCGCCGTGGTGAAGGGCCTGGGCATTCCGAAGCGGGGCTGAGGCCCCGACAACAGCCCCTAGTTCGCGCTCAGGTCCATGAGCATCCGCGACAGCAGATAAAGCCGCGGCACCACGCTCTCGACCTCGGCGTATTCCTCCGGCGTGTGGATGCCGCCACCCACGATGCCGAAGCCATCGAGCACCGGCACGCCGACACCGGCCACGAGGCTCGCGTCGGCGGCGCCGCCGCTGCTCTCGATGGTGAGCTTCTTGCCGATCTCGCCGTAGATGCCCTCGGCCATGCGCACCAGCTTGTCCGACGCGGGCGAGCGCGGCATCGGCGGCAGGCCGCGCACGAGGCGCACACGCACCTCGGTCTCGGGGATGAGCTTGTTCTGCGCGATGCGCGTCAGATCCTTCTCGACGCGGTCGAGCTCCTCGGGCGTGGCGGCGCGCACGTCGCCCTTGGCGCTGGCCGACGCGGGAATCACGTTGGTCGGGCCGTTGGCCGTGAGCACCGTGAAGTTGACGGTGGTCTTCTTGGCCGCATCGGCCACCTTCGACAGCTGCAGCACCTGGTGCGCGACTTCCATCGCGGCGTTGCGGCCCGCCTCGGGCGCGACGCCCGCGTGCGACGCGAGCCCCTTCACCTCGATGAGCGCCGTGGCCGAGCCCTTGCGCTCGACCACGAGGCCGTCGGCCGGGCGCCCCGGCTCGAGGTTCAGCGCCACGTCGTGCTGCTTGGCCACGCGTTCGATGAGCGCGCTGGTGCCGACCGAGCCCGTTTCTTCGTTGGTGTCGATCAGGAAGGTGATCTGGCCGTAGTCCTTGAAACCGATCTTCTGCAGGATCTTCAGCGCCTGCAGGCCGGCCACGACACCGCCCTTGTTGTCCATCACGCCGGGGCCGTAGGCGCGCCCGTCCTTGATGTAGAAGGGCTTGGCCGCGGCCGTGCCGTCCTTGAACACGGTGTCGATGTGGGCCAGGATGAGAATCTTCTTCTTGCCCTGGCCGGTCAGCGTCGCGACCAGGTTGGTGCCCGGGTGCGGTTCGGCGGGAAAGCTCTCGATGCGCGCGTCGAGCTTGCGCAGTTCGTCCGCCACCATCTCGCGCACCTTGGCCAAGCCCTCGGTGTTGGTCGAACCGGAGTCGATGTTGACCATGCGCTCCAGCAGCTGCAGCGTTTCGTCCTTTTGCTGCGTGGCGGCGTCGAGCACGCCCTGGTGCGGCTTCTGGGCCATGGCATTGACGGCGAGCAAGGCACTGGCCAGCACGGCGCCCTGGCAGGCGGCGCGCGTCCATGAACGCGGGGTGGAGCGAAGGTGCATGAGGAAGCCTGTTCTTTCTGTTGTGGAGGTTCGTTCGAAGCGAACCCCACACTAGCACCCGCTTCGCGAACGGGTCAAGCCGCGAGGCTCGGCGCCGGCGCCTCGGTGGCCTGCGCGATGCGCCCGGCCTTCATGTGGACGATGCGGTCGGCCACATGAAAGTAACGGTCGTCGTGCGAGATGACCACCAGCGAGTGCCCCTTGGCGCGCAGCTCTGGCAGCAGCTCGGTGTAGAACAGATGGCGAAAGGCCGGGTCCTGGTCGGCGGCCCATTCGTCGAACACCAGCACCGGCCGGCCTTCGAGGTAAGCATGCACCAGCGCCAGCCGCTTGCGCTGGCCGGTCGAGAGGTCGGTGGTGCTGAAGGCGCCGTCTTTCACCGATACCTTGTGCGCGATCTCCAGGCGCTGCAGGTAGGGCAAGGCGGTTTCGGGCAACGCCTGGTGGCCGCCTTCTTCGCCGGCCACGAGGTCTTCGAACAGATAGAAGTCCGAGAACACGGTGGTGAAGAGCTGGCGGTAGTCGTCGCGCGTCTCGCGCGTCACGGCCTTGCCGTCGAGCAGCAGCTCGCCCGCCACCGGCGCGTAGAGGCCCAGCAGCAGCTTGATGAGCGTGGTCTTGCCCGAACCGTTGTCGCCGACGATGAAGACAATCTCGCGGCGGCCGATGCGCAAATCGACCGGGCCGAGCACGAAGGGCTCCGCGCCCTCCACCGCCGGGAACGCGTAGCGCGCGCCGCGCAGTTCGATGGCGTCGTGCAGCACCGGCGTGGCGGGCGGCGCGTGCAGGTCCAGGTGCGGTTCGGGCGTGGCGAAGCGGGCCGACAGGTCGCCGATGCGCTCGAAGGCCACCTTCGCGCGCCCCAGGTGCGGCAGCGCCGCCACCACCTGGTCGAGCGGCCCCTTCAAAAACAACAGCACCAGCACGAAGCCGCTGAGCACGACCGGCGCGGTGTCGCGGAACGCGGCCCAGCCGAGGATCAGCGCAATCAGCAGGAAGAACAGCGCCGAACCGAAGGACGAGGCGAGCACGAAGATGTTGATGGCACGCCGGTTGATGTCGTGGATGCGTTCCACCGTGTGCGCCACCTGCTGCTCGTACACCTTGGCGCGGCGCGCGCGGTGCATGCGCAGCTCCTTCGCGCCTTCGCTGATACCGCGGTAGGCCTTGTGCAGCGCCTCTTCCTGCTCGCGCGCCTTGAAGAAACCCGAGATGCCGCGCGCATGCGCCAGGCTCTGCACGGTGATGCCCACGAGCAGCGCCCCCAGCAGCAGGCCGAACAGCGGCGGCGAAAGCCACGCCAGGTAACCCAGGCAACCAAGGGAAACGGCCAGCGCGATCATGGTCGAGGCCAGCATGAAGGCCACGTCGCTGATCATGTCGACGTCCTGCGTGAGCACGGGCATCAGGCGGTGCATGCGGTAACGCTCGAGCGCATCGATCGGCGCTGCGAGGATCTTCAGCGCCAGGCTCTTGCGCACTTGCGCCACGAGCCGCTGGCCGACCACGTTGTTCGACATGTCGGAGGTGGCGCGCCCGACCAGCGCCACCACGCACAGGCCGATGAAGGTCAGCAGCAGCCCGCCGGCCAGGCCGCCGGGGCGATGCAGCACCTGGTTGATGGTCGCCAGCAGCGCGACGGTCGCGATGCCCGCGCCGATGCCGGTCACGGTCGACAGCGCGATCCACGGGAAGTAGGGCCGCAACAGCCGGACGAGTTCGGACGCGGGGGCGCTGGCGGGTGTGAGGTTCATGCGGCGGACGGTTCGTTGCTAAGGGAGACGGGCTCCCTGCAATGACGTTCGGCGCGCCTGCTTGTTTAGCAGGAAGGCGCGGCGCCTATTGCAGCAGCGGCTGCGCCCCCGCCTCGCGCGCGGCCTCCACCACCGAGGCGCCCGCCAGCGCCCACAGCGTCAGGGCCTCGTCGAGCGCGCGCACGTGGCCCGGGTCCTGGCCGAGCCAGGCCACGAGCTGCTCGGCGCGCTCGGGCGACGGTGCGTCGTGCAGCTCGCGAAAAAGCCGCCAGGCCATGCTGAAGGCCGGATCGGAGGGACGGTGTCTCGGGAAGCTCATGGGGATTCGCACGCCTGCACTGCTGTCGATGAGTGAGTAGACGCTCCGTGGGGCAGGCTGTTTAGGCACGGGCCTCGTGCGGACTAAATTTCTGGCCCGCCGGCGCGTCTTCTGCTGCATGCCTGTGCGCCTTCTTCCTCACGCCACCTTCGGCCCCGCCCCGTGATCCCGCTGCTCGCGCCGATCTTCCAGGGCGAGTGGGCGCCCTACGGCGAAACGCTGGCCTGCGCCCCGCACCCGCCGCCCGATGCCGTGCGCGTGGCCGACCTGCTGGCCGATCCGCCGCGCCTGCTGGCGCTGCTGCGCCTGAAGGCACGCACGCTGAACATGCCGGAGCGCGACCTGCGCGCCGTCGCGTCCGCCTGGAGCATGAACTACCTGCACGCGCTGTTGCCGCCCATGGCCGCCGCCGCGAGCCTGCTGCAGCACGGCTTTCCGGTCACGCCCGAACAGGTGTGGGTGTCGCTCGACGACGCAGACGGCGACCCGGAGTGCTTCCACATCGTCGAGCTCGGCACGCCGCGCCCCGGCACCGATACGGCCGCGCGCTACGACGTGCTGCTGTGGACGCACCTGGCGCCCTTGTTCGCGCGGCTGACCCAGCTCACGCGGCTGGCGCCCAAGATCCTCTGGGGCAACGCCGTGCGCTACCTCGAGCCGGTGCTGGAAGAAGGCCTGCGCATGAGCGGCCAGGCGCCGGCCGTGACCGCCGACCTCGAGCACCTGCTGCACCGCCCGACCTGGCCGCAGCCGTGCGGCGAGGCGCGCGACAACCCGATGTTCATGCCCGCGCGCCGCGGTGTGCGCGTGGCCGACCGCAGCGCCCCGCCGGTCACGCTGCACCGCCAGTGCTGCCTCTACTACCTCGTGCCGCGGCTGGGCTACTGCGGCGCGTGTCCGCTCTCGCCCGAGTTCGAGCGGGAGCGCTGTGCAAGCACCGCCGACTAAACATCCGGCCGCAGCCCGCGTCTTCCTTCTGCATCCCACACATCGACCACACCCCGGAGGTTTTGCTTGACCGCCCACGACACTGCATGGCGCTTTCACGCGCATCCCGAAGGCCGGGTGCTGGACGTCCGGCTGGAAGGCACCGCGCTCAAGGTGACGCCGCACGACGGCGACCGCCACGGCAGCACCTGGGCCCTGCGCGCGCAGCCCGGCACGCCGCGCCTCGAATGGCTGGGCGCCTGCGCGGGCGAGCCTGACGAAGCGCACCTGCTGGCGGCGATCGAGGCGACCTTTCAGCGCCACCCGGCCGCACGGCAGCTCGCGCTGCAATCACCGCTGCCGACCGGCACGCGTCTGGTGGACGCAGGCATCGTCACGCCGGCCGAGGGCGCGCTGCCCACGGTCGCGCGCGAGGCCTTCTGGCAATGGCCGCGCGCCTGGCTGCCGCAGCCGCGCGAGCCCTTCGCGCAGCGCTTCGTCGTCACGCAGGGCAAGCGCCATCCGCTGCGCCCCGCCAAGCCGCAGGGCACGGTGTACCGCCGCCACATCCCGTGGCTGAACCAGACGCTCACGCTCGACACGGTCGACATCGAACGCGACCTGCCCGCCTTCCATCGCTGGATGAACGATCCCGTGGTCGCCCATTTCTGGGAAGAGGAAGGCGACCTCGCGCGCCACCGCCAGTACCTCGAAGGCATTGCGGCCGACCCGCGCGTGACCGGCCTCGTCGGCCGCTTCGATGGCGAGGCCTTCGGCTACTTCGAGGCCTACTGGGCCAAGGAAGACCGCATCGCGCCCTTCTACGACGCGGCCGACCACGACCGCGGCTGGCATGCGCTGGTGGGCGAGGCGCGCTTTCGCGGCAAGCCCTTTCTCACGGCCTGGATGCCGTCGGTGTCGCACTACCTCTTCCTGGACGACCCGCGCACGCAGCGCCTGGTGATCGAGCCGCGCGCCGACAACGAAAAAATGATCCGGAGCCTGGGCCGCTGCGGCTACGCCCATGTGAAGGAGTTCGACTTTCCGCACAAGCGCGCCCTGCTGGGCGTGCTGTGGCGCGAGCGTTTCTTCGGCGAGGCGCTGTGGATTCCGCGCGCCGACCCCACCGCCGCTTCGCCGGCCCCGGCTCGTCGACACGAGCCATCCCTGGAGGACATCCATGCAAATCCATGACCTGATCGGCGTCGGCTTCGGCCCGTCCAACATCGCGCTGGCCATCGCGCTCGACGAGAAGCGCCAGAAGGGCCACTTCGTCGATGCGCTGTTCATCGAGAAGCAGCCGGGCTTCGTCTGGCACCGCAACATGCTGCTGGACAACGCGCACATGCAGATCTCGTTCCTGAAGGACCTGGCCACGCTGCGCAATCCGTCCAGCCGCTTCACCTTCCTGAACTACCTGCACGAGAAACAGCGCCTGCAGGACTTCATCAACCTCAAGACCTTCTTCCCGAGCCGCCACGAGTTCAACGACTACCTGGGCTGGGCCGCGGCGCAGTTCGAAGACCGCTGCGCCTACGGCGAGGCCGTGTTCGAGGTGGTGCCCGAGATGAAGGGCAACGAGGTCTCGCTGCTGCGCGTGCGCTCGCGCGATGCCAACGGCGCGGTGCGCGAGCGCCTGGCGCGCAACCTGGTGGTGAGCGTGGGCGGCGTGGCCAACATCCCGGCGCGCTTCCAGCCCCTGCGCGACGACGGCCGCGTGTTCCATTCGAGCACCTACCTGGAGGCCATCGCCCGCCACCCCGGCGCCGACCGCATCGCCATCGTGGGCGCGGGCCAGAGCGCGGCCGAGATCTTCATGGACCTGCAGTCGCACCCGGCCAAGCCGCAGGTCGACCTGATCATGCGGGCGCGCTCCATCAAGCCCTCGGACGACAGCCCGTTCGTGAACGAGATCTTCAACACCGACTTCACCGACTTCGTGTTCAACCGCTCGGTGAACGAGCGCGCCAAGCTGCTCGAGGAGTTCTGGCACACCAACTACGCCGCGCCCGACCTGGAGCTGATCCAGCAGATCTTCAACGTGTTCTACCGCCAGCGCGTGGCCGGCTCGGCGCGCCACAGCTTCCTGCGGCGGCACGAGGTGTCGGCCGTGCGCGCCGCGCAGGACGGCATCCACCTGTCGCTGCACGACCTGAACACCGGCGCGCGCCACGACAAGGCCTACGACGCCGTGGTGCTCGCCACCGGCTACGCGCGCGACGCGCACCGCACGCTGCTGGCACCGCTGGCGCCCTACCTGGGCGATTTCTCGGTCGACCGCGACTACCGCGTGCAGGGCACGCCGGCGCTGCGCCCGGGCATCTTCCTGCAGGGCGCCTGCGAGACCAGCCACGGCCTGAGCGACACGCTGCTGTCGGTCACCGCCATCCGCTCCGACGAGATCGGGCAGGCGCTGCTGAACGCCACGCCGCGGCACACGGCGCAGGCGCCACAGGTGCCGGCCGCAGAGCGCCCCGCCCACGCCGCGCCCGTGGTCTAGCCACGGAAACGCAAGGCTTCGGTGCTACACTCAATAAGAATAGTTCTTATTCACCCCATCCCCGGGGTCACCGAAGCCAGCGCCCTCGCCTCCTCTTCACCGGCGCGCACCAGCCATCGGCCCAGGGGTCCTTTGTCGATGCTTGCGAGAAGGCGACCGGATGCGCGACCTCGTCCAGGAACTTGTGTCTCACTACGCGGACTTGCGCCGGCAGCTCACGCGCGACCTGCGCGACCCGCACCATGCGGCCGACATCGCGCAGTCGAGCTTCGAGCGCGTGTACACGCACACGCTCGGCCTGCGTGACGGCGCCGCCATCGAGTCGCCGCGCGCCCTGCTGTTCCGCGTGGCGCGCAACCTGTGCATCGACGAAGCCCGCCACCGCAAGGTGGCGCAGGAGTGGGCCGTCTCGCATGCCGTCGTGGGCACGCACCTCACGGCCCCCTCGTCCGAATACGTCGTGGCGCAGCACCGTGTGCTGCGCCGCGTGGTGGAAACCATGGAACAGCTGCCGCCGCGCCGGCGCGAGGTGTTCCTGCTGTTCCGCGCCTATGGCCACTCGCGCGCCGAGATCGCGCAGCGCCTGGGCATCACCGAGATGGCGGTCGCCAAGCACCTGCTGCGCGCCACCATCGACTGCTCGCGCGTGTTCGCCGAGCTGCGCCATGAACTGATCGAGCCGCAGGCGGTGAACAGCCACGCGGGCTTCGACACCGCACTGGCCGAAGACTTTTCATGAGCCGTGCGGCCACAGCGGTCGTTCCGCGTGAACGGCTGATCGAACGCGCGCTCGCGCTCATCGTCGAGGACGAGATCGCGCCGCCGAGCCCGGCCGCCAACAGCGCCCGGCTCGCGCTCGACCAGTGGCGCACGCGCTCGCCCGAACACGCCGCCGCCGTGCGCGAGGCGCGCGAGCGCTGGAACGCCCTGGGCGGCATGGCCGACGACCTGCGCGCGCACTTCGACGAGCCCGTGCCCGCACCGGCCCCACGCCACCCCTCGCGCCGCAAGATGCTGCTGTCGGTCGCCGGGCTGCTCGGCGCCGGCGTGGTCGCCGGGCGCGGCGTGCAGTGGTACTGGCAGCAGCCCGTGTTCCAGGCGGCCTACCGCACGCCGAACGCGCGGATGCTCAAGGTCACGCTGGCCGATGCCGCCGATGCCTCGGCCGGCAGCCGCCTCGACCTCGCGCCCCAGAGCGCCGTCGACGTCACGCTCTACCGCCGCCGCCGCATGATCGACATGGCACGCGGCGAGGTCCGCTTCGACGTCGCCCCCGACGCCGAGCGGCCCTTCGTGGTGCGCACGCGCGAGGCGATCATCGAAGTCGTCGGTACCGCCTTCACCGTGCGCGACCGCGGCGGCCCGATCACCGTGGGCGTCGAGCACGGCCATGTGCGCGTGCAGGTGCTGCGCCAGGCCGGCACCGAACGCAGCGGCGAAGTGGTCGACCTGCGCGCCGGCGACATGCTCGAGGTGCGCGACGGCCACGCCGACCCAGTGCGCCAGGCCGACACCGCCGCCCTCTCGGCCTGGCGCGACGGCTGGCTGGTGTTCGACAACACGCCGCTGGGCGACGCGCTGGCCGCGGTCAACAGCTACCGCAGCGCGCCCATCGTCGGCGCCGACGCCCGCATCGACGCAATGCGGCTCTCCGGGCGCTTTCGCACCAACGACTCGGCCGGCCTGCTCGACGCGCTGCCGGCCATCCTGCCGCTGGTGGCGGTGGCCCGGCCCGACGGCAGCGTGCACCTGCAGGCGCGCTGACCTCAGTGCGCCCGCCGGCGCGCCGCTCCCTTTTCCCGCTCGTTTTCGGCCCGCATCGACGCGGCGGCCCATGGCGTGTCACGGGCCTGTCTCTCTTTTTCGAGTTCAAACGTCTTACATCCAGAAGCACCCCGCATCCGATCGACGGCTGCGGCGCGCCCCCGTTTCATGCCGCACCGATTTATTTGTCTGGAGCCTTCACCCATGCGTTTCTCGCCTCGCCACCGACTCCTGAGCGCCGCGCTTGCCGCTGCCTTCGGAACTGCCCTTGCCAGCTGGAGCGGCCTCGCCGCCGCCCAGGGCACCGACCAGGCCGCCGCCCCAGCGCGCGACATCAACGTGCCCGCCCAGCCGCTGGGCGCCGCGCTCAACGAGCTGTCGCGCCAGACCGGCGTGCAGGTGCTCGCCGCGGGTGACGTGGTCTCGGGCCTGGCCACTCCGGCGGTGTCGGGCCGCCTGAGCTTCCAGCAGGCGCTCGACCGCCTGTTGGCCGGCAGCGGCCTCGTGGCGGTGCGCAACGGCCCCACGCGCGTCACCATCCAGCGCCAATCTACGGCCGGCGCTTCCACGCTGCCGGCCGTGACCGTGGCCGCGCAGGCCGCCACCGACGGCACCACCGAAGGCACGGGCTCGTACACCACGCGCGCCGCCGCCGGCGCCACGCGCATGGACCTGTCGCTGCGCGAGACGCCGCAGTCGGTCAGCGTCATCGGCCGCCAGCAGATCGACGACCAGAACCTCGTCACCCTCGAAGACGTGCTGCGCCAGACGCCCGGCATCGTGGCCGACCGCAACGACGAGCGCGTGACCTTCTCCTCGCGCGGCTTCGCCCTGAGCACCATGATCGACGGCGTGCCCACGCTGGGCTTCAACAGCGTGGCTGGCGAGTCGAGCATGATCAGCACCGCCTTCTACGACCGCGTCGAGGTGATCCGCGGCGCGGCCGGCCTGCTCAACGGCGTGGGCTCGCCCGGCGGCGCCATCAACCTCGTGCGCAAGCGCCCGACCTCCGAGTTCGCCGGCCACATCTCGGGCGGCATCGGCAGCTGGAGCCGCTACAACGCCGAGATCGACGTGGGCGGCCCCCTCAACGCCGACGGCAGCGTGCGCGGGCGCTTCATGGCCTCGCGCACCGACGGCAAGAGCTTCATCGAGAACAAGAAGCGCAGCGAAGACGCGCTGTACGGCATTCTCGAAGTCGACCTCGCGGCGGGCTCGCGCCTGTCGGTGGGCTTCGAGCACCAGAAGACCGCCATCGACGGCGCCAACTACGGCCAGAGCCCGCTGTTCTTCAGCAACGGCCAACGCACCAACCTGCCACGCTCGTTCAACTCCAGCGCCCCGTGGAGCTACTGGGACATGTACTCCGACAAGCTGTTCGCCAACCTCGACCAGCGCCTGGGCGCGGGCTGGCAGCTGAAGGTGGACGCCAGCTACCTCAAGAGCAAGCGCGAGCGCGCCTCGGGCGACCTGAGCATCTACCGCGCGATCAACGCGCGCACCGGCACCTCCACCATCGACATCCGCGAGAACCCCGCCGAAGGCGCCAACAAGGCCCTCGACGTGCACCTGAAGGGCCCGTTCGAGGCCTTCGGCCAGACGCACGAGGCCGTGGTGGGCATGAGCTACAACACCTACGACGCCACGGTCTACACGCGTGGCGCCGTGCCGCGCATGATCGACCGCCGGCCGCTGAACTTCTACCAGCTGCAGAGCTTCCCCGAGCCGACCTCCTTCTCGTACCCGCTGTACACGGCGCCGCTGAACACCACCGAGAAAGCCATCTACGCCTCGACCCGCCTGAAGCTGGCCGAGCCGCTGTCGCTCATCGTCGGCGCGCGCGGCACCTGGTACAAGTCCGATGCGTCCACGCTCGACTGGACCACCTGGCGGCGCACCGGCGTGAGTTCGATGCGCGAGAACGGCGTGGTCACGCCCTACCTGGGCGTGGTGTTCGACGTGAGCAAGGAACTCTCGCTGTACGGCAGCTACACCGACATCTTCCAGCCCAACACGGTGCGCGACCGCAACAACTCGCTCATCGCGCCGCAGCGCGGCAAGAACATCGAGCTGGGCCTGAAGGGCGAGCATTTCGGCGGCAAGCTCAACACCAGCGCCGCGATCTTCAAGACGCGCGAGACCAACCTGGCCGTGATCGACACCGGCGCCGGCTCGCTGCTGCCCGACGGCGGCATTCCGTACCGCGCGGTGCAGGGCGCCAAGAGCAAGGGCTTCGAGCTCACCGCCGCCGGCGAAGTGCTGCCGGGCCTGCAGATGCTCGCGGGCTACACCTACCACGCCAAGCGCGACGCCGACGGCGTGCTGCTGAACCCGCAGTACCCGCGCCGCCTGTTCCGGGTGGCCACCAGCTACCGCCTGCCGGGCGAGTGGAGCAAGCTCACCGTCGGCGGCAGCGTGAGCTACCAGAGCGGCATCTACTACGACGAGTTCAACGAACTGGGCCGCGCCTCGCAAGGCGGCCTGACGCTGTTCGGCCTGATGGCGCGCTACGACATCAACAACCGCCTGAGCGCCTCGCTGCACATCGAGAACCTCGGCGACAAGCGCTACTACAACGGCCTGGGCGCCTACAACGGCTACACGCAGGGCAACCCGCGCAACGCCTGGCTGAAGCTCAGCTACAAGCTCTGACACGCACCAACGAACTGAAATAGGGCGGCACCGGCAGAAGGGTGCCCTTGACGCACGACCCGGCTTCCGGGTCGTGCGTTTTTTTATGCCCGGGCGTCAGGCCGCGAGGGCTTCGGCCTCGCCCAGTCGCTCGGCCAGTTGCGTCAACAACACCGGGCTGCGCAGGATCGCGTGGTGGTCCTCGTCGAGCGCCGCGGCGCTCGCGAGGTCCGGCCGGCCCAGTTGCAGCGCCAGCGCGGCGCGGTCCGCCGCCGGGCGCCGCGCGATCCACCAGCACTCGGCGCGGCAGCGCAGCGGCACGAGCGCCTCGGTCTCGATCGCCTTCAGCTGCTGGCTCACGAGGAAGATGCGGGCCAGCTCGTCGTCGGGCAGGTTCGCGTGCGCCGGCATCTCCAGTGCTTCGCCACGGGCCTGCGCCTTGGCACGCGCCTGGGCGATCAGCGCTGCCACCGTCGCCTCGTCGCAGACGAAGTCGTCGATGTCCAGCAGCCCGTCCAGGCGCGCTGCCGGCAGGCCGAGGCGACGAAGTCGGCGAAGTCGCGGCGGCCGTCGTCGTCCACCGTCTGCAGGGGCGCGTCGGGCTCGGGCACGTAGGGATCGACCAGGCCGAGGAACGCCACGGCCTGCCCTTCGGCTTCGAGCCGCGCCGCCACGGCCGCCGCGAGCGCGCCGCCGAGCGACCAACCCAGCAGGTGGTACGGCCCCTGCGGCTGCACGCCACGGAGCATGCGGGCGTAGTCGTCGGCCATGCGAGCCAGCGACACGTCGCGGTGCGCGGGATCGGCGAGCATGCGGCACGGCAGGCCGTACACGGTGCGCACGCCCTGCAGGCGGCGCGCCAGCGGCGCGTAGTCGTACACCGTGCCCAGGGCGGCGTGCATGCAGAACAGCGGCGGCGCACCGGGCACCACGGCGTTCAGGGCCACCAGCGACGGCGCATCGGCACGCCCGCCCAGCAGCCCTGCGATGGTCGGTGCGCGCAGGAAGTCGTGCAGCTTCAGGTCGAGCGCCGGCAGGCCCAGGCGACGCGCCTGCGCCATCACCTTCAGGCTCAGCAGCGAATCGCCACCGAGTTCGAAGAAGTTGTCGTCGCGGCCCACGCGTGCCACGCCCAGCACCTCGGACCAGATGCGCGCGAGCGCCTGCTCGGCGCTGCCGCGCGGCGCGTCGTAGCCGTCGCCGCCGGCGAACACCGGCGCCGGCAGCGCATGGCGATCGACCTTGCCGCTCATGTTGAGCGGCAGCGTGTCGAGCACGACGATGGCCGCCGGCACCATGTGCTCGGGCAGCAGCGCCGCGAGGCTGGCACGCAGCCGCGCCGGCTCGATGCGCTCGCCCGCCAGCGGCGACACATAAGCCACCAGCCGTGCGCCGCCCGCGCCCTGGCTGGCGACCACCACCGCCTCGCGCACCTGCGGCAGCGCCAGCAGCTGCGCCTCGATCTCGCCGAGTTCGATGCGAAAGCCGCGGATCTTCACCTGGTGGTCGATGCGCCCCAGGTAGGCCATCTGCCCGTCGGCCTCCC
Source organism: Variovorax sp. V118 (assembly GCF_041154445.1). Classification (GTDB taxonomy): domain Bacteria; phylum Pseudomonadota; class Gammaproteobacteria; order Burkholderiales; family Burkholderiaceae_C; genus Variovorax; species Variovorax boronicumulans. The sequence goes on along the minus strand of NZ_AP028663.1, from coordinate 947,937 downwards.
AGCGCACGAGGTCGCCCGTGCGGTAGAGCCGGCCGCCCGGCGCGCCGAAGGGGTCGGCCACGAAGCGTTCGGCGCTCAGGCCCGCGCGCTGCAGGTAGCCGCGCGCCAGGCCGTCGCCGCCGAGGTACAGCTCACCGGCCACGCCGGGCGACACCTGGTTCATGGCACCGTCGAGCACATAGGCCGTGCGGTCGCCCACGAGGCGGCCGATGGGCATGTAGGCCGCGTCGAAACCCTCGCCCGGCGCGGCCTTGGCGATCATCGGCGTGATCACCGTCTCGGTCGGTCCGTAGCCGTTGACGATGCGCGGCGGCTTCAGCACCGACTGCACCAGCGCGAAGCTGGTGCGCGGCATCGCCTCGCCGCCCACGGTGTAGGAACGGATCGGCAGCCGGCTCGCAGCCTCGCCCATCAGCTCGGCCATCTGGTGCAGGTAGCCGGGCGTGAAGCAGGCAATCGTGATGCCGTGGCGGGCAATTTCGGCGCAGGTGCGCTCCACCGGCCAGACCTCTTCGTCGCGCGGCATCAGCGCCGCGCCGAAGGCCAGCGGCACCCAGGTGCGCTCGTGCGCGCCGTCGAAGTTGATCGACGCGAACTGCAGCTCGCGGTCGTCCGGCGTCATGCCGTAGGCCTCGCCAATCGACTGCACGTGCATGGCCAGCGGGCCGTGTGCCACGGCCACGCCCTTGGGCTTTCCGGTCGAGCCTGAGGTGTAGATCACGTAGGCCAGGTGGTCGCGGTGCACCGCCACACCGGGGTCGTGCGACGGACCGTTCGACAGATCGAGCGTGTCGAGCGTCAGGGCCTTCACACCGGGCATGCCGATGCGGCCCAGCACCACGGCGTCGTCGGCCAGCAGCAGCGCGACGCCGCTGTCTTCCACCATGTAGGCCAGGCGCTGCGGCGGGTAGGCCGGGTCGAGCGGCACGTAGGCGCCGCCCGCTTTCAGGATCGCGAGCAGCGCCACGACCATGTCCGCCGAACGCCTCACCGCGAGGCCCACGCGCACTTCGGGCCGCACGCCCGCGCGCACGAGGTGGTGCGCCAGCCGGTTGGCGCGCGTCTCCAGCGCCGCGTAGCTCAACGTGTGGTCGCCGAAGATCAGCGCCGTGGCCTCGGGCCGCAGCGCGGCCTGGCGTGCCACCAGCACATGCACCGGTGCGGTGTGCTGGTAAGCCGGCGTGTTCTCGCCCCAGGCCTGCAGGCGCTGCGCCTCGTCGGCCGTGTACAGGTCGAAGGCGACGACCGGGTGCATGGCCGCCTGCGCGAGGTCGTCGGCCACGCGGCGCACTGCGTCGTGCATGTACTGGCACACGCGCGCGGCACCGACCGATGCATCGACCTGCGCGGTCAGCGCGAAGCCGTCGGCGCGTTCGTTCACCGACAACGCGAAGGCGTAATTCGAGCGCTCCTGCGCGCCGAGCGTCTCGATGCCTTCCCAGCCGCCGGCACCGGCACCCGCCTCGGGCGCCTGCGCCACATAGCGGTAGTTCAGCAGCGTCGAGAACAGCGGCGTGCCCTTGGGCACCGCGCTGCAGCGCTGCGCGAGCGACAGGCTCGCATGCTCGTGGTGCAGCAGGCCGGCCAGCGCGGCGTGGGTCTGGCGCACGCAGGCCAGTGCATGGCTGCGACCCAGCGTCACGCGCAGCGGCAGCGTGTTGATCATCATGCCGAGCGCGCGCCCCGCGCCCTCGCCGCCCGCGAGCCGGCCGAACAGCACGGTGCCGAACACCACGTCGTCCTTGCCCGTGGTCTTGGCCAGCACCAGCGCCCACGCCAGGTGGAACAGCGTGGCCGCGCTCACGCCGCTGCGCTGCGCCTGCGTGCGCACGGCCTGCGCCAATGCCGCGTCGAGTTCGAGGTGCGCTTCTTCCACGGCCGTGCCGTCGCCGCGCGCATCGAACAGGTCGAAGGGCGCGGTCGGCTCGCGCACGTCGCCGAGCATGCGGCGAAAGAACGCCTCCTGCTCGCCCACGTCGGCACCGAGCCGCGCCTGCGCGACGAAGCTGCGGAACGGCACGGGCGCGGGAAGCGCGTCGGCGCGGCCCTGCAACAGCAGCGTGATCTCCTCGACCAGCAGGTCGCGCGAGACATGGTCGAGCGCCAGGTGGTGGCTTGGCAACTGCAACAGCCAGCCGCCGCCCGCCGCATCGTGCGCGGCGATGGCGCGCAGCATGGGCGCGCGGCGCACGTCGAGGCGGTAGTGGCCGGGGCGCACATGGGCTTCGAGTTGCGCGGCGACATCGCCCGCGGCGGCGTCGATAGCCAGCCATTCGATCTCGGCGGGTGCATGGCGGTGCACCACCTGCACCGGCTCCGCCAGCCCTTCCCACAGCACCGCCGTGCGCAGCATGTCGTGGCGCGCGATGACGCGGTTCAGGCAGTCCATGAACGCATGGAGCCGGGCCTCGCTGTCGAAGCGCATCTGCAGCGACTGCACATAGACGTCGCCCTCGGCCTGCATCAGGTGATGGAACAGCAGGCCTTCCTGCAGCGGCGCGAGCGGGTAGATGTCCTGGATGTTGGCCGCGCCGCCGGGCACAGCGGCCTCGATGCGGCGCAGCTGCGCGTCGTCGAGCGTCACCAGCGGCAGCATCTGCGGCGTGAGCCGCGTGCAGCCGTCGGGGATCGCGTTGTCGGGCACCACCAGCGCCGGGCGCGGCGCGGCACCGGCTTCCAGCGTGGCGCGCGCGAAGTCGGCGAAGCGCGGGTTCTGGAACAGCGTGCGCACCTGCGCGCCGAAGCCTTGGCGACGCAGCCGCTCGAGCAGCTGCATGGCCAGCAGCGAATGGCCGCCGAGTTCGAAGAAGTTGTCGTTGCGGCCCACGCGCGGCGCGCCCAGCACCTCGGCCCACACGGCGGCCATCGCCTCCTCGGCCGCGCCCTGCGGCGCTTCCCAACTGTCGGCTGTAGCAGCGAACACAGGCTCAGGCAACGCGGCGCGGTCGACCTTTCCGTTGGCGTTCAACGGCAGCGCCGCGAGCACCGTGATCGCCGAGGGCACCATGTACTCGGGCAGCACCTGCGCCAAGCCGTCGCGCAGCGTGAAGGCCTCGACCGGGCGTTGCGCATCGAGGCTCGACACGTAGGCCAGCAACAGCGCACCGCCCGCACGCTCGCGCGCGACCACCACGGCCTCGCGCACGCCGGGCTGCGCGCGCAGACGCGCCTCGACCTCGCCGAGCTCGATGCGGAAACCCCGCACCTTCACCTGGTGATCCAGCCGCCCCAGGTACTCGAGCTGCCCGTCGGCGCTCCATCGCACGAGGTCGCCGGTGCGGTAGAGCCGTCCGCCGTTCGCATCGAAGGGGTCGGCCACGAAGCGCTCGGCGCTCAGGCCGGCGCGGTTCAGGTAGCCGCGCGCCAGGCCCGAACCGCCCAGGTACAGCTCGCCGGCCATGCCGGGCGGCACCAGGTTCATGTCGGTGTCGAGCACCACGGCGCGGCGGTCACCCACGGGCGCGCCGATGGGCAGGTAGGCCGCGTCGAAGGCGGTGCCGGCATAGGCCTTGGCGATGGTCGGCGTGATCACCGTCTCGGTCGGGCCGTAGCCGTTGATGAGGCGCGGCGGCTGCAAGGTCTGCATCACGCGCTCGCAGGCCACGCGGCCCATGGCCTCGCCGCCCACCGTGTACGAGCGCAGCGTGGGCACGCGCCCGTCCTCGCCGAGCTCGTCGGCCATCTGCTGCAGGTAGCCCGGCGTGAAGCAGGCGATCGTGATGCCGTGGCGGCGCATCTCTTCGCGGCTGCGGTGCACGGTCCACAGCTCCTGGCTGCGGGGCATCAGCGTGGCGCCGAAGGCCAGCGGCGTCCAGATGCGCTCGTGCGCGCCGTCGAAGTTGATCGACGCGAACTGCAGCTCGCGGTCCTCCGGCGTCATGCCGTAGGCGCGGCCGATGGTCTGGATGTGCATGCTCAGCGGGCCATGCGCCACGGCCACGCCCTTGGGCTGGCCGGTGGAGCCCGAGGTGTAGATCACGTAGGCCAAGTGCTCGGGATGCACCGCGACATCGGGGGCGTCTTCAGGCCCGCTGTCGAGCACGCCGCTGTCGAGCAGCAGCGCGGGCAGCGCCTGCATCGACGCGCCCAGCCGCTCGCGCACGCGCGCCTGCGTGAGCAGCAGCCGCACGCCGCTGTCGGCCGCCATGAAGTCGAGCCGCTCGGGCGGGTAGTCGGGATCGAGCGGCACATAGGCCGCGCCCGCCTTCAGCACGCCGAGCAGCGCCACCACCATCTCGGGCGAACGCTCCACCGCGAGGCCGATGCGGTCCTCGGGCTGCACGCCCTGTGCGATGAGGGCGTGCGCGAGCCGGTTGGCACGCAGGTCGAAGTCGCGAAAGCACATCGGCACGCCATCGACGATCAGCGCCGTGGCCTCGGGCCGCAGCGCGGCCTGGCGCTCGACGAGGCGGTGCACGGGCACCTCGTCCCAGGCCGTGTCCCAGCCCTCTCCCCATTCGCGCAGCTGGGCGTGTTCCTGCGGACCGAGCAGCGCCACCTCACGCAGCGTGCGCGTAGGGTTGTCGGCCAGCTGGCGCAGCACCGCGACGTAGTGCGCGGCCATGCGCTCGATGGTGGCGGGCTCGAAGATCGCGCGGGCGTAGGTGAAGCTCAGGCCGAGCATGCCGTCGGCCTGCTCCAGCGTGTCGAGCGCGAGTTCGAAGGGCGCCGCCTGCTCGTCGAGTTCGCAGGGTTCGATGCGCAGGCCTTCGAGCCGGTCGAGCGCGCCCAGGTCCTGCTGCCGGTGGTTGAAGATCACCTGGAACAGCGGCGGGTGGCTCAGGCTGCGCTCGGGCTGCAGCGCCTCGACCAGCTGTTCGAACGGCAGGTCCTGGTGCGCCTGCGCGCCCAGCGCCGCCTCGCGTGCCTGCGCCAGCGCCTGGGCCAGCATGGTGTGACCGGCCAGCTCGGCGCGCAGCACCTGCGTGTTGACGAACAGGCCGAGGATGCCGGCCGTCTCGGGCCGGTCGCGGTTGGCCACGGGCACGCCGAGCCGGATGTCGCCCTGGCCCGTGTAGCGGTGCAGCAGCGCCTGGAAGCCGGCCAGCAGCACCATGAAGAGCGTCGCGCCCTCGGCGCTCGCGCGGCGGCGCAGCGCCTGCGTCAACTCATCCGGCAGGTCGAGCCGATGGCGCGCGGCCAGGTACGGTCCCTGCGGCGGACGCGCGCGGTCGGCGGGCAGTTGCAGCAGCGGCTGTTCGCCGCCCAGGCGTTCGGTCCAGTAGGCGAGCTGGCGTTCGCCCTCGCCTGCTTCGAGCCAGTGGCGCTGCCACGCTGCGTAGTCGGCGTACTGCAGGGCGGGCGCAGGCGACACGACGGCGTCGTTCCCTTGACGGTGCGCCTGGTACAGCGCGCCGAAGTCGTCGACCAGCAGCTGCATCGACCAGCCGTCGGACACGATGTGGTGCATCACCAGCACCAGCAGGTGCGCGGTCTCGCCGGTGCGCAGCAGGCCCACGCGCAACAGCGGGCCGCGCGACAGATCGAAGGGCGTGCGCACGAGGCGCGCGGCCTCGTCGCGCACCTGCGCGGGGTGGGCGCGCAGATCGGCTTCATTCAGGTCGAGCACCGCCTCGGGCGACACCGTCTGCTGCGGCACGCCGTCGTCGCTCACGCCGAAGCGCGTGCGCAGCGACGGATGCCGCACCACCAGCGCCTGCAGGCTCGCACGCAGCGCCGCGTGGTCGAGCACGCCGTGCAGCGTGAGCGCGGCCGTGATGTGCTGCGCGGTGCTTTCGGGGTCCATCTGCCATAGGAACCACTGGCGCGCCTGCGCGTACGAGGCGGGCCGCGGCGCACCGGGCACGGCGGCCGGGTCGGGCACGATCGGCAGGCGGCCGAAATCGATGCCCTGCGCACGCAACGCGGCGATGAATTCCTTCTGTCGCGCCGGTGGCAAACCTGCCAGCCGTTGGGCGATGGCCCTGCCGCGTTCGCTGCTACTGCTGCTACTGCTCACTCAACCCCCCAGACTTTCCAACAATGCATCCATGCGATCGAGATCGCTCTCGGCCTGCGCGGCCTGCTGCGCCTGCGCCGGCCCTTGCGCGTCGAGCGCCTGCGCGCACGCCGCCAGGTCGGGCAGCTCGAAGTAGCGCTGCAGCGGCAGGTCGATGCCCATCTGCGCCTTGACCTGCTGACGCAGTTTGAGCACCGCGAGCGAATGCCCGCCGAGCTCGAAGAAGTTGTCGCCGCGCCCCACGCGCGACAGCCCCAGCACCTGCGCCCACAGACCCGCCAGCGCGGTTTCGGTGGCGCCCTGCGGCGGCACGTGGGCACGCTCTTCCGCGGCTTCGGGCGGTGGCAGCGCATGCCGGTCGACCTTGCCGTTGGCGTTCAGCGGCAGCCCCTGCGGCATCGCGACGATGACGCTCGGCACCATGTAGTCGGGCAGCGCCGCCGCCAGCCCCGCACGCAGCGCCGCGGGGCGCAGCGGCTGGCCTTCGGCGCCCGCGGCATACGCCACCAGGCGCGCGCCGCCCGGCCCGTCCTGCGCCAGCACCAGGGCCTGTCGCACGCCGGGCTGCGCGAGCAGCTGCGACTCGACCTCGCCGAGTTCGATGCGAAAGCCCCGCACCTTCACCTGATGGTCGAGCCGGCCGAGGTACTCGAGCTGCCCGTCATCGCGCCAGCGCACGAGGTCGCCGGTGCGGTAGAGCCGCCCGCCATGCCCATCGAACGGATCGGCGACGAAGCGCTGCGCCGTCAGGCCGGCGCGGTGCAGGTAACCGCGCGCCAGCACCTCGGCGCCCACGCACAGCTCGCCGGCCACGCCGACGGGCACGGGTTGAAGATTGGCATCGAGCACGCGCAGGCACGCGCTCGATGCGGGCGTGCCGATGGGCGGCAGGTCGTCGGGGCCTGCACCGTCGAGCACGAACTCGCTCACCACGTGCGTCTCGGTCGGCCCGTACTGGTTGATGAGCCGACACTGCGATTCGCGCGCCAGCCACTCGGCCAGCGCGGGCGTGCGCTTGAGCTGCTCGCCCGCCGTGATGACCTGCCGCAGCGCCGGCAACCGCCGGCCCGAGGCCAGCGACTGTTCGGCGAAATGCTGCAGCACCGAGAAGGTGAGGAACATGCGTTCGACGCCTTCTCCGTGCACCAACGCCTCGAGCGCATCGAGGTCGAGCCGCTGCGCGTCGGTCGTCTGCACGAGGCAGCCGCCGCCGGCCAGCCCGCTGACCATTTCCTGGAACGCCACGTCGAAGCACGGCGAGGCGAACAGCAGCGTGCGGCTCGCGCCCGGCAGGCGTTGCAGTTGCCACGCGATGAGACGCGCGACCGCGTCGTGGCGCATCGCCACGCCCTTGGGTCGGCCGGTGGAGCCCGAGGTGTAGAGCACGTAGGCCAGCTGCTCGCCATGCACCGGCACCGCCGGGTCGTGGTCGGGCCAGGCGGCCATGCCGTCGTCGGTTGCGTCGAGGTCGAAGGCCAGCCTCTGCACGCTCGCTGCTTCGGGCAGACGCGGCATCAGCGCGCGGCGCGTGAGCAGCAGCGAGGCGCCGCTGTCCTCGACCATGTAGGCCAGCCGCTCGGTCGGGAACGCCGGGTCGAGCGGCACGTAGGCGCCGCCGGCCTTGAGCACGGCGAGCAGGCCGACGACGGTCTCGGCCGAGCGATCGACGGCGATTGCAACCGGCATGTCGGGCCGCACGCCCTGCGCGATCAAACGGTGGGCCCAGCGGTTCGCGAGGCGGTTGAGTGCGGCGTAGGTGAGGCGATGCTCGGCCGTGACCAGCGCCAGTGCGTCGGGGTTCGCCTTCGCCTGCTGTTCGATGAGGTGGTGGACGGGCACGACCGCCTGCGGTGCGAATGCACCGCGCGACCATGACGACAACCGCTCGCGCGCGGCCGCATCGGCCAACGTCAGCTGGCCCACGGCCTGCGCCGCATCGCCGGCGAGCGCCAGCAGCGCCGCGCGCAACTGGCCCACCAGCGCCGCGGCTTGCACCTCGTCGCACACGTCGAGCGCATGCACGAGGTCGATGTACAGCGCCGCATCGTCGTGCACCATCAATGTCAGCGGGTACGAGGTTTCTTCCTGCGTATGCACCGCGCCGAAGCTCAGGCCGGCCGCCGCGTCTCCGCGCAAGGCCGCATCGACCGGGTAGTTCTCGAACACCACCAGCGTGTCGAACAGCCCCTGCCCGCCCATCCCGGCCCAGGCCTGGATCTCGTGCAGCGGCGTGTGCTCGTGTTCGCGCGACGCGACCTGCGCCGCCTGCAGTTCGCGCAGCCAGTCGCCCACGGGCTGGCCGGGCCGCAGGCGCGCGACCACGGGCAGTGTGTTGATGAACAGGCCCAGCATGCGCTCGGCGCCCGGCATCTCGGCGCTGCGGCCGGCGACGGTGGCGCCGAACACGACGGTGCCGGTGCGCGTGCGCTGGCCCAGCAGCAGCGCCCAGGCGGCCTGCACGAAGGTGTTGAGCGTGACGTGCGCGGCCCGCGCGGCTTCGCGCAGGCCGCGCGTGGCTTCGGTGTCGAAGGCTAGCCGCTGGCGGGCCTTGCCCGGGCGCGGTGCGACAGGCGGCACCAGCGCCGTGGCAAGGCGCGTCGGTTCTTCCACACCGGCCAACACGCGGCGCCAGTGCGACTCGCCGGCCTGCGTGTCGCGCGCGGCGAGCCACGCGATGTGGTCGCGGAAACGCCCCGGCGCGGGCTCGCCGGCCTGCCCCGCGTAGCTGCGCAGCACCTCGGCCAGCAGCTGGGCCACGCTCCAACCGTCGAGCAGCAGGTGGTGGTAGGTCCAGACGAGGTGATGGCGCTGTGCCTGCGTGCGGGCCAGCGCGATTCGCATCAACGGCGGGCGTGCCAAGTCGAAGCCGCTCGCGCGCTGCGACGCGGCCAGCCGCGCCAGTGCACCTGGCACATCGACGCTCTCGCGCAGGTCTTGCTCGGCCCACGGCATCTCGGCACTGCGCGCCACCCATTGCAGCGGCGTGGCGCCGTCGGCCAGGAAGCCGCTGCGCAGGATCTCGTGGCGTCCCAGCACGCGCTGCCATGCGGCGCGGAAGCGCTCGGCATCGAGGCCGTCGATGTCCATGCACAGCTGGTTGACGTAGGCCTCTCCTTGCGCGTCGACCAGGCTGTGGAACAGCATGCCCGACTGCATCGGCGACAGCGGATAGAGGTCTTCGAGCTGTGCCACGGGCAGCGGCAGCGCGTCGAGCTGCGCGGCGTCGAGCCCGGCCAGCGGGAAGTCCGACGGCGTGACGCCGCAAGCGCCCGAGGTGCAGTGCGCGATCAGCGCTTCGAGTTCGTCGCCGAAGCGGTTCACCCAATCTTGCACGTCCTCCTGCGCATGCCGCGCCGCGCTGAAGTCCACCGTCAGTTGCAGCGCACCGTCGCGCACCTGTGCATTGACGCTGAATTCGTGCAGCAGCGGTGCGCTCGCCGCGACGGGCTCGCCCGCGTCTTCGGGCGCGAGCGACCACGCGGCCTCGACCGCACCATTGACCTGCCCCAGGTAGTTGAAGACCAGCTGCGGCCGCGGCAATGCGCGCAGCGCCTGCTGCTGTGCGTCCGTGCCCAGGTGCCTCAGCACGCCATGGTCGAGACCGCGTTGCGGCACGCGGCGCAGGTCTTCCTTCACGCGCTTGATCGCGTCGCCCCACGCGCCCAGCGGATCGAGCCGCACGGGGAACAGGCTCGTGAACCAGCCCGTGGTGCGCGACAGGTCGAGTGCCTTCTGCGCGGGGAGGATGTCTTCGCGGCCGTGCCCTTCGAGCAGGATCGCGAGTTGCGCATGCCCGCTCCAGCCGCACAGCGCACGCCCGAGCGCCGTGAGCAGCAGGTCGTTGACCTGCGTGCGGTAGGCGGCCGGTGCTGCCTTGAGCAACGCCTGCGTGCGCGCGCGGTCGAGCTGCCACGCGATGCTGGCGCGGCGCGCCACGGTGTTCACGCCCTCGGGCCGCGCGCAGGGCAGCGCGACCGGCACATCGGCGAAGGCCTGCCAGTGCGCGAGTTCGCCGTCCATCGCGGCGGCCTGGCTCTGCAGCTCACGCGCCCAGGCCTGCAAGCTGGCGCTCTTCGGTGGCAGCGCGACCGGCCGGCCGTCGCGACACTGCGCGTACGCGGTGGCCAGGTCGTCGAGCACGATGCGCCACGACACGCCATCGACCACGAGGTGGTGCGCCGCCAGCAGCAGGCGCCAGTCGCCGCCGGGCAGGCGGATGACCAGCGGACGCAGCAGCGGCCCGTGCGCGAGGTCGAGGCTGCGCTGCGCCTCGTCGCACAGCGCGGCGATCTGCGCGGGGTTCGCTGCATCGCGCACCCAGAGCCATTCTTCGCGCCAGCGCGCCGGCAGCGCTTCGTAGACCTGTCGCCAGCGGCCATCGCTTGCCTGATGGAAGCGCAGGCGGAAGGCATCGTGGTGCTGCACTACGGCCGCCAGCGCGGCTTCGAGCGCGCGCACCGCCAGCGGCTCGCGGCCTTGCAGCAGCAGCGACTGATTCCAGTGATGGCGCTCGGGCATGTCGGCCTCGAAGAACGCGGCCTGGAACGGCAGCAGCGGCACCTCGCCTTCGGCTGCCGCCTGCTCGGCCTGCACCGCAGCGCCCACGGGCTCGGCCACGGCCGCCTGCCCGGCGACGGTCTGGCGCTCGAACATCTGGCGCGGCGTGAGCTTCCAGCCCGCCGTGCGCAGCCGCGACACGATCTGCAGGCTCAGGATCGAATCGCCGCCGAGTTCGAAGAAGTTGTCCTGCCGACCCACGCGCGGAAGGCCGAGCACCTCGGCCCAGACCGTTGCGAGCGCCTGTTCGACCACGCCCTCGGGCGCTTCGTAGGCCTGCGCCCCGCTGCGCTCGGGCTTGGGCAGCGACTTGCGGTCGATCTTGCCGTTGGCATTGAGCGGCAGGGCCGGCAGCACGCACAGCAGCGCCGGCACCATGTACTCGGGCAGCACCTCGGCCAGGCGCGCCTTGAGCACGGCCGCGTCCACCGCCGCACCGGGCTGCGGCGATACGTAGCCGACCAGCCGCGTGCCGCCCGGGCCTTCATCGGCAACCACCACGGCCTCGCGCACCTGCGGCTGCGCCAGCAGCTGCGCCTCGATCTCGCCGAGTTCGATGCGAAAGCCCCGCACCTTCACCTGGTGGTCGATGCGGCCCAGGTAGGCCAGCTGGCCGTCATCGCGCCAGCGCACGAGGTCGCCCGTGCGGTACAGGCGCTCGCCGCTCTCGCTGAACGGGTCGGCGACAAAGCGCTCGGCCGTGAGGCCCAGCCGGTGCAGGTAGCCGCGCGCCAGGCCGATGCCGCCCAGGTACAGCTCGCCGCCCACGCCCGGCGGCACGGGGTTCAGGCCCGCGTCGAGCACGTAGGTCTTGCAGCCCGCGATGGGGCGGCCGATGGCGACATGGTTCAGCCCGTCGGCGCGGCAGGTCCAGTGCGTCACGTCGATGGCAGCCTCGGTCGGGCCGTAGAGGTTGTACAGCCCCGCGCCCGGCAGGCGCTCGAACACTTTCGCCTGCGCCTCGGCCGGCAGCGCCTCGCCGCTGCAGACGATGCGCCGCAGGCTGGTGCAGGCCTCGATGCCGTCGTGCGCCAGGAAGGCCTGCAGCATCGAGGGCACGAAATGCAGCGTGGTCACGCCGTGCGTGCGGATCAGCTCGACCAGGCGTGCCGGCTCGCGGTGATCGCCAGGCGCGGCGACGACAAGGCGCGCGCCCTGCATCAGCGGCCAGAAAAATTCCCACACCGACACGTCGAAGCCGAACGGCGTCTTCTGCAGCACGGTGTCGCCCTCGTTCAATGCGTAGGCGTCCTGCATCCAGGCCAGGCGGTTGTAGAGCGCGTTGTGGCGGTTGGCCGCGCCCTTGGGGCGGCCCGTGGAGCCCGAGGTGAAGATCACGTAGGCGAGGTTTTCGCCATGCAGTGCGACCTGCGGGCACGCTGTGGATTCGCCGGACAAATCGAGCGCATCCAATGCCAGCAACTGCACATGCGCCGCCACTGGCAACGCTTCACGCAGGTGCGACTGCGTGAGCAGCAGGGTCACGCCGCTGTCTTCGAGCATGTACGCGATGCGCTCGCGCGGCAGTTCGGGGTCGACCGGCACATACGCGCCACCGGCCTTGAGGATCGCCAGCAGTCCCACGACCATCTCGAGGCTGCGCTCGGCGGCGATGCCCACGGGCATGTCGGGCCGCACACCGAGGCCGATCAGGCGGTGGGCCAGCGCGTTGGTGCGCGCGTCGAGTTCACCATAGCGCAGCACCGCGTCGCCGAACACCAGCGCGACCGCCTCGGGTCGCTCGCGCGCCTGCGCTTCGATCAGCCGGTGCACGGGTCGCGTGTACGGGCGGTGCGGCAGGTTCTCGCTCCACGCGCGCAGCCGCGCCTCATCGTCCGCATCGGTGAGCACGAGGTTCGCGAGCACGCGGTCGGGGTCGTCCGACATCGCCTGCAGCACGCGCTGGTAGGCGCGCACCAGGCGCTGCGCGGTCGTGGCGTCGAACAGGTCGGTGTTGTATTCGAGCCGCCCGCGCACGCTTTGCGGGTCGATGTAGAAGTCCAGCGACAGGTCGAACTTGGCACCCGCGTCGTCGAACTCTTGCAGCTCGGCGCGCACACCCGCGAAGTCGAGCGCGACGGCCTCGCCGGCCATCTGCACGCCGAACATGGCCTGGAACAGCGGGCTGCGCGCGGGGTCGCGGCGGTCCTTGCGGCTGGCCAGCAGCACCTCGAACGGCAGGTCGGCATGGTCGAGCGCTGCCAGCGCGTCGGCGCGCACCTGCCGGCACACCTCGCGCAGCGTGCGCCGGGGCGCGAGCCGCGCGCGGAACACCTGGGTCGTGATGAAGAAGCCCAGCAGGTCCTGCACCTCCTCGCGGTGACGGCCTGCGTTGGGCACGCCGATGGCGAAGTCGTCCTGCCCGCTGCAGCGCGACAGCAGCACCTGCCAGGCCGCGAGCAGCACGACAAAGGGCGTGCAGCGTTCGGCGCGGCAGAACTTCTGCAGCGCCGCCGCCAGGGCCGGCGGCAGTTCGAAGCCGAGTGCAGTGCCGGCGAAGGTCTGCTGCGCGGGGCGCGCGCGGTCGGTCGGCAGGTCGAGCGACGGCACCTCGTCGCCGAGGTGGCGGTTCCAGTGGTCCAGCTGCGGCGCGAGCGCCCCGCCCTGCACGCGGGCGCGTTGCCACACGGCAAAGTCGGCGTACTGCACGGGCAGCGGCGGCAGCTGCACCGGGCCGTCGCTGCGCAGCGCCAGCGCATAGGCCGCGCCGAGGTCGCGCGCCAGGATCGGGTTCGACCAGGCGTCGGAGACGATGTGGTGCAGGCAGACGGTCAGCACATGCCGGTCGTCGGCCAGCTTCGCGAGCCGGGCCACCAGCGCGGGCGCGCGGCCCAGGTCGAACACATGCGTCGCGGTGCGGCGCACGAGCGCGTCGACGGCGGCCTGCTGCGCGTCAGCGCTCTGGCCCGAGAGGTCGATGCGCTCCAGCGCGAACGGCACCTCGGCCTGCACCACCTGCATCGGCACGCCGTCGTGCTCGACGAAGTGCGTGCGCAGGATCGCGTGGCGCGCACCGACCGCCTGGAACGCGCGTTCCAGCGCATCGGCGTCGAGCGCGCCGGTCAGCCGGAACACACGCGGCAGGTTGTAGGCCGTGAGCCCGGGCTCGAGCTTCTGCAGGAAGCACAGCTGCTCCTGCGCATACGACAGCGGCACCGCCTGGCCGTCGTGCACGGTGCGGGTGATCTCGTCCATGGCGATGCTCATGCGGCCTCGCCCACGGATTCGTCGGCGAGGTCGCGCTGCCGGTGCGTCTGCGCCAGCTGTTCGAGCGCGACGGCATCGGCGCTGGCCTCGCGCAGCACGGCGGCGAGCGCCGCCGGCGTCGGGTGGTCGAACACCACGCCGGCCGCCACCTCGACCTGCAGCAGCTTGCGGATGCGCGCCACCAGCTTGATGACCTGCAGCGAGTGGCCGCCGAGTTCGAAGAAGTCGTCTTCCACGCCGACCGGGCCGCTGCCCAGCAGCGTGGCCATGCCGTCGGCGAGCAGCGCTTCGAGCGCGTCGCGCGGGGCCTTCACTGCACGCCGTGGCGCTTCGGCCGGGGCCGAGGCCGCCAGCGCGAGCCGGTCGATCTTGCCGTTCGGCAGGCGCGCGAAGGCGCTCACGGCCGTGCAGCGCGCGGGCACCATGTGTGCGGGCAGCAACGCGGCGAGTTGCTCGCGCAGCGCGCGGCCGTCGGCCGCCTCGCTGTCGCCGACGAAGAAGGCGGCGAGCGTGGTCGCGCCGGCTGCATCGGGCACGGCGAGCACGACCGCCTGGCGCACGCCGGGCCGCGCCAGCAGCGCCGCCTCGACCTCGGCCGGCTCGACGCGGTAGCCGTGGACCTTCACCTGGTGGTCGGCGCGCCCCGCGAGCCTCAGGCCGTCTTCGGGCAGCACCCACGCGAGGTCGCCCGTGCGGTAGAGGCGCTCGCCGGCGCAGAACGGGTCGGCGACGAACACGTCAGCGTTCGCGCGGTTCAGGTAGCCACGGCACAGCTGCGCACCACCGATGTAGACCTCGCCCATCCCACCGGCCGGCACGAGGCCGCGCGACGCATCGAGCACGCGCACGCGGTTGTTCGCGAGCACGCGCATCAGCGGCAGCTGCTCGGTCACGGGCGCGCCGGGTTCGACGGCATGCACCATGACGCCGACCGTGGCCTCGGTCGGCCCGTAGTGGTTGTAGATGGCGCACTGCGGCGCCAGCCGCGCGATGCGCTCGACCAGCGCGCGCGGCGCGGCCTCGCCGCCCAGCACCAGCGTGCGCGGCAGGCAGGGCGCGGCGCTTTCGAGCAGCGCTTCGAGGTGCGAGGGCACGATCTTCAGTGCGTCGATGGCGCGTGTGCGCATGAAGCGCGCGAAGGCCTCGGCGTCCTTGGCCTCGTGCGGCGCTGCCACGACGAGGCAGGCGCCGTTGTGGAACGCGCCGAACAGTGCGGTGTTGCCCAGGTCGGCCGCCACCGAGCTGGTGAGCGCCCAGCGGCGGCAGGTGTCGAGCTGCATCGCGGCAGACGCGGCTGCCACGTAGTTCTGCAGCTGGCCCTGCTCGACGGCCACACCCTTGGGCGTGCCGGTGGAGCCGGAGGTGTAGAGCACGTAGGCGAGGTCGTTCGGTGCGGCGATGTGCGATGCGGCTTGCGCCTCGGGCAGCGTGCTCGCATCGGGCAATGCGGCGTCGATGGTGAACACCGGCTTCGCATCGGCCAGCACCGCCGCGCGACGCGCCTCGGGCCAGTCGGGGTCGAGCGGCAGGTAGGCGGCGCCCGCGCGCCAGACGGCGAGGATCGCCACCGGCAGGTCGAGCGCACGCGGAAGGTTCAGCGCGACGATGGTGCCGGGCGTCACGCCCTGCCCTTGCAGCCAGTGGGCGATGCGACCGATGCGCTGGTCGAGTTCGCGGTAGCTCAGGCGCTGGTCGCCTGCTTCTAGTGCGGGCGCATCGGGCGTTTCGACGGCCCAGTGGGCGATGCGCTGGGTGACCGTCTGCGTGCCGACATCGGCCACGGCCTCTTGCGACTGCAGCAGCAGCTCGCGCTCGCGCGCACCGACCAGCGGCAGCGCGCCGAGCGCGGCGTCGGGGCGTTCGACCACGGCGTCCAGCAGGCAGAGGTACTGCATCAGCAGGCGCTGCGCCGCCACCTCGCTGTGGCGTGCGGCATCGGCATGCACCGAGAGCGCGGCGCCGTCGGCGTCCCATGCGACCTGCAGAGCGAGTTCGAACGTCGGCACTGGCCCCGGCAACGCAGCCAGCTCCCATTGCGGATCGGCGCCGTGGCGGCGCGGCCGGTCGTGGCACGCGAAGCCGACCGCGAGGTGCGTGGCAATGGGCAGCGCCTCGACGGCCCAGTACTCCTGCGCTTCGACATGCGCGGCCAGCGTGCCGTCGACGTTGTCGAACCAGTCGGCAAAGCGCGTCTCGGGCGCGGTCTCGACGATGAGCGGCAGCACCTTGTCGAACACGCCGACCGCACCCTGCATCGGCGGGTAGTCGCGGCGGCAGTCGTGCTGCCAGCCGGCGATGAAGCGGCTGGTGCCGTCCAGCCGCGCGATCAGCAGCCACCAGACGGCCTGCAGCAGCGTGTCGGGCTGTGCGCCCAGTGTGTCGGCGCAGGCGGCCATGCGACTCGCGAAAGTGGCGTCGACGGATTCGTCAGCACGCACGCGCACAGCCTGCTGGGAGGCAGCAGCTTGCCGGCCGACGAGGCGCGGCGGCGTGAGCGAGGACGCCTGCGCGAGGTAGCGCTGCCAGTAGGCACGGCCCTCGGCAGCGTCTTCGCCATCGAGCAGGTCCTGGCGCCAGGTCACGAAGCGTGCATACGGGAACACCTCGGCGGCATCGAAGGCGTGTTCGTCCGCGAAGGCCGTGGCGATCTGGTCGAACAAGTGCTGCAGGCTGCCCCGGTCGCCGACCCAGGCATGCACGGAAAGCGCCAGTGTGTGACGTGCCTCCCCAGTGCGTGCGAGCCCGGCACGGACCATCTCGCCGCGCGCGATGTCCAGCGGCGCGGCCTGCAGGCTCGCCAGCCAGTCGGCCAGTGCGGCCTCGGGCGCATCACGCAGGTCCGTGTCCGCCCAAGCCAGCGGCGTCATCCCGTCGGTGTACTGCTGGCGCAGCCCCCGGTAGCCCGGCACCGCGCGGATGGCACTGCACAGGGCGCCGTGCGCGCCCAGCACGCGCGCCACCACGTCGCGCAGGCGCGCAGCGTCGAGCCCGCCCTCGATGTCGGCACGCAGCAGCAGGCGCGGCGCATTGGCCGGCACGGCGCGTTGTTCGGGGCTCAGCGGGAAGGTCGTGTCGTCGAAGGGGTCGGTCATGGTCGTCATTTCGTTCAGGCGCCTTGTTCGTCGGCCAGGCGGGACTCGGCACCACGCGCGCCGTCGTCGAGCGCGGCGCGGTCGAACATCGCGCCCATCGCCACCACGATCTTTCGCGGGCCCTCGAAGGGGTCGCGTGCATGGGCGGCGAGCATGTTGTCGAGCATCACGACGTCGCCCTGGCGCCAGTCGAAGCGCACGGCACAGGCCTCGTAGGCCTCGCCGACGATGGCCATGGTGTCGTCGGCGATGGGCGAGCCGTCGCCGTAGGTCACGTGGCGCGGCAGGCGCTCGACGCCGCCCATGGCCAGCAGGTCTTCGCGCACCTGTGCCTCGAGGCAGGCGACGTGGTGCAGCTGCACCTGGTTGAAGAACACGCGCTCGCCGGTGAGCGGGTGGCGGATCACGGCGGGGCAGCGGGTGCGCGTCTGCAGCGTGTCGCCGTCGAACCAGCGCCATTCGATGCCGGCGGCGGCCAGGCGGGCCTCGACGTCTTCGCGGCGATCGGTCTTGTAGAAATCTTGCCAGCTCACGTCCAGGCCGGGCGTGAAGGTGCGCACGTACTGCAGCCCCTTGCGCTCGAAACCGGCCACCACCTCGGCGGGCAGGCGGCGCAGCATCTCGCGGCAGTCGACGATGGGCGTGGCGCCGCCCACGGGCGACGGCAGCTCGCAGAAGAACCACTGCTTGCGTGGCCAGCGGTCCAGGTGCGCGCTCTCGTTGTGGAACAGGATCATCTGGCGCTCGGGGTATGGCGTGGACCGGTAGGTCTTCTTGCCACCCTCCTTCTTGGGCAGGTCGCCGTAGCTGCCGTACAGCTCGGGCTCGATGGCTTCGGCGAAGGCCTCGAAATCCTGCGGGGTCTTCAGGCCGAAGTCGCGGAACAGGATGCCGCCGTGCTTGGCCACCAGCATCTCGATGTAGTCGGCCTGCCCCTTGGCCCAGGCCACGGTGTCGAGCTCGGGGCTGGTGGCCTGCAGCACGATGGGAAATTCGGCCCCGGGCTTGAGGAACGAGGTCTGCACGGCGGGCCGCGCGGCGGCGCGCACGGGCGCGCGGCCGGTGCCCAGGGCGTCGAGCTTTCCGAGTTTGCCGAGCTTGTTGTCGAGTTTCGAGGCCGGACGGACGTTGGGAGCGTGAGTCATGGCGATGGATTCCTCCGAGGGCATGGGGGCCAGCGCGTCGATCGGCTGGCCAGGTGTGACGACGATCCGCTCCAGCAGCGCATGCCACGAAGCGGTGAAGGTTTCGACGGTCTCCCGCCGGTAGAGGTCGGTGGCGAACACCCACTCGGCGGTGAGCGCGCCGTCGTGTTCGCTGGCGAACACCGCCAGGTCGAACTTGGATTCGTTCATCTGCTGGGGCAGCACCTGGACCTCGGCGCCTTCGATGGCGAACCGGATCTCGGGTGTGTTCTGGAGCACGAAGAGCACCTGCACCAGCGGGTTGCGGTCGCGCGCGCGCGGCACGCCCGACAGCTCGACGATGCGGTCGAAGGGCACGTCCTGGTGGTCCATCGCGGCCAGGGTGTCGGCCTTGGTGGCGGCCAGCCAGTGCGCGAAGTCGGTCTTTCCCTTCGCGCGGCGCGAGCGCAGCGGCACCACGTTGACGAAGAAGCCGAGCAGCCCTTCGAGGTCCGGGTGGCCGCGGCCTGCGACGTCGGTGCCGATGACGATGTCCTCGGCGCCCGAGGCCTGGTGGAAGAACAGGAAGAACGAGGACAGCAGCAGCGTGAACAGCGAGGTGTCCGACGCCCGTGCGAGCGCGGCCAGCGATTGCGACAGCGCCGGCGACAGCGTGAGCCGCACCGAATCGCCGGCATGCGTGGGCACAGCCGGGCGCTGGTGGTCAGGCTTGATACCCGAGGCCTGCGGTGCACCCGCCAGCCGTTCGCGCCAGAACGCGGCCTTCGGCGCGAAGCCGTCCGAGGCCAGCGCGCGCGCATACCAGGCAGCGTAGTCGGCGTACTGCACGGGCGGCGGTGCCAGTTCGAGCGGCTGACCGCGCCGCGCGCGCTCATAGAACGCGGCCAGCTCGCGTGCGAACACGGCAATCGACCATCCGTCGAACACGATGTGGTGCACCACGAGCACCAGCACATGCTCGAGCGCGGCCATGCGTACGACGGTGGCCTTGATCAGTGGACCTTCGGCCAGCGCGAGCGGTGCGCGCACCAGTTCGTCGAACAGGGGGCCGTAGCGCGCGCCGTCGTCGAGTGCGATGACGGGAATGTCGAGCGGCGCGCCGGAGCGCACGACGGCCATGGGTTCGCCCTCGTCGTCCTCGGTGAATACGGTGCGCAGCACCTCGTGGCGCGCGACGATCGCGTCGATGGCGGCGCGCAGCGCGCCGATGTCGAGCTCGCCGTGCAGCGCGAGGCCGGCCGACATGTTGTAGGCCGCGCGGCCGCTGCGGTTGGCAGCGTCGGTGAGGCGGTCGACCAGCCAGAGGCGGCGCTGCATCGGCGACAGCGGCAGCGCGCCGCCGCGCGCGACGGGCGTGATCTCCATCGCGTTGCGCGGTGGCGCGGCGGCGGTCGAGGCGACACCGAGCCGCGCGGCCAGGCCGGCGATGGTCGGCGCCTTGAAGAACTCGCTGGGGTGCAGCTCTGTCGCGTAGCGCTTGCGCACACGCGACAGCAGCTGGATGGCAACGAGCGAATCGCCGCCGAGTTCGAACAGGTTGTCGTCCACGCCGATGGGCGCGATGCCCAGGCGCTCGGTCCACAGCGCGGCAAGCGCGGTCTCGACCTCGCCCTGCGGTGCGACGAACGGGGTCTGCAGCACGGGCCTTGGGTGGGCCGCGCCTGCGGCGGCGGCCGGTGCCTCGTCGCCGAGCAGGTCGAGCATGCCGTTGTCGAGCGGGCCCAGGCGCGTGGCCAGGTCGGTGGTCGAGATCACGGTCTGCGCCCGCGCCGGGCCGTTGACGATGCGCTCGAAGACGCGCGCGCCTTCGGGGCCGTCCATGCCGATGTCGTCGGGCACGTCCATGTGCGCGGCCATGCCCAGGCCGCGCCAGGCGTCCCAGTTGACCGAGAACACCGGGAACGCGCCGAGCCGTTCGTGCGCGACGGCCACGGCGTCGAGGTAGGCATTGGCGGCGGCGTAGTCGCTCATGCCCAGGCCACCGGCCACGCTGGAGATGGACGAGCACAGCAACGCGAAGTCCAGCGGCTGGCCGCGCAGCGCGTCGAACAGCACGCGCGTACCGCGCACCTTGGTTGCGAACACGGTGTCGACCTGCGCGCGCGTGCGTCCGGCCATCATGCCGCCGCCCGCATCGCCGGCCGCGTGCACGACGCCGTGCAGCGCACCGAAGCGGGCATTGGCCTGCGCGATAGCGGCGCGCACCGCGTCGACATCGGACACGTTGGCCGACACGGTGAGCACCTGTGCGCCGAGCGTCTCGAGTTCGAGCAGTTGCTGCAGCCGCGCCTTCAGAGCGGCGGGCGTGCCGTTGGCCGCCACCA
Source organism: Variovorax sp. V118 (assembly GCF_041154445.1). Classification (GTDB taxonomy): domain Bacteria; phylum Pseudomonadota; class Gammaproteobacteria; order Burkholderiales; family Burkholderiaceae_C; genus Variovorax; species Variovorax boronicumulans. The sequence continues at coordinate 927,653 of NZ_AP028663.1, read as the reverse complement.
GCGCCGGCCATTCCGCGCGCGCCGGCAGCGCCGTGCGGCCCAGCAGCACCAGCCGCGCCTGCCAGTGCACGGCCAGGTGCTTCGCCAGTGCAAGGCCAACACCGCCCAGGCCGCCGGTGACAAGGTAGACGCCCTCGCGGCGCAGACGCGGTTGCGCGGCGGCGGTCAGTGTCGCGGGTTCGTAGGTCTTGATCCAACGGTGCGCGCCACGGCAGGCCACCAGCGGCTCGCCGGGCTCGGCCTGCAGCGCCGCGGCCTCGGCCACGATCTGCGCGACCAGCCGGCCTTCGGCATCGCTTTCGGGCGCGGGCAGCACGACGTCGATCACGCGGCAATGCACGCGCGGGTATTCCTGGCCGATCACCTTGCCGATGCCGCGCAGCGTGGCCTTCTCGGGGCACAGCGGCTCGGTGCCGGTGACGTCTTCGAGCTGGTTGGCGACGACGGCCAGCGGCAGCGTGCGGTCGCCCGCGTCGAGCGACTGCACGAGCGCGAGCAGGCTGAAGAAGCTGCGTTCGAGCAGCTCGGCCTGCGGCTGCTGCGCGGGCAGCGCTTCGTCGAGGCTCCAGAGGTGGTAGATGCCGGCGATGGCGCCGAAGTCGGCCGCGATCTCGGACTGCAGGCGCGCGTGGTCGTCGCGTGCGCCGGGGCGCAGCGTCCAGTGGCCGTGGCCCGTGCGCGCGAAGGCGCTGCCGCGCTCGGCCAGCACCACGGTGCGGCCCTGCGCGCGCAGCTGGCGCACGAGGTGGCCCGTGAGGCTGCGGCTGTCTCCGAGCACGAGCAGACAGCCTTCGGCATCGCTTGAAGGCGCGAGCGCCAACGGCTCCGTGCGCTGCCACGAGGGCAAGTAGAACGCGCCGGCATTGATGCGTTGCACCGCCTTTGCGGCGCCGGGCGCTTCGACCCAGTAGCGGCGACGCTGGAACGGATACGCCGGCAGCGGCACGCGCCGACGCGCGGCGCCCGCGCGGCAGGCGGCCCAGTCGATGTCCACGCCTGCGACCCAGAGCTGGGCCAGCGTCTGCGCGATCTGTTGCGCATTGCGCGCCTGCTGCTGCGGGTGCGCCTGGCTGGCGAGCACGCCGGCGGCGGTGTCGGCCAGCGGATGCTGGCGCGCCAGGCCCGCCAGCGTTTCGCCGGGACCGACTTCGAGCAGCACACGACCCGGCACCTGCAGCAAGGTGCCCACGCCGTCGGCGTACTGCACGGTGCCGCGCAGGTGGCGCGCCCAGTAGGCGGGGCTCATGGCCTCTTCGGGCGTGATGAGCTGGCCCGTGACGTTCGAGACGAAGGGGATCGTCGGCGGCCGGCGCGGCACCGAGGCGATGAGCGCTTCGAGCGGCGCGAGCAGCGGCTCGGTCATTGCCGAGTGCGAGGCGATCGACACATGCAGCCGGCGCGGCAGGTGGCCCGCCGCGCGCAGCCGCGCCTCGGCGGCCTCGACCGCCTCGCGCGGGCCCGAGATCACGCACAGCTGTTCGGCATTGGCGGCAGCGAGGTCGCAGCCCGGCGCCAGGAAGGGCGCGAGCGCGGCTTGCGACAGCGGCACGGCGGTCATCGCGCCGGGCGGCATCGACTGCAGCAGGCGACCGCGCAGGGCCGCGACGCGCAGCGCGTCTTCGAGGCGGAACACGCCCGCCAGGCAGGCGGCGACGTACTCGCCCAGGCTGTGGCCCATCATCACCGCGGGCCGCGCGCCGCGGCGCATCCACCACTGCGCCATCGCGTACGCGACGACGAAGAGCGCGGGTTGCGCGAGTGCGATGTCGAACAGCCGCGCGTCGGCCTCGGCTTCGCCGCCGGGCGCGGGGAACAGCACGGTGCGCAGGTCAAAGCCCAGTTCGGGCTCCAGCAGCGCGCAGCAGCGGTCGATGTCGTCCCGGAAGGCCGCGTCGTCCTCGTAGAGCGCGCGGCCCATCTGGGCGTGCTGCGTGCCGCCGCCGGGGAAGAGGAAGACCACCTCGGGTGCCTGCGCGGGCGCGGCGCGCACGGCCAGACCCTCGCCCGCCGAGAGCAGCTGCACGGCCCCTTCGGCATGGTCGGCCACCACGGCACTGCGGTGCTCGAAGACGCGGCGGCCCGCCTGCAGGGTGTGGGCAATGTCGGCGAGCGGCAACGCGGGGTGCGCGCGCAGGTGATCGGCCAGCTGCTGCGCGGCCTGCCGTGTCGCGGACGCGCTGCGGGTCGACAGTGGCAGCACCTGCCAGCCGGCCGCTTCTGTGGCCGTGACCACGGGCGGCGCCTCTTCCAGCACGACGTGCACATTGGTGCCGCCGATGCCGAAAGAGCTGACGCCCGCGCGGCGCGGCGTGTCGCCCTCGGGCCACGGGAGCGCCTCGGTGTTCACGCGGAACGGGCTGTTCGCGAAATCGATCTGCGGGTTCGGCTGCTCGAAGTGCAGGCTCGGCGGCAGCGTGCGGTGGCGCAGCGCCAGCGTCGCCTTGATGAGCCCCGCCACGCCGGCTGCCGCGTCGAGGTGGCCGATGTTGGTCTTGACCGAGCCGATGGCGCAGTAGCCGCAGCGCCCGCCATCGCCGCCATCCGCACGGAAGGCCTGCGTGAGCGCGGCCAGCTCGATCGGGTCGCCCAGCGTGGTGCCGGTGCCGTGCGCCTCGACATAGCCGACCGTGTGCGCGGGCACGTCGGCCATCAGCTGCGCCGCGCGGATCGCGCCGGCCTGGCCCTGCACGCTCGGTGCGGTGAAGCCGATCTTGTCGGCGCCGTCGTTGTTGGCGGCCGTGCCCTTGATGACGGCGTGGATGGTGTCGCCGTCGCGCAGCGCGTCGGCCAGCCGGCGCAGCACGACGATGCCCGCGCCGCTGCCGATCACCGTGCCCGCGGCCCGGGCGTCGAAGGCGCGGCAGTGGCCGTCGGGCGAAAGGATCGCGCCGTTCTGGTAGCGGTAGCCGCCCTCTTGCAGCAGGTTGAGCCACACGCCGCCGGCCAGCGCCATGTCGCAGTCGTGGCTCAGCAGGCCCTGGCAGGCCAGGTGCACGGCCACCAGCGAGGTCGAGCATTCGGTCTGCACGCTCAGGGCCGGGCCGCGCAGGTCGAGCTTGTAGGCCACGCGTGTGCACAGCGAGCCGGCGGAGTTGCCGCTCATGAGGCCCAGCATGTCGGCGATGCCGGTGCCCGCGTCGATGCCGACGGCGGGCAGCAGGTGCTTCATGAGGTAGAGGTTGGGGCCGTCACCCGCGTAGACGCCGACCGGCGCCCCGCCCTTCTGGCCGGTCGGCCAGCCCGCGTGGTCCATCGCCTCCCAGGCGCACTCGAGAAAGATGCGCTGCTGCGGATCGAGGTGCTCGGCTTCGCGCGGCGAGTAGCCGAAGAAGCCGGCGTCGAAGCGGTCGAGGCCGTCGAACAGCACGCCGGCCTTCACGTAGTCGGGATCGGCCAGTGCGCGCTCGGGCACGCCGCGCGCGCGCAGTTCGTCGTCGCTGAAGACGGTGACCGACTCGACGCCGTCGCGGATGTTGCGCCAGAAGGCGTCCACGTCGGGCGCTCCGGGAAAGCGGCCGGCCATGCCGACGATGGCGATCTCGAGGCCCGTGGTGTCGGGAGAAGAAGGCGGAGTGTCGTCTTGCGCGTGCATCAGAGGGTTCTTTCCGTGGGTCGGCGGCGTTGCAGCAGGGCGGCGCGTTGCTGCTGCGCGCGCTGTTTCGCCTGCGCGGCGTCGTCGGTGGCGGCAGCGGCGGGGCCGCGCCCCTTCTGCTCGATGTGACGGGCGAGCGCGCCGACGGTCGGGTACTTGAAGAGGTCGACCACCGCCAGGCCCGGCTGCAGGCGGTCTTCCACCAGCCGGTGCATGCGGATCACGAGCAGCGAGTTGCCGCCGAGATCGAAAAAGTTGTCGTGCAGCCCGACCTGTGCGACCTTGAGCAGCTCGGCCCAGATCGCGGCCAGCGTCTGCGCGACGTCGCCGTGGGGGGCTTCGTAGCCTGGGGTGCCGGCTACCGCCGGTACGGGCAGCGCGCGGCGGTCGACCTTGCCGTTGGCGCCGAGCGGGAAGCTGTCGAGCACCATCAACGCCGAGGGCACCATGTAGTCGGGCAACGCCTGAGCCATCTGCGTCTTGAGCGTGGTCGCGTCGAGCGATGCGCCCGCCGCCGGTGCGACGTAGGCCACGAGCGACGGGCCGGCTGCGCCCTCGTGCAGGCACACCAGCGCCTCGCGCACGCCGGGCTGTTCGCGCAAGCGCGCCTCGACCTCGCCGAGCTCGATGCGGAAGCCCCGCACCTTCACCTGGTGGTCGAGCCGCTCCAGGTATTCGAGCTGGCCATCGGCGCGCCAGCGCACGAGGTCGCCGGTGCGGTACAGGCGACCGCCCGCCTCGTCGAAGGGGTCGGCGACGAAGCGCTCGGCCGTCAACGCCGCGCGCCCGAGGTAGCCGCGCGCGAGGCCGTCGCCGCCGAGGTACAGCTCGCCGGGCACGCCCTGCGGCACGGGCTGCAGGTCGGCGTCGAGCACATGGGCGGTGCGGCGGCCGACCGGGCGGCCGATGGGGGCGTAGCCCTGCACGATGGCCTCGGCGTCGGCGGACCACAGGGTCGGCGTGATCACGGCTTCGGTCGGGCCGTAGGCGTTCACGACGCATGCCGGGTGCAGCACGCGGCGGACCAGCGCGAGGTCTTCGCCGGTCCAGGCCTCGCCGCCGAAGAGCGCGAGGCGCACGGCGTGCTGGAACGGCGGCTGGTCCTGCAGCAGCTGGCGCGCATAGGCCGCGGCAGGTCGACCACGCTGACGCGGTGTCGCTGCAGCAGGGCATCGAGTTCGCTGGCGAGTGAGCACCACTGCGGCTGCAGCACCAGTGCGGCGCCGGAGGTCAGCGGCAGCAGGCACTGCTCGATGGCGGCGTCGACGTGCGGCAGCGCGAACTGCAGCGAACGATCACTCGCCGTGAAGCCGCAGGTGTCGGCCATGGCCTGGAGGTGCATCGACAGCGCGCCGTGCGCCACCGCCACGCCCTTGGGGCGACCGGTGGTGCCCGAGGTGTGGATCACGTAGGCCAGGTGGTGGTCGTGCAGCGCGACTCGCGGCGCCTCGTTCGGTTCGTCGTCGAGCGATGCGTCATCGACCGTGATGCGCGTGACGGGTCCGTCCACCGAGCTGTGGCTGCCGGTCAGCAACAGCGCGGCGCCGCTGTCGGCCAGCAACTGCGACAGCCGTTGCGGCGGGTGCGACGGGTCCATCGGCAGGTAGGTGCCGCCGGCTTTCAGCACGGCGAGCAGGCTGACAACGCGATCGATCGGGGCATCGACGGCCACGGCGACTGGCGTGTCGGGCCGCACGCCGTGGCGCAGCAGGCGGTGCGCGAGGCTGTTGGCGCGGCGGTCGAGGGCGGCGTAAGACAGTTCTGTGTCGCCTGCGATCAACGCGATGGCATCGGGTGCGCGGCGGACGTGCGCTTCGAACAGGCGATGCGCGGGTGTCGCGGCGGATGCGGGCGATGGGCCCGTGCCCCAGGTGTGCAGTTGCGCCCGCTCTTCGGCAGCGAGCCACGGCGCATCGCCGATGGCGCGGGCCGGGTCGGCCGTCAGCGCGTCGAGCAACGCACGGTAGTGCACGGCCATGCGCGCGACGGTCTCCTCGTCGAACAGCTCGGCCGCCGCGGTGAAGACCGCGCGCACCTGGCCGTCGGCGCGCTCGCGGATGTCGAGCGCGAGTTCGCATTGCGCGGCGCTGTCGTCCATGCGGTACTCGTCGACCGCCAGGCCCGGCAGGCCGCGCAGCACGGCCGTGTCTTCGCGCAGCAGGTTGAACATCACCTGGAACAGCGGGTTGTGGCTGAGGCTGCGCTGCGGCTGCAGGGCGTCCACGAGCTGCTCGAACGGCAGGTCCTGATGGGCCTGCGCGCCGAGCGCGGCCTCGCGGGTCTGGGCCAGCAGTTGCGCGAACGGGGTGCGGCCGTTCAGCGTGGCGCGCAGCACCTGCGTGTTGACGAAGAAGCCGATGAGGCCCGTGGTCTCGGGGCGGTGGCGGTTGGCGACCGGTACGCCCACGCGCACGTCGGGCTGGCCCGTGTAGCGATGCAGCAGCGCCTGGAAGCCCGCGAGCAGCACCATGAACAGGGTGGCGCCATGCGCCTGCGCGGTGGCGTGCAGGCGGGCGACGAGGGCCGCGTCAAGGTCGAAGGCATGCGAGGCCGCGCGGTAGTTGGCGACCGCGTGGCGGGGACGGTCCGTGGGCAGGGCCAGCACGGGATGGTCGCTGCCGAGCTGGGTGCGCCAGTAGGCCAACTGGCGTTCAGCCTCGCCGGCGGCGAGCCAGTCGCGCTGCCACGCGGCGTAGTCGGCGTACTGGATCAGTGGCGTGGCGAGCGACGGCGTTTCGCCCTTCGCGTTTGCGGCATAGGCGGTACCGAACTCGTCGAGCAGCACCTGCAGCGAGGCACCGTCGGACACGATGTGGTGCGTGACGATCGCGAGGATGTGGTGCGCGTCGCCGAGCTGGAGCCACGCGGCGCGCAGCACGGGGCCGGCCACGAGGTCGAAGGGCTCGACCTGCAGCGCGCGCGCCTGCGCGGCGGCGGCGCCTTCGCGGTCGCTGTCCGGCAGCGCGCGCAGATCGATGTGGGCGAGCGCCAGCGGCGCCGCCGGCAGCACCTGCTGGCCGACCGTGCCGTCGGCTGCCGTGCGGAACACGGTGCGCAGGCTCTCGTGGCGCGCGAGCAGGCCTTCGAGCGCCGCCTTCATTGCGTCGGCATCCAGCACGCCCGACAGGCGCAGCGCACGCCCACGTGGTAGGCGCTGTTCTGCGGATCGAGCTGCCACAGGAACCACTGGCGCGCCTGCGCATGCGACAGCGCGAGCAGCCCCGTGCGACGCTCGGCCGGCAGGGCCGGGATCGGCTGGTGCGCGCGGCGCTGGCCGAGCGCGAGCACGCGCCGCAGTTCGCGCGCGAGGTCGCCCAGGCGCGGCTGCTCGAACAGCACGCGCAGCGGAAAGTCGATGTCCCAGCGCTCGCCGATGCGCGCGGCCACCTGCGTGGCTGCGAGCGAGTTGCCGCCGTGGGTGAAGAAGTGCGCGTCGCGCGCCAGCGGCCGTTCGACGGGGCGGCGCAGCACCTCGTGCCAGATCGTGGCGAGGGCCTGCTCGACGTCGTCGAGCGCGGTTTCGGTTGTGTCGACTGCGGGGGCGCTGCCACCCAGCACGAACGCACCGTGGGCGTAGATCGCATAGGCGTCCGCCGTGCGATCGATCCAGCCCTGGCGGCAGGCGCCGCGTTGCAGCTTGCCGCTCGTGGTCTTGGGCATGCCGCCGGGGTTGAGCAGCATCACGACCGACAACGGCTCGCCGCATTGCTCGCTCACGGCCGCGCTCAGCGCCTCGACCAGCACCTCGGGCCGCACCAGCTTCTGGATGCTGCGCGACACCTCGGCCGCGAGGCCGATGCCCTCGCCTTCCGGCCCCTCGACCGCGAAGGCCGCGACGCGGCCCTTGCGCACGGCCTCGACCTCGCGCTCCACTTCGCGCTCGATGTCCTGTGGGTACAGGTTGTGGCCGCGCACGATGATCATGTCCTTGATGCGGCCGGCCACGTAGAGCTGGCCGTCGTGCACGAAGCCCAGGTCGCCGGTGCGCAGCCAGCGCGTGCCGTCGTGCTCGACGAAGGTCTGCTGCGACACCTCGGGCTTGTTCCAGTAGCCGCTGCCCAGGCTCGGGCCCGAGGCCCAGATTTCGCCGACGGCGCCGTCCGCGCAGGCAGTCAGCGTGGCGGTGTCGACGATGCGCACCGCATGGTGCGTGACGCTGCGGCCGCAGCCCACGAGCATGGCGCCGCCCTCGTCGCGCACCACGGCGCCTTGCGCCAGACGTGCCTTGTTGAAGGCGTGCGCGACCATGCCGGCGCCGCGGCGTCCGCCGGTGACGAACAGCGTCGATTCGGCCAGGCCGTAGCAGGGGTACACCGCCTCGGCCGGAAAGCCCGCGGGCGCGAAGCGTTGCTGGAACGACCGCAGCGTGTCGGCGCGCACCGGCTCGGCGCCGGAGAACGCGAGGCGCCAGGACGACAGGTCGAGCCTTTGCAACTGCGTGTCGGACACGCGGTCCAGGCACAGGCGGTAGGCGAAGTCGGGCCCACCACTGACCGTGGCGCGCAGCCGCGAGACGGCTTCGAGCCAGCGCACGGGGCGCTCGAGAAAGTAGCGCGGCGACATCAGCGCCACCACGGCGCCACGGTGCATCGGCTGCAGCAGGCCGCCGATGAGGCCCATGTCGTGGTTCAGCGGCAGCCAGGTGACGAAGGTGTCGCGCGTGCAGACCGAGAGGCCCTCCTCGATCGCGCGCATGTTCGCCATCAGGTTGGCGTGCGTGACCATGACGCCCTTGGGTGCCGAGGTGGAACCGGAGGTGTATTGCAGGAAGGCGATGTCGGTGGCGGCCGGCGTGTGCGGGCGCCATGCGTCGGCGCCGGTGGCGTCGATCTCGTCCACGGCGATGAGCGTGGCCTGCGCGAAGGCGTCGGCCACGCCTGCCATCGCATCGCGGATGGCGGCGTGGGTCAGCACGCAGCAGGCGCCCGCGTCGGCGGCGATGCCCTCGAGCTTGCCCAGGTGGCGCTTGCGCGTGGACTCGGGCGGGAACACCGGCACGGCGACGAGGCCCGCGTAGAGGCAGGCGAAGAAGCTGACAACGTAGTCGTCGCTGTTGTCCAGCATGATGAGTGCGCGGCCGCCGGGCGCGAAGGCCTGCTGCAGGTGCGCCGCGAGACCGCGCACGCGCGCGTCGAGGGCGCGGTAGCTGATGGGCGTGTCGAGTGCGGCGCCATCGCGGTCGGTGATGGCGATCAAGGCGATGTCGTCGGGGCGCTGCGCGGCGAGGCCACGCAGGTGGGTCACGAAGTCCACGGGATGCATCGGGTTCACAGGGGTTGTTCCTTGGTGTGCCAGGCCAGCGCGGCGGCATAGCCCGGCGGCGCGGACAGCGCCATCGCTTCAATGCCGGCCCACGCGGGCACGGCGCAGTCGACGGCGAGCGCGCCATGGGCATCGGGGTGGATGCCGACGCTTTGCAGGTGCTCGGCCATGCCGACGCCGGCGGCTTTCAACACAGCTTCCTTGCCGACCCAGCGTCGGTAGAAGGCGTGTGGCAGGTCGGCATCGCTGCGGATCTCGCGCTGTTCGCGCGCGGTGAAGGCCATGGCGAGCAGCGCATCGGCGTCGGCCATGAGGTCGCGCGCGCAGGCTTCGATGTCAACGCCGACGCAACGCACGCGCGCCGGATCGGCCAGCGCGATGAGCGCATGGTCGCCGGCGTGCGAGATGTTGAAGAGGGGCACGGCGTTGTCGCTGCCGGCTTCGACGAAGGGCTTGCCGTGTGCGTCGGCACGCAGCGGCACCTCCGCCGGACGGCAGGCGAGGCGCTGCGCGATCAGGCGGCGCACGGCGGCGCGGGTGTGGGCGAAGCGCACGCGGTCGGCGCGGCGGGCGAATCGGTTGGCGCGGGCACGTTCGTCGGGCGTGAGGTCGGCCCAGGCATCGCCATCGTTCGCCGCGAGGTCCAGGTCCAGGCGCTGCAACGCGATGCCCGGCGGCAAGGGGTCATGCCAGGGCACGAGCCGCATCGACGCCTCCCGCCGCCATCACCGCCGGCGCGAGGTGCCGCGCCAGCGCGGCCAGCACGGAGGTCTCGCGCTGGCGGATGAAGAAATGGCCGCCCTCAAACCAGTCGAGCGTGAAGCGCGCGTGCGCGGTCTCAGCGGCCCAGGCCTGCATGCGCCACGGGGCGATGTCGTCCTGGCGGCCGGCCAGCACATGCAGGGGCACGGGCAATGGCGCGGGGTCGGCGTGCACGAAGCTGCGGCACAGGCGGTAGTCGGCGCCGAGGGTGTCGAGCGTCATGCGCAGCAGCTCGGGGCTGTCGAAGAGTTCGTCGGGCGTGCCGCCCTGCTTGCGCAGGTCGGCGATGAGAGCCGCGTCGTCGGTGATGTCGAGAAAGCGGTCAGGGTCGCGCTGCGAAGGCGCTGCGCTGCCGGAGACGATCAGGGCGCCCGGCAGCGGGCGCCGCTGCCGCCGCTGCTGCTGCGCCATGCCCCAGGCCAGCAAGGCGCCCATGCTGTGGCCGAAGAGCGCGTAGCGACCGCGCAGCACGCCTTCATGCTCGGCGCACAGCTGCGCGACCATGCGGTCGAAGTCGTCGACGAAGCTTTCGCCCAGGCGCCCGCCGCGGCCCGGCAGCTCGACCGGCACGACCTCGATCCAGCGCGGCAGCGCACGCCGCCATCGCAGGTACATGGTGGCGCTGGCGCCCGCGCAGGGCAGGCACAGCAGGGGCAGCGAGGCCTGCATGTGCGTCAGGCGGAGGCGTTGTCAGGTTGCTGCTGAGTGGCCATCCAGTCGCGCAACGACTTCGGGCGCATGTCGGTCCACTGGGCTTCGACGTAGTCGAGCACGGTCTTCTTGTCGCCCTTGACGCCGTCGACGGCGGTCCAGCCGCCAGGCACGGCCTTCCAGTGCGGCCAGATGGAATATTGCGCTTCGTGGTTGACGAGCACGATGAAGGTCTCGTCCTCGCGGTCGAAACAGCTGATAGACATGGGCGGTCCTCTTGGTAAGTGCAATGACGGGCAGGGTTTGCCCTTGCGATACAAGACGCGCCGCGAGGCTGGGTGTTTAGTCCCGCATGCATCCAGACCGTGCACGGCTGCGCCGCGGCGAGGGCCGCTGCAGGAGCTGCGAAAAAAAGAGGGAGCGGGCTAGCGGGCCGCGTCTTCGGCGTCCGGCGACGGGACGTCGTGCGCAGGCGGCACCAGGCCGACGAGCAGCCAGAGGCGGCCTGCCTCGTCGTAGGCCTGGCGATGGGCAGGATCGGCGGCGAGCCAGTGCGCGAGCTCGGCGCTCGCGGCGGCGTCGAGGGCGCCTTCGCCGGCGTGCTGGCGGCGGACCCACGCCCAGGCGGTCTGCCAGGTGGGGTCGCTTTGCGTGTCGTTGGGGCTGCTGCTCATCGGCGGCCATCGTAGCGCCGATGCGGTGCGTCGGAAAACTCAGGCGGCCTGCACGAGGTAGCGGCAGCTTTCGAGGGCGGCGTCGGCGTCCTTGATCATGAAGTTCACGAGGGTGGCGGAGCAGCCCAGGCGCGTGGCGATCTCGCGCTGGGTCAGGCCACTGAGGCGGTTGAGTTCGAACGCGAGGCGGGTGCGCGCCGGCAGCGCTTCGAGCACGCGGTCGATGGCCACCAGCGCCTGCCGGCCGCCGAGCACGCGGTCGGGCGCGTCGTTGCTGCTGGGCGGGCTCACGAGTTCGACGTCGTCGCAGTAGGTGCGGTAGCTGGCCTCCACGGAATGGTGGCGGTGGTAGTCGACCGCCACGTTGCGCACCACCTGGCAGCAGTAACCGAGCGGCTTGCGGACATCGCGCACCGAAGCGCCGTCGGCGAGCTTCAGGTAGGCGTCCTGCAGCACTTCGTCTGCGAGGTCAGCGGTGCGGACGATCTTTTGCGCGACGCGCTGGAGCTGGGCACGGTTCGCGATGAAGACCTCCCCCAGCGTGGGCGCGGACGGGGAAAGCGACAGATCCATGGGTACTCCTGAAGTGTTCAAGGGCAAAGATGCAAATAAGAACTATTACCATTTGATGACGCAAGAAGGCCCTGTTTTTCCCGGTGGCGCCTTCTCGTCTCTCTCCCTGTCTAGACGTTCGAGCGGCCGAAACCGAGACACCTAAAATTCCGCCCCTTACATCGCACCCGTACCCATGAACATCGTCGTCAACGAAGAACTCAAAGCCTATATCGATCCCTTGACGCCGGAGGAGTACGAAGCCCTCGAACGCAGCATCCTCACCGAAGGCTGCCGCGACGCGCTGGTGCTGTGGGGCGACGTGCTGGTGGACGGCCACAACCGCTACGGCATCTGCCAGAAGCACGGCCTGCCCTTCCAGACCGTGCAGAACACGCGCTTCAAGACGCTGCAGGACGTGCACCTGTGGATGATCGACCAGCACCTGGGCCGCCGCAGCATCTCGGACTACCTGCGCGGCGTGCTGGCGCTGCGCAAGAAGGACATCGTGGACGAGCGCCGCGCCCGCAGCAGCGCCGCCACGCCGACCACCCCGACCACGGCGGACGACCCGCCCTTCGACGTCGACGACGCCCCCGCTTCGACCTCCACTCCCGCTTCCGACGAAGCCCTGCCGCCGCCCGTGCCGCTGAACAGCCGCGAGGCCATCGCCCGCGCCGCGCGCCTGAGCAGCAGCCAGGTCGTGATGATCGAGAAGATCCAGAAGCAGGCCGCGCCCGAGCTGGTGGCGGCCGTGAAGTCGGGCGTGATCTCGATCAACACGGCCGCGGCCGTCGCCTCGCTACCCGCTGAAGAGCAGGTGACAGCCGCCAACGCCGGCAAGGACGAGCTCAAGCAGGCCGCCAAGCGCGTGCGCGAGGCCAAGCGCAAGCCGCGCGAGGCCGCGCCCGAAACCGAAGAAGGCGCCGAACCGGCGGCGCTCGACGCCGTGCAGCAACTGCAACAGCGCGTGGCCGAGCTCACGGCCGAGAACGCGGACCTGCGCCGGCAAGTGGCCGAGCTGCAGGCGCAACTGGCGCACTGACGCCCCGGCGGGCGCTCTTCTCCCCGCCCGCCCCTTTCACAGCCCCCTGAAACCTCGCGCGCCGCGCTGCGGCCCGCGAGGCTTTGTCGCGTCCGCGACCCACTGAAAACAGTTGTTCGTAATCTTGTGTTTTTATTTGCAACAAGTGTTATATTTTTGACGCCACCTCCAAACAAACACTTTAGTTCTCCCAGCCAGCGTTGCGATCGGCGTCTCCGTCCAACTTCTTACAGTGAGTGCTTAAGTTGCAAAAAGAACGGCGATGCCGCCTCCAATCGGTGTTTTCGATGCGGTTGAACGCAACACCCCACAGCGGCCGGCCGATGGGCACGGTGGTGCGGAGGCTGCATGACGGCCGTTAACACCGTTCCCAAAAGTCAACGCGCCCTGCTGAGCTACAGCGTCGAAGGGCTGCCGCACCGCGAAGAAGTGCTGCTCAAGTCGCTGATCCGGCTGCTCGACCACCGCACGCACCAGAACTGGTCGTGGAAGGCCGAACAGGCCGACCTGCGGGTCGTCGGCGACCAAGTCGCCCTCGCAGCCGCCTCGCCCCAACCGGCGGTGCCCACGCTGACCGTCGCCCATGCCGATCCGCAACGCGGCCCTTTCCTGGCCCTGCCGCTGCACACCGATGCGCTGGAAGTGGTGCTCAACCGCCTCGGCGCGATGGTCGTCCACGCCCGCGGCCTGGGGCTGGCTACGACCGAGGTGCCGATCGGCGAACACGAAGAATTCCGCATGCTGCGCTGGCCGCCCGCGGCCGTGCTCGAGGCGCCGATCCGCCTGCGGCTGGCCACGCTGATGTCCAACCGGCCGGCGTCGGTGCTGTCGCTGCAGCAGCGCTCGCCCGCCACGCGCCAGGAGTGCGCGGATTTCCTGGCCGACCTGCAGCGCGCCGGCCTACTCGAACGCGCCGCGCCCCCCGGCGCGCTGGTGGCGGCCTCGGCCCCCGACAGCGTCTTTCCCGACAGCCGCTTTCCGGCGCCGGCGCGCGACACCGTGCAGCCCGGCCTGCTCGCACGCATCAGGAACCGACTCGGCTTGCTGCCGTCAGGCCCTCAATGACCGTAGAACACAAGATCCTCTTCACCGGCACCATGGGCGCCGGCAAAACCACGGCCATCGCCGGCGTGAGCGAGATCCCGCCCGTGAGCACCGACGTGCGCAACAGCGACACCTCGGTGGCCAAGGCCACCACCACGGTCGGCCTGGACTACGGCGAACTCACGCTCGACAACGGCGAGAAGCTGCGCCTGTACGGCACGCCCGGCCAGATGCGCTTCGACTTCATGTGGCGCATCCTGGGGCGCGGCGCGCTCGGCGTGGTGATCCTGGTGGACAACAGCCGCCCCGATCCGCTGGCCGACCTGGACATCTACCTGGACGGCTTCGCCGAGCTCATCGCGCAGACCGCCTGCGTGGTGGCGGTGGGCCGCATGGAAACGCACCCGAGCCCCGGCATCGACGCCTACGCCCGGCGCATGGAGGCCAAGGGCGTCGTGTGCCCGGTGCTGCCGGCCAACGTCACCGATGCGCAGCAGGTCGTGCAGCTGCTGGAACTGCTCCTGCTCCAGCTCGAGGTCTGAACGCAGGACGCCCCTCTTTTTCTCCTTTTCCTTCCATTCAGGCAGCAATGAACATCACTCCAAGAATCAGGCTTGCAGCGGAATCGGCCATCGACACCCTGATGCGGGAAATCAAGGGCGTGAAGGCCGTGGTGATCTCGACCGAAGACGGCCTGGAGCTGGCCGCGCGCGTCGAGAACACCGCGCAGGTCGCGCGCCTGTCGGCCATCGCCAGTTCGCTGGCCGCGCTGGGCGCCGTGGCCAGCGAGGAAAGCCAGCTGGGCCACTGCGACAACGTGGCGATCGAGGCCACGCACGGCCACATCCTGATGCTGCAGGCACGGCATCCCGAGATGACGCTGATCGTGAGCGTGGTCACCAGCCGCGAAGCCATCATCGGCCAGGTCCTGTACTTCGCGAAACAGGCGACGCAGCTGCTGCAGCACGCCTGACGCCGGGCATCGGCGCACCACACCCATTCGACACCGGCAGCCACCCATCCCCTTCGCCCGGGTGGCCGCCGACTTTCAGGGGCGAGGACTAGGAAAGATTTCGATGGCAAATATCAAGCAATCCATGGACGACCTGATGACCTGCGACGGCGCCCTGTGCGCGGCGCTGGTCGATTCGAGCAGCGGCATGATCCTGGGCCAGATCGGCTCGGGCGTCGATCTCGAGGTGGCCGCCGCCGGCAACACCGAAGTGGTCCGCGCCAAGCTGCGCACCATGCGCGACCTCGGCCTGAACGACAGCATCGAAGACATGCTGATCACGCTCGGCAAGCAGTACCACATCATCCGCCCGATGCAGAAGAAGGAAGGCCTGTTCGTCTACCTGGTGCTGGACAAGACCAAGTCGAACCTGGCCATGGCGCGCCGCAAGACGCTCGACGTCGAACAAGGCATGACGGTCTGAGCGGCGTCGTTGCCAGGCTCCGTTCAGGGCCTGGCGACACCGTCACTCGCGCAACGTGCGCCGCTCCAGCTTCGGATCGGCCGCGATCTCTTCTTCAGTGAAGGGCGGCGTCACCAGCTGCTTGCGCGAAAAGAGCTCGAGTTGATCGTCGTGGTGCGGCGAGGCCGGGTCGCTCGACTGCCCGCCCGCCATCATCACGCGCGCCACCGGCTTGCCCTGTGCCCACGTGACCACATGCACGTACGAGGTGCCGGCGATGATGTCGCCGTAGCCGTCCTTCGTGAGCGGCGCGCCCTCCAGCGCATTGAGTACGCCCTGCCCGCCCGGGCCGCCATGCAGCGGCACGCGGCCGCGCGGCGTGGGCCGCGCCAGCATGTCACCCCATTTCTCATCGCCACGCAGCCCCAGCGCCGCCAGCGCATCGGCCGTGTCGCGCACCGCCGCGACGATGCCCGCCGTCACGCCTGCCGCCGACGACACCGGCCGCACGCGGAACGGGTGTGCCGGGTCGTAGGGCTGCGCATACAGGCCGGGCACGTTGTCGAGCCGGGGACCCAGCTCGGTGAACAGCAAGGCGCCGCGGCTGTCGACGTTGTGGCGCCGGTCCCACGCGGCCAGGATGCCGCAGGCGCGCTGCACCGTGGCATCGTCCTTGGCGCTGGAGCAGGCGGCCAGCACGGCATCGAGCGTGGTCTCGGCCAGGTGGTTGCGATTGCCGAACACCATGTCGGTGGCTTCGGCCACGTCGATGCGACCGTCGGCCAGGCTGTCTTCGATCTGCCGCTGCGACATCAGCGTGCGCGCACCGGGCGCCGCCTTCGGACTGCCGAGCAGCAATGAATAGCCATCGAGCTGGCGCCCCACCAGCGAGAGGCTGTAGCTGTCGTTGGCGTTCTGCACGATGCCACGCGTGGCGAGCGCCGGCAGGCAGCTGGCCGGTGCCAGGCGCGGCCGGCCGTCGGCATCGCGCACCGCACAGGCGCTGCGACGGCCGTCGAGTGCGCCCGGCACGGTGGCGTCGTCGGGCGGCGGCACGACGGCGCAGTCGCGCAGCGCGGCATCGCCGATGTCGAGCAGCGGTCCCGACTCGATGTACATCGCCTGCCCCTGGCTGTCGCCCGCGATCAGGTGCGCGGTGATGCCGCGGTTGCGCGCCACCGCCTGCTCGAAGGCGCCGATGTCGCGCGCTTTCGCCACGGCGAGGATCTGGTCTAGCGCGCGCGCATTCGCCGCATTGGGGTCGGTCACGGCATGCCAGCCGGCCGGGCGGCCGGCTTCCGCAGGCAAGCGGTACAGCGGTCCGAGCTGCGAGTACGGGAGGCTGTGGCTTTGCGTGCGCACGCTGCCGTCGGGCTGCTTCACGCGCAGCGCGACGGTCTTCATCGTCAGTTCGCGCGGTGCGCCATCGACCGTGTACGAAGGCTTCGCGCCGGGCTTCACGTCCAGCGCCACCAGCAGGGGATAGGTCACGGTCGAGGGCGCCTCGATGCTCCAGGCCAGGTGCCGCGTGAAGCCCGACAACGGCAGCGGCAGGCCCAAGAAGTCGGCGCCCATCACGTCGATCTCGCCGGGAATGGTGAGGTGCATCTGGTGCATCAGCAGCCAGTGGTCCTGCCACAGCGTGTGGGGGTTGGCCACCATGATCGAGGTGTTCGTTCCCGTGGCCTCGGCGCCGTAGGCCCAGGCGTTGCTGGCCATGCGCTGCGTCGGTGGGCGGTCGCCCTCGGCCTTCGCGACGGGCGGCGCGCCCAGCTGGTCCCAGGTCGATGCCGAGGCGTACGCTGCGACGCTCAAGGCCTTCCACAGCGAGCCCACCTGCATCGTGGCGCGCACCACATCGCTGGCTTCCATCTGCGGCAGCGCCAGGCCCTTGCAGGCGGCGGGGCGCGCCTCGGGCGGCAGGTCGCGCACCCAGCGGTTGAAGCCGGCGGCATAGCCTTGCGCGAGCTGGCGCGCATCGGTGGACAAGCCCTTCCAGGCGGTCTCGACCTCGTCGTCCGACAGCTGCACGCGGTAGAACAGATCGCTGTCCAGGTTGGGAATCTGCAGGAAGGCCACGGTGGCCAGCCCGTCCGGGCCGAAGCGTTCCGAGCGCTCGCCGCGCAGCGTGAGCACGCGGTCGGCCAGCAGGCAGAGGTGATCGCGCGCGACGGCGTAGCCATGGCCATAGCCCAGGCCCGCGTAGTTGCTGGCCTTGATGTGCGGCAGGCCGTATTGCGTCCAGCGCACCTCGGCGCTGTAGGTGTCGTTCGACGCGGGCGGTGTGGGTGGTGGCGTCACGACCGGCCCACCGAAGAAGCCGCCGCCGCCTCCGCTGTCGCCGCCGCAGCCGGCCACGACGCAGGCGAGCACGCAGAAGCCGGCGCGCAGCAACCCGCTGGCGCGCGGTGTCATGGCTTGGCCCCGCCCACCGGCTGGCTCTTGCGCGCAATCACCTGCATCTCCACCCAGGCCTTCGGCACGGCGATGCCGGCCAGCATGGCGGTGCCGGTCGGCTTGCAGGGCAGCACTTCCGACAGCGTCTGCACCACCGCACCCAGGTGCTCGGCGCCGGCCACGATCAGCGTGTAGTTGATCACCTGCTCCAACCGTCCGCCGCAAGCTGCGAGGTACTTCTCGATGTTGCGCACCATCAGCCGGGTCTGGTCTTCGGCACTGACGGCGAGCGTCTGCGTGTCGTAGTCCATGCCGATGGTGCCGGAGACGAAGATCCACTCGTCGTCGAACATCGCGCGGCTGTAGGGCGCATTGACAAAGGGCAAGGGGAAGTCGGCGGTCTGCATGCGGTGGTCTCTCTTTCGTTCTCTGTGTGTGGAAATGGAATCAGGCCCGCGTCATCTCGCGCACGATGGCGCGGGCGTGGATGTCGGTGGAATCGAACAGCGGTGCGGCGCACGCGATCCAGGGTTTCACGGCGCTCAGCTCGGTGCAGCCCAGCACGATGCCTTCGGCCCCACGCGCCACGAGCGCGTTGCACAGCGTCGAGACGACGGCCGCGTCGGCGGGGCTGGCCTCGCCGCGCGCCAGCGGCCCGAAGATGGCTGCGTCGAGCGTGCGGCGCTGCGCCGCATCGGGCAGCACCAGCTCGAAGCCCGCGCCCTCCCCCAGCATCTGGCCGAAGAACGGCGCGTCGAGTGCGAAGCTGGTGGCCAGCAGGCCGAGGCGGCGCATCGACGGAAACCGCGACGCGATCTCGTCGCCGGTTTCGCGCGCCACATGCACCAGGGGCACGCCCGCCGCGGCCTGCACCGCATCGGCGGCGAAGTGACCGGTGTTCGCGAGGATCGCGATGAGCTCCGCACCGGCCGCACGGGCCTGGCGCGCGGCGGTTTCCATCTGGGCGCGCGCATCGTCGCGGCGCCCTTCGGTCATGGCGGCGATGACGCCGGCGAAGTCCAGGCTCACGATCACGCAGCGGGCCGAATGCAGGCCGCCGAGTTCGCGCTGGATGTGCTCGTTCAACAAGCGGTAGTAGCTGAGCGTGGAAGGCCACGCGACGCCTCCGATCAGGCCCGCGGTTTTCATCATGGCGCGCACCCTGTCAGTCGAGCTTGAAGCCGAGCTTGCGGATCACCGGGCTGTAGCGCACCAGGTCGCTGTCGATGCGGCCCTTGAGTGCTGCTGCGCTGGTCTGCGCGGCCGGCTCGAAGCCGAACACCAGCAGCTTCTCGACCACATCGGGCTGGCGGATCGCCCAGTCGACGCCGTCGCTCACGCGCTTCGCGATCTCGGGCGGCAGGCCGGCCGGGCCGACCACGCCGAACCACACGGAGAAGTCGACGCCCCTGTAGCCCAGCTCGTCGAGCGTGGGCACGTCGGGCAGGCCCGAGAAGCGCTTGGCCGAGGTGACGGCCAGGATCTCCGCGCGCCCCGCCTTCACGAACTGCACATAGGGCGCCATGCCGTCGAAGGCGGCGTCGATGTCGCCTGCGATGGTGGCCTGCGCCACTTCGGCGCTGCCCTTGTAGGGCACGCGCGTGGTCTCGATGCCGGCGCTGCGGTTGAACTCTTCCAGCGCCATCTGCGACAGGATCGCGGCGGCGCCGATGTTGATCTTGCCGGGGGCGGCCTTGGCGCGCTTCACCAGCTCATGCACGTCGCCCACGCTGCCCGGCTGGGTGCGCGTGATGACGGCCGTCGGGGAGGTGATGGCCAGCGCCACCGGCGTGAAGTCCTTGCGCGGGTCGTACGGCAGCCGGTTGTACAGCGACGGGTTGAGCACGAAGGTCTGGTCGATGGACCACAGCAGCGTGTAGCCGTCGGGCTGGGCCTTCATGATCTCTTGCGCACCGATCAGCGTGTTGCCGCCCGGCTTGTTGTCGACCACCACCTGCTGGCCCAGCTGCACCTGCAGCTTGGCCGCGATGAGCCGCGCGGCCACGTCGGCACCGCCGCCCGCCACGAAGGGCACGACGAGGCGAATCGGCCGCGAAGGCCAGGCACTCTGCGCACCGGCAAGCGCCGGCAGGCACCCCGCGGCGAGGGCCGCCAGAAGCCCCAGAAACCGGCAGACACGTCGAGCATTCATCCATAAACTCCGTTCAAACCAAAGTGTTGCAACGCTAACGCCGCCTGTCAGGGTTTTCTATGCCGATCCCATCGCAGACTGTGCCGATCCAGCCTTCGCCGTTCACGGCCGCCGCGCTGCGCGAGGACGACTTCAACGCCGCGCTGATCCGCCTGCCCGCCGATCGACCGCTGGCGCTGCCGGCCCTGCACGACGGCGCCAGCCGCGAGGTGCGCTGGCCCGACGACGGGGGCCGCATCCTGCGGCTGCGCACCACGCCCTGGGAAGGCGCGAGCGCGCTGTATTTCGATTTCAGGTTGAACGACGACCTGCACGTGCAGCTGGCGCCCGGCAACGAGCTGCTGCTGACCTTCTTTCTTTCAGGTCACGTCACGGGCGAGATCGGCAGCGCGCAAGGCCGGCCGCTCGACTTCCGCGTCGACCGCGCGCTGCTGCGCACGCCGAACCGCGACGGCGGCTACCTGATCCACATTCCCGGTGCCTGCCGCAACAACTTCGTGCAGTTCCGCCTGCGGCGCGACCTGCTGCCGCGCTGGCTGCATGCGCTGGGCGTGCGGCTGCCCGCGCGGCAGATGAGCGAGCTGGTCGAGCGCGACGACGGCCGGGTGCTGTGCAACGCGGCGCTCACGCCGCGCGTGCGCGATTGCCTGGCGCGCATCGGCGACGAGCCCTCCGATCGCCCGGCCTTCGTGCCGCTTTTCCACGCGCGCGCGACCGAGCTGCTGACCTGCGTGCTGCTCGACCTGGCGCAGCTGCTGCGCCCCGCACGTTCGGAAGACACTCACGGCAGTGCGGCAGCGCAGACGGTGCGCAGGCTGCGCGCGCTGCTCGGCGAAGCGCCGGCGCAGGCGTGGACGGTCGATGCGCTCGCGCAGCGGCTCGACCTGCGCGCCACGCGGCTGCAGGCCCTTGTGAAGGAGGCCGAGGGCACGACGGTCTACGGCCTGCTCGTGGCCGAGCGGCTGGCGCTGGCCGCGCGGCTGTTGCGCGACACGCAGCTGAGCGTGCAGGCCATCGCGGCCGAGGCGGGGTGGGAGTGCCACGGCCGTTTCACCGCGGCATTTCGCAAGCAGCACGGCATGGCGCCGCGCGACTACCGCTTGCAGCAGGCGCCGCCGGCCAACAGCGGCGCCTGAGGGATCAACCGCGCGGGCGCATCAAGTGCGTGTCAGCAGCGTGTTCGACGGCAGCGTCTCGTCGAGCAGCTTGCGTGCCGTTTCCACGCCCGCCACCGGCAGCAGCGCCGGATCGAGCAGGCCCACCTGCACCAGCACGCTCGCCTGGTCCCAGTAGATGTGCTCGTGGTAGAGCTTGTCGCCGCGGAACTTGATCACCGCGAGCAGCGGGATCTCCACGCGCTTTCCGGTGGGCGCCACGCCGGGCAGCATCCACGGGATCTCGGTGGTGTGGGTGAAGCAGAACAGCATCTCGTCGACCACCTGCGTGGCGCCCACGGTGCGCGAGATCGGCACCAGCGAGGTGTCGGGCGGGTTGCTGTTGACGAAGTGGTTCGTGTAGAACGCGTGCAGGTTCTTGTAGCCCACGCCGCCGGTCATGGTCGGGATATGGTTCACGTAGGGCTCGGCCACCATGGTGCCCATGGTGTCGTCCACGTTGCGGGTGCCGAACTCGTACTCGCAGTGCTTGTCCCACAGCGCGGCCAGATCGTAGTTCGGGCCGATGGCCGACTTCAGCGCGGCCACGCTGCGCTCGTGCGCCATGAGCGCCGAGGCGCGGTGGAAGTGCTCGCCGCCCACACGCGCGAAGGCGTGGTCCACACCGGGGTACACATGCACCTCGACGTTCGGCCGGCCGCGCAGGGTCTGCACGATGCGGTCGCGCGCCTCGGGCGGGCAGAAGCCGTCGAGCTCGGCCACGTGCAGCGCGAGCTTGCAGCGGATGCGGTCGGCCTCGTCGAGCGCGGCGTCGATGCCCACGCCGTAATAGCCCACGGCCACGTCGGCGTCGGTGCGGCAGGCCGCGAGGTAGGCGAGCTTGCCGCCCAGGCAGAAGCCGAGCACGCCGACCTTGCCGCCGGGCACCTCGGGGCGCTGGCGCAGCGCGGTGATGGCGGCCTGCATGTCCTGCATGCCGAGCGCTTCGTCGAAGCCCTGGTACAGCGCGAAGGCGCGCTGCCAGTCGTCGGGCGTGTAGCCCAGCTGTACGTCGGGCTGCTGGCGCCAGAACAGGTCGGGCACGAGCACCACGTAGCCCTCCTCGGCGTAGTAGTCGGCCACGTCGCGCATGGTCTTGTTGACGCCGAAGATTTCCTGCGCAAGCACCAGGCCCGGGCCGGTGCCGCCGCGCGGCAGGGCCAGGTAGGCGCCGAAGCTGCCGCTGCCGTCGGCGGCCTGGATGCGGATGTCTTGCGACGAGGAGGTGGATGCCTTGTTCTGCATGGGTGTGTGACTCCGTTCAATGCTCAAAGGTGGACGTGGGGAACCAGGGGCTCACTGTACGCACTCCGGATGGCGCGTCGTGACCTGGTAGTAGCCCGAGTGAAAAACCAGCGGCTCGCCGTCGAAGCGTTCGTAGCCTTCGACCTCGCCGATGAAGATCAGGTGGTCGCCGCCGTCGTACTGTCGCACGTTGCGGCACACGAAGCGCGCGAGCACGCCGTTGAGCAGCGGCACGCCGGCCGTGCCTTCGCAGCAGTCGACGCCGCCGAACTTGTCGGCCTGCGGCGTCGAGAACTGGCGCGACAAATGATGCTGCGGCGCGGCCAGCACGTTGATCGCGAAGTGGCTCGCGCCGGTGAAGTCGGCCACGCTGGGCGCCTGCCGCGCCAGGCTCCACAGCACCAGCGGCGGATCGAGCGACACCGACGAGAACGAGTTGGCCGTCATGCCCACGCGGCGCCCGTCGAGCGCGCGCGTGGTGATGACGGTGACGCCGGTGCTGAACTGGCCGAGCGCCTTGCGGAAGTCGCGCCTGTCGAAGCGGTCGACCGCCGCCTCGCGCGCCTTGGCTTCGAGAAAGCGGTCGGCCTCGGCTGCGTCGAACCACCAGGGCGCGAAGTTGCGCGGGTCGTCGAAACCGTTGACCACCGCGCTCGCCACGGCCGGCCTGTGCGTGGCGCTCTGCAGCAGCTTCTGCAGGTGCGGCGCGGGCGGCGTGAGCAGGCTGTGCGTCCAGTCGGTGGCCCAGCGGGCGTAGCCCTCCCAGTAGCGATCGAAGGTCTGCTGCATCCATGCGGCGTCGAAGGGCGCGTCGCCATGTTCGAGGATGCGCTTGAGGTAGATGTCGGCCGCCTTGGCCGCGTTGTTCGAGCCCTGCCCCGTGATCGGGTCGTTGAGCACGACGGCATCGGCGAGCCCCAGCACCTGGCGGCCCGAAGGCAGCGTGGCGACCGGGTGGCGCACCACGGGCGTGACGCGGCCACGCAGCACGCCGTGGTCGTCCGTGAGCTCGATGTGTTCGCAGCGCTCGGCCTCCCACGGCAGGAAGTTGGCCAGGATCTGCTTGCTGCGCGCCAGGTGCTCCTGCGGCGTCTTCACGTCGTCCCAGCAGTCCATGGGGCCGCCGGGCACGCCCTCGAACACCATGATCTCGCACGGGCCACTGGTGGTGAGCGCCGGGAACACGAAGTACTCGCCGACACCCGGAATGAGGTTGAAGCTCACGGCCGCGAACGGTTCGCGCGGGCGCATGCCCTTCACGTAGGTGAGCGCCAGCGCGCGCTGCGGCTGGTCGAACGGCGAGCGCGCCGCGTCGCGCGGGAACAGCGCCGATATCTCGCCCTTGCCGCTCGCGACGACCACGAGGTCATGCGTGCGCGCACAGTCTTCCAGCGTGTCGAGGTCCGCGTCCTGGTGCACGAGGCGACCGCCGCGCGCTTCGAACAGCTGCATCCACGCAGAGATCTTCAGGCGCTGGTCGACCGACTGCGCGGGGCCGTCGAGCCTGGCCTCCCACGCGATGGCGCGCTGGCCTTCCGGGCTGCGCACCGACATGCCGATGCCCTCGACCACCGGGCAGGTGTCGGCCCAGCTGTCGAGCCCCAGTTCGCGCTCGGTCTGCAGCGCGGTCTCGAACATGCACTGGCTGGACATCACCGGCCCGTCGAAGATCTCCTGCGCCGTGCGGTTCGCATACACCGTCACGACGTACCCCCTGGCCCGCAGGCCCAGGGCGAGCTGCATGCCGGACTGGCCGGCGCCGACGATGGCCACGCGTCGTGTCATGCGCTGGCTCCGCCTACGCAGCCGCTGCTGCGGCAGCAGCCGCGCAGGTGTCGAGGTAGCGGTCGGCCTCCTGCGGGTCGGCAAACCACGGGAAGAAGGTGCGCGGATCGTCGAAGCCGTTGGCGATGGCGCTGGCCATCGGCGGCACGGCGCCGGCGCTGCCGAGCAGCTTGAGCACGTGCGGCGGCGGCGGTGCGAGCAGCATGTTGGTCCAGCGCGTGACCCACTGCGCATAGCCGAACCAGTAGCGGTCGAAGGTCTGCTGCATCCATGGCACATCGGCCGCGCCCTCGCCGCGCGCCAGGATGCTTTTCAGGTAGGTGTCGGCGCACTTGGCCGCGTTGTTCGAGCCCTGCCCCGTGATCGGGTCGTTGAGCACCACCACGTCGGCCAGGCCGAGCACCTTGCGGCCCGAAGGCAGCGTGGCGATCGGCTTGCGCACGGTGGGCGCGAAGCGGCCGGCGAGGATGCCGTTGTCGTCGGTGAGTTCGATGTCGGCGCAGCGCTCGGCCTCCCAGGGCGTGAAGGTGTCGAGAATCCACTTGCTGCGCGCCAGGTGCTCCTGCGGCGTCTTCACGTCGGCCCAGCAGTCCATCGGGCCGCCGGGCACGCCTTCGAACACCATGATCTCGCACGGGCCCGTGGTGGTGAGCGCCGGGAACACGAAGTACTCGCCCACGCCCGGAATGAGGTTGAAGCACACGGCCGAGTACGGCGTGCGCGGGCGCATGCCCTTCACGTAGGTGAGCGCCAGTGCGCGCTGCGGCTGGTCGTAGGTCGACTTGGCGGCGTCGCGCTCGAAGAGCTTGGAGATCTCGCCCTTGCCGCTGGCCACCAGCGTGAGGTCGTGGCTGCGGGTGCAGGCCTCGAGGTCGTCGATGCCCGCGTCCTTGAAGACCAGCTCGCCGCCCTTCTGCTGGAACAGCGCCATCCACGCCGGCACCTTCACGCGCTGGTCGACCGACTGCGCGCTGGAGTTCAGCCGCGCCGCCCATTCGATGGCCTTGGCGCCCTTCTGCTCGGGGTGCGGCACGGCGAAGCCGATGCCGTCCACCGTGGGGCAGTCGCTGGCCCAATGGTCGAGCCCGAGGTCGCGCTCGACCTGCAGCGCGGTGTGGAACATGCACTGGCTCGACATGACCTTGCCGTGGCGGATGTCGTCCGCCGTGCGGTTGCTGTACATCGTGACCTCGTAGCCTGCGTCCAGCAGGCCCAGTCCCAGTTGCAGGCCCGACTGGCCCGCGCCGACGATGGCGATTCGCTTCATGGCTTGCTCCTTCTTTCGTTGTCTCGTGGGGGTGTTGTTGTGGATGCCGATCAGGGTTCCATCAGGCGGGGAATGGCCGGCACGGCCTGCTCCGGGCCCATGGCGGAGTAGCCGCCGTCCACCGCGTAGTCGGCGCCGGTGACGAAGCTGGCGTGCTCGGAGCACAGGAACAGCACCACCTGCGCCACCTCGTCGGGATCGCCGACGCGCCCCAGCAGGTGGTAGGGCGCGGCCACGCGGTCGGTGCGCGCGCGGTCGCCGCCGGTCAGCTGGTCCATCACGGCCGACCAGGTCCAGCCCGGCGAGACGCTGTTCACGCGGATGCGGTCGGGGGCGAGGTCCATCGCCATGTTGCGCGTGAGCTGCGCCATCGCGGCTTTGCTCACGGGGTAGAGCCAGCGCCCGGTCTGGGCCACGCGCGAGGAGATGCTGGTGAAGTTGACCACCGCCCCGCCGCCCGCCGCCACCATGTGCGGGTGCACCGCCTGCAGCATGGCCACGGCACTGGCCACGTTCACGTTGAACGAGGTGAGCCAGTCGGCGCGCGGCGACTTGAAGCCGTCGTCCACGTACGAGCACGCCAGGTTCACCAGAAAGTGCACGCCGCCGTGGCGGGTGGCGGCCTCGTCGACGCAGGCCTTCACCTGCGCGTCGTCGGTGATGTCGGTGCGCACGAAGCGCACCCCGGCGCCCAGCGCGTCGGCCAGCGGCTGGCCCTTGTCGGCGTCGATGTCGGCGATGACCACCTTCACGCCCGCCGCGTGGAAGGCGCGCACCACGCCGGCGCCTATCAATGTCGAACCACCCGTGACGATGGCGCTTTTGCCTTCGAGACCCTTGAACATGACGCTTGCTCTCCTCGGTTGAATCGCCGGTTCGGCGAATGGGCCAAAGGTAGAACGCAAGGCCTCGCCGGCCGATCCGGAAAACGCAGGCGCTGTCCCTGCCGCGCAGGTTTTTTCAGGGGTTCCAAGGGACGGCCCGAATTGTGGGCTGGAAGGCTTTTTGCTACGGTCTGCCCGCTTCCCTATGGAAACCGCCACCGCCCCACGGCTGCCGCTGCAGCGTTACCGTTTGTTCGAGAGCCACGACATGGACGAGGCGCGCGAGAGCGTGGCCCGCGTGTTCTGCCCCCACGGCCTCACGATGCTGCGCCCGCGCACCGAACTGGACGCCTGCCACCACAGCGCACGGCTGCACCGCGACGTGAGCCTCAATTACGTGCAGTACGGCCCCGGCGTGCAGATCGACCCAGGCTACCTGCAGGATTTCTTCCTGTTGCAGATTCCGTTGCGCGGCGGCGCCGACATCCGCTGCGGCGGCCAGCAGGTCGAGGCCACGCCGCGCGTCGCCTCGCTGCCCTCGCCCACCGAACTGCTGTCGATGCGCTGGGCCGACGACAGCCCGCACCTGATCGTGCGCATCGCGCGCGCGGCGCTGCTGTCGCGGCTCGAGGCGCTGCTGCAGGCGCCCGTGCGCCAGCACCTGGTGTTCGACCTCGGCGTGCCGCTGGACAACCCCGCGCTCGCACCGCTGGTGCATTTCATCGACTACCTGCGGCTCACGCTCGACGCCGGCAATGCGCTGCAAGGCGGCGGGCGCCTGGCCGAGCATGCCGAGGAATACCTGATGTCGAGCCTGCTGATGTCGGCGGGCCACAACCACTCGCGCGCCCTGGCCGGCGATGCGCAGCGCCACCTGCTGCCGCGCGCGGTGCGCAAGGCGCAGGAGTTCATGGCCGCACACGCCGAGCAGCCGCTGTCGCTGGCCGACGTGTGCCGCGAGGCCGGCTGCAGCGCGCGCGCCCTGCAGATCGCGTTCCGCCAGCATGCGGGCCAGGGACCGATGGAGTTCCTGCGCGAGCTGCGGCTGGACCGGGTGCGCGCCGAGCTGCAGGCCGCGTCCACGCAGACGGGCGTGCGCGACGTGGCGGAAAAATACGGCTTCCTTCACCTGGGCCATTTCGCCGCCCAGTACCGCGTACGCTTCGGCGAGCGGCCCTCGGACACCCGCGCGCGCCACGCACCGGCGGAACACTGACCCGGCGCGTCGGGCTCAGGCCCGGTCGCGGTGATCTGCTTCGCCGTGCTTCCAGTAACCCTTGGCGGTCAGGCGCGTGCGCGCCAGGCCCTGGTCGTTCAGGAAATGGGCGCGCAACGTGCGCACCACGCCCGACTCGCCCGCCAGCCAGATGTAACCGGGCCCCGCCGGCTGCGGCCGGTGCATCAGCTGCTGTTGCAGCGCCAGCCCCGGCTCGGCCGGATCGCCGGTGAGCCAGCAGGTGCGCAACACAGCCTGGCTGCGGATCTCCTGCACATCGGCCGCCGTGGGCACTTCGACATAGGTCTTGAGGCGGATCTCCGGCCCGAGGCTCGCGGCAATCGACTGGATCGCAGGCAGCGCGGTCGCGTCGCCGGCCAGCATCACCCAGCGCGCGTCGTCCGGGAGCGCGAAACCACCGTCGCGCGGGCCGGCGAAGCCGATGCGTTCGCCCGGCTGCGCCCGTGCCGCCCAGGCCGAAGCGGGGCCTTCGTGGCCGCTGTCGCCGTGCAGCACGAAGTCCAGCTCGAGCGTGGCGGCGACGCGGTCGATGCGGCGAAGGGTGTAGGCCCGCCCTTCGCCGCCGGGCACGAACACCTTCACCCAGGCGCCGGGTTGGTCGGCTGCCGCGTGGCGCAAGAAGGCCGCGACATCCGGGCCGCCGAGGGTGATGCGGCGCATGTGCGGCGTCACGAGGCGGCACTGGAGGACATGGGCTTCCAGCCGCGTGCCCCGTTCGGGTGGAACCGCAGCGATCGGCTGCAGGAGCGGGAAGGCGGAAGGCAACGCACGCGGCGCGTGGGCCTCGGAGGCATTGGCTGTCATGGTGTGTGTATCGATTCGGATGTTGCGAACTCTTGAATGCGAGCATTTGCTCGGTTCTTCTTAGAATACGAGCCTTCACTCGCATTGAAAACTCGCATTCGGAACGCCAGATGAAATCCCTTCCCCAGCCAAGAAAGGCGCCGCGCCAGGCGCGCTCCCAGCAGATGGTCGAGGTCATTCTGGAAGCCACGGCTCGCGTTCTGGGCGAGCGCGGCTATGCCGGCACCAACACCAACGTGGTGGCCGAACGCGCCGGCGTGAGCGTGGGTTCGCTCTATCAGTACTTCCCGAACAAGGACTCGCTGATCACGGCGCTGCACGAGCGGCACGCGGGGCAGATGTACGCGGTGATCGACGAGGTGCTGGCCGCCTCGCGTGCGCGCAGCCTGCGCGGGCGCGTGCAGGCCATGGTGCGCGCGCTGCTCGCGGCGCATGCGCTCTACCCGGCGCTGCATCGCGTGCTCGAAAAGGAGTTTCCCTTCTTCGACACGCCACGCGAAGAAAGCCCGGCCGACCACGACATCTTCCGGCGCGTGCGCCAGCTGCTGGACGAGCACCGCCCCGAGCTCGCGCCGCGCAACCTCGACCTCGCCACCTGGGTGGTGCTGCAGATCATGGAGACGCTGGTGCATGCGGCCGTCATCGAGCCGCCCGCGCAGTTCGAGCCGGCCGCGCTCGAGGCCTCGATCGTCGATGCGCTCATGGGCTATCTCTGCGGCCCGGCCGGGCGCTAGGCAGTGGGATCTCATGCGTGAACCTCCAGGAAGACGGGGACAGACACGGAAACACGTCCCCTCCTGCGCATGACAAATGAAAAGGAAAAATGGGAAGCCCAACCGCGCACGCCCTGCACCGCGCGGCTCCAATCTGGCAAAGGTTGTGCGGGTACTGAGTGGATTCGGCCGCATCCGGCCTAGACTCCCCCGCATGAACGCCCAGCCCTTCCTCCACACCCTGACGTCCCGCCCCGGCGGTTGCACGCCTGCGTGGGCGCGGATGACAGCGGCGGCCCAGCAGACGCCCGCACATTCCTGAGCCCGGCGGTCCGCCTCTTTCCCCCTCTCTCTTTTCAGCGCAAACCATCGACCGCCGGGCACCTGCCCCGCGCGGCTGCGCCCCCGTCATCCGGGGTCGCGTTCGACTGGAGTGCGTCATGCATCATCATCAGGTTCAGCGGGAGCACGCCCTTCCCGGAGGCGGCGTCGCATCCAGCACGCCGTCCTTTCAATCCATCCTCGCCGTCACCGACCTGACGGCGCGCGGCAACCGCGCGGTCGAACGCGCCGCCCTGCTCGCGGCCGAACACGGCGCGCTGCTGAAGCTCGTGTACGCGCCCGCGGACCTGGCGCCGCTCGCGCACGCCGAGGCGGCGACCGCCCTCGCAGGGCTGGCCCGCGCCATAGCCTCGCGCTTCGATGTGCTGGTCAAGCAGGTCGCGGGACCGGGCGGCGGCCTCACGCAGATCGTGGACGAGGCGCGCTACGTCGACCTCGTGGTGCTGAGCCACGAACGCGACCGCTCGCCTGCCGCCTTCTTCGCCGGCCAACCCGTGGAGCGCCTGCTGCGGCAGCTGCGCTGCCCGGTGCTCGTGACGCGGCTCGACACGCGCCTGCGCTACAGCCGCATCCTCGTGGCCGTCGACTTCACGCCCGCCTCGCGCGAGCTCGTGAGCCTGGCCCACGGGCTGGACCCCGACGCCGCGCTGGAGCTGTTCCACGCACTCAACACGATGCACGAGAGCAAGCTGCGCTACGCCGAGGTGTCCGAGCACGCCATCAAGACCTACCGCCACGACAGCATGCGGCAGGCGCGCGAGCGGCTGTTCTCGCTCACCGACTCGTCGAGCGCGCGGCGCAACCGCGTGCTGTCGGCCATCGGCCGCGGCGACCCGGCGCGGCAGGCCACGGTGCAGCAGCAGCACGCGCGCGCCGAGCTGCTGGTGGTCGGCAAGCGCCGCGCCCATCCGCTGGCCGACTTCCTGTTCGGCAGCGTGGCGCAGCGCGTGCTGTGCTGGGCCACGGGCGACGTGCTGGTCGTGCCCGCGGACCGCCGCGCCGACACCCCGTCGCTCGTCATTTCGAGGAAGCTGCAAGATGTTCGCTGAAGACCCCCTCACCAAGTACCCGCTGCGCCAGTCGCTGCTGCCCGGCGCCGAAGGCCTGGCCGTCTTCGCCCAGCGCGGGCCGGTCGACTGGCTCTCGCGACCCGACCAGTACGTGTTCATCTGCGAAGGACGCGGCGGCCGGATCTACGCGGCGAACGAGGCCGCGCTCGAAGAGGCCCAGCAGCTGATCCGGGACGCGCACGGCGACCAGGTCGTCTCGCGCGAACCCGAGATCCACACCTTCGTCGATCCCGCGCTCGACGCCGTGGTGGAGCCGATCATGTTCCTGCGCCTGAAGAGCCCGCGCGCCTACGCCACCGTGCTGCGCGACGAGCTCGACCGGCGCCGCGCGGACGTGAAGGAAGAAGACCTGCAGCGCCACGACGTCGTGATCCGCGCCGAGGTGCGGCTGGCCGACCTCATGGGCTACGCGAAGGCGGCGCTGGCGATGTCGAACGGCTCGGCGGTGATCTGGAACTGGCTGCTGCGCTACGGGATGGCCTGAGGGCTGCGGCCGGGCGCCGCCCCTCCCACAAACCCGGTAGCCGGATTTCGGCCGGCGCGGCTAGATTTGCGGCATGGCCGACAACCCGCTGTTCCTCTTCTTCACGATGACCGAGAAATTCTCGGACCACCTGAGCGCGACCGGCGCCTATCCGGAGAAGTTCGTGCTGAACCTGGCGCAGCACGACACCTACCTGCGCGACGTGGCGCTCTTCAACGCGGGCCGCCAGCGCCCCCTGGACCCGGCCTTGCACATGGGCATCCGCATCGAGATCGATGCGGCCTCGCCGGGCGTGATGGTAGCCTCCGACGGCACGCAGGTCTTGCTGCTGGGGTAGCGCTGCGCCTGAACTCGCGCAACCTGGGAAGGCGCGAACCGGTCAATGACCGGACAGGGCGCCCGATCAAAACCGGCGCACCGCCAGGCAAAGGCGGCTGACGAGATCCTCCGCAGAATCGGACTCCCCTCGGAGCGACGCGCATCGCCAAGCGTCGATCGAAGTCCAAATGAATCTGAATCTGGGAACTGCTGCGTTCTTCACGGCGCTGGCGGAATTCGTCCTTGCCGCCGGCATGCTGGCGCTGTGGGCGAAGGGACGCGCGCGCTATCTGCTGGTCTGGGGCGTCGGCTTCCTTGTGTTCGGCGTCGGCGCCTTGCTGCTCATCCTGCGGGACAGGATCCCCGACTTCTTCTCCATCCTCCTCGGGAATTTCCTCACGACACTGAGTTCGGTCCTGTTTTACGTGGGCATCTGCCTGTTCTTCGATCGGCGCCGCGCGTGGCTGCCCTGGATGGCAGGGGTACTGGCGGTGGAAGTGGCCTTGCTGGCCTGCTTCTCCTATGTCACGTACAACACCTCGGCGCGTGTCTACGTGTACGGCGCGGCCCAGTCGGTGATCGCCCTGATGACCCTCCAGGCACTGTGCATGATGGGTCGTGGGCGCGGGGGAAACAGCAACCCCGAAGTGGTCGTCGTCGCCTTGTTGGCGTTGCTGGTTCATGGTGCACGCTTGGTCGGCACGCCCTTCTTTCCCGTGCCACAGGATTTTCTGGCATCGGGCAATTTCCAGACCCTGTTGGCCTTCGGCTTGAAGTTGACCCACATCGGCTACGCGCTCGCGTTCGGCAACATGCACGCCGCCGCGTTGCATGCCGATCTGCGCGCGGCCCTTGCCCACATCGAGGCCAAGGCCCATCAGAAAGTCGAGATCCTGGGCTACATCGGCCACGACTTGCGCGCACCGCTTGCGACGATCGGCGGGTACGCGTCCCTCCTGCTCGCCGATGCGCACGACACGCAGCGCAAGCATCTGCTGACCATCCAGCGCAGCGTCAAGTACCAGCTCCACCTGATCGACGAACTGCTGGAATACGCCAAGGCAGAGCTGCAACCGCTGACGGTCCACCCCGTCACGACCGACCTGCCGCGCCTGCTGGACGACATTTCCGACTACGCCGTCGCCCTGTGCGCGCAGCGGAACAACCGCTTTCGCTACCGCCCTTCCGAGCGAATGCCGCGGCGGATCGGCCTGGACGGAAAGCGCATGCAGCAGGTGCTGCTGAACCTGCTGTCCAACGCCGCCAAGTTCACGCGCGACGGCGTGGTGACCTTGTCGGTCACGGCCAGGCCCGAGGGGCGCGCCTGTGTCTTGAGCTTCGCTGTCAGTGACACCGGGATCGGCATCGACATGAGCCGCAACATCGACATCTTCGGCGCCTTCCAGCAGATGCACCCCGCGAGCGGCAGCACGGGATTGGGCCTGTTCATCGCGCAGCGCATCGTCTCGGCCATGGGCGGAACGCTGAGCGTGGCCAGCGTGGCCGGTCAGGGTGCGACGTTCTCCTTCGTGCTGTCGGTGCCGGTCGATGCCTCCGACGCGGACTGGCCCGTCGTCGCGCAGCGGGAGACCGCGCCTGGCGAGCCATCACCGGCGCCCGCGATGCCCCGAGATGCCATGCCGGAGGATCGCGCCCTGGACGAACTCGCCAGTCTGGCGCTTCAGGGCCGCGTCACGGACATCGAGCACTGGATCGAACGCCACGCCGACGAAGCCGCCTACGCGCCGTTCCTGGCTCTGCTTGTCGACCTGCTGGAGCGGTTGGACCTGCGCGGGATTCACGCGCTGGTGAATCGCCCCGCCAAGTCCTAGTGTGGTGTCCCGCAAATAGCTGCGCAAAATGAAATCGATGCGTTTCGCGTCAGGGCAAGGCGCAAACCGCAGCGATACCCGTAGGTACGCGAGGATTTGCAACGCCGCCCTGGCGTGAAAGGCGCGATTTCATGCGCAGTTATTTGTGGGACACCACACTAGATGTGCAGCGCCGCCAGCGCGCCGATCGCCACGCCCGCGACGGCCACGCCGTACATGGCGCGCTCCAGCCATTTCTTCCGGGTGAGCAGCGCAATGGCCGCCAGCGCGATGGAGACCTGCAGCACGGTAGTGGCCTGCGCCCAGCGATGGTGCTGGTGCATCTGCGTCTCGGATTGCGCGTCCCAGCGGCTGGCCTCGTCCTCCAGCTTCTTGGCGGCGGCCTGGATCTCGGTCTTCTCCTGCTCGTAGCGGGTGACCTTCACCTGCCAGCCCTGGCGACGGCCGTCGTCGGTGGCGGTGTCGCGTGCGAACTCCGCCAGCGCCTGCTTGGTGCTCTTCGACTGGAAGTAGTTCCACTGGTTCGAAGCCTCGGTCTTCTTGATGGCCGCGTTGTTCTTGTAGAGGCCGGCGTTGGCCTGCGTGGCCCCGCCCATGTACGCGAAGATCGCGCCCGCCGTCGCAATGGCCGCGGTGCTCACCGCAATCTTTCCTGTCGTGCTCATGCCCTTGCCTTGAGAGGCGGCACCGTCATGGCCGTGGCCGTGACCGCCGGAGGCGGCATGTTCGAGTTCGTGATCGTGCGGACCATGCACGTGAAAGCCGTGTCCTGACATGAAGTTCTTCTAGGCGTTGTTGTTGGAAATCTGGAGGGCGCGCGAGTATGCCCGGACTTCATGCGTCGACGGCTCGGGGAAAGTCCTGTCGGCTCTGCGGATGCGCAGGGCTCGCAGGCAACCGCCGGGAGCGCGTGGCTGCGCTCCGGAAACGTGCTGCGCTCAGGTCAACCGCGCGTGCGTGCGAGCCGGGCCTGGCAGCAGATCACTGATGCCAGGCCCGGCAGATTCGCAGAGATCGGCATTCCCGATATCAGTCGCGATCCTCGTAGTAGCGGCGGTGCTGCTCGCGCTCCCATTGCCGGCGGCGCCATTCGCGGCGCTCTGCGCGGCGTTCCTCCCAGCGTTGCGCGCGACGCTCTTCCCAACGGGATTCAGGCTCGTAGTAGACAGGTGCCGGGGCGGAGTAGACCGGCTGCGCGGGCTGGTAGTAGGTCGGGGCGGGCCTCGAATAGACAGGCGCCGGCTCGTAATAGACCGGTGCGGGCTCGCTCACGACCACGCCAGGCAGGTTGACGCCAATGGACCAGCTGGTGGCTGCACTGGCCGATGCGGCGGTGAACAAGGCTGCGGCAGCAACGAGACCTGCGAAACCCAGCTTGAGAGTGGCTCGGGGGAAAGTCATTTCATCTCCTGGAGGGCGAGAAATAGCCCTGATGCACAACCAACGCCTGGCCTTGCGGCGCCGCGTACATCGCCACGGTGAAGAACGTTCCCAAATGTCACGCTGCCAGCTGGTCGAGGTGGGTTAGCCGGAATCCCAGGAACAAGTGCCAATCCGCGCTCAAGCCCCCGAGCAAAACAAAAAGCCCCAGTAGCAAAACTGCTACTGGGGCTTGTGTTTGGCGGAGTGGACGGGACTCGAACCCGCGACCCCCGGCGTGACAGGCCGGTATTCTAACCAACTGAACTACCACTCCTGGTAGACAACGTTCGTTCCTTGCGGAACCGAGTGTTGACGACTCGTGCCGACTTCACCGAAGTGAAACTGGCGACCCTACGGGGATTCGAACCCCGGTAGCCACCGTGAAAGGGTGGTGTCCTAGGCCTCTAGACGATAGGGTCAAAACCTTGGACGTGCTGCGATCAGCATCTCTAACCTACTCGACACTTTGATGGTGGAGGTAAACGGGATCGAACCGATGACCTCTTGCATGCCATGCAAGCGCTCTCCCAGCTGAGCTATACCCCCGTGTGGGTGTCGAGCCTCGAATTATAGCCCGATTTTTCAGGCCTTTTTCAATCGCTCGATAACTTTTTCGCGGGAAAAAATTTCGAGCACTGAATCGAGGGACGGTGTCTGCGATGTTCCCATCACAAGCACTCGTACTGGCATCGCTAACACGGGCATTTTCAGCGCGTGTGTCGCGAGGACTTCCTTGATCATAACTGCGATTTCGGCCCTCTCCCAGGCGACCGTCATCAATTTTTCAACGAGTGTTGCGATCGCGGGCTTCACTGCATCGGTGATGTGCTGCGCGCGGTCTGCATCGCTCACTTCGATGTCCGCATAAAACGCTGCAGCCCAACCAGCGAGCGCCACTGTCGTATCGCAACGGTCCTTGAAGAGCGCGCAGATCGCAGGCAGACGCTCGTCGGCGACGATGCCGCGCTTTTGCAACTGCGCTGCAACAAGCGGCGCAAGCTCGTCGCCGCTCTTGGCCTTGATGTACTGCGCATTCACCCATGCAAGCTTGGCCGCGTCCCACTGCGCGGGGCTCTTCGACAGGTGCGATCCGTCGAACCAGCTCACCATCTGCTCGCGCGTGAAGAGCTCGTCGTCGCCGTGGCTCCAGCCCAGGCGCGCGAGGTAGTTGAGCATGGCTTCGGGCAGGTAGCCGTTGTCCTCGTACGCGGTGACGCTCACGGCACCGCGGCGCTTCGAGAGCTTCTGTCCGTCGTCGCCGAGGATCACCGGCACGTGGCCGAACTGCGGCAGCGGTGCGCCGAGCGCGCGGAAGATGTTGATCTGCCAAGGCGTGTTGTTGATGTGCTCGTCGCCGCGGAACACGTGCGTGATGGCCATGTCCCAGTCGTCGACCACCACCGCGAAGTTGTAGGTGGGCACACCATCAGGCCGCAGGATGATCAGGTCGTCGATCTCGCGGTTGTTGATGGTGATCTCGCCCTTGACGAGGTCGTTCCACGTCACATCGCCTTCGGGCGGATTGCAAAAGCGCACCACAGGCGGCACGCCTTCCGGCACGGGCGGCAGCACCTTGCCCGGCGCCGGGCGCCAGCGGCGGTCGTACAGCGTCTTCTCGCCGCGCGCGCGTTGGGCTTCGCGCATCTCGTCGAGCTCGGCCGGCGTGCAGTAGCAGTGGTAGGCGGTGCCGGCCGCGAGCATCTGTGCGATGACTTCGCGGTAGCGCTCGAGGCGCTGCATCTGGTAGATCGGGCCTTCGTCGTAGTCGAGGCCGAGCCAGTGCATCGACGCGAGAATCTGGTCGGTCGAGTCCTGCGTGGAGCGGGCCACGTCGGTGTCCTCGATGCGCAGCACGAACTCGCCGCCGTGGTGGCGCGCATAGGCCCACGAATAGAGTGCGGTGCGCGCCGTGCCCAGGTGCAGGAAGCCGGTGGGAGACGGTGCGATGCGGGTGCGAACTTTGCCGGTCATGAAATGAAAAATCAGGAAGTCAGGGTGCTCAGGCCGCGCGAAAGGTCGGCCGTGATGTCGTCGATGTATTCGAGGCCGACCGCGAGGCGGATCAACCCCTGGCTGATGCCGGCAGCCTGGCGCTGCACTTCGGTGAGGCGGCCGTGCGAGGTCGTGCCGGGGTGCGTGATGATGGTCTTGGTGTCGCCCAGGTTGGTGGCGATGCTCACGACGCGCGTGCTGTTGATCACGTGGAAGGCGTTGGCGCGCGCGGCGTCGGGCGTGTCGCCGACCACGTCGAACGACACCACCGCCCCGCCCTGCCCCGACTGCTGGCGCATCGCGAGTTCGTGCTGTCCATGCGAGGCAAGACCGGGGTAGTACACGCGCGCAATGCCGGGCTGCTGCTCGAGCCACTGCGCCACGGCCAGCGCATTCGCGCATTGCGCCTTCATGCGAATGCCGAGCGTTTCCATGCCCTTGAGCACGACCCACGCATTGAATGGCGACAGCGCCATGCCGGCGGTGCGCACCACGGGGCCGAAGACATCGACGATGAGCTTCGACGGACCGCAGATCGCGCCAGCCATCACACGGCCCTGGCCGTCGAGGTACTTGGTGCCCGAATGGATGATGAGGTCAGCGCCCAGCTCAGCCGGCCGCTGCAGGATCGGCGTGCAGAAGCAGTTGTCGACCGCGAGCAGCGCGCCCACGCCGTGGGCCAGGTCGGCCAGTGCCTGGATGTCGCAGACCTCCGTCAACGGGTTGGTCGGCGTTTCTGCGAAGAGCAGCTTGGTGTTGGGCTTGAGCGCCGCGCGCCACTCGGCCACGTCGGTCTGCGAGACGAAGGTGGTCTCGACGCCGAACTTGGCGAACTCCTTGCCGAACAGGTTCAGCGTGGAGCCGAACACCGAACGCGAGCAGATCACGTGGTCACCGGCCTTGAGCAGGCCCATGCACATCATGAGGATCGCGCCCATGCCGGTCGAGGCGCCGATCGCGGCCTCGGTGCCTTCGAGCGCGGCCAGGCGCTGCTCGAAGCTGGCGACCGTCGGGTTCGAGGTGCGCGAGTAGGTGAAGCCGGCCTCGGTGCCGGCGAAGCGGCGGGCCGAGGTTTCGGCGTCGGGCTGCACGAAGCCGCTCGTGAGGAACAGGGCCTCCGAGTGCTCGCCATGCTGGCTGGGCGCCAGGCCGGTACGCAGCGCGAGGGTGTCGCGGTGCAGGCCGGGTGGCAAGGTGCGTTCGTCTTGGCTCACGTCGGCCCTCTCTTCTTTCTCTTACTCGCTGGGGTTCGGCAGGGCGAGGCGCGAAGCGTCTTCTTCGTTTTCCTCGATGCGCGGACGGTTGCCGTTCATGCGCGAGATGGCGGCGGTGTCGATGTCGCCGGTCACGTACACGCCGTCGAAGCACGAGGCGTCGAAACCGGCGAGCTTCGGGTTGAGCGAGCCGATGGCGCGCTTCATGGCGTCGACGTCCTGGTAGATCAGCGCATCGCAGCCGATGAGCTCGCGAATTTCCTCGACGGTGCGGTCGTGCGCCACGAGTTCGTCCTTGGTCGGCATGTCGATGCCGTAGACGTTCGGGTAACGCACCGGCGGCGCGGCGCTGGCCAGGTAGACCTTGCGCGCGCCGGCGTCGCGCGCCATCTGCACGATCTCGCGGCTGGTGGTGCCGCGCACGATGGAGTCGTCGACCAGCAGCACGTTGCGGCCCTTGAATTCGCTGCCGATCACGTTGAGCTTCTGGCGCACCGACTTCTTGCGAACGCCCTGCCCCGGCATGATGAAGGTGCGGCCCACGTAGCGGTTCTTCACGAAGCCTTCGCGGTACGGAATGCCCAGGAGGTGCGCGAGCTGCGTGGCGCTCGGGCGGCTCGACTCGGGAATCGGGATGATCACGTCGATCTGGTTCGGCGGCACGGTCGAGACCACGCGCTTGGCCAGCGTTTCGCCCAGGTTGAGGCGCGCCTGGTAGACCGAGATGCCGTCGAGCACCGAGTCGGGACGCGCGAGGTACACGAACTCGAAGATGCACGGGTTGAGCGACGCACCTTCGGCGCACTGCATCGAGTGCACGTTGCCTTCGAGGTCGATGAACACGGCTTCGCCCGGCTCGATGTTGCGTTCGAACACGTGGCCCGAGCCTTCGAGCGCGACCGATTCGCTGGCCACCATGACGGTGCCGTCGGCGCTGCGGCCCATGCACAGCGGGCGGATGCCGTAGGGGTCGCGGAAGGCGAGCAGGCCGTGGCCGGCGATCAGCGAGACCACGGCATACGAGCCGCGCAGGCGCTTGTAGACGTTCTTGACGGCGGCGAACACCTCGGCCGGATGCAGCGGCACGCCGCGCGAGGAACGCTCGATTTCGTGGGCCAGCACGTTGAGCAGCACTTCGGAGTCGCTCTCGGTGTTGGTGTGGCGGTGGTCGGTGGAGAACAGCTCCGCGCGCAGGGCGTGCGCGTTGGTCAGGTTGCCGTTGTGCACCAGCACGATGCCGAAGGGCGCGTTCACGTAGAAGGGCTGCGCCTCTTCCTCGCTGTAGGCGTTGCCCGCGGTCGGGTAGCGCACCTGGCCCAGGCCCACGTTGCCGGGCAGCGCGCGCATGTTGCGGGTGCGGAACACGTCGCGCACCATGCCCTTGGCCTTGTGCATGAAGAACTTGCGCTCCAGCAAGGTCACGATGCCGGCCGCGTCCTGGCCACGGTGCTGCAGCAGCAGCAGCGCGTCATAGAGCAGCTGGTTGACGGGTGCGTTGCTGACAACGCCGACGATTCCACACATGAACGATTCCTCTCAGGGCAGGTAGCTTGCCAACTTTTCAGGCAGCGAGGGTTTGAGGCCCTGCAATGCCGCATCGAGAACAATGGCGCTGCGCGATTCGTGCCACCAGGCACTGTCGCTCAACGCCAGCAAATGAACAACGACCGCCAGCACGAGCAGGGCCACCGCCCCCCGTGCCGCGCCGAACGCTGCTCCCAAAATCCGGTCCACCGGCCGCAGGCCGACCGCGGCGATCAGCTTGCGCGTGAGGGCCGCTGCCAGCCCCACGCCGAACGCCACCGCCACGAACACCAGCACGAAGGCCAGCGGGTAACGCCAGGTGGCCTGCGGGTCGCCGAACGGCAGCCAGGCCGCCACGTCGGAGGCCACCCACTGGGCCACGATGAAGGCGGCCACCCAGCCGATCAGCGAAATCACTTCGAACACCAGGCCGCGCACCAGCCCGAACAGCATCGACAGCACGATGAGCGCGATGGCGATCCAGTCGAGCAGGGCCACGGCAATGAACTACAGGCAGCGGGCGACGGCGGTGCTTACAACGTGAGGATGGCTGCGGCCAAAGACAAGCCCTTGACCCGGTCCGCGGCCTTCTCGGCCTCGGCACGCGAGGCGAACGGCCCGACGCGCACACGCGTGCGTTCGCCGTCGGTCGTCTTGGCGACGTGTACGTAGGTCTTGAGGCCGGCGCGCTCGAGCTTCTGGCGCACTTCGCGCGCCTTGTCGGCATCGGCGAAGGCGCCGACCTGCACGACGAAGCGACCGTTGTCGTCGGCGGCCGGCTTGGGTGCGGCGGCGGGCGGCTTGCCTTCGAGCAGCGCGCGGGCGCGGGCGCCGTCGTCGGCGTTCGCGGCGGGTTTGGCGGGTTCCGGCTTCGGCTTGGGCTCGGGCTTCGGTTCGGGCTTTTTCGGCTCCGGCTTGGGCTCCGGTTTGGGTTCGGGCTTCGGCTCGGGTTTGGGTTCCGGCTTGGGTTCGGGCTTCTTCGGCTCCACGGCGGGCTTGGGCGCCGCCGGGGTGGCGGGCACGGTCGTGCCGGGCTCGATCACGGTGCCGTCGGCGGTCTCGGTGATCATGCCGCCGGCCGACGAGGCTGCCGCCACGCGGGAGCTGCCGTCGGACGACGACGACGGCGCGCTGCTCGTCGCGGGTGCCGGCGTGGCGGGCACGGGCAACGGCTTGGCCTTGTTGCGGTCGGGAATCTCGATCGGGATGTCGACCGGCACGGGGCGCGGCTGGGTGTCGAACAGCAGCGGAAAGCCGATCACGCCGACCAGCACCAGCACCGCCGCGCCGAGCAGCCGATGGCGCGCACGCCGGCGCATGGATTCGACACTTTCCGCCGGCACCGCCGCGGGGGCGCTGCGTCCTTCGTTGCCTTGTGGGCCGCGCGCGCGGAACTTGAAAAACGCCATGAAGTTCGATCCCTGGAGGAGTGCAGCGAGGTGGTGCCCGATGGTGCCGGATGGGTGTGGACAGCCCGACGATCAGCCGCCTGGCAGCAGGTGTTTGGCTTGCAGCCGGGGGGTGCCGTTTTCGAGGACGCCACCCACGGTGAAGAACGATCCGAAGACCACGATTCTATCAGTGGCACCTGCCTGCTCGATGGCCGCGCGCAGGGCGTCCATCGGGCTCGCGTGCACGCTGCCGGAAGCGTCTTTGCGCGTGTTCTGGGCCTGCCACGCGGCCAGCAGATCGGCCGCCTTGGCGGCGCGCGGCGTGGGCAGGTCGGTGAAGTACCAGCGATCGATCAGCGGCCCGATGCGCGCCAGGATGGGCGCGAGGTCCTTGTCGGCCATGACGCCGAACACGCCGTGCGTGGTGGGCGAAAAACCCATCGCGTCGAGGTTCTCGGCCAGCGCCGCGACGGCGTGGGCGTTGTGCGCCACGTCGAGCACCAGCGTGGGCTCGCCCGGCACGATCTGGAAGCGGCCCGGCAGCTCGACCATCGCGAGCCCATTGCGCACCGCCTGCGCCGTGATCGGCAGTTGCGGGCGCAGCGCCTCGAGCGCCGCGAGCACGCCCGCCGCATTGAGCAACTGGTTGGCGCCGCGCAGCGCCGGATAGGCCAGCCCGCTGTAGCGCCGCCCCCGGCCCGACCAGCCCCACTGCTGCTTGTCGCCCGAGACGTTGAAGTCGTGCCCGAAGCGCCACAGGTCGGCGCCGATGGCGTTGGCGTGGTCGATGACGCTTTGCGGCGGCACCGGGTCGCTCACGATGGCGGGCTTGCCGGCGCGCAGGATGCCGGCCTTCTCGAAGCCGATGCTTTCGCGGTCGGGGCCGAGGTACTCCATGTGGTCCAGGTCGATGCTGGTGATGACCGCGCAGTCGGCGTCGATGATGTTCACCGCGTCGAGCCGGCCGCCCAGGCCGACCTCGAGGATCGCCACGTCGGGCTTCTCCTGGATCATGCAATGCAGGATGCCGAGCGTGGTGAACTCGAAGTAGGTCAGGGCCATGTCGCCACGGGCCTTTTCCACCACCTCGAAGCTTGCTATCAGTTTGGAAGCATCGACCGCTTCGCCCTTGAGCCGCAGCCGCTCCTCGAAGCGCACCAGGTGCGGCGAGGTGAACACGGCCGTGCGGTAGCCCGCATGCGTCAGGATCGATTCGAGCATGGCGCAGGTCGAGCCCTTGCCGTTGGTGCCCGCCACCGTGATGACGGGGCAGTCGAAACGCAGGCCCAGACGCTGCGCCATTTCTTTGGCGCGATCGAGCCCGAGTTCGATCTTGTCGGGATGAAGGTGCTCGGCGCGCGCGAGCCAGTCGTTCAGGGTTTCCATGGAGGCCGGCATTGTCGCCGACCCGCCGCTCGCGGCATCATGGCGGCCATGACAACCCTATACGGCATTCCGAACTGCGACACCGTCAAGCGCGCCCGCGCCTGGCTCGACGACCATGGCGTGGCCTACGCCTTCCACGATTTCAAGAAACAGGGCGTGCCCGAGACCGAGCTCGACCGCTGGCTCCAGGCCCCCGGCTGGGAGGCGCTGGTCAACCGCAAGGGCACCACCTGGCGCAAGCTGGACGAGGCCACGCGCGACGCGGTGGTCGACGCCGCCTCGGCCCGCCCCGTGCTGCTCGGCAACCCCAGCCTGATCAAGCGGCCGGTGGTCGATTGGGGCCCGAACACGGGCGTAACGACTGGTTTCGATGCCGATAGCTGGGCTGTGAACGCCGTGTAAACCCCGGAACCCCGTCCCGCCGGCCGGCCTCCAACCCCGATCTGCAGGAGAGAACACCATGAACAGACACGTTTTTCGCATCCTCACGGGGCTTTCGGCGGCCGGCCTGCTGGCCACGGGCGCCAGCGTCGCGCAGGCCCAGCAAGTAGTCCAGGCCCGGGTGATTTCCGCCACGCCGATCCGCGAAACGACCGGCAGCGACGTCAGCTACAACGTCACCTACGAATACCAGGGCCGCCAGTACACGACCCGCACCACCAGCCGGCCGGGCGCCACCATCCCGATCCAGGCCAGCGGCTACGGGGTGACCACGTCCGGCGTGACCACCGCGCCGGTCCAGCCGCAGTCGCAATTGCAGCCCTACCCGGTCGAGGCGAACAACGGCCCGCAGTACCAGGAACAGTACCAGCCGTACCCGCAACAGGGGCAGTACCAACAAGGTGCCAACTCCCCCTGGGACAGCGTCGTACCCGAACCCGGCGTGGTGGTGTCCAACGCGCCCGCGCCGGTCTACGTGCAGCCGGCCCCGGTGTATGCCCCGCCCGTCTACGTGCAGCCCGCCTACACCTACCCGTATGCGCAGCCCTACGTCTACCCGCCGGTCGGCATCTCGCTGAACCTGGGCTATTCGCGCGGCTGGGGCGGTGGCGGCTACTACCGTGGCTATCGCGGATGGGGCGGCCATCGCCACGGCTGGCGCTACTGAGTTCCCCCACGGCGGGCCGGCTCGCCCGAGCCCCTAAAATCGAGGGCTTCTCCAACCCCGGGGGTGCTGCTGCCGCGGCGCGTCCCTCGATCCGCCGAACGCGCAGGCGCCGGCGCCATCCATCCAATGACGACGACTACCGACACCATCAACAGCGCCGCAGTGGCCACCAAGGCCAATGTGTATTTCGACGGCAAGTGCGTGAGCCACAACCTCACCCTGGCGGACGGCACCAAGAAATCGGTCGGCGTGGTCCTGCCCTCCACCCTCACCTTCAACACCGGCGCGCCTGAGATCATGGAAGGCACCGGCGGCAGCTGCGAATACCAGCTCGCGGGCACCAGCGAATGGATCGCCTCGGGCCCCGGCCAGAAGTTCAGCATCCCGGGCAATTCGAGCTTCCAGATCCGCGTGAGCGGCGAGCCCTACAGCTACATCTGCCACTTCGGTTGAAACGGAACCCCTGACATGTCGACCATTCTCCAAAACGTTCCCGCCGGCCAGAAGGTCGGCATCGCCTTCTCGGGCGGCCTGGACACCAGCGCGGCGCTGCACTGGATGAAGCTCAAGGGCGCGATCCCCTACGCCTACACCGCCAACCTCGGCCAGCCCGACGAGCCCGACTACGACGAGATCCCGCGCAAGGCAATGCTCTACGGCGCCGAGAACGCCCGCCTCATCGACTGCCGCGCACAGCTGGCCAACGAAGGCATCGCCGCCCTGCAGGCCGGCGCCTTCCACGTGACCACCGCCGGCGTCACCTACTTCAACACCACGCCGCTGGGCCGCGCGGTGACGGGCACCATGCTGGTGTCGGCCATGAAGGAAGACGACGTCCACATCTGGGGCGACGGCAGCACCTACAAGGGCAACGACATCGAGCGCTTCTATCGCTACGGCCTGCTCACCAACCCCGCGCTGAAGATCTACAAGCCCTGGCTCGACCAGGTCTTCATCGACGAGCTGGGCGGCCGCGCCGAAATGTCGGCGTTCATGCAAAAGGCCGGCTTCGCTTACAAGATGTCGTCCGAGAAGGCCTACTCGACCGACTCGAACATGCTGGGCGCCACCCACGAAGC
The DNA here is from genome assembly GCF_041154445.1 of Variovorax sp. V118. GTDB lineage: Bacteria > Pseudomonadota > Gammaproteobacteria > Burkholderiales > Burkholderiaceae_C > Variovorax > Variovorax boronicumulans. The sequence continues at coordinate 883,916 of NZ_AP028663.1, read as the reverse complement.
CAAGGACCTCGAGCACCTGAACAGCGGCATGCAGATCGTGCAGCCCATCATGGGCGTGGCCTTCTGGAAGGACGAAGTCGAAGTCAAGCGCGAAACCGTCTCGGTGCGCTTCGAGGAAGGCGTGCCCGTCGCGCTGAACGGCGTGCGCTACACGAACCTGGTCGAGCTGATCCTCGAAGCCAACCGCATCGGCGGGCGCCACGGCCTGGGCATGAGCGACCAGATCGAAAACCGCATCATCGAAGCCAAGAGCCGCGGCATCTATGAGGCCCCGGGCCTGGCGCTGCTGTTCATCGCCTACGAGCGCCTGGTCACCGGCATCCACAACGAAGACACCATCGAGCAGTACCGCGACAACGGCCGCCGCCTCGGCCGCCTGCTGTACCAGGGCCGCTGGTTCGACCCGCAGGCCATCATGCTGCGCGAAACGGCCCAGCGCTGGGTGGCACGCGCCATCACCGGCGAAGTGACGGTCGAGCTGCGCCGCGGCAACGACTACTCGATCCTGAACACCGAATCGGCCAACCTCACCTACAAGCCCGAGCGCCTGAGCATGGAAAAGGTCGAAGGCGCGTTCACGCCGCTGGACCGCATCGGCCAGCTCACGATGCGCAACCTGGACATCGTCGACACGCGCGAAAAGCTCGCCATCTACACGCAGGTCGGCCTGCTGTCGTCGGGCGAAGGCGCCTCGCTGCCGAAGCTGGCGAACGACGGCGACGCGAGCTGATCGATCGACTCCCCTGCCCTTGCCACGCGCAAGGGCGGCAATGACAAACGGGCCCTCGCGGCCCGTTTTTCTTTGGGAGACTTTGGGAAATGCCCCGGCGTCAGTCGCCGCCGCCTCCGCACCCGCCGCCGCATCCACCGCCGCCATCGGACGCGCCACCTCCGTCGCTGGAGCCGCCATCGCCGCTCCCGCTCGCCTCGCTGCCGCCGAAGCCTCCGGCATCGCCCGAGCTGCCGCCGTCGGACGACGAATCGCCGAAGCTCGTGCCGCAGTGCGCGTCAGAGCCGATTTCTCGCTCGACCGCCCGGCAATCGGGGATGTAGTGAAAGCCGTCCGCAATCGCAAACTTGATGTCCAGCGCAAACAGCAACGGCAGCCGCGCCGGATTGCGCGGGTCGATGCTTTCTTCCTTGCAGGCCCAGTACCAGGTGCGGCGCAGGCCGTCGTTGCGCCGCGCATCCTGGCCCAGTACCTCGGCCGGGCTGTGATGCAGCATGCGCCCGAAGGCCGCCTGGCACCAGGTCTGGTAGCCCTGCGTGTGCAGGATGAACTCGTGCCAGGCCGTGTCGACCACCCGCGAGGGCATGGCGACGAACTTGAGGTTGCTGCGCAGGTACGCCATGAAGAACTGCCGCAGCCCGCGCAGCACCAACTCGGCGTCGCGTCGGCTCAGTTGCGGGTGCGCCGCGCGGAGCTTGCCGATCAGGAACGGCGGCAGCCGGGCCTCGCGGATGAACTGGCGGCGCAGGCTGAGTTCGATCTGGCTCAGGAGCCCCGCGAATAAGAGGGCCGCGAGGATCAGCAGCACCGACCCCCACCAGCCCGCCCGCACCAGGAACACCGAGGCGATGCCCGCCACGATGACGGCAAGCTGCGCCCAGCCCAGCACGGCGATGCGCCGGCGGTAGTTCAGGTGCAGGAAGTCGAGATCCACCGCGTCAGACCACCACCGGCTCCGGCTCCAATCGGATGCCGAAGCGCTCGTACACGCTGGTCTGGATCGCCTTGGCCAGGGTCATCACCTCGCCGCCGGTCACCGGGTTGGCCGAACCGCCGCGGTTGACCAGCACCAGCGCCTGCTTTTCGTACACGCCGGCGTTGCCCACCGACTTGCCCTTCCAGCCGCAGGCGTCGATGAGCCAGCCGGCCGCGAGCTTGATGCTGCCGTCGTCCATCGGGTAGTGAACGATCTTGGGGTCGCGCGCGATGATGTCGGCGCACTGCTCGGGCGTGACCGTCGGGTTCTTGAAGAAGCTGCCGGCGTTGCCCAGCACGCGCCAGTCGGGCAGCTTGGCGCGGCGGATGGCGCAGATCCACTCGAAGATGTCGACCGCGCTCGGTGTGAAATTGCCGGTTTCTTCCATCTTGCGCTCGAGGTCGAGGTAGCCGACCACCGGCTTCCAGGGCTTGGGCAGCCGGAAACGCACCCGCGTGATGACCGCGCGGCCCGCCAGGCCGAAATCGTTCGGGCCGCTGCGCACATGCTTGAAGACCGAATCGCGGTAGCCGAAGGCGCACTGCGCCGCGTCGAGCGTGAAGGCGCGGCCGGTTTCGAGGTCGAAGGCGTCGAGCGAGTCGAAGCGGTCCTGCAGCTCGACGCCATAGGCGCCGATGTTCTGCACCGGCGCGCCGCCCACGGTGCCGGGAATGAGCGCCAGGTTTTCCAGCCCCGGGTAGCCGCTGCGCACCATCCATTCGACGGTGTCGTGCCAGGTTTCGCCGGCGCCGGCCTCGACGATCCAGGCACGCGGCGTCTCTTCGACCAGCCGGCGACCTTTGATTTCGACCTTCAGCACCAGTGGCTTGACGTCGCCCGTGAGCACGATGTTGCTGCCGCCGCCGAGCACGAAACGGGGTTCGTCGCGCCAGGCCGGATCGGCGTGCAGCGCGGCCAGGTCGGCCTCGCTGGTGATGCGCGCCAGGTGCTGCGCACGCGCGACGATGCCGAAGCTGTTGTAGGGCTGCAGCGGGACATTGGACTCCACGATCATGGGAGAATTGTCGCATTCAGTCCCCGTGCGTCCAGGAGAGCCTATGCCGTCTTTCGATACCGTCTGCGAGCCCAATCTGCCCGAAGTGAAGAATGCGGTTGAAAACACCGCCAAGGAAATCGGCACGCGCTTCGATTTCAAGGGCACCGCTGCCGCCGTCGAGCTCAAGGACAAGGAGATCACCATGATCGGCGATGCCGAGTTCCAGCTCGTGCAGGTCGAAGACATCCTTCGCAACAAGCTCACCAAGCGCAACGTCGACGTGCGTTTTCTCGACAAGGGCGACGTCCAGAAGATGGGCGGCGACAAGGTCAAGCAGGTCATCAAGATCAAGAACGGCATCGAGAGCGAGCAGGCCAAGAAGATCACCCGCATCGTCAAGGACAGCAAGCTCAAGGTGCAGGCCGCGATCCAGGGCGACGCCGTGCGCATCACCGGCGCCAAGCGCGACGACCTGCAGGCCGCCATGGCCCTCATCAAGAAGGACGTGCCCGACATGCCGCTGTCCTTCAACAATTTCCGCGACTGACCCGCGCATGAAGGCGCTCCTCGTCGCGGCGCTGTGGGCGGCCGCGGCCATGGCGGCGCACGCCGCCGACTCGGTCACGCTGACCGGCTCCATCGGCAGCCGCGCCATCCTCATCGTGAACGGCGCGCCGCCCAAGACGGTGGCGGTCGGGGAGACCTTCCAGGGCGTCAAGCTGGTGTCGCTGCAGGCCGACCAGGCGGTGGTCGAATCGGCGGGCAAGCGTTTTTCGCTGCGCATGGATTCGCCCGTGAGCATCGGCCGGGGCGGCATTGCCGGCAGCGGTGGCAACCGCATCGTGCTGCAGGCCGACAGCCGAGGCCACTACATGACGCAGGGCCAGATCAACGGCCGCGCCGTCACCTTCATGCTCGACACCGGCGCAACCACCATCGCGCTGTCGGCGGTCGATGCCCAGCGCATCGGGCTCGACTACAGCAAGGGGCAGCTGGTGCAGATGCGCACGGCCAACGGCAACGCTGCGGGCTACAGGCTGCGGCTGCAAAGCGTGCGCGTGGGCGACGTCGAGGTCTACGACATCGATGCCATCGTCTCGCAGCAACCCATGCCCTTCGTGCTGCTGGGCAACAGCTTTCTCAACCGCTTCTCTATGCGGCGCGACGCCGACGAGATGATTCTCGAGAAGCGGTACTGAGACCGCTCCCGATCCGGCCTCAGGCCTGCGCGGCCGTGACGACGATCTCGATCTTGTAAGCCGCGTTGGCCATCTTGGCCTCCACGGTCGCGCGCGGCGGCGTGTTGCCGGCCGGAATCCACGCGTCCCACACCTCGTTCATGGCGCCGATGTCGCCGATGTCGGCCAGGAAGATCTGCGTCATGAGGATGCGCGACTTGTCGCTGCCGGCCTCGGCCAGCAGGCGGTCGACCATGCCGAGCACCTGCGCGGTCTGGCCGCGGATGTCCTGCGTGGTGTCGTCGGGCACCTGGCCCGCGAGGTAGATGGTGCCGTTGTGCACCGCGGTCTCGGACAGACGCGGGCCGACGTGGAAGCGGGTGATGGATGCCATGGTGAGTTCAAGCCTTTTTCTTCGAGCCGAGTTTCGACTCCGTGCCGGCCGCGAGCCGGCGGATGTTTTCGCGGTGCCGCCAGATCAGCAGCAGACTCATGATGATGATCGCAATCAGCACCGTGCGGTCGAGTGGCCACGCAATGTTTCCACCCAGCAGGTAGTAGGCCGGCGCGAAGAACGCCGCCACCAGCGACGACAGCGACGAATAGCGAAAGAAGATCGCGATGATCAGCCAGGTCGCGCCCGTGGCCAGCCCCAGCCAGGGTGCGATGCCCACCAGCACGCCGGCGGCCGTGGCCACGCCCTTGCCGCCCTGGAAGCTGAAGAACACCGGGTACAGGTGGCCCAGGAAGGCCGCCAGGCCCGCCAGCGCCGCCACGCCCTCGCCCAGCCCCCACTGCGCGCCGAACTGGCGGATCAGGAACACCGGCAGCCAGCCCTTCGCCGCATCGAGCAGCAAGGTGGCCAGCGCGGCGCCCTTGTTGCCCGAGCGCAGCACGTTGGTGGCACCGGGGTTGCCGCTGCCGTAGCTGCGCGGGTCGGCCATGCCGAGCGACTTGCTCACGATGACCGCAAACGACAGCGAACCGATCAGGTACGACGCCACGATGGCAAGGAGGGAAGGCAGATCGAAACTCAAGGCGGTCTCCGGGGAACGGATTGTTGTTGTGCGCCGCCGGCCTGCACGCCCGGCGGGAAAAAGCAAACGCCGGCTATTCTGCCAGCGCGCACTGCACGGGCTTGGCGCCCAGCAGCGTCACGCACACCTGCGGATCGATGCCCACGAGGTAGCCGCGCCGCCCGCCGTTGATCGCGATCTTCGGCAGTTCGAGCACGCTCGACTCGATGTAGACCGGCATCTCGCGCCGCGTGCCGAAGGGCGAGGTGCCGCCCACCATGTAGCCGCTGTGGCGCTGCGCCACCTCGGGCTTGCAGGGCTCGACCGACTTGGTGCCGATCTGCCGCGCGAGGTTCTTGGTCGACACCGTGCGGTTGCCGTGCATCAGCACGATCAGCGGCCTGGCGTCCTGGTCCTGCATCACCAGCGTCTTGACCACGGTGAACGGGTCGAAGCCCAGCACCTGCGCGCTGTGCTGGGCGCCGCCGTGCTCCTGGTACTCGTAGGGGTGCTCGGTGAAGGCGACCTTGTTCGCCCGCAGCAGCTGGGTGGCGGGCGTCTCGGAAACGTGGGCTTTCTTGCTCACTTGCTCACTTGTTCGGGTCAGGCGGCGGGGTCGCGGATGTCCAGGCGGATCTTGTCGATCTCGGCCAGCACCTCGGCCGACAGCGTCGTGCCGTAGGCGTCCAGGTCTTCGTCGAGCTGCGCCACCGAGGTCACGCCGATGATCGTGCTCGCCACCTGCCACTTGGTGTAGCAGAAGGCCAGCGCGAGCTGCGTGGGGCTCAGGCCGTGGTCGCGCGCGAGCTGGTTGTAGCGCCGCGCCGCGCGCAGCGCGTCAGGCTTGCCCCAGCGCTGCTTACGCACCGACTCGTAGCTCGAGATGCGCGCGCCCTTCGGCGCGTCGGGGCCTTCGATGCCGCTCTGGTCGTACTTGCCCGTCAGCAGGCCGAAGGCCAGCGGCGAGTACGCCAGCAGCGACACGCCGAGCCGGTGCATGGTCTCGTCGAGCGCGTTCTCGTGCGCGCGGCTCACGAGGTTGTAGACGTTCTGCACCGACACCACGCGCGGCAGCCCGTGCTGCTCGGCCAGCCGCACGAACTCGTGCACGCCGTAGGGCGTCTCGTTCGACAGGCCGATGGTGCGCACCTTGCCCGCCTTCACCAGCTTGCCCAGCGCCTCGAGCTGGTCGTGGATCGGCGTCTGCGAGGTTTCCTTCTCGGGGTTGTAGTGGATGTTCCCGAACACCGGCACGTGGCGCTCGGGCCAGTGGATCTGGTACAGGTCGATCACGTCGGTCTGCAGGCGGCGCAGGCTGCCGTGGCACGAGGCCTCGATGTCGGCCGCCGTCATGCCCGTGCCTTCGCGCACCCAGGGCATGCCGCGCGAGGGGCCGGCCACCTTGGTGGCCAGCGTGATCTTCTGGCGCGTGCCGGGGTTGGCCGCAAACCAGTTCCCGATGATGGTTTCGGTCGCGCCGCAGGTTTCCTTGCTTGCCGGCACCGCGTACATCTCGGCCGTGTCGATGAAGTCGACGCCGCGCTCGAGCGAACGGTTCAGGACGGCGTGGGCGGTGGGCTCGTCGACCTGCTCGCCGAAAGTCATGGTGCCGAGGCAGATCGGGGTGACGTGGAGGTCGCTCTGACCGAGTGGAATCTTTTTCATGCGCGGAATGCTAGCGCGCCCGCGCGGCAGGCGCTGCCCCGGCCCCGAGAAACCGAGTGCCGCCCTGTCCTGTGGCGGACTGCGCGCGGCGCGGCCTCTCCGTATCATCGAGCGCCATATGTACCAAGCCCTCCGCCCCTCGCGCAGCGAATTCGTGCCCGTGCGCAACCTGAACTACCACGTCCGCCTCTGGGGGCAACCGTCGAGCGAGCGCCCGCCGCTGGTGCTGGTGCATGGCTGGATGGACGTCGCGGCCTCCTGGCAGTTCGTGGTCGATGCGCTGAAGGACGACCGTTTCATCATCGCCCCCGACTGGCGCGGCTTCGGCCTCACCGACGGCGGCGGCGTCGACAACTACTGGCTGCCCGACTACCTGGCCGACCTCGAATGGCTGCTCGACCACTACGCCGGCGAAGGTGACGATGCCCGCCCGGTCGACCTCGTGGGCCACAGCATGGGCGGCAACGTCGCCATGCACTACGCGGGCGTGCGCCCGGCGCGCATCCGTCGCCTCGTCAACCTCGAGGGCTTCGGGATGCCCGCGCGCCAGCCCGACGAGGCGCCCGCGCGCTACGGCCAGTGGATCGACGAGCTCAAGGGCCTGCACCGCGGCGAGAAGGCGCTCGCGGGCTATTCGGCGGTGGACGGCGTGGCGCGCCGCCTCATGAAGACCAACCCGCGCCTCACACAGGACAAGGCCGACTGGCTGGCCGGCCACTGGTCGGCGCCGCAGGCCCAGCCCGACGGCAGCGCGCGCTGGCAGATCCTCGGCGAGGCCGCGCACAAGATCGTCAACGCCAACATCTTCCGCGTCGACGAAACACTGGCGCTGTACGCGCGCATCACTGCGCCGACGCTGATGGTCGAGGCCTCGGACGACAGCCTGCACGGCTGGTGGAAGGCCCGCTACACGCTCGCCGAGTTCCACGAGCGGCTGAAGTCCGTGCCCTCGGTGCGCATCGAGCAGCTGGCCGACGCGGGCCACATGCTGCACCACGACCAGCCGCAGCGCGTGGCGCAGCTGATCGAAGACTTCCTGGCCTAGGGCCTGTTCACCCTATTTCTGGCGTCGCGTTGGCTGGCAAAGGGGCTGGCTGCAAGGCGCCCGTGCGCAGCAAGGCTTCTGCCTTGCAAGCGCGGGCAACGCCGCAGACGGCCCCTTTGCCAGCCAACCCGAAGGGAAGGTCTGCCACGGCGGGCCACTCGGCGTTGCGCTCCTTGCGTGTGCGCATGCACACGCGGTGTCACGCGCCTTGATTGGCCCGCCGTGGCAGACCTTCGCGACGCCAGAAATAGGGTGAACAGGCCCTAGTCGGCCTTCTGCGTGGCGCGGCGCAAGGCCGCGCGCGCCAAGAGCCGCGTCGAATCCAGCGTCGGCAACGGCGAATTCGCATCGCTCATGATCAGCGGAATCTCGGTGCAGCCGAGCACGACCGCGTCGCAGCCCTCCTCGTCCTTCAGGCGCTGCATCACGCGCTGGAAGGTCGCCACGGCCTCGGGCTTGAAGATGCCGCAGACCAGCTCGTCCATGATGATCCGGCCGATCTCGGCGCGCTCTTCGACGGTGGGGCGGACATATTCGAGGCCGCGCGCCGAGAGCTTCTCGGGATACACCTCGCTGTCGGTCAGCCAGCGCGTGCCCGTGATGCCGATGCGGCGAAAGCCCCGGCGCACGGCCTCGTCGGCCACCACCTCGGCGATGTGCAGCCAGGGCCGCGGCGAATGCGGCGCCACGTGGTCGAAGGCCTGGTGGATGGTGTTGTCAGGGCAGACCAGGAAATCCGCGCCCGCCGCGGCGAGCTTGTGCGAGGAGCCGAGCATCAACTCGCCCACGCCCGCCAGGTCGCCCGCGTCCAGGCAGCGCGTGTACTCCGCGAGCGAGGGCGTGTGCATCGACACCTCGGGGTGCGCATGCGGGCCGAGCAGCGCCGCGCCCTCGATGCAGATGGTCTTGTAGCAAAGCGCCGCGCCTTCGGCGGAGCAGCCGACGATTCCGATGTGCAGGGTCATGGGCGCATCCTACAAAAGCCGGCGCGGTTTATCCGGCCTGCGGATATGCAAGCGCGCAAATCTTCGTTCGCGGCGCGCAGCGTGCGTCCTAGAGTGCCCGACTCCCCTTGCCGTCTCCCGGAGTTGTCGCCATGCCTTCCCTTTCGCGCGCGCCCTCGTGGCTGCGCCGCCTCGCCCCGCTGTCCGGCGGGCTCGCACTGAGCCTGCTGCTGCTGCCCCCCGCCCACGCGGACGACCTGCGCGTCGGCTTCATGCCGGGCCCCTACCGCGACGCCTTCACCCACGGCATCGAGCCCCAGCTGAAGAAGCTGGGCTACAGCATCAAGTACGTCGAGTTCAGCCAGGGCGTGCAGCCCAACGACGCCGTGGAGCGCGGGCAGATCGACGCCAACATCTTCCAGCACTCGCTGTACCTGAACGCCACCAACAAGCAGCAGGGCTTCGACCTCGTGCCCGTGGTGCATGTGCCGACGCCGCCCATGGGCCTGTATTCGCGCCGCCACAAGACGCTCGACACCGTGCCCGACGGCGCCACCGTCACGCTGCCGGCCGACCCGGTGAATGCGGCGCGCGCGCTCAACATCCTCGCGGCCATCGGCTGGGTCACGCTCAAGCCGGGCGTGAGTCCGCTGAGCGTGTCGGAGCGCGACATCACCAACAACCCCAAGCGCCTGAAGATCGTTCCGCTGGACGCCGCGCAGGCGCCGCGCTCGCTGGCCGACGCCGACCTCGCGGCCGTGCAGGGCAACTTCGCCGTGGCCTCGGGCCTGAAGCTCACCGAGGCGCTGAAGCTCGAAGACATGACGCTGCCCTACGTCAACGTGGTGGCGGTCAGGCGCAGCAACGAAAACGCGAAGTTCGCGAAAGACATCGCCACCGCCTACCAGTCGCCCGAATTCCAGAAGTTCTTCAAGGCCAACCCCGTGTGGGCGGGCTACCGGCTGCCGGACTACTTCAGCCAATGAGCAACAACCACAACACCGCGCCGCGCAGGCAGCTGCACCTCAACGTCAACATCCTGCATTCCGGCTTCGTGCCCTCGGCCTGGCGCCTGCCCGAGAGCGACCCGTGGGCGTTCGCCGACATCCAGCACTACATCCGCACCGCGCAGATCGCCGAGGCCGCCAAGCTCGACGCCGTGTTCCTGGCCGACAACGCGGCCATCGTCGACCAGATCCACTTCCGCCCGATCACCGCGCTGGAGCCCACCATCCTGCTGGCCTGCGTGGCCGCCGCGACCACGCACATCGGCCTCATCGCCACCGCTTCCACCAGCTACAACGAGCCCTACAACCTCGCACGCCGCTTCGCCACGCTCGACCACGTGAGCGCCGGCCGTGCCGGCTGGAACATGGTGACCACGGCCGACCTGCCCTCGGCGCGCAACTTCGGCCTGGACACCACGCCCGACCATGCCAAGCGCTACGCCCGCGCCTCCGAGTTCGCCGACATCGTCAAGGCGCTGTGGGACAGCTGGGAAGACGACGCCTTCGTGGGCGACAAGGCCGCCGGCCGCTTCATCGACCCGGCCAAGGTGCACGCCCTCGCGCACCGCGGCGAGCACTTCGCGGTGCAGGGCCCGCTCAACCTGCCGCGCCCGCCGCAAGGCCACCCGGTGCTGGTGCAGGCCGGCGCCTCGGCGGATGGACGCGAGCTCGCGTCGCGCCATGCCGAAGCCGTGTTCTCCGCCTCGCAATCGTTCGAAGAATCGCAGGCCTACGCACGCGCCCTCAAGACCCGCGCCGCCGAGCTGGGCCGCGGCCCCGACGCGGTGAAGGTGCTGGCCGGCCTCACCACCATCGTCGGCGCCACCGAAGCGCAGGCGCTTCGCCGCCGCGACGCGCTGGTCGATTTGATCCCCTGGGACTACAGCCTCACGCGCCTGGCCGGCACGCTGGGCATCACGCCCGACCGCCTCAAGCTCGACGAGCGCCTGCCCGACGACCTGCCGCTGCCCGGCAATGGCAACGGCAACCACACTTTTTTCAACGCCGTGGTCGCCGCCGGGCGCACGCACGGCTACACGGTGCGCCAGCTGATCCGCGAACTCGCGGGCGGCGGCGGGCACCGCGTGATCGTCGGCACGCCCGAGCAGATCGCCGACGACATCGAGCGCTGGTTCAAGGGCGGTGCGGCAGACGGCTTCAACCTGATGCCCGATGCGCTCCCGCATGGGCTGCAAGACTTCGTGGAGGGCGTGGTGCCGATCCTGCAGAAGCGAGGCATCTTTCGCACCGAATACGAGGGGCGCACGTTGCGCGACCACCTCGGGTTGGCCAGGCCTGCAGGGCGGGCGGCGCAACGGCTTGCAGCCTGAAGGCGGCCACTCACGCAGGGCGAACACCCACAGCGTGCCCTGTGCCCAGGACACTGGGTGCTTCCCGCAGCGAAATCAAGGAGGAGGCCGCAGGCCGGGGGACATTCGCGGAGGGAAGTACCCGGTGGCCTGGGCACGCGCCCCGAACAGTCGGCTCAGGCTTCCCACCACCCCTCGTCAAAGCGCCCCTGCAAGAAGGCCACAAACCCCGACACCTTCCCCGGCACCAACTTCGGCGAAGGAAACACCGCGTGGATCTCCTGCTCCGGCAGCGCATGGTCCCCAAGGACGGCGTTCACCTTCCCCGCCGCCAGCGACTCGCTCGCCACATAGCGCGGCATCAACGCAATGCCCAGTCCGTCACGCGCCGCAGCCAGCACAGCCGACAGGTTGTTCGACCGGAAGCGCCCCGACACCGGCACCGTCACCGGATCGCCCTTGGGCGTGTGCATGCGCCAGAACTCATCGCCCACCACGCTGCTGTAGATCAGCGCCACGTGCGCGCTCAGGTCCTGCGCGCGCTTGGGCGTGCCGTGCTTCTTCAGGTAGGCCGGCGACGCCACCATGACCCACGGGTTCGCGCCCAGGTAGCGCGCACCCAGTGACGAGTCGGCCAGCTTGCCCATGCGGATCGCCACGTCGATGCCCTGCGCGATGAGGTCGACATAGCGGTCCTCGAAGCTCAGGTCCAGCTGCACCTGCGGATGCCGGCGCATGTACTCCAGCGCCAGCGGCACCACCACGCGCCGCCCGAAGGCCACCGACGTGCCCACCCGCAAGAGGCCCTGCGCCTGGTTCTGGCGCAGCTGCACGATGCTGTCGGCCTCCTCGGCGTCGCGCACGATGGTCTTGCACTTCTCGTAGTACAGCGCGCCCGGCTCCGTGAGGCTCACGCCGCGCGTGTTGCGGTTGAGCAGCCGCACCTTCAGGCGCGCCTCCGTGGCCGCGACCTGCTTGGTCACGGTGGGTTGCGTGGTGTTGAACTCGCGCGCCGCCTTCGAGAAGCTGCCGGTCTCGACCACGCGCACGAACATTTCCATTGCCAATAGACGGTCCATGGCCGGATGGTAGCCAGTTATTCCACTACGGAATAGGTTTTATGGCCCCCAGCCGTCTTCTTGGAATGCGCCCCGCTTCCTACAGTGAGGCCACCTCAAGGAGACTTTCAAATGGCAAAGATGACAGCGGTCCAGGCCGCAGTTCTGGTGATGGAAAAAGAAGGCGTCACGCAGGCCTTCGGCGTGCCGGGCGCGGCAATCAACCCGCTGTACTCGGCCCTGCGCCAGCGCGGCAGCATCTCGCACATCCTCGCGCGCCACGTCGAGGGCGCCTCGCACATGGCCGAGGGCTACACCCGCGCCGTGGCCGGCAACATCGGCGTGTGCATCGGCACCTCGGGCCCCGCGGGCACCGACATGATCACGGGCCTGTACTCGGCCTGGGCCGATTCCATTCCCATTCTCTGCATCACCGGCCAGGCACCGCGTGCCCGCCTGTACAAGGAAGACTTCCAGGCGGTCGACATCGAGTCGATCTCCAAGCCCGTCACCAAGTGGTCGGTCACCGTGCGCGAACCCGGCCAGGTGCCGCAGGTGTTCCAGCAGGCCTTCCACCTCATGCGCTCGGGCCGCCCGGGCCCCGTGCTCATCGACCTGCCCTTCGACGTGCAGATGGCGCAGATCGAGTTCGACATCGACGCCTATGAGCCCCTCAAGCCCTACAAGCCGGCCGCCACGCGCGCCCAGATCGAGAAGGCCATCGGCATGATGCAGGCGGCCGAGCGCCCGCTGATCGTGGCCGGCGGCGGCATCATCAACGCCGACGCCTCCGACCTGCTCGTGCGCTTTGCCGAAGCCACCGGCGTGCCGGTGATCCCCACGCTCATGGGCTGGGGCGCCATTCCCGACGACCACCCGCTCATGGCCGGCATGTGCGGCCTGCAGACCAGCCACCGCTACGGCAACGCCACCGTGCTCGCTTCGGACTTCGTGCTCGGCATCGGCAACCGCTGGGCCAACCGCCACACCGGCTCGGTCGACGTCTACACCAAGGGCCGCACCTTCGTGCACGTGGACATCGAGCCCACGCAGATCGGCCGCGTGTTCACGCCCGACTTCGGCATCGTCTCCGACGCCAAGGCCGCGCTCGAGCTCTTCGTCGAAGTGGCCGAGGAAATGAAGGCCGCCGGCAAGCTCGCCGACCGTGGCGCCTGGGCCGGCGAATGCCGCGAGCGCAAGAAGACCTTGCTGCGCAAGACCAACTTCGACACCGTGCCGATGAAGCCGCAGCGCGTGTACCAGTGCATGAACAACCACCTCGAACGCGACACCTGCTACGTGAGCACCATCGGCCTGTCGCAGATCGCGGCCGCGCAGTTCCTGCACGTGTACAACCCGCGCCACTGGATCAACTGCGGCCAGGCCGGCCCGCTGGGCTGGACCATTCCCGCCGCGCTGGGCGTGCGCGCCGCCGACCCGACGCGCAAGATCGTCGCGCTCTCGGGCGACTACGACTTCCAGTTCATGATCGAAGAGCTGGCCGTGGGCGCGCAGTTCAAGCTGCCCTACCTGCACATCGTGGTCAACAACTCGTACCTCGGCCTGATCCGCCAGTCGCAGCGCGGCTTCGAGATGGACTACTGCGTGCAGCTGGCGTTCGACAACATCAACGCGCCGGCCGACGCCGGCATCGAAGGCAGCTACGGCGTCGATCACCTCAAGGTGGTCGAGGGCCTGGGCTGCAAGGCGATCCGCGTGCACAAGCAGGAAGAGATGGCGCCCGCCATCGCCCGCGCCGAAGCGCTCATGGCCGAGTTCCAGGTGCCGGTCGTCATCGAGGTGATGCTGGAGCGCGTGACCAACATCGCGATGGGCACCGAGATCGACGCCATCAACGAATTCGAACCGCTGGCCGAAAGCACGGCCGACGCACCGACCGCCCTCGCAGTGGCGATGCTGGACTGATCGAGGAGACGAAAGACATGCCCAAGTTCGCAGCCAATCTCACGATGCTCTTCACCGAGCTGCCGTTCATGCAGCGCTTCGAGGCGGCCGCCAAGGCCGGCTTCAAGGCGGTGGAGTACCTCTTCCCCTACCCCTTCGACAAGAAGGAACTCACGGCCGCCCTGCGCACCAACGGCCTGCAGCAGGTGCTGCACAACCTGCCGGCCGGCGACTGGGACAAGGGCGAGCGCGGCATCGCCTGCCACCCGGACCGCACCGGCGAGTTCCGCGAAGGCATCGCGCTGGCCATCGACTACGCCACGGCGCTGGGCTGCCCGCAACTCAACTGCCTGGTCGGCAAGGTGCCGGCAGGCGTGAGCACCGAAGCCGCGCACAAGACCGTGGTCGAGAACCTGCGCCTGGCAGCGCGCGAGCTCGAAGCCGCGGGCCTGCGCCTGCTGATCGAGCCGATCAACACCTTCGACATCCCCGGCTTCTTTCTCACGCGCACCGACCAGGCGCTGGCACTGATCGACGAGGTGGGCTCCAACAACCTGCGCGTGCAGTACGACATCTACCACGCACAGCGCATGGAAGGCGAGCTGGGCAACACGCTCACCAAGCAGCTGGCGCGCATCGGCCACATCCAGCTGGCCGACAACCCGGGCCGCGGCGAGCCGGGCACGGGCGAGATCAACTACCCGTGGCTGTTCCAGCACATCGATGCGCTGGGCTACGACGGCTGGATCGGCTGCGAATACAAGCCCCGCGCCACCACCGTCGAAGGCCTCGGCTGGCGCGAAGCCCTCACGAAGAAGCAATGAACGTTCACGAAGGAAACAGAGACATGACCACTGCAGCACAAAAAATCGGATTCATCGGCCTGGGCATCATGGGCGCCCCCATGGCGGGCCACCTGCTCGACGCAGGCCACGAACTCTTCGTGAACACGCACGGCAACACGCCGGAGCCCTTCGTCTCCAAGGCCACCATCTGCGGCTCGGCCGCCGAAGTGGCGCGCAAGGCCGACATCGTCTTCATCATGGTGCCCGACACCCCGGACGTGGAGAAGGTGCTGTTCGGCGCCCCCGGCGCGGAAGGCGTGGCCGACGGCCTGAAGGGTTCGCAGGGCAAGATCGTGGTGGACTGCAGCTCCATCGACCCGATCGCCACCAAGGAATTCGCGCGCCGCATCGTGGCACTGGGCGCCGGCTACATCGATGCGCCGGTCTCGGGCGGCGAAGTGGGCGCCAAGGCCGCGAGCCTGACGATCATGTGCGGCGGCGACGAAGGTACCTTCGGCCGCGTGAAGCCGCTGCTGGACAAGATGGGCAAGAACGTGACGCTGGTGGGCGGCGCGGGCGACGGCCAAGTCTGCAAGGTGGCCAACCAGATCATCGTGGCGCTGAACATCGCCGCCGTGAGCGAAGCCCTGGTGTTCGCCTCGAAGGCCGGCGCCGACCCGGCCAAGGTGCGCCAGGCGTTGATGGGCGGCTTCGCCAGCTCGCGCATTCTGGAAGTGCACGGCGAACGCATGATCAAGCGCACCTTCGCGCCGGGCTTCCGCATCGCGCTGCACCAGAAGGACCTGAACCTGGCGATGCAAAGCGCCCGTTCGCTGGGCGTGGCGCTGCCGCAGACCGCGAACGCAGCACAGCTGATGAACGCCTGCGCGGCGATGGGCTACGGCCAGCTGGACCACTCGGCGCTGGTGAAGGCCCTCGAAGCCCTCGCCCAGCACACCGTATCACCCGACTGAACCTAGCTTTTTGCAGTCTCGAGAGACTCTTTCAGGTTGCGTCGGCGCCATGCCCAGGTCTTCACGGCCTGCGGCAGGATGCCGATGCACGACGCGTAGTACGTTACCTTGAAGCCCCAGAAGCGCGGCCCGATGGGCGTGTTGCGGAACAGGTCGCCGGCCAGGATGGACAGGAGCGCCTCCTGCATGCGCCAGATGTTGCGCGGCGCCATGAACAGGCGACGGATGGCGGGCGAGGTGATGCGGTAGATGAACCACGAGAACATCTTCGGCCCGTGCTTCATCACCTTCTCGTAATGGCGGAAGGCCTTCTCGGCCTCCTTCGCCTCGCCCTTGAGCCAGTGGTCGGCGCAGGTCGCGGCCTCGAAGCCGCTGTTCATCGCCAGGTACACGCCCGAGGAGAACATCGGGTCGACGAAGGCATAGGCGTCGCCCACCATCATGAAACGGTCGCCACGGCAGAACTTGGAGTCGTAGGCGTAGTTGCCGGTGGTGGTGGCGCCTTCCATGAGCGTGGCGTTCTTCAGCCGCGCAGCCAGCTTGGGCGCCAGCGCGATGGTCTGCATCAGGAAGTCCTCGAGCGAAGCGCCCTGGCGCCGCTTGAAGTAGGCCGGCGAGGCCACGGCGCCGACGCTCACGGTGCCGTCCTTCAGCGGGATGTACCAGAACCAGCCGTGGTCGAACCAGAAGAGCGAGATGTTGCCCTCGAAGCGGCCCGGCCGGCGCTCGGCGTTGGCGAAGTGGCCGTACAGCGCCGCGCTCGCATGCTTGCGGTTGCGCTGCTTGGCGTCGAACTGGTTCGACAGCAGCGTGTCGCGCCCGCTGGCGTCGATCACGAAGCGCGGGCGCCATTCGGTCTCGGTGCCGTCGTCGGCCTTGACCTTCACCAGCGCCCGGTTGTCGGGCGTGCCCTTGCCGGCGTCCATGTCGACGCCGGTGACGCGCCGGCCCTCGAAGGTGCGCGCGCCGCGCTTGCCGGCGTGGCGGAACAGCAGCTCGTCGAACTCCGAACGGCGCACGTGCACGGCGTAGGGAAAACTCTTGTCCATCGCCTGGCCGAAGTCGAAGTGGCTGCTGTGGTCGTGCCAGGGCGAGACGAACTCGGCGCCGTGCTTGCGCAGGCCGATGGCCTCGACCTCGGTGCGCACGCCGAGCCGGTCGAACAGCGGCATGTTCATCGGCAGCAAGGATTCGCCGATGTGAAAGCGCGGGTGCTGCGCCTTCTCGAGCAGCACCACGTCGTGGCCCTTGTCTGCGAGCAAGGCGGCCACCGTGGAGCCCGAAGGGCCTCCGCCGATGACCACGACGTCCGGCTCGGTGCCGGTGAAAGGTCCGGGTGTCATTCGATGTCCCTCCGTGTTGTTCTGTGGTTGTGGACGTTGGTTCGCCGCACCGCCCGTGCGGCACGGATTTGCCCCCCGGAAACGGGGGTGTTGAAGTTTAGCGAGTCGGCAGACCCTCTCGATCAGGCGGAAGATAGAGGGTCTCGTCGTTCCCCCCGAGAGAAGAGGCCGCGCTTTTGCGGTAGCCTCATTGCCCGCCAGAACCTAGGAGACTTTTCAAATGGCTGCATCCCTGTCCCCCGCTGAAGAAGCACTTCGAGAAGCAGCGCGCGAATACCACCGCTCGCCCGTCAAGGGCAAGATCTCGATCACCCCCACCAAGCCCCTGCTGAACCAGCGCGACCTGTCGCTGGCTTATTCGCCGGGCGTGGCCTACCCCTGCCTCGACATTGCGGAAGATCCCGCGCTCGCGGCCGAATACACCGCCCGCGGCAACCTCGTGGGCGTCATCACCAACGGCACCGCCGTGCTGGGCCTGGGCAACATCGGCCCGCTGGCCTCCAAGCCCGTGATGGAAGGCAAAGGCTGCCTGTTCAAGAAATTCGCCGGCATCGACGTGTTCGACATCGAGCTGGCCGAGAACGACCCCGACAAGCTGGTCGACATCATCGCGGCGCTGGAGCCCACGCTGGGCGGCATCAACCTCGAGGACATCAAGGCGCCCGAGTGCTTCTACATCGAGAAGAAGCTGCGCGAGCGCATGAACATCCCGGTGTTCCACGACGACCAGCACGGCACGGCCATCATCTCGGCCGCAGCGCTGCTCAACGGCCTGGAACTGGTCGGCAAGAAGATCGAGGACGTCAAGATCGCCGTCTCGGGCGCCGGCGCTGCCGCCATCGCCTGCCTGGACGTGATGGTCGGCCTGGGCGCCAAGCCCGCCAACATCTACGCCTGCGACTCCAAGGGCCTGATCTACATGGGCCGCACAGGCGGCTTCGACGAATCGAAGGCCCGCTACGCCCAGAAGGACACCGGTGCCCGCACCCTGGCCGACGTGGTGAAGGACGCCGACGTGTTCCTGGGCTGCTCGGCCCCCGGCGTCATGAGCGCCGAGATGGTCAAGACCATGGGCACGCAGCCGATCATCCTGGCGCTGGCCAACCCCGAGCCCGAGATCCGTCCCGAGCTGGCCAAGGCCGTGCGCCCGGACTGCATCATTGCCACGGGCCGTTCGGACTACCCGAACCAGGTCAACAACGTGCTGTGCTTCCCGTACATCTTCCGCGGCGCGCTCGACTGCGGCGCGAGCAAGATCACGGAAGAGATGAAGCTGGCCTGCGTGCGCGAAATTGCCGACCTCACCAAGGCCGACATCAGCGAAGAAGTGGCCACCGCCTACGCAGGCCAGGAGCTGGCCTTCGGCCCCGACTACATCATCCCGAAGCCCTTCGACTCGCGCCTGATCCTGCGCATCGCGCCGGCCGTGGCCAAGGCGGCCGCTGCCTCGGGCGTGGCCTCGCGCCCGATCGAGGACATGGAGGCCTACCGCCAGCACCTGACGCGCTTCGTCTACCAGACGGGCATGTTCATGCGCCCGGTGTTCAGCGCCGCCAAGATCTCCACCACCAAGCGCGTGGCCTACGCCGAGGGCGAGGACGAGCGCGTGCTGCGCGCCGCGCAGTGGGCGGTCGACGAAGGCCTGGCCCAGCCCATCCTGGTGGGCCGCCCCGCCGTGATCGAGGCGCGCATCCAGAAGGCCGGCCTGCACATCCGCCCCGGCACCGACTTCGAGATCGTGAACCCGGAAGACGATCCGCGCTTTCGCACCTACTGGGAGAGCTTCCACAAGCTCATGGGCCGCCGCGGCGTCACGCCCGAGGCCGCCAAGACCATGGTGCGCCGCTCCAACACGACCATCGCCGCGCTGATGCTGCACCTGGGCGATGCCGACGCGATGATCTGCGGCCTGGTCGGGCGCTTCGACGTGCACCTGGAGCACATCCGCAACCTGATCGGCCTGAAGCGCGGCGCGCCCGGCTTCGCCACGCTGAACGCGCTCACGCTCGAGAAGCGCACGGTGTTCATCACCGACACCAACGTGAACGAAGACCCGAGCGCCGAACTGCTGGCCAGCATCGCCGTGATGGCCGCCGAAGAGGTGCGCCGCTTCGGCCTGCCGCCGAAGGTGGCCTTCCTGTCGCACTCGAACTACGGCACCTCCAGCCGCGGCTCGGCGCGCAAGATGCGCCTGGCGCGCGACCTGTTCTCGCAGATGGCACCCGACATCGAGTGCGACGGCGAGATGCACGGCGACGCCGCGCTGTCCGACGAGATCCGCCGCACCGCCCTGCCCGAGACCACGCTCACGGGCGAGGCCAACCTGCTGGTGTGCCCGAACCTCGACTCGGCCCACATCCTCTACAACGTGCTGAAGATGACCGGCGCGAACGGCATCACGGTGGGCCCGATCCTGCTGGGCGGCGCGAGCTCGGCCCACGTGCTGACGCCCTCGGCGACGGTGCGCCGCATCATCAACATGACGGCGCTGGCCGTGGCGAAGGTGAAGTCCCAGGACTGACGCCGACGTTTCCTCCATGAAACACAACGCCCCGTCGCGGTCTCCGCGGCGGGGCGTTTTTCATGGCGCAATGCTCAGGCGCGCACGGGGGACGCCACGGGCACGTCGGCCGGGTCGAACACATTCCAGGCCAGCAGCTCCTTGTCTTCAGGCGGCGGCTCGCAGCCGCCGACGCGACTGGGCTTCCAATCGAAACGCTGTTTCATGTCGGCCAGCGCCTCGGCGCGCTTGAAGGCGGCCAGCGCCGAATCGATGACGGGCACGCCCAGCGCGTCCTGCAGCTGGCGGTAGAAGCCGAACTCGAGCGTGCAGCCGAGGATGAGCGCCTCGGCGCCGTCCTCGTCGATGGCGCGGCGGCCCTGCGCGATCATGCGGCGCACGGTTTCGTCGCGGTCGCGCTGGAAGTCTTCCACGCCGAGTTCCAGCGCGCGGAACGAGGCGATCAGATGCGCATGGCCGTACTCGCGCACGCGCGCCTCGATGCGCGGCACCCACTTGCGCCGGCCCACGATCACCGACACCTTCTGCGCCAGGTTGGACGCGACCTCGAACGAGGCCTGGCAGGGCGCGACCACCACCGTCTGGCCGGAGATCTCTCGCGCCTCGACCAGCACCGGGTCGTAGAAGCAGCCGACCACCACGGCGTCGAAGCCCTGCTGCGCGGTGTCGCGCACGGCGCGCACGATGTCGGCGCCCAGCAGCGCCTCGTAGCTCTGGTACTCGACGTGGTGCTGCACCGAGGCATTGCGCAGCGACACCACCTCGACCTCGGTGCCGGGGTTCTTCACCTCGGCAAACTCTTGCGCGAAGCGCGCGTTGTAGGTGTCGTTGCCGACGGCCCGGATCCAGCGGATGCGCAGTGCCATTGCGTGTCTCCGTTCAGGCCGGCGCGAAGGCTTCGCCCAGCGATTTCTCGAGCGGCCGGTACAGCTCGGGCATGAACATGGTGCGCGACAGCAGCAGCCGCGCGCGCGGCGCCACCAGCACGCGCAGCCGCGCGCCCTGGCGCACATGCGCCGACACCACGGGCTGGCCGTCGTCCGAGAAGGTCATGATCAGGTCGGGAAAGCGCGCGATGCGCTCGCCGCCCTGCGCCAGCAGCATGTACTCGTTGATGAAGCGCAGCGTGGTGCCGGCCGCGTCGTCGAGCTCGACCACGCCGACGTCCAGCCCTTCCTGCTGCTCGCAGCGGTAGCTGCGCACCGTGCCCTCGGCGACGAGGCGGCCGTCGAGCGAACGGGCCACGGCATCGACGCCGCCGTCGAGAAAGGTCTGGCCCAGCGCGATGGCGTGGCTGATGGCGCCCGGTGCGCCGTGCTGGCGCGCGTAGCCCACGGTCACGGGGTTGCGCGCCACCGCCACCAGGCCGCCCGCCTCCACCGACGCGCGGCGCACCACGGCCGAGGTCTGCTCGAGCCGGCCCGACACCACGCCTTCGACGTAGCGGTGCGGCTCGCCGCCCGCGTAGGCCTGCACCGAGAGGTAGTCGGGCTCGGTGTGCAGGCCCAGCGCGCCCATCACGCTCGAGGGGTGGGCGCGGCCGTTGCACGCGAGGTCGATCACGGGCAGGCCGGTCATGGCGGCATGGAACCAGCCGTTGACCGTGGTCTCGGCGCCGTTCTCGTTGGCATGCAGCGCGACCAGCTTCTGGCCCGCCGGCAGCTCGCGCCGCAGCAGCTCCAGCGTGCGCAGCAGGTGCGCCGGCTGCACGTGCGGATCGGGCGCGGCCGGCGCCCCCACGAGCGCCATGGTGGCGGTGAGCGCGGCGTCGTCGAACTCGTCGACGCTCCACAGCTGCGGCGTGCCGACCTGCAGCGCCAACCGTGCGGCGCGTTCGCCCGCCGCGATGAGCCCGCCGCCCCCGCCGCCGAGGATGGCGCCGCCCCAGATGGCCGCGCGGACGTCGTCGCTGGTCAGATTGCGTTTCATGGATTCGATTCCTGTGTGTGTGATGAAAGGAAAGAAGGAAAACTACTTGCGCAGGCTCTTCACCGCGCCCGAGAAGAAGCTGTAGAGCGCGTCGCCCGCGATGACGCCGCCGGCGAACACCTCGAGCCGTTCGCGCGCGGCGGCGCCGAGCACGCCGTGCACCGCGAGCCGGCAGGCGATGCCGGCCGCGACCATCCAGCCGGCCATCGGGCTGGCGATGAGCAGGCCGGTGGCGAACAGCACGCCCAGCTGCTGGCGCGGCCCGCCCGCCAGCTGCAGCAGCGCACCGGGCACGGCCCACAGCGCGAGGTTGCGCGCGGTCTCGCCCGAGATGCCGGCCTTGATGGCGGCCACGTAGGCGGCGTTGATCGGCGCGGTCTGGTGGTTGGCGAAGAACAGCGGGTACGCGCAGGCGACCACCACGATCGCCACGCCGAAGCCGACCATACCGGCAATCATCTGTTCGCGCCGGCCCTCGAGTTCGAAGGCCGAGCCCGAGGTCTCGCCGCGCAGCAGGTGGCCGGCCTTGAGGTCGTAGCCCATGTCGGCAAAGGCCGGGCCGGTGGCGGCCGAGAAGCCGGCCAGCACCACCAGCGCCTCGGGCGGAAAACCGATCAGGATGCCCAGCAGCAACGAGATCAGCGCCACCGCGAAGGCCGGGAACCAGCCCGAGTGCATGGCCGCGATGCCCACGATGAGTTCGTGCACGAAGGCCGCGAAGGTGCCGTACACGATGAACAAGGCCAGCATGCCCGGCGACATGCCGGTGTAGATGCCGGTGCCCGCGCACAGCAGCACCATGATCGCGAGGTAGCCCGCGCCGCCCAGCTTGAGCGAGCGGCCGAGCACGCTGGCGCCGCGGGCCTCGGCCAGCGCTTCCTTCGTCGTGGCGGTGCTGTCGGCCGAGCGCCCGTGCTTCCTGAGCACCACGCGCGCCACCTGCACCAGCGCCACGAGGCCGGCGCCGATCATCATCCCGTGCGGCACGTAGCGCGTGCCGATGTCGAAGCCGAACAGCGGCGCCGAATAGCCGCGCACCAGCAGCCCGATGCCGAAGGCGGTCATGGCGCCCAGCCCGCCGATCAGTGCCACGCCGAAGGCCGACATCGGCAGCTTGAACACCGCGCCCGCCACGCCGGTGGCCAGCCCGCCCAGCAGCAGCCAGGCCTGCTTGCCGCCACCGTCGCCCGCCTTGATGGCCTCGGCCGCGGCGATGCCCAGCGGCCACGGGTTCTTCGCCGGGAAGGCGGGCGTGTCGAACATGCGGTATAGCAGCCAGGCGTCGAGCAGCATCGCCAGGCTCACGCCGATGAGCATCGGCACCACCATCTGCGGCAGGCCGAACAGGAAGGGAATGCCGATGGGCAGGAACAGGCTGTTGGCCGCGCCGAAGGTGGCCGACGAGATGCTCGTCTGCGCGAGGTTCTGCGCATGCACCGAGCGAAAGCCCCGGAACATGGCCAGCGGCACGCGCGCCAGCGTCATGGCCGCGAGCGCGCCGATCAGCGAGGTGCTCGGCGTGATGCCCAGGCTGGCCAGCATCTGGATGCCGACGATGGCGCCGAACACGCTCAGCACCACCGTGAGGATCAGGTTGGCGGGCGCGAGCGCCTTGGGGTGCAGTGCGGTCGGCGGCAACGCGGTGTGCCCGGCGCCCTTGTCTTCCAGCGGCGCGACGGCGGTCACTTCATGGTGCATGGTCATTCCTTGTTAGTTCCATATTTTGGAACCATGTCCAATAAACTTGAACTGAATGATAAAACCGTACTTTCGGCTGTCAAGCGGGCGTTCACCCGGGTCGGCCGAAAGACGCACCGGCGCCGAACCTATGATCCCCACCCCAACCCACCGAACACGATGAGCACCCTTGCCAACGCCATGGACGTCCTGAAGCTGATCGCGCGGCTGCGCCGCGACATCACGGTGACGGACGTCGTGACCGAGCTGGGCCTGCCCAAGAGCTCGGCCTCCCGCACGCTGAGCATGATGGCCGGCTACGGCTTCCTGGACCGCGACGCGGCCACGCGCGCCTACCGACCGGGCGGCGTGATCATGGAAGCCTCGTACCACTTCCGCGCCTCGCGCAACACGGCCTCGCTGGTCGAGGAAGCGCTCGACGCGCTGGTGCGCGAGACGGGCTGCACGGGCTACATCAACGTGCTCGATGGGGCCGACACGCTGGTGATCCAGATGCGCACCGGTGCCGGCGCGCTGCAGATCTACACGCCGCCGGGCAGCCGCGCACCCGCCTACTCCAGCGCCATGGGCCGCGCGCTGCTGGCCCGCCTGGACGACGACGAAGTGAGCGCCCTGATCGGCACCAAGCTCGACCAGGGCCGCGGCCACGCACCGAAGACGCGCAAGGACCTGCTGGCGCGACTGGCCGTGATCCGCGACACCGGCTGGGCCCTGTCGCGCGGCGAGTACGTGACGAACGTGGCGGGCATCTCGTCGGCGGTGCTCGACCCCGCCACGCGCCAGACCTACGCCTTCGGCATCGCGCTGCCGGCGGAGCAGCTGTCGGAGGCGCTGGTGGAGCGCTTCGGCGCCACCGTGCGTGACGCCGCCAGCAGCGTGGGCAAGCGCGTGGGCGATCCGTACTGGCTGGGCTTCGGGGCGACGACCCCGACCTGAGCACCGCGCCGGCGCAAGCCACACACGCCCCGCCGCGTTCGCCGCTGCGGGGCTTTTTTTCGTCCGCCGCATCGTGAGGCGCCTCGGTGCGCAGGGTGCGCCAAGGCGGTGCCTCCAGGCTCCCGACCGCCCCTTTCAGACGCCTCCAACCACCATTTCGGCTGGCATGCAATCTGCTAATACCCTGAGCAGATATTTCTCATATCTTACTAATATATTTAAAAACCAAGCCTTCAAGCCCTGGTTTCGACCGCTGTCCGCAGCGCCCTTTTCTTCTTTTTTCGAGGTACGCACCCATGAGCAATCCCCGCTGGCAAGGCATCTTCCCCGCCATCACCACCAAGTTCCACGCCGACGAAAGCATCGACGCCGAGGGCACCGCCCGCCACATCGACTTCCAGATCCGCAACGGCATCCACGGCCTCGTCACCTGCGGCTCGCTCGGTGAAGCCAGCACGCTGACGCTCGAAGAGAAACTGCAGGTCGCCAAGATCGCCCTCGAAGCCGCCGACGGCCGCATCCCTGTGCTGGCCAACGTGTCGGAGACCAGCACCCGCGAAGCCCTGCGCTACGTGGACGGTGCCAACAAGCTGGGCGTGGCCGGCTACATGGTCATGCCTTCGGTGATCTACGTGGCCGACGCGCGCGAAGCCATGCTCAACGTGCGCACCATCGCCAACGCGGCCCAGAAACCCATCATGGTCTACAACAACCCGGTGGCCTACCGCGTGGACCTGAAGCCCGAGCACATGGTCGAGCTGGCCGACTGCGAGTGGATCGCCGCCATCAAGGAAAGCACCGACGACATCCGCCGCATCACCGACCTGCGCAACACCGTGGGCGACCGCTACCAGCTGTTCCTGGGCGTGGACGACCTGGCCTACGAAGGCCTGGCGCTGGGCTGCGACGGCCTGCTGGCCGGTGTGGGCTGCGCCTTCCCGCGCGAGACGGTGGCGCTGTACGACCTGATGAAGGCGGGCAAATTCGCCGAAGCCCTGAAGCTGTACCAGTGGATGACGCCGATGCTGCACCTGGACGTGTCGACCAAGCTGGTGCAGAACCTCAAGCTCATCGACCTGCTGGTCGGCGTGGGCACCGAGCACATGCGCCGCCCGCGCCTGCCGCTCATCGGCGAAGAGCGCGCCTTCATCGAGAAGGTCGTCGCCAAGGCGCTGGCCACGCGGCCCGCGCAGTACCAGTCGGTCATGTAATCGCCGCGCGCACGACGCACCGCAAGGCCCAGAACACCATGCAAGAAAACGCCTTGAAAGAAAGCGGCGGCCTGTCCCGCCGCGTGCTCGACGCGTCGGACCTCGTCCTGCGCTGCGAGCGCCACCTGCTCAGCAGCCTCATGGGGTTGCTCATCGTGCTGGTGCTGCTGAACGTGGTCACGCGCTACGGCGGCTTTCCGCTCTACTGGGTGGACGAGGCCTCGGTGTACTGCGTGGTCTGGCTCACCTTCATCGGTGCGTCGGCGATGACGCGGCTGCGGCTGGACTTTGCGGTGACCCTGCTCACCGACAAGCTCGGCACCCGGGCCGCACGCGTCGCCAAGGCCAGCGCCTCGGGCGGCGTGCTGCTGCTCGGGCTGGCCCTGCTCGCGATGTGCTGGCTGTGGATGGACCCGGCCGGCATCGTGCGCCACGGCTTCGACGCGAAGGAATTCGCGGCCGAGAGCTTCAACTTTCTCTACACCGAGCGCACGCAGACGCTCGACTGGCCGACGTGGGTGGTGCAGCTGATCCTGCCGATCTTCGCGCTCACCCTCAGCGTGCATGCGCTGGCCAACCTCCTCGAAGACCTCGGCCTGCAGCCCAAGCGCACGCATGACGAGTTCCATGTCGCCAACGCGGACGCCGTGAACTGAAATGCTGACCTCTGCCTTCTTCCTGCTGATCATGCTGGTCGGCGTGCCGATCGGTGCCTGCCTGTGCCTGTCGGGCATCGTCTACATCCTCAACTCGGGCGACACGGTGCTGTTCCAGTCGTTCCCGGTGCAGATGTTCGGCGGCGTCGACAGCTACAGCCTCATTGCGATTCCGCTGTTCATCCTCATCGGCGAGATCATGAACGGCGGCGGCATCACGCGCCGGCTGGTCGACCTCGCGCTGGCCTTCATCGGCTCGGTGAAAGGCGGCCTGGCCTACGTGAACATCCTGGCGAACATGCTGGTGTCGTCGATCATCGGCTCGGCCACCGCGCAGGTGGCGATCATGAGCCAGATCATGGTGCCCGAGATGGAGAAGCAGGGCTACGACAAGACCTTCGCCGCCGGCATCACGGTGTACGGCGGCATGCTCGGCCCGATCATTCCGCCCTCGGTGATGTTCGTGGTGTACAGCGTGCTCGCGCAGGTGGCGGTGGGCGACATGCTCATCGCCGGGATCATCCCCGGCGTGATCCTCACGGTGCTGTTCTTCATCGTGATCGCCGGCATGGGCGTGATCTACAACTACCCGCGCACCGAGAAGCGCACTGCCCGCCAGCGGCTGCACACGATCCTCACGGCCTGCCCGACGCTGCTCATTCCGATCGTGATCGTCGGCTCGATCCTCGGCGGGCTGGCCAACCCCACCGAATCGGCGGCGGTGGGCGCGGTGGCGGCGGTGCTGGTGGGGCGCTACGTGACGAAGGAATTCCGCTTCGCGATGATTCCGCAGATCCTGCTGAAGTCGGCGATCTACTCGGCGGTGGTGCTGTTCCTGGTGGCGGCGGCCGCGGTGTTCTCGTGGCTGCTGATCTACGGCAAGGTGCCGCAGGCCACGGCCGCGTGGATACAGACCGTGGCCAAGGACCCGATCGCCTTCCTGCTGCTGGTGAACGTGATCCTGCTGGTGATCGGCACCGTGATCGACGGCATTCCCGGTCTCATCATGACCGTGCCGATCCTGTTGCCCATCGCGACCGAGATCTACGGCATCGACCCGCGCCACTTCGGCGTGGTGGTGGTCATCAACCTCGTGCTCGGGCTGATGACGCCGCCGGTGGGGCTGAGCTTCTTCGTGGCGTCGGCGGTGACCGGGGCCAAGCCCGGAAAGATGTTCATCGTCACGCTGCCCTTCTTCCTGATCTGCTGCGTGGCGCTGGTGCTGCTGTCGCTGTTCCCGAGTCTGTCCCTGGCGCTCATCAAGTAAGCGCTGATCCGCGTTCCCGTTCCTTCACCTCACCCCACAGGAGCTTCGCATGCCCCTCTCTCGCCGCCAGTTCGTCCAGGCCGCCGCCGGCACCGCCGCCGCGTCGACCGCCCTCTTCGGCACCGTGTCGCGTGCCGCCGCCGCCAAGGAATTCCGCCTGGGCCTCATCACGCCCGCAGGCCACTCGTGGAACCGCGCCGCGGTGAGCTTCGGCGAAGCGCTGAAGAAAGCCACCGACGGCCGCCTGAGCGCCACGGTGTTCCACTCGGGCCAGCTCGGCAACGAGTCGGCCATGATGCAGCAGCTGCAGTCGGGCGCGCTCGACATGGGCTGGATTCAAGCCGCCGAGCTCGGCTCGCGCGTGGCGAGCGTGGCGGCCATCAACGCGCCCTACCTCGTGCGCTCGACCACGAACGTCGCCTCGCTCGTGCGCACGCCCGCGGCGCTCAAGCTGCTCGACGTGCTGCCGCGCGAGACCGGCACCATCGGCCTGGGCTGGGGCATCACCGGCATGCGCGTGGTGTTCGCGACCAAGGACATCGCCTCGCCCACCGACCTGAAGGGCATGAAGCTGCGCATCAACCCCACGCCGGTGTACCGCGACTTCTACCAGCTGCTGGGCGCCGCGCCCACGCCCATTCCCACGCCCGGCGTGTTCGACGCCATGTCCAACGGCCAGGTCGACGGGCTCGAAGCCGACATCGAGTTCTCGTGGAACCAGCGCTTCGACCGCGTCTCGAAAACGCTGCTGCCGATGAACGCGCTGTTCATGCCCTTCGCACCGCTGGTGTCGGGCCGCATCTGGCAGACGCTCGACGCGAAGGACAAGGCGCTCATCACCGACCTCGTGAAGCAGCAGCTCGACGCGCAGATCAAGGACATCGTGACCACCGAGCTGGGCCTCATCGACAAGTTCAAGGCCAGCGGCATCGCGATCAAGAGCGCCAGCAACTACAACCCCGCGCCAGTGATCGCCGAGTTCGACAAGGTCTGGCTGCCCAAGGCGCCGCAGATTGCCGAGCTGCGCAAGATCGGCGCGACGCTCTGACGGGGGTCCACGGCCCGGATTCCCAGGCGCGGTGCACGCCGCACACGCCCTGGGCGGGCCACGCACCTCGGTGATTCACCGGAAGGGTTCGCACCAATCGCGTGCGGGCACCGTTTTTGCTTGAATGCCGAAGCATTCACATTCACGGAACCCGCATGAACAAGCGTCAACTGATCCAGTCCTTCCTCGCCGCCTCGGCCCTCAGCTTCGGCCTGTCTTCGGCCATGGCCCAGAGCCCGACGCCGATCAAGTTCCAGCTCGACTGGCGTTTCGAAGGACCGGCCGCGCTGTTCCTGCACCCCGCGGCCAAGGGCTACTTCAAGGCCGCCGGCCTGGACGTGACCATCGACGCCGGCAACGGCTCGGGCGGCACCGTGACGCGCGTGGCCTCGGGCGCCTACGACATGGGCTTTGCCGACCTCGCGGCGCTGATGGAGTTCCACGCCAACAACCCCGACAGCCCGAACAAGCCGGTCGCCGTGATGATGGTCTACAACAACACGCCGGCCTCGGTCATGGCGCTCAAGAAGAGCGGCATCACCAAGCCGGCCGACCTCGCCGGCAAGAAGCTCGGCGCGCCGGTGTTCGACGCCGGCCGCCGCGCGTTCCCGATCTTCGCCAAGGCCAACAACATCGGCGCCGTCAACTGGACCGCCATGGACCCGACGCTGCGCGAGACCATGCTGGTGCGCGGCGACATCGACGCCATCACGGGCTTCACCTTCACCTCGCTGCTCAACCTGGAAGCGCGCGGCGCCAAGGCGGCCGACGTGGTGATCCTGCCCTACCCCGACTACGGCGTGAAGCTGTACGGCAACGTCATCATTGCCTCGCCCAAGCTGCTCAAGGACAACCCCGCGGCGGTGAAGAAGTTCCTCTCGGCCTTTGCCAAGGGCGCCAAGGAAGTGATCGCCAACCCGGCCCTGGGCATCGAGTCGGTGAAGGCGCGCGACGGCATCATCGACAGCAAGCTCGAGACGCGCCGCCTGCAGCTGGCCATCGACACCGTCATCAACAGCGCCGACGCGCGCACCGACGGCTTCGGCGCCGTCAACGCGGGCCGCATGTCGCTCATGGCTTCGCAGGTCTCCGATGCCTTCAACACCAAGACGCGCGTGAGCCCCGGCGCCGTGTGGACTGCGGCCATGCTCCCGCCCGCGGCCGAGCTCAGCGGAATCCTGCGCAAGTGATGGCGGCCAGCGCAACGACACCCGACGCGGCCGCCCCCTTCGTCGATTTCCAGGACGTCTGGCTCGCCTACAACGAAGAGCTGCTGCGCGCCAACCACTTCGCGGTCGAGGCCATCGACCTGAAGGTGACGCGCGGCGAGTTCATCGCCATCGTCGGCCCCTCGGGCTGCGGCAAGTCGACCTTCATGAAGCTCACCACGGGGCTGAAGATGCCCTCGATGGGCAAGATCCGCATCGACGGCCAGCCCGTGACCGGGCCGCTGAAGATCTCGGGCATGGCCTTCCAGGCGCCTTCGCTGCTGCCGTGGCGCACCACGGTCGACAACGTGCTGCTGCCGCTGGAGATCGTCGAGCCCTACCGCTCGAACTTCAAGGCCAGGCGCAAGGAATACGAAGAGCGTGCCCGCCGCCTGCTGCAGAAGGTCGGCCTGGGCGGCTACGAGGACAAGTTCCCGTGGCAGCTCTCGGGCGGCATGCAGCAGCGCGCGAGCATCTGCCGCGCGCTCATCCACGAACCCAAGATGCTGCTGCTGGACGAGCCCTTCGGCGCGCTCGACGCCTTCACGCGCGAAGAGCTGTGGTGCATCCTGCGCGACCTGTGGACCGAGCAGCAGTTCAACGTGATCCTGGTCACGCACGACCTGCGCGAGTCGGTGTTCCTGGCCGACACGGTGTACGTGATGAGCAAGAGCCCCGGACGCTTCGTGGTGAAGCGCGAGATCGACCTGCCGCGCCCGCGCGAGCTGGAGCTGACCTACACCAAGGAGTTCACCGACATCGTGCTCGAACTGCGCGGCCACATCGGCGCCATCCGCGGCAACGCCACCACAACCTCCGCCGCGGCGGCGGCAGCGCACTGAGGAGGCGGCGATGAAAAACACCAAACAACTCGAGCGCTGGTCGCCGTGGCTGCTGCTCGTGGCGGTGCTCCTGCTGTGGCAGGTGATCTGCGCGGGCTTCGGCGTGTCGGACTTCATCTTTCCGAGCCCGCTGCGCATCTGGGAGCAGTTCTGGGAGTTCAAGGAAATCATCGCGGGCCACGCGTGGCGCACCTTCTGGGTCACGATGGCGGGCTTCGGCCTGGCGATCGTGGTGGGCGTGCTGCTGGGCTTCGTGATCGGCAGCTCGCGCCTGGCCTATGCGGCGATCTATCCGCTCATGACGGCCTTCAACGCACTGCCCAAGGCGGCCTTCGTGCCGATCCTGGTCGTGTGGTTCGGCATCGGCATCGGGCCGGCGATCCTCACGGCCTTCCTGATCAGCTTCTTCCCGATCATGGTGAACATCGCGACCGGCCTGGCCACGCTCGAACCCGAGCTGGAAGATGTGCTGCGCGTGCTGGGTGCCAAGCGCTGGGACGTGCTCGTCAAGATCGGCCTGCCGCGCTCCATGCCCTACTTCTTCGGCTCGCTGAAGGTGGCGATCACGCTGGCTTTCGTCGGCACCACGGTGTCGGAGATGACCGCCGCCAACGAGGGCATCGGCTACCTGCTGATCTCGGCCGGTTCGGCCATGCAGATGGGCCTGGCCTTCGCGGGCCTGATGGTGGTGGGCGCGATGGCGATGATCATGTACGAACTCTTCAGCCTCATCGAGAAGCACACCACCGGCTGGGCGCACCGCGGCTCGCAGAACGCATAAATAATGGGGGCATGACCCCCGAACAGATCACCCGCGCGCTGCGTCGCGCCGACGCCGTGGCGCGACGCGCCATGGCCATGGGCCGCCACCCCTTCGGCGCCGTGCTCGTCGCACCCGACGGCGAGACCATCCTCGCCGAGCAGGGCAACATCGACACGGTGCACCACGCGGAGGCCACGCTCGCGCGCCACGCCGCGCAGAACTGGCCGCCCGAGTACCTGTGGCAGTGCACGCTGGTGACCACCTTCGAGCCCTGCGCCATGTGCGCGGGCACGAGCTACTGGGCCAACATCGGGCGCATCGTGTACGGCGCGGAAGAATCGGCGCTGCTCGCCCTCACCGGCGACCACCCCGAGAACCCGACGCTGAGCCTGCCCTGCCGCGAGGTCTTCGCGCGCGGACAGAAACCCGTCGAGGTGATCGGCCCCGTGCCCGAGGTGGCCGACGAGATGATCGCCACGCACCGGGGGTTCTGGGAATCGCGCTAGTGGTCCCGCACGGCGTGTTCGCGCCTTACCTGGAACGCTGGAACCTCACACCCGACGGCGAGGCCTTCACCTCGCTGAGCGGCACGCTGCTGCCCGTGCGCCAGCAGGGCGTGGCGGCCATGCTCAAGGTGTCGCACGAGGCCGAGGAACAGGCGGGCAGCCTGCTGATGGCCTGGTGGAACGGCGACGGCGCCGCGCCCGTGCTGGCCCATGACGGCAAAGCCCTGCTGATGGTGCGTGCGCAAGGCACTGGCTCGCTCGCGCAGCTGGTTCACGGCGGTCGCGACGACGAGGCCACGCGCATCCTGTGCGCCGCCGCCGCGCGCCTGCATGCCCCGCGCGACACGCCGCCGCCCCCGACGCTGGTGCCGCTCTCGCGCTGGTTCGAATCGCTGTGGGCCGGCGCGGCCACGCACGGCGGCGTCTTCGACCACAGCGCGCGCACCGCACGCGAATTGCTGGCGGCGCCGCGCGAGGTGGTCGTGCTGCATGGCGACATCCA
Organism: Variovorax sp. V118; assembly: GCF_041154445.1. Classification (GTDB taxonomy): domain Bacteria; phylum Pseudomonadota; class Gammaproteobacteria; order Burkholderiales; family Burkholderiaceae_C; genus Variovorax; species Variovorax boronicumulans. Next base: position 851,896 of record NZ_AP028663.1, on the reverse strand, counting down.
CCACGGCAACGTGCTCGACTTCGGCCCGGCCGGCTGGCTCGCCATCGACCCCAAGGGCCTGCACGGCGAGCGCGGCTTCGAGCACGCGAACATCCTGTGCAACCCGGACGGCGAGAGCGCGCTGGCGCCGGGACGCTTCGCGCGCCGCATCGAGGTCATCGCGGAGGCCACGGGCATCGAGCGGCGCCGACTGCTGCAGTGGGTGCTGGCTTGGGCGGGGCTGTCGTCGGTGTGGATGCTGGAAGACGGCGAGGCACCCGGGAGCACGCTGGAGGTGGCGAAACTGGCGGCTGCGGTGCTCGGGATCGCCGGCTAGATTCGGACGCATGTCTCGCCCTCACTCCTACCTCAACGTCCTTGCGCGGGTCCTGGCGCTGCCGATATCGGAAGGCCTTGCGTCTTCTGACGAGCGCTTTCACGCGGCATCAGCGGGTGAAGACGCATTGATCGTCGATGTCGAGAAGCGCCGCTACCACCGCGTGCCCGATGCGCGTCCTCTGAGCTTTGAAGACGCGGCGCAGGACGGCGTCGCGCAGGCCTCGCTGCAGCTGGAACACCGCGATGGCGTTCGCACGATCGCGCTGGCCGCGCAGGACGACAGCTTCTGGACGCCGCTGCCCGATCCGCGCGTGATCGGCCTGCCGCGCATCGTGCAGCGGCATGACACGGCGTGGACGTCTCCGGCTCCGCCGTCGGAGGCCGACGATCACTCGCAGAGCCGGGTCGTTCACTGGATCAGCGCGCTGATCTCGGTCGCGGTCCTGGGGTTCTTTGCCGCCTTCGGTTTCAACGCGCTGCGCTGGTCCTTGGAAGGTGGCTGGAACCTTCTGTGGCTGCTGATAGGGCTGCCGGTGTTTCCGGTCTTCGGTGTGCTGACGCTGGTGGCCGCGTACCGCCACATCCGACCTTCGGTGACTCCGCGACAGGCCCTGAACGCCATCGACGTCCGTCGCGACGAACGCTTTCGCATCGGTGAGCCGTTGGCGTTTCGCGTGGACGCCACGGTGCCGGCGTCAGTGGGCCATCAACCCGTGGAGCCACCGCCCGAGATCTTCGCGCACCTGTTCGTCCAGACGGTGAACGGCAAGAGTGATGGCCGTTGGTCGGTCAGGGACCAGGCATGGGGCGCGGGCACTGCCGACTGCATTCCGTCGACGCTCATCGGCACAGGCGAACGCTGCGTGCACTATGCCGGCACCGTGACGGCGACGCGGCAGGCGCCGCGCAAGGCACAAGAGCGCTGGTATCTGACGTTGTCCGCCAGCATGCAAGCGGGCACCGAGCCTTTCTACATCGCCAGCCTCGCCACGCCTCCCCTGATCACTCCTTACCAGATAGCGCAGCCCCCGGACCGCCAAGCGCAACTCGACGCCTTGCTGCTGAACGCGGCATCGGACCTGATCCACAAGGCCTACAACGGCGAAGACGGCACGGCACTTCGCGACGACTTCACACCCGACGAGTGCCGAGCGGTATTCACCATCGACGCTGAGGCGCTGGTCGACCACGCGATGGCCACCCGCTGGTACGAAGGCAAGATCAGGACCGAGCGCATCAGCAGCGATGGCTGCTTCTACATGCTGAAGGAAGGTCCGGCCTTCCAACTCATGTACACCGAGCGCCATGAGACCGTGACGGTGTGCGAGTCACCTGATCTGCGCAGCGTGGTGGGGCGCTACCTTTTCGCAGAGCATCTTTTTGTCGACCATCTGGCGGGTGCGGAAACAATCAAGGTGCTGCGGCCCCGCATCTACTAACCCAGCAGCAGCGACGCCTCATCCCGCCAATAAGCCACCGCCGCCAGCCACCCTTCCCACACGCACCCATTGCAGCCGCGCCCGCAGCAGGTGGTGGGCTCCGGCGGCGGCGCGCGCATCGCCACCCCTTCGGCATCGAGCATCGCCTGCACGCGCGCGATCAGCGCCTGCGCGCCGGCAAGATTCGTGGGTTCGGGCAGCCGGTCGATGGCGTTCATGGTGGGCGGGTCTTCTCAGGCCTCGAGGTTCATCAGTTCGAGCCGCATCTTCGCGCCGCCCGATTCGCTCGAGCCGATGCTCAGCTGGCCGCGATGCAGCCGCGCCACCTCGGCCACGAGGTGCAGGCCCAGCCCGGCGCCGCGTCCGCGCGGCACGAGCCGGTGGAACGGCGCCACCACGCGCTCGCGGTCGGCCTCGGGAATGCCGGGGCCCGAGTCGCGCACCTCGATGCACGAGGGCTCGCACAGCCGCACCTGGATGTCGCAACCCGGACCGCCGTGCTCGATGGCGTTCTGGATCAGGTTGGTGAGCGCGCGTTCGAGCGAAGGCGCGTCGCCGCGCACCGTGAGCGGCTGCGGTGCATCGACCGACAGCGTGCAGCGGCTGCGGATGGCGAGCGGCGCGATGTCGGCCGCCACGCGCTCGCACAGCGACTTCAGCTCCACCTGCTGGTCCAGCGACAGGCCGTGGTCGAGGCGCTGCAGGTCGAGCAGCTGCTCGGCCAGCGTGGCCAGCCGCGCCGAGGCCTGCATGAGCTTCATCTTCAGCGGATCGTTGGGCAGGCCTTCGAGATGGATCTGCAGCGTGGTGATGGGCGTGCGCAGCTCGTGCGCGGCATCGGCCAGGAAGCGCTCCTGCCGGTCGTAGCCTTCATTGAGCCGGTCGAAGGCGCGGTTGACCGCATTGACCAGCGGACGGATCTCGCTGGCCACGTTGGCCAGCGGCAGGCGCGTGGTGCGCTCGTGCACGTCGATGCCCTCGGCATGCTCCGCCGTGGCCACCACGCCCTTCAGGCCGCGCTTGACCACGAACGGCGTCGCCAGGATCACGCCCAGGCAGGTGACGAGCGCCATCGGTGCCACCAGGAACAGGAAAGCGATGCCGGTGCCCTTGAGCGTGTTCTCCACCGTGAGCGGGCCGCCGGTCTGCGCCATCACGGCCACCGGGCCGGCGCGCGATTCGATGCGCTCGAAGCGGGCCTTGGGGCGGGTGCCGTCGCTCTCGGGGTCGATGGCCACGCGCTCGGTGTCGTCGAGCGCGTCGAGCAGTCGCAGGTAGGCGGGGGGCACCTCGCCGTGGCGCAGCTGCACGCCGCGCGGGTCGCGCACGATGAACCAGAACTGCGGGTCGGCCTTCTGCAGCCGCCGCAGCGCGCTCGTGGGCTCGACCACCAGCTGGCCATCGGCGCCGCGCATCAAGGCGCGCTGGATGGAGGCCACCGTCTCGTGGCCGGTCTCGTCGACCACGCGGCCCAACGCCCACGCCAGCCCGAGGAAGCCGCCCATCACCAGCAGGCCGACCACCACCTGCAAGAGGATGAGGCTCCAGATCAGCCGCCAGCGCAGCGAAAGCAAGCTAAGGCTCATGCCGACTGCGGCGCGCACATCAGGTAGCCCACACCGCGGATCGCATGGATCTCGACCTGCGCGCCGGCCTTGTCGAGCTTGGAGCGCAGGCGCGAGACGTGCGTGTCGAGCGCGTTCGACTGGATGTCGTCCTTGTGGCCGTACACGCGGTCTTGCAGGGCCTCGCGCAGCACGGTGCGGCCGCGGTGTTCGAGCAGCGTCTCGAGCACCAGCAGCTCGCGCCGCGGCAGCGTGAGGCAGGCCTCGCCCACATGGGCCTGGCGCGTGTGGTGGTCGAAGCGCAGCTGCCCGAGCGTCATGATGAAGTTGGCGCGCACCGCGGGGCGGCGTGCCAGCGCGCGCACGCGGGCCAGCAGCTCGTCCATCGAGAAAGGCTTGGCCAGGTAGTCGTCGGCGCCGCCGTCCAGGCTCAGCACGCGCTCGGCCACGTCGGTCATGGCGGTGAGCACGAGCACGGCGCAGGCGATGTGGTTCTGCGCGAGGAATGCGACGAGCGAGAGGCCGTCGCCGTCGGGCAGCCCGCGGTCGAGCACGACCACGTCGTAGGGCGCGCCGAGCGCAGCCTCCTCGGCCGCGCGCAGCGAGCTCGCCACATCGACCACCGCCTGGTTCTGGCGCAGCGCCGACGCGAGCGCCTGCGCCAGGTCGGCTTCGTCTTCGACAAGCAGGATTCTCATTCGGGGGATGGGGGTAGGACCGGACAGGCCGGCCATTCTAGAGAGCCCCTGCGGCGCACCATGCAGGTAACGCAATGTTCACGCAATGCATGCGCCTACGCTGTGGCGCTTCCCTCTCCTGAAAGCGCACCGGTGACGCTGCCCTCCCGCCCGAACCCCGCCGCCCTCCCCGTCACGCCCTGGCACCTGGCGCTGGGGCAGCGCTTCGCCACGCTGTGGGTTGTGAAGATGATCGGCACCACGCTCGGCATCTCGGGCTTCTTCGTCCTGTACTTCTGGGTGATGCACCACCCGCCCTCGGTGCCGACCGTGATGCCGCTCACCGCCATCGACCACTGGGTGGACGTGAGCGACGACGCGATGCTGCTGTACAGCTCGCTGTGGTTCTACATCTCGCTCGCCCCGGCCTTCACGAAAAACAAGGCCGAGCTGTGGGCCTGCGCACGCGGCGCCGCGCTCATGGCGGCCATCGGACTGGCGGTGTTCTGGTGCTTTCCGACGGTGGTGCCGAGCTTCGCGATCGACTGGTCGCAGTACCCGGCGCTGCAGTTCCTCAAGAGCGCCGATGCGGGCGGCAATGCCTTCCCGTCGCTGCATGTGGCCTTCGCCGTGTTCGCGGCCGTGTGGCTCGGCCGCCAGCTGCGCAGCGTGCAGGCGCCCGCGTGGACGCAATGGGTGAACGTGCTGTGGGCCGCGGGGATCGTCTACTCGACGCTGGCCACGCGCCAGCACGTGCTGCTCGACGTGCTCGGCGGTGTGCTGCTGGCGGGCCTGGTGTGCTGGCGGCGCGCGCCGCGTGCCCGTTTGATACTGGCCGAGGCGTGAGCGCCGTCGGTTACCAAAAAATCCAGAGCGCCAGGCCGCCGAAGATCGTCCACTTCACGAGGTAGTACGCGCGCTTGTCCCAGGCCTTCAGGCGCTTGCCGACCACGCGGATCTGGTAGATGTACTTGAAGGCACGGTTCAGGCCGCCCGTCTTGTCGCCTGCATCGTTGGGCGAAGCGGCGGCAGCCAGCAGGTTCTTCGCAAACCAGCGGTTCACGGCGCTGGCCCAGCGGTACTTCAGCGGGCGCTCGATGTCGCAGAACAGGATCACGCGGTCGTGGTCGGTGGTGTTCTCGGCGTAGTGGATGTAGGTCTCGTCGAACACCACGGCCTCGCCGTCGCGCCAGTGGTAACGCTGGCCGTCGACGTCGATGTAGCAGCCTTCGACGCCCGGCGTCCACAGGCCCAGGTGATAACGCAGCGAACCGGCGAACGGGTCGCGGTGGCGCACGAGGCGGCTGCCCGGGGGCAGCTCGGCGAACATCGCGGCCTTGATGGTGCCGATGCCCTTGAGCAGTTCGGTGGTGCGCGGGCACAGCACGGCGGCCGAGGGGTGCGCATCGTCGTACCACTTCAGGTAGAAGCGCTTCCAGCCGCTCTTGAAGAAGGAGTTGAAGCCCACGTCGTTGAACTGGCTCGAGGCCTTGATGCTGCCGCCGTTGCGCATGGCCAGCGCTTCCTCGCGGATCACTTCCCAGTTTTCCTCGAGGATGCGCATCTCGGGGAACTGCGCGGGCGACAGGTACGGCGTACCGGGCACCTTCGAGAAAAGGTACATGAAGACGTTCAGCGGCGCCAGGAAGGTCGAGTGATCAGAGAGCTGTCTGAAGAACTTGTGCCGGACCTGGCCGCGGAAGTGAACGTAGAGTGCGCTGAGCACGAAGATGGCAAGAATGACCCACTTCATTGGTGAAAGTGTCCTGTAGACGAGCGCCGGGGGAGCCGGCTAGTGTAAATCCTTGCCCCGAAACAGGCCCGGCCGGGGCCTTTCCCCCCGGGCTCAGGCGCCGACGAGCAGGGGCTGCGGCACGTCGGCCTGCGCCAGCGGCAGCCGCACCGTGGCCAGCAGGCCGCCGCCTGGGGCCTCGCCCAGCACCGCGTCGCCACCGTGCCGGTCGACCACCGACTTGACGATGGCCAGGCCCAGCCCGCTGCCGCTTTGCGTCTGGTCGGGGTTGCGGAAGAAGCGGTCGAACACGCGCTCGCGCAGCGCGGGCGGAATGCCCGGGCCCGTGTCGGCCACGGTCAGCAGCGCCCGCGCGCCCTCGCGCGCCACGTGCACCGTCACGGTGGCGCCGCAGGGGCTGTACTTGATCGCGTTGTCGATCAGGTTGTCGATCATCGAGACCAGGCTCTCGCGCTCGCCGAGCACCGGCACGGCGTCGTCGCACACCAGTTCGAGCTCCACGCCGCGCGCACGCGCCAGGCCCTCGATCATGGCCAGCCGGTCCTGCACCAGCCCGTCGAGCGACAGCATCACGGGCAGCGCGTTGGTGGCCACCGCGTCGCTGCGCATGAGCTGCAGCAGCTGCCCCACCAGCCGCGCCGCGCGGTCGTTGCTGCGCAGCAGGTTGGCCATGAGTTCGCGCTGGCCTTCGTCGCTGCTCTGCTCCTTCAACGCCTCGACGTTCACGCGCATGGCCGCCAGCGGCGTGCGCAGCTCGTGCGCCGCGTCGGCGATCAGGCTGCGCTCGCGCGTGGTGCTGTCGCGCACCCGCAGCAGCAGGCTGTTGATGCTCTGCACCATCGGCTTGAGCTCCTTGTGCGGCGGCGTGTACGACAGCGGCGTCAGGTCGTCGGGGCCGCGTTCGGCGGTCTCGCGGCTCACCTGGCGCCACGGACGCAGCGCCAGCCGCACCGACAGCCAGGCCGGAAAGACCAGGAACGGCAGGCTGATCACCAGCGGCAGCAGGTAGTAGCCGCGCGACAGCACGGTGACGGCCAGCCGCCACACGCTGGGCTCGGCCAGCACCACGCGGGTGTCGGCGATGGGCGAGGCCATCGTGCGCGCGCGCCACTCGCGGCCGCCCGCGACCACGGTCTCGTTGCGGTCGGGCACCGAGTTCAGCAGCACGGGCACACCGGCGCGCGAGTTGTAGATCAGCTTGCCGTGCTGCCACACCTGCATGACCGCCAGGGCTTCCGTGGTTTCGTCGCCGTCGCTGAGCGCCTCGATGAGCGCGGCGTCGAAGGCCTCGAGCGCCTCCCGTTGCCGCTCGGGCTGGTCCTCCAGCTTCTGCGCAATGGAAATCGCCGCCTTGAAGATGCTGGTGAACCGGAGCAACCCCGGGTCCTTGTACGAGTCGTACAGCAGCAGCCCCACGGCCGAGGTCCACAGCAGCGCGACCACCGCCATCTGCGCCACCAGCAGGCGGCGCATCAGGGACGGCTGGTTCCAGTTCTTCCAGCCGCGCGCCAGCTGGCGCATCATTTCGACGGGCTCCGCACCAGCGATTGGGTGTCGATCACATAGCCGATGCCGCGCACCGTGCGGATGTAGCCCTGCCCGATCTTCTTGCGCAGGTTGGAGATGTGCACCTCGAGCGAGTTGCTGCCGTTGGCCTGTCCGCCGGGCAGCACCTGCTCTTCCATCACGCGGCGCGTGACCACGCGGCCGGTGCGCTTGAGCAGGAGCGCCAGCAGGTCGAACTCGCAGCGCGACAGCTCCACCGGCTCGCCATCGACGATCACGCCGCGCGTGGGCTCGTGCAACGCCAGGCCGCGCATGCGGATGGTCTCGTCGTTGAAGCCGTAGCTGCGGCGCGCCAGGGCCCGCACGCGCGACAGCAGCTCGGCGAGTGCAAAAGGCTTCACGAGGTAGTCGTCGGCGCCGTCGTCCAGGCTGCGCAGGCGGTCGTTGAGTGCATCGCGCGCGCTCAGCACCAGCACCGGCAGGATCTGGCGGGTGCGGCGCAGGCGCAGCAGCAGGTCGAGCCCGTCGCCGTCGGGCAGGCCGAGGTCGAGCAGCACCATGTCGAAGGCGCCGTTGTCGAGGGTGCGCAAGGCGTCGTCGAGCCGGCGGACCCACACCACGTCCAGGCCCTGGTTGGCGAGCGCAATGCGCACGCCATTGCCAAGATCAAGATCGTCCTCAACAAGCAAAAGATTCATGGGAAGGATTCCAAGCGAACAAGCCCGGTTCCGGGAAGTGGCCGAAGTATCTGCCACACCCCGTCGCTGCGCTTCAGGAAGCCTTCATGAAGGCTGCAGGGCTTCTTCAGGCGGCGTGCCCACACTGCAAGGCTCCTGTTTTCTTCTTCCTGCCTGGAGCATCGACGTGCCTCGCCCCTCACCTTCCACGGTTCGCCCCCACTGGGCGAACCCGCTTCACTTCCAGCGCCGCGACCTGCTGCGCGCCGTGCTCCTGGGCAGCGCGGCCGGGCTGGCGGCTTGCGGCGGCGGTGGTGGCGGCAACGCCGGCCCTGCCCCCATCGGCAACGACCCTCCCGTGGCGGCCACCGACCGCCGCGTGAAAGTGTCGACCACGCCCGAGGTCTCGCTGCAGGTGCGCGACTGGCAGCGCAGCGACGACGGCGGTCCCGTGCTCGTGCTGCTCGCCGGCCTGGGCGGCAACGCGCGCTGCTTCGACAGCCTGGCGCCCGCGCTGGTCGCGGCCGGCGCCGCCTCGCGCGTGCTGGCGGTGAGCCGGCGCGGCTACGGCCTGTCGGACAAGCCGCTGCCGGTGAAGAGCGCCACGCAGCACTACGAGGTCGACACGCTGGTCGACGACCTGGCCGCGCTGTGCGATGCGCTCGGCCTCACGCGCGTGGTGCTCGGCGGCCACTCGATCGCGGGCAACGAACTCACGCGCTTCGCGGGCCGCTTTCCCGAGCGGGTGCGCGGCCTGGTGTACCTCGATACCACCTTCGATTACACGAAGGACGCCGACACCGGCGGCGAAGACCCGCCGCTGAACCGCCGGCTCGACGAGCCCGCGCCCACGCCCGAGGACGGCCGCTCGATGAAGGCGGCCATTGCGTACCTGCGGCGCAAGTCCAAGAACTGGTGGCCGGCGCTCGAGGCCAACCTGCGCGACGCGCTCGACGAGTTGGCCGACGGCAGCGTGCGCCCCAACACGCCCGACGCCGTGGAAACCGCGATGGACACCGCGGCCCACCGCTTCTCGCCCGACTACCGACCGGTGCGCGCGCCGGCGCTGGTGGTGACCGCGCTGCCGTTCGACCAGCGCGACCTGTTCCCCTGGCTCGAACGCCCGCTCGACGCGCAGACCGGCCAGGACGCCGCCGACTTCCTGCGCATCTTCCGCCGCGTGCGCCGCGCCGACGCCGACCGCCTGGCCGCCGCGCTGCAGACCTCGCACCGGCTCACGCTGGACCACTGCAACCACACCGACTTCTTCATGGAGCGCGAGGCCGAGGTGGTGCGCGCGATCCAGTCGATGCGCTGGGCCTGATCCTTACTTGCGCAGCAGCTTGATCAGCGCCGCCAGTTCCTCGCCGCCAAGCCCCGCCGCATCGGCGCGCCGGAACAGGCCCGCGGCAAAGGCCGGGAACTCGGTGTTGATGCCCGCCTCCTGCGCGGTCTGCAGGATGCGCTGCGTGGCCTCGACCGAGATGCGCATCGGGCTCTGCGTGATCGCGAAGTCGCCCGACTGGATCACCGCGCCCTCGTGCTGAAGAAAGCCCGCGAAGGTCGGCATGATGCCGGCCACGATGCGGCCGTACTCGGCCACGTCGAAGCCTTCGTGCTCGGCAATGCGCGCGCCGTGCAGGAAGCCGAGCATCGTGCCGTAGATGCTGGACAGCGTGGCCAGGTCCATGGCCGCGGCGGCGCTGGCTTTCTCGCCGAGGTAGACGATGCCGCCCGCCAGCACCTTCAGCAAGGGCTCGGCCTCGGCGAACACGGCCTGCGCACCCGACACCAGCAGCGGCGTGTCGGGTCGGCCCATCTGGTCCGGCGCGGCCTGGATCGCGCCTTCGAGGTAGGCGGCGCCGTGGCGGTGCGCCCAGGCCTCGGCCTCGCGTGCGTCCTTCGGGCTGCCGGTGGTGAGTTGTGCGAGCAAGCGGCCGTCCATGGCGGCGGCCACGCCGTCCATCGCGAAGATCGCGTCGGCGGCGCGGTAGTCGTACACGCACATCACGGCCATGCGGCTCGCGCGCAAGGCCTCGGCCGCGCTGCGCGCCAGCACGGCGCCGCGGGCGACCAGCGCGTCGGCCTTGTCGGCAGTGCGGTTCCACAGCGTGACCTTGTAGCCCTGGTCGAGAAAGAGCCGCGCGATGACGACGCCCATGGCGCCCAGGCCCAGAACCGAAACTTCCTTGTTGGTGTTGCTCATGGCAATCCGATGCAGTGGTGGTTGATGACGCCTGCATGGTAGAAATTACACTTCCACATGGTCAAGTACCTACGATAAAGTAAGGTACTTACCAAATGGGAAGTATTGGAATCGCAAGGAGCAAGAGATGGCAGCGAAGAAGCCCTACAACTGCGGCATCGGCCCCGCGTTCGAGGTCATCGGCGGCAAGTGGAAAGCCGTCATCCTGTGGGAGCTGCACCTGCAGCCCTACCGCTTCGGCGAGCTGAAGCGGCTGCTGCCCGAGGTCAGCGAGAAGATGCTGATCCAGCAGCTGCGCGAGATGGAAACCGACGGCCTCGTGCACCGCGAGGTGTTCCACGAAGTGCCGCCGCGCGTCGAGTATTCCGAGACCTCGCTCGGCGCCACGCTCAATGCGGCGCTGGGGCCGCTGGCCGATTGGGGCGACCGCTATGCCAAGCGCGTGGCGGCGGCGCGCAAGCAGGCCGAAGCGGCGAAGTAGGAACGCAGCGCGTTCAGTCGGCCCAGCCGGTTTCGATCTCGGTCTTGACCTCGGTCATCAGCTTGTGCACCGGGCACTTGCCCGCCACGCGCAGCAGCTCGTCGCGCTGCGCCTCGGTCAGCTCGCCCGTCAGGCGCAGGCCCGACTTCAAGCGGTAGATGCCCTTGCGTTCCTCGCTGTCGTCGCGGTCGACCACGACCTCGATGTCTTCCACCGGAATGCCCTTGCGGCGCGCATAGAGCAGCACCGTGAGCGCCTTGCAGGCCGCCAGCGACGCGTCGTACAGGTCGTGCGGCTCGGCACCGCCGTCGCTGCCGCCGCCCGCGGGCGAGGCATCGACGGGGATCTCGTGGTTACGGATCTTGAGGATGTGGCGCGTGCCGGTGGTGCCGTCGCGGCGGATCGAGAGGGTCATGCCGATGTCCTTGAAGGGGGGAAAGAAAGCTCAGGCCAAGTCTTTCACATACAGGATGGTCGTGAATCCGCTGTGCCATTCGAGGTCGGGGTAGCGGCCGGCCTCGCGGTAGCCGAGCGCGCCATACAGGCCCTGGCTCTGCGTGTTGAAGGTGTCGGTCTCCAGCCGCGCCTGCGCCACGCCGTCGGCGCGCATGCCGGCTTCGGCAAAGGCCATGAGCGCACGGGCGATGCCCTTGCGCTGGTGCGCGGCGGGCACGTGCAGGGCCTGCACGAAGTCGTGCTCCCAGTGCACCATGCCGACCACCTCGCCCTCGATTTCCGCCACGAAGAAGGCCGGGCCGCTCTCGTCGATGTAGCCCACGGGCTCGCCGCTGTCGGCATAGGCCTTCGCGGCCTCGGGCGTGAGCTGCGGCAGCCAGGTGCTGGCGAAGGTGTCGTCGAGGATCGCCTTCACCGCGTCGAAGTCGGCCAGGCGCCAGGGCCGGATGACGATAGCGCCGGCGCTCACCGGTCCACCGCCAGCATCAGCGTTTCCTTGATCTCTTCCATCACCACGTAGCTGTGCGACTCGGCCGCCACCGGCAGCTTCTTCAGGATGTCGCCCAGCAGGTGCCGGTACTCGCTCATGCCGCTCAGGCGCGCCTTCACGAGGTAGTCGAAGCTGCCCGACACCAGGTGGCATTCGAGCACCTCGGGCATGTGCAGCAGTTCCTGCTTGACCTTGTCGAACACGTCGCCCGACTTGGCCGAGAGCTTGATCTCCACGAACACCAGCAGCGTCTTGCCCAGCGCCTCGGGCGACACGTGCGCGTGGTAGCCGGTGATGACGCCGTCGCGCTCCATGCGCTTGACGCGCTCGGCGCAGGGCGAGGCCGACAGGCCGATGCGCTCGGCCAGTTCGGTCATGGAAATGCGGCCCTGGCGCTGCAGCAGGTCGAGGATCTTGCGGTCGATTCGGTCGAGTTCGGGCATTTCACTCCGCGCGGGGCCTTGGACGGTTTTCGGCAGCGATTTTCACGGCAAAAGACCTAAAAACAATGGAATCCACTGCATTGTGCACTTTAGATTCACATCATTCCATTCAGATCAGCGGATACACCATGAAAGTCATCGTTCTCGGCGGCGGCGTGATCGGCACCACCACGGCGTACTACCTCGCGCGCTCCGGCGCCGAAGTCACCTTGCTCGACCGGCAGGCCGGCGCGGCCGAGGAAACGAGCTTCGGCAACGCCGGCCAGGTGTCGCCCGGCTACTCGACGCCGTGGGCCGCGCCCGGCATTCCGCTGAAGGCGATCAAGTGGATGTTCCAGAAGCACGCGCCGCTGTCGATCCGACCCGACGGCACGCTGTTCCAGCTGCGCTGGATGGCCGCCATGCTGCGCAACTGCTCGCCCGAGCGCTACGCCGTGAACAAGGAACGCATGATGCGCGTGGCCGAATACAGCCGGGGCTGCCTGCAGCAACTGCGCGCCGACACCGGCCTGCAGTACGAGCACCGCACCGGCGGCACGCTGCAGCTGTTCCGCACGCAGGCGCAGCTCGACGCGGTGCAGCGCGACATCGCCGTGCTCGAGGAATGCGGCGTGCCCTATGAACTGCTCGACCGCGACGCGCTGGCGCGCGTCGAGCCCGGCCTGGCCGGCGCGCGCGACCGCCTCACGGGCGGCCTGCGCCTGCCCAACGACGAAACCGGCGACTGCCACCTGTTCACGCGCGGCCTCGCCGAGATCGCACGCGGCCTGGGCGTGGACTTCCGCTTCGGCCAGACCATCGACGGCCTCGAGACCGACGGCGGCCGCATCACCGGCGTGCGCACGCGTGCCGGCAAGATCCTCACGGCCGACCGCTACGTGATGGCTTTCGGCAGCTACTCGCGCGCCGCCATCGCCTCGCTGGGCCTCGACATTCCCGTGTACCCGGTCAAGGGCTACTCGCTCACGGTGCCGCTGCTCGACGAATCGCTCGCGCCGCAATCGACCGTGCTCGATGAAACCTACAAGGTGGCCGTCACGCGCTTCGACAACCGCATCCGCGTGGGTGGCATGGCCGAGCTCGGTGGCTTCGACCTGCGCCTGAACCCGGCGCGCCGCGCCACGCTCGAGAAGGTGGTGAGCGACCTGTTCCCGGGCGGCGACCTGCCCAACGCCAGCTTCTGGACCGGCCTGCGCCCGATGACGCCCGACAGCACGCCCATCGTCGGCGCCACGCGCTACCCCAACCTGTTCCTGAACACAGGCCACGGCACGCTGGGCTGGACCATGGCCTGCGGCTCGGGCAAGCTGATCTCGGCCCTCGTGACGGGCCAGCGGCCGGAGATCCGCACGGACGGGTTGGCGATGGACCGCTACACGCAAGGGCCGTCGCGTTCGGCGCGCCCGAACCCGACGACGGCGCCGGCCTGACCGACGCCTGGGAGGCGACGGGCCGCCCGGGCCCGCGCTGACTTACTCGTCGCTCGCGTCGTTGCCCGTCATCGCGAGCACCTCTTCGACAAAGGCCTCGAAGCGCGGCAACGCGGCAGGCAGCCCGTCGAGTGAAGCGGCTTCGCCCGCATCGAAGAAATGCGGCGCATCGGCGGGAATGGCGACCCACTCCCCGCCTTCGACCAACAGCCCCAGATACCCCTGCGCCGTCGGCAGATAGAACAGCCCCGCGCTGTCGAGCACGCGCTGGCCGTCGGCCTCGCCGCGCCCCCAGCGCACGCCGTGGCGCGCGAGGTGGTCGCTGATCCAGCCGTCGCACACGTGCGTGTCGCGCCAGTTGGCCTGGCCATCGAATACGGCGAGCACGGGCATGGGGCGTCCTTCGCTGAAGCGTGAGGGATTACTGCAGGAAGCTGGGCTTGGCGTAGCCCTGGAACTTGCTGTCGACCACCGCCTTGAATTCCTTCGAGCGGTAGGCGTCGGCGATGTCCTTGGCCCAGGCGGCGTTCTTGTCGGCGCTCTTCACGGCGACCACATTCAGGTAGTAGTCGGGCGTCTTCTCGAGCACCACGGCCTCGGTGAGCTTCAGGCCCGACGAGATCGCGAAGTTGCCGTTGACGATGGCGTACTCGGTGTCACCCAGCGAACGCGGCAGCTGCGCGGCCTCGAGCGGAATGAACTTCAGCTTCTTCGGGTTCTCGGCCACGTCCTTCTCGGACGCGCGCAGCGGATCGATGCCGGCCTTGATCGTGACCAGCTTGTTCTGCTCCAGCAGCACCAGCGCGCGCGCAAGGTTGCTCGGATCGTTCGGCAGCGTCACGCGGTCGCCTTCCTTCACGTCGGCCAGCGTCTTGCGCTTGGTCGAGTACACGCCCATGGGCGCGATCGGGCCCTGCACCAGCTCGGCGAGGTCCAGCTTCTGGTCGGCCGAGAACTTCTGCAGGTAGACCCGATGCTGGAAGAAATTGGCGTCGAGCGAGCCCTGGGCCAGCGCGAGGTTGGGCTGCACGTAGTCGTTGAACTCGACCAGCTTCACCTTGTAGCCCTTCTTCTCGAGGATCGGAATGATGCCGGCCTTGAGCTGGTCGGCGTTGGAGCCGGCGGTGCCGCCGATCACGAGGTTCTTCTTGGCGTCCTGCGCCTGCGCCGACAGCGAGAGGCCGCCGAGCGACAGCGCGACGAGGGAAACGGCGAGAACGGAACGGCGCAGCAGTGCGGTTTTCATGGAATGGACAGAAAGATGAGAGAGGAAAAAGAAGAAAGGGACATCAACGCTTGTCGAGTCGGCGCGCCGTGGTGTTGCCCACGAACTGCAGGATCTGCACCAGCACCACGAGCAGCGCCACGGTGAGCACCATCACGTCGGTCTGGAAGCGGTAGTAGCCGTAGCGGATCGCCAGGTCGCCGATGCCGCCGCCACCCACCACACCGGCAATCGCCGAGTACGACAGGAAGCTCACGGCCAGCACGGTGAGCGCGAGCACCAGGCCCGAGCGCGCCTCGACCACCAGCACGCGCCAGACGATCTGCAACTCCGACGCGCCCATGGCGTGCGCCGCCTCGATCACGCCGCGCGGCACCTCGCGCAGGCACTGGTCGACCAGCCGCGCGAAGTACGGAATGGCCGCGAACGACAGCGGCACCGCGGCTGCCAGCGGGCCGATGGAGGTGCCCGCGATGATCCGCGTGAACGGCACCAACGCCACCAGCAGGATGATGAACGGGAAGGAACGCACCGTGTTCACGATCCAGTTGAGGATGTGGAACGCCGGCTTGTTCTCGAGCGACTGGCCCGGCCCCAGCAGGAACAGCAGGATGCCCAGCGGCCCGCCGATGAGCACCGCCGCCGACAGGCCGATGGCCAGCATCAGGAAGGTCTGGCCCGTGGCCGTCCACAGCTCGGGAAGGATGGGGGTGATGTTCTCAAACATAGGCCAGCTCCTGCGCGTTGCGCTGTGCGGTCGCCACGCGCGGCGCCACGGGTTCGCGCGCCTCGCGTTCGCGGCGGCGCACCAGTTCGTCGATCTCGCGACCCAGCGCGGTCTTGCGTTCCTCGCTCGGCGCATCGACGGCGAACTGCTCGATCAGGCGGCCCTTTTCGAGAATGGCCACGTTGCGGCACAGCACCTCGACCACCGAGAGCTCGTGCGTGACGATCACGATGGTCACGCCGATCTTCTGGTTGATGTCGCGCAGCGTTTCGAGCAGCGCGCGGGTGGTTTCGGTGTCGAGCGCCGAGGTGGGCTCGTCGCACAGCAGCACCTGTGGGCGCGGTGCCAGCGCGCGGGCAATGGCCACGCGCTGCTTCTGGCCGCCCGAGAGCTGGGCCGGGTAGGTGTCGATCTTTTCGGCCAGGCCGACGAGGTCGAGGCACTCGCGCACCCGCTCGTTGATCTCGGCCTTGGAGTGGCGGCCGTGGATCTTCAGCGGGAAGGCCACGTTGTCGAACACCGTGGCGTTCTGCAGCAGGTTGAACTGCTGGAAGATCATGCCGATGTTCTGGCGCGTGTCGCGCAGCTCGCGGCGCGAGAGCGTCGTGAGGTCGCGCCCGCCGACGAACACCCGGCCCGCATCGGGCCGCTCCAGCAGGTTGATGAGGCGCAGCAAGGTCGACTTGCCGGCGCCGCTCTTGCCGATCAGGCCGAACACGTCGCCCTGCTGGATCTCGAGCGAGAGAGATTGCACGGCGTCGAACACCTCGCCACTGGGCAAGGCAAACGACTTCTGCACCGATTGAAGACGGATGACCGGCGCCGCGTTGCCGCGTGCCGCATCAGGCGAAGGGAAGGTCATGAAAGAAGGCGCGGGCCGCACAGGCGCGACCGCGCAGGTTCGCAAAAAGGTGCCGAGTATGAAAAGAAACAAGCCGAAAGGGAACGAACAAATCGGCTCGTGCTTATATGAAAAATCAAATAAGAAAGACCACATGGAGCGAGTGGACGCCATATCGATATGAGGATTGGTTCGTTCCCGATCCGCGGCGGCAATGCCACATTCGGCGCCTTCATTTCTTCGATTTCGCGCCACCATGCATTCCACTTTCCGCCGCCGCGGCCTCACGCTCGCCACCCTCGCCACCCTCGCCACCGCCCTTTTCGCCGGCAGCACTGCCTTTGCGCAGGACAACAAGAACACCGTCAAGGTCGGCATTTCCGTCGGCAGCGCCGAGCAGGTGTTCGAGGTGGTCAAGAAGGTCGCCGCCAAGGACGGCCTGACCGTCCAGGTCGTGGTGTTCAACGACTACCAGCTGCCCAACGCGGCGCTGGCCGCCGGCGACCTCGACGCCAACGCCTTCCAGCACCAGCCCTTCCTGGACAACCAGATCAAGGCGCGCGGCTTCGACCTCGTGCCCGTGGGCCTGACCATCACCGCGCCGCTGGGCTTCTACTCGCGCAAGATCAAGTCGATCGACCAGCTGGCCGACGGCGCCTCGGTCGGCATCCAGAACGACCCCTCGAACGGCAACCGCGCCCTGCTGCTGCTGCAACAGGCCAAGCTCATCACCCTCAAGCCGAGGCCGTGAAGAACAACAATGCCACGCCGCTGGACGTGGTGACCAACCCCAAGAAGCTCAAGCTGGTGTCGCTGGACGCCGCCCAGCTGCCGCGCTCGCTCGACGACCTGGCCATTTCGGCCATCAACAACGACTACGCCGAGAAGGCCGGCCTGTCGTTCGGCAAGGACGCCGTCATCAAGGAATCGGCCCAGAGCCCCTACGCCAACCTGATCGCCGTGCGCCGCGCCGACAAGGACAAGCCCTGGGCCAAGCGCCTCGTGGCGGCCTACCAGTCGCCGGAGGTGCGCAGCTTCATCGAGACGCAGTTCAAGGGGTCGCTGATTCCGGCGTTCTGATTCCAGTGCCCGCGCCTTCCCCCAGAGAGGGAAGGCGCAATACAGGGGCGCTGCCTGGCGGGTTGGCGGACCGTGAGAAAATG
This sequence comes from Variovorax sp. V118, assembly GCF_041154445.1. GTDB lineage: Bacteria > Pseudomonadota > Gammaproteobacteria > Burkholderiales > Burkholderiaceae_C > Variovorax > Variovorax boronicumulans. Next base: position 834,499 of record NZ_AP028663.1, on the reverse strand, counting down.
ACGGGTTCCCCCGAACACCAACCTCACACAGTCAGGACACCCCATGGACGCAGAACAGATCAACCAAATCGGCGCAATGCTCGCGGACCTGAGCGTCCGTACGGTCGATTTACGGAGGTATCTTTGACTACGATGCCAAAGCTGAACGACTGAGGACAGTCAACGCATCGCTCGAAGACCCGAACGTCTGGAACGACCCCAAGAAGGCCCAGGAACTGGGCAAGGAAAAGAAGTCGCTCGACGACGTGGTCGTCACGCTCGACCGGCTCACCAACGGGCTCTCGGACAACACCGAACTCTTCGAAATGTCGAAGGAAGACGGCGACCTCGACGGCCTGCAGGCCATTGCCGATGACGCCGCCACGCTCGAAGCCGACATCAAGCAGCTCGAATTCCGCCGGATGTTCAACAACCCGGCCGACCCGCTGAACGCCTTTGTCGACATCCAGGCCGGCGCCGGTGGCACCGAGGCCTGCGACTGGGCCAGCATGCTGCTGCGCCAGTACCTGAAGTACGCCGAGCGCAAGGGCTTCAAGACGCAGATCGAAGACGAAACGCCCGGCGACACCGCCGGCATCAAGGGCGCGACCATCAAGGTCGAGGGCGACTACGCCTTCGGCCTGCTGCGCACCGAGACCGGCGTGCACCGCCTGGTGCGCAAGTCGCCGTTCGACTCGTCGGGCGGCCGCCACACCAGCTTCGCCTCGATCTTCGTGTACCCCGAGATCGACGACTCGATCGAGATCGAGATCAACCCTTCGGACGTGCGCACCGACACCTTCCGCGCCAGCGGCGCCGGCGGCCAGCACATCAACAAGACCGACTCGGCCGTGCGCCTGACGCACATCCCGACCGGCATCGTCGTGCAGTGCCAGGACGGCCGCAGCCAGCACAGCAACCGCGACGTGGCGTGGAAGCGCCTGCGCTCGCGCCTGTACGACCACGAGATGCGCAAGCGCCAGGAAGAACAGCAGAAGCTCGAGGACAGCAAGACCGACGTGGGCTGGGGCCACCAGATCCGCAGCTACGTGCTGGACAACAGCCGCATCAAGGACCTGCGCACCAACGTCGAAGTCTCGGCCACGCAGAAGGTGCTCGACGGCGACCTCGACGTGTTCATCGAAGCCTCGCTCAAGCAAGGCGTCTGACCGATGAGCCTGAACACCGGCAGGGTCGAAGCCCTGATCTTCGACATGGACGGCACCATGATCGACTCCATGCCCTGGCATGCGCGCTCGTGGGTGACGTTTGCGCAGCGCCACGGCGTGCAGCTCGACGTGAGCGAGATCCTCGCGCGCACCACGGGCCGCACCGGCACCGAGAGCATGCGCGAGCTGTTCGAACGCGAGCTCTCCGATGCCGAGTGCCAGGCCATGGTGCACGAGAAGGAAGAGATCTACCGCGAGCTCTTCCACGACAACTTCACCGAGGTGGCGGGCTTCACCGCCTTCGCCAAGGCCGCGGTGGCACGCGGCCTGAAGGTGGCGGTGGGCACGGCCGGCGACAGGCACAACATCGCGTTCGCCATGTCGCGCCTGAAGATGGACCCGCTGCCGCTGGCCATCGTCGGCGGCGACGAAGGCTTTTCGGGCAAGCCCACGCCCGCGATCTTTCTGGAAGCCGCGCGCCGCATCGGCGTGGCGCCCGAGCGCTGCATCGTCTTCGAAGACGCGCCCTTCGGCATCGAAGCGGCCCGCCGCGGCGGCATGCGCGCCGTGGCCGTGTGCAGCACCCATACGGCCGCCGAGCTGGCCGGCCCCCACGTGATCGCCGCCGTTCGCGACTACAACGAACTGGCCCATTCGAATTTTCTGGAGACCCTCGATGCTGCTTCAGCGTGACGCCCAAGGGCAACCCATTGCCATCCGCCGCGAAGACTATGCCGCGCCGGCGTTCTGGATCGACACCGTCGACCTGACCTTCGACCTCGACCCCGCCAAGACCCGCGTGCTCAACCGCATGCAGCTGCGCCGCAACCCCGAGGTGCCGGCCCAGCCGCTGCGCCTGGACGGCGACGAACTCAACCTGGCGCGCGTGCTCGTGAACGGCCAGGGCGCCTCGTTCCGCATGGAAGGCGACCAGCTCGTCATCGACGGCTTGCCCGACGCCTTCGAGCTCGAACTCTTCACCACCTGCTGCCCCATCAAGAACACCAAGCTGATGGGCCTGTTCGTGAGCGAAGACACCTTCTTCACGCAGTGCGAGGCCGAGGGCTTCCGCCGCATCACCTACTTCCTCGACCGTCCCGACGTGATGGCGATGTACACCGTCACGCTGCGCGCCAGCAAGGCCGCCTACCCGGTGCTGCTGTCGAACGGCAACCTCGTCGACCAGGGCGAGCTGCCCGAGGGCCGCCACTTCGCCAAGTGGGTCGACCCCTTCAAGAAGCCCAGCTACCTGTTCGCCCTGGTGGCGGGCAAGCTCGTGGCGCGCGAGCAGCGTATCAAGGCCCGCAGCGGCAAGGAACATCTGCTGCAGGTGTACGTGCGCGCCGGCGACCTCGACAAGACCGAGCACGCCATGAACTCGCTGATCAACTCCGTGCTGTGGGACGAAGCCCGCTTCGGCCTGCCGCTGGACCTCGACCGCTTCATGATCGTGGCCACCAGCGACTTCAACATGGGCGCCATGGAGAACAAGGGCCTGAACATCTTCAACACGAAGTACGTTCTGGCCAACCAGGCCACCGCCACCGACGCCGACTACAGCAACATCGAAAGCGTGGTCGGCCACGAGTACTTCCACAACTGGAGCGGCGACCGCGTGACCTGCCGCGACTGGTTCCAGCTGTCGCTGAAAGAAGGCCTCACCGTCTTCCGCGACCAGGAGTTCAGCCAGGACCTGTGCGCCGACGCCTCGGCCCGCGCCGTGAAGCGCATCGAAGACGTGCGCGTGCTGCGCACCGCCCAATTCCCCGAAGATGCCGGCCCCATGGCCCACCCGGTGCGGCCCGACAGCTACATCGAGATCAGCAACTTCTACACCGTCACCATCTACGAAAAGGGTGCCGAGGTCGTTCGCATGATGCAGACGCTGGTCGGCCGCAAGGGCTTCGAAAAGGGCATCACCCTGTACTTCGAGCGCCACGACGGCCAGGCCGTGACCTGCGACGACTTCGCCCAGGCCATTGCCGACGCCAACCCCGATTCCGAACTGGCCCGCCTGCTGCCCCAGTTCAAGCGCTGGTACAGCCAGGCCGGCACGCCCCGCCTGGCCGCGCACGGCGTGTACGACGCGCAGAACCGCAGCTACACCCTGAGCGTGGTGCAAAGCTGCCCGCCCACGCCGGGCCAGCAGACCAAGGAACCCTTCGTCATCCCGCTGAACATCGGCCTGCTCGACGCCGCCACCGGCCGCGAGCTGCCCATGCAGCTCGAGGGCGAAAGCGACGTGGCACGCGGCACCCGCACCATCGTGCTGTCGCGCGCCGGCGAGCAGATCACCTTCGTGGGCCTGGACTCCGAGCCCGTGCCCTCGATCTTGCGCGGCTTCAGCGCGCCGGTGATCCTCGATTTTGCGTACACCGACGCCCAGCTGCTCACCCTGCTGGCCAACGACCCCGATCCGTTCAACCGCTGGGAGGCCGGCCAACGCTTGGGCCTGCGCGCCGCGCTGCAAGCCATTGCGGCGCACGCCACCGACACCACGCCGGTGCTCAACGACGCCTACCTCGACGCCATGCGCGGCGTGCTGCGCCACCCGCAGCTCGACGCCGCCTTCAAGGAACTGGTGCTCACGCTGCCGTCGGAAACCTACATCGCCGAACAGCTCGACGTGGTCGATCCGCAGCGCGTGCACCTCGTGCGCGAAGCCATGCGCGCCCAGCTCGCCACCGCCCTCTTCGCCGACTGGGAACAGGCCTACGAAGACAACAAGGACACCGGCGCCTACACGCCCGACCCGACCTCGTCGGGCCGCCGCGCGCTGGCCGGCATGGCGCTCAACTTCTTGTGCCTGGCGGCGCGCGCCTCGGGCGACACCGTGTGGCCCGGCAAGACCCTGCAGCGCTTCAAGGACGCGGGCAACATGACCGACCGCTTCAACGCGCTCAACGCCCTCGTGTCGTCGGGCCACACCCTGGCGGCGCAGGCGCTCGCGCGCTTCCACGCCATGTTCAAGGACGAGGCGCTGGTCATCGACAAGTGGTTCTCGCTGCAGGCCGGCGCCAGCGACCGCGGCGGCGACATCCTGCCGCTGGTCAAGCAGCTCATGAAGCACCCCGACTTCTCGCTGAAGAACCCCAACCGCGCGCGCAGCGTGATCTTCAGCTACTGCAGCGGCAACCCCGGCGCCTTCCACCGCGCCGACGCCGCCGGCTACGTGTTCTGGAGCGAGCGCGTGATCGAGCTCGACGCCATCAACCCCCAGGTGGCCGCACGCCTGGCGCGCGCGCTCGACCGCTGGAGCAAGCTGGCCGAGCCCTACCGCAGCGCCGCACGCGAAGCCATTGCCCGCGTGGCCGCCAAGCCCGACCTGAGCAAAGACACGCATGAGGTCGTCACCCGCGCCCTCGCCGGAAACTGAACCCACCGAACCCCACAAGATCCATGGCTCAACAAAAAATCTCCTTCACCCGCTACCTCGTCGAGCAGCAACGCGCCGACGGCCTCATTCCCGGCCAGCTGCGCCTGTTGCTCGAAGTGGTCGCCCGCGCCTGCAAGAGCATCAGCCAGGCCGTCAACAAGGGCGCGCTGGGTGGCGTGCTCGGCACCGCCGAGAGCGAGAACGTGCAGGGCGAAATCCAGAAGAAGCTGGACATCATCGCCAACGAAGTGCTCATTGAAGCCAACGAATGGGGCGGCCACCTCGCGGCCATGGCCAGCGAAGAGATGGAAACCATCCACGTGGTGCCCAACCGCTACCCGCAGGGCGAATACCTGCTCATGTTCGACCCGCTCGACGGCAGCAGCAACATCGACGTCAACGTGAGCATCGGCACCATCTTCAGCGTGCTGAAGAAGCCCGACGACACCCCCGGCGTGCAGGAAGCCGACTTTCTGCAGCCCGGCACCCAGCAAGTGGCCGCCGGCTACTGCATCTACGGCCCGCAGACCACCCTCGTGCTCACCGTGGGCAACGGCGTGGCCATGTTCACGCTCGACCGCGAGCAAGGCAGCTTCGTGCTCACGCAGGAAGACATCCAGATTCCGGCCGACACCAAGGAATTTGCCATCAACATGAGCAACATGCGCCACTGGGACGAGCCCGTGAAGCGCTACATCGACGAATGCCTGGCCGGCAAGGAAGGCCCGCGCGGCAAAGACTTCAACATGCGCTGGATTGCCAGCATGGTGGCCGACGTGCACCGCATCCTGATGCGCGGCGGCGTCTTCATGTACCCGTGGGACAAGCGCGAGCCCGAAAAGGCCGGCAAGCTGCGCCTGATGTACGAGGCCAACCCCATGAGCTGGCTCGTCGAGCAGGCCGGCGGCGCCGCCACCAACGGCAAGCAGCGCATCCTCGATCTGAAGCCCACCAAACTGCACGAGCGCGTGAGCGTGATGTTGGGTTCGCGTCACGAAGTGGAGCGTTTGACGCAGTACCACGCCGAGAAGCCTTGATTTCTTGGCTATAATCTGAGGCTTCGCCGGTGTAGCTCAGTCGGTAGAGCAGCTCATTCGTAATGAGAAGGTCGGGTGTTCGATTCATCTCTCCGGCACCAAATAAAAAGCCCCTGATTCGCAAGGATCAGGGGCTTTTTGCTGCGCGGCCTAGAAATTACGGCCGATAAGGGCCCGAAATCAATGCGGCCCCACTGGCTCAAGGCTGCGAAGTCGTTCTATCAGAGCCAGATTCTTCGTATGAGCGTGCTCGCCATAGTGCACTTCGCGATGGCACGCTGGGCACAGCGCGGCCACGAACTGCGGGTGATCCGGCCCTCCATCAGATACGCGCGTGGTGTGATGCGGCTCTAAGTACGGCGACCCGCCACTTCGATGAAACGGCGCCGGCTCCTTGCAAAGCTCACATTTCCCTGCTGCCCGCAAAAGCACATAGTCCCGCACCGCGCGGCTACGGTCATAGACCGTCCGGCTTCCCTTTGTGCTGTCTTTTGCGCCATCGACCTTGGACGCGGCAATTGCCCTGTTTCGAGACTCTTGCAGCGTCAGTTCCTCAGCAGAATCCTCCGCTGCAGCAAGCTCCAGTTGTTCAAGACGCGTGACCGGCACCAGCCGAAAAATGATTGCATCTCGAAGCGCTTTCTTCTTGTCCAGCGCACGAACCCAGTCATGCCCCTGGTACACAAATTCGCCGAGATACTTTTGGCCCTTGCCTTTGCCAATGGTCCGAAACAAGTGCAGCGCTTTTCCTCTGGCTGAGTGGTCGCGAACTGCCTTGTTGCCGCGAACGAACTGCATGTCGCCTTCTTGGCCTTCGCCTGAGAAAAAGAAGGTGCCCTCGTCATCGAATCGATCGGCGTAGCCATATTGCTCGCCGCTATCGCCAGTGAAAAGAAACGTCACTGGTGCTTGCGCCGAATCAGAAATTCCGCCTTGCCGACCGCCGCCAAACGGGTCATTGAGGTCTGGCCAGCGCCGATAAATCTCCCCAACAACAAAAGATGGAAGCGGCCCGGCGATTGGGAGTGAGGGTGTTTTGCTAGCCACGTCGGCTCACCGAGAAACCGATTTGGCTGTTCCCAATTCGACACTGGTCCTTCGATTTGGAAAAAATCACAGCGCACTGCACCTCGCGATTTGCACCGAAATAGCCTGGCATCACCCGCCCTTCGTTAACGATTGACTACACTTTAACGTCAATCAATCGGGCAGTTCACAGTTTGGCGCCCTCTACGCAATCATTGTTTCCTGGCTTGTGAGCCAAACCCTGGGCGCCCCGAGCAAGTCTGGTCGCTCGCCTGCCAATTTATTGAGCAACTGTGAAATGGCAGGACCCTCGCTAGATACACTTGTTTCATGACCGGAGTCCGGTACCGCTTCCGTTTATTGAAGGCGGGCAGGACCGGACAGACACACCTCATTGGCACAAGGCGATAGGAGAGCCCCACATGACCGATGCAGCTGACGCGGCGTTGGACACCCCACTCGTCAACGTCGCGCCGCTTGCCGCACGCTTGGAGCACTTCGCCACCGAGCGCGACTGGGCCCAGTTCCACTCCCCCAAGAACTTGGTGATGGCCCTGACCGGCGAGGTCGGCGAGCTGAACGAGATCTTTCAGTGGATGTCCGAGCAAGCCTCCACAGAAGCCGGCCGAAACCCACAGACCGCCCAGGCCGTTCAGGACGAACTCGCGGATGTCCTGCTCTATCTCGTGCGCCTGTCTTCCGTCTTGGGCGTGGACCTCAACGCTGCGGTCCAGCAGAAGCTGAAGGCCAACGCCCTGCGCTATCCGGCTGACAAGGTGCGCGGCAGCAGCAAGAAGCACAGCTCGCAGGAAGCGGGCGAATCTGGGAAGGATTGACGTGATCGTCTACGAGGCCGACAAGAAGCAATTTCTCAGCGACAACAACGACAGGGACATCGAGGAGGTCGTCTTCGCCAAGTACTTCCACACCACGGGACGCAACGTGTCTGCGGCAGAAAAGAAGTCATGGAAGGAGTCGCTTGGCTACATGTCGAAGGTCCTCAGCGACTCCGAAATTCCGAATGACGTCGGCGTGGCCGTTGAACTTCATATCCCGCAAAGTTCCAAGCGCATCGACATCAGCCTGACTGGCCGAGGCCACGACGACTCGAAGAACATCGTGATCGTCGAGCTGAAGCAGTGGGACAAGGTGAAGTCTTCGACCAAGGACGCACTGGTCAACACCTACCTCGGCGGAGGGCACCGAGACGTGGTGCATCCCTCATACCAAGCGTGGTCCTATGCCTCGTTGATGGAGGGCTTCAATGAGGCCGTCTATGCCGGCGGCATTTCAGTCCAAGCGTGCGCGTATCTGCACAACTACGAGCGCGATGGTGTCATCGACTCGGACCACTACGCCGGCTACATCGCGAAAGCGCCGCTGTTCCTGAAGGGCGAGACCGAGCGAAGCATGCTTCGCAACTTCATCAAACAGCACATCAAGTTCGGCGACCCGAGCGTGCTCTATGAACTGGCCAACGGCCGCATCAGGCCATCGAAGGCGCTCAGCGACAGCCTTGCGGGCCTGCTGAAGGGGAATCCCGAGTTCATCTTGATCGATGACCAGAAAGAGGTCTACGAGAACATCTTGGCTGCAGGCCGATCTGCATCGAGCACGAACCCCAAGGTGGTGATCGTCGAAGGCGGCCCGGGGACTGGCAAGACGGTGCTCGCCATCAACGCATTGGTCACCTTGATGGGTGCCGGCCTGAACTGCAAGTACGTTTCGAAGAACGCCGCCCCTCGGCGCGTCTACGAAACCAAGCTCGCGGGCACCATGACGCGCACGCGCTACTCCAACCTCTTCACGGGCTCCGGTGGTTTCATCGAAACACCCGCAGACCAGTTCGACGTGCTGATCGTGGACGAGGCGCACCGCCTGAACGAGAAGAGCGGCCTGTACGGCAACCTGGGCGAGAACCAAGTCAAAGAGTTGATTGCCGCCGCCAAGTGCACGGTGTTCTTCATCGACGAGGACCAGCGGGTCGCGTTGAGCGACATCGGCACGAAGCAAACCATTCGCACATTCGGCACAGAGAAAGGCGCGGAGGTCTCTGAACACGAGCTCGCATCGCAGTTCAGATGCAGCGGCTCCGACGGCTACATCGCGTGGCTCGACGACGCCCTCGCCGTTCGTGAGACCGCGAACAAGACACTCACGCCAGCCGAGTTCGACTTTCAGGTCTTCAGCGATCCGGCGGACCTGCATACGGCGATTGCACAGAAGAACAGCACAGGCACCGCCCGTGTCGTCGCCGGTTACTGCTGGCCCTGGACCAGCAAGAAAGACCCGAAGGCCTTCGACATCGTCATTGGCAGCTACCGCAAGCGATGGAACCTCGATGTCGATGGCAGCCTCTGGATCATTGCGCCGAACTCAATCAACGAAGTCGGCTGTATCCACACCTGCCAAGGGCTGGAGGTGGACTACATCGGCGTGATCATCGGCCCCGACCTCATCGTGCGTGACGGTCGGGTCGTGACGGAGCCATCAGCACGCGATCGGCATGACAAGACCTTGCGCGGCTACAAGGCACGGCTCAAGGCAGACCCGAAGAGCGCTACGGCAGAGGCGGACCTGATCATCAAGAACACCTACCGCACGCTGATGACGCGCGGCATGAAGGGGTGCTACGTCTACTGCAGCGACGAGGAAACCGCGAGCTACTTCCGCGCGCGGTTGTCGTCCCCCGTCGCGCTCACGTAGGCGCCGACGCGTCCGCTGCGTTGGTCCGTCTCAGCAGTTGCTGCGCAAGCTCTGCGACTTCGCCAGCCAGGTCTGACGCGATCCACATCACGTGGTCTCGGTGCACGGCACCGATCGCATCGAACCATTCACTGCAGTCTCCGTAGCAGCAGCTCAGCAGCGATTGCAGCTGGGACGACTTCTTCTCGAGAAGGTCGGCCGCGTCGGGGCAGGTTGCCCTGAGGGATTCGGGCGTGGTTTGCCCGGCGATAATTTGATCAGCCACTTGATGTGCTCCTTCGAAGGTAATGCACGTTGCTTGGTCAGACGGTCAGGGTGTTAGCGCACCCTGGCCGTCGCCTTTTGTGCCTCACATCGACATCGCTGCAGTGTGCATCGATGTCCCGCCGTGAGGCGCGGCGGTCGTTCAAATGTAGGGAGAGAAGCGCGTCAGCGGAAGCCTCTCACGGTGAACAAATGAGGACTCGCGTCGACTTGTAGTGGCGCACGCGAAGACGATCGCCCTGCGAGCCGCTCGCCTGCCTCAACCAGCCCCCGCAGCCCACGCCTCCACCCGCCGCACCAACACATCCCGCCGCGCCACCACCTCCGCCAGCAGGTACTGCCGCGCCTGCTCTTGCGCCACGTCGCTCGACAGAAACCACTGCTCGCGCTCGGCGCTGCCTTGCGGCGGCGGGGTGCCCCATCCCGCTTCGCCGTTGGCGCCTCTGAACGCTTCGGTCATGGGCAGGCGGCCGTCGGTCTTGCCGATGCTCGACAGCGCATCGGGCGGGCCGTCGAGCGCGATGCGCACGTGCACGACGCTCTCGCCTTCGGTACGGATCGATGCGCCCAGGCCGCCCTCGCGGTGCACGCGCCACAGCTCGGCCGCGGAGGCGTTGCGGACCCAGCTCTCCAGGGCGCGGACCAGGCTCTCGAGAATGATTTGTTGGTTCATGAGGAATATTTCACACGTTTCTGTCTGGTGTCGGCAAGCGGCCACGGTTCGATGGGGCCAAAAAGCCGTTGTAACTTCTTGCCTTGGCGCCTGCGCTATATTTCTTGGCATGGAAAAGGCATCCGACATAGGCAAACCCACGGTTCCGATCGATCTGATCGGGCCGGAGCATTGGGTCCGTTCACGGCGCGGCCCTCGCCGTACGACGAAGGTGCTCTTCATCTTGCTCGGCGGGCTCGCAGCAGCCACAGCAGTGGCCTACAGCTTCTTCGGCGCGGGGCGCTGAACACAAGCAAACAAGCAAGCCGCCCACGCCTCCACTGATTCACTCACTCGCTCACCGCGAGCCGCACAAGGCAAAGCCCGCTGTCCGTTGATCCAACGGGCAGCGGGCTTTTCTCTTTGTGCGCGCGGCGCTACTGCAGCCGCGAGCCGCGCGGCAGGCGCTTGGCCAGCCACTCGTGCACGTCCGCTCGGATGTTGCGGCCTTCGAGCAGGAAGTTCTCGAAGCGGCTCGGCACGTACGGCAGGTAGACCAGCGGCATGCCGGCTTCTTCGGGCGTGCGCGCGGCCTTGCGGTTGTTGCAGACGGCGCAGGCGCTCACAAGGTTGGTCCAGCTCCACGGGCCGCCGCGCGACTCGGGCATGACGTGTTCGCACTGCAGGTCGCGGTCGGCGAACACCTGCGCGCAGTAGGCGCAGGTGTGGCGGTCGCGGCGCAGCAGCTTGGCCTTGGTCACGCCGGGCACGACGTCGAAGAGGTTGATCTTCGACGCGCCGCGCAGCGCGATGATGGGCGCGACGTCGATGCGCGACTGCACACCGCGCGCCACGTTGAAGCCGCCGCGCAGCGTGGCCAGCGGCAGCGCGCCGTCTTCCCAGGCCACGTTGCCGGTGGCGTAGTGCAACACCGCCTGCTCCAGCGAGATCCAGGCTTGCGGCGTGCCCTGAATATCGAGTTGCAGCACGTGTGAATGCATGACGAATCGCCTCCCTTCGCGGCGATGGCTTGTGGTGAACGGATGGGGTGCACGAACGGAATCGAACCGTTGTCAGCGGGACCACAACCCGCGGCTCTGCCATTGAGCTACACGCACCATTGAAGAAACAGAAGACGAGCAGTGCGGAGCTGCTACCACTCGCCCGACGCGCGCACGCGCTGGTCGAGGTCGAGGCTGTCGAGTGGCGCCTCGTTGCCGCTCGGCAATGCCGACGCGCGATCGGCCACGTAGCGCGGCCCGAGCCCCACGCCGAAGCGCTGGGCCAGCGACCACACCATGTGCCTGCGCGGCAGCGGCGCCGGGTGCACGGCGATCATCCGGATCGGTGAGTTGCGCTTGCGCATGAGGGCCTCCTTGGTGGGTGACGAAAAAAGAAAGTAATGACTTGAAAAATGTCCGGTGACGGGTTCCGGCGCCGCCCTATCTTTGCGGCCGGTTTCCGCGGGCGGGCCACGCGTTGGCATGGCCCGGTCCCGCTCGGGTGTGGTCCGTGTGGCAGGAGTTGAACCTGCGACCCTCTGGTCCCAAACCAGATGCGCTACCAGGCTGCGCCACACACGGAAGAAAAACAAACAAAGCCTGCCGCGCTTCCATTTCGGTTGTGTCCTCACGCGACGGGCCGCGCGCTGGGCGCGGCCCCGTCGAACGTCGCTGCACAGGAGTGATCAACTCATGCACATCCCGCCAGACCGTCGACGCGGCAATTTCTGGCGGTGGGGTGAAGGCACACCCGAAATGGAAAGCGGCAAAAACAAAAAGGCCCGGAACCTTGCGGTGTCCGGGCCTCTTTGCGAGAGAGCTTGAGAGATGCGCGCCTACGCGCGACCTCCACCCGGGGGCACCTGATGAGCCTCGAACTGACCACCCACGCGCAGACGGGCTGCGGCTTTGGCGGCGTACGCGGTGTTCAGGTGCGAAGACAACGACAGGGGCGACGGCATGTCGAAACCATGGCAGAACCCGACGCGCACGAGCGGTCGGCCCGAGGCGGGTCGAATGCTGGTGAGGATCAGTGCGGTGTTCACGATGGTTCCTGGTCAAAAATTGCCGCTGTCGGCTGTAAGGGGTTGGAAAAAAGGGACGGCTTGTGCCGTGAATTGGAGGCAACTGTAAAGAGTGTTTACGGCGACGTCAACAACCGGGACAATCTTTTCTTGTCTTGTTGTTGTTTTTGAACAGTGCCCCATACCACCGTCGCGCGCCGCCGCAATGCGCTTGTGCTGCATCGCCGCTTTCTCGAGGACGCCGTCGCGGCGGGCCTGCCCGCCAAGGGGCTCGACCAGGCCTTCGCGCGCAAGCTCGAAATCTCTCCGAGCATGTGGAGCCAGATCAAGAGTGCGCGGCCCATCGGCGACAAGCTCGCACGGCAGATCGAACGGCACTGCGACGTGGCCGCCGGCTGGCTCGACGAAGACAACACCGCGCCTTCAGAAGCACCGCCCGATGCGGCGGAAGAGCGCTTCGTGGCGGCCGCGCGCGAGGCGTGGCGCCAGGCCAATGCGAAGGGAAAGCGGGAACTCAGTGGCTGGCTGAAGAAGCACGCGCAAGAGAAGAAGGCGCCCGAGCCTGCCGACGGCCCTGCGCCGGCGCCCTAGCCTTGCTCAGGCCTTGCCAGCGGGCTCGGCAGCAACCAGCGCCGGCGCATCACGCAGGATGGCCGCGCGCATGTCGTCGGGCACGGCGATGGCGCGGTGCGTGTCGAGCGAGGTCGTCACCAGCACCTGCCGCACCTGCATGCGCACTTCGCCCGACACGGGCTCGAAGCAGCGCAGCGCGAGCGTGATCGAGCGCGAGCCCAGCTGCGCGACCGAGAGGCCGAGCGTCACGCGGTCGCCCATGCGGCTCACAGCGCGAAAGTCGGCGTCGAGCTTCACGGTCGGCAGGCCGACGCGGCGCTCGCCGATCAGTGCGTGGTAGCCCACGCCGAGCCCGTCGCTCACCCAGTCTTCGACCAGGCCGTTGAGCATCACGAAGTACTGCGGATAGAAGACGATGCCCGCCGGGTCGCAGTCGGAAAAGCGGATCAGGCGCGGGCGCTGGAACTCCACACCACCGCCCTCGCCGCTCATGCGCGGTCCTCGACCGCGCCGTCGCCGCGCATCACGTGCACGCGCAGCAACCCGAGCTGGTTGTGCATCTGCTTGACGGTCTTCATGTCCAGGCCCGAGAACATCTCGAGGATCCACTGCTCGTGCTCGGTGGCCATGGCTTCGAAGGCGTTGCGGCCTTCGGGCGTGAGGCTCACGATCCAGGCGCGGCGGTCGTCGGGGCTGGGCGCGCGCGCCACCATGCCTTCGCGCTCGAGCTCGTCGGTCAGGCCGGTGACGTTGCCGCCGGTGACCATCAGGTAGCGCGAGAGCACGCGCATCTTCAGGCCGTCTTCGTAGCGGTACAGCTGCGCCATGTAGTCGAAGCGCGCCAGCGAGATGCCGAAGCGCTCGCGCAGCCGGCGCCGGATCTCGGCCTCGATCTGCGTGGTGCTCGCGAGCATGCGCAGCCACAGCTTGAGCATGGCGTGGTCTTCATGGCCGGCGCGGGCTTCGTGGCCGAGTTCTTCGGCGTCGCTCAGCACGGCGTGGGAGGCATCGTTGCGACTCATGTGACTTCTCCTCCTGAAACGGAGATCGACTGGCCCGTGACCGACGCGGCGCCTTCGCCGCACAGCCAGCGCACGGCGTCGGCCACTTCGGCGGGCTGCACGATGCGCTTTTGCGGGTTCACGCTGGAGAACTCGGCCAGCGCATCGGCTTCGCTGCGGCCGGTCTTGCCGACCACGTTGGCGACGCTGTTGCGCAGGATGTCGGTGTCGGTGTAGCCCGGGCACACGGCGTTCACGGTGATGCCCTTGCGCGCCACTTCGAGCGCCAGCGCGCGCGTGAGGCCGATCACGCCGTGCTTGGCCGCGGTGTAGGCCGACACGTAGGCGTAGCCCTTCTGCCCCGCCGTGCTGGCGATGTTGACGATGCGGCCCCAGCCGGCGTCGAGCATGTCGGGCAGCGCGGCCTGCGCGCACAGGAAGCTGCCGGTAAGGTTGACCGACAGCATGCGCTGCCACAGCTCGACCGAGGTCTTCAGGAACGGCGCACTCTCGGCGGCGCCCGCGTTGTTGACCAGCACGGTCACCGCCCCGCGCTCGGCCCGCGCCTGCGCAAAGGCCGACTGCACGGCCTGCGGGTCAGCCACGTCGGCCGCCACCACGCCGTGGCCGCTGCCCGCCAGGGTCTCGGCCACGCGCTGCAGGGCCTGCGCGTCGCGGCCCAGCAAGGTCAGCACGGCCCCCTGGGCCGCGAGGGTGCGGGCGATCTCTGCGCCGATGCCGCGAGCGGCGCCAGTGACGAGGGCATGACGGCCAGTGAGCGAATTTGTGTGCATACCTGAATGGTTTAGTTCTGAATCATTTTAGCCGCTTGCGCCCCGGCGTGGTGCTACCGCATGAAACGGCCGCCATTGAGATCCAGCGTCGCCCCGGTCATGAAGGCGGCGGCCGGCGAGGCCAGGTAGACGACGGCGGCGGCCACCTCATCGGCCAACCCGAAGCGGCCGAGCGGAATGCCGGCCTTCAGCGCCTGCTGCCGCTCGGGCGCCAGCGCGGCGAGCGCGGGGCTGTCGATCGCGGCGGGCGCCAGCGCGTTCACGGTCACACCGTGCGGTGCCAGCTCCTGCGCAAAGGCACGCGTCAGCGCCAGCAGGCCGGCCTTGCTGGCCGCGTAGTGCACGCCGGTGGCGCTGCTGACCTGCTGCCCGGCCAGCGAGGCCAGGTTGACGATGCGGCCCGCGCCGCGCGCGCGCATGTGGCGCCCGGCGATGCGGCAGCCGAAGAAGCTGCCGCGCAGGTTGATGGCGAGCACATCGTCCCACTCGGCGGGCGTGATGTCCCACAGCGAGGTAGTCGGCGTGCGCGCCGCGTTGTTGACCAGGATGTCGACGGCGCCGAAGTGCGCCACGGCCTGTGCGAAGCGGTCGTTGAAGGCCTGCTCGTCGCGCACGTCGAGCGGCAGCGCGAGGCCGTTCACCTCGGCGGCAACGGCTTGCGCATTGGCTTGATCGATGTCGGCCACCGCCACACGCGCACCGGCCTGTGCCAGCCCGCGCGCGATGGCCGCGCCCAGCCCCTGCCCCGAGCCGGTCACGAAGGCCACGCGCCCTGCCAGCGGAAGCATTGCTGCGGGGGCCATCAGGCCTTCGCGGGCCGACCGTCCCAGGTCTGCGGCCCCACGCCGCGCTCGCGCAGCTTGAACTTCTGCACCTTGCCGTTCTCGGTGCGCGGCAGGTCGGGCAGGAGGTCGATATAGCGCGGCACCGCGAAGTACGGCAGCCGGCCTTCGCAGAAACGCGCCAGCTCGGCCGGATCGATGGCCACGCCCTCGCGCGCGACCAGCGCCGCCATCACCTCGTCTTCGGCCAGTTCGGAGCGCACGGGGTACACCGCGCACGAGGCCACGCCGGGGTGGCTCAGCAGCACCTGCTCGACCTCGAAGGACGAGATGTTCTCGCCGCGCCGACGGATCGCGTCCTTGATGCGGTCCACAAAGCGGAACGCGCCGTCGGCATCGCGCACCACGCGGTCGCCGGTGTGGAACCACAGGTTGCGCCAGGCCTCGACGGTCTTCTCGGGCATGTGGAAGTAGCCGCTGGCAAAGGCATAGGGTTCGTCGGCGCGCAGCAGCAGTTCGCCGGCCTCGCCGGGTGGCAGCGGCACGTCGTCTTCGTCGGCCACGCAGGCCTGGAAGCCGGGGCGCAGCCAGCCCATGACGCCGCCGCGCGGCGAATCGGGCGCGGTGGCGATGGCGAAGTTGGTCTCGGTCGAGCCGTAGCCTTCGAGCAGCGCCACGCCCGTGCGCGCCTTGAAGGCCTGCCCCGCCGCGGCGGGCACGCCGGGCCCGAGGCCGGTGCGCACGCGGTGGTTGCGCTCGCCCTCGCCTTCGGGCTGGGCAAGCAGGATCGGCACCATCGCGCCGAGCAGGTAGACCACGGTCGCGCCGTTGGCGCGCATCGCCGGCCAGAAGCCCGAGGCGGAGAAGCGCGACTCGAACACCACCTCGGCCCCGGTGAGCGCGGCCTGCGCGAAGGTGTTGAGCGCGTTGATGTGGAACAGCGGCAGCGTGGTGCACAGCACGTCGTCGCGGCCCACGCCGAGCACCTCGGCGCTGTTCACGCCCCACCAGAAGTACTGCGCCTGCGGGCAGATGACGCCCTTGGCCGGGCCCGTGGTGCCCGAGGTGTAGAGGATGGCGAGCGGGTCGCCCGGCTGCACCGCGGCGGGCGGCAGGGCCTGCGCGCCCGGCGGGTAGGCCGACACGCGCACGCCGGCGGGCGGCGTCCACGGCGCTTCGGCCTCGCCCACCACCCACACCTCGCGCAGCGCCGTGCGGGCCAGGTCGGCCGTGGCCAGCCGCTCCAGAAAGCCGGCCTCGATCACCAGCAGCTTCGCCTCGCTGTTCGCGAGGAAGTACTCGATCTGCGGCCCCATCGACGCGGTGTTGACCGGCACGACCGAAGCGCCGAGCCAGCCCGCGCCGAGAAAGGTGTCGAGGAACTCGATGCGGTTGCCGCACATCACGGCGATGCGGTCGCCGCGCGCCACGCCATGCTGCGCGAGTGCGGCGGCGCGCGTGGCCGCCGCGTCGGCCGCATCGGCATGCGTCCACTGCCGGCCCGCGATGCGCAGCAGCGGACGGTTGCCGAACAACGCCGCCTGCCGCTGCAGCATGGCGGGCAGCGTGCGCTGCGCCGGCGGCACCGCGCGCGGGTCACTCGTCATCGTGCGTGCCTCCGCCGAGGTAGGTGGCCTGCACGCGCGGGTCGCTCGCGAGGTCACCGGAAGCACCGGACAGCGCGATCTCGCCGGTCTCCAGCACGTAGCCTTCGTCCGAGCTTTCGAGCGCGGCGCGCGCGTTCTGCTCCACCAGCAGGATCGACACGCCGTCGTCGCGCAGCTTGCGCACGATGGTGAGGATGTCGCGCACGATCAGCGGCGCCAGGCCCAGGCTGGGCTCGTCGAGCATCAAGAGGCGCGGCGCCGACATGAGCGCGCGGCCCACCGCCAGCATCTGGCGCTCGCCGCCCGAGAGCGTGTCGGCGCGTTGCGCGCGGCGCTCGGCCAGGCGCGGGAAGCGGTCGTACACCGATTGCAGCTGCCGCTTCATTGCGTCGCCGCGCAGCCGCTTGGCGTAGGCGCCGAGCTGCAGGTTGTCGAGCACGGTGAGTTCGCCGAACAGCTCGCGGCGCTCGGGCACGAGGCACAGCCCGCGCTCCACGCGCGACTCCACATCGAGCCCCTGCAGGTCCTCGCCTTCGAAGCGCAGCGTGCCCTTGCACGGCAGCAGGCCCATGGCCGCGGCCAGCAGCGTGGTCTTGCCCGCGCCGTTGGGGCCGATCACCGAGATGATCTGGCCCCGCTGCACGTCGAGCGACACGCCGCGCACGGCTTCCACTTGCCCATAGGACACGTGCAGATCACCGATCTCCAGCATCGCGGTCATACAACGCTCCCCAGGTAGGCCGCCTGCACACGCTCGTCGGCACGCACCGCCGACGGCACGCCCTCCACGAGCTTGGAGCCGAAGTTCATCACCACCAGACGGTCCACCAGTTTCATCACGAAGTCCATGTCGTGTTCGACGATCAGGATGGTCACGCCCTCCTCGCGCAGCTTGCGCAGCAGGTCGCCCAAGGCCATCTTTTCCTTGCGGCGCAGGCCGGCCGCGGGCTCGTCGAGCACCAGCAGCACAGGGTCGGCGGCCAGCGCGCGCGCGATCTCCAAAATGCGCTGCGTGCCCAGCGGCAGGCTGCCCGCGAGCTCGTGCGCGCGGTCGCCCAGGCCGATGCGGTCGAGCTGGCGCTGCGCCTCCTGCAGGATCTGGCTTTCCTCGGTGCGGTCCAGTCGCAGGCCCGCTTTCAGGATGCCCGAGCGCGTGCGCGAGTGCGCGCCCAGCGCCACGTTGTCCAGCAGGCTCATGTGCGGGCGCAGCTTCACGTGCTGGAAGGTGCGCGCCAGCCCGAGCCGCGCCACCGCGCGCTGCGGCATGCCGGCGATGTCGTGCTCGAGAAAGCGCACCTGGCCCGCGCTCATCGGCAGCGTGCAGGTCAGCAGGTTGAACATGGTCGACTTGCCCGCGCCGTTGGGCCCGATGAGGCCGATGATCTCGCCCGCCTTGACGTCGAAGCTCACGTCGTTCACCGCCACCAGCCCGCCGAAGCGTTTCACGGCGCCGTTGACCGACAGCACCTGCGTGCCGCGTGCCGGCAGCTGCCGGTGTGGCAGCGGCTCGACCGGCGCGCCGGTGTAGCGCGAGGCGCCCTGCGGCGCGGCACGCCGGCGCGTCCAGCGCCGCAGCAGGCCCATCACGCCGCCGCGCGCAAAGTGCAGCAGCAGGATGAACAGCGCCGCGAAAGCCACGGCCTCCAGCTGGCCCGCGCGCTGTGTGAGCATCGGCAGCACGTCCTGCAGGCCGTTCTTGAGCACCAGCACCAGCGCCGCGCCCACCAGCGCGCCCGCCAACTGCCCGAGCCCGCCGGCCACGGCCATCAGCAGGTACTCGATGCTGGCGCGCACGTCGAAGGGCGACGGGCTCACGAAGCGGTTCATGTGCGCATAGAGCCAGCCCGCCAGCCCCGCGAACAGCGCCGCCGTGACGAACAGCGACAGCCGCACGCGGTACGCATCCGCCCCCACGCTGGCCAGCAGCGTGGCGCCGCCGCGCAGCCCGCGGATGGCGCGGCCGGGCCGCGACTGCAGCAGGTTGTGGCTGAACAGGCAGGCCAGCCCGACCACCACCCAGATCAGGTAGTACATCGCGCGCGGATCGGCCAGCGACCAGCCGCCGATCTGCAGCGCCGGAATGTTCGACAGGCCCGTGTGGCGCCCGAGCGCATCGACGTTGCCGAACAGCATCGCGATCGACAGACCCCAGGCGATGGTGCTCAGCGGCAGAAAGTGCCCGCCCAGGCGCAAGGTGAGCATGCCGATGGCCAGCGCCGACAGGCCCGTGAGCAGCAGCGCGAACAAGAGCCCCAGCCACGGCGACAGGCCCTGCGCGGTCGTGAGCCACGCGGTGGCGTAGGCCGCAATGCCCACGAAGGCCGCCTGCCCGAACGAGGTGGCGCCGCCCACGCCGGTGAGCAGCACGAGGCCCAGCGCCACCAGCGCGCCGATGCCGATGTCGTTCAGCAGCGAGACCGTGAAGCTGCCCGCCACGGCCGGCACCAGGGCCAGCACGACGATCACCGCCGCGATCCACGCCATGCGTTTGCGGTTGCCGTTCATTGGTCCACCTCGTCTTCTTCCTCTTCCGAATGGGCCGCCATGAAGGAGCGCAGCATGAGCACCGGGATCAGCAGGCTGAACACGATCACGTCTTTCAGCGCGCCGCTCCAGAACGACGCGAAGCTCTCGACCACGCCGACCGCCAGCGCGCCGATGGCCGTCATCGGGTAGCTCACGAGCCCGCCGATGATCGCGGCCACGAAGGCCTTCAGGCCGATGATGAAACCCGAGTCGTAGTACATGGTGGTCACCGGCGCGATCAGCACGCCGATGAGCCCCGCCAGCAGCGAAGCGCAGCCGTAGGCCAGCAGCGCCGTGCGCACCGGCCGGATGCCGACCAGCCGCGCGCCCACGCGGTTCACGGCCGTGGCGCGCAGCGCCTTGCCGGCCACCGTGCGCTCGAACACCAGAAAGAACAGCCCGCTCAGCACCACGGCCGCCCCAACCATCAGCACCACCTGGCCGCTGACCGTGAAGCCGTCGCCCAGCGTGAACACCGCGCTCGTGAGCGGCGTGGTGCGCGAGCCTTCCGGCCCGAAGAACAGCAGGCCCAGGCCCGAGAGCAGAAAGTGCAGCGCCAGCGACACGATCAGCAGCACCAGCACCGAGGCATCGGCGATCGGCTGGAACACCACGCGCGCCAGCAGCGGTGCGATGGGCACCACCAGCAGCACGGCCACCGCGATGTGCACCGCCACCGGCACGCCGGGCCGCGCCGCCAGCCAGGCGAGCACGCACGGAATGGCGGGCAGCACGCCCCACATCAGCACCGCCTTCGGTATGCGCGCGGCCTCGCCGCGCCGCAGCAGGCTGCCGATTTCGGTGGCCAGCGCCAGCGCGGCCAGCACCGCGACCATGCCGATGGTCGGCGGCACGCGGCCGGTCTCGAAGGCCGCCAGCGACAGCGCGGCAAAGGCCGCGATGTCGCCGAACGGCACGAACACCACCCGCGTGACCGAGAAGATCAGCACCAGCCCGAGCCCGGCCAGCAGATAGACGGCACCGTTGGCCAGGCCGTCGGTGACGAGGATCAATGCCACGTCCCAGTTCATAGAAAAACCTCTGTCGGAGTCATCGTTGTCGTTGTCGTGAAGGAAAACAGGAGATTCAAGGGGCGAGCTTCCATTGGCCGTTGTCGAGCTTGACGATCACGCGGGCGCGCTCGTCCACGCCGTACAGGCTGCCGGGCCTGAAGGTGTAGACGCCGTGCGTGCCGACCACTTCCTTGGTGCTGAAGATGGCGTCGCGCAGCGCCACGCGGAACTCGGGCGTGCCCGGCTCGGCCTTCTTCATGGCGCGCGAGGCGGCGTCGGCGAACACCAGCCAGCCGTCGAACGAGTAGGCCGAGAAGGCGTCGCTGGTGGGTGCGTTGTTGACCTTCTGGAACACAGCGCGGAAGTCGGTCGCGATCTTCTTGGTCGGGTAGTCGGCCGGCAGCTGCTCGGCGACGATCACCGGGCCCGTGGGCATGAGCGCGTTCTGGCCGGCCGCGCCGACCACGCGCACGAAGTCGGGGTTGATGAGGCCGTGCTGGCCGTACACGCCGCCCTTGAAGCCGCGCTCCTGCAACGCCAGGAACGGCAGCGCGCCCGGCGTGCCGGCGCCACCGGTCATCACCGCGTCGGGGCGTAGCGCCACGATCTTCAGCACCTGGCCGGTCACCGAGGCGTCGGCGCGCGCGTAGCGCTCGTTGCTCACCACCTTGATGCCGGCGGCGGGCGCGGCCTTGTTCAGGGCCTCGTACACCAGGTCGCCCCAGGCGTCGGAAAAGCCGATGTAGCCCACGGTCTTGACGTTGTTGCGCTTCATGCGCTCGACCACCGCGTCGATCATGAGCTGCGTGGGCTGCGCCACCGTCATGACCCACGGGTTCTCGTTGGGGTCGAGCAGGATCGGCGTGAGGCCGATCATGGGCGTCTTGGCCTCCTTGCCGACCTGCGCCATCGCGATGGCCGACGGCACGCCCGAGGTGCCCATGAGCACGTCGACCTTTTCGTCCTCGATGAGCTTGCGCGCGTTGCGCCCGGCCGTGGTCGGGTCGGAGCCGTCGTCCAGCACCACGAGCTGGATCTTGCGGCCGTTGACCTCGCCCTTGTAGGCCAGCGCGGCCTGCATGCCCTTGGCGTACGGCACGCCCAGCGAGGAGTTGGGCCCCGACAGCGACACGCTGAGTCCGACCTTGAGGTCGGCCGCCAGTGCGCTCGCCACACCACAGGCGGTCAGCGCCGCGGCGAGGGCACCGCGCGTCAAGGTCTGCATCAGGTTCTTCATGTCGTAGCTCCAGTGAGGAAGGATGGAAGGAACGGAAACTCAGATGAACAACTGGATCGCGGGCAAGGCGCGCGCGGCGTTGAGCAGGTCGATGCGCTTCTCGCGGATCGACCAGCCCGTGGGGGTGCGAATGAGGTGGTGGCGGGCGGTGCCGCTCAGCAGCAGCTGGTCGTCGCCGCGCGCCTCGATGTAGAGAAACGGCGTGCGCAGGCGCACGTCGTCGGCGCCCTCTTCCTCGATGCGCGAAGGCTGCAGCACATGCTGGCTGTGGCTGGCCGGGTGCTGCGAATGCGCGCGCGGGTTCTTCAGGCGCTCCACGCGCAGCTGCAGCAGCAGCCGGTCTTCGTAGGCCAGCGAGTTGTGCGAGAACGGATCGGCCTGCGCCGCGCCGAGCAGCGGCACCCAGTAGTGGCCGTCGTCGGCGAACAGGGCCAGCCAGTCGTCGAAGCGGCGCGCGTCGAGCAGGGCCGCCTCGTGGGCGATGAAGTCGCGCGGGTCGTTCATGCCGCCACCTCCGGCGTCATGGCCCGGGCCCAGGCGCGGAACTGGTTGCGCATGAGCAGCTCGTTGGTGCCGTTGGTGGTCACCGTGGCCTGCTGCGTCTCGGCCGGGTCGTGGTTGCGGTGCAGGCTGATCCATTCGTTGCCGCCGGCGCGCAGGCCCTTCTGGATGCTCTCGAACAGGTGCACGTCGTCGTGCGCCACCACCGACATGGGCGAGAACACGAGCCGGTTGTAGCTCATGGCGCGCTCGAACAAGAGCGCGGGCGCACCGGCCGCGCGGAAGCTCCAGGCCTCGATGAGCGTGCGGTCGGCCGCCAGCGGACGGATCACGCGGATGGCCTGCGGCGAGCCCTTGACCGACAGGCTGGGGTACAGCACCGAGTTCTGCGGCGAGCGCTGCAGGATGTCGGCGGCGCGCTCCGCGCCGTGCGCGGCCTGCATCGCGGCCTCGTACTCGGGCAGTTGCGCATAGTTGGAGTGGATGCTGAAGTTCACGCCCAGCACGCTGTGGCCGTTGGCGAACACGCGCCCGCCCATCTGGTCGAAGAACTCGTAGCCCGAGCCGAAGGGCAATATCTGCTCCATCGCCATCGGCTTGGGGTCGGAAGGCGCATGCCCTTCCCACAGCGCCTCGGCCGCCTTGGTGGCCGACTCGTGCGTCGACATCGGGTGCACCGTGTCGTTGATGTTCTCCAGGTACATCTTCCAGTTGCAGTGGACGATGTTGCGCAGCACGCCACCGCCCACGGTGAGCTTGCCCTCGGGCGAGCGGTCGACCATGTTGTCGAGCGCGCTCAGCACCTCGCCGAAGTAGTCCTCGAACGACGGGCCGGTGTCGGACAGGCGCACGAACACGAAGTCGCGGTACACCTTCACGTGCCTGACCACCGACAGCCCCTGCCCCGATTCGCAGGCCTTGAGCTGCGTGCCCTCGTAGCCGTTCTTCAGCGGCAGGCCCAGCGGCGCGCCATCGAGCTTGTAGGTCCACGCGTGGTACGGGCAGCGAAAGAAGCGACCGGTGTTGCCGCTCTCGTCGGTCACCAGCTGCGTGCCCTTGTGGGCGCAGCGGTTGTACATGACGTGCACCGCGCCGTCGGGCTGGCGCACCATGAGCAGCGGGCGGCCCGCGATCTCCTGCGTGACGAAGTCGCCCGCCGCCGGCACCTGACTGGCATGGCCCAGGAAGACCCAGGTGCGGGCGAACAGGCGCTCCTGCTCCAGCGCGAACAGTTCGTCGCTGAGGTACAGGTCGCGGTGCACCCGGTCGTCGCGGACCAGCGCCGCGACGAGATCGGGGCGGTTGCGGTAGGCGGTCATGGCGGTGGGCTTCGGTTAGACCGAGGTCAGGGGACCAGCTTCCACTGGCCCTTGTTCATCTGCACGATCACGACGCCGCGCTGGTCCGAGCCGTAGCGGTCGTCGGGCTTGAAAGTGTAGATACCGTGCGTGCCCACCAGCTCCTTCGTGCCCACGATGGCGTCGCGCAGCGCCGTGCGGTACTGCGGCGTGCCGGGCTCGCCCTTGGTGCGCGAGGCCGCGTCGGCCAGCAGCAGGTAGGCGTCGTAGGTGTACGACGAGAAGGCATCGGTGGGCACCGCGCCGTTCGCCTTGTGGTACGCAGCGCGAAAGCCCATCGCGACCTTCTTGATGGGGTTGCTCTCGGGCAGCTGGTCGGCCACCAGCACCGGGCCGCTGGGCACCTGCAGGCCGTCGATGGCCGTGCCGCCCACGCGCACGAAGTCGGCGTTGATGAGGCCGTGCGTGCCGTAGATCTTGCCCTTGTAGCCGCGCTCGGCCAGTGCCAGGTAGGGCAGCGCGCCCGGCGTGCCGGAGTTGCCCGCGAACACCGCGTCGGGCCGCGCCGCGACGATCTTCAGGATCTGCCCGGCCACCGACGAATCGCTGCGCGCATAGCGCTCGTTGGCCACCACCTTAATGCCGGCGGTGGTGGCGCTCTTCACGAGCGAGTCGTAGGCCAGGTCGCCCAGCGCGTCCGAGAAGCCGATGAAGGCCACCGTCTTCACGCCCGACTTCTGCATGCGCTCGACCACGCCCGCCACCATGAGCGGGAACGGCTGCGACACGGTGACCGTCCACGCACCGTCCGCGCCCGGAATGGTCACGGGCGTGGGCGAGATGAGCGGCGTGTTGAGTTCGCGCGCCACTGAGGCGATGGCCATCGCGCCCGGCACGCCCGAGGTGCCGATGAGCACGTCGACCTTGTCTTCCGTCACCAGCTTGCGCGCGTTGCGCCCGGCGGTGGTCGGGTCGGACGCGTCGTCGAGCACGATGAGCTGCACCTTGCGCCCGCCGATCTCGGGCCGCTCGGCGATGGCCGCGCGGATGCCCTTCTCGTAGGGCACGCCCAGCGCCGCGACCGGCCCCGAGAGCGAGCTGATGAAGCCGATCTTGAGGTCTGCCGCCGCCGCACCGACGGCGGTGAAGGCGGCCAGCAGCGCGAGGCCAAGGCGGGAGATTTTCTTCATGGGAGCTTCCTCTTCGGGGGTTGGAATGGGAACGAGGGACGGGTCAGTAGCGCAGGGTGCGGCGCGATTCGAGATCGGCGTCGACCTGCGCGGGCGTGAGCCGCTCCGGCTTGCATTCGAAGCGCTCGAACAGCGCCAGCTGGTCGGCGTAATGGCGGTCGCGCACGCCGGCCGGGCTCACGAAACCGCTCTGCCCCGGCGCCGCGACCGAGCACATGTCGAGCGCGCCCGGGCGCAGCACGACGCGGTAGTTGAGCGTGCCGCGGTTCATGTAGGGGCTGACCTCGGGCTCGTCGCCCGCGCCGGCCCATGGCACGCCGATGGCGTTGATGCGCGAGAAGCGGTGCCGCACCACGGGCGTGGTCCACGCGGCCATGTCGGGCCCGAGGCGGGTGCGCAGCTCGCCCACCGCATCGGTCAGCGCGGCGCGCACCATCGTGCGCGGGTCCTGCCCGTTGAAGAAGTCGTGGCGCTGCGGCACGCCCGAGGCCGGGCCGCTCAGCGCGTTCCACAGCAGCTTGGCCACGGCCGCGGGCTGGGCGCTGCCCGGCGAGCCGCGCGGCGTGAGCGTGGGATAGCCGAGGTTGGCGTAGGTGGCGAACACGGCCGGCGGCAGGTCGTCGGCCAGCAGGCGCCGCGACATCGCACCCAGCCACGCGCGCAGCACGGTGGTGGCGCGGTTGTCGTACACCTCGCCGCCCGGGGCGACGCGGTTCTTCAGGTCCCAGTTCGCGAGCAGGTCGGCCGCGCGGCGCGCGGGGTCGCCGGCCGGCAGGCCTTTCGCGGCGTCGACGATGAGGGGCACGAAGTAGCGCGCGTTCAGATCGGCCAGTGCCGCGCCCTGGCTCACGCGCCAGACCTCGTCGGCGCCCAGCTTGGCCGTGCCCTGCAGCTGCGCATGGATTTCGGCCACGCGGTCGACGTGCGAGAAGTTCGCGCCGTCCGCGCGCAGGCCTTCGGCGATCTGGTTGTTCCAGCTCGCGAGGTAGCCCTGCGCGGGGTTGTAGGCGCGCGGGTTGGCGCTGAACGGCAGGCTGCCCTGCCACTCCATGCTGCCGTCGCCGCGCGCAGGAAAGCGGATGTCCTGCGTGGCCGGTCGGCGCGGCATGCGGCCCAGGCCCACGGCGCCGATGTTGCCCGCCACGTCGGCATAGAACCAGGTGATGGACGCGGCCACGCGCTCGCCCTGCGCGAGAAAGCCCGACCAGTCGCGCGCCCGCGCGGCACGCGCCCAGCCCAGCATGGTCTCGACCTCGCGGCCCTGCCAGGTGCTGCGCGCGGTGTAGGCGCGGGCGTTGTCCACGTCCCAGCTCTGCACGAAGCCGTGCACCGTGGCGTAGATGTCCACGCTCTGCGGCGCGGCGCCCTTCACGCGGATGACGTCGGTGCGCCGGGTCATCGGGCGGTAGGCGCCGTCGTACTTGTATTCGTGGCGGTTGGCCGGGTTCAGTTCTTCCTGGTAGATGTCGTTGGTGTCGAGCGAGCCCACCGTCGATCCCCAGGCGATGGTGCCGTTGGTGCCGAACAGCACGGGCAGCAGGCCGATGGGCGTGAGGCCCGTGAGGTCGTAGCCCGCGCCGTGCAGGCCGATGCCGTGCACGAACGACGGGTTGTTGAAGCCCTGCTGCGGACCGTTGTACAAAACGGCCACACCTTCCTTGGTGCGCGAGGGGCCGAGCACCCAGGCGTTGCTCGCGGTCGGCATGCCTTCGGTGGCGGCCAGGCCCATGCGGGCGACCTGCGTGGCGCGGAAGTCGGCCGCGGCCTGCGCGGAGACCGGCGCGAGCGCGGCGTCGCCGGGCTCGGCGCTTGCCAGCCGGTTCGCGGTGCCGCGCGGCACGATGGTCGGCGCGGTCGGATCTTCGAGCCAGCGCAGCTGCTCGTACAGCTGCAGG
Organism: Variovorax sp. V118; assembly: GCF_041154445.1. Classification (GTDB taxonomy): domain Bacteria; phylum Pseudomonadota; class Gammaproteobacteria; order Burkholderiales; family Burkholderiaceae_C; genus Variovorax; species Variovorax boronicumulans. Next base: position 807,847 of record NZ_AP028663.1, on the reverse strand, counting down.
CCGGCGACGTCGCCGCGCGCGGCCTTGAGCTGGTTGAGCAGCGAGAGGTTGGCCACCTCGGCCGTGCCCGCGAAGAAGCGGTTGAGGATGAGGCCGATCCAGACCATGGCCACGTCGTCCGCGGTCCAGGGCGCGGGCTCGAAGCCGTTGTCGATGAACTCGCGCGGCATCAACTTCGCGCGGTCGGCCAGCACGTCGCGGATGCGCGCGTTGACGCCTGCGGCGTAGCCTTCGAACATGGCGCGGTCGTCCGCGCTCAGCGCGTCGATCTGGCGGCGGATCGACACCGGATCGATGTTGGAGCGCGTGGCCTTGTCGGTCGCCACGAACTCGGCCCCCAGCACCTCGGCCACGCTGCCGTTGCCCGAGCGCCGCGCCATCTCCAGCTGGTAGAGCCGGTCTTCGGCGACGGCATAGCCGAAGCCGTGGAACAGGCCGCGCGTGTCGCTGGCGTAGACGTGCGGCACGCCGTAGCGGTCGCGCTTGATGGTGACTTCTCCATTGCTACTGGGCGCGGTCGCGGCGCAGCCGGCCAGCAGCGCGGCGGCGAACAGCACGGTGCCGGTCGCGCGCCGACGACGCAGGGAACGAAGCAGCGGGTGCATGGGGTGGGCGGCGTTCATCGGATCGACGCGAGGGCGTTCAGGGCACCAGCTTCCACTGGCCCTTCTCGAGCTTCACGACGACGCGCGAACGGTCGTCCGAGCCGTAGCGCTCGGTCGGCTTGAAGTTGTAGACGCTGTGCGTGCCCACCAGCTCCTTGGTGCTCACGATGGCATCGCGCAGCGCCAGGCGGAACTGCGGCGTGCCGGGCTCGGCCTTGGTGGCCAGCGCGCGCTGGGCGGCGTCCAGGTACACCAGCCAGGCGTCGAAGGTGTAGGCCGAGAAGGCGTCGGTCGGCGGCGCGCCGTTGGCCTTCTGGTAGGCCGCGCGGAAGTCCATCGACACCTTGCGGATCGGGTTGTCGTTCGGCAGCTGCTCGGCCACGATCACCGGGCCCGTGGGAGCCAGCAGGCCTTCGACCGAGGCACCGCCCACGCGCACGAAGTCGGGGTTGATGAGCGCGTGCATGCCGTAGATCTGGCCCTTGTAGCCACGCTCCGAAAGCGCCAGGTAGGGCAGCGCGCCGGGCGTGCCCGAGGTGCCGGTGATCACCGCGTCGGGGCGCAGCGCCACGATCTTGAGCACCTGCCCGGTCACCGAGGCGTCGCCGCGCGCATAGCGCTCGTTCGACACGATCTTGATGCCGGCCGGCTCAGCACTCTTTTGCAGCGCGCCGTACACCAGGTCGCCCCAGGCGTCGGAGAAACCGATGTAGCCCACCGTCTTCACGCCCGACTTCTTCATGCGTTCAACCACGGCGCTCACCATGAGCGGTGCGGGCTGCGGCAGCGTGACCATCCACGCGCCCTCCTCGCCCGGCAGGTTGGCGTTGGCGATGGAGATCAGCGGCGTCTTGGTTTCGCGCGCCACGCCGGCAATGGCCAGCGCGCCGGGCGAACCGGCCGTGCCGATGATGACGTCGACCCTGTCCTCGTCAATCATCTTGCGTGCGTTGCGCGCGGCCGTGGTGGGGTCGGACGCATCGTCGAGCTGCACCAGCTGGATCTTGCGGCCGCCCAGGTCGGCCTTGTAGGCGAGCGCGGCCTTCATGCCCTTTTCGTACGGAATGCCCAGCGACGACACCGGCCCCGACAGCGAGGTGATGAAGCCGACCTTCAGATCGGCGGCCCACGCGCTGGCGGCGCTCAGCGCGCCGAGGCCCGCAGCGACGGCCGCGAGGGTGCGAATTCGGTTCAGGACTTTCATGGCGATGCTCCAGAGGTGATGTTTTTGAACGGAACGAAACGGACGCTGAAATGAAACTAGAGGGCCAGGCTGCCGACGCTGGTGCCGCCGCACACGTACAGCACCTGGCCGGTGACGAAGCTGTTCTCGGGCGCGGCGAAGAAACGCACGGCGCGTGCCACGTCGGCCGATTCGCCCAGGCGCTTGACGGGCACCGAGGCCGCGAGCGCGCGCTCCTTCTCGCTGCCCGCCTCGACCACGTCGTAGAACATGTCGGTGCGGATCGGGCCCGGTGCCACCACGTTCACCGTGATGCCGTCGGCCGCGAGCTCCAGCGCCCAGGTGCGCGCCATGCCCAGCATGCCGGCCTTGGTGGCCGAGTAGCTCGTGCGCGTGGCCAGGCCCAACGCGGCGCGCGACGACAGCAGCACCACGCGGCCGAAGCGCTGCGCACGCATCGCGGGCAGTGCCCCTTGCACAAGCTGGATGGCGCAGCCCAGGTGCAGGTCGACCAGCGCATCGAGGTCGTCGAGCTTCACGTCGGGCAGCAGCGCCGCGCGGATCACGCCGGCGTTGTGCACGATCGTGGTCGGTGCGAAGCGCTCGACCAGTTCGCGCACGGCCTGGCCGGTGGCGGCGCGGTCGGCCAGGTCGACCTCGAGGCTGTGCATCTTGGGGTGGTCGATCTCGGCCTTGCGGCGCGCGAGCGAAACCACCTCGTAGCCTTGCGCGAGCAGGTCTTCGCAGATGGCCTTGCCGATGCCGGCGCTGCCGCCGGTGACGGCCGCGACCCGGGGTGCGGCGGCGCTCATGCCGTGGCTCCCACCAGGGCCAGCACGCGCAGCGGGCTGCCGCTGCCCTTCTCGATCTTCAGCGGCGGGCAGATCAGCACCGCGCCCGATGCCGGCAGCAGGTCGAGGTTGCTCAGGCACTGCAGGCCGTAGCGGCCCGCGCCGTGCATGTAGTAGTGGCAGGGGTACGGCGGACGCAGGTGGTAGCCCTGCCCGGCGTCGGTGCCGATGGCTTCGGAGCCGAAGCCCAGCACGTCGCGCTGTTCGACCAGGAAGCGCACGGCCTCGGTGCTCGGGCCGGGCGTGTGCTGGCCGGTCTCGTCGAAGTTCTGGTACGCCTCGGGGTCGCTGCGCTTGGACCAGTCGGTGCGCATGAGCACCCACGCGCCCTTCGGGATGCGGCCGTGCGCGGCCTCGTAGGCCTCGATGTCTTCGAGGGTCAGCAGGTAGTCGGGGTCGTCCTTCACCTGCGGCGAGCAGTCGATCACGCAGGCCGGCGCCACGAAGTGCTGCACGGGGATGGTGTCGACCGAGTTGTTCGGCAGGTCGCGGCCCGAGATCCAGTGGATCGGCGCATCGAAGTGCGTGCCCGTGTGCTCGCCGCAGGAGAAGTTGTTCCAGTACCAGCCCGGGCCGCGCTCGTCGTACTTCGACACCTCCTCGATGCGGAAGGGCCAGCACTGGCCCATCTCGGGCGGCAGCGCGATCTGCGGAAACTCGGGCGTGAGCGTCTGCGTGAGGTCGATCACGCGGATGCGACCGCTGGCCATGGCGGTCACGAGGCTGCCGAGGACTTCGGCGGCGGACATCAGTTCGGTTGTCGTGGTCATTCGTGTGGCTCCTGTTCTCAGCCGCCGGCGGCCAGTTCGCGTTCGAGCACCTTGGGGTTGTCGCGCCAGCGCTCCAGCCACTCCTGCGCCACGTCGCCGGGGTACACGTCTTCCACGCCGTCGCGCAGCGCCTTCACGATGGCGTTGGCCAGCGCGGTGGGTGCCAGCTTGGGCGGCGGCGTGTGCTGGTTCCATTCGTCGTCGATGGGGCCGGGGAACACGTTGATCACGCGGATGCCGGCGGGCCGCATCTCGGCGCGCAGGCACTGCGCGAGCGAATGCGCCGCGGCCTTCGAGGCGCTGAAGGTGCCGTGCGGCGGGAAGTTGCTCAGCGCGTAGATCGACAGCAGGTTGACCCACGCCGTCGCGCCCGTGGCGCCGTCGGCCGAGCGGCCCTTGAGCGCGGGGCCGAACTCCTGCGCCAGGCGCAGCAGGCCGAAGTAGTTGATGTCCATCTCGGCCTTGGCCACGTCGGTGCCGCGCCGCGCACCGATGCCGAAGGTGCGGTGCACCTCGGCGTTGTTGATCACGATGTCGACCTTGCCGCCGATGGAACCGGCCAGCTCGGTCACCTGGCGGCCGTTGGTGAGATCCAGCGGCACGAGCGTGACCTGCGGCAGGGCCGAGATGTCGTCCAGCCCGTCGCCCATCTTCTTCCACGGTTCGGCGTGGCCGACCCAGACGATGTCGGCGCCGGCCTTCACCAGCGCACGCACGAGGGCCTGGCCCGTCTCGGTCTTGCCGTCGGTCACCAGCACCTTGCGGAACTTGGGGTCGCTGGTCATTTCGCGCAGCATCTTGTCGTCGGCCATGTGGGGACTCCCTTCAGTCGGAAAAGCAATGAGGACGGCCTGGCCGGCGCGGTCGAGCCGGGCGCCGACACGCACGCGCGTGGGCGCATCGCCGACCTCGCCGTGCAGGTGGACCATGAGCGTGGGGCCGGCATCCAGGTGCACCAGGCCCAGCCGCCAGGGCAGCCGCTCGCGAAAGAACAGGTCGTTGCTGTGGTGCAGCGTGGTGCTGCCGAGCAGCGCGCCCTCGCCGCTCTGCTGGCGCCAGCGCAGCGCGGCCGACAGGCACTTGTGGCAGACCTCGCGCGGCGGGTACTGCACGGTGCCGCAGTCCTCGCAGGTCTGCAGCTCGAAGCGGCCTTCGGCGGCGGCGGCCGTGAGGCCGAGCGCGACGCGGCCACGGGCGCCGGGCGGCAGGTTCATCTGCCGGGTGCGCAGCACCGGGTTCTTGCGCGGGGGGCGCATCATCGGCATCGTCATGCGGGTCTCCCGAGAATGACGGCGCCCGTACAGAGGCAGCGGTCGTAGGTCACCATGCCGAAGCCGGCGACAAGGCCCAGCTGGGCGTTGGGCACGGCGCGCGCGCCGGACTGGTCGGTCAGTTGTCGGATCGCCTCGACCATGCCGAGGAAGCCGCCCGCCGCACCGGCCTGCCCGGCCGAGAGCTGGCCGCCGCTGGTGTTGTTCGGAAAGCTGCCGTCGAAGGTCATGGTGTTGGCCTGCACGAAGGCCGAGCCTTCGCCCTTCTCGCAGAACCCCAGGTCCTCGAACTGCATCATCACGATGACGGGGTAGTCGTCGTAGGTCTGCACGAAGTCGAGCGCGGCGGGCTGCACGCCGGCCTGGGCGTAGAGGTCGTCGCGGTCCTTGCGCCAGCCGCCCTGCACCATCACCGGGTCTTCGGCATAGGCGTTGTGGCGCTCGATGGCGCCGCGGATCACGACGTGCGCCAGGCCCAGGTCGCGTGCGCGCTCCTCGCTCATCACGAGGAAGGCGTCGGCGCCGGCGCAGGGCATCACGCAGTCGAACAGGTGGATGGGGTCGGAGATGGGCCGCGCGGCCATGTACTCGTCGAGCGTGAGGCCCTTCTTGAACATGGCGTTCGGGTTGCCCAGCGCGTTGGTGCGCTGGTCGACGCAGATGCGGCCGAAGTCTTCGCGCGTGGCGCCGTAGGTGCGCATGTAGTTGGCGGTGATGAACGCGAAGATCGAGTTCGGGCCGCCCGAGCCGTAGGGGTAGCTCGCATCGCGCGCGAAGTTGCTGAAGCTGCCCAGCGTCTGGCGGAAGGAGTCGACGTGGTTGGTGTCGGCGCCCACGCAGGCGACGATGTCGGCATCGCCCGCCTGCACCGCACGCGCGGCGCGGCGCAGGCACATCACGCCCGAGGCGCCGCCGGTGGGCATGTGGTCGAGCCAGCGCGGCGACAGGCCCAGGTGCTGCGTGACGCCCACGGCCGTGTCGGGCGCCAGCGAGAAGCTGCTCAGGCACAGGCCGTCGATCTGTTCCTTGGCCACGCCGCTGGCCTGCACCAGCGCGTCGATGGCCTGGCCGACGAACCAGTGCGCGGTGCGCGTGGAGTAGCGCACGTAGGGCACGGTGACGGGCACCGCGACCGCGACGCCTTCATAAGAGAGCCGTCGTTTCGTCATGCCTGCCTCTTTTTCATGGAGCGCGTGTCGATGCAATGGCCCTGGCCCGGCAGCGTCTGCGCCATCTCGCGCAGCTGGCCGCGCTGGATCTTCTGCGAGGGCGTGAGCGGCAGCGCGTCGACGAAGGCCACGTAACCGGGCGCCTTGTAGTACGCCAGCTGCGCCAGCGCATGCTGGACGATGCTGGCCGCGACCGCTTCGCGCTGCGACGCATCGCTGCCGTCGCGCAGCACGATGCACGCCAGCACCTCGTCGCCGCGCACCGCATCGGGCGTGGCGGCCACGGCCGAGGTCTTCACGGCCGGGTGCTGGTTGAGCACGCTCTCGACCTCGACGGCCGAGATGTTCTCGCCGCTGCGGCGGATCACGTTCTTCTTGCGGTCGACGAAGAAGAAGTTGCCGTCGGCGTCGCGGCGCACGAGGTCGCCGGTGTGGAACCAGCCGTCGGCCCAGGCTTCGCGCGTGGCCTCTTCGTCCTTCAGGTAGCCGGAGAAGAAGTAGCGGCGCGGGTCGGCGCCGGCCGAGCGCACCAGCAGTTCGCCGGGCATGTCGGTGCCCACGTCGCTGCCGTCCTCGCCCATGAGGCGGATCTCGACGAAGTCTTCCTGCCGTCCGAAGCAGCTGGTGCCCACGAGGCGCGGCTCGCGGTTGGCCATGATGCAGGCGGCCGCGCCGGTCTCGGTCATGGCCCAGGCTTCGACCAGCGGGAAGCCGAAGCGCTCTTCGAAGGGCGCATGGTTCTTGCGGTCGACACCAGCGCCGAAGCCCCAGCGGATCGCGTGGTCGCGGTCGGCCGCCGACGCGGGGGCCGACAGCAGCATCGCGGGCATCACGCCCAGGTAGTGGACGATGGTCGCGCCGCTTTCCTTCGCGCTGGCGAGCCAGCTCTTCGGGTGGAAGCGGTCGAGCTGCACGAGGCAACCGCCGGCCACCAGCACCACCATGGTCGAGAACGCCATCGCGTTCATGTGGTTGAGCGGCAGCGGCGTGATCACGCGCTCGGCGTCGGGGCGGATGCTGCACACGCCGTCGAGCGCGGCATACCACTCGCCGGCACGCAGGAAGTACGCGTTGCTCAGGATGCAGCCCTTGGGCCGGCCGGTGGTGCCCGAGGTGTAGAGCAGGCCGCATTCGGTGTCGGTGCCCACGGGCTCGCCGGCGCGCGGCGCGGCGGTCTTCGCGGGCGGCACGGCATCGTCGGGGCCCATGGTCTCGAAGGCCACGCCGGCCTGTGCGGCGGCAGCTTGCAGGTCGGCGGCGCGCTCGGGCAGCGTGACGGCCAGGCCGATCTCGCTGTGGCCGATGAGGTAGACCAGCTCGGCCGAGCGCATCTCGGCGTTGATCGGCACCACGCTCGCGCCCAATGCGTTCAGCGCGAGCCAGTGGAAGATGAAGGCGGGCCGGTTCTCCAGCAGCAGGCCGACGCGGTGGCCGTGGCCGTAGCCGGCCTGCGCGTAGGCGATGCGCAGCCGATCGATTTCTGCGGCGGCTTCGCCCCAGCGGATGGCGCCGGCGGCGATGCCGTAGGCGGCGGCGGTCACCGATTCGGTGAAGAGGAATTCGGCCCGCGGTGTGCGCGCGGCCGTGGCGGCGAACACCTGGTGGACGGTGGCGTGGGTCATCGCGTCCCTGTCAGATGAAGAGCTGCACGGCCGGAAGCGCCGCGTCGCAGTTGAGCAGGTCGACGCGCTTGAGCGTCATGCGCAGCGCGCCGTCCTGCACCGTGAGGTGGTGGAAGAAGGTGCCGACGTAGAACTGCAGCTCGTCGCACTGCGACTCGGTGTAGTGGAATTCGGTGCGCACCACGAAGCGCTGGGCCTCGGCGTCGAAGGTCTCGACCACGGGCACCTGCAGCAGGTGGTGGCAGCGGCTTTGGGGCTGCTGCGAGAACGCGCGCGGGCTCTTCAGGCGTTCGATGCGCAGCTCGCGCAGCAGCTTGTCCTCGTACAGGTGCGAGGTGTGGTTCAGGCCGTCTTCCTGGTCGGGCACGAGCGGAATCCAGTAGAACGCGTCGTCGGTGAAGAGCGCGTTCCATTCCTCGTAGCGGCGGGTGTCGAGCAGGCGCGCTTCGTTGACGACGAAGTCGACGAGGTCCTGGCGGGTGATGTCGATGACGTTGGTGGTGGCCATTACATCGTCTCCGTCATGCGCTGCACCCAGCTGCGGTACTGGTTGCGCATGGGCAGCTCGTTGGTGCCGCCCGTGGTGATCTCGCCGCCCTTCAACTCCGATTCGTCGTAGTCGCGGTGCAGGCTCACCCACTCGTTGCCGCTGGCGTGCAGGCCGGCCTGCATGCCGCGGTAGGCCTGCAGGTCGTCGTGGCCCACCACCGAGAACGGCGAGTTGATGAGGCGGTTGTACATGGTGGTGCGCTGCAGCAGCTCGGGCGGCGCGCCCTTGAGGCGGAAGGTCCAGCTCTCGATGAGGGTCTTGTCGGCCGAGATGGGCTTGACCACGCGGATCGCCTGGATCGCGCCCTTGATCGTGAGATTCGGGTAGTACACGGTGTTGTGCCGCGCCATGCCCAAAATCTCCGCCGTCTTCTCTTCGCCGTAGCGCGCCTTCATGGCGTCGTCGTAGGCGGGGATCGCCTTGTACTTGCTGTGGATGCTGAAGTGCACGCCCGTGAAGCTGTGGCCGTGGTCGTAGGTGCGGATGCCCATGTCCTCGAAGAACTTGTAGTCGGACATGAAGGGCACGAACTGCTCCACGGCCATGGGCTTGGGCTCGTCCTCGGGCTTGTCGGCCCACATGCGCTTGGCGGTGCCGGCCGACGACTCGTGCGCCACCATGGGGTGCATGGTGTCGTTGAGGTTCTCGACGAACATCTTCCAGTTGCACTGGTGCATGAAGCGCAGGCAGCCGCCGGCGATTTCCAGCTCGCCTTCGGGCGAGCGGTCGGCCATGTTGTCGATGGAGCTGAGCGAATCGCCGAAGTACTCCTCGAAGTCGGGACCCGCATCGTTGATCTTCACGAAGATGAAGCCGCGGTGGCTGCGCACGTGCTTCACCGGGGTGAGGCCCTTGCCCGACTCGCACTCGTGCAGCTGCGTGTGCTCGTAGCCGGTCTTCAGCGGAATGGCCAGCGGCGCACCGTCGGTCTTGAAGGTCCAGGCGTGGTACGGGCAGCGAAAGAACTTGCCGGTGTTGCCGCAGGGCCCGTTCACCAGGCGCGAGCCCTTGTGGGCGCAGCGGTTCATCATGACGCGCACGCTGCCGTCGCTGTGGCGCACGACGATCAGCGGGCGGCCCGCGATCTCGTTGGTGATCCAGTCGCCCGACTTCGGCAGCTGGCTCTCGTGGCCGACGTAGTTCCAGGTGTTGGCGAAGAAGTGCTCCTGCTCCAGCTCGAAGAGCTCCTGGCTGGTGTACAGGTCGCGGTGCACGCGGTCGTTCTGCACGAGCGCGCGAACGGCATCGGGGTTGTCTCGGTACGAAGGCATGGTTCTCCTGGCTCCTTCCTGGCTGGCTTTTCTCAGAGGTCGAGCACCAGGCGCGCTCCCTTGGCGCGCGAGATGCAGATCTGCATGACGGTGCCTTCCGCCTTCTCGCGGGCGGTGAGCACGTAGTCGCGGTGGTCGATCTCGCCCTCGATCACGGGCACGGCGCACACGCCGCATTCGCCGCGCTTGCAATCGAACATCGGGTCGCAGCCGTGTTCGATGAGGCAGTCGAGGATGCTCTGGCCGACCGACACGGTGAAGCGCTGGCCCGACTGGGCAAGCTCCACCTCGAAGGGCTGGTCGCCCTCCTCCACGACGGGTTCGGTGAAGAGCTCGAAGTGCACGCGGTCGTGCTCCCAGCCGCGGGCCTGGGTGCGCGCGAGCACGGCGTCGAGCATGACCTTGGGACCGCACACGTAGAGACGGTCGCCGGCGGGCACGGCGTCGAGCAGCGCGTCGATGTCCAGCGGCGCACCGGCCTCGGCGTCGGCGTGCACGCGCAGGTCGTCGCCCAGCAGCGCCTGCAGCTCGGGCAGGAAGGCCATGAGGTCGCGGCTGCGGCCGGCGTAGTGCATGCGCACGGCGGCGCCTTCGGCGCGGCGGCGCGCGGCCATCGACGCCAGCGGCGTCACACCGATGCCGCCGGCCACCAGCACCGTGCCGCCGGGGCCGGTGTGCAGCGGAAAGTCGTTCTTCGGCGGCTCGATGGTGAGCACGCTGCCCTCGGCCAGCCCTTCGTGCATGAAGCGCGAGCCGCCGCGGCCTTCGGCCTCCTTGCGCACGGCGATCACGTAGTCGGTCGGTGCGTTGGTGGCGTTGCGCTCGGTGGCGAAGTTGATGAGCGAGTAGTGGCGCCAGTCGGTGGTGCCGTCGGCCAGCGTCACCTGCACGCGGATGTGCGCGCCGGCGGCGAAGCCGGGCAGCGCGCGGCCGTCTTCGGCGCGCAGGCGCAGCAGGCGGATCAGCGGGTTGAGGGCGCGCGCTTCGGCGACGCGAAGCTGGAGCGTGGGGGCGGTCATGGTTCGGGTCCCTTCAGGCCAAGGCGTGCTGCACCAGCGCGGCCTGCAGCTTGTGGCCGTGTTCGTCGGCCAGCGCCGCGTCGCGCAGTTCGCGCAGGGTGGCGGGCGCCAGCGCGGCACCCGCGCGCTCGAACGCGCGCATCACGGTGTCGTAGTTGCGCAGGCCGCGTTCGTGCGTGTCGCTGTAGCCCTTGACCAGGCGCTGGCACTGGGCGAGTTCGACGGCGAGCGCGGGGTTGCGTGGCGCGGTGGCGGCGATGCGTTGCAGCCATTCTTCGATGCGGCGGTTTTCGTCGGCGTAGCGCATCGTCGAGCGGCGCCAGCCCTTGCAGGCCGCGACCATGCGCAGCATCAGGTAGCCGCGCAGCGAGCTGGTGCGGATCACGCGGCCGTGCTGCGTGAAGCGCTCGACGATCTTCTTCGGCACCGTGGAATGCATGAGCCAGCGGCCGAGGCCGCCGGGCAGCGTCTCGCAGATTTCCTGCAGGCGCGGGTGCATGTACTCGTGGATGGCGAGCAGCTGGCCCGGCTGCACGCCGGCCTCGCCGTGCACGCGCTCGAAGCGGGTCGCGCGGGTCTTCAGGGCGGCGACGCGGGCCGTGTCTTCGTAGGACATCCACAGCGCCAGGTGGCGCGCGGTTTCGCGCAGCAGGCGGTGGGCGTCGTCGGGCAGCTTGGCAACAGCGGCCATGCGGTCGAGGTACAGGCCGGCGTAGGCCAGGTCCTGGTAGTCGATGAGGCGGCGCACGCCTTCGAGCAGGAAGTCGTGCGCGGGCAGCGGAAAGTCGCGCTGCACGCGCTCGACCAGCGCGCGCACGGCCGGATGGCGCGGCTGCGGTGCGGGCGTGGCGGCCGGTGCGACCTTGGCGGGTTCGCCGTCGTCGCCGTCCTGCGCGCGATCGAATGCTGCGCCGAAGGCCTTGAGGCTGGGCTTCACGCCCACGCCGCCGCGCTCGATGGTGGCCTCGAACTGCGCGCGGCCGAAGGGCAGCACGCCCGAGCCCGCGAGCGTGCCGAACAGCACGGCGCTGATCACACTGCCCGAGGCTTCGGCGGCCTGTGCCATGTCGAAGCGGATGAAGCGCTTGGCGGCGCGCGCGGTGTGGGCGAGCAGCTGGTCGCTGTCGACACGGCCGTCGCCCATGGCGCTCTTTTCGGCAATGGAGAAAACGCGGTGCGTCGATGCGATGAGCGTGGTGCGGTCGCGCGTGACCAGCCCGCGCTGCACCGCGCGGCCAGCTTCCATGAGCTCGGAGGCGAGCACCACGTCGACGTCGCCCGGCAGCGGCATCAGCGCGAGCACGGGGCGTCCGCCGTCGGCGTGGGCCTGTGCATCGGGGTAGAGCTCGACGTAATAGATGGTCGCGCCGGTGCGCTGGGCCACGCCCGGCACGGAGGTGGTCTGGGCGACGTAGCCGTTGGCCTCGCCCATGTCGACGATCCAGTCGGCGAGCACGCCACCGCCCTCCCCGCCCATGGCGAGGATGGCAATCTTGATGGGTTGAACCTTGTTCGTCATGGCGTCAGAAGGCATAGGCGTCACGGCGGCGCGCATCGCCGCGCTGCAGCCAGCCGATGACGGCAGTGCGCACGCGCTGGCGGAAGCGGTCCCAGGCGGTCGGGTTGCTCACGACCTGCGCCTTGTAGAACGAGGGGCACAGCACGGCGGCGTGCGAGACGTCGCCGCAGTTGCCGCAGCCCACGCAGCTGTCGAGCACGGTAGCGACGGGGTCGATGCGCAGCGGATCGGGGTTGGGCTTGATCGAGAGCGACGGGCAGCCCGACAGGCGGATGCACGAGTGGTCGCCGGTGCAGGTGTCGGCGTCGACGCCGAACTTGTCGCGCACCATGCGCTTGCCGTCGGCGATGGCCTTGCGTACCAGCGGCTTCTCGCGGCGCTGCTTGTTGAGCATGCACTCCGACTGCGCGATGAGGACCTTGGGGCCCTTCTTCGTGGTGGTGAGTGCGTCTTTCAGCGCATCGCGCATGCCGGCGACGTCGTAGGTGCGGCGGATCGTCTTCACCCATTCGACGCCCACGCCGCGCACGGCGCGCTCGATCTCGTGGCCGGTGCTGCGCGTCTTGTTGACGGCGGTCGACGAGAGGATGTCCTGCCCGCCCGTGGCCGAGGTGTAGTTGTTGTCGACGATGATGGTGAGGTTGTCGCTCTTGTTGAAGACCGCGTTGGCCACGCCGCTCGTCAGCCCGTTGTGCCAGAAGCCGCCGTCGCCCATCATCGAGATCGCGCGCTTGCCGGCCGGTGCGTTGAGTGCCGAGGCGCCTGCGCCGCCGAGGCCGTAGCCCATCGTCGTGTTGCCGATGTTGAAGGGCGGCAAGATCGAGAACAGGTGGCAGCCGATGTCGGCGCTCACGTGGTGCGCACCGAGTTCGCGCTCGACCAGCTTCATGGCGCTGAAGATCGGGCGCTCCGGACAGCCGGTGCAAAAGCCCGGCGGACGCGCATGCACCACATCGCCGAGCGCACTCGACGGCTCAGCGGGTTCAGGCCCGGCATCGACGCCGATCGCCGCCACTTCCTTCAGCGGGATCACCTTGCGCACCGGTGCGGGCACGGGCAGCGGCGCGAGGCGTTCGTAGCGCTCGCAGAAGGCACGCGTGCCCTTGAGCAGTTCGAGCGTCGTGTACTCGCCGGCCACGGGCAGCATGTCCTTGCCGTGCAGCGCGGTGGTGGAGCCGGCCTGGCGCAGGATGGTCGCGAGGTTCTGCTCGACGAAGTTGGGCTGGCCTTCCTCCACGATGAGCACGGCGCGCTTGCCTTCGCAGAAGCGGATGACTTCGCTCTCGATGACGGGATAGGCCACGTTCATCACATACAGCGGCACGCGGGTCTCGCCATACACGTCGGCCAGGCCCAGGCGTTCGAGCGCACGCAGCAGCGTGTTGTAGCTGCCGCCCTGCACGATGATGCCGATGTCGTCGGCGTCCTCGGAGAAGAACTCGTTGAGCTGGCGCTCCTCGATGAAGCGCACGGCGGCGGGCCAGCGGTCTTTCACCTTCTCTTGTTCATGCACAAAGCTCGCGGGCGGCAGCACGATGCGGCTGACGTCGCGCTGCGGGTTCTCCAGCGCCTCTTTCAGCGTGAACTTGGCGCGCTTGTTGTCGCCGGCAATGAAGTGGCCGTGCACATGGCAGGCGCGGATGCGCAGCTGCAGCATCACGGGCGTGTTGCTGGCCTCGGAGAGGTCGAAGCCGGTCTTCACCGCATCGACGATGCTCGGCAGGTTGGGGCGCGGATCGAGCAGCCAGATCTGCGACTTCATCGCAAACGCGTGGCTGCGCTCCTGCATGATCGACGAGCCTTCGCCGTAGTCCTCGCCCACGATGATGAGCGCGCCGCCGGTGACGCCGCCCGAGGCCAGGTTGGCCAATGCATCGGACGCTACGTTGGTGCCGACGGTCGCCTTGAAGGTGACGGCGCCGCGCAGCGGGTAGTTGACGGAGGCGGCCAGCGTGGCAGCGGCGGTGGCTTCGCTGGCGCTGTTCTCGAAGCGGATGCCGTGGTCGGCCAGGATGTCCTGCGCGTCGGCCAGCACGTCCATCAGATGCGAGATGGGCGCGCCCTGGTAGCCCGCCACATACGAAACGCCCGACTCCAGCAGGGCCTTGGTGACGGCCAGAATGCCTTCGCCGCGGAACACTTCTCCACCAGTAAGTCTCAGCTTCTTGACTTCTTCGACGAACGAACGCTCAGCCATGGATGTCCTTCTTCTTTCTCGTGGGAGGATGCGGCCCCGGGGTCACATCACGGTTCCTATAATGTTTAGAAATGAATGTATCCACAATCATGAATTACCCTAGCCATGCAATCCGCATGCCTGCGGCAAACAGGAGGCGCCTTCATGTCTGAACCATCCAAGGAAACGCATCGCTTCGTCGATGACTACCTGCCCGCGCTGCTCGCGCAGGCCAGCCAGCTGATCTCTTCGGAGTTCCACGAGGTGGCGCGGCAGCAGGGTTTTTCGGTGTCGGAGTGGCGCGTGATGGCGTCGCTGGCGGGCAGTGACGCGGTCAGCATCGGCCAGCTCGCGCAAGTGACGGTGACCAAGCAGCCGACGGTGACGCGGCTGCTCGACCGCATGGAAGCGCGCGGCCAGGTCGAACGCCTGCCCCATGAAAGTGATCGCCGCATCACGCTGGTGCGCATCACGCCCGCGGGGCTGAAGGCGGTCGAGCACCTGATGGAACTGGCGCGCGAACACGAGCGCCGCGTGCTCGAACCCTTCGGCCTGCGACGCGCCGAGGAGCTCAAGCAGACGCTGCGGCAGATGATCGACCTGCATGTGCATGTGCCGGTCGAGGTGCCGGACGAAGACTAAGGCACGAGTACCGCGCGGCCGCGATGGCCGCGTTGAGCGATCCAGTCGAGTGCGAGGGCTGCATCGGTGAGCGCGAAGGGCTGCACATCGAGGTGCAGACGGCCGTCGGCCAGGCGCGCAAGCAACTCTGGAGCGGCTGCGCGGCCTGTGGCCTCGCGCCTGAACATGTTGAGCGGCAGCAGCGCCACGTCGCGCTGCAGGAAGTGCGCGATGTCCAGCTGCAGCGTCGGGCCGGCGGTGTAGCCGACCAGCACGGCGCGACCGCCGGGGCGCACGGCAGGCAAGGCCGCCGCGAGCACGTCGCCGCCGACGGTGTCGATGAGCAGGTCGGTGCTGGCGACTTCTGGCGGTGCGGCTTTCGGATCGACAGGCGTTGCGGTGCAGCCCGCATCGCGTGCCAACTGCATCACCAGAGAACCCACCGCGCCGCTTGCGCCCGTCACCAACACTTGCTCTCCAGACTGCAATCGGGCGACCTCATGCAAGGCGACCCACGCCGATGTGGTGGGCGAGAAGAACGCTGCGCCGAGCGCCATCGGCACCGCATCGGGCAACACGCCGAGTGCGTCGTCAGGCGCATCAATCAGCTCGCACCAGGTGCCATCGAACAGCGTGCCCAAGCCGCTGCCACGCAACCACACGCGTTGTCCCTCTGCATAGCGCTCGCTCGCGACGACAACGCCCGCTGCTTCCACGCCCGGCGTGTAGGGCAACGGCGGATGCCGCAGGAAGCGGCCCTGCCACACGGTGCGGTCGATGTGGCCGACGGTCGCGGCCTGCATGCGCACGAGGGTGCGGCCGGGTCGCGCCACGGGCTCGGCCACGTCTTCGAGCACCGGCGCGGCATCGAAGCCATGGATGCGAATGGCCTTCATGGCCGTGTCGCCAGAAAGTCGAGCACCGTGCGCGCGAAGGCCTCGGGCATCTGGTCGGGCAAGGGCACCATGCCGCCGTCGATGTCGACGATGCGCGCCTGCGGCAGGTGATGCTGCAGCTCCGCCGCATGCGGCGCCGCGAAAGGGTCGAGCGTGGCGCGCACGATGAGCGTCGGCTGCGTCACGCGGCCGATGCGCTCTTCCATGCGGTAGGAGGCCACGGCGCGATGCCCTTCTTCGACACGGTGACCGACCTTCATCGCATCGCGCACGAAGGCCTCGAGCAGGTCGGGCCGCCCCGGCGGATAGAAGGCCTGCCGCTTCTGCCACAGCGCGGCGAGGTGGCTGCCGTCGTCACTGGGCGCCACTTCGTCGATGGGCGGACGCTGCGCGCGGGCGCGACGAAACACCTCGTCGGTGTACGGCGTGGACGACAGCACGAGGCTGCGCACGCGCGCTGGAAACGCCGCGGCCATTTCGATCGCGATCACGCCGCCGGTGTGGTGTCCCACCACGTCGGCCTGCGCGATGCCGAGCGCATCGAGCAGCTCGCAGGCGACGCGCGCCCACTGCGCAATGCTCGCCGGCACGCCGCCGTCGGCCGAGTCGCCGAAGCCCGCCGTGTCCATGGCGATGACGCGGTAGCCCGCGCCGGCAATGAGCGGCAGCACCTCGCGGTACTCGGCCCAGCTGCGCGGCGACTGGTGCAGCAGCAGCACGGCCGGCGCCTGCGCGTCGCCGCACATGGCGTGGTGCACCTGCCCCACCGACAGGTCGGCGAAGGCGCGACGGATCGTCATGACAGCGTCTCGTCGGCCGGCGCGCGCCACAGGCCCGCGTGCTTCAGTTCGCCGAGCGTGCGCGAGAGCACGTCGCGCCGGTAGGCGGCGGTGTCGCGGCCCGCGTAGTCGTAGAAGCCGCTGCCGCTCTTCAGGCCCAGCCGCCCTTCCTCGACCATTCGCCCGACGATGGCCGGCGCGGTGTAGCGGCCTGCGTCGAGCGAGGCCGACATCTCGCGGCTCGCGTGGTGCAGGATGTCGCAGCCGCCGAAGTCGATGAACTCGACCACGCCGAGCGCCGCGAAGCGCAGGCCCAGGCCGTAGCGCGTGGCCTTGTCGATTTCTTCCGCTGTGGCAGCGCCTTCTTCGATCATGCGGGCCGCCTCGTTCATCACGAGCGCCTGCAGGCGCGGCACGATGTAGCCCGGCGACGCGCCGCAGACCACGGGCAGCTTGCCGATGGCCTCCATCAGTGCCTTCGTGCGCGCGAGCACGCCGGCGTCGGTGCCGGGGTGGCAACTCAGCTCGACCACGGGGATCACGTAGGCCGGGTTGAGCCAGTGCATGTTCAGGAAGCGCTCGGGCCGGCGCACCAGCGCGGCCAGCTGCGTCACGAGGATGCTGCTGGTGGTCGAGGTGAGGATCGCGTCGTCGCGGCAATGGCGGTTGAGCTGCTCGAAGGCCTCGCGCTTGGCCTCCATGGTTTCGGGCACGCCTTCGAACACCAGCTCGGCGGCGGCCAGTGCGTGCGGTGCGTCTGCTGCATTCACGAAGTCCACGCGCGCGGCGATGCGCTCGACCTGCGAGGCATCGATCACGCCGAGCTGCGCCAAGCCCGAAAGGCTCGCGGCGATTTCCGCCTGTGCCTCGTCGCGCAGCCGCTGCCAAGCCTCGGGCGTGCGCGGGCGCAGGTCGATCAGTGCGATGCGGTGGCCCGCATAGGCGAACGCGATGGCAATGCCGCGCCCCATGCGGCCGGCGCCCACGGCGGCGAAGCGCGGCGGCGCGGGCTCATTCGCCATCGTGCAGCCTCTGCTTGAGCTGGGTCGCGCTCAGGCTGGCCAGGCCCAGGCTTTCGAAGGTACGTGGGCCCTGGCGCAGGTCGCGCCCGAGGAAGCCGCCGACGATGGCCAGCAGGCCGTGCGCGATGGGCGCGTCCACGCCCGCATGGCGCGCGGCCGAGGCCAGGAAGGCCAGGCCGAGTTCGGTGTCTTCGGTGATGTAGCGGTGCGTGTGCAGGTCGATGTTCTCTCGCCAGTCGCCCGACTTGACGAGCTGCTTGTGCGCATCGCCGTACATCCACTGGTCGTTGTTGTAGTGGTCGGCCAGCGGATAGTGCGGCGCGCCCTGCCCGAAGGCCTCGCGCACGGCCATGCGCTCGCGGTCGAGCCGGTCGGTCACGTCGCGCACGGCACGCTGCGTGCCTTCGTTGTGAATGTCCCAGCGTTCGAAGTGCTGCAGCGGCGCGGCGTTCATCACCATCAGCGGCGGGTGGATGACGGGGCCGGCGTTCATCAGCGCGCCCGAGAGCGCGTCGCCGCAGCCGTGCACGGCCGGGTAGGCGCGACGGATCACCTCGATCGCCTGCGCCTCCTTGCGCGCCGGGTAGACGCCGGTGGGCAGGCGGATCGCGCGGATGGTGACGTTGACCTCGCGCTCGCCGTGCTTGCGCGCCAGGTACGGCAAGGTGCCGGTCTCGGCCCAGGCCACGTCGGCGCGGTTGCCGGCGGCCTTCACCGCCTGCGCCATCACGTAGCTGCCGAAGGTGCCCGGCGGCAGGAACACGACCTGGCCGTCGACCAGGTGCGGCGCCATGGCCAGCGCGATGTCGTGCTGGGCGATGGCGGGCGTGGGAATGACGATGAGTTCGGCGCCCTTCAGCGCGGCGCCCATGTCGGCGGTGGCAAGGGCAATGGGCACCTCGCGCGCGCCGTTCGCATCCTTCAGCGTGATCGCGCCGGCGCGCACGACCGGTTCGAGCGCCGCCGCGTCGCGGCGCCACAGGCGCACTTCATGGCCGGTTTCAGACAGGTCCGCAGCGGCCGCATAGGCGCCGTGGCCACCCCCAAGAATCGCAATTTTCATGATCGAAAGTCGAGAACAGGTGTCGATGAACCGGCAGCCGCGAACGGACCGGGGAGAAGCAATGTGCCATTACATTACTTTTCATCGATTCAGGTGTCAACCAACTTCATGGGCGCCGGACTGCTCGGAAACCCGACAACGAAAAAGCCCGCGTTCGTGAGAAGCGCGGGCTTTTTGGGGGGAAGCAGCCCTTTTCAGGGCCGCTTGCGGGGGCGATCAGCGGCTGGGCTTGAACGCGCGCTTTTGCGCGTCGCGGGGCACGAACACCTTGCCCGGGCCGCCGTGACCGGCGCCGTTGCCGCGCGGTGCGAAACCTTCGCGGGGCGCAAAGCCTTCACGGGGTGCGAAACCGCCGTCGCCGCGACCGCCGCCATGGCCGTGGCCGCCGCGCGGGGCGCTGTCGCCCCAGCCCGGCTTGCGACCGTAGCCGCCGCCGTTGCCGCCTTCGTCACGACCGCCGCCGAAGCCGGCGTTCTGGCCGCCCTGGAAGCCGCGCGGGCCTTGGCCCTGGGCCGGGCCGCGTGCGTTGCGGTCGTTGAAGCCGCTGGCGCCGGCATAGCCGCCGCCGTTGTTGTTGCCGCGGTAGCCACCGCCGCCGCCCGCACCGCCATTGCCGAACTTGCGATCGCGCGAGAAGTTGTCGCCGCGGCCGCCGCGGTACTCGCCCATCGGGGGACGCGATTGCGGCATGCGCTGTTGCGGCTCGAGGCCGGCAACCACTTCCGCCTTGAACTGCTGGCGGCTGTAGTGCTCGATGTCCATGATCTTGCGGCGATCGCGGAACTCGGCAAAGGTGATGGCCAGGCCATCGCGGCCGGCACGGCCGGTGCGGCCGATGCGGTGGGTGTAGTCCTCGGCCTTCATCGGCAGGCCGAAGTTGAAGACGTGGGTGATGGTCGGCACGTCGATGCCGCGGGCGGCAACGTCGGTGGCCACCAGGATCTGCACCTGGCCCTGGCGCAGTGCCATCAGGCGGCGGTTGCGCAGGCCCTGGCTCAGAGCGCCGTGCAGCGCGACGGCGCTGAAGCCTTCTTGCTGCAGGTCGTTGGCGAGGCCGTCGCACTCGACTTGCGTGCTGGCGAACACGATCGCCTGGTTGATGCTGGTGTCACGCAGCCAGTGGTCGAGCAGCTTGCGCTTGTGCTGGCTGTTGTCGGCCCAGTACAGCGACTGCTTGATGTTGGCGTGCTTCTCTTGCGGGCTGTCGATGGTGATGCGCTGCGGCTCGCGCATGACGCGCTGGGCCAGCTGCTGGATGCGCGGCGCGAAGGTGGCGCTGAACATCATCGTCTGCTGACGCTCGATGGTGAGCTGGTTGACTTCAGCCAGGTCGTCGGCAAAGCCGAGGTCGAGCATGCGGTCGGCTTCGTCGACCACCAGGAACTTGACCTGGTCGAGCTTGAGCTGCTGCGAGCGCTGCAGGTCGAGCAGGCGGCCCGGCGTGGCAACCACGAGGTCGGCGTTCTGCAGCTTGGCGATCTGCAGCTGGTAAGGCATGCCGCCCACCACGTTGGCAACGCGCAGGCCGCGGCAATGACGCACCAGTTCGATGGCGTCGTGTGCAACCTGCTGCGCGAGTTCGCGCGTCGGGCACAGGATCAGGGCGCCGGGGGTGGCGGCCTTGAAATGACGGGCGTTGGTCGGGTCCTTGCGCTTGGGCTTCTTGAGCGGCGCTTCGCCACGGGCAGCAGCTTCAGCGGCCAGGCGCTGGAACTCGGCCTTGGCTTCGGCTTCGGCTTCGGCCTGGCGCTTGATCAGCGTGTGCAGCACGGGCAGCAGGAAGGCGGCGGTCTTGCCCGAGCCGGTCTGGCTGGACACCATCAGGTCCACGAAACGGGCCGAACCGGCTTCGCCCATGGCGATCGGCACGACCTTTTCCTGCACGGTGGTCGGCTGGGTGAAACCCATGTCGGCCACGGCGGCGATCAGTTCGGGGGCGAGGCCCAGCTTGATGAAACCGTTGGGCGCGGCAGGCGCTTCGGCTTCGGCGGCCTCGGGGGCTGCGGCATCCAGTGCGTCGAGGATCGGAGCCTCGGACACGGTGTCCGCGACAGCGGTGAATTCGTTATGGGTAGCGGATTGCACAGGCGCGAGTTCGCCCTGCGCTTCAAAAGCGTCGGTCATGAATATCAATCTCAAACGCGAGCGCTGCCGTAGGCGGCGCCCCGTTGGTGGTTAAAAACATCAACCATCCAACGACATTCAACTTCCGGCTTTCGTCGGAGGCTGCGGCCCTTTTTGATCAGCGAATGCGATCGGGCGCGGTGTGCAAGATAGGGAGATGCGAGAGACGCTGATCTGTGTCCAAAGACGCGTTCAAATCAGCGAAGCCTGCGATTATGGCACGGCTTCGGGTTTTTACCTAATTGTTGTCAATCCACCAAGCGCAGGAAGGTTTCCCGGTAGTGCGCCAGCTCCTCGATGGACTCGTGCACGTCGGCCAGCGCGGTGTGCGCCTGCTGCTTCTTGAAGGCAGCGTAGGCCGCCGGCTTCCAGCGCTTGGCCAGCTCCTTGAGGGTGCTGACGTCGAGGTTGCGGTAGTGAAAGTACGCCTCGAGCTTGGGCATGAACTTGACCAGGAAGCGCCGGTCCTGCCCGATGGTGTTGCCACACATCGGCGAGCCGCTCCTGGGGATGTACTTGGCGATGAATTCGAGCAGCTGCTGCTCGGCCGCGGCTTCGTCCAGCGTGGAGGCCTTGACCTTGTCGATCAGGCCGCTGCGGCCGTGGGTGCCCTTGTTCCAGGCGTCCATGGCGTCGAGCACGGCGTCGCTCTGGTGAATGACGAGCACGGGGCCGTCGATGCGGGGCGTGAGGTCGGGGCCGGTGACGACCACGGCGATCTCGAGCAGGCGCTCTTTCTCGGGGTCGAGGCCGCTCATTTCGCAGTCCAGCCAGACCAGGTTCTGGTCGCTTTTCTTCAGGGTGGGGGCGGCTGCGGGGGGCGTCGGGTCAAGGGATTCGGGCATCGCAGGATTGTCGTCGAAGGCCTGCACCCCGATATACCGGGGACTAAACTCGCCGCTTCATGATGTCTTATTCGCTCATCTTCACCCTTGCCTTCGCGGCGGCGCTCGTGGCGGGCCTGCTCGTGAAGTTCTGGCTGGCCACCCGCCAGGTGCGCCATGTGGCGCGCCACCGCGGCGCCGTGCCGGCCGCCTTCGCCAGCACCATCACGCTGGCCGCCCACCAGAAGGCGGCCGACTACACCATCGCCAAGGCGCGCTTCGGGCTCGTCGAAATGGCCTGGGGCGCCGCCCTGCTGCTGGGCTGGACGCTGCTCGGCGGGCTCGACCTGCTGAACAAGCTGCTGCTGGTGTGGCTGGGCGGCGGCATGGTGCAGCAACTGGCGCTGCTGGCGGCCTTTGCCGTCATCGGCGGCCTGCTGGAGCTGCCGTTCACGCTGTGGCAGACCTTCCGGCTCGAGGAGCGCTTCGGCTTCAACAAGATGACCTGGAAGCTCTGGCTCACCGACACCGTCAAGTCGACGCTGCTCGGCGCGCTGATCGGGCTGCCGATCGCGGCGCTCATCCTGTGGCTCATGGGCGCGGCCGGCACGCTCTGGTGGCTCTGGGCCTGGGGCGCGTGGATGGGCTTCAACCTGCTGCTGATGCTGATCTACCCGACCTTCATCGCGCCGCTGTTCAACAAGTTCAAGCCGCTGGACGACCCGACGCTCAAGGCGCGCGTCACGGCGCTCATGAAGCGCTGCGGCTTCGCGGCCAAGGGCCTGTTCGTGATGGACGGCAGCACGCGCAGCGCGCACGCCAATGCCTACTTCACCGGCTTCGGCGCCAGCAAGCGCGTGGTGTTCTACGACACGCTGCTGCGCCAGCTCAACGCCGGCGAAGTCGAGGCCGTACTCGCACACGAACTCGGCCACTTCAAGCACCGCCACATCGTGAAGCGGCTCGTCGCGATGTTCGCGCTGAGCCTGGCCGGCTTTGCGTTGCTGGGCTGGGTCTCGACGCAGGTCTGGTTCTACGCCGGCCTGGGCGTGCAGCCCAACCTGTCGCCGGCCGCGCCCAACAACGCGCTGGCGCTGCTGCTGTTCATGCTGGCTGTGCCGGTGTTCAGCTTCTTCGTCGCCCCGCTGCCGGCGCGCCTGTCGCGCAAGCACGAGTTCGAGGCCGACGCCTACGCCGTGGCGCAGACCAGCGGCGCCGACCTGTCGGCCGCCCTGCTCAAGCTCTACCAGGACAACGCTTCGACGCTCACGCCCGACCCGGTGTTCGTCAAGTTCTACTACTCCCACCCGCCCGCCTCCGAGCGCCTTGCGCGCATGACCGCGGCGTGACCCTCGACCCACCTTTTCAGCGAAGCCCCTCATGAGCAGCATGTTCAAACCCAAGGACTGGAAAAACCTCCCGGCCCGCAAGGCCCTGAGCGCCACCGAGATCGTCTCGGGCCTGGCCCAGCTCGACGGCTGGAAGCTCACCGGCGACGGCGCCGATGTCGCGATCGAGAAGACCTTCACCTTCGCGAACTACTTCGAGACCATCGCCTTCGTGAATGCGCTGGCCATGGTGGCCCACACGCAGGACCACCACCCCGACCTGTCGGTGCACTACAACCGCTGCGTGGTGCGCTTCAACACGCACGATGTGAACGGCCTGTCGATCACCGACTTCGACTGCGCGCGCCAAGCCGACGCGCTGGTTGCGAGCCCCGCCGCATGAGGACACGCGCCTGTGGCTAAGCCGGGCCGCGCCGCCTTCACCCCCGCTGCGCACAACACGGGGAAGGCGCACCACGACGGCCTCGTCGTCGCCAGCCATGGGCGTCACTGCCTCGTCGAAACGCCCACGGGCGAGCGGCTGATCTGCCATCCGCGCGGCAAGAAGAGCCAGGCCGTGGTCGGCGACCGCGTGCGCTGGCAGGCCACCGAAGACGAAGGCACCATCGAAGAGGTGCTGCCGCGACGCAACCTCTTCTACCGGCAGGACGAGATCCGCACCAAGTCGTTCGCGGCCAACCTCGACCATGTGCTGATCCTGATCGCGGCCGAGCCGGAGTTCTCCGAACACCAGCTGGCGCGCGCACTGATCGCGGCCGAGGCCGAACGCATCACGCCCATCATCGCGCTCAACAAGAGCGACCTCGTCGAACCCTTTGCGCGCGCCTGGGCCAAGCTGGCGCCCTACCGCCGCATGCACCACGGCGTGCTGCCGCTGTCGCTCAAGGCCTCGGGCGAGGCGGACTACGCCTCGCTGATGAAACTGCTGGCGGGCAAGTCGACGCTGGTGCTCGGCCCGTCGGGCTCGGGCAAGAGCACGCTCACCAACCTGCTGGTGCCCGGCGCGAGCGTGCTGACACAAGAGATTTCGCAGGCCCTCAACTCGGGCAAGCACACGACCACCAGCACCACCTGGTACTGGATCGACGAGGCCCGCACCACCGGCCTCATCGACTCGCCGGGCTTCCAGGAATTCGGCCTGAACCACATCGAGCCGATGCAGCTCGCCGGCCTCATGCCCGACATCGCCGAGCACACGGGCGACTGCAAGTTCTACAACTGCACCCACCTGCACGAACCCGGCTGCGGCGTGATCTCGAACGTTGAAACGGCGACGCAACCCGGACCGATCAGCGCCTCGCGCTACAAGATCTACGGCGAACTGTTCGCCGAGCTGAGCCAGACGCGCTACTGAAGACGCACCGAAGGGCCGGCTGCACTCAGGCCAGCCAGGTGCGGTATGACTTCCAGGTCGGATCGAAGGCAAGGTCCAGCGCCACCGGCAACTCCAGCGCTTCCTGCACCGATTGCGCATGCACGATGGCCGCCTGCGGATCGGCCACATGGAAGTGCACGGTGCGAACGCCCTCCTCCAGCACGATGTGCGTGCAGCAGCCTTCGCCGTGCGTCTGCAGCAGCGCGGTCAGTCGGTCTTCATAGACACGGGCCTCGTCCAGTTCTTCGCCCGATTCGACGGGGATGGCAGCCGAGAGCCGATGCCCCAGGTCGGCACGCCCGAGCAGCGCATTCGCGGTGTCGTTTCGCATCACGACCGCCTCGACCTCGCTGCCGTCCTCGGCGGTGCGCGTGGCGGTCAGGCCCGACCAGCCGTGCTCGCCTGAGGGAAACACGCCGGTGTGGCCCAGATCCTCGCGCCAACATGCGTCGAACAGAGGCACGAAGTCATCGAGCGGCACGCCATCGAAATCCGCTTGCGCATCCGCCTCGACGTGATCGACCGGCCCGACCTTCACCGCGAAGTCGTACTCGCCCAGGATGTGGTCGAGCATGATCAGGCTCATGTGGCACGCGTGATCCTGCATGTCCATCGGAATGGGTTTGGCAAAGCCGATCTCCAGCGCCACCCGCCCCCTGTAGGGCTCGTGCTTCACGAGAACGTCCGCGCTGGCCAGTTCGAAGTCGTTCATGCGCATGCTGAAACCTTCGCGCATGCGCTGCCGGAAGGCCTCCACCTCGACCTGCGGCAATGCGGGCGCGCTGTGCACCAGCGCCATGAGGTCCTCGAAATCGTCTTCGGCGCCGTGCGCTGTCAGCACGAGCGTGAAAGCCGGCGGGTCGCCCAGCACTTCGGCCGCCAGGTTCGGAAAGAAGGGCTGCAGCAGCGCATTCAATTCACCCACCAGCGCGTGGCCGGACAAGGACTGCAGGCTCTTGAGCTTGTCGCTCAAGGCGTGCCAGAACGATGCGCAGGCAACGGCGCGCGGGTCGGCGTGAAGGGTCGACATCGACAGGATTTCTCTCAGAGTTTCAGGCCAGGATGTCCTGCAGGCACTGCACGAGCGTGCTGCACTGATCCCGCGTGCCGATGCTGATGCGCAGGTACTGCGCGATGCGCGGCTGCTTGAAATGCCGCACCAGCACCGCACGCTCGCGCAGCAACGCCGCCAGCTCGGCTGCATCGCGCTGCGGGTGGCGCGCGAACACGAAGTTGGCCTGCGACGGCAACACCTCGAAGCCCAGGTCTTCGAGCTGAAGGCTCAGGCCTTCGCGCGTGTCGACGACCTGGTCGCGTGTCTGCCGGAACCACGCCTCGTCGTCGAGCGAGGCCACGGCGCCGGCGGAGGCCAGCCGGTCGATCGGGTACGAATTGAAGCTGTCCTTGACCCGCACCAGCGCGTCGATCAGGTGCGCCTGCCCGCAAGCGAAACCGACCCGCAGGCCGGCCAGCGAGCGCGACTTGGACAGCGTCTGCACCACGAGCAGGTTCGGATATCGGCCGACGAGCGACAGCGCGCTCTCGCCGCCGAAATCGACATACGCCTCGTCGACCAGCACGACGCGATCCGGGCACGCCGCCAGCAGCTGCTCGATGCGCGCCAGCGGCTGGCCGATGCCGGTCGGCGCGTTCGGGTTGGCGATGACGATGCCGCCGCAGCCCTGCCGTGCGCGCGCCGCGAACGCATCGATGTCGATGCGCAGGCCGTCATCGACCGGCAGCTGCTCGCAGGCGATGCCGTAGAGCTGGGCATAGACCTTGTAGAAGCTGTAGCTCACGTCGGGCATCAGCAGCGGCTGCGCCTGCTGGAAGAAGGCGAAGAACGCGTGCGCGAGCACTTCGTCCGAGCCATTGCCCGCGAACACCTCGCCCACCTGCAGGCCGTGGCGGCGCGCCACGGCTTCGCGCAGCGCGAGCGACGTGGGGTCGGGGTAGCGCTCCAGGCCGTCGGCGGCCGTGCGCTGGATCGCCGCGATGGCGTCCGGCGACGGTGGGTACGGGTTCTCGTTGGTGTTGAGCTTGACGAGGTTGGCGATGCGCGGCTGCTCGCCGGGCACGTAGGGTTCGAGCGCGCCGATGCGCGGGCTCCAGAAGGCCGGTGCGGGCGGGGTGGTCATGGGGTCAGCCGAGCAAACGCGCGAGCGTGAGCAAGGCCAGCAGCACCATCCACATCACGACCGAGCGCCAGACCAGGCCGACCACGCTGCGCAGGTGGCCGGGCTCGGGCTCGCGACCCGGCGTGCTGCCGCTGTCCAGGCGCCGGCCGACGCTCGGCGACTCGCCGGCCTGCGCGCGCGGCAGCGGATCGGCCACCGGGATCGGGCTCAGCGAGCCGCCGCCCAGGCGCACGTTCACCGCGCCGGACGTGGCCGCGAGGATCACGCCGTCGTTCTCGTTGGGAAAGCGCCGCGCATCGTTGCGCCAGCAGTCGATGGCCTCTTCGAAGCTGCCGACCACGGCGAAGCCGAGCGCCGTGATGCGCGCGGGCAGCCAGTCGACGGCATGCCAGGCACGCTCGGCGGCATCCTGCACCGCCACGCTCGAAGGCTGCACCGGCGCGCCGTTCTTGTGGGCCCAGTAGCGCGCGACGAACTCGCTCATGCGATAGAACACCGCGCCTGCCGGCCCCAGGCCGAGAGCGGCGAGCACCGAGAACCAGGCCAGCACGCCGAAGACATGGCGGTGCGCCGCAATGACCGAATGCTCGATCACGTGGCGCACGATTTCGCTGCGCGGCAGCTCGGCGGCATCGACGCCCTGCCAGTGCGCCAGCAGCGAGCGAGCGAGCGGCTCGTCGCCCTCGTCGAGCGCGTCGCGGATGTCGGTGAAGTGATGGCTGAATTGGCGAAAACCCAGCGTCATGTAGAGCACCGCGACGCTCCACAGCACGGCGAAGGGCAGGCCCAGCGTGAGCACCAGCAGCCAGTGCACGCCCAGCGACAGGAGCGTGGGCACGAACACCGCGAGCCCCCAGGCGATCCATCCGTGGTGCGGCTTACCCGCATCGAAATTGCGGCTGGTCCAGCGCGTCCACGCCACGACGCCGCCGTACACGGGGTTGTGCGGGCCCAGCGGCCGCACCTGCTCGATCAGCAACGCGCACAGGATGGCAAAGAAGCTCATCCTTCGATGATAGCGAGAGCACCTGAAGGTTTTGACCCCAGGTGGCGCCCGATCCGGCTCAGGCGGCGAGGAAACGGTAGAGGTTGCGCAGCATGCCCGCGGTGGCGCCCCAGACGAAGCGCTCGTGCGGGCCATCGACGTACGGCATCGAGTACCACTCGCGTCGGACCCCATCGGTGGCGCTGACCGCGTGGCGGCGGTGGTTGGCCGGGTCCATCAGCCAGGCCAGCGGCACCTCGAAGGCCTCGGCCACCTCGAACGGATTGATGTCCAGCACGAAGTCGGGCTGCACCAGCGCGACCACCGGGGTCACGACGAACGAGGTGACCGTCGTGTAGGTCGGCAAGGTGCCGAGCACCTCGATGAACTGCGCCGACAGGCCGACCTCTTCCCAGGCTTCGCGCAGGGCGGCGGCCTGGATGTTGGCGTCTTCAGGGTCGACGCGCCCGCCGGGAAAGGCCACCTGCCCCGAATGGGTCGACAGGTGCGTGGTGCGCTCGGTGAGCAGCACGGTCGCGCCTTGCGGGCGCTGCACGATCGGCACCAGCACGGCGGCCTGGGCCGGCACGCGGTCGGTCATGCGGGGCTCGCGGCGCAGCTCGGGCGTCCACACGGGCGGCGAGGCAAAGCGCGCGCGCAGGGCCGTTGCCGTCAGCTGCGCCGGCACCACCGCCGGCAGACCATCGCTTCCGTCCACGAAGGGCGCCTGGCGCGGGTCGATCTGCAGCAACGCGGGCGGCACCACGGCATTGACGGGTTCGACGACGGCGGAGGGCGTGGGGGCGGAAGTGGATGAGGTCAAGAGAGGATGCGGCCTGTGGCGGAATGAAAGGAGTAGAGCGTAAAAATGGAAAACTGTCTTGAAGCGCGGCGCCAACGCAAAAAGCCGCCAGAGCGGCGGCTTTTTGAGCAGAAAGGACGGCGGCTGATTAAGCGGCCGACGCAGCCTTCTGCGACTTGCCCGGCAGCTTTTCCTTGATACGTGCCGAACGACCGCTGCGCTCACGCAGGTAGTACAGCTTGGCACGGCGCACGTCGCCGCGGCGCTTGACTTCGATGCCGGCGATCAGCGGGCTGTAGGTCTGGAACGTACGCTCCACGCCTTCGCCGCTGGAGATCTTGCGCACGGTGAAGCCGCTGTTGAGGCCACGGTTGCGCTTGGCGATCACGACGCCTTCGTAGGCCTGCACGCGCTTGCGGCTGCCTTCGACGACGTTCACGCTGACGATGACCGTGTCACCGGGCATGAAATCGGGGATGGTCTTGCCGAGACGGGAAATTTCTTCCTGCTCGAGGGTCTGGATGAGGTTCATGATTTCCTGGATATCGATCGTTTCGGGCTGCACTAAAGGCGCCGTGGGCTTTGGCGGAAGAACCACCAACAAACCGGGCGCGGCCGGACAGAGGATCGGGGAACCGCGGATTATAGCTTTTTTTTCAGCGCGGCCTCATCGGCCTTGTTGAGCTTGCCTGCCGCCCGTGCGGCATCGATCAGCTCGGGGCGCCGCGCGGCCGTGATGGCCAGGCGCTGGTCGCGCCGCCAGCGCTCGATCTGCGCATGGTGGCCCGAGAGCAGCGACGCCGGAACGCCCTGCCCGTTCCACTGCTCGGGCCGTGTGTAGTGCGGGCAGTCGAGCAGGCCGTCGAGCGCCGGGTTGAAGCTGTCCTGTACATGGCTGGCCTCGTCGCCCAGCACGCCGGGCTGCAGGCGGGCCACGGCGTCGAGCAGCGCCATGGCCGCGATCTCGCCGCCCGACAGCACGAAGTCGCCGAGGCTGACCTGGTGGGTGACACGCGCATCGATGAAGCGCTGGTCGATGCCTTCGTAGCGTCCGCAGACCAGCACCGCACCTTCGCTCGCCGACCAGCGCTCGACGGCCTCGTGGCGCAGCGCCTCGCCGATGGGCGAGAACAGCACCACCGGTGCCGGTGCGCCGCGGGCCGCCAGCGCGGCATCGAGGCAGGCCGCCAGGGGCTCGGCCATCATCACCATGCCGGGCCCGCCGCCGAACGGGCGGTCGTCCACGCGCTTGTAGTTGCCCTGGGCGAAATCGCGCGGATTCCACAGCACGACCTCGACCTGCTTCGATTCGTAGGCGCGGCGCGTCACGCCGCTGGCCATGAAGGGCGCGAACAGTTCGGGAAAAAGCGTGAGGACGTCGAAGCGCATGCGCGCGCGGCCCGGGTCAGAAATCGGGTTGCCAGTCGACCGTGATGAGGCGGCCGGGCAGGTCGACCTTGTCGACGAAGACCGAGACGAACGGCACCATGCGCTCGATGGTCTTGCCGTCTTCTTCGGCCGTCAGCACCAGCGTGGTCTGCGGGCCGGTGGCGAGCAGTTCGCGCACCGCACCGAGCACGACACCTTCGCGGTTGACGACCGACAGGCCGATCAGGTCGACCCAGTAGTACTCGTCGTCGCCGGCGGTCGGGAAGCTCGAGCGCGGCACGAACACGCGCGCGCCGCGCAGCGCCTCGGCCGCATTGCGGTCGGGCACATCCTCGGACGAGGCGACGATGCAGTCGGAATGTTCTTTGGCTTCGCGGACCGCGAGCCGGAAAGCGGCGGGTGTGGAGGCTCCGGGAGCCTGCAGGAACCAGCGCTTGGAAGAAAAAAGCGCCTCGGGCTGGGCGCTGTGGGGCAGGACCTTGAACCAGCCCTTGATGCCCCAGGCATCGGCGATGCGTCC
Source organism: Variovorax sp. V118 (assembly GCF_041154445.1). Lineage (GTDB taxonomy): Bacteria > Pseudomonadota > Gammaproteobacteria > Burkholderiales > Burkholderiaceae_C > Variovorax > Variovorax boronicumulans. Next base: position 777,954 of record NZ_AP028663.1, on the reverse strand, counting down.
GACCTCGATCGCATCCGCCGGCAGTTCGGCGGCTTCGAGTGTGGGCAGCATCGCCGTGCGGGCGGCTTAGGCGGCCGCCTTGGGGGCCGCGGCAGCGGCTTGCTTGATCAGGCGCAGCACCGTGGGCGAAGCCTGGGCACCGACGCTCTTCCAGTACGCGAGGCGGTCCTGGGCGATGCGGATGCTTTCTTCGTTTTCCTTGGCGGTCGGGTTGTAGAAACCCAGGCGCTCGATGAAACGGCCATCGCGGCGAACGCGCTTGTCCGACACGACGATGTTGAAGAACGGACGGCCTTTGGAGCCGCCGCGGGAGAGTCGAATGACGACCATGATTTATCCTTGGGTGGTCAGCGAGCCAGTTCAAATAGAAAGAGGCCCGCTCACGATGTTCTTCCAGCGTCGAGACACGCGACATGGCCACCCGGCCAGCGCACGCTGAAAAGCCCACGATTATAGCCCGACCCGGGTTTTTCTCCGAATTCCGGCCCCGCGCCGCCGCCCTCACCCGCATGACCCTCACCCTCCGCCCCAGCCGCGACGAAGACATCGCAGCCATCACGGCCATCTATGCGCACCACGTGCTGCACGGCACCGGCACCTTCGAAACCGAGCCCCCGTCCGAGGCCGACATGGCCGCCCGGCGCGCCGATGTGCTGGGCAAGAACCTGCCCTACCTCGTGGCCGAAGAAAACGGTGAAGTGTTGGGTTTTGCCTACTGCAACTGGTTCAAGCCCCGCCCGGCCTACCGGTTTTCGGCCGAAGACTCGATCTACATGTCCGAGGCCGCGCGCGGCAAGGGCGTGGGCGCGCAGCTGCTGGCGGCGCTCTCGCAGGCGGCCGAAGCGGCCGGCGTGCGCAAGCTGATCGCGGTGATCGGCGATTCGGCCAACGCCGGCTCGGTCGGCGTGCACCGCAGCCAGGGCTTCACGCACGTGGGCGTGCTGAAAGACTGCGGCTGGAAGTTCGACGCCTGGCGCGACGTGGTCCTGATGGAAAAAGTACTCGGCGAAGGCAGCCGCACCAAACCCGAATGATGTGATGAAGAAAATGAAAAGCAAGACCGTGGCCGCCTGGCTCTCCTTCCTCGGTGGCCCGCTGGGCCTGCATCGCTTCTACCTGCGCGGCATGGGTGACTGGCTCGGCTGGCTGCTGCCCATTCCCACGGCGCTGGGCATCTACGGCATCGAGCGCCTGCGCATGTACGGCGTGGACGACGGCGTAAGCTGGGCGCTGATCCCGCTGCTAGGTTTCACGATCGCGGGCTGCGCCTTGATGGCGATCATCTACGGCCTGATGACGCCCGAAAAATGGAATGCCCGCTTCAACGCCGGCGCAGCGCCCGACGCCGCGCCGGGCCAGACCAACTGGCTCACGATCGGCGCCGTGGTCGCGTCTTTGTTCTTCGGGAGCTCGATCCTGATGGCGAGCATCGTGTACAGCTTCCAGCACTACTTCGAACACCAGATCGAAGAAGGCCGAAAAATCTCGCAATAGCCGCCCGGCCAAGCGCGGCGCCTCTGCGAACGAGGCGTCGACGCTTCAGCGCTTCAGAAGATCTGCCAACTGAACCAGTAAGCCATCGCCGCGACGAAAGCCGAGGCGGGAATGGTCAGGACCCAGGCCCAGACGATGTTCCCCGCCACGCCCCAGCGCACGGCGCTGGCGCGCTGCGTGGCACCGACGCCGACGATGGCGCCCGTGATCGTGTGGGTGGTCGACACCGGAATGCCCAGCGCGGTGGCCAGGAACAGGGTCAGCGCCCCGCCGGTCTCGGCGCAGAAGCCGCCCACGGGCTTAAGCTTGGTGATCTTCTGGCCCATGGTCTTCACGATGCGCCAGCCGCCGAACATGGTGCCCAGCGCGATCGCGGCGTAGCAGCTCACGATGACCCAGGTCGGCGGCACCGCGTCGCTGGCCGAGGCATAGCCGGTGGCGATCAGCAGCATCCAGATGATGCCGATGGTCTTCTGCGCGTCGTTGCCGCCGTGGCCCAGGCTGTAGGCACCGGCCGAGACCAGCTGCAATCGCCGGAACCACCGGTCCACCCGAGAGGGCGTGGCACGCCGGAAGCCCCAGGCCACCACGATCATCATCAGCGAGCCCAGCAGGAAGCCCAGCAGCGGCGACACGAAGATGAAGGCCACGGTCTTCCAGATGCCGGAGGCCACGAGGCCGCTGGTGCCGGTCTTGGCGATCACGGCGCCCACGATGCCACCGATCAGCGCGTGCGACGAGCTGCTCGGGATGCCGTAGTACCAGGTGACGAGGTTCCAGCTGATGGCGCCGATGAGCGCCCCGAACACCACGTGCACGTCGACCACCCCGGGCTGGGCGATGCCCTTGCCCACCGTGGCCGCCACGCTCAGGTGGAAGACGAAGATCGCGATCAGGTTGAAGAAAGCCGCGAACACCACGGCCTGCCCCGGCTTGAGCACGCCGGTGGACACCACCGTCGCGATCGAATTGGCGGCATCGTGGAAGCCGTTCATGAAGTCGAACAGGATCGCGAGCGCGACCAGCACCACCACCACCCAGAGGGCGACCTGCACCGTTGTCATCGGCTGCTACCCGCTCAGGAATTCTCGAGGACGATGCCCTCGATCACGTTGGCCACGTCCTCGCACTTGTCGGTGATCGTCTCGAGCAGCTCGTAGATCGCCTTGAGCTTGATGACCTCGCGCACGTCCGGCTCCTCGCGGAACAGCTTGCTCATGGCGCTGCGCATCACGCGGTCGGCGTCGGATTCGAGGCGGTCGATTTCCTCGCAGGTCTTGAGCGTGGCCTCGGCCACGGCCGGGTCGGCGATCTTGCCGAGGTACTTCACGGCGTCCTTGAGGCGGTCGCAGCACTTCACGCTCAGGGCCGTGAGGCGCACGATCTCGTCGGTCATGTGGCGCACGTCGTACAGCGCCATGGTCTCGGCCGAGTCCTGGATCAGGTCGGCCACGTCGTCCATCGTGTTGATGAGCTTGTGGATCTGCTCGCGGTCGATGGGCGTGATGAAGGTCTTGTGGATCAGGCGGTTGACGTCGTGCGTCACGCGGTCTGCGGCGCGCTCGGCGTTGTCGACGTCGCGGTTGTACTGTTCGCGCAGGTGCACGTCCGCATAGTGGGTGACGAGCTGCTCGAACGCACGCGCCGCCTCCACGATGCGCTCGGCATGCTGGTTGAACATTTCAAAAAAATTGCCCTCTCGGGGCAGCAGCTTGCCGAACATGGAAAAAACTCCTGGGACGCGCCAATCACAATTTCATGACGCCTTCGTGAAAACTTCCCGAGTTTAACGGGCGCGACCGGAACGACCGGTCGGGCCGACCTTCGGACCCCGGCGCGACAGGCCCGCTCAGGCCGGCAGCTGCAGTGCCACGACCAGCCGCACGCGGCAACGCCGGCGAGATCGGGCGGGGACAGCCGCATGCCGGCGGCCTCGGGGGTCAGCGGATTTTCTGGATGACCTGGCCGGTCACGCGTGCCAGCGCGGCGCGCGGCACCTTGTCGGGGGCAATCTCGGCCAGCGGCTTGAGCACGAAGGCGCGCTCGCGCATGCGCGGGTGTGGCAGGGTCAGCGTGGGGCTTTCGATCACCGAGTTGCCGTGCATCAGCAGGTCAAGATCGAGCGTGCGCGGCGCATTGGGAAAGGGCCGCTCGCGACCGGCCAGCGTTTCCAGGCGCTGCAGCGCGATGAGCAGCTGCTCCGCGTCCAGCCCGGTGCGCACGGCCACCACGGCGTTGATGAAGTCGGGGCCTTCGGCCTCGACCGGCGCGCTGCGGTAGAGCGACGAGCGGGCCGTGACCTGGGTGCGTTGCAACGCGCCGATGGCGGCCATGGCCTCCTTCACGGTCGCCTCGGCATCGCCCAGGTTGGCGCCGATGGCGACGAAGGCCTGCACGGTCGGGTAGTCCTCGCGCGGACCGCGTGGACGCGAAGGCGCGCGGCGTGCGGGCGGGCCGCTCTTGCTGCCTGCCGATGGCGGCTTGCCTGCGGCGCGCGGCGCGGGCTTGCCCCCCTTGGCTGACTTGGCAGCCGGGGCGCTCTTCTTGCCGTCCTTCGGCCGGTCGGTCGCACTCATTCGCCTGCGGCGCTCCCGCCGCCCTCGCTGCCGCCACCACCGCTACCGCCGCCCACCGGGCGCGGCTTGCGTCGGCGCTTGCGCTTGCGCGGGGCCGCCGCTTCGCCATCCGGCGGCACGGCATCGGCCTCGATGTCGGGTCCGTCGCCGTCGTCCGACTCGGCTGCGGCCTGCTTCTGGCGCGCCGGTTGCTCGCTGCGCGGCTTGGGCGCAGCGGCCGGATCGCGCAGGCGCACGCGCTGGCGCACCTTCTGTTCTTCGCGCACCTGCTCGAGCAGGTCCTGGCGACGCAGGTCGTCGGCGGTGCTGAACTCCTGCCACCACTCGGCGATGGCCTCGCCGACCTCGCCCACGTCGGCACGCAGGCGCATGAAGTCGAAGGCGGCGCGGAAGCGCGCCTGCTCGACCAGGCTGTAGGGCGTGGAGCCAGTGCGCTTGTCGAAGCGCGGCTGCATCATCCAGATCTCGCGCATGTCGGCGGCCAGCTTGCCGCGGCCCGACACGTCGCCGATGCGCGAATTGAACACGTCGTCGATCGCATCCTGCAGCGCCGGGAACGGAGGCTGCGGACGCTGGCCGTGGCGGCCTTCCTGGCGCTGGGCCCAGCCGTCGCGCACGTCGGCCCACAGCACGCAGGCCAGCAGGAAGCTGGGCGCCACGGGCTTGCCTTCGCCGACGCGGCGGTCGGTGTCCTGCAGGGCAGCCTTCACGAAGGGCTGGTCGGCGCGCTCCACCACCACGTCGAGCAGCGGATAGATGCCGGTGGCGAGCCCCAGCTTGCGCAGCTGCTCGACCGTCGCGATGGCGTGGCCGGTCTGCAACAGCTTGAGCATCTCGTCGAACATGCGGCTTTGCGGCACGTCGGCCAGCAGCTTGCTCGATTCGATGAGCGGCGCGGCGGTCTTGGCTTCCATCTTGAAACCGAGCGCGGCGAGCTTGGCCGAGAAGCGGATGGCGCGAATGATGCGCACCGGGTCTTCGCGGTAGCGCGTGACCGGGTCGCCGATCATGCGCAGCGTGAGCTTCTGGGCGTCCTTGATGCCGTTGTGATAGTCGACCACGACCTGGTTGGCCGGGTCGTAGTACATGGCGTTGACGGTGAAGTCGCGGCGCGCCGCGTCTTCTTCCTGCGGGCCCCAGACGTTGTCGCGCAGCACCCGGCCGCTGGCGTCCACGGCGTGCTTCATGCTCGCCAGTTCGCCCTTGCTGGTGCGCTCGTTGCCGGCCACCTGCTCGGCGGCGGCGCTGTCCATGTAGGCGCGGAAGGTCGAGACCTCGATCACCTCGTGCTCGCGGCCGCGGCCGTACACCACGTGCACGATGCGAAAGCGCCGACCGATGATGAAGGCGCGGCGGAACAGCGACTTGACCTGCTCAGGCGTGGCGTTGGTGGCCACGTCGAAATCTTTCGGCCGCAGGCCCAGCAGCAGGTCGCGCACCGCGCCGCCCACGACGTAGGCCTCGTAGCCGGCCTGCTGCAGCGTGGTGACCACGTTCTTCGCGCGTTCGTCGACCAGGGCGGGATCGATCTTGTGAACCTCTGCCGGCACCTCCTGGCGCTTGCCGAAGCGGCTCTTGCCCTGCGTGCCGCCGGCGGACTTGCCGAGCAGCTTGTCGATGAATTTCTTGATCATTGGTTGTTTTTTGAGGAGGAGCGGGCGCTTCTTCTTATCTGTCTATTCGTTTTCGAGCATGGAGCGGATCAGCGGAATGGTGATCGCGCGTTGGGTCTGCAGGGCGTAGCCGTCGAGCTGCGACAGCAGCTCCATCAGGCTGCCCAGGTCGCGGCTGAAGCGGTGCAGCATGAAGTCGAGCACGTCGTCGGACAGCATCACGCCGCGCGCGTCGGCCGCCTGGCGCAGCACCGCGCGGCGTTCGCTTTCACTCAGCACCTGCAGATGGAAGACATGGCCCCAGCCGAGGCGGGTGCGCAGGTCTTCGCGCAGCGGCAGGTCGGCCGGCGGCAAGGCGCCGGCGGCGACCACGCCGCGCTGCAGGGTCTGGGCGTTGACAAACCAGTTGAAGGCCGCGTGCTGCTGCACCGCGGTGTAGAGGTGGACGTCGTCGAGCAGGACGGCGCCCCAGCGCTCGTCGAACTCGGGCGGCTCCAGCAGGCCGGCGTGCAGCCAGCCCACGCTTGCGCCCTGCTCGGCCAGTGCGACACGCACGGATTCGAGCAGGTGGGTCTTGCCACTGCCGCTGTCGCCCCAGAGGTAGGTCGGCACCGGCGAGTGCAGCGCGGGGCTGCCATCGGCGCCGCCGACCCACACTTGCAGGTGTCGCAGCGCCGCCTCGTTGGGGCCGGCAAAAAAGGCGTCGAAGCTGGGGCCCGTCGCAATGCCGATATCGAGCGCGAGCTGTTTCATCCCGGGAAGGTTCATGGAGGGGGCCCGGAGGGCCCTTAAAATCGTGAGGAATTCTATCGGCCCGGCCGCCTCGGTCGCCGGCGCCACCCCTGCCCGCCCTTCCTCGCCGCTTCGCGACCCTTTCGCTCCTTCTTCTCGACACCGCCCGCCCATGACCTCCTCCACGCCCACCCCGCTCAGCTACAAGGACGCCGGTGTCGATATCGACGCAGGCGACGCCCTGGTCGACCGCATCAAGCCGCTGGCGAAGAAAACCATGCGCGAAGGCGTGCTGGCCGGCATCGGCGGCTTCGGCGCGCTGTTCGAAGTGCCCAAGCGCTACAAGGAACCGGTGCTGGTGAGCGGCACCGACGGCGTGGGCACCAAGCTCAAGCTGGCCTTCGAATGGAACATGCACGACACGGTCGGCATCGACCTCGTGGCCATGAGCGTCAACGACGTGCTGGTGCAGGGCGCCGAGCCCCTGTTCTTCCTGGATTACTTCGCCTGCGGCAAGCTCGACGTGGACACGGCCGCGGCCGTGGTCGGCGGCATCGCCCGCGGCTGCGAACTCTCGGGTTGTGCCCTCATCGGCGGCGAAACCGCCGAAATGCCCGGCATGTACCCGGCCGGCGAGTACGACCTGGCCGGTTTTGCGGTCGGCGCGGTCGAAAAGTCGAAGATCCTCACCGGCCAGAACGTCAAGCCCGGCGACGTGGTGCTGGGCCTGGCCTCGGCCGGCGTGCATTCCAACGGTTTCAGCCTCGTGCGCAAGGTGATCGAGCGCGCCGGCGCCGACCTGCCCGCCACCCTCGACGGCAAGCCCTTCCGCGAGGCCGTGATGGAGCCCACCCACCTGTACGTGAAGCCCGTGCTCGAGGCGCTGGGCAAGCACCCGATCAAGGCCCTGGCCCACATCACCGGTGGCGGCCTGCTCGAGAACATCCCGCGCGTGCTGCCCGAAGGCACCGCCGCCCACCTGAAGAAGGGCAGCTGGCCGCAGACCGAACTCTTCGCCTGGCTGCAGAAGGTGGCCGGCATCGACGACATCGAGATGAACCGCACCTTCAACAACGGCATCGGCATGGTCGTGGTGATCGATGCGGCCGAAGCCGCCGCCTGCGCCGCCACGCTGCGCGCCGCCGGTGAGTCGGTGCACGAGATCGGCGTGATCGCCGAGCGCGGCGACGGCGCGGCCGTGGTCGTCGCCTGATCGCGCGCCCGTTCTTTTTTCTTTTTCTCACCGCACGCCCCGCTCCCCGGATGGCCACGCCGCTGCCCGACGCCACCCTCGCCGCCCCGCCCCCGGCCGCCGCCTCCCGCCACGTGGTACTGGCCAGCTACCTGCTGATGCTCGCGGGGCTGATGCTCGTGATGTGGCAGCACCTGCTGCCGGGGCTGCTGTGCGTGTGCATCGGCTTCCTGGTCGCACGCTGGTTCGCCCGGCTGCTGGGCGGCTGGCTGTCGCGCCTGAAGCCCCTGCGCTCCGCCGCCGGCAGCCTGGCCCGGGTGGTGGCGGTCACGCTGGTGCTGCTGGGCCCGATCGGCCTGGTCACGCTGGGGTTCTCCCAGGCGCGCGAGTACGTGCTCGATGCGCCCGACCAGTACCGCGAACTGCTCGACTACACGGCCCGCACGGTGCTCGAGTTGCGCTCCAAGCTGCCGCCCGACATCGCCGTCTACCTGCCCGAGGGCGCGGCCGAGGTGCAGCGCATCGTCGCCAATTACCTGCGCACGCAGGCCGGCTCGCTCGCCATGGCCGGGCGCGCCTGGCTGGGCGGGCTGCTGTTCGCCTACGTGGGCCTGATCATCGGCGCGCTGGCCGCCGTGGCGCCGGCGCCGGCCCAGCGCCGGCCGCTGGCGCAGCAGATGTTCCTGCGCATCACCACCTTCGGCGAGGCCTTCGGCCAGATCGTCGCGGCACAGTTCTGGATCGCCGCCTTCAACACGCTGCTGACCGCGATCTTCCTGCTGTTCCTGATGCCGCTGTGGGGCCTCGAGCTGCCCTACACGCCCGCGCTCATCACGCTGACCTTCGTGGCCGGGCTGGTGCCGATCGTGGGCAACCTGGTCTGCAACTCGGTGATCACGCTGGTGGCGCTGTCGGTGTCGCCGGTCACGGCCGCGGCCTGCCTGGGCTTCCTGATCCTGATCCACAAGGCCGAATACGTCATCAACGCCAAGGTGGTCGGCGCGCGCACGCAGATGCGCGTGTGGGAGCTGCTGTCGGTGATGTTCGTGGCCGAGGCGGTGTTCGGCCCCGCGGGGCTGGTGGCGGCGCCGCTGTACTACGCGTACCTGAAAAAAGAACTGCACGCAGGCGGCCTGGTCTAGCGACCGGGCAATGTCCTGATCTGATCGGTTCCGGTCCGCATCGGCGCGGACGAAGCGCTGGCGGCGTCCAAGAATAGGCGGCATCATCCACTTTGCCTTGCCCGCCGCCGCCATGACCACCTGTCTGATTGTGATCGACGCCCAGGAATCGTTCCGCCACCGCCCCTACTGGAACGCCGCCCTGCTCGCGCCCTACCTCGAGGCCCAGAACGCGCTGATCGCCGGCGCCGTGGCGGCCGGACTGCCGGTGGTGCGCGTCTTCCACGTCGATGCGCCGCCATCGCCGGCCAACCCCTTCGCGCTCGAATCGGGCCATGTGCGCCCGATCGAGGGCCTCGCGCCCTTCGAGGCCGCCGCCACCTTCACCAAGCACCGCCACAGCGCGCTGGTCAACAGCGGCCTGGACGTATGGCTCACGCAGCACGGCATCCGCCGCCTGATCGTGAGCGGCATCCGCACCGAGCAATGCTGCGAAACCACCACGCGGCACGCCTCGGACCTGGGCTGGGAGGTCGACTACGTGACCGACGCCACCCTCACCTTCGACATGGTGCAGCCCGACGGCCGGCCGCTGTCGGCCGCCGACATCAAGGCGCGCACGGCGACTGTGCTGGACGGGCGCTTCGCCACGGTCTGCAGCGTGGCGCAGGCGTTGGCGCGTGCCACGGAAGGCGCGACCGCATGAGCGCCGCGCCGGGCCGCCCCAAGCAAGCTCGCACCGAAGTGCGAAGCACGGAGGTATTTCAATGACCCCGCTGCGCGTGCGCATCCTGGCCTACGACGGCGTCGAGGCGCTCGATTTCGCCGGCCCCTTCGAGGTCTTCACCACCGCTGTCCGCGTCCACCAGCGCCTGCAGCCGGGTGCGCCCGCGCCGTTCGAGGTGGCCTCGGTCGCCCACACCCGCGCCGGCGAGCCCGTGCAGGCGCGCGCCGGCCTGCGGCTGCTCGCCGACCACACGCTGGCCGACGCTGCCGCCACCGCCGACGTGCTGCTCGTCCCCGGCGGCGTGGTCGACGCGCCCATGGCGAGCCCCGACACCCTGCGCTGGATCGCCCGGTGCGCGGCCAGCGCGCAGCTGGTTGCCTCGGTCTGCACCGGCGTCTTCCTGCTGGCGCAAAGCGGCGTCGTGACGCGCGAGGCGGTCACCACGCACTGGGAAGACCTCGCCGACCTGCGCGCCCAATTCCCGCAACTCGACGTGCGCGACGGCGTGCGCTGGGTCGACACCGGCCGCATCGTCAGCTCGGCCGGCATCAGCGCGGGCATCGACATGAGCCTGCACCTGGTCGAACGCCTGGCCGGACGCGACCTGGCCGAGCGCACGGCGCGCCAGATGGACTACGCATGGACCCGCAACGAGACCCTGTCCGCGTAGTCTTCGTGCTCCTGCCTGACAGCCTGGTGCTCGACTGGGCCGGGCCGGCCGAGGCGCTGCGCATCGCCAACCAGCGGCTGCGCGCGGCAGGCCAGCCCGAGCGCTTCGTCATCGAATTCGCGGGGCCGCGGCCGACCGTCATGGGCTCGGTCGGCGTCGCGCTGTCGGGGCTGTCGCCGTTGCCGACGCAATGGGACGGCCCGGGCTGGGTGGTGCTGGTCGGCCTGCCGGGCGACACCATCGCGACCGACACACCCGAGGCGCAGGACCTGCTGCACTGGCTGCGCGGCCAGCGCTTCACGCGCGGCGGCGTCGAGCTGGTCACGGTCTGCGCGGGCGCCCTGCTCGCGGCGCACGCGGGCGCGCTCGCGGGCCGGCGCGTCACCACGCACCACCATCACCTGGACGAGCTGCGCTCCGTGGAGCCGCGCTGCGAGGTGGTGAGCAACCGGGTGTTCGTGATCGACCCGCCGGTCTACAGCAGCGCGGGCGTCACGACGGGCATCGACCTGATGCTGCACCGCATCGCCGACACCTGCGGCGAGGCGCTGGCGGCCCAGGTCGCGCAGACGATGGTGGTCGCGCTGCGGCGCGGCCCGCACGACCCGGAGCTGTCGCCCTTTCTCGCCTACCGCAACCACCTGCACGCGGCGCTGCACCGGGTGCAGGACGCGGTCAGCGAACAGCCGCAGGCCGACTGGAGCGTGCCGCGCATGGCCGAGGTCGCCCACACCTCGGCGCGGCATTTGACGCGCCTGTTCGTCGAGCATGCGGGCGTGGCGCCGCTGGCCTATCTGCGCCGGCTGCGGCTGGCGGCCGCGCAACTGGCGCTGGCCTCGGGCGCCAGCGTGACGCGGGCGGCCGAGCTGTCGGGCTTCGGCTCGGACACGCAGCTGCGCCGCGCGTGGCACCAGTTCGGGTTGCCGGGCTCGCCCTCCGCGGGCACGTCCGCGCCCGCCCGCTAAGGCTTGTCGCCACAGGCCTCGGCGCGCGCCCGCAGCAGCGCCTGCTCGCGCGTGTTGCGCGTGAGCGAGGCGGCGCGCTGGAACTCCCGGCGCGCCTCGTCGTGGCGGCCCAGCTTGAAGAGCAGGTCGCCGCGCACGGTCGGCAGCAGGTGGTAGCCCTTCAGCGCGGGCTCGTCCTGCAGCGCATCGACCACCTCCAGCCCGGCGGCCGGCCCGAAGGCCATCGACAGCGCGACCGCGCGGTTCAGCTCGACGATGGGCGACGGCGACAGCGCGGCCAGCGCGTCGTACAGCGCCGCGATGCGGGCCCAGTCGGTCTCGCCCGCGGTGCGCGCACGGCCGTGGCAGGCGGCGATGGCGGCCTGCAGCGCGTAGGGACCGAGCGCGCCGCCCAGCGCTTCGGCGCGCGCCAGCGCCACCAGGCCGCGGCGGATCAGCATCGGGTCCCAACGTGCGCGGTTCTGGTCGAGCAGCAGCACCGGCTCGCCCGTGGCCCCCACGCGCGCGGCGGTGCGCGAGGCCTGGATTTCCATCAGCGCGACCAGCCCGTGCACCTCGGCCTCGCCGGGCACCAGCTCGGCGACGATGCGGCCCAGGCGCAGCGCCTCGTCGCACAGCACGGGGCGCATCCAGTCGTCGCCGGCGGTGGCCGAGTAGCCTTCGTTGAAGATCAGGTAGAGCACCTCGAGCACCGAGGCCAGCCGGGCTTCGAGCTCGTGGCGGCGCGGCACCTCGAAGAGCACGCGCGCCTCGGCCAGCGTGCGCTTGGCACGCACGATGCGCTGCGCCACGGTGGCCTCGGGCACGAGAAAGGCGCGCGCGATCTCGTCGGTCGTCAGGCCGCCCATCAGCCGCAAGGTGAGCGCCACGCGCGCCTCGGTCGAGAGCACCGGGTGGCAGGCGGTGAACACCAGGCGCAGCAGGTCGTCGCCGATGTCGTCGTCGAGCGCCGCATCCACCGCCTGCGCGAAATCGGCCTGGGCCATGGCGTGCAGCGCATCGAGCTCGCGGCCGATCTCGGGCGCCTTGCGCTCGGCCAGCTGCACGTGGCGCAGGCGGTCGAGGGCGCGGTGCTTGGCCACCTGCGTGAGCCAGGCAGCGGGGTTGTCGGGCACGCCGTCGACGGGCCACTGCTCGAGCGCGGCCACCAGCGCGTCCTGCGCCAGCTCTTCGGCCAGGCCCACGTCGCGCACCTTGCGCGCGAGCGCGGCGATGATCTTCGCGGACTCGATGCGCCAGACCGCCTCGATGGCGCGGTGGATGGCGGCGGTGTCCGGTCCGCTGCTCATGCGGCCTCGCTGCGGCCCGGCGGGCCGGATAGCATGCGGCCATGACACCACGCCTCGTCTTGTGGAGCCTGGGTTTCGCGTTCGGCCTCGCCTGCGGGGGCGTCCGGGCGGACGACCTCGCCGTGGAACGCAACAGCCTGGGCATGGCCTTCGTGCGATTGCCGGCCGGCGAATTCCTCATGGGCAGCGACGAGGCGCCCGAGGCGCTGGCACGCGACTACCCGCAGCTGCCCAAGGAGCGCTTCACCCAGCTGGCCGACGAAGGGCCGGTGCACAAGGTGCGCATCACGCGGGCGTTCTGGATGGGCCGGCACGAGGTGACGGTGGGCCAGTTCCGGCGCTTCCTCGAGGCCTCGGGCCACGTGCCCGAATCGGTGGCCGACGGCACCGGCGGCTACGGCTGGCGCGCCGACTACGACCCCGCCACCACGCGGCGCGGCGATGCCTTCGAAGGCCGCGACCCGCGCTACTCGTGGCGCAACCCGGGCTTCGCGCAGGGCGACGACCACCCGGTGGTCAACGTGAGCTGGAACGACGCGCAGGCGCTGGCCGCCTGGCTGAGCAAGACGGAGGGCCGGCGCTACCGCCTGCCGACCGAGGCCGAGTGGGAGTACGCCTGCCGCGCCGGCACGCGCACGCGATACAGCACGGGGGACGATCCGGCCACGCTGCTGCGCGGGGCCAATGTGTTCGACACGCGCAGCGCCGCCCATTGGCCGCGCTGGCGCGCGATGGCGCTCGCGGGCGACGACGGTTTTGCCTTCACCGCCCCGGTCGGCAGCTTCGCGCCGAACGCCTGGGGCCTCTACGACATGCACGGCAATGCGTGGGAGTGGGTGGCCGACTGGCATGGCGACGAATACTACGCGCGCTCACCGGTCGACGACCCCCAGGGCCCGGCCACGGGCACCGTGCGCGTGCGCCGCGGGGGCTCCTGGCACACCTGGGCCTTCTATGCCCGCTCGTCGTACCGCAACTGGAATGCGCCGGACACGCGCTACACGCTGGTGGGCATCCGGCTGGTGCGGGAAGACTAGAGTCGGCTCACTTCTTCAGCGTCTGCTGCATCGACGTGAACTCGCTCGCCACGTCCTGCACCTCGGGCGAGAAGTCCTCCATCTCCTGAACCTGGCGGATCTCGATGACCTCATCTTCGCTGCCCGGGCAGCGGCTCGCCCATTCGATGGCCTCGGCGCGCGAGGCGACATCGATCAGCCAGTAGCCGCCCAGCACTTCCTTGGCCTCGGCGAAGGGGCCGTCGACCACCTTCGGCTTGCCGCCCGGAAAGCTCACGCGCGCGCCCATCGACGGCGGGTGCAGGCCCTCGCAGCCGATCAGCACGCCGGCCTTCTGCAGGGACTCGTTGAAGGCCATCATCGACCCCACGCGTTCGACGTCGTCGGGCACGGTGCCTGGCGCGGCGTTTTCGTAGCCGTGGGGAATCATCAGCAGCATGAATCGCATGATCGTTTCTCCTTCGAGGAATGGATGAGGTTCAGCGGCCGGCCTTGGCGGCCGACTCGGCGCGCAGGCGGTCTTCCTGGGCCAGCAGCTCGGGCGTCATGGCCTCGCCGAAATCCGTGGCTTCGAAGACCTGGCGGATCTCGATCTCGCCTTCCTGGAACGGGCTGCGCTTGATCCACTCGATGGCCTCTTCCTTCGACTTGACCTGCAGCAGCCAGAAGCCCGCGAGCAGCTCCTTGGTCTCGGTGAAGGGGCCGTCGATGACGGTGCGCTTCTTGCCTTCGCAGCGCACGCGCGCGCCCTTGGACGACGGGTGCAGCCCTTCGCCCGCCAGCAGCACGCCGGCCTTGACCAGCTCCTCGTTGAACCGGCCCATCTCGGTGAGGAGCTCGGTGCTCGGCATCACGCCGGCTTCGGAATCCTTGCTCGCCTTGACCAGAACCATGAATCGCATGTCGTTTCTCCCGAAAGTGGGTGGGGATCGGGAGACGCCGGAATCTGCGTGCTCCTGTTCACACGTCGCGCGAGCGGGCCACGGATCGACACGGCCGCATCGATCTGCTTGTAATTTTGTGTTTCAGAGATAGCCGCAGAACCGCAGCACGTGGCCGTCGGGTTCGCGGATCGCGAATTCGCGCAGGCCCCAGGGCTGGGACGTGGGCGGCTCGATGATGGTCACGCCGCGCTTCACGTAGGCGGCATACAGGCCGTCGATGTCCTTGCCGACGTGGATCACGATTTCGCCGCGCCAGGGCCGGGCTTCGCGGCTGCCGCATTGCCACAGGCGCAGGTACACCGGGTCGCCATAGCTGCGGTCGCCCTTCATCACGCGGGCGTAGCTGGGCGGCTCGCCGGCGATGAAGTCGACCTCGAAACCCAGCACCTCGGAAAACCAGCGCGCGGCGCGCGAGACGTCGGACACCGGCAGCACCGGCTGCACGCCGTGGAATTCGTGCAGCGTGCCCAGGTCGGGCGCCGCGCTCACGCCGGTGCGGGTGTCGGTCATGGGCGTTGTGGTTGTTGGGCTGGTCAGCTGGCCAGGCGCCGCAGCAGCGCCACGCGCTCGGCGATCGCGTCGATGTCGAGCGCGTCTTCGGCGTTGGCGAGGTAGGTTTCGAGGTCGCGCACGGCCAGCGCCGCATGGCCCTGCTCGGCATGCGCCACGCCGCGGTCGCGATGCTCACCCCAAGCGGTGGGCAAGAGGGCAATGAGGCGGTTCTGCACCGCGATGTAGCGCGGCCAGTCTTCCTGGGCGTGGTGCACTTCCTTCAGGTTGCGCAGCATGCGCGCGATGATCTCGCGCGGGCTCGCGGGCTGCAGGTACAGGCCCAGCGGCACGTCGAACTCGCCGACCAGCCCGTTGCCGCGCTTGTAGGGTTCGAGCCGCTCGCCCAGCTCTTCGCGCGAGAGCGACTTGCCGGTGAACGGGTCGATCACGACCTGCCCCTTGGGCAGCGTGACCTTGACCATGAAATGCCCCGGGAAGCTGATGCCGCGCGTCTGCAGGCCCAGGCCCTGCGCCAGCTCCATCCACAGCACGGCCAGCGAGATCGGAATGCCGCGGCGGGTGCGCAGCACGGCGTTCAGGTAGCTGTTGTCGGGGTCGTAGTAGTCGTTGACGTTGCCGCCGAAATTCAGGTCGCTGAAGAAGAACTGGTTCAGCGCGCGCAGCCGGGCCAGCGGCGCGGCGTCGGCCGGCAGGCGGCGCTTGAGGCGCGCGAGCAACTGGTCGACGTCGCCCAGCACCTGCTGCACGTCGAGTTCGGGGTATTCGTCCTGCGCGATGCTGGCGGCCGCTTCGAGCAGCGGAAAGTGGTCATCGCTGCCGACCAGCGACTCGAAATATTCCAGTGCCGTGGGAACCTGGTAGCTGAACGTCATATGGCTTTGTAGAGGAGCCCGCGGGGAGCGTCAAGGCAGTGTTTTCCGGCTCGCCAACGGCGCTTCAGCGGCGCATGAAACTGCGCAGGCGCACGCCTGCGGCGGTGAGCACGGCGAAATAGAGCAGCGCGGCGCCGGCGATGAGCGCGGCCAGCAGGCCGATGCGGTGCAGGCGCTGCGCGCGCAGGCCGACCCAGTCGAAATAGTGCGCGCCCCACGCCAGCAAAACCGCCAGCACCACGGTGCCCAGCAGCACCTGCAGCGCAAACTTGCCCCAGCCGGGCTCGGGCGTGTAGCTGCCGCGGCGGATCAGGCCGATCAGCAGCCACAGCGCGTTGACCAGCGCGCCGATGCCGATGGTCAGCGTCAGCGCCGCGTGCTGCAGCAGCGGCACCAGGAAGAAGTTGAGCACCTGCGTGAACACCAGCACCGTCACGGCGATCAGCATGGGCGTGCGCGTGTCGTGTTTGGCGTAGTAGCCGGGCGCGAGCACCTTCACCGCCACGAGGCCGACCAGCCCCACGCCGTAGCCCATGAGCGCCACGGTGGTGCGGCCCACGTCCTCGCCGGTGTAGGCGCCGTTGTGGAACAGCACGGCCACCAGCGGCTTGGCGAACAGCAGCAGCGCCACCGCGCACGGCGCCGCCAGCAGCACGACGAGGCGCAGGCCCCAGTCGAGCAGCGAGGAGTAGCGCGCGTCGTCCTTGGCGGCGCGGGCGCCCGCGAGTTGCGGCATCAGCACCACGCCCAGCGCCACGCCGAGCATGGCGGTCGGGAATTCCATCAGCCGGTCGGCGTTGGTGACCCAGGTCACGCTGCCGGTGGCCAGGTGCGAGGCGATCTGCGTGTTGATGAGCAGCGAGATCTGCGCCACGCTCACGCCCAGCAGCGCCGGCAGCATGAGCTTCATGACCTTGCGGGTGGTCGGGTCGGTCCACGCGGCGCGCAGCGCCTTGAAGCTGGCGCCGATGCGCGGCATGAGCCCCAGCGCGCGCAGCGCCGGGATCTGCAGGGCCAGCTGCAGCACGCCGCCGACCATCACGCCCACGCACTGGGCATAGATCGGTTCGATGCCGTAGCGGCGGAACAGCGGCGCGCCGATCGAGATCGACAGGATCAGCGCGATGTTGAGCAGCACCGGCGACGCCGCCGGCACCGCGAACTTGCGCCAGGTGTTGAGAATGCCGCCCGCCAGCGCCACCAGCGACATGAAGCCGATGTAGGGGAACATCCAGCGCGTCATGACCACGGCGGCGTCGAAGCCCTGCAGGCCGCTGGCCATGGCCCAGACCAGCAGCGGCGCACCGGCCACGCCCGCCACGCACAGCACCACCAGGGCCCAGGTCAGCAGCGTGGCGACGTGGTCGACCAGCTCCCGGGCGCCCTCCTGCCCCGCCTCGGTCTTGCGCGCGGCCAGCACCGGCACGAAGGCCTGGCTGAAGGCGCCTTCGCCGAACACGCGGCGAAACAGGTTGGGGATGCGAAAGGCGACGTTGAAGGCGTCGGTGAGCGCGCTGACGCCGAACACCGAGGCAAACAGCACGTCGCGCACGAGGCCCGTGATCCGCGAAGCGAGGGTCAGCAGGGAGACGGTGGAGGCGGATTTGAACAGGGACACGGGGGCGAGTGTAGGGCTGCGAAAGATGGCAAAAGCAGGCAATTCGGCAAAAACCGGAACCCTGCCTATAATGGAGGGCTTTGCTGCATCATCCTCAGACACCTAAGGAACACTAAATATGGCATCCGCCAAGCCCAAGAAGAAGAACCCGCGCCTCGCGTCGGGCCGCAAGCGCGTCCGCCAGGACGTCAAGCTCAACGCTGCGAACACCTCGCTGCGCTCCAAATACCGTACCGCTGTCAAGAACGTCGAAAAGGCTGTTCTGGCTGGCGACAAGACCAAGGCAAGCGAACTGTTCGCGAAGGCCCAGAGCATCGTCGACACCGTCGCCGACAAGGGCATCTTCCACAAGAACAAGGCCGCCCGCGACAAGAGCCGCCTGTCGGCCAAGGTCAAGGCCCTCGCCCTGGCGCCTGAAAAGGCCGCCGCCTGACACCTGTCAGGCAAGCCCGGACCGGAATCCTCCGGTCCGCCGTTTGATCGGGGTGCGCTGCAGCAAGCAAAAGTGAAAAACCGCCTTCGGGCGGTTTTTTCATGGGCGCTCGAAAAGCATCCAGGCGCGAGCAACCCGCGCAGCCCAAAAAAAAGACCTGGAAGTCAGGTCTTTTTGGGAGGGGGCGGCGTGTCCGCCGGGTCGGGCACCAGGCAGGCCTCGGCCACCTGGAGGTTGTTGTCTTTCGCGAAGTTCACGCAGAAGTCCCAGGCCATGGGCTCGGCGTCGCGCAGGGCGCGGTTCACCACCACGCATTTCACGCCGTTGATGGTCGTGGGAATGCACCAGGGCGAGTAGCTCAGGTGGCTGCCCGGGTAGGCGCCGCCGGGGCGGAAGGAGCACATGACGCCGGCGAGGCGTTCGGCCCAGTCGCTGGGGCGAAAAGTGCGGCCATCGTGGGTGATGCCCTGGATGAAGATTTCTTTGGCGTTGGGGGAAATCATCGTGAAGTGAGGCGACCGGAACAGGTGCTGCGGTGCAGCAAGCGATTGTATCCGGGGCCCTTTTTGCATCCTGAATGGGGGGCATTGCTGTGATGCGGAATCCTCAACGAAGCCGTCAAATCGCACGCCTAGAATTCGTGTTCCCTATCTGGAGTACCGAATGAGCGCCACCGCCCAGCAACCCACCTCGCCCCACGTCATGAACACCTACGGTCGCCTGCCGATCGCGCTGTCGCACGGCCAGGGCTGCCGAGTCTGGGACACCACGGGCAAGGCCTATCTCGACGGTCTGGGCGGCATTGCCGTCAACACGCTGGGCCACAACCACCCCGAGCTGGTGCCCGCCCTGCAGGACCAGCTGACCAAGCTGATCCACAGCTCCAACTACTACCACGTGACCGGCCAGGAACAGCTGGCCACCAAGCTCACCGAGCTGTCGGGCCTGACCAACGCCTTCTTCTGCTGCACCGGCCTGGAAGCCAACGAAGCGGCCCTGAAACTGGCGCGCAAGTTCGGCCACGACAAGGGCATCGAGCGCCCCGAGATCGTCGTCTACGAAGCCGCCTTCCACGGCCGCAGCATCGCCACGCTGTCGGCCACCGGCAACCCCAAGGTGCAGGCCGGCTTCGGCCCGCTGGTCGAAGGCTTCATTCGCGTGCCGCTGAACGACATCGAGGCGCTCAAGAAGGCCACCGAAGGCAACCCCAACGTGGTCGCCGTGTTCTTCGAAACCATCCAGGGCGAAGGCGGCATCAACCCGATGCGCGTCGACTACCTCAAGCAAGTGCGCGCGCTGTGCGACGAGCGCGACTGGCTCATGATGATCGACGAAGTGCAGTGCGGCATGGGCCGCACCGGCAAGTGGTTCGCCCACCAGTGGGCGGGCATCAAGCCCGACGTGATGCCGCTGGCCAAGGGCCTGGGCTCAGGCGTGCCGATCGGCGCCGTCGTGGCCGGCCCCAAGGCCGCCAACATCTTCGGCCCCGGCAACCACGGCACCACCTTCGGCGGCAACCCGCTGGCGATGCGCGCCGGTGTGGAAACCATCCGCATCATGGAAGAGCACAAGCTGCTCGAGAACGCCGCCACCGTCGGCGCCCACCTGAAGGCCGCGCTGGAGCGCGAAATCGGCAGCCTGCCGGGCGTGAAGGAAATCCGCGGCCAGGGCCTGATGCTCGGCATCGAGCTCGACCGCCCCTGCGGCGTGATCCTGAACCGCGCCTGCGACGCCGGCCTGCTGCTGAGCGTGACGGCCGACAAGGTGATCCGCCTCGTGCCGCCGCTCATCCTGAGCATTGCCGAAGCCGACGAGATCGTTGCGATTCTCGCGCCGATCGTCAAAACCTTCCTCTCGGAGCCCGTTGCGCAATGACGACCGCCGCCGCACCGAACGCCCTGCGCCACTACCTGCAGTTCTCGGACCTCACGGCCGACGAGTACGTCTACCTCTTCGATCGCATGGCGATCATCAAGAAGAAGTTCAAGACCTACGAAAAGCACCAGCCGCTGACCGACCGCACGCTGGCCATGATCTTCGAGAAGGCCAGCACGCGCACCCGCGTGAGCTTTGAGGCCGGCATGTACCAGCTCGGCGGCAGCGTGGTGCACCTGACCACGGGCGACAGCCAGCTGGGCCGCGCCGAGCCCATCGAGGACAGCGCCAAGGTCATCAGCCGCATGGTCGACCTGGTGATGATCCGCACCTACGAGCAGACCAAGATCGACGCCTTCGCCGCGCACTCGCGCGTGCCCGTCATCAACGGCCTGACCAACGAGTTCCACCCCTGCCAGATCCTGGCGGACATCTTCACCTACATCGAGCACCGCGGCTCGATCCAAGGCAAGACGGTGGCGTGGGTCGGCGACGGCAACAACATGGCCAACACCTGGCTGCAGGCCGCCGAGATCCTGGGCTTCACCGTGCACGTGAGCACGCCCAGCGGCTACGAGGTCGACCAGTCGATCGCCGGCATCCGCTCGGGCGACAGCTACAAGGTCTTCAAGGACCCGATGGAAGCCTGCCGCGGCGCCGACCTCGTCACCACCGACGTGTGGACCAGCATGGGCTACGAGGCCGAGAACGAGGCGCGCCGCAAGGCTTTTGCCGACTGGTGCGTCGACGAGGACATGATGCGCATCGCCCAGACCGACGCCCTCTTCATGCACTGCCTGCCCGCGCACCGCGGCGAGGAAGTGCAGGCCGAGGTCATCGACGGCCCGCAGTCGGTCGTGTGGGACGAGGCCGAGAACCGCCTGCACGCGCAAAAAGCGCTGATGGAGTTCCTGCTGCTCGGCAGGCTCTGACAGACACCGAACCGCTGAACCACCCAGGCGCCGCATGGAGCTGATGAACCGCTACCTGCCGCGCTACCAGTTCGCGGAGACGCACAGCCTCCACGTGCCCGCGTCGCCCGCGCGCGTGCTCGACGTGGCGGCCCGGCCCGAGATCACCGACGACCCCGTGGCGCGCAGCCTGATCGCGCTGCGCGAACTGCCGAACCGGCTGGCCAGCCGGCTCGGGCTGGCCGCGCCCACGCTGCGCCAGCGCGAGGCCTTCGGTTTTGCCGACTTCACGCCGCTGGGGCGCGACGGCGAGCGCGAACTGGCCTTCGGCCTGGCCGGCCGCTTCTGGCGCTTCGACTACGGCCTGGTCCCGCTGGCCGACGGCCCGGCCTTCGCCGCGCTCGACGCCACGGGCCTGGCCAAGCTGGTGCTTCACTTCACGGCCGAGCCCGAAGGCACAGGCACGCGGCTCACCACGCGCACCCGGGTCTGGTGTGGCGATGCCGCCGCGCAGCGCCGCTTCACCGCCTACTGGCTGCTGATACGACCCGCGAGCGGGCTGATCCGCCGCCGCATGCTGCAGCGCGTGCGTGACGCCGCGCTGCTCGCCCCATGAATCCCTGCCAGACCTGCGGCGCCTGCTGCGCCAGCTACCGCGTCGACTTCAGCGTGCACGAACTCGACGACCACGGGGGCCGGGTGCCCTCGGGTCTGGCGGTCGACGTGAACGACGCCCTGTGCCGCATGCGCGGCACCGACCACACGCCGCCGCGTTGCGCCGCGCTCACCGGCAAGATCGGCCAGGCGGTGGCCTGCGGCATCTACGAATGGCGACCCAACCCCTGCCACGAGCTGCAGGCCGGCAGCGACGCCTGCCAGCGCGCGCGACTGCGGCATGGGCTGCCGATGCTGTCCGACGAGCTGCACTGACGGCCCAGAAGGTGTGAAGAAACCGTAGCGAGCGCCCCGAGGTCGCATCGAGGACCGGAACCGTACACGCGTACGGTGAGGACCGCAGATGCGAGATCGGGGCGCGCAGTAGGTTTATTCACACCTTCTCAGGCCACGGGCACCGGCAGCCCACCGAGTTGCCCCTTGAACTCCTGCAGCGAGAAATGTGTCTGCACGTGGCGCACGCCCGGCAGGCGGTGCAGCTTGCGCTGCAGCAGGTCGGAATACGCATCGAGGTCCTTCGCAACCACCACGAGGATGAAATCCGCCGGCCCCGAGATGCCGTGGAACATCACCACCTCGGGAATGGCGCACACCGCGTCCTCGAAGGCGCGCGACGAGATCTCGGTCTGGTGGTCGATGCCGACCATCACGAAGGCCAGCACGCCAAAGCCCAGCGCGCGCCGGTTCAGGCCCGCGTGGTAGCCGCCGATCACGCCGTCGTCCTCCAGCTTCTTCACCCGGCGCCAGCACGGCGATTGCGACAGGTGCGCCATCTGCGCCAGCTCGCCCGAGGTCAGGCGGGCGTTGTCCTGCAGCGCGCGCAGCAGCTGGAGGTCGGTTCGATCGAGGTCGGCTTGCATGATTTGTTCTCCACTTCCTGTCGATTGAATAGATTATTCAATCTTTCGATGATTGACGGATAACTTCTCGACTCAAGGCAGTCACTGCGCATAGCATTCGGCACCCGACGGCCCCTTGTGGACCGACACCAACCGGCCCACACTGCCCTTTTTCTTCCTTCGCCCTGCCGCCCGCCATGACCGCCCCGCTCCGACTCTGGGACATCTCCGCCCCCGTGCACGCCGGCAGCCCGGTGTTCCCGGGCGACACGCCGTATTCGCAGCAGTGGTGCGCCACCATCGGCCCCGGCTGCCCGGTCAACGTGAGCGCGATCACGCTGTCGCCGCACGTGGGCACCCATGCCGACGCGCCGCTGCACTACGCCCCCGAGGGCCAGACCATCGGCCAGGTCGACCTCACGCCCTTCCTCGGCCCCTGCCGCGTGATCCACGCGATCGGCCGCGGCCCGCTGGTCACCTGGGAGCACATCGCGCATGCCGTGAACGACACGCTGCCCCCGCGCGTGCTCGTGCGCACCTACCCGGCCATGCCCGTCGACCGCTGGGACCCGCAGCTCGCGGCCTATGCGCCCGCCACCGTCGAGCGCCTGGCCGCCATGGGCGTGAAGCTCATCGGCATCGACACCGCCAGCATCGACCCGGCCGACAGCAAGACGCTCGACAGCCACCAGCGCATCCGCCACCTCGACCTGCGCGTGCTCGAGAACCTCGTGCTCGACGACGTGCCCGAGGGCGACTACGAACTCATCGCGCTGCCGCTGAAGCTGGCGAGCGCCGATGCCTCCCCCGTGCGCGCCGTGCTGCGCGAACTTCCCCGCTGAAACCCGCCCCTCCATGACGACGACCCTCGCCGACTGCCGCGCCCTCGACGCGCAAGACCCGCTGCGCGCCCTGCGCGACCAATTCACCCTCCCCGAGGGCGTGCTCTACCTCGACGGCAACTCGCTCGGCGTGCTGCCCAAGGCCGCGCCCGCGCGCATCGCCGACGTGGTGGCCAAGGAATGGGGCGAAGGCCTGATCCGCTCGTGGAACACCGCGAGCTGGTTCGACCTGCCGCAGCGCCTGGGCGACAAGGTGGCCCGCCTGATCGGCGCCGCGCCGGGCGAGGTGGTTTGCACCGACAGCACGTCGGTCAATCTCTACAAGGTGCTGTTCGCCGCGCTCTCGCAGCAGAAGGCGAGCGGCCGCAAGCTGGTGGTGAGCGAACGCAGCAACTTCCCGACCGACCTGTACATCGCCGAATCGCTGTGCCGTGAACGCGGCTTCACGCTGAAGCTGATCGATGCGAGCGAACTGGCCACCGCGCTGACCGACGAAGTCGCCGTGCTGATGCTCACGCACGTCAACTACCGCACCGGTGCCATGCACGACATGAAGGCCGTCACCGCGGCCGCGCACGCCGCGGGCGCGCTCACCGTGTGGGACCTGGCGCACAGCGCGGGCGCCGTGCCCGTGGCGCTCAACGACAGCGACGCCGACTACGCGATCGGCTGCGGCTACAAGTACCTCAACGGCGGCCCCGGCGCGCCGGCCTTCGCCTGGGTGAACACGAAGCACGCAGGCCAGTTCGAGCAGCCGCTGTCGGGCTGGTGGGGCCACGCGGCGCCCTTCGAGTTCACGCCGCACTACCGCCCTGCCCCGGGCGTCGGCCGCTACCTGTGCGGCACGCAACCGGTCATCGCCTTGGCCGGCCTCGAATGCGGCCTCGACACCGTGCTCGCCGCCGAGGCCTTCAACGGCACCGGTGGCGCGATGGCCGCGCTGCGCACCAAGTCGCTCGCGCTCACCGACCTGTTCATCCAATTGGTCGAGCAACGCTGCGCAGGACAAGGCCTGTCGCTCGTCACGCCGCGCGAGCACGCGCTGCGCGGCTCGCAGGTGTGCCTCAGCCGCGAGGAAGGCGCCTACGCCATCGTGCAGGCGCTGATCGCGCGCGGCGTGATCGGCGACTACCGCGCCGGCGATTCGCAGATGCCCGACATCCTGCGCTTCGGCTTCACGCCGCTGTATGTCGGCTTCGAGGACGTGTGGCACTCGGTCGAACACCTCGTGCAGGTGCTCGAGACCGGCGAGTGGCGACGCGCTGAATTCAACCGCAAGAACGCAGTGACATGAGCACCGACAACGACAACAACAAGACCCCCGAGTCCATCGTCCACGAAGAGAAGGCGCAGCTGGACTTCAGCAAGTCCATGAGCTACGGCGACTACCTGCACCTCGACGAGATCCTGAACGCGCAGCACCCGCTGTCGCCCGCGCACGACGAGATGCTGTTCATCGTGCAGCACCAGACCAGCGAGCTCTGGATGAAGCTCATGCTGCACGAACTGCACGCCGCCGTGCGCTGCATCGCGCAGGAGCAGCTGCCCGACGCCTTCAAGATGCTCGCGCGCGTGAGCCGCATCATGGAACAACTGGTGAGCGCCTGGACCGTGCTCTCGACCATGACGCCGCCCGAGTACACGGCGATGCGCCCCTACCTCGCCAATTCCAGCGGCTTCCAGAGCGCGCAGTACCGCTGCATCGAGTTCCTGCTCGGCAACAAGAACGCCGCCATGCTCAAGCCCCACGCGCACCGCGCCGACCTGCTCGCGCAGGTGGACGCGGCCTACCGCGCGCCCTCGCTGTACGACGAGTCGCTGCGCCTGCTCGCACGCCACGGCCTGCCCGTGCCCGCCGACCGCCTGGAGCGCGACTGGACCCAGCCCTACGAATCGAGCGACGGCGTCGAGGCCGCCTGGCTCACGGTCTATCGCAACCCGCACGACCACTGGGACCTGTACCAGCTCGGCGAAAAACTCACCGACCTCGAAGACGCCTTCCGCCTCTGGCGCTTCCGCCATGTGACCACGGTCGAGCGCGTGATCGGCTTCAAGCGCGGCACCGGCGGCACGGGCGGCGTGAGCTACCTGCGCAAGATGCTCGACGTGGTGCTGTTCCCCGAGATCTGGAAGCTGCGCACCGATCTGTAGTGCGTCATGCAGGGGCTTGCAGCAGCCCCGGGCGAACGAGGGTTGCTCCATCGGCGCAAAGCGCTACATTTTGGAGAACACGGAGGCTGCTGCCATGAACAACAACACCTCGTTCTCTGTCGAAGAGCTCTCCACCCTGCGCGAACATGGCGTCGTGCTGTTCGCCGATCGCGTGATCTTCGACGCGCAGCCGCCGATGCCGCAGCAGCAGATCGACGCGGTGCAGGCGCTATGCGCCGGCCCGCTGCCCGAAGCGCTGGTCGCGCTGTGGCAGCACACGGCGGGCGGGCGCCTCGACTATGACCTGGCGTTGCCGATGAACGGCAACGTCGAGAGCGTCACCTGGTCGGAGCTGTTCTGGGACGGCAGCGACGGCTACCGCGACCTGCAGGGCTGGATCGAGCATGAGCAGGAGCTCGCCGAGGAAGCGGCCGAAGACAGCGGCACGCCCTGGAGCGGCAAGCTCACGCACCTGCCCTTCGGCGGCTTCGAGTACTGCGACCGCGTCTACGCGGTGGTCGAGCCCGGCGCCACGCATGGCCAGGTCATCGCGTGGAAGCAGGGCCTGCCGCCGGCCTGGACGCACGCGCTGCACGAAGACGGCCTGAGCCCCGTCGCGGCCGACCTGTACGGCGCCTTCGCGGCGCTGCACCTCGACGAAGACCCGCTGGCGCCGACGGGCGACTACTTCTCGGGGCAGGCGCTGCTCGCCTACCTCGACGACCGCCACGAAGGCTACGGGCTGGACCTCGACCTGATGGACAAGCTGGTCACCTTCTATTGCCGCGCCATCGTCGACTGGCGCACGCCGCTGGCCGACGGCACGCTGCGCCATCACCCGGCGCTCGCACGCGCGGCACTGCGCCACGCCATCGCGACCGACGACGCCGCACTGGTCGCTGAACTCGCCGCCGCGGGCCTGAACTTCGAAGGCCCGCAGCAAGGCAGCGCGCTCGCCACCGACGTGGCCGTGGGACACAGCGCCTTCGCCGCCGCGGCGGCGCTGGTGCGCGCGGGCGCACCGGTCGCGCCCGACGTGCTGCGCAACATCGACGGCCAGATTTCGCCCGAACTCACGAGCGCCCTGCTGGACAACGGCGCCGAGCCGACCGTGGCGGCCATCGTGAAGTGCGCAGCCTGCGGTGCGCCCGCCAGCGCGCACCTGATCGCCGACGCCTGCACGCAGATCGGCATCGACGTGCCGCCGGCCTTCGTGGCGGATCGCGACGCGATGTTGGTCGAACTGGAAACCACGCTCGCGCAGATGCGCGATGGGACGCAGGGGCATTACCTGGGGCAGGAAGGTCTTGCTGAGCGCATCGAGCATCTGCAGACGTTCCGGCTCTGATTTTTTCAGGGCGACGCTCACGCCGACGGGGCACCTTGCTCCGCGAATGTCCCCCGGGGCTTCGCCCCTCCTCCTTAATTTCGCTGCGCAAGGCACCCCATCGGCCTGAACGCTGGGCAGTGCAGCTGTTGATCGGCCAGCACAGCGACCGCGCCCCTCGTGCCCAGGACACTGGGTGCTTCCCGCAGCGAAATTAAGGAGGAGGCCGCAGGCCGGGGGACATTCGCGGAGGGAAGTACCCGGTGGCCTGGGCACGCGCCCTGGATCAACCGCCGTACAGCCAGGGCTGATCGAGCAACCGGGAGCCCAGCAAGCGCATCGCCACGTCGCGCCCGAAGCGCACCGCACCCGTGGCATGAAAGATCTCGCCATTGCGACGCGCCCTCGCCTGCACCTGCGCATTGCGTTCCCAGCGCGCCTCGGCATAACGCGCGAACGCAGCCGGCACACCCAGCGCCGAGGTATCGCCCAAGGCATCCGCCAACGCGATCGCATCCTCGATCGCCATGCCCGCCCCTTGCGCAAGGTACGGCACCATCGGATGCGCAGCATCACCCACCAGCGCGACACGCTCATGCGCCATGTCGCCAGGTCCGGCCACAGGCGCCCGATCGCTCAGCGTCCACGCACGCCAACTCGGCATCGCGTCGAGCAATGACTGAAGGCTCGCACAGCTGCGACCCATCGCCTGCTTCAGCGCGACAAGGCTGCTGGCCTGATCCCAATCGCGCGCATCGCCAGCCGGTGCAGATTCGGCAATCACGACGACGTTGAGCGCATCCCCCGCGCGCACCGGGTACGCGACCGCATGCAAACGCGGCCCGAGCCACACATCGACGCGCGAGCGGCGCAGCGCCGCAGGCAGGTCAGCCTGCCGCACCAGCGCACGCCACGCCGTATGCCCGGTCACGCGCGGCGGCACTTCAGCAGATGCAGATTCGAGCTGCGCCCGCACTAGGCTCCACAGGCCGTCGGCCCCCACCAGCGCCTCGCCCTCCCACGCGCGCGCGTCGGTGCTCGAGACGCAGACGAGGTCGTCGCTGGTCTCGACTTGGCGGATGCGCGCGGCCGTGACCAGCGAGCCCGTGCCCTGCGCGCGCACGGCATCGAGCAGCAGCGTGTGCAGGTCGGCGCGGTGCACGCAGCAGTACGGCGCGCCGTAGCGCTGCTGCATGGCATCGCCCAGCGGCATGCGGGCCAGTTCGGCGCCGCTGCCGGCGCTGTGGACCACCAGCGCCTCGGGGCGCGCCGCAATGGCGGCGAGGCCGCGGCCGAGGTCGAGTTGTTGAAGGCGGCGGGTGGCGTTGGGGCCGAGCTGCACGCCGGCGCCGATTTCGCCGAAGTCGGCGGCCTGTTCGAAGACGTCGGCGCGGTGGTGAGCGCGGGACAGCGCCAGCGCCGTGGCCAGCCCCCCGATCCCGCCCCCGGCGACGAGGATGTGCGCGGGCATCGGACTCAGCGTCCGGTGCTGGGCGTGGTGGAAGTCAGCGCAGGGCTGTGGCTGTCGGCCGGGTCGGCGCCAGCGGGTTTCTTGGGGGCACAGCTGCCGCAGCTGTCGCACGAGCCGCAGCCCGAGGTCTTGGCCAGCGAGGCAGCGAGTTGATCGGCGCGGGCCTGATCGATGAGGCCCGCGCGCTGCGTGCCGGCCGCGAACTTGCGCGCGGCGCCACGGCGCCAGCCGGCAGGCATCCAGCGCCAGACCGCGTAGAGCGCGGCGGCCGCGACGATCAATCCGACGATCAGTTGCTGTGTCATGTCTTCTTCAACCCTTTCCCTGTGGTTTTACCCCGCGCCGAAAGCGAGTGCAATGCGATAGGTCAAGAAGCATGCCACGTATGCCAGGGCGAACAAGTAGCCCGCCATGATCCACACGTATTTCCAGGAGCCGGTTTCGCGCTTGACGGCCGCCAGCGTCGAGATGCACTGCGGCGCGAACACGTACCAGACCAGCAGCGACAGCGCCGTCGCCAGCGACCAGCTGCCGGCGATGAGCGGCTCCAGCGCACTGGCCACGTCGTCGCCGGTGGCCGAGAGCGCGTACACCGTGCCCAGCGCGCCCACCGCGACTTCGCGTGCGGCCATGCCCGGCACCAGCGCGATGGAGATCTGCCAGTTGAAGCCGATGGGCGCGAAGATGTGCTCCAGCCCGCGGCCGATCATGCCGGCCAGGCTGTACTGGATGGCGGGGCCGGTCGCGCCTTCGGGCGGCGACGGGAAGGTCGACAAAAACCACAGCAGGATCGTGAGCGTGAGGATGATCGTGCCCACGCGCTGGATGAAGATCCAGGCCCGCTCATACAAACCCAGCAGCAGGTTGCGCGGGTTCGGCCAGCGGTAAGCCGGCAGTTCCATCAAGAGCGGTGAGTGCCGCGTGCTGTCGCGAAAGCGCTTCATCACCCAGGCCACGGCCATCGCCGAGACGATGCCGAACACATACAGCGCGAACAGCACCACGCCCTGCAGGTTGAAGATGCCCCCCACCTCGCGCGCCGGAATGAAGGCCGCAATGAGCAGCGCATACACCGGCAGCCGCGCCGAGCAGGTCATGAGCGGCGCGATCATGATGGTCGTGATGCGGTCGCGCCAGTTGCTGATGGTGCGCGTGGCCATCACGCCCGGAATGGCGCAGGCAAAGCTCGACAGCAGCGGAATGAACGAGCGGCCCGACAGGCCCACGGTGCCCATCAGGCGGTCGAGCAGGAAGGCCGCGCGCGGCAGGTAGCCGGAGTCTTCGAGCGCCAGGATGAACAGGAACAGGATCAGGATCTGCGGCAGGAACACGATCACGCCGCCCACGCCCGCGATCACGCCGTCGACCAGCAGGCTCTGCAGCATGCCTTCGGGCATGTGCGTCTTGATGAGGTTGCCCAGCCCTTCGGTGCCGGCCTTGATGGCGTCCATCGGCACGTTGGCCCAGCTGAACACGGCCTGGAACATCAGGAACATGGTGACGGCCAGCACCAGCATGCCCCACACCGGGTGCATCACGACGCGGTCGATGCGGTCGCTGGTGTCCAGGCTGCCCACGGGCTCCTTCACGGCCAGGCCGAGGATGCGGCGCACCTCGCGCTGCGTGGCGAGCACGTCGTCCAGCCCGGGTGCCTTCCAGGGCTGGGGCGCCGCTGCGGCGACCGGTGCGTCGAGCGCCTCGAGCAGGTTCTTCGCGCCGCCGGTGTGCACGCCCACGGTCTCGATCACCGGCACGCCGAGTTCGCGCGAGAGCACGGCCGTGTCGACCGTGATGCCCTGCTTCTTGGCCATGTCGGTCATGTTGAGCGCCACCACCATCGGCAGGCCGAGCTGGCGCGCTTCGAGCACCAGCCGCAGGTTCAGGCGCAGGTTGGTGGCGTCGGTCACGCACACGAGCAGGTCGGGCAGCGCTTCCTGCGCCTGGCCGGTGACGATGTCGCGCGTGACGGCTTCGTCGGCGCTCAGGGCGTTCAGGCTGTAGGCGCCCGGCAGGTCGAGCACGAACACGCGGCGGCCGGTCGGCGTGCGCAGCGTGCCTTCCTTGCGCTCGACGGTCACGCCGGCGTAGTTGGCGACCTTCTGGCGGCTGCCGGTCAGCAGGTTGAAGAGCGCGGTCTTGCCGCAGTTGGGGTTGCCCAGCAGCGCGATGCGCGCGGGCTGCGCGGTGGCACCGAGACGGCCCGGCCCCTGGATGACGGCTTCAACCATGGTTCGCGGCCCCCGGCGTGACGTGGATCAGCGCGGCCTCGTGGCGGCGCAGCGCGAAGGTGGTGTGGCCCAGGCGCACGGCCAGCGGCTCGCGGCCCGGGGTGCCCGTGGCGACGATGCGCACGGCCTCGCCCGGCACGAAGCCGATTTCGGTCAGGCGCAGCACCAGCTCGCGGTCGTCCGCGCTGTCGGGGCGGGCCACGTCGAGCACGGTGGCCCACTGATGGGACGGAAGCTGGTCGAGGCTCAGCGCGGTGGTGGTCGGCGCTGCGCCGAGGTCGTTGTTTCGCACGGTGGAGGTGCGCCCCCCGGAAACCCCGGGGCACGCCAGTAAGCAAAAGCCAGATGCTAGCAATTCTCACTCGCGAAAACCTGACCAACCCCAAAAAGTGATGGGTCAGGCGGAAATCAGCGCCCCCGGGGCCGGACTCAGTTCAGTCCCAGCATCCCGCGCAGCTTCGACAGGTCTTCAGCCAGCGTGTTCACCCGGCCGGCCAGCATCTTGCGGTCGCGCTCGGTGAGCTTCGAATAGGTTTCGAAGCCGCCGTCGGCCGTGCGGTACTTGGCCAGCGTGTCGAACACCACCTTGAAGTTGGCGTCGGCCTTCTCGGCGAACGGCTTGTCCTGCTTCACGACCAGCGGGCGCAGCAGCTCGACGATCTTGTAGGCGCCCTCGAAGTTCGACTGGAAGTCCCACAGGTCGGTGTGGCTGTAGCGGTTCTCCTCGCCGGAGATCTTGGTGGCGGCCACCTCTTCCATCAGCACGGCGGCGCCGCCCACGACCTTCTCGGGCGGGAAGGTCAGCGCGCCCAGGCGCTTTTGCAGCTCGAGCACGTCGGCCAGCAGCTTGTCGGCCACGGGGTTCAGGTCCTTGGTGCTCTTGAGCGTCCACAGGCTGTACTCGATGCGGTGGAAGCCGATGAAGGCCGGGTCTTTCTCGGCCTTCTCGTGGTCGTCTGCGCGCGAGTCGATCGACTGGTCGAGGTCGGTGAACAGCTCGGCCACGGGCTCCACGCGTTCGTAGCTGGTGCGCGTGGGCGCGTAGAGCTTCTTGGCCTTCTCGATGTCGCCGGCCTTCACGGCGGCGGTGAACACGCGCACGTCGGCCGCCAGCTTGCGCACGTTCTGCGTCACGTAGATCTTGTAGTCCGAGATCGGACCGACCAGCTCGAGTGGCGACACGGCGGCCTGCGCGCCGACGGCGTAGAGCCCGGCAAAGCCTGCGACGAAAGCGGCGAGGAAGCGGCGGCGAAACTGCACGGTCATGGATCTCCTTGGATGCGGTGCGGTGGTGATGAAAAGGGAAAGCAAGGCTCAGGCGGCCAGCAGGCTGCGCCCGAGCCAGTCGTCGACGCCCTGCACGCCGGGCAGCGTGAAGAAGAAGCCGCCGCCGATGGGCTTGATGTATTCCTCGAGCGGCTCGCCATCGAGGCGGGTCTGCACGGCGACAAAGCCCTTCTCGAGGTCGGCCTGGTAGCAGATGAACAGCAGGCCCATCTCGAGCTGGCCCGACTTGGTGACGCCGTTCGAATAGTTGAAGGGCCGGCGCAGCATCAGGTTGGCGTCCGAGGCCTTGGTGCGCGGGTTCGCCAGGCGGATGTGCGCGTCCATCGGCGTCGCCTTGCCTTCGGGGTCCTTCGTGTAGTCGGGCACGTCGTGCTCGGTCTTGCCGCCGTCCAGTGGCGCGCCGCTGGGCTTGAGCCGACCCATGATGGCCTCCTGCTCCTGCAGCGGCGTGCGGTCCCAGCGCTCGACGAAGTTGCGGATGATGCGCACCGCCTGGTAGCTGCCGCCCACGGCCCAGGCGGGCTCGTCGCCATTCGGCTGCACCCAGACGTGCTTGTTCATGAGCGTGTCGTCGGCCGAGTCGGGGTTGGCCGAACCGTCGCGAAAACCGAGGAAGTTGCGCGCGCTCTCCGCGGGCTGGCCCGCCACGGCCGGGATCGGCGGCACGGAGCCTTCCTGCTTCCAGTGCAGCACCAGCAGGTCGGGCGTGTTCTTGATGATGTCGCGCAGCGCGTGGATGTTGGTGTCGGGCGTGTTGGCGCAGAACTGGATCGACAGGTCGCCGTGGCACAGCGCGGCGTCGAGCGCGTCGTTCGGATGGCGCTGCATCGGCTTCAGGCGCAGCGGCTTCTTCTTGTCGAGGCCGAAGCGCTCGTCGAACAGCGAGGCACCGACCGACACGGTCACGGTCAGCCCGTCGGGCTGCACCACCGGGCCGAGGATGCCGGAGCCCGCAGGCGGCAGCTTGGGGTCGGGGTCGGTCTGCGGGCCGCCCTGCGTGAGAAAGGCGATGCGCTCGGTGAGCGTGCGCATCAGCCGCTCCAGGTCGGCGCGGTTCTCGGCCAGCACGTAAAACGAGGCGATCATGCCGGCCGTCGGGCGCGGCGTGACGACGCCTGCCTGGTGCTTGCCGCGGAAGGGCACGCGGTCTTGCGTGTGGGTGCTCTGCGGCGCGTCGGTGACCTGCGCACCGGTGTCGGGCGTGCCCGGAATGGCCGCGCCGGCGCGCGCGCTGGCGGCGAGCCCGGCAAAGGCCACGCCCGCGGCGCCGAGCATGCGGCGGCGGTGCGGCGAGGCGGGATGTCCCGCGACGGGGTCGTTCTTCTTCGTCGGTTCCATGGGGTCGTCGTTCTCTCTCAACTCATTCCAGACCGAGCGCGGCGTTCACCTTGCCCAGTTCCTCGGCCAGCGCACGCACGGGCACGGCCAGCGCCTGGCGCTGCGCGTCGTCCAGCGGCGCGGGCTGAAAGCCTTCGCCGGCGCGGTACGGCGCCAGCGCGGTGTCGAAGGCGGCAAAGCGCTCGTCCACGGCCTTCTGCTGCGCGGGCGCGGCCTTCACGAGCAGCGGCTGCAGCAGGTCGGCGATCTTCTTCGTGCCTTCGTAGCTGCCCTGCAGGTTCACCAGCTCGGCGTGGCCGTAGTGGTCTTCGCCGCCGGCGGGCAGGTTGTCGGCCACGCGGCGCAGCAGCTTCGAGGCGGCGCTGGCGAGCCGTTCGGGCGGCACGCTCAGCTCGCGCAGGCGCGCCTGCAGCGTCTCGGTGTCGGCCAGCAGCTGGTCGAGGACCGGTGCCAGTGCCTTCGCGTCGCCCTGGCCGTACAGCGCGTACTCGATGCGGTGGAAGCCGCTGAAGCCCGGGTCGGCCTCGCGCTTCTCGAAGTAGTCGGCGCGGGCGTTGATGCGCGCATCGAGGTCGGCGAACAGCTCGGCCATCGGCTCGATGCGCTTGTAGGCCTGGTGGGCCGACGCGTAGAAAGCGCGCGCCTGCGCCAGGTCGCCGACCTTGACGGCATCGGCCAGCGCGCGCACCGCGTCGTCGAGCGTGGCGGCCTCCAGCCGCAGGAACACCTGGTACTCGGCCAGCGCGCCCACGTAGTTGACGAGCGAGGGCCGCGCCTCCTCGGCCAGCGAGGCCGCCGACGGCGTGACGTGCAGCTTGCCGCGCGGGTTGCTCAGCAGGCCGCAGGTGATGGCGAAGTCGCCCGGCGAGAGCTTGACCGTCATGGTCTGCGAGAAACCGGGCGCGATGTTCTCGCGCTCTTCCACCACCATCACGCCGTCGAGAATTTCCCACTCGAGCGCGCGGTTCGACTGGTTGACGATGGTGAAGGTCGTGCGCCCCGCGGGCACGGTGATCTCGTTCGGCTCGCAAGCGTTGCCGCGGATCGTGACGGTGACGGCGTGGTCGACCGTCTTGGGCGGCGCCTTGCGCGCCTGGTTCGAGGCGTACCAGAAGGCCGCGAGGCCGGCGACGACCAGCAGCGCCGAGGCGCCCACGGCGACGCGCATGAGCGTCGATGGCGAAGAAGAGGAAGAAGACATGGAGGAAAGAAATCAGCCGGCGGTGGCCGTGCGCGGCGCCGCAGCAGCCGCCGGGCGCAGGAAGAAGAACAGGGCCACGGCCAGGAAGGCCAGGTAGACGATCACCTCGCCCACCACGGGCGCGGCCTGGTAGCCCAGCAGGCCCGACAGCACGGCGCCCACGGGGCTGTCCATCGGCAGGGTTTCGCTCATGTCGAACACCACGGTCTGCAGCTGGTTCCACACGCCGGCCTCGTGCAGCTTGCGCAGCACGCCCGCGAGCAGCCCGGCCGCGACCAGCAGGATGAACAGGCCCGTGAAGCGGAAGAAGCGGCGCAGGTCGAGCCGCACGCCGCCCGAATAGATGCCCCAGCCGACCACCACCGACACGGCGATGCCCGCGAGCGCGCCCACGGGCGCTTCCCAGCCGGTGCTCTGCTGGAACACGGCCAGCAGGAAGAAGACCGACTCCAGCCCCTCGCGCGCGACCGCCAGGAACACCATGCCGATGAGCGCCCAGCCCTGCCCGTCGGCATGCTGCGTCAGCGCCTTGTCGATCGACGCGTGCAGCTCGCCCTTGATGGAGCGGGCCGCCTTGCGCATCCAGAACACCATCGTGGTCAGCATGACCACGGCGATGAGCCCGACCACGCCTTCGAACAGCTCCTGCTGCTTCTGCGGAAACTCGGCCGCCAGCAGTTGCAGGCCGGCGCCGGCGAACAGCGACAGCGCGGTGGCCAGCAGCACGCCGACCCACACCGCGGGCATCAGCACGCCGCGACCGCTTTGTTTCAGGTAACTGGCAACAATGCCGACGATCAGCGCGGCCTCGATGCCTTCGCGCAGCATGATGAGAAAGGGAATGAGCATCTCGGAACAGAAGAACGTTCTTTGAAAATGCCCCGATGTGGTGCATTTTTCAAAGAACGGCCCGAGGATACCCCATCAAATAAGATTTATTCTCAATTATGGGTATTCGGCCCCGCCCCGCTCACAGGGGCAGTTCGACGATGCGCGCGCTGACCGTGTCGCCATCGACGATCAGCTCGGCCACGGCGATAGGCAGCTTGAATCGGCGCGGGCCGGCGCTGCCCGGGTTGACGTAGAGCACGCCGTCGCGTTCTTCGACCTTGGGTTTGTGCGAGTGGCCGGAGATCACGACACGCACGCCGGCACCGGCGGGGTCGATGTCGATCTGAGAAAGGTCGTGGATCGCGTAGACATGCACGTCGCCGACCTTCAGGAATGCCGTCTCTGGAACGACCCCGGCCCACGCCTCGCGGTCGTTGTTGCCGCGCACCACCGTCAGCGGCGCGATCGCGGCGAGTGCGTCGAGGATGCCGGCGTCGCCGATGTCCCCGCCGTGCACGATGAAGTCGCTGCCCTGCAAGGCCGCCACGGCCTGCGGGCGCAGCAGGCCGTGGGTGTCGGAGATGAGCCCGACGCGGATCAAACCCAGCCCGTCAGGCCGCCAGCAGCTGCCGCAGCACGAACGGCAGGATGCCGCCGTGCTTGTAGTAGTCGACCTCGATCGGCGTGTCGATGCGCAGGCGCACCGTCACCTCCTGGTGGCTGCCGTCGGCGCGGTGCACGACCAGCTTCACATCCATCTGCGGCTTGAGTTCGCCGCCGATCACGACGTCGATCTTTTCCTCGCCCGTGAGGCCCAGCGTCTGCCACGAATCGGCGCCGCGGAACTGCAGCGGCAGCACGCCCATGCCGACCAGGTTGGCGCGGTGGATGCGCTCGAAGCTGCGCGCCACCACGGCCTTGATGCCCAGCAGCTGCGTGCCCTTGGCGGCCCAGTCGCGCGACGAGCCGGTGCCGTACTCCTCGCCGCCGAACACGATGGTGGGCGTGCCCGCTGCCATGTACTTCATGGCGGCGTCGTAGATGAACATCTTTTCGCCGCCCGGCTGGAACAGCGTGACGCCGCCCTCTTCCTGCGTGCCGTTGGCGTCCGGCGGAATCATCAGGTTCTTGATGCGCACGTTGGCGAAGGTGCCGCGCACCATCACGTCGTGGTTGCCGCGGCGCGAGCCGTAGCTGTTGAAGTCGGCCTTGGGCACGCCGTGCGCCTTGAGCCAGATGCCCGCGGGCGAGCTTTCCTTGATGGAGCCGGCCGGCGAGATGTGGTCGGTGGTGATCGAGTCGCCGAACAGCGCCATGACGCGCGCGCCCTGGATGCCCGCGTCCGACGCGTGCGGCTGCATCTGGAAGCCTTCGAAGAACGGCGGCTCGGCGATGTAGGTCGAGGTGGGCCAGTCGTAGACCTGGCCGGTCGTGCCCTTGATGCTCGTCCAGAACTTGCCCGGATCGCTCTTGACCTTCTCGTAGTTCGCGCGGAACGACTTGGCGTTCATCGCGAAGCGCAGGTTGTCGTCGATCTCCTTCGGCGTGGGCCAGATGTCGCCCAGGTACACGTCCTTGCCGCCCTTGCCCTTGCCCACGGGCTGGGTCATGAGGTCGGTCATCACGTTGCCCGCGATGGCGAAGGCCACCACCAGCGGCGGCGAGGCCAGGAAGTTGGCCTTCAGGTTCGGGTGGATGCGCGCCTCGAAGTTGCGGTTGCCCGAGAGCACGGCCGCACCGATGAGGTCGTTCTTGGTGATGGCTTCGTTGATCTCGGGCGTGAGGTCGCCGGCATTGCCGATGCAGGTGGTGCAGCCGTAGCCCGCGAGGTAGAAGCCCAGCTTCTCCAGGTACGGCAGCAGGCCCGCCTTCTCGAGGTATTCGGTGACGATGCGCGAGCCCGGGGCCAGCGAGGTCTTGATGTGCGGCTGCACCTTCAGGCCCGCTTCCACCGCCTTCTTGGCCAGGATGCCGGCCGCGAGCATCACGCTCGGGTTGGAGGTGTTGGTGCACGAGGTGATGGCCGCAATGAGCACGTCGCCGTTGCCGATGGTGACGTCGCCCTTGGGCGCCGACGGCGCCGTGGCGCTGGTGTGGGCCGCGGCCTTGGTCGAGCGGTTGGCCACCATCTCGATGACCGGGCGCGGCGAGCCGGGCGGCGGCGGGGGCACTTCGGTGTCGCCGCTCTGGCCTTCGCGCGTCAGCGCGTAGCGCTGCTTGAGCTTGTCGGCCGGCTGGTTGAAGCCGTTGGCGTCGTTGGGCTTGCTGTACAGCTCGGCGAATTTGGTCGACAGGTCGCCCAGGTTGATGCGGTCCTGCGGGCGCTTGGGGCCGGCCAGGCTGGGCGAGACGGTCCCCAGGTCGAGCTTGACGACCTTGGTGTAGTCGATGTCGCCCGGCGCGGGCATGCCGAACAGGCCCTGCGCCTTGTAGTAGGCGGCGAAGCGCTCCACTTCCTCCTTGGTGCGGCCGGTACCTTCGAAGTACGCCACGGTCATCTCGTCGACCGGGAAGAAGCCCATGGTGGCGCCGTACTCGGGCGCCATGTTGCCGATGGTGGCGCGGTCGGGCACGGCGATGGACGCGGCACCGGGGCCGAAGAACTCGACGAACTTGCCCACCACCTTTTCGGCCCGCAGGATCGAGGTGACGTACAGCACCAGGTCGGTGGCCGTGACGCCTTCGCGCAGCTTGCCGGTGAGCTCGAAGCCCACCACGTCAGGCGTGAGCATGTAGACCGGCTGGCCCAGCATGGCGGCCTCGGCCTCGATGCCGCCCACGCCCCAGCCGACCACGCCGATGCCGTTGATCATGGTGGTGTGGCTGTCGGTGCCCACCAGCGAGTCGGGGTAGTACACCGGCGTGTCGCTCTTGTCGGCCGGGCTCTTGTAGACGCCGCGCGCAAAGTACTCGAGGTTGACCTGGTGCACGATGCCGAAGCCCGGCGGCACGACGCCGAAGGTGTCGAAGGCCTGCATGCCCCACTTCATGAACTGGTAGCGCTCGTTGTTGCGCTGGAACTCCAGCTTCATGTTCAGGTCGAGCGCCTTGGGCGTGCCGTAGTAGTCGACCATCACCGAGTGGTCGACCACCAGGTCGACGGGCACCAGCGGCTCGATGGTCTTGGGCGACTTGTTCAGCTTGGCGGCCACGCTGCGCATGGCGGCCAGGTCGGCCAGGAGCGGCACGCCGGTGAAGTCCTGCAGCACCACGCGGGTGACGACAAAGGGAATTTCGTCGGTGCGCTCGGCGTTGGGCGCCCAGTGGGCCAGCTCCTCGACGTGCTTGGCCGACACCTTCTGGCCGTCGCAGTTGCGCAGCACCGACTCGAGCACGATGCGGATCGACACCGGCAGGCGCTCCACCGAGGGGTACTGCTTGGCCAGTTCCTTCAGCGACCAGTACTTGCCGGACTTGCCCGACGCGGTCTTGAAGGTCTTGAGGGTGGACGCAAACGCGTGCGCCGGGGCTTTGGCCATGAGAAGACTCCTGTGTGTTCGTGGAAGCCTCTCAAGGATAGCGAGGTTCAATGTCAGTGGCTGTAGTCGGTCTTCCTTGTCGGGCTCTCCCGGAACTATCGTTCTCATAGCGAAAACGCCCGCCGCACGGGGTGCGGCGGGCGTGGAGCGGACGGTCGTCAGGCGTTCAGGCCATCGCCATGTGGGCACTGGCCCGGGTGCGGCGCAGCCCGGTGAATTGCAGCTCGGCCAGCACGACCACGCACAGCGCCTGCGCCAGCACCCAGGCCATTCCCAGCGCGGTGACCGCGAACACGCCGCTCACCAGGAGGGCCACGCAGGCCACCGCCCAGGCGAAGTTGCCGACGATCACGAGGCCGATCAGCGTGCGCGGCGGCGTGGTGCGGCTGGCCATGAAGGCGGCGGCTGCTGCGTAGGCCAGCAGGAACACGCCGGTGCCCATGAGCAGCCAGGCCGGCAGGCCGGTCAGGGAGGCAAGGACGTCGGTGAACGCCACCTGCAGCGCGCCGGTCGCGGCGCACGAAGCGGCATCGGCCCACATCACGTTCGACAGGAAGCGGGGGGAAGCGAAAACAGACATGTGAATCTCCTGGGTGGGTACGCTGCAGGCCAGTCCTGCTGCGTTGGGGTCGATGATTCCGCCGGACGTGGATTGCGTCGATGACCTGGGAGGTCATGGCGCCGCACCGCCGCCGCGCCAGAATGCGGCTCCATGAACACCCCCCGCACCCATTCGTCCAAGGCCGCCGCCGCCGGCCTGCCCGGCGCGCGCGATCCGTTCGGCGCCCACCTGCGGCACTGGCGCACCCACCGCCGCCTGAGCCAGCTCGACCTGGCGCAGGAGGCCGAGGTCTCGACCCGTCACCTGAGCTACGTGGAAACCGGCCGCGCCGCGCCCAGCCGCGAGATGGTGCTGCGCCTGGCCGAGCGGCTCGACGTGCCGCTGCGCGAGCGCAACGCGCTGCTGGTGGCCGCCGGCTTCGCGCCCATGTACCGCCAGCGCTCGCTCGACGACCCGGCCATGGCCTCGGCGCGCCGCGCCATCGACCTCGTGCTGAAGGGCCACGAGCCCTTCCCCGCGCTGGCCGTGGACCGGCACTGGAACCTGGTGGCGCACAACGCGCTGGTGCCGCTGCTCATGGAAGGCTGCTCGGCCGAACTACTGAAACCGCCCATCAACGTGCTGCGCCTGAGCCTGCACCCCGAGGGCGCCGCGCATCGCGAACCTGGCGCAATGGCGCACGCACCTGCTGGAGCGGCTGCAGCAGCAGATCGCCGCCACCGGCGACACCGTGCTGCAGGCGCTGCACGACGAGCTGGAGGGCTACCCGCCGCCCGCCGTGAGCCACGACGCGCCGCTGCTCGACACCGCGCTGTCGGCGGTGGCCGTGCCGTTCCAGGTGGTCATGCCCAGCGGCGTGCTGAGCTTCATCAGCACCATCACCATCTTCGGCACGCCGGTGGACGTCACGTTGCAGGAACTCGCGGTGGAGTCGTTCTTTCCGGCGGACGAGCAGACGGCGGCGGCGCTGACGGCACTGGCGGCACTGGCGGCGCAGCAGGCGCGCTGAGGCCGGCGCTGCCGTCCGCGTTGCGCGCCGGCCCCTCGAAGTCGTCGACCTGGATGACCTTGTCGGCCGCCTGCAGGTAGGCCAGCGCCAGCGCGGGGTCGCTGGCCGAGCACGCGGCCTCGTCGAGCGAGCGCGTGCGGCGCAGCACCTTGTTGAGCGCGGCGGTCTCGTCGCCCAGCCGCGCGCCGAGCGCCATCGCCTGCATCAGGTCGCGCAGGCCGCCCGGGCCGGGCTCCGACAGATCGGGCACGAGCCGCGCGACCACGTCCGGGCGCGTGCGCAGCAGTTCGGCCAGCGCCATCAGCTGCACGTCGCGCAGCGGCGCCAGGTGCGCGGTGCGGCGCAGCACCAGCGCACCGAGCAGGCGCCGCCCCGGCGTCGGCAGGTTGGCGTAGAGGTCGCGCAGGATCTTGCCGGCCTCGTCCAGCTGCAGCCGGATCGCCGCCTGCGCAAAGGGCAGCAGCTCGGGCGCCGCATCGACGCGGTAGCGCCACACGCAGGCGCTCGCCAGGTACAGGTGGGCCAGCACATCGCCCAGCCGCGCCGACAGCAGCTCCATGCGCTTGAGCTTGCCGCCGAGCAGCCCCATCGCCAGGTCGGCGGTGAGCGCGTACTTGGCGCTCATGCGTGCGATGAGCCGCGCTTCGCCCGCCAGCGCCTCGGGCGGGTCGCCGCGCACTGGCGCGCCGAACAGGCTGTGCCACAGGTTGCGCGCCACATGCCTGCCGTGCGCGATGAGCGCCCGGCCGAGGGCGGCTTCGTCTTTCGCCTGCACCGCCGCCATCTCCTCGAGCACGTGCGGATGGCAGCGCACCGCGCCCTGGCCGAACACGATGAGCGCGCGCGTGAGGATGTTCGCGCCCTCCACCGTGATCGCGATCGGCGCCTGCCGGTAGGCCACGCCGAGCAGGTTCGACGGGCCCGAGATGATCCCCTTGCCGCCGAGGATGTCCATGCCGTGGTTGACCGCGCGGCGCCCGGCCTCGGTGAGCTGCACCTTGAGGATCGCGCTGGCCACGCTGGGCCGCTCGCCCTTGTCGAGCGCGGCGGCCGTGAAGCGACGCGCCGCATCGGTCGCGTACAGCTGCGCCGACATCTGCGCGACCAGCCCCGCCACCGCATGGAACTTGCCCACCGGCAGGCCGAACTGCTCGCGGATCTGGCCGTAGGCGTTGCTCACGTACAGCGCGGTCTGCTGCATGGCCGAGCCCAGCGCGGGCAGCGAGATGGCGCGGCCCGCGGCCAGGCATTCCATCAGCATGCGCCAGCCCTGCCCCACCTGCGCCTCG
Organism: Variovorax sp. V118; assembly: GCF_041154445.1. Lineage (GTDB taxonomy): Bacteria > Pseudomonadota > Gammaproteobacteria > Burkholderiales > Burkholderiaceae_C > Variovorax > Variovorax boronicumulans. The sequence goes on along the minus strand of NZ_AP028663.1, from coordinate 736,864 downwards.
CCGCCGATGACCCAATCCATCGGCACGAACACCTGCCGGCCGTGGATCGGGCCGTTCATGAAGGCGCTGTCCATCGGGCGGTGACGCCGGCCGATCGCCATGCCCTCGTGCGGCACGGGAATCAGCGCGCAGGTGATGCCCAGCTCGCGCTGGCTTTCGTCGACGGCATGGAACGCCAGCCCGACCACGGTGGCGACCGGCGCGAGCGTGATGTAGCGCTTGTCGAAATCGACCAGGAAGCCGCGCGTGCGCCGGCCCTGGAACTCGCGCTCGACGAGCACGCCGCGGTCAGGAATCGCGGCGGCGTCGGAGCCCGCGTAGGGCGAGGTCAGGCCGAAGCACGGCAGCTCGCGGCCGTCGGCCAGGCGCGGCAGGTAGTGGTCTTTCTGCGCGTCGGTGCCGTAGCGCAGCAGCAGCTCGGCCGGCCCGAGCGAGTTGGGCACCATCACCGTGACAGCCGTGGCCACGTTGACGCTCGCGATGCGCGCCACCACCGTCGCGTGCGCGTAGTGGCCGAAGCCCAGGCCGCCGAAGGCCTCGGGAATGATCATTCCGAAGAAGCGCTTCTCGCGCAGGAAGCGCCACACCTCGGGCGGCAGGTCGTGCGCCTGGTCGATGGCGTGGTCGTCGAGCATGCGGCACAGCGCGGGCACCTCGTTCGCCAGGAAGGCTTCTTCGCGCGCGCTGAGCTGGTTGGGGCCGGCGGCCGTCAGGGCATCGAAATCGGGGCGCCCGGCGAAGAGCTGGCCCTCGAACCCGACCGTGCCGGCCTCGAGCGCGGCACGCTCGGTGTCGCCCAGCGGCGGCAGGGCCTTGGAGAAAGGCTGCATCGCCCATCGGCCGATTAGGGTCGCCAGTGGCATGGGGTCTCCTTGCGCCGCACCGGAGCGCGCGGCATGCGTCCATTCTTGGACGGCACCGGCCCGCACCGGGCCGGTCAAGGGCGTTCACGCGTGTCGGAGACGGGCTCGCGCGCCCCGCAGGCTCAGCGGCGCTTGGGCGCCTGCCCCGCCGGCGCGGCGGCCGGCACGGGCGCATTCGGATCGCGCCAGCCGTACTCGACGTAGCGGCGGATCACGAGGCAGCCCGGCGGCGAGTCGATCAGCGAGACCGACGAGGTGGGCTCCTTGTCGTCGGTGTAGACCGTGTAGATCGGCAGCAGCGGCGTGCGCTTGTAGTTCTTCAGCTCCTGCTCGGCCACGCTGGCGCAGGTGAAGGGCGCGACCGAGATGCGCTCGGCCGCCACGGTGCAGGCACCGCTGTCGTCGGGAATGGCGGTGATCGACGCGGCCACGCCCGCGTTCGGGTACTGAATGCCGACCAGTGAGAACACCGGGCCGGCATCGGGGCGCTTGCGGTCCCAGTCGAGCAGCACGTCGTGCGCGCGGCTGCCCTGCACAGTGAGCGTGGCCAGCCGCGTGATGGCGGGCAGGCAGCGCTGCACGCCCACGCTGGCGGCGGCGCGCGTGAGCGTGTCCTGCGGCGCCGCGGGCGGGGCCAGCACGCCCTGCGCGAGCGCGCTGCCGGCCATCGCGAGCACACAGGCTACGGCGGTGAATGGGGCCAGGGCGGTCATCGGTGTCGTCCTCACGCGTAGAGGCTCTCGATGGCCGCCGAGTAGAGGCGCACGTTCTCCTCGCCTTCCGGGTCGAGCCTGGCGATGAGGGCGCGTGCGCGCTCGCGGTAGGCCGGCAGGTTGGCGTCGTGCTCGGCGAACGCGCGCCGCAGCGCCTGCCCGCCCTCTTCGCAGTCGAAGCCGTGGTAGCGGTAGCCGCAGTCGCCGATCAGGTGCGAGTTGTGAATGAGCGGCCAGCCGCCGTACAGCGCCTCGTAGTAGAGGTAGTTCTGTGCGTTCTCCCAGTGGTGCGCAAAGACCGCGTCGATCGCGCCCGGCAGCACCTGGTACAGCGGAAAGCGCCCTTCGAAGGTCGCCAGGCCGTGCCGAACGAGATCGAGGCTCTGGGCGAAGGCGACGAAGTTCGGCTTGTCCTTCAGGTGGAAGCTGTTGTAGACCCACATCTTCTCGATGAGACGCGGCTGCGCGCGGTGCGCCGACTCGCAGCCCAGCATGGGGATGAAGCTGGTCTTCACCATGCAGATGTTGGGCTCGAAGATGGCCACGCGCCACTGGGTGCGCCCCGGTTCGTAGGCGAAACGCTTGCCCTCGGCGCCGCGCGCCATCGCCTTCTCGACCACCATCGGGCTCCACAGGTGCGGCATGAGCTTGGTGGGCGCGCGGAAGGTGCTCGCGAAGTACGGCTTGCAGGAGGTTTCGTACTCGGGCAGCGTCCACACCTCGTCGTAGGGCGCGCCGCTGACCAGCATGCCGTGCGGCTTGTTGAAGGTCATGCGCTCGATGTCGATCACGTAGTCGTTGCCCACGCGCATCGAGACGATTTTTCCGCCGCGCTCGCGGAACGCCACCGACCAGTCGCGCCCCAGTTGCGCGCTCATCTCGATCATGAGGTCGAGCTCCTGCGCGGCGGTGGCCATGTCGATGATCGGCACCGGCGAGTCGGCCAGGAAGTTGGTGGCGTCGGCCGGGCCGCCGTCGCCGCCGCCGGCCACCAGCACCGTGCGCTCGACGCAGGGCGAACGCAGCAGCAGCATCACGAGGAACAGGCAGTTCTGGTAGACGCCGTTCTCCCACAGGCTCTGCTCGCCCTTGCGGATGAAGATGGAGACGCCGACTTTCAGCCGGGTCGGTGAAGCGGCCGCGCGCGGGCCTGCGGTGGGGTTGTGCACCTCGCTCATGCGGCCACCTTTGCGTTGCCGGCACGGAACGCCGGATCGCCGCCCACCAGGTTCAATAGCCGCTGTGCGTAGCCGTCGATGTTGGCGGGGTGCATCGGATCGATCGCGTCGAACACGCGCTGGCTGCGCGCGCGGTAGTCATCGAGTTGCGCGTCGTGGCCGCGCACGGCCGCGGCCAGCTGTTCGGCGCCGACGGCGATGTCGAAGTCGGGGTAGTAGTAGCCGGCGTCGCGCAGCCACGGCGAGTTGTGCACCAGCGGGTAGTTGCCGTACAGCGCGTCGAGGTAGCTGTAGTTCTGGTCGTTCTGCCACTGGTGCGACACCACCGCGTCGGCGTGCTGCACCATGAAGCCGGCGAAGTCGTGCCGTCCGTGGAAGGTGGCCTTGTGCTGGCGCACGATGTCCAGCGAGTTGGCCAGGTAGAGCATCGTCGGATGGTCTTTCAGGTGCAGCGTGTTGAGCACGTGCATCGCCGCGACGTGCTCCGGGTTGGCGCGGTAGGCCTCGTCGCTGATCAGCATCGGGATGCTGCACGACTTCACGACCGAGATGTTGGGCTCGAAGATCGCCACCCGGAAACCCGGTTGCTGCGCCGTGCGCGGCTGGTAGCCGAAGCGAAAGCCCTGCGCCTGCACCTCGTCCACGCGCTGCGCCAGGAACTGCGGCGACCACAGGTACGGCACCTCGTGCACCGGGCAGCGGTGCAGCGTGCGCATCATCGGCGCAAAGCCCGCGTCCTTGGGCAGCAGCCAGATCTCGTCGCAGCGGTCGGTGGCGCCGAAGTGCCCCTTGTCGGCAAAGACGATCGGCTCGGCCAGCGCCACGAAGGGCTGCCCCACGCCGTGGAAGGCCACGCGCCCGCCGCAGGCGCGGAAGTACGACAGCCACTGCACGTCGAGCGCGCCGGCCATTTCGATGACCACGTCGAGCGCGTCGGTCAGCTCGCGGGCACGGCCCAGCGTGAGCCCCATGGCCGACAGGTCGACCTGCGGCGGCATCGCCTGCTGGTCGCCCGCGTCGATGAGCGTGACGGACTCGACGAATTCGATGCGTTGCAGCAGCCGGGCCAGGAACAGGACGTTCTGTCCCATTCCGTTTTCCCAGATGTTCTGCCCCGCGTGGGAGAGGACTGAAATACCGATGCGCATGGGCGAAGTGTGTACCAAAAAAACAATGGCTCCCGCGCGCAGGGCACGGGAGCCACCGGACCGGGGGCGTCGGCCTAGCGGCCTTTTACTTCCACTTCCAGCCGATGCCCGCGTTGACGCCCCACTCCTTGCCGGTGGAGCTCAGGCCCGCGCCCCAGGAGATCTTGCCGTCGTCCGACAGGGCCTTGAAGGTCAGCGCCACGGCGCTGTAGCCCTTGTACGAACCCATGCCGATGCCGATCGTCTTCTCGCCGGGGTACAGCGTGGGCAGGTAGGTGCCCGACATCGCGAAGGCCATCGCCGAGCCCGAGTAGGCAATGCGCGCCACGTCGCCCACCTGCTTTTGCACCTGCTGCAGCTGGCCCAGGTTGACCGCGTCGCCCGGCAGCACGCCCGGTGCCACGTTGCTGATGCGCGTGGGACCCGAAGTCTCGGTGCCCAGCGTGATCTGGTTGTAGTTCACCGACCCGTCGGGGTTGGTGGCGTACTGCACGCTGCTGGCCTTCGCAGCCGCCGAGACCGCCTTCAGCTGCGCCACGTTGGTCGCGTCGCTGTCGGCCGAGCCGGCTGCCACGCCCGTGATCTGGCGGAACTGGTTGTTGGCCGCATCGCCCACCGACACCGCCGCCTGCGTGCTGGTCGTGGCCTTGATGGCCGCTTCCTGCTGCGCATTCGCGCTGCCCGGCACGTAGCCAGCCACGCCCGCCGCCCGCGAGGCCACCGAGTTCGCACCCAGTGCCACGCCGCCGGTCTGCTGGACCACCGCGCCGAAGCCGATGGCCGTGCCCTGCGCGATGTTCTGCGCCTTGCTCAGCGGCGTGCCGCCGGCGTCCGCACCGTCACCCAGGGCCACGCCGCCGCCGCCGGCACGGGAGTTCGCGCCAATCGCCTGCGAGCCCGTGGCCAGCGCCCCGGTGCCGATGGCGATGGCGTTGGTGCCCGTGGCCTGCGCCCCGAAGCCCACCGCCACCGCGCCGTCGGCCGTGGCCCGCGCGCCGTTGCCGGCCGCGAAGGAGTTGGCGCCGCTGGCTTCGGAACGCGGCCCGATCGCCACTGCTTCCTTGCCGCTGGCCACGGAGTCGGCGCCGGTCGACTGGGCGTGGAAGTACTTCGTGCCCTTGTCGTTGATCGTGTTGACCGTCGTGCTCAGGCTGCTGATGCCGCTCATCGCCGTGCTCAGGCCGGTCGACGTCGAGGTCGACAGGCTGGAGAGGCCGCTGGCCGCGCCGCCCACGCTGGTGGACAGGCTGTCCAGGTTGCTGTTGGTGGTGCTCAGGCCGGTCGACAGGCTGTTGACGGTGCTGTTGGTCGTGCTCAACCCCGTCGAGAGGCTGCTCACGTTGCTGTTCGTCGTGCTCAGGCCGGTCGACAGGCTGCCGACGGCGCTGTTGGTCGTGCTCAGACCGGTCGAGAGGCTGTCGACGCTGCTGCCCACCGTGCTCAGGCCGGTCGACAGGCTGTCGATGCGGCTGGCCGAGGTGCTCAGGCCGGTGGACACCGAGCTCGACAGGCTGTTCACGCTGCTCGTGACCGTGCTCAGGCCGGACGACGTGGAGGTCGAGAGGCTGTTCAGGTTGCTGTTCGTCGTGCTCAGGCCCGACGAGAGGCTGCCGACATTGCTGTTGGTCGTGCTCAGGCCGGTCGACAGGCTGTTGATGCCGCTGGTGGCGGTGCTCAGGCCGGTCGACAGGCTGCCGATGCCGCTGTTGGCGGTGCTCAGGCCGGTCGAGGTCGAGGACGACAGGCTGCCCAGGTTGCTGTTCGTCGTGCTCAGGCCCGTCGACAGGCTGAAGATGCCGCTGTAGGCGGTGCTCAAGCCGGACGAGAACGAGGTGGACAGGCTGCTGACGTTGCTGTTGGTGGTGCTCAGTCCGGTCGACAGGCTGTCGATGCTGCTCGTGGCCGTGCTCAGGCCCGACGAGGTCGAGGTCGAGAGGCTGTCGACGTTGCTGTTCGTCGTGCTGAGGCCGGTCGAGAGGCTGTCGATGTTGCTCGTGGCGGTGCTCAGGCCCGAGGACGTGGAGGTCGAGAGGCTGCTGACGTTGCTGTTGGTGGTGCTCAGGCCTGTGGAGAGGCTGGAGATGCCGCTGGTGGCGGTGCTCAGACCCGTCGACAAGCTGTCGATTCCGCTCGTGGCCGTGCTCAGGCCAGACGACGTCGACGTCGAGAGGCTGCTCACGTTGCTGTTCGTCGTGCTCAAGCCGGTCGAAAGGCTGGAGATACCGCTGGTGACGGTGCTCAGCCCCGTCGACAGGCTGTCGATGCCACTCGCGGCCGTGCTCAGGCCGCTCGACGTCGAGGTCGACAGGCTGCTCACGTTGCTGTTGGTGGTGCTCAGGCCGGTCGAGAGGCTAGAAATTCCGCTGGTGGCGGTGCTCAGGCCCGTCGACAGACTGGAGATGCCGCTCGACGTCGAAGTCGACAAGCTACCGACGTTGCTGTTCGTGGTGCTCAGGCCGGTGGACAGGCTCGAGATGCCGCTGGTGGCGGTGCTCAGGCCGGTCGACAGACTGTCGATTCCGCTCGCCGCGGTGCTCAGGCCAGACGACGTAGATGTCGAGAGGCTGCTCACGTTACTGTTCGTCGTGCTCAGACCGGTCGACAGGCTGTCGATTCCGCTCGTGGCCGTGCTCAGGCCACTCGACGTCGAGGTCGACAGGCTGCTCACGTTGCTGTTGGTCGTGCTCAAGCCAGTGGACAAGCTGGAGATGCCGCTTGTGGCGGTGCTCAGGCCCGTCGACAGGCTGTCGATTCCGCTCGTAGCGGTGCTCAGGCCACTCGACGTGGAAGTCGACAGGCTGCTGACGTTGCTGTTCGTCGTGCTCAAGCCGGTGGACAGGCTCGAGATGCCACTGGTCGCCGTGCTCAGACCGGTCGACAGGCTGTCGATTCCGCTCGTGGCCGTGCTCAGGCCGCTCGACGTCGAGGTCGACAAGCTGCTGACGTTGCTGTTCGTGGTGCTCAGGCCAGTGGACAGGCTCGAGATGCCACTGGTCGCTGTACTCAGGCCGGTCGAGAGGCTGTCGATGCCGCTCGTGGCGGTGCTCAGGCCGGACGACGTCGAGGTCGACAGGCTGCTCACGTTGCTGTTGGTCGTGCTCAAGCCAGTGGACAAGCTGGAGATGCCACTGGTCGCCGTGCTCAACCCAGTCGAGAGGCTGTCGATGTTGCTCGTGGCGGTGCTCAGGCCCGAGGACGTGGAGGTCGAGAGGCTGCTGACGTTGCTGTTCGTGGTGCTCAGGCCCGTGGACAAGCTGGAGATGCCACTGGTCGCTGTGCTCAAACCGGTCGAGAGGCTGTCGATGCCGCTCGTGGCCGTGCTCAGGCCGGACGACGTGGAGGTCGAGAGGCTGCTCACGTTGCTGTTGGTCGTGCTCAAGCCAGTAGACAAGCTGGAGATGCCGCTGGTGGCGGTGCTCAGGCCCGTCGACAGGCTGGAGATGCCGCTCGACGTCGAAGTCGACAAGCTACCCACAGTGCTGTTCGTGGTGCTCAGGCCCGTGGACAGGCTGGAGATGCCACTGGTCGCCGTGCTCAGACCAGTCGAGAGGCTGTCGATTCCGCTCGTCGCGGTGCTCAGACCAGACGACGTGGAAGTCGAGAGGCTGCTGACGTTGCTGTTGGTGGTGCTCAGGCCTGTGGAGAGGCTGGAGATGCCGCTGGTGGCGGTGCTCAGGCCGGTCGACAGGCTGGAGATGCCGCTCGACGTCGAAGTCGACAAGCTACCGACGTTGCTGTTCGTCGTACTCAAGCCAGTGGACAAGCTGGAGATGCCACTGGTCGCCGTGCTCAAACCAGTCGAGAGGCTGTCGATGCCGCTGGTAGCGGTGCTGAGACCGGACGAGGTCGACGTCGACAGGCTGCTGACATTGCTGTTCGTCGTGCTCAGGCCCGTGGACAGGCTGGAGATACCGCTGGTAGCAGTGCTGAGGCCGGACGACGTCGACGTCGAGAGGCTGCTGATGTTGCTGTTCGTGGTGCTCAGGCCGGTCGACAGGCTGGAGATGCCACTGGTCGCCGTGCTCAAGCCGGTCGAGAGGCTGTCGATGCCGCTCGCCGCGGTGCTCAGACCAGACGACGTGGAGGTCGAGAGGCTGCTGACGTTGCTGTTCGTTGTGCTCAGACCAGTAGACAGACTCGAGATGCCGCTGGTCGCCGAGCTCAAGCCGGTCGAGAGGCTGTCGATGCCGCTCGTGGCCGTGCTCAGTCCCGACGACGTCGAAGTCGACAGGCTGCTGACGTTGCTGTTCGTCGTGCTCAAGCCGGTGGACAGGCTGGAGATGCCGCTGGTTGCCGAGCTCAATCCCGTGGAGAGGCTGGAGATACCGCTGGTTGCGGTACTCAGACCCGTCGACAAGCTGTCGATGCCGCTGGTAGCGGTGCTGAGGCCGGACGACGTGGAAGTCGACAGGCTGCTCACGTTGCTGTTCGTCGTGCTCAAGCCGGTGGACAGGCTCGAGATACCGCTGGTCGCCGTGCTCAGGCCAGACGACGTCGAAGTCGACAAGCTGCTGACGTTGCTGTTCGTGGTGCTCAGGCCGGTGGACAGGCTCGAGATGCCACTGGTCGCAGTGCTCAGGCCGGACGACGTCGAGGTCGACAAGCTGCTCACGTTGCTGTTCGTGGTGCTCAGGCCCGTCGACAGGCTCGAGATGCCACTGGTTGCCGTACTCAACCCCGACGACGTCGAGGTCGAGAGACTGCTGACGTTGCTGTTGGTCGTGCTCAGCCCGGTCGACAGGCTGTCGATGCTGCTCGTCGCAGTGCTCAGGCCAGACGACGTGGAGGTCGACAAGCTGCTCACGTTGCTGTTCGTCGTGCTCAATCCCGTGGACAGGCTGGAGATGCCGCTGGTCGCAGTGCTCAAACCCGACGACGTCGAAGTCGAGAGGCTGCTGACACTGCTGTTGGTCGTACTCAAGCCGGTCGACAAGCTATCGATGCCGCTGGCAGCAGTGCTCAGGCCACTCGACGTCGAAGTCGACAGGCTGCTGACGTTGCTGTTCGTGGTGCTCAAGCCGGTGGACAGGCTCGAGATACCGCTGGTCGCCGTGCTCAGGCCGCTCGACGTCGAAGTCGACAAGCTGCTCACGTTGCTGTTCGTGGTACTCAAGCCAGTGGACAGGCTCGAGATGCCGCTGGTCGCAGTGCTCAGGCCGGACGACGTCGAAGTCGACAGGCTGCTGACGTTGCTGTTGGTCGTGCTCAGGCCAGTGGACAGGCTGGAGATGCCGCTGGTTGCCGTGCTCAAGCCGCTCGACGTCGAAGTCGACAGGCTGCTCACGTTGCTGTTCGTGGTACTCAGCCCGGTCGACAGGCTGTCGATACTGCTCGTCGCAGTGCTCAAGCCAGACGACGTGGAGGTCGACAAGCTGCTGACGTTGCTGTTGGTCGTGCTCAGGCCGGTCGACAGGCTGGAGATGCCGCTGGTGGCGGTGCTCAAACCCGACGACGTCGAGGTCGAGAGGCTGCTGACACTGCTGTTGGTCGTACTCAACCCGGTCGACAGGCTGTCGATGCTGCTCGTCGCAGTGCTCAAGCCGGACGACGTGGAGGTCGAAAGACTGCTGACATTGCTGTTCGTCGAGCTCAGGCCCGTGGACAGGCTGGAGATGCCGCTCGTGGCGGTACTGAGGCCGGACGAAGTGGACGTCGACAGGCTACTCACATTGCTGTTCGTCGTGCTCAGACCCGTCGACAGGCTCGAGATGCCGCTGGTCGCCGTGCTCAAGCCACTCGACGTCGAGGTCGAAAGGCTGTCCAGGTTGCTGTTCGTGGTGCTCAGGCCGCTCGACGTGGACGTCGACAGGCTGTCAATGCGGCTGTTGGCCGTGCTCAGACCCGACGATGTCGAAGTCGACAGGCTGCCCACGTTGCTGTTCGTCGTGCTCAGGCCCGTGGACAGGCTGGAGATGCCGCTGGTTGCGGTGCTGAGGCCGGATGACGTGGACGTCGACAGGCTGCTGACGTTGCTGTTCGTGGTGCTCAGGCCGGTGGACAGACTGGAGATACCGCTGGTTGCGGTGCTCAAACCGGTCGACAAACTATCGATGCGGCTCGTAGCCGTGCTCAAACCCGAGGACGTCGAGGTCGACAAGCTGCCGACATTGCTGTTCGTCGTGCTCAGGCCAGTGGACAGGCTGGAAATGCCACTGGTCGCCGTGCTGAGCCCCGTCGACAGGCTATCGATGCCACTCGCGGCCGTGCTCAGACCGGTCGACGTGGATGTCGACAGGCTGCTCACGTTGCTGTTCGTGGTGCTCAGGCCCGTCGACAGACTGGAGATACCGCTGGTTGCCGTGCTCAAGCCGGTCGAGAGGCTATTGATGCTGCTCGTGGCCGTGCTCAGGCCCGACGACGTAGACGTCGACAAGCTGCTCACGTTGCTATTGGTCGTGCTCAGACCAGTCGAGAGGCTCTCAATGCCGCTCGTGGCCGTGCTCAGCCCACTCGACGTCGAGGTCGAAAGACTGCTGACATTGCTATTCGTGGTGCTCAGGCCGGAGGACAGGCTCGAGATGCCGCTCGTGGCCGTGCTCAGGCCGCTCGACGTCGAAGTCGACAAGCTGCTCACGTTGCTGTTCGTGGTGCTCAAGCCAGTGGACAGGCTCGAGATGCCGCTGGTCGCCGTGCTCAAACCCGACGACGTGGAGGTCGACAGGCTGCTGACGTTGCTGTTGGTCGTGCTCAGGCCAGTCGACAGGCTGTCGATGCTGCTCGTCGCAGTGCTCAAGCCGGACGACGTGGACGTCGACAAGCTGCTCACATTGCTGTTCGTGGTGCTCAGGCCCGTAGACAGGCTCGAGATACCGCTGGTGGCCGTGCTCAAGCCACTCGACGTGGACGTCGACAGGCTGTCCAGGTTGCTGTTCGTGGAGCTGAGGCCAGTGGACAAGCTGGAGATACCGCTGGTCGCAGTACTCAAACCAGACGACGTCGAGGTCGAAAGGCTGCCAATGCTGCTCGTCGCCGTGCTCAAGCCAGACGACGTCGAAGTCGACAGGCTCGAAATACCACTGGTTGCCGTGCTCAAGCCGCTCGAGGTGGATGTCGACAAGCTGTCCAGGTTGCTATTGGTGGTGCTCAGGCCGGTGGACAGGCTGGCGATGCCGCTGGTCGCCGTGCTCAGCCCTGACGACGTGGACGTCGACAGGCTGCTCACATTGCTGTTGGTCGTGCTCAGACCGGTCGACAGGCTGTTGATGCCACTGGTGGCAGTGCTCAACCCAGACGACGTCGAAGTCGAAAGACTGTCGATGCTGCTCGTGGCCGTGCTCAGACCGGACGAGGTCGAGGTCGACAAGCTGCTGACGTTGCTGTTCGTCGTGCTCAGCCCCGTGGACAGGCTCGAGATACCGCTGGTGGCCGTGCTCAAACCCGACGATGTGGACGTGGAGAGGCTGTCGATGCTGCTCGTCGCGGTGCTCAGGCCAGACGACGTCGAGGTCGACAAGCTGCTGACGTTGCTGTTGGTCGTGCTCAAGCCAGTGGACAGGCTGGAGATGCCGCTGGTGGCAGTGCTCAGACCCGACGAGGTCGAAGTCGAAAGACTGTCGATGCTGCTCGTCGCCGTGCTCAAGCCAGACGATGTCGACGTCGACAGGCTGCTGACGTTGCTGTTCGTCGTGCTCAGGCCGGTAGACAGGCTATCGATGCCACTGGTCGCCGTACTCAAGCCCGACGACGTGGACGTCGACAGGCTGTCGATACGGCTGTTCGTCGTGCTCAAGCCAGACGAAGTCGAGGTCGACAAGCTGCCGACGTTGCTGTTCGTGGTGCTCAGACCCGTGGACAGGCTGGAGATACCGCTGGTGGCCGTGCTCAAGCCGCTCGACGTGGACGTCGACAAGCTGTCCAGGTTGCTGTTGGTGGTGCTCAGGCCGGTGGACAGGCTCGAGAAGCCACTGGTCGCCGTGCTCAAGCCCGTCGACAGGCTGTCGATGCTGCTCGTGGCCGTGCTCAGGCCGGACGATGTAGACGTCGACAAGCTGCTAATGCTGCTGTTCGCCGTGCTCAAACCCGACGACGTGGAGGTCGAGAGGCTGCCGACGTTGCTGTTCGTCGTGCTCAACCCAGTGGACAGGCTGGAGATGCCGCTGGTGGCGGTGCTCAGACCCGACGAGGTCGAGGTCGAGAGGCTGCCGACGTTGCTGTTCGTCGTGCTCAGGCCGGTCGACAGGCTGGAGATACCACTGGTCGCGGTGCTCAAACCAGAGGACGTAGACGTCGAAAGGCTGTCGATGTTGCTCGTCGCCGTGCTCAGGCCGGACGACGTCGAGGTCGACAGGCTGCTCACATTGCTGTTTGTCGTGCTCAAGCCAGTCGACAGGCTGGAGATACCGCTGGTGGCAGTGCTCAAACCAGACGACGTAGACGTCGATAGGCTGTCGATGTTGCTCGTCGCCGTGCTCAGGCCGCTCGACGTGGAGGTCGACAGGCTGCTGACGTTGCTGTTGGTCGTGCTCAAGCCAGTGGACAGGCTAGAGATGCCGCTGGTCGCAGTGCTCAGACCCGAGGACGTAGACGTCGAGAGGCTGTCGATGCTGCTCGTCGCCGTGCTCAGGCCGCTCGACGTGGATGTCGAAAGGCTATCGATACGGCTGTTGGTCGTGCTCAGGCCCGACGACGTCGAAGTCGACAGGCTCGAAATTCCACTGGTTGCAGTGCTCAGACCGCTCGACGTGGAGGTCGAAAGGCTGTCCAGGTTGCTGTTCGTGGAGCTGAGGCCGGTAGACAGGCTGGAGATGCCACTGGTCGCGGTGCTCAAACCAGAGGACGTCGAGGTCGACAGGCTGCTCACGTTGCTGTTCGTCGTGCTCAGACCCGTGGACAGGCTGGAGATACCGCTGGTGGCAGTGCTCAAACCAGACGACGTCGAAGTCGAAAGGCTGTCGATGCTGCTCGTGGCCGTGCTCAGACCGGACGAGGTCGAGGTCGACAAGCTGCTGACGTTGCTGTTCGTGGTACTCAGGCCGGTAGACAGGCTGGAGATCCCGCTGGTGGAGGTGCTCAGACCCGACGACGTCGACGTCGAAAGGCTATCAATGCTGCTCGTGGCCGTGCTCAAGCCCGACGACGTGGACGTCGACAGGCTGCTGACGTTGCTGTTGGTGGTGCTCAGACCGGTCGACAGGCTGGAGATCCCACTGGTCGCCGTGCTCAAACCCGACGACGTCGAAGTCGAAAGGCTATCGATGCTGCTCGTAGCCGTGCTCAAACCAGACGACGTCGAGGTCGACAGGCTGCTCACGTTGCTGTTCGTCGTGCTTAGGCCCGTGGACAGGCTGGAGATCCCGCTGGTCGCCGTGCTCAGGCCACTCGACGTAGAAGTCGACAGGCTGCTCACGTTGCTGTTGGTCGTGCTCAGGCCCGTCGACAAGCTCGAGATGCCGCTGGTCGCGGTGCTCAGACCGCTCGAAGTCGACGTCGACAAGCTGCTCACGTTGCTGTTCGTGGTGCTCAGCCCGGTCGACAGGCTCTCGATGCCACTCGTCGCCGTGCTCAGACCCGAGGATGTGGAGGTCGAAAGGCTATCGATTCGACTGTTGGTCGTGCTCAAACCACTGGACGTCGAAGTCGACAAGCTGCCCACGTTGCTGTTCGTGGTGCTCAAGCCCGTCGACAGGCTGGCGATGCCACTGGTCGCAGTGCTCAGGCCCGACGATGTCGAAGTCGACAGGCTGCTCACGTTGCTGTTGGTCGTGCTCAGGCCAGTAGACAAGCTGGAGATGCCACTGGTCGCGGTGCTCAATCCACTCGATGTGGAAGTCGAGAGGCTGTCCAGGTTGCTGTTGGTGCTGCTCAGAGCCGTAGACAGGCTCGAGATGCCGCTGGTCGCCGTGCTCAGGCCGGACGACGTCGAGGTCGAGAGGCTGCTGACGTTGCTGTTGGTCGTGCTCAGACCAGTCGAAAGGCTGTCGATGCCACTCGTGGCTGTGCTCAAGCCGCTCGAAGTGGAGGTCGACAGGCTGCTGACATTGCTGTTTGTCGAGCTCAGGCTCGTGGACAGGCTCGAGATCCCGCTGGTCGCTGTGCTCAGGCCGCTCGACGTAGAAGTCGACAGGCTGCTCACATTGCTGCTCGTCGTGCTCAGGCCAGTGGACAGGCTCGAGATGCCGCTGGTCGCCGTGCTCAGGCCGGACGACGTCGAGGTCGAGAGGCTGCTGACGTTGCTGTTGGTCGTGCTCAAACCAGTCGACAGGCTGTCGATGCCACTCGTGGCTGTGCTCAAGCCGCTCGACGTGGAGGTCGAAAGGCTACTGACATTGCTGTTCGTCGTGCTCAGACCCGTGGACAGGCTGGAGATGCCGCTGGTCGCGGTGCTCAGACCAGACGACGTCGAGGTCGACAGACTGCTGACGTTGCTGTTGGTCGTGCTCAGGCCCGTCGACAAACTGGAGATGCCACTGGTCGCAGTGCTCAGACCGCTCGAGGTAGACGTCGACAAGCTATCGATGCTGCTCGTGGCCGTGCTCAGGCCCGACGACGTAGACGTCGAGAGGCTGTCGATACGACTATTGGTGGTGCTCAGGCCCGAGGACGTCGAGGTCGACAGGCTGCCCACGTTGCTGTTCGTCGTGCTCAGGCCCGTGGACAGGCTGGAGATACCGCTGGTCGCGGTGCTCAACCCGCTCGACGTGGAAGTCGAGAGGCTGTCCAGGTTGCTGTTGGTGCTGCTCAGAGCCGTGGACAGGCTCGAGATACCGCTTGTTGCCGTACTCAAGCCCGACGACGTCGAAGTCGACAGACTGCTGACGTTGCTGTTCGTGGTGCTGAGACCGGTCGAAAGGCTGGAGATGCCGCTGGTTGCCGTGCTCAAGCCGCTCGACGTCGAGGTCGACAAGCTGCTGACATTGCTGTTCGTGGTGCTCAGACCTGTGGACAGGCTGGAGATGCCGCTGGTCGCAGTGCTCAGGCCCGACGACGTAGATGTCGAGAGGCTGTCGATGCGGCTATTGGCCGTGCTCAGACCCGACGACGTCGAGGTCGACAAGCTGCCCACGTTGCTGTTCGTGGTGCTCAAGCCCGTCGACAGGCTCGAGATACCGCTGGTTGCAGTGCTCAGACCGCTCGAAGTGGAGGTCGAGAGGCTGTCGATGCTGCTCGTGGCCGTGCTCAGGCCGGACGACGTGGACGTCGACAAGCTGCTCACGTTGCTGTTCGTCGTGCTCAGACCTGTGGACAGGCTCGAAATGCCGCTAGCTGCAGTACTCAGGCCCGACGACGTCGACGTCGACAGGCTGCTCACATTGCTGTTGGTCGTGCTCAGGCCCGTCGACAGACTGTTGATGCCGCTCGCAGCGGTACTCAAACCGGACGACGTGGACGTCGACAAGCTGCTGACGTTGCTGTTCGTGGTGCTCAGGCCCGTGGACAAGCTGGAGATGCCGCTGGTGGCAGTGCTTAGGCCCGACGACGTAGATGTCGACAGGCTGCTCACGTTGCTGTTCGTCGTGCTCAGGCCCGTGGACAGGCTCGAGATTCCACTGGTCGCAGTGCTCAGGCCGCTCGACGTGGACGTCGAGAGACTGTCGATGCGGCTGTTGGTTGTGCTCAGACCCGACGACGTCGAGGTCGACAAACTGCTGACGTTGCTGTTCGTCGTGCTCAGACCTGTGGACAGGCTCGAGATGCCGCTCGTGGCGGTGCTCAGACCGCTTGAAGTCGACGTCGACAGGCTGTCGATGCGACTGTTGGTCGTGCTCAGGCCAGTCGACGTGGACGTTGACAGGCTGCCCACGTTGCTGTTCGTCGTGCTCAAGCCCGTGGACAGGCTCGAGATTCCGCTGATCGCCGTGCTCAGACCCGACGACGTCGACGTCGAAAGGCTGCTCACGTTGCTATTCGTAGTGCTCAGGCCTGTGGACAGGCTGGAGATGCCGCTGGTGGCCGTGCTCAAACCGGACGACGTCGAAGTCGACAGGCTGCTGACGTTGCTGTTGGTCGTGCTCAAGCCGGTGGACAGGCTGGAGATACCGCTCGTGGCCGTGCTCAAGCCGGACGACGTCGATGTCGACAGGCTACTGACGTTGCTGTTCGTGGTGCTCAGGCCAGTCGACAGGCTGGAGATGCCGCTGGTGGCCGTGCTCAAACCGGACGACGTCGATGTCGACAGGCTGCTGACGTTGCTGTTGGTCGTGCTCAGGCCCGTGGACAGACTCGAGATGCCACTGGTCGCCGTGCTCAAACCGGACGACGTCGAAGTCGACAGGCTGCTGACGTTGCTGTTCGTGGTGCTCAGGCCAGTCGACAGGCTGGAGATGCCGCTGGTCGCCGTGCTCAGCCCGCTCGACGTCGAGGTCGACAGGCTGCTGACGTTGCTGTTCGTTGTGCTCAACCCCGTGGAGAGGCTGGAGATGCCACTGGCAGCGGTGCTCAGGCCAGACGACGTGGACGTCGAGAGGCTGTCGATGCGGCTGTTGGTCGTGCTCAGACCCGACGACGTCGAGGTCGAGAGGCTGCCGACGTTGCTGTTCGTTGTGCTGAGGCCAGTCGACAGACTGGAGATGCCACTGGTTGCTGTGCTCAGACCTGTGGACAGGCTCGAGATTCCGCTGGTCGCCGTGCTCAGACCGCTCGACGTCGATGTCGAAAGGCTGTCGATGCGGCTGCTGCTGGTGCTCAGTCCGGACGACGTAGAAGTCGACAGACTACTGACGTTGCTGTTCGTGGTGCTCAGGCCCGTCGACAGGCTGGAGATGCCACTGGTGGCCGTGCTCAAACCGGACGACGTGGAGGTCGACAGGCTGCTGACGTTGCTGTTGGTCGTGCTCAGGCCGCTTGAAGTCGACGTCGACAGGCTGTCGATGCGGCTGCTGCT
This sequence comes from Variovorax sp. V118, assembly GCF_041154445.1. Taxonomy (GTDB): domain Bacteria; phylum Pseudomonadota; class Gammaproteobacteria; order Burkholderiales; family Burkholderiaceae_C; genus Variovorax; species Variovorax boronicumulans. Next base: position 720,142 of record NZ_AP028663.1, on the reverse strand, counting down.
GGTGCTCAGGCCCGACGATGTGGAGGTCGACAAGCTGCCGACGTTGCTGTTCGTGGTACTCAGACCTGTGGACAGGCTGGAGATCCCGCTCGTCGCTGTGCTGAGGCCCGACGACGTCGACGTCGACAGGCTGTCGATGCGGCTGTTGGTCGTGCTGAGGCCAGTCGACGTGGAGGTCGAAAGACTGCCGACGTTGCTGTTCGTGGTGCTCAGGCCGGTCGACAGGCTCGAGATGCTGCTCGTGGCCGTGCTCAGTCCCGACGACGTCGAAGTCGACAGGCTGTTGATGCGACTGCTCGCCGTGCTCAGGCCCGACGATGTGGATGTCGACAGGCTGGCGACGTTGCTGTTCGTGGTGCTCAGGCCCGTGGACAAGCTGGAAATGCCGCTGGTCGCCGTACTCAACCCGCTCGACGTGGAAGTCGACAGGCTGTCCAGTTCGCTGTTCACCGTACTCAAGCCCGTCGACAGGCTGGAGATGCCGCTGGTCGCCGTGCTCAAACCGGTCGATGTGGACGTCGAGAGGCTGTTGAGGCGGCTGTTGGTCGTGCTCAGGCCGGACGACGTGGACGTCGACAGGCTGGAAATCCCGCTGGTCGCTGTGCTCAACCCCGTGGAAGTCGAGGTCGACAGCGACCCCACCGCGCTGGCAACGGAAAACAATTGGCTGCCGTTGATCGCATCGGTTGAGGTGGAGGTCACGCGACCTGCCGCCACGTTGGTGATTTGGCGCTCGCCCCCCACCGACCCAACGCTCACCACGCTGCTCGGCGTAGCGCCGGCAAACCCGCCCAGCACAACCCCATTGACCGTCGCACTGGCAGTCGGGACCGCTGCGGCAGTCACGCTGTTGCTGCCAAGTGCGACGCTGTTGTCGGTGCCAGCGCTGGCTCCCGTGCCGATCGCCACGGCGTTAGTGCCGGTGCTCTTCGCGCCGCCATCCACCGCCACACTGCCGCCGATAGCCACGCTGTTCGTGCCGCTGGCGGTTGTCGCGCGACCGATGGCCACGGCCTGCTCGCCCGACGCGGCAGAGCCACCGTTGCCCGTGCCGTCCCCGCCCCCTATCGCAACCGACGAGGTCCCGGTGGCCTTGGCATCGTTGCCCAAGGCGTAGGCGCCCTTGGCAAAAGCTTTGGCGCCAGAGCCGATTGCCGTCGCGCTGTGAAAGGTCGCCTGCGCGTTATTGCCAACCGCCAAGGCGTACGACCCTGAGGCGATGGCTGAGCCCGACGAACCATTGCCAATCGCGATGGCGTCGGTGCCGCCAGCGGAACCTCCCCCCGCAGAATAGGCGGCCTGCGCCCCCAACGAAACAGCCATCAGCGACGCCGCAGCAACTGCCACCCTCACCAGCTTCGAACCGCTCTTCTTCCCCCGCGCCGAAGTGATTTCAGACGCCGCAACCCAGGCCCCCAGGGCTTCATTCCAGATACTTCGGTAAGACTTGTTCATATTCTTCGAGCTCGGTTCGCAGAGGGCGGGCGCGGTATCAACGGCGGAGGAAGACGACGACCGCCCGCGGTTCGTCGCCCCAGCCAGGGTCGTAGTTACCCTGACGTTCACAATGGACGCGGTAATGTACGCAGCCGTTTACATTTGCAGCCATTTCGGTCTACCGGAAACCGTGAAATGATGATTTAGTTCACAAACTTTCACGATTGGCGACAAATCCGGGCGCGGCGATGTCGCTGTGGAACGTCGATCCGAACGCCCCGCCTAGAATCGCCGCCGCTGTCTGTCACAGCGGTTTTCCTCACAAAAGGTGCCCAATGAAGCCGTTTCTCCCCCGTTTCCTGGCCGCATGCACGCTGGCCCTGGCCGGTTCCTGCGCCCTGGCGCAGGACGGCAACTCCGCCGACGAACTCGTCCAGGCGGGTCTCAGCAGCCTCAAGCAGATCGATGAGAACCGGGCGGGAGAGATCTGGGACACCGCATCTGCGTTTGTGAAGACTCGCTTTCCCAAGGCCGAATTCGTTGCCAACACGCAACGCTCGCGCCAGACCGTGGGCGTCGTGGCCCGCCGTGACTGGGCCAGCGTGACCCGCATCCGCTACCTGGACGACAGCACCGGCATCCCTGCAGGCCTGTACGCCAACGTCGACTTCGCCACCCGCCTGACCAACGACAAGACGGTCTTCGAAAAAGTCAGCTTCCGCCTCGAACCCCAAGGCTGGCGCCTGACGGGCTACGTCCCCCGCGAAAACCAATGACCACCGCCTCGGGTGCCGGCCTGCGCATCGGCATCACGATCGGCCTCCACCACGAGGCCGAGACCCTCTGGAACAACGGCATCAAGCAGAACGCCGTGTTCCTGGCAGAGGCGCTGAAGCACTGCCCCAGCGTCGCCTCGGTGGTGCTGGTCAACACGACCGCCACGCCCATCACCCCCGCCCTGCCCTGGGACCAGGCCCGCTGGCCGACCGTGACCTTCGAGGCGGCCAAGGACAGCGTGGACGTGCTGATCGAACTGGGCGGCCAGATCGACGGCGACCAGACCGACCACCTCAAGCGCCGCGGCGCGCGGCTGGTGTCGTACTGCTGCGGCTTCGAGTACGTGCACGCGATGGAGTCGATGCTGTTCGGCAAGCCGCTGTGGGGCCGCAACCTGTTCATCAACCAGCGCTACGACGACATCTGGATGGTTCCGCAGGTGGCCCACATCAGCCAGCCGTACTTCGAGGTGCTGCGCCGCGCCGAGGCGCGCGCCGTGCCCTTCGTCTGGAGCCCGGTGTTCCTGCAAGAGCGCGCCCGCGCCCTGCCCGACGGCGGCGCGTACCAGCCGCGCAGCGGGCCGCGGCGGCTCAGCGTGATGGAGCCGAACATCAACGTGGTGAAGTTCTGCGTCTACCCCATCCTGATCGCCGAGCTGGCCTACCGCGCCCGCCCCGACGCGATCGGGCTGCTGCAGGTCACGAACGTGGAGCGCATGGCCAAGGACAGCATGGAGTTCATCACGCTGATGAACCAGCTCGACCTGGTGCGCCAGCACAAGGCGGTCTTCCTGGGTCGACACGAGACCCCGGTGTTCCTGGCGCAGAACACCGACATCGTGGTCTCCCACCAATGGGAGAACCCGCTCAACTACTTCTACCTCGAGACCTGCTGGCAGGGCTATCCACTGGTGCACAACGCCCACCTGTGCGCGGACCTGGGCTACTACTACGCAGAAAACGACGTGGCCGCCGGCAGCGCCCGCGTGCTCGAAGCCATCGACGGGCACGACGCCCAGGCCCAGGCCTACCGCGACCGGCAACGCGCACTCATCGGGCGCTACCTGCCCGGCGACGCAGTGGCCACGCAAACCTACGACACCCTGCTGCAGGGCCTGATGCAGCGCCCTGCCCGCTAGCCAGACCCTCGCCCCACGGAGCCCCCTCGCATGCTCGATCCGTCCGAACTCCGGCACTTCTACCCCGTGATCGTGACGCCGAGCCACGACGGCAAGTTCTTCCAGAACTACGTGGCGTCGCTGCTGAACTTCACCATCAATGCCGAGCGCGCCGGCATGAAGATGCAGGTGCTGATGCACCAGGGCGAGAGCCTGGTCACGCGTGCACGCAACAACTGCGTGGCCCAGTTCCTGGCCAACACGGAGTGGACGCACCTGTTCTGGATCGACGCGGACATCGGCTTCTCGGCCGAGGCGGCGTTCCGCCTGCTGCTGTCGGGCTACGACATCGCTGCCGGCGTCTACCCGCTCAAGCGCGAAGACTGGCCAGCCGGCGGCGTGGCGGCCGGCACCACGCAGCAGCAGTTCGAGGCCGCGTTCACGCGCTACACGGTCAATGCCAAGGCCGAAGAAGGCGCGTCGCAGATCGAGCTCGAGGTGCAGCCCGACGGCTTCATGAAGATGACCGAGGCCCCCACGGGCTTCATGGCGATCCAGCGCGGCGTGTTCGAACGGCTCATGGCCGCCTACCCCGAGCTGCAGTACGTGCCCGACAGCATCGGCGAAGCCGACCGCGGGCTGCACTACCGCTTCTTCGACGTGATGGTCGACCCGGTCACGCGGCGCTACCTGTCGGAAGACTACGGCTTCTGCCGGCTGTGGTCGGGGCTGGGCGAGTCGATCCACATCGATGCCAATTCGAACCTGACCCACCAGGGTGCCAAGCTGTACCGCGGCGATTTCGCCCATTCGCTGCAGGCCTCGCTGCCCTACGCGGTGGGCGGCCCCGCCGGCATGGCGATGGTGCTGAAGGGCCAGGAGCACCTGAAGCCGAATCCGCCGCCGGGCTGACACCGGCAGCGAACGCCCATGAAAAAGCCCCGCCGAAGCGGGGCTTTTTCATGGGGCCGGCGAATCGCTCGCCGGCTGCAACGACCGTCAGGCCGTGACCGTGTCCGCCACACCCTTGTAGTCTTCGATCTTGTCGAAGTTCAGGTACTGGTAGATCTGCGCGCTGGACGCATCGATCACGCCCGTGGCGGCCATGTACTCCTCGCGCGTCGGGATGCGGCCCAGACGCGAGCAGATGGCGGCCAGTTCGGCCGAGCCCAGGTACACGTTCGTGTTCTTGCCCAGGCGGTTCGGGAAGTTGCGGGTGCTGGTCGACATCACCGTCGCGCCTTCGCGCACCTGTGCCTGGTTGCCCATGCACAGCGAGCAGCCCGGCATTTCGGTGCGCGCGCCGGCGTTGCCGAACACGCCGTAGTGGCCTTCCTCGGTGAGCTGCTGCGCGTCCATCTTGGTCGGCGGTGCGATCCACAGCTTGACCGGGATGTCGCGCTTGCCTTCGAGCAGCTTCGATGCGGCGCGGAAGTGGCCGATGTTGGTCATGCACGAGCCGATGAACACTTCGTCGATGGTGGCACCGGCCACGTCACTCAGCGTCTTCACGTCGTCCGGGTCGTTCGGGCAGGCCACGATGGGTTCGTGGATCTCGGCCAGGTCGATCTCGATGACGGCCGCGTACTCGGCGTCGGCATCACCCTTGAGCAGCTGCGGGTCCTTGAGCCAGGCTTCCTGCGCGGCGATGCGGCGTGCCAGCGTGCGGGCGTCGGCGTAGCCTTCGGCAATCATCCACTTCATCAGCGTGATGTTGCTGTTGATGTACTCCTGGATCGGTTCCTTGTTCAGGTGCACCGTGCAACCGGCGGCCGAGCGTTCGGCCGAGGCGTCGCTCAGCTCGAAGGCTTGCTCCACCTTCAGGTCGGGCAGGCCTTCGATCTCGAGGATGCGGCCCGAGAAGATGTTCTTCTTGCCTTGCTTCGCCACGGTCAGCAGGCCCGACTTGATGGCGTACAGCGGAATGGCGTTGACCAGGTCACGCAGCGTGACGCCGGGCTGCATCTTGCCCTTGAAGCGCACGAGCACCGATTCGGGCATGTCCAGCGGCATCACGCCGGTGGCGGCCGCGAAGGCCACAAGGCCCGAACCCGCGGGGAAGCTGATGCCGATGGGGAAGCGGGTGTGGCTGTCGCCGCCCGTGCCCACGGTGTCGGGCGTCAGCAGGCGGTTGAGCCAGCTGTGGATCACGCCGTCGCCCGGACGCAGCGACACGCCGCCGCGGTTGGCCATGAACTCGGGGAGTTCGTGGTGCATCTTGACGTCGACCTTCTTGGGGTACGCCGCCGTGTGGCAGAACGACTGCATCACGAGGTCGGCCGAGAAGCCCAGGCAGGCCAGGTCCTTCAGCTCGTCGCGGGTCATCGGGCCGGTGGTGTCCTGCGAGCCGACCGAGGTCATCTTGGGTTCGCAGTACGTGCCCGGGCGCACGCCCTGGCCTTCGGGCAGGCCGCAGGCGCGGCCGACCATCTTCTGTGCGAGCGAGAAGCCCTTCTTGGTGTCGACCGGGCTTTGCGGCAGGCGGAACAGCGTCGAGACGGGCAGGCCCAGCGCCTCACGCGCCTTGGCCGTGAGGCCACGGCCGATGATCAGCGGAATGCGGCCGCCGGCACGCACTTCGTCGAACAGCACGTCGCTCTTGACCTGGAATTCGGCGATGACCTGGCCGTCCTTCAGGGCCTTGCCTTCGTAGGGACGCAGCTCGACCACGTCGCCCATGTTCATCTGCGTCACGTCGAGCTCGATGGGCAGAGCGCCCGAGTCTTCCATCGTGTTGTAGAAGATGGGAGCGATCTTGCCGCCGAGGCAGACGCCGCCGAAACGCTTGTTCGGCACGAAGGGAATGTCTTCACCGGTGAACCACAGCACCGAGTTGGTGGCGCTTTTGCGCGACGAACCCGTGCCGACCACGTCGCCGGCGTAGGCCACGAGGTGGCCGCGCGCGCGCAGGTCTTCGATGAACTTCACCGGGCCGCGCTTGCCGTCTTCTTCAGGAACGATGCCGGGGCGGGCGTTCTTGTGCATCGCCAGGGCGTGCATCGGAATATCGGGACGCGTCGTCGCATCGGGTGCGGGCGACAGGTCGTCGGTGTTGATTTCGCCAGCCACCTTGAAGATGCTGACGGTGATGCTCTTGGGCACTTCGGGGCGGCTGGTGAACCACTCGGCATCGGCCCAGCTTTGCAGCACGCCCTTGGCGTGGGCGTTGCCCTTGTCGGCCTTTTCCTTGACGTCGTGGAACTGGTCGAACATCAGCAGGGTTTTCTTCAGGCCTTCGGCTGCAACGGCGCCGACTTCGGCGTCGTCCAGCAGGTCGATCATGGGGCTGATGTTGTAGCCGCCGAGCATGGTGCCGAGCAGTTCAGTGGCGCGGGCGCGCGTGATGAACGCATTCTTCTCGGTGCCGTGGGCCACGGCCGCGAGGTAGCTCGCCTTGACCTTGGCGGCGTCGTCGACGCCGGCGGGCACACGGTAGGTGAGCAGGTCCAGCAGGAAGGCGCCGTCCTTGGCATTCGCGCTCTTCAGGAGCTCGATCGCTTCGGCGGTCTGCTTCGCGCTCAGGGGCAGCGGCGGGATACCGAGCGCGGCGCGTTCGGCAACATGATCAACGTAGGCTTGCAACATCTTCTTTTCTCCGGAAACTAGGCTATCGGGTGTGCGCAGCGGTCTCTAGCGGCCAAGCAAGAGCCGCGCCGCACCCCGGGTTCGGTGCTCTTCTTACTTCTTGGCTGCGTCGGCACCTTCGAAAAGGGCCTTCGGCGGGTTCTTCTTCATCTCGTCGGCGAAGGCGACCTGGGCGGCGGTCTGGCATTCGTCGGCAATGCGCAGGCCGGCCTTCTGGTTCATCAGCATCGACTTGTTGCCGAGCTGGAGCCACATGGCGCCGGCACGCGGGTCTTCGAGGCGGATGGCGCCGGTGCGGCTTTCGACCGGGTGCATGCGGTACTTCAGGCCCTTGGTGGTCACGGTGAAGAAGCCGGGCTTCTTCTCGTCGGGCGTGACGGTCACGTCGGCACCGAGTTCGCACTGGGCCTTACCGGTGGACACGCGCTGCGCCACGGCCAGGTCGGACTCGGACAGCACGATGTTGGTGTCGTCGGCGATCGGCGTGACCTCTTCGACAGCCTTGGCCGCCTTGCGGGTGACCTGGCGCTTCGGCGGGGTCTTCTTGGCTTCGGCCTTGGCCGCGGCCGGCTTGGTGGCGGTGGCGTTCTGCGCCACGGCGGCGAAAGGCAGGGCCAGCGCAACGGCGGCGATCAGTGCAATTTTCTTCATGAGCGGGGTTCCTTCAGGCTGATTCAGTGGGTTTCAGGAGACCGCGATGCAAACCAGGCTTTCGCCTCGGAGGGCAACGCGCGCCCTGTTGCGTGGGCGCGCGTCAGGACCTGCCAGAAGTGGCGGTAGCTCGCGCGGTCGTGCAATGTGCCATCAATTTGTGTCGGTGCCCAATCCGCGTCTGCGGCTTTTGTAATGATTTTTGTGGCAATTTGAATCTGCGCCTCGTCGGGCGCGAAGGCCTCGAGGATCGGCCGGATCTGGTTCGGGTGGATGCTCCACATGCGCGTGTAGCCGAATTCGGTGGCCGCCTTGCGGGCCGCCAGGCGCATCGCATCGGTGTCGTTGAACTCGGTGACCACGCAGTGCGAAGGCACCTTGCCGTAGGCATGTGCCGCCGAGGCCAGTGCCAGCTTGGCACGCACGACCAGCGGGTGGCTGAACTGCCCCGCCGCGCCCATGCCGTCGGCGGGAATGGCGCCAGCATGCGCCGACACGAAATCCATGAGGCCGAAGCTCAGCGACTGCACGCGCGGATGCGCGGCAATTTCGAAGGCGTTGTGCACCGCCAGCGGCGATTCGATGAGCACGTGCAGCGGCAGCGCGGCGGCATCGGCCGCGTCGAGCGCGGCAACAGCCTGACACACATCGGCCACGGATTCGACCTTGGGCACCATGAGGTGGCTCAGCCGATGGCCGGCGCGTCCGGCGATGGTGACCACGTCGCCGGCAAAAGCCGGGTGGTCGACCGGGTGCACGCGCACGCCCACGCGCATGCCGGGCTGGGCGGCCAGCGCGAGTTCGGTGACGAGCGCGGCATGCTCCGCTTCGCCGCCGACCGGGGCGCCGTCTTCGCAGTCGAGGGTGACGTCGAACACGCAGGCGCCGAACTCCTGCGCCATCTCGGCCTGGAGCGCGAGGCTCTTCTTCATGCGGGCTTCGACGCCGCTGTAGTGGTCGCACACCGGCAGGGTCACGGCGCCGGCCTGTGCGCCGAGCAGCACGTCCGCGGGGTGGGCAGCGGCGGTCTTCGTCGTCATGCGTCTTTTTTCTTGTGCGCCACGATGAACATGCGCGGGAAGGCGAGCAGGCGCTTGCCGTCGGTGCGCACCGGGTAGGCCTCGTCCACCCGGCGTTCGTACTCGGCGAGGTAGCTCGCCTGCAGGTCGGGCGGCAGGCGGTCGACAAAGGGCTTCAGGCCCGTGCCGCGCACCCATTCGACGATGGCCGCGGCGTTGGCCATCGGGTGCTGGTAGATGGTGTGCCAGACATCGACATGGGCTGCACGCGCGGCCAAGAGGTCGTAGTAGCCGCCGAGCGGCAGCAGCAAGGTGCGCAGCTTGTCGGCGTCGCCGATGGGCTCGGCCCAGGGCGCTTCGGCCGCCACCGCCCGCATCAGGCGGTGCGTGGGCTCCTGGCGGTTGTCAGGCATCTGGACGGCGAGCACGCCGCCCGGGGCCAGCGCGTCGAACAGGCGGGGGATCAGCGTCTCGTGATCCGGCACCCATTGGAGGGACGCGTTGGCATAGATGAGATCGGGCGCTTCTGTTTCACGCGGCGCCCAAGTCGCGATGTCGCTCAACTCGAAGCGCGCCGCCGGCAGGCGCTCGCGCGCGCTGACCAGCATGGCTTCGGAGTTGTCGGTGCCCGTGACCTGCGCCGTCGGGAACCGATGTGCCAGCAGCTCGGTGGAATTGCCCGGACCGCACCCGAGGTCGACCACGCGGGCGGCCTCGGCAAGCGGGACCCGCGCCAGGAGTTCCTGTGCGGGCCGGGTGCGCTCGTCCTCGTAGCGACGGTAGAGCGCGGGGTTCCAGTCGAGCATGCGGGCGGGCTTGCTTTACAGCAGGTGGGCGACGCCGGCGCGTTCGCCTTCGAGCTCTTCGAGCGTCTTGTTGATGCGCTCCTGGCTGAAGGCGTCGATCTCGAGGCCTTCGACCAGCTTGTACTCACCGTTTTCGCAGGTGACCGGGAAGCCGAACATCACGTCCTTCGGAATGCCGTACTGGCCGTCCGACGGGATGCCCATCGTGACCCACTTGCCGTTGGTGCCCAGGGCCCAGTCGCGCATGTGGTCGATGGCGGCGTTGGCGGCCGAGGCAGCCGACGACAGGCCGCGGGCTTCGATGATGGCCGCGCCGCGCTTGCCGACGGTCGGCAGGAAGGTGTTGGCGTTCCATTCCTGGTCGTTGATCATCTTGGCGACGCTTTCGCCGTTGATGGTCGCAAAGCGGTAGTCGGCGTACATCGTGGGCGAGTGGTTGCCCCAGACGGTGAGCTTCTCGATGTCGGCCACGGCCTTGCCGGTCTTGGCGGCGATCTGGCTGGCAGCGCGGTTGTGGTCCAGGCGCAGCATGGCGGTGAAGTTCTTGCGCGGCAGGTCCGGTGCCGACTTCATGGCGATGTAGGCGTTGGTGTTGGCAGGGTTGCCGACGACCAGCACCTTCACGTTGCGCGAGGCGACGGCGTTCAGCGCCTTGCCCTGTGCCGTGAAGATGGCGCCGTTGACGGCCAGCAGTTCGGCGCGTTCCATGCCGGGGCCGCGGGGGCGCGAACCGACCAGCAGGGCGTAGTCGGCGTCCTTGAAGGCGGTCATCGGGTCGCCGTGGGCTTCCATGCCGGCCAGCAGCGGGAAGGCGCAGTCGTCGAGCTCCATCATCACGCCCTTGAGCGCCTTCTGGGCCTTCTCGTCGGGGATTTCGAGCAGTTGCAGGATGACCGGCTGGTCTTTGCCGAGCATTTCGCCGGAAGCGATACGGAACAACAGGGCGTAACCGATTTGACCGGCGGCACCGGTAACGGCAACGCGGACAGGCTTTTTGCTCATGGGAAGACTCCAGAAGGTGGTGAAACGGGTTAGCGCTCTCGTGGGGCGCCGCGGTCCAGCGGGGGGAAGCTTTCCCGCGGCGCGGGACCGGGCCGCATTTTAAGCCGATTCGACAAAGGCCGTCTTATGTCTTATATAAGATATCCTCTGGGGGTCCGCCACGGCGCACCCCACCGCTGCCATGAACACGCCCTCCACCCTCGACGAGCCCACGACGCCGTCCTTCAGTCCGCTCTACCAGCAGATCAAGACCCTGATCCTGCAGAGCCTGCAGGCCGGCGAGTGGAAGCCGGGCGAGCCTATCCCCAGCGAGATGGACCTGGCCGTGCGGTACCGCGTGAGCCAGGGCACGGTGCGCAAGGCGATCGACGAGCTGGCGGCCGAAAACCTGGTGGTGCGCCGCCAGGGCAAGGGCACCTTCGTGGCCACGCATGCCGAGCAGCATGTGCAGTACCGTTTTCTCAAGCTCGTGCCCGACGCCGGCAGCCCGAGCGCCGAAGGCCCGGCCGAGCGCACCATCGTCGACTGCAAGCGCCTGCGCGCCTCGGCCGACGTGGCGCGTGCGCTGAGCCTGCGCACGGGCGACGCTGTGCTGCAGGTGCGCCGCGTGCTCGCCTACGGCGGCGTGCCGACCATCCTCGAAGACCTCTGGCTGCCCGGCGCGCCCTTCAAGGGCCTCACGGCCGACCGGCTGCGCGCCTGGCCCGGCCCAATGTACGCGATGTTCGAAACCGAATTCGGCGTGCGCATGGTGCGCGCCGAAGAAAAGATCCGCGCCGTGCTGCCCGATGCCGAACAGGCGCAGCTGCTCGACGTGCCGCTGCAGATGCCGCTGCTCAGCGTGGAGCGCGTGGCGCACACGTACCACGACATGCCGATGGAACTGCGCCGCGGCCTGTACCGCACCGACACCCACCACTACCGCAACCAGCTGGGCTGATCCGATGGCGCCGAAGAACCTCGCCCGCGCGGGCACAAACGCGCACACTCAGCCCGCGCAACGCGACCTCGAGCCCCGAGCATCCGACTGCCGCAGTGCGTTGACTCCTGTGCGTCCGATGCGCGATGGTGCATTGCAATAGAATTTTGCGTTGTTTGCATTCCGCAGAAGAAACAAAAGCGTTCGCTCTCAGAACAAGCCAACAAGTCACAAAGCCACGAAAGCCATCTCCCTATGACAGAGCTTGCAACTCCCCCCCGGCCGCCGCGTCGCGAATTCCGGAACATCAACGCCTTCACCGATCTCACGACCTACCGGCTGCCGCCGGCCGGCATCGTGTCGATCCTGCACCGCGTGAGCGGTGTGCTGATGTTCCTGCTGATGCCCTTCATCATCTGGATGTTCGACACCTCGCTGTCATCTGACTATTCGTTCGCGAAATTCAAGGCCGCGTTCAACACCGGCATCGGCTTTGCCCCGGGATGGTTCTTCAAGCTAGTCGCACTGGCCCTCATCTGGGCCTACCTGCACCACTTCATCGCCGGCCTGCGTCACCTCTGGATGGACGTGAGCCACTCCGCCGTGACGAAGGAATTCGGTCACAGCTCGGCCATCTTCACGCTGGCTGCGAGCGTCATCCTCACGCTGGTGCTTGGCGCCAAGCTGTTCGGCCTGTACTGAGAAGGAGCCCACCATGTCTGTGAATTACGGCTCCAAGCGCATCGTCGTCGGCGCGCACTACGGTCTGCGCGACTGGCTCAGCCAACGCATCACCGGCGCCCTGATGGCGCTGTTCACGATCATCTTGCTCGCGCAGGTGATCTTCTCGCGCGGCCCCATCGGTTACGACCTGTGGGCCGGCATCTTCGCCGCACAGTGGATGAAGGTCCTGACCTTCTCCGTGATCGTTGCCCTGCTCTATCACGTGTGGGTCGGCATGCGCGACGTGTGGATGGACTACGTCCAGCCTGTCGCCATCCGTCTCGTGCTGCAAGTTTTCACCATCGTCTGGCTTGTCGGTTGTGCGGGTTGGGCCATTCAAGTGCTTTGGAAGATCTGACCCACCATGACCTACACAAAAGAAAACATCACCAAGCGCAAGTTCGACGTCGTCATCGTCGGTGCCGGCGGCTCCGGCATGCGCGCCTCGCTGCAACTCGCCCGTGCCGGCCTCAACGTGGCCGTGCTTTCCAAGGTGTTCCCGACCCGTTCGCACACCGTCGCGGCCCAGGGTGGCGTGGGCGCCTCGCTCGGCAACATGAGCGAGGACAACTGGCACTACCACTTCTACGACACGATCAAGGGTTCCGACTGGCTCGGCGACCAGGACGCGATCGAGTTCATGTGCCGTGAAGCACCGAAGGTCGTGTACGAGCTCGAGCACTTCGGCATGCCCTTCGACCGCAACCCCGACGGCACGATCTACCAGCGTCCGTTCGGCGGCCACACCGCCAACTACGGCGAGAAGGCCGTGCAGCGCGCCTGCGCCGCGGCCGACCGCACCGGCCACGCGATGCTGCACACGCTCTACCAGAAGAACGTCGAAGCCCGCACCCAGTTCTTCGTCGAATGGATGGCGCTGGACCTCATCCGCGACAACGAAGGCGACGTGGTCGGTGTCACGGCCCTCGAGATGGAAACCGGCGACCTGCACATCCTGCAGGCCAAGACCGTGCTGCTGGCCACCGGCGGCGCAGGCCGCATCTTCGGTGCGTCCACCAACGCGTTCATCAACACCGGCGACGGCCTGGGCATGGCCGCACGTTCGGGCATCCCGCTGCAGGACATGGAGTTCTGGCAGTTCCACCCCACCGGCGTGGCCGGCGCGGGCGTGCTGCTGACCGAAGGCTGCCGCGGCGAAGGCGCCATCCTGCTGAACAGCAACGGCGAACGCTTCATGGAGCGCTATGCGCCCACCCTGAAGGACCTGGCACCGCGCGACTTCGTCTCGCGCTCGATGGACCAGGAAATCAAGGAAGGCCGTGGCTGTGGTCCCAACAAGGACTACATCCACATGAAGCTGGACCACCTGGGTGCCGACACCATCCACAAGCGGCTGCCGTCGGTCTACGAGATCGGCATCAACTTCGCCAACGTCGACGTCACCAAGGAACCGATTCCCGTGGTGCCCACCATCCACTACCAGATGGGCGGCATCCCGACGAACATCAACGGCCAGGTCGTCATCCAGAAGGGTGAAGACAACAGCGCCGTGGTGAACGGCCTGTACGCCGTGGGCGAATGCTCCTGCGTGAGCGTGCACGGCGCCAACCGCCTGGGCACCAACTCGCTGCTCGACCTGCTGGTGTTCGGCCGCGCGGCCGGCAACCACATCGTCGAGTTCAACGACAAGCTCAAGGAACACAAGGAACTGCCCAAGGATGCGGCCGACCGCACGCTGCAGCGCCTGAACGAACTCGAAGCCTCCACCGGCGGCGAGTACGCCCAGGACGTGGCCGGCGAGATCCGCGCCGTCATGCAGCAGCATGCCGCCGTGTTCCGCAAGCAGGCCTCGATGGACGAAGGCGTGGTCAAGATCGCCGCCGTGCGCGAGCGCGTCAAGTCGATCGGCCTGAAGGACAAGTCCAAGGTGTTCAACACCGCCCGCATCGAAGCGCTGGAAGTCGACAACCTGATCGAAGTGGCGCAAGCCACCATGGTCTCGGCCGCCGCCCGCAAGGAATGCCGCGGCGCCCACACGGTGGAAGACTACGAGCGTCCCGCGGACGACCCGGTCGCACCGCTGGGCCGCGACGACGCCAACTGGATGAAGCACACGCTCTGGTACAGCGCGGACAACCGCCTCTCGTACAAGCCCGTCAAGCTGCAGCCGCTGACGGTGGCATCCGTGCCGCCCAAGGTCCGCACGTTCTAAGAATATTTACAAGGTCCATACGATGAAGCGCACATTCCAGATCTACCGCTACGACCCGGACAAGGACGCCAAGCCCTACATGCAGACGGTCGAGGTCGAACTCGACGGCCACGAACGCATGCTGCTGGACGCCCTGATGAAGCTCAAGGCGCAGGATCCCACGCTGTCGTTCCGCCGCTCGTGCCGCGAAGGCGTCTGCGGCTCCGACGCGATGAACATCAACGGCAAGAACGGTCTGGCCTGCCTGACCAACATGAACACGCTCAAGGGCACCGTCGTGCTCAAGCCGCTGCCGGGCCTGCCCGTCATCCGCGACCTGATCGTCGACATGACCCAGTTCTTCAAGCAGTACAACTCGATCAAGCCGTACCTGCAGAACGACACCGTGCCGCCCGAAAAGGAGCGCCTGCAGTCGCCCGAAGAGCGTGAAGAGCTCGACGGCCTGTACGAGTGCATCCTGTGCGCGAGCTGCTCCACGAGCTGCCCGAGCTTCTGGTGGAACCCCGACAAGTTCGTCGGCCCGGCCGGCCTGCTGCAGGCCTACCGCTTCATCGCCGACAGCCGCGACGAAGCCACCGCCGAGCGCCTGGACAACCTGGAAGACCCGTACCGCCTGTTCCGCTGCCACACGATCATGAACTGCGTCGACGTGTGCCCGAAGAGCCTGAACCCGACCAAGGCCATCGGCAAGATCAAGGAACTGATGGTGCGTCGCGCCATCTGACGGTTTTTCCGAGAAGCCTTACTTATGTCGACCCCCGCCAACGCCCCCGATACGCTGCTCGGCGAACGCGCGCTGAGCAAGCTCAAGTGGCGTTGCCGGCGCGGCCTGCTGGAGAACGACCTGTTCATCGCCCGCTTCTTCGAGCGGCACGAATCCCACATGACCGTCGGTCAAGCGGGAGCGATGGAGACATTGATGGACCTGTCGGACAACGACCTCCTCGACCTGCTGCTGTGCAGAAAGGAGCCCGAGCCCGCATGGGCCGGGGCCGAGGTGGTCGCATTGCTGCAGCTGATGCGTACCGACGGCGCTCAGCGTCCTGCCATTTTTTCTCCTTCGTCCTGAATCCACCTCTGAAAGTAAACCGAAATGAAAGCATCCGATACCAAGGCCACGCTGTCGTTCAGCAATGGCGGCGACAACGTCGAACTGCCGATCTACAAGGGCACCATCGGGCCCGACGTGATCGACATCCGCAAGCTGTATGCACAGACCGGCATGTTCACGTACGACCCGGGCTTCATGTCGACCGCCGCCTGCCAGTCGGCCATCACCTACATCGACGGTGACAAGGGCGAGCTGCTGTACCGCGGCTACCCCATCGAGCAGCTCGCGACCAACTGCGACTTCATGGAGACCTGCCACCTGCTGCTGTACGGTGAACTGCCGGACGCAGGCAAGAAGGCCAGCTTCACCAAGCTCGTGACCAACCACACGATGGTCAACGAGCAAATGCAGTTCTTCCTGCGCGGCTTCCGTCGCGATGCCCATCCGATGGCCATCATGACCGGCCTCGTGGGCGCCCTGTCGGCCTTCTATCACGACAGCACGGACATCAACAATCCCGAGCACCGCGAGATCGCCGCGATCCGTCTGATCGCGAAGATGCCCACGCTCGTGGCCATGGCCTACAAGTACACCGTCGGCCAGCCGTACATGTACCCGAAGAACGAACTCAGCTATGCAGGCAACTTCCTGCACATGATGTTCGCCACGCCGTGCGAAGAGTACAAGGTGAACCCGGTGCTCGAGCGCGCGCTCGACCGCATCTTCATCCTGCACGCCGACCACGAGCAGAACGCCTCGACCTCGACCGTGCGCCTGTGCGGCTCGTCGGGCACGAACCCCTTCGCGGCCATTGCAGCCGGCGTGGCGTGCCTGTGGGGCCCGGCCCACGGCGGTGCCAACGAAGCGGCGCTGAACATGCTGTACGACATCCAGCGCGAAGGCGGCGTGGAAAAGATCGGCGAGTTCATCAAGAAGGTCAAGGACAAGAACTCGAACGTCAAGCTGATGGGCTTCGGCCATCGCGTGTACAAGAACTACGACCCGCGCGCCAAGCTGATGCAGGAAACCTGCAACGAAGTGCTGACCGAGCTGGGCCTGGAAAACGACCCGCTGTTCAAGCTCGCCAAGGAACTCGAGAAGATCGCCCTGGAAGACGAGTACTTCGTGTCGCGCAAGCTCTACCCGAACGTCGACTTCTACTCGGGCATCGTGCAGCGCGCCATCGGCATCCCCGTGCCGCTGTTCACCGCGATCTTCGCGCTGGCCCGCACCGTCGGCTGGATCGCCCAGCTGAACGAAATGATCGGCGACCCCGAGTACAAGATCGGCCGCCCGCGCCAGCTGTTCGAAGGCTCGCCCAAGCGTGACGTGAAGCCGATCTCGGCCCGCTGATCGACCGGCTGCGGAACCTCCGCCCCCTGAAAAAGCTGCCTCCGGGCAGCTTTTTTATTGCCCGTTCGGTATGCCCCTCCTCGCCAGCCGGCAGCGAGGTCATCGCGCATCGCGATGGCAAGGGCTTCAAAACAGGAAGAAAATAGCCAACTCATCGCCAAACGCGATGCCCAAGCCCCCATGAGCACGTCCGAACGCAACTTTGCCCGCCGCATCGACCTCACGTCGTTGCAGCTGTTCGTGGCCGTGTGCGAGCTGGGCAGCATCGGGCGCGCGGCGGAGCGCGAGTTCATCGCGGCCTCGGCCGTGAGCAAGCGGCTGTCCGACCTGGAAGCCACGCTCGGCACCGCCCTGCTCTACCGCCATGCGCGCGGCGTCGACCTCACGCCGGCCGGCGAGAGCCTGCTGCACCACGCCCGCTCGGTGCTCTACAGCCTCGAAAAGATGCAGGGCGAGCTCAGCGAATACGCCGACGGCGTGCGCGGGCACGTGCGCGTGCACGCCAACATCTCGGCCATCGTGCAGTTCCTGCCGGAAGACCTGGGCGTGTTCTCGCGCGCGCACGAGGCCATCAAGATCGACCTCGAGGAGCACCTGAGCAGCGAAGTGATCCGCGCGGTGCAGGAAGGCGCGGCCGACCTCGGCGTGTGCCACGTGGCCGGCGGCGCGGGCGAGCTGCAGAGCCTTTCCTACCGACACGACCGCCTCGCACTGATCGTTCCCGAGGGGCACGCGCTGGCCGCGCAGGACGCGATCGACTTCATCGACTCGCTGGCCTTCGACCACGTCGGCCTGCACACCAACAGCTCGATCTACGTGGCGATGCACGAAGCGGCGCTCGGCGCCGGCCGCAGCGTGAAGCTGCGCATCCACGTCACGGGCCTGGACGCCATGTGCCGGATGATCGACAACGGCCTGGGCATCGGCGTGATGCCGCAGCGCGCCTTCGAACTCATGCACAACGGCATCGGCCGCGGCCTCGTGAGCGTGACGCTCAACGACGCCTGGGCGGCGCGCGAGATCCGCCTGGTGGCGCGCGACTTCTCCACCCTGCCGGTGGCGGCGCGCACGCTGGTGAACCACCTGCACGCGGCGGCCGATGCGGCCGACGCCACCGAACGACTCGCGGCCTAGACCGCGTCGACAGACAATCCATTTCCCCACGAAAGACAAGAGACCGACATGGCACGCACGCTCTACGACAAGATCTGGGACGAACACGTCGTCCACACCGAGGAAGACGGCACCGCGATCCTCTACATCGACCGCCACCTGGTGCACGAAGTGACCAGCCCGCAAGCCTTCGAAGGCCTGCGCGAAGCCGGCCGCAAGCTGTGGCGCATCAGCTCGGTGGTGGCCACCGCCGACCACAACACGCCGACCACCGGCTGGGAGCGCGGCTACGAAGGCATCGCCGACCCGACCAGCAAGGAGCAGGTCACCACGCTGGACCACAACATCGCCGAGTTCGGCGCCGCCGCGTTCTTTCCGTTCCTGAGCAAGCGCCAGGGCATCGTGCACGTGATCGGCCCGGAAAGCGGCGCGACGCTGCCGGGCATGACGGTCGTCTGCGGCGACTCGCACACCTCCACGCACGGCGCGTTCGGCGCGCTGGCGCACGGCATCGGCACCAGCGAGGTCGAGCACGTCATGGCCACGCAGACGCTGCTGGGCAAGAAGGCCAAGAACATGCTCGTGAAGGTCGAAGGCAAGCTGCCCCTGGGCTGCACCGCCAAGGACATCGTGCTGGCCATCATCGGCAAGATCGGCACCGCCGGCGGCACGGGCTACACCATCGAATTCGCAGGCTCGGCGATTCGCGACCTGAGCATGGAAGGCCGCATGACGGTCTGCAACATGGCCATCGAGGCCGGCGCGCGCGCCGGGCTGGTGGCGGTCGACGAAAAGACCATCGCCTACGTGAAGGGCCGCCCGCTCGCGCCCACCGGCGTCGAATGGGACCAGGCCGTGAGCTACTGGCGCACGCTGCAGTCCGACCCCGGCGCGACCTTCGACGCCGTGGTCGAACTCGACGCTGCGCAGATCCAGCCGCAGGTCACCTGGGGCACCTCGCCCGAAATGGTGGTCGAGATCAACGGCCGCGTGCCCGATCCCGACAAGGAAAAGGACGCCAGCAAGCGCAGCGCCATCGAGCGCGCGCTGGTCTACATGGGCCTGGAGCCCAACAAGGCCATGAACGACATCTTCATCGACAAGGTGTTCATCGGCTCGTGCACCAACAGCCGCATCGAGGACATGCGCGAAGCCGCCGCCGTGGTGAAGAAGCTGGGCCAGAAGGTCGCGAAGAACGTGAAGCTCGCGATGGTCGTGCCCGGTTCGGGCATGGTGAAGGAACAGGCCGAGCGCGAAGGGCTCGATGTGATCTTCAAGGCCGCGGGCTTCGAATGGCGCGAGCCCGGCTGCTCGATGTGCCTGGCGATGAACGCCGACCGCCTGGAGCCCGGCGAGCGCTGCGCATCGACCAGCAACCGCAACTTCGAAGGCCGCCAGGGCGCGGGTGGCCGCACCCACCTCGTGAGCCCCGCGATGGCCGCCGCCGCCGCCGTGCACGGCCACTTCGTCGACGTGCGCACCTTCGCCTGATCTGGAGACATCACATGCAGAAATTCACCGTGCACAAGGGCCTCGTGGCCCCCATGGACCGCGAGAACGTCGACACCGACGCGATCATTCCCAAGCAGTTCCTCAAGTCGATCAAGAAGACCGGCTTCGGCGTAAACCTGTTCGACGAGTGGCGCTACCTGGACGCCGGCTTTCCGGGCCAGGACCCGGCCAGCCGCAAGCCGAACCCCGACTTCGTGCTGAACCAGCCGCGCTACGCCGGCGCCTCGGTGCTGCTGGCG
Organism: Variovorax sp. V118; assembly: GCF_041154445.1. Taxonomy (GTDB): domain Bacteria; phylum Pseudomonadota; class Gammaproteobacteria; order Burkholderiales; family Burkholderiaceae_C; genus Variovorax; species Variovorax boronicumulans. The sequence goes on along the minus strand of NZ_AP028663.1, from coordinate 700,665 downwards.
CGCAAGAACTTCGGCTGCGGCTCGTCGCGCGAGCACGCGCCGTGGGCGCTGGACCAGTACGGCTTTCGCGCCATCATTGCGCCGAGCTACGCCGACATCTTCTTCAACAACAGCTTCAAGAACGGCCTGCTGCCGATCGTGCTACCCGAGTCGCAGGTCTCGCAGCTGTTCGACGAGGCCTTCGCCTTCCCGGGCTACACGCTGACCATCGACCTGGAACGCCAGGTGGTCGTGAAGCCCGACGGCCAGGAGTTCGCGTTCGACGTGCAGGCCTTCCGCAAGTACTGCCTGATCAACGGGCTGGACGACATCGGCCTGACGCTGCGCCACAAGGACAAGATCAAGGCCTTCGAGACCGAGCGCCTGGCACAAAAGCCCTGGCTCGCGCACACGATGATCTCGTGATCGGCGGCATTTCCGTTTTCAAGAAAAAACCTCAGACCAACTTATGAAAATCGCAGTTCTCCCGGGTGACGGCATCGGCACCGAAATCGTGGCGGAAGCCGTCAGGGTGCTCGAAGTCCTCGACCTGAAGTTCGAGATGGAATCGGCCCTGGTCGGCGGCGCGGCCTACGAGGCGCACGGCCACCCGCTGCCCGAATCGACGCTGAAGCTCGCGAAGGAATCCGACGCGGTGCTGTTCGGCGCCGTCGGCGACTGGAAGTACGACAAGCTCGACCGCCCGCTGCGTCCTGAGCAGGCCATCCTGGGGCTGCGCAAGAACCTGGGCCTGTTCGCCAACTTCCGCCCCGCCATCTGCTACGAGCAGCTGGTGGACGCCTCGAGCTTGAAGCCCGAGCTGATCGCGGGCCTGGACATCCTCATCATCCGCGAGCTGACCGGCGACATCTACTTCGGCCAGCCGCGCGGGCGCCGCATCGCCACCGACGGCCACTTCCCCGGCGCTGAAGAAGCCTTCGACACGATGCGCTACTCGCGCCCCGAGGTCGAGCGCATCGCCCGCGTGGCCTTCGAAGCGGCCCGCAAGCGCAGCAAGCGCGTGACCAGCGTGGACAAGGCCAACGTGCTGGAGACCTTCCAGTTCTGGAAGGACATCGTGACCGAGGTCGGCAAGGAATATCCGGACGTCGAACTCGACCACATGTACGTCGACAACGCGGCCATGCAGCTCGTGAAGGCGCCCAAGAAGTTCGACGTGGTCGTCACCGGCAACATGTTCGGCGACATCCTCTCGGACGAGGCCGCGATGCTCACCGGCTCCATCGGCATGCTGCCCTCGGCCTCGCTCAATGCGAGCAACCAGGGCCTGTACGAGCCCAGCCACGGCAGCGCGCCCGACATTGCTGGCAAAGGGGTTGCCAATCCTTTGGCTACAATCCTGTCCGCTGCCATGATGCTCCGCTTCTCCCTCAACCAGCCCGAAGCTGCCGACCGTATCGAGTCGGCGGTCAAGCACGTGCTCGCCTCCGGGCTGCGCACGGGCGACATCTGGTCCGAAGGCACGAAGCGCGTCGGCACCCGCGAAATGGGCGACGCGGTCGTAGCAGCCATCACCAAAAAGACGATTACCGGCTAACCGCAGCCCGCTTCGTCACGCCCTCCCCCGGCCGACGAGTCGGGGGCAAAAAAGACTGATTTTTTCTTTCTTCACTAAGGGCAAACTGAAATGGCGAACGCATCCAAGCAACCTCTGGTCGGCCTCGTGGGCTGGCGCGGCATGGTCGGCTCGGTCCTCATGGACCGCATGCAGGCCGAAGGCGACTTCGGCCTCATCGAGCCGGTCTTCTTCTCGACCTCGAACGCGGGCGGCAAGGCCCCGGCGATGGCCAAGAACGAAACCACGCTCAAGGATGCGAACGACATCGAGGCACTGAAGAAGTGCGACATCGTCATCACCTGCCAGGGCGGCGACTACACCAGCGAGGTGTTCCCCAAGCTGCGCGCCGCCGGCTGGAACGGCCACTGGATCGACGCGGCCTCCACGCTGCGCATGAACGATGACGCGATCATCGTGCTCGACCCCGTCAACCTGCCCGTGATCCAGAACGCGCTCGCCAAGGGCGGCAAGAACTGGGTCGGCGGCAACTGCACCGTCAGTTGCATGCTCATGGGCGTGGGCGCCCTCTACAAGGCCGGCCTGGTCGAGTGGATGACCAGCATGACCTACCAGGCGGCCTCGGGCGGCGGCGCGCAGCACATGCGCGAGCTGCTGACCCAGTTCGGCACCCTCAACGCCGAAGTGCGTGCGCTGCTCGACGATCCGAAGTCGGCCATCCTCGAGATCGACCGCAAGGTGCTGCACAAGCAGCAGAACCTGAGCGCCTCCGAAATCGCCAATTTCGGCGCCCCGCTGGGCGGCTCGCTGATCCCCTGGATCGACAAGGACCTGGGCGACGGCATGTCCAAGGAAGAGTGGAAGGGCGGCGCCGAGACCAACAAGATCCTCGGCCAGGGCGCGGGCTTCGGCACCGCCGCCACGCCGGTGGACGGCTTCTGCGTGCGCATCGGCGCGATGCGCTGCCACAGCCAGGCCCTGACCTTCAAGCTCAAGAAGGACGTGCCGGTGGCCGACATCGAAGCGATGATCGCCGCCGACAACCCCTGGGCCAAGGTCGTGCCGAACACGCGCGAAGCCACCGTGAAGGACCTGACGCCGGTGGCCGTGACGGGCACCATGGACATCCCGGTCGGCCGCATCCGCAAGCTGGCAATGGGCCCCGAGTACGTCGGCGCCTTCACCATCGGCGACCAGCTGCTGTGGGGCGCGGCCGAACCGCTGCGCCGCATGCTGCGCATCCTGCTCGAAGCCTGATGCGGGCAGCTCAGGGCCTTGAAATACAAAAATGTTGCCGAAAGGCAACACAGGATGTCATCGGAAGTATGCGCGCACTGGGTAGATCAGGCGCATTGCCTTGTCAGTGCATGTTGATGATGCTAACGTCCTCTTACAAATTCAGGGCCTGAGCCGCCCCTATCAGCATGACAAGACATCTGTTGCCCGCGGCCCGCCCTTCGGCCGCCCGCCCCGCCCTGCCGTCGAATGGCTGGCGCCTTTCCATCCTGGGTGCCGCTGCGGCCCTGACGCTGGGACTGGCCAGCGCCGACGCCAGCGCCTTCGCGCTGGGACCGCTGCGGGTGCAGTCGGCATTGGGCGAACCGCTGCGCGCCGAGATCGATGTCACTGAAATGGCCGCCAACGAAGCGGAGGGCCTGAAGATCAACATCGCCACGGCCGAAGCCTTCAAGAACGCAGGCATCCCGTACAACGCGGCCCTGGGCGACGTGAAAGCCACGCTGCAGCGCCGCGCCGGCGGCCAGTACGTCGTGCGCCTGGCCGGCAACCGCCCGCTCAACGACCCCTTCATCGACCTGCTGCTCGAAGCCAATGGCGCCTCGGGCCGCATCGTGCGCGACTACACCGTACTGCTCGATCCGCCGGCCACGCGCCAGGCGGCAGCCGCACCGGCCGCGCCCATCGCACCGCAGATCGCCACGCCGGTCGAGCGCCCCGCGCCCGCCCCGCGCGTGCGCCGCGAGCCTGCGCCTGCAGTTGCCGCAACGCCCGCACCCGCTGCGGCGGCGCCGGCCCCTGCGGCCGCACCGGCTCCTGCGCCGGCACGTGCCACCGTCGCCGCGCCCAGTGGCGGCAGTGGCGAGCAAGTCACAACGCGCCGTGGCGACACCGCCGGCAAGATCGCCTCGGCCCATAAGCCCGCCGATGTCTCGCTCGACCAGATGCTGGTGGCGCTGCTGAACGCCAACCCCGACGCCTTCGTCGGCGGCAACGTCAACCGGATGAAGGCCGGTGCCGTGCTCGACCTGCCGAACGCCGCCGCAGCGAGCGCCGTGCCCGCCGCCGACGCACGCCGCACGATCACCGCACAAAGCCGCGACTTCGGCAGCTACCGCCAGCGCCTCGCCGAAAACGCCCCGACCACCAACGTGGCCGCCGCAAGCCGCCAGGCCTCGGGCAAGCTGCAGGCCAGCGTGGAAGACCGCAATGCCGCCGCCAGCGCGCCCGACAAGCTCACGGTGTCGCAAGGCAACGCCGCCGCGCGCGCCGCCGATGAAAAGGTCGCGCAAGCCCGCCAGGCGCAGGACAGCAGCAACCGCGTCGCCGAACTCACGAAGAACATCAACGAGCTGAACAAGCTCAAGGCCGGTGCTGGCACTGGCACGGGCACCGGTTCGTCCGCCGCCGCCGCCGCGCCCGCAGCGCCGGCCACCACGCCCGGCATCGCCGTTCCCGCACCGCTGACCGGTGCCACGACGCCCACGCCAGCGGTCGCGGCCGCCCCTGCGCCTGCCGCGGCCCCTGCCGCCGCAGCCACCGCACCGGCAACGCCGGCGCCGGCAGCCGCTCCCGCTGCAACGCCCCCGGTCGCCGCGGCCTCTGCTGCAGCGCCCGTAGCAGCCGCCGCCCCGTCGGCCACCGACGCAGCCGCCCTGCCCGTGGCCGCCGCAGCCAGCGCTGCAGCCGCCGCCGCGCCCGTCGTCGCACCCAAGCCCGTGGTCAAGGCGGCACCGCCGCCGCCCCCACCGGAACGCAGCTTCCTCGAGGAGCTGCTCGACAACCCGCTGATGCTCGCGGGCGCCGCGCTGATCGCGCTGCTGGTCGGCTTCCTGCTGTACCGCGTGCTGGGCCGCCGCCGCGAAGAGATGAGCGAAAGCGTGTTCCTCGAGAGCCGCATTCCCAAGGACTCGTTCTTCGGCGCCAGCGGCGGCGAATCGGTCGACACCAAGAACCGCGGCGACTCCACTGTGTCGTCGCTGTCGTACTCGCCGAGCCAGCTCGACGCGGGCGATGTCGACCCGGTCGCCGAAGCCGACGTCTACCTCGCCTACGGCCGCGATCTGCAGGCCGAGGAAATCCTGCGTGAAGCGCTGCGCCTGAACCCGGACCGCACCGCGATCCACCTCAAGCTGCTCGAAATCCACGCCAAGCGCCGCGACGTGCGCGCCTTCGACGGCCTGGCCACCGAAGTGCACAAGCTGACCAACGGCGCGGGCTCCGAATGGAACCGCGTGGTCGACATGGGCAAGGACCTCGACCCGGGCAACCCGCTGTACGAATCGGGCACGGGCACCGCGCGTGGCGCCAGCCAGGCCGAAACCGCCGCATTCGCCGGCGCGCTGGCCGCTGCCGCCAAGCCGGCTGCCGCAGTCGCAGCAGCAGCCGTCGTGGCACCGCCGCCCCCGGCCGCACCGCCCGTGGCATCGGCCCCGCCGGCCTTCATGCCCTCGGTCGCGCCGCTGGACTTCGACCTCGACCTGACCCAGCCGCCCGCACCGGCGCCCGCCCCCGTGGGTGCCAGCCTGCCGAAGTCGGTCTACGCACCGACGGCCGCACCGGCCCCGCTGAGCAACGGCCACGCCGCGGCACCTGTCGATCTCGAGAACGATTTCGACACCGCCCCCGGCGCACTGACGGCCCACACGCGTCCCTCGTCGCTGAACGACGCGGAGCACAACACCCGCCCAGCCATGCTGCGCGACACGCTGCCCGCCGATTCGGGCTTCATCGAGTTCGACATGAGCGCCCTCGCTGGCCTGCCGGCCCGCTCCGCTGCCGCCGAAGCACCGCGCTCTGCGGCCGTGGCCACCTCGCCGTCCGCGCTGGACGACGACGGTGACGACAACCCGCACGCCGTGAAACTCTCGCTGGCCCGCGAACTGCAGGCCATCGGCGACGTCGAAGGCGCGCGCTCGCTGGTCGAGGAAGTCGAAGCCGAAAGCGCCGGCGACCTCAAGTCGCAAGCCAAGCAGCTGCTCGCCGAACTGCGCTGAGCCGGTTGCCGACTGCCCTTCTGATCGCTTCGTGAGGCTGGCACTCGGCATCCGCTACAACGGCCAGGCATACGAGGGCTGGCAGAGCCAGCGCTCGGGCCGCACGGTGCAGGACAAGCTCGAAGCCGCCCTTGCGAAGTTCGCCGGCCTGCCTGCCGGCAGCCGGGTCAGCACGCTGTGCGCCGGCCGCACCGATGCCGGCGTGCACGGGCTGATGCAGGTGGTGCATTTCGACACCGACATCGAACGCGATCCGTTCTCCTGGATGCGCGGCACCAACCGCTACCTGCCCGACGACATCGCGGTGCAGTGGGCGCACCCGGTGCCCGACGAATTCCATTGCCGCGCCAGCGCCCTGGCGCGCCGCTACGTCTACGTGCTCTCGCAGTCGCCCGTGCGGCCTAGCCTCGATGCGGGCCGGGTCGGCTGGTCGATGTACCCGCTCGACGGCGACGCGATGCGCGCCGCGGCGGCGCTGCTGGTCGGCCGGCACGATTTCAGCTCGTTCCGCGCCTCGGCCTGCCAGGCCCTCTCGCCGGTCAAGGACCTGCGGCGCCTCGAGATCACGCGCGTGGGCGACGGCGAGCGCTGCCGCTGGCACTTCGAGTTCGAGGCCGACGCGTTCCTGCACCACATGATCCGCAACCTGATGGGCAGCCTGGTGCGCATCGGCCGCGGCGACGAGCGGCCCGAATGGATCACCGAGGTGCTCGAGGCACGCAGCCGCAAGGTGGCGGCGCCCACCTTCTCCGCCGATGGCCTGTACTTTCTCGGCCCGTTGTACGACGCCAAGTGGGGTCTGCCGGCCGAGGCCACGTTCCAGGGCGAGCGGGCTTCGTATGATGGCCCGCCATGACATCTCCCGCCCCCCTCGCCCCACGCACCCGCATCAAGATCTGTGGCCTCACGCGTGAGGCCGACGTGGACGCGGCGGTCGAGGCCGGCGCCGACGCGATCGGTTTCGTGCTGTACCCGAAGAGCCCGCGCGCCGTGAGCGCCGAGCGCGCCGCCGAACTGGCCTCGCGCCTGCCGCCCTTCATCACGCCGGTGCTGCTGTTCGTGAACGCGGACGCTCCCGAAGTCCTGGCCTCCCTGGCCCGCGTGAAAGGCGCCATCGCGCAGTTCCACGGGGAAGAAACGCCCGAACAGTGCGAGGAAGCCACCGGCCCGGGACGCTTTCGTTACATGCGCGCCGCCCGGATTCCGCTGGGGGCTGCCGGGGCCGGCTTCGACCTCGTAAAATACGCGTCCGATTACTCCCGCGCCCAGGCCATCCTGCTCGACGCCCATGTCGAAGGTTATGGCGGAGGCGGCAAGGCTTTCGATTGGTCACTTCTTCCACCCGCCGTCGACGCTCACCTCGTCTTGAGTGGTGGGCTCACACCTGCAAACGTGAGCGATGGCATTCACAGCCTGCGGACGCGCTGCAAGACGCTGTCCGTTGATGTGAGCTCGGGCGTCGAAATCGACGGTCCCGGGCACAAGGGCCTCAAGGACGCCGGAAAGATCCGGGCATTCGTCGCCGCCGTGAGAGCCGCAGATGCGGCGAACACTGTCAAAGCCTCGGCTGCCGACGCTTCGTCCTTCTCCAGTTAGCCGCCGCACCCGATCGCATTCGGGCTGCGGCCCATCGATCGAGAACCATGCAAAGCCAATTTCAGGACTACCAGCAACCCGACGCCAGCGGCCACTTCGGCCCCTACGGCGGCACCTTCGCGAGCGAAACGCTCACGCACGCGATCAACGAGCTGCGCGACGCGTACGCCAAATTCAAGGACGACCCGGCCTTCCTGGCCGAATTCCACTACGAGCTGAAGCACTTCGTCGGCCGCCCTTCGCCGATCTACCACGCCGCGCGCACCAGCCGCGAAATGGGCGGCGCGCAGATCTACCTGAAGCGCGAAGACCTGAACCACACCGGCGCGCACAAGATCAACAACGTGATCGGCCAGGCGATGCTCGCGCGCCGCATGGGCAAGCCCCGCGTGATCGCCGAGACCGGCGCCGGCCAGCACGGCGTGGCCACCGCCACCATCTGCGCGCGCTACGGCCTCGAATGCGTGGTCTACATGGGCAGCCAGGACGTGAAGCGCCAGAGCCCCAACGTCTACCGCATGAACCTGCTGGGTGCGACCGTCGTGCCCGTCGAATCCGGCAGCAAGACGCTGAAGGACGCGCTCAACGAGGCCATGCGCGACTGGGTCACCAACGTCGAAAACACCTTCTACATCATCGGCACGGTGGCGGGCCCGCACCCCTACCCGACGATGGTGCGTGACTTCCAGAGCGTGATCGGCACCGAGTGCATCGCGCAGATGCCCGCCATGCTCGCGGCCGACGGCATCACCGGTGAAGCCGAGGGCAAGCAGCCCGACGTGGTGGTCGCCTGCGTGGGCGGCGGCAGCAACGCGATCGGCATCTTCCACCCCTACATTCCGTTCGCGGGCACGCGCCTCATCGGCGTGGAAGCGGCCGGTGAAGGCCTGGACAGCGGCAAGCACGCCGCCTCGATCCTGCGCGGCAGCCCCGGCGTGCTGCATGGCAACCGCACCTACCTGCTGCAGAACGACGACGGCCAGATCACCGAGACGCACAGCGTCAGCGCCGGCCTCGACTACCCGGGCGTGGGCCCCGAGCATGCCTACCTGGCCGACATCGGCCGCGCCGAGTACGTCGGCATCACCGACGTCGAGGCGCTCGAAGCCTTCCACTACCTGTGCCGCACGGAGGGCATCATTCCCGCGCTCGAATCCAGCCACGCCATGGCCTACGCCCTGAAGCTCGCCAAGACCATGCGCCCCGACCAGTCCATCCTCGTGAACCTCTCGGGCCGCGGCGACAAGGACATCGGCACCGTCGCCGACCTGTCGGGCGTCGACTTCTACGACCGGCCTTCGATGCGCGGTCTGAGCGTGAAGGGAGGCAAGTGATGAGCCGCATTGCCGCCAAGTTCCAGGCCCTGCAAACGCAAGGCCGTCGCGCGTTGATCCCTTACGTCACCGCCGGGTTCCCCTTCGCCGACATCACGCCCGAACTCATGCACGGCATGGTCGAGGCGGGTGCCGACGTGATCGAGCTGGGCGTGCCCTTCTCCGACCCGATGGCCGACGGCCCCGTGATCCAGAAGGCCGGCGAAGCCGCGCTGGCGCTGGGCGTCGGCATGAAGCAGGTGCTCGCCATGGTGGCCGCCTTCCGCACGAAGGACACGACCACGCCGGTCGTGCTCATGGGCTACGCCAACCCGGTCGAGCGCTACGACCTCGTGCACGGCAAGAAGGCCTTCATCCGCGACGCGGCCGCGGCCGGCGTCGATGGCCTGCTGGTCGTCGACTACCCGCCCGAGGAATGCGAGGACTTCGCCGCCGACCTGAAAGCGGCCGGCATCGACCTGATCTTCCTGCTGGCCCCCACCAGCACCGCCGAGCGCATGGCGCAGGTGGCGCGCATCGCGAGCGGCTACGTGTACTACGTGTCGCTCAAGGGCGTGACCGGCGCCGGCCACCTCGACACCGAGGCGGTCGGTCGCATGATCCCGCGCATCCGCGAGCACGTGAGCATCCCCGTCGGCGTGGGCTTCGGCATCCGCGACGCGCGCACGGCGCAGGCCATCGGCTCGGCGGCGGACGCCGTGGTCATCGGCACCAAGATCATTCAACTCATCGAAGACCAGCCTCGCAACAACGTGGTGCCCACAGTGCGCGAATTCCTGGCCGGCATCCGCGAGGCGCTCGACGCGCTGCCGGCTGCCACGGCCAAAAACGCGGCTGGTCGATAATCACTGCCCTCACAAGGAGCCCCCATGAGCTGGCTTGAAAAACTGCTACCCGCCAAGATCGCACAAACCGACCCGTCCGAGCGCCGCCAGGTGCCCGAGGGCCTGTGGATCAAATGCCCGGCCTGCGAGACCGTTCTGTACAAGACCGACCTCGAGCACAACCAGAACGTCTGCCCGAGCTGCAGCCACCACCACCGCATCGGCGCCCGCGCGCGCCTGGATGCCTTCCTGGACGCCGAAGGCCGCTACGAAGTCGGCCAGGAAGTGCTGCCGGTCGATGCCCTGAAGTTCAAGGACAGCCGCAAGTACCCCGAGCGCCTGAAAGAAGCGCTGGAGAACACCGGCGAGACCGACGCGCTGGTCGTCATGGGCGGCTCGGTCCACAGCATCAGCGTGGTCGTGGCCTGCTTCGAGTTCGAGTTCATGGGTGGTTCCATGGGCAGCGTGGTCGGCGAGCGTTTCGTGCGCGGCGTCGAGACCGCCATCGAGCAGAAGGTGCCCTTCGTGTGCTTCACCGCCACCGGCGGCGCGCGCATGCAGGAAGGCCTGCTCTCGCTGATGCAGATGGCCAAGACCAACGCCGCGCTCACGCGCCTGGCGAAGAAGGGCCTGCCCTACATCAGCGTGCTGACCGACCCGACCATGGGCGGCGTGAGCGCCGGCTTCGCCTTCGTGGGCGACGTGGTCATTGCCGAGCCCAAGGCGCTGATCGGCTTTGCCGGCCCGCGCGTGATCGAATCGACCGTGCGCGTGACGCTGCCCGAAGGCTTCCAGCGCGCCGAGTTCCTGCAGACCAAGGGTGCGATCGACTTCATCAGCGACCGCCGCGAACTGCGCAAAACCATCGCCAGCACGCTGGCCATGCTGCTGCGCCAGCCGGCCGACGCGGTGCTCTGACCTTCACCGTAGCTCAGGCTTCGGCCTGAACGCCCGCACGCCGAAAGGCAGTGCGGGCGTTTTGCTGTCTGGGGTACCCCGACGCGTCAGGCGCCGAGCCGGAACGCGAAGACCAGCAGGTTGCCCAGCACGATCGCCACCACCTGCAGCACCACGATGGCGGCCAGCGGCGACAGGTCGACGCCGCCGATCAGCGGAATGAAGCGGCGGAACGGCCGCACCAGCGGCTCGGCCAGGCGCGAGATCAGGTCGAGCAGCATCGGCGAAGCGCCGGGAATCCACGACAGCACCGCGTACACCACCAGCAGCGCCGTCAGGCCCGACACCGCCAGCTGCAGCAGGCCGACCAGCGACACCAGCGGCAGCGCCGTGATCCGCGCCAGGCTGCCGGCCAGCAGCCACAGCACCAGGAACTTGAGCATCACCAGCAGCCAGGCCGCGATCAGGCTCGCGAGGTCCCAGCGCTTCACCGCGGGCACGATGCGCCGCAGCGGCAGCACGATCCAGTCGGTGATGGCGAACACGAAGCGCCCCAGCGGATTGCCGAAGGGCACGCGGTGGTACTGCATGTACAGGCGCAGCAGGCAGGCGCCGCCGAGCAGGCCGACGATCACGTCGAGAAGAAACGAGGGTATCTGGTACAACATGTCGAATGGGCAGGGAGGTGCGCACGCGCGCGACTGCTCCGATTCTGGACCACAAGCCTCGCCCCCGGCCACACCGCCCTACGGAACCCCATGCCTTTGCTCAGCGTCGTGCTCCCCACCTTCAACAGCGGCGAGTTCCTCATCGAGACGCTGCAGTCGCTGCAGGCACAGACCTTCACCGACTTCGAGCTGCTGGTCGTGGACGACGCCAGCACCGACGGCACCTGGGAGCGCCTGGCCGCCTTCGACGACCCGCGCATCCGGCGGCACCGCAACGCCTGCAACGTCGGCCTGCCGGCCAACATGAACCTCGCGATGGCGATGGCCCGGGGCACCTACCTGGCGCGCGTCGACCACGACGACTGCGCCACGCTGGACCGCTTCGCCAAGCAGGTCGCGTTCCTGCAAAGCAACCCGTCGGTCACCGTCGTCGGCAGCCAGCTCGAGCACTTCCAGGACCAGGCCGGCGTCACCAGCCTGCCGCTGGACGACGCGACGATCAAGGCCCGCATGGTGGAGGGCTACGACTACCTCGCGAACCAGAGCACGACCGGGCGGCTGGACTTCTACCGCGCCCACGGGCTGCAGTTCGACCCCAACCTCTACGCCGTCGACGACCTCGGGTTCTGGGTCGACTGCATGCTGCACGGCGCGCGCTTCGCGAACCTGCCCGAGCCGCTGACGCGCTACCGCATCCACCCGGGCATGACCTCCCGCACCTTGCCGCGCGACCGGCTCTACGCCTCGAAGGACCGCATCTACCGGCGCCTGCTGCCGCTGGTCTTCCCGCGCCTGCGGGGCCGTGAGTGCGAACAGCTGCTCACGCTGTACCGCAACCCCGGCGACATGCCCCAGACCCTGGCCCACCTGGTCGACCTGCATCGCGCGGCGCACAGCGCCCTGTCCGAGGTCGACACGCGCTGGGGCCAGAGCGCCGGCGAGTGCCAGCAGTCGATCCTGAACCTGCTCAACCACGCGCGCCACGCGTTCCAGATGCAGGGGATACTGCGGCCCGAACACGCGACCATCCTCAACCTGATCCTTCAACCCAGCTGACCGCGGCGACTGGCCCGGCCCTTTTCAACGTGCGCATTCCTCTCTTTCCGCTCGGTACGGTCCTGTTTCCCGGCGGCCTGCTGCCGCTGCGTGTCTTCGAGGTCCGCTACCTCGACATGGTCGGCAAGTGCCGCAAGGCCGGCACCCCGTTCGGCGTCGTCAGCCTGACCAGCGGCGCCGAAGTGCGCAAGGCCGGCGCCGAAGCCGAAAGCTTTGCCGCCGTCGGCACGCTCGCCGACATCCGCACCTTCGACGCGCCGCAAAGCGGCCTGCTGCAGATCGAATGCGTCGGCACGCAGCGCTTTCGCGTGCGCAGCAGCGAGCTGCAGAAGCACGGCCTGTGGATCGCCGAGGTCGACGCCGTCGCCGACGATGTCGACCTCGAGATCCCCGACGACCTGCGCCACACTGCCACCGCGCTGCGCCGCCTGATCGACACCCTCGAAGAGCGCCGCCACGCGCAGGGCGACACCGTGCGCCTGCCGATCGGCGCGCCCTATCGCCTCGACGACTGCGGGTGGGTGGCCAACCGCTGGTGCGAGCTGGTGCCGATGCAGGTCGAACTGAAGCAGCGCCTGATGGAGCTCGACAGCCCGTTGATGCGCCTGGAGCTGGTCAGCGACCTGCTGGCGCGCACCGGTATCACCGACTAGACACGGCCCGCTGCGAGATGAGCCCGGCGCCGGTCCGCTTCCACTCGATCCTGCTGCGCGCGGGCACGGAGGCCTTCGCGGACAACCACCGCGCCTACTGCGCCCGCTGGGGCTACGCGCACCGCCTGCACGCCATCGGCACGCCGCACAACAGCGCGCGCACGCTGCTGGTCTACAAGTACAGCGTGGTGAGCGCCGCGCTGGCCGATGCGCCCGACGGCACGCTGCTGGTCTTCGCGGACGACGACGCGGCCTTTCTCGCGCCCCTGCCGGCACCCTCCGTGATCGGCGACGCGACCCACTGGATCGCCGAGAACGAGCACCACCACCGCCCCGAGGGCAGCTGCTTCATGCTGCGCGCCGGCCCCGAGGCCACGGCTTTGGTGGCTTCCGTGCTCGACCGCCTGCGCATCGCGCCCGACGCAGGCACCGACCGCTGGGCACACCGCGAACTCGAAGGCCTTGCGGCCCATCCGCACCACCAGCTCATCGACGGCCGGCACTACCCCAACCTGCTGTTCGCCCGCTTCGGCCACTACCTGCCGGAGGTCTCGGCCTTCGTGCTCTCGTTCAATCCTGCGGTCCACATCGATGTCCAGGACATGCGGGTGCGTGGCCTCTTCGTCGCGCACCTGAACGCGGTGCTCGCGCGCGACGGCCAGCTCTACGACGACCTGCCGCCGGCCCCCACGAGCCAGCCGGACTACGAAGTGCGCAACCCCGGCCGCCCCGTCGCCTTGCTGACCAGCTACACGCCCAACATCGCCGGCTATGCCACGCTGTCGGAACGCAACATCGCCGCGTACGCCGACCACCACGGCCACACCCACCACGTCTACCGCGACCTGCCAGCCGACCTGCGGGGCCGCGTGGCCGGCAACTGGATCAAGCCCCGGCTGCTGCTCAAGCACCTGGCCGAACACGAACAGGTCGCGTGGGTCGATGCCGACATCCTCATCCACGACCGCGCACGGCCGCTCGCGCCCCTGCTGCGTGGCCGGCCGGTGGCGCTGGCGCGCGACGTGTCGGGCTACGAATTCAACAGCGGCTTCATGGTGTTCTCGAACACGCCGGCCTGCATCGCCTACCTGGAGCGCGTGCAAGCGCTGATCGACGCCGTGCAGGACAAGCGCGGTGTCTACGCCTCGGGCGGCGACCAGGCCTTCTTCGTCGCCGCCTGGGCCGAGGCCGGCGGCGACGCGGCCATGCCGCGTTCCGACGGCGTGTCCTTCAATTCGCACCCCGCGCTGTACGACCGCGACAGCTTCATGCTGCACTACATGGGCTACCCGGATCGCCTGCGCACGCTGGTGATGCAGCACGACGCCCAACGGATCACGCACCGCCACGCGGGCACGCCAGACGCCGCGCCACCGCCGAACGGCTGAAAACGTTGAGGGTTAAGCTCCACTTTTGATAGCAACCCTCACAGAACTGACGGGCGCTTCAGGCCGATTCCGCTCAAGGCCGATGGGCTAAAATGCACGGCCCGCGCACACCCTCCCTCTTCTTGCTGCGCCCCCACACGCCTCCCATGTCCGACGAACAACTGCCCTCCTCTTCTCCCACGTCCACGGCCGACGACAACCAGCTCATCGTCGAACGCCGCGAAAAGCTCAAGCTGCTGCGCACGGCGCAGACCGAAGGCAAGGGGGTCGCGTTCCCGAACGACTTCAAACCCGGCCACCGCGCCGCGGCGCTGGTCGAGCAGCACGGTGGCACCGAGCCGGAAGCCCTTGAAGCACAGGCCGTCGCCGTCAGCGTGGCCGGCCGCATGATGCTCAAGCGCGTGATGGGCAAGGCCAGCTTCGCGACCGTGCAGGACGCCACCGGCCGCATCCAGCTGTACGTGACGCGCGACGCCATCGGCGAAGAGGCGTATGCCGATTTCAAGCGCTGGGACCTCGGCGACATCCTCGGTGCCGAAGGCACGCTGATGAAGACCAAGACTGGCGAGCTGTCGATCAAGGTCAGCCGCCTGCGCCTGCTCACCAAGAGCCTGCGTCCGCTGCCCGACAAGTTCCACGGCATGGCCGACCAGGAGCAGAAGTACCGCCAGCGCTATGTCGACCTGATCACCGACGAGTCGGCCCGCGTGCGCTTCACCGCGCGCAGCAAGGCCGTGAGCGCGCTGCGCGAGTTCATGGTGGCCAACGACTTCCTCGAGGTCGAGACGCCCATGCTGCACCCCATTCCGGGCGGCGCGAACGCCAAGCCGTTCAAGACGCACCACAACGCGCTCGACCAGGAGATGTTCCTGCGCATCGCGCCCGAGCTGTACCTCAAGCGCCTGATCGTCGGCGGCTTCGAGCGCGTGTTCGAGATCAACCGGAGCTACCGCAACGAAGGCATCTCGGTGCGGCACAACCCCGAGTTCACGATGATGGAGTTCTACGCGGCCTACTGGAACTACCGCGACCTGATGGACTTCACCGAGACGCTGATCCGCACCATCGCCGACAAGGCCGTGGGCACGCAGCAGCTCACCTACGGCGGCAAGGCCGTCGACCTCACGCAGCCCTTCGAGCGCCTGACGATCCGCGAAGCGATCCTCAAGCACACCGACGCCGGTGATGGCGTGGACGACACCGCCTGGCTCATCAACGCCCTGCGCAAGCTCGGCCTGAGCGAAGAAAAGGACAAGCTCTCGCAGCGCAGCCTCGCGAGCCTGCAGGTCATGTACTTCGAGGAGACCGTGGAAGAGAAGCTCTGGCAGCCGACCTTCATCATGGAGCACCCGACCGAGATTTCGCCGCTGGCACGCGCCAACGACGAGCGCCCCGAAGTCACCGAGCGTTTCGAGCTGTACATCACCGGCCGCGAATTCGGCAACGGCTTCAGCGAGCTGAACGACGCCGAAGACCAGGCCGCGCGCTTCAACGCGCAGGTGGCCGCCAAGGACAGTGGCGACGACGAAGCCATGTTCTACGACCACGACTTCGTGCGTGCGCTCGAATATGGCATGCCGCCCACCGGCGGCTGCGGCATCGGCATCGACCGCCTGATGATGCTGCTGACCGATTCGCCGAGCATCCGCGACGTGATCCTGTTCCCGGCGCTGCGCCGGGAAGGCTGACCCACCCGACGGGGACGCTGTCCGTGACCGACTTTCTCTGGCAAGACCGCGACAAGAAGGAATACGTCTACCCGTTCAACCCCAGGCCCGAGTGCCTGGACATGATCCAGCGTCCTCCCACGGTCGCCCTCGACATCGGGTGCGGCTCCGGTGGCGTGGGCCACGAACTGCGCCGGCGCCACCCCGGCTGCGAACTCTGGGGCTGCGAGTTCAACGCCTCGGCGGCGCAGGTGGCGCGCGAACATTTCGACAAGGTCGTCGAGCAGGACGTGGAAACCGTCGACTTCGCCGCGATGGGGCTCACGCGCCCCTTCGACCTCGTGTGCCTGTTCGACGTGCTCGAGCACCTCGTCAATCCGTGGCAGCTGCTCAGCGGCCTGAAGCGCATCGTCGCGCCGGATGCGCAGATCCTGGTCAGCCTGCCGAACGCGTCCAACCTGCCGATGCTGTACGACGCCATGCGCGGGCATTGGCGCTACACCCACTGGGGCCTGCTCGACTTCACGCACCTGCGCTTCTTCACGGACTTCGATGCGCGCAAGATGTTCTACCAGACGGGCTTTCGCGTGATCGACCACCGGCTCGACTACCTCGGCGAAGGCCGCGGCATCTACGAGCGCCACCAGGCCGAGCCCTTCCCCCTGGTGCTGACGCTGGGCGGGCTCTCGCTGCAGGTCGCATCGGCCGACGACCTGGCGCGGCTGTGCGCCGATCGCAACCTTTATCTGCTCAGCCCGCACCACGGCGACTTCTGCGACGACAGCGAGCGCGAGATGGCGTCGAACAGCTATCCGACGACCTACACCTTCGGCGGCTGAAGCGCGGCGCGTGCCGCCCGCTCAGCCCAGGCGCTTGGAGCGCGCGTCGACGTCCGCCATGTACACCGACCGGTAGGGCTCCCCGAGCCCCACGAAGTGCACCAGCAGGCTGTCGCCGCCTGCCAGGTGTGGCGGCGTGTTGATGCTCAGCAGGTCGGTCACGACCGCATCACCGATCAGGCCGTGTTCGCCCAGCACCACGTTCGTGTAGTACTGGTCGCCCTGGCTGGCGTACACGGTCGATTTGTCGTCGACGCCGGTGATGCGCTCCCACAGCTGCGTGAGCAGTTCGAGGTTGCGCTCGGTGTGGCGGAACCCCATCACGCCCGAGTTGACGTCCCACGCGCCGATGTCCTTGGCGAACAGCAGGTCGCGGCCTTCGAGCAGCGGCTCGATGCATTGGGTCTGGTTGACGAACAGCGTGTCGGCGTCGATCCACACCACCCACTGGTGCTGCGCGAGATGCCGCTTCACGAGCCAGCTTTTCACCCAAGCGCCGCTGATCGACGGATCGAGCTCGCCCGGGATGGCGCGGTAGACGTGGTAGCCGTACCCGTGCCGCTCGCAGTAGCGCCGCACGTTGTGCTCCGACACGCGCGCGTAGTCGTTGATGTGGTGCGTGTAGAGCGTGACGAAGGCAATGGGCGCCTGCGGGTGGACGCATGAATAGGCGTCTTCCGAGATCGCCGGGTAGGCCGGCGGCGGCAGCACGGGCTCGCCGTCGATCAGCGCCGCGTTCACCCGGCGCACCAGCAGGCGCTGCAGGTTCGCGTCGTGCAGCAGCTCTTCCACCACGCGACCCTCGGCATCCAGCTCCACCAGGGGCGCCAGGTGCACCACGAAGATGCGGGCGGTGAACCAGTTCGCGATGCGCCACGAGACGTTCACGTAGCAGTCGCCGATGAGCCCGTTGCACGACAGCATGCCGGCCGGACGCAGCAGCGCCGCGGCGTCGAGGCGGGGCGTGACGCGCGCCACCACCTGGCTCGCCGCCCGGATGAGCGCATGCAGCAGCGCGCGGTTGGCCGCCGTGTTGCGCAGGATCATCAGGTTGCACAGCGGCAGGCCCTTGGGTCCGTCCACCACAAGCAGGTCGCGGCCTTCCAGGAGCGTTTCGACAGCCACCGGGTGGAACACCACCGAATCGCCGTCGAGAAAGAGCAGCCAGTCGCCTTCGTCGAGGCCGCGCAGGCGGCGCAGCATCTCGGCGTACTTGGCGCAGTCGCGCAGTGCCGGATGCCCGGCGCCCTCGCTCTCCACCCAGGCATGGGGGTAGCCGAAACGGCGGCAGTAGTGGCTGTGGTTGCGCAGCACCGGCTCGTCGAGCCGGTCGAAGAAGGTCAGGCACAGCGGCATCGACGGCGTCCGGGTGGGGTGGTCATTGGGGCGCAGTCTATCGCGCGCTCCGGCCGACCCTCTACACTCTTGGGCCCTCCGATTTCCTGCTTGAATGAATCCCTTACGCACCCCGGCCATCGGCATCGATTTCGGCACTTCGAATTCCGCGGTTTCCTTTGCCTCCCCCGGCGAGGCCGCGCGCCTGCTGCCCATCGAGGGCAGCGCCACCACGCTGCCGACCGCCCTCTTCTTCAACGCCGAGGACCGCAGCACGCACTTCGGCCGCGACGCCATCGCGCTGTACCTGTCCGGCGTCGAAGGCCGGCTCATGCGCTCGCTCAAGAGCCTGCTCGGCAGCCCGCTGATGCAGGAAAAAACCGCCGTCTACGACGGACTGGTCAGCTTCGAGGACATCATCGCGCGCTTCCTGCACGAGCTGGTGACGCGCGCCGAACGCGAGCTGGGGCAGCGCCCCGAGCGCGTGGTCATCGGCCGCCCGGTGCATTTCGTCGACGACGACGCCAAGCGCGACCAGCGCGCCGAGGAAAGCATGCGCCACGCCGCGCGCGCCGCCGGCCTGCGCGACGTGTCCTTCCAGTACGAGCCCATTGCCGCAGCCTTCGACTACGAGCAACGCGTCACGCGCGAGTCGCTGATCCTGATCGTCGACATCGGCGGCGGCACCTCCGACTTCACCGTGGTGCGCCTGGGCCCCGAGCGCATGGCGCGCGCCGATCGCGCCGACGACGTGCTGGCCACCAGCGGCGTGCACATCGGCGGCACCGACTTCGACCAGCGCCTGAACCTGGAGCGCGTGATGCCGCTGCTCGGGCTGCGCCACCTCGGCCCGAGCGGGCGCGAGGTGCCCAGCAAGGTGTTCTTCGAGCTGTCATCCTGGCACCTGATCAACTGGCTCTACGCCCCGAAGGCGGTGCGCCAGGCGCGCGAGCTGCGCACCAGCTACAGCGACCGCCAGCTGCACGACCGCCTGATGACGGTGCTCGAGGAGCGCCACGGCCACCGCATCGCCAGCGAGGTCGAGCAGGCCAAGATCAACGGCTCGGTCAGCGACGCCGAGGTGCAGATCGACCTGTCGTGCATCGAGGCGGGGCTGGCCTCGGCGCTGACGCCGACCGACATGGCGCAGCAGCTCGCGGCACCGCTGGAGAACGTGGTGGCCTGTGCCCACGCCTGCGTGAAGCGCGCCGGCCTGCGCAGCGGCGACCTCGACGCCATCTACCTCACCGGCGGCTCGTCGGCCCTGCGCCCGTTCCAGCGGGCGCTGCGCGCGAGCTTCGCGGGCGTACCGCTGATCGAAGGCGACCTGCTCGGCGGCGTCGCGGCCGGGCTCGCCTACTCGGCGCGCACGGCGGGGTGAGCCGCAGATGAAGTACCTGTCCGCGTACCCGCCCGCGCTGCTGGCGCAGGTGAGCGAGCTGATGGCCGCCGACAAGCTCGGCGCCTTGCTGCGCGGACGCTACGCCGGCCTGCACGACATCCGCACCGACCGCGCGCTGTACGACTACGCCTGCGAGCTCAAGGGCGAGTACATGCGCAAGGCCGAGCCGCTGGCCAAGGCCGTGTTCGACAGCAAGCTGCATGTGGTGCGCCATGCGCTGGGCACCCACACTACCATCGCGCGCGTGCAGGGCAGCAAGCTCAAGACCAAGCGCGAGATCCGCGTGGCCAGCCTGTTCAAGACCGTGCCGCTCGAATGGCTGCGCATGATCGTCGTGCACGAGCTGGCCCACACGCGCGAGAAGAACCACGACAAGCCCTTTTACGCGCTGTGCACGCACATGGAGCCCGAGTACCACCGCTTCGAGTTCGAGCTGCGCCTGTACCTGACGCACCTGGAGGCGGGCGGTGCGCCGCTGTGGCCCGCGGCGGTGGGCGCGCCGGCCGCGGACTGACCCGGTACAGTCGTCGCCCATGACCCTGCCACGGCTGCACTTCACGTCACTGTCCGAAGACGCGGTCTGCGGCGACATCGTGCGGACCTACCGCCTGGCGGCCGAGCGGCTGGGCTACCCGACGAGCTACACGCCGGCGAACATCGACCCCGGCGCGATCAACATCCTGTTCTTCTTCTGGAACTTCCCCTGGAAGAGCCTCGCGCCGTTCCACCCGAATTGCATCGTCGTCAACTTCGAACCGATGGTCGAAGGCACGCATGCCTGGAACGACCGCTACCTCGACCTGCTCCCGCGCTGCTACCTGTGGGAGTACAGCAAGACCAACTTCCATCGCCACCGCGAGCTCGGCTACCAGCACGCCGACTACGTGCCGCTGGGCTGGGAGCCCGACGCGGCCCGCATCCTGCCGTTGTCGGAAGTCCTGCCCGAGGAGGAGCGCGACATCGACGTCTGCTTCTTCGGCTCGTTCACGCAGCGTCGGATCGACGTGCTGGAAGCGCTGATGGCGCGCGGCCTGCGCGTCGAGATGACGCGCGGCGGATTCTGGACCCAGGCCGAGCGCGAAGACCGCATGCGCCGCGCCAAGGTCATGCTGAACCTGCACAACTGGGAAGAGTCCCGCGTGGTCGAGACGCCGCGGCTGTCGATCCTGCTGCGCCATCGCAAGGCCGTGGTCTGCGAGCTCTACCCCGACAGCGAGATCGACCCCGCCTTCCGCGATGCGGTGGTGGGCGTGCCCTACGACCAGCTGGTCGACACCGTGGTCGCGCTGGTCGCCGATGCGCCGCGCCGCGCGCAGCTCGAACGCGACGGGCTCGACACGCTCGAGCGGGCCTTCGCGCCGCCGGACATCGGCCCCGCGCTCGAACGCTACTTCGCCTGGCGCGCCCAGCAGCCCGACCGCGTGCCGCCCGTGGCGATGCCGCGCGTGTCGGTCTGCCTGACACCCGACGGCAGCGGTGATGACTGGCTGCAGGACCTGCGCGACTGGACGACACAAGCCGACGTGGCGCTGGAACTGGTCGTGGTGGCGGCAGGCCTTCCCGCAGCGGCCGAAAGCGAGGCGCGCGCCATCGCCCCCGACCTGCGCTGGATCGCGCTGCCCGTACCGTGCGACCGCGCCACCTTGCGCAACCTCGCGCTCGCACAAGCCACCGGCGAGCACGTCGTCTTCGCCGATGCGAGCGACCGCGCCCTGCCCGGCCGCCTGCAGCGGCAAGCTGCACTGCTCGCCGCCTGCCCGGACCTGGACATCGTCGGCTGCTGGAGCGAGACGCCCGCCGGGCCGCTGAAATACGCCCAGCGGCACGACGAGATCGTGGCCGAAGCGCTGGGCCCCGAGCCGCTGCGACTGTCGGCCTGCCTGGTCCGCCGCCGCTTCCTGGAACGCACCGGCGTGCGCCACGACCCCGAGTTCGCGGTGCACGACGGCCTGCAGATGCTGTGCCGCTGCATCGTGGCCGGCGCGCACTTCGCTGTCATTCCGGAGGTGCTGCATCGCCCCGCGCCGGCCGCGCCGCCAGCAGACCTCGCGCACGCCGCCTCGCTCGCCATGCGCGCGCGGCGCGCGGTGCTGCGTCACCTGCTGCCGCGCAACCGTGTGGAAGACATCGACCTCATAGCCCAGCTCTACGCGCACCTGTGGCCGCCGCAGCGCGACTTCGCCGAACAGCTGCTGCGCACCGTGGCGCAGGCCTGCGCAGCGTCCGCCGGCACGCTGCGGATCGACGCTGAAATGCTGACGCGCGCGCTGCGCACCGAAACCCTGCGGCTGCTGCAGGTGTTCTTCCAGGCCGGCCTGGCCGACAAGCCCTGGCTGGAGTCGCTGTTCGAGACGCCCGAGGTGGCCGCCTTGCTCGGCCCCGCGGCGAATCAGCTGCCGGTGCGGCCCTTCCGCGACTGAGCGCCGGCCAGCAGGCGTTGCGCCTGCACGTAGCGCGCCGAGGCCGTGAGCGCCTGCCAGTCGAGCGCTTCATCGCCCGGCAGCAGCGACCGGCGCCGCGCCTCGCTGGCCGCATCGCCCTGCCAGCGACCATCGGCCGCCGCGGCGGTGAAGCCGTCGAGCATCTCGTCCAGCGGCCGGCCCTCGCCGATGCTCTGGTTGCACAGCAGCGCCAGGTCGCAACCCGCCGCAAGCGCCGCCAGCACCGCGTCGGTGTAGCTCAGCAGCTGGCCGTCGATGTAGCGACCGGCCTCCATGCTCAGGTCGTCGCTGAACACCGCGCCGTCGAACGCAAAGCGCTGGCGCAGGATGTCCTTCAACCATTTTTCAGAGAAACCCGCCGGCCGCTTGTCGACCTTCGGGTAGATCACGTGCGCCGGCATCACGGCCGCGAGCGTGCCGCCCAGCCAGTCGTAGGGCCGCGCGTCGTCGGCCAGGATGGCCTTCAGGCTGCGCCGGTCGACCGGGATCTCGACGTGCGAATCGGCCTGCACGAAGCCATGCCCCGGAAAGTGCTTGCCGCAGTTGCGCATGCCCATCTGCAGCATGCCGTGCATCACGCTCTTGGCGAGCAGCGCGACCACGCGCGGGTCGCGGTGAAAGCTGCGGTCGCCGATCACGCTGCTGCCGCCGTAGTCCAGGTCGAGCACCGGCGCGAAGCTGAAGTCGACGCCGCAGGCGCGCAACTCGCCGGCCAGCACCTGCCCGGCCGCAGTGGCGACCTGCGTAGCGCGCAGGGCATCGTGCATCCACAGCTCGCCCAGGCTGCGCATCGAGGGCAGCCGCGTGAAGCCGTCGGTGCGAAAGCGCTGCACGCGCCCGCCTTCGTGGTCGACGCAGATCAGCAGATCGGGCCGGATCGCCTTGATTTCGGCGTTCAGCGCGGTCATCTGTGCGCGGTCCTGCCAGTTGCGGGTGAAGTGGATCACGCCGCCCACGTGCGGGTTGGCGAGGCGCCGGCGGTCGGCGGCGGTGAGTTCGGTGCCGGCCACATCGATGAGGAGCGGCGCGTGGTTCAGTTCGGTCATGTCTGTCGATCGGTCGGCAAGGCGCAACGGCGCCGGAGATTCGTTCAGGCCTTTTCCACCACCACGAAGCTGGCGGCGTACTCGGTTTCGTCGGTGACGGTCACGTGCGCCGTCAGGCCCTGCGCCTCGAACCAGTCTTTGAGTTCGCCGTGCAGCACGATCACCGGCTTGCCGCTGCGCAGGTTGGCGATCTCGCACAGGCGCCAGCTCATCGGCATGCGCATGCCCAGGCCGATGGCCTTGCTGAAGGCCTCCTTGGCGGAAAAACGCGTGGCAAGGTAGCTCAGGCCGCGCTTGGGCCAGCGTGCGGCACGGGCCTGCCAGATGGCGAACTCGGCGTCGCTCAGCACCCGGCGGGCGAAGCGCTCGCCCTGGCGCTCGAAGGTGGCCGCGATGCGACGCACGTCGCAGATGTCGGTCCCGATGCCGTAGATCATGCGGCGTCGGCGATGCAGCGCAGGTAGTCGCGCGTGGTCGCGGCGTACCCGAGTTCGAGCGCATCGGCGACGAAGGCATGGCCGATCGACACCTCGTGCACGCCGCGCACCGCGCGCAGGAACGGCGTGAGGTTGTCGCGGCTCAGGTCGTGGCCGGCGTTGACGCCCAGGCCCGCCGCATGGGCGGCCTGCGCCGCGGCCACGTAGCGCGCGAGCACGGCGGCTTCCTGCGGCGTGCCGCGCGAGGCGGCGTAGCCTTCGGTGTAGAGCTCGACGCGGTCGGCGCCCACGGCCTTGACGGCGGCCATCATCTCGGGGATCGGGTCCATGAACAGGCTCACACGCACGCCCAGCGCCCTGGCTTCGGCGATCAGCGGGCGCAGGCGCTCGGCGTCTTCGGGGAAGCTCCAGCCGTGGTCGCTGGTCGACTGGGTTTCGCTGTCGGGCACGAAGGTGGCCTGGTGCGGCTTGAGCTCGCGCACGAAGTCCATCAGGTTGTGGAAAGGGTTGCCTTCGATGTTGAACTCGATGGCCGGCCAGTCCTTGGCGAGCAGTTCCGACAGGTCGCTCACGTCGTGCGCGCGGATGTGGCGCGCGTCAGGCCGCGGGTGCACGGTGATGCCCTGCGCGCCCGCCGCCAGGCAGGCCTGGGCAGCGCCCACCACGCTCGGGATGCCGAGGTGGCGCGTGTTGCGCACCAGGGCCACCTTGTTGAGGTTGACCGACAGGGCCGTGGTGGTGCGAGGAGGGAGGACGAGGTATCGCTCATGGACGCAATCGCTTTCTTCTCTTCGTTCATGCGCCGCCCGCGCCGGCCCGGAGGTCGTCGGTGGGGGTGACGGCAAGCCAGTGACAGTAGCCGCCGAGCGTCGTCCTGTCGATGTCGCCGGGCGCCATGTGGTCGTAGGCGCCGGCACGGAAATGATGCTTGGACCAGTACTGGTCGGTGTGCCAGCCGTGGATGTGCAGCACGTCGCCACCCAAGGTGCGGTCGGCGTACGGCAGGTGGTCGAGCAGGCCCAGCGAGCAGCGTTGGGGGTAGGTGCGCCGCAGCGCCAGCTCGCCGGCGTACATGGTGAGCACGTTCTTGCACCAGCCGGGCCACTCGCCCTGGAAGTCGCGAAACTCTTCGTCGAGCAGCTTGTGGCAGTAGTCGAGTTGGGCTTGCACGAAGTTGCCCACGAACTCGGTCGGCCCGAGCACCGAGGCGCCCACGTTGTGCAGCCCCGAATGCGGAAAGCCCCAGCGCGCACTGCACTCGGACAGCTTACGGCGCACCTCTTCCTGGTACGCGTAGGCGCCGAAGCCGAAGCACAGGCCGGTCGGCTCGAAGCTGGCCAGCGCCGGCGTGACGAAGGTGTCGCAGTCGGTCTTGAGGATCGCGTCGTAGTTGCGGCACACGGCGAGCACCGCCGGGTCGCACAGGTTCGCGATCGAATTGATGTAGCCGTAACCCGCCCACTCGGCGTGCTGGTCGGCGTAGGGCAGGCCCGGAATCACGACGACGCGGTCGTCGGTGGGCAGCTGCGCGATGACGTTCGGGTGGCACACAGCGATCAGCTCGCCGCCGCGCGCGAAGACGCCGGAGACGATCATGCTCCGGTACAGCCAGTGGAACTCGTCGACGATTTCTTTCTTGTCGTCGACGTAGACGAGGACACCCAGACGCATGGCTTCGGTTCTCAGGTTGGCGTTTCGATCGATCGTGCGCCGGGCTAGAGCGCTTGCAGGTCTCTCATCATCTGCCGCGTGCGCAGCGTGGTCACGCCGCAATGGTAGTTGAGCAAGGCCCGCAGCTGGTTGCGCAGGGCACTGTTGCTGCCGGCGTTCATCGTCGCGACCTCGCGCAGGGTGGCGGTGAACGGGGTGCGGTCGTCGAGCACGCTCTGCAGCACCTGCCAGTCGGCGCCGGCCAGCGCAGCCTCCTCCTTGGCCGCCTGGCGCAGGCCGGCTTCGGGCACGAGGGTGTAGCGCGTGCGGGCCGCCAGCGGCTCCAGGGTGAGCGTCTGCACGTCGAGCGAGGGCAGCAGGCCGACCGAACGCAGCAGCAGCAGCTCGAAGGCGCGCAGCGCGGCGGCCTGCGTCGCGGCCTGGGCGCCCGCGTGGTCGCCGGCCAGCACCTGCACCACGCCGGCGTAGGCGTCGAACAGCGCCTCGTGCGCGTCGTCGCGCGCCAGCAGGCGCAGCAGGAGTTCGTTGACGTAGTAGCCCGAGAGCAGCGCCTCGCCGGTCGGCATGACGTGGCCGCCCATCCATTCGGCGCCCTTGAGCGTGCGGATCTCGGCGTCGCCGCCGTAGTTGAGCTGCAGCGGCTGCAGCGGCAGCAGCACGGGACGGAAATTGGAACTCGGCCGCTTCGCCCCCTTGGCCACGAGCGCGATGCGCCCGTGGTGGCGGGTGAAGACTTCGAGGATCAGGCTCGACTCGCTCCAGTCGTAGCGATGGAGCACGTAAGCCGGTTCATGCGAAACGCGATGAGCGGCAGCCACTTCATTCGTAGCCGAAGGAGCGGACGCGCGCCTCGTCGTCGGCCCAGCCCGAACGCACCTTCACCCACAGCTCGAGGAACACCTTGGCGTCGGCCAGCTTCTCGAGCTCGACGCGGGTTTCCATGCCGATACGCTTGATGCGCTCGCCCTTGTCGCCGATCACCATGGCCTTGTGGCCGTCGCGCTCGACCACGATGGTGGCGGCAATGCGCAGCAGGCGCTTCTGGCCCTTCTTCTGGGGCGGCTCTTCCTCGAACTTGTCGATGATGACGGTCGAGGTGTAGGGCAGCTCGTCGCCCGTGAGGCGGAAGAGCTTTTCGCGCACCAGCTCGCCGGCGAGGAATTTCTCGCTGCGGTCGGTGAGCTCGTCTTCGTCGTAGAACCAGGGCTGCTCGGGCAGGTATTTCTCGCAGATGCCGAACAGGCGCTCGACGTCCTTCGCGTTCTTGGCCGACATCGGCACGAACTCGGCGAAGCTGTGCTTGGCCTGCATCGTCTGCAGCCAGGGCGCGATGTCGCCGCGGCGGTGCACGTTGTCCAGCTTGTTAGCCAGCAGCACCGTGGGGATGCCCTTGCCCAGCAGCTTGAGCACGCGCTCGTCGGCCGGCGTGAAGCTGCCGGCCTCGACCACGAACAGGATCAGGTCGACGTCGCCGACCGCGCCCTGCACGGTCTTGTTGAGCGACTTGTTCAGCGCGTTGGCATGCAGGGTCTGGAAACCCGGCGTGTCGACGAACACGAACTGCGTGGCGCCCAGCGTGCGCATGCCGGTGATGCGGTGGCGCGTGGTCTGCGCCTTGCGCGAGGTGATGCTGATCTTCTGGCCGACCAGCGCATTGAGCAGCGTCGACTTGCCCACATTGGGCTTGCCGACGATGGCGATCAGGCCGCAGTGCTGCGGCCCGGTGGCAGGCGTGTCGCCTGCGGTGTCTTCGGGTCCCGCTGCGGGATTGGTTACATCGTTCATTCTGATTTCACGCGGCGCCGCGTGCCTTGAGCCGGATCAACATGGCGGCCGCGGCAGCTTGCTCGCCGGCGCGGCGCGAGCCGCCGATGCCGCGCTCGCGAAGGCCCAGCTCGGGCACCTCGCACTCGACATCGAAGGTCTGCTTGTGCGCTGCACCCAGCGTCGCTGCCACGCGGTACACCGGCAGCTTCATTTTGTGGCCCTGCAGCCATTCCTGCAATTCGGTCTTCGGGTCTTTCGCGGCGGCTTCCATGCGCGGATTGATCTCGACCGCCTCGTAGAGCCGGTGCACCAGCGCCTGCGCGGCGGCGAAGCCGGCGTCCAGGTAGACCGCGCCGATCAGCGCTTCGAGCGCGTCCGCCAGGATGGAAGGCCGGTTCGGGCCGCCCGAGCGGGCCTCGCCTTCACCCAGGCGCAGCAACGGCGACAGCGCCAGCCCCAGCGCGAGCCGGTGCAGCGTGTCCTGCTTGACCAGGTTGGCCCGCACGCGCGACAGGTCGCCCTCGGGCAGTTCCGAGAGGCGGATGTACAGCAGATGCGAGACGGCCAGGTTCAGCACCGAGTCGCCGAGAAACTCGAGGCGCTCGTTGTGATCGGCCGAGAAACTGCGGTGCGTGAGCGCGAGCTGGAGCAGGCGCGGGTCCGAGAACGTGTACTGAAGGCGCGCCTGCAGCGCGACGAGGCTGCCGTCCACCTTCTTGTTCGACACCGCGGTCAGCGGGACGCGCCCTTGTATTTGAGCGTCAGGTAGGCCGGCCCGAACAGGGGGATCTCGCGCTCGTACGCATACGACACGACGACCTTGTCGCCCACCTTCTTGATCTCGAGGTCCCGGCCGCTCACCGACTTGAAGTCGTCGATGGCCTGGGCGCGGTCGAAGATCGCGCGGATCTCGGGCACCGTGGCGCCTTCCTTGGCCTTGTTGGCGGCCTTGTCGATGGCCTGCCATTCGATCAGCGTCGGAATGACCTGCGCGACGACAACGCCCACGCAGCCCAGCACCGCCGCGACGAACACCAGGCCGATGAACGAGATGCCGCGCTGGTGCGCGGCACTGCCACGGACGGACCGACTGTTGGTTCTCATGCCCTCTTACCCCTCGAACAGTAACGTTGACTGTTGATTAATTATTGAAACGGACCGATGCGACCGAGATCGCCGAAGTTCATCCAGACGAAGAAGGCCCTGCCCACGATGTTCTTGTCCGGTACGAATCCCCAGAAACGGGAATCGGCCGAATTATCGCGGTTGTCGCCCATCATGAAATAGTTGCCTTCGGGCACCTTGCACACCACGCCCTCGACCGAGTAGCGGCAGTTCTCGCGGAACGGGAAGTCGCTGGCACCCGGCACGAAGGCGGGGGCGTTCTCGTCGTTGAGGATCTTGTGCTGCTTGCCGCCGAGGTCTTCGTCGAACTGCTTCAGGATGCGCATCGACTCGCCATCGAGGTAGTCGGCGATCGGGGCCTTGCCCACCGGCTGGCCGTTGATCGTGAGCTTCTTGTTCAGGTAGGCCACCTCGTCGCCCGGGATGCCGACCACGCGCTTGATGTAGTCCATGCTGGGCTTGGGCGGGTAGCGGAACACCACCACGTCGCCGCGCGCCAGCGGCGTGCCGTCGGTGAGCTTGGTGTTGACGACCGGCAGGCGCAGGCCGTAGGTGAACTTGTTGACCAGGATCAGGTCGCCGGTCAGCAGCGTGGGCATCATCGAGCCCGAGGGAATCTTGAAGGGTTCGTACAGGAACGAGCGCAGCAGGAACACCACCAGGATCACCGGGAACAGGCCCGCCGTCCAGTCGAGCCACCAGGGCTGCATCAGCAGGCGTTCGCTGGCCTTGGCGTCGGTGGTGTCGACCTGGGTGATGCCCTGCCCCGCCAGCCGCGTGTTGCGTTCAGCGATGGAGCTCTCGAGCGTGGCGGCGGCGCGTTCGCGCTGCGGCAGGAAGTAGAAACGCTCGGCCAGCCAGTAGACCCCGGTGACCACCGTGGCCACGAACAGCAGCAGCGCGAAGTTGCCTTCGAGCGCGCCGAAATACCAGGCGCCGACGTAGCTGGCGAACGCCGCGAGAACCAGGGTGGTGAGGTATGCCATGTTCGTGGTGATCAGTCTTCGACTTGCAGAATCGCGAGGAAGGCCTCTTGCGGGACTTCGACGGAACCGATCTGCTTCATTCTTTTCTTGCCCGCCTTCTGCTTCTCGAGCAGCTTCTTCTTGCGGGAGATGTCGCCGCCGTAGCACTTGGCGAGCACGTTCTTGCGAAGTGCCTTGATTGTCTCACGCGCAATGATCGTGACCCCGATGGCCGCCTGGATCGCCACGTCGTACATCTGGCGCGAAATGATCTCGCGCATCTTCGACACCACCGCGCGGCCGCGGTACTGCGACTGGCTGCGGTGCACGATGATCGACAGCGCATCGACCTTGTCGCCGTTGAGCAGGATGTCGACTTTCACCACGTCGGAGGCGCGGTACTCCTTGAACTCGTAGTCCATGGAGGCGTAGCCGCGGCTCACCGACTTCAGCTTGTCGAAGAAGTCGAGCACGATCTCGCCCAGCGGCATCTCGTAGGTCAGCATGACCTGGCGGCCGTGGTAGGCCATGTTCAGCTGCACGCCACGCTTCTGGTTGGCCAGCGTCATGACGGAGCCGACGTATTCCTGCGGCATGTACAGGTGAACGGTGACGATGGGCTCGCGGATTTCCGCCATCTTGCCGACGTCGGGCATCTTGGACGGGTTCTCGACCATGATCACTTCGCCGTCGTTGCGCACCACCTGGTAGACCACGCTGGGCGCGGTCGTGATCAGGTCCTGGTCGAACTCGCGCTCCAGGCGCTCCTGCACGATCTCCATGTGCAGCAGGCCGAGGAAGCCGCAGCGGAAGCCGAAGCCCAGCGCCTGGCTCACTTCGGGTTCGTATCGCAGCGACGAATCGTTGAGCTTGAGCTTCTCGAGCGCGTCGCGCAGCGAGTCGTACTCGCTGGCTTCGGTCGGGTACAGGCCCGCGAACACCTGCGGCTGGATTTCCTTGAAGCCGGGCAGCGCCTCGGTGGCCGTGGCGGCGGCGCCACCGGTGCCGGGCCGGATCAGCGTGACCGTGTCGCCGACCTTGGCCGCCTGCAGTTCCTTGATGCCCGCGATGATGTAGCCCACCTCGCCGGCTTCGAGCGACGCGCGCGCTTCGTTGGCGGGCGTGAAGACGCCGATGCTGTCGGCGTTGTACATCGCACCCGACGCCATCATCTTGATGCGCTCGCCCTTCACGAGGCGGCCATCGACCACGCGCACCAGCATCACGACGCCGACGTACGGGTCGAACCAGCTGTCGATGATCATCGCGCGCAGCGGGCCGTCGGGATTGCCGCGCGGTGCGGGCATGCGCGCGACGATGGTCTCGAGGATGTCGTCGATGCCGACGCCGGTTTTTGCGGAGCACGGAATCGCGTCGGTCGCGTCGATGCCGATCACGTCTTCGATTTCGGTGCGCGCGTTGTCGAGGTCTGCGTTCGGCAGATCGATCTTGTTGAGCACCGGGATCACTTCGACGCCGAGGTCGAGCGCGGTGTAGCAGTTGGCCACCGTCTGCGCTTCGACGCCTTGCGATGCGTCGACAACGAGCAATGCGCCTTCACATGCCGACAGCGAGCGGCTCACTTCGTACGAGAAGTCGACGTGGCCCGGCGTGTCGATCAGATTGAGGTTGTAGACCTGTCCATCGCGTGCCTTGTAGTGCAGCGCGGCGGTCTGCGCCTTGATGGTTATCCCACGCTCTTTTTCGATGTCCATCGAGTCGAGCACCTGCGCTTCCATCTCGCGTTCCGCGAGGCCGCCGCAACGTTGGATCAAACGGTCTGCGAGCGTCGACTTGCCATGATCGATGTGCGCAATGATCGAAAAATTTCTGATGTGATTCATCAACGGGAACGCTTAAGTACTTGAATTGGCTCGGGCGCCGAGGGGCGGGGCCAAGAAAAAAGGGCGCGTCTTCTGGAGACGCGCCCTGAACCAACAAGCAATGGCAACTGCAGTAGTTGGAACTTCATTGTAGGCAAAAAGGGAAGCACGTACATCCGGGAACAGGGTCCAAAGGGCTCGTTGCAGGTCCACAACATCAAAGATACTCACAACTTATCAACAGGATCGGTGGAGCAGTAGCTGAACAACTTGTGGGCGATCTGTGGAGCACCGGTGGACGGCTGTGTGACATCTCGCATCGTGAAGGCCATCGCCCTCTTTATGCGCTGACTGGCCGCCAGGAGCTGTCTATTCTACCGAAATTCGTCCTTAGCCCTTTTATAAGTTAGTGATCGCAAACAAATCTTGGCGTTTTCAAGGCCTCGGATTTTTTTAGAGGCCGGCGCCGAAGCGTCGTAAACACCTCGAAAAAATGGCCCCAAACCCGACTGCCGGGTGGGGCCACTTGACGCCGCCGCCGTATCAGCGTGCGGGTCGGATCAGGGCGTACTGCGCCCAGTCGCCCCGGCGGTAGAGCACGCTCAGCGACTTGGCCTTGTCCGCCTTGGCGACCGCTGCCTCGAATTCGCGGGCATTCGCCACCTCGAGATTGCCCACCGCGAGGATGATGTCACCCTCACGCAGGCCGGCCCGTGCCGCGGCGTCGTTGGCGGCATCGACCTTCACGCCGCCCTTCAGCTTGAGCTCTTTCTTCTGTGCATCGCTGAGGTCGCTGACCGCGAGGCCGAGCGACTTGAGGGCCGCGGAAGCAGACGGCTTCGCAGCCGGCTCATCGCGGTCGGTTGCGCGCTTGGCGGGCTTGTCGGGCTCGATCTCGGCGATGGTCACGCTGAGGTCGCGCGAGCTGCCACGGCGGAACACGGTCAACGTGCTCTTGGTACCCGGCTTGGTGTTGCCCACGAGGCGCGGCAGGTCGCTCGGCTTCTCGATCGCCTTGCCGTCGAACTTGGTGATGACGTCGCCCGGCTCCACGCCGGCCTTCTCGCCCGGCGAACCGGCTTCGACGCCGCGCACCAGCGCGCCCTGCGCCTTGCCCAGGCCGATGGCCTCGGCCACGTCCTTCGTGACCTGGTCGATCTGCACGCCGATGCGGCCACGCGACACGCGCCCCGAGGTGCGCAGCTGCTCGCTGACGCGGATGGCCTCGTCGATCGGGATCGAGAACGAGATGCCCATGAAGCCGCCCGAGCGCGAATAGATCTGGCTGTTGATGCCCACCACTTCGCCGCGCATGTTGATCAGCGGGCCGCCCGAGTTGCCGGGGTTGATGGCCACGTCGGTCTGGATGAACGGCAGGTACTCGCCTGTGTCGCGCTGCTTGGCGCTCACGATGCCGGCGGTGACGGTGTTCTCCAGGCCGAAGGGCGAGCCGATCGCCATCACCCACTCGCCCACGCGCAGCTTGGAGATGTCGCCCACCTTCACCGCGGGCAGGCCCGTGGCTTCGATCTTCACCACGGCCACGTCGGTGCGCTTGTCGGCGCCAATGATCTTGGCCTTGAACTCGCGCTTGTCGGGCAGCGTGACCAGCACCTCGGAGGCGTCTTCCACCACGTGTGCGTTGGTCATGACGTAGCCGTCGCCCGTCAGGATGAAGCCCGAGCCCACGCCGCGCGGACGCTCTTCTTCCTGCTGCGGACGGTTCGGGCGCGGCCCCTGGCGCGGCGTGCCCGGCAGCGGCTGGCCGAAGAAGCGACGGAAGAACTCCTGCATCTCCTCGTCCATCTCGCCGTTGCCGCCGCCGCGCTGCGCGACCTTCTCGACGGTGCGGATGTTGACCACGGACGGACCGACCTGGTCGACCAGGTCGGTGAAGTCGGGCAGCGTGCGCGTCTGCGCATGCACCGACTCGACCGGCAGGAAAGTGGCGCCGGCCGTCATTGCCAGCGCAAAGGCCAGCAGACCGGAACGAAGCTTGTGTCCCTCGACTTTGAACATCATCGGTTGTCTTTCAAAAAGAACAGAGCTGCAAATAACGACAGAGGCTATGAGTACCCGGCGCCGGCTTGGTTCAGCCCGAACGCCTGCACGGCGTCAGCCCATCGCCCGTCAGCGCGTGCGCGCGAGGCTCTGGGCAAAGGCATTGAGCGTCTGCTGCGGCACCTCGCCGACCGCGGTCAGCCACCAGTCGCTGGCCGGTGCGGGCAGTCGCCGGCGGATCGCGTTGGTGGCGCCGATGGTCAGCACGCCGTCGCCCGGCGTGCGCGTGGGATCGTAGCGTTCGATGAAGAGCGAGACCGTCGCCAGGCCATCGGAGAAGGTCCACTGGACGGTGGTCGCCTCGGGCTTGGGCGGCTTGCCGTCGCCGGCGGGCAGCGCGGGGCGTCGGAAGAAGCTTCGGGGCTTGAATCCGGCCACGGGTGTGCGCAGCATCCAGCCTTCGTCCTGCGCCGTGCTGCGCTCGAGTTCGAGCTTCTCGATGCGGTAGCCGCTCGTGTTGGCCATCATCTGCGCCAGTGCCTGCGCCTTCACGGGCGCATCGAGCTGCAGCTCGGAGAACGCCGACTGCTCGACCACGCGGGTGTCGCTGTCGACGGTCTGGAGCTTCACCACGAGGCCGGAGCGGCGTTCGCTCCAGATGCGGTAGCCGAAGCGCAGGCCGTCGCGCGGCACCAGCTGCACCACGTCGGCATCGAAGCCCGCGACGCGGTCCTTGCCGATGGCGCGCACGTCGTAGTAGTCGCCCACCGACGAATCGGGCTTGTCGGGCAGATTGGGGAAGAGGTCGAGGTTCTCACGCTTCTCGACCTTCACGACCTTCGCCTCGGGCAGGAAGGTCATCACGTTGCGGTTGCGCCGGAAGGTCGAGCGCGGCGGGCCCGACAGCGCTTCGATGCGCTCCAGCTGGTGATCGCCGTCGCGCACATGCCAGATGCGCGCACTCGACAGGTCGCCACCTGGCGCCGACACCACGAAGGTGCCCACGTAGCTGCGCTGCCGTGCGCCCGCATGCATGCGCTGCAGCCACTCGGTCACGCCCATGGCCGGCGGTTCGTCGGTCTGCGCCGAGGGCACGCTCTTCGTGTTCGCCGCACCGTAGCGGGTCTGCGCGGTGGCCATCTGCCCCAGGCAAAGAACAGCAAACGCGAGCACCAGGGTGCGTGCGGAAATCGGCATGTGAACAACGGTCATTGCAGGCGGCGACGGTCGCGCAATCAGCGCGTGGGGCCCTCGAAGGTGGCGTTGCGCAGGAAACCGGACGGCATTTGCGATGCACCACCGGCCTGCTGGTGGGCTTCGAGCAGCTGGTCAAGGCGCGGATCGCGCAGCATGACCTGCGGATTGCCATTGCCGACCAGCACGCGGGTCGGCGTCAGGGAGCCGTTGCCCGGCAGCTCGCTGCCACCGGCCGCGGCCGCCAGCACCGAGTTCGCCACGGGCGGTTGCACCGCCGCCAGTTGGGCACCGCCGTTGGGCACCGCGGCACCGTTGCCGACCAGCGTCCAGCTGATGGCCGCCACGGCCATCAGCGACGCAGCGCCGGCCACCAGCTTCCAGCGGAACACCGGCTCGTTGGCCGCCTCGGCACGCTGCCGCACGGGCATCGCAGCCGGCACGGCGGCCAGGGGGGCCACGGACGCGGGCGGAGCGATCACGACAGGCTCATCGGCGAGCCGCTGCTGAAAACGCGCCAGGAAGGCCGAGGTGTCGCTGCAGCGCGAATGCGCCGACGAGCGCAGCACATCGCCCACCACGTGGTAGGCGTGCCAGGCGTCGCGCGAGTCGTCCTCGGCGCAGACGGATTCGATCGCACGCGCGAACGCCTCGCCCTGCAAATGGCCGTCCGCCAGTGCGGACACCTGTTCCCGAACCGTCATCGTCTGATTCATGTCATTCACCTGCTGATCTACCAACGCTTGCCGGACTGGTTGTCCAGCAGCGGCTTGACCCTGGCCGAAATGGCCTCGCGCGCCCGGAAAATACGCGAGCGCACCGTGCCGATCGGGCAATCCATGACCTCGGCAATCTCTTCGTAACTCATCCCCTCGATCTCGCGCAGCGTGACCGCCTGGCGCAGCTCGGTGGGGAGCGCTTCCATGGCAGCCTCGACGGCACTGGCGATTTCGTTCGCCGCCATGACCGATTCGGGGGTTTCATCGCTGGTTGGTTCGTTTCCAGGACGGTAAGTTTCATCTTCGTCGTCCGAGGACGAACGCAATGCGCTTTCGGAGACGGTCGGATCGCGCTTCATGTCCACGAGCGCCTTCTTGGCGGTGTTCACTGCGATCCGGTACAGCCAGGTGTAGAACTGCGCCTCGCCACGGAATTGGTGCAGCGCGCGGTAGGCGCGAATGAAGGTTTCCTGGGCGATGTCCTCGATCAGGTCGACATCGCGCACCATGCGTCCGATCAGGCGTTCGATGCGACGCTGGTACTTGATGACCAGCAACTCGAACGCCTTCTGGTCGCCCGCGACGGTGCGCTGGACCAGCTGGAAGTCGACCTCACCCGGTCGCGACGCCTCGGCCGCCCCATCGGGCGGCGCGGACTCCGGGGGCGCGGGCGGCAAGGAAGTGGTCATCGAAACGGGTCAGGGCGCATCGGCCGGAGCGGTCGCGCGCCAGGGGTCGCCAGCCGGCTCGGCCGCCGGGGGCCGCGCGTAGACCGCGCGGCGCACGTCGCGCCAGCGCTCAGGCATGGCCCGCTGCTCGAGCCAGACCCAGCGCGCAGCACGGCCAGGCTCGGCCAAGCGGATCAGCAGCAGCGACTGGAAATCAAGCGCCACGATGGCGCGTGCAGCAAGCACGCCGCGCGACGGATCGGCACCGGTCAGCGACCAATGCGATCCGTCGAAGTGCAACGTGGCTGCACCGTCCCGCCGCAGGCCAAAGCCCGCGGCGACACCGGAAAAGACGACGCTGAGGAGCAGCAGCAACTGGCGCCAGCCATTGCTATCGAACAGATAGCAGGCCGCGCCCGCGCAGCAAACGCCCAGGATCCAAAGAGCCAGGAGAATCCGGGTTGCGCCGCGGGTGCGCCCCACCGGATAGGTCACCGACGGTGCGCTGTGCATGGGAGAGCGACGCTCAAGCGCGCTTGAACACCAGCGTACCGTTGGTACCGCCGAAGCCGAAGTTGTTCTTGACCGCGACATCGATCTTCAGATCGCGCGCCTCGTTGGCGCAGTAGTCGAGATCGCACTCCGGATCCTGGTTGAAGATGTTGATCGTCGGCGGGCTCTTCTGGTGATGCAGTGCAAGCACCGTGAACACCGATTCGATGCCGCCCGCGCCGCCCAGCAGGTGGCCGGTCATGGACTTGGTCGAATTGACGACGAGCTTCTTCGCGTGATCGCCGAACGCCAGCTTGACCGCGTTGGTCTCGTTGAGGTCACCGATCAGCGTCGAGGTGCCGTGCGCGTTCAGGTACTGGACCTCGTCGGCGTTGACACCCGCATTGGCCAATGCCATCGCCATCGAACGGCGCGGGCCGTCGACGTCGGGCGCGGTCATGTGGTACGCGTCGCCGGTCATGCCGAAGCCTGAAACCTCAGCGTAGATCTTGGCGCCGCGCGCCTTGGCGTGTTCGTACTCTTCGAGCACCAGCACGCCGGAGCCCTCGCCCAGCACGAAGCCGTCGCGGTCCTTGTCCCACGGGCGCGAGGCCGTGGTGGGATCGTCGTTGCGGGTGCTCAATGCGCGAGGCGCGGTGAAGCCGCCGATGCCGAGCGGAGAAATGGTCGATTCGGCGCCGCCCGCGATCATGACGTCGGCATCGCCGTACTCGATCATGCGTGCCGACGTGCCGATGGCATGCAGGCCGGTGGTGCAGGCGGTAACCACTGCGATGTTCGGGCCCTTGAAGCCGTACTTGATCGAGACGTGGCCCGAGATCATGTTGATGATCGACGCCGGCACGAAGAACGGCGAAATGCGGCGCGGGCCGCGGCTCGCGTATTCGCCATGCGTCTGTTCGATCATCGGCAGACCGCCGATGCCCGAGCCGATGTTGCAGC
The DNA here is from genome assembly GCF_041154445.1 of Variovorax sp. V118. Taxonomy (GTDB): domain Bacteria; phylum Pseudomonadota; class Gammaproteobacteria; order Burkholderiales; family Burkholderiaceae_C; genus Variovorax; species Variovorax boronicumulans. Next base: position 663,946 of record NZ_AP028663.1, on the reverse strand, counting down.
CGATGCGCACGGCCTTTTCATAAGACAGCGCGTCGCCGGTCGGCAGTCCGCTGTCCTGCACCGCCTGGATGGCGGCGGCGAGTCCCAGATGAATGAAGCGGTCCATGTGACGCGCTTCTTTCTCCGAGATGTATTGGGTGATGTCGAAACCCTTGACCTCACCGGCGAACTTGCAGGCGAAGGCGCTTGCATCGAACGCGGTGATGTTCGCAATGCCCGACTTCCCGGCCAACAGGTTGGTCCAGGATTCGGTTGCGGTGTTTCCGACAGGAGCGATGCAACCGAGTCCGGTCACGACGACGCGGCGTTTGGTCATGCCGGCAAACCTTTCTGGAAGCGCTGAGCAGCTGCCGAGCGGCGCGGGCGGTTGAAAAAAGAGCCGCCGGCCGTCGTTGCAGTGTCAGCTGGCCGATCAGGCCTTTTGATTCTTGGTGGCGTAGTCGACGGCGTTCTGCACCGTCGTGATCTTCTCTGCGTCTTCGTCCGGGATCTCGATGCCGAACTCGTCTTCGAGTGCCATCACGAGTTCGACCGTGTCGAGCGAGTCAGCGCCGAGGTCGGCCACGAAAGCCTTTTCGTTCGTCACTTGGGACTCTTCCACGCCGAGCTGCTCGGCGATGATTTTCTTGACACGTGCTTCGATATCGCTCATTTGATTCCCTCTAAGGGTTGTAGGTAACTGGTGGATTTTAGCCGGGCGGCCCGTGGCATTTGCCCCGCGCTCCGGTACGGAAAAAGATTGCGCCTTTCGGCTACATGTGCATGCCGCCGTTGACGTGCAGCTCCTGCCCCGTCACGTACGAGGCCTGCGGCGATGCGAGGTAGGCCACCGCATGCGCGATGTCGGCCGGCTTGCCCAGGTGGCCCAGCGGGATCTGCGAGAGCAGCGCCTGTTGCTGGGCTTCCGGCAGGCTGGCCGTCATGTCGGTTTCGATGAAGCCCGGCGCGACGCAGTTGACCGTGATGTTGCGGCTGCCGAGTTCGCGGGCCAGCGCACGGGTCATGCCCGACACGCCGGCCTTGGCGGCCGCGTAGTTGGCCTGGCCGGCATTGCCGGACGCGCCCACCACGCTCGTGATGCTGATGATGCGGCCATAGCGCTGCTTCATCATCGGGCGGATCACCGCGCGCGAGAGGCGGAACACGGCCTTGAGGTTGGTGTCGAGCACCGCATCCCAGTCGTCGTCCTTCATGCGCATGGCAAGCGTGTCGCGCGTGATGCCGGCGTTGTTGACCAGCACGTGGATCGCGCCGTAAGCCTGCACGATCTCGTCGATCAGGGCTTCGACGGCAGCACCGTCGTTCACGTCAAGCGCACGGCCACGGCCGTCGAACGCGCTCAGCGCCTGGGTGATCTTGGCAGCGCCGTCGTCGGTGGTGCCGGTGCCCACGACCTTGAGGCCGCGCTGCGCGAGTTCGAGCGCAATGGCGGCGCCGATGCCGCGCGTTGCGCCGGTGACCAGGGCCACCTGGCCTTCGAATTTAGGAGTGCTCATAAAAGAGAAAAAGTATCGGGGCCTGGCGGCGTTCAGCCGGCGAGCGATTGTCGGACGTCCGCGAGGGTGGCCGGGTCGTACACCGACGCGGCTTCCAGTTCGGGGGCGATGCGCTTCACCATGCCGGCCAGCACCTTGCCGGGACCGCACTCGATGATGGCGGTTGCACCGCGCAGTTTCAAGGCCTGAACGCTCTCGACCCAGCGCACCGGGCCGGCAGCCTGGCGCACCAGGGCGTCGCGGATGCGGTCGGCATCGGTCTCGACGGCCACGTCGATGTTGTTGAGCACCGGAATCTGCGGCGCGGCCAGCGCCACGCTCGCGAGCTTCTCGCGCAGGGCTTCGGCCGCGGGCTTCATCAGGCTCGAATGGAACGGCGCCGACACCGGCAGCGGCAATGCGCGCTTGGCGCCGTTGGCCTTCAGCAGCTCGCAGGCCTTGTCGACCGCGGCCTTGCTGCCGGCGATCACGGTCTGCATCGGATCGTTGAAGTTCACGGCCTCGACCACTTCGGCGCTGCCGGGGCCGAACGTGGCGGTGGCTTCGGCGCAGCCGGCGACCACCTTGTCGGACGCCATGCCGAGGATCGCCGCCATCGCGCCGACGCCGACCGGCACGGCCTGCTGCATGGCCTGTGCACGGAAACGCACCAGCGGCGCGGCCTGCGCGAGCGTGAGCACGCCCGAAGCCACCAGCGCCGAGTACTCGCCCAGCGAATGGCCGGCGACCACGGACGGCGTGGCGCCGCCTTCGGCCAGCCAGGCACGCCAGGCGGCCACGCCAGCCACCAGCATCACGGGCTGCGTGTTGGTGGTGAGCGCCAGCTCTTCCTTGGGACCGTTCTTGATCAGCGCGCCGATGTCTTCGCCCAGCGCCTCGGAGGCTTCGCGCAAGGTCTCGACCACGGCCGGGTGATCGCCCCAGGCGTCGAGCATGCCGACCGCCTGCGAGCCCTGACCCGGAAAGACAAAAGCAAAGGATTTCATTGTTGTTTCTTCGTCATCGCGCCGACGCCCGCTTCGGGGCGCCGCGACGCACTACAGATTCAATAGCACCGCGCCCCAGGTGAAGCCACCGCCCACGCCTTCCAGCATGAGGGTCTCACCCTTCTTCACCTTGCCCGAGCGCACGGCTTCATCGAGCGCCAGCGGGATCGAGGCGGCCGAGGTGTTGCCGTGCTCGTGCACCGTGACGACCAGCTTTTCGCGCGGCAGCTTCAGCTTCTTGGCTGTGCCTTCCATGATGCGGATGTTGGCCTGGTGCGGGATCAGCCAGTCGATGTCGGCCTCGGTCTTGCCGGCCTTGGCGAGCGTGGCGCGCGCGGCATCTTCGAGCACGCGGACCGCCAGCTTGAAGACGGCCTGGCCGTCCATGTGCAGCAGCGGCGTGCCGAGCACGTTGCCGCCCGACACATGGCCGGGCACGCACAGGATGCCGACGTGCTTGCCGTCGGCATGCAGGTCGCTGGCCAGGATGCCGGGCTCGTCGGAGGCCTCGAGCACCACCGCGCCCGCGCCGTCGCCGAACAGCACGCAGGTGGTGCGGTCGTTGAAGTCGAGGATGCGGGAGAACACTTCGGCGCCGATCACCAGCGCGCAGCGCGCGGTGCCCGTGCGGATCATCGCGTCGGCCACCGTCAGTGCGTAGACGAAACCGCTGCAGACCGCCTGGACGTCGAAGGCCGGGCAGCCGGCAATGCCGAGCTTGTGCTGGAGGATCGCGGCCGACGACGGGAACACCATGTCGGGCGTCGAGGTCGCGACGATGATCAGGTCGACGTCGCTCGCCTTGCGGCCGGCGGCTTCCAGCGCATGCTTCGCGGCTTCGAGGCCGAGATCGCTGCTGCTGACATCGGGCGCCGCGAAGTGGCGCGCGTGAATGCCGGTGCGCTCGACGATCCACTGATCGGAAGTTTCGATGCCGCGTGTCGCCAGATCCTTGGCAAGGTCGTCATTGGTGACGCGGCGGGGGGGCAGGTAGCTGCCGGTGCCGGTAATGCGCGAAAAAGGGGTCATCAAGCGTGAAGGGCTGTCGCGTCGGCCGGCACCGCCGACTCCTGCCGCGCTAGCAAAGGCGCGGCGTGGGCGATGCGGGCCCGCACGCGATCGAGCAGGTTGTTGCGAGCGGCATCATAAGCGCGATCCAACGCATGGCCGAAAGCCACTTCGTCGGCCGAGCCATGGCTCTTGAACACCAGCCCGCGCAGGCCGAGCAGGGCCGCGCCGTTGTAGCGACGGTGATCCAGGCGACCTTTGAACGCTTTTAGAACCGGGTAAGCAACAATTGCGATCAGCTTGGTGAAAATATTCCGCGAGAACTCGACGCGAATGAACTCGCCGATCATCGACGCGACGCCTTCGCTGGCCTTCAACGCCACATTGCCGACAAATCCATCGCACACGACGATGTCGGTCGTGCCCTTGAAAATGTCGTTCCCTTCGACGTTGCCGTAGAAGTTCAGATCCTTGGAGTTGGCAGCTGCACGCAGCAGTTGGCTGGCCTTCTTGATGGTTTCGCTGCCCTTGATGGCCTCTTCGCCAATATTGAGCAGACCTACCGAGGGCGATTCGTTACCGGTCAATGCCGAAACGAGCGCCGAGCCGAGCACGGCGAACTGGAGCAGGTCTTCGGCATCGCAATCGACGTTCGCGCCGAGATCGAGCACGGTGGTCGCCCCACCCTTCACGTTCGGTAACTGGGGCGCAATGGCAGGCCGGTCGATGCCGTCGAGCGTTTTAAGCAGATAGCGCGCGATCGCCATCAATGCACCCGTGTTGCCGGCAGATATCGCCGCTTGCGCCGCGCCATCCTTGACCTGCTGGATCGCGACGCGCATCGAAGAGTCCTTCTTCTTGCGCAAGGCGATTTCGATGGGATCGTCCATGCCGACCACTTCGCTGGCCGGCACGATGCGGGCGCGCGGATGGTCGGCAAACCCCGCCAATGCGGCCGGCGCACCGACGAGCAGCAACGAGGCTTCGCCGTGCCGCTCGAGAAACGCGCGGCAGGCCGCGAGCGTGACACGCGGCCCATGATCACCCCCCATGCAATCCACGGCGAGCGTGATTGCGGCGGGCGCAGCAGTGAGTTCGGGAGAAAAAGGCGCAGCCATCAAAACAAAGGCCCGACGCTACAGCAAAAGTAGCTTCGGGCCTTGGCCTTGGGATTCGAGATCAGGCTTCGGACTTGTTCTTGAGCACCTGACGGCCGCGGTAGAAACCGTTCGGGCTGATGTGGTGGCGCAGGTGCGTTTCGCCGGTGGTGGGCTCGACAGCGATGCCGGGCACGCCCAGGGCGTTGTGGGAACGGTGCATGCCGCGCTTGGAAGGCGACTTCTTGTTTTGCTGGACGGCCATGATGGCTCCTGGACGGTTAGGTGGGTGACTGGATGCGGGCTCAAGCGGTGGCAATGAGGCGAAAGCTCCGGCGGCATGCATGGAATGCCACGTTCTGCCTTTGCCTTGTATGCATTGCTGCTCACGGCGGCGCGCGCGAAGCCCATGATTATAGCCCAGCCAGAGAGAAAGGGCTACTTGCCCTTTTCGGGCTTGCGCGGACGCAACGCATCGAGCACGGCAAAGGGGTTCGGCTTGGCCTCTTCGGCCGCCTGGAAATCATCGTCGCTGGAGGACAGGCGCACCGGCGTCGGGCACACGTCGTGGACCGGCATGACGGGGATTTCCATCAGCAGCTCGTCCTCGATCAGCCCACGCAGGTCGAAGTCGCGGCTGACGACCAGCAGGTCTTCGTCGGACTCCTCGTCTTCCGCCTCGGCCGTGGCCTCGTCGGCCACGAAACGGAACCAGCGGTCCACGAACAGTTCGGTGTCGACGGGCGACAGGCAGCGCTGGCAGACCAGGGGCACGGTGGTTTCGACATCCAGATGCAGCCAGGGCGTCGCCTTGCCGTCGGCGCCGGGGCGCTCTTCTCCGGTCGCTTCCCAGCGGACCACGGCGTCAGTGGCCGGCGTCGCCAGTTCGGCGACCAGGCGTGCGAAACCCGGGACCGGATCGGCACCATCCAGCGTGGCAGCCGCCGCGGTGAACGCGGGCACATTGAGCCTTTCGGGGGCAAATTCTCTCTTCATCTGCCCCAGTCTAGCGCGCCGGCCGGCCTCCCAGGCGAGCAACCCGCCGAGCCGGTCGGGTCCGGTCGCTCACGCACAATCGCTGCATGCAACGCACCGTGATCCTCGCCTCGACCTCGCGCTACCGGCGCGAACTGCTCACCCGCCTCCATCTGCCCTTCGAGGTGCACGCCCCCGAAGTCGACGAAACCCCACTCGACGGCGAAACGCCCCGCGCGCTGGCCGAGCGCCTGGCACTGGAAAAGGCCAACGCCGTGGCCGCGCGCTTTCCCGACGCGGTGGTGATCGGCTCCGACCAGGTCGCCGACCTGGCGGGCGACGCGCTCGGCAAGCCCGGCGACCACGCACGGGCCACCGCCCAGCTGCGCCGCATGCGCGGCCAGACGCTGATCTTCCAGACCGCCGTGGCCGTCGTTTGCCACGCCACGGGCTTCGTCCAGCGCGACATCGCCCCCGTGCGCGTGGTGTTCCGCGACCTTTCCGACACCGCCATCGAGCGCTATCTATTAGCCGAACAGCCCTATGACTGCGCCGGCAGCGCCAAGAGCGAGGGCTTCGGCATCGCGCTGCTCGACGCCATCGACAGCGACGACCCCACCGCGCTGGTCGGCCTGCCCCTGATCCGCACCTGCCGGATGCTGCGCGCCGCGGGGGTCGACCTGCTGTGACCACCCCAGGCAAGCTCTACCTCGTCCCCGCGCCGCTCGATTTCGGCTGCGACCTCCAGGCCCCACTGCAGGACGCCCTGCCGCTGGGCACGCTGCAGGCCGCCGCAGGCATCACGCACTGGATCTGCGAAAACGCCAAGTCGGCCCGCGCCTACCTGAAGCGCATCGACGCCGTCGTGCCGCTGGCTGCGCCACTGCAGGCGCAGAACATCCAGGAACTGCCGCGCGAAGTGCACAAGAAAGGCGACCACGCCGGCCAGTTCGACGCCCGCCCGCTGCTCGCCGCCGCACTCGAAGGCCACGACGTCGGCCTGCTGAGCGAAGCCGGCATGCCCGCCGTGGCCGACCCGGGCTCGTCGGTGGCACGCGCCGCGCACGACCTGGGCATCACCGTCGTGCCGCTCACCGGACCGGTGTCTTTGCTGCTGGCCCTCGCAGCAAGCGGCTTGAACGGACAGAACTTCGCCTTCGTCGGCTACCTGCCGCAGGACGGCGGCGAACGCCAGGCGCGCATCCGCGAACTCGAGGCGCTCGCACTCAAAACCGGCCAGACGCAGCTCTTCATCGAAACGCCGTACCGCAATGCCGCCCTGCTGCAGGCGCTGGTGCAGACGCTGCAGCACAACACCCGGCTCGCCGTCGCGCGCGGCCTGACGCTCGCCACCGCGCAGGTGCGCAGCGAGACGGTGAAAGCCTGGCGCGCCGCCAAGCCGCAGGCCACGACCGACGAGCGCCTGCCCGCCGTGTTCGCGATCGGGCGCTGAGGGTGGGGCCGGGCGTCACGGCCGGTACGCGCTGGGCGTCGCGCGCCCAGTTCTTCGCGTCGGGCTTCATCTTCGCGACCTGGGGCGTGCACGTGCCGACAGTCAAGGCGCACTACGCCATCGACGAGGCGCAGCTCGGGCTCGCCATGCTCGCGGCGGGCGCCGGCGCGATGGTCGGCCTGACTAGCGCCGGGCGCTGGATCGGCCGCCACGGCCCGCGCCGCATGGCCGCGCTGTGCGGCTGCGTCTACGCCCTGCTGATCGCCGGCCTGATCGCGATGCCCGGCTATGCCGCGCTGCTGGGCCTGCTGGCGGTGTTCGGCCTGGTCACCAGCGTGTTCGACGTGGCGATCAACACCGAAGCCGCGCAGCTCGAACTGCGCGGCAATCAACCGTTGATGAGCGGCATGCACGGCATGTTCAGCCTCGGCGGCATGGTCGGCGCCGCGAGCGGCAGCGCGGCGCTGGCCGCCGGCATGGCGCCGCAGACCCACCTGTGGACGGTGGCCGTGGTGATGATCGGCGTGGTCGCGATCGCGGCAACGCGCATGCTGCCCACACCGGCTGCCCCCGCCGACGGCGCGGCCGCGGCAGACCACGGCTTTCGCCTGCCGCGCGGCGTGCTCGCGGTGCTCGGCGTGCTGGCCGCGCTGGGGCTGATCGCCGAGGGCGCCATTTACGACTGGAGCGTGCTCTACATGCAGCAGGAACTGGGCAGCCCACAGCAGCAGGCCGCGCTGGCCTATGCAAGCTTTTCCGCCGCGATGGCGGCTGCGCGTTTCGGTGGCGACGCGATGCGCGCCCGTTTCTCACCCACGGCCTTGCTGCGCGGCAGCGGCCTGCTCGCGGCGGGGGCGATGACGTTGGTATTGCTGACCGACCTGCCCTGGCTCGCGCTGTTGGGCTTCGCCGGTGTCGGGGTCGGCTTCGCGAACGTGGTGCCGATCCTGTTCGGCGCCTCGGCCCGCGTACCGGGCGTGGCGCCTGCCAACGGCATCGCCGCCGTATCGGCCATTGCTTATTTGGGGTTCATGGCAGGGCCTGCGGTGATCGGCCTGCTGGCGCGGGTCAGTTCGCTGACCGCCGCGCTCTATGTGGTGGTGGCCTTTGCCGCCGCGCTGGCGGCCTCGGCCCGGTTCACCGGCAGCGGCGACAGCAGCGCCGCCTGAAAAAAAGCCGCGCTCAGCGCAGCGCCGGCGAAGTCTTCAGCGCACTCACCGAGGCCGCGCCCATGGCGGCGCCGAACTTCTTGGCCAGCTTCTCGGCCACGTTGTCGCGGCGCGTGTAGTCGATGACTTCCTCCGCCTTGATCACCTCGCGTGCCACGAAGTCGACGTTGCCCAGCTGGTCGGCCAGGCCGAACTCCACGGCCTGCTCGCCGCTCCAGAACAGGCCACTGAACAGGCCCGGGGTATCGAGCTTGAGGCGGTCGCCGCGGCCGGTCTTCACCACGTTGATGAACTGCGTGTGGATCTGGTTGAGCATCGACTGGGCATGCGCGCGCTGCGCGTCGTTCATCGGGCTGAACGGATCGAGGAAGCCCTTGTTCTCACCGGCCGTCAGCAGGCGGCGCTCGACGCCGACCTTTTCCATCACGCCGGTGAAGCCGAAGCCGTCCATCAGCACGCCGATGCTGCCGACGATGCTGGCCTTGTCGACGAAGATCTTGTCGGCCGCGGCGGCGATGTAGTACGCCGCCGAGGCGCAGGTTTCCTCGACCACCGCGTAGACCGGCTTCTTGTGCTTGGCCTTCAGGCGCTTGATCTCGTCGTTGATGATGCCGGCCTGCACCGGGCTGCCGCCGGGCGAGTTGATCAGCAGCACCACGCCCTTGGCGCCCTCGTCCTCGAAGGCCGTCTTCATGGCGGCGATCACGAACTCGGCACTGGCGTCGCCGCCGTTGGCGATCTCGCCCTTGATCTCGACGACGGCCGTGTGGGCCGTGGTCTTGGCGGTACTGGGCGTGCTGCGAGAGAACGCGAACCAGGCCAGGAACACGAAGAAAGCCAGCCAGCCCAGGCGCACAAAGGTCTTCCAGCGGCGCGTGGCCTTCTGCTCGTTCAGGGAGGCGAAGGCGAGCTTTTCGAGGGTGGCGCGCTCCCACCCGGGGCGCTGCGTGGGGTCTTGGGCCATGGTACGGGGGCTGTCTTGGGATGTCGTGAGGGGGACGGCCGGCTCCAGCGGTTCGAAACCCTGGGGTTCCCTGCGGTTCGGATCGGTCATGTCAGAAGGAAAGAGGTTGGAGGTTCCAGTCAGTATGCCAGTGCACCACGCCGTCTTCTTCGCTCAGCGCGATCTTCACGAGCCCGCCGCGGCAGGGCCCGCCCGCGCATTCGCCGGTGTCGGGCTTGTAGACAGCGCCGTGGGTGGCGCACAGCAGCCACTGGCCACTGTCGTCGAAGAAGCGGTCGGGCTGGAAGTCCATCTCCATCGCCACATGGCTGCAGCGGTTGAGGTACGCATGCGGCAGGCCCTCGAAACGCACTGCGAAGGCGCGACAGGTTTCGCCGCCGTGGACCACGTCGAAGGGCACGGCGTTGCCACCCTCGACCAGGTCCGAGGCATTGCACAGCGGGATGCGCGAGTCGCTCATGCCTTGGCCCTCAGGCGTTGTCGAGCAGCCAGGCCTGCAGCTCGGCGATCGACTGCGCCACGTACAGCGGCTTGAATTCGTCGAAGGTCGACGATGCATGCGCGCCGAAGCCCACGCCCACGCTGGCACAGCCGGCGTTCTGCGCCAGCTGCAGGTCGTGCGTGGTGTCGCCGATCATCAGCGTGCGCTCGGCCGGCACGTCGAGCTCTTCCATGAGTTCGAGCAGCATGCGCGGATGCGGCTTGCCGAAGGTTTCGTCGGCGGTGCGCGAGGCGTCGAAGCGGTCGCGCAGCGCCACCGTCTTCAGGGCCTCGTTGAGGCCGCGGCGCGACTTGCCCGTGGCCACGGCCAGCTTGTGGCCGCGCGCGCGCAGCGCATCGAGCATGGGCAGCACGCCATCGAACAGCACGAGGTCGTCCTGGTGCTGCAGGAAGTGGTAGCGGTAGCGGGCGCCGAGCTCGGGGTATTTTTCCTTGGGCACGTCGGGCGCCGCGCGCGCGAGCGCCTCGGCCAGGCCCAGGCCGATCACCCAGGCGGCATCGTCCTCGCTGGGCTTGGCGCCGCCGACATCGACCACGGCCGCCTGGATGCAGCGCACGATCAGGCGGGTGGAGTCGTAGAGCGTGCCGTCCCAGTCGAAGGCGATCAGGTCGAAGCGCGGGGGGCGAACGGAAGAATCAGTCATGGGCCGTGGGGGTGGGGTGTTGCGCCATCGCCTCGAGCGCCGCGCGGGACATCAGCGCATGCAGCTCAGGCGGCAGCCCGGCCTGCAGCGCAATGCGCTCGCCGCTGGCCGGGTGGTTGAATTGCAGCCGCCACGCATGCAGGAACATGCGCTTGAGGCCGAGTTTGTGCAAGGCGCGCTGACGGTCCGACTCGCCGTACTTGTCGTCGCCGGCAATCGGATGCCCGGCCGAGGCCAGGTGCACGCGGATCTGGTGGGTGCGCCCGGTCTTGATGGTCACCGCCAGCAAGGACAGCGGCGTGGCGTCGCCCGGCAGGCTGAGGCGGGCCAGCACGCGCACCAGCGTGACGGCGCGCATCGCGTCGGGGTGGTCCTTGGCGACCACGCGCACGCGGCGTTCGCCGGCACCGGCGCCCGAACCGTCGGGCAGCAGGTACTTGGCCAGCGGCGCGTCGAGCACCTTCTTGTTGGCGGGCCAGTCGCCTTCGACCAGCGCCAGGTAGGTCTTGCCGGTCTCGCGCTCGCGAAACTGGTCCTGCAATGCCACCAGTGCGCTGCGCTTCTTGGCGACCAGCAGGATGCCGGAGGTTTCGCGGTCGAGCCGGTGCACCAGTTCCAGGAACTTGGCGCCCGGGCGCGCCGTGCGCAATTGCTCGATCACGCCGAAGCTCACGCCGCTGCCGCCGTGCACCGCCACGCCGGCGGGCTTGTCGATGGCCAGCACGGCCTCGTCTTCGAGCAGCACCGGAAACTCGCGCGCCGGTGCGGGTGGCGTGGCGCCCTCTTCGGCGCGTGGCGATATGCGGACCGGCGGAATCCGGACCAGGTCCCCGTCTTCGATGCGGGTGTCAGCCTGGGCCCGGCCCTTGTTGATGCGCACCTCGCCCGACCGGATGATCCGGTAGACGTGCGTCTTCGGCACGCCTTTCAGATGGCGAAACAGGAAATTGTCGAGCCGCTGCCCGGCGGATTCGGCGTCGACGGTCAGGAAGTGGATGGCGGCGTGCGGCGTGCCGGTGTCGGCGCCCGCGGGTCGATCTGCGGGATTTGGAGCCCCCGCGGGGCTTTTCTTCGCACCTATAATGTTTTTCACCAGCGCGGTCGTGTAAGTGCTTGATTAGACAGAAGTTTAGAGCACTGACGACCATGCTGTGAGGTCGATGCCGCTTTGGCGTCCAGCCCGCAAACCCCGCGCAATCGCGCAAAGTGGCAGGCCAGGCACCCAAGTCAAGCCGACACCCACGAAACACCGATACGGAATACCCAGCCTGCAGCTTCCAAGCTGCAGGCGGATCGAAGCGAGTCCCTTGTTGTGTTGATGCTGCTGATTCAAATATGCCTGCGCTGGTCGACTTGGTTTCGACCAGTCGCCTCAGGCATTGAATCGCCCGCAGTGCGCGCCACCCTTGCGCAACCGGCTGTCAAAAAGGCAGCCACCCAACACCGAATCTGGCTCGCGCCCATCCACGCGCCCCCACCCCGGCTGTCTTCTTGAGCTGACGCTCGAGAGGCCTGCTCGCGCCTGGCGCGGCAGTCACAGCATCCGGGGCCAAGCGGCAATTCCCTGGTTTCGCGGGCGTCGTCCGTGCATCGTTGGCTCGTCATGAGCCGGTAGAACGATACATATAAGGACAACGCATCATGAAGCGGATGCTGATCAATGCCACGCAGGCCGAAGAACGCCGCCTGGCCATCGTCGACGGGCAGAAACTGCTCGACTACGAAATCGAAATCGAAGGGCGCGAACAGCGCAAGGGCAACATCTACAAGGCGGTCGTGACCCGCGTCGAGCCGTCGCTCGAAGCCTGTTTCGTCGACTACGGCGAAGACCGGCACGGCTTCCTGCCGTTCAAGGAAATCTCCAAGCAGTACTTCGCCGAAGGCGTGTCGGCCAGCCAGGCCCGCATCCAGGACGTGATCCGTGAAGGCCAGGAACTCACCGTCCAGGTCGAAAAGGAAGAACGCGGCAACAAGGGCGCGGCCCTCACCACCTTCATCTCGCTGGCCGGCCGCTATGTCGTGCTGATGCCCAACAACCCCCGTGGCGGTGGCGTGTCGCGCCGCATCGAGGGCGACGACCGCGCCGAACTCAAGGAGGCGATGGACCAGCTCGAGTACCCGAAGGGCATGAGCATCATCGCGCGCACCGCCGGCATCGGCCGCTCGGCGCCCGAACTCCAGTGGGACCTGAACTACCTGCTCAAGCTGTGGACCGCGATCGACGGCGCGGCCAAGGGCGGCAAGGGCGCCTTCCTGATCTACCAGGAATCGTCGCTCGTCATCCGCGCCATCCGTGATTACTTCAATCACGACATCGGCGACATCCTGATCGACACCGACGACATCTACGACCAGGCGCAGCAGTTCATGGCGCACGTCATGCCCGAGCATGCCGCCCGCGTGAAGCGCTACCGCGACGACGCGGCGCTGTTCAGCCGCTTCCAGATCGAGCACCAGATCGAGTCGGCCTACGCCCGCACCGTGCAGCTGCCTTCGGGCGGCGCCATCGTGATCGACCACACCGAAGCACTGGTGTCGGTCGACGTGAACTCGGCCCGCGCCATCAAGGGCGGCGACATCGAAGAAACTGCCACCCGCACCAACCTCGAAGCCGCCGACGAAGTGGCCCGCCAGATGCGCCTGCGCGACCTGGGCGGCCTGATCGTCATCGACTTCATCGACATGGACGAGTCGAAGAACCGCCGCGAAGTCGAAAGCCGCCTGCGCGACGCGCTCCGGCAAGACCGCGCCCGCGTGCAGTTCGGTTCGATCAGCAAGTTCGGCCTGATGGAAATGAGCCGCCAGCGCCTGAAGCCGGCGCTGTCCGAAGGTTCGTCGATCCCCTGCCCCCGTTGCGGCGGCTCGGGCCACATCCGCGACACCGAATCGAGCGCGCTGCAGATCCTGCGCATCATTCAGGAAGAGTCCATGAAGGACAACACGGCCGCCGTGCATGTGCAGGTGCCCGTGGAAGTCGCTTCGTTCCTGCTGAACGAAAAGCGCCCCGAAATCGCCAAGATCGAGCTCAAGCAGCGCGTCACCGTGCTGATGGTGCCCAACAAGACGCTCGAAACGCCGAACTACAAGCTCGAGCGCCTCAGCACGACGACCCGCGCCTGGATCACATCGAAGCCAGCTACAAGATGGCCGACGAGATCGAAGACCCGACCTCGGTCACGCGCCGTTCGCAAGAACCCACCAACAAGCAGACGCCGGTCATCAAGGGCGTGCTGCCCGACGCACCCGCACCCGTGGTGCCGCCCAAGCCCGAAGCGGTGCGCGCTGCGCCCGCGCCCGCCCCGGTGGCCCCGCCCGCGGTGGTCGCTCCGGCCCCGGCACAGACCGGTTTCATGGCCTGGATCAAGAGCTTCTTCGGCGGCGCTTCGCCGGCGCCCGCACCGGCGCCGGCCCCCAGCGCCATTCCGGTCGAAGCACCGAAGCCCCGCCGCGAAGGCGGTCGTCCGGGCCGTGACGGCGAAACGCGCGGTGCGCGCGGCGCCGACGGCGAACAGCGCCGCGGCGGACGCGGCGGCGAAGGCGGCGGCCGTTCGGGTGGACGCGACGGCGACCGCCGTGGCGGACGCGGTGGCGAGCGCCGTGAAGGCGGCGGTGGCGAACGCCGCGGCGAGGCTCGCAACACCGAGCAGCGCAACGACAGCGCCAACCCGGCACGCGAGCAACGCGAGCCCCGTGAAGCACGCGCCCCGCGCGACGGCGAGCAACGCCGTGGCGGTCGCGGCGAGCGCCGCGAAGGCGGCGAAGGCCGCAACGCGCCGGCCGAAGCCCTGCTCGACGGCAACCTGAACCTCGACGCGCAGCAACAGCAGCCGGCACCCGGCGGCGATGAGAACGGCAATGCCGCAGCGGAACGCGCACCCCGCGCCCGCGGCGAACGCCGTGAACGCGGCGAGCGTGGTGAACGTGGCGGCGAACGCAACGAGCGCGGTGAGCGCAACGGCGACGCACAGCAGCAACAGCCGCGCGATGAAGCCACCGCCGGCGACGGCGAGCGCCAGCCCCGCAACGGCCGTGGCGACGAGTCGCGCGGCCCGCGCGGCGAGCGCAACGACGGCCGCCGCGAGCGCCGCAACGACGCGCCTGCCGCCAACGAAGGCGACGCACGCGTGGCCGAATCGGCTGCCGCCGGCGATGCCGAGCAAGGCAACAGCAACGAAGGCAACGAGCAGCAAGCCCCGCGCCGCGAAGGCGAAGAGCGCCGCGGCCGTTCGCGCGACCGTTACGGCCGTGACCGCCGCGAACGCGGTCCGCGCGACGACGCCGGCAACGAAGCCAACGGCGCAGACGCCGCACCGGTCGCCGAAGGCGCCGTGGCTGCCGAAGGCCAGGCCGACCGCCAGCCGCAGCAGCAACTGCCGCTGGTGGCGGAAGCCGCCGCAGTGGCCGTGGTCGCCACCGCGGTCGAAGTGCGCGAACCCGCGCCGCAGGTGCAGGAGCAGCCGCGCTTCGAGCGCCCCGCCGCCCCCGCACCGGCACCCGTCGCAGCGCCCATCGTGGTCGAAGCCGCGGCCAAGCCCGCAGCGGCCGCAGCGCCCGCCGGCAACGGCCGCGCACTGCCCAAGGTGCAGGCCTTCGAACTGCCGCTGAACGAGCTCGCGCAGATCGCCGAAAGCTCGGGCCTGCAGTGGGTCAACTCGGATGCCGAGCGCATCGCGCAGGCGCGCGCCGCGATCGCCGCCGAGCCGAAGCCGGTGCACGTGCCGCGCGAACGCCCGCCGGTGATCGTGCTCGACGAAGGTCCCCTGGTGCTGGTCGAAACCCGCCGCGACCTCGGTTCGATGTCGCTGCCGTTCGAGCAACAGCAGCAGCCGCAGGAACAGCAGCGCTCGCTCTGAGCCCTGCTCCCTCGCAAATGAAAACGGCGCCTTCGTGGCGCCGTTTTTTTTGCTTCGGAGTTCAGGCCTGCGGTGGCAGCGCCTCGACGCCGGGCAGGTCCGGCATCTCCAGGATCAGTTGCCCGAAGCGGCAGGCGCAGGGCGTCTTGCCGTTCTCGCTCCAGATCAACGAGAAGTTCACGCTCGGCAGCGGCGGCAGGCCGTAGCGGCCGTCGACGATCTTCATGCCCGGCTCCACCTCCTCGCGCGTGAGCACCGTCACCGCCAGCCCCGCCAGCACCGCGGCGCGAATGCCCTGCGGGCTGGCCGAGGTGAAGACCACGTGCCAGTCGAGCGACGACGTGAGGTCGAGCGCCGACCCGGCCACCTGCCGGTTAACGCACGGCTTCGGAAAGAAGGCCAGCGGCAGCGACGCGCCCTTCGGCGCCTCGAAGGCCTCGGCCGCGGCCCACACCAGTTGCGTGCGCCGCAGGCAGGTGCCCTCCACCACGTCGGGCGGCGACATCACGACCGCGAGGTCGAGCTCGCCGGCGCGGATGGCCGCGCGCAAGTCGGTGTGCATGCTCACGCAGACCTCCATGCGCACCGCCGGGAACCCGCGCGCGAACTGCGAGAGCAGCGGCGGCAGGCGGTCGCCCATGAAGTTGTCCGGCACGCCGAAGCGCACCACGCCCGAGATCGGCGAGGGCTGGAAGCGCCGCGTCATCGCGTCGAGCGTGTCGAGGATCTGCGTCGCATAGCGCAGGAAGTCTTCACCGTCCTCGGTCACCGTGAGGCGGCGCGTCGTGCGGTGCAGCAGCGGCCGGCCCACCTGCTCTTCGAGCTTGCGGATCTGGTGGCTGATGGCCGACTGGGTCAGGTGCAGGCGCTCGGCGGCGCGCGTGAAGCCGCCGGTTTCCTTGACGGCCACGAAGGCGCGCAACAGCGTGGGGTCGAAGTCCATGGCGATCCTGGATAAATGATGTTTCCTAATGAATTCTAGGAAATCAAATCATTTCCATCATGAAGAGGGTTTCACCAGAATCGGCCGCTCTGCCTTTTTGGAAACCGTTCGATGTCCCTCTCCCCTGCCGGCAAGAACCGGATCGCCCTGTCCGCGGTCTGCCTGATTGCCTTGATGTTCGGCCTGGAAATCTCCAGCGTGCCGGTCATTCTTCCCACGCTTGAAAAATCACTGCATGGCGACTTCAGCGACATGCAGTGGATCATGAACGCCTACACCATCGCCTGCACCACAGTGCTGATGGCCGCCGGCACGCTGGCCGACCGCTACGGCCGCAAGCGCGTGCTGATCTTCGGCGTGGTGCTGTTCGGCGCCACCTCGCTGGCGTGCGGCATCGCGGGCAACGCGCCGGTGCTGATCGTCAGCCGCTTCCTGCAGGGCCTGGCCGGCGGCGCGATGCTGATCTGCCAGCTCGCGGTGCTCTCGCACCAGTTCCAGGAAGGCAAGGAACGCAGCAAGGCCTTCGCCATCTGGGGCGTGGTGTTCGGCATGGGGCTGGGCTTCGGGCCGATCGTCGGCGGCGCGATCGTGGCGCTGTCGAGCTGGCACTGGGTGTTCCTGGTCCATGTGCCGCTGGCCGTGGTGGCGCTGGCGCTGGTCCTGGGCAGCGTGGAAGAGTCCAGCGACCCCGACGCGAAGCGGCTCGACCTGCCGGGCATCGTCACGCTGTCGCTGGCGGTGTTCGGCCTCACGTACTTCATCACGCAGGGACCGGGCCTCGGCTTCGCGAGCCCCGTGGCCGTGGGCATCCTCGTGGCGACGCTGGCCTGCTTCGCGGTCTTCGTGTGGGTGGAGAAGATCAACCCGCACCCGATGTTCGACTTCTCGGTGTTCCGCATCCGCAATTTCTCGGGCTCGATCGTCGGCTCCATCGGCATGAACTTCAGCTTCTGGCCGTTCATGATCTACCTGCCAATCTACTTCCAGAGCGGCCTGGGTTACG
This sequence comes from Variovorax sp. V118, assembly GCF_041154445.1. GTDB lineage: Bacteria > Pseudomonadota > Gammaproteobacteria > Burkholderiales > Burkholderiaceae_C > Variovorax > Variovorax boronicumulans. The sequence continues at coordinate 646,854 of NZ_AP028663.1, read as the reverse complement.
ACGCCGTCACCGCAGGCTCGGCGCTGCTGGCCTACACGTTGCCCACGCTCGTGCTGCCGCCACTGGCCGAGCGACTGTCGATGCGCTACCGGCCCGGCGTGGTCATCCCGGCGGGGCTGTTCGTGATCGGCCTGGGCTTCATCGCGATGCGCTGGGGCAGCGGCGTGGCGCATGCGAGCTGGCTCACGCTGCTGCCTGGCTGCCTGCTGGCCGGCATCGGGCTGGGGCTGACGAACACGCCCGTCACCAACACCACCACGGGCTCGGTGTCGAGCGCGCGCGCGGGCATGGCCTCGGGCATGGACATGAGCGCGCGGCTGATCACGCTGGCCGTGAACATCGCGCTGATGGGGTTCCTGCTGCTCGAAGGCATTCACGCGCACCTGAAGCAGACCTTGTCCGCGTCGCTCGATGCAGAGCAGCTGCGCGCGCTGGCCGAGAAAGTCGCGGCGGGCAGCTTCGCCTCACTGCCCGCGCAGTTCCCGACGCTGGCGCAGGCCGACCCGTCAGGCGCCGCCGTGCATGCGGCGCTGGTGCACAGCTTCGGCTGGGTGATGCTCTACGGCGGGATCGGGGTGTGGGTGCTCGCCGGCTTCAGCCTGCTGATCTTCGGCAACGGCAAGCCGTCGGTGCGAACGACGGGCCTGGCGGCCGCCAAGGAGTCCGCGTGCTCCTGAAGCCGGCGGACCGGGCCAACGCTCAGGGCGTGTTGTCGACCTGCGCCGCGCGCTTCCACGCATCGGCGGCCTGCGCGTGGTCTTCGCGCGCCTCGGCCAGCTGGGCCAGCGCGAGCCAGGCACGCCGGTAGAGGTCAGGGTCTTGCAAACCGAGCCCGGCCTGTGTGAGCAGCTGCTGGGCCTTGCCCCACAGCTGACGCTTCATGCAGGCCATGCCGGCGAGGTACTGCAGGTTCGGGTCGCGTGGATTGTTGCGCTGCGCGCTCTCGATACGCGCCAGCCAGTCAGCGTCCACCGAGTCGAGCCCCGCTTCGAGCGCGCGCGTGAGCTTCACACGCAGCCCATCGCCGAGGCCGCGCGGGTTCGCCACCATGCGCTCCCAGGCCGGCAGCAGCCAGCCGCGTGCCAGCGCCAGGTCACCGCGCAGCGCGACCATGCGCTGGGCCGCGTGGATGGCCACCTCGGGCATCTGCCGTTCGGCGGAATCCAGCTCGGACCATGCGCGCAGCAGCTGTGCCGGATCGTGCGCGCCGGTCAGCAGTTCGGTCGCGAGGCCGCGCACGATGCTTTGCGCCGCCGCGTCGGAGAAGGCGCGGTGCTTGGCCAGCAGGCGCGCGGTGTCGAGCGCCTCGACCGTGCGACGGTCCTGCCGCGCGGCCTTGAGCCGCAGCCGCAGCGCCAGCGTGCGGCGTTGCGCGCCCTGCGGCAGTTCTTCGAGCCGTGCGAGCGCGGCCGTGGGGTCGCGGTCGTCGAGCGCCCAGCGGGCGGCGCGCAGTTGCACGCCTTCGCGGGTTTCGGGGCTCGCGAGCACGGTGCGGTCGGCGCTTTCGTTGAGGGCCTGCTGCAGGTGGGCGTCGCGCGCCGCCTTGTCCTGCAGGGCCTGCGCGCTTTCGGCGGCCAGCAGGTGCGACAGCACGCGCACCTGTTGCGCCTGCGGCAGGTCGGCACCGAGCGCGGCGAGTGTCTTTTCTTGCGTGAGCGCAGCCTGCGCGGCCTTGCGGGCACGCGAGAAGCGGCCGGCAATCAGCTGCACCATCGCATCGAGCAAGGCGGAGTGCAGCATGCGTTCCTTCTGCTGCAGCCGCCAGTGGCGTGCCTGCGTGGGCAGCGAGAACAGCGCCGCGAGTGCGCGCAACGCAACGTGCAGCAGCACGAAGGTCAGCAGCAGGATCACGAGCACGAGGTTCAGCGAGAGATCGACCCGCCACGGCGGCCAGAACACGGTGATCGTGCCCTGGTTGTTGCCAGCGAACAGCGCCACCGCCGCAGCGACGGCGAACAGCGCGAGGAGCCAGATTGCAGCGCGCATGAACGGATCAGCGCCCTGCGGCCGCGGTGGTCAGCGCGGCCAGCGTGTCGTCGATGCGCACCGGCTCCGTGCTGCGCACGAGCTGCTGCAGTTGCTGCAGCTGCGTGGCCGCGGCCTGCGTGCGGCGCGAGGCCGGATCGAAATAGCGGTTAAGCGACGCGGTGACCTGGCCCAGTTCGCCGCGCGCGGCGTCCATCTGGCGCGACAACAGCGACAGCCGCGCGTTGAGCAGCTTCAGCTTGAGGTTCTCGCGCAGGAAGTACGACTGCTCGGGCGCCAGCAGCACCGCCTCGGGGCTCTCGATGCGGCCCACGCGCACCAGCGAGCGCGCCTCGCCGCGGATCGTCAGCAGCACGCGCTGCCACCAGGGCGCATCAGCGGGAATGGGTTCGGGACGCCAGGCATTGACGCCGTTGCCGCGAACGGCCACCGCGTTGAGCGTGGGCAGGTCGTCCACGCTGCGCACCAGTTCGTCGAGCTTTTGCAGGGCTTCGGCGCTGTCGGTGCTGGCGCTGCTGCGCAGGCGGTCGGCGTCGCGCTGCATGGCGCGCTGCACGGGCGCGAGCCGCGGTTGCGCGGCGCGTGCGATGCGCAGGTCGCCGGCCTTGAGCGCGGCGAGCAGCGGCTCGAGGCTGCCCGTGACCTGTGCCTGCTGCAGCGCGAGGCGCACGGCGGATTCGATGTCGATCACCAGGTTCTCGTCGCGCGAACGCGAGAGGCTTTGAATGAGTTCTTCCAGCTGCGAGCGTTGCAGCGCGACTTCGGCTACACGGGTCTCGATGAGCGCCACGCGGGCGGCGGCATCGCGCACCGTGTCGCTGGCCTGGCGCGCCAGCGTGCGCGCTTCCATCGACTGGGCGGTGGCCTCGGCGCTCTGGCGCGCGAGCTGCTCCTTCATGCCGCCGACCTTCTGCCACAGCGCGATGGTCGACAGCAGCGCGATCAGCGCCACGAGGGCCACGAGGCCCATGCCGATGCGTGCCAGCAGGGTGGCCGCGGCCGCCTGGGCGGCGGGCGTCTGGTGCGGCGCCACCGTGGCGGGCACCTGCACCGGGGCGGCGGATGGGGGAGAAAGGTCGTCGGACGGGGACGCGGCGCTCATGCGAAGGATTCTATCGACGCGATCAGCGCTTCCCGCAGGGGTGTGCAGACACGCAACGCCCCGAAACCCGCGGCCTGCGCGGCTTCGCCGATGCGTGCATGGGTGGCGATGGCGCGCGCGGCCTGCCACGAGGTCCCCGGCATGGCGCGCTGCAGGTTGCCGATGGCCTCCGAGCTGCTGAAGAGCCAGATGCCGTGCCCGCCCGCGGCTTCGGTCGCGATGCGACGCTGCGCCTCGTCGAACGCGGGCGCCAGGCGCCGGTAGGCCACGACGGTGTCGCGCACGCCGCCGGCGGCGTCGATCTCGCGGGCCAGCCATTGGCGCCCGGCCGGCTGGCCGGCCTCGTCGCCGCCGCGCACGATGAGCACGCGCACGCCCGGCGACACCTGCCCATGGGCCAGCGCCCACAGCGCCTCGGAGTCGAAGCGCGTGGCGCCGGGTAGCGGGGCGTCGATGGCGGCGGGCGGCACGCCGACGCGCAGCAGCGCACGCTCGGTGCCGGGGCCGGTGGCCCAGAAGCGGCAACCGGCGAGGGTCGAGGTGCCCCGGTGCTGGAAGAAGTGGTCGACGGCGGTGGCGCTCACGAACATCAACGCCGCATAGTCTGCGAGCCGCGCCCACGCGGCACGCAGCGGTGCCACATCGAGTGCGGGCGCAATGGCGATCAGCGGCAGCGCGACGGCCTCGAGACCGGCCGACTGGAAATCACGAACCCACGCCGCCGCTTCGTGCGCGGGCCGCGTGACGATGACAGGCCCCGCGCGCATCGCTCGGCGCCCACCGTGATCAGTGGGCACCGGCGTCGCGCAGCAGCCCGGCGGCGCGCTGGCCGAGGGCATCGGCCCCCGCGAAGTCGCCGGCCTCGGCCTGGGCGTGCACGCGCACCAGTGGCGCGTCGCCTTCCGGGTCACCCCAGGCGGCGTCGATGCGCAGCGTGCCGTCGGCCTGCCGACGCGCATGGGCCGCGAGCGGCATGGAGCAGCTGCCGCCCATCGCGCGGCTCACGGCGCGCTCGGCGGTGGTGCTGAGCCAGTCGCCCTTGTGGGCCAGCGGCGCCAGCAGGTCGATGAGGTCCTGGCGGTCGGCGCGCACCTCGATGCCGAGGGCGCCCTGCCCTGCGGCGGGCAGCATGGTGTCGGGGTCGAAGGCGACGCGGATGCGGTCTTCGAGGCCCAGCCGCTTGAGCCCGGCCGCCGCGAGCACGATGGCGTCGTAGTGGCCTTCGTCGAGCTTGCGCAGGCGGGTGTCGAGGTTGCCGCGCAGCGGTTCGATGCGCAGGTCGGGCCGCTGCGCGCGCAGCAGCACCACGCGGCGCAGGCTCGAGGTGCCGACCACCGCGCCCTGCGGCAGTGCGTCGAGCGAGGTGTAGCCCGGCGACACCAGCGCGTCGCGCGGGTCTTCGCGTTCCAGCACGCAGGCCAGCGTGAAGCCCTCGGGCAGCTCCATCGGCACATCCTTGAGCGAATGCACGGCGATGTCGGCACGCCCGTCTTCGAGCGCGGCTTCGAGTTCCTTGACGAAGAGGCCCTTGCCGCCGACCTTGCTCAGCGTGCGGTCCAGGATCTGGTCACCACGGGTCGTCATGCCCAGCAGGCTGACCGTGTGGCCTCGTTCTTGCAAAAGCGTTTGCACGTGTTCGGCCTGCCACAGGGCCAGCCGGCTTTCGCGCGTGGCGATCACGATGTTGCTCAAGATCGCTCCCAAAAAAGTACATGGTTTCTGACCTCTGGAATGCTAGCATGTTGCGCCGCAGCAACGGAGGCGGCGCGTCCATTCAAGTCCCCAGGAACAACATCGAATGAAAGCCAGCAAGACTCCTGCATCTCCCGCCAAGCGCCGCCAGACCGAAGACCAGCCATTGATCGACGACATCCGGCTGTTGGGCCGAATCCTCGGCGACGTGATCCGGGAGCAGGAGGGTGACGAAACCTACGCGCTGGTCGAGAAGATCCGCACCCTGTCGGTGTCGTTCCGGCGCGACGCCGACCATGCCGCCGACCGCGCGCTGAAGAACCTGCTCAAGGGCCTGAGCGCCGCCGAAACGGTGCGCGTGATCCGCGCCTTCACCTACTTCAGCCACCTGGCCAACCTGGCCGAAGACCGCCACCAGATCCGCCGCCGCACCGAGGCCGAGCGCGAAGGCGTGCAGGCCGACGGCGACCTGCAGACCGCCCTGGCCCGCATCCGCAAGGCCGGCATCAAGCCCGACGAGATCGTCGCCTCGCTGGCCCACAGCTACGTGTCGCCCGTGCTCACGGCGCACCCGACCGAAGTGCAGCGCAAGAGCATCCTCGACGCCGAGCGCGCCATCGCCCTGCTGCTGACCACGCGCGACGAGATCAAGCTGCGCCAGAACGCCTATGCGGGCGGAAAAGACGCGCTCTCGCCCATCGAGCTGGCCGACAACGAAACCCAGGTGCGCATCCGCGTCACGCAGATCTGGCAGACGCGCATCCTGCGTTTCTCCAAGCTCACGGTGGCCGACGAGATCGAGAACGCGCTGAGCTACTACGAAGCCACCTTCCTGCGCGAGATCCCGCGCGTGTACGCCGACCTCGAGAAGGCGCTGGTGCAAGGCGGGCAGACGCCCTCGGTCGCGCCCTTCCTGCGCATGGGCCAGTGGATCGGCGGCGACCGCGACGGCAACCCCAACGTCACGGCCGAGACGCTCGAGTACGCGCTGAGCCGCCAGTCGGAGCTCGCGCTGCGCCACTACCTCACCGAGGTGCACTACCTGGGTGGCGAGCTGTCGCTGTCGGCCACGCTGGTCGACGTGTCGGTCGAGATGCAGGCGCTGGCCGAGCGCTCGCCCGACACCAATGAGCACCGCAAGGACGAGCCCTACCGCCGCGCCCTCACCGGCGTGTACGCGCGCCTGGCGGCCACGCTGCGCGAGCTCAGCGGCGGCGAGGCCGCGCGCCATGCGGTCGCGCCGCAGAACCCGTACGCCAATGCCGAAGAATTCCTGGCCGAGCTGCGCACCATCGAAGAGTCGCTGGTCGAGAAGCACGGCACCGTGCTCGCCGCGCCGCGCCTGCGCCCGCTGATCCGCGCGGTGGAGGTGTTCGGCTTCCACCTGGCCACGGTCGACCTGCGCCAGAGCTCCGACAAGCACGAGGCCGTGATCGCCGAGCTGCTGGCCACCGCGCGCATCGAGCCGTCGTATGCGTCGCTGGCCGAAGAGGCCAAGCAGACGCTGCTGCTCAAGCTGCTCGACGACGCGCGCCCGCTGCGCGTGCCCGACGCCGACTACTCGCCACTCGCCAAAAGCGAGCTGGCCATCTTCGCGGCCGCGCGCACGGCGCGTGCGCGCTACGGCGCGGCGGCCATCCGCCACTACATCATCAGCCACACCGAAACGGTGAGCGACCTGCTCGAGGCGCTGCTGCTGCAGAAGGAAGTGGGCCTGCTGCGCGGTGCGATGGACAGCAACGCGACCTGCGACCTGATCGTGGTGCCACTGTTCGAAACCATCGAAGACCTGCGCAACGCCGCGCCCATCGTGCGCGCCTTCTACGCGCTGCCGAACATCCAGGCGCTCATCGAGCGCTCGGGCGCCGAGCAGGACGTGATGCTGGGCTACTCCGACAGCAACAAGGACGGCGGCATCTTCACCAGCAACTGGGAGCTGTACCGCGCGGGCATCGCGCTGGTGTCGCTGTTCGACGAGCTGAACAAGAAGAAAAAGAACCCGATCCGCCTGCGCATGTTCCACGGCCGCGGCGGCACGGTGGGACGCGGCGGCGGCCCGAGCTACCAGGCCATCCTGGCGCAGCCGCCCGGCACGGTGCGCGGCCAGATCCGCCTCACCGAGCAGGGCGAAGTGATCGGTTCCAAGTACGCCAACCGCGAGATCGGCCGGCGCAACCTGGAGACGCTGGTGGCCGCCACGCTCGAGGCCACGCTGCTGCCGCAGGGCAAGTCGGCACCGGCGAACTTCCTCTCGGCCGCGGGCGAACTTTCGACCGCCAGCATGGCCGCGTACCGCAAGCTGGTGTACGAGACCCCGGGCTTCGGCGACTACTTCTTCGGCTCCACGCCGATCCGCGAGATCGCCGAACTCAACATCGGCTCGCGCCCCGCCTCGCGCAACCCGAGCCACAAGATCGACGACCTGCGCGCCGTGCCATGGAGCTTCAGCTGGGGCCAGTGCCGCCTCACGCTGCCGGGCTGGTTCGGCTTCGGCTCGGGCGTGGAGCAGTTCCTGGCCGCCGCCGGCACCGCCGCGGGCAAGAAGGAACGCCAGGCGCTGCTGCAGCGCATGTACGCGCAGTGGCCGTTCTTTCGCACGCTGCTGTCGAACATGGACATGGTGCTGGCCAAGAGCGACCTCGCGCTGGCCTCGCGCTATGCCGAGCTGGTCACCGACCGCAAGCTGCGCCAGAAGGTGTTCTCGATGATCGAGGCCGAATGGCAACGCACCTCGGACGCGCTCACGCTCATCACGGGCGCCAAGCAGCGGCTCGAGGGCAATGCCGAGATGCAGCGCTCGGTGCGCCACCGCTTCCCCTACATCGACCCGCTGCACCACCTGCAGGTCGAACTGATGCGGCGCTACCGCGCGGGCGACGGCGGCGAGCGGCTGCAGCGCGGCATCCACATCTCGATCAACGGGGTGGCGGCGGGGCTGCGCAACACGGGCTGACCGGCACACAGCCTCCATGGACAAAGGGCGCCTTGTGCGCCCTTTCCTACGTGCGCTGTCGGCAATGAGGTACCTGTAAGGTCATTTAAAAGGGTACGGTCGGGACACGTTCACAGTTCTCGCAATCGCGCGGCAGCTCGAAGTCGTTTCACAGGAGCCCGTTGCAATGTCCGTCCCGCAGTCCCTTTCCCATTCTCAGATCGATTTCGTCGGCAGCGATTTCGAAGCCCTGGCTTCCCACATGCACCACTGTGCACGTGCTCACGGGCGATGGTTCTCGCTGCGAAGCCACATGCAACGTGTGCGTGCGCTCGCTGCGGGTCGCATTGTCACGATGGCCTGCGTGGCCGTGGTGTTGGGCATCGGCCTGTTCGCGGTCACTTGAGCGCCGCTGCCGTCGTCGACCGCCTCCAAGGGCTCAGTCACTACGCCCGGACCCTTCTGCTCGGTCCGCACGACCCGGTAGCCCTCCCGATTCGCGCCGAACTCTTCGGTGCCCAACGTTTCGAACAGCACGGCCACAGCCTGGCCCGTGCCCAGGTGGTGGAAGACGAACACCACCGCGCGCGCGAAGGCGCGCCCTTCTTTCCGCGGGTCGACGAAAACCTCGAGTCGCTGCGCGCCGCCTTCGACTACATCGCGCTGATCTCGCTGAGCGGGCGCTATGTGTCGCCGGCGGCCGAATGGCTGCTCGACAACTTCCACCTCGTCGAGGCGCAGCTCCAGCAGATCCATGACGGCGTGCCGCGCAGCTACTACGCGCGCCTGCCCAAGCTCGTCACGCCGCCGCTGGCAGGGCTGCCGCGCGTGTACGGCATTGCGTGGGCCTATGTGGCGCACACCGACAGCGTGCTCAACAAGACGTTGTTCACGGCCTTCCTCAACGCCTACCAGGACATCGACGAGCTCATGCTCGGCGAACTGTGGGCACTGCCCACCACCCTGCGCGTGGTGCTGCTCGAAAACCTGCGCCGCGTGGCCGAGCGCATTGCCGAGAACAAGGTCGCGCGCGAGATCGCCCATGCGGCCTGGGACGCGGCGCCGCACCTCTCGGTGCAAGACCTCGACGTGCTCTACCGCGCGCTGCAGAGCCACGGCCTGCAGGACAGCTACCTCACGCAGCTGTGGCAGCGCCTGCCCGTCGAGCACGGCGACGACATGCCCGCGCTGGTGCGCTGGACCGAGCAGCACTGCCCCAACGGCCCGGCGCTGATCGGCGACGCGCAAAACGCGCAGGCCGCGGCCAACCTCACGGTCGGCAACATCATCACGACCTTGCGCATGATCGGCCAGGTCGAGTGGAGCGACCTCATCGAACCGGTGAGCCGCTCGCTGCGCGTGCTGCGCGAACTGCCGAGCTTTGCGAACGAGAGCGAACTCACGCGCCAGCAGATCACGCATGCGATGGAGCAGGTGGCGCGCAGCACCGAACGCCCCGAGCGCGAAGTGGCGCAGGCCGTGGTCACGCTGGCGTCCAGCGCGCCGGCCGACGAAGCCGGTGCGGAGACCGACCGCGCCGATGGCACCGCGGGCTACTACCTCTTCGGCCAGGGCCGGCCCGCGCTGATCGCGTCGCTGCAAGCGAACGCAGCGCCGAGCCAGGCCACACGCACCGCGCACACACGCCCCGCGCGCAGCCATCGCGGCTGGCGCCTGCCCGTCTACGTGGGGTCCGTCGCCCTCGGCACCGCGCTGCTGCTGGCCGCCGTGGTGCACAGCCTGCCGCATCGCGGCGACTGGACCACCGTCGCGGCGTTGCTGCTGCTCGCGTGGCCGCTGTCCGAAGCGCTGATTGCGCTGGCGCAACGCATCATGGCGGAGTCGGTGCGCGTGCAGGCCCTGCCACGCCTCGATTTTGCAAGTGGCATTCCCGAGCGGCACCGCGCGCTCGTCGTCATGCCCACGATGCTGGGTTCGACCGCGAACAACGCCAGGCTCGCGCACCGGCTCGAACTGCACTGGCTCGCCAACCGCGAGGCGCACGCGCAGTTCGCACTGCTGACCGACTGGGCCGACGCTTCGCAAGCATCGATGCCCGACGACGCGCCCTTGCTCGATGACGCCCAGCAACGCATCGCCGCGCTCAACGCCAAGTACCCGCCAGCGGATGGCACCGCGCCGCGCTTCCTGCTGCTGCACCGCCCGCGCAGCTGGAGCGAGACCGAGCAGCGCTGGATGGGCTGGGAACGCAAGCGCGGCAAGCTCGAAATGCTGATGCGCCTGCTGGCCAGCGGCGACGCCAGCGGCTTTCTTCCGCTCGCGCCGGGCCAGCAGCTCGCGCCCGGCCGCACGCCCTATGTGCTGACGCTCGACAGCGACACCGGCCTGCCGCCCGGCGCGCTGCGCGACCTCGTCTCGATTGCCGCGCATCCGCTGAACGCGCCCGAGATCGACATGCCGAGCCGGCGCGTGGTCGCGGGCTTCGGCATCCTGCAGCCGCGCATCGTCACGCCGTTCCCGATGCGCAGTGAGCGCTCCTTCTTCCACTGGGTGTTCGCCGGGCAGTGCGGCCTCGACCCCTACGGCAGCGGCGCCTCCGACATCTACCAGGACGTGTTCGGCAGCGGCTCCTTCACCGGCAAGGGTTTGCTCAACGTGCGCGCGGTGCACGCCACGCTGAACGACCGCCTGCCCGACAGCGCCGTGCTGAGCCACGACCTGCTCGAAGGCAGCGTCGCGCGCTGCGCGATGGTCAGCGACGTGGTGCTGGTCGAAGACCATCCGCACCATGCCGGGGTGGCCGCCTCGCGCGTGCACCGCTGGGTGCGCGGCGACTGGCAGCTGCTGCCGCTGATGTGGCGCGCGCGCCGTTTCGGCATCGACGCGCTGGGCCTGTGGAAGATGAGCGACAACCTGCGCCGGTCGCTGGTGGTGCCGGCGTCTTTCGCGCTGCTGGTGCTGGTGATCTTCACGCAGGCCATGCCGCTGGGCTGGGCGCTGGCCGCCGTCGGTGCGGCGCTCACGCTGGGCCCGCTGCTGGGCGCGCTGGCCGGCCTGGTGCCGACACGCCGCGCCATCGAGCTGCGCCACTTCTTCGACGCGGGCGCGGTCGAGCTGCTGCGCGCCCTGGCCGGCGCGGCCTGGCAGTTCGTGCAGCTGGCGGCGCAGACGCGCCTGCTGTTCGACGCGGCTTTCCTCGCCACCTGGCGACTGGTCGTGAGCCGCAGGCACCTGCTGCAGTGGACGACGGCCGACCAGGCGCAGGCGCAATCGAGCCAGCGCCTGAAGCCCTTCGTGCGCAGCGCGGCCCTCAGCAGCGCCGTGTGCCTGGTGCTCGCCCTTCTCGCGAACTGGAGTGCCTACCCCGTGCTCGGGCCCCTGCTCTTCGTGCTCTGGTCGCTGGCGCCCCTCGCAGCCTGGTGGGGCAGCCGTGTCGACGCACACGCCGAAGACCCGCTCGCGCCCGCGCAACGCAGCTACCTCGAGACGCTGGCGCACGACACCTGGCGCTTCTTCGAGCACGTGGTCGGCCCGGACGACCACCACCTGCCGCCCGACAACCTGCAACTCGAGCCGCAGCCGACCCTCGCGCATCGCACCTCGCCGACCAACATCGGCATGTACCTGCTGGCCACCTGCTGTGCACGCGAGTTCGGATGGATCGACACGGAAGCCCTGCTGGCGCGCCTCACGGCCACGCTCGACACCGTCGATCGCATGCAGAAGCACAACGGCCACCTGTTCAACTGGTACGACACGCAGACACTCAAACCGTTGCCGCCGGACTATGTGTCGAGCGTGGACAGCGGCAACTTCGCGGGCCACCTCGTGGCCGTGGCGCAGGCCTGCCGCGCCTTCGCGGCGGAAGACAACTGTCAGGCCCACGAGGCCCCCGCGCTGGAAGCACTGGCCCGACGCTGCGACGCGCTGCACGACGGCATGGATTTCAGCGGCCTCTACGACGCCAAGCGCCACCTGTTCCACATCGGCCTGCGCGTCGAAGAGAACGTGCTCGACGCCAGCTACTACGACCTGCTGGCCTCCGAGTCGCGCCTGTTGAGCTTCCTGGCGATTGCCAAGGGCGACGTGCCGCGCCGCCACTGGATGGCGCTGGGCCGCCCGTTCCTTCTTGTGGGCTTCCTGCCCAGCCTGAAGTCGTGGTCGGGCTCGATGTTCGAGTACCTCATGCCAGCGCTCGTGATGACCGAGCCCACCGATGGCCTGCTGCAGGTGGCCAACGCCGCGGCCATCGCCGAGCAGCAGGCCTTCGGCCGCGCGCAGAACATGCCGTGGGGCGTGTCCGAGTCGGCCTACTTCGCGCAAGACCATTCGCTGGCGTACCAGTACTCGCCCTTCGGCGTACCGCGCCTGGCGCTGCGGCGCACGCCGCCGACCGACCGCGTGGTGGCGCCCTACGCCAGCCTCATGGCCGCGCCGTTCGCGCCCGAAGCGGCGGTGCGCAACCTCGCGCTGCTCGAATCGCTCGGCGCGCGCGGCGAGTTCGGTTTTCACGACGCGATCGACTTCACCACCTCGCGCCAGGCCGAGGGCCAGGATTTCACCGTGGTGCGCAACTTCATGGCGCACCACCAGGGCATGTCGCTGGTGGCGCTGTGCAACGTGCTGCGCGACGACGCGCCGCGCCGCTGGTTCGGCAGCGCCGCGCTGGTGCAGGCGCACGAGTCGCTGCTGCACGAGCGCACGCCGCGCCAGATCATCGGCAGCGCCGACCCGCGCACGCCGCCCGAGCCCAGCCAGGCCGAGCTGGCGCCGCTGTTCCAGCCGCGCGTGGTCGATCCGACGGGGCCGGGCTTCCAGCCCACGCACCTGCTGTCGAACGGCCGCTACACGGTGGCGCTGCGGGCCAACGGCGCGGGCGTGAGCCGCTGGCGCGCATTCAACGTGACGCGCTGGCGCGACGATCCGCTGCGCGACAGCTACGGCACCTTCTTCTATGTACGCGACGAAGGGAAAGCCGAGCTCACCTCGCTCACCGCCCTGCCCGCGCCCGGTGCCGACTGGCACTACCGCACCCGCTTCCTGGCCGACCAGGTGCAGTTCGATGCGACCGGCCCCGGGCTGCAGGTGCGCACCACGGTGCTCATCAGCCCCGAGGACGACACCGAGCTGCGCCACATCACGCTGCACAACAGCGGCGACGAAACGCGCACGCTCGAACTCATCTCGTACTTCGAGCCCGTGCTGTCGAACCCCAAGGCCGACGAGGCGCATCCGGCCTTTGCCAACCTGTTCGTCGAATCGCGCTGGGAACCGGCATGGCGCGCGCTGCTGCTGTCGCGCAAGCCGCGCCTGCATGGCGATGCGGTGGTGGCCGCGGTGCACTTCGTGGCCTCGGTCGACGCCAACGTGCTGTCGATCGACTGCATGACCGACCGGCGCGCCTTCATCGGCCGCAACCGCACGCTGGCCGACCCTGCGCTCGACCCGCAACCGCTCACGGCCCAGGGCAAGCAGGTGAACGGCCTGGACCCCATCGCCTGCCTGCGCGTGCGCCTGTCGATCGCGCCGGGCACCACCGCGCGCCTGAGCTTCGCCACCGCCGCCGACGAGAGCATCGAGGCGCTGATGCCCTGCATCGACCGCTACCTGCAGCCCATGCACGTGGAGCGCGCCACCCGCATGGCCGCCACGCTGGCGCAGGTGCGGCTGCGCGACCTGAGCATCGCGCCCGCGCAGAACCTGGCGCTGCAAGACCTGACGACCATCCTCACCTACACCACGCCGCGCGTGATGAGAGACCGCGGGCTGATCGACCTGCGCCAGATCTGGCGCTTCGGCATCTCGGGCGACAAGCCCATCGTGCTCGTCTACATCCACTCGATGAACGGCATGGGCCTGATCAACACGCTGCTGCGCGCGCAGCCGTGGTGGGGCTTCGGCGGCGTGGCCTGCGACCTCGTGGTGCTCAACAGCGAACCCAACTCGTACCTCATGCCGCTGCAGCGCGAGATCGAAATGCTGCGCACGCGCGTCGCACAGCAGACGCAGAACAGCTTTCCGCGCAACGACACCGCCGGTTTCTACCTGCTGCGCGACCAGGACGTGGTGCCTTCGGAAAAGGCCGCGCTCTCCAGCCTGGCACGCGTGGTGTTCACGGCCGACGGCCGCGCGCTCGAAGTGCAGGTGGCGGCGTTGCATGAGGCACGCAACCCGACGATTGCGGACGACAGCAGCGCACCGGTGCAGCACCGCACGCCGCTGTTGACGCGGCAGGCGGCCTCGCCGACCCACACAGCCCCCACTGGCGACTTCGATGCCGAGAGTGGCGAGTTCCGCTTCGAGGTCGGCCCCGACCGCCGCACGCCGCGCCCGTGGATCAACGTGATCGCCAACGCCACCTTCGGCTTCCAGGTGTCCGAATGGGGCACCGGCTACACCTGGGCCGGCAACAGCCGCATGCACCAGGTCACGCCGTGGTCGAACGACCCGGTGCAGGACCCGGCCTTCGAGCACTACCTGCTGCAGGACGTCGCGACGCGCGAGATGCTGCCGCTCACGCCCGCCGGTGGCAGCGATGGCGCCACCGGCCACCGCGTGCGGCACGGCCAGGGCTACACCGTCTTCGAATGCCGTCAGGGCGACCTCGCACTCGAAACCACCTTCTTCGCGGACCGCGATGAGGCCGTCAAGCTGGTGCATGTGCGCGTGCGCAACGAAGGCGCCGGCCAGCGCCGCCTGCGCGCGCTCGCGATGGTCGAGTGGCAACTGGGCGCCGCGCGCGGCGAACGGCGCACCGTGCATTGCTGGAAGCCCGAAGACCAGCCGGCCGTGTTCGGCCAGCAGCGCGAATCGAGCGCGGGCTTCGGCGGCAGCGCGGCTTTCCTGCTGCTCGCAGGCCTGCAAGGCGCGACGACCGGGGCCACGCAATGGACCTGCGACCGCAGCGAGTTCTTCGCCGGCCGCGGCATCGTCGAAGTGCCCGACACGCTGGCCAGGCGTGCCGGCAGCGGGCTCGATGCCTGCGCGGCGATTGGCGGGGAGTTCGTCGTGGCGGCGGGCGAAACCGCAAGCTTCAGCTTCGTGCTGGGCCACGCGGGCAATGCCGACGCGGCGCTCGAGCTTGCGCGCCGCTGGCGACAGCGCGACGTGCCCGAGGCGCTGGCGCAGGTGCGCGGCTTCTGGGACGAGCTGCTGGGCCGTCTGCAGGTGCGCACGCCCGACCCGCTGTTCGATGCGCTGGTCAACCGCTGGCTCGTGTACCAGACGCTGGCCTGCCGACTCTGGTCGAAGGCCGGCTTCTACCAGGCCGGCGGTGCCTTCGGCTTTCGCGACCAGCTGCAGGACGCGATGGCCTTCGCGCTCACCGACCCGCCGCGCCTGCGCGCGCAGATCCTCGTGAACGCGGCGCGCCAGTTCCCCGAAGGCGACGTGCAGCACTGGTGGCACATGCCCGGCGGCGCCGGCGTGCGCACGCATTTCTCCGACGACCTGCTGTGGCTGCCGTATGCGTCGGCGCACTACGTCGAGGTGACGGGCGACGCCTCGCTGCTCGACGAAATGGTCGGCTTCATCGAAGGCCCCGGCATTCCCGAGGGCGCCGAAGACGCCTACTACGCGCCGCAGAACAGCGGCCGCATGGCCACCGTGTTCGACCATGGCGCGCGCGCCATCGACCGCAGCCTGAAGACCGGCGTGCACGGCCTGCCGCTGATGGGCACCGGCGACTGGAACGACGGCATGAACCGCGTCGGCCACGAGGGTCGTGGCGAATCGGTGTGGCTCGCGTGGTTCCTGTGCAGCGTGGTCGAGCGCTTCGCGCCGCTCGCGCAAGCGCGCGGCGAACACGAACGCGCCGCGCGCTGGACCGAAGCGCGCACGGGCTGGATCGCCGCGCTGCACGACGCCGGCTGGGACGGCGCCTGGTTCCGCCGCGCCTTCTTCGACAACGGCGCGCCGCTGGGCTCGTCGATCAACGGCGAATGCCGCATCGACCTGATCGCACAGGCCTGGTCGGTGCTCTCGGGCGCCTCGGACGCGGCCCACACCGGCCCGGCCATGGCCGCCATCCAGAAGCACCTGCACGACGAGCCGGCCGGCCTGCTGCGGCTGCTGGCGCCGCCGTTTGCCCAGTCGACCCACAACCCGGGCTACATCCAGGCCTACCCGCCGGGCGTGCGCGAGAACGGCGGCCAGTACTCGCACGGCGCCGTGTGGGCGCTGATGGCGCAGGCGCTGCAGGGCGACCATGAAGCGGCGTGGCAAAGCTTCGAGGGCCTGAGCCCGGCCCACCGTTCGCAGCACCCCGCGCGCGGCCCGGTCTACGAGCTGGAGCCCTATGTGATGGCGGGCGACGTCTACGGCGCTGCGCCGTATGTGGGCCGGGGCGGCTGGAGCTGGTACACCGGCTCGGCCGCGTGGCTGCACCGTGCGGCCGTCGAGACCTTGCTGGGCCTGAACGTGAAGGGCAGGCAGTTGTCGATGACGCCGCATGTGCCCGCGCACTGGCCAGGCTTCGAGCTCGCGCTGCGGCTCGGCCAGCGCCGGCTCACGCTGCAGTGGGGCACCGTCGAAGGCGCCGCCGCGCCCACGCACCATGTGGCGGTGGGCGAATGGATCGACTGGCAGGCGCTGCCGGCGGATGCGGTGCTGCGGGTCGCTGAAGCGGCAGGCAAGGGGCAGATGACGGCGTAGGTTATGGTCCGGACCCGCTTTCACCCCGCGCATTCATGACCAAAATCCAGTTCCGCCGACGCGTCATCGTCCTGATCCTCCTGTGCGTGGCCGTGGGCGGCGGCATCGTGCGGCACTACGCGGCGCCCGGCACCACCACGCGCGACATCGCCACGCTGCTGATGGTGCTGTGGGTGCCGATCATCGGCAACGTGATCGGGTGGCTCATCGGCAAGCTGCCGCGCCGCACGCCGAAGCAGGCCCCGCCCGCGGGCTTCGACGCGCTGCCCGAGTTCACGCCGCACCTGGCCGTGGAACTCACCTTCCGCCGCCCCTCGGTGCCGGCGCAGGACGTGCCGCTGGGCCCCGGCGAATACCGCGGCGCGCTGGTGCTCGACACCGAAGGCTTCTCGGCGCGCTGGCGCGTGCCGCAGGGCACCTCGCTCGCGCGCGGCACGCCGGTCGCGCTCGACATCGAATTTCTCTCGCCGGCCGTTGCGCAGCCGAAGTTCGTGCAGGGCACGGCCTTCCGCGTGCTGGTCGATGAATCGTTCGTGGCCGACGGACAGGCGCTCGAGTTGCGCCCCGCCCACACTTAATCCCGGCAACTCAAAAAGACGGTGATGGCGAAAGGCGCCATTGCCGCATCCCCGGGCGGCTGCAGACAGCAAGGGGGTCGATTGTTAGCCGCAGGGAAACTGTCTACTGCTCCACCGCCCCTTGGTCGCAAGGCCACCGGCTCGCACACTCCAATGCCCCCTCACCGGCATTGGCGCCTTCATCGCCGATGCGTTCAAGGACCGCATCTGCATGATGAATTCTTCCGGCAGCAACCCCTGCATCGACGACCTGGCGGCGCCCGCGCGCGACGCCGTGGCCGCCCCCACCCGCTCCGCGTGGCTCGCGGTCGGCTCCATTGCCGTCGGCACCTTCGCGATGGTGTCGACCGAGTTCATGCCCATTGGCCTGCTCACCGACATCGCGCGCGGCCTGAACGTGTCGGACGGCACGGCCGGCCTGATGATCACCATGCCCGGCGTGCTCGCCGCCTTCGCCGGGCCGGCGCTGATCGTCGCCTCGGGCCGGCTCGACCGGCGCACGGTGCTGATCGCGCTCACGCTGCTGCTGATCGCCTCGAACCTGCTGGCCGCGTTCGCGCCCAACTTCACCACCATGCTGGTCGCGCGCCTGATGCTCGGCCTGGCCGTGGGCGGCTTCTGGACCTTCGCGCCCGCCGCTGCCACGCAGCTCGTGCCCGACGCCTCGAAGGCGCGCGCCATGTCGTTGGTGCTGGCCGGCGTGTCGGCCGCCACGGTGCTCGGCGTGCCCGCGGGCTCGTGGCTGGGCACGATGTTCGGCTGGCGCGCTTCGTTCGCCGTGACCGGCGCGCTGGCCGCGGCCGTGCTGCTGGTTCAGCTGTGGCTGCTGCCCGCGATTCCGCCGCAACGTGCCATCGGAGCGCGCGACCTGCTCACGCCGCTCACGCGCCGCATGGCGCAGGTCGGCCTGCTCGCGGTGCTGTTCTTCATCGCCGGTCACTTCGCGGCCTACACCTACCTGAAGCCGCTGCTGCAGCAGGTGTTCGGCCTGCAGGCCAACGCGGTCTCGACGCTGCTGCTGGTCTACGGCGCAGTGGGCTTCATCGGCACCTTCCTCGGCGGCAGCCTGGTGGCGCGCAGCGTGCGCGGCACCACCCTGCTGGCGGCGCTGATGCTCGCCACGGCGCTGCTGCTGTCGACGCTGATCGGCACCGGCATGGTGGCCGGCGCGGTGGTGGTGGTGATCTGGGGCGTGGCCTTCGGCCTGATCCCGGTGGCACTCACCGGCTGGATGATGGAAGCCGTGCCCGACGCGCAGGAAGCCGGCCAGGCCCTGCTGGTGACGGGCTTCCAGGTGGCGATCGCCTCGGGCGCGCTGATCGGCGGCCTGATGGTCGACAGCCGCGGCATCTCGCCCACGATGGTGCTCAGCGGCGTGCTGGTGCTGATCGCCGCGCTCATCGTCGGCACGCTGGGCCGCGCACGCGGCGGCGCGGTGCCGCTGGCGGCGATTCCGGAGTAAGTACCTTCAACGGCGGCCGGGCTTCCTGCCGGCCGCCACGATCGCCTCGAGCACCGTGCGCAGCGCCTTGTTGAGCGGCTTGTCGCGACGGATCACCACCGCCAGCGTGCGGTGCATGCGCGGGGCCAGGCGGCTGGCCTTCAGCGCCGGATGGGCACCGCGCCCCGCCATCGACATGCCGGGCACCATGCCGTAGCCCAGCCCCGCGGCCACCATCTCCTTCATCGCCTCGACGCTGCCCAGCTCCATCACGGGCTGCGGCTGCAGGCCCTCGGCCGCGAACCAGCGATCGACCAGCTTGCGCGTGTTGGCCGCGGGCTCGAACAGCACCAGCGGCAGCGTCGCGAGGTCGGATGGCGTGACGCGGGCCTTGAGCGGCGCGAGGTCGGCGCGGCCGATGGCGACGAACTCGTCGTCGCACACGGGGATCACGCTCAGCGAGCGCCCCGCGGCGGGCAGCGTGACCAGCGCGAGGTCGATGCTGTTGTCTTCCACCTTGCGCACGTGCTCGTCGGTGTTGCCCGTGCTCACCACCACGCTGAGCGCCGGGAAGGCCTCGCGCAGCTGGCGCAGCACAGAGGGCAAAAAGTACAGGCAGGCCGTGGCGCCCGTGCCCAGCCGCACGCGGCCCGTGACACCGCGCGCGTGGTCGGCCAGCGCGTCGACGGCGTTCTCGACCGCCGCCTCGATCTGCGGCACATGGCGCAGCAGCTCCGCGCCGGCCGGCGTGGCCCGCGCGCGCTTGCCGACGCGCTCGATGAGCCGCACGGCGAGCCGGCGCTCGAGCTGGCGCACCTGCAGACTCACGGCCGGTTGCGACAGGCCGAGCCGGTCGGCCGCGGCGGAGAAGCTGCCGGTGTCGATCACCAGGGCGAAGGTGGCGAGCTGGTCAAGGTTGAGGTTCTTTTCCAAAGTATTCCTTATGCGCTGCATAGGTTGACCAAGCTTCACTTATCGATCCTGGCTCGTCAAGATCGAGTCATGTCCTCCCCCACCCTTGCTTTCACCGCGCTCGACATCGCCGATGCCGAGCCCCACCACATGGCCCGCGTGCAGGCCATCTACAGCCACTACGTGCAGCACGACCTGTGCTCGTTCGAAGAAGAAGTGCCCCCCGTCGCGCAGATGCAGACACGCCGCATCGACGTGCAGGAACGTGGCCTGCCGTACCTCGTGGCACTGAAGGATGGCGAGGTGGCCGGCTACGCCTACGCCGGCCCCTATCGCACGCGCTCGGCCTACCGGCACACGGTGGAAGACTCGATCTACGTCGCGCCCGACATGCACGGCCACGGCATCGGCACGGCGCTGCTGCAGGCGGTGATCCACCGCTGCACCGAGGCCGGCTTCACGCAGATGGTCGCGTGCATCGGCCACAGCGGCAACGCGGGCTCGCAACGGTTGCATGCGAGCCTGGGCTTCGAGACGGTCGGCGTGCTGCGCCACGTCGGCTTCAAGTTCGGCCAGTGGGTCGACACCGTGCTGATGCAGCGTGCACTGCGCTGACCACACCCCGGCGTCGCCGCAGCGCGGATGGCTCGCGCTGCTGTGCGCGAGCCGCCTGCTGCAGGGGATGATCGTCACGGCCTACTCGGGCGTGCTGCCGTTCATGCGCGACGACTGGCAGATGACGGCCGCGCAGGCCGGTTCCATCCAGAGCGCCTGGCACGTGGGCTACATGAGCTCGCTGTTCGCGGTGGGCCTGCTGGCCGACCGCTTCGGCCCGCACCGCATCTTCGCCGTCGGCGGCGCGATCGGCGCGGCCGCGTCGCTGGCCTTTGCCCTCTTCGCACACGACCACCGCTCGGCCCTGCTGCTGTACGGCCTGGCGGGGCTGTGCGCGGGCGCCTCGTACACGCCGGGGCTGCAGCTGCTGTCGCTCAACGCCGGGCCGGCGGTGCGTGGGCGCGCGATGGGCCTGTTCCTTGGCGCGGCGTCGATGGGCTATGCGTTGTCGCTCGCGGTGGTGGCGGGCTTCAGCGTGGTGGCGCACTGGCGCACCGGGCTGCTGGTGGCGGCGGGCTGCACGGTGATGGGCGTGCTGCTGGCCCAGCTCGCGCTGCGGCGCATGGCACCGCCTGCGCCACGGGTTGCCGGTGCGCCGCGCGAAGGCGTGCTGCAGGCGCTGAACGCGACCGTGCGCGACCGGCCCGCGATGGCCGGCAACTGGGCCTACGCCTTCCACTGCTGGGAGCTCATGGCGCTGTGGGCCTGGCTGCCCGCCTACCTGATGGCCTCGTCGCGCGGTGGCGCGACCGCGTGGCCGGCCGCGGGGATCGCGCTGGCGGCGTTCGCGCACCTCGTGAGCGTGTTCGGCAGCGTGGTGGGCGGCGCCGCGTCCGACCGGCTGGGCCGCGCGCGCGTGATGATGATCGCCACCCTCGCGAGCCTGAGCCTGTCGTTCACCTTCGGCTGGATGTGGACCTGGCCGCTGTGGGCGCTGGCCGCGATGGCGGCGCTGTACAACCTGCTGGCCATCGCCGATTCGTCGGTCTACTCGACCGCGCTGGCCGACGTGGTGGCGCCGCACCGGCTCGGCGTGGCGTTCTCGGTGCGCTCGGTGATGGGCTTCGGCGCGGGCGCGCTCAGCCCCTGGGTGTTCGGGCTGGCGCTCGACTGGGGGCAGGCGCGGTTCGGCTTCGGCAGCACGTACGCGTGGGTCGCGGCGTGGAGCTCGGTCGGGCTCGGGGCGCTGCTCGGGCCGTGGATGATTGTCCGTTTTGCCCGGCTCAGCGCGGCAGTGCCGCCCCGCCCCGATAGCCCAGCATCGCGTCGTACAGATCGGTTCGCCGGTCGCGGTGCAGGTCGTTGAGCGGCGTCCAGATCGGCGCCGAACGCGCGGCGCCCAGGTCGACGTCGGCATAGAGGATGGTTTCTTCCTCCGGCCCGGCGATGCGCCCCATCGGCCAGCCGTTGGTGCCCGCGATCAGCGAGTTGCCCATGAAGCCCGTGCCGCGCTCCTGCCCCACGCGGTCGGCGGTGGCGATGAAGACGTTGTTGGCGTGCGCGGCCGTCATCGTCAGGTAGGCCGCCATGCACACGCCGCTGGCGTCGTACAGCGGCGGCGGCGTCCAGACCCAGCCCGTGGGCACGCAGATGATGTCGGCGCCCTGCTGCGCCACGATGCGCGGCGCCTCGGGAAACCAGATGTCCCAGCACACGAGCAGGCCGATGCGGCCGATCTTCGTCTCGAACACCGGGTAGCCCTCGTTGCCGGGCGTGAACCACAGCTTCTCGTGGTTCCACAGGTGCGTCTTGCGGTAGCGGCCGATGTAGCCGTCGGGGCCGACGAGCACGGCCGTGTCGAACAGCTGCATGCCGTCCTGCTCGGCCAGGCAGCCGACGAGGTACACGCCGTGCTGCGCCGCGAACGCGACCCAGCCCTGCACCGTGGGGCCGTGCGGCACGGGCTCGGCGTGGGCGAAGGCCTCGGCGCGGCCGTTGAAGCAGTAGCCGGTGGTCGCCAGTTCGGGCAGCACGATGAGCTGCGCGCCGCCGGCCACCGCCGCTTCGAGTTGCGCGCGCACCGCGGCGGCGTTGCGCGCGAGGTTCTCGACGCCGACCTGCGGGTCGAACTGCACGACGGCCACGCGCACGGGGCTGGCGCGCAGGCCGGGCACGGCGTCGCCGCCGGAAGGGATGTCGTGGGAAACGGGGGTTGGGAGGGTTATGGCCATTTCAGGTTTCAAATTAAAACCATGCGGATGCTAGTCGCATTGGTTTTAATTTGCAACCAATCCAACGCTACGGTCTAATCCCGCCATCCCAGGGACGCACAGGAAACACACGATGGCCAGGAGAAAAAGTCTGAGGTTCGACGCCTGCCCGATGGCGCGCGCGCTCGAGATCGTCGGTGACCAGTGGTCGCTGCTGATCGTGCGCGACGCCTTCGACGGCATGCGGCGCTTCGGCGAGTTCCAGCAGAGCCTGGGCGTGGCCAAGAACATCCTGGCCGACCGGCTGAAGTGGCTGGTGCAGGAAGGCGTGTTCGACCTCGTGCCGGCCTCGGACGGCTCGCTCTACCAGGAGTACGCGCTGACGGCCAAGGGCCGCGGCCTGTTCCCCGTGGTGGTCGGCCTGCGGCACTGGGGCGAGGCGAACCTGTTCGCGCCCGGCGAGCCGCATTCGGTGCTGCTGGAGCGCGAGAACGGTGAGCCGGTAGCGCCGATCGACCTGCGCACGCGCGACGGCCAGCCGCTCGACCCCGCCGCGACCTTCGTGAAGAAGCTGCCCGTCACGGCCCCCTGACAGCGCCGCCCGCTCAGTCGTTGCCGATCGGGTACTCCAGCGCGACGCGGATCTGGCGCGTGTTGAGTTCGGCCTGCGCCTTGTTGTTGCGGTGCTCGCCGTAGCGCAGCAGGAAGGCCATGCCCTTGGCGCTGCCTTGCTGGACCGTGTAGCGCAGCCACAGGTCGCGCTCCCAGTGCCGGCCGCCCTGCCCGTAGCCCAGCCACGCGTAGCCTCCGCGCGGCGGCACCCGGCTGCCGTCGATGCCACTGCCGCGGATGTAGGCCGCGCCCAGGCTCAACCCGGGCGCTCCCCAACGCGCGGCATCCACTTCGTACCGCAGCTGCCACGACCGCTCATGCGGCGCATTGAAGTCGGACAGCTGCGCCGCATTGCCGAGCCAGACGGCGCCGCGCGTCACGTAGTCGAACGGCGTGTCGCCCGCGACCTTCTGCCAGCCCAGGCCCACGCGGTGGGGGCCGTGGGCGTAGCTGGTCATGAGGCTCGCGGTGGTGTTGTCCACCGGGCCGGCCAGCGCGCGGCCCGTGTCCTTGCTGCGGTACACCTGCAGGTCGAAGGACAGCGCACGCTTCTGCGGGAGCGGCACCGTGTAGTGGGCGCCCAGGTAGCCCGTGCGCCAGGTGTCCTTCAGGCGTGCGACATAGGCCGTGAGCGACAGCGAAGCGCTGCCCTTCCATGTGCCGCCGGCAAAGTCGAACACATCGGCGCGCGGTGACTTCGGGTCGAGGTAATTGACGATCAACGGGTGGTTCGTGCCGCGCGCATGGCGGTCGGTCGACCCGGTGAAGCGGCCGGCCTGCAGCGTGAGCGTGTCGAACTCGCGGCTCGTCAGCAGCCAGCCGCGCATGGTCTCGGGCAGCAGGCGGGAATCGGACGCGCTGAAGACCGGCGTCTTGACGCGTTGCTCGCCCACCGTCAGCACGGTGGCGGAGATGCGCGCCTTCAGCGCCACGCCGCCGCGCGCGATGCCGTCCTGCGCGTAGCCCGCGCCGTCCACGGGCAGCATGCGGATCTTGCCGACACGCAGATCGTCGCCGTCGAGGCTGCGCGCGAGCGAGGCATGCGCGTCCACGCCGAAGCCGATCCAGCCCGGCGTGAAGCCGGACGCGAGGGTGCCCATGACGCCGTAGCCCCACTCCTGCGCGTGATCGCTGCGCCGCGCCCGGGGCAGCGAGGCATTGCGCCCGCCGTTGCTGCGGTCGCCGTGCAGGTAGCTCCGGTGCTCGTACACGCTGCGCTGGAGCACGTGCCAGCGCGTGTCCTCGATGAAGCCGCCGCCTTCGGCCGCGAGGGCGGACGTGCCCAGCATGGCGAGGGCCGCGCCGCAGACCCGCTTCATCGCCGGCCCTTCACAGGTACTTGAGCCACGCGATGTCGCGGCGCCGCGCCTTCAGGGCGGCGAAGGCGCGCACCGCCGGATACAGCGCAAAGGCCAGCACCCCGGTGACCAGCCACACCATCCAGACGGCGTCGAAGCCGAACAAGCGGCCCTGGTTGGGGCCCCAGACCGCCTCGGCCCCCAGGTAGAGGAACTTGAGCACGTACAGGTGCAGCACATAGAAGAACATGGGCGCCGCGCCGAACACGGCCAGCGGCGCGAGCCAGGCCGCGCCCTGCCGGCGCTCGAACAGGCGCAGCAGCCACAGCCCCACGCCGAGCGTCAGCGCGATGAACAGCAAGGACGGCGGGTACTTGGTGACGTTGAGGAAGGCCATCACGGTCGTCAGCGCGCTGTCGCCTGCTGCCCAGGGCTTGTCGCCGTAGGCATTGAGTGCGCGCAGCCCCACGAAGCCAATGAGCAGGCCCACGGCCCACGCGAGCAGCCGCCGCTGACGCTGCGGCGCATCGGCGCCGGGCAGGAACCACGGCCCGGCGACGTAGCCCAGCGCGATCACGCCGATCCACGGCAGCAGCGGGTACGACGTGCGCAGCCTCAGGGCCTCGGACACCTCGATCCAGCCCCGGTCGTGCAGCACGGCCCAAGGCACGTGCAGCACATGGCCGACGGGAAAGTGCACGCCGTCGAGCAGGTTGTGCCCCGCCACCAGCACCACGCCCAACACGACCAGCGCCCGGCGCGGCAGCCACACCAGCGCCGACAACGCCAGCATCGACAGCCCGATCACCCAGATCACCTGCAGGAACACGGTGGCCGGCGGGAACTGGAAGGTCCAGGCAAAGTTGACGACCGTGACCTCCAGCAGCACGAGGAACAGGCCCCGTTTCCACAGGAACGAGGACGCCGCCGCGCGGCCGTCCGCCTGCTTCGCGCCGTAGAGAAAAGCCGACAGCCCGGTCAGGAACACGAACACCGGCGCGCACAGGTGCGCCAGCAGGCGGCCGAAGAACAGCGCCGGCGGCGTCTGCGCCACGAGCATCGGGTCGGGCACCTGGTGGTGCAGGTAGAAGGTCTCGCGCACGTGGTCCAACAGCATGAACAGGATCACGAGGCCGCGCAGCGCGTCGATGGAGAGCAGCCGGGCCGGGGCGCCGGCCCCGGGTGGCAAGGAAGCGGATGAAACGTCGGGCATTTAATTATTGCGAATCGATTCGCAATAATTTACAGCATCGGACGATGCACCCTCCTGAAGGGTTTGAAGGGCCGGTTTATTCGCCGAGCAGTTCGCCGATCGGCTGCAGGTCTTCCACCCGGTCGCAGATCGACTTGATGACCATGGTGATCGGGATGCCCAGCAGCAGCCCCCAGATGCCCCACAGCCAGCCCCAGAAGATCACGCCCACGAACACCGCCACCGGGTTCATGCGGCTGGTGCGGCTGGTGAGCCAGGGCATCAGCAGGTTGCCCACCACCGTGTGGATGGCCAGCGACACACCGCCCACCAGCAGCGCCATCTCGATGCTGCTGAACTGAAGGAAGGCCATGAGCCCCGCCGCCACCAGCACGATCACCGAGCCGATGTACGGAATGAGGTTGGTCACGGCCGCGATGATTCCCCACACGGCCGCGTTCTCCACGCCGAGCAGCCAGAAGGCCAGGCCGGTGGTCAGCCCCACCAGCCCACTCACCAGGATCTGCACCAGCAGGTAGCGCTCGATGTTGCGCGTGATGTCGTCCAGCACGTGCACCGTGACCTTCTTCTTCTGCAGGCTGGGCCCGGTGATCTTGATGAGCTTGCGCCGGAAGGTGTCGCCCGAACACAGCGCGAAGTAGGTGAGGAAGGCCACCAGCGTGAGCTGCCCCAAGGCGTTGAGCAGGCCGACCGTGCCGCTGAGCAGGTAGTCGCGCACGTTGAAGCCCGGCCGCTCGATCACGACGCGCGCCACGCCCTTGCGCGAAGCGACGCGCGCGGAGTTTTCCTCGGCCGCTTTCTCGAGCTGCGCGGCGGCCTGCTGCACGCTGTCCAGCGGCGTGGCGCTGGCGTTCTTGTCGCGGCGCATGGCCTGGCCGAGCTTCTGCGCGGCGACCGGCAGCGAGTCGAGCAGTTGCGAGGCGCTGCCCGAGAGCGAATAGCCCGTCCACCCGAGCCCGCCGAACAGGCCCAGCAGGATCGCCGCCGCGCCGATCCAGCGCGGCACGTACCAGCGGTGCAGGCGCTCGACCAGCGGCGACAGCGCGTAGTTCAGCAGCAGGCTCAGCATCAGCGGCACGAACACGGCCTGGCCCCAGCGCAACGCGAAGACGCTGGCGAGCACGGCCAGCACCACCAGCGAGGCGCTGCGCACGTCGACCGGCATGTGCAGCACGAAGCGCCTGCGCAGGGCGGAGGTCGCCTCTTCGGCGGTCGCGCTCGGCTCGACCGGCGCTGCGGGCTCGACGGGGTCGACCGGCGGCGCCGGCACCGGTGCGGGTGCAGGCGGCGGCTCATCCGCAGCCACCGGCCGTTCAGGCGCCGGTTTCGGGCCGGCCGGGGTGTCGTCGGTCATCGCGATTCCTTCAGCATCTCGCGCACCGCGGCCAGCTGGCGGCGCGACACCGCCACGGGCTCGGGCACCGAGTCCAGCCGCAGCGCCCAGCCTTCGGCGTCCTCGCCGTCGTCGTAGCGCTCCAGCGCGCGGATCGCCGCGCGCGCCACCAGCGCGTTGCGGTGCACGCGCAAAAAGCGGTGCGGGTAGCGCTCCTCGAAGTCGTTCAGCGAGCCGTCGAGGATGTGGCTGCGCGTGGCGGTGCGCACCGTGAGGTACTTGTATTCGGACTTGAGGTACAGCACCTCGGACAGCGGCACGCGCTCGGCGCGGCCCCGGTCCTGGATCAGCACGCACTCGGGCGTGGCCTCGGGGGCCGGCTGGGCGGCGCGGCGCTCTTTCAGGAAGCGCTCGACCTTCTGGAGCGCCTGCTGCAGCCGCTCGGCGCGCACGGGCTTGGTGAGGTAGTCGACCGCCTCCAGCTCGAAGGCCGTGACCGCGTGGCTGGCGTGCGCCGTCACGAACACCACGGCCGGCGCGTCGGGCCGGCTGCGCAACGCGCGCGCCACCTCGATGCCGTCGATGCCGGGCATGTGCACGTCGAGCAGCACCAGGTCGAGGTCCATCGCGGCCAGGTGGGCCAGCGCCTCTTCGCCCTGCGCGGCCTCGGCCGTCACCTCGGCGGCGGGCGAGCTGCAGTCGCGCAGCAGCGTGCGCAGGCGCGAGCGGGCCAGGGCTTCGTCGTCAACGATCAGGGTCTTGAGGCTCATGATTCGGCGGGGATGGCAATGCGTACGCGGTAGTTCTTCTGGTCCATGCCGGCGCTGAACTGCATCTGCATGTCGTGCAGCAGGCGCAGCCGCTCGCGCACGTTGTCCAGGGCGATGCCGTGGCCGCGCGGCAGCGGCTCGTCGGCCCAGCGCAACGGCGGCAGGCTGTTGACCACCTCGATCACGACCATGCCGCCGCGCCGCTCGGTGCGGATGCGCAGCTTGCCGCCCTCGGGGCTGGGCTCCACGCCGTGCTTGATGGCGTTCTCGACCAGCGGCTGCAGCAGCAGGGGCGGCAGGCGCGCGTCGCTGGCGGCGGCATCGAGGTCCCAGCGGATGCGCAGGCGCTCGCCGAAGCGCACCTGCTCGATGGCCAGGTAGCGCTCGGCCAGCGCGATCTCGTCGGCCAGCGTGCCCGATTCGCCGGGCACGGTGAGCGCCTGGCGGAACAGCTCGGCCAGGTCTTCGAGCATGGTCTCGGCCTTGGCCGGCTCCTCGCGCACCAGCGCGATGGCGCTGTTGAGCGTGTTGAACAGGAAGTGCGGGCGGATGCGCGACTGCAGCTCTTCGAGCCGGGCCGTGGTCGCGGCCGGCGTCTGGCCGCGCGCGCGCAGCACCATCGCCGCCATCACCAGCCCCGCGAACAGTGCGCCGGCCAGCGCGCTGGCCAGCCAGGGCGCGCTGGCGATCACGCCGGTCAGGCGCAGCAGGCCGCAGCCATACAGCGAGGCCACCGCGCCCAGCACGGCGCCCGCGGCGTACTGGCCTGGGGGCGGCAGGCGCCGCAACTGCTTCTTGAGCCCGCAGGCCGCCACCAGCCACATCAGCGTGGCGGGCAGCGCGCCGCCGGTCACCGTGGCCGCCTGCACCAGCCATTCGCCGAAGGTGCCGACCACGAACAACGTGGCCACCGCCACCACCGCTTCGACGAACACCACGGTGCGCAGCACCACGCCGATCTGGCAGGCGTCGAACAGCGCCGGACCGCCGCGCACGGGCGCGCGCGCACGTTCCGGGGACGAAGCGGACGTGGAGGGGGAGCTGGCCGATAAAATCGCCGGGTTGCGCATCGCAGACATCAGATCCATCGGGTGACCAACCCATTATTGCCTTCCTGGACGGCTCCCATGACCCAAAACCAACTCGACAAGAAATCCGAAGCCTGGTCGGCCCTGTTCTCCGAACCGATGAGCGACCTGGTGAAGCGCTACACCTCCAGCGTCTTCTTCGACAAGCGCCTGTGGCAAGCCGACATCGAGGGCTCGCTGGCGCACGCCGGCATGCTCGCGGCCCAGGGCATCATCAGCGTGCAGGACCACGCCGCCATCGAGCGCGGCATGGCGCAGATCCGCGGCGAGATCGAGGCCGGCAGCTTCGAATGGAAGCTCGACCTCGAGGACGTGCACCTGAACATCGAGGCCCGCCTGACCCAGCTGGTCGGCGACGCCGGCAAGCGCCTGCACACCGGCCGCAGCCGCAACGACCAGGTCGCCACCGACGTGCGCCTGTGGCTGCGCGGCGAGATCGACCTCATCGGCGACCTGCTGGTCGAGCTGCAGAAGGCGCTGGTGGACATCGCCGAGAAGAACGTCGAGGTGATCTTGCCCGGCTTCACCCACCTTCAGGTGGCCCAGCCCGTGAGCTTCGGCCACCACATGCTGGCCTACGTGGAAATGTTCAGCCGCGACGCCGAGCGCATGGGCGAGGTGCGCAAGCGCGTCAACCGCCTGCCGCTGGGCGCCGCCGCCCTGGCCGGCACCAGCTACCCGCTGGACCGCGAGCTCGTGGCGCGCACCCTGAAGATGGACAGCGTCTGCCAGAACAGCCTGGACGCCGTGAGCGACCGCGACTTCGCGATCGAGTTCACCGCCGCCGCCAGCCTGTGCATGGTGCACGTGAGCCGCCTGAGCGAAGAACTCATCATCTGGATGAGCCAGAACTTCGGCTTCATCAACATCGCCGACCGCTTCACCACGGGCTCGTCGATCATGCCGCAGAAGAAGAACCCCGACGTGCCCGAGCTGGCGCGCGGCAAGACCGGGCGCGTGGTCGGCCACCTGATGGCGCTCATCACGCTCATGAAGGGCCAGCCGCTGGCCTACAACAAGGACAACCAGGAAGACAAGGAGCCGCTGTTCGACACCGTCGACACGCTCAAGGACACCCTGCGCATCTTTGCCGAGATGATCGGCGGCATCACCGTGAAGCCGCAGGCCATGGAAGCCGCCGCGTTGCGCGGCTACGCCACCGCCACCGACCTGGCCGACTACCTCGTGAAGAAGGGCCTGCCCTTCCGCGACGCGCACGAAACCGTGGCCCACGCCGTGAAGGCCGCCACCTCGCACCAGGTCGACCTGTCGGAGCTGCCGCTGGCCGTGCTGCAGCAGTTCAACCCGAACATCGAGAAGGACGTGTACGACGTGCTGAGCCTGCGCGGCTCGCTCAACGCCCGCAACGTGCTGGGCGGCACCGCGCCCGTGCAGGTCAAAGCGCAAGTCGCCCGCCACCGCGCGCGCCTGGGCTGAAGCCCGCGGCCGCACCATCGAGGGCCGCGCTTCATGTTCTACGCCATCCCGCTCGAAAACAAACCGAGCTGGCGCAACCCGCCGTGGATGACGGTGCTGCTGATCCTCCTGAACATGCTCGTGTTCTGGGGGCCGCAGCGCAGCGAAGAGAACGGCCGCGAGCGCGCGGCGCAGTTCTACGTGCAGAGCGTGCTGCCCGAACTGGAGCTGCCGCCCTTCGTCGAGTGGCTCGAAAAAACCGACCCCAAGCGCGGCAAGCTTGCGCGCCGCATGCTGGCGCATGAAGAGGCCTACCCGCAGCTGCTCGAAGGCCTGCAGAACGACCAGCCTTTCCTGAAGAAACTGCGCGCCGACCAGGTCGTGACGCCCGCGAACCCGCGCTTCGACGAATGGCAGCGCGACCGCCGCCAGTACGAGGCGATGCTGCCCGCGCCGTTCACCGCGCGCTGGTCGCAGGACTACGGCAAGGACGCCGAATTCAAGCCCTGGACCTGGCTCACCGCCGCCTTCCTGCACGGCAGCACGGGCCACCTGCTGGGCAACATGCTGTTCCTCTTCCTGTTCGGCTTCTCGGTCGAGCTGGCGCTGGGGCGCGGCACCTACCTGAGCTTTTACCTGCTGGGTGGCGTGGGTTCCGCGCTGCTGGCCGGCTGGGCCTATGCGGGCAAGGGCGGCTACGGGCTGGGGGCCTCGGGCGCGATCTCGGCGCTGATGGGCATGTACGCCGTGATGTACCGGCTGCGGCGCATCCGCTTTTTCTACCAGCTGTTCTTCTATTTCAACTACGTCACGGCGCCCGCCCTGCTCTTGCTGCCGGCCTGGATCGCCAACGAGCTGGTGCAGCACTGGATCGGCGGCCAGGGCATCGCCTACATGGCCCACCTGGGCGGCCTGCTGACGGGCGCCGCGCTGATGGCCGGCGCGATGTGGCTGGGCCGCGTGAAGACGCCCGAGACCGTGAAGTCGGAAATGGTGACCGACGACCACCGCTTCGAGCAGCACGTGGCCGCCGCGCGCAAGCTGTCGGCGGCGATGAAGTTCGAGCCCGCGTGTGCCGAATGGCGCGCCGCCGCGGCCCTGCGCCCCGGCGACACCGACACGCTGCGCGCCTGGTTCAACACGGCGCGCCTGCAACCTGCCAGCGACGACTTCCACCAGGCCGCGCGCCGCATCTTCCGCCTGCCCGCCACCGACGCCGACACGCTGGCGCTGCAGCACGCCAGCTTCACGACCTACCTCGACCAGGCCAAGCCCGGCGTGCGCCTGAAGCCCGACGACATGGCCCGGCTGGCGCGCCGCTTCGCGCGCATCCGCCAGTTCGGCGACGCCGACAAGCTCTGCCGCATCCTGCTGAAGACCGCGCCCGACCACCCCGAGCTGGCCGACACGCTCTCGGTGTGCGCCAACGGCCTGCTGCACGCGGGCGAACGCGATCGCGCCCTGGGCCTGCTGCCGCACCTGCTGCGGCTGGCGCCCAACGACATGGTCACGCGCGCCTTGCAGCGCACGTAGAAAACCCGGCACGCGGCCGGGTTCGTTGATGAAGCGGCGCTGCGCTTACTTGTCGTTGTGCAGGTACGTCGCCTGCTTCGGCAGCAGCAGGCTGACCAGGAAGGCCACGCCCATCATCGCCGTCACGTACCAGTAAAAGTACGACTCGTGGCCGATCGACTTCAGGCCCAGCGCCACGTACTCGGCGCTGCCGCCGAAGATGGCATTGCCCACCGCGTACGACAGGCCCACGCCCAGCGCGCGCACTTCGGGCGGGAACATCTCGGCCTTCACGATGCCGCTGATCGAGGTGTAGAAGCTCACCACCGCCAGCGCCAGCGTGATCAGCACGCCGGCCATCAGCGGGCTGCTCACGCTTTGCAGGTTGCTCAGCACGGGCACCGTCATCAGCGCGCCCAGGGCGCCGAACAGCAGCATGTTGCTGCGACGGCCGATGCGGTCCGACAGCGCGCCGAACAGCGGCTGCATGCACATGTACAGGAAGAGGCACGCCGTCATCACGTTGCTGGCGGTCTTGATCGACATGCCGGCCGAATTCACCAGGTACTTCTGCATGTAGGTGGTGAAGGTGTAGAAGATCAGCGAGCCGCCGGCCGTGTAGCCCAGCACCACGAGGAAGGCGCGCTTGTGGTGCTTGAACAGTTCCGCGACGCTGCCGGCGCCCTTGGCGGCGCGGGTCTTGGTGCTGGCGGTCTCGGTCAGCGTGCGGCGCAGCATCAGCGCCACGACGGCGGCCAGGGCGCCCAGCACGAAGGGAATGCGCCAGCCCCAGGCCTTGAGTTCGGCCTCGGTGAGCAGCTGCTGCAGCACCACCACGGCCACCACGGCCAGCAGCTGGCCGCCGATCAGCGTGACGTACTGGAACGACGAGAAGAAGCCGCGCTGGCCGCGCATCGCCACTTCGCTCATGTAGGTGGCGGTGGTGCCGTACTCGCCGCCGACCGACAGGCCCTGCAGCAGGCGCGCGGCCAGCAGCAGCGCGGGCGCCCAGGCGCCGATCTGCGCGTAGGTGGGCAGGCAGGCGATGACCAGCGAGCCCACGCACATCATGACGACCGAAGTCACCATCGACGTCTTGCGGCCCTTGCGGTCGGCCAGCCGGCCGAACAGCCAGCCGCCGATCGGGCGCATCAGGAAGCCGGCGGCGAACACGCCGGCGGTGTTCAGCAGCTGGACCGTCGGGTCCGACTTGGGGAAGAACGAGGGCGCGAAGTAGATCGCGCAGAAGGCGTAGACGTAGAAGTCGAACCACTCCACCAGGTTGCCGGACGAGGCGGCAAAGATGGCGAAGATGCGCTTGCGCTTTTCCTCGAAGGTGTAGGGGGTGGTGTCGCGGGTCGCGTCCGGGCTGGAAGCGCCGGCGCTCGTGCTGCTGCTGGCAATGGCGGTCATGCGGGGGGTCCTTGTCTCTGGCTGCAGCCCCCGCGAAGCCCGCGGAAAGCCGTGCCGGGGAGTCTGGTCCGCCGGGGGCGCGCTGTCGTCCGTAGGGCCCCCGCCGCGGGACTGCGTACCGGTACGCAGGGGTAAACCCTAAGTTCTAGCCAGAGGTTGGGGCGCCTTCAGGGCAACGCTCCCGCCGACGGGGCACCTTGCTCCGCGAATGTCCCCCGGGCTTCGCCCTCCTCCTTGATTTCGCTGCGCAAGGCACCCCATCGGCGTGAGCGTGTTCAGTGCAGTCGTTGATCGGCGAGCACCCGCAGCGTGCCCTGTGCTCAGGACACTGGGTGCTTCCCGCAGCGAAATCAAGGAGGAGGGGCGAAGCCCCGGGGGACATTCGCGGAGGGAAGTACCCGGTGGCCTGGGCACGCGCCCCGAACAAACCTACAGCCCGTGCTCGCGCAGGAAGCGATCCAGCTCCAGGCTGCTCGAAAAGCCCAGCTTCGCGAACATGTGCGCCCGGTGCGTTTCCACCGTGCGCAGCTCCAGCGGCGCGAGTTCCTGCGCGATGCGCTTGTTGGGCAGGCCTTCGGCCACGAGCCGGGCGACCTGCATCTCGCGCGGCGTGAGCTTGGCCCACAGCGCCTGCGCGGCCTGCCGGGCCTGGCGGCGCACGGCGATCTCTTCGGCCTTCTGCAACGCCTTGGCGATGCTGTCGAGCAGGCGCTCGTCGTTGCAGGGCTTTTCCAGCCAGCCGAAGGCGCCGTTCTGCACCGCCTCGACCGCCATCGGGATGTCGCCATGCCCGGACAGGAAGATCACGACCAGCGGGCTGTCCTGCGCGCGCAGCGCGTCGAACACCTGCAGCCCGCTCATGCCCTCCATGCGCAGGTCGAGGATGGCGCAGCCCGGGCGCTGCAGGTCGGTGCCGGCCAGGAAGGCCTCGCCCGAAGCGAAGGCCTGCACCGCATGGCCGCGCGAGAGCAGCAGCAGGCCCAAAGAGCGGCGCACGGCCTCGTCGTCGTCGACGACGCACAGGTGGTTGGCAAGCAGGGGTGCGTTCACGGGGAAGCCTCCAGTTCGAGGGTGAAGACCGTGCCGCCGCCGGGCCGGTCGGCAAAGGACAGCCGGCCGCGGTGGGCCTCCACGATGGTGCGGCAGATGTTCAGGCCCAGCCCGAGCCCGCCGGCCTTGGTGGTGAAGAAGGGCGCGAACACCTGCTCGGCCAGCGCGGCATCGATGCCGGGGCCGTGGTCGGCGATGCGGATGTGCACGCGGCCTTCATGCAACTCGGCCTCGACCTCGACCACGCGCCGGTCGGGCGGCGTGCCCTGCTGCATCGCCTGCAGGCTGTTGGACAGCAGGTTCAGCAGCACCTGTTCGAGCAGCACGCGGTCGCCGCGCACCGGCGGCAGCGCGGGCGGAATGCGCACCTCGGCGCGCACCTGCCGCTGGCGCATCTCGCCCTGCAGCAGCGCCAGCGCATTGGTCACCAGTGCGGCCACGGCGCAGTCCTCGGTGCCGGCGGTGCGCTGGCGCACGAAACCGCGGATGCGCCGCACGATCTCGGCACTGCGCTTGGCCTGCGCCACGGTCTCGTCGAGGCTGCTGGCCAGGAGCGGCTGGTTGCCCTGCGCGGCGAAAGCCTTGGCGGCGCTGGCGAAGTTGCTCAGCGCCATCAGCGGCTGGTTGAGTTCATGCGCCAGCGTGGAGGCCATCTCTCCCAGGCTGGCCAGGCGCTGCGCGTGCTGCAGCTGCTCGTCGTTCTGGCGCTGGCGCAGCTCGGCGCGCTTCTGCTCGGTGATGTCGACCACCGAGCTCATCCAGCCGCTGTGGCGGCCGTCGGCGTCGATGAGCCGCGCGGTGTAGACCATGGTGA
This sequence comes from Variovorax sp. V118, assembly GCF_041154445.1. GTDB lineage: Bacteria > Pseudomonadota > Gammaproteobacteria > Burkholderiales > Burkholderiaceae_C > Variovorax > Variovorax boronicumulans. The sequence continues at coordinate 612,314 of NZ_AP028663.1, read as the reverse complement.
TGACCTCGTGCCCGTCGCGGTGCCGCAGGCGCGACTCGAAGCCCGAGCGCGCGGGCTGCCCGCTCATCATGGCCTCGTAGTGGAACCAGTGCTGCGTCACGTCGTCGGGGTGCCAGTAGGGGTACGGCGGCAGCCGCCCCAGCAGCTCGTCGGCGCCGTAGCCGGTCATCTCGCAGAAGGCCGGGTTGACGTAGATGATGCGGCCCTGCAGGTCGCGCGCACGCATGCCGACCAGCAGCGAGTCTTCCATCGCCTTGCGGAAGGCGTGGGCCTGGTCCAGCTCGTGGGTGCGCTCGCGCACGCGCAGCTCCAGGTCGCGCCGCGCGTCGCGCTGCTCGGCGAAGCGGCGCTCGCGCAGCCGCCAGTACAGCGCGCCCAGCAGCAGCACGCCGGCGCCCAGCAGGCCGAGCATCCAGGTGCGCTCGCGGGCGCGGGTGACTTCGGCTTGGTCGGCCATCACCGTCAGGGTCCAGCCCAGGTCGGGCAAGGGCTCGTCCACGGCGAGAAAACGGCGCGCCTTGCCGCCGACCGTGGTGCGCACCAGGTAGCCCGGCGCGCCTTCGATGTGCTCGACGCGCCAGGGCAGCGGCGCGAAGCGGGTGCGCGTGCCGTACTGCTGGTCGTGCTCGATGCCGGCCAGGTCGGCGGGGCTCAGCGCCCGCGTGGCCTGGTACATCCGCCCGGCACCGAGCTCAGGAACACGATGCCGCGCGCGTCGGTCAGCAAAATCGGATCGCGCACGAAGGCCCAGGCGTCGTGCAGCTGGCGCAGGCTGACCTTGACGGTGACCACGCCCAGCACCTCGCCGCCGCCCTCGGCGCGCACCGGCGCCGACATGAACAGCCCCGGCTCGCCCGTGGTCTGGCCCACGCCGTAGAACAGGCCGCGTCGCCCGGCCCGTGCATCGAGAAAGTACGGCCGGTTGGCGTACGACTCGCCCACGAAGCTCTGCGGCGTGGCCCAGTTGCTCGCGGCCAGCGTGAGGCCCTGCGGGTCGGTGAGGTACAGCGCGTCGGAGCCCGCGAGGCGGTTCACCTCCTCGATGTGGTGGTTGGCGCGCTGCCGCGCGGCGGGGTCCTGCGGATGGGCCAGCACGGCCAGCACGTCGGGGTGCATGCCGGCGGTGAACGGCAGGTAGCCGTACTTGCCGGCGGCGTCGCGCAGGCCGAGCACGTGCACTTCCATGGCGCGGCGGATCGAGTCGGCCTGGAAGTTCGCCTCGCGCCGCGCGGCCCACTGGCCTGCCACGGCGATCAGCAGCAGCGCCAGCGCCACGGCGCCCGCCCAGGCCACCAGCGCACGGCGGCGGGAACGCGCCGGCGATGCAGAAGAAGAGGAAGCAGGAAGGGACGGTTCGGGCGAAAGGGGCGGCATGGGAGGCAGGTCCGCAGGTCCGGCCGGCGCGGCGTGCGGAATTTTGCCCTGATCCGCGGGCCGGTCCCCTCTCAGGCCGCCGACCGCAGCAGCCAGCGCACTTCCTGCGTCTGCTCGCTCTCGGGGTAGCGGGCCTCGAGCGTGGTGAGGATCGGCTGCGCCATGTCCGTGCGGCCCAGCCCCTGCACCAGCGCGCGGGCCGCGAGTTCGTAGGCCTGCGGGATCGCCGCGTGGCCACGGAAGCGCTTGTCGAAGCCCGACAGCAGCGCCAGCGTGCCGTGCGCGTCGCCGCCGCGCCATTCGGCGCGCGCCATCGCGATGACCATGGCCGGGTCGTCGATCACGAAGGTCTTGTCGATCGCGCGGCAGGCCTTGAAGACTTTCAGCGCGTCCGACGCGAGGTCGCGCCGCATCAAGAGCGGAATGAAGCGGCGCGCGTGGTCGAACAGCGTGTCCTTCTTGTCGGGCATGAGCGCCAGCACGCGGTGGTAGCGGCGCTGCGCGGCCAGGTCGTCGGCGTCGGCGGTGCGCTGCGCCTCGTAGGCAATGCCGAGCGCGGCAGGCAGGTCGCCCTCGGTGATGCACTGCGCCACCTCGGCGTCGGTGCGCTGCGCGGCGATCTGCGCGGGCGTGCGGCGGTCGGCCGGCGCGCCGATGTCGGCACCCGCGCCGGGCACGAGGTCGATGCCGAAGGCGTCGTGGTGCTGGTACATCACGTAGCCCAGGAGGCTCGCCATCACCCAGCCGAAGTAGATGAACGCGAAGTTGACGATCGGCAGCACGATGCGCCCGTCGAACACCGGCAGCACCATCGAGATCGCCACCTGCGCGCCCGTGCTCAACAGGAACAGGAAGAAGCACAGCAGCGCATAAGGCCAGCCGATGGTGCGCATCGCGTCCATCACGTAGCCCGGGTTCATGGCCTGGAAGAAGCTGCCCGACTGCACCAGCACGATCACCGCCGCCGGGAAGGTGAAGGACATGATGAAGAGGCCCACCGTGCCCAGCACCGGCTCGTACCACGCGAGCCAGCCGATGAGCATCGTCTGCACCAGCGAGATGGCGAAGAGCTTCCACGGCAGGTAGGTCCACTCGTCGCTCGATTCGCGCCCGAAGTCGGCCGAGTCGCGGATGCCGCGCGCGCCCAGCGCAATGACCTTGAAGCCGTAGCGGCTGGCCGCCAGGATGATGCCGACCTCGATGACGACGAAGGCCAGCGCATCGGGCAGGAAGAACACGGCCTCGAACAGCAGGCTGCAGAACGACAGCACCAGGCCGTAGGCCAGCGGCCGCAGCTGGAGCGGAAAGGCGAAGAAGCTGTTGAGGCGGTGCCAGAACGGCGGGGGCGGCGGCAGGGAGTCGCGGTCGATCATGGCGGGGCCTGGGGTGCGGCTGCTGCGGCTACTTGCGGAAGAAGTCGCTCTGGCTCATGGCGCCCGCGCCGCCCATGCGCACGACCGTGGCGTCGCTGGAATGCACGAGGCGCATCTGGCCGAGCTCGCGCTCCAGGCGCTGGCTGAAACTGGTCTTGTACTGGAGCGCGGCCTCGCCCATCTTGAGCACGCTGGTGCCCGTGACGACGGCGCTCTTGCGGTCGGTGGCCACCTCGACGGCGTCGATGTGGTACTCGTACTCGATGGTGAGGATGCCGCCCATGCGGTCGCCCACGGTGCGGAACAGCTCGAAGGTCTTCTCGACCGCCTCGCAGGCTTCCTCGCGGTTGTGGCTGCTCTCGACGGTGCGGCCCATCATCGTGACCTTGCTCTCGATCACGGCCTTGCGGCTGAGCTGCTTGCACAGCGCCTGCGCATCGCGCGAATAGATGGCGTGCGCTTCCTTGCGGTAGTAGTCGCGCGCCATCGCCTCGTCGAGCTTGCGCCCGCCGATAAAGAAATACCACGCGCCCACGCAGAGCGCGATCACGATCGCAATTTGCTTCATTCCCGCCCCCGCGCGCACGCGGTCCCGCTCCGTTTTGCGGCGCAGTATACGTTGCCGAATGTTTCCAAACAGCGGCGAAACGGGGGCTCAGCCGGCCTTAGCCAGCGCGGTAGAAGATGTAGTCGGCCTGGTACTTCACGACCTGTTTCTGGCCCAGATTCGTGGCGCCACAGGCGGCGGCGGGGGCCACGCCGCCCTGCGTGGCGACGCGCTGGATGTAGCTCACGCCCTGCATGGCGCCCATGCCGGTGGCGGGGTTGGCCTTCACCAATTGGTGGGGAATGTTGCCGGTGCCGTTCGGCGCCACCGCCACCTGCGTGGCCGTGACCTTCGAGCCGTCCGCGTTCTCCCAGGTGGCGGGCGGGCCGTAGTACTTGCCGACCTGCTTGCCGGCGCGGTCCATCAGCTTGGCGTCGGGGCCGACGAAGACCCATTCGTGCTCGCCCGGCGTGTTGGCCTTGGCGCGGCATTCGTAGGTGATGTCGCCGGCGCCCACGGTTTCCATGGCCACGCGGTGGCCGGCGGGCACCTTCACGGCGTCGGGCAGGCTGGCCTGCGAGAACACCGGCAGGGGCTTGGCGCCCATGCCGGAACAGGCGGCCAGGCCAAGCGCCGCTGCGGTGGTGGAAGCCAGGACGGTCAGGGTGCGGATGTGCATGGTCGTTTCCTTGGTGTCGGATCGGTGGTGAAAAAGAAAGAGCCGCCGTCTGGAGTTCTGCATGTCGACGCCCCCTGCCCCGTGTACGCAGCCCGACGGCCGGTGGATTCAGGCGGGGCGCGCTGAATCCGCCGCCCCGGCCGGGCCGTACCTCGGACATGCGCACCGATGCCCCACAATCCGCGAATGACAGCCCCCAGCCCCGACGCCGAACTGATGGCGCTGATCGACCGGATCGGCCATCGCGACGAAGCCGCCCTGCGACAGCTGTACGACCGCACCGCGCCCCGCCTCATGGGGCTGGCGATGCGGGTGGTGCGCCAGCGCGAGTGGGCCGAAGACGTGCTGCAGGAGTCCTTCCTCACCATCTGGCGCGTGGCCGGCGACTACCGCGCCTCGCTGAGCCCGCCGCTGGCCTGGCTGGGGCTCATCGTGCGCAGCCGCTCGCTCGACCTGCTGCGCCGCCGCACCGCCGACCGCGCCCAGCTCACGCAGGAGTTCGACGAGCTGATGGCCGACACCTTCGAATCCGACACGCCCAACCCGGCCGACATGGCCGATGCGAGCGAGCAGGCCTGGGCGCTGCACCAGTGCCTGAGCCAGCTCGAGGGCCGCCAGCGCGAGGTGGTCAGCCTGGCCTACCTGCGCGAGATGAGCCACGGCGAACTGGCCGAACAGCTCAAGCTGCCGCTGGGCACCGTGAAGACCTGGATCCGGCGCGGGCTCGAGAAGCTGCGCACCTGCATGGGCCGCTTCGCCTGATCATGAGACCCGCCCCATGAACCTCCTTGCCCACCCCGAACTGCTCGAACTGCTGGCCGCCAGCCATGCACTCGGCACGCTGCGCGGCGGCGCCCGCCGCCGCTTCGAAACCCTGGCGCGCGAACAGGCGCCCGTGCGCGCCGCCGCGCTGGTCTGGCAGGGCCGGCTGGCCGGCATGACCGAGCTGCAGCAGCCTGTCGCACCCGACCCGGCCGTCTGGACCCGCATCCGCAACCTGATCGACGCCGAGCAGGCGCAGCAGGCCCTCGAGCGGCAGCGCGACAACGCCGCGCCCATTGCGTCTGCATCGACCGGCGGCTGGCTGCGCAGCCTCGCGCTGTGGCGCGGCGCGGCCGCGGCCGGCGCGCTCGTGGCCGTGCTGGCCGTGGGCGTGGGCCTGAACCTGCGCGAGCAGCTGATCAACGCGCCCGCCGTGCAGTACGTGGCCGTGCTGTCCGACGACAAGGCCGCCGCCTCCATGCTCGTGACCTTCGACCCGAAGAAGAAGCAGCTCGTGCTGCAGCGCGTGGGCAGCTTCCGCGAAGGCGCCGACAAGTCGCTGCAGCTGTGGGCCCTGCCGCCCGGCGGCGCGCCGCGCTCGCTCGGCGTGCTGGACAATGCACCGGCGCTGCGGCTGGCCGCCTCGGAATCCGATGTGCGCGTGCCGGCGCTGGCGATCAGCCTGGAGCCCAAGGGCGGCGTCCCGAGCGCGGGCGGCCCGACCGGGCCGGTGCTGTTCCATGGCCCGCTGATCGAAAAAACGCTCTGACCCTGTCCTGAATTTCTCCGCTTCCGTTCTCTTTCCGATGCCTTCGATGAAATCCGCGCTGGCGGCCACCGCCGCCCTGCTGCTGGCAACCGCCGCCTTCACCGCCCAGGCCCAGACCGCGGCCGCCGCCTTCCCCTACGAAGCCGACGGCGCCACGGCCGCCGACACCACCTCCGCCTACCTCGCCGCCAAGGCCCGCTGGCACAACGAACTGGCCGCCTTCGCGCGCGCCGACCAGGAGCGCTTTCCGGCCCCTGGCGGCGTGGTGTTCGTGGGCAGCTCCACGGTGCGCATGTGGACGCGCCTGTCGCAGGACTTTTCCCGCGTGCCGGGTGGCATCGTCAACCGCGGCTTCGGCGGCTCGACGCTGGCCGACTGCGCCCTGTTCGCGCGCGACCTCGTGGTGCGCTACAAGCCCCGGCAGGTGGTGCTCTACGCGGGCGACAACGACCTGGCCGAAGGCCGCACGCCGCTGCAGGTGCTGGACAGCTTCGCGCGCTTTGCCAACACGGTGCGCGCCGAGCTGCCCGACGCGCGCATCAGCTTCATCTCGGTCAAGCCCAGCCCGTCGCGCGAACAGCTGATGCCGCAGATCCGCGAGACCAACCACGTGATCTCGGCCTACCTGAACCTGCTGCCCAACAGCGAGTACATCGACATCCACACGCCGATGCTCGGCGCCGACGGCCGCCCGCGCCCCGAACTGTTCCGCGGCGACCGGCTGCACCTGACGGACGAGGGCTACCGGCTGTGGCAGTCGGTGGTGGCACCGCATTTGCCGCAGCCGCCTTCGGTACCGGCCTCGCCTTCTTCCAACGCGCCCTGATCAGGGCGGCGGCAGCAGGTCCTGGTATTCGGGGAGCGTGAGCAGCTCCAGGTCGGGGAACTTGCGCACCGCCGCCTTGATGTTCTTCAGCGTCTGCGCCATACGGGCGCGCACCGTCTTGCGCACCCAGGCCTGGTCGTCGGGCGAGAGGCTGGACAGGTAGTAGGCGCCCGGCACGCAGCCTTGCAGGAAGTTCTCGGCCTTGGCCTTGGCTTCGTTCAGCCGTTTCGCGTGAACCTGGGCGATCACTTGCGTCAGGTCGGCGCCCGATGAGGCCTTGCGCGCATCGTTCAAGGCCGACATCGTGGGCCCGCTGCTCTCGAACGACGCGGGATGGCAGTGGACCCACGACAGGAACATCCGATCGGCCGCCGACTGGCGATCCGACCCATCGAAGTCGATGCGCCCGCTCAGCTGTTTCGCCGCGTCGGCATGGCCGTGTTCGGCCCCGCGCCAGCGCCAGCGCAGGCCCTCGCTCCAGCCGGCGCCACGCCCGAGAAAGACCGCCAGGGATTCGTAGGCAGGCGGATAGCCCTCTGCCGCCGCCGAGCGAAGGTCTTCCATCGCGCGGGCGCGGGTCGCGGCATCGACCTCCGAGCCCAGCAGGAGCGCCGAACCACGGCGCACACGGCCAAGGGCGGAGCTGCTGTCGAGTGCGATTTCGCAGGCCGACGAATAGTTCGGGCTGTAGCAGTTCAGCCAGCGCTGCACTTCCTGCTGCACCGCCTCCGGCAGCGCCGCCTGCGCCGCCGCACCCCACGCCAGCATGCAGGCCGCCAGTGCACGTCTCCAAAGCACGGAATCGATCATCGCCCTCCCCCTCTTCTCAAAAAAACGAGCGGCGCTCCCTGCAGACACCTACGCCGGTGCAGGCTCCGAAGGCACATCGTCCGCCGGCGGCGGCACGTCGGCGCCGCGCGTGAAGCGTGCCACGAAGTACATCCCCGCGAACACCGCCGCCAGCAGCAGGCCGTCGCCCCACCAGGGCCGCGCCATCTGGTTGTCGCCGTAGAAGGCCAGCACCAGCAGCACCGCCACGAGGTGCGCGCAGAACACCGGCAGCGAGGCCGAGCCCATGGCCTCGAGCCAGTGCAGGCGCGGGATCTTGCGCATGAGCCAGGGCCCGAAGCGCACCGCCAGGATGCCCAGCGCCACCAGGTTCACGATCCGCAGCGGGCCGAGCTGCCACTTGTCGAACAGCAGGTTCATCTCCACATCGCCGCCAAACGGCGCCTGGCCGTTGATGCCGGTGTGGCGCCAGTAGAAACCGTACAGCGCAATGCCCGCCGCCAGCACCAGCAGCCAGGCCGGAAAGCGCAGCGGCCGGGCCTCGGGCGCGTTGCGGCTGGCGCCCAGGCACAGGCCGGCGAACCACAGGAACTGCCAGGCGTAGGTGTTGAAGGCGCCCATCTCGTGGAACGGCACCGGCACGCCGAGGTAACGCACCGCCAGCCCGTAGACCCATTCGCTGAGCCCGAACTGCGCCATCGCCCAGACCGTGGCGCTGGCCACCATCACGAGCGTCCAGCCGTGGCGCATGGCAAAGGCCAGCACCCAGGGGCTCATGAGCATGAAGAAGATGTACATCGGCAGGATGTCCAGCAGCGGCGGCTCGTAGATCAGCAGCAGCCCGAACAGGAAGCCGTCGCGCGGCTCGGCCAGGTAGTACGACACGAGGTTCTTGACCGCCGGCTGGTCGATGTGCACGCCGAGCGCGGCGATCACGGTAAACAAAAACAGCAGGATCGCCGCCTGGCACAGGTAGACCTTGAGCACGCGCCGCCAGAAGGCCTGGCGCATCGAGTCGACGCCGCGCACGTGGCCGATGCGGCTGTAGACCAGCCCCGCCACGAAGGCCGACAGCAGCACGAAGCCCTCGGCGGCCGACACGAAGCCGAAAGGCTGGCCCAGCGGATCGGTCAGCCGCGTGGGCAGGTGGGTGACGGTCATCAGCACGAGCATCAGCCCGCGCAAGGCGTCTATTTCCCAGTAGCGTTTCATTCGGTCGGCGGCGAGGTCTTGGTGGCGGTCTGCGCAGCGCACGCACGACGTCAGCGATTGTAAGAAGACCGGCGTACGTCGACCGAACGCGCGCTTCAAACACGCACGGCCTATGACGCTTGGCACTCCCGGAGCGCCATGCAAATCGGCTACGCTGCGCGCTGCCTCAAGGTGGAGAACTCCGTGAACCGTTTCATTCCGACATTGCTACTGGCCGCCGGCGCGCTCGCGGCGGGCCCGGGCTTTGCACTTCAGATCACCAGCCTGACCCCGCAGGGCGAAGTGGCGCGCGTGCGCCAGGTCGTCGCCAAGTTCGATCAGGCGGCGGTCAACTTCGGCGACCCCAAGGCGCCCGCGCCGCTCACCGTGAGCTGCTCGGACGCGCAGGCCGGCAAGGGCACCGGCCGCTGGACCGACGCCAAGGCCTGGGTCTACGACTTCGAGAACGACCTGCCGCCCGGCGTGCGCTGCTCGGTCACCCGCGTTCCCACCTTCAAGCCGGCCGGCGGCGGCGAGCTCACCGGCCCCGAACGCTATCAATTCAATAGCGGCGGCCCGTTCGTGCGCAACTACATGCCGGGCACCTACGCCCGCATCGACGAGCAGCAGATGTTCGTGCTCGAGCTCAACGGCGCGGCCACCATCGACAGCGTGCGCCAGAACGTCTGGTGCGCGGCCGACGGTGTCGGCGAACGCATTCCGGCCAAGCTGCTCGAGGGCGAGGCGCGCACCGAACTGCTCAAGGCCTTCCACCGTGAGAAGGAAGCCGCCAAAGACCCGCTGCGCTTCATCACGATGCAGTGCAACCGCACGCTCACGCCCGGCGCCAAGGTGCAGGTCGTCTACGGCAAGGGCGTGGCCACGCCGTCGGGCGTCGCCAACAACGTGGAACGCCGTTTCGACTACCAGGTGCGCGAGCCCTTCGCCGTGTCCTTCACCTGCGAGCGCGAGAACGCGCAGGCCGCCTGCCTGCCGCTGCGCCCGATGCAGCTGCAGTTCAATGCGCCGGTGACGCGCAAGGTGGCCTCGCAGATCGTGCTCAAGGGCGACGGCAAGACGATCAAGGCCACGCTCGAGAGCGGCGGCGGCTCGCAGAACGACGACGACGTGGTCAACAGCGCGAGCTTCGGCCCGCCGCTGGCCGAGAGCACGCAGTTCAGCATCGAGCTGCCTTCCGGCTTCCAGGACGCCTCGGGCCGCGCGCTGGGCACGCCCGGCAGCTTTCCGCTGAAGGTGGCGACCGGCGCGATGCCGCCGCTGGCCAAGTTCGCGGCCTCGCCCTTCGGCGTGATCGAGCGCCTGGCCGAGCCCGGCACCCCGGCCATGATGCCGGTCACCGTGCGCCGCGTGGAGCCGCAGCTGATGGTGCAGGCGCTCACGCCCGGCAAGGTGAGCGACCTCAACCCCAAGACCGACGCCGAGATCATCGCGTGGTACCGCAAGGTGCGCCGCTACGACAGCTACACGGTCAGCCGCGACACCGCGCGCCGCGACGTGAAGGGCGCCCTGCCCCCGGTGATCGACAAGAACGAACGCTCGCACGTGCAGACGCGCATGGTGTCGCTGCTCGGCGGCCAGCCGGGCGTGAAGGCCCTGGACATGCCCAAGGCCGAGAGCGGCGACCCGCGCCCCTTCGAAGTGGTCGGCATCCCGCTCACGCCGGGCTTCCACGTGCTGGAGATCGCCTCGCAGAAACTCGGCGAAGCCCTGCTCGACGAGCGCTACAACGCCGGGCGCACGATGTACGTGCGCACCACCGCGCTGGCCACCAACCTGGCGGTGCACTTCAAGCTGGGCCGCGAGAACTCGATGGCCTGGGTCACCACGCTCGACAAGGGCAAGGTGGTGGCGGGCGCCGAGGTGCGCGTGTCCAGCTGCGACGGCAAGGCCGTGGCCACCGGCACCACCGACGCCAGCGGCATCGTGATGCTCAACGGCGTATCGCCCGATGCACCGAGCTGCAACGGCCCGAACGAGTACGAGACCAGCGCCTGGTTCGTGAGCGCACGCGCCAAGGACGACAAGGGCGTGGAAGACCTGGCCTTCACCTGGAGCGACTGGCAGCGCGGCATCGAGCCCTGGCGCTTCAACGTGCCCACCAGCCTGGACGTGCGCCCCGACGGCATCGCCCACACCATCTTCGACCGCACGCTGCTGCGCGCCGGCGAGACGGTGTCGATGAAGAGCCTGCTGCGCACGCAGACCAGCAAGGGCTTCGGCCTGCCGGCAGACCGGCCCGACACGCTGGTCGTGACCCACATGGGCAGCGGCCAGCGCTTCACCCAGCCGCTGGCCTGGCGCAAGACCGCCACCGGCGGCCTGAGCGCCGAGAACAGCTTTGCCATTCCGCCGGCCGCCAAGCTCGGCGTGTACCAGGTCGAGCTGCGCAGCGGCGACGGCACCAGCGACGAAGGCAACAACCGCACCTACTCGACCGGCATCTTCCGCGTCGAGGAGTTCCGCCTGCCGGTGCTCGAAGGCCGCATCGCGCCCACCGAGAAGAAGCCGCTGGTGGCCGCCACGAGCGTGCCCACCGACGTGCAGATCAATTACGTGGCCGGCGGCGGCGCCGCCAACCTGCCGGTGCGCGTGTCGGCCATGGTGCGCGGCAAGGGCCTGAGCTTTTCCGACTACGACGCCTTCAGCTTCAACCCGCCGCGTGCCGCCGGCGACGGCAGCGAAGCCGCCACCGCCGCCGACACCAGCGCCGGCGAGGAAGACCTCAACAGCGTGAACGACACCCGCGTGATCGCCGACAAGCTGCCGCTCACGCTGAACAAGGACGGCGCCGGCAAGGTCACGATCGACAAGGTGCCCAAGGTGAAGGCCGCGCGCGAGCTGCTGCTCGAAGCCACGTATGCCGACCCGAACGGCGAGGTGCAGACCATCCGCAGCACGCAGACGCTGTGGCCCGCGTCGGTCATCGCCGGCATCAAGACCGAGGGCTGGGTCTCCACCAGCCAGAAGCTCAAGTTCCAGGCGCTCGCGCTCGACCTCACGGGCAAGCCCCAGGCCGGCGTGACGCTCAACGTGCGCGCCGTGGCGCGCATCACCACCACCAGCCGCAAGCGCATGGTGGGCGGCTTCTACACCTACGACAACAAGACCGAGACCAAGGACATCGGCACCGTCTGCTCCGGCAAGAGCGATTCGCGCGGCCTGCTGCTGTGCGAGTCGGAGCTGAAGGAAGCCGGCGAGGTCGAGCTGGTGGCCAGCGCCACCGACAGCGACGGCCGCAGCGCCAGCGCCGTGAGCTCGGTCTACGTGACCAAGCAGGGCGAACTGTGGTTCGGCGGCGAGGACAACGACCGCATCGACGTGCTGCCCGAGAAGAAGAGCTACCAGCCCGGCGAGGTCGCCAAGTTCCAGGTGCGCAGCCCGTTCCGCTTTGCCACCGCGCTGGTGGCGGTGGAGCGGGAAGGCATCATCGAGACGCACGTGGTGCAGCTGGACGGCAAGGACCCGACGGTCAGCCTGCAGGTCAAGCCCGAGTGGGGCCCGAACGCCTACGTGAGCGTGCTCGCGCTGCGCGGGCGCCTGCGCGAAGTGCCGTGGTACAGCTTCTTCACCTGGGGCTTCAAGGCACCGCGCGAGTGGTGGACCGCCTTCTGGTACGAGGGCAAGGAATACGTCGCGCCCACCGCCATGGTCGACCTGAGCAAGCCCGCCTACCGCCTGGGCATGGCCGAGATCCGCGTCGGCACGCGCGCGCACCAGATCGACGTGACCGTCACCAGCGACAAGCCCAGCTACCCGATCCGCAGCAAGGCGCAGGTCACCATCACCGCCAAGCTGCCCGACGGCAAGCCGGCAGCCGGCGCCGAAGTGGCGCTGGCTGCGGTCGACCAGGCGCTGCTGGAGCTCATGCCCAACGACAGCTGGAACCTGCTCAACGCGATGCTGCAGCGGCGCAGCTGGGGCGTGAGCACCTCCACCGCGCAGATGGAAATCGTCGGCCGGCGCCACTACGGGCGCAAGGCCGTGCCCGCGGGCGGCGGCGGCGGCAAGGGCCAGACGCGCGAGCTGCTCGACACCCTGCTCGTGTGGAACCCGAAGATCGTGCTCGACGCCAACGGTCAGGCCGTGGTGACGGTGCCGCTGAACGACGCGCTCACCACCTTCAAGATCGTGGCCGTGGCCGATGCGGGCACCAGCCTGTTCGGCACCGGCCAGGCCAGCATCCAGGCCACGCAAGATTTGCAGATCATCAGCGGCCTGCCGCCGCTGGTGCGCGAGGACGACCAGTTCCGCGCGCAGATCACCTTGCGCAACACCACGCAGAAACCGATGAAGGTGGAAGCCACGCCGCGCGCCACGCTGCTCACGCTCGAGACGCAGACCGTCGACATTCCGGCCGGCGAATCGCGTGAAGTGGCCTGGAACGTGACCGCGCCCGCGCAGCTCGCGCAGACGCGCGCCGAGGCCATCCTGTGGGAGATCGAGGCGAAAGACACGGTCGGTGGCGCGCGCGACGCACTCAAGGTGCGCCAGCGCATCGTGCCCGCCGTGCCGCTCACGGTGCAGCAGGCCACGCTGGTGCAGGTCGACGGCCCGTTCACGCTCGACGTGGCGCCGCCCGCCGACGCCCTGCCCGGCCGCGGCGGCCTGAAGATGTCGCTGCAGCCCAAGCTGGCCGAAGGCCTGCCGGGCGTGCGCGACTGGTTCGCCAACTACCCCTTCAGCTGCCTCGAACAGAAGACCAGCAAGGCGGTCGGCCTGCGCGACGCGAAGATGTGGCAGGGCGTGCTGGCCACGCTGCCGACCTACCTGGACAGCGACGGCCTGGCCAGCTACTTCCCGCCGCGCGACGGCGAAGCCAACCGCGGCAGCGACATCCTCACGTCGTACCTGCTCGCGGCCACGCACGAAGCGGCGCAGCTCAACCCGGCCTTCGCGCTCGCCGACGACGCGCGCGCACCGATGGAATCGGGCCTGATCGCGTTCGTCGAAGGCCGCGTCACGCGCGAGTTCTGGAGCCCGCGCAAGGACCTGGACGTGCGCAAGCTCGCCGCGCTCGAAGCGCTCTCGCGCTACGGCAAGGCCAAGGGCAGCATGCTCGGCAGCATCACCATCGCGCCGAACCAGTGGCCCACCAGCGCGGTGATCGACTGGGTCAACATCTTGAAGCGCGTGAACGACGTGCCGCAGCGCCAGCAGCGCCTGGACGAAGCCAACAACGTGCTGAAGGCGCGGCTGTCCTACCAGGGCACCAAGCTCATCTTCAGCACCGAGCAGGACGACTACTGGTGGTGGCTCATGACCAACGGCGACGTCAACACCGCGCGCCTGCTGCTCACGGTGATGGACGACCCGGCCTGGAAGGACGACATCGGCAAGCTCGCCAACGGCTTCATCGGTCGCCAGCAGAACGGCGCCTGGCACACCACCACCGCCAACCTGTGGGGCGGGCTGGCGCTGGAGAAGTTCAGCAAGGTGTTCGAGAGCACGCCGGTGGCCGGCGTCACCGCCGCCACGCTGGGCGCGGTGAAGGCGCAGGTCGACTGGAGCAAGGTCGAACGCGTGAAGGCCAGCGACGCGACCGGCGCCCCGAACCAGACCACGATGTTCGGCGCGCCCGCCTCGCCGGGCAACCTGCGCAACAACACCATGTTCCTGCCCTGGTCCGCATCGCCCACGGGTGCGCCCGTGCGCGACACGCTGCTGGTGACGCAGCAGGGCACCGGCAAGCCGTGGCTCACGCTGCAGTCGCTGGCCGCCGTGCAGCTGAAGGCGCCGTTCGCGGCGGGCTATGCGCTGAAGAAGACTGTCACGCCGGTCGAGCAGGCCGTGGCCGGCAAGTACACGCGCGGCGACGTGCTGCGCGTGAGCATCGAGGTCAACGCCAGCACCGACATGACCTGGGTCGTGATCACCGACCCGGTCCCGGGCGGCGCCACCATCCTGGGCAGCGGCCTGGGCCGTGACTCGCAGATCGCCACGCAGGGCGAGAAGAAGAGCGGCGCCGGCTGGCCGGCGTTCGAGGAGCGCAGCTTCGAGGCCTTCCGCAGCTACTACGAGTACCTGCCCAAGGGCGTGGTGAAGATGGAATACACCGTGCGCCTGAACAACGTCGGCGACTTCGCGCTGCCGCCCAGCCGCGTCGAAGCGATGTACGCGCCCGAGATGTTCGGCGAGACGCCGAATGCGCGGGTGAAGGTGGAGGCGGCGAAGTAACGCGGTCATGGTGAAGGCGGGCCGTCATCCCGCCTTCACCGCGCCTCGTCACCATCGCGACGAACCCACAACCTGGAGAACCCCATGGGCCTGGCCATTTGCGTCGGCATCCTCGCCGACCTGATCGAGAACGATCCCGAAGGCGCCGAACACTTCGAGGCGGATTTCGCCGCCGCGAACCGCAAGCTCGCCGAAGCCGGCCTGCCGCCGCACGTGGAGCCCCGCAGCCTGCCGCCGCTCGAATCGCGCGCGCCGCTGGACGGCCTGCCCTATTCGTTCATCCACTACCTGCGCCGCGCCTACGCGCACCGCGTGACGACGCCCGGCTGGATCGCCACGCCCTTGCCGGAGGACGCCGACCCCACGGAAGACGAGACGCTCGAAGACGTGGCCAACATGTTCGAAAGCCACCTGCTGTGCCACTCCGACGCGGAAGGCTTCTACCTGCCGGTCGACTTCGACGAAGTGATCTTTGCCGAGGAAGACGAGACCGACCTGCCCGGCGGCATGTTCGGCTCGTCGTACCGGTTGCTCGAAGAACTGGTGCTGGTCGCCCCCGCGCTCGGCATCACGCTCTCGGACGGCGAGCTGTCGGACGAGGAAGCGGCCCGGATCGCCGACAGCATGGGCGAGGACGAAGGCCTCTACCGGGAGACCGAGTCGTGGCTGCTGCTGTACGAATCGGCGCGGCTGAGCATCGCGCACAAGACGGCGATCGTTTTCACCTGAGGGCGATGCGGCTGATCGATCGGCTGTAAGGTCCGCAGACCATGTTCGAGACCACCATCCACTGGGTCCGCGACATACCGCCGCATCGGCTGGGCCTGATGGCACGCCCGCGCGGCGGCGACCAGCTGCGCGAGGAGGTGGCGGCCTGGCAGCGTGCATCGCTGGACGTCGTCGTCTCCCTGCTCGAGGTGCAGGAAATCAGGGCACTTGAACTCCGGGAAGAGCCTGCGCTGTGCGCCGAACACGGCATCATGTTCCGGCATTTCCCGATTCCGGACCGAGGCCTGCCGGCATCGCAGCGGGACGCGGCGGCCTTCATTGCCGAACTGGGCGCCGAACTGGTGAGCGGAAAGGCCGTCGCCATCCACTGCCGCGCGGGCATCGGCCGCACGGGCCTCATCGCGGGCAGCCTGCTGCACGGGCTCGGCGTTCCGCGCCAGAACATCTTCCACCTGCTGAGCCGCTCCCGGGGCGTCGACATGCCCGACACACCGGAGCAGGCGGAATGGGTCGCACAGTACATCCTCGGCACCCACCGCCCACCGCCCCCATGAAGAAGTCGATCCGCATCGGCCGCGCACCGGTCGATCCGCAGGCGCCGTCGCAAGGCGGGCACGACGGATCGCTCTCGTGCCCCAAGCCCTGGGACGCACTCGAGGCCACCGCCACGCCCGGCGTCCGGTATTGCAGCGACTGCGGCAAAAACGTGTTCCAGGTGGACACCACCGAAGAGGTGCGCGAGGCCGCCCTGCTGGCGCGCTGCGTCACGATCGCGGACGACAGCGCCCATGCCCGCGCACACGACAGCGCAACGAACACGCACGACACCCGCCCCATGACGCCTCGAGACCGCATTCACTTCGCCGGCAACCCGTGGCCCGAAGGCCATCCCATCAAGGAGTTCCGCTGGACCGCGTCCGTGAGGAACAACGAGGTGTGGTTCGACCTGCACCTGCGCAGTGAAGACTACGACGCCGAGCGCGAGATCGACGAGCCCGAAGACGAGGACATCGACTACCCGTCCGACTGGGACGCGCCCGGGGTCTGGACCAACTACCACCGCTGCACGCTGTCGTCGACCGCCTGGGGCGACGGCGGTGGCTTCGCGGTCTGCGCACTGCCCGACTTCAGCCTGGCGCGACTCGACGGGCTCGAGGTCAGCATCGACCTGCCGCCGCCCGACGACATGGAAGACAACGTCTTTCACATCTACCTGCTCGGACACGATGCCGCGGCCCACCACCGCATCCGCTTCGACCGCATCGCGGGCACCGACCGCTTTCACATCACGTGGACCGGGAAGATCGCGCTGGCCTACACGGGCGACTGCGAATACAAGTACGACTTCAGCGCGCGGCTGCACGACGTCGAAGCACCGCGCATTCCCGCATGAACGCTGCCGTCCATTCCCATGAAGCGCCTGCTCGAAATCCGCACCTACCGCCTCAAGCCCGGCACCCTCGACGACTTCCACCGCGCGATGCATGAACGCGCGGTGCCCATGCTGCGCAGCAAGGGCATGGACGTGGTGAGCTATGGCCGGTCGGACCACGAGGAAGAGAGCTACCACCTCGTGCGCGCCTACGCGAGCCGCGAGGCGCTGGAGGCCGAGCAGGCGGCGTTCTATGGTTCCACCGAATGGCGCGAGGGCCCGCGCAGCGCACTGGTCGACCGCATCGAGACCTACCTGAACACGCTGCTGTGGCTCTCGCCGGAGGGCGTCGACAGCCTGCGCGCGCTCAACGAACCAGCGCGTTGAACATCTGTCGACGACGCACGGTGCGCGGGCCTACACTGCGCCTCCCGTCATCCCCCCAACTCACTGGAGAAACGCATGAACACCCAGGAAATCGCCGCCAAGCTCGTGGCGCTGTGCAAAGCAGGGACATTCGATGAAGCCCAGACGCTCTACGCGCCGGAGGCCGTCAGCGTCGAGGCCAGCGCGCCGCCCGGCATGTCGCGCGAGTCGGTGGGCCTGTCGGCCATCCGCGCCAAGGGTGAATGGTGGGTGGCCAACCACGAGGTGCACTCGTTCCAGGTGGCCGGCCCCTGGCCGCACGACGATCGCTTCATCGTGGGCTTTCGCTTCGACGTGACCATGAAGCCCACGGGCCAGCGCTTCACGATGGAAGAGATGGCGCTGTACACCGTCAAGGACGGCAAGATCGTGCGCGAAGAGTTCTTCTACGAGGGCGACTGAGCCCAGGCCGACGCGCGGCCGGATCGCCCGTCGGCTTCACCATTGTTGACGATTGAATCGTTCTCTCCATGGCAACGCCAATGGGCACCTCCCGCCTTCTGAACTAACGTCGAAACCGACGCCTGCACGGGCTGTCCGGCAGGCGCACCGGCGTTCATTCACAGAGGGAGGAAATCATGGTCACAGGACTCCACGTCACGCAACAACGCTCGTTCACCAACCCGGCGGACTACGAGGCTTTCTCGCTGATCCGCGTGCACAACCAGCGGCTCGCGCCGCTGGGCGGGCGCAACGCCTGGGTGGTGCTGAAGACGAACGCCGGCAAGCGCTGCTGCCGCATGATCCGGGGCATCGGCCGCGACCCAGGCTTCCCCGAAGACGGCATCGAGATCGACTACGAAACCCGGCTCTCGCTGCAGATTCCCAAGAGCAGCATCAACATGCAGGGCTTTCACGGTTGCGCAATGGAAATCCGCCGGGCCACCGCGCTCGAGGTGCTGCGCGCGCACTGGGACCACCCCGATCCCGCCTACCGCATCCCGCTGCAGATCAGCCTCGTGAGCTTCGTGCTGGGTGTCATCGGGTTGGGGCTGGGTGTCCTGAGCCTGAAATAGCCTTTGCCCGGCGGGTGCTGCGCAAGAAAACGCGATTTCGCTAGACTGGCCGCGCGGCCCCTGCGCCGCGCCTGACCGGAGCATTCGCCATGTGCCGCAGCATCAAGACCCTCTACAACTTCGAGCCCCCTGCCACCGAGCAGGAGATCCGCGCCGCCGCCCTGCAGTTCGTGCGCAAGCTCAGCGGCTTCAGCGTGCCCTCGCGCGCCAACGAGCAGGCCTTCGAGCGCGCCGTGGACGAGGTGGCCGCCACGGCCGCGCGGCTGATCGACTCGCTGGTGACCACGGCCGAGCCGCGCGACCGGGCCATCGAGGCCGAGCGTGCCAAGGCGCGGTCCGCGCTGCGTTTCGGCGCACCTGCTTCGACCTCGGACGCATGAAAAAGACTTCGTTCCCACGCTGAACGGCGCACCGCCCTTCCCTCTCTTCCTCCCTCTTTCAGGAACACCCATGCCCATCGAACTCTGGCTCGCCTTCGTCGCCGCTTCGGCGCTGCTGCTGATCATTCCGGGGCCGACCATCCTCACGGTGATCAGCTATTCGATGTCGCATGGCCGCCGCGCCAACGTGCCGCTGGTGGCCGCGGTGGCGCTGGGCGATTCGACCGCGCTGGTGGTGTCGCTGCTGGGCCTGGGCGCGCTGCTGGCCGCGTCGGCCTTCTGGTTCACGGTGGTGAAGTGGGTCGGCGGCCTGTACCTGCTGTACCTGGGCATCAAGCTGCTGCGCGCCGGCATCTCGTCCACCGAGACCGCCGCGCCGGCCGCACCGGCCTCGCGCTGGCGCCTGTTCGCCAACACCTACCTGGTGACGGCCCTGAACCCCAAGGGCATCGTGTTCTTCGTGGCCTTCCTGCCGCAGTTCATCCGCCCGGGCGCCGACGTGTCGCATCAGATGTGGGTGCTGGCGCTGACCTTCGTGGCGCTGGCCACGCTCAATGCCACGCTCTACGCGGTGTTCGCCAGCTCGGCCGGCCGGCTGCTCGCCTCGCCGCGCGCGCAGCGGCGCTTCCACCTGGCGGGCGGCTCGCTGCTGAGCGCGGCCGGCCTGTGGGCGCTGATGGCGCGACGCGCCACCTGAGCACATCCACATACGCACAAAAAAAAGACCGCGGGGCTGCGCGCCTCGCGGTCTTTTTCTTTGAGGGCCCTCGGCCCCGGTGTCAGTAGCGGTAGGGGTTGTTCGGCCGGCGGTCGTAGCGATTGGGCACGCCGTCGTTGTCGCGGTCACGGTCGTAGCGGTTGGGCACGCCGTCACGGTCGCGGTCGTAGCCGTGGCCGCGCGGGGGCGGGCCCCGGTCGTAGGGGGCGACCACGCAACCAGCCAGGATGGCCGAGGCGGCCAGCAGAAGCGCGAGTGTTTTCGTCATGCGGAGTTCTCCTTGGGTGGGGCTGTACGGTCGGGCCCGCCTGCTGCGAGCCCGTACCGTATTGAAGCCCCGCTGCGTGCGCATCGGGTGTCCAGATGCAGGCGCTTGTGTGAAGTTCGTTACCGGATGTGGAACCTTTGCCTGCGCTTGAGCAGGCCGTAGCGACGTGGCACGATCCCGCCGATGACCGCCACGCAGCCCCAGCCTTCTCTTCCCGACCTCGCACGGCTGCGCCGCGTGCGCGACCGCATCGACCGCGAGCACGCGCAGCCGCTGGACGTGGAAGCGCTCGCGCGCGACGCGAACATGTCGGCCGGGCACCTCAGCCGTCAGTTCCGCCTGGCCTATGGCGAGTCGCCCTACGCCTACCTGATGACGCGGCGCATCGAGCGCGCGATGGCGCTGCTGCGCCGCGGCGACCTGAGCGTGACCGAGGTCTGCTTCGAGGTCGGCTGCGCCTCGCTGGGCACCTTCACCACGCGCTTCACCGAGCTGGTCGGTGTGTCGCCCGGCGTCTACCGGCGCGAGGCGGCGCAGGCGACGGCGGGCATGCCGGCGTGCGTGGCCAAACAAGTGACGCGGCCGATCAGGAATCGAGAAGCGCGAAACCCCGCGTCGCACCTAGCATGACGGCCCGACACAACCACGGACCCTCGTCACCATGAACCTCAGCATCCATTCGAGCTTTCTTCCGCACACCGACCCGCAGGCCTCGCTGGCCTTCTACCGCGACACCCTCGGCTTCGAGGTGCGCAACGACGTCGCCTACGGCGGCATGCACTGGATCACGGTCGGCCCGGCTGGCCAGCCCGCCACCTCCATCGTGCTGTACCCGCCGGCCGCCACGCCCGGGCTCACCGACGACGAGCGCCGCACGATCGCCGAGATGATGGCCAAGGGCACCTTCGCCTCGCTGCTGTTGGCCACGCCCGACCTCGAGGGCACCTTCGAGCGCCTGCAGGCCTGCAACACCGAGATCGTGCAGGAGCCCACGGACCAGCCCTACGGCGTGCGCGACTGCGCGGTGCGCGACCCGGCGGGCAACCTGATCCGCATCCAGCAGACGCGCTGAGCCGGCCTCCGGCGCCGCAGCCCCCTGACCTCCTGCACGGGCGCCGCCGCCGTGGCGGCCCCGTGTCCCTTCCAGAGAAAGACCCGATGAGCAGCAAGGCCCCGAAGAAGGAAGCAAAGAGCGCAACGCGCACGCAGGGCGCGAACGGCAGGCACGCCGCCGACCACCACGACCTCATCCGCGTGCAGGGCGCGCGCGTGAACAACCTGAAGGACATCAGCGTCGAGCTGCCCAAGCGGCGGCTCACGGTGTTCACCGGCGTCTCGGGCTCGGGCAAGAGTTCGCTGGTGTTCGGCACCATCGCGGCCGAGTCGCAGCGGCTCATCAACGAAACCTACAGCGCCTTCGTTCAGGGCTTCATGCCGACGCTGGCGCGGCCCGAGGTCGACGTGCTCGACGGCCTGACCACCGCGATCATCGTGGACCAGGAGCGCATGGGCGGCGACCCGCGTTCCACCGTCGGCACCGCGACCGACGCCAACGCGATGCTGCGCATTCTGTTCAGCCGCCTGGGCAAGCCGCACATCGGCTCGCCCAGCGCCTTCGCGTTCAACGTACCGTCGGTGAAGGCCACCGGCGCCATCACGGTGGAGCGCGGCGCCAGCAAGACGGTGAAGCAGACCTTCAGCCGCACCGGCGGCATGTGCCCGCGCTGCGAAGGCCGGGGCGCGGTCACCGACTTCGACCTCACCGCGTTCTACGACGACAGCAAGTCGCTCAACGAAGGCGCGCTCACCATCCCGGGCTTCAGCATGGAAGGCTGGTACGGGCGCATCTTCAACGGCTGCGGCTTCTTCGACCCCGACAAGCCGATCCGCAAGTTCACGAAGAAAGAACTCGAGGCCCTGCTCCACAAGGAGCCGACCAAGATCAAGATCGACGGCATCAACCTCACCTACCAGGGCCTCATTCCGCAGGTGCAGAAGTCGTTCCTGGCCAAGGACGTCGAGGCGATGCAGCCGCACATCCGCGCCTTCGTGGAACGCGCCGTGACCTTCACCACCTGCCCCGAGTGCGAAGGCACGCGGCTGAGCGAGGCAGCGCGTTCGTCGCGCATCAAGAAGCTCAACATCGCCGAGGCCTGTGCGATGCAGATCAGCGACCTCGCCGCGTGGGTCGGCGGCCTGAACGAGCCCTCGGTGGCGCCGCTGCTGGCCAAGCTGGCGCACACGCTCGATTCCTTCGTGGAAATCGGCCTCGGGTACCTCAGCCTCGACCGCCCCTCGGGCACGCTCTCGGGCGGCGAGGCGCAGCGCGTGAAGATGATCCGCCACCTGGGCTCCTCGCTCACCGACGTGACCTACGTCTTCGACGAGCCGACCATCGGCCTGCACCCGCACGACATCCAGCGCATGAACGAGCTGCTGCTGCGGCTGCGCGACAAGGGCAACACGGTGCTGGTGGTGGAGCACAAGCCCGAGGCCATCGCCATCGCCGACCACGTCGTCGACCTCGGCCCCGGCGCGGGCTCGGCGGGCGGCACGGTCTGCTTCGAGGGCAGCGTGGCAGCGCTGCGCACCAGCGGCACGCTCACGGGCCGGCACCTGGACGACCGGGCCGCGCTCAAGAAGAAGCTGCGCCAGCCCACCGGCGCATTGCCGATCCGCGGCGCCAAGGCGCACAACCTGCGCAACGTCGATGTCGACATTCCGCTGGGCGTGCTGGTGGTCGTGACCGGCGTGGCGGGCTCGGGCAAGAGCTCGCTGGTGCACGGATCGATCCCGGCCGGCGCGGGCGTGGTGGCGGTCGACCAGGGCGCCATCCGCGGCTCTCGCCGCAGCAACCCCGCCACCTACACCGGCCTGCTCGACCCGATCCGCAACGCCTTCGCCAAGGCCAACGGCGTGAAGCCGGCCCTGTTCAGCGCCAACTCCGAAGGCGCCTGCCCCACCTGCAACGGCGCGGGCGTGATCTACACCGACCTGGCGATGATGGCCGGCGTGGCCACCATTTGCGAAGAGTGCGAGGGCAAGCGCTTCCACGCCTCGGTGCTCGAACACCATTTCGGCGGGCGCGACATCAGCGAGGTGCTCGCGATGCCGGTGACCGAGGCCGCGGCCTTCTTCGGCGAGGGCTCGGCGCGCACGCCGGCCGCGCACGCCATCCTGCAACGGCTGGCCGACGTGGGCCTGGGCTACCTGAGCCTGGGCCAGCCGCTCACCACGCTGTCGGGCGGCGAGCGCCAGCGGCTCAAGCTGGCCACGCACATGGCCGAGAAAGGCGGCGTGTACGTGCTCGACGAGCCGACCACCGGCCTGCACCTGGCCGACGTGGCGCAGCTGCTGGCCCTGCTCGACCGGCTGGTGGATGCGGGCAAGTCGGTCATCGTCATCGAGCACCACCAGGCGGTGATGGCGCACGCCGACTGGATCATCGACCTGGGCCCCGGCGCCGGCCACGACGGCGGGCGCGTGGTCTTCGAGGGCATACCGGCCGACCTGGTCGCCAAGCGCGCCACGCTCACCGGCCAGCACCTCGCGGCGTACGTCGGCACCTGACGTGCCTGTAGGCCACGGGCCCCTGAAGGCATGGCGGAGAATGGGCCGTCTCCGCTTTGCCTGCCGCCCCGCGGCCCCGTCTGCTGCGATGCCTCTTGCGTTCTCGTTTTCTTCCACCGCCCGGCACACCCTGGCCGTGGTCCTGCTGACGGCAGCCGCCGCACCCTCCGCCTGGGCGCTGGCCAGCTTCGAGGAAGTGAAGCGCGACTTCCGCTCCTCCGAAACTGCCGTGCTCGACCGCCAGGGCGAGCTGCTGCAGCGCGTGCGCACCGACCCCACGGTGCGGCGCGGCCAGTGGACCGCGCTGGCCGACGTGTCGCCCGCGCTGCGCGCGGCCATGGTGCTGAGCGAGGACAAGCGCTTCTACGAACACAGCGGCGTCGACTGGCGCGCCGCCTCGGCCGCCGCCTGGGGCAACCTGTGGAACACGCGCACGCGCGGCGCCTCGACCATCACCATGCAGCTGGCGGGCCTGCTCGACGACGACCTGCGCCGCGCGGCGGGCGGGCGCAGCTTCACGCAGAAGATCGGCCAGACCGTGGCCGCCACGCAGCTGGAGCGCCGCTGGCGCAAGGACCAGATCCTCGAGGCCTACCTGAACACGGTGCCCTTCCGCGGCGAGATCGTCGGCATCGACGCGCTCTCGCGCACGCTCTTCAGCAAGGCCCCGAGCGGGCTCGACGCGCGCGAAGCCGCCGTGGCCGCCGCGCTGGTGCGTGCGCCCAACGCCCGCCCCGCGCTGGTGGCGCAGCGCGCCTGCGAGGTGCTGCGCGTGATGGAGCCCGGCGCCAAGACCGACTGCGAGGCGCTCGACATGTTCACCAGCGCCGTGGTGCAGCGGCGCGCGTTCGAGCCCAACGAAGGCATCGCGCCACATGCCGCGCGGCGGGTGCTGCGCGAACTGCGTGATGCTGGGAACGACAAGCCCGTCGCCCCCACCAGCGTGCGCACCACGCTGCGCGCGCCGCTGCAGCGCTACGCGCTCGACAGCCTGCAGCGCCACCTGCGCGAACTGCGCGACCGCCACGTGGAAGACGGCGCGCTCGTGGTGCTCGACAACGCGAGCGGCGAGGTGCTGGCCTGGGTCGGCTCCTCGGGCCCGCTGAGCCAAGCCGCCGAGGTCGACGGTGTGACCGCGCTGCGCCAGCCCGGCTCCACGCTCAAGCCGCTGCTGTACGCGCAGGCCCTGGCCGAGAAGCGCATCACGGCGGCCTCTCTGATCGAGGACTCGTCGGCGCAGATCAGCACCGCGAGCGGCCTCTACATTCCGCAGAACTACGACCGCCGCTTCAAGGGCCCGGTGTCGGCGCGCACCGCGCTGGCCGCCTCGCTCAACGTGCCGGCCGTGCGCACGCTGGTGATGGTGTCGCCCGAGGCCTTCGCGCGCGAGCTGCGCGCCGCCGGCCTGCCGCTGCGCGAGAGCGGCGACTACTACGGCTACAGCCTGGCACTGGGCAGCGCCGAGGTGTCGCTGCTGTCGCTGGCCAATGCCTACCGCATGATGGCCAACGGCGGGCGCTTCGGCGCGACCACGCTCGCGCCTTGCCCGCCTGCGCCGGCCGGCAAGGCGAAGCCTGCAGAGGCCGCGCCGCTGCTCGACCCGCGCGCCGCCTTCATCGTCAGCGACATCCTCTCCGACCCGAACGCGCGCACGCGCACCTTCGGCCTGGACAGCATCCTCTCGACCCGTTTCTGGACCGCCGTGAAGACCGGCACCAGCAAGGACATGCGCGACAACTGGGCCGTGGGCTGGTCGCAGCGCTACACGGTCGGCGTGTGGGTCGGCAACGCCAGCGGTGCCTCGATGTGGGACGTGAGCGGCACCAGCGGCGCCGCGCCCGTGTGGGCCGAGGTGATGCGCTTCCTGCACGCGCGCGAACCCAGCCGCGCGCCCGCGCCGCCCGCCGGGCTGGTCGAGGCGCGCGTGAGCTTCGGCCCGGGCGCCGACGGCAGCCCACTCGAAGCGGCGCGCAGCGAATGGTTCTTGCAGGGCACTGAGCAGCCGCTGTTCGCGCTCGACACCGGCATGGCGAGCGACGCCGCCTCGGCGCGCATCACGGCGCCGGCCGACGGCACGATCCTGGCGCTCGACCCCGACATTCCGCCGCAGCGCCAGCGCGTGCGCTTCGAATCCGAAGGGCGCGGCGTGCAGTGGCGCATCGACGGCAAGTTCCACGCGCGCGGCAACAGCGCGCAGTGGCTGCCGTGGCCCGGGCGGCACCTGATCGAGCTGGTGGACGCCAGCGGCAAGGTGGTCGACCAGCGCCGGGTGGAGGTGCGCGGCGCGGGCGTGGTGGCGGCCAAGGGCGCGCGCCGATGAACGCGCCGATGCGCGTGCCGCTGTCGATGCCCCGCTGGCTGTCGCTGTGCCTGGGCCTGCTGCTCGTGCTGTGCCTGGCCGGCCCGCGCGCCGCGCAGGCCAAGCCCGTGCCGGTGCCGCCGATGAGTTCGCGCGTGGTCGACCTCGCGCAGGCGCTGCCGGCCGGCGAGGCCGAAGCGCTGCGCGCGCAGATCGCCGACATCCAGGGCCGCACCCAGGCCCAGCTCGCCGTGCTCATCGTGCCGACCACGGGCGAGGACACCATCGAGAACTACGCCACGCGCGTCTTCACGAAGTGGCGGCTGGGCCGCAGCGACGCCGACGACGGCATCCTGCTGCTCGTGGCGCAGAAAGACCGCCGCATGCGCATCGAGGTCGGCACCGGGCTCGAAGGCACGGTGACCGACATCCAGGCGGCCCGCATCATCGACCGCGAGATGGCGCCGCGCTTTCGCGAGGGCGACTTCGCCGGCGGCGTGCAGGCGGCCGTGGGCGCGCTCGCGCGGCTGCTCGACGGCGAGGTGGGCGTCGTCGCGCCCGAGTCGCAGCAGATCGCCGTGGACCACGCCGCCGCACCCGCCCCCACACCCGACGAAGAGAAGGTCACCAGCCTGACGCGCGGCGGCCACGTCACGCCCGAGGGCTGGGGCCTGCTGGGCGTGGTGCTGTGGGGCCTGGGCCTGGGCATCTACCACGGCCGCGGCATCGAGCGCGACCCGCGGCGCGGCAGCTCGGCCTCGCGGCGTGCCGAAGAGAAAAAACGCAAGGGCCAGCGCAAGGGCAGCGCGCGCCCCGAACCCTGGGCCGACGCCCTGGCGGCGATCGAGCCTGAACCGGCGCGTGCGCGCCCTGCCCCGCGCGACCTGCGCCTGGTGCTCGGCCTGCTCGGGGCCGGCCCGCTGGCCGCCGGCGCGGCGCTGCTGAACCCGGCCATCGCGCTGGTGCTGGCGATGCCGGCGATCTTCGGCTACGGCCTGGGCTTTCTCTGCGGCATGTCGCGCACGGCCGCCATCTTCATGGGCGGCTTCGTGCTCGTGATCGCGTCGCTGGTCGCCATCGCGTGGACGGTCGGCGCCGACCGCTTCTGGTGGGGCTTCCTGTGGGCGCTGTGCCTCGGCGGCGTGACGCTGTTCGCGGTGATCATCGTGCGCTGCATGGTCAACACCTTCCAGCGCAGCGTGGTCAGCTTCGTCGTCCGGCTGGCCATCGTGGCGGGCATCTGCGGCTACGTGTTCCACATCACCTCGCCCGGCCCGGTGCCGGACACCTCGTGGATTCCCATTGGGCTGGCGGCGTTCTTCTCGATGCTGATCGGCTTCCTGCCGCCCGGCGTCTGGGAATCGGGCAGCAGCGACGACGATGGGGACAGCGGCTGGAGCAGCAGTTCGTCGTCCTCTTCCTCGTCGTCGTCTTCGTCCTCCTCGGACAGCGGCGGTTCGAGCAGCGGCGGCGGCGCCTCGGGCAGCTGGTAAAGCGGGCGGCCAGGCACCCCGCCGCGCCGCCTCATGCCCCTCCCGCCGACCGCGTCTTTTTGACAATGGTTAAATTCATCCAATCATTGAATGAATAAGCCACCCTGATCCCATGCTCGTCCAACCGCCCCGCACCTCCCTGGCCGACGCCGCCGCGAACAGCATCCGCACCGAAATCGCGGCGGGCCGCTGGCCCATCGGCTCGCGCATTCCGATCGAGCCCCAGCTGGCGCAGTTGCTGGGCGTGAGCCGCGGCACGGTGCGCGAGGCGGTGAAGACGCTGGTCTCGCGCGGCCTGCTCGAGGTGCGGCAGGGTTCGGGCACCTACGTGCGCTCGGGCTTCGACCCCTCGGCCAGCCTGCAGAAGCTGCGCCTGGCCAGCCTGCGCGACCAGTTCGAGGTACGCCGCGCACTCGAGGTCGAGGCCGCCCGGCTCGCCGCCGTGCGCCACACCGCGAAAGACCTGCGCCGGCTGAACGCCCTGCTCGACAAGCGCGGCCAGCCCGACCTGGCCGACGGCGGCGCGGCCTTCATCGAGCGCGACCTGGCCTTTCACCTGGCCATCGTCGATGTGTCGGGCAACCTGGCGCTGGTCGAGACCTGCCGCTTCATCACCGGCTACATCAAGGAAACCATCGCCAGCACGCTGAGCGCCAGCCTGCCCGAGCCCGACGAGGCGGCGCACCGCGCCATCGTCGAAGGCATTGCCAGCCGCGACCCCGAGCGCGCCGCCGCCGCCGTGCGCGAGCTGATGGCGCCGACGCTCAACGCGCTCGCACTGGGCACGGCATGAGCACGATGACCTTGCCCACGGGTGCTGCCACCACCGCGCGCACCCAGGCGGCGCCATCGGGCGCCGAAGAGCTGCTGATCGACGCCGAAGTCGACAGCCTGCCCGCGCCACGCCCCACGCCCACCCCCAGCCGGGGTCGCCGGCTGCTGCTGGGCCTGACGGTGGTGCTCATCGCCTTCAACCTGCGACCGGTGTTCGCCAGCCTGTCGGTGGTGCTGCCGGAAATCATCCGCGCCACCGGCCTGTCGGCCACCGCCGCCAGCCTGCTGACCACGCTGCCCATCGTCTGCCTGGGCGTGTTCGCGCCGATGGCGCCCTGGCTCGGGCGCCGCTTCGGCACCGAGCGCACGCTGCTGGGCTGCATGGTGCTGATCGGCGTGGGCACGGTGCTGCGCGGCACCGGCAACATCCCGCTGCTGTTCCTGGCCTCGGCCATCGCGGGCAGCGGCATCGCGGTGTCGAACGTGCTGCTCTCGGGCCTGGTGAAGCGCGACTTCGCCAAGCAGGCCGCGCTGATGATGGGCCTGTACACCATGGCCGTGTGCGGCGGCGCCGCCAGCGCCGCGGGCCTCACGGTGCCGCTGGAGCACGCACTGGGCGGCGGCTGGACGCTGGCACTCGCCATGTGGGCCGTGCCGGCCGCGCTGGTCACGTTCATCTGGGCGCCGCAGGCGCTGCCGCTCAAGCCGGTGGCCAGCGAGTCGGGCTTCACCGTGCGCGGCCTGTGGCGCGACCGGCTGGCCTGGCAGGTGACCTTCTTCATGGGGCTGCAGTCGGCCCTGGCGTACATCGTGATGGGCTGGCTGGCGCCGATCCTGCGCGAGCGCGGGCTCAGCGGCGAAATGGCCGGCTACGTGGTGTCGCTGTCGGTCATGACGCAGGTCGTGACCTGCCTCGTGGTGCCGGCGCTGGCCGTGAAGCTGCGCAACCAGCGCGCGCTGGCGGTGGTGCTGTCGGCGATGACGGTGGCGGCCATGCTGGCCATGCTGTTCGCGCCGCTGGATGCCCCCGGCGGCATGTGGACCTGGGCCGTGGTGCTGGGCATTTCGCAGGGCGGCACCTTCGCGCTGGCGCTCACCATGATCGTGCTGCGCTCGCCCGATTCGCACATTGCCGCGCACCTGTCAGGCATGGCGCAGGGCGTGGGCTACATGGTGGCGGCCTTCGGCCCGCTGCTGGCCGGGCTGCTGCACGGCTGGACCGGCAGCTTCCGCGCCTCGGCGTGGCTGTTCGTCGGCCTGGGCGTGGTGCTGGTCATGGCGGGGCTGGGCGCGGGACGCACGCTGCACGTGGGCGCGGTGACCGTGCCGCGGCACTGAGCCGCAGTCTGCTGCCTGCTTACTGCAGCCCGCCGTCGCAGGCGGTCGGTTTCCGGGCGCTGTCGTCCGTGAAGTCGACGCTGGTGCGCTTGTTGCCGGCCGGCCCCGTGTGCGCCGGCCACTCGCTCTGCAGCCAGGTGTAGCGCCACACATAGGGACCGCCGGCCTTCGCCGGCGCGTCGTAGGCGATGCGCAAGCTGCCGCGGCTTTCGTCGTGGCAGTGCTTCGAGGTCTTGTATTCCTTCTCGCTGAAGCAGGCACGGATCGACCGCGAGCACCAGTACGGGATGCTCTCGCGCGCGGCCTTGGCGCGCTGCCCGGGCGGTGTGTCCAGCGGCACGAAGTCGGCCGTCACATAGGACGCGCCGCCGCCCGAATAGCTTTCCGATTCGTGCTGGGTCACGGCCACGGCCCAGCGGCCCTCGGCCAGCGGGTAGAGCACCGGCGCGAGGGCCAGGTGCAGCTCGGGGTCGGTGCTGCGGCGGTCGCGCTGCTGCGAGGCCACGTAGGTCGAAAAATCGTGCAGCTGCGCGAGCTGCCAGCCGCCGGTGCCGGCGTCGCGCTTCAGGCGCGCCATGGCCAGGGGCTTTTCCGACGTGAGCAGGTAGTCGTCGGGCGCGCCGCCGTCGCGCGGGCGGTGCAGCTTCAGCGCCCGCGCATCGCAGGGCTGGGGCAGCAAGGCGCACAGGTGGGCGCGCCACATGGCGTCGACGGCCTCGGGCGTCTTGACGGCCACGAAGACCTGGGCGGCGGGCGCAGCGAGCACGGGGCCGGCCGGCAGCGACGCGAGAAGACCGACGATCCCGGCAAGAGGCAGCTTTTTCATGGGGCGCAATGGTAGCCATCGCGGGAAGCCCTGGCAGAGGGGTCATCGGGGTTTCTCCGACCGCGCCCCGGCCCGACCGGGCGACAATGGGGGGCTCCGGCGAAAGTCCATTTCGCCCAATGAAATTTCAGCCCTCTCGACAACCCAGAACCTACGGAAGCAAGCGCATGAGCACGAAGCAACCCACCATCGTCTACACCCTCACCGACGAGGCGCCCCTGCTGGCGACCTACGCCTTCCTGCCCATCGTGCGCGCCTTCACGGCTCCGGCCGGCATCAACGTGACGACGAGCGACATCTCGGTGGCCGCCCGCATCCTGGGCGAGTTCCCCGAGTTCCTGAGCGACGACCAGAAGGTGCCCGACAACCTGGCCGAACTGGGCAAGCTCACGCTCAAGCCCGAAGCCAACATCATCAAGCTGCCCAACATCAGCGCCTCGGTGTCGCAGCTCAAGTCGGCCATCAAGGAACTGCAGGGCAAGGGCTACAAGATCCCCGACTACCCGGAGAACCCGACCTCGGACGAGGACAAGGACATCCGCACGCGCTACAACAAGTGCACCGGCAGCGCCGTGAACCCCGTGCTGCGCGAAGGCAACTCCGACCGCCGCGCGCCCCGCGCCGTGAAGGAATACGCCCGCAAGAACCCGCACAGCATGGCCGAGTGGAGCCAGGCCTCGCGCTCGCACGTCTCGCACATGCACGGCGGCGACTTCTATCACGGCGAAAAGTCCATGACGCTGGACCGCGCGCGCAACGTCAAGATGGAGCTGATCACCAAGAGCGGCAAGACCATCGTGCTCAAGCCCAAGGTCGCCCTGCTCGACCGCGAAATCATCGACTCCATGTTCATGAGCAAGAAGGCCCTGCTGGCCTTCTATGAAAAGGAAATCGAAGACGCGCACAAGACCGGCGTGATGTTCTCGCTGCACGTGAAGGCCACGATGATGAAGGTCTCGCACCCCATCGTGTTCGGCCACTGCGTGAAGATCTTCTACAAGGAAGCCTTCGAGAAACACGGCAAGCTGTTCGACGAGCTGGGCATCAACGTCAACAACGGCATGGTCGACCTGTACAACAAGATCGCCACGCTGCCCCAGAGCACGCAGGACGAGATCAAGCGCGACCTGCACGCCTGCCACGAAGGCCGCCCCGAGCTGGCCATGGTCGACTCGGCCAAGGGCATCACCAACTTCCATTCGCCCAACGACGTGATCGTGGACGCCTCCATGCCCGCCATGATCCGCAACGGCGGCAAGATGTGGGGCGCCGACGGCCGCCTGAAGGACGTGAAGGCCGTGATGCCCGAATCGACCTTCGCCCGCATCTACCAGGAGATCATCAACTTCTGCAAGTGGCACGGCGCCTTCGACCCCAAGACCATGGGCACCGTGCCCAACGTCGGCCTCATGGCCCAGAAGGCCGAAGAGTACGGCTCGCACGACAAGACCTTCGAGATCCCCGAAGACGGCGTGGCCAACATCACCGACCTGGACACCGGCGAAGTGCTGATGAGCGAAGACGTGGAGAAGGGCGACATCTGGCGCATGTGCCAGGTCAAGGACGCCGCGATCCGCGACTGGGTGAAGCTGGCCGTGAACCGCGCGCGCAACTCCGGCATGCCGGTGGTGTTCTGGCTCGACGCCTACCGCCCGCACGAGGCGCAGCTGATCACCAAGGTCAAGATGTACCTGCACGAGCACGACACCACGGGCCTGGACATCCAGATCATGAGCCAGGTGCGCGCCATGCGCTACACGCTGGAGCGCGTCGTGCGCGGCCTGGACACCATCAGCGCCACCGGCAACATCCTGCGCGACTACCTCACCGACCTGTTCCCCATCATGGAACTGGGCACCTCGGCCAAGATGCTGTCGATCGTGCCGCTCATGGCCGGCGGTGGCATGTACGAGACCGGCGCGGGCGGCTCGGCCCCCAAGCACGTGCAGCAGCTGGTGGAAGAAAACCACCTGCGCTGGGACTCGCTCGGTGAATTCCTCGCGCTGGCCGTGAGCCTCGAAGACCTGGGCCTGAAGACCGGCAACGCGCAGGCCAAGATCCTGGCCAAGACGCTCGACGCCGCCACCGGCCAGCTGCTGGACAACAACAAGAACCCGTCGCCCAAGACCGGCCAGCTCGACAACCGCGGCAGCCAGTTCTACCTGGCCATGTACTGGGCCCAGGAACTCGCCGCGCAGACCGAGGACAAGGAGCTGCAGGCCAAGTTCAAGAAGCTGGCCGAAGCGCTCACCGCCAACGAGAAGAAGATCGTCGACGAACTCGCGGCCGTGCAGGGCAAGGCCGTGGACATCGGCGGCTACTACCTGGCCGACCCGAAGAAGTACGAAGCCGTGATGCGCCCGAGCGCCACGCTGAACGCGGTGCTGGCACCGGCGGTCTGATTCCGCTGCGTTGCGCCTCCCGGGCCTGACCAGGCCCGGAAGTGCCCACACCAACGGCCTGTCGCTCACGCGGCGGGCCGTTGGTCTTTGTGCGCGACTAGACTCCGATTTCTCCCGCCCCCACTGCACGCAAGAAAGAAAGGCAGGCCCCTCATGAAACGCCATTGGCTTGCTGTTGCCGCCGCCTGGCCCCTGCTCATGGCCGCCGGCAGCGCCCATGCCCAGAACCTGAGCCCGAGCAACTGCGAAACGCTGCGCGCCCAGATCGAGGCGAAGATCGCCGCGTCGGGCGTGACGAACTTCAGCGTCGTCACCGTCGATGCCGCCGCCACGGCGAGCGGCCAGGTGGTGGGCAGCTGCGAGCTGGGCACCAGGAAGATCGTCTACCAGCGCGAAGGCGGCGCGGCCTCGCCGGCCCCGAGCGCCACCTCGGCGCCCGCATCGCGCGGCGAGCCCATCCTCACCGAATGCAAGGACGGCTCGGTGTCCATGGGCGGCAGCTGCAGGCCCTGAGGACCGGCATCCCATGGCCTGGTCCGCCCTGCGCCTCTTCTTCGGCCTGCTGACCCTGGTGGCGATCGGCTGGCAGCTGGCGATCCATGTCCGCATGGGCTTCGACGTCGTCAACTTCTTCAGCTTCTTCACCAACCTCTCGAACCTGCTCGCGGCCATCGTGCTGGTGCTGGGGGCGCGTCGCCTCTGGCGGCCGGCGTCCACGGGGCCCGACGAGGGGCTGCGCGCCCTGTCGGCCGTGAACATGGTGGTGGTCGGCATCGTCTTCTCGCTGCTGCTGCGCGACGTCGACCTCGGCGCGCTGCGGCCGTGGATCAACACGCTGCTGCACCACGTGATGCCCTGCGTCGTGCTGCTCGACTGGCTGCTGCAGCCGCCGCGCACGCGCCTCGGCGGCCGGCAGCTGCTGTGGACGCTGGTCTTCCCGATGGCCTACCTGGTCTACACGCTGGTGCGCGGCAGCCACACGGGCTGGTACCCCTACCCTTTCCTCAACCCTGCCCACGTCGGCGGCTACGGCGGCGTGGCCGTCTATGCAGCAGGCATCGCGCTGACCTTCGGGTTGGCGGGATGGGGGTTGCTGGCGTTGGGGAATCGGCTGGGCCGGCGCATCTGACGCGGCCTCGCGCACGGCTCGCCTGTTTCTGCATTTCGCAGGATCAGGCAAAAACCTCGTTCGATCCGGATACCGCCTCCGGCCCCTTCGGCCCGAGACTCCTCTGCATGCCCGGCGCACCCTTCGCGCCGTGGCGCATCGACCCGCATGAGGAGTTTTGTATGAGTGCAATCCAGGACACAGTGGTTCTCGTCACCGGCGCCAGCAGCGGCATCGGCGAGGCGACGGCGCGGCGGCTCGCGCGGCGCGGCGCCCATGTGGTGCTCGGCGCGCGCCGCACCGAACGGCTCGCGGCGCTCGCGGCCGAGATCAATGCCACAGGCGGCTCGGCGAGCTTCCGGCGGCTCGACGTGACGCACCGGCCCGACATGGAGGCCTTTGCCGAGTTCGCCCTCGACACGCACGACCGCATCGACGTGCTGGTGAACGCCGCCGGCGTGATGCCGCTGTCGCCGCTGTGGCAGCGCAAGATCGAGGAGTGGGAGCTGATGATCGACGTCAACCTGCGCGGCATGCTGCTGGGCGTGGCGGCCGTGCTGCCCACGATGCAGGAGCAGGGCTGGGGCCACATCGTCAACGTCGCGCCGGTGGCCATGGGCGGCGCCACACCCGACTCGGCCGTGTACCACGGCACGCAGTACGCGGTGCAGGCGATCTCCGAAGGGCTGCGGCGGGAACACCCGGGGCGCGTGCACGTCTCGCTGGTGAGCCCCGACGTGGCCGAGGCCGCCGACCCGCTGGCCGAGCGCATCGCCGACAGCTACGCCTTCGAGCGCATGCGCACGCGGCGACGGCTGACGACGCCGGTCGACGGCGTGGCGCGTGCCATTGCGGGTGCGATCGAGGGCGCACGCTACGGCATGGCCGGCCCCGGCTGGCGCCCGGCCCCGACGCCGCGGCCGAAGCCGAAGCCGGCGGCGCCGGTGTACTGAACGCCGAACGTCAGTAGCTCTTGTACGGCAGGAACTTGCCCGACAGCACCACGTTGACGCGGTCGCCCTTCGGGTCGGGCTGGCGCTGGATGTCCATGCTGAAGTCGATGGCGCTCATGATGCCGTCGCCGAACTCTTCATGGATCAGTTCCTTGATGGTGGTGCCGTACACGCTCACCACCTCGTACCAGCGGTAGATCAGCGGGTCGGTGGGCACGGGCGTGGGCAGCGAGCCCTTGTAGGGCACGACCTGGAGCCACTTCTGCTCCTCCGGCGTGAGGCCGAAGATCTTGCCGATGACCTTGGCCTGCTTGTCGTCGAGCGTCATCTGGCCGAGGCAGGCCGCGGTGGTCCACTCTTTCGACAGGCCGACCTTTTTGGCCACGTCGGCCCACTGGAAGCCCTTGGACACCTTCACGGTGATGATCTTCTCGGTGACGTCGTTGCGGTTCATGCGGCTTGGCTCCTGGGTATGAAGGGATGCGACAGGGCAAGCAACAGGCATGCCCGTTGTCGGCCCCTGCGCCTCAGCGCTCCCAACGGAACTTGCGCTCCGATTCCGCGATGGGCTGGTCGTTGATGCTCGCGTAGCGCCTTTGCATCAACCCGTTCTGCGCAAACTCCCAGTTCTCGTTGCCGTGGCTGCGGAACCACTGGCCTGCGGCGTCGTGCCATTCGTACTCGAAGCGCACCGCGATGCGGTTGTCCATGAAGGCCCACAGCTGCTTCTTCAGGCGGTAGTCGTGCTCGCGCTCCCACTTGCGGGTGAGGAATTCCACCACCTGCTCGCGGCCATTGACGAAGTCCGCGCGGTTGCGCCATTCGGTGTCGGGCGTGTAGGCCAGGCTCACGCGCGCGGGGTCGCGCGAGTTCCAGGCGTCTTCGGCGGCCTGGACTTTCTGGAGGGCGGATTCGAGGGTGAAGGGCGGCAGCGGCGGGCGGGATTCCATGGCGGTCTTTCAGTCAAAGAAATGAAGTGATGAAGGCCTGCAATGTGCCATGAGTAGACAGACTTGTCTACATGCCTACAATCGCCGCATGGACATCTCTGCACTGCCCGCGCGCGAGCGCATCCTGCTCACGGCGCACGAGCTCTTCTATGCCGACGGCATCCGCGCCACCGGCATCGACCGCGTGATCGCGGCGTCGGGCGTCACCAAGGTCACCTTCTACCGGCACTTCCCGTCGAAGGACGACCTGGTGCGCGCCTTTCTCGACCACCGGCACGGCGTGTGGATGGCCTGGTTCGTCGATGCGCTGGGCCGGCGCGACGCGCAGCAACGCATCGCGCAGGGGCAGGCGCTGCCGGTGCTGGCCGACGTGATGGCCGAGTGGTTCGCCGACCCGCTGTTTCGGGGCTGTGCCTTCATCAACTCGGTGGTGGAAGTGGGGGCCAGCGTGGCCGGCGCCGCCGACATCGCGCGCGAGCACAAGCGCGAGATGGTCGAGGTGATCGCCGGCCTGCTGCCCGACGGCCCGCAGCGCATGGCCGTTGCACAGGTGGCCGCGCTCGGCGTTGACGGCGCCATCGTCAAGGCGCAGATGGGCGATGCGGCCCTGGCGCGCGAGGCGGTCGACGACCTGCGGCGGCTGCTCGATGCGCTGGTCGCCCTTCGATAACATCGCATCGCTCACTCCTTCCCCAAAAAACACATGGCATCGACGCGACTCCCCTCGACCCAGGGCCTGCAGGCCTTCGAGGCCGTCGCGCGGCTGCGCAGCGTGAACCTGGCGGCCGAGGAGCTCAGCGTCACGCCCAGCGCGGTCAGCCACCGCATCCGCCAGCTCGAGACGCAGCTCGAGCTCAAGCTCTTCACGGGCAACGACTTCGGCCTGAGCGCCGACGGCGTGGCCTACCTGGCGCGCGTGCGCGAGGCCATCGCGGCGCTGCAGCAGGTGCCGGGGCGCGAGCCCGCGTCGCAGGTGCGGCGGCTGCGCGTGGCCGTCACGCCCACCTTCTCGCGCCAGATGCTGCTGCCCCGGCTGGCCGAGTTCCGCGACGCCTACCCGACCATCGAGCTGATGCTGCAGGTGACCATGCCGGTGCGCAACTTCACGGCCGAAGACGCCGACATCGAGCTGCGCTTCGGCACCGGCCCGTTTCACGACCGCGAGTTCTGCCAGCTGCTGGCCGACGACGTCTCGCCGGTGTGCAGCCCGGCCTACCTGGAACGCCACGGGCCCTTCGAGCAGCACTTCTCGACCGACGCCGAGGTGGCGCGCGTGCAGATGCTGCGCACGCCGCTGGAGTCGTGGCGCATCTGGTTCAAGGCCTGCGGCATCGGCCTGCCCGAGCCGGCCGTGGGCCACCAGTTCAACGACCTGGGCCTGGCGCTCGATGCGGCCGCCGAAGACTTCGGCGTGGTGCTCATGCACCTGCGGCTGGGCCGCGCCTGGCTGGACAACGGCCGGCTGGTGCGCCTGTCGCCGCACAGTGCGCCCTCGCCCAACGCCTACTTCCTGTGCTGGCGCCCCGGCACCATGGAACGCTGGGAATGCGCCACCTTCGTCGAATGGCTGCGCCAGGCGCTGCGCGAGCCGGGCTGAATAATTTTCAGCCGGGGTGCGGGCTTTTTTCAGGTGACCGGCGCGTTTCCCCTGCAGACTCGACCCCCGGCGCTGCCGTGGCCCGCATGGCCTGCGGCCCGCCTTGACCTCCATAACACCAGCCAGGAGACCTCCCCCGTGCCCGACCTTTCCAAGATCACCTGCATCGAAGACCTGCGGGCGATCGCCCAGCGGCGCGTGCCGAAGATGTTCTACGACTACGCCGACTCCGGCGCCTGGACCGAGGGCACCTACCGCGCCAACGAGAGCGATTTTCAAAAGATCAAGCTGCGCCAGCGCGTGGCCGTGAACATGGAGGGCCGCTCCACCCGCACCACCATGATCGGCCAGGAAGTGGCCATGCCCGTGGCCATCGCGCCCACGGGCCTGACCGGCATGCAGCACGCCGACGGCGAAATCCTGGGCGCGCGCGCGGCCAAGGCCTTCGGCATTCCGTTCACGCTCTCGACCATGAGCATCTGCTCGCTGGAAGACATCGCCGAGCACACCGACCGCCACCCCTTCTGGTTCCAGCTCTACGTGATGAAGGACCGCGACTTCATCGAACGCCTGATCGACCGCGCCAAGGCCGCCAACGTGTCGGCGCTGCAGCTCACGCTCGACCTGCAGATCCTCGGCCAGCGCCACAAGGACATCAAGAACGGTCTGTCCACGCCGCCCAAGCCCACGATCAAGAACCTCATCAACCTGGCGACCAAGCCGCGCTGGTGCATGGGCATGCTGGGCACCAAGCGCCGCACCTTCGGCAACATCGCCGGCCACGCCAAGGGCGTGAAAGACCTGTCGTCGCTGTCGTCGTGGACCGCCGAACAGTTCGACCCGGCCCTGAGCTGGGCGGACGTCGAATGGATCAAGAAGCGCTGGGGCGGCAAGCTGATCCTCAAGGGCATCATGGACGAGGAAGACGCGCGCCTGGCCGTGGCCAGCGGCGCCGACGCGCTCATCGTCTCGAACCATGGCGGGCGCCAGCTCGACGGCGCGCCCTCCTCCATCGCCGCGCTGCCGGCCATCGCCGACGCCGTGGGCAGCCAGATC
The DNA here is from genome assembly GCF_041154445.1 of Variovorax sp. V118. Lineage (GTDB taxonomy): Bacteria > Pseudomonadota > Gammaproteobacteria > Burkholderiales > Burkholderiaceae_C > Variovorax > Variovorax boronicumulans. The sequence continues at coordinate 574,534 of NZ_AP028663.1, read as the reverse complement.
GAGGTGTGGATGGACGGCGGTGTGCGCAGCGGACAAGACGTGCTCAAGGCCCGCGCCCTGGGCGCGCGCGGCACGCTGATCGGCCGCAGCTTCCTGTACGGCCTGGGCGCCTACGGCCAGGAAGGCGTGACGCGCGCGCTGCAGATCATCCACAAGGAACTGGACATCACGATGGCCTTCTGCGGTCGCACGCAGATCGACGATGTGAAGTCGGACATCCTGTTGCCGGGGACGTTCTGAGGGGCGGCTGAAGACCCCGGCATCTGGCGACCTCGTTCGCGGGCACTAATGCGTGCTGTTGAGCAGCGTGTCCTCGAACTCCGGGTTGTGCGCTGCTTCGACGGCGCCTATGGTGTCCTCGTCGATGTGCGCAGACCTTCGCAAGCCTCGCTCTTTCCCTTGCCGCGGGTGTAGTACTCGGTCAGGTCCTTGCTGGTTTCCCAAGGGGCCTTGTCAGCCTCGGGGAAAACACTGCACGGACTCTCGATGCCGAACTTGGAAACCAGCAACTTGACGCGGTGATTCGCGTAGAAGTGAACTTGCACGCTGCCGAAACTCTCGCGGGAGTATTTCGGAATTTCCACCTCCGCCTCCTGCGGCGGTGGCGCAGGCCGCGAGCCGGGTGGGCCGCTGCCGTAGGCCCACGTCACACGCGCCTTCATTCCAGGTTGCCACTCCTTTGGAACCTTGACGCAGCAATTGAAACTGGTGCCCCCCGATTGAGGCGCCATGTTGGGCCCACTGGCACCGTTGACCGTGAACCCGATGACGCTTTCGTCGCTCATGTGGTTGTAGCCGGTCACCTCCACAGGAATCTTGTCCTCGCCGCAGGCGGACATCAGCACGCAACCGCTCAGCCCCAGGAGTACCAGCAGGCGCCTCCCCGACGGCCTCACTGCCACCGGTACTCGCACGATCGGAGGCAGGGGAGGCCGACGGGCGTGTCCGGGCCTATGCATTGCGTTCAGGTCGAATGTCGATTCAGTTGTGCTCATGATTTCCCGCTCGCGGGCAGTGGCCCTTTTCAAGGGTATGTTCAATCGAGGACGCCCGTTTTAACAGTGCCTCACTCTTGTCGTCTGGCGGCCATACACCGTCGTCAAGCATCTTGAGCACCCGTTCGTCAACGAGCGCAGTGCTGTCCATCATTGCTGCCGGGCACGTTCTGACAGGCGCCTGAAGACCCCGTCGGGGGCAGGCCGATGCGGCGTCGGCTGACACGCCACCCCCGCATCGCGACGCAGAATGGTCGGGCCACAACAACAGGCCTTCGGGCCGCAAGAAGGCACCATGAGCGCAGTCAACCCGACCCAGGGAGGCCTCGCGGCCTCCTCGTCCCTCCCGCACTACACGGCCGAAGAAAAACGCCACCGCGTCTTCGCGATCATGGCGGCCTCTTCCGGCAACCTGGTCGAGTGGTTCGACTTCTACGTGTATGCGTTCTCGGCGTTGTACTTCGCGCCGGCCTTCTTCCCCAAGTCGGACCCCACCGCACAGCTGCTGAATACCGCCGGCGTGTTCGCGGCCGGCTTCCTGATGCGGCCCATCGGCGGCTGGCTCTTCGGCCGCGTGGCCGACCGGCTCGGGCGCAAGACCTCGATGCTGATCTCGGTGACCATGATGTGCGCCGGCTCGCTCGTCATCGCCTGCCTGCCCACCTATGCGCAGATCGGTGCCTGGGCGCCCTTCCTGCTGCTGGTGTGCCGCCTGTTCCAGGGCCTGTCGGTGGGCGGCGAATACGGCACCACCGCCACCTACATGAGCGAGGTGGCGCTGCGCGGGCAGCGCGGCTTCTTCTCGTCGTTCCAGTACGTCACGCTCATCGGCGGCCAACTGCTCGCGGTGCTGGTCATCGTGGTGCTCGAGCAGCTGCTCGACGAGGCCGAGCTCAAGGCCTGGGGCTGGCGCATTCCCTTCGTGATCGGCGCCATTGCCGCCGTGGTCGCGCTGCTGCTGCGCCGCACGCTGCACGAAACGCAAAGCGCCGAGGCCAAGGCCAACAAGGAGGCCGGCAGCATGGCCGGGCTCTTCAAGCACCACACGCCGGCCTTCCTCACCGTGCTGGGCTACACGGCCGGCGGCTCGTTGATCTTCTACACCTTCACCACCTACATGCAGAAGTACCTGGTGAACACCGTGCACCTGCCGATCAAGACGGCGAGCTACGTGATGACGGGCGCGCTCTTCGTCTACATGTGCATGCAGCCGCTGTTCGGTGCGCTGTCGGACCGCATCGGCCGGCGCAACAACATGCTGCTGTTCGGCGGCCTGGGCGCGCTGGCCACCGTGCCGATCCTCACGGCACTGCAGCACACGACGAGCCCGGTGCTGGCCTTCGTGCTGATCATCGCGGCGCTGGCCATCGTGAGCTTCTACACCTCGATCAGCGGCATCGTGAAGGCCGAGATGTTCCCTCCCGAGGTGCGCGCTCTGGGCGTCGGGCTGGCCTATGCAGTGGCGAATGCGATCTTCGGCGGATCGGCCGAGTACGTGGCGCTGGGGCTCAAGTCGCTGGGCCACGAGTCGGCGTTCTTCTGGTACGTGAGCGCGATGATGGTGATCGCGTTCCTGGTGAGCTTGCGGTTGCCGAGGCAGGCGAGCTACCTGCATCACGACCATTGAGCGCGTCGCGCCTTTCCGGCGCTGAGGCCTGCTCACAGGGCCTTCACATGCTTGTGTGACTTATTTCCCAACCAAGAAAGGTCAACTGCAAACCAAGTACACACCTCGTTCGAACGCACAAGATCGCCCTCCAATAATCTGCGGTCAACAACAGGGAGGAATCTTGAAAAAAGCACGTTCCATCAACATTTCGAGCGCGCGATTGCTCGCAATCGTTGCCGCAGTCGCAGCGGTTTCCGCATGCGGCGGTGGCGGAGGAGGCGGTGGTGGTGTACCCGCCTTTCCCCTCTTGCCCGTCACGGAGCCCGCCCCGCCGCCAGCTCCTGCACCGGCACCGGCCCCCGTGTCGGACACTTCGGGGCCTTGCTTCAACGAGGCCGACTTCCGCGAAGGCACGCTGGTCGCGTTCGAGGCCGTCAAGCCCGGCGTGAATCCGGCGACGCCCTCCTTCAGCAGAAAGGCAGTGATCGAAGCCCGCGAGGCATTTGGCGGCGCGAATCCGATCGCGGTGAACGTGGGTTCGGAAAACTTCAGCTATCCGCAGTTCCAGCAAAGCACCGTCAAGAAGGAATACAAGGACCTCGTGAACGGCAGCTTCCTGCTCTACGGAAAATCGACCACGTACAAGAGCAAGATCGATCCGTCGATGGCGCCTTCGCTTCCGGCCGGCTACGCGCTGGAGCAGGTCAACACGGTGTCCCAGACCTTCACGCCGCCGTTCGCGTTCCCGGTCGACATGGCACCCGGACAGGTCGTGAGCCAACAATCCACGGCGGCAAAGACCTCGGTCCTCAATGGCCGCAGCAACGGCGCGACGGTCTCGTTGCCCGCGAGGGGCGAGCTCACCTACCACGGCCGGGAGCAGCTGGAAACGCCCCTGGGCACGTTCAATACCTGCAAGCTCTCGCTCAAGATCACGGTGGGTGCCTCGGTGATCGTCAAGGAAGCCACGAGGGAGTTCTGGCTCGCTGCCGAAGGCCCGTATCGCGGCCAGCTGCTGAAGGGCGGCGATTCGAAGTCGTCGATGCTGGTGACGAAGATGATTTACTTGCCCAAGTAACGCAGGTTTCAGTCTTTCTGGCCACGGACCCTTCGGGGTCCGTTTTCGTTGCTGAGCGTGGCCAGGCTGTCCATGTAGACGCAGAACATGTCGGCCATCGCGTCCGCCCAGGCCTCGATCTCGGCGTCGGTGCGGGGGCGCTCCGAGAATTCTTTCCCCACGGCGCTGAGCGTCGCCACGATCAGGTCACCCGCCATCGCACGCGTGGCATCGGAAGCCGCTGGCAGCGCCTGCTGCATGAACACGCGGACGATCTCGTCGCCGGCGGCGCGCACCTCTTGTGCCTCGGGTGCGTCGCGGTAGAACGGCGCGGCATCGTCGAGCGCAGTTCGCACATCGGCCTCTTCGCATTCGGAGCGGACGAACGCATGCGTCAGCAGGCGCAGGCGCTCGAGTGCAGGACGCTGCGTGTCCCCGAGGATGCCGCGCATCAACTCCGTGGTCTGCCGCCATTCATCGCTCTGCAGACGGAACAGGATCGACGCCTTGTTCGGGAAGTATTGGTAGACCGATCCGACGCTCACGCCCGCCCTTTCGGCGACGCGCGTCGTCGTGAATCGGCGCACGCCTTCTTTCGCCAAAACCTGAATAGCTGCCTGAAGAATGGCCCCAAGAAGGTCGGCCGAGCGCGCCTGCTTGGGCTGCCTGCGAGAGGAGATCGGGGTGCTTCGACGATCGGTCATAGGAGCGCTGCGGAACGCGAATGGAAAACATGAAGGGTTCTTCATAGTATTTCCCATCTGCTTTTCACACGAAAGAACCCCGTGACCACCTTGACCACCGCACCCCTGGCGCCCTTGCTGGACCGCCTGTTCCAGGAGGCCAGCGCGGCCACCAGCCCGGCCATCGCCGACGTCAGCCCAGAGGAACGCCACCGGCTGATGCGCAGCAAGACCGAGTACATCGCGCTCTACAGCCGGCTCAAGGATGTGTGGCTGCCGGTGTCGCGCGAGACCGGCGTGCTGCTGTACCAGCTGGCGCGCAGCACGAACGCGCGTCACATCGTGGAGTTCGGCACCTCCTTCGGCCTGTCCACCCTGTACATGGCCGCGGCGCTGCGCGACAACGGCGGCGGCCGCCTGATCGGCAGCGAGTTCGAACCCTCGAAAGTCGCCAGGGCCCGCGCGCACCTGGCCGAAGGCGGCGTGGCCGACCTGGTCGAGATCCGCGAAGGCGATGCGCTGCAGACGCTGGCCGTCGACCTGCCAGCCTCCATCGACCTCTTGCTGCTCGATGGCGCGAAGGCGCTCTACCCTGACGTGCTGGCGCTGGTCGAGTCGCGCCTGCGGCCGGGCGCGCTGATCGTGGCAGACAACGCCGACCACAGCCCGGAGTACCTGGCGCACGTGCGCTCGCCTGACAGCGGGTATCTGTCGGTGCCGTTCGGCGGTGATGTGGAGTTGTCGATGCGGTTGGGGTGAGGTCGTACGGCCAGCCCCTCCCGATCGCAAGGCGGCTGACCCCGGCCGACAACCTCAGTCCGCGTACACCCCCGCCGCCTTGATGATCGGACTCCACTTCGCAATCTCCGCCGCCACGAACTTCTTGTGCCCCTCGGGCTCGATGCGACCATCGGCGGCGACCACGGCGCCGAGTGCTTCCTCGCGCTTGATGAAGTCCGCATCTTTCAGTGCCGCCTTCAGCGCGTCGCTGATCTTCTTGAGCACCGGCGCGGGCGTGCCCTTGGGCGCGTACAGGCCGTGCCAGATCGTCACCTGGAAGTTCTTCAGGCCGGCCTCGTCGAGCGTGGGCAGGTCTTTCAAGAGCGGCGTGGTCAGGCGTTTGGGCGTGGTCACGGCATAGGCCTTGACCTTCTTCGCTTCGATCTGCGGCGAGGTGTTGGTGCTCTGGTCGCACAGGAGGTCGATCTGGCCGCCGATCAGGTCGGTGATGGCGGGTGCCGTGCCCTTGTAGGGCACGGGCGTCATCTCGGTCTTCGTGGCGCTCTGGTAGAGCAAACCGCACAGGTGCGAGGCCGAGCCGATGCCCGCGTTGCCCAGGTTGATCTTGCCCTTGTTGGCGGCGATCCAGGCGGTCAGTTCCTTGTAGTTGGTGGCCGGCAGGCTGGGCTTGGCGATGAGCGTCATGGGCACGTCGTTGACGATGCCCAGGTACTCGAAGTCGGTCTCGACCTTGAATGGCACGTTGCGCACCAGCGTCGGCACGGTCGCCATCGCGATGTGGTTGAGCAGCAGCGTGTAGCCGTCGGGGTTGGCGCGCGCGACCTTGGCCGCGCCGATGGAACTGCCCGCGCCGGGCACGTTGTCGATGATGACGCTGGCGCCGCCCAGCGGCTTGCGCAGCGCCTCGGCGAGGTCGCGCGCCACGCGGTCGGTCGGGCCGCCGGCCGCGAAGGGCACGACGATGGTCACGGGCTTGCCCGCGGGGAAGTCTTGCGCGTGGGCGCACACCGCAAGAGTCACCGCCACGAGGACGAACAGTTTTTTCATCAGAGTCTCCGTCAAGGTCAAAAAGAAATTCAGGGGGCGCGCGAAGGCACGCGGCTTTCGAGCGTGGGGGGTTGCCACTCCGGCTGGATGTGGCAGCCGTTCTTTCCGTCGGTGTCGTAGCGCGGCATGAGCGAAGCACAGCGCTGCGCCAGGCTCTGCGGCGTGGGCTTCTCGCCCTTGTCGATCCAGTCGAGCAGCGCGCCGAAGAGCGCGGGGTATTCCGAATCGCTGAGGTAGCTGTGCTCGCGCTCGGCGCTGAAGCTCTGCACCAGATGCCCGCCGGTGCCCGCCGCGTCGCGGATGCGGCGGTAGGCGTTCTCGAGTTCGACAAACGCCGTGGGGTCGTCGATGGCATGCAGGCCCACGGTGGGCAGCGAGGTGCGGCCCGTGGGCTGGCTGTCGGCCGCGAGCGCGCCCTGGGCCTGCGGGTCGGCCGCGTAGCGCAGCACGCCGGCATTGAGCGCCGCATCGTCGGCCGAGCCGCTGTAGACCACACCGATGTTGCCGAAGGGGTTGCGGCCCTTCAGGCGCTGCTGCACGAGGTCCTGGAACAGCCACGTCGCCCAGTTGAGGTGGCCGACGAGCGAGCGCTCGGGAATCTTCACGACCGACAGGATGGTCTTCAGCCGCGCTGCCTGCTCGGGCGTGCGCTGCGCGGCCGGCGTGCCGACGCCGGTGCAGTCCTTGACGCGCGCCGCGAGGTCCGCGCGCGTGAGCTTCGCATCCATCGGCAGGCCCATCCACAGCGGGTACTGCGGCTCGTCGGGCTTCGGATGGTTGCGGCAGACGTACTGGTAGACCACGCGCAGGTCGAGCCGGAAGTCGTAGGCGCTGTTGCCGCCGCCGAGCACGCCGCTGGTGAGCAGCAGGCCGTCGTACGGCGACTTCGCATCGCCCACCGGCGCATAGAGCTCGGCCGCCTTCGCCGCCACGCCCGCGCCGTAGCTCTGCCCATGCAGCAGCGTGCGCTGGGGCTGGCCGAAGTGGCGCACGACGATCTGGCGCAGCCGCTCGGTGTCTTCGGCCGCCATCGTCACGCCGTAGCCGCCGCGCCGGTAGGTGGAGCCCGCCCAGGCATAGCCGGCCTTCACGGTGATGGCCCAGCGCTTCAGGTCTTCCTCGCTGCGCGCGAGCTTGGGCGCGCCGGTCTCGGGGCCGCCGTGCGCGTGCATCACGAGCACGCCGCGCTGCCAGTCTTTGGGAATGGCGATCCAGTAGAACGAGCCCGCGCCGTCTTCACCGGTGTAGCAGCGCGCGCTCTCCGGCACGGGCGACGGGCAGGCCGTGGGCTTCGGCGCGGTGGCGGGTGCCGCGTGCGCGGACAGCAGCGGCGCGGCACCCAGCCAAGCGAATGCAGCAAGTTGCGAGAGGTATTTTTTCAATGGCGTACTCCGAGGTCCAGCGTCGCGTTCGCCCCGTCGGTGGAGACGAAGCCCACGACGCCGCTGTTGAAGATGAGATGGCCCGGCCGGCCGGCGCCGGCCTGCGCCACGCCGAGCACCGGCGTGTCGTAGCCCAGCGTGGCCGCTGCGCCGCCGAGGTTGAAGGCAGTGCCGACCACGGTGGCTTCGCGGCTCTCGCCCTTCACGCTGACCATGGCATAGCTGCCGTCGGCCGCGCCGGGCATGAGGGTCTGCTGCACCGCGAGCAGGCGCAGGCCCGGCTGGATGACGGTGGCCGCGCCGCTGCTGGTGTCGCCCGCCGGCACGGCGGTGGCCACGCGGCGCAGGTAGAGCGGCGTCGATACGCCGTTGACCAGCCCGATCACCACCGAGCCGGTGAGCGTGCCGCCGGTGGTCTCGGCGGTGCCGCTCGACGAGGTCGAGGTCGTGTACATGTCGAAGGCCCCGCGCGCCGTGCTGTAGCTGAGGTAGCCCTTCTCGGTGTTCTTGCAGGTCTGGTCGTAGGTCATGAAGCTGTTCGACGCCGGGCTGCGGCAGAACTGGAAGGTGCCCGCATTGCGCAGCCGCCCCGCCGACGAGAACGCCGCCGTGGTACCCGCGCCGAGCTGTTCCACGCCGGCCGCATTGAAGATCAGCGACACCGAGCGGAAGTCCGTCGACGGCGACACGTTCTGGAAGGTGTTCTGGAATGCCACCAGCGGCGAGAAGCCGCTGCCGCTCGGCGGGTTCACGCCGCCCAGCAGCACGCCGCCGGCCCCGAAGCTGAACACCGCCCCGCTCTCGCCGCTCGTGTAGCTGCAGCTGCCCTGCGACACGAGCGATCCGGCGCGCTGCGTGCCGACCCGCATGGGTACGTGGCTGGCATCGATGGTCACGGTGTAGGCCATGGTGGCTGGATCGATCTGCACCTGCAGTTCCTCGCCGAAGCTGTTGCCGCCCTTGTAGCGCGTCGCGCTCGCCGGCAGGTTGGGGCAGGCGAGCGGGTCGCCGACCTCGGTCACGCAGCTGAAGTTGACGGCCGCATCGAGGCTGCCGCTGCCGCGGTACTTGGGCCACGACGGAAACTGGCACAGCGGGCGCGTGCGGCCGTAGCTGCCGGCCACGGCGTCCACCGCGACGGGCGTGGCGGGCGCCAGGCCGGCCTCGACCCAGCCTTCGAGCGCCGCGAGCGAGTCCCAGTTGGGAATGAAGCTGCCCGTGCCATGCCCCATGCCGGGCACGGTGTAGAAGCGCACGTTCTGCGTGACCGCGGCCTGGCCCAGCGTGGCGACGAGCTGCCGGTAGTAGTCGATGGTCGAGTTGGGGCTGATCACCTCGTCGGCCAGGCCGTGCAGCATGAGCAGCTTGCCGCCGCGCGCGAAGAAGGGCGCGAGGTTCGGGTCGGTCGCGTCGGTGAGCTTCGACACCTCGGTCACGCGCGCCGCGTACGTGCCGGGGTTCTGCGGATCGAAGGCGAGCGTGTCGAAACCGGCATCGCGCGTGACGAAGAACTTCACCCACTGGTCGCCGGTGACGTACATGTTGGCGTCGGCCGAGGTGGCAGGGTTGCCCGGCACCTTGCGCGTGCCGAGGTCGCGCGTGGTGTACGGGCCGGCCACCAGTGCACCTTCGAGGAGGTTGTAGCCGCCCGCGCGCTTCACGCCGTTGGCCAGCGAGTACGTCGTGAACTCGAGCGGCGATTCGATGGCGTGCACCGTGTCGATCTGCGCGTCCGACAGGCAGGTGTCCGCCGTGTCCGCGCCATTGGGGCAGCGCAGCGACGCGAGGATCTGCGTGTTGAGCTGGCGGCAGCTCTCCACATTGCTCACGATGTTGTCGATCGCGCCGTCGAGCTTGTCGCAGGCCTGCATCGCGGCCTTCTGCACCAGCAGCGTCTCGGTGAGGTTGAGCCAGCCCTTGCCGCCGTCGTTGTACAGCGCGCGACCCACCGCCACGTTCGACAGGCGCGTGCCGGTGTAGTTGAGCGCGGGCTCGTTGGCGATCACGCCGTCGTAGTCCTGCGGCCAGCGCTGGATGTAGCCGAGCGCGTCGCGCCCGCCGGTCGAGGTGCCGAGGAAGTAGGCGTGCCTGGGCTTGACTGCGTAGCGCGCGAACACCAGCGCCTGCGCCACGTCGCGCGTCTTCTTGAGCGACTGGCCGCCGTAGTTGGCCAGTTGCTCGTCGTTGGTCGCGAACTTGCCGTCGGTGATGCTGCTCGACTGGTGGCCCGAGTCGTCGCCGTAGGTGGCGTAGCCCAGCGCCAGCGGCGCGGGCTTGCCGGCGGGGCCGAAACGGATGACCTCGGTGCCGTCGATGAGCACGCCGTCGAAGCCGCCGCCGCCGAAGTGGATGGTCTTCTGGTTCCACTGCTCGGGCAGGTTGACCGCGAAGTGGATGAGCTGCGAAGCCGGGTCCACCGGCGCGATGGTGCCGCGCACGCGGCAATAGTCGCCCAGCGTGTTGCCCGCGTCGCCGGCGGCCACGGGCGTGGCGCTGGTGACGGTGGCGCCCTGCGTGGGCAGGCTGATCAGCGCGGCGGGCAGGCTTTTGCCGGCCAGGTCGGCGCAGGCCACGACGGGCAGCACGGGCGGGGGCGGAGTGCCGGGCGGCTCCTCGGCGGGCGGGGTGTCGCCGCTGGCGGGCGGCGGGGTCGGCAGGAAGAAGCCGGGGCTTCCTCCTCCCCCGCTGCCGCCACCACAGGCGGCCAGGACCAACGACGCGCCGATCAGCGCAACGACGACACGAAACTTCGAGGCAGGGCGCGGTGTGCGCATGGATTTGTCTCCGGCATGCCGCCTCGGCGGGCGGCTTGTTTGAAGGGGCGGCCGGACGATAGATTCCGTGTGACCTAGGGTCAAATAAAATAACAAGGCCTATTCAATACAAAAAACATATGGATATACGCGCCCTGAGGTACTTCGTGGCCGTGGCCGGCACCGGCCACATGACGCGCGCCGCCGAGCAGCTGGGCATCCAGCAGCCGCCGCTGAGCCTGCAGATCAAGGCGCTGGAGCGCGAGCTGGGCGTGCTGCTGTTCAAGCGCCATCCGCGCGGCGTGGCGCTCACCGACGCCGGCCGGCTGTTCCAGGCCGAGGCGCTGCGCATGCTGCAGGACATGGAGGCCATGAAGCAGCGCATGGCGCGCGTGGCCCAGGGCCAGACCGGCACGCTGGCGGTCGGCTTCACCAGCTCGGCCGCCGCGCACCGCTTCATGCCCGAGGCGCTGCGCGCCTTTCGCCGCGCGCACCCCGGCGTGGAGCTGCAGCTGCGCGAGGACAACGCCGCCGAGCTCACCGAGGCGCTGGCCGCGGGCCGGCTGCACTGCGGCCTGCTGCGCGTGCCCGTGGCGCGGCCCGAGGGGCTGGTGTTCGAGACGCTGCTGCGCGAGCCGGTGTGGGTCGCGATGCCGAGCGACCACCGCTTTGCAACTGCTGCAAATGGCAAGAAGCCGGCGAAGCCACTGTCGCTGTCGAAACTCTGCGAAGAAGGCATCATCCTCGTGCGCCGTCCGGGCGCGCCCGGCCTCTATGCCGAGCTGCTCGCACTGTGCCACGCACAGGGCCTGCGCCCGCGCGTGGTGGCCGAAGTCGATCGCATGATGACCAACCTGAACCTCGTGGCCGCGGGCGTCGGCCTGTCGGTGGTGCCGACCTCGATGACCGGCGTGCACGCGCACGCCATCGCCTACACGCGGCTGGCCGACGGCGGCCAGCTCGACGCGCCGCTCACGCTGGTGTCGCGCGCCGACGAAGACAACCTGCCGGCGCGGCACTTCGCGGCGCTGCTGCGCGGGCTGGCCGAGGGAAACGCTGCCGCATGACCGTGCCGCTGTTGCGCCGCCACTTCCTGCAACGCATCGGCTTCGCGGCTGCGTGCGCGTTGCCGCACCTGTCGCACGCCGCCTCGTCGCCCTGGCCCAGCCGCCCCGTGCGCCTGATCGTGGTCTACCCGCCGGGCGGCGTGAGCGACGGCATGGCGCGCGCGCTGGCCGAGCCGCTGGCGCAGTCGCTGGGCGTGCCGGTGCTCATCGAACACCGCGCCGGTGCGGGCGGCAGCCTGGGCATGGATGCGCTCGCACGCGCCACGCCCGACGGCCACACGCTGGCCTTTTCCGCCATCAGCCCGCTCACCCTGCACCCGCTGCTCGCGCGTGCGCCCTACGACCCGCTGCGCGCCTTCGTGCCCGTGGCCAGCGTGATGCGCACGCCGGTGCTGGTCGTGGGCACGCCGGCCTTCGCGGGCCGCGGCTTTGCAGAACTGATCGCGCTGGCGCGCCGCCAGCCCGGCGCGGTGCGCTGGGCCACCTCGGGCGTGGCGACCATCGGCCACATGGTGCTGGCGCAGGTGCGCCTGCAAAGCCGCACCGACATCACGCACATCCCCTACCAGGGCGGCGGCCCGCAGCTCAACGACGCGCTCGGCGGGCAGTTCGAGGTGCTGTCGACCAACGTCGCGGCGCAGCAGCTGCAGTACATCGAAAGCGGCCGGCTGCAGGCGCTGGCCGTCGGCGCGCCCGCGCGCATCGAAGCCTTGCCTGCGGTGCCCACGCTCGCGGAGCTGGGCTACGAGAAGGCGAACCGCGATTCGCTCTTCGGCATCTTCGCGCCGGCGCGCACACCGGCGGCGGTGGTGCAGCGCCTCAACGGCGAGATCAACCGGCTGCTGCAAGGCGACCCGCTGCGCGCGCGCCTGCGCGAGGCCTACAACCTGCCGGCCGGCGGGAGCCTCGAGGACTTCGCGCAGGAGATCGCGGCAGACCGGCGGCGCAACCGCGCGCTGGTGGCGGGGGCGCGGGCGCAGTTCGACTAAGGCTGCGCGGCCACCCAGCCGAAGCCCGCGTACCAGGGGCTGAAGCGTGACGGGCGCTGTTCGATGTCGACCTGCTTCACCGCGCTGGCCAGTGCGGGCGACACGTTGCGCAACGCCATCACGGTCCATGCGCGGTCGAGCTGCTTGAGCAGGCGGGCCTCGCAGCCGGGGCTCTCGCGCAGGCCGACAGGCGCCAGGCCCAGCTGCACGGCGACATGCCCCTGCGCGGCGGCGCGTTCCCAGAGCACGCGCCGGCGCTCGGAGCCCAGCAGCGTCAGCTGCCGCAGTTCGTACGTGCCGGCCGGCAGCACGCCGGGCACGGCGTTCACCTGCAAGCGCACGTCCTTGCCCAGGCCGTTCCGGTCGGCCCCGAAGAGCCACTCGAAGTGATCCGTGGGCACCTGCGCCTGGATCGCCATCAGGCAGGGCGCGGGCAAGGGTTGCGTGCCCCGCAGCGTCTGGCGCGTGAGCACCATCAGCTCGGCGGTCTTCGACACCAGCGACAACGGGACCGGTGCCTGGTCACCCGCCACGATCTGCGCGTCGATCGCGGCAGGCAGCGCCGGCACGGTGGCGGCGTTGGCCGCGTGCGCCAGCACCTGCGGGAACAGCACGGGGATCGTCCTGCCGTTGCCGAAGCTCTCGCCTGTGGCGATCTCCAGGCGATCCGGAGTCAGGCGGTAGTAGCTCGGCAGCGTCGCCTCGACGTCGTAACCGCCGCGGCGCGTGGTGACGCGTTGGTAGAACTCGCGCGATGTGCTCTTCAGCAGCGGCTGCAGTGCGCGCACCAATTCCTGGCGCTGCGCGTCACTGACAGCGTTCAGTTCAATGCGGATGCGGTTGGACGGGTAGGTGAAGAGCTTGGCCATGCCTCGCTCAAGTTCCGCGGGGTCGGGCCCGCGCGTCACGTAGAGAACAAAGCCGCCCACCAGCGCGGCAATGCAGGTCCCCCACGTGAAGTAGCTCGTGACCTTGCGAAAACGGTCGGCGGCCCGCGAAGTGCCCATCCACCCCGCCAGCACCTCCCGGACGCCAAAGAGAACGACGCCGAGAACCAGGACGCCGACCATCAGCAGCACCACGGTGGCTGCATTGAAGGCGAAACTCAAAAAGCCCATGCCGCTGCGTTCAGGCGCAGCGCCCGACAACTCCCGTCAACGGGTCAGTCCTCCGCGCGCCAGAGCCGCGGATAGTCGCTCACGAACCCGTCCGCCGTGACGCCCAACACCTCCGCGTAATCGAAGCGCTTGGCCTCGTACGCGTACGAGCTGTCGCTGCGCCGTTCATAGCGCTGCATCAGCTCGCTGAGCCCGCCGTCTTCGATGTCGACCCAGGCCGCCGGTGCGTCGGCGCTTTCGCCGGGCGCGAGGTTCAGGCGGCGCAACTGCAGCAGGTTGGTGGCGGGGGTGAAGCCCAGGTCGAGGTCGACGCAGTGCGACATGTCGGACACGGCTTCGTCGTTGAGCTTCCAGTGGCCGCGCGCGTCGCGCGTGATCGACAGGTCGATGGCCGACTCGCCGAGCCAGCCGCGCACGGTGCCCCATTGCGTGTGCCAGAGCAGGTCGCAGCGCACGCGGTAGTGCAACTGGGCGATGCGTCCGCCCTCGGTGCGGAACACCGCGGCGCCGTCGAGCTGCCAGGCCGAGGCATTGCGTTCGAGGCGGCAGGCATCGTGGCCCGGTGCATCGAGCCTGCGCCAGAGGATGGAGGCGACGGTTTGCATATGGCGCGGATCATGGCACCGGCATGCCGCGGGGCGCAAGCGGCATCCCGCAAAATGCCCTGCATGTCGAAAGCCCTTTCCGCGTCGTTGTCTGCCCTTTTCACCCTCCTGACAGCCAGCGCAGGCCATGCGGCCACCGCACTGAAGGACGGCGACATCATCTTCCACACCTCGCGCTCGGCGCAAAGCCTGGCCGTGCAGCGCGCCACCGGCTCGCGCTACAGCCACATGGGCATCGTGCTGCTGCGAGAGGGCAAACCCTACGTGTTCGAGGCGGTCTCGACGGTGCGCTACACGCCGCTGGCGCAATGGACGGCGCGCGGCAACGGTGGCCACTACGTGGTGAAGCGGCTGCGCGATGCCGGCACGCGGCTCACGCCCGGCGCCGTCGCGCGCCTGCATGCGCGCACCTCGGACTTCGCGGGCCGCCCGTACGACCTGACCTTCGAATGGTCGGATTCGCGCATCTACTGCTCGGAACTGGTGTGGAAGCTGTACGACCGCGCGCTGGGCGTGCGCATCGGCGAGCTGCAGAAGATCCGCAGCTTCAACCTCGCCGACCCGGCCGTGCGCGCCAAGATGCGCGAGCGCTACGGCGACACCGTGCCGATGGACGAGCCGGTGATCTCGCCGGTGGCGATGTTCGACTCGCCGCTGCTGGTGACGGTCGAATCGCGCTGACGACCCGCTATTGCACCGCGGCCAGCACGCTGTCGAGAAACTGTTTCGCCGGCGTACCGAAATCTTCAGGGATGTAGTCGCGCGAGAAGTCGCGCGCAAACGCCGCCTCGAGGTCATCGTGCGAACCGAGGTAGTCGGCGATCTCGGCGCGCAGCGCGGCCAGCTCGGCCTCGGTGCTCGACTCGCGGTACGAGGCCATGATCTCGGCGCCGGTTTCGCCGAAGAGGATGTCGGCGTCCTGGCCGAAGTAGACCTTGGTGAGGTGGTCGATCAGTTCGAATCGCATCGTGGGGTCGTGAGGAAAAATCAGAACGGATGGGCGGTGAGGATGTAGAACGGCTTGCCGTTGTACGTGCGCATGTTCAGCGTCACGCGCACCTTGGTGAGCTGGCTCACGGCGGTGCTGCCGCGCTGCACGCCGATGCCGACCACGGTGCCGATGTCGTGCTCGAAGGCCACGGGCTTGGAGCCCACCGCCGCGGAGCGCGACCACGCGCGAATGGCCCGGGCGTTGGCGCGCACGGTCTGGCTGATGGCCGACTCGGCGGTGGCCAGGTCGAAGAACGACGACGAGCGCTGCAGGCTGGGCTTCTTCGCGAAGCGGTCGAACAGCTCCTGCGCCGACTTGCCCACGTGCTCGCGGATGGTGTGGCCGCCGGCCTTCGAACCCGCAATGCCCTCGTGCTCGATGAGGCGCACGGGCTCGAGCTTGAAGCGGCTCGCACGCACCGCGATCACACGCGATGCAGCCAGCCCGCCGGCCACGAAAAGCGGCACCGCCACATCGACCGCGAGCCCGACCTGCGCGCCCGTTTCGGGCGAGGCGCCCAGCGCCTGCGCGGTGGCATCGGCCGTGAGTGCGGTGGCAGTGCGCTGCGTCTGGCCGGTCCAGATCTGGCGCGCGGCCGTGGCGGTGACGTCGCTGCCGTGCGCGCCGAGCACCACGCAGCCGACCTTGCTGGCCATGGTGGGCTCGGGTGCGACGCACAGCACGCCGGCGCCGACCAGTTCGATCACGCCGCCGATCAGCGCCGCCGTGCCCCAGAGCCGGTTGCTGAGGCTGGCCGACTCGGGCACGTCTTCGCCGCCGAGCACCGCCGCCATCTGCACCGGCGTCAGCGCGACCGACAGGCCGCCTTCCACCTCGTCGTCACCCATCGTGCATTCCTTTCCGTTCACCACCTGCGTGGGGATTGAAATTCCGCCGCATTCTTGCACGCGACACCGGGGCGGGCGAACATGCCCGGAGAGCGAGACAATTGTCACCGTGAGTTTCCAGCCCGCGCCGCCCCCGGCCCCTCCGATCCGCCGCATTGCCCACCTCGACATGGACGCGTTCTACGCGTCCGTCGAGTTGCTGCGCTACCCGCAGCTCAAGGGTCTGCCGGTGGTCATCGGCGGCGGACGTCGCCGCGTCGACGAGGCGATCCGCGAACTGCCCGAGGGCGCCACGCTGGCCGACATTCCGATCGAGGCCTTTCCGCGCCTGAAGGACTACACGGGGCGCGGCGTGATCACCACCGCCACCTACCCCGCGCGTCAGTTCGGCATCGGCTCGGCCATGGGGCTCATGAAGGCCGCCAAGCTGTGCCCACAGGCGCTGATCCTGCCGGTCGATTTCGACGAGTACCGACGCTTCTCGCGCACCTTCAAGCAGGTGATCCTGGACATCGCGCCGCTCATGGAAGACCGCGGCGTGGACGAGGTGTACATCGACTTCACCGACGTGCCCGGCGGCCAGCGCGACGGCGGGCGCTCGCTGGCGCGGCTGATCCAGAAATCGATCTTCGACGCCACGGGCCTGACCTGCTCGATCGGCGTGGCGCCCAACAAGCTCATCGCAAAAATGGCCAGCGAGTTCGAGAAGCCCAACGGCATCTCGGTGGTCTACGAGCACGACCTCGAAAGCCGCATCTGGCCCCTGCCCTGCCGCAAGGTGAACGGCATCGGCCCGAAGGCCGACGAGAAGCTCAAGCGCTTCGGCATCGAGACCGTGGGCCAGCTGGCGGCACGCGAGCGCGGCTGGCTCATCGACACCTTCGGCAAGGCCACCGGCGCGTGGATGCATGAGGTGGCCTGGGGCCGCGACAACCGCCCCGTGGTGACCGAGAGCGAGCCCGTGTCGATGAGCCGCGAGACCACCTTCGAGCGCGACCTGCACGCGGTGCGCGACCGCGCCGAGCTGGGCGCGATCTTCACGCACCTGTGCGAGAAGCTGGCCGAAGACCTGCAGCGCAAGGGCTACGTGGGCAAGACCATCGGCATCAAGCTGCGCTACGACGACTTCAAGATCGCCACGCGCGACCAGACCATCGACCGCTTCACCGACGACGGCAAGACCATCCGCCAGGTCGGCGGGCAGTGCTTGAAGCGCGTGCCGCTGGAACGGCCGCTGCGCCTGCTGGGTGTGCGCGTGGGCGCACTGGCCAAGGCCGGCAGCCCCGAGGCGCTGGCACCCGCTGGCAACGCTCGCAGCGGGGCGCCGGTGGCGACCACGGCCTCGCTCTTCTGACACCACCATGATCCGACGCTGGCTGAGACGCATCGCCCTCACCCTGCTGGGATTGCTGCTCGCCATCACGCTGTATGTGGCCGTGGCTTGCGCGCTGGTCTTCTTGCCGGCGAGCGCGAAACCACCGGCCGAGCCTGCGACCGTCGAGGCCTGGGTGCTGAGCAACGGCGTGCACACCGACCTGGTGTTTCCGGTCCGCTCGGCCACCATCGACTGGTTGCAGCTCTTTCCACTGTCCGACTTCAAGGCACCGCCGCCCGATGCCGAGTTCGTCGCCATCGGCTGGGGCGACCGCGAGTTCTACCTGCACACGCCGACCTGGGGCGACCTGACGGCCGCGCGCGCCTTCGGGGCGCTGTCGGGCGGCAACCGCTCGCTGCTGCACGTGACCTACCTGCAGCGCGCGCAGCTGCGGCGCGGGGCCTACAAGCTGCCGCTCTCGCAGCCGCAGTACGCGCAGCTCGTGGCCCATGTGCGCGCCACGCTGCCCTCAGGCCGCGCGGTGCCGATTGTAGGTGCGCACTACGCGAGCGACGATGCCTTCTACGAAGCCCAGGGCAGCTACCACCTGTTCGAGACCTGCAACACCTGGACCGGCCGTGGCCTGCGGCAGGCGGGCGTCACGGTGAGCCGCTGGACGCCCTTCGACTTCAACGTGACGTGGCACCTGCAGCCCGTGCTGCAGCCCTGACGATCTTCAGGGCTTGGGCACGCCTGCCGACCAGGTGGGCCAGTTCTTCACGATGTGGTCGACCACGCGCGTGCCCACCAGCGCGATGTTCTCCACCGTCTCGGCAAAGCCGCCCGCCGTCTCGCCCGGTGCCGGGTCCAGGTGCTGCAGCGTGCTTTCCTTCGGGTGGCCCTGGTCGAAGTTGACCGCGCCGCGCAGGCTCATCACGCGGTCGGTGCCGTGGGTGCGCTTGATCACGAGGGTGATGGCGGCGGCCTCCATCTCGGTGATCACGTAGTCGTCGGCGCCGTAGAGCTTGGCGATGTACTGCGCCTGCTTCGACATGCCGGGGCCGTGGAAGAAGGTGTCGCCCGTCATGTGCGTGCCGGTGCCCACGAAGGGGGCGCGGCGCGCGGCGGCGTCGGGGTAGCGCAGGCGGTACTTGCGCGCCGATTCCGCGTCCTTGAGCGGCGTGTCGGCCGACAGCTTCATGGCCCAGCCGACGAGGTCGGGGTTGAGCTTGAAGCGGCGGTACTCCTCGTAGCCCTTGCGCGGCATGAAGGTGGGTTCGCCGGGCTTGTTCTCTTCGGGCGCCCAGCGGTGGCCGAGGTCGTAGTCGACCAGCCAGGTGGCCCAGCTCACCTCGCCGATGGTGCCGCGCTGGGGCGGCGTGCCGGCCACGCCGGAGATCACGTAGTAGGCCTGCGAGAAGTCGAACTTCGGGTTCAGCAGGATGGCCTGCATCGACGACGACGAGTTGACCTTGCCCATGCCCAGCACCGCGCCGCACACGCCGTCGGCGTTGCAGTACACGGGCTGCAGCGCGCCGGGCACGGCCACGGGCGTCGCGCCCTTCCAGTAGCGCTCGTACCAGTGCTGGAACTCGCCGGCGCGGTCGCCGGTGTTCTGGCCGATCTCGAACATGGCGGCCACGAACACCTTCACCTTGACGGGGGCGCCGGTGGGGGCGGCAGCGGCAGCGCGCGTGTCGGCCGTGGGCGAGGTGGAGGCACAGGCCGTGGCGAGCAGCACGGCGCCGCACAGCGCCAGGCCGCGGCTGCCCAGGGAGAAGCGACGGGAGTTCAGGAGGGACATGGGTGGAATCCGAAGAGAAGGAAGGAAAGGAAAGCGCGCCTCGGCAACAGCGTGCGGCGTCCTACACCGCACGATTGTCGATGCTGGCACAAGCGCGATGTCATGCCTTCGATGCAAACCCCATGCCGGCCCGCACCGGCTGCCACTTCAGCGCTGGCCGGCGGGCTGGTCTACGTGAACCCCGGCATGCCGGGCATCCGCCGGCTGAAGTGGGGCGACGGCTTTCGCTACCGCGACGCGCACGGCCGCTGGCTGCGCGACGCCGACGCGCTCGCGCGCATTTCCAGCCTGGCCATTCCGCCGGCCTACACCGAGGTGTGGATCTGTCCGCTGCCGCAGGGCCACCTGCAGGCCACGGGCCTGGACGCGCGCGGCCGCACGCAGTACCGCTACCACCCCGACTGGCGTGCGCTGCAGGACGGCACCAAGTTCGAGCGCCTCGCGGCCTTCGGGCACGCCCTGCCCCGTTTGCGCGCCCGCGTGGCGCGCGACCTGCGCGCCGGCACCAAGACACCCGGGCGCGCGCAGGTGATCGCCACGCTGGTGCGCCTGCTCGACACCACGCTGCTGCGCGTGGGCAACGAGGCCTACGCGAGCAGCAACGGCTCGTTCGGCCTCACCACGCTGCGCAACCGCCACGCGGCGGTGCAGGGCTCGGCGCTGCGGCTGCGCTTTCGCGGCAAGAGCGGCGTGGCGCACGAGGCCCGCGTCGACGACCCGCGCGTGGCCCGCGTGGTGCGCCAGTGCCAGCAGCTGCCGGGGCAGGCGCTGTTCCAGTACACGGACGAAGCGGGCGAGGTGCGCGGCGTGTCGTCCAACGACGTGAACGACTACATCGCCGAGGCGACTGACAAGGGCGACGGCGAGCGCTTCACCGCCAAGGACTTCCGCACCTGGCACGGCACGGTGCAGGCGCTGGAGCTCACGCGGCTGGCCTGTGCCTGGGAGGGCGAGCGCCGGCCCGGCGCCAGGGACATCCTCGCGGCCGTGGCGCGGCAGCTCGGCAACACGCCGGCGGTCTGCAAGAAGGCCTACGTGCACCCGGCCGTGCTGGCGCTGGGCGAGGCGCTGGCGCGCGAGGACGACACGGCGGCGACCGGCACGCTGCTGGAGAAGATCGCGGCCCGTGCCGCCACGGCCGGCCCGGCGCGCGGTCTGGTGGCGGCGGAGCGGCGATTGCTCGCCTTCCTGCGGACGCCTCAGCCTGCGGCGAGGGCGAAGCGCACGGTGTCGGCGTCGAGCAGCACGGCGTAGCCGAGGTCTTCGGCCAGGTTCTGCAGCGCCACGGTGTCGATGGCCAGCGCGCGCGGCGCGCGGTGGGCGTCGAGCACCGCGTTCGCGCCGCCGGCCTCGCGCACCCGGGCGTGCAGGCGCAGCGCGTCGGTGCCGTCGGGCTCGATGCGGATGGTGCCGGCCTCGTCCGCGCCGTCGTGCAGGTAGCCCAGCGCGCCCAGGAACAGGTAGCGCAGCGCGGCGGCATTGGGCCAGCGCGGCTCGTCGTCCTGCGGGGCGGCGAGCGCCTCGTCGACCTCGAGCGCCACGCCGTGCAGGTCGAAGGCCGAGCGCATCAGCGTCATGCACTGCGCCACCAGCGCGCTGCGCGTGATGCCGTCGTCGGTGGTGGCCAGTTCCCAGTCGCGCAGCGAGCGGATCGCGGCCACCAGCTCCGACACCTGGCTGTCGATGAGGTTCACCCGCTCCTCGCAGGCCGCGGGGTCGACGGGGTCGGCCGCCACCTGGCGCTTGAGCATCAGCACCGCCATGCGGATCACCGAGACGGGCGCCGTCATGTCGTGCCGCAGCGCCGGCAGGGCGCGCGTGAGCAGCTCATGGCGCACGCCGGCCGCAATCCAGCTGCGGGCGCTGGGAGACGACTTCATCGCGGCGCAGCGGCCCGCAAGGGCGCGCGGCCCGTGGGACGAGAGGCGGCAGGGAGCACGGTCAAGGCAGGATTCCTGAAGGCGGGAACAAGGCCACGAGTATCGGCCCCGCTCCGCGCCGCGGCTGTAGGAGCCTGCCTACGCGCGCCCTGCCCGCCGGGCCGCACCTTCAGCGCGCGCTCAGGGTTTGCCGAGGTAGGTGCGCACGTCCTTCACCTCGACCCCGGCGGCCGCGACGGCCGAGCGCAACTGCGCCTCGGTCACGCCCAGCGTCTGGGTCCAGTAGCGAACCTCGTGGAGTTCGTTGACATTGATGCGGGCCGCATCCTGCGGTCCGCGCTTGCTCAGGTCATCGGCCATGGCGTGGATTCCTTGTTGAAGGCCCCCACGATGCGGCCTGCACGGCGCATCGGCTGGCGGACAGCAGCGCGGCTCCTTGCAGGATAAGTCCGAGAGCGCGTTGCAGATGTCCGGAAGCAGCGGGCCGGCGCCACGCGGCGCACCTATCGTCGCCGCTCCTTCACTTCATCCCCGCACCCCATGACCCCCGAGCAGAACAAGCGCGCCGTCGTCGACGCCTGGAAGGCCTTCGCCAGCCGAGACCCGCAGCGCGTGCGCGCCGCCTTCACCGACGACGCCGAATGGCTGGCGCCCAAGGGCAACGCCACCGGCGTGGCCCTGGGCTTCACCGACCACATGATCGGGCCGCAGACGATCGTGCGCTTCCTGGTCGAGGAGTTTCCGAAGCTGTTCGTGGCCGATGTCTCGGTGGACTTCACCCACCTGCTCTGCGACGGCGACACCGTGGTCCTCGAGATGCGCCTGCAGGCCACGCTCGCCAGCGGCCGGCACTACGACAACGACTACTGCTTCATCCTCGAACTGCGCGAGGGCCGCATCGCCCGCATGCGCGAGTACATGGACACGCAGAAGGGGCGCCGCAGCGTCATCGGCGACCTGCCGGCCGACCTCAGGGCTGCCGGGCCCGTGCCTGCAGTTCCCGCTTGAGCAGCTTGCCGTTGGCCGTCGTCGGCATCGCGTCGATCACCTCGATGCGCGCGGGCCGCTTGTAGGGCGACAGGTGCTCGGCCAGGTGCGCGCGCAGCGCCGCCTCGTCGAGCGCCGCGCCAGGGTTCAGCTCGACGAAGGCGACGATCTGCTCGTTGCCGTCGGCCTCGGGCACGCCGACCACGGCGCACAGGTGCACGCCCGCGAAGCGCCCGATCACCGCCTCGACCTCGGCCGGGTACACGTTGAAGCCCGAGCGGATGATCATTTCCTTCAGCCGCCCCACCACGAACAGCGCACCGTCGGCGTCGAAGCGGCCGAGGTCGCCGGTGGCGTACCAGCCGCCCGGGCGCATCACCTGTGCGGTGGCGGGCGCGTCGCGGAAGTAGCCCAGCATCAGGCCCGGGCCGCGCAGCCAGATCTCGCCGGTGTCGCCGGGTGCCGCTTCAGTGCCTTCGGGCGTGACGATGCGCCCCTCGCCGCCCTCGACCACGTAGCCGGCCGAGGTGTCGGCGCGCGGCGCCTCGGTGCGCGTGAGGAACACCGAGCCCGCGTACTCCGACAGGCCGTAGCCGTAGTGCAGCGGCTGGCCGAACAGCCGCTCCACGCGCTGCTTGAGCGCCGGGTCGAGCGGCGCGGAGCCCGTGTACACGTAGCGCAGATTCGGAAAGCGCGGCGCCAGCTGCTGCGCCTCGATGTGCGCCAGCAGCCGCGCGTACATGGTCGGCGGCCCGAGCAGGTTCGACACCTGCCCGTGCGCCAGCGCCTCGAGCATGTCGGCCGGCGAGAAGCTGCCGCGCAGCACCAGCGCGGCCCCGCCCGTGAGCGCGGCCATCAGCACGGTGCCGATGCCGAAGATGTGGGTCATCGGCAGGAAGGCGTAGACGCGGTCGCGCGCGTCGAGCGCACGCACCGCCGCCGACACGCGGCCGAAGTGCAGCAGCCCGCGGTGCGACACCATCACGCCCTTGGGCGTGCCCGAAGTGCCCGAGGTGAAGATGATCGCGGCGGCATCGGCCAGCGCCGGGTCGGGCTCGGGGCGGGCCTCGGCGCGCGCGGTGGTGAACATCACGCCGGGCAGCGTGGCCGGCAGGGCCGACGCGCGCTGCGCATGCGTGCGCGCCGCGTCGGACGCGTCGGTGGTGAAGCCACACAGGCGCGCGTCGGCGCGCTCGGCGATGGCGGCGATCTCGCCCGGCGACATGCGCGCGTTGACGCCGCACGACCACGCGCCCACGCGGCTGCAGGCCAGCAGCAGCGCGATGTGGGCGGCGCAGTTCTCGGCCACCAGCAGCACGCGGTCGGTCGGCCGCACGCCGGCGGCGAGCAGGTCGTTCGCGGCGGTCTCGACCATGGCCTGCAACGCGCCATAGGTGGTGGTGCCATCGGGTTCGTGGAGGAACACCGCGTCCGGCGTGCGGGCCGCGCGGTCTTCGAGCAGGTGATGAATGCGGGGCTGCATCGGCTATTCCGCCTCGATGCCCTTGGACGCGCTCGCCCACAGCTTGCGGTCCGACACGCCCTTGGTCGCGAGCACCTCCGGCGCGCCCGTCCAGACCTCGTAGCCCTGCTCGCGCAGGCGGTGCGCGATGTCTTCGCGCGCCAGCATCTTCTGCGCCGCGGCGTTCACGCGCGCGACCAGCGCCGGGTCCATGCGCGCCGGGCCGTACAGGCCGAACCAGCCGCCCACGTCGTAGCCGGGCACGCCCGACTCGATCATGGTCGGCACGTCGGGCAGCATGCGGTTGCGCTGGCGCGAGGTGACGGCCAATGCACGCAGCTTGCCCGACTGGATGAAGGGCCGCGAGGTGGCGATGATGTCGAACATCATCGGCACGGTGCCGGCCATCACGTCGGCCAGCGCCGGGGCGCTGCCCTTGTAGGGCACGTGCGTGAGCTGCACGCCGCTCATCTTCTCGAGCAGCGCGCCGCTCAGGTGGTTGGACGCGCCCACGCCCGCCGAGCCGTAGAACAGCTTGCCGGGCTTGGCCTTGGCATAGGCCAGCAGCTCGCCCACGTTGCGCACCGGCAGGTCGTTGTTGACCACCAGCACGTTGGTGTAGTCGACCAGCGGCGCCAGCGGCGTGAGGTCCTTCATCGGGTCGAAGGGCATGCTGCGCTGCACGTTCGGGTTGATGGTGATGGTCGGGCTCGCGCCGAAGAACAGCATCGCGCCGTCGGGCGGCGCCTTGGCCACGGCGTTGCCGCCGAGCGAGCCGGCGGCGCCGGGCCGGTTGTCCACGATCACCTGCGTGCCCAGCTCCTGGCCCAGCGCGGGCGCGAGCAGGCGCGCGGCGCCGTCCACCGGCCCGCCGGCCGAATAGCCCACCACCAGCTTGACGAGCGGCGGCAGCGGCTGCTGCGCGAAAACGCGCGAAGGCAGTGCGGCCAGCGCCGCGCTGCCCGCCAGCGCGGCCATGAGCTGGCGGCGCGAAATAAAGTCGAGGGATTGCATGAGCGTTGTCTCCAGTTGTGTATGTCTTTGGCGGCTCACATCGCTCAGGCCGGCAGGTCCAAGACCTGTCGCGCGAGGATGTTGCGCTGGATCTCGTTCGTGCCGCCGTAGATCATGGCGGCGGTGGCGCCGATGAGCGGCGAGAGCACGTTGAAGCTCTGGCCGTCGAGCACCTGGTCGCCCGCGACCGCGCCCTGCTCTTCGCCGGCCTCGACCAGCAAGGCACCGATGCGGTGGTAGGTCTCGCTGGCCCAGATCTTCAGCAGCGACACCGACGCGGGCAGCGGCTTGCCCGCGCGCACGATGTCGGCAAAGCCCGTGTACGCGGCCGACAGGTCGAGCACGTCGAGCCGCAGCGCCGCGAAGCGCTGCGCGAACACCGGGTCGGCGAACAGGCGCCGTGCCTGCCCGAGCCGCGCCAGCTGGCCCAGCGCGTACTGCGACTGCTTGGGGCTGCCCAGGAAGATGCGCTCGAAGCCCAGCAGCGCCTTCGCGATGGTCCAGCCGCCGTGCAGCCGGCCCACGAGCTGGTCGGCCGGCACGCGCACGTTGTCGAAGAACACCTCGCAGAACTCGGGCTCGCCCGCCAGCGTGTGGATCGGCCGCACCGTGACACCCGGCGTGCGCAGGTCGCACAGCAGGAAGCTGATGCCCTCCTGCTTGCGCGCGCCCTTGTCGGTGCGCACGAGCATGAAGATGTGGTTGGCGTCCTGCGCGAGCGTGGTCCAGATCTTCTGGCCGTTGACGACGAAGTGATCGCCCTGCGCATCGTGCCCCGCCACCGCCTCGGTGCGCAGGCCGGCCAGGTCGGAACCGGCATTGGGCTCCGAATAGCCCTGGCACCACACGTGCTCGCCGCTCAGGATGCGCGGCAGAAAGCGCTGCTGCTGCTCGGGCGTGCCGTGCTGGATGAGCAGCGGCCCGATCATCACGATGCCCTGGTCCGGCGCGCGCGCCACGCCGTGCTGCTCCAGCTCCTCGATCCAGGCGATGAGCTTGTCCGCCGGCAGGCCCATGCCGCCGTGCGACTGCGGCCAGGCCGGCGCGATCCAGCCCTGCGCCGAGAGCGTGAGGTACCACTCGCGAATCTCGCTCCAGCGCGCGCGGTGCGACAGGTAGCGCAGATGCGCCGGATAGCGCTGCTGCAAAAAGCCGCGCACCATGCGGCGGAACTCGGCCTCGGGCATGGCGGACCAGTCGGTGGTGCGCGCGAGGAACTCGCCGTTCCAGGCCGTAGCACTGCCCGCAGCAGCTTCAGCTTCGCCGGTCAGCGCGGCATGCCGGCGCTGGTGCGCCGTGGCATTGCCCAGCCAGGCCGACAGGCACAGCACGCGCTTGTAGAACAGGCTCAGGTCGCACTCCTGCGTGTAGCCGATGGCCCCGTGCAGCTGCACCGCCGCGCGCGACGCCTGCAGCGCGGCAGCGGTGCACCGCGCATTGACGCGGCTGGCCTCGGCTTCGAGCCGGTCAGAAGGCAAGGTGCCGTCGCTTGCCAGCGCCAGCACCTCGTTCAGCGTGGCCTGCGCCACCTCGAGGTGGATGAACATGTCGACGCTGCGGTGCTGCAGCGCCTGGAAGCTGCCGATGGGCTTGCCGAACTGCGAGCGGGTGCGCAGGTAGGCCAGCGTCTGCGCCAGCATCGCCTGCCCCGCGCCGAGCAGCTCCGCGGCCTGCAAGATTTGTCCGGCCGCGAGCGCCTGGCGCAGCGCCTCCTGCGCGGCCGGCCCACTGGCCAGCACGGCGTCGGCCGGCAGCACGACCTCTTCGAAGCGCAGGTTGGCTGCCTGGCTGCCATCGACCAGCGGCACGATCGTCTCGCTCACGCCGGCTGTGCCGCGCGGCACCCACAGCAGCACGGCGTCGTCCTCGCCGCGCGCCGACACCAGCCAGCCGCTGGCGGCGGCGCCGGGCAGCACCATGAGCTTGTCGCCCTGCAGCAGCACACCGCCCCCATGACCGGGCCGCGCCTCGCAGCCGCAGGCCAGCGGCACGGCGCTGAGGTCGCCCGCACTTTCCTGCCAGGCCAGCGCGGGCAGGCTGCGGCCCGCCACCAGCTCGGCCAACAGGGCACGCGCCGCCGGCGTGTCGAGCCGTGCCAGCAGCAGCGCGCTCAGGCCCGCCACCGCCAGCAGCGGCTCAGGCGCCGCGTGCTCGCCGGCCGCGCGCAGGATCTCGGCGGCGCCATCGAGCCCCAGTGCGAGGCCGCCGGCCGCTTCGGGCGCCAGCATGCCGGGCCAGCCGAGCGCGGCGATCTCGCCCCAGCCTTGCGCCTCGTCGGCCTGCGGGTGTTCGGTGCGGGCGCGGCGTCGCGCGGTGGCGCCGCTGCGGGTGAAGTAGTCGAGCGCCGCTTCGCGCACGGCCAGGAGTGAGTCGGAATCCATCGCGCTGTCTGCCTTTTCTTTTCCGTTGCAATGACGAGTCGCAGCGTGCCCGAAGACCTCGCCGGCGGGCATTCGCGAATGCGGAAGGGAGGGTTTCGCAATCACTGAGCGCCTGCGGGCGCGCGCGGGGATAGATTTGCAGCCATGACAAAGATCAAGAAATCCCTGCACACCGACCTCGGCCACAGCACGCCCGACAAGATCACCGTGCGCGGGCGCGACCTGCCCTCGGAAATCCTCGGCCACCTCAACCTGGGCGACATGGCCTTCCTGGAGCTGACGGGCCGCATCCCGACGCCGCAGGAGTCCGTGACCTTCAACGCCATCGTCGTCACGCTGGTGGAGCACGGCGTGACGCCCAGCGCGCTGGCCGCGCGGCTCACCTACGCCGGCGCGCCCGAAGCCCTGCAGGCCGCCGTGGCCGCCGGCCTGTGCGGGCTGGGCACCGTGTTCGTAGGCAGCACCGAGGGCGCCGCGAAGATGCTGTACGAGGCCATTCCCTTCGGCGAGAAGCCGACACGCCCGCTGGCCGACATGGCGAAGGACATCGTGGCCGATCACCGCGCACGCAAGATCATCGTGCCCGGCTTGGGCCATCCGCTGCACAAGCCGATCGACCCGCGCACGCCGCGCCTGTTCCAGATCGCAGCCGAGAACGGCCTGTCGAGCCACTACGTCGCGCTGATGCAGGCCGTGCAGGAAGAGGCCGAGCGCGTGTCGGGCAAGTCGCTGCCGATCAACGCCACGGGCGCCATCGGCGCGATTGCCGCCGAGTTCGGCTTTCCGTGGAAGATCATCCGCGGCTTCGGCGTGATGGCGCGCGCGATCGGCCTCGTGGGCCACATCCTCGAGGAGATCGACGACCCGATGGCCATCGAGATCTGGCAACGCGTCGAAAAGGAAGCGGGCGGCCCCCGCCAGGACTGAACACGATGATCGCTACCGACAACCGCTTTCCCGACATCCGCGACGCCGTGCGCGACCTGTGCGCGCAGTTTCCCAACGAGTACTTCCGCAAGGTCGACGAGGCGCGCGGCTACCCCGCCGAGTTCGTCGACGCACTCACCCAGGCCGGCTGGATGGCCGCCCTGATTCCCCAGGAGTACGGTGGCTCGGGCCTGGGCCTGACCGAAGCCTCGGTGATCATGGAAGAGATCAACCGCTGCGGCGGCAACTCGGGCGCCTGCCACGGCCAGATGTACAACATGGGCACGCTGCTGCGCCACGGCAGCGAGGCGCAGAAGCGCCAGTACCTGCCGAAGATCGCCAGCGGCGAGCTGCGCCTGCAGTCGATGGGCGTGACCGAGCCGACCACCGGCACCGACACCACCAAGATCAAGACCACCGCGGTGAAAAAGGGCGACCGCTATGTGGTCAACGGACAGAAGGTGTGGATCTCGCGCATCCAGCATTCGGACCTGATGATTTTGCTGGCGCGCACCACGCCGCTGGCGGACGTGAAGAAGAAGTCGGAAGGCATGTCGATCTTCATCGTCGACCTGCGCGAGGCCATCGACAACGGCATGACGGTGCGGCCCATCCTGAACATGGTGAACCACGAGACCAACGAGCTGTTCTTCGAGAACCTCGAGATCCCGGCGGAGAACCTGATCGGCGAGGAAGGCCAGGGCTTCAAGTACATCCTCGATGGCCTGAACGCCGAGCGCACGCTGATTGCCGCCGAGTGCATCGGCGACGGCTACTGGTTCATCGACAAGGTGACGGCCTACACGAAGGACCGCGTGGTGTTCGGCCGGCCCATCGGGCAGAACCAGGGCGTGCAGTTCCCGATTGCCGAAGCCTTCATCGAGACCGAGGCCGCGAACCTGATGCGCTACGAGGCCTGCCGCCTGTTCGACGCGCGCCAGCCCTGCGGTGCGCAGGCCAACATGGCGAAGTACCTCGCGGCCAAGGCGAGCTGGGAGGCGGCCAATGCGTGCCTGCAGTTCCACGGCGGCTTCGGCTTTGCCTGCGAATACGACATCGAACGCAAGTTCCGCGAGACGCGGCTGTACCAGGTGGCGCCGATCTCGACCAACCTCATCCTGAGCTACGTGGCGGAGCACATGCTCGGCCTGCCTCGTTCGTTCTGAAGGACTGCACATGAACGCCATCGACCACCCCAGCAAGGTGCTCGCGACCTTCGCGGCCGAGCTGAAGTTTGCCGACATTCCCGCGCCCGTGCTGCGCCGCACCGAAGACCTGATGCTCGACTGGCTCGGCTCCGTGCTCGCGGCCCGCACGGCACGGCCGGTGCGCAGCATCGAGCGCTTCGCGCAGATGATGGGCCCGGCCGACGGGCCGAGCGAGATCCTCACCTCGCGGCGCACCAGCTCGCCGCTGTTCGCGGCACTGGTCAACGCGGCGGCCTCGCACTACGTGGAGCAGGACGACGTGCACAACGGCTCGGTGTTCCACCCGGCCGCCGTGGTCATCGCACCCGCGCTGGCCGTGGCGCAGAGCATCGGCGCCAGCGGCGCGCAGCTGCTGACGGCCGTGGTCGCGGGCTACGAGGTGGGCATCCGCGTCGGCGAGTTCCTCGGCCGGTCGCACTACCGCACCTTCCACACCACGGCGACGGCGGGCACGCTCGCGGCGGCCGCGGCTGTGGGTCGGCTGCTCGAGCTGTCGCCGCAGCAGATGCTGCATGCCTTCGGCTCGGCCGGCACGCAGTCGGCCGGCGTGTGGGAATTTTTGCGCGACGCGGCCGACTCGAAGCAGCTGCACTGCGCGCACGCGGCGGCCAGCGGGTTGATGTCGGCCTACCTCGCGCAGGACGGCTTCACGGGCGCGGCGAAGATCCTCGAAGGCGCGCAGGGGCTGGGCGTGGGCATGTCGAGCGACGCCGATCCCGCGAAGCTCACCGACGGCCTGGGCACGCGCTGGACGCTGGCCGAGACCTCGTTCAAGTACCACGCCTCCTGCCGCCACACGCACCCGGCCGCCGACGCGCTGCTGCAGGTGATGGAACGGAGCCAGCTCAAGCCAACCGACGTGTCCCGGGTCACGACCCACGTGCACCAGGGCGCCATCGACGTGCTGGGGCGCGTGACGGTGCCCGCCACGGTGCACCAGGGCAAGTTCTCGATGGGCACGGTGCTGGGCCTCATCGCCGTGCACGGCCGCGCGGGCCTGGGCGAGTTCGACCGCGACTTTCTCTCGCCCGAGGTCTCGGCCTTCCGCGAGAAGGTGACGATGGCGCTCGACGACGAGGTCGACACCGCCTACCCCGCGCGCTGGATCGGCAAGGTCAGCGTGCACACGGCCGACGGCCGCACGCTGGCCGGCCGCGTCGACGAGCCCAAGGGCGACCCCGGCAACAGCCTGAGCCGCGCCGAGATCGAGGACAAGATGCAGCGCCTGGCGCACTACGGCGAAGGCGCGACGGCCGACGAAGCGAAGGCGCTGTGCGAGCGCGTCTGGCAGCTGGCCGGCACGGCCCGCGTGGGGCGCTGGCTGCAGGCGACCTCCTCCGCCGCCTGAACCACGGCGCGCCCGCTCACGCCTCGGGCAGCGAGGTCTCCTGCAGGCGCCAACGCGCGCGCGGACCGCGAAAGGTGTAGCGGTCGCGGTAGCGCTGCGGGCTGGTGCCGGTGGCGCGCGCGAACATGCGGCAGAACGCGCTGGTGTCGCCGTAGCCGCAATCGCGCGCGATCTCGTCCACCGAACGGAAGGTGCCTTCGAGCCACATCTGCGCGCGCTGCACGCGCAGTCCCTGCAGGTACTTCAGGGGCGTCATGCCCGAATGCTGGTGGAACAGGCGCGTCAACGTGCGCTCGCTCACCGACGCTGCCGCAGCGGCCTCGGCCAGCCGCAGGGGTTGACCCGCATGGGCCTGCATCCACGCCTGGGCCAGGTACAGCGGTGTGTCGCGCGCCTGGCCCATCACCTGCGTCCCCGTCATCGCGGCCGACAGGGCCTGCCGCTCGGTGTTGAGCAACAGCTTCTCGGCACCCGCGTGCGCCAGGTCGGCCAGGCCCGCGTAGCGCGCCAGGTGCAGCACCAGCGCATGCAGCAGCGACGGCGCCACCGCGCAGACGCAGCCGCGCTCCGCCACGATCGGCTCCCTGGCTTCCATGCGCACCCCAGGAAAGTACTTCTCGAAACCCGACTGGTAGAGCCAGGGGATCGGCGCGCTCAGGATGCAGTCCGCCTGCGCCAGCAGCCAGATGCCCGTGCCGCAGGCACCGATCAGGCTACCCGCCTCGAAGCGCCGGCGCACCAGCTCGACGCTGGCGGCATTGCGCCGCACCAGCTTCTGCAGCGCCGGGATGGACTGCATCACCAGGGGCGCCACCAGCAGCACGCGCGGCCCCGGCTGCGGACGGCGCGCATGACGGCGCTCGTCTTCGTTGATGCAGGTCTGCGCATGCCAGCGGTGCGCGCGGCCGTCGGCACCGAGCAGACGCCAGCTCGCGGCCGGCAAGGCGTCGCGCGGCGCACGCACGCGCGCCAGGGCATTGAGCTCACGCAGCACGTCGACGGCGGACCACAGCGCACCGGGTGCGCCGCCCTCTGGGAGCAACAGATCGAAGTGAACCACCGGCGGGACTCCTGGCTGAAACAGCACATCGATTGGCTGGATCAAACATTGTGGCAGGCCACGGGCAAACCTACGATCCGCCGACCGTTCGATCCTTCCTGTCCCGTCCTGCCCTGTCCTGTCATGAGGTGTCTGCCTTGATCCGCTTCTGCCTGAAAGCCTCGCTGCTCGCCCTGTGCAGCGCCACCACCCTGCTGGCGGCCCCTACCGCCGGCGCGGCCTGCGTGTCCAGACCCGTCACGCTGATGGTGCCCTACCCGGCCGGCGGCCTGTCCGACGTGATCGCGCGGTCCATCCACCTGTCGCTGTCGAAGCAGCTGGGCCAGCCGGTGCTGGTCGAAAACCTCGGCGGCGCCGGCGGTGCGATCGCGGCGCAGAAGGTGCTGGCGGCACCGGCCGACGGGCACATGGTGTTCCTGGGGTCGCCCAATGAAGTGATCCTCACGCCACTCGCCAATGCCGCCGTGAAGCTGCGCCACGACCAGTTCCGCCTGCTCGGCCCCGTGACGTTCAACCCGATGGTGCTGCTGGCGCGCAAGGACCTGCCGGCGCAGTCCATCGACGAGCTGATCACCCTCGCCCGCACGCCCGGCGGCAAGCCGCTGAGCTACGGCAGCGTGGGGTACGGCTCGCTGTACCACTTCGCGGGCGAAGACCTGTCGACGCGCGTGGGCGCCGCCATACTGCACGTTCCCTACAAGGGCGGCGCGCCGCTGCTGCAGGACATGGGCGCGGGCCTCGTGGACTTCACGATGATGCCGTGGGCCACGATGTACCGCGGGCTGGCCGACCAGGGACGCCTGAAGATCCTCGGCTGGGTCGGGCCGCGCCGCGAGAAGTTCGCCCCCGAAGCCCCGGCCTTTGCCGAAGGCAGGCTGCTCAAGGACTTCGAGTACAGCACCTGGGCCGGCCTGATGGTGCGCAAGGAAACGCCGGACGCCACGGCCGCCTGCCTGCACCAGGCGCTCACGACCACGCTGGAACAGCCCGAGGTGCAACAGGCGATCCTGTCGACCGGCTCCATGCCGGCCGCTGCGCGCACGCTCGACGAATCGGCGAAGCAGTTCGCGGCCGAGGCCGCGCGCTTCCAGGCCCTGGCCAAACGCATCAACCTGCAACCCCAATGACCGACACGCCACACGACACCCGCGAGGTGCGCGACTGGGCCGAGGCGCACGCCGGCACCTACACCGCCGTGCGCCGCCAGATCCATCGCCACCCCGAACTGGGCTTCGAGGAGTTCCAGACCAGCGCGCTGGTCGCCGACCGGCTCGAAGCCTGGGGCTACCAGGTGGACCGCGGCATCGGCGGCACCGGCTTCGTCGCCCAGCTGAAGCTGGGCGACAGCCCGCGCCGCCTGGGCATCCGTGCGGAGATGGATGCGCTGCCGATGACCGAGCTTGCGCAAATTCCGCACGCCAGCCAGCGGCCCGGCGTGATGCACGCCTGCGGGCACGACGGCCACACCACGATGCTGTTGTTCGCGGCGCAGTACATCGCCGAGCAGCGGCGCTTCGACGGCACGCTGAACCTGATCTTCCAGCCGGCCGAGGAAGGCCTGAACGGTGCCTCGCGCATGATGCAGGAGGGCCTGTTCACGCGCTATCCCTGCGACGCGGTGTTCGCCATGCACAACATGCCCGGCCTGCCGGCAGGCCAGCTGTTGTTCCGCGAGGGCGCGCAGATGGCCTCGGGCGACACGGTGGTCATTACGCTCGCCGGGCGCGGCGGCCACGGCGCCATGCCGCATCTGGCGACCGACCCCACGGTGGCCGCCGCCAGCATCGTGATGGCGCTGCAGACGGTGGTGTCACGCAACACCGACCCGCTGCATGCGGTGGTGGTCACGGTGGGTGTGCTGCAGGCGGGCACGGCCAGCAACGTGATTCCGGAGACGGCGCTGCTGAAGCTCACGGTGCGCGCGCTGGACCGCGACGCGCGCGACCTGGCCGAAGCCCGCATCCGCGCCCTGGTGCATGCCCAGGCCCAGAGCTTCGGGCTGGAGGCCGAGGTGGACTACCAGCGCGGCTACCCGGTGCTGGTCAACACGCCGTCCGAGACCGCGTTCGCGCGCACGGTGG
Source organism: Variovorax sp. V118 (assembly GCF_041154445.1). Lineage (GTDB taxonomy): Bacteria > Pseudomonadota > Gammaproteobacteria > Burkholderiales > Burkholderiaceae_C > Variovorax > Variovorax boronicumulans. Next base: position 541,182 of record NZ_AP028663.1, on the reverse strand, counting down.
CACGCAACCTCGTGGGCCCGCAGGGCATGGTCGAGACCGGGCCGCCCGTGATGGCCAGCGAAGATTTCGCCTTCATGCTCGAAGAGGTGCCGGGGTGCTATTTCTTCATCGGCAACGGCACGCACATCCGCGAAGGCGGCTGCAGCGTGCACAACCCTCACTACGACTTCAACGACCATCTGCTGCCGGTCGGTGCCGCCTACTGGGCGAGCCTGGTGGAGCAGTACCTGCCGAAGGCCGGCTGACCGGGCCTTCGCGCACGCAGGGAAAGGCCCGGTTCAGGCGAACAGCAGTCCCTGCCCCGGCGAGCGCGCATCGAGCCCCCCGGTGCGCACGAGGTCCCAGAAGCCCGCGGGCGAGCTGGACACCACGGGCACCTGCAGGCGCGCCTCGACCTCGCGCACGGCATCGAGCGTGACGAGGCCGCCGCACGAGATGAGGAGGCCGTCGGCGCCGGGCTGGTCTTCGAACACCTTCAGGCACAGGTCGACCAGCACCTCGGTCGACACCTGGCCCACGGCCTGCACGTCGGAGATGGCCAAGCCTTCGAGTGCCAGCGGTTCGAAGTCGCTCTGCTCGAGGTAGGTGCGCAGCTGCGTGTTGACCTCGTCGATGTAGGCCGTGGCGACGGCCACGCGCCGCACCTTCAAATGGCGCAGGCCCGCGAGGATGGCGTCGCTCATCGTCGTGCAGGGCAGGCCCGTGGCCTGTTCCATCTCGCGCTTCAGCTGGCGGGTGAAGGCCACGCCGCGAAAGAAGCTCAGCGAGGTGCCCATGAGGGAGACGGCGCTCGCGCCCTCTTCCTTCAGCGCCAGCGCCTTGCCGATGACCGAGTCGATCACCTCGGTGTAGCCGCGCGTGGAGATTTCGCCGAGGCCCAGGCCCTTGGCGCTGAAGCGGATGCGGTCGCCGTAGAGCAGCGGGCCGTCGACCGGCACGGCGCCGGCTGCAGGGGGAACGATGAGGCCGAGATGGGGCTGTGTCACCTCAGTTGCCCTCCGCCACGATGCGCTGGTCCATGATGATGCGTTTCCATCGCGTCGTTTCCTCCGCCATGTCCTTGCCCAGCTGGGCCGGCGTGGCGTAGGCGCGCAGCGTGCCTTGTGCGGCGGCGGCCGTGCCCGTCTCGGGCATGTCGAGCACGGTCTTCACGGCGGCCGAGAGCTTGTCGACCACGTCGTTGGGCGTGCCCGCCGGGGCGAGCAGGAAGATGCGCGGCGCGACGTCGAAGCCCGGCAGCGCCTCGGCCAGCGGTGCCACGCCTTCGGCGCCTTCGAGCTTCGCGTTGTTCAGCAACGCGAGCGCGCGCAGCTTGCCGGCCTTCGACTGCGCCATGGCGGCGGTGGCGCTCACCACGCCCAGCGGCACCTGGCCACCGACCACGTCGGGCACGATCTGCGCCGCGCCGCGGTAGGGCACATGCACCACGAACGCGCCGGTGGATTGCTTGAGCATCTCGAAGCCCAGGTGCTGCACGGTGCCGACACCCGACGACGCGTAGGAGTAGCGGCCCGGGTGCGCCTTGAGTTCCTTGACAAGTTCGGCGGGCGTCTTCGCGGGAAAGTCGTTGCCCGCGACGATCATCAGCGGCGACACGAAGGCGCCGGCCACGGGCTTGAAGCTGGTCAGCGGATCGATCGCAATCTTCGGCTGCAGCAGCTTGGCGATGAGCAAGGCGCTGTCGCCCATCATCAGCGTGTAGCCGTCGGGCGGTGCCTTGGCGACAAGGTCGGCCGCGATGAGGCCGGTGGCGCCGGTGCGGTTTTCGACCAGCACCTGCTGGCCCAGCACGGCGGGCAGGCGCGCGCTGAGCATGCGCGCCACCGCGTCGACACCGCCGCCGGCCGAGTAGCCGACGACGATGCGGATGGGCTTGTCGGGAAACTTCTGCGCCCACGCGGGTGCGGCGGCCAGCAGGCCGGCCAGGGCCAGGGTGGCCTGCAGGGCATGCCGGCGCGATGGCCGCATGGCGTCTGTTCTTCTGTCGTTCATCTTGTCTCCGTGGTGGTCGGGATGCGCCGGCCGTCTGCGCGGCCTGGTCGTGGTCGGAAGTGTCGTCGGGTGGCGCTCAGGCCTTGCCTTTCCCGTGCGAGGTCGGCAGCTTCGCGAGTTCGCGCACGCGCTCGGCGTTGGGCGTGAAGCCCAGGCCCGGCGCCTCGGGCAGCGTGAGCCAGCCCTGGTCGGGCACGGGCAGGCCGTCGAAGATCTGCTTGAGCATCTGCACCGCGACGTAGTGGTACTCGACCAGCCCGCCGTTGGACACGCCCGCGTGCAGGTGCATGTTGTGGAAGGGCCAGGCGCCGCCGTTGTCGATGGGCACGTTGAAGGCCGCGGCCATGCCCGCGATCTTCAGGCACTGCGAATAGCCGCCCGAGATGGTCACGTTGGGCTGCAGCACGTCGGCCGCCTGGTTCACCAGCAGGTCACGAAAGCGGAAGGCCAGGCCCTCGTTCTGCCCGCAGGCCAGCGGGATGCGCGTGCGCGCGCGCAGCTGGGCCATCTGGCGCACGTCGTTCTGCGTGAGCGGCTCCTCGAAGAAGCTGATGCCGTAGGGCTCGATGCGGTGCGCGAGTTCGGTGGCGTGGAACAGGTCGAGGCCGCAGTTGGCATCGACGTACAGCTTGACGTCGGGGCCCACGGCCTCGCGCACGGCGGCCACGCGGCGCACGTCTTCGGCAATGACCTCGCCGAGCGGACGCGGCTCGTCGCGGCGCGCGAGCGCGTGGTTGCCGACGGTCATCTTCAGGCGATTGAAGCCTTGCGACACCCACAGCTTGGCGGCGGCGGCGAGCTGGTCGCGCTCGAAGAAGCCGAAGCCGAAGGTGGCGTACACCGGCACCTTGGCGCGCGCGCCGCCGAACAGGCGCCACAGCGACTGACCCAAGGCCTTGCCCTTGAGGTCCCACAGCGCGATGTCGAGCGCGGCGATGGTGTGGCTCGCATAGCCGGTCTGGCCGCGCGGCGAGAGCAGCCAGTAGAGCTTCTCCCACAGGCGCTCGGTGGCCATCGGGTCTTCGCCGATCAGCGCGGGGCCGGCCACTTCGCGCACGGCGGCGGCGATGATTTCTTCTTCGGTGATGGCGGTCATGCCGTGGCCGACGAGGCCGGTGTCGGTCTCGATCTCGGTGAGGCACAACGACAGCGAGGTCTGCTTGTTCAGGCCGACCACGTCGATGGTCACGGGGATGTTCAGCGGCGTGGCGCTGACGCGGATGATCTTCAAGGGTGTCTCCTTTGGTGTGCCCGCATCTTTGCGCGAGGGCCGCAGGAGAACAATTCGTTTTTGGCGAGTTCGAGCCTTCGCGCGGCGCGAAGGCTCGCCGCCCGAGCGCCTCGGATCAGTCGGGACGGCCGAGGTGTTCGAGCACCGAGCGCGCGGCGGCCGTGAGCTCCTGCTGGCGGCGCACGCACAGCAGGTGGCGGCGCAGCGCCCAGGGCGCGTCGAGCTTGAGGCAGCGCAGCTTGAGAATCTGCAGCTGCGGCAGGATGGCCGCATAGGGCAGCACGCCGATGCCCACGCCTTGCTCCACCATGCGGCAGACCATGTCGAAGCTGCCCACCTGCATGCGCACCTTGAGCGGCACCTGGGCCTCGAGCGCGGCGGCCAGCAGCACGCGGTGCAGCGCCGTGCCTTCGCGCACCACGATATGGTCGTGGCGCAGCACCTCCGCCACGTCGATGCGCTTGCGGCGCGCCAGCGGGTGGTCGCGCGCGACCACCACGGCCAGCTCGTCGGTGCGGTAGGGCAGGCATTCGAGGCCGTCGGCGGGCGTCTGGCCCTCGATCACGCCGATGTCGGCCAGGCCGGCCTGCACGGCCTTCACCACCTCGGTGCTGGCGCGCTCCTGCAGGTCGATCTTGAGCACCGGATGCAGGCGCAGGAACGAGCCGATCTGCGCCGGCAGGAACTGCGCGATGGTCGAGGCGTTGGCCGTGATGCTGACCACGCCCGCCACGCCGCTCTGGAAATCGTCGAGCTCGGCGCCCAGCCGGTCCATGGCCGAGAGCACGGCGCGCGCATGCAGCAGCAGGCCGTGGCCGGCCGAGGTGAGCGTGACGCCGCGCGCATGGCGCACCAGCAGCGGCAATCGGGCGCGCGCCTCGAGATCGGATATGCGCTTGCTCGCAGCCGCGAGCGCGATGTGGCAGCGCTTGGCGCCTTCGCTGATGCTGCCGTGGTCGGACACGGCCACGAACAGGCGCAGCGATTTCAGGTCGGCGGACATGGCCCGTCGCGCCTCAGGCCAGGGTGAGGTGGTCGAACAGCTCGCGCGCGGAGGCCGGCAACTGCTCGCGGTCGCGCGCGATGAGCTTGAGTTCGCGCTCGGCCCATGCGTCGCTCAAGGGCACCGTGGCGATCCGCATCGCCATCGACAGCCGCTGCGCCGACGACGAGGGCAGCACGCCGACGCCCACGCCCGCTTCGATCATCAGGCAGATGGCCTCGAAGCTGCTCACCTGGATGCGCGGGTTGAAGCCGCGCCCCGCGAGTTCGGCGCGGCGTTGCAGAAAGCGGTGGATCGCGCTGCCGTGGTGCAGGCCCACGTGCTGCTCGTCGAGCGTGTCGGCAAAGGCCACCGACGACGCGCCCGCCAGCGGGTGCGTGGGCGGCACCACCAGCACGAGCTGGTTGCGGCCGAAGGGGCGCGCATCGAATTCGCCGGTGTGCACATCGCCCGCGAGGATGCCGATGTCGGCCTCGCCGTCGGCCACGGCGCGCACGATTTCTTCGCTCAGGTATTCGCGCAGATCGACCTGCACGGCCGGGTGCTGCGTGAGAAAGCCCGCGAGCTTCTGCGGCAGGTACTCGGTGATCGAGGTGGTGTTGGCGAACACGCGCACATGGCCCTTGATGCCCTTGCCGAAGTCCTGCATGTCGCAGCGCAGGTGCTCCATCTGCTGCATCACGCGCTTGGCGTGGTACAGCACCGCCTGCCCCGCGGCCGTGAGGCTCACGCCCTGCGCGCTGCGGTGCAGCAGCTTGCCGCCCACCGCTTCTTCCATCTGCTTGATGCGCGTGGACGCGGCGGCCAGCGAGATGCAGGCCTTCTCGGCGCCGCGCGTGAGGCTGCGCGCGTCCGCCACGTAGACGAACAGTTTCAGGTCGAACAGGTCGAAGTGCAGATTCACCGGGCGGGCACGAAGGAAGCGGGAGGAACGCGCATTGTCCGGCGAACGACGCCGCGTGCAGCCGCTTGCGGGTTTGTCCTCAGAAGGTGTGAATGAATCCGGACATGGTGGGTCCGTTCACACCCTCTCAGACCGGGTCCCAGCTGAACACGTCGGCCGAGCGGTCCAGCGGGAAGAAACTGGCGCGCATCGCGGGCATGGCGTGCTCGGCGATGCTCTCGGGCGTCCAGCCTTCCGAGCGGTGGATGGAACGCACCGGGCGCGGCTGGCTGATGAGCGAGATCTCGTTGTTGCGCACCGAGAAGATCTGCCCGTTCACGGCCGCCGCCGCGTCGCTCGCCAGGTACACCGCGAGCGGCGCCACCTTGGCCGGCGTCATCTGCTTGATCTTGTCGACGCGGGCGCGCTGCTCGTCGGTGTCGGTGGGAATGGCGCCGATCATGCGGCTCCAGGCGAAGGGCGCGATGCAGTTGGAGCGCACATTGAACTTGAGCATGTCCAGCGCGATGGACTTCGACAGCGCCGCGATGCCGAGCTTGGCCGCCGCGTAGTTGGCCTGGCCGAAGTTGCCGATCAGGCCCGAGGTGGAGGTCATGTGCACCAGCGCGCCCGAATTCTGTTCCTTGAAGTGCGTCGCGGCCGCGCGGCTCACGAAGTAGGCGCCGTACAGGTGCACCTTGATCACCGCGTCCCACTCGTCGACCGACATCTTGTGGAAGAACCGGTCGCGCAGGATGCCCGCGTTGTTCACCACCGCATCGATACGCCCGAAGCTGTCGACCGCGCATTCCACGATGCGCCCCGCGCTCGCGGCATCGGCCACGCTGTCGGTGTTGGGCACAGCTTCGCCACCTGCCGCGCGGATTTCCTCGACCACCTGCTGTGCCGGCCCGGCACTGCCGCCGGCGCCGTCGAGCCCCGCGCCGATGTCGTTGACCACCACCTTCGCGCCGTGCCGCGCCATTGCGAGCGCGATGTCGCGCCCGATGCCGCCGCCCGCGCCGGTGACGACGACCACTTTGCCTTCAACCATGTGTCTCGCCTCTGCTTCGGATGTTCGTTCGCCCGCGAACTCGCGGGGGAATTTCAGAATGCCACAGGGGGCGGCCTGCGAGTTCAGGAATTCCGAAGAGGGGCTTAAGCCGCGGCTGCGCGCGACCGCCCGCGGGTGGCCGTTACTGCCGCGCCGTGCGGATGTTCACCGGCAGCGCCTGCGGCCAGCTCGTGCGGAACGGGTTGATGTCCAGCCCGCCGCGCCGCGTGTAGCGCGCGTACACCGCGAGCTTGGTCGGCTGGCACTGGCGCCAGATGTCCGTGAACATGCGTTCGGCGCAGGGCTCGTGGAACTCGTTGTGGTTGCGAAAGCTCACGATGTACGCCAGCAGGCCGGCCTGGTCGATGGGCGGGCCGCTGTAGCGGATCTGCACGCTGCCCCAGTCGGGCTGGCCGGTGACGAGGCAGTTGCTCTTCAGAAGCCGGCTGGTGAGGGTTTCGTTCACGTGCACCTGCGTCGTGTCACTGCTCAGCAGCTCGGGCGCGGGCTGGTAGTGGGTGCATTCGATGTCGAGGCGGTCGAGGTCCAGGCCGTCGATCTCGTGCACCGGTTCGCGGTCGAACAGGTCGGGCGTGAGCAGCTTCACGCCGATGCCGGCCGACTGGTCGCTGCCGCGCCATGCGGCTTCGGAAAGGTCGGTGCGCAGGTGCTCGCGCACGGCATCGATGCTGGCGAAGGTGCTGTTGTTGAAGCTGTTGAGGTACAGCTTGAACGACTTGCTCTCGATGATGTTGGGCGTTTCGCAGGGAATGGTGAAGTGCGCGATGGCCACCTGCGGCTTGCCGCGCGGGTTCAGCCAGCTCAGCTCGAAGGCGGTCCAGAGGTCGGCGCCGAAAAAGGGCAAGGCGCCGGCCTGGATGCCCATGGCTTCGCGCTGCGTGGTGCGTGCGATGGGGAACAGCAGCGACGGGTCGTACTTGTCGGCGTAGGCCGAGGCGCGACCGAGCTGCGACTGTTCGGGGGTGTTGGGGTTCGTGTTGGGGTTGGTCGGGTCGTGGCTCATGGGGCGGTTCCGGCATCCGCCGCGTGTGCGAACGGAGCGATGTGGTGGGCGAGGATCGTGCAGACCTCGGGCGGCAGGTCGTGGCCCATGCCGGGCACCGAGATGAAGGTCGCACCCGGAATGCGCTGCGCCGAATCGCGGCCGCAGGCGATGGGCACGAGCGCGTCGGCGTCGCCGTGCAGCACCAGCGTCGGGCGCTGGATGCGCGCCAGCACCTGCGGGCGGTCGTCGTCGGCGCCGATGGCGAGCATCTGGCGCATCAGGCCCGCCGGGTGGTAGGCGCGGCGCATGCTGAAGGTGAGGCGCGTGGCCAGTTGCTCGTCGGTCTGCGGGTAGGCCGGGCTCTGGATGAGCCGCAGCAGCTTGATGCTGTGCGCGACCAGCGCGGCCTCGTCGTGGCTGCGCGGGCGCCGCATGAGCATGGCCCCGACCTCGCGGCGCGGGCCCGGCAGGCCGCGCGCGCCGCTGGAGCTCATGATGCTCACGAGGCTGGCGGTGCGCTGCGGCGCGGTGGCGGCGATGCGCTGCGCGATCATGCCGCCCATCGAGGCGCCGACGATGTGGGCGCGGGCAATGCCCAGCGCGTCGAGCACGCCGAGCGAATCGAGCGCCATGTCCTGCAGCGTGTAGGCGCTGCGCACCTTCAGGCCGATGCGATGGCGGATGGTTTCCCACACGAGGTTGCCGGTGCCGAGGTGGTCGAAGCCCTGGCTCAGGCCGATGTCGCGGTTGTCGTGGCGCACCACGCGAAAGCCCGCATCGACCAGCTGCTGCACGAACGCGTCGGGCCAGGCAACCAGTTGCATGCCCAGCCCCATGATCAGCAGGATGACGGGGCGCCCTTCGCCGCCGGTGTCGTCGACTTCGATCTGCAGGCCGTTGGCGGTGACTTTCATCGGTTCCTTGTTTTTCTTTTTACTTGAACTCGCGCTCGCGCAGCCACTTGGTGGCGACCCATTTCTCGCCCGCGAGCACCGGCGCGCCGCCGTGCAGCGTGCGGGTGGCGGGGTCGGGCCGGTCGTAGCTGAAGAACACACCGGTGCCGCGCACCGGGGCCACTTCGAGCCCGATGTCGGGGAAGGTGGTGGCGCCGCCCTGCTCGGGCTCCTGCAGGTACATCACGAGCGTGGCCACGCGCTGGCCGCCGCGTTTGAGGATGGTGGGCGTGCCGGGCTCGTGCGGGTCGAAGTAGTCGTAGTGCGGGCGGTACTGCGCGCCGGGCGCGTAGCGCAGGATCTGCAGGCCCTCGCCGTACTCGAGCGGCCAGCGCAGCAGCATGGCCAGGCGCTGTTCGAGGCGCGCGACGATCTCGTTCTCGCCGCGCTCGAAGAACATGCCGTCGCTGGTGCGGTCGACGTTGAGCACCTCGCCGCCGGTACGGGTCTCGACGGTGAGCGAGCGGGCCAACCGCACGCGCGCGGCGGCGATCAGGCCTTCGCATTCCTCGACCGACAGCAGGTTGCCGAACACCACGACGCGCGGATGCCGCACGGTCTGCAGCACCTGCACGCGGCGGTCACCGGCCTCGATGTACAGCGGCGCGCCGTCCAGGTCGGGGCCGGGCATCTCGGTGCGCGCCGGCGCCAGGGCCGCCTCCACATCAGGAAACCCGGCCTCCAGCTGGGCCAGTGCGAGGTCGGTGGCGGCATCCTGCCAGCCGGCCGCCCGCATCGACATGCGCAACGCGGGCACCGAATGGCCGGCCGCGAGCTGGGCCACCAGCCATTCGCGCAATTCCGGACTGATCGCTTGGGACATGTCAGTGCTCCTCCACTCTGCAATGAGACCCGCAACACATGACTCCACGCAGTTCTTCGCCAGAAACACCGCGGAACCGGCTTTGCCGGGCCGCTGGTGTTGCCCCCTGGAAGGGGGTTGGCGAAGCGACACGAAGTGCGCGCAGCCTGGGGGTCATGCTAGCTTTCTTCTGAACACCAGCCTTTCGGCTGTCGACACATCGGCGTCGAAACCATAACCCTCGAGGTCGAATTTTTCCAGCGCCTTGGGCGTGGCCGCCTGGTGCAGCACGGCCCAGCGCGCCAGCAGGCCGCGGGCGCGCTTGGCGAAGAAGCTCACGATCTTGTACCTGTCGCCCTTCCACTCCTGGAACACGCATTCGACCACGCGGGCCTTGAGCACCTTCTGGTCGACCGACTTGAAGTACTCCTGCGAGGCGACGTTGACGACGACCGGCGTGCGGTCGGCCGCCAGGCGCTCGTTCAGGTGCTCGGCGATGCGCGAGCCCCAGAAGGCGTACAGGTCCTTGCCGTGGCGGTTGGCCAGCGCGGTGCCCATTTCGAGCCGGTAGGGCTGCAGGCGGTCCAGCGGGCGCAGCAGGCCGTACAGGCCGCTGAGGATGCCCACGTGGTCCTGCGCCCAGGCGAGCTGGGCGGGCGTGAGGCTGCGGGCGTCGAAACCGCCGTAGACGTCGCCGTCGAAGGCGAAGGCGGCCTGGCGGGCGTTCTTCTCGGTGCTTTTGGACGACCAGGCGGCGTAGCGGGCCACGTTGAGGGCCGAGAGCTTGTCCGACAGGTGCATCAGCTCGGCGATGTCCTGGGGCGACTTCTCGCGCAGCAGCTTGATGAGTTCGACCGAGGGGCCGCGCGGGGCTTCGAAATGGGGCTGGGTGGCGGGGGTTTCGGAGGGGACGGGGGTGTCGTAGTCGAGCGACTTCGCGGGGGAAAGCAGGAACAGCATCAGTCGATTATGTGGGGCTGGGGTTTCCCCGGGCCGCCCCGGTAAAATCCCGGGCAATCCCACCCTGTCACCAACGGCACCTGAGGGTGCCGTTTTGCATTCCCCATGAGCGAACCTACCTCCCAGCCCGGCCTCGAGAGCCTGTCCAAATCGTTCGAACCCGCCGCCATCGAGGCGCACTGGGGCCCGGAATGGGAGCAGCGCGGCTACGCCAAGGCGGGCTTCCGCGGCACGCAGCAGCCCAAGGAAGGCGCCGAGTCGTTCGCGATCCAGCTGCCGCCGCCCAACGTCACGGGCACGCTGCACATGGGCCATGCGTTCAACCAGACGATCATGGACAGCCTCACGCGCTACCACCGCATGAAGGGCGCCAACACGCTGTGGGTGCCGGGCACCGACCACGCGGGCATCGCCACCCAGATCGTGGTGGAGCGCCAGCTGCAGGAGCAGAAGGTCAGCCGCCACGACCTGGGCCGCAAGAACTTCGTGGCGCGCGTGTGGGAGTGGAAGGAAAAGTCGGGCAGCACCATCACCGAGCAGATGCGCCGCATGGGCGACACGGTCGACTGGAGCCGCGAGTACTTCACGATGGACGACGACCTCTCGAAGGTGGTCACGCACACCTTCGTGAAGCTGTATGAAGAAGGCCTGATCTACCGCGGCAAGCGCCTGGGCAACTGGGACCCGGTGCTCAAGACCTCGGTGAGCGACCTGGAAGTCGAGAGCGAGGAAGAAGACGGCTCGCTCTGGCACATCGCCTACCCGCTGGAAGACGGCAGCGGCACGCTCACGGTGGCCACCACCCGCCCCGAGACCATGCTCGGCGACACGGCCGTGATGGTCCACCCCGAAGACGAACGCTACAAGCACCTGATCGGCCAGCGCGTGAAGCTGCCGCTGGTGGATCGGCTGATTCCCATCATTGCCGACGACTACGTCGACAAGGAATTCGGCACCGGCGTGGTCAAGGTGACGCCCGCGCACGACTACAACGACTACGCCGTCGGCCAGCGCCACAAGCTCGAGGTGATCGGCATCCTGACGCTCGACGCGACCATCAACGACAACGCGCCTGAAAAATACCGCGGCATGGACCGCTTCGTGGCGCGCAAGGCCATCGTGGCCGACCTCGAGGCGCTCGGCCTGCTGGTCGAGGTGAAGAAGCACCGCCTCATGGTGCCGCGCTGTGCGCGCTCGGGCGCCGTGGTCGAGCCCATGCTCACCGACCAGTGGTACGTGGCCATGACGCGCCCCGGCGCCGACGGCCAGTCGATCGCGCAGAAGGCCATCGACGTCGTGAAGTCGGGCGAGGTGCGCTTCGTGCCCGAGAACTGGGTCAACACCTACAACCACTGGATGGAGAACATCCAGGACTGGACCATTTCGCGCCAGCTCTGGTGGGGCCACCAGATTCCGGCCTGGTACGACGAAGACGGCAAGGTGTACGTGGCCGAGACCGAAGCCGAGGCCCAGGCCAAGGCACCGGGCAAGACGCTCACGCGCGACGAAGACGTGCTCGACACCTGGTACTCGTCGGCGCTGGTGCCCTTCTCGTCGCTGGGCTGGCCCGAGAAGACGCAGGACCTGGCGCTGTACCTGCCCTCGACCGTGCTGGTGACGGGCTACGACATCATCTTCTTCTGGGTCGCCCGGATGATCATGATGACCAAGCACTTCATGGGCACTGTGCCGTTCAAGGACGTGTACATCCACGGCCTGGTGCGCGATGCGCAGGGCAAGAAGATGAGCAAGTCGGAAGGCAACGTGCTCGACCCGGTCGACCTGATCGACGGCATCGAGCTGCCCGCGCTGCTCGACAAGCGCACGCAGGGCCTGCGCAAGCCCGAGACCGCACCGGCCGTGCGCAAGAACACGCAGAAGGAATTCCCCGAGGGCATTCCGGCCTTCGGCGCCGATGCGCTGCGCTTCACCTTCGCTTCGCTGGCTTCGCTCGGCCGCAGCATCAACTTCGACTCGAAGCGCTGCGAGGGCTATCGCAACTTCTGCAACAAGCTGTGGAACGCCACGCGCTTCGTGCTGATGAACTGCGAAGGCCAGGACTGCGGCCTGCTGGAGCACACCAAGGAAGACTGCCAGGTCGGCGGCAAGGCGCACGGCTACCTGAAGTTCAGCCGTGCCGACTTCTGGATCGTCTCGCAGTTGCAGCGCGTCGAGGCCGAAGTGGCCAAGGGCTTCGAGGAATACCGCCTGGACAACGTGGCCAACGCGATCTACCAGTTCGCCTGGGACGAGTTCTGCGACTGGTACCTCGAGATTGCCAAGGTGCAGATCCAGACCGGCGACGACGCGCAAAAGCGCGCCACGCGCCGCACGCTGATCCGCGTGCTCGAGGCGCTGCTGCGCCTGGCGCACCCGATCATTCCGTTCATCACCGAAGAGCTGTGGCAGAAGGTGTCGAAGGTCGCGGGCCGCGAAGGCGCGTCGATCATGATCGCGGCCTACCCGCAGAGCCAGCCCGAGAAGATCGACGAGGCCGCCGAGGCGCACGTGGCGCGCCTGAAGGCGCTGGTCGACGCCTGCCGCACGCTGCGCGGCGAGATGAACGTGTCGCCCGCGACGCGCCTGCCGCTGTACGCGGTGGCCGACGACGCCGAGGGCGCGGCCTTCCTGCGCGACGCGGCCCCGGTGCTGCAGGCGCTGGCCAAGCTCAAGGAAGTGAAGGTGTTCGACGACGAGGCCTCGTGGCAGGCCGCCGCCGAAGCGGCGCCCGTGGCGGTGGTGGGCGCGGCGCGCCTGTGCCTGCACATGGAGATCGACAAGGCGGCCGAGAAGCTGCGCATCGGCAAGGAAATTGCACGCATCGAGGGCGAGATCGCCAAGGTGCACGGCAAGCTCGGCAACGAGGCCTTCGTGGCCAAGGCGCCGCCCGCCGTGATCGAACAGGAGCGCACGCGCCTGGTCGATTTCACCGCCACGCTGGAGCGCCTGCGCGACCAGCTTGTGCGCCTCGGCTGACAGACGGGGTCCGGGTGGGGGATTAGGATTTGGTCATCGGCTTCGCGCCGTCCCCTCTCTCATCCCTCCTCTTTTTCCTGCTTCAAACGACACTGAACCGCCCATGTCCACTTCTTCCCCGACGCGCATCCGCAAGGCCGTATTCCCTGTTGCAGGCTTCGGCACCCGCTTTCTGCCGGCCACCAAGGCGCAGCCCAAAGAGATGCTGCCCGTGGTCGACAAGCCGCTGATCCAGTACGCCGTCGAAGAAGCCTATGCCGCGGGCATCCGCGACATGATTTTTGTGACCGGGCGCAACAAGCGCGCGATCGAAGACCACTACGACACCGCCTACGAGCTCGAAAGCCAGCTCGAAGCCAGCGGCAAGGACGCGCTGCTCGAAATCGCCCGTTCGGTGTCGCCCGACGACATGACCTGCTCCTACGTGCGCCAGCCGCGCATGCTGGGCCTGGGCCACGCGGTGCTGTGCGCCGAGCACCTGGTGGGCAACGAGCCCTTCGCCGTGCTGCTGGCGGACGACCTGATGGTCGGCCCTGTCGACGGCCAGCCGGTGCTGGCGCAGATGACCGAAGTCTTCGCGCGCCTGGGCGCCTCGGTGCTGGCCGTGCAGGAAGTGCCGCTGGAGCACGTCAAGCGCTACGGCATCGTGGCCGGCGAGAACGTGGAAGACGGCCTCGTGAAGGTCAACCGCATGGTCGAGAAGCCCAAGCCCGAAGACGCGCCCTCGCGCCTGGGCGTGGCCGGCCGCTACATCCTCACGCCCGGCGTGTTCGACGAGATCCGCAACCAGCCCAAGGGCGCGGGTGGCGAGATCCAGTTGACCGACGGCATCGCGGCGCTGATGAAGAAGGAATCGGTCTACGCCTACTCGTACAAGGGCATCCGCTACGACTGCGGCAGCAAGGAAGGCTTCCTGCAGGCGTCGGTGGAACTGGCGCTGGCGCACCCCGAAGTGGGCGCGCAGTTCCGCGAGTACCTCAAGAGCCTGAAGCTCTGAGGGCGCTGCAAAGCACTGAAAACAAAAAGGGGCCGCGAGGCCCCTTTTCTTTTGTCGGTTGCCGACGTCAGCGTCGCTTCAGCACGTGGATGAAGTCGCTGCCCACGGTCTCCTGCGCCACCAGTTCGTTGCCGGTCTGGCGCGCAAAGGCCTGGAAGTCGCGCACCGAGCCCGGGTCGGTCGACACCACCTTCAGCAGCTGGCCGCTCGCCATGTCGTTGAGCGATTTTTTCGCCTTCAGGATCGGCAGCGGGCAGTTGAGGCCGCGCGTGTCGATTTCGCGGTCAACTTGCATTGCCAGGCTCCGGCGGCAGGTTCAGGCCGCGGCGACGCTCTTCGTTTTCCGCCGCAGTGAAGAACACCGGCTCGTGGCCGCGCGTGCGCAGCCAGTCGGCCAGCGCATAGCCGGTGCCGGCCGGCCAGCACCGCAGGTCGGGCAGGTCGTAGAGGCGGTAGTCCACCAGCTCGGGCGAGAGCTTCACCTCGCCGTCGGCCACCACGTGGTACGCGATGATGATCTGGTTCATGCGCTGGAAGTCGTAGGCCCCGACGAGCTTGGCGGCGCTGACGTCCAGGTTGGTTTCTTCCTTGACCTCGCGCGCGATGCCCTCCTCGGGCGTCTCGCCGGCCTCCATGAAGCCGGTGATGAGCGCGAACATCTTGCCCGGCCAGGCCGCATTGCGCGCCAGCAGCACCTGGCCGCGGTACTCGACGATGGCCGCCAGCACGGGCGTGGGGTTGTTCCAGTGCGTGTGGCCGCAGTTGGGGCAGCGCAGGCGTTCCTTGGGACCGCCGTCTTCCATCAACGCGATCCATTCGAGCGGGGTGGCGCAGGCCTGGCAGAACTTGGGGTGGGGCATGGGGAGTCTCTGTTCTTTTTCTCGGGCGTGCGGCGCCCCGTGGGCGCCGCCGCAGGGTGAAGGGGTCAGGCGGGGAAAACGCCCGTCGACAGGTAGCGGTCGCCGCGGTCGCAGACCACGAACACGATGGTCGCGTTCTCGACCTTCTTCGACACCTCGATGGCCGCCCACAGCGCGCCGGCCGCCGAAATGCCGCCGAAGATGCCCTCTTCGCGCGCCAGGCGCCGGCACATCTCCTCGGCATCGTCCTGGCTCACGCTGATTTCTTCATCGACGCGGCTCGGGTCGTAGATCTTTGGCAGGTACTCGACCGGCCACTTGCGGATGCCCGGAATGCGCGAGCCTTCGGCCGGCTGCGCGCCGACGATGCGCACCGCCGGGTTCTTTTCCTTCAGGTAGCGCGAGACGCCGGTGATGGTGCCCGTGGTGCCCATGGCGCTCACGAAGTGCGTGATCTTGCCCTGCGTGTCGGTCCAGATCTCGGGGCCGGTGGTCTCGTAGTGGATGCGCGGGTTGTCGGGGTTGGCGAACTGGTCGAGCACGCGACCCTTGCCCTGGGCGACCATCTGCTCGGCCAGGTCGCGCGCGTATTCCATGCCGCCGCTCTTGGGCGTGAGCACCAGCTCGGCGCCGAAGGCCTTCATGGTCTGGGCGCGTTCCACCGAGAGGTCCTCCGGCATGATCAGCACCATGCGGTAGCCCTTGATGGCCGCGGCCATCGCCAGCGCGATGCCGGTGTTGCCCGAGGTGGCCTCGATCAGCGTGTCGCCGGGCTTGATTTCACCGCGCTCCTCGGCCCGCTTGATCATCGACAGCGCCGGCCGGTCCTTGACCGAACCCGCCGGGTTGTTGCCTTCGAGCTTGCCCAGTATCACGTTGCCGCGCTTGGCGTTTTCCGCGGCGTGGATGCGTTGCAGGGCAACCAGGGGGGTCTTGCCGATGGCGTCTTCGATCGTCGGATAATTCATGCCAGCCACTGTGCCATAATTTTGGGCTTCCTTCCGGATGTGCCCGGGTGGTGAAATTGGTAGACGCAGGGGACTCAAAATCCCCCACCGAAAGGTGTGCCGGTTCGATTCCGGCCCCGGGCACCACGAGACGACACCGTCTCACCCCCACATCAAGAAACCCGCTCGCTTCATTGGCGCAGCGGGTTTTTCTTTGCTTCGGGGCCTTTCAGGCCGGGTAAAGCCTCGCCCTAGCGAAGAGCGTCGGCGAGCTTCACCTGCAGCGACAAGGCGGCCTGGTGCAGCAGCTCGAACTCGTCGTCCGGCAGCGGCACGGCCGTGAAGTTGAAGTGGCACAAGGTGCCGGCGACCGCGCCCGAGGGGTTCAAGAGCGGAACGCCGTGGTAGCTGATGGTGTAGTCCCGCCCGGGATGCGTGGCGAAGCGCTCGTCCAAGCTCGAGTCGTCGGTGCGGAACCACCCGTCACGCAGGACAAAGGGACAGATGCTCGCCTCGAAGGGCACGACGGCGATGTTCTCGGGGATCAGCTCGCCTTGCTTGTCGTGCAGGTAGAGGCTCGTGACCAGGTCGGCGCGGATCTTGTAGATTCCGGTGTACCGATGCGGCACGCGCGCGTTCAGGTAGGCGAGGACAGCCTGTGCGCCTTGATCGGCAAGCAACGCTTCAATCGTTTGGGGCATTCGTTTCGTCCGCTTCGCTTCGATCGGTTCGCCATGGTACGCCCGGCCCCGGGCCATCCGCTTCGGTGTCAGCCCGCTTGCGCGGTCTTCAACGCCGCCACCGCACGAATCTCCACCCGCAGCGCCGGCCGCGCCAGCGCGGCCACGCCCAGGATCGTCCACGCCGGAAAATCCTCGGTGATGTAGCGGTCCTTCACTTCGCGAAAGCCCGCGAGTTCGCTGCCGACATCAACGTGGTAGCTCACGATCTCCACGAGGTCGGCGAAACCCAGCCCCGCGCTTTCGAGCACCACGCCCAGCCGCCGGAAGGCCCAATCGGCCTGTTCCGCGGCGCTCTCGGGCACGCTGCCGTCGGCACGCAGGCCGACCTGCCCCGCCACGAACAGCAGGCCGCCGGCCTTGACGCCGGGCGCGTACTTGAAGGTGTCGAAGACGGCGGTCGAGCCGAAGGTCGGATGGCCGTCGGGGATGCGGACGCTCTGTTTGCTCACGGGTTGCGTCCTGTCAGGCTTCTGCGGGCTGCAGGCCGGTGTGCACCGTCGGATGCGCGAGTCGCACGCGCAGCTCGCGCTTGAGCCGCGTGTTGTCGAGCCGGCGCGATTCGCCCATGAAGCTCAGCAGTTGCAGCGGCAACTGCCGCTCGGCCTCGCCGCGCGCCACGCGCGGCGGGCGGGGCATGCCGTAGAGGTCGGCGGCCAGGTCGAAGTAGTCGCCCATGCGCAGCTCGGTGTCGTCCGACGCGTGCACCACGCGCTGGGGCTTGCCGCGGAACAGCGCCGCCACGCAGGCGCGTGCGAGGTCGTCGGCGTGGATGTGGCTGGTGTAGACGTCGTCCTCGCGGCGCAGCACGGGCGTGCCGCGCTCCAGGCGGCCGCGCGGCGTGCCGTTCTCGCGGTCGGGCGCGTAGATGCCCGGGATGCGCAGGATGCTGGTGCGCACGCCGGTGCTGCGGCCGAACCAGCGCACGGCGCGCTCGGCATCGACGCGCCGGTGGGAGCGCGGGGTGTCGGGCCGCACGCCGCGCGTTTCGCTCACGCGCGCGCCGCCGCAGTCGCCGTACACGCCGCTGGTGGAGCCGTAGACCAGCGCCGAGGGCAGCGAGCGCAGCCGCAGCGCCTGCGCCAGCGACACGGTGCGCTGGTCGCGCCACCAGGCCGCGCCGCCCTCGCGCGCGGGCGGCGCCAGGTGCACCACCCGGGTGGCGATGCCTGCCAAGCGGCGCAGGGTGGCGCGGTCGTCCAGGTTGCCCACCAGCGGCCGGATGCCGGCCGCGCGCAGCGCCGCAACGCGGTCGGCCGAGGACGTGAGCGCCACCAGCTGCATGCGCCCGCGCAGGTTGCGCGCCACGCGCTGGCCGACGTCGCCGCAGCCGACGATCAGCAGGCGCTCGCGCCGGAACCGGGCCGGCAGTGCGCCGGAGGGACTATTGATTGAAGGCAAAATCCGGGTTTCCTGTCTCAATTCAGTTGTCCCGGCCGCATGCAGCCGGGAAAGTTCACCCCCGAAGAATACCGATGACTGCTACAGCGCCGCACGAAGCGGGCTTTTCCATCACCGTCGAACCCAGCGGGCGCCACTTCGTGGTCCAGGGCGACGAAACCATCCTCGCGGCCGGCATCCGCCAGGGCATCGGCCTCCCCTACGGTTGCAAGGACGGCGCCTGCGGTTCCTGCAAGTGCAAGAAGCTGTCGGGCGAGGTCACGCTCGGCCCGCACCAGAGCAAGGCGCTGAGCGCCGAGGAGCAACTGGCCGGCTACGTGCTGACCTGCTGCGCCCACCCGACGAGCGACGTGGTGCTCGAGTCGCGCCAGGTCACCGAGGCCGGCGCGCTGCCGATCCGCAAGATGCCGGTGCGCGTGATGGCGCTCACGCGCCAGTCGCACGACGTGATGATGCTGCGCCTGCAGCTGCCGGCCGGCGAGCCGCTGCAGTTCTATGCGGGCCAGTACGTGGAATTCATCCTGCGCGACGGCGCGCGCCGCAGCTACTCGATGGCCAACGCGCCGCACACGGTGGCCGTGCCGGGCACGGGCCTGGAGCTGCACCTGCGGCACCTGCCGGGCGGCAAGTTCACCGACCACGTCTTCGGCGCGATGAAGGAAAAAGAGATCCTGCGCATCGAAGGCCCGTTCGGCAGCTTCTTCCTGCGCGAAGACTCTGACAAGCCGATGATCCTGCTGGCCTCGGGCACCGGCTTCGCGCCGATCAAGGCGCTGCTCGAGCACATGAAGTTCAAGGGCATCGACCGGCCCGCCGCGCTCTACTGGGGCGGGCGCCGCCCCGAAGACCTGTACATGGACGCCTGGCTGCGCGAGCAGCTGGCCGCGATGCCGAACCTGCGCTACGTGCCCGTGGTGTCGAACGCCACGCCGGAAGACAACTGGACCGGCCGCACGGGCTTCGTCCACCAGGCGGTGCTGGAAGACTTCACGGACCTGTCGGGCCACCAGGTGTATGCCTGCGGCGCGCCGATCGTGGTCGACTCGGCCAAGCGCGACTACGTGGCGCTCGCGGGCCTGCCCGAAGAAGAGTTCTTCGCCGACGCCTTCACCACCGAAGCCGACAAGGCCCTGCCCTGAGCCTTCGCGTTCCCCTTTCCTTTCCGCAGAACAACATGAAGACGAGACACTTCCTCCTGACCCTGATCGCCAGCGCCGCGGTGCTTGGCACCGGCCATGCCGCGGCCCAGCAACACCGCCCGATCCGCCTCGTCGTGCCCTATGCGGCCGGCGGCCCGATCGACAACACGGCGCGCATCCTGGCCGAACAGGTGAAGGACACGCTGGGCGGCCCGGTCATCATCGACAACAAGCCCGGCGCGGGCGGCAACATCGGCGCCGACTTCGTCGCCAAGGCGCCGGCCGACGGCCTCACGATCGGCATCGCGGCCACGGCCACGAACGCGGTGAACCCGTGGCTGTACAGCAAGATGCCGTTCAACGCCGCGACCGACTTCGCGCCGATCACGCAGATGGTGCGCGTGCCCAACGTGCTGGTGATGAACGCCGAGACGGCCAACCGCCTGAACATCCGCACGCTGGCCGACCTGATCCGCTACGCCAAGGCCAACCCGGCCAAGCTCAACTACGCCAGCGGCGGCAACGGCAGCGCCGGCCACCTGGCGGGCGAGCTGTTCAAGAAGGAAGCGGGCATCTTCGCGGTGCACATTCCGTACAACGGCGGCAACCCGGCGCAGCTGGCGCTGCTGTCGGGCCAGGTCGACTTCAACTTCGACAACCTCGCCACGGCCGCGCCGAACATCCGCTCGGGCAAGCTGAAGGCGATCGCGGTCACGACGCTCAAGCGCAGCAGCGCCCTGCCCGACGTGCCGCCCGTGGCCGACACGCTCAAGGGCTTCTCGATCGACACCTGGTGGGGCCTGGTCGCACCGGCCGGCACGCCGCCCGAGGTGGTCGCGAAACTGAATCAGGCCTTCGTCGCCGCGCTGAACGCACCGGAAACGAAGACCCGCTTCGCCTCGATGCTGGCCGAGCCGGTCGGCAACTCGTCCGAGCAGTTCGGCGCCTTCATGAAGAGCGAACTCGCCAAGTACGAGAAGGTGGTCAAGGCCACCGGGGCGAAGGTGGACTGACGAGGTCGTCCAGGGGCGCTGCGGCCTGCGTGTCGGTGGCCGCAGCCACGGCCGCCGCCGCTTCGGCCGCCCCGCTCTGGTAGGTGCGCAGGCCTGCGAGGTCGAGCACTTCCACACCCCCGTGCTCGATGCGCAACAGGCCGTCGCGCTGCAGCGCATGCAGCGCGCGGTTGGCACGCTGGCGCGACACCGCCGACAAGAGGCCGATCTCGTCCTGGCTCAACCGCACGAAGCGGGTGGCGCGCGGATAGAGGATGGGGTCGAACAGGCTGGCCAGGCAGCGCGCCACGCGCGCGTCGGGGCCGAGCAGGCGATCGAATTCCATGAGGCCGATGAACAGGCTCAGTCGCGCATTGATGTGTAACAACAGAAACCGATTGAAGTCGATGCTGGTGGACATCAGCCGCTCGAAGCTGTGCCGCGGCACGCAGGCCACGCGCGTGGGCCGCAGCGCCACGCCGTCGTAGCGCCAGCATCCGGGGGTGAGCAGCGAGCCTTCGCCACCCCAGCCGCCAGCGGTCACGCCGGTGAAGGTGGACACGCGCCCGTCGGGCAGCGACACCGACATCTTCATGAGGCCGTCGATCACGCCGATCCAGTGATCGGCCGGCTCGCCGCGCCTTACGACGAAGCCGCCGGCCGGCACCACGCGCTCGTGCGACTCCTGGACGACGCGGTCGAGTTCGTCGTCCGTGAGCGCGCGCGCCCACAAGCTCTCGCGAAGCATGTTCTCCAACGCGTTCGACATCGCGCCTCCTGCTGTCGTCCCTCGTGACATCGCATCGGCCGATCCGTCGCAGGCGCCGGTCGGCGGGGACCGTAAGAAATGTCGTTGCAACGACATCTTCGGCGCGGCGATGGTGCCACAGTCATCCGCGTTCGCCAAACAACAAGGAGACAACGATGAAGCGTTCGAACAAGGACCCGCGTCCCGCGCGCGGGCCGGACGACGGGGATGCGCACGGCCTGCGCCGGCGCGACGTGCTCGGCTACGCCACGGCCGCGCCGCTGGCATCGGCGGCGGCCGGCATCGCGGGGCTCGGCGCCCTCACGGCGCCCGCCTCGGCAGTCGCTGCGCTGCTGCCCATGACCCCGCCCGACACCACCGACCTGATCGACATCGGCGACGCGGTCACGCTGACCTCGCTGCCGACCATGCCGCTGGTGAAAGTGACGAACACCGGCGACGGCCGCGTGCGCCTGGCGCTGCCGCGTCTCGAAGTGGGCCAGGGCATCGCCACGGCCAGCGCGATGATGCTGGCCGACAAGCTGCGCCTGCCGCTGAGCGCCATCGAAGTCACCTCGGCCGACGCGAGCCCCGAGCTGATCTGGAACCAGCTCACGGGCGGCTCGTCGAGCGTGCGCTCGATGCACGCCGGCATGCCGGTGCTGGGTGGCCTCGGCGGCCTGCTGTCGGGCTCGACGCCTTCGGTGGTCGGCCAGCGCGTGACGCGGCTCGATGCGCTGGACATCGTCACCGGGCGCAAGAAGTTCACGCTCGACCAGGCGGTGCCCAATGCCAAGCCGACGATGGTGCGGCGCCCGCCGACCATCAACGGCAAGTTCGTCGGCATCAACAACCTGAACACCGTGATGGGCATGCCGGGCGTGATCGGCGTGGTGCCGATTCCCGCCACCAACGGCATCACGCCGACGCCGCCCGGCGTGGCGGTGATGGCCGAGACCTTCGGCCAGGCCTGGGCCGCGGTGAACGCGCTCGACGTGACCTGGGCCGCGGGGCCGCTCGACGGCGAGTCGAACGCCACCATCATGCGCAAGCTGAAGTCGTCGCTGCTGCCCTTTGCGCTGCCGCCGCTGGGTGCGCTGACGGTCGAAGCCGAGTTCGAGTTCGCGCCGGCCGCGCACTGCCCGATGGAAGTCGAATGCGCGATTGCCGATGTGCGAGCGGATCGCGCCGAGATCTGGGCCGGGCTGCAGAGCCCCATCGTCACCCAGCAGGCGGTGGCCGCCGAGCTGGGCCTGCCGCTGAACAAGGTCGTCGTGCATGCGGTGCCCTCGGGCGGCTCCTTCGGGCGGCGCCTGTTCTGGGACCCGGTGCTGCAGGCGATCCAGGTGTCGAAGGCGCTGGGGCGCCCCTGCCGCCTGATGTACCACCGCACCGACGACATGCGCCACACGCGCATCCGCCCGCCGATCTACCAGAAGGCGCGCGCCACGATGCTGCTGGGCCAAGTCATCGCCTTCGAGCAGCGCATCGCCAGCGTGCGCCTGGACACGCGCCACGGCTTCGGCAACATGCTCGAGGCCGCCGCCATCGCGCTGCCCAACGCCTTCCCGCAGACGGTGGGCAACTTCGCGATCGAGCAGGTCATGTTCAAGACCATGGTGACCTCGCCCTACAACTTCGGCGTCACGACCAAGCTGCTGACGCCGGTGGCGATGGAGATGAACACCTGCTCCTACCGCTCGGTGCACATCCAGCCCGCACGGCTGGTGGAAGAGATCCTGGTCGACGAGATGGCCCGCGCCGCGCGCAAGGACCCGGTCGCCTTCCGGCTCGAGTACCTGCGCCTGCCGCGCGCCCGCGCGGTGCTGAAGGCGGTGGCGGAGGCCGCGCAGTGGGGCAAGGCGATGCCGGCGGGCTTTGCGCAGGGCGTGGGCGTGCACCAGGAGTCGAAGTCGTTCACGGCCTGCATCGTCGAGATCGACGCGCGCGTGCCGGCGCAGGCCCGCGTGGTGCGCGCCACCATCGCCATCGATGTCGGCACGCCGATCAACCCCTCGGGCATCGAGGCGCAGCTGCAGGGCGGCCTGTGCGAATCGATCGCGCTGGTGCTGTCGGCGGGGCTGCACATCCAGAATGGCCTGCCGCTGGAAGGCAGCTACTCGCAGTACCACTTCTCGCGCATGAAGCACTACCCGAAGGACGTGAAGATCATCATCCTGCCGGCCAATGGCGAGGCCATCGGCGGGCTGGGCGAGGTCGGCCTGTCGGCGAGCTCGGGCGCCATCGCCAACGCCTATGGGCGCGCCACCGGCATCAAGCCGCGCAGCTTCCCGCTGAACTTCCCGGTCGACTTCACGCCGATCCCGCCGGGCAAGCTGCCCACGCCCGTCAACGTTCCGATCCCCGCTTGAGGAGACCCGCCATGCCTGTGCAATCTTTCAAGGTGAACGGCCAGAACGTCGACGTCGAGGCGCCCGACGACCTGGCGCTGCTGTGGGTGCTGCGTGACAAGCTCGGCATCACCGGCCCGAAGTACGGCTGCGGCATCAACGTGTGCAAGGCCTGCACCTGCCACGTCGACGGCAAGGCCGTGACGACCTGCTCGGTGCGCGTGTCCGACGTGCGCGGCCGTCAGGTGACGACCATCGAAGGCCTGGCCAACGGCAACACGCTGCACCCGGTGCAGCAGGCCTGGATGAACCTGGACGTGCCGCAGTGCGGCTTCTGCCAGCCGGGCCAGATCATGGCCGCGGTCGACCTGCTGCGCCGCACCCGCACCCCGACCGACGCCGACATCGACGCCATCGAGAACGTGTGCCGCTGCGGCACCTACGGCCGCATCCGCGAGGCGATCAAGGCCGCCGCCGCGATGATGGGATAGGGACAGACGGAAAAACGGCCAGCCACCGCGCTCGGCGGTGCTGGCCGGTTGGCGCTTGCGGCGCTTACTCGCCGAGGTAGGCGGCGCGCACGCGCGGGTCGCGCAGCAGTTCCTTGGCGTCGCCGTTCATCGTGATGAGGCCCGACTCCATGACGTAGCCACGGTCGGCCAGTTGCAGCGCGCGGTTGGCGTTCTGCTCCACCAGCAGGATCGTGACGCCTTGCGACGCCACGGTCTGCACCACCTCGAAGATCTTGTCGCACATGATCGGCGACAGACCCATGGTGGGCTCGTCGAGCAGCAGCACCTTCGGGCGCGCCATGAGCGCGCGGCCCATGGCCAGCATCTGCTGTTCGCCGCCCGACATCGTGCCGGCCAGCTGGTCCTTGCGCTCGCGCAGGCGCGGGAAGGTCACGAACACGCGCTCCATGTCGCTCGCGATCTCGGCCTTGTCGTTGCGGATGTAGGCGCCGATCTGCAGGTTCTCGGTGATCGTCATGCGCGTGAACACGCCACGGCCCTCGGGCACCATCACGAGACCTTCGCCCACCAGATCCCAGGCGCCGCGGCCCTTGATGCTGCGGCCCAGGAACTCGATGTCGCCCGCGCCGGCCGGCAGCGTGCCGGTGATGGCCTTCATGGTGGTGGTCTTGCCGGCGCCGTTGGAGCCGATGAGCGAGACCAGCTCGCCCTCGAACACGTCGAAGTCCACGCCCTTCACGGCCTGGATGCCGCCGTAGCCCACCTTCAGGCCGCGGACCTTGAGCAGGTTCTTGCCTGCGGCCTTGGCGGCGGCCGGTGCCGTCGCGGTTGCCATCGTTGCTTCTGCGGTGCTCATCTCAGTGTCCTCCGGTGCCGAGGTAGGCCTCGATCACCTTTTCGTTCTTCTGTACCTCGACCGGGTTGCCCTCGGCAATCTGCTTGCCGTAGTCGAGCACGGTGACGCGGTCGCACAGGCCCATGATGAGCTTGACGTCGTGTTCGATGATCAGGATCGTGCGGTTGTCCTTGCGAATGCGGTCGATGAGCTCGCGCAGCAGGACCTTCTCGGTCGAGTTCATGCCGGCGGCCGGTTCGTCCAGCGCGATGAGCTGGGGGTCGGTGGCCAGTGCGCGGGCGATCTCGAGGCGGCGCTGGTCGCCGTAGCTCAGCGTGCGCGCCTTGTAGTCGGCGAACTTGCCGATGCCAACATAGTCGAGCAGCTCCTGCGCGCGCTTGGCAATGGCCGCTTCTTCGGCCTTGAAGCCCTTGGTGCGCAGCATGGCGCCGAACACGCCGGAATGCGTGCGGATGTGGCGCCCGACCATCACGTTCTCCAGCGCCGTCATTTCGGCGAAGAGGCGGATGTTCTGGAAGGTGCGCGCAATGCCGGCCTTGGCCACTTCGTGCACGGCCGTCGGCTGGTAGGGCTTGCCGGCCAGTTCGAAGGTGCCGCTGTCGGGCGTGTACAGCCCGGTGATCACGTTGAAGAAGGTCGTCTTGCCGGCGCCGTTGGGCCCGATCAGGCCGTAGACCTGGCCGCGCTTGATGGTGATGCCCACGTCCGAGAGGGCCTGCAGTCCGCCGAAGCGCTTGGAGATGCCGCGAACGTCGAGGATGGTGTCTGTCGTCATGTCTGTGTGTCCTTGGCTCACGGATTGATGGACATGGGACGCGATGCCGCACCCGGCACTTCGTCAGCGGGGCTGTCGATGCCCGGTGCGTGGGTCTGGAGCGTTCCGGGTGCCACGGCCGCATGGGTCGGGTCGACGGGCGCGCCGTTCTTCTTCGTCAGCGTCTTGCCGTGTTCCGGCGACGGCCACAGGCCGCGCGGGCGCATCAGCATGATGACGATCATGGCCAGCGCGATGAACAGCTGGCGCAGGATGGACGCGTCGAGGCGGCCGTCGGTCATCGCCTGCAGCGGGCCGGCCACGTAGCGCAGCACTTCGGGCAGCGCGGCCAGCAGCACGGCGCCCAGGATGACGCCGGGCAGGTGCCCGAGGCCGCCGAGCACGACCATGGCGACGATCATCACCGACTCCATCAGGCTGAAGGACTCGGGCGACACGAAGCCCTGGAAGGCCGCGAACATCGCGCCCGACACGCCGCCGAAGCTGGCGCCCATGCCGAAGGCCAGCAGCTTCATGTTGCGGGTGTTGATGCCCATCGCCTTGGCAGCGATTTCATCTTCGCGGATGGCCATCCAGGCGCGGCCGATGCGCGAGATCTGCAGCCGGTGCGAAATGATGATGGTGGCCACCACCAGCGCCAGGAACAGGTAGTAGTACAGCGTGACCGAGGAGATCGTGAAGCCGTCGAACTTCCACGCCTTGCCCAGGTCGAGACCCCAGAACTTGATGGAGTCGATCGCCGTGATGCCCTTCGGCCCGTTGGTGATGTTGATCGGCTGGTCCAGGTTGTTCAGGAACACCCGGATGATTTCACCGAAGCCGAGCGTGACGATCGCGAGGTAGTCGCCGCGCAGCTTCAGCGTGGGCGCCCCCAGCATCGCGCCGAGCACCCCGGCCACCACCAGCGCGAGCGGAACCACGATCAGGAGCGAGGTGTGCAGCCCGTTCGGGAACATCGCCTTGAACCACGGAAAGGTGTCCGAGAGGTGCGACGAACCCATCAGCGCGTAGAGGTACGCGCCGACCGCAAAGAAGGCCACATAGCCCAGGTCGAGCAGGCCGGCATAGCCGACCACGATGTTCAGGCCGAGCGCGAGCATCACGTAGAGCAATGCGATGTCGGCGATGCGCACCCAGGCGTTGCCCTGGGTCTGCAACAGGATCGGCAGCGCCAGCACGGCGACCACGCCGAGGATGTAGAGCGCGAGGTTCTTGCTGTTCTTCATGGTGTGCTGCTCCTCAGGCCCGGTCCGCCACGCGCTCGCCGAGCAGACCCGAAGGCCGCAGCGTGAGCATCACGATCAGCACGATGAAAGCGAAGATGTCGCTGTAGTTGCTGCCCAGCACGCCACCCGTGAGGGTGCCGATGTAGCCGGAGCCGATGGCCTCGATGAGGCCGAGCAGAATGCCGCCGACCACCGCGCCGGCCAGGTTGCCGATGCCGCCGAACACGGCCGCGGTGAAGGCCTTGAGGCCGGGCAGGAAGCCCATCGCGTGTTGCGCGATGCCGTAGTTGGAGGCGTACATCACGCCGGCGATGGCCGCGAGCACGGCGCCAATGATGAAGGTGGCCGAGATGACCATGTCGGGCCGGATGCCCATGAGCGCCGCGACGCGCGGGTTCTCGGCGGTGGCGCGCATCGCGCGGCCGAGCTTGGTGTAGTTGACCAGCCACATCAGGATCACGAGCGAGAACGCCGTGACGCTGAGGATCATGACCTGCGTGGGCGAGATCACGGCGCCGCCCACGTGGATGGGGTCGGTCGGCAGCAGGTTGGGATACGCCTTGTTGGTGGGCTTCCAGATGATCATGGCCAGCGTCTGCAGCAGGATCGACACGCCGATGGCGGTGATGAGCGGTGCGAGCTTGGGGCTGTTGCGCAGCGGCCGGTAGGCCACTTTCTCGATCACGAAGTTGAGGCTTGCCGCGACGACGCAGGCAATGATCAGCGCAACGAAGAGGATCAGCCAGCCCGGTGTGTTGGGCATTCCGTCCTTCATGAGCCCGATGATGGTCCAGCTTGTGAGCGCCCCCACCATCAGCACTTCACCGTGCGCAAAATTGATCAGATTGATGATGCCGTACACCATGGTGTAGCCCAAGGCTATCAAGGCATACATGCTGCCGAGAACCAGACCGTTGATGATCTGCTGCAGCAATATTTCCATAACGCGATTCCCTATGTGTTGCACCTTGCGGGTGCCATTCACCTACCGAGGCACCGGTTTGGCGCCACTGGCTTGACAAGCAAAAAACCAGCCAACATGTGTCGCCGGCAGATTTGGTGGGCGGGATTGTAGACACGCCCCGGCGCTGTTTTGGGGCGGGATGACCGGGGTTTACCCGCTCACTTCATGCTGTATGCGCGTGAAGTCATGCCGGGGCGCCGGCACATGCGCAAACCTGTATCAGCGGTCGGAATTTGTGTTGAGGCGGCGCAGTTCGCGCAGCTTTTCTGCGATACGGATTTCGAGCCCGCGCTCCACGGGCTCGTAGAAAACCTGGCCTTCCAGGCCCTCGGGCAGGTAGCGCTCGCCGGCGGCGAAACCGCCCTCCTCGTCGTGCGCGTAGCGGTACCCCTTGCCGTAGTCGAGCTCCTTCATGAGCTTGGTCGGTGCATTGCGCAGGTGCATCGGCACCGGGCGCGTGCTGTCTTTCTTCACCAGCGCGCGCACCGCGTTGTAGGCCTTGTAGACCGCGTTCGACTTGGGCGCGATGGCCAGGTAGACCACGCATTCGGCCAGTGCCAGCTCGCCTTCGGGCGTGCCCAGGCGCTCGTAGACCTCGGCCGCGTCGAGCGCCAGGCGCAGCGCGCGCGGGTCGGCCAGGCCGATGTCTTCGCTGGCCATGCGCACGAGGCGGCGCGCCATGTAGCGCGGGTCGGCGCCACCGTCGAGCATGCGCACGAACCAGTAGAGGGCGGCGTCGGGGTCGCTGCCGCGCACCGATTTGTGCAGCGCGCTGATGGTGTCGTAGAACTGCTCGCCGCCCTTGTCGTAGCGGCGCATGCGCTCGCCGAGCACGCGCAACAGCCACTCGTCGGTGATGTTCGTGAGCTTCTCGGCGCCGGCCGCAACCGCCAGGGTCTCCAGCGTGTTGAGCAGGCGGCGCGCGTCGCCGTCCGCGTAGGCGACGAGGCGGTCGATGGCCGCCTCGTCGATGGCCGGAACCGCCTGGATCGCCTGCGCCTTGGCGACGATCTGCTTCAGGTCGCCCTCGTTGAGCGACTGCAGCACGTACACCGCCGCCCGCGACAGCAAGGCCGAATTGACTTCGAAGGACGGGTTCTCGGTGGTCGCGCCGATGAAGGTGAACAGGCCCGACTCGACGTGCGGCAGGAACGCGTCCTGCTGGCTCTTGTTGAAGCGGTGCACCTCGTCCACGAAGACGATGGTGCGCTGCTGCGTGAGCCCGTCGCGCGCGGCGGTGGCCTGTTCGACCGCCTCGCGGATGTCCTTCACGCCGCCCAGCACCGCGCTGATGCTCAGGAACTGCGCGTCGAAGGCGTCGGCCATGAGCCGCGCGATGGTCGTCTTGCCGGTGCCCGGCGGGCCCCAGAGGATGCAGGAGTGCGGCTGGCCCGACTCGAAGGCGATGCGCAGCGACATGCCCGGACCGAGCAGGTGCTGCTGGCCGATCACTTCGCCGAGCGTCTTGGGACGCAGGCGCTCGGCGAGGGGCTGGTGGGTGCGCGGGGCCAAACCGGGGACTGTCCTGCTGTGGGTGATTACTGCTTGAGCACGTCGGCGCCGGCGGGCGCCTTGAAGTCGAAGGTGCTGGCGGGCAAGGCCGGGTTCACCTCGACCTTGCTGAACTTGAGCACCGAGCGCTGGCCGAAGCTGTCCAGGATCTCGAGGGCTACGAGCGCGTCACCCTGGAAGCCGACCATCACGCTCTGCAGCTGGCCGTCCTTGTTCTTCGGCGTGGCCTTGACCCACTGCAGGCCGTCGCGCTCGGGCGCGGCCTCCAGCGCGAAATCGGCCTGCAGGGCGCGCAGGTCGGCGGCGGAAGCAATCAGCGCGGCGGGCGTCGAACCCAGCGCCTGCGCCTGGGTGCGCTGCGTGACCTGGTTCAGGTCGGCGTCGTAGAGCCACAGCGTCTTGCCGTCGGCCACGATGCTCTGGGCGAAGGGCTTGCGATAGTCGAACTTGAATTTGCCGGGGCGATGGAATTCGAAGGTGCCAGTCGACGTCTTCGCGCGGCCCGGCTGGCCCTCGCGCGGCGGGGCCGTCACGGTCTGGGTGAACTCGGCACGGCCGGACTTGACCGTCTTCACGAAGGCTTCGAGGCTTTCGAGCCCGTCGGCCCAGGCACTGCCGGCCACCGTGCAGATCAGGCCGGCCAACAGCCAGAGGCGGGTTTTCTTCATGGGAGGTTCCTCGGAAAAACGTTGCTGCGATGCCCATCGACACTACCCGCCGCAGGTGCCGGCTTCTGTAGGCTTTCATGAAGATTTGCAGCAGCGCCGGTGCGCGTTTGCAAATTGCCTCTCAGCACGTAACCAGCCCTGCCGCGATGGTGATGGGGTCGTCGTCGATGGTGCGCCGGCGGGTCACTCCGCCTGGCGCGCGGGCACGAGGATCTCGCGCTGGCCGCTACCGCTCATGGCGCTCACGAGGCCGGCCTTTTCCATGTCCTCGACCAGGCGCGCGGCGCGGTTGTAGCCGATCTTCAGGTGGCGCTGCACCAGCGAGATGCTGGCCTTGCGGTTCTTGAGCACGACCTCGACCGCCTGGTCGTACATCGGGTCCTTTTCGCCGTCGCCGCCGCCGAGCAGGTCGCCATCACCGTCGCCATCGACCGTGCCGCCTTCGAGCACGCCTTCGATGTAGTCGGGCTCGCCCTGGCTCTTGAGGTAGGCCACCACGCGGTGCACTTCCTCGTCGCTCACGAAGGCACCGTGCACGCGGATCGGCAGGCCCGTGCCGCTGGCCATGTAGAGCATGTCGCCCATGCCCAGCAGCGCCTCGGCGCCCATCTGGTCGAGGATGGTGCGGCTGTCGATCTTGGAGCCCACCGAGAACGCGATGCGCGTGGGGATGTTGGCCTTGATGAGGCCGGTGATCACGTCCACGCTGGGGCGCTGCGTGGCCAGGATCAGGTGGATGCCGGCGGCGCGGGCCTTTTGCGCAAGGCGGGCAATCAGCTCTTCGATCTTCTTGCCGACCACCATCATCAGGTCGGCCAGCTCGTCGATGATGACCACGATGTGCGGCTCGCGCTTGAGCGGCTCGGGATCGTCCGGCGTGAGGCTGAAGGGGTTGTAGATGAACTCCTCGCGCGCCTTGGCTTCGTCGATCTTGGTGTTGTAGCCAGCCAGATTGCGCACGCCGAGCTTGCTCATGAGCTTGTAGCGGCGCTCCATCTCGGCCACGCACCAGTTCAGGCCGTGCGCCGCCTGGCGCATGTCGGTGACCACGGGCGCCAGCAGGTGCGGGATGCCTTCGTAGACCGACATTTCGAGCATCTTCGGGTCGATCATGAGCAGGCGGACGTCGCGTGCCTCGGCCTTGTAGAGCAGCGACAGGATCATCGCGTTGATACCGACCGACTTGCCCGAGCCGGTGGTACCGGCCACCAGCACGTGCGGCATCTTCGCGAGGTCGGCCACCACGGGGTTGCCGATGATGTCCTTGCCCAGGCCCATCGTGAGCATCGACTTGCCCTCGTTGTAGACCTGCGAGCCCAGGATCTCGCTGAGCTTGATCGACTGGCGCTTGGCGTTCGGCAGTTCGAGCGCCATGTAGTTCTTGCCGGGGATCGTTTCGACCACGCGGATCGACACCAGCGAGAGCGAACGCGCCAGGTCCTTGGCCAGGCCCAGGATCTGCGAGCCCTTGACGCCGGTGGCGGGCTCGATCTCGTAGCGCGTGATCACCGGGCCGGGCGAGGCGAGCACCACGCGCACCTCGACGCCGAAGTCCTTGAGCTTCTTCTCGATCATGCGCGAGGTCATCTCGAGCGTGTCGGAGGACACCGTTTCCTGGCGCACCAGCGCGGCGTCGAGCAGGTCGACCTGCGGCAGCTTGCTGTCGGGCAGTTCCTTGAAGAGCGGCTTCTGGCGCTCCTTGACGACGCGGTCGCTGCGGGGGACCTCGGTCATCGCGGGTTCGATCTGCACCGGCGGCGATGCAGGGCGGCGCTTGGGCGCGACTTCTTCCTCTTCGTCGTCGAAGCTCGGCTCTAGAGGGCCGGCGTCGCCGAACGCGGCCTCCTTGCTGGGGCGCATTTTCTTGGCGCGCGGCGCGGGCGCCAGCTCTTCCTCGTCGCCGGCACGTTCGCGCGCGGCCTGCTTGCCCATGGCGATGTCGGCGGCCATTTCGCGCTTTTCACGGCGCGACTCGAACAGCGAGTACGCACGGGCACCGATGCGCTCGGCGATCAGGCTCCACGAAAAACGGAAGACCAGCGCCGAGCCGATCACGCCGCCGGCGATGGCGACCAGCGCCGAGCCCGTGAAGCCCAGCCAGCGCACGCTCGCCGGCCCCACGAGGTAGCCCAGGGCGCCACCACCCGAACCCGGCAGGTGCGATTCGAGGCGGTACAGGCGCGACCATTCGAGCACCGCGCTGGCGCACAGCAGCAAGACCAGGCCAAACCAGAAAGCGAGGCGGCTGCGGTTGAAGCGACCGCGCGGGGGCTGTTCGACCGCCGGCGTCGGTTCGCCGCCGCGCAGCCAGCCGGCCAGCGAGGAAAGCCATGCGCGCAGGCCCGCCGCAAGGCACCACCAGACGGAATAGCCGGCAAGGAAGTAGCTGCCATCGGCCAGCCAGGCGCCGATGCGGCCGCCCCAGTTCTTGATTTCACCACCCGTGCCCGAGGTCGACCAGGCGGCATCGGACGGGGTGAAGCTCAGCATCGCCAGCAGCCAGAACAGGAGGGCTGCGAACCCGGCGATCAAGGTGATTTCGTGGGCGAAGCGCAGGGCGCGCAGGCGCACGGGTTGCCCTTCGGCAGCGGAAGAAGAGGAGGACGATTGAAGCGTATGGAGCGAATAGGTCATGAAAAGCACGGCGCCCGGCCCGAAAAAACGCAGGCCGGCCGCCCCGAACACTACAACAAAAGGCCGTGGACGCCGAAAGCGCCCGGCCTATGGGCTCAGGTCAGCGTCAGGAGCCGGTCCTTGATGATCACCGAGCCGTCTTCCTGGGACTGGACGAAACCGCGCTCTTCCAGGTCCTTCATGACGCGGCTCACCATTTCGCGCGACGCGCCGACCATCTTGGCCAAGTCCTGGCGGGAGATCTTGTCGCGGACCTTGAGGTTGCCCATGCCGTCCTGGCTGGCGAACTCGAGCAGCGCGCGGGCGACGCGGCCGTACACGTCCATCAGCGCCAGCGACTCGATCTTGCGGTCGGCATGGCGCAGGCGCTGCACCAGGCCGCGCATGATGTTGTAGGCCATCGAGGAGTTCTCGGGCAGGCAGCGCGCGAAGGCGTCGCGGCCCAGCATGAGCACGTCGCACTGGATTTCGGTGCGCACGGTGGCCGAGTGCGGCTCGTCGTCGATCAGGCTCATCTCGCCGAGATAGTCGCCGGGATGCAGCGTGGCCAGGATCACCTCGCGGCCACGGCTGTCGGCGCTCGTGACGCGGGCGCGGCCGGTCAGGATGATGTACAGCGCATCGGATTTCTTGCCCTGCTCCACGACGACCTCGGCGCGTTTGAAGCGCTTCTTGATGATCGCATCCGCAATGCTTGCGGACTGCGAGGCCGTCAACGACGCGAACAATGGAACGCGCCGAAGCAATTCAAGGTTGGACAGCATCGACATTAATCAATCCCTGAAACAGCGCGCGATGTGATCCTGATGCTGAGCCCATGGATTACTACAATCGCGCGCATTGAAAACACCGTGCACCCGGTGTTGAACCGGGCGGTGATACTCCCCACGTATCGCTACCACCCTGAAAATGTACACGCTGCCGCAGCGTCCATCCTAGGTTTTCTACTCATGTCCGCACCCCAACACGCCAAGGTTCTCATTCTGGGCTCCGGCCCGGCCGGCTACACCGCCGCCGTCTACGCCGCACGCGCCAACCTCCAGCCTTTGCTCATCACGGGCATCGCGCAAGGCGGTCAACTCATGACCACCACCGAGGTCGACAACTGGCCGGCCGACGTGCACGGCGTGCAGGGCCCGGAGCTGATGCAGCGCTTTCTCGAGCACGCCGAACGCTTCAAGACGCAGATCGTGTTCGACCACATCAACAAGGTCGACCTGAGCAAGCGCCCGTTCACGCTCACGGGCGACAGCGGCACCTACACCTGCGACTCGCTGATCATCGCCACGGGCGCCTCGGCCAAGTACCTGGGTCTGGATTCCGAAGAGAAGTTCATGGGCCGCGGCGTCTCCGCCTGCGCGACCTGCGACGGTTTCTTCTACCGTGAGCAGGAGGTCTGCGTGATCGGCGGCGGCAACACGGCCGTCGAGGAAGCGCTGTACCTCTCCAACATTGCAAACAAAGTCACACTCGTGCATCGCCGCGACAAGTTCCGCGCCGAGCCGATCCTGATCGACAAGGTCATGGAGAAGGTGGCCGAAGGCAAGATCGTGCTGAAGCTGCACAACCAGCTCGACGAGGTGCTCGGTGACGGCACGGGCGTGACGGGCATCCGCATCAAGAACACGCAGACCGGCGCGACCGAAGAGATCACGCTCAAGGGCTGTTTCATCGCGATCGGCCACCACCCGAACACCGACATCTTCCAGGGCCAGCTGGAAATGAAGGACAACTACATCCTGACCCGCTCGGGCCTGAAGGGCTTCGCGACGATGACCAGCGTGCCCGGCGTGTTCGCGGCCGGCGACGTGCAGGACAACATCTACCGCCAGGCCATCACGAGCGCCGGCACGGGCTGCATGGCCGCCCTCGACGCGCAGCGCTTCCTCGAGGAACACTGAGGCCTTTCCCGCGGGACGGGGCACCGTCCTGCAGGGCCTGGCTTGCCGGCATCTACGGCACGGCCAGCCCAGCTGACCCTGAAAGGGCTATAATCCGAGGCTTTGCCGAAACAAGGCCTACCTCCCACCGGGAGTCGGGTTGCGGCAAATCCGGGGTACCGCCACCCGTTTCTGGCGAGGTCAAGCTGCAAAACACCCTGCAATCGCCACGATTGCGCCGGTGCCAGCTGTTCAAGAAAGAGTGTCCACATGGCACGCGTATGCGACGTAACGGGCAAAGGCCCGATGGTCGGAAACAACGTTTCCCACGCCAACAACAAAACCAAGCGCCGGTTCCTGCCGAACCTGCAATACCGCCGTTTCTGGGTCGAGACCGAAAACCGTTGGGTTCGCCTGCGCGTTTCGAGCGCTGCACTGCGCCTGATCGACAAGAACGGTATCGATGCCGTGCTCGCAGACCTGCGTGCCCGCGGCCAAGCTTAAGGAGCTGAATCATGGCAACGAGCAAAGGCGGACGCGAAAAGATCAAGCTGGAATCCACCGCGGGTACCGGCCACTTCTACACGACGAGCAAGAACAAGAAGACGATGCCTGAAAAGATGTCGATCATGAAGTTCGACCCCAAGGCACGCAAGCACGTCGAATACAAGGAAATCAAGCTGAAGTAATTCGGCCTGTTCTCCCCAAAAAACCCGCTGCTCACCCAGCGGGTTTTTTATTGCCTGTCGTTTTTGCGAAAGCAGAAAAAGGCAGGCACAAAAAAGCCGACCCGCAGGTCGGCTTCTTCACTGAGCGAGGGCAACAGCGCGGGAGGCGCCGGCCCTTTGCCTCGTCAGGCGCGCGCAGCGCGCAGGCGGGTCGAGAACTCGCGCAGGCCGGCAATGCCGCTGGCTTCCGCACGGTGGCACCAGGCCGCCAGATCGGCCGCCAGTTGCTCGCGCGATTGCGAGGTGTTCAGCCAGAGCTGGCGCAGCTCTTCGCGCATCGTGACCATCTTGTCGAGCACCGGGTGCGCAGCACGGGCCTGCACCAGATGGGTGCGCGCCGAGGCGGGCACCTTGTCGTCGTCGCGATGCAGCCAGCGCTTGGCCGCCTTGAGCACCGACAGGTCGGCACCCTTGGCCTTCAGCACGTCGATTTCCTCGCTGGTCGCACGGCGCATTTCGCGGGCGTAGCCGGCCATCACTTCGTAGCGGTTGGCAATGACAGCCTCGAGCGTCTTCTCGTTGGCCACGGGCTGGATGTCGCCCATCTGCATCTTCGGCGGCACCTTCTTGACCTTGGCCCAGCCGAGCTTCTGGAACACCTGGATGTAGACCCAGCCGATGTCGAACTCGTACTTCTTGACCGAGAACTTGGCCGAGGTCGGGTAGGTGTGGTGGTTGTTGTGCAGCTCTTCGCCGCCGATGATCAGGCCCCAGGGCATGATGTTGCGGCTGGCGTCAGACGCCTCGAAGTTGCGATAGCCCCAGTAGTGGCCGATGCCGTTGATGATGCCGGCGGCGGTGATCGGGATCCAGAGCATCTGGACCGCCCACACGGTCAGGCCGAGCGCGCCGAACAGCGCGAGGTTGATCACCAGCATCAGGCCCACGCCTTGCCAGCTGTAGCGCGTGTACAGGTTGCGCTCGATCCAGTCATCGGGCGTGCCGTGACCGTAGCGCTCCATCGTTTCCTTGTTCTTCGATTCCTTGCGGTACAGCTCGGCGCCGCGCCAGAAGACTTCGTCGATGCCCTTGACCTGCGGGCTGTGCGGGTCGTCGGCGGTTTCGCACTTCGCGTGGTGCTTGCGGTGGATGGCGACCCATTCCTTCGTCACCATGCCGGTGCCGAGCCAGAGCCAGAAACGGAAGAAGTGCGAGGGGATCGGACCGAGGTCCATCGCCTTGTGTGTCTGCGTGCGGTGCAGAAAGATCGTGACCGCTGCGATGGTGATGTGCGTGGTGACGAGCGTGTACAGCACGACCTGCCACCAGGCAATGTCCCACAGGCCGTGTCCGAGCCATTGGATGACCGCGTTCAGAACGGCGGAGTCAGGAAGCATCATTGAGTCAGGTACTCCATGGCCACACGAAGGTGCAGCCTTCAGGTAACCCGCGATTTTAGGATGTCAGGGCCAAAACGAGGCCTTTTGTCCTTCTGTCACACCGCAGATTTACCCTAGTTTGGAGCCCCGCGCCTATTTCCGGTTCCACACGGCGGCAAAAAAGCCGTCGGTGGCGTGGCGATGCGGCCACAGACGCAGATAGCGGCGGCCGTCTTCCCCACCCGCGCAGAGGGTCTCGGCGCCCTCCACCTTGAGCGCCTGGAGCAATTCGGCCGCATCCATGGGCACGAAATCGGGGTTCGCGGCGGCAAAAGCCTCGGCGATGGCCTCGTTTTCCTCCGGCAGGACGCTGCAGGTGGCGTACACCAGCCGGCCGCCCGACTTCACGAGCCGGGCCGCGCTTTGCAGGATGGCCGTCTGCTTGGCCGTCAGCTCGGCCACCGACTTGGCCGATTGACGCCATTTGAGGTCAGGGTTGCGGCGCAGCGTGCCGAGCCCCGAACAGGGCGCGTCGACCAGCACGCGGTCGATCTTGCCGGCCAGACGCTTGATCCGGTCGTCGCGCTCGTGGGCGATCGCGGCCGGGTGCACGTTCGACAGCTTGCTGCGCGCCAGCCGCGGCTTGAGCGCGTCCAAGCGGTGGGCCGAGGTGTCGAAGGCGTAGAGCCGGCCGGTGTTGCGCATGGTCGCGCCGATGGCCAGCGTCTTGCCGCCGGCGCCGGCGCAGAAATCGACCACCATCTCGCCGCGCTTGGCGTCCAGCAGCAGCGCCAGCAGCTGCGAGCCCTCGTCCTGCACCTCGATGGCGCCGCGCACGAACGCGTCGAGCTTGGTCAGCGCCGGCTTGCCGTCGATGCGCAGTCCCCAGGGCGAGAACGGCGTCACTTCCGATTTGATAGCAGCCTTCGCAAGCTCCGCCTTCACTTCGGCCCGCTTGTCGGTGAATGCATTGACGCGCAGGTCGAGCGGCGCCGGCTGCTGCAGGCTCTCGACCATCGGCCAGAAGCCGTCGCCCAGCTGCGCCTTGAGCGGCGCGACCAGCCATTCGGGCAGGTTGTGGCGATGGCGTTCGAGCAGGTCGTCGGGCTTGACGGCGTCGCAGTTGTCGAGCCAGCGCTTCTCGGTATCGTTGAGCGCGCTCTTCAAAAAGTCGCGCGGGCCGTGAAAGCCCAGGATCGCCATGCGGCGCTCCTTCGAACCGCTGCCCGAGGGCGACAGGTGATCGAACAGCAGCTTCTTGCGAAGCACGGTGTAGACGGTTTCGGCGAGCGTCGCGCGCTCGCGCGGGCCGAACTCGCGGTGGTCGCGGAAAAAGCGCGAAACGACCTGGTCGGCCGGGTGATCGAATTTCAGGACCAGGCCGACCAGATCGGCGGTGGCCTCCAACAGGGCTTTGGGATGCATAGCCCCGATTGTCTCAGCCGGCCGGCCTCGCGGCCGAAACGCCTCAGGCGCCGCGCACCCAGACGGTCCCGAAGGCCTGCCGCTCGATGTCTTCCAGCGTGGGCGAATGCCCCGCCCAGAGCACCAGCGCCGCCCCCGGCAGGGTCAGCGTCTGCTCGAGTTCGCGGCACAGGTGCCAGCGGTCCTCGTCGCCGAGCCCCGGCACCTCGACGAACACGATGTAGGCCCGCCGCCAGGCGAACTCGCGCAGGTTCTTGCGCACCACCCACAGCCGCGACACCGGCAGGCAGCGCGCGATGTCGGCGCGCAGTTCGCCCAGTTCGTGGTCGTTCAGGTCGTGGCGCGAAATCTGGCTGAAGAACGGCGTGTCGGTGATCTCTTCCCAGGCGCGCGCCTCGGCCTCCTCCGCCTCCTTGAGCCGCGCGCGCCACAGCTTGAGCCCCTGCTCGTCGTGCGGCCCGGCTTCGGGATCTTCGAGCGAGGCGACGGCGTTCTTGGCCGCCCACCAGCGGCTGGCCACGCCCGACTGGTGCAGCCGTTCGAGCACGGCCAAGCGCTCGGCGCGCTCGCGCGCGGGCAGCATCTGCGCCAGTCCGCGCAGCGCGCCCGGGTGGTCCGGCGCGATCCGCAACGCGCTTTCGTAGCGCGCGCGCACTGGCGCCGCCGGATCGAGCCGGCGCTCGGCGTCGGCCCATTCGACCATCTCGTCGGGCGTGTTGCGCTCGCCGCGGGCCGCCAGCACCGCGATGCGCTCGCGGATGCGCGAGCGGTGCGCGTGGTGCTGCTTCCAGTCGGCGGCGTGGGCGCGGCGCCAGGCGTTGTCGAAATGCGCGATCCACTTGTGCTTGTCGGCCAGCATGTCGAGCGCGGGCCGCTGCGACCAGGCCGGCAGCGCCGCTTTCTGGTTCAGGGCTTCGAGCCGGTCGCGCAGCACCGGGTGGGTGTCGTCCAGGTCGCTCACGCGCCGCATCGCCTCGCGCAGCGCCTGGCGCGCGAACTCCTCGCTCGGCGGCGTGCGGGCGCGCTGCCGCAGGGCGGCGAACGGGCCGGGCGGCAGCGGCTCGCGCTCGGCGCGCGCCCAATGCCAGGGCCAGAACTCGCTGGCGTACCAGTTGCCCTTGATGGCCACTTCGGTGAGCGCGGCCGCGGCCACCGCGGTGCCGAGCAGCCGGCCCGAAATACGGTCGGCCTCGTACTCGTCCTGGCGGGCCAGCGCGAAGGTCTTGGCAGCAAAGCGCGGAAAGTACCAGCGGAAGAAGGCCTGCGACACCAGCGCCATCACGCCCTCGTCGCGCTGCAGGCTGGCATCGAGCCGCAGCCACGACAGCCGCGTGCGGTAGATCCAGGCGCTCAGGCGGCCGTGGTTGCCGCGCAGGTGCCCGTATTCGTGGGCCAGCACCGACAGCAGGCGCTGGCGGTCCAGCATCATCAGCAGCGGCAGGCCGATGCTCAGCGAGTTGAGCGCACCGCCGAACAGGCCGAAGCGCGGCACCTGGCGGATGCTGGCGTTGAAGTTGTCGTCCAGGTAGACGCGGTGCACCGGCGGCCCCTTGATGCGCTCGCGGATGCGGTCCAGCGCCTCGAACAGTCCCGGCGCGTCGGCGCGCGTGAGCGGCTCGCCGTCGGGCTCGTCGAAGTGCACCCAGAGCGCGCGCAGGGTCGCCCAGAACAGGCCCAGCGCGAACACGAGCAGCCAGCCGCGGGTGAAGTTGAAACGCCCGTCGGCCACCGAGACGACCACCCAGGCCACAATGCCCACCGCCAGCCCGAGGCAGGCCAGCACCCAGAGGTAGCCGAGCGCGGCGAACGCCGCGACGCCACGCCGGTAGC
Organism: Variovorax sp. V118; assembly: GCF_041154445.1. Classification (GTDB taxonomy): domain Bacteria; phylum Pseudomonadota; class Gammaproteobacteria; order Burkholderiales; family Burkholderiaceae_C; genus Variovorax; species Variovorax boronicumulans. The sequence continues at coordinate 501,857 of NZ_AP028663.1, read as the reverse complement.
GCGCACTGTCGTCCGCACTCGCGTGCTCGCTCAGGCGTACCAGGTGAACAAAATCCGCACGGTCCATCCGACTCCCGTCAAAGACTCATCCGACAGTTGTTACCGAAGAAAGAAGCCCCCGTTGAACGACGAAGACCTCCCTCCCCTGATCGAAACGCCCCCCGGCCGCTACCGCCACTACAAGGGCGGCGAGTACGACGTGATCGGCACCGTCCGCCACAGCGAGACGCTGGAGCCGATGACGCTGTACCGCGCCCTCTACGGTGCCCGCGGCCTGTGGGTCCGGCCGGCCGCGATGTTCGAAGAAACCATCGAGATCGACGGCCGCCCGCAGCGCCGCTTCACCCCGATCGACGCTCAGCCGCAGTGAACGTCCTTGACGCGGCCACGCGCGTCGACGCTGATGTTGAGCCGTCCGGGGTTGAGTTCCATGGTGACCGCCTGGTTTGGCTTGAGCACCCGCGCCGTGCCGGCGCCGGCGCGCGCACGTGCCGCGGCTTCGAGCTGAGGCGTCACCTGCTGGCCCACGGCAAAGCGGGCGCCTTCGGCGTTGCACTGGAAGACGGGCTCGGCCGGCGCGGCGGGTGCGGGCGCAGCGGCGCCCGGTGCCGGCGCGGGGGCCGGAGCGGCGCAGGCGGCCAGCAGGGCCGCGGTGGCCAACGTCAACAGTAGCGATTGGGTTTTCAAAGTTCTGTGCTCCCGAAAACCCAACAATATAAACAACTTTAAGCTTTGTGACTCAATGTATCCAACAGCCATCCAGCGATGGCGCGCGGGTACAGCAGGTGCTCCTGGGACAGCACCCGGGCGGCCAGCGTGGCGGCCGTGTCGTCCGGCAGCACCGGCACCACGGCCTGCGCCAGGATCGGCCCGTGGTCGAGCTCGGCCGTGACCTGGTGCACCGTCACCCCCGCCACCTTGCAGCCCGCCTCAATGGCGCGCTGGTGCGTGTGCAGCCCCGGAAAGGCCGGCAGCAGCGAGGGGTGGATGTTCACCAGCCGCCCGGCGTAGCGGGCCACGAAGCCGGGCGTCAGGATGCGCATGAAGCCCGCCAGCACCACGAGCGTCGGCGCGTGGGCGTCGACCGCCTCGGCCAGCGCCGCGTCGAAGGCCTCGCGGCTGTCGAAGGCCTGGTGCGGCACCACGGCGGTCGCGATGCCGTGCGATGCGGCCAGCGCCAGCCCGCCGGCCTCCGCCTTGTTGCTGATGACGGCGGCGATGCGCGCGCCGAAGCGCTCGGCCCAGCGGTCGCGCTCGGCGGCGCGCACGATGGCCGCCATGTTCGAGCCGCCGCCGGAGATCAGGATCACGATGTTCTTCATAGGAGGCCGGGATTATCCGTGCCCCGCCAACACCCCGATCAGCCTCCCGTCGACCCGCACGCCGGCGGGCTTGTCGCGACGCGGACACCGGATCGCAGCACGACCGTGCTAAAACTCGCAGTTCCGGAGACACCCCGCGTCTGCGGTGGACCGATCAACACAGCGAGGCACGCATGGATTTGAGCTTCACACCCGAAGAACAGAAGTTCCGCGAAGAAGTTCGCGCATGGGTCAAGGACAACCTCCCCCAGGAGATTTCGCACAAGGTGCACAACGCGCTCGAACTGACGCGCGACGATCTGCAAGGCTGGGCCAAGATCCTCGGCAAGAAGGGCTGGCTGGGCTACGGCTGGCCCAAGGAATTCGGCGGCCCCGGCTGGACCGCCGTGCAGCGCCACCTGTTCGAGGAAGAAACCGCCCTGGCCGGCGCGCCGCGCATCATCCCGTTCGGCCCCGTCATGGTGGCCCCGGTGATCATGGCCTTCGGCAACGCCGAGCAGCAAAAGCGCTTCCTGCCCGGCATCGCCAGCGGCGAAGTCTGGTGGAGCCAGGGCTATAGCGAACCCGGCTCGGGTTCCGACCTGGCCTCGGTCAAGACCAAGGCCGAGCGCAAGGGCGACAAGTACATCGTCAACGGCCAGAAGACCTGGACCACGCTCGGCCAGCACGGCGACTGGATGTTCAACCTCGTGCGCACCAGCAACGAAGGCAAGCCCCAGACCGGCATCAGCTTCCTGCTGCTCGACATGAAGTCGCCCGGCGTCACCGTACGCCCGATCAAGCTGATCGACGGCGGCGTCGAGGTGAACGAGGTGTTCTTCGACAACGTCGAAGTGCCCGCCGAGAACCTGATCGGCGAGGAGAACAAGGGCTGGACCTACGCCAAGCACCTGCTCTCGCACGAGCGCACCAACATCGCCGACGTGAACCGCGCCAAGCGCGAACTCGAGCGCCTCAAGCGCATTGCGAAAAGCGAAGGCGTGTACGACGACCTGCGCTTCCGCGACGAGATCGCCAAGCTCGAAGTCGACATCGTCGCCCTCGAGATGATGGTGCTGCGCGTGCTCTCCGCCGCCACCTCGGGCAAGAACTCGCTGGACGTGGCCGGCCTGCTCAAGATCCGCGGCAGCGAGATCCAGCAGCGCTACGCCGAGCTGATGATGCTGGCCGGCGGCCCCTACTCGCTGCCGCTGATCCGCGAAGCCATGGAAGCCGGCTGGCAGGGCAACTTCCCCGGCGGCAACCCGGCGCTGGCACCGCTGGCATCGACCTTCTTCAACATGCGCAAGACCACGATCTACGGCGGCTCGAACGAAGTCCAGCGCAACATCGTGGCGCAAACCGTCCTGGGCTGAGGAGACACCAACATGGATTTCAATTTTTCGGAAGACCAGGACCAGCTGCGCGACGCCGTTCGCAAGTGGGTCGACAAGGGCTATGACTTCGAGCGCCGCCGCGGCATCGAGGCCAAGGGCGGCTTCTCGCGCGAAGCCTGGGACGAACTGGCCGAGCTCGGCCTGGGCGGCCTGTACATCAGCGAAGACGACGGCGGCCTGGGCATGGGCCCGGTGGCCGGCATGGTCGTGATGGAAGAACTGGGCCGCGGCATCGTGCTGGAGCCCTTCGCCCAGACGCTGATCGCCGGCGCCGTGCTCGGCGGCTACGCCGACGCGGCCACCAAGGAAAACTGGCTGCCGCGCATCGCCGGCGGCCAGGCCCTCGTGGTGCTGGCCTACCAGGAGCGCAAGGCGCGCTACCGCCTCGATGTGTGCGAGGCCACGGCCACCAAGTCGGGCAACGGCTACTCGCTGACCGGCGCCAAGAGCGTGGTGCCCGTGGGCGACGAGGCCGATGCCTTCATCGTGCCCGCCAAGGTCGACGGCAAGATCGCCCTCTTCCTGGTCGAGCGCAGCGCCAGCGGCGTCGAAGCCCGCGGCTACGGCACGCAGGACGGCGGCCGCGCGGCCGAAGTGGTGTTCGACAAGGCCGACGCCACGCTGGTCACGGCCGACGGCCTGGCCGCGCTCGAGTACGCGGTCGATGTCGGCATTGCCGCCACCTGCGCCGAAGCGGTCGGCGTGCTCGACAAGACGCTCGACGTCACCATCGACTACATGAACCAGCGCAAGCAGTTCGGCGTGGTCATCTCCAGCTTCCAGGCACTGCGCCACCGCGTCGCCGACATGAAGATGCAGCTGGAGCTGGCACGCTCGATGAGCTACTACGCGACACTCAAGCTCAACGCCCCGGCCGACGAGCGCCGCCAGGCGCTGGCCCGCGCCAAGTACCAGCTGGGCACGTCGATGCGCTACGTTGCCGCGAACTCGGTGCAGCTGCACGGCGGCATCGGCGTGACCGACGAATACATCGGCAGCCACTACTTCCGCAAGCTCACGCAGCTCGAACTCACCTTCGGCGACACCTTGCACCACCTGGGTGAAGTGTCGGCACGCATGCAGGACACCGCCGGCGTCTTCGCCTGACGGCTGTTTGTCGATAGCATCCAACGCCCGCCCGCCTTGCGCCGGCGGGCGTTTTCACTTGCGGGGCCCCAGCCCCCTGCCAGGAGAGAGACAGACATGCCTTCCCGCCGCACCCTGCTTGCCTTGGCCCTTGCCGGAAGCACCGCCGTCACCTGGCTGACCGGCTGCGCCACCTCCGCGCCCTCTTCCACCGAGCGCCCGCCCATCGTCTTCATGCACGGCAACGGCGACTCGGCGGCGCTGTGGCAGACCACGATCTGGCGCTTCGAATCGAACGGCTGGCCGCGCGAGCGGCTCTTCGCCATCGACCAGCCGACTCCCCTGGCCCGCGACGACGACGCCGTGGCCCAGTCGGGGCGCAGCTCCACCGCCGACTCGGCCGCGTTCCTGCGCGCCGAGGTCGAGAAGGTGCTGAAGGCCACGGGCGCGCCCAAGGTCGTGCTCATCGGCAATTCGCGCGGCGGCAACACCATCCGCAACTACGTGCAGAACGGCGGCGGCGCGGCCGTGGTGAGCCACGTGGTGCTCGGCGGCAACCCGGCGCACGGCATCTGGAAGGTGAAGGGCCTGCGCGAGAACAACGAGTTCTCGGGACTCTCGGCCTTCATGCAGCAGCTCAATGCACCCAAGGGACCGAACGGCGACGAGGTCACGCTCGGCGTGCAGTGGCTCACGCTGCGCTCGGACACCAACGACAAATACGCCCAGCCCGACGGCCTGTGGATCGGCGCGCCGGGCCAACCGACGAACATCGGCTTCGACGGGCCGGCGCTCAAGGGCGCCACCAACCTCGTGCTGCCGCGCGTGGACCACCGCGAGACCTCGTTTTCGCCCTCTGCCTTCGCGGCGACCTGGCGCTTCCTGACCGGCCAGGCGCCGGCCAGCACGGCGGTGGCGCCGGAATCGAAGGTCGTGCTCGACGGCCGCGCGACCGGCGCGGACAACCTGGCGCTGGCCGGCGCGCGCGTCACGGTCTTTGCCGTCGACCCGGCCTCGGGTGCGCGGCGCGGCGAGGCGGCGCACCAGCAGACGGTCGGCGCCGACGGTCGCTGGGGCCCGTTCAGCGCGCAGCCCACCGCGCGCTACGAGTTCGTGCTCGACGTGCCTGGCCAGGGCACCACGCACATCTACCGCAGCCCGTTCGTGCGCAGCAGCGGCTTCGTCAACCTGCGGACCGAGCGCCTGGCGCCGGCCGAGAGCGGCGCGGGTGCGGTGGTCGTCTTCACGCGCCCGCGCGGCTACTTCGATGCGCAGCGCGACACGATGAACTTCGACGGCCAGAGCCCGCCGCCCGGCGTGCCGGCCCAGGGCGCGGGGCAGTCGAGCTCGCGGCTGCGCATCGCGGCCGGCGCGCCGCAGCGCACGGTCAGCGCCGAGTTCAACGGCGAGCGCCTCAGCGGCCAGAGCTGGCCCGCCGCGCAAGGGCACGCGACGGTGCTCGAGCTGACGTACTGAACGGCCATGAACGACACGACCCCCTTCGTCCTGACGGCGCGCGACGCGCGCGGCGTGGTCACGCTCACGCTGAACCGCCCCGCCGCCTTCAATGCGCTGTCCGAAGGCATGCTGGGCGCGCTCGAACAGGCGCTCGGCACCATCGCCGCCGATGACACGGTGCGCGCCGTCGTCATCGCCGCGGCGGGCAAGGCCTTCTGCGCGGGCCACGACCTGAAGGAGATGCGCGCCGCCCCCTCGCTCGGCTACTACCAGCAGCTGTTCGACCGGTGCGGCGCGATGATGCTGTCGATCCAGCGGCTGCCCGTGCCGGTGATCGCGCGCGTGCACGGCATCGCGACCGCGGCGGGCTGCCAGCTGGTGGCCGTGTGCGACCTCGCGGTGGCAGCCAGCGACGCGCGCTTTGCGGTCAGCGGCGTCAACGTGGGCCTCTTCTGCGCCACGCCCGGCGTCACGCTGTCGCGCAACCTCGGGCGCAAGGAAGCCTTCGAGATGCTGGTGACGGGCGAATTCATCGGCGCCGAGGAAGCGCGCGAGAAAGGCCTGGTCAACCGGGTCGCGCCGCCCGAGGCGCTCGACGCCGCGGTCGAGGCACTGGTCGCCAGCATCGTCGCCAAGCCCCGCACGGCGCTCGCGCTGGGCAAGGCGCTGTTCTATCGCCAGCTCGAAACCGGCATCGAGGCCGCGCTGGCCGACGCCAGCCGGACCATGGCCTGCAACATGATGGACGAGAGCGCGCTGGAAGGCGTGCAGGCCTTCATCGAGAAACGGCCACCGGCCTGGAAGGGCTGAAAGAAAAAAGGAGGCCGAGGCCTCCTTTTTTCTTGCACATCGGGTGTCAGATGTCGTGCAACCGGGACGACTGCGGCAGGTGCGCCATCAGGAACTCCATCTGGTCCGCCAGGATGCGGCGGTTGCGCAGGATGAAGTCTTCCCACAGGCTGGGCACATAGGGCGCATACAGCAGCGGCATGTTCGCCTGCTCGGGCGTGCGGCTGCTCTTGCGGTGGTTGCAGGGCTTGCAGGCCGTGACCACGTTCATCCAAGTGTCGATGCCGCGCTGCGCGAACGGAATGATGTGCTCGCGCGTGAGTTCGTCTTCGTGGAAATGGCCGCCGCAGTAGGCGCAGATGTTGCGGTCGCGCGAGAACAGCTTGCTGTTGGTCAGGCCCGGGCGCTGCGCGAAGGGGTTGATGCGCGGCACGCCCTTGGTGCCGATGATGCTGTTGATCGCGATCTGCGACTGCTCGCCCGTGATCGCGTTGTGGCCGCCACGGAACACGGCCACCTGCGCGCCCACTTCCCAGCGGACTTCGTCCGCCGCGTAGTGGATCACCGCCTGTTCCAGCGATATCCATGACTGGGGCAGCCCTTGGGCCGACAGCTTCAAGACCTTCACACACGCCTCCTCGAAACGAGAAAAACACGCAGAGACCAGAGACTCGGAATGCGTTGGCGACTCACGCCAACCCACCCACTGCGTCACAATATACCGGCTTTGTGACAAATCGGCCTGATTTGCCCATACGACGGGCATCAGGCGCTATCAAAAAGATACTCTCCCATGCAGGTTTTCCGCGGCTTCCGACACCCGGGCGTAGCTCCGGCCTGCGCCCTCACGATCGGCAATTTCGACGGCGTCCACCGCGGCCACCAGGCCATGCTGGCGCTGTTGCAGACCGAGGCCCGCCATCGCGGGCTGCCCAGCTGCGTGCTGACCTTCGAGCCGCACCCGCGCGACTATTTCGCCGCCGTCACCAAGAAACCCGACCTGGCTCCGGCCCGCATCGGCACGCTGCGCGACAAGCTGACCGAGCTGGCGGCCTGCGGCGTCGACCAGACCATCGTGCTGCCTTTCGACGGCCGGCTGGCCTCCCAGTCGCCCGAGGCCTTCATCCAGAACGTGCTGATCGACGGCCTGGGCGCGCGCTACGTGCTGGTGGGCGACGACTTCCGCTTCGGCGCCAAGCGCGCGGGCGACTACGCCATGCTCGATGCCGCCGGTGAAGCCCAGGGCTTCGACGTCGCGCGCATGAACAGCTACGAGGTGCACGGCCTGCGGGTGTCCAGCTCGGCCGTGCGCGAGGCGCTGGCCGAAGGCCGCATGGCCGATGCCCACACGCTGCTGGGGCGCCCGTACACCATCTCGGGCCACGTGGTCCACGGCCGCAAGCTGGGCCGGGCGCTGGGCGCGTCGTCGCCGGGCAAGGACGACGGTTTTCGCACCCTCAACCTGCGCTTCAAGCACTGGAAACCGGCCGCCAGCGGCATCTTCGCGGTGCTGGTGCACGGCCTGGCCGACCAGCCGCTGCCGGGTGTCGCGAACCTCGGCGTGCGGCCCTCGCTGGACGCCAACGACGTCAACGCGGGGCGCGTGCTGCTCGAGACGCATTGCCTGGAGTGGCCCTCGCATCTGGGGGCCGAAGGGGCCTACGGTAAAATCGTGCGCGTGGAACTCCTGCACAAACTGCACGACGAATTGCGCTACACCAGCCTCGAAGCCCTCACCGCGGGCATCGCGAAGGATGGCCGCGACGCACGCGCGTTCTTCGCATCGACCCACGCCGAGACCCACCGCCAGACCACGCGCGACCGAATTTAGCCCTGCACGCCCCGTGCTGCCGCCCTTCGACAAGCTCAGGGCGAACGGCTATATCTTCCGCACCGACCGCTCAATGCAGTTCGGGCTGAGCCTGTCGAAGCCCCTCTGTTTCGCCGCACCCCAACATGTCTGACGCCGCTTCCCCCAAAGATTACCGTTCCACGCTGAACCTGCCCGACACCCCCTTCCCGATGCGCGGCGACCTGCCCAAGCGCGAACCGGGCTGGGTCAAGGAATGGAACGACGAAGGCCGCTACCACCGCCTGCGCGACGCCCGCCACGGCGCGCCCAAGTTCATCCTGCACGACGGCCCGCCGTACGCCAACGGCCAGATCCACATGGGCCACGCGGTGAACAAGATCCTCAAGGACATGATCACCAAGGCGCGCCAGCTCGAAGGCTTCGACGCGCTGTACGTGCCCGGCTGGGACTGCCACGGCCTGCCGATCGAGAACGCCATCGAAAAGCAGTTCGGCCGCAACCTGAGCCGCGACGAGATGCAGGCCAAGAGCCGCGCCTACGCCACGGAGCAGATCGCCCAGCAGATGGTCGACTTCCAGCGCCTGGGCGTGCTGGGCGAATGGGACCATCCGTACAAGACGATGGACTTCGCCAATGAAGCTGGCGAGCTGCGCGCGTTCAAGCGCGTGATCGAGCGCGGCTTCGTGTACCGGGGCCTCAAGCCCGTGTACTGGTGCTTCGACTGCGGCTCGTCGCTGGCCGAGTTCGAGATCGAGTACGCCGACAAGAAGAGCCAGACCATCGACGTGGCCTTCAAGGCGCACGAGCGCGAGAAGGTGCTCAAGGCCTTCGGCACCGACCACACGATCCTGGGCGACATCTTCGCGGTGATCTGGACCACCACCGCGTGGACCATCCCCGCCAACCAGGCGATCAACCTCAACCCCGAGCTCGAGTACTCGCTGGTCGACACCGAGCGCGGCCTCCTGATCCTGGCCAACTCGCTGGTCGAGATGTGCATGACGCGCTACGCGCTCGACGGCAAGGTGCTGGCCACGGTCAAGGGCGAGGCGCTCGGCGGGCTCGAGTTCGAGCACCCGCTGTACGACGTCGATGCGGGCTACCAGCGCCTGTCGCCCATCTACCTGGCCGACTACGCCACCGCCACCGACGGCACCGGCCTCGTGCACTCCTCGCCTGCCTACGGCGTGGACGACTTCAACTCCTGCATCGCCCATGGCGTGGCGTACGACGACATCCTGAACCCGGTGCAGGGCAACGGCAGCTACGCGCCCGACTTCCCGCTGTTCGGCGGCCAGAACATCTGGAAGGCCGTGCCGGTGATCATCGCCGCGCTGCGCGACGCCAACCGGCTGATGACCACCGAGACCATCACCCACAGCTACCCGCACTGCTGGCGCCACAAGACGCCGGTGATCTACCGCGCGGCGGCCCAGTGGTTCGTTCGCATGGACGAGGGCGAAGGCGTGTTCACCAAGGACAAGGCGCCCAAGACGCTGCGCCAGACCGCGCTCGACGCCATCGAGCAGACCAGCTTCTATCCCGAGAACGGCAAGGCCCGCCTGCACGACATGATCGCCGGCCGGCCCGACTGGTGCATCAGCCGCCAGCGCAGCTGGGGCGTGCCGATCCCGTTCTTCCTGCACAAGGACTCGGGCGAGCTGCACCCGCGCACCATGGAAATCCTCGACCAGGCCGCCGACATCGTCGAGAAGGGCGGCATCGAGGCCTGGAGCCGCGTCACGGTCGAAGACATCCTGGGCGCCGAAGACGCACCGAGCTACACCAAGAGCACCGACATCCTCGAGGTGTGGTTCGACTCGGGCTCGACCTTCTCGCACGTGCTGCGCGGCACGCACCCCAACGTGCACCACGAGACCGGCCCCGAGGCCGACCTGTACCTCGAAGGCCACGACCAGCACCGCGGGTGGTTCCACTCGTCGCTGCTGATCGCCTGCATGCTGGAAGACCGCGCACCGTACAAGGGCCTGCTCACGCACGGCTTCACGGTGGATGCCAAGGGCATCAAGATGAGCAAGTCGCTCAAGAACGGCATCGACCCGCAGGAAATCAGCAACAAGCTGGGCTCGGAAATCATCCGCCTGTGGGTGGCCGCGAGCGACTACTCGGGCGACATCGCGGGCGACGACAAGATCCTCGCGCGCGTCGTCGACGCCTACCGCCGCATCCGCAACACGCTGCGCTTCCTGCTCGCGAACACCAGCGACTTCGACATCGCGAAAGACGCGGTGCCGCTCGACCAGCTGTTCGAGATCGACCGCTACGCGATGTCGCGCGCGGCGCAGTTCCAGGCCGAGATCCTTGCGCACTACCAGGTGTACGAGTTCCATCCGGTGGTGGCCAAGCTGCAGATCTACTGCTCGGAAGACCTGGGCGGCTTCTACCTCGACATCCTGAAGGACCGCCTCTACACGACGGCGCCGGGCTCGCTCGCGCGCCGCAGCGCGCAAACGGCCCTGTGGCACATCTCGCAAGCCATGCTGCGCTGGATGGCGCCGTTCCTGAGCTTCACGGCCGAAGAGGCTTGGAAGATCGTGGGCACCGGCAAGCCGGGCGAGTCGATCTTCACGCAGACCTACAGCCAGTTCGCCGCACCCGACGAGGCGCTGCTCGCCAAGTGGGGCCGCATCCGCGAGATCCGCGACGGCGTCAACAAGGACATCGAGGCGGTGCGCGCCGAGGGCAAGGTCGGCTCGTCGCTGCAGGCCAACCTGCAGCTGAACGCACCGGCCGACGACCTCGCGCTGCTGGGCTCGCTGGGCGAGGACCTGAAGTTCGTGTTCATCGCCTCGGCGGTGGCACTGGCGGCAGGCGACACGCTGTCGACCGTGGTCACGCCCAGCACCGCACAGAAGTGCGAGCGCTGCTGGCACTACCGCGAGGACGTGGGCCACGACCCGGCGCACCCGACCATCTGCGGCCGCTGCACGAGCAACCTGTTCGGCGCGGGCGAATCGCGCAGCGTGGCCTGATGGCGACCGCACGTTCCGCCTCGTCGGCCTCGCGTTCGCGCGGGGCCAGCATCTGGCCCTGGCTCGGGCTGGCGGCGATCATCGTGATCATCGACCAGTTCACCAAGACGCTGATCCTGGGCTACTACAAGCTCGGTGACGCGACCTACGTGACGAGCTTCTTCAACGTCGTGCGCGCGCACAACACGGGCGCCGCCTTCTCGTTCCTGGCCGACCACTCGGGCTGGCAGCGCTGGTTCTTCACGGCGATCGGCGTGGCGGCGGCGATCTTCATCGTCTGGATGCTGCGGTCGCACGCGGGCCAGAAGCTCTTCTCGTTCGCGATGGCCTGCATCCTGGGCGGCGCGATCGGCAACGTGGTCGACCGCATGATGCACGGCTACGTGGTCGACTTCCTGAGCTTCCACTGGGGCAACTGGTACTTCCCGGCGTTCAACGCGGCGGACAGCGCCATCACGCTCGGGGCGATCTGCCTGATCGTCGACGAGATCCGGCGGGTGCGCCGGGGCAAGTAAGCCAGTTCTCGACCAAAGGGGCCCACGGGCCCCTTTTTCTTTGGGCCGCGCTCTGCGCCCGCGGCCCCGGGGTTCTCCCCACTTCCCTGTCCTGTCATCGCGAAGTCATACTGCGCCGGTCCAATGTAATCGATTACATGAACCCCACCACGGACCCCGCACGATGAGCATCCAAGCAGTAGCCGCCCAGGCCGGGGTCTCCGTGGCCACGGTCTCGCGCGCCTTCAACTTCCCCGACAAGGTGACGCCGGCCACGCGCGAACTGGTCGAGCGCGTGGCGCGCGAACTCAACTACCTGCCCAACGCCAGCGCCCGCACCCTGCGCACCCAGCGCAGCCGCACGCTCGGCGTGGTGCTGCCCACGCTGCTGAACCCGACCTTTGCCGAATGCCTGCAGGGCATTGCGCGCGCGGCCGTCGCGGGCGGCTACGCGATCCTGCCGGTCACCACCGGCTACCGGCTCGACGAGGAAGAGCGCGCCGTCCAGCTGCTGCTGGCGGGCAACGTCGACGGGCTGATCCTCGTGGTGTCGAACCCGTCCACCTCGGCCGCGCTGCAGCGCCTGCAGGCCGCCGCCGTGCCCTACGTGCTGGCCTACAACCGGCACGCCGACCATCCCTGCGTGTCGGTCGACAGCGAAGGCGCGGTGGCCGATGCGGTCACGCGCCTCGTGCTGCTGGGCCACCGGCGCATCGCGATGGTCAGCGGCACGCTGGCCGCGTCGGACCGCGCGCAGCAGCGCTACCGCGGCTACCAGCGCGGCATGGCCGAAGCAGGCCTCGATGCGCCGCCGCTCGTCGAAGTGCCCTTTGTCGAGACCGCCGTCGATGCGCTGTGCGCCGAACTGCGCCCGCGCGCCCGCCCCACGGCGCTGGTCTGCTCGAACGACCTGCTCGCCATCCGCAGCATCCGCGCCGCGCACCTGAGTGGCCTGGCGGTGCCCGACGACCTCAGCGTGGTCGGCTTCGACGGCATCGCGCTCGGCGAAGACCTCACGCCCGCGCTCACCACCATCGCGCAGCCCAACAGCGACATCGGCCGCCACAGCGTCGAGCTGCTGGCGCAGGCGATCGCCGGCGGCCGCGCGCTGCAGGCCGACGCGAGCCTGCTGCTGCCTCATGCCTTCCGAGACGGCGAGTCGTGCGCAAGTGCGCGCGAAGACAACGACGCCGCACTGTCCTGACCTCACCACCCCTCCCAGGAGTTTTTCCATGTCCCTGCGCTTTCACCGCCTCGCCCGCCTCGGCGTGCTGGCCGCCGCCCTCGTCGCCGCCGGCGGCGCCATGGCCCAGACCGCCATTTGCTACAACTGCCCGACCGAATGGGCCGACTGGGGCACCCAGCTCAAGGCCATCAAGGCCAAAACGGGCATCACCGTGCCGGCCGACAACAAGAATTCGGGCCAGTCGCTCGCACAGCTGGTCGCCGAAAAAGCCAGCCCCGTGGCCGACGTCACCTACCTCGGCGTGACCTTCGCGGTGCAGGCCGCGAAAGACGGCGTGGTCGAGCCCTACAAGCCGGCCGCCTGGAAAGACATTCCCGACGGCCTGAAGGACCCGGCCGGCAACTGGTTCACCATCCACTCGGGCACGCTCGGCTTCATGGTCAACGTCGATGCGCTCAAGGGCAAGCCGGTGCCCAAGTCGTGGGCCGACCTGCTCAAGCCCGAGTACAAGGGCCTCATCGGTTATCTCGACCCCGCCTCGGCCTTCGTGGGCTACGTGGGCGCCGTGGCCGTGAACCAGGCGCGCGGCGGCACGCTCGACAACTTCAAGCCGGCCATCGACTACTTCAAGGCGCTGCAGAAGAACGAGCCCATCGTGCCCAAGCAGACCTCGTACGCGCGCGTGCTCTCGGGCGAGATCGCGATCCTGCTCGACTACGACTTCAACGCCTACCGCGCCAAGTACAAGGACAAGGCCAACGTCGCCTTCGTCATCCCGAGCGAAGGTACGCTGGCCGTGCCCTACGTGATGAGCCTGGTCGCCAAGGCGCCGCACGCGGCCGATGCGAAGAAGGTGCTCGACTTCACGCTGTCCGACGAAGGCCAGGCGATCTGGGCCAAGGCCTACCTGCGCCCGGTGCGCGCCAGCGCCATGCCCAAGGAGATCGAGGCGCAGTTCCTGCCCGCGAGCGACTACGCCCGTGCCAAGACCGTCGACTACGCCCGCATGGCCGACGCGCAGCGTGGCTTCTCCGACCAGTACCTGAAGGAAGTGCGCTGACCCGGCGCCGCGCGCGATGACACGCACCACCTCCTCCAACGCCTGGAACCCGCGCTGGCGACTGCTGGCCTGCGTCGCGCCGGCGGCCGTCTTCTTCGCGGCCTTCTGGCTGCTGCCGGTGGTGCGCCTGCTCGCGCTGCCGGCCGACAAGGGCGCCGCCACCTACTTCGCGGTGCTGACCGATGCGCGCTACCTGCACAGCATGGCCAACACCGTCGCGCTGTCGGTGGCGGTGACGCTGGCCACGCTGGTGCTGGGCGCGGCGGTGGGCATCTACCTCGCGCGCCATGCCTTTCCCGGCAAGCGCATGCTGCTGTCGCTGCTCACGCTGCCGCTGTCGTTTCCGGGCGTGATCATCGGCTTCTTCGTGATCCTGCTCGGCGGGCGCCAAGGCGTGGTGGCCGACCTGAGCGACGCGCTGGTCGGCGAACGCATCACCTTCGCCTACGGCCTGCTCGGCCTCTTCCTGGCGTACCTGTATTTCTCGCTGCCGCGCGCCATCGCCACCTACGCCGCGGCGGCCGAATCGATGAACACGCAGCTCGAAGAAGCGGCGCGTTCGCTCGGCGCCTCGAAGCTGCGCGTGGCGCGCGACGTGTGGATGCCCGAGCTCGCGCCCACCACGCTGGCCTGCGGCGCCATCCTGTTCGCCACCTCGATGGGCGCCTTCGGCACGGCCTTCACGCTGGCCAGCAAGTTCGAGGTGATCCCCATCACCATCTACAACGAGTTCACCAACTACGCCAACTTCGCGCTCGCCGCGTCGCTGTCGATCTCGCTGGGCGTCGTGACCTGGCTGGTGCTCTTCGTGGCGCGCCGCTTCGGCGCCAACCCGGTCGCCCGATGATGAAGACGCCTTCGCAACCCCGCGCCCCTTTCCTGCTCGCCATCACGGTGATCGTGAGCCTCTTCATGATCGCGCCAATGCTGCTGTCGGTGATGGCCGGCCTCGTCAACAACTACAGCGCGGGCCTGAAGAGCGGCCTCACGCTGCGCTGGCTCGGCGAGGTGTGGGAGAACTACGGCGGCACCGTCGGCTGGTCGCTCGCGCTGGCCGTGGCCTGCGTCGTGTGCACCGTGCTGATCGGCGTGCCCTGCGCCTACACGCTGGCGCGCAGCCGCTCGCGCGCGGCGCGCATCTTCGAAGAGCTGCTGACCTTGCCGGTCGCAGTGCCGGGCCTGGCGACGGCGCTCGCGCTCATCCTCGCCTACGGCCAGCTCACGGCCTTCCGCCAGAGCTTCGCCTTCATCCTCGTGGGCCACATCGTCTTCACGCTGCCCTTCATGGTGCGCACCGTGAGCTCGGCCTTCCAGCGCGACGACCTGCTCGCGCTCGAAGAGGCCGCGCGCTCGCTGGGCGCGAACTTCCGCCAGCGCTTCATGGGCATCCTGGTGCCTGCGGTGTTCCCGGCCATCGTGGCCGGCAGCCTGATGGTGTTCACGCTGTCGGTGGGCGAGTTCAACCTCACCTGGATGCTGCACACGCCGCTCACGCGCACGCTGCCCGTGGGCCTGGCCGACAGCTACGCCTCGATGCGCATCGAGATCGGATCGGCCTACACGCTGGTCTTTTTCGCAGTGATCCTCCCCGTGCTGTGGGGCCTGCAGTACCTTGCCAACCTGATGCAGAAACGCCATGGAACTTGAACGCATCCCCGTCGACATCTCGAACTGCGCGAAGACGTACGCCGACGGCACGCGCGGCCTGCAGCCCACCAACCTCAAGGTCGAGGCCGGCGAGGTGCTCGCGCTGCTCGGCCCCTCGGGCTGCGGCAAGACCACGCTGCTGCGCCTCATCGCGGGACTCGAAGCGCCCGACGACGGCAGCCGCATCGTCTTCGGCGACCAGGACGTCACGCAGCGCCCGGTCGAGCACCGCGGCGTGGGCATGGTGTTCCAGAGCTACGCGCTCTTTCCGCAGATGACCGTGGCGGCCAACATCGGCTACGGCCTGCGCATCCGCGGCGTGTCACCCGAGGAAGAGAAACGCGCCGTGGGCGAACTGGTCGACCTCGTGCGCCTGGGCGGCCTGGAGAACAAGCGCCCCGCCGAACTCTCGGGCGGCCAGCGCCAGCGCGTGGCCCTGGCGCGCGCCGTGGCCGTGCGCCCGCGCGTGCTGCTGCTCGACGAGCCGCTGGCCGCGCTCGACGCCAAGCTCAAGGAATCGCTGCGCGACGAACTCGCCGAGCTGCTGCGCCGCCTGCACATCACGGCCATCCACGTCACGCACGACCAGCAGGAGGCGCTGGCCATCGCCGACCGCCTCGCGGTGATGCGCGCCGGACGCATCGTGCAGGTCGGTCGCGGCGAAGACCTGTACCGCGCGCCCGCGCACCCCTTCGTGGCCGAGTTCCTGGGCCGGGTCAACCGGCTGGAGCGCGCGCCCGACGCCATCGCGCAGGGCGTTGTCCGACTCGGAGGGTCGTCGCTGCCCTGCCCCGCGCCCTGGCAGCAGCATGCGACGCTGCTGGTGCGGCCCGAAGACATCGAGGTCGGCGCGCCCCCGCCCGGCGAGGCGCCCGGCTGGGGCCGCGCCACGGTCGAACACCGCACCTTCCTCGGCGACCGCGTGCAGTTGCACCTGCGCCTGCAGGACCAGCCCGTGCTGGTGGCCGACGTGGGGCGCGACAACCCCTTCGGGCCGGGCGACGCGGTGGGCCTGCGCATCCCGGCCGACCGCCTGATGACCTCGCAGGAAACCCGTGCATGACCATGACCACGACGACGAACCCCAACACTTTCCTGGTCCAGCTGACCGACCTGCACATCCGCGAGCCCGGCCGGCTGGCTTATGGCCGCATCGATACGGCGCCCTACCTCGCGCGCGCGGTGCAGTCGGTGCTCGCGCTGCGCCAGCCGCCCGATGCGGTGGTGATCACCGGCGACCTGACCGACTTCGGCCGCGCCGCCGAGTACGAACACCTGGCCGCCCTGCTCGCGCCGCTGACGATGCCCGTCTACCTGCTGCCCGGCAACCACGACGACCGCGACCAGCTGCGCCGCAGCTTCCCGGGCCACGCCTACCTGGGCACGGGCGCCGACACGCACGGCTTCGTCCAGTACTCGGTGCGCGTGGGCGCGCTGCGGCTGCTCACGCTCGACACCTGCGTGCCCGGCGCCAGCCACGGCACGCTGTGCGACAAACGCCTGGCCTGGCTCGAAGCCCAGCTCGACGCCTGCCGCCACGAGCCCGTGGTGGTCGCCATGCACCACCCGCCCTTCGAGACGCTGATCGGCCACATGGACGAGATCGGCCTGCTCGAGGGCGCCGACGCGCTCGAGGCCCTGCTGCGCCGCTACACGAACGTCGAGCGCGTGGTCTGCGGCCACCTGCACCGCGCCATCGACGTGCGCTTCGGCGGCACCATCGCCTCGACCTCGCCGGCGCAGGCGCACCAGGTCCGCCTCGACCTGGCGCCCGACGCCGCCTCGGCCTGGACGCTGGAGCCGCCCGCCTTCCGCGTGCACGCCTGGTCCGCGGCCGGGCGCCGGCTTGTCACGCACCTGGCGGCCTCCGGCAGCTTCGAAGGCCCTTATCCTTTCCACGACAACGGAGCCCTGATCGACTGAAGCGTCTACTTGTGGAAAATGGGGCTGAAACGAATCAAAACGAAAACAAGAGAAAGGTCAGACCCCGCCTTCCATGAAGCACCTTCTGAATCTGCTTGCGGCCGTCGCCCTGCTGGTGTGGGGCACGCACCTCGTGCGCACCGGCGTGCTGCGCGTCTTCGGCGCCAATCTGCGCAAGATCCTCGTGCAGAGCATGCGCAACCGCTTCACGGCCGCGCTCTCGGGCATCGGCGTCACGGCGCTCGTGCAGTCGAGCACGGCCACCTCGCTCATGACCTCCTCCTTCGTGGGGCAGGGCCTGGTCACGCTGCCGGCGGCGCTGGCGGTGATGCGGGGCGCCGACGTGGGCACGGCGCTGATCTCGGTGCTCTTCTCGGCCGACCTCTCGTGGCTCTCGCCGATGTTCATCTTCGTGGGGGTGGTGCTGTTCATCACGCGCTCGGCCACCGTGGCGGGGCGCGTGGGGCGGGTGCTGATCGGGCTGGGGCTGATGCTGCTGGCGCTGCAGCTGGTGGTGGCGGCCACCGAGCCGCTGTTCTCGTCGCCGGCCGTGCGGGCGCTGCTCGCGTCCATCACCAGCGATGTGCTGCTGGAGATCACGCTCGGCGCCGCGCTCGCCATCGTGGCGTACTCGAGCCTGGCGGTGGTGCTGCTGGTGGCGGCCATGGCGAGCTCGAACGTGGTGCCACTCGACGTGGCGCTGGGCCTGGTGCTCGGTGCCAACTTGGGCAGTGGCCTGCTGGCGGTGCTGACCACGGCGCGCTCTGCCGTGTCGGTGCGGCAGGTGACGGTGGGCAACCTGCTGTTCAAGGCGCTGGGCGTGGCGCTGGTCACGCCGTTCGTGGGGCTGTGGGTGCGCTACGTGCAGCCCCAGCTGCCGAACCAGACGCACGGCGTGGTGCTGTTCCACCTGGCGTTCAACATCGTGATCAGCGTCGGCTTCATCGGCCTCACGCAATGGGTCGCCAAGCTGGTGACGCGCATGCTGCCCGTGCCGCCGCAGCCCGTGGGCACGAGCCGGCCGCACCACCTCGATCCTTCGGCGCTGTCGACGCCTTCTCTGGCCATTTCGAACGCGGCGCGCGAGGCGCTGCACCAGGCGGACATCGTGGAGACGATGCTGATCGGCACGCTGGACGTGATCCGCAACAACGACCTGCGGCTGGCGCAGGAGCTGCGGCAACTCGATGACACGGTGGACGAGCTGTACTCGGCGATCAAGTACTACATGACGCGCATCTCGCGCGAGGCGCTGGGCGAGGAGGAAAGCCGGCGGTGGACGGACATCATCAGCTTCACGATCAACATGGAGCAGATCGGGGACATCATCGAGCGGGTGATCATCGATATCGAGGACAAGAAGATCAAGCCGCAGCGCAACTTCTCGGAAGCGGGGATGGCGGAGATCGTCGAGTTGCACCAGCGGCTGGTTGCCAATCTGCGGTTGAGCATGAGTGTGTTCTTGAACGGCAATGTTCGTGACGCGCAGAAGCTGCTGGAAGAGAAGGCGCGGTTTCGGGATCTGGAGCGGGCCTACGCCACTACCCATCTGGATCGGTTGTCGGATCGGACTACTTTGAGCATCGAGACGAGTTCTCTGCACATTGATCTGATCAGTGATTTGAAGCGGATCAATTCGCATATCTGTTCGATTGCTTATCCGATTCTTGAATCTGCCGGGGCCTTGGCGCCGAGCCGGCTTCGTGAATCTCGGCTCGGGAAAATCGAAGGCTGATCGTTTTGTTTCCCGAGGCCGGGTCTCGCCCCGGCGGGCGACTCACTTTCTTTTGCTTCGCCAAAAGAAAGTAAGCAAAGAAAAGGCGACCCTGCTGTCTGCGTCCCTCCGCTTCGCTGCGGGCAACCTGCGGTGCTCACGTTTCGCGGGGTCTCGCCCAAACTCGCTTCGCTCAAACAAGGGCGAGCCCTGATCCGCGAAACGCTGCGCTCCTCGGCGCATACAGAAGGGGTGGGGAACCTCACAGGCCTTTGCTTCGCTCGGCCTGGGAACACCGCAAGGCTCTGCCTCGTTTACCAGAAGTCTCCTAAAAGGCCGGCAATGCTCGGGGCTTCGAAGGAGTTCGACATGACCATTGTTCTACCGCAAAGCGCGGTCGCCGCGTCGCTCGGGGTGCAGCAGCTCGCCACGGCGTTCAGTCCGGCGTTTTCGCATCTGCGCATTCTTCGCAACCTCATCATCCCGATGCCCTCCGGTTGCGCGGTGCCCACGGCGCGCATCGATGCGGTGATCGTGTGCGAGACGGGCGTGTACCTGTTCGAGATCAAGGCTTGGCGCAACGCGTTCGTCTACCGCAAGAAATCCGACGAGGCGCCGCCGCGCTGGTTCTTGCGGCTGCATGGCTGCACGCGGGCGCGTGAAGTGAAGGACCCGGCCTGGCAGGGCGGGCGCAAGACGACGCAGCTGCGCAGCCTGCTGCCGGACGACCTGCGGCTGCAGTACTTCGTGCTGCTGCCGTGCGAAGGCGTGGAGCTGGAGGGTGTGATGCCGGCTGCCGTGATCACGCAGCAAGACCTGCCGTACATCGCACGCCTGGTGCGCAACAACGGGCGCACGGCGCGCACGTACCCGCTGCTGGACGCGCAGGCGGTCGATCGCACGGTGCAGCGGCTGCTGGAGATCCAGGGCAACCTGTCGCTGGAGACGCATGCGCAGAACTGCCGCGAACGGATGGAACGGCCTGCGGTGGCGTGGCCGGCGGTGAACGCGATGGGGTTGCAGTAACGACTGCTCACCAACCGGCCCTGCGCACGGGAGGGCGTCCCACATTCCTCCGACATTGGTGAAGACCATGCGGTGATGATGATTCCTCCCAAGTCTCTCGCAGCCCTTGCTGCGCTGTACCTCGCGATGGTGGCCTGCCCGGCGCAGGCCGCCGACCCGTTCACCGTGCAGGACATCCGCCTCGAAGGCCTGCAGCGCGTCGAAGCGGGGACGGTGTTCGCGACCCTCGGCCTGAAGGCCGGCGACACGTACAGCGACGACCGCGGCAGCGCGGCCATCCGCGCGCTGTTCGACCTGGGGCTGTTCAAGGACGTGCGCATCGACGTGAACGGCCGGGTGCTCGTGGTCATCGTCGAAGAGCGCCCCACCGTCGCCGATGTCGACTTTGCCGGCACCAAGGAGTTCGACAAGGCGGCGCTGCAGAAGGCGCTGCGCGACATCGGGCTGGCCGAAGGCCGGCCGTACGACAAGGCGCTGGCCGACCGCGCGGAGCAGGAGCTCAAGCGGCAGTACATCGGCCGCAGCCTCTACAACGCGCAGGTGGTCACCACCGTCACGCCGCTGGAGCGCAACCGCGTCAACCTCACGTTCAGCGTGACCGAGGGCGAGCCGGCGCGCATCACGCGGGTGCGCGTGGTCGGCCAGCAGGCTTTCGACGAACGCACGCTGCTCGACCTGTTCGACCAGGACAGCGGCGGCTGGCTGGCCTGGTACACGAAGTCGAACCAGTACGCGCGCGCCAAGTTCGACGCCGACCTGGAAACGCTTCGCGCGTTCTACCTGACGCGCGGGTACCTCGAGTTCCGCATAGAGTCGACGCAGGTCGCTATCTCTCCCGACCGGCAGACGCTGGAGCTCACGGTGAACATCAGCGAGGGCGAGAAGTTCGCGGTGGCCGGCGTGAAGCTGGCGGGCAACTACCTGGGGCGCGAGGACGAGTTCAAGTCGCTCGTCACCGTGTGCCCCGGCGCGCCCTACAACGGCGAAGACGTGACGGCCACCACCAAGGCCATCGCCGACCACTTCGGCACCTTCGGTTATGCCTTCGCGCGCGTGAAGGCCGAGCCCGAGATCGACCGCGCCCGGCGCCGCGTGGTGATGGTGCTGAACGCCGAGCCCGGGCGGCGCGCCTATGTGCGGCGGCTGAACATCGGCGGCAATGCGCGCACGCGCGACGAGGTGATCCGGCGCGAGTTCCGCCAGTACGAAGGCGCCTGGTACGACGGCACGAAGATCAGGCTGTCGCGCGACCGCGTCGACCGGCTGGGCTTCTTCACCGACGTGAACGTCGAGACCGCCGAAGTGCCGGGCAGCAACGACCAGGTCGACCTGAACGTCACCGTGGCCGAGAAGCCCACGGGCTCACTGCAGCTGGGCGCGGGCTACTCGTCGACCGACAAGATCTCGCTGAGCTTCGGCATCACGCAGGAGAACGTGTTCGGCTCGGGCAACTACCTGGGGCTGCAGGTCAACACCAGCTCGTACAACCGCTCGGTGTCGCTCACGGCCACCGACCCGTACTTCACGAAGGACGGCATCTCGCGCACCTTCAACCTGTTCCACACCACCACGCGGCCCTACTACGAGGCCGACGGCAACTACAAGCTCGCGAGCGACGGCGGCTCAGTGCGCTTCGGGCTGCCGGTGAACGAGCTGGACACGGTGTACCTGGGCATCGGCGTCGAACGTTATTCGTTCACGCCGGGCACCAACGGTTCGTACACGTTGGTCAACGGCTCGTATGTCTACACGGCCACGCCGCAGGCCTACCTCGACTACTTCCAGTGCACCGGCACCGCGCCGAGCGTGGTGTGCGCGGGCAGGAACGTGGTGGGCATCCCGGCCACCGTGGGCTGGTCGCGCGACGACCGCGACAGCGCGCTGGTGCCCACGCGCGGGCGCCTGCAGAGCGCCAACCTCGAGCTGGGCGTGGGCAGCGAGTTGCGCTACCTGAAGACCAACTACCAGTACCAGCAGTACGTGCCGCTGTCCAGGCAGTACACGCTGGCCTTCAACGGCCAGCTCGGCTATGCGAAGGCGCTGGGCGGCAGCAGCTTTCCGATCTTCAAGAACTTCTATGCGGGCGGGTTGGGCTCGATCCGCGGCTTCGAGCAGAACTCGCTGGGCCCGACCGACGCGGTCACCGGCGGTTCGCTGGGCGGCACGCGCAAGGCGATCTTCAACATGGAGCTGACCACGCCCTTCCCCGGCGCGGGCAACGACAAATCGCTGCGCCTGTACACCTTCTTCGACGCGGGCAACGTGTTCGCCGAACGCACGGCCAGCATGACCGACGCGCAATGGAAGGCGCAGAACCGCCTGCGCGCCTCGGCCGGCCTGGGCATCAGCTGGATCTCGCCGCTGGGGCCGCTGCGCCTGGCGTATGCAGTGCCGATCGTCTACCAGAAGGAGGACACGGCCAACGGCATCGCGGCCGACCGCACGCAGCGCTTCCAGTTCCAGATCGGCACGTCCTTCTGAACCGGCCCGCACGCGCCATGAGCCGCATCCTGCTGGTGGAAGACGGACGCGACATTGCATCGCTGCTGCTGGGCCCACTGCAACGCGCGGGCCACGAGGTGGAGCAACTCGGCGACGGCGCCGCCGCGCTCGAGCGCATCCTGCACGCGCCGCCGGCGCTCACGCTGCTCGACGTGGTGCTGCCGCGCATCGACGGGCTGCAGGTGATCGCGCAGGTGCGCGCACGCAGCGACCACCCGATCATCGTGCTGACGGCGCGCGCGCACGAGGCGGACCGGCTGCGCGGCTTCGACCTGGGCGCCGACGACTATGTCTGCAAGCCCTTCTCGCCGCGCGAGGTGGTGGCGCGCGTGCACACGGTGCTGCGCCGGCGTGCGCCGCTCGACCTGAGCGTGGGCATGGCCTCGCCGGCGGTGGCCTTCGACAGCGCGCTGGGCCATGCCTGGCTGGAGGGCCGGGCCCTGGCGCTCACGCGCCGCGAGCTGCTGTTGCTGCGCGCGCTGTCGCGCGAACCGGGCCGCGTGTTCACGCGCGCCAGGCTGCTCGAAGCGGCCTTCCCCGAGGCGCTGGACGTGAACGAGCGCGCGGTCGACGGGCACATCAAGAACCTGCGGCGCAAGCTCGCGGCCGTGTCGCCCTCGCACGGCTGGATTCGCTCGGTCTACGGCGTGGGGTTCAGCTTCGCGCAGCGGCCGGGCTGAGGGCCGGCCCGGCCTTGCATGCGCCGCGGCCGCGCGGCCCGCGGCCTTCGCTGGCCCTTTGCATGATCGGCGCCAGCGTCGACAGGCTGGCGTGGCGCACGGCCGCCTGCCGTGCCTCCGCGCAGGCGCCGCGTGCCGCGACGCCGATGCCCAGCGCCAGGCTGCACAAGGCCAGGCCGCCCGCGCAGGTGTGGGCCAGCGCGCGCACCGCGGCGCGCGGCGTCATCCGCCAATCGGCAGGCGCAGCGGACGCGGCGGGCGGGATCGGCATGCGCAACACCGCTCAGCCTTCCGTGCGCGGCGGCACCAGCGCGCGGATGCGGGCAAGGCCCTCGGGCGTGCGCGGCCGCATCGGCCGCACGCCGCCCACTGGTGCCGGCCCTGTGCGGGGCTGCGGCGGGCGCTCGGTCACCGGGCGCGCGGCGGGGTCGACCACCAGCGTGAGCAGCGCGACGTAGCGCCGGCCCTCCTCGCGCACCGCGCCCAGCACCGTGTCGCCGGCCCGCAGCGCGATGCCGTCGGCGCTGTTGAGCGTGTCGCGCAGCCGCGCCCGCTGGTAGCTGGAGACCTGCGTGTAGAGGAACTCGCTGAGCGCATCGGGCAGGAAGAACTGCGTCGTGAGCACGGCGCGCTCGCGGTGGTGCACCTTGACGTGGATGTGCGTGGTGCGTCCCGTGTACCAGCCCGGGTAGAGCGTGGCGAACACGGCCTGGCCGTCGCGGTCGGTGCGCTGGCTGCCGCGCAGGAAGGCCTGGCCTTCGAAGCCGCGCGTGCGGTCGTCGCCCTGCCCGCCGAAGCCCGAGTAGTTGCCCTGCGCGTCGCAGTGCCACAGGTCGGTGCGCAGGCCGTGCAATGGCCACCCGGCGGCATCGAGCACGCGCAGGCGCACATCGAGCGGCACGCCCTCGCGGCCGTCGGTCAGGTCGGTGCGGAAGTTCGCGAGGTCCAGGTAGTACGGGCCCTCGGTGGTCTGGGCGGTCAGCGGGAGCTTCTGCGCTGCGGCGGCCTCGGGGGCGGACGCGGCCAGCCCGGCCGCGCCCATCGCAGCCAGCAGGCCCCGGCGCCCGATCGCTTCACCGGCCATGGGCAGCCTCCTGCTTTCTGGCAGGCGCTTGCGCGCCCGAGGCCCGCGCCTCGGCCCAGACCACGAGCAGCGTCCACACATGCGCGACGCCCCAGAACAGCGCCGCCAGCAGGAACAGCAGCAGGTCGATGTCGGTGTCGCCCGGGGGCGTGGACGGCGGCGCGGCGTGCCCCGGCGGGGCCCAGGCGAGCGCGGCGGCGGCCAGTGCGCGGAAGGCGGAGGTGGGAGGGGCGCGGTGCGTGTCCGGTGTCATGGCGGGCATCGTGCGATCCGAATCGGGAGAAATGTGGGAGAGGCACGCAAAGACGCGTCTCCCAGATTCCTCCCCAATCGGGCGCCATGATCGGCGGCTTGCCCATGCCATCCCCGCCCCCGAAACGCATGCCGCAGAATGCGGCCATGCCTCCGCCGCCGAGCCCATGCCGCGCCTGACCCTCTCCCGCAAGATCTTCCTGGCCCTGGCCGCCCTGCTGATCGTGCTGCTGCTGAGCTTCGTGGGCTTCTCGATCGTCGCGCTGCAACGGGGCCTGGGCGCCTACGTGGCCGAGATCGAGATCCGCCGCATGGACTGGCTCTCGCAGCTCCTGCTGAAGCACTACACCGCCAACGGCGACTGGAAGAAGCTGCGCGACAACGACGACGCCTGGCACCGCCTGCAGCTTGGTCAGTCGGCGATGGTGATCGACGGCGCCGCCACGCCCGACGACCGGCGGCTGCCGCCCTGGTACGAGCGCCGTGCGCCCGGCACACAGGGCGACGGCGCGCCGCAGGCAGAACCGTCCAGCGGGCTCTCGCCCACCGCCTCGCCCACGCCGCCGCAGCTCGACCTGCTGCCCCGCCGCTTCCTGATGCCGCCCCCGGGTTTCTTCCCCGGCCTGGCCGGCCCGCCCGACTCGATCTTTCGCCGCCTCGCCGTGCTCGACGCCCACGGCGCGCTCGTGGTCGGCGCGACCATCGACCCGGAGAACACCGCGCGCCGGCCGATCCGCCACGGGCGAACCGTCGTCGGCTACCTCGCGCTCGCGCCGATGCAGGGCCTGGAGAGCGAGGCCGACCGCGCCTTTCTCGCCCGGCAGTCCGGCGTGATCGCGCTCACCGGGCTGTGCGGCCTGGCCTTTGCGCTGGTGCTGTCGTGGCTGCTGGCGCGCCGCTGGTTCCAGCCGATCGACGCGCTCACGCAGGCCGCGCAGGACGTGGCGCGCGGGCGGCTCTCGACGCGCGTCGCGGTCCACGGCTCGGACGAGCTCGCGCTGCTGGGCAAGACCTTCAACGACATGGCGCAGCGCCTGGACACGGCCGAGGCCTCGCGCCGCGCCTGGCTGGCCGATGCGGCGCACGAGCTGCGCACGCCGCTGGCCGCCATGCGCGCGGAGATCGAAGCCCTTCAGGACGGCGTGCGCACCTTCGACGAACGCACCGCGCTGCGCATGCACCGGCAGGTGATCCGCCTCGGCCAGCTGGTCGACGATCTGCGCAGCAGCATGCGCGAGCCCCAGAGCGACCTGCTGAAGGCGCCGGTGTACCCGCTGTCGCTGCTGAAGGAGGCGCTCGACCACACGCGCGACCGCTTCGCGCAGCGCGGCATCGCGCTCGACCGCGACGCCCTCGACCGCATCGCCGCCTCGGCCCAGCCGGTGATCGACGGCGACGCGCACCGGCTGCACCAGGTCTTCATGAACCTGCTGGAGAACACGCTGGCCTACACCGACGCCGGCGGCCAGTTGCGCATCGGCGTGACCGTCGAAGGCGCCTGGACCGGCAATTGCCTCACGCTGGTGTTCGACGACAGCGCGCCGGGCGTGCCCGAGGAAGAAATTCCGCGCCTCTTCGACCGCCTGTTCCGCGGCGAGACCTCGCGCAGCCGCGCGCTGGGCGGCTCGGGCCTGGGCCTGTCGATCTGCCGCGCGACCCTCGAGGCGCACGGCGGCAGCATCGAGGCGGCGCCTTCGCCGCTGGGCGGCCTACGCATGACGATCACCCTGCCCCTGGCGGCTTCCGCATGACACGCATCGTGATCGTCGAAGACGAACTCGACATCGCCTCCGTGGTGCAGGACTACCTGCGCCACGCCGGCTACGACACCGAACATTTCGCCGACGGGCAGAGCGCACTCGAACGCATCGTCGCCGCACCGCCCGACCTCACGCTGCTCGACATCATGCTGCCGCGCCTCGATGGCATCGAGGTGCTGCGCCGCGCGCGGGAGCACACGGCGCATCCGATCATCATGCTCACCGCGCGCATCGAGGAGGTCGACCGCCTGCTGGGCCTGGAGCTGGGCGCCGACGACTACGTGTGCAAGCCCTTCTCGCCGCGCGAGCTGGTGGCACGCGTGCGCGCCGTGCTGCGTCGCACTGCGCCGGCACCGGCCTTGGCGGCGCCGGGCGATGCACCGGGCCTCGTGCTCGACGACGTGCACTGGCGCGCCTCGCTCGACGGCACGCCGCTGAACCTCACGCGCCGCGAGTTCGGGCTGCTGCAGGTGCTGTCGCGACACCCGGGCCGCATCTTCTCGCGCGCCCGTCTGCTGGAGCTGGCCTACGACGACACGGTGGACGTGACCGAGCGCGCCATCGACAGCCACGTGAAGAACCTGCGCCGCAAGCTCGGCGCGGTGACGCCCGCGCACGACTGGATTCGGTCGGTGTATGGCGTGGGCTTCGCGTGGGAAGCGCCGCCGCCGGCCTGAGCGACCAGGCTAGTTTTGTCGAGGGGCTGCCGCGCGAATTTGCGTCGCCGTCTTCGCCCAGGTCTTCTCCAGCATCCGCGAAAGATAGGACGCCGACTCCCAGCCGACCTGCAACGCGATGGACAGCACCGAGTCCCGCGTGGTCTGCAGCAGGTACACGGCCCGCTCGATGCGCTGGCGCTGCAGGAACTCCAGCGGCGAGATGCCGTGCTTCGCGCGGAAGATCCGCTCCACCTGCCGGCGCGACAGCCGGTGCTGTTGCGCGAAGGCGTCGAGCGACAGGGGTTGCGCCAGATCGCGCAGCATCGTTTCGGCCAGCAGCTCGGCCACCCACAGCGCCGGCGAGGCGTCGCCCTCCGACAACGGGTTGGCGCTCAGGCGCGCGGCCTCCATCACGAGCGCGCCGCACAGCACGTAGTTCTCGCTGTCGCCCGCGCGGGTCGATTCGAACATCCGCTGCGACAGGGCGCCCAGCGCGGTGCTGCCCGCGCGCATGCCTTGCGGGGGCCGCACGACGCCCTGCGCCTGCAAGGCCGTGGCCCACAGCGCCGGATCGACGTAGACCGCGACATGGCTCTGGCCGGCGGTGAGCGTGGTCGTCGAATGCGCGCTGCCCGCCGCGAACCAGACGAAGTGGCCGGGCCCGAGGCGCTGCGCCTCGCCCTGCGCATCGCCCACGCTGAAGCGGCCTGCGATGGGCACGAACAGCATGTCGCAATCGTGCACGTGCGCGTCGGTGGCGTAGTGGTCGCGGGTGTTGGCAACCATCGTCGCCTGGTGAGACAGCCGTTCGACGAACAGCGATTGGCGGGGCGGCGGGTGGCTGGAAGTCAGTGGCATGGCCATTCCTTGTCGCATTCGAAGCCGCGCATGTCGCAATCGGGCGCACGCGTTGGCGCGCGCTCCACAGAATCGGAAGGACCACTCCTGCAAGAAGACCCCATGACTACTCAACCTCTGCGCCGCGCGCTCCTGGGCCTGGCCGCCGCCGGTGCCCTGTACGGGCCGACCGCCTCGTGGCCGGCCTCCGATCCGGCCTACCCGGTGAAGCCGATCACCATCATCGTACCCTTCCCCGCCGGCGGCGGAACGGACGTGATCTTCCGTTCGGTGCAGCTGCGGCTGCAGGCTGCGCTCGGTGTGTCGGTCATCATCGACAACCGCTCGGGCGCGGGCGGCACCGTGGGCACGGGCTTCGGCGCGAAGGCGAACCCCGACGGCTACACGCTGGTGGCCAGCACCACGACCACCATCGCCTCGGCCGATGCGGTGTACCCCAAGCTCCCGTACGACCCCCTCAAGGACCTGGTGCCGATCGGCACCATCGGCACCACGCCTTTCGTGCTGGTGGTCACGCCCGCGCTGGCGGCGCGCACGGTGAAGGACTTCGTCGGCTACGCCAAGGCCAACCCGCAGGCGCTCAACTACGGCAGCATCGGCAACGGCAGCCTGAGCCACCTGGCGGGCGAACTGTTCAAGCAGCGCACCGGCATCGAGATGACGCACGTGCCCTACCGCGGTGCCGCGCCCGCGCAGGCCGACCTGATGGCAGGCCAGATCCAGGCGCTGTTCGACAACCCGCCCGCGTTGCTGGCGCAGGTGCGCGGCGGCCGCATACGGGCGCTGGCCATCAGTGAACCGTCGGCGGGTTTCGCCGACCTGCCGACTTTCGAGGCAGCCGGCATCAAGGACTTCAAGCCGCAGCTCTGGTATGGCCTGATGGCACCGGCCGCCACGCCGCAGCCGGTGGTGCAGCGCCTGCGCGCCGCGCTCGACACCGCGATGAAAGACCCGGCCCTGCGCGCCGACATGCTGGCCAAGGGCGTGACGCCGTGGAGCGTGCGGCCCGAGGTGTTCGAGGAACAGATCCGCGGCGACATCAAGCTCTGGGGCGGCATTGCGCGCTCGGTCAACGCGAGGGCTGATTGACGATGGCTGCGATTTTTTCTGCGCCCGGTTGCCGGAACATCCGCGTGTTCGTCGGCCCCGATCCATCCGTCGGCGGCAACCCCGCGCCCGTCTGGCTCGATGCCGACGCGCTCTCCACCGCACAGATGCAGGAGCACACCCGGCTCAGCGGCCATGAGTCCGTCTTCGTGCTGAAGCCGACCACACCGGCGCACCGGCTGCGCATGCGCTACTTCGTGCCCAAGCACGAGATGGAAATGTGCGGCCACGCCACGGTCGGCGCGCTGTGGCTGCTGCACCGGCGCGGCGAATGGGACGGTGCGCCGATCGCGATCGAAACGCTCAGCGGCACCGTCACGGGCCGGCGCGTCGATGGCACGGTGCAGATCAGCCAGCCGCGCGCCACGGTGGAAGAGGTGACGCAACAGCGGCTGGTCGAAGACATCGCGCAGTGCCTGGGCATCGAGGTCGGGCAGATCGTGGGGCCGGTGCTCAACGCCGCCACCAGCCGGGTCAAGACGCTGGTTCGCCTGGCCGACACCGCGCAGTTGCACGCCTTGCGCGTCGACTTCGCACGCGTCGAATCGCTGTGCGAACGTCTGGGGTCCACCGGGCTGTATCCCTATGCCATGTCACGGGACGAGACCGACACGGTCAGCGCACGGCAATTTCCCAAATCTTCCGGCTACCCGGAAGACGCCGCCACGGGCATCGCCGCCGCCGCGCTGGCCTGGGGCCTGCGCCACCTTGGGCTGGTCGGCCACGAGGCGCTGTCGGTGACCGTGCGGCAGGGAGAAGCAATGGGTTCGCCCTCCGCGATCCACGTGGGATTGCCATGGGATGCGAACACGCAGGAAGGCTGCTGGGTCGGCGGCGAGGCCTGCGATGCGCAACCCGAAGACTTTCTGCTCGACCGGCTGTGCCCGCCGGAAGTGGCGCGGGCCAAGCCATCGGGTACTTACGCCACATTCGCGAGGGCCGGCAGTCTGCTGCACACGAGCGGCGTGGTGGCGCGCGAGAACGGCCAGGTGATCACAGGCCGGCTCGAAGGCCCCGACGATGTGCCGCGCGGCCAGCGGGCCGCAGTGGCGGCTGTCGGCGCCCTGCTGCGCGCGGCACAGGACGAGTTCGGCAGCCTCTCGCGCGTCGTTCGCGTCGTGGCACTGAACGGCTACCTCCAGGCTTGCGGCGACTTCAAGGACCACGCCCAGGTGATGGACGCGGCCTCTGCGGCCCTTCAACGGATCTTCCCCGATGCCCCACTGCCGGTTCGCACCACCGTGGGCGTCGCGTCACTGCCTCGCGGTGGCGTGGTCGAGGTGTCGATGGTGCTCGAGACGCGCGACTAGGCCCGCTCCTTCCCGGCTTTTTCCACGGGAGGCAGCGCAGCGTGCCCGCTCGTCACCACCGCCGAGGTGGCGGGCCGCTTCAGCCCCAGCGCGCCTTCGAGCATCCGCAGGATGGTCTCGCGGGCCAGGTCGAAATCCGCCGGCTCCAGCGCCTGCTTGCCCAGCAGCATGCGCATCTGCCAGGCGAAGTCGGCGTAGGTCTGCGTCATGGCCCACAGCGTGAACAGCAGGTGCGGCACCGGCAGCGGCGCCACGTCGCCGTTCGCCATCCAGCGGTTCAGCACGGCCGCTTCGGCGCGGAAGGCCGGCACCAGCTTGGCCTCGATGTCGTCGGCGCATTGCGGCGCCTGCGAAATGATTTCCTGCGCGAACAGCCGCGAGCCCGAAGGGTGGTCGTACGAGAACTGCAGCTTCTGCGTGACGTAGCGCTCCAGCGCGGCATGCGGGTCGAGGTCGGCGTCGGCCAGGCTGTTGAGGTTCGACAGCCACGAGTCGAGCACGTCGTTGAACACGCGGCTGTACAGGGCCTTCTTCGAGGGGAAGTAGTACAGCAGGCTCTGCTTGGAGATGCCCGCGTCGGCCGCGATGTCGTCGACCGACACGCCGCCGTAGCCGTGCAGCGCGAATCGCTCCTGCGCCACCGCGAGGATGGCGCTCTCGAGGTTCTGGCGGCGGGCCTGGCGCTTCACGGCGGGAGGACGCACCGCAGTTCGCAGGGGGGGCGCAGCACTCATGGATTCTTCATCCGCGCCAGGAAGCGCACCAGTCGCTCGTCGCCGCAGTGCGCGACGTTGAAGCGATACCAGGCAAAGGGCTGCGGCATGTCGCCGAAATCGGTCGCGGCCGCGAGCGGCAAGCCCTGCTTGCGCGCCTCCTGCAGCACCGCATCACCCGATGGACGAGGCTCGCTGCCGGGCGGCCAGCCTGCGCAGAGAAAGGGACCGCCATCGGGCACGCACAGCGCCTGCAGGCCCGCGCCGGTCAACAGCGACAGCGTGCGCTCACCGGCGATCTTCAGCGCGGTGTTGAGCTTCTGCAGGAAGCGCGGATAGCCGGCATCGGCCAGCACCTCGCAGGCGACGCGCTCCTCGAACTCGCTCGGCCCGAGCGTGGTGTGCAGGCAGCGCAAGGCCGCATCGTCGACCCAATGCTGCGGCAGCAGCACATGTGCAAGCCGCAGCTTGGCCGAGAGCGTGGTCGACACGCCACCGACCTGCGCCACGCGCTGCAGCCCGTCCATCGCGGCAAGGCTGGGCGCCTGCAACGGCGAGAGCCCGCGCCAGGTGTCGAGCTCGATCACGCGCAGGTCGTGCCGCTCGGCCGCCTGCAGCGCCTGGTGCGCGCCCTGCGGGCTCATGCAGATGCCCAGCGGATTGGAAACTGCCGTCGACAGGAACAGCAGGCGCTGCCGGCTTGCCGCAGGCAACATCGCAGCATGGCTGTCGAGCGCGGCGATGTCGAGGCAGCCGCCGCGCCGTGGCACTTCGAGCATGCGACGGCCCAGCGTGCGGATCAGTCTGCGCAGCTGGCGCGGTGCGGGCGACTCGACCAGCACCGCGTCGCCGGGCTCGGTCCAGGCCTGCAGCAAACACATCGTGGCGCCCAGGCTGCCCGCTGCCGTCATGACCTGCTGCGGGCCGAGCGCGGGCAGCTCGGCGCGATGGCGCGCGGCGATCAGCTCGCGCAGGCGCGGCAGGCCGAAACCCTGGCGCGTGCCGCTGTCCCATTCGGGGGCCGAGCGCGCCACGCGGCGCATGGCTTCGCGCACCAGGTCATCGCCCCGGTATTCGGCGGGTGGCGGGCGGTCGTGGGCCGTGGCGGTGTCGGCAACGCAGTGCGCTGCATCGGAGTCGTCGAGCGTGGCGCGTGACGGCCGATGCAGCACGTAGTAGCCGCTGCCCGGCCGCGAGGCCAGCACCGAGCGCGCACGCAACGCGCTGTACGACTCGGTGACGGTGAAGGTGCTGATGCCCAGCTTGCCGGCCAGCGCGCGCACCGAAGGCATCTTGGTGCCGGGTGCCAGGCGCCCGTCGATGACGCGCAGCTCGACGCCCACCACCAGCCGCTGCGCCAGCCCGAGGCCGGGCGCGGCCTCGTCCATTTCGCCCATCAGGCCCTGCATCCAACCGGCACCGGCCTGCGCCGGCTGGCGCAGCGCCGACGCGTTGCTTGAACTCTGCATCACCGGGGCTCCTTCGAAACACATGTGGTCAGCCTGGACAGGGTTTGCCCTTGGGAACTGTGCTGGGCACTGCACCAAACAGCACGGTCCGCGGCGGCAAACACTTTCTTGTGCGCCGCGCCAACTGTGTATGGGCGGCACCCCTCGTTTGCTGAATCATCGCGACATTCGACCACTTGGTCAAACTTCATGAGGGCTCGATCCCTCATGTCGCACACGGATCCCCACCACGACCTGGAGCCCCGAAGCCCATGAGCAGCACGATGAATCCCGTCGCTCCCACCGCACACCTGGCATCGGATGTGCGCGCGGGCCGCCTCAACCCCGAGCAGTACGCCAGGAACTTCTGCGACGCCCACCCGCCGCTGAACGTGGTGCAGGCCAACATCGAGGCCGAGCGCTGCTACTACTGCTTCGACGCGCCCTGCCAGACGGCCTGCCCCACCGGCATCGACATTCCGACCTTCATCCGCCGCATTGCCGACGGCAACCTGCGCGGCGCGGCGCGCACCATCCTCGAAGAGAACCCGCTGGGCGGCATGTGCGCCCGGGTCTGTCCGACCGAGGTGCTGTGCGAACAGGCCTGCGTGCGCAACAGCAACGAGAGCAAGCCGGTCGAAATCGGTCTGCTGCAGCGCCATGCGACTGACGCCTTCTTCGATGCGCCCGGCGCACCGCTCTTCGTTCGCGCGGCCGACACGCGCAAGCGCATTGCCGTCGTCGGCGCGGGCCCGGCGGGCCTGGCCTGCGCGCACCGCCTCGCGGTGCTGGGCCACCAGGTGGCGCTGTTCGACGCGCGCCCCAAGCTCGGCGGCCTGAACGAATACGGCCTGGCCAGCTACAAGACGGTGGACGGCTTTGCACAGCGCGAGATCGAATGGCTGCTGTCGGTCGGCGGCATCGAGGTGCGCAACAACCAGGCACTGGGCCGCGAGCTGCACCTGGATGCGCTCGCCGCCGACTACGACGCGGTGTTCCTGGGCCTGGGCCTGGCGGGCGTGAACACGCTGGGCCTGGGCGAGCAGACCGGTGTGCGCGACGCGGTGGACTTCATCGCCGAACTGCGCCAAGCCGCCTCACCGGCCGACGTGGCCATCGGCCGCCACGTGGTAGTGATCGGCGGTGGCATGACCGCCGTGGATGCGGCCGTGCAGTCGCGCAAGCTCGGCGCGGAAGACGTGAGCATCGTCTACCGGCGCGGCGCGGACGCTATGGGTGCCTCGGTCGACGAGCAGAGCTGGGCCAAGGAGAACGGCGTGCGCATCATCCACTGGGCCGCGCCCAAGGCCCTGCGCGCCAAGGGCGGCGTGCTGCGCGGCATCGACTTCGCGCGCACCGCGCTGGTCGACGGCAAGCTGATCGAGACCGGCGAAGCGCTCGCGCTGCAGGCCGACATGGTGCTGTGCGCCATCGGCCAGAGCTTTGTCGCGACGGCGCTGGAAGACAGCGGCGTGCAGCTGCAAGGCGGGCGCATCAGCACCGATGCCGAGTGCCGCAGCTCGCTCCCGAAGGTCTGGGCCGGCGGCGACGCGCGCTTCGGCGGGCGCGACCTCACGGTCGAGGCGGTGGAAGACGGCAAGCAGGCCGCGCTGTCCATCGACCGCCACCTGCGCGCGGCCTGACGCGACAGCGCCCTCCCTTCCCTTCACTCCATTCATCCGTGCGCGCCGCGGCGCGACAGGAGCAATTCACATGGCAGACCTGAGCATCGACTTCGTGGGCATCCGCAGCCCCAACCCTTTCTGGCTGGCCTCGGCGCCACCGACCGACAAGGAGATCAACGTGGTCCGCGCCTTCGAGGCCGGCTGGGGCGGCGTGGTCTGGAAGACCGTGGGCGAAGACCCGAACGTGGTCAACGTCCACGGCCCGCGCTATGCCGTGTCGTATGCGGCCGACCGCCGCGTGACGGGCTTCAACAACATCGAGCTGATTTCCGACCGGCCGCTGCGCACCAACCTCGAAGAGATGACGCGCGTGAAGCGCAACTGGCCCGACCGCGCGCTGGTGGCGTCGATCATGGTGCCGTGCACCGAAGAGTCCTGGAAGAACATCCTGCCCATGGTCGAGGACACCGGCTGCGACGGGATCGAGCTGAACTTCGGCTGCCCGCACGGCATGAGCGAACGCGGCATGGGCGCGGCCGTGGGCCAGGTGCCCGAGTACATCCAGATGGTGGCCGAGTGGTGCAAGCACTATTCAAAGCTGCCGGTGATCGTGAAGCTCACGCCCAACGTGGCCGACATCCGGCCCGCCGCGCGCGCCGCGAAGAAAGGCGGCGCCGACGCGGTGAGCCTCATCAACACCATCAACTCGATCATGGGCGTCGACCTCGATGCCATGGCGATGTTTCCGCACACCGACGGCAAGGGCTCGCACGGCGGCTACTGCGGCCCCGGCGCCAAGCCGATCGCGCTGCACATGGTGGCCGAGATCGCACGCGACCCGCAGACCGCCGGCCTGCCGATCTCGGGCATCGGCGGCGTCTCGACCTGGCGCGACGCGGCCGAGTTCATCGCGCTGGGCAGCGGCTCGGTGCAGGTGTGCACCGCTGCCATGGTCTACGGCTTCAAGATCGTGCAGGACCTGTGCGACGGCCTCTCCAACTTCATGGACCAGAAGGGCTACGCCAACCTGGAACAACTGCGCGGCCGTGCGGTCGGCAGCATCACCGACTGGCAGCAGCTCAACCTGAACCACGTCGACAAGGCCGTGATCCACCAGGACCTGTGCATCCAGTGCGGCCGTTGCCATGTGGTGTGCGAAGACACCTCGCACCAGGCCATCAGCGCCACCAAGGACGGCATGCGCTTCTTCGAGGTGAAGGAAGAAGAGTGCGTCGGCTGCAACCTGTGCGTGTCGATCTGCCCGGTGCCCGGCGCGCTGTCGATGCGCACGCTGAAGGCCGGTGAGACGGACGCGCGCACCGGCCACCCGGTGGTCGGCCACTACGCCAACTGGACCACGCACCCCAACAACCCGATGCGCACCGGCAGCCCCGCCTGAACGGGATATCGAACAAGCGAGTGAGTGAGCAAGTGAATGACCAAGCCCGGCGCAGACCGGGCGGCGGCGGGAGGGGAACGACCACACGGCCAGAAGCACGACACACGTGCAGGAGAAAACCCACATGACGACCCCACAGCACGGCGGCGCACCCGCCGCAAACCTCTGGAACGAGGACCTGGCGCCCACCACGCTGGCGCAGCGAACGTGGCGCTGGTACCACTTCGCCGCACTCTGGGTGGGCATGGTGATGTGCATCCCCGCCTACATGCTGGCGGCCAGCCTGATCGAAGGCGGCATGTCGTGGGGACAGGCGGTGCTGACCGTGTTCCTCGGCAACGCCATCGTGCTGGTGCCGATGCTGCTCATCGGCCACGCCGGCGCGAAGTACGGCATTCCGTATGCGGTGATGGCGCGCGCCTCGTTCGGCACGCGCGGAGCGCGGCTCCCCGCCTTGCTGCGCGCCATCGTGGCCTGCGGCTGGTACGGCATCCAGACCTGGTTCGGCGGCCAGATGATCTACACGCTCGTCGGCGTGCTCATGGGCCAGCCGCTGGGCGGCGACAAGCTGCCAATGCTCGGCATCAACGGCGCGCAGCTGGTGTGCTTTTTGATCTTCTGGGCGATCCAGCTGTACTTCGTGGTGCACGGCATCGAGTCGATCCGCCGGCTCGAGACCTACACCGCGCCGCTGAAGATCATCGTGTGCGTCGCCCTGCTCTACTGGGCCGTGCAGCGTGCGGGCGGCCTGGGCCCGATCTTCGACCAGCCTTCGCAGTTCGAGGCCGGGGGCAAGAAGGCCGGCATGTTCTGGGCGGTGTTCTGGCCGTCGCTCACGGCCATGGTCGGCTTCTGGGCCACGCTGGCGCTGAACATTCCCGACTTCACGCGCTTCTCGCGCTCGCAGCGCGACCAGGTGGTGGGCCAGGTGATCGGCCTGCCCGCGCCCATGGGCCTGCTCGCGATGATGGCCGTGATGGTCACCTCGGCCACTGTGGTCATCTACGGCAAGGCGCTGTGGGACCCGGTGGACCTGGCCAGCCGCATGACCGGCGCCGCGGTGCTGCTCGCGCTCATCATCCTGCTGATCGACACGGTGAGCGTGAACCTGGCGGCCAACCTGGTGGGCCCGGCCTACGACTTCTCTGCCCTCAACCCGAAGAAGATCTCGTACCGCACGGGCGGCTACATCACGGCCGGCATCGCCATCGTGATGATGCCGTGGAAGGTGCTGGAGACCACGCAGGGCTACATCTTCACCTGGCTCATCGGCTACTCGGCGCTGCTGGGGCCGGTGGCCGGCATCCTGATTGCCGACTACTACCTCATCCGCCGCAAGGAGCTGGACGTCGATGCGCTCTATCGCGAGAACGGCGCTTACAGCTACGGCAACGGCTGGAACATGGCGGCCATCGTCGCTTTCATCGTCGGCGTGCTGCCGAACATCCCCGGCTTCCTGAACGCCGCCTTTCCGTCGGCCGTGCCGTCGA
This sequence comes from Variovorax sp. V118, assembly GCF_041154445.1. Lineage (GTDB taxonomy): Bacteria > Pseudomonadota > Gammaproteobacteria > Burkholderiales > Burkholderiaceae_C > Variovorax > Variovorax boronicumulans. The sequence goes on along the minus strand of NZ_AP028663.1, from coordinate 465,083 downwards.
TGCCCGAGTTCTTCAAGACGATCTACACCTACGCCTGGTTTGTCGGCGTGGTGCTGTCGGCCGTGGTCTACATGGGGCTGATGAAGGCGCGCGCGCCGCAGCTTCAGGGCCTGGTCCCGCCCCTCAAGAACCCCAGCTGAAGCAAGAAAGAAAAGGAACCCACGCCATGACCGTACTCATTCGCGGCGGCACGGTGGTCAACGCCGATGCCGAGCACCGTGCCGACGTGCTCTGCCAGGGGGACAAGATCCTCCAGGTCGGCACCGACCTGCAGGTGCCGGCCGGCGCCGAGGTGATCGACGCCGGCGGCGCCTACGTGATGCCCGGCGGCATCGACCCGCACACCCACATGCAGCTGCCCTTCATGGGCACCGTGGCGGCCGACGACTTCTTCAGCGGCACGGCGGCCGGCCTGGCCGGCGGCACCACCAGCATCATCGACTTCGTGATTCCCGACCCGCAGCAGTCGCTGATGGACGCCTTTCGCATGTGGCGCGGCTGGGCCGAGAAATCCGCCGGCGACTACAGCTTTCATGTGGCCGTGACCTGGTGGAACGACAGCGTGCACAAGGACATGGGGACGCTGGTGCACGAGCACGGCGTGAACAGCTTCAAGCACTTCATGGCCTACAAGAACGCGATCATGGCCGACGACGAGATCCTGGTGAAGAGCTTCCAGCGCTCGTTGGAACTCGGCGCCATGCCCACGGTGCATGCGGAGAACGGTGAGCTGGTCGCGATGCTTCAACAGCAGTTGCTGGCACAGGGCATTCGCGGCCCCGAGGGGCATCCGCTGTCACGCCCGCCGATGGTCGAGGCCGAGGCGGCCAATCGCGCCATCGCCATCGCCGACGTGCTGGGCGTGCCGATCTACGTGGTGCACGTGTCGTGCGGCGAAGCACTCGACGCCATCACCCGCGCCCGCGCGCGCGGCCAGCGCGTGTACGGCGAAGTGCTGGCCGGCCACCTCGTGGTCGACGAGAGCGCCTACCGCGACCCCGACTTCGCGCGCGCCGCCGCCCACGTGATGAGCCCGCCCTTCCGCTCGCGCGAGAACCAGGCCATGCTGTGGCGCGGCCTGCAGGGCGGCAACCTGCACACCACGGCGACCGACCACTGCACCTTCTGCGCCGAGCAGAAGGCCGCCGGCCGCGACGACTTCACGAAGATTCCCAACGGCTGCGGCGGCGTCGAAGAGCGCATGGCCGTGCTGTGGGATGCGGGCGTCAACGCCGGCCGGCTCACGCCGTCGGAGTTCGTGCGTGTCACCTCGACCAACGCGGCGCAGCTGTTCAACCTGTACCCGCGCAAGGGCGTGATCCAGCCCGGCGCCGACGCCGACATCGTGGTCTGGGACCCGAAGGCCACCAAGACGCTGTCGGTGAAGACGCAGCATTCGAAGAGCGACTTCAACATCTTCGAAGGCCGCGAAGTGACGGGTGTGCCCAGGCACACGGTGAGCGCCGGCCGCTGGGTCTGGCGCGACGGCGACCTGCGCGCCGAGCCAGGCACCGGCCGCTACCTCAAGCGCCCACCCTTCGCGCCGATGTTCACCGCACTCGAACGCTTCAAGCAGCAGCACGCGCCCACGGCCGTGGCGCGCTGAACCCCCAAGGAGTCATACATGAATGCAGCAGTGGACACGCAGGTGCTGACGATCAACGGCGAGCGCCTGTGGAACTCGCTGATGGAGCTGGCACGCATCGGCGCCACCCCCAAGGGCGGCGTCAAGCGGCTGGCGCTGACCGACCTTGACAAACAGGGCCGCGACCTCGTGGTGTCGTGGGGCAAGGCGGCCGGCCTGCGCATCACGGTCGACAAGATCGGCAACGTCTTCATGCGCCGCGAAGGCACCAACCCCGCGCTGCCGCCCATCGTGTCGGGCAGCCACATCGACACGCAACCCACCGGCGGCAAGTTCGACGGCAACTACGGCGTGCTGTCGGCACTGGAAGTGGTGCGCACGCTGAACGACCAGGGCATTCGCACCGAAGCGCCCATCGAGGTCGCGTTCTGGACCAACGAGGAAGGCTCGCGCTTCGTGCCGGTGATGATGGGCTCGGGCGTGTTCTGCGGCGCCTTCAGCCTGGAACACGCCTACGCCGCGAAGGACACCGAGGGCAAGACGGTGCGCGACGAGCTGGCGCGCATCGGCTACATCGGCGACCAGACGCCGGGCGACCACCCCATCGGCGCCTACTTCGAGGCGCACATCGAGCAGGGGCCGGTGCTTGAAGATGCGGACAAGGTCATCGGCGTGGTGCCGGCGGTGCTCGGCCTCTCGTGGTACGACTGCGTCGTCACCGGCATGGAGGCGCACGCGGGCCCCACGCCGATGCACCTGCGCCGCGACGCGCTGCAGGTGGCGACGCGGATCATGCAGGAGGTGGTGGCCATCGGCCTGCGCTACCCGCCCTACGGACGCGGCACGGTCGGCATGGTGCAGGTGCACCCGAACAGCCGCAACGTGATTCCGGGCGAGGTGAAGTTCTCGGTCGACCTGCGCAACGTGAGCGGCGAATTGCTCGACCGCATGCACAGCGAGATCCTCGCCTGCGTCGAACGCACCGGCCGTGAGACCGGGTTGGGCGTGACGATCGAGCGCGTGTCGTACTTTCCGCCCTGCCCGTTTCACCCGGATTGCGTGGATGCGGTGCGCCGCGCGACCGAACGGCTCGGCTACTCGACCATGGACGTGGTGTCCGGCGCGGGCCACGACGCGATCTATGCCGCGCGGCTGGCACCGGCCGGCATGATCTTCGTGCCCTGCAAGGACGGCATCAGCCACAACGAGATCGAGGACGCGCAGCCCGACCACCTCACGGCCGGCTGCAACGTCTTGCTGCACGCCATGCTGGAGCGCGCGAAACGCGTCGACTGACGCGCTCGCGGCGGCGCTTCCGTTACTGGTACGCCGCCAGCTCCTGCTTGGCGATCGCGTTGCGGTGCACCTCGTCGGGGCCGTCGGCCACGCGCAGGTGGCGCTCGTAGGCGTAGAAGTGCGTGAGCAGCGTGTCCTGGCTCAAGCCCATGGCGCCGAAGGCCTGCATGGCCCAGTCGATCACCTTCACGCAGTTGTTGGGCGTGAGCACCTTGATCATGGCGATCTCCTTGGCCGCCACCTTGTTGCCCACGGTGTCCATGCGGTAGGCCGCATTCAGCACCATCCAGCGCGACTGCTCGATGAGCATGCGCGACTCGGCAATGCGCTCGCGCCACACGCCCTGCTCCGACAGCGGCTTGTGGAAGGCGGTGCGCGACACCAAGCGCTGGCACATCATCTCGAGCGCAGCTTCGGCCATGCCGATGGCGCGCATGCAGTGGTGGATGCGGCCCGGGCCGAGGCGGCCCTGCGCGATCTCGAAGCCGCGGCCCTCGCCCAGCAGGATGTTCTCGACCGGCACGCGCACGTTGTCGAACACGATCTCGGGGTGGCCGAAGGGCGGGTCGTACATGCCCAGCAGCTGCATGTCGCGCACGATGGTGATGCCCGGCGTGTTCTTGGGCACGAGCACCATCGACTGCTGCTTGTGGCGGTCGGCGTTGTCGGGGTCGGTCTTGCCCATCAGCACGAAGATCTCGCAGCGCTCGTTCATGGCGCCGGTGATGTACCACTTGCGCCCGTTGATGACGTACTCGTCACCCTCGCGGCGGATGCTGCAGCGGATGTTGGTGGCGTCGCTCGAAGCCACCTCGGGCTCGGTCATGGCGAACGACGAGCGGATCTCGCCGGCCAGCAGCGGCGTGAGCCAGCGTTCCTGCTGGGCCTTGGTGCCGTAGCGCGCCAGCACTTCCATGTTGCCGGTGTCGGGCGCGGAGCAGTTGAAGATTTCCGCGCACCAGTAGCGCCGGCCCATGATCTCGCACAGCGGCGCGTACTCGACATTGCTCAGGCCCGGGCCGTGTTCCGACTCGGGCAGGAACAGGTTCCACAGGCCGCGCTCGCGCGCCTTGGCCTTGAGGCCGGCCATCATCGGCAGCTCGGCATACGGGCGGCCGGCGCGGGCGTTGGCGGCCAGCTCTTCCTCGCGTCGCTTTTCGTTCGGGTAGACGTGCTCGTCCATGAACTTGAGCAGCTCGGCGCGCAGCGCGAGCACCCGGGGCGTGAATTCGAATTGCATGTCGTCTCGTCCTTCTTCCAATGTGCGGTCGAAGATACGTCGCGATGCGGATCGGGACGGTCGTTCGCGCGACAGCACGAACACCGCCCTGTGTGGGTCAGCGCGGCGTCGGCAGCGCGGTCGCGAGCGCGGCCAGCGCCGCCACCACCTTCTGCACCGACTGCGCGGCGCGCGCGTCCTTCAGCGCACCGTCGGCATCGAAGGCCTCGTTCGCGCGCCCGAGCGCGAACTGCTGCGGCGCCACCAGCATGGCGAAGGCCATCTGCAGGTACTGGCGCAGGAAGTTCATCGAGCGCAGCGCGCCCAGCGGTCCGGGCGAGGCCGACAGCAGCGCGGCCGGCTTGTTGGCCGTGGCGGCCAGCCCGCCTGCATGGCCCTCGCCGGGCGGAATGCGCGAGAGCCAGCTGAAGACGTTGATGACCAGCGGCGTGGGAAAGCCGTTGTACTCGGGCGTGACGATCAGCACGCCGTCGCTCGCCGCGATGGCGCTGCGCAGTTCGTGCGCGCCGGCCGGCACGCCCGAGGCAGCCTCGAGGTCGCCGTCGTACACGGGCAGCGCCAGCGCGCGCAGGTCCATCTCCGTCACCTGCAGGCCCGCCGCGCGCGCGGTGGCCGCGGCCACGGCCGCCAGCCGGCGGTTGAGCGAGCCGTCGCGGGCGCTGCCGGGAATGATCAGGATGCGGGGACTGTCCATGCGGGGCTCCTTGCCGTGCGTTGAAAGAAGAAGGAAAGCCGCGCCACACGTTTCGCGTGCGGCGCGGCGTTCGTCAGTGTCGCATCGAGGCGATCAGCTGCGCTGCGAATCCAGCTGCTCGCTGTTCGTCACGACCTCCTGCGCCTTCATGTAGCTCTCGATCAGCAGCTGGTAGGGCGGGAACACGGCGCTGTAGGCCTCGGCCCATTGCGCGGCATCGTCGCGGTGCCAGGTCTTCTGCACTTCGGAGCACACGCCCGCGGTGTCGATCGGCACCACGCCGGCCTGCACCACGCGCGCCAGCGTGATCTCCTGCGCCATCTTCGAGTACGTGCCCGAGGCGTCGATCACCGCGAACACGCGGTAGCCCTCATGCACCGCCGCGATGCTCGGGAAGGCCATGCACACGCTGGTGATGGTGCCCGCGATGATCAGCGTGCCGCGGCCCGTGGCCTTCACTGCCGCCACGAACTCGGGGTTGTCCCAGGCGTTGATCTCGCCCTTGCGCGCCACGTACTGCGCATGCGGCGCGTACTTGTGCACTTCGGGAATCAGCGGCCCGTTCGGCCCCTGCGGCACCGAGGCGGTGGTGATGACCGGGATCTTCGCCAGCGTCGCGACCTTGGCCAGCGTGGTGACGTTGGAGCGCAGCTCGGTCATCGGCATGTCCTTCACGGTCTGGAACAGCCCGCTCTGGTGGTCGATGAGCAGCATCACGGCGTCGTCGGGATCGATGACGGGCTTGGCGCCGTTGAAGTTGGCGACGGTGTTCGGTGTGGTCATGGGGTGCTCACTTTCCCTGGGTCAGCTGGGTGTAGCTGGTGATGAGGTTGCGGTAGTCGGGGATGTGGTTGGAGAACAGCGTGCCCAGGCCCTCGATGTCGTTGCGCCAATCGCGGTGCAGCTCGCAGGCCACGCCGAACCAGGACATCAGCTGCGCGCCGGCGGCCGACATGCGGTCCCATGCGGCCTGGCGCGTCACGTCGTTGAAGGTGCCCGACGCATCGGTGACGACGAACACGTCGAAGCCCTCGGCCAGCGCCGACAGCGCCGGGAAAGCCACGCAGACCTCGGTGACCACGCCGGCGATCAGCAGCTGCTTCTTGCCCGTGGCCTTCACGGCCTTGACGAAGTCCTCGTTGTCCCAGGCATTGATCTGGCCGGGGCGCGGGATGTAGGGCGCGTCGGGAAACTGGGCCTTCAGCTCGGGCACCAGCGGGCCGTTGGGGCCGTTCTCGAAGCTGGTGGTCAGCACCGTGGGCAGCTTGAAGTAGCTGGCGATGTCGGCCAGGGCCAGCACGTTGTTCTTGAACTTGTCGGGGTCGATGTCGCGCACCAGCGAGAGCAGGCCGGTCTGGTGGTCGACCAGCAGCACGGCGACATCGTTCTTGTCGAGACGGGTGTAAGGCTTGGACATGAGAGGCTTCCTTTGCGAGGTTGAATGCCGGGGAAAAATGGCCCCCGATGCATGTCCGTCAGCGTAAAAGCACACCCGAAAGTCCGGTAGTCGGCGAAATTTGCCTGCAGCGTTCCACCCGATGGACGATGGCAACACCCGTGCGCCGTGGTCGGATGAATTCGCGCCCGCCGGAGCCGATCCGTGGCGGCGGGTAAAATACCCCTACATGTCCCGCTGGTTTGCCGCTACCGTCCTCGCTTTCATGCTGTCCTGCTACGGCTTCGCCGTGCTCGCGCACGGGCTGGTCGGCGGCCACCATGTGACGTCGTCGTCCGGCGAACGCCAGACCGTCGCGACGCTCGCCGCCTCGCTGGCCGATGGCGGCGACAAGGACATCGGCAAGACATCGTCCGAAGACCCGTCCGCCATGGACGAAGCCGGCTCCGAGCACGCCGAACTGGTCGATGCGCGTCCCCACGCACGCAACCTGCTGGTGCTGTCCGCGCAACCGCCGCGGCTGGGCTCCACCTCGGTGCTCTCGCCGCTGCTCGACCGGCCCAAGCGGCCACCCCGGCCCCACGCCCTCCTCGCCGCCTGAGGCCGCGCGGCGGCGAGCGAACGCCTGAGGACTGAAACAGTCCGGGCGTTTGCGCTCATCCGATCCGGCCCGTCGCCTGTTTAGCGCGACGCCCCTGCCCCTTCTTTTCAGCCGTTCGACGGCCCCGCCGCACGTGTCATGCGACCCGTCCGGCCCTCTCTCTTTTTTCAGGATTTTTCGATGAACTCCAGCCAATCGGCCTACCCCTCCAGCTTCGGCGCACCGTTGGCCTCGGTCCAGGAACGCAACCGCGTTCTGCGCAACACCTACTGGCTGCTCGCGCTGTCGATGGTGCCCACCGTGCTGGGCGCCTGGCTCGGCGTGGCCACCGGCCTCACGCGCGCCATGTCGCCGGGCATCGGCATCATGGTGTTCCTCGGCGGCGCCTTCGGCTTCATGTACGCCATCGAGAAGACCAAGAACTCCGCCGCCGGCGTGCCCGTGCTGCTGGCCTTCACCTTCTTCATGGGTCTGATGCTGTCGCGCCTGGTCGGCAGCGTGCTCGGCCTGTCCAACGGCGCCAGCCTGGTGATGACCGCCTTCGCCGGCACCGGCGGCATCTTCCTGGGCATGGCCATGCTCTCGACGGTCATCAAGCGCGACATCTCGGCCATGGGCAAATGGCTCTTCGTGGGCGCCATCGGCCTGCTCGTAGTGGGCATCGCCAACGTTTTCATCCAGTCGAGCGCGCTGATGATGACGCTGTCGGTCGCCGCCATCGGCATCTTCTCGGCCTTCATCCTGCACGACCTGAAGCGCGTGAAGGACGGCCTGGAAACCAACTACATCTCGGCCACGCTGGGCGTGTACCTGAGCCTCTACAACGTGTTCCAGTCGCTGCTGGCCCTGCTGGGCATCGCCGGCGGCCGCGACGAGTAAGCGCACACAGAACGACAAGCAAGGAAGGAAACACCATGCGCCTCACCACCAAGGGCCGCTTCGCGGTCACCGCGATGATCGACATCGCCCTGCACGGCCGCTCGGGCCCCGTCACGCTGGCCTCGATCAGCCTGCGCCAGCAGGTCTCGCTCTCGTACCTGGAACTGCTGTTCGCCAAGCTGCGCCGCAACGGGCTGGTCGAATCCACCCGCGGCCCCGGCGGCGGCTACTCGCTCAGCCGCAAGGCCACGGAGATCACGGTGGCCGACATCGTGCTCACCATCGAAGACCTGGGCGCCAGCAAGATCCGCCCGCGCGCCGCCGGCTCGGCCGACGAACCCGGCCGCTGCGAGATCGACGACCTGTGGGCCTCCGTGAACCTGCGCGCCGTCGAGTTCCTGCGCTCGATCTCGCTGCAGAGCCTGGTCGACGAACAGAAGGCCAAGGGCGTGCAGCCCGCCACCAGCGCGGCCGCGCGCCGCACCACGGCCGTGGTCGGCTCGCCGGTGCGCAAGCCCTTCGTGGTCGACGCGCCGAACTCGGTGTTCGCCCTGGGACGGCGCCACAGCACGAGCAGCTGACGGCGATCGACGCGGCCGCGGCGCCGCGCCTTGAAAGACCGGCTCGCGCGACCTAGACTGGGCAGTGAGGGCACCCGCGGTGCCGGGGGCCAAGGAGCCTGCCATGTACAAGCGTGTTCTCGTCGCAACCGACGGCTCTTCGCTGTCGGACAAGGCGGTGGCCGCGGCCATCGATCTCGCGTTGCTGACCGGCGCCGAGCTGGTGAGCGTCAACGTCGCGCACATCCAGCCCTATGGCTACTTCGAAGGCTCGATGCTGCTGAACCAGACGGATTTCGAGGCCAACCAGAAACACGTCGAGCAGGCGGCCCAGCGCGTGGCCGATGCGGTGCGCGACACCGCCCTGGCCAAGGGCGTGCGCCGCGCCGACGCGGTGGTCATGAAGTCGAACCAGGTGGCCGAAGCCATCATCCACGCCGCCAAGAACCAGGACTGCGACCTGATCGTGATGGCCTCGCACGGGCGCCGCAGCCTCGCCCGGCTGCTGCTGGGCAGCGAGACGCTGCACGTGCTGACGCACTCGCACATTCCGGTGCTGGTGCTGCGCTGAACTGAACGAACGAGGCCCCGCGCACGCGGTGCGCGGGGTTATCTCGTCGCTGCGGACTCGACGGTCTCGACGACCGTGCGACCGGCCGGCGGGCACGACGGCCCGGCATCGCGGCCGAAGCAGCGCGCGGCCTGCGTGCGCGCCTGGGCTTCCTGCGCGTGGCGCGCTTGCGCGGCATCGACCTGGTAGTCGAGCAGCCACTTCATGAGCAACAGCATCGCAATGACCAACCCAAGCGCCACGCCCAGCAGGGTCGTGCGCCAGTTGCGCGGTCGCGCCGCAGACGGCGCGCGGGCCGGTGCGCTGCTCTCCATCGCGGTGAAGCCCGCAAGGCTGCGGGACGCACCACCGTCATGGATGCGGCGGCGGGGTGGTTCGGGGGTCGCGGAACGCGCGGACACCGAGGTCTGCGCGCGCTTCACGCGCGGCGCATGGGCAGTGTCCGAAGGCAGGTGGCGGGCAGGCATGACGGGGGCGATTATGAACGCCTTGCGCCCCCGGTCCGTGCGTCAGGCACCGACGCCGAACGCTGCGTGGTACCGCACGTCGCCGACCGGCCACGCGCCGTGGAACGACACGGCCTGAAAGTATTCCGGCGGCACGCCCGGCAGCACCAGCCCGGGCCGCACGACGAAGCCGAAGCGGCCATAGAAGGCCGGGTCGCCCAGCAGCACGCAGCCTTGCGCGCCGGCGTCGCGCAGGCCCGCCAGCGCCGCGTCCATCAGCAGCCGGCCGATGCCCTGCCCCTGGCGCGCAGGCGCCACCGAGATCGGGCCCAGGCCATGCCAGCCAGTCGTGCCGTCCGAGATCGCCACGGGCGACAGCGCCACATGGCCGACGATCTCGCCGCCGTCTTCGGCCACGAGCGACAGCGTGAGCCGCCCGGCGGCGCGCAGGGCGTCGACGATGAGGTGCTCGGTGCCGTCGGCATGCGCCGCGCCGGCAAAGGCCGCCACCGTCAGTTGCCGGATCGCGGCTGCGTCGCCCGGTTGCTCGGGGCGCACCACCGGCCCCGCCTGCGCCCGCCGCGCGGCCTCCACCTTCTTCTGCGTGTCGGCATCCACCAGCGCCCGCATGGCGCGAAACAGCGGCCGGCTGCCGGTGTGCTTCTGGCCGTAGCCGAGGTTGAATTCGTAGTCGAAGTCCGGCGGGTTCGCGCCCTGGTTGTGCTGCAGCAGCGTCTCGAGCTTGTCCAGCGCCTTCACCGCGCGGGCTTCGGGCGTCTCGGCCTTTTCGTACTCGTCCCACAGCGCCAGGATGCCCGCGCGCAGCGGCGCATCGAGCGTGCGCGTGAGCAGCTGCAGGTCCTCGCGCTCCTGCGCGCTCTTGTCGGGGTGCGCGCCTTGCACGATGGCGGGAATGTCGCCATGGATCGCCTCACCCAGGTCGTGCACCACACACATCTTCAGCACCTTGAGCAGGTCGAGATCGGCCAGCTCGTCCTCGAAGGCCATGGCCATGAGGCACAGGCGCCAGCTGTGCTCGGCCGTGCTCTCGGTGCGGCCCGAGGCCGTGTGCGCGCTGCGCAGCACGCTCTTGAGGCGCTCGGCCTCGCGAAGGAAGTCCAGCCTTCCCCTGATCTGATCGATGTCCATCTCGCCGTCTCGTTCGTCCTGAAGGGTGTCAGGCCGAGCCTACGCGATCCGGGCGCGGGCCGTCGTTGCCTACAGCGCCGGCCCCAGCCCGATCGGCGCGGGCACCGCGTTGACGATGCGCGTGAAGAGCGACGCATACACCTCGTCGGGCGCGGGGTGGTTGGAGAACAGGTCGCGGTTCTCGCCGAAGGCCGCGTCGAGTTCGCGCCAGTCGTCGGCGCTGAGCACGCGCTCGGCCAGCGGCAGGATCTCGCGTTCCTCGTGCGCCATGTGCTCCAGGTAGAAGCTCACGTACTCGTTCATCGCCTGCTCGAAGGCCAGGCGGCGCGGCTCGCCGAGCATCTCGAAGGCGAGCAGCGCGTGCTCGACGTGACGGATCTTGCGCTCGCCCCAGGCGTGGTCGTTGTCCAGCTTGTCCATCAGGTCGCGCGAGATCGGCGTGCACGCGCGCAGCCGGGGAAAGAGCAGCTCGGTCTCCTTCGGGTGGTGGCGCTTCTCGGGAAACTCGTCCACGTAGAACAGCATCGCGCGCAGCGTCGCGAAGTCGGGCATCGTGCCCTTGCGGCGGTGCTGGTCGAGCAGCATCACGATGGAACGCAGCATGGCCGCCAGCGCGGCGTGCTCCTGGCGAATGATCCGGACGGCGGCGTGTGTCATGGCGGGGTCTCCTTCTTTCGAAGGCCCCAAGGGTCGCAAGTCCGAGGCGGCCCAGGCTTGTTCCAGATCAAGGCCCGCGCATGCAGCCAGGCACAGACTGGCATGGCATCTCCTCTTTCTCATCAACCCACCCTGGAGGTTCCACACCATGTACCAACGCATCCTGGTTCCCGTCGACGGCAGTTCCACCTCCGCCGAAGGCCTGGCCGAAGCCATCCGCCTGGCCAAGCTCACCGGTGGCCGCCTGCGCATCGTCCACATCCTCGATGAGCTCTCGTTCGCGCTCGGCATGGACGTCTACGTCGGCCATTCGGGCGACTGGCTCGGGGCGCTGCGCGCCAACGCCGTGACGCTGCTCGAGAAGGCCCGCGCCCAGGCGCTGGACGCGGGCGTCGAGGCCGAGGTCGTGCTGCGCGACGGCTTCAAGGCCGGCGCGGTCCACGACCAGGTGGTGACCGAGGCCGTCGATTCGAAGGCCGACCTGATCGTGCTCGGCACGCACGGGCGGCGCGGCCTGAGCCGCTGGGCCATGGGCAGCAGCGCGGAGCACATCCTGCGGGTGGCGCCCGTGCCGGTGCTGCTGATCCGCGCGCCCGAAGCCGCGGCGAAGGTGGAGTCCGAGCGCTTCAGCCTGCCGGACGGGCTGGTCGCGAACCAGTAGGCCGGCCGCCCGCCGCCGGTTTGACGGGGCCCGGCACCGCGCCCAGAATGGCCTGCTCCGCTCGCGGCTTCTTTCGCGCAAGAGCCGCCCGCCCGTTCCCCGTTTCAAGGAGCAGCGTCATGAGCTCACCCCAGCACATCCGGCAGTCCATGGACACCCTCGCGAGCCACTTCGCGACGCATCCCCAGGACGCCCTGACCCAGGACAAGCCGGCCACGGCCACGCTGGTGTCGGGCCTGCACTTTCGCGTGACCGGGCCCACGGGGGAATCCATCGCGACCGACATGCCCAAGGCCATCGGAGGCAAGGCTGAAGCGCCATCGCCCGGCTGGTTCATGCGCGCCGCCCTGGCGAGTTGCGAGACGACCGTGATCGCCATGCGGGCCGCGCAGCTCGGCATCGCATTGACGACCCTCGAAGTGGTCGTCGGCAGCCAGTCGGACAGCCGCGGCCTGCTCGGCGAGCCGGCCTCCGTGCCCGCCGGCCCCAGCCGCATGCACGTCGCGGTGCGGATCGCCGCGGACGGCGTGCCGGAGCAGGCGTTGCGCGACCTGGTGCACTGGGCCGAGGCCCACTCCCCGGTGGGCAGTGCGCTGCGCCGGGCCGTGCCGCTCGATGTGGCGGTGCAGGTCGGGCCGGCCTGACGGCACCGGCGAAGACCGTCCTCAGGCGTAGGAACGCAGCCGCACCGCAAAGGCCGCCAGCGGTGCGATGCCGCTGGCTTCGGCGCGCTCGCACCAGTCCTGCAGCCGCTTCACGAGCTGTTCGCCGGTGGCGCCCGAGCGGCTCCACAGCGCGGTCAGCTCGCGCCGCATGGCGTACATCGTTTCCAGCGCCTGCGAAGCCACCAGCGCTTGCGTGAGCTGCGCGTGGCGCGTGGCGTCGAGCGCCTTCTCTTCCTTGCCGAGCCAGGGCCGCGCGGCGCGCAAGGCACGCGCCTTGTTCGGCGCGAGCGCATGCACCCGCGCCAGCTCCTCGGTGCAGGCCTGCTTCAGCGAGCGCGAGTAGTTCGACAGCACGTCGTAGTGGTGCCGGATCACCGCCTGCACCGTGAGCAGGTCGACGGTGGCGCGCGGCGTGGTGAGGCGCGGCTTCGGCGCCAGGTGCTTCACCTTCGCCAGTCCCAGCGCCTGCAGCGCGCGGATGTAGACCCAGCCGATATCGAACTCGAACCACTTGTTCGACAGCTTCGCCGAGGTCGGGAACGCGTGGTGGTTGTTGTGCAGCTCCTCGCCGCCGATCAAAAGGCCGATGGGAAAGATGTTCGTGCTCGCGTCCGACGCGGGCCAGTTGCGGTAGCCCCAGAAGTGGCCGATGCCGTTGACCACGCCGGCGGCCCAGAACGGAATCCATGCGATCTGCACGAGCAGCACCAGCGCGCCCGACAGCACGCCGAACAGCGCCATGTCGATCAGGCCCATGCAGGTGATGCCCAGCGTCTGGTAGCGCGTGTACAGCCGGCGCTCGAGCCAGTCGTCGGGCGTGCCGTGGCCGTAGCGGCTGAGCGTTTCGGGGTTGCGCGCCTCGGCCACGTACAGCAGCACGCCGCCCCACAGCACGCGCTTCAGGCCCACCACCTGCGGGCTGTGCGGGTCGTCGGGCGTGTCGCACTTGGCGTGGTGCTTGCGGTGCACCGCGGCCCACTGCTTGGTGACCATGCCCGTCGTCATCCAGAGCCAGAAGCGGAAGAAGTGGCTGGCGATGGGATGCAGGTCGAGCGCGCGGTGCGCCTGGTGGCGGTGCAGGAAGATGGTGACCGACGCGATGGTGACGTGCGTCAGCGCCAGCGCGGCCAGCAGCACGCCCCACCACGGGAGGTCGAGCGCGCCCGAGAAAAGAAAAGATGCCATTCGTTCGTACCTTCTGGACCCTGTGGACAACGGGCGCGATTCTCGGAAGCGCCCCGCCCGCAGGCCTTGCGCCAGATCAACAGCGGGCGCTGCCGCTGCCAGCGCCACGCCTTGCGTGCTACGCTTCCCGGCTCCCAGCGCCCTTCCCCGTGGCGCTGGCGTTTTTTCTCCCAGCCCCCGCATGACTTCTGCCCCCCACATCGCGGTGCTCGACGACGAGGTCGACATCACGCTGCTGCTGGCCAACTACCTCCAGGGCCACGGCTATCGCGTCACCCAGATCCACGACGGCGCGGCGCTGCGCTCGCTCATGGCCGCCGACCCGGCCGACCTCGTGCTGCTGGACCTCGGCCTGCCCGGCGAAGACGGTTTTTCCATCGCCCGCCACATGCGCGAGAACTGGCGCTGCGGCCTCGTGATCGTCACCGGCCGCGGCGACCCGGTGGACAAGGTGGTGGGCCTCGAAGTGGGCGCCGACGACTACGTGACCAAGCCCTTCGACCTGCGCGAGCTGGCGGCGCGCGTCAAGGCCGTGCTGCGGCGCCTGACGCCCGACGCGTCGGTGGCCGCCGCCGCGCCCACGCCGCCCGAGCGCCTGCGCTTCGCGGGCTGGCGCCTGGACACCGCCGCGCGCAGCCTCAGCAACGCGCAGGGCGAGGCCGTGGCGCTGACCACCGGCGAGTTCGACCTGCTGTGCGCCTTCGCGCGGCACCCGGGCCGCGTGCTCTCGCGCGACTTCCTGCTCGAGCAGACGCGCGGGCGCGAGGCCGCGCCCTTCGACCGCACGATCGACGTGCAGGTCGGCCGGCTGCGCAAGAAGATCGAGGTCAACGCCGACGATCCGCAGCTCATCAAGTCGGTGCGCGGCGCGGGCTACATCCTGGTGCCGCCGGTCACCCATGGCTGACGGCAGCGCACCCTCGATTCCCGGCCTGCCCTCGGGCGTCGAGGAAGGCAGCGTGTTCCGCTCGCTGTTCGCCGCGTATCCCGATTCGCTGCTGGTGGTCGACCAGTCGGGCCGCATCGTGCTGGCCAACCCCTCGGCCGCCGCCATGCTCGGCTACGCGGCCGACGAGCTCGTGGGCCTGAGCGTGGAAGCGCTGGTGCCCGACAGCATCCGCCCGCGCCACGCCGCATTCCGCGAAGCCTACGGCCGCGCGCCGCGCCCGCGCCCGATGGGCACCGACATGGAGCTGGTCGCCAAGCGCAAGGACGGCAGCGAGGTCATGGTCGAGATCGCGCTGAGCCCGCTGCAGAACCAGGGCCTGCCCTTCGTGGTGGCGGCGATCCGCGACATCGGCGCCTACCCGCGCGTGAAGCAGGCGCTGCAGCGCGCGCGCTACAGCGAACACCTGGCGCAGCTGGGCCGGCTGGCGGTCGACACGCGCGACCTGCAGGTGGTGCTGGCGCAGGTGCCCGACATCGTCGCGACCGCATTGCAGGTCGAGGTGGCGATGGTGTGGCTGCTCGACGGCAGCCAGCGCGAGTTCCGCCTGGCCAGCGGCGTGGGCCTGGTCGCCGACGAAAGCGTCGGCCTGCGCATCGCCAACCGGCCCGATACGCAGCCCGGGTACGTGCTCTCGCAGGGCTGCCCGGTCGTCGTGACCGACTACCGCGAAGAGCGCCGCTTCACCGTGCCGCCCGCCTACCTCGAAGCCGGACTGGTCAGCGCGCTCGCCGTGCCGCTGTCCGACCGGGGCCGCGTGACCGGCATGCTGTCGGTGCGCGCCACGGCCGCGCGGCGCTTCGGCGACGAAGAGATCCGCTTTCTCGAATCGGTGGCCAGCCTGCTGGCCACCAGCCTGCAGCGCGTGCAGACCGAAGAGGCGCTGAACCACGCCCAGCGCCTGGAGAGCGTGGGCCAGCTCACCGGCGGCATCGCGCACGACTTCAACAACCTGCTGACCATCATCCAGGGCAACCTGCAGGTGCTCGAAGAACTCCCGCAGCTCGCGGCCGACGGCTACGCGCAACAACTCGTGGCCGCCGCCGCGCGCGCCAGCCGACGCGGCGCCGAACTCACGGGCAAGCTGCTGGCCTTCTCTCGGCGCCAGATGCTGCAGCCCGACGCGGTCGACGTGCGGCAGATGCTGCACTCGCTCACCGACATGCTGCGCCGCACGCTCGACCAGCGCATCCAGATCGAGATCGATGCCGACAACCCCTGCCCCGCCGTGCGCGCCGACCCGGGCCAGCTCGAATCGGCGCTGCTGAACATCGCCATCAACGCGCGCGACGCCATGCCCGAGGGCGGGCGCCTGCACTTTCGCGCCGAGGCCTGCGACGCCCTGCCCGCCACCGTGCGCCAGGAACTGAGCGACGCCGACGCCGGCCGCCGCTTTGTCGCGCTCTCCATCGCCGACAGCGGCACCGGCATGACCGACGCGGTGATGGAGCACCTCTTCGAGCCCTTCTTCACCACCAAGGAAGCCGGGCGCGGCACCGGCCTGGGCCTGAGCACGGTGTACGGCTTCGTCAAGCAGTCGCGCGGCGCCATCGCCATCGACAGCAAGCTCAACGCCGGCACCACCGTGACGCTCTACCTGCCGCAGGTCGAAGCCGACGCGGCGAGCGCTGCGGCACCTGCCGATGAAGATGCCATGGAGATCGAAGCCGAGGCCACGCTGGCACCCGGCCTGCGCGTGATGCTGGTCGAAGACGACGCCGAGGTGCGCCAGGTGGTCCACACCTTCCTGACCACGCTGGGCTGCGAGGTCGCGACCGCCGCCAATGCCGAACAAGCGTTGCCCGCCATGGCGGCCGAGGCCACGCCCTTCGACCTGCTGCTGAGCGACATCGCGCTCGGCCCCGGCATGCGCGGCACGCGGCTGGCCGCCGAGGCGGTGCAACGCCAACCCCGGCTGGCGGTGCTGCTGATGTCGGGGTTCTCGGCCGAGCTGCTCGACGCCGACCGTGAAGCGCCCCCGGGCTGGGAGCTGCTGCGCAAGCCCTACTCGCGCAGCGAACTCGCGCGGGCGATGGCGCGCGCGCTGCTCAACGTCGCTTCTTACTGAAGCATCGCGGGCGCCGGCGCCAGGCAGCGCTGCACGAAGGCCGAGAGCGCGCCCACGTCGGGAATCTGCACCTCGCGCCGGCCCTTGGTGGCAAAGCCGATGACCTTGTCGCGCGCCAGCCGCGAGAGTGCGCGGCTCACGCTTTCGAGCGTCATGCCCAGGTAGTTGCCGATCTCGGCGCGCGTCATGCGCAGCGTGATCTCGTCGGTGCGCATGCCGCGGTCGGCCAGCGACTCGGCCCAGTAGCGCAGGAAGTCGGCCACGCGCGCGTCGGCGGGCAAGGTGCACACCGACATCAGCGAATCGCGGTCGTGCGCGATCTCGCGGCTCATCGCGGCATGCAGCATCTGCAGCAGCGCGGGGTGCGTGGTGCAGGCGGCCAGCAGCGATTCGTAGGGCACGACCCAGACCTCGCCCGTGTCCATCGCCACCGCGTCGCACACGTAGCGCTGGCCCGCGATGCCGTCGAAGCCCAGCCAGTCGCCGCGGAACTTCAGGCCCACCACCTGCTCGCGGCCGTCGGCCGAGAGATTCACGATCTTGAAGAAGCCCGAGTTCAGGATGTAGAGGTTGCCGAAGCGTTCGCCGGCCTGGTAGATCACGTCGCCCGTGTGCACCATGCGGCGCTGCGGTTGCAGCTGCTCGGCCAGCAGGCGCAGGCGCTCGGCCGTGCGGCGGCCCGCGTCTTCCTTGTGCACCGCTGCCGGCAGCGGCCGAAGCGGGAGGATGGGGTTGGGGCGGGCACTCGTGAGCATGGGGATTCCTCGGCGTTCTGTCTGTCTTGTGTGGCGTTGCCTGCGATCAGGCGATGTCTCGATGCTAGGAAGCGCGAGGCCCCGCAGTGACAACGGCCCGCATCGGTGCGTAACGTCGGGTGAATGCTCTGTGTCCGGCGTGTAACAGCGGCGCGCTCCTTGATGTGCGTCAAGGCCGGCGCGGCCGGGGTGGCTAGCCTCCGCGAGACACATGTCGAACCTTGCCATGCACCCTTCCACCGCCGCGCTGTCGCCCCAGAGAGAGGCCAGCCTGCTGGGCCGCGCCCGGCTGCTCCAGCGCGCCGCGCTCGACGGCACCGCGCCGCCGCGGCTGCTGCGCGGCAAGAACCTCGGCCTGCTCAGCGAAACCGGCGACAGCGCCGCCCTCGCCCTGCTGCGCCAGGCCGCCGAGGAACTGGGCGCGCAGGTCGCGACCATGCGCTCCAGCCTGTCGACCGACACGCCGGTGCAGGAGCTGCAGCACACGGCGCGCATGCTTGGACGGCTCTACGACGCCGTCGCCTGCGAGGGCATCGATGCCGCGCTGGTGCGCCAGATCGGCCAGCACGCGGGCATTCCGGTGCACGACGGCGCAGCGGCCGACAGCCACCCCACGGCCGCGCTCGCGGGCCTGCTCGGCGAGCGCACGGCGGCGGCGGACAACCGGAGGTTCGTGCTGCAGGCGTTGCTGATCGAGAGCATCGCCTGATTCGGTTGTGCGGCTGTGCTTCAGCCGCACCAGTCGGCGATGCGGTGGCTCAGGTCCATCCACAGCGCCTGCAGCGCCACCGCCGCCAACAGCACACCCGCCAGCCGCGCGCCCCAGGCCTGGCGCGTGCCGCTGTCGCCCCATCCGCGCAGGCGCTGCCACAGCCACGGCGCAGCGAGGAGCGAGACGCTGCTGCCGAGCGCGAACAGCGCCATCGTCGAGGCGCCCTGCAGCGGCCCGTTGCCGAGCGCGGCCAGCATGAGCGCCGAATAGAGCAGACCGCAGGGCATCGCGACCCAGAGCGTGCCCGTGGCGAGCACGCCCAGCAGCGAGCCGCCGGCCCTCGGCCGCAGCCGCACTTCGAGCGCGCGCCCGGCGCGTTGCGTCCACAGCGGTTGGCGGCCTGCGACGGCGAGCACCACGCCCCAGGCGAGCACGAACACATGCAGCATCACCCACAGCGGACGCCAGGCCGCGACCTGCGCGCTCGCTGCGCCCAGGCCGTGCAGGCTCGCGGCGGCGATGGCGCCGGCGGCGGCGTAGCTCGCCATGCGGCCGAGGTGGAAGGCGACCGGTGCGACGGGATGCACGGCCTGCGCGGGCCTGCCCACCGGCACGATGCGGATCACCGCGGCCGACACCGCGCCGCACATCGCCACGCAGTGCGGCCCGCCCGCAAGCCCCATCAGCAATGCGGCGCCGGCGAGTGCGGGGGAACTCATGGCCTTCCTAAACCACGCGCGAAAAGCGCGTGCGCGTCGCAGCGCAGTAGCGGTCGAACACCATCGCCACCGCACGCACGAGGAACCAGCCGGCCTCCGTGACCTCGATGGCGCGCGGCGACAGGCGCACCAGCCCCTGCTCAGCCATCGGCACCAGCGCGGCGCGCTCGGGGGCGAAATAGTCCGCGAAGGCGATGCCGTGCGCGGCCTCGACGGCGTCGAAGTCCACGCGGCCCCGGCACATCAGCGCCATGATGACCTCGCGGCGCAGCACATCGTCGTCCGACAGCGCCAGCCCCTTGACCACGGGCAACTGGCCCTGGTCGAGCAGCGCGTAATAGTCTTCCAGCGTCTTCGCGTTCTGGCTGTAGGTCGCGCCCACGCGGCCGATGGCCGACACGCCGAGCGCGACGAGGTCGCCGTCGGGCTGCGTGCTGTAGCCCTGGAAATCGCGGTGCAGCCGGCCTTCGCGCTTGGCCACGGCCAGCGGGTCGTCGGGCAGCGCGAAGTGGTCCATGCCGATGTAGACGTAGCCGGCCTCGCTGAGCGCCGCGATCGCGCGCCCGAGCATGCGCACGCGCGTGGGGGCATCGGGCAGCTCGTCGGCCGCGATGCGCCGCTGCGGCTTGAAGCGCTCCGGCAGGTGGGCGTAGGCATACAGCGCGATGCGGTCGGGCCGCAGTTCGCGGATCTGCGCGAGGGTGCGCTCGAACGAGGCGTCGTTCTGGCGCGGCAGGCCGTAGATCAGGTCGACGTTGATCGATTTGAAACCCAGTGCGCGCGCCGTGTCCATCAGCGCGAAGACCTGCGCCGCCGGCTGGATGCGGTGCACGGCCTGCTGCACGGCGGGGTCGAAGTCCTGCACGCCGAAGCTCAGGCGGTTGAAGCCGAGCGCGGCCAGCGCCGCGAGCCGCTCGGCATCGACGGTGCGCGGATCGATCTCGATCGACTGCTCGCCACCCGGCACGAAGGCGAACGCGCGGTGCAGCAGGGCCACCAGTTCACCCAGTTCCTCATCGTCGAGAAAGGTCGGCGTGCCGCCGCCCAGGTGCAGCTGGCCGACGGGCGCACCCAGCCCGAGCTGCGCGACCTGCAGCGCCACTTCGCGTGCCAGGTAGTCGAGGTACTGCCGCCCGCGCTCGCGGTGCTTCGTCACGACCTTGTTGCAGGCGCAGTAGTAGCACAGCGATTCGCAGAACGGGATGTGCACGTACAGCGACAACGGCTCGCCGGCCGTGTCCGCATCGCGCCGCAGGTGCAGCGCCTGCGTGTAGTCGTCGGCGCCGAAGGTCTCGACGAAGCGGTCGGCCGTGGGGTACGAGGTGTAGCGCGGGCCGGGCACGTCGAAGCGGCGCAGCAGCTCGACGGGCAACACGGACGGGGTCTCGGGAACGCGGGCCAGGGGCAGGCTCATGACGCAGTCTCTTTCTCGGACGGCAGCGCCAGCAGCGTGGTGCACGCGCTCGAGGCCGCCGCCATCAGCCAGAACACGAAGAAGGACACGGTGTAGATGCCCTGGCGCGACATGCGCAGTGCGTCGGCGCCGCAGTACGAATGGATCGGATCGATCATCGCGAACACCAGCACCTCCATGCCGCAGGCCACGAGGAACGACGGCCACAGGATGCCGGCGATGCGGCGCATGGCACTCACTGCGCGCCCCTCCGGGGCACCGGCACATCGTCCTCGGGCGTCGCCGCGTGGTTGCGCCCGGCCTGCGCCGGCATGCGCTTCTTGTCGGCCAGCGTGCGGTTGATCTCGATGCCTTCGCGGTAGTAGTCCTCCGACACCAGCACCTCGGGCGTGCGCAGCGCCAGCCACACGGTCGCGATGCTCGCCAGCACCACGGCGGCGGGCCCCGCGATCACCAGCCAGACCAGCGGATAGCGCCACCAGGGGCCGGAGGTCGCGGGCGCGTTCATCGGCAGGGCATCGTTCATGGGAAGACCTTTCAGCGCGGCACCAGGAAGACCGCTTTTTCGGAAACCTGCGCCGCGCCATCCGCCTGCCGGATGTCGAAGTGCACCGTGTGCGAACCGGCCGGCGCGGCGCCGTAAGGCACCTGCAGCCGCACCGCGACCCAGCGCGCCTGCGCGGGCTCGACCTCGATGGCCTCGTCGGGCGACGCCACACTCAACCCGTCGATGCCGCGCGCGGCGATGCGGTAGTGCTGCGTGCGCTCGGTCGCATTCATGATCTGCAGCCGGTAGACGTTCTCCAGCCGCCCGCCTTCGACGATGCGCGCCAGCGAGGCCCGGTCGCGCACCACGTCGACCTTCAGCGGCGTGCGCACGACCAGGCTGGCGAGCAGGCCCGCCACCAGCAGCGCGAGCAATGCGGTGTAGATCAGCACGCGCGGGCGCAGCACGCGGCGCCACAGCTGCCGGCGCGACCAACCGGCCTCCATGCCGTTCTGCGTGTCGTAGCGGATCAGGCGCGGCGCGTAGCCCATCTTGTCCATCACGCTGTCGCAGGCGTCCACGCACAGGCCGCAGCCGATGCACTCGTACTGCAGGCCCTGGCGGATGTCGATGCCGGTGGGGCACACCTGCACGCACAGGCTGCAGTCGATGCAGTCGCCCAAGGCGGCACTGCGCGGGTCGACGTTCTTGCGGCGCGGCGCGCGCGGCTCGCCGCGCCGCGGGTCGTAGCTGACGATGAGCGTGTCGCGGTCGAACATCGCGCTCTGGAAGCGCGCATAGGGGCACATGTACTTGCACACCTGCTCGCGCATGAAGCCGGCGTTGCCGTAGGTGGCAAAGCCGTAGAAGAACACCCAGAACACCTCCCACGAACCCATCTGCGTCTGCAGGAAGGCCATGCCCAGCTCGCGGATGGGCGTGAAATAGCCCACGAAGGTGAAGCCGGTCCACAGCGCAATGCCGATCCAGACGAGGTGCTTGAAGGCCTTCTTCACCAGCTTCTCGAGCGAGAACGCGCCAGCATCGAGCCGGATGCGCGCGCTGCGGTTGCCTTCGATGCGCTGCTCCACCCACAGGAACATCTCGGTGTAGACGGTCTGCGGGCAGGCGTAGCCGCACCACAGGCGCCCGGCCACGGCCGTGAAGAGAAAGAGGGAGAGCGCGCTGATCACCAGCAGGCCCGACAGGTAGATCAGGTCCTGCGGGTACAGCACCAGGCCGAAGATGTAGAAGCGCCGCGCGGCCAGGTCGAACAGCACCATCTGCCGCTCGCCCCACTCCACCCAGGGCATGCCGTAGAACACCAGCTGCGTGAGAAAGACCATGGCCCAGCGCCAGCGCGCGAACAGGCCCTGCACGCTGCGCGGGTAGATCTTCTTCGTCGCCTCGTACAGGCCGACCTCCGGCGCGGCGGCGGGCGGCGCACTGACGATCGGGATGACCGTCTTTCGCGTCATGGCGTCCCGGTCGCAGGGTTGGACATGCCCCACACGTAGGAGGCCAGCAGCTTGATCTGCGCCTCGGTCAGGCGGCCTTCCTGCGCGGGCATGGCGCTGTGCTTGCCCTCGTTGATGATCTGCACGATGGCGGCCTCGCCGTAGCCGTGCAGCCAGATGCGGTCGTTCAGGCGCGGGGCGCCCAGCGCCGGGTTGCCTACGCCGCCGATGCCGTGGCAGGCCGCGCAGGCGGCGAACTTGGGCTTGCCCAGGCCCGCGCGCAGCGAGTCGTGCGGCTCGCCCGACAGGCTCAGCACGTAGTTGGCAACGTTCTTCACGTCGTCGGGCGTGCCGACCATCGCGGCGGCCGGCGGCATGGTGCCGATGCGGCCCTTGGTGATCGACTCGACGATCTTGTCCGGCGTGCCGCCGTGCAGCCAGTCGGCATCGGTGAGGTTCGGAAAGCCCTTGCTGCCGCGCGCGTCGGAGCCGTGGCACTGCGCGCAGTTGTTCATGAACAGGCGCTCGCCGATGGCACGGGCCTGCGGGTCGCGCGCGACCTCCTCCAGGGGCATGGGCGCGTAGCGCGCGTACACCGGTTCCAGTGCCTGCGTGGCCTTGGCCATGTCCTGCTGGTACTCGGCGCGCGAGCTCCAGTCGTTCGTGCCGCGAAAGCTGCCCAGGCCCGGAAACACGGCCAGGTAGCCGAGCGAGAAGACGATGGTCAGCACGAACAGGCCCACCCACCACAGCGGCAGCGGGTTGTTGGCTTCGCGCAGGTCTTCGTCCCACACGTGGCCGGTGGTGTTGTCGGCGTCGGAAGGCACGCGCTTGCGCGCCGTGAGCCACAGGAGCAGCACGCAGCCCAGGATGCTCAGCAGCGAGGCCACGGCCACGTAGCTGGACCAGAAGTTATTGATGAAGTCGCTCATCGTGGGGCTCCCTTCATCGTGGGGCTCCCTTCAGTCCTGCTCGAACGGCAACCGGGCCGCTTCGGCGAAGCGCTGCGTGTTGCGGCGCGAACAGGCCCAGGCCACGATGCCGATGAAGACGACGAAGCAGGCGATGGTGGCGGCGATGCGCAGGGTGGTGATGTCGGTCATGGGGCGTTGCCTGTTCTTTCTTCTTACTTGAGCGCCAGGCCCAGCGACTGCAGGTAGGCCACGGTGGCGTCCATGTCGGTCTTGCCGGCGACCTCGTCGGCGGCCTTGGCAATCTCTTCGTCGGTGTAGGGCACGCCCACCGTGCGCAGCGCGCGCATGCGGGTGGCGATGCTGCCGGCGTCGACCAGCCCCTTTTCCAGCCACGGGTAGGCCGGCATGTTCGACTCGGGCACGAGGTCGCGCGGGTTGTTCAGGTGGATGCGGTGCCACTCGTCGCTGTACTTGCCGCCCACGCGGTGCAGGTCGGGGCCGGTGCGCTTGCTGCCCCACTGGAAGGGGTGGTCGTACACGAACTCGCCGGCCACCGAGTAGTGGCCGTAGCGCAGCGTCTCCGAGCGGAAGGGGCGGATCATCTGCGAGTGGCAGTTGTAGCAACCCTCGCGCAGGTACACGTCGCGGCCGGCCAGCTGCAGCGGCGTGAGCGGCTTCACGCCCTCCACGGCCTCGGTGGTCGACTTCTGGAAGAACAGCGGCACGATCTCCACGAGGCCGCCGATGGCCACCACCAGCAGGATCAGCACGATCATCAGCAGGTTGTTGGTCTCGACCTTCTCGTGCGTGAAGCCGGTGGCGGCGGGCGCGGGGGTCTTGTTGTCAGGTGCGTTCATCGTGCGTCCTCAGTGGCTTCAGGCGTGGGCGGCGGCAACGGCCGGGATCTCGGCGCGCACCGAGCGCCCGGTGATCACGGTCATCCAGACGTTCCAGGCCATGACCAGCATGCCGCCCAGGTAGAGCACGCCGCCGATCACGCGCACCAGGTAGTAGGGGAAGGTGGCCTTCACGCTTTCGACGAAGGTGTAGGTCAGCGTGCCGTCGGCATTGATCTCGCGCCACATGAGGCCCTGCATCACGCCGGCGATCCACATCGCGGCGATGTACAGCACGATGCCGATGGTGGCCATCCAGAAGTGCACGTCGATGGCGCGCACGCTGTACATGGCGAGGCGGCCGTACATGCGCGGGATCAGGTAGTACAGCGACCCCATGGTGATGAAGCCCACCCAGCCCAGCGCGCCGGAGTGCACGTGGCCCACGGTCCAGTCGGTGTAGTGGCTCAGGGCGTTGACGGTCTTGATGGACATCATCGGGCCCTCGAAGGTCGACATGCCGTAGAACGACAGCGCGACGATCAGGAAGCGCAGGATCGGGTCGGTGCGCAGCTTGTGCCAGGCGCCCGAGAGCGTCATCACGCCGTTGATCATGCCGCCCCAGCTGGGCGCGAGAAGGATGAGCGAGAACACCATGCCCAGCGACTGCGTCCAGTCGGGCAGCGCGGTGTAGTGCAGGTGGTGCGGGCCGGCCCACATGTAGGTGAAGATCAGCGCCCAGAAGTGCACGATCGACAGCCGGTACGAATACACCGGGCGCCCCGCCTGCTTGGGGATGTAGTAGTACATCATTCCCAGGAAGCCGGCCGTGAGGAAGAAGCCCACGGCGTTGTGGCCGTACCACCACTGCACCATCGCGTCCTGCACGCCGGCGTAGGCCGAGTAGCTCTTCATCCAGCCCGCCGGAATGGCCGCGCTGTTGACGATGTGCAGCAGTGCCACCGCGATGATGAAGGCGCCGTAGAACCAGTTGGCCACGTAGATGTGGCGCACCTTGCGCAGGCCGATAGTGCCGAAGAACACGATGGCGTAGGCCACCCAGACCACGGCGATCAGGATGTCGATGGGCCATTCGAGCTCGGCGTATTCCTTGCCGCTGGTGTAGCCCAGCGGCAGGCTGATGGCGGCGGCGACGATCACCAGCTGCCAGCCCCAGAACACGAACGAGGCCAGCGCCGGCGCGAACAGCCGCACCTGGCAGGTGCGCTGCACCACGTGGAAGCTCGTGGCCATGAGCGCGCAGCCACCGAAGGCGAAGATCACCGCGTTGGTGTGCAGCGGGCGCAGGCGGCCGTAGCTGAGCCAGGGAATGCCGAGGTTGAGTTCGGGCCAGGTCAGCTGCGAGGCGATGATCACGCCGACCAGCATGCCGACCACCCCCCAGACCACCGACATGAGTGCGAACTGCCGCACGACGGTGTCGTCGTAGATGGCCGCGGGAGGGTGCGTGGTCTGCTGCATCGTGGTGCCCGTGAATGTGATTTGCGGGCAGTGTCTGCCCGCGTCGCCCGGGCAGGCTTGATGCAGATCAAGCCATCAATCGCTGTGTCAGTCGTTGTTCAGGATGCGGTCGCCTTCGACCTCGATGTCCTCGAACTGGCCGCGCTCGATGGCCCACCAGAGCCCCCCGAGGATCGCCAGAACGAGCACCACCGACAGCGGCACGAGCAGGAACAGCACGTCCATCTCAGGCCACCGCCGCTTTCCCCGGCGCGGCCAGGCGCGCCGCGTTGAGCACCACCAGCAGCGAACTCGCCGCCATGCCCAGCCCGGCGAGCCAGGGCGGCAGCCAGCCGGCCACCGCCAGCGGCACGCACACGGCGTTGTAGGCCGCGGCCCAGAACAGGTTCTGGCGCACCACGCGCAGCGTGCGGCGCGCCTGCGCCACGGCCGCGGGAATGGCCTGCAGCGCATCGCCCAGCACCACGAAGTCGGCCCGCGCGCGCGACAGCGGCACGGCCCGGCCGAAGGCGAAGGAGGCGTTGGCGCGCGCCAGGCTGGGGCCGTCGTTCAGGCCGTCGCCGACCATCGCCACCTCGCGCCCGGCCGCCTGCAATTGCCACAGCACCTCGAGCTTGTCTTCGGGTGCGCAGTCGCCCTGCACCGCCGCGATGCCGGCCTGCGCGCCGATGGCACGCGCCGCGTTCTCGCGGTCGCCCGAGAGCAGGCGCACCGACAAGCCCTGCGCCTGCAGCGCCGTCACGGCCTGCATGGCGTCGGGGCGCAGCTCCTCGGCGAGCACGAAGCTGGCGAGCCAGCCCTCGTCGTCGCTCAGGTGGATCTGCGCCGCATCGACCTGCAGCGGCGGCACCTCGCAGAAGGCCGCCGAGCCCAGCCGCACGGGGCGCGCGCCGTGGTCGTCCACCGCATCACGCCGGTGCAACGAAGCCGCCACGCCCTGCCCCACCGTCTCGCGCAGCTGCGTCGCCGACCAGGCCGGCGGCGCGCGGAACTGCGCCTGCCAGGCGTTCACGAGCGCGCGCGCCGCCGGGTGCAGCGACAGCGCCGCGAGCGCCGCGCCGATCTCCAGCGCGTCGCCCGGGCGCAGGCCTTGGCGGCAGTACACGCGCTCCAGGCGCGGCGCGTCGCCCGTGAGCGTGCCGGTCTTGTCGAACACCACGGTGTCGACGCCGGCCAATACTTCGAGCGCCTGCAGGTTCGACGTGAGCACGCCGCCGCGCGCCAGGGCGCCCGCGCTCGCCAGCATCGCGGCCGGCGTGGCCAGCGACAACGCGCACGGGCAGGTGACGATCAGCACCGCCACCGCGACCATCAGCGCCTTGCCGGGATCGACCGTCCACCACAGCGCGCCCGCGCCGAACGCGCAGGCCAGCACCGCGATGAGGAAGGGCCGCGCCACGCGATCGGCGAGCCGGGCCAGGCGCGGCTTGTCGAGCGCGGCGTTTTCCATGAGCCGCACGATCTGTGCGAAACGCGTGCCCTCGCCCACCGAGGCGATGCGCACCTGCACTACGGCCGAGAGGTTGTGGCTGCCCGCGAGCACGCGGTCGCCGCAGGGGCGCGGCACGGGGCGCGACTCGCCGGTGAGCAGCGCCTCGTCGGCGGTGGTGTCGCCGTCGATCACCGTGCCGTCGGCCGGGAAAGCCTCGCCGGGGCGCACGCGCACCACGTCGCCCGCGCCGAGCCGGCGCACCGCCACGCGGGTCCATTCGCCGTCGGTCCCAAGTCGTTCGACGCTGTCGGGCAGCCGGTGCATCAGCGCCTCGAGCGCGCCGGCCGTGCGGTCGCGCAGCCGCGCCTCGAGCCAGCGGCCGGTGAGCAGGAAGAAGACGAACATCGTCAGCGAGTCGAAGTAGACCTCGTGCCCCAGCGGCCCCGTGGGGTCGAAGGTGGCGGCCGTGCTCACGACGAAGGTGATGACCACGCCGAAGGTCACGGGCAGGTCCATGCCGACGCGGCCGATGCGCAGGTCGCGCCAGGCGCTGCGAAAGAAGGGCCCGCACGAGAACAGCACCACGGGCAGGCTGAGCACCCACGAGGCCCAGCGCAGCAGCTGCGCCGCATCGGCCGTCATGTCGCCGGGGCGCGCGACGTAGGCCGGGTAGGCGTACATCATCACCTGCATCATGCAAAAGCCCGCGACCAGCCAGCGCCACAGCGCCATGCGCAACTCGCGCGTGCGCGTCTCGCGCGCGCTGCGGCTGCCGGCCGGCAGCAAGGGGTAGCCCGCGCGCGCACTGGCTTCGAACCAGCGCGAAGGCCGCGTGGCCGTGGCCGACCACACGACGCGCGCGCGCCGGCTCGCGGCATTCACCTGCACCTCGGCCACGCCGGGCACCTGCGCCAGCGCGGCCTCGACGGTGAAGGCGCAGCCCGCGCAGTGCATGCCCTCGACCGCCACCTGCGATTCCCAGCGGCCTGTGCCGGCCTCCAGCGGGCGGCCGAACGCGGCCCACTCGGCGGGGTCGTCGAGCAGCTGCCAGGCGTCGGCGCGGGCGTCACTCCCGGCGGACGATGGAACGGACGGAAACGGCGCGAGCGCGGCGGAAGCTTGCATCGGGGCAGGCTAAATGCCGGGCCGATGCAAGCGTTTGATCTGCATCAAGGTTCGTTGCGGCGGCCGGGGCCGCGCAGGACCTTCAGGCGGGTGTCTTCGCGGACTCCAGCGCCACCGGCGGCGTGCCGGCCTTGAACATGCTCGCCAGCTGCTTGCGCAGTTCGGGCGTGTCGGTGTGGCCGTGAACGGCCACGGCGTGCTGGACGGCGGCATCGAGCAGTTCGCTCTCGCTGTCGGCACAGAGCGCGACGCTGCAGTTCATCGTGCTCGGGTACTCGCGGCAGTCGATGTATTGGCGGGACATGGCGCCTCCTTTGTCCTTACGGACGTGCTTCGAAGATCAGGTTGAAAGGCGTCTCGCTGGCGCGGCGGAAGTGCGAGAAGCCGCCCTGCGAGACGACGTCGCGCAGGCGCGCCTCGCCGGCCTGCGCGCCCAGGCACAGGCCCACTTCCTGCGAACGCGAGGCCGGCGTGCAGATGAAGCTGGAGGCCGAATAGAACACGCGCCCCACCGGGTTGATGTTGTCCTCCAGCCGGTCGTTGGCGAAGGGCTCGACGATCATCCACGTGCCCTGCGGCTTGAGGGTGCGCCGCACGTGCGCGGCCGCGCCGACGGGATCGCCCATGTCGTGCAGGCAGTCGAAGACGGCGACCAGGTCGTAGTCTTCGCCGGGGAAATCCTTGGCGCTCGCGACCTCGAAGCGCAGGCGTTTTTCATCGTCGACGCCGGCCTTGCGCGCGGTTTCGCGCGCACGCTCGATCGACGGCGCGTGGTAGTCGAAGCCGACGAAGCTGGATTGGGGATAGGCCTGCGCCATCAGCAACGTCGAAGCGCCGTGCCCGCAGCCCACGTCGGCCACGCGCGCGCCGCGTTTCAGCAGAGGCTCGATGCCTTCGAGCGCCGGAATCCACTGGCTCACCAGGTTGGCCGCGTAGCCGGGCCGGAAGAAGCGCTCGGTGCCGTGGAACAGGGCCACGTCGTGCTCGTGCCAGCCGATGCCCAGGCCCGTGCGCATGGCCTGGACCATCTTGGGAATGATCTTGAACTGCGCCACGGCGATCTGGAACGCGCCGGGCACGAAGGCCGGGCTGCCTTCCTCGGCCAGCGCGAAAGCCTGCTCCTCGGTCAGCGAGAACAGCTCGCCCTTCGGGTCGTACTCGACGTAGCCACTGGCGGCTTGGGCCGAGAGCCATTCGCGCAGGTAGCGCGGGTCGGTCTCGGTGCGGCGGGCCAGTTGCTCCGCGGTGGCGGGGCCTTCGGCCAGCGCCTTGTACAGGCCGAGCTGGTCGCCGACGACGATGGTGGCCGCGTGCATCACGGCCCCGATGTCGTGGACGAAGTTACCCATGAACGCGTTAAGCCGTGTTTCGTCGATGGCCATGTGTATCCCCTTCGTCGACAAGCGACTGGCGCGCCCGCTGCCTGCCTATACTGAATTCGAGGCAAAGGGCCTGCGAGCATCCTGTCTCTCGATGCGTGCGGGCGCCATACGCAGCAATGCGTATGCACCGTGAAAGGGCATGCCATGACGCACCTGTCGCGCAACGATTGGGCGAGCGCACTTCGCCTGCTGGACAAACTGGAGTCCGGCCATGTGCCCGTGCGGCATCGCAGCGCCGACGCGCATCCCACGCGCACCACCCGCCGCATCGCCAAGGCACCGGGCCGGCGCGAATTGCGCCGCGCCGCCCAGCAGGCCGACTACTGCCGGCGCGTGGGGCTGGAGCATGCGATGGCGGTGGCCTTCCTGTACCGGCTGGCCTGCCGCGCGCCGGTGCCGTTGCCGGATGCGCAGCCCGCCGGCCTCACACCGCGCGAGGGCGATGTCATGCACTGGCTCTCGCAGGGCAAGACCGACGCCGAGATCGCCGCCCTGCTGACGATCAGCCCCCGCACCGTGCACAAGCACCTGGAGCATGTCTACGTGAAGCTGGGCGTGGAGACGCGCACCGCCGCCGTGATGCGCGCGCTCGCCATGGGCCGATCTGTCTGAAGAAGAGAGACCGGCTCCTTCCCCTACTCGATGCGGAAGACGAACTCCTGCGTCGCCAGCACCTCGGCATCGCCCGTGGTCTGGCATTCGTAGCGCATCACCGCGGCGCGCACGGCCGAGTGGTACACGCGCGGCCCCGACAGGAAGCGCACCTCCTGCACATGGCCGCCCTTGATGCGCACCTCGGCCTTGACCACGCCGCCGATGCCTTCGTCCATCGCCTTGCGCGGCATCTCGGGCTTGACCTGCCGCGGGCAGGCCACCGCGATGTCGGTGGTGGTCGCCTTCGGCGGGGCCGGCGGCGCAGGGGGCGCCGGTGGTGCGGCCGGCGGCGGCGCCACGGGCTCGGTGTTCTGCACGGCGGTGATCGCGGGCGCCGACGTGGCGGGCGGTGTCACGGCCGGCGGCGGCACGTAGGCCGGGCGCGGCGGCGGCGGGGCCTTGGGCATTTCCTGGCGCACGATCTTCTTCGGCGGCGGGGGCGGCGGTGGCGGGGGTGGCGGCGGCTTGATCTCGCTGATGATGGTCGCGTCCATCGGCTTCTTGATCAGCTCGACCGTCTGGCGCGCGAGCCCCGACACGAGCGCATAGCCCACGCCGACGTGGAACAGCACCATCACGGCGATGCCCACGGGGCCGAAGCGCGATTTCGGGTTGAAGTCCTTGCGGGAGCGCTTCATGGGATGAACTGCTCCGCGCCCACGATGCCCAGCTTGCTCACGCCCGTGCGCTGCGCCGAGGCCATCACGCCGGCCACCACCTCGTACTTGGCGCGGCGGTCGGGCCGCAGGTGCACCTCGGGCTGCACCGCCTGCGCGGCGACCTGCTCGAAGCGCCGTTCCATCTCGCTGCGGTCGGCCAGCGGCTCGCCGTTCCACTGCACGACGCTGAGCGCGTCGATGTCGATGCGCAGCACCTCGGGCTTGAGCTCACTGGGCGGCGGGTTGCCCGTGGGCATGTTCAGGTTCACCGAATGCAGCTGGATCGGGATGGTGATGATCAGCATGATCAGCAGCACCAGCATCACGTCGATGAGCGGCGTGGTGTTGATGTCCATCATCGGCTCGTCGGAAGGCGTGCTGCTGCGCCGCCCCTGCTTCTGTTTTCTTGGCATGGCTTGCTTGTCTCGTCTCAGTTGCGCGCGGGCGGCTCGGTGATGAAGCCCACCTTGGCGATCCCGGCCGCCTGGCAGGCGTAGATGATCCGGCCCACCGGCTCGTAGTCGGAATGCCAGTCGCCGCGGATGTGCACCTCGGGCTGCGGGTTCAGGGCCGCCACCTTGGTGAGCCGCGCGACCAGCGCGGGCGTGTCACGCACCGGCGTGTCGTACCAGTAGGTGCGGCCGGCGGCGTCCACCGAGATCACGACGGTCTCGGGCTTGCTCTCGCGCACCTCGTTGCGCTCCTTCGGCACCGCGACGGGCACCGAGTAATTGACCACCGGGATGGTGATGAGGAAGATGATCAGCAGCACCAGCATCACGTCGACCAGCGGCGTGGTGTTGATGGCCGCGATGGCCTGTTCCTCGTCTCCCCCGGAGGCCGGGATGTTCATCGCCATGGCGCGATCCGCTTGCGTGCGTGCGCGCGCGTCAGGCCGCGGCGCTGCCGGCCAGGATCACGGAGTGCAGCTCGCCGCTGAACTCGCGCACGTCGTCCATCACGGTGATGTTGCGGCGCAGGAGCCAGTTGTAGCCCAGCACCGCGGGCACGGCCACGGCCAGGCCGATGGCGGTCATGATGAGCGCCTCGCCCACCGGGCCGGCCACCTTGTCGATCGACGCCTGCCCCGCCACGCCGATGGCGGTGAGCGCGTGGTAGATGCCCCAGACGGTGCCGAACAGGCCCACGAAGGGCGCCGTCGAGCCCACGGTGGCCAGCAGCGACATGCCGTTGCCCAGGCGCCGCTGCACGCGCTCGGTGGCGCGGTGGATGCACAGGTCGACGAAGTCGGCAAAGTCGACCTTGCCGCGCAGGCCGTCGTGCTTCTGCGTGGCCTGCATGCCGGCGTCGGCGATGAAGCGGAACGGGCTGCCCTCGGCCAGCCGCGCGGTACCGGCCTGCACGGTGCCCGCGTTCCAGAACTCGTTGTCGACCGCGCGCGCCTGGCGGCCCATGCGCATCTGCTCGAGCAGCTTGGTGACGATCACGTACCAGCTGCCCATCGACATGATCGCCAGGATGGCGAGCACGGCCTTGGCGACGGCATCGCTCTGCGACCAGAGCGCGCCCACGCCGTAGGGGTTGTCGACCTTGGCGGTGGCGGCCGGCGCAGCAACCGGGGCAGCGGGCTTTTCAGGCACCGCCACGGGCGCCGGCGTGGCGGCAGCAGCACTGGCCGCGGCCTGCGGTGCGGCCGGCGTCTGGGCGCCTGCGAGTTGCGGCGCGCTGCCCAGGCCGAGGGCCAGAACAAAGGGCGCGGCCACGGCCGTCAGCCGTGCAAGGAATGTCTTCGTCATCGTTGTCTTCTCCAGAAAAATAGATTGCTTCAGGCGCCGGCCTGCCAGCCGCGCGCCTTGTCCCAGACCGCCTGCACGCCGCTGCCCGCGCCGTCCACCACGTGGTAGCGGTCGTAGGGCGCGGCCGTCATGCAGGCGTGGTGCGGCAGCACGCGCACGCGGGCGCCCAGGGGCAGCGCGCGGAACATGGCTTGCGCTTCTTCATCACCCTCGCAGGCGATGAGGCCGTGCTCCTGGTGCAGCTCGGCCACGCACAGGCCGGGCAGCGGCACCGTGCCGTCGGCCCGGCACACCAGCCCGAAGCCCAGGCCGGCGCGGAACTCGGCCGCCGACTGGTCCTTCGACAGCGCGAGCGCGCCGGCGTCGATCAGCACGCGGCGCGAGCGCGGGTTGTGGCCGATCACCGTGGCCAGCACCGACAGCGCGATCTCGTCCACGCCGCAGATGCCGCGCGCCGCCTGGTCCAGGTCGAAGAAGGTGTAGACGCCGGGGCGCATCTCGGTGACGCCCTCGAGCGTCTGCGCGCACACGGCCGTGGGCGTGGAGCCCACGCTCACCACCTCGACCGGGATGCCGACCGCGCGCAGCCGTTCGGCCGCATGCACGGCGCCGGCGCGCTCGGCCTCGGCGATGGCGCGGATCGCCGTGCCGCCCTGCACGTGGTAGCTGTGGCCCGCATGCGTGAGCACGCCGGCCAGCGCCAGCGATTCGCTGCGCTGCACCTCGCGCGCGAGCGACAGCAGGCCGTCGTCGCGCGGACCGACGCCGCCGCGGCCGCCGCCCGTGTCGATCTCCAGCAGCACGCGAAAGCTCGCGCCCAGCGCCCGCGCGCGGGCACCGGCCGCCTGCACGGCCTCGACTGAATCGGCCAACAGCGTCACGCGCGCGCCGTGCGTGCGCTGGATGTCGTGCAGCGTCTCGATCTTGTTCGCGTCGATGCCCACGGCGTAGGTCAGGTCGGTGAAGCCGTGGCGCGCGAAGTAGGCGGCCTCGGCCACGGTCGACACCGTGAGCCCGCCGGCCTGCCCGCGCGTGGCGCGCCGCGCCACTTCGGCCGACTTGGCCGTCTTCAGGTGCGGGCGCAGCGCCACGCCGTGGCGCGCCGCACGCTGCGCCATCGCTTCGCAGTTGCGTTCGAGCACGCCGACGTCGAGCAGCAGCGCGGGCGTGACAAGTTCGGCCAGGGGCGTCATCGGCCGGTTCCGGACGCGATCTGCGCCATCACGGCGTCGATCTCCTCGGCCACGCGCTGCACCAGCGGCGGCAGCAGCACCAGCGTCATGTGCGCGGCGCCTTCGATGCACGCCAGGCGGCGTTGCGTCGACAGCGCCGCATGCGCTTCCTGGAACTCGGGCCAGCGCTGCTGCACCGCGGCAATGGCCGGGTCGGCGCCGGCCGGCAGCGGCTGCTGCTGCGCCCACAGCACGGCCAGCGGACGCGCGCCGAAGTCGGGCGACGCGGCCGCCTGGCGCGCGACGTGCGGCAGGCCGCGCACCTCGGCCACCATGGTGTCGAGCGCTTCGGGCGTGTAGGTCGCCTTCATCTGGCGCAGCACCTGCGGCATGTCGGCGAACAGGGCCTCGATGGGCGCCTGCTCCGGCGGCGGCGGGCCGCCGGCCTGGAAGTCCGCGCGCTTGACGCGCTCGGCCGCGAACTGCGATTCGGGCGGGTGCTCGTACATCGCGAACTGGTCGGGGTGGCTGGCGTCGAGCATCACCACGCCCGCGACCTGTTGCGGGTACAGGCCCGCGTAGACCCGGTTCAGCAGGCCGCCGAGCGAATGGCCGACGAGCACGATCGGGCCCGTCACGCCGGCGGCTGCGAGCAGCGCGTGCAGGCGGTGCGCGGTGCGCTCGCCGTCGAAGGGCGCGTCGTCGGCTTCGCTCCAGCCCATGCCGGCGCGGTCGTAGCTGATCACCGGGTGCTTGGCCGCCAGCGCCTGCTGCAGGCGCGCGTAGGTCGGCGAGGCGCAACCGCCGCCGGCCTCGATCACGAGCGTGGGCTGCGCGGCGCTGGCCGGCACGGGGCCGCTGCGCTGCAGATGCATGGCGCGGCCATCGATGGTGTAAAGCTCGCCGGGCGCAGCCATGTGGTACGGGCGACCGGGCTGCTCCACGCGCGGCCAGTAGTCCAGGTCGCGCACGCGGTACGGCAGGTTGGCGAAGTCGGTGCTCAGCGAGGCCGGCGTCGACACGTACAGCACCGACTTGGCCAGGGGCCCGAACTCCGCATGGAAATGCTGCGCCGACTTCACGATGACCAGCTTCTTGCCCGCCAGGTCGATGCCCAGGCCCGTGAAGAGGTCGGCGCCGATGACCTGGTTGCGCTTGCTGATGAGCACGATGTCCACGCCGTCGGCCGCCTGCACCCACACGCACGGGCCCATGGGCGTGCGCACGCCCGACAGGCCGCCCTGCGAATGCGCCTCCACCACGTTCATCACGGTCACGTGCAGGTCGATCGGGTCGCCCGAGGCCGGGCCGCACTTGCCGCCCAGGCGCAGCTCGAAGCTCGCGCCCACGCCCGCGTCGCGGCACAGCTGCACCGCCCCCAGGTCCCACACGCCGCCGAAGGCCACGTCGCCGATGCCGCGCTCGA
This sequence comes from Variovorax sp. V118, assembly GCF_041154445.1. Taxonomy (GTDB): domain Bacteria; phylum Pseudomonadota; class Gammaproteobacteria; order Burkholderiales; family Burkholderiaceae_C; genus Variovorax; species Variovorax boronicumulans. Next base: position 430,101 of record NZ_AP028663.1, on the reverse strand, counting down.
CCACGGCGCGCAGCATGAAGGTGCTGTCGCTGGTGGCGCCGCCACCGGGGTTGTCGGCGGTGTCGGCGATGACCACGGGGCCGCCCTGCACGGCCATGGCTTTGGCGAGCGTCTCCTCGATCGAGAGCGAGGGCACGCCGGTCTCGTGGCGCAGGTCCCAGAAGCCGCGGCCGAGTTCTTCGGCGAGCTTGGCGGCCAGCGCGGGGTCGTTGTCCGTCACCACCCACAGCTTGGCGCCCGACTCGGGCACGTCGGCCCAGGGGAAGCCATGGCCCAGCGACACCGAGAGCACGCCCGGCAGCTTCTCGGCGTCCTGCATGCGGCGCACGAAGCCGGCCATCGGCTCGCGCGTGGTGTGCCACTTGCCGACCATGCGGCAGTCGTGCACGGCCGTCACGGGCTTCACGCGGCCCTGCGCGGTGTCGACCACGATGCGGATCAGCTCGGTCAGGCGCTCGAACGCATCGGTGTGCGGATATTCCTTGTAGCAAATGATGGCGTCGGCCGTGTTCACCATCTTCTGCGTGAAGTGGCAGTGCAGGTCGAGCGACACGCCGATGGGCACGTTCGGCCCGACGATCTCGCGCACGCGCGAGATCACGTCGCCTTCGCAGTCGTCGTAGCCGTCGGCCACCATCGCGCCGTGCAGCACGAGGATCACGCCGTCGACCGGGCCGGCCTTGCGCAGGTCGTCCAGGATCTCGTCGCGCAGGCGCTCGTACACGCTGCGCACGGTGCGCCCCAGCGGCTGCGCGAAGGCCAGCAGGCTCTCGACCGTTTCATGGCCTTCGGCGGCCAGCTGCCGGCGCACTTCCACCGCGTACAGGCCGTAGCCGGTGGCGTCGCGCGTGCTGGCGTCGCCGCGGAAGATGCCGTATTCCTCGTAGCTGCCCAGGCCGGTGGGGGCCGAGACGAAGGTGTTGGTCTCGGTGGCGAACAGGGTGGTGAAGAACTTCATGCGCGGGGCTCCTGGCGGGCAAGGTGGATGTTTCGCGAGCGCGTGGTGGCAAACAGCAGTCCCACGACCCGGCCGCCCTTGCGCTCCACGTTGAGAACCGATTTGCCCAGCTGGGCCAGCACCGGGTCGACCGAGGCGAGCGTGGCCACGTCGGCCGACAACGGCGTCAGCACGCACGCGTGCTGGCCGTGGCGGCCCTGCACCGTGAGCTGCAACCGGCCGTCCACCAGCACCATCCGCGCGGTGGCGTCGAGGTCGGGGCTGGTGTAGTCGCCGCACAGTTCGTCGGCAAGCGAGGCGGCATCGGGCGCGGTCTCGGGCAGGCGCTCGAAGCGGCGCGGCTGGCCGCCTTCGTGCAGCACGAAGGCGTCGGGTGCGCGTTGCGGGTCGATGTCGGCGGTGTCGATCACGAGATCGTTCGTCGGCAGGTCCTGCAGGCCCAGCCAGAGCGTGCCGTCGCCCTGGTTCAGGGGCCTGGCCTCACCGGCCTGCCACGACAGCGCCAGCTTGCCGGCCACGTCCGCAAAGCCCAGCAGGCCGCCGGTGGAGGGGGCGTGGTAGCGCTGGCCGGGCAGCGCGGGGAAGGCGCTGGCCAGCGGGCGCACCTCGGGCGGCGCGAGCGCGTCGCCCAGCAGCAGCTCGATCACCTTGAGGGCCAACGCCGACGGCGACACCGGCGCGCCGTTCACCATGGCGATGATGTCCAGCCCGTGGCTGGGCACGCTGATCATCTGCGACTGCGCGCCGAGCACGGCGCCCGCGTGGTGCACGATCTCGACGCCGCGGTACGGGTGGCGCGCGAGGCCGAAGCCGTAGTTCACCTTCGAGCCCGACGACAGCGTGGTGGGCGCCGACAGCAGGGCCCAGCTCTTCGCGCTGCCCACGATCTTCTCGCTGCCGTGCATGTGCGCGAGCCAGCGCAACATGTCGTCCGCCGTCGACACCAGCGAGCCGCCGCCGTCGAGTTCGCACGGGTACAGGCCGCGGCGCCAGCCGCCGCCGGGCGCGGGCATGTACAGGCCGGCCATGCCGGGGACCACGTCCAGGTCGGTCACCACCGACGAGGTGTCGGCCATGCCCAGCGGGTCGAACAGGCGCGCCTTCAGGAAGTCGTTGAAGCTCTTGCCGCTCACGCGCTCGACGATCTTGGCCAGCAGGAAGTAGCCGCCGTTGCTGTAGACCATGTGCGTGCCGGGCTCGAAGTTCAGCTCGCTCTGGCGCGCCATGGCGGGCAGGCCCGGGCCGGGCAGCGTGAACGTGAGGCCGTGCGCGATGGCCCACAGCTCGTCATGGCCGCGCCAGCCGCTGGTGTGCGTGAGCAGGTGGCGCAGCGTGGGGCCGTTGGCGCTGAGCTGCGGCAGCTCGGGCAGGTATTTCTGCACCGGGTCTTCCACGTCGAGCAGGCCGTCTTCGGCCAGCAGCAGCACGGCCATGGCCGTGAAGTGCTTGCTGGTGGAGGCGATGCGCATGCGCGTGGTCGGCGTGAGCGCCACGCCCATCTCCAGGCTGGCCATGCCGACGGCGCGGCGGTACAGCAGGCGGCCGTGCTGCGCGACGGCCAGCACCAGGCCGGGCGCGTCGCTGCGGTTCAGGGGCGCCACCAGCGCGTCGATGGCGGCCAGTGCGGAGGCGGTGTCAGGAAGAGAGGCTGAAGGGTGTGGTTGTGACATGGAGGAACAACGAACGATGAAAGAGGGGGGAGCGGAATCTCGACGCGGCAGGCTCAGTTCGGCTTCGCCTCGCGCATCAGGCGAACGAACGGGCCTTCGGCGGCGCGCAGCACCATGGCGCCCAGGCTGCCGCCGACCAGCGTGGTCACGACGATGGACACCGCCAGCCCGTTGGGCATCGACTTGAGGGCGTCCGACAACATGCCCACCACCAGCGGACCCACCACGCCGAAAGGCAGGCTGGCCAGCGTGAGCATGGCGATGGTGCGGGCGCGCAGGTGCGGCGGCGCCGCGTCCTGCAGCACGTTGGGCAGCAGCACCGCGCTGCCGATGAGCGGCACCACCAGGAGGCCCAGCAGCGCGAAGTTGTGGTTGGCCGAACTCGTGAACAGCAGCAGCGTCGACATCAACGCCGCCGAAAGATTGCCCAGCATGATCAGGCGCAGCGCCGCGGCCGGCCCCATGCGCGGCTGCACGTAGCGCATCGACAGCACGCCCAGCAGGCCGCCGGCCACCGTGCCGCACAGGAAGGCCAGGCCCATGCCCTGCCCCATCTGCACCGGCGTGACGCCGTAGGTGCGCGCCGTGAGGATCGGCAGCCAGGTGCCCAGCGAGCTCAGGCCCACGCTGGTCAGGCCCACGCCGACCACCAGGCCCGCGAAGGTGCGCCAGTGCAGGCGCAGGTGCTGGCGCAGGGTCGTGGCGCCCGGTGCGTCGGCGGCCGGTGCCCCGGGCTTGGCCTTGGCTTCCTGCGCACCGCCGCGCGGCGTGCGCCGGATCGACAGCACCAGCAGCGTCACCGGAATGCCGGCGCTGGCCAGCACGAAGAAGGTCAGGCGCCAGGCTTCGAGCTGTTGCATCGCGACGGGCAGCCAGGGCCGCAGGTCGTCGGTGAGGTGCACGATGGTGCCGCCCAGCAGCGCGCCCAGCGCACTGCCGAAGATGGCCGACAGCGCGAACACCGCATTCGCCAGCACCCGCTGCGCCCGCGGGAACAGGTCGGGGATCATGCTGTTGGTGATGGGCGTGAGGCCCGCCTCGCCCACGCCCAGGCCGACGGAGGCGACGAACAGCACGCCGTAGTCCATGGCCGTGCCGCGCATGGCGGTGGCGGCGCTCCACAGCACCACGCAGGCCGCGAGCACCACGCGCCGGTCGTAGCGGTCGCTGAGCCAGCCCAGCGGCAAGGTGGCGATGCCGGTGAACAGCACGATGCCGGCGCCCTGCAGCAGCCCGAGCTGCGTGTCGGAGAGCGACAGCGTCTGGCGGATCGGCTCCGTCAGCAGCGTGAGGATGACCTTGTCGATCGACCCCAGCACCGTCGCGATGATGAGCACCGCCAGCGCATACCAGGCGCTGGTGGGCGCCTTGCGGTTCGTTTCGACGGCCGCAGGGGCGGCCGCATCCAGCGGCATCGGTGCCGCGAACGGTGGGAGGCCCGCCATGTCAGAACGGGACGTTGACGTTGAAGCCGATGGTGCGCGACTGTGCGAGCGCCGCCGTGACGATGTTCGGATTTCCCGTGAGGCCAAGTTCGACCGACACGATGCCGCGCTTGTTCGCCAGGTTGCGCACGTAGGCCGAGACGCTGAAGCGCTTGAAGTCGATGCCCGCCTGCAGGTCGACCAACGTATACGCCGGCATCTTCATGCTCGGGATGACGCTGCTACCGCGGTAGCCCGCGTCGCGCTTGCCGGTGTAGCGCGCGCTGATGCCGACGTAGGCCGGGTGCTCGGCGATGCTGAAGTTGCGCGTCGCGCCCAGCGTGGCTGCGAAGCGCGGCGTCTGGGGCAGCCGCGTGCCGGCCTTGGCTTCCAGGCCCTTGGCGTCTTCGGTCAGGCGCGCATCGACGGCCGCGGCGTTCGCGGTGAAGCGCCACTCCTTGCTGGGCTTCCAGTTGAGCGTGAGTTCGCCGCCCTTGATGCGGGCCGCGCCCGCGTTGGTGATGAAGCTGAAGGCGCCGTTGCGCGTGGGCTGCTGCACGCCGCTCCACTCGATGTCGTACAGCGCGGCCTCCAGCGACAACGTCCGATCCAGCAGGTCGGCCTTGTAGCCGAGCTCGTAGCTCCACAGCGAATCCGAGTCGTACGTCGGCTGCACGACGCGGCGGTCGGTGTCGGCCTTCAGCACGTTCGGGCCGCCCGGCCGGTAGCCGCTGGCCGCGCGGAAGTACACGTTGCTCGTATCCGACAGCAGGTACCTGGCCGCGGCGAGGTAGGTGGTCGGGCTTTCCGACGAGGTGCCGGCAGCATCGGCGGCGACCGGACCGACGAGACGGCCGGTCTGGCGGCTGGCGTATTCCTGGTGATTGCGCGCCAGGCGCACGCCGCCGGTGAGCGAAAACGCGGGCGTCACGTTCCAGGTGGCGTTGCCGTAGACGGCCTCTTCGCGGTAGCGCGAAGACTGCGTCGAGTTCAGCAGGCCGATGCTGCCCAGCCCCGCGGCCAGGTTGGCGTCGAGCGAGCCGTTGTTGCTGCCGCGCTCACGGTTCAGGTACAGGCCTGCGAGCCATTCGAAGGTGGTGCCCGAGCGCGAGGTCAGGCGGAACTCCTGGCTGATGCGGTGCTGCTCCACGGTGCTGGTGATCGGCGCCGAGGCCACCGGGATGCGCACCGCGCCCAGCAGCGGCGCGTAGCGGCTGGTGACGTCGACGACGTTGTTGATCTTCACGTCCTGCGCGGAGGTGATCGAGTTCAGGCGAGCCCATCCGAAGTCGTACTCCACGTCCAGGCCGAACAACTGCGAGAGGTTGCGGTACGACTCGCCGGCCGCCAGGTCGCGCGTGCGCTCGCGCCCCCACGGGCGCAGGGTTCGCCGGTCCATGTCCTCGAAGCCCAGGCCCTTGCGGTGCACGTCCTGCACGGTGCCCGTGAGGCGTACCGTGAGTTCGCGCGTGGGCGTGAGCAGCAGCGAGACGCGGCCCCCGTCGGTGTGGCCGCGGTCGATGTTGCGGCCGCGCGCCAGGCCCGTGGCGTCGTAGCTGCCGCCGATCTGGTCGGTGAAGGCGGCGAAGCGGATGGCCGCCACGTCTTCCTTGAGCGGCACATTGAGCACCGCGCCGGTCGTGAAGCCCGGGCCGCCGCCTTGCGTCCACGAGGTGCCGAAGCGCACCGAGCCCGCGAACTCCATGGTGTCGGGCTGGTTGGTCACGTACTTGAGCACGCCGCTCATGGCGCCCGCGCCGTACAGCGTGCCCTGCGGGCCGCGCAGCACCTCGATGTGGCTCAGGTCGAGCATGCCCATGTCCATTGGCGTGATGCCGCTGCTCGCGCCGGCCGAGCTCAGGCCGGTGGCCACGTCGTCCACGTACACGCCCACGGTCGCGATGCCCTGCACCGGGCCGGTGGTCAGCCCGCGCATGGTGAGGATGCCGCCCACGCTGCCGCTGCTCGTGAGGTTCACGCCCGGCTGCTCGGCCACATAGTCGGCCAGGTTCTTGGCGCCCGCGCGCTCCAGCGTCTGCGCCTTCATCACGTTGACCTGCATCGGCACTTCGCGCACCGGCTCGCGACGGCGCGTGGCGGTAACGGTGACGCTGTCGAGCGACTGCGGTGTTTCCTCGGCCTGCGGCTTCGCGGCGGCAGCGGCCGTGTAGATCACGATGGCGCCGTCGTCACCGCGGCGCGTGCGCAACTGCGTGCCTTCGAGCAGCTGCACCAGCGCCTCCTGCGGCGAGAGCGCACCCTTCACGCCGCGCGTGGCCACGCCCTTCACGTCGTCGACTTTGTAGAGCAGCTGCACGCCGCCCTGCGCGATGTAGGCATCGAGCGCGGTCTTGAGATCGCCACCGCCGACGTCGAAGCCATGCACCGGTGCCTGCGTCTGCGCGTGTGCGGACATTCCGCTCGCCAGCGCCCACGCGCCGCCAATGACCCATGGGCGCAACGCGGCAGCCCCATACGTTCGCTTCTTCTTGGACGGCATACCGGGACGGGGTGCGATGCGATTCATGGGGGTGTCTCTCCAGCGTGGTTATTTGTTTGGGTACCCACTGAGACGAATGCCCCGTCACATTCCGGTAATTTACGGATTCGAAATTCTGATTTCGTTGCCGCTCTCATGCGCCGCAAGGCCGAAGCCCTGCTTCAGAAGCCCCACGAAGCCGCTCATGTTGTTCGCATCGAAGCTGCCGCCGATGCGCACCTGCGCAATGACCGGGTCGGCGATCACGAGCTTGCGCAGGTTGTAGCGGTTGAACTGCGCGGCCGCGTCGCCCAGCGTGGTCTGGTCGAACACGAGCTTGCCTTCGCGCCAGCTCAGTTCGTCGTCGACCTGCTTGGGCGCCTTGGACATCACGAGCACGTTGTCGGCATGCGTGACCGCGGCCTGGTTGCGCGTGAGCACGGTGGGCTCGGCGCTTCGGGCATCGGGCTTGGCCGCGGCGATCTGCACGCGCCCTTCCTCCACCGTCACATTCACCTGCTCGCCCTGGCGCCGCACGAGGAAGCGCGTGCCCAGCACGGTGATGCGGCGGTCGCCGGCGATGACGACGAAGGGATGGTTCTTGTCGTGCGCGATGTCGAAGTAGGCCTCGCCCGCGTCCAGCCACACCTTGCGCCCGCTGTCGTTCACGGCCGTGCGCACCTGCGTGGCGGTGTTCAGCGTGAGCTTCGAGCCGTCGGACAGCGCGACCGACTGGCGCGCGCCCACGGCCGTGGCGTAGTGCTGGCCGCGTTCTTCCTGCGTGTACTGCCAGCCGAGCCAGGCGGTGCCGGCGGCGGCCACGAGCACGCCGGCGGCGATGCGTTGCAGCGAGAAGCGCGACAGGCGTTGCGCCGGCCGTGCGGCCTGCGGTGCGGGTGCCGGCGCCGGCGTGGGCAGGGGAATGGGAACCGCCGGCGTGCGCAGCGCGCCCAGCCGGTCGCCGCGCTCCCAGGCGCTGGACAGCCGCAGCCAGGCCACGCGGTGGGCGATGGAGGCGGCGATCCAGGCGTCCAGCTGCTGCTGGTCGGTGTCGGTCCAGTCGCCGCTGTCGCGGCGGGCCAGCCAGTCGGCGGCCAACGATTCGATGCGCTGGGCTTCGCTCATGGTGAGAGCCTCCGCTCGTTCTGCGCTCGCCCGAAGGCCTTGGTGTCCAGCTGCACGCCGCCCGACAGCAGGGCGTCGGCCAGGGCGCGCACGCCGCGCGAGACCTGCCGCTCCACCGTGTCCTCGGTGATGCCCAGCTGCGTGGCGACCTCGCGCTGCGAGAGCCCGTCGATCTTGCGCATCTCGACCACGCGGCGGCACTTGGAGGGCAGCGCGTCGAGCGCCGTCTGCAGCAGCCGCAGCTCGCCGCGGCCGGCGGCGTGGCGTTCGGGCGTGAGCTCGTCGGCCGAGAAATCGAGCGCGTCGAGGTCGGCAATGATCTCGATGGAAACGATCTGCGCGCGCCGGGCGCGGTCGATCAGCAGGTTGCGCGCGGTGGCAAAAACGAAAGGCTTGACCTGGTCGGGCATGGATCTGGAGGCGGACTCGTAAATGCGCACGTAGACGTCCTGCCGCAGGTCGGGCACTTCGGCGTCGTCGCGCCAGTTGCGGCGAAGGAAGCGCGTGAGCGCGGCTTCCATCGGCAGCACCTCGCTGACGAACCAGGCATCCAAGTCACTGAGAACCACGAAGCGCTCCTGGAAATTGAAGGGCCGACACACAAAGCGGCAGGTCGCCGGGATTGGCGACAGACAGTGAGACGAACGGCCCGAAGATTTCCGGTAACGCGCGAAGGCCCGCCGGCGAAATTTCCTTGAATTCCCATGCCCGGCGGCGGACCCGGAAATTCTAGAAGGCCGGGCCCGAGGGCTTTTCCCCCTTGCCCCGTTACCGGAAAGTGCGCTCGAACTCGTCTCACCGGGGGCAGAAGAAAAACCAATTCGCGGAAAACAGACCGACATGATTCGAATCCGGAGGCAGCCCCCCACCTTCCTTGCCCTCTTGCTCACCCGCCCCCGCCTTGCCCTCGTGGCCGCCGCCGGCCTGCTGGCGACGGGGCTGGCCTTTGCCCACGCGCGGGAGTTCGACGTGAAGGGCGGCGAGCTGCGGCCCGCGCTCGACGCCTACATCGCGCAGTCGGGCGTGCAGCTCATCTACAAGATGGAAGACGTCAAGGACCTCTCGACCCGGGGCATCAGGGGAAAGATCGCCGCCGACGCGGCGCTGGAGCGCCTGCTCGACGGCACGCGCCTGCGCGTGCGGCGCGGGCAGGACGGCGCGATGGTGCTCATCGCGCCGGCCCGCTCGCCCGCGGCTGCCCGATCGGAGCCGCCGCCGCGCGTCGAGTAATACGATTGGTTTCCCTCGCGCACCTGCGCAACACTCCGGCCCCCGGGAACCCCGCGAGATGCACCGCAATGGCGCGCATTTCTCGCACTTTCTGACACACTAGCTGCGCAACGCGCGAAGGGTGTGTGCCGTGCCCCCCTGGCCGGCCCGGCCGGTGGTCCCCGCCGCTTCGCTGCACCGCCCGCACGACGCCCATGAAACTCTTCGCGACCGCGAAACGCCGCATCAGCCTGAACACGCGCCTCAGCGTCGGCGTTGCGGCCGTCGTGCTGGCCACCACCTTCGTCATCGCCACGGTGGCGCTGCACCTGGTCAAGAGCCGCATGCAGGCCTCGATCGCCAACGAGGAGTTCGCGCGGCTGTCGGCCATCGCGAGCGCGGTGGAGCAGAAGTTCGCCAGCCGGCGCATCCTGCTGAAGACGATCGCCGAGAGCGTGGGCTCGCACGGCATCACGAACGCCGCGCCGCTGCAGGCCTTTCTCGAGAAGCACCAGTCCCTGCGGGCGGCGTTCGACAACGTCGCCTTCCTGGACACGGACGGCGAGCTGGTCGCCAACCTGAACGGCGCGCGACAGATCGGCAAGGTGAACGTGAAGGACCGCGCGTACTTCAAGGACACGGTCGCCGCGCGCACGGGCGTGATCTCCGAGCCTTACCGCAACCGGCTCAACGGCCTGGCGCAGGTCGCCATCACCGAGCCGGTGCTCGATGCGGCCGGCCGGGTGCTGTTCGTGATCTCGGGCTCCATCAACCTGAAGGACCGCAACATCCTGGGCGAACTGGCCGACGTGCGCTTCGGCCAGACGGGCTACGTGTTCATCACCACCGCCGACGGCATCGTGATCGACCACCCGCTGGCCGACCGCGTGCTCAAGCAGGCCAACATGGCCATGGCCGACGACGCGCCCGACCTGGACCGCGCGATCGGCGGCTTCGAAGGCACCATCGAAGGCGTGAACCATGCGGGCGTGCCCGGCCTGTACGCCTTCAAGCGCATCCGCCAGGCCGACTGGATCATGGGCTCGATGTACCCGCGCCACGAGGCCTTTGCCCGCATCGACGCCATCGAGCGCACCGCGTGGATCGGCGCCATCGTGCTGGCGCTGCTGGCCGGCGCGCTCGCGCTGGCCGTGGTGCGCCAGCAGCTGCGCCCGCTCACCGGGCTGCACCGCCACATGCTCGACGCCCACGCGGCGCCCGCGCAGGCGGCCGTGGCGCGCACCTACCCGGACGACGAGATCGGCGACCTCTCGCGCACCTTCGACCGGCTCATGCAGCAGCACCAGGCCAGCGAGAAGTTCCTGCGCGACATCACCGACAACCTGCCGGCCATGATCTCGCACGCCGACGCGCAGGGCCGCTACACCTTCGTGAATGCGCGGCTGTGCGAGGAGCTGGGCTACAGCGCCGAGGAGCTGGTGGGCCAGCCCGTGCAGAGCATGAGCGGCCTGCACGACGACCCGACGCTCGAGCACAACCTGCGCCGCGTGCTGGCCGGCGAGGCCGTGTCCTTCGAGCGGCGCGGCGCCGCGCACCGCGACGAGGAAGAGCACTTCTTCCAGACCGACTTCATCCCCGAGCTCGACGCGCAGGGGCGGGTGTGCGGCTACTACGCGATGACCTTCGACATCACGCAGCGCAAGCACATCGAGCTCGAACTGGCGCACAGCGAGGCGCAGATCCGCACCATCGCCGACAACATTCCCGCGCTGGTCTCGCACGTCGACGCCGCGCTGTACTACACCTTCGTCAATGCCAAGGTGCGCACGCTGCACCACGGCCAGCCGCTGGTGGGCCAGTGGATGCCGGCGGTGCGGGGCGCGGCCGATTTCGCGGTGGTGCGGCCCCACATGGAGCGCGCGCTGGCGGGCGAGACGGTGATCGTCGAGAAGGCCGGCGACGCGGCGCTGGGCATCGGCGACCGCACCTTCAAGGCCCACTACATCCCCGACCAGGACGCCGAAGGCATGGTGCACGGCGTGTTCGCGATGACCTTCGACATCACCGACGAAGTGAACATCCGCCGCGCCCTCACGCAGCAGGAAAAGCGCCTGCGCGACGTGACCGACAACATCCCCGCGCTGGTCGCCTACTTCGACCGCGACGAGAACTGCCTGTACGGCAACAGCCGCGCGCGGCGCATGGCGGGCCTGGACGAGCGCGCGCCGCTGGACGGCGTGACGCTGCGCTCGGCCGTGGGCGAGGCGGTGTACGTGCAGCACACGCCCCACCTGCCCACGGTGCTCGCCGGCAGGGCGACGCAGTACCCGGTGCAGGTGCCGATCGACGACCGGGAGGCGCACTTCCAGGTGAACCTGATTCCCGACAAGGACCTGGCGGGCCACACGGCGGGCTTCTACCTCATGACCTTCAACGTCACGGCGCTGAAGGAGGCCGAGCGCAAGCTCATCGAGCTGGCGCGCATGGACGTGCTGACCGGCCTGCCGAACCGCCTGGCCTTCAACGAGCAGCTGCCCGCGGCGATGTCGCGCGTGCGCCGCGCCGAAGGCGGCATGGCGCTGATGTTCCTGGACATCGACCACTTCAAGGCCATCAACGACACCCTCGGCCATTCCACCGGCGACGGCGTGCTGGCCGAGTACGCGCGCCGCCTGCGCGCCAGCGTGCGCGAGACCGACACCGTGGTGCGCCTGGCCGGCGACGAGTTCGTGATCGTGCTGGAGAACGTGCACTCGCAGGACGCGGTGGCGGGCGTGGCGCACAAGATCGTCTCGCAGATCGCGGCGCCGGCGTTCCCCGTGGAAGGCAGGCGGCTGGACGTCACGACCAGCATCGGCATCGTGTTCGTCGAGACGGTCGATGCCAGCGTCGGTGCCGGCGAACTGCTCGCGCGGGCGGACACGGCGCTCTACGCCGCCAAGTCGCAGGGCCGCAACCGTTTCGCGTTTTACCGTTAGCGTCGGCACACCCGCCGCGCGCCCTCACCACCACCAGGAGACCCATCCATGGCAGCCACCGAAGTCGTCATGCCCGAACAGCTCGTGCAGGAGCTCGACCTGCAAAGCCGCATGCCGATCGCGCGCATCGGCCAGGCGCTGATGTCGCTGGGCATGATCACGCAGGCGCAACTCGACGCGGCGCTCCAGCAGCAGCAGCGCGAGCCCACCGTGCCGCTGGGCGAGACGCTGGTGCGCATGGGCGTCGTGAGCCGCGGCCAGCTGCAGACCGCGCTGGTGCGCAAGATGGGCTACCCGCTGGTGAACCTGCATGTGTTTCCGGCCGCGGCCGACGCGCTGCGCAAGGTCGGCCACGAGGCCGCGCGGCGCCTGCAGGTCATGCCGCTCATGCTGCACGGCGGGCGCCTGGTGGTGGCGCTCGACGACCCGGTCAACCGGCACGCGGTGATCGACGAGGTGGAGTTCGTCGCGCAGACGAAGATCATTCCCGTGCTGGGCCAGTGCCTGGACCTGGACGGCGTGCTGCACAAGGCCTACGAGAAGGTCGGCCAGGTGGCGGCCGAGCGCCCGGTGGTCGACATGAACGACCCGATGCGTCCGCTCGAGTTCGACATGACGGGCACCAGCACGCTGCTGAAGACGCTCGAGAAGGAAGAATCGGCCGCCGCGCCCGCGGCCGGCGAGCCGCCCGTGGAGCAGTCGGACAACTCGCTGGTGCGCATGATCAACAGCATGATCCTCGAAGCGCACCGCGAGGGCGCCTCCGACATCCACATCGAGAGCGACCCCGGGCAGGAAAAGACGCGCATCCGCTTTCGCCGCGACGGCCGGCTCTACACCTACCTGGAGCTGCCGCCCAGCTACCGCAACGCAGTGGTGGCGCGCGTGAAGATCATGTGCGACCTGGACATCAGCGAAAAGCGCAAGCCGCAGGACGGCAAGATCAACTTCTCGAAGTACTCGCCGCAGCACCGCATCGAGCTGCGCGTGGCCACCATCCCGACCAACAACGGCCTGGAAGACGTGGTGATGCGCATCCTGGCCTCGGCCAAGCCCATCGCGCTCGATGCGCTGGGCCTGTCCGAGCGCAACCTGGCGCAGTTTTCGCAGGCGGTCGACCGGCCCTACGGCATGGTGCTGTGCGTGGGCCCCACGGGCTCGGGCAAGACCACCACGCTGCACTCGGCGCTCATGCGCATCAACACGCCCGAGCGCAAGATCTGGACCGCCGAAGACCCGATCGAGATCACACAGCCGGGCCTGCGCCAGGTGCAGGTCAACCCGCGCATCGACTGGACCTTTGCCAAGGCGCTGCGCGCCTTCGTTCGCGCCGATCCCGACGTGATCATGGTCGGCGAAATCCGCGATGCCGAGACCGCCAGGACCGCCATCGAGGCCTCGCTCACCGGCCACCTCGTGCTGTCGACGCTGCACACCAACAGCGCCCCCGAAACCGTGACGCGCCTGCTCGACATGGGCATGGACCCGTTCAACTTCGCCGACTCGCTGCTGGCCGTGCTGGCGCAACGGCTGGTGCGCTGCCTGTGCCCGCAGTGCGTGCAGAGCCGCCCGGCGACGAGCGAGGCGGTCGAGGAGCTGCTGGCCGACTACATGCACGCCTTCGGCGCGCAGGACACGCCGGCCGCGCGCGACGCCGTGCGCGCCGAGTGGGTGCAGCGCCACGGGCGCGACGGCCAGCTCCAGACCTACACCAGCACCGGCTGCAAGCACTGCAACGACACCGGCTTCCGGGGCCGCGTGGGCATCCACGAACTCATGGTGATGTCGAGAGAACTGCGCCGGCTGGTGCAGGGCGGCGCGCGCGCCGAGGAACTGCAGGACGCCGCCATGCGCGAAGGCATGCGCACGCTGCGTCAGGACGGCATCGAGAAGGTGCTGGCCGGCCGGACCACGCTCGAGGAAGTGCGCGCGACCAGCAACGTCTGACGCACAAGGTCCGAGGTCAGGTCAGGTCAGGGCAGGCTCAGGCGGCGGCGTCCCACGCCACCGCCGGCAGCGTGGCGATGGCCGGCCGCGCGAACAGGTAGCCCTGGAACAGCTCCACGCCGATCTCGCGCAAGGCGCGCACCTCTTCGGGCGCCTCCACGCCTTCGGCGATCACGCGGATGCGCAGCTCGTCGCAGGTGGCGACGAAGCCCCGCACGATGGTGAGCCGCACCGGGTCGGCATGGATGCCGCGGATCAGGCTCAGGTCGATCTTCACCACGTCGGGCTGGAACGCGGCCAGCAGTTCGAAGCCCGCGTAGGCGGCGCCGAAATCGTCGATGGCCGAGGTGAAGCCGTGGCGCTTGAAGGCGCGGAAGGTGTCGGCCAGGCCGTGCAGGTCGCGCACGCGCTCGCCCTCGGTGATCTCGAACATCAGCCGGCGCACGGGGAATTTGCAGCGTTTGGCGGCGGCCATGGCGGTGCGGAAGCACTCGGCCTGCCCCGCGACGTCGTTGGGCATGACGTTGAGGCTCAGGCGCGACTTCATGCCCAGGCGCGAGGCGATCTCGATGGCCTTGACGCGGCAGGCTTCGTGGAAAGCGAAGCGGTCGACCGGATCGACGCGCCCGAGCACCTCGGCGGCGCCTTCGCCCGACAGGCCGCGCACCAGCGCCTCGTGCGCATAGATCTCGTGCCGGCCCAGGTCCACGATGGGCTGGAACGCCATGGTGAACCCCGAGGCGAGGCCAGCAGGCGCGGCATCAGCATGTATTTCGGCGATCACGTTGGATGGACCTCGCGGGCAAGGTTGCAATGGCGTTGGATGGCGACTCCCAAGAGCGTAAATGTAAACGGTTCTATACACCGCACGCCCCCCCCCCCTCCGACAAGAGGTCGCGCCCCATGAAGACATCCGACCTAGGCCCGGCCCAGGCTGTAGACCGAAATCACTCATGAGCTCTCCCGGCCTCGGAAAAATCTGTAGCAAGCTGTCGACGACAGGGCCGCGTCCTATGTCCCATCGGGGAGAGATTGGTTAGAAAGGGGGCGCCCACTACTGGAAACGGTGGGTGGGTTTTCACTGTCGTTCCTGGGTTTCCAGTCACCGATGAAAGGTCCCGTCCGATGCGCCATCAGCCTCGCTCCCTCCTTCGCACACTGGCCCGTACCGTGCTGCCCGTCGGTGCCTTGTTGACATTGCTGCCCGCGCAGGCGGTCACGACGACCACGACCTTCCAGGTCACGGCCACGGTGCTCAAGGCCTGCCTGATGACCACGCCGGCCACGCTGGCGTTCGGGCCGTACGACCCGGCGTCAGCCACCGCGCTGGCCGGCACCACCAGCCTCAACGTGACCTGCACCTTCGGCACGCCCTACTCGCTCGGCCTGAGCGCGGGCGGCGGCTCGGGCGCGACGATCACGAACCGCCTGATGACCAGCCCCACGGCGGCCGCCGGCAACAACACGCTGGGCTACGGCCTCTTCAAGGACAGCGCACACCAGACCAACTGGGACAACAGCGTCGCCGGCACCGGCTACGTCGGCAACGGGACGCCCCAGACGCAGACGATCTACGGCCTGATTCCCACGGGGCAGTACACCGCGGCGCCGGCCATCGACTACACGGACACGATCACGGTCTCGCTGACCTATTGAGGGCGCCGTTGACCGCCTTCACCGCAGGCCGCCACGGCATGCGTCGCGCCCTGCTGCCAGTCGCATGGGGGGCCGGCCTGCTGCTGGCCGCCCTTGCTCCCGCTCCCGCCGCGGCCACCAGCCTCAGCGTGGCGCCGCTGCGCATCGTGCTCACGCCGCAGCGCCCGGTCGCTTCGCTCACCATGGGCAACGCCGAGGACACCGAGGTCGCCGTGCAGGCCGAGGTGGTGGCGTGGTCGCAGCAGGACGGACGCGACGCCTACGAACCCACGCGCGACGTGCTGGTCAACCCGGCCATCTTCCGCCTGCCGCCGGGCGGGCGGCAGATCGTGCGCCTCGGGCTGCAGGTGCCGGCCGACGCCGGCGAGCGCAGCTACCGCATCTTCCTGCGCCAGCTGCCGCGCGACCAGGCCCTGCCGGCGGACGGCGCCGAGGGCGCGAAGGTGCAGACGCTGCTGCGCATCGGCGTGCCGATCTTCGTGCCGCCGCTGCAGCTGCGCCGCGCGCTGCAGTGGTCGCTGCAGCCTTCGGCGCGCGCCACCGGCACGGCAGGCACCGCCTGGCGGCTGGTGTTCGACAACCAGGGCAGCGAGCACATCCAGGTCACGCAGCTCGTGGTGCGCCGCGAGGACGGCACCGAGCTGCTGCGCAAGAGCCTGTCGCAGTACGCGCTGGCCGGGCAGTCGGCCGGCATCGACATCGAACTGCCCGCCCTGCCGCCCGACACCCGGCTGCAGGTCGAGGCCGCCACCGATGCCCCCGAGGCGTCGTCCAGCGCCACCGTGCGCGTGCCCCGTGCGCCCGCCACGCCACGCTAGCTTGTGGGTCTGCTGCGGCTGGCTGGGCCTGCGCGTGGCCTGCGCACAGACGTCACCCGCTGACATGGCGGGCGAGGTGCAGCCCGCGATCCTCGACGTGCGCATCAACGGCCTGAGCCAGCCCGCGCCGCGGCCGCTCTTGCGGCGCGGTGCGCAACTTCTGGCATCGGCGCCCGACTTCGCGGCCTGGCGCCTGGTGCGGCCCGCCACCGCGGCGCTGCAGCGCGATGGCACCGACTACTACGACCTGCGCGCGCTGCCCGGCGCGCAGCTGCAACTCGACGAAGGCGCCCAGAGCGTGGACCTGAGCGTGCCCGCCGAGGCGTTCACGCTGGGCACCGTGCATGCGCACGCGGGCGACCGCCCGCCGCTGTCGGCCTCGGCCTTCGGGGCTTTTCTCAACTACGACCTGGCCTTGCAGCACGACCGCGAGGGCACACGTGCCTCGGGCTACTTCGATGCGGCGGCCTCGGGCGACTGGGGCCTGGTGGGCACGAGCCTCGTCGCCGGCCAGTCCGCGTTCGGCGGGCGCGGCACGACGCGACTGGACAGCTACTTCCGCCGCGACGACCCCGCGCGGCTCACCCGCCTCACGGTGGGCGACACGATCACGCAGGCCGCCGCATGGTCCACGCCCTTTCGTTTCGGCGGCGTGCAGTTCGGCACCCGCTTCGGCTTGCAGCCCGGCTTCATCAGCTACCCGATGCCGACCCTGCGCGGCGGCGCGGCCGTGCCGTCGGCGGTGGAGGTGTATGTGAACGACACGCTGCGTTATCAACGGCGTGTCGACGCCGGCCCCTTCGCGCTCAGCGACGTGCCCGTGCTCACCGGCGCGGGCGAGATGCGCTTCGCCGTCACCGACGCGCTGGGCGTGCAGCGCACCGTGACCACGCCCTACTACGTGAGCTCGAACCTGCTGCGCGCAGGGCTGTCCGACTACTCGCTCGAAGCCGGCTGGACGCGCCTGCGCTACGGCGAGCGCAGCTTCGACTACGGCCCGCCCTTCGTCGCCGGCACCTGGCGCCACGGCGTGAACGACGGCGTGACCGTCGAGGCGCGCGGCGAGGCCAGTGCGCGCAGCCAGACCGCGGGCGCGGGCGTGACCTGGGTCTGGGGCACGCTCGGCGAACTCTCCCTGCACGGCGCCGCCAGCCGCAGCAAGGACGGCGACAGCGGCCGCCTCTGGCGCGCCGCCTACACGCGCACCAGCGACGAATGGAACTTCTCGGTGAGCCGCCAGGTGGCCAGCCGCGGCTTCACGCAGATCGCCTGGCACGACAGCCCCGTGCACACCGACGCGCAGACCCAACTCTTCGCAGGTCGCTCGCTCGGCCGCTACGGCACGCTGGGCGCAAGCCACACGCGGCTGCGCTACAACACCGGCGAGCACATCGGCGTGACCACCGCCAGCTGGTCGATCGGCCTGGGCGGCAACGCCTGGCTCGGCACCTCGGTGGCCCACACGCGCCAGGACGGCAAGCGCTCCATCACCTCGGTGAACCTGAGCCTCAGCTTCACGCTCGGTGATCGCCAGCACGCCACGCTCTCGGTGCAGCATCAGAAGCCGGGCGGCCACTCGGCCGTGGCCGAATGGGTGCAGCAGCCGCCCAACGACACCGGCTGGGGCTACCGGCTGCGCGCCGCCGACGGCGAGAACGCGCGCAGCGAAGCCGCGGTCGATTGGCGCGGTCGCTACGGCATGCTGACGGCCGAAGCGGCGCGCGCGCAGGGCCAGACCGCGGTGCGCCTGCGCGCCAGCGGCGCCGTGGGCTTCGCGGGCGGCGTGGGCTTTGCCACCCGCCAGTCGGACGACGCCTTCGCGCTCGTGACCGTGCCCGGCGCCGCCGGCGTGAAGGTCTACCGCGAGAACCAGCCCTGGACCACCACCGACAGCGAAGGCCGCGCCGTCGTCTCGGGCCTGCGTGCCTACGAGCCCAACCACATCAGCATCGACAACGGCGACCTGCCGATCGAGGCGCAGGTGCGCAGCGACGTGCTGCGCGTGGTGCCGCGCTACAAGGGCGTGGCGCAGGCCAGCTTCGACATCGCGCGCGACGCGATCGCGAACGTCACGGTGCTGCTGCCCGACGGCAGCCCGCTGCCGCCGGGCATCGACGTGATGCGGCCGGCGCGCGGCACCTCGCTGCTGTCGGGCTTTCATGGCCTCGTGTCGGTCGACGACCCGCAGCCGAACGAGCGCTTCGAGGCGCGATGGAAGAGCGGCCATTGCCGCTTCACGCTGGGCCAGCCCGACCGCGCCGCCGGCGCACTGCCCTCGATGGGACCTTACCGATGCGAACCCGTGCCGTCACCGTCCCCGCGCTGACCGCCGCGTTGGCGCTGGCGGGGCTGCTGGCCCCGGGCACGTCGATGGCCGCGTGCACGGGCGTGGGCGCATTCAGCTGCAGCGCCACCGTCAGTGCGACCGCGCTGGCCTTCGGCAACTACGACCCCGCCGTCGCGACGCCCAAGGACAACACCTCGACCGTGACCGTCGCCAGCACGGTCACGGGCCTGGGCATCCTGGTGACGCTGTCGTACACGATCAGCCTCAGCGTGGGCTCGGCGGGCAACCTCGCCAACCGGCAGATGGTGGGCCCGGTCAGCACCACGCCACTGGGTTACAACCTCTACACCACCAACACACACGGCATCGTCTGGGGCCTCAACACTGTCACCCACAGCTACAGCGCGCTGGCTTCGCTCGGCGGCAACACCACAACGATCCCGTACACCGTCTACGGCCGCATTCCGGCCGGCCAGTACGTGGCACCGGGTCCCTACAGCAGCACGATCACGGTGACCGTGACGTACTGAGGCAGCGACACGCTCAGATCGACCGCCCGCCGTCCACCGGCATCTCCACCCCTGTCAGGAAGCGCGCCTGCGGGCTGCCCAGGAACACCGCGACGTTCGCCACGTCTTCCGGATCGCACATGCGCCCCAGCGGAATTGTCGAGACGAAGCGCGCGCGGTTGTCGGCCGTGTCGGCCACGCCCATGAAGTCCTGCAGCAGGCCCGTGGCGGCCATCACCGGCGCGATGAGGTTCACGCGGATGCCGTCGGGCGCGAGCTCGACCGCCATCGACTTCGTCATGACCCGCACCGCGCCCTTCGAGCTGTTGTACCAGGTGAGGCCGGGCCGCGGCCGGATGGCGCCGACCGAGCCGACGTTGAGGATCACGCCTCCCCCGTTCGCCTTCATCACCGGCACGACGGCGCGGGCCATGTGATAGATCGACTTCACGTTCACCGAGAACACGCGGTCGAAGGTGGCCTCGTCGACCTCGAGCATCGACTGGTTGCGGTGCGTGGTGCCCGCGTTGTTGATGACGATGTCGGGCCCGCCGAAACGCGCCCTCGCCTGTTCGACCAGCGCCTGCACCTGCTCGAAGCGCGTCACGTCGCAGGCCACGGGCATGGCGTTGTCGCCCAGCGCCGAAGCCACCGCCTGCGCGGCCTCCAGGTTGATATCGGCCAGCACGACCTTCGCGCCCGCCGCGACGTACGCGCGGGCGATGGCGGCGCCGAAGCCGCTCCCCGCCCCGGTGACGATCGCCGTCTTCTGGTTCAGCATCGACATGGTGTTTGTCTCCTTATTCGTAGTGATGGACGACGGTCTTGGTGGTGCTCATCTCCTCGAGCGCCAGCAGACCCTTCTCTCGGCCGTAGCCGCTCTTCTTCACGCCGCCGAAGGGCAGCTCGACACCGCCTCCCGCACCGTAGCAGTTGATGAACACCTGCCCGCTCGCCAGCCGCCGCGCCATGCGCGCCTGGCGGTTGCCGTTCTCGGTCCACACGCCGGCCACCAGGCCGTACTCGGTGGCATTGGCCAGCTGCACCGCGTCGTCCTCGTCGTCGAAGGGCATCGCCGCGAGCACGGGGCCGAAGATCTCCTGGCTCGCCAGCCGGTGCGTGCGCGGCACAGGGCCGAAGAGCACGGGCGCGACGAAGAAGCCTTCGGGCGACAGGCCGTCCGCGAGCCGGCCTTCGGCCAGGCGCGGCACGCCTTCGGCCACCGCCTCGCGCACGATGGCCTGCACGCGCGCCCGGTGCCGCGCGTTGATCATCGGCCCGCAGTCCAGGTCCTGCTCCGGGGTGCCGACCTTCAGCGCCGCGAAGTGCGTCGCGATGGTGTCGACGAAGCGGTCGTAGATGCCCTTGTGCACCAGCAGCCGGCTGCCCGCCGAACAGGTCTGGCCGGCGTTCTGCACGATGGCGCGCACGATGACGGGCGCGGCCTTGGCCAGGTCGGCGTCGTCGAACACGATCTGCGGCGACTTGCCGCCCAGCTCCAGCACGCAGGGCACGTGGTGGCGCGCGGTGGCCTGCTGCACCTGCATGCCGACCTCGGGCGAACCGGTGAAGGTCGCGAAGTCGATGCCCGGGTGCGCCGTGAGCGCGGCGCCGGCCTCGGTGCCCAGGCCGGTGACGATGTTCAGCGCGCCCGGCGGCAGGCCGGCCTCCATCGCCAGCTCGGCGAGCTTGAGGGCGCTCAGGCACGCGTCCTCCGACGGCTTGACCACCGCCGCGTTGCCCATCGCCAGTGCGGGCGCCAGCGTGCGGCCCATCATCTGCGCCGGGTAGTTCCACGGAATGATGTGCGCCGTCACGCCGTGCGGGATGCGCACCACGCTCACGTTGTAGCCGTTCAGGTACGGAATGGTCTGGCCGTGCACCTTGTCGGCCGCGCCGCCGTAGAACTCAAAGTAGCGCGCCACCGCCGCCGCGTCGGCGCGCGCCACGGCCATCGGCTTGCCGGTGTCGCGCGCCTCCAGCTGCGCCAGCGCCTCGCCGTTGGCCAGGATGACCTGCGCCAGGCGCTGCAGGATGCGCCCGCGCTCGGTGGCCGTCATGCGGCCCCAGGCGCCGTCGAGTGCGCGGCGCGCGGCGGCCACCGCCAGGTCCACGTCCTCGGCCCGCCCGCGGGCGAGGGTGCCGAAGGGCTGCGCGCTGCACGGGTCGAGCACCGCCAGGGTCTCGCCCGAGCGCGCATCGACCCAGCGGCCGTCGATCAACATCTGGCGTTTCATCTCAGGCCTGCGCGGTCACGCCGGCGGGCTCGACCTCCTTCATGAAGTTGGGGTCGTTGTAGTGGTACAGGTCGTCCAGGTAGGGCACGAAGAAGTCGTAGAACGAGCGCGTGTCGTAGCGCGCCTGCTCGCCCGGTGCAATGCACTCGGGAATGGGCGCCACGCTGGCGTCATCGTCGGGATAGAAGAAGAAGGTCAGCGCATAGCGCTTCATCGGCGGGTTGACCACGCGGTGCGGCGTGGCAATGAAGTGGTCGTTCGACAGGCGGTTGAGCACCTGCCCGGTGTTGACGATGAGCGCGTCCTTCACGTAGCTCACCTTGAGCCACTCCTTGGCCGGCGTCATCACCTGCAGGCCCGGCACCGGCGTCATCGGCAGCAGCGTGAGGAAGCTGCCGTCGGAGTGCGGCGCCAGCGCGTACTGGCCTTCGTCCATGTGCTCCTCGGGGTGGTAGTAGGCGCAGCGCTGGTAGTACTCGGGCGCCTTGAACATCGGATCGAAATGCTCGGCGCGCAGGCCGAGCGCGCGCGCGTAGATCGGCAGCAGCTTCAGCGAGAGCTTTTCCATCGCGCTCTGGTAGGCATGCAACGCGGCCTTGAAGGCCGGCAGGCTCTCGGGCCACTGGTTCAGTCCGCGGTGGCGCACGTTGGCGCGCACCTTGGGGTCGTCGGCGTCGCGGTTGCGCATGAAGAGCCAGGCGGCGTTGGTGTCCTTCTTGGTGTTGACCGCGATCTTTTCCATGATGGCGGTCGACTTCAGGATCGACGACTTCGGCGGCAGGTAGCCCTGGTGGTGGTAGCCGACGCGGTGGCGCAGTTTCTCTTCCATCGACAGCTCGAACAGCTTGGCGGTCTGCGCGAACGATTCGTCGATGAGCGACTGCGGGATGCCGTGGTTCACGATGGCGAAGAAACCCAGGTTCTCCTGGATCAGCTTCACGTCGGCGGCCAGTTGTTCCAGCGCGCCGGGCTCGCCGGCCAGGTAGGGGCCGACATCGAGCAGCGGCAGTTCCTTCGCGGCCGCGATGGCGGCCTTCACCTTTTCGGACGGTGCGACGGTGGGAGGGATGGCACGGGGGTTGGCTGTCATGGTCTTTTGTCTCCTGTGGTTGGAAAGGGTGGGTGGACGGGGGCTGGCCGCCTCAACTCCAGTTCTTGCACTTCGATTCCGCCTTCGATGCGAAGGCCTGCTCGCCCGGTATGCGCTGCACCGGTTTGTAGTAGTCCCACGGGCGCCTGGAGTCGGCCGGGCTCTTGATCTCCATGAGCTGCAGGTCGTGCACCATGCGGCCGTCGCCGCGGATGTGGCCGTTGGACGTGTACATGTCGTCGATCTTCAGCGTGCGCAGCTGGGTCATCACCGGGTCGGCGCTGTCGGTGCCGGCGGTGCCCACGGCCTTCAGGTACTGCAGCGCGGCCGAGTAGCTGGCGGCCTGCATGCTGGTGGGCATCTTCTTCATCTTGTCGAAGAAGCGGGCCGACCACTTACGCGAGCGCTCGTCGGTGTCCCAGTACCAGGCCTCGGTCAGGTTGATGCCGCTGGTGAGCTTCAGGCCGAGCGCATGCACGTCGGTGATGAAGAGCATGAGGCCGGCGATCTTCATCGACTTGGTGACGCCGAACTGCTGCGCGGCCTTGATGGCGCCGATGGTGTCGCCGCCGCCGTTGGCCAGGCCCAGCACCTGCGCCTTCGAGGCCTGCGCCTGCAGCAGGAACGACGAGAAGTCGGTGGCCGACAGCGGATGCCGCACGCTGCCGACGACCTTGCCGCCGTTGGCCAGCACGACCTGCGTGGTCTCTTTCTCGAGCGAGTCGCCGAAGGCGTAGTCCACCGTCAGGAAGTACCAGCTCTTGCCGCCCTGGCGCGTCATGGCGGCGCCGGTGCCGCGCGCCAGCGCCACGGTGTCGTACAGGTAGTGCACGGTGTAGGGCGAGCACTCTTCGTTGGTGAGTTGCGCGGCCACGCCGCCGGTCACCATCACGACCTTCTTCTTCTCGGCCGCGATCTTCGCGATGGCCAGGCTGGTGCCCGAGCTGGGTCCGCTGATGATCATGTCCACGCCCTGCGTGTCGAACCACTCGCGCGCCTTGGTGGCGGCGATGTCGGGCTTGGCCGAGTGGTTGGCGGTGATCACCTCGATCTTCCTGCCGTTCACGGTGCCGCCCGCATCGGCGACAGCCATCTTCACGGCCTCCACGAGGCCCGCGCCGCCCATGTCGGAATACAGGCCGCTCATGTCGGCCATCACACCGATGCGCACGATGTCGTCGCTGCCCTGTGCAAAGGCCGGTGCGGCCACGGCAGCCAGCACGGCCGCCGCGATGCGCCGGCGCAAGGGCGGTGTCCTTGGAATCTCTTTTGTTTTCGTCGCATGCTTTTGCATTTTTTGTCTCCTTCTTCTGTCGTAGGTTTCGAACGCTATCGGTCCGCTGCGTGGCTCCCATCGCTTGCGCGCTGCGTCGACTGGTGGCGCAGCAGCTGCAACATCTGCGGCCGCACCGGCCCCGGCATGCGGGCCGCCACGGCCTCGCAGTGCGCCCAGAGCGCCGGTGCGACGGGGGCGCGCAGCCGAACGGCATCGAGCAGCCGCTGGATCGCCAGCCGGTCGTGCCGCATGGCGACGCTGCGCTCCAGCAGCGCCAGCGCCGCCGCGCGGGCGTCCTGCGCCTGCTGCGGCGAGGCGTGCGCTTCGCCGCCGGCGCGCAACGACCTCTTGAGCGTGCGGATGGCGTCGCGCTTCATGCGCCCTCCTTCGCATGCGGCAACGCGGCCACGGCCCGCACCAGCTGCTCAGCGATGGGCCTGTCGAAGAAGGCGCCGTCCTGGTGCGCGATGAACTGCCCGATGCGCAGCTCCAGCAGGCGACGCAGGCGGTAGCGCGCGCGCCGTGCACGGGCCATCGCGCGCACCTCGGGCGCCTGCGCGTGCCAGGCCTGGTGGCGGTCGATGGTGTCCGACAGCGCCTGCAGCGATGCCGGGTCGCCGGCCGCGCTCAGCAGGATGGGCGGCACCCAGTCGCCCGGGTCGTGGCGCGCCATCGTGGCGATGCGGCGAATGTCGGTCGCCATGCGCTGCGCGCCCGGCAGGTCTGCCTTGTGGACCACGAAGATGTCGGCCATTTCCATGATGCCGGCCTTCATGGCCTGCACGATGTCGCCGCTGTCGGGCAGCAGCACCAGCACCATCGTGTCGACCTGCGCGCGCACGGCGTGCTCGGCCTGGCCGACACCGACGGTTTCGAGCAGCACCTCGTCGAAGCCGAAGCGGTCCATCAGTTCCAGCATCTCGGGCAGGTTGTCGGCCAGCCCGTCGCCGGTGCGGCGCGAGCCGAGCGAGCGGATGTACAGCTGCGCGTTGCCCGCAAGCTCGTCCATGCGCACGCGGTCGCCGAGGATGGCGCCGCCGCTCTTCGGGCTGCTCGGGTCCACGGCCAGCACACCCAGGCGCCCGCGCGGCGCGCGCAGCTGCGCCAGGTGGCCGACCAGCGTGCTCTTGCCCGCGCCCGGCGCGCCGGTGATGCCGACACGCCGCGCCGCATGCGACGGCGGATCGCGCAGCGGCTCGCGTGCCAGCGCCATCGGGTCGGCGTTGGCCAGCCGCGTGAGTTCGCGGCTCAAGGCCCACCGATCGAGCGGCGCCGCATCCATGCTCATGCCGCCACCTTGCCCAGCACCTCGTCCGCATGCTCGTTGAGCAGCGGCGGCAGGCCGTAGCGCGGCGTGAAGCCGTCGAAGCGCACCGGGCTGGCCACGGCCTGCAGCGGCAGGCTGCCGTCGCCCAGCGACACCACCAGCCGCCGCGCGGTGGCGATGTCGCCGCACAACGCGTCGTTGAGCGTGCCGACCTCGGCCGCCACCACGCCCAACGGCACCAGCCGCCGCACCCACTCGGCCGCCGGCGCGCCGCGCAGCAGCTGCGCGATGGCGGCGATGACCTCGGTGCGGTGCGCGCGCCGGCCGGCCATGGTGCAAAAGCGCGCGTCGGTGGTCCATTCGGAATGGCCGACCTCGTCGCAGAAGATCTTCCAGAACTTGTCGTGCGTGATGAAGAGCGTGAGCCAGCCGTCGGCGGTCGGGAAGATCTGCGCCGGCACCACGTAGGGGTGCGACGAATCGGCCTGGCGCGCCATGGTCTCGCCCGCGTTGAGCACGGCGCCGGCCAGGTAATTGAGCTGCGAGAGCATCACGTCGTACATCGCGACGTCGACCTGCCCGCCTTTGCCCTGCACGATCTTGGCCAGCAGGCCGATGGCGGCCACCAGCCCCGCCGAGTTGTCGACGGCCGAGTAGCCGGCCTTGGTGGGCGGTGCGTCGGGGTCGCCGGTGAGCGCCATCACGCCGGTCAGCGCCTGGATCACGTAGTCGTAGGCGGGGCTGTCGGCGTGCGGGCCGTCCAGGCCGTAGCCGGTGAGCGCCACGCAGACGATGCGCTCGTTCCACTGCCGCATGGCGTCGTAGGTGAGGCCGAGCTTGCGGATCGCCGAGGGCCGCAGGTTGGTGACCACCGCGTGCGAGGTTTCGGCGATGCGGCCCAGTGCCTCCTGCCCTTCGGTGCTCGCGAGGTCGAGCACCACGCTCTTCTTGCTGCGGTTGAGGCTGGCGAAGTAGGCGTTGTGCGGGCCAATGAAGTGCGGACTGACGCTGCGCGCGATGTCGCCTTCGGGCGTCTCGATCTTGATGACCTCGGCGCCCATGTCGGCCAGCATCAGGCCGCAGTACGGCCCGGCCAGCATGTGGCCGACCTCGATGATGCGGATGCCGTCGAGCGGCCCAACCGCGCTCACAGGAGGACCTCCGTGCTTCGCACTGCGGTGCGGGCTTGCTTGGGGCGGCCCGGCGCGGCGCTCATGCCAGACACTCCGCCAGTGAAGCCACCACCTGCTCCAGCGGCATGTCCGCCGTGAAGACCGCGCTCACGCCGAGTGCGCGCAGGTGGGCATGGTCTTCGGCCGGGATGGTGCCGCCGACGAACACCTTCACGTCGTGTGCCTTCAGTTCGCGCAGCTGCGCGATCACGTCCGACACCAGCTCCTTGTGGCTGCCCGACAGGATGCTCAGGCCGACCGCATCGACGCCTTCGTCGACCGCCACCTGGGCGATCTGCAGCGGGCTGCGGCGCAGGCCGGTGTAGATCACCTCGGCGCCGGCGTTGCGCAGGGTCAGGGCGATGATCTTGGCACCGATGTCGTGGCCGTCGAGGCCGGGCTTGCCGATCAGGATGCGCCGGGCCGCGAGCGCGGCGGTGCCTGGTTGCTGCGTGCTCATAGGTTCACCGGCTCCTTGAATTCGCCCCACTGGGCTTTGAGACAGGCCACCATCTCGCCGACGGTGGCGTAGGCGTGGCAGCACTCCACGAGGTAGGGCATGACGTTCTCGCGGTCCTTGGCCGACGCGGCCGACAGCCGCGCGAGCGCAAGCGCCACGGCCGCGTTGTCGCGCGTGTCGAGCGTGCGCTGGAACTTCTCCAGCGCGCGCTGCGCCACGGTCGGGTCGAGCGTGAAGACCTCGCCGACCTTGACCTCTTCGTTCTCTTTCCTGAAGTGGTTCTGCCCCACCACCACGGTGCGCCCGGCGTCGTTGTCGAGCTTGCGCTCCAGGCCGCGCTCGGCCAGCCGCATCTGGATCCAGCCCTCCTCGATGGCGCGCACCACGCCGCCGTAGGCATCGATCTCGTCCATCACGCGCACGATCTGTTCTTCGATGCGGTCGGTGTGCTGCTCCAGGAAATAGCTGCCGCCCAGCGGATCGACGGTGCAGCCGATGCCGCTTTCGTAGGCCAGGATCTGCTGCGTGCGCACCGCCAGCTCGGCCGAGAACTCGGTCGGGATCTGGAAGGCCTCGTCGAAGGCGCAGGTGAAGATCGACTGCGCGCCGCCGAACACCGCGGCCATGGTTTCCACCGCGACGCGCACCACGTTGTTGTAGGGCTGCGGCGCCACCAGCGACGAGCCGCCGCAGACCACGCCGAAGCGGAAGTGCTGGGCCTTCGGGTCCTGCACGCCGTAGCGCTCCTTCATGAGGCGCGCCCACAGCCGGCGGCCGGCGCGGAACTTCGCGATCTCGTCGAAGAAGTCCATGTGCACATAGAAGAAGAACGACAGCCGCTTGGCGAACTTCTCGACGTCGCCGCCGCGCGCGCGCAACTCGTCCACATAGGCCAGGCCGTTGGCCAGCGTGTAGGCCATTTCCTCCGCGGCGGTGGCGCCCGCGTCGCGCACGTGCGCCCCGGCGATGCTGATCGGGTTAAAGCGCGGCGAGACCTCGTTCGAGTACAGGATGGTGTCGGCAATGAGCCGCATCGACGGGCGCACCGGAAAGATCCAGGTGCCGCGCGCCACGTACTCCTTGAGGATGTCGTTCTGGATGGTGCCGGTGAGCTGGTCGCGCCGCACGCCCTGTTTGTCGGCCACCGCCAGGTACATCGCATAGATGATCGCGGCCGTGCCGTTGATGGTGAACGAGGTCGAGATGCGCGACAGGTCGAGGTCCTTGAACAGGATCTCCGCCTCGCTGAGGTTCGACAGCGACACGCCGACCTTGCCGATCTCGGGGCGCGCCATCGGGTGCGTGGGATCGAGCCCGCACTGGGTCGGCAGGTCCAGCGCCACCGACAGCCCCGTCTGGCCCTTGGCCAGCAGGAACTTGTAGCGCTCGTTCGATTCCTCGGCGGTGCCGAAGCCGGAGTACTGGCGGATGGTCCACAGCCGGCCCTGGTAGCCGTCCGGGAAGATGCCGCGCGTGAAGGGGTAGGCGCCGGGCTCGCCGATGCGCTCGGGCCGCACGGCGTCGGCGCCGACGCTGGCGGGCACCTCGATGCCGGTCGGGCTCGTGGGGTACAGGCGCGGCTCGTTGGCAGCGCTGGACATGAGGTCGTCGCGCTTCATCGGGCGGCCTTGGCAAGGAAGCGATCGGAGGCCTGCCAGTGGTCGTCGTGCAGCCAGGTGGCCAGCACCTGCGCATACTCGACCTCGCGGCGCGCGCCGTACGAGGCGCCCTCGCGCCACGCGATGAGCTGCGCCTTCATGCCGCGCAGCACCTGCGGCGGGTGCGCGCGCAGCGGCGCAAGGAACGCGCGCAGGTCTTCGCCGTCGGCGCCGTCTGCAATCGACGCATCGGCCAGGCCCCACTGCAGGGCCTGCGCCGCGTCGACCATTTCGCAGCGGCCCATCATGCGCAGCGCGCGCGCACCGCCCACCAGCCGGCACAGGTCAGGGCCACCGCCCCAGGCGGTGCTGATCGCGAGCTTGGCCTGGATGAAACCGATGCGCGCGTGCGCGGCCTGCAGGCGCATGTCGCAGGCCAGTGCCAGTTCGGCCCCGCCGCCGATGGCGTCGCCGTTGAGGTACGCCAGCACCGGCACCGGGCAGCGGCGCACGGCGTCGAGCGCGCCGCGCGAGCGCTCGACCATCGCGTGGGTGGCGGCCTCGTCGCGCACGTCCGAGAGCTCGACCAGGTCGCCGCCCGCGGCGAAGAAGCGCTCGCCGGCGCCGCGAAGAATGACGAGCCGGGTGTCGGGCCGGGCCCCGTGCGCGGCGACCGCCTGGGCCAGCGCCGTGAGCACGCGGCCCGCGAGGGCGTTGTGCTTGGCGGCGCGGTCGATGGTGATCCACACCACGCCGTCGGCGTGTGCGTCCACTGTGATGTCCTGGCTGGCTTGCTGCACCTTGGTATGTCTCCGTCGAACTGTCGTGGGCCCATCGTAGGAACCGACTTATTCGGGAACAAGAACCTATGTTCAGCATTACGAACGAATGACAGAATGACCGCGCGGATCGCGCTCGCCGATCCCGTTTGTTCAGGCGGCTGAATTTCGTCGCCCGGTCCGTTCCACCGTTCAGGAGAAGCGCCCATGACTGGCGTCACCGTGACCGCGATCGCGCGGGTGATCGACATCTTCGAAGCCTTCCAGGCGAGCCAGCGGCCGCTGTCGCTCACCGAACTCGCAGAGGCCGTGGGCGTGCCCAAGAGCACCTGCCACGCGATCGTCTCGACGCTGACCGCGCGCGGCTACCTGTACACGCTGAGCCGGCCGCGCGCGCTCTACCCGACGCGACGCATGTTCGACGTGATGCACGACATCAGCGCCAAGGACCCGTTCATCGAACGCGCCACGCCGGTGCTCGAGCGGCTGCGCGACGCCACGCGCGAGACGGTGATCCTGGGCAAGCGCCAGGGCGATTCGGTGATCTACCTGCAGGTGGTCGAGGGCCTGCACCCCATCCGCTATTCGGCCAAGCCCGGCGAGTTCAAGCCGCTGCACTCCAGCTCCATCGGCAAGGCGCTGCTGGGCAGCCTGAAGGAGCCTGAGCTGCGCGCCTGGCTCAAGGAGCGCACGCTGCCCGCCGTGACCGCCACCACCAAGACCGCGCACGAGGCGCTGGTGGCCGACGTGCTCGACAGCCGCAAGCTCGGCTACTTCGTGACGCGCGGCGAGAACGTGAGCGACGTGTGGGCCGTCGCGGCCTTCCTGCAGCTGCACAACGACACGGTGGCGGTGGCCGTGGCCGGTCCGCAGCACCGCATCGAATCCAGCGTGGCCGAGGTGGCGCGGCTGCTGGTGGCCAGCTGCAGCTTCCTGGCGCGGCAGGTCGAGCGGGGCTGATCAGCCCCTCAGCATGCTCGCCAGGCGCTTGGCGATGAGCTCGTCGGCCTGCGCCATGATGCGGTCGATGAGCTCCGCGCAGCTGGGCACGTCGTGGATCAGCCCGGCCACCATGCCGCAGCTCCAGGCGCCGGCGTCCATGTGGCCCTCGGTCATCACCTTCGGGTAGATGCCGGCGACCTGGTCCATGATGTCGTCGATCTTCAGCGCGTCGCCCTTGGCGCGCTCGATCTCCATGAGGCGTTCCACGCCCGCGTTGTTGATCACGCGCTCGGTGTTGCGCAGCGAACGCATGATCAGGCGCGTGTCGAGCTCCGAGGCGTTGACGATGGCCTGCTTCACGTTGGCGTGCACCGGCGCTTCCTTGGTCGCGATGAAGCGCGTGCCCATGTTCATGCCCTCGGCGCCCAGCGCGAGCGCGGCCACGAGGCTGCGGCCGTCGGCCATGCCGCCCGAGGCGACGAACGGGATCTTCAGTTCTTCTGCGGCGCGTGGCAGCAGGATCATGTTGGGCACGTCGTCCTCGCCGGGGTGGCCGCCGCACTCGAAGCCGTCGACGCTCACGGCATCGCAGCCGATGCGCTCGGCCTTGAGCGCGTGGCGCACCGAGGTGCACTTGTGGATCACCTTGATGCCCGCGGCCTTCAGCGCCGGCATGTAGGCCTCGGGGCTGCGGCCCGCGGTTTCCACGGCCTTGATGCCGCCTTCGACGATGGCCGCGATGTACTCGGGGTACGGCGGCGAGGCAAAGGTCGGCAGGAAGGTGAGGTTCACGCCGAAAGGCTTGTCGGTCATCTCGTGGCAGCGCGCGATCTCGCGCGCCAGCAGCTCGGGCGTCTTCTGCGTGAGGCCCGTGATGATCCCCAGGCCGCCGGCGTTGGAGACGGCCGCGGCCAGCTCGGCGAAGCCGACGTAGTGCATGCCGCCCTGGATGATCGGGTGGCAGATGCCGAAGAGTTCGGTGATGCGGGTTTTCAAGGGAACGTCCTTTGGTCGGGGTTGCTGGGAAGGAAAGAGAGAAAGAAAAAATCAGGGCGGCGAGATGACGCGCAGCACATCGCGCGCCATCGCCTTCATCCATGCCGTGTCGCTCTTCAGCGCGGGCTCGGCGAAGGTCTTGGCAAAGGTGGGCCGCGCCATCTTGGCGTAGTTCAGCGTGCCGAAGATGAGCGTGAGCACCACCACGGCCGACAGGTCGTCGCGCACGAGGCCGGCCGCCTGCGCCGCGGCCACCAGGCCCAGGCTGGCTTGCAGGAAGCCTTCGAGCGGCCGGGTCTGCGCATGCTGGATGCGCTCGGCGTTGTCGAGCAGTTCGCGCGTGACGAGCTTGAAGCCCGTGGGCCGCGCGTGCATCCACTCGACCTGCAGCGCGACGAAGGCCTGCAGCCGCGCGGGCAGGTCGGGGGCTGCCTCGACGCGCTTGCAGATGCGCGCCGTCAGGTCCTCGGCCTGCTTCTCGAGCACGGCGCGGTACAGCACCTCCTTGCTCGCGAAGTGATGCAGCAGCCCCGGGTTGCCAACCTCGCAGTCGCGCGCGATGGCCGACAGCGACGCGCCCTGGAAGCCGTGGTCGGCAAAGTGCTGCTCGGCGCGCGCGAGGATCGTTTCTTTACGGGAAGGGGCAAGGGTGGCCATCGGCGGTTCTGGAATGCGTCACGCCCAGCGCATGCCGCGAAGACGCGACCGGCGATCAGACGCGATGCGCGCCATTCTTTCTTGTGTCTTGTGGTCTGGTTGTTGCACGCGCGACACCCTCGCGCGTCAGCGTGCGGCCGGCATGGCCGCCACCTGCTGCGCGAGCTGCGCGTGGAAACGCGGTGCGCTGTACTCGAAGGTGCCGAAGCTGAGCGCATCGTTCGCGCCCGACGCCAGCCCGGCCTGGATCGACTCGGCCAGCGCGTAGTCTTCCGCGAGCGTGCGCCGGTACAGCGCGACGTTCGCGTCCCAGTGCGCGGTCGCCTTCTCCGAGGCCGGCGCCTCGGGAATCAGCGTGAGCTCGTGCACGCGCGTGCGCGTGGCGCCCAGCGGCTCCAGCATGCTGAGCTGCGCATGGTCGGGCTGCACCAGGATGGTCGTGTTGGGAAAGAAGAAGTAGGTCAGGTTGCCGTAGCGGCGCGGATCGAAGCCGGCGGCGTCGGGCCGGTGTTCCTGGAACTTCGACTTGAGCAGGTACAGGCGCCGGTTCAGGTCGAACTCGTCGATGACCTGCAGGTTGTGCAGGAACATGTGGGCGATGGTCTCGCGGTGCGCCACCTTGAAGTGGTAGGCCTCGAAGGAACCGTCGACCAGCAGCTTCCAGTTGGCCTCGACCTCGTACGTGCGCGGCGCATAGGCCACGGGCGCGCGCAGCCCGGCCAGCGACTCGAGGTTGTCCATGAGCGCGCCCAGGTGCGCGCCGGGGTCGCTGTCCGCCTGCGACGGATCGCACACGACCCAGACCACGCCCGCGCGCTCGACCGTGGCCAGCCGGCGCAGGCCCGACTCGTCCTGCTTCAGGCAGGGAAAGCCGAAGGACTCGGGCACGCCGCGCAAGGCGCCGTCGGGCTTGTAGGTCCATGCGTGGTACGGGCAGACGAAGGCACGCGCCTCGCTGCCGCTGCCTTCGGGCACCACGCGCGCGCCGCGGTGGCGGCACACGTTGAGAAACGCCTGCGCCTGCCCGCTCTCCTGGCGCACCAGCAGCAGCGGCACGCCCGTGTGCGTGAGCGACAGCCACGCGCCCGGCGAAGCGAGCGAGGCGCTGGCGGCCACCGGCTGCGGATGCCGCTGCAGCAAGCGCCGCTCGTCGCGTGCGACGGCTTCGTCGGTGTACTGGCCGACCGGCACGCGGTCGCCCTCCCCTTGCGCGTCGGCGCGCCCGGCCTGCAGGGCCGTGGTCGCTCGGCGATGGAGTTCGGCTGCGAAGTTCTCGCTCATCGGGGGGCTTTCGGTGCGATGCGATGCAGCCCGGTGAGCTGCGCGATCGGCCCAGTCTACCGACTGACCAGTCGGTACGTCAACCGCCGCCCGGGAAGCGGTGGAAGCGGTATCAGGCCGGCTTGCGCAGGAAGCCCTGCTGCGCCCCATTGCGGTTGGGCGCGAAGCCGTTGGCCTGCAGCGTCTCTTCGGTGGTCTCGTAGAACACGCCGATCTGCATGATCTCGCGCGCCTGCTGCGCGGTGGCGATGGGGCGGCCGAATTCGGTCGCGATGCGCACGAGCTGTTTGATCTGCTCGACCGAGCTCATCTTGCCGGTGCGGGTCTGGTTCCACAGCACGTCCTCGATGCCGCAGCGCACGTGCAGGCCCAGGGCGATGCCGATCATGTTCACGGGCAACACGTTGAGCACCGAGCTCTCGACCGTGACCACCGCGCCGTCGGGCGCGGCGCGCAGGAAGTTGGCCAGGTTGTAGATGTTCGCCTGGTCCATGCCGCCGCTGATGGCCACCCAGTTCATCACCAGCGGGCCCTTGTAGACGCCGCGGCGGATCATGCGTTCGATGGTCTCGAAGCTGTTGATGTTGTAGCACTGGAACTCGCTCTGGATGCCCGCGGCCGTGAGGCGGCGGATGTGCTCTTCCACCCAGCTGGGGTTCGAGGGCACGATCATGTCCCGGTAGGTCGAATACAGCCGCGGGTCGCCGCGCGACAGGCCCCTGAAGTCGTCCAGGCCCGCGTGCTCGGTCACGTTCATCTGCGTGGTGTTGACGGTCACCGTCACCTGGTCGGGCCTGGGCGTGAGCTCGGCCAGCATGTGGCGCGTGTCGTCGCTGAGCCACTTGGCGGCGGAACCGTCGTCCTCGGGCGCGAAGCTGATGGAGCCGCCCACCTGGATGACCATCTCGGGCACGCGGGCGCGCACCCCGGCGATCAGCTCATTGAACATCGACAGGCGCTTGCTGCCCTTGCCGTTGGCCTCGCGCACATGCAGGTGCAGCACGGTGGCGCCAGCCTCGTAGCAGTCGACCGCCTTCTGGATCTGTTCTTCCATCGTGACCGGAATGTCTTCCGGGAAGTCGGCGGGAATCCAGCCCGGCGCATAGGGCGCGGCCGTGATGATCAGGGGCTGCTGGTTCTCGGGATACAGGTGGCCGTCGAGGAAGTTCATGGGGTTGTCTCCGGTGAAAAGGTTGCGCTTGCAGCCAAAGTTTCTGGCGCAGCTGCGAAAACTTCTTGCTCATCGGGGGCGCGGTTTTGTCTTTCTGGGGCATTGAAACGGCGCGCGCAAAGACAGGTGTCGCTGTCGCGATCCGGTAAGTGGCCGACGCGTGGCGCCAAGCATTCCAAGGCGGTGGCGCCACAGAATCCGCACGCCTTTGTCTCTTCCAACCTGAGGACGAACCATGTGTGTGCATCTGCTGCGAGCCTCCCTTCTCTTCCTGGCCGCGCTGTGCTGCGGCACGGCGTCGGCCCAGGCCTGGCCCGACAAGCCCCTCCGGCTGATCGTTCCCGCGCCGCCGGGCGGCATCTCCGACGCGGCGGCGCGGCTGCTCGCCGAACAGCTGCGCACGAACCTCGGCCAGACCGTGCTGGTGGACAACAAGCCGGGCGGCTCCGCCGTCATCGCCGAGCGCGCGCTGATGGCCGCGCCGGCCGACGGCTACACGCTGATGGTCGGACCATCGAGCGTGCTGTCCGACATTCCGCTCACGGTGAAGACGCCCTTCGACCCGCTCAAGACCTTCACCTACGTCGGCGAGGTGACGGGCATGTTCCATGTGCTGGTGGCCAATGCAAGCTTTCCGCCGAACACGGTGAACGACCTGCTGGCGCATGCCAAGGCGCACCCGCGCTCGGTCAGCGTGGCCAACCTGAGCACGGGCACGCACTCCAACCTGCTGGGCGAGATGCTGCGCGCGCGCAGCGGCAACGACATCCTCGTGGTGCCGTACAAAGGCTCGGCGCCGGCGCTGGTCGACCTCATGGGCAACCAGGTGCAGCTGACCTTCGAGGTGGTGAGCAACGTCACCTCGCTGATCCGCAGCGGCAAGATCAAGGCCCTGGCCGTGGCGTCGTCGAAGCGCTCGCGCTTCCTGCCCGACGTGCCCACCTTCGGCGAGCTGGGCCTGCCCGACTTCGTGATGCCCGACGCGAGCGTGGGCGTGTTCGTGCTCAGCAGCATGCCGCCGGCGCTGCAGGAGAAAATCCGCGCCGAGGTGGCCCGGGCCGTGCAGGCGCCGAAGTTCCGCGAGGCGCTGCTCGCGCAGAATTACGATCCGCCCCGCGAGGCGACGCTGGTGCAGCTGCGCCAGACGCTGGACGCCACGACCGCCCACAATCGGGCCATCATCGAGAAACTGCAACTCAAGATCAGCCCCGAGTGAACACGGGGCCCTTCCCACAGCCACCATGAAGCACCTCGGTCGACTGATGCGCAGCGCGAGCCTCAGCGGCTACGTGGAGCTGGTGCAGTCGCTCGGCCGCGACCCGCATGCCTTCATGCGCACCGTGGGGCTGAAGGCGCAGCTGCTCGAGCACCCCGAGACGCTGATCCCCGGCGACGCCGTGCGCGAGCTGCTCGAGATCACCGCGCGCGCCACGCGCACCGAAGATTTCGCGTTGCGGCTGGCGGCGCAGCGCAAGCTCTCGGCGCTGGGCCCCATCAGCGTCGTGCTCAAGGAAGAGCCCACGCCGCGCGACGCGCTCGACACGCTGGGCCGCTACCTGAAGCTGGTGAACGCCTCGCTGAGCTTTCGCCTAGAGGACACGGGCGACATGGTCATCATCCAGGAAGACCTGTTGCCCAGCCCCGGGCTGCCGATGCGCCAGTCGATGGAGCTGGCCGTGGGCATCATGTTCCGCATCCTCGGCGAGCTCATCGATCCGCAGTGGCGCCCGCAGCAGGTGTGCTTCACGCACCGCCCGCCGGCGGACATGGCGGCGCACCGCGCCTTCTTCGGTCGCAACGTCAAGTTCAACCAGGATTTCAACGGCCTCGTGTGCCTGGCGGCCGACCTGCGCAAGCCGCGCGAATCGGGCGACCAGGGCGTGGCGCGTTTCGCGCGCGAGTACCTCGAAGCCGCGCTGAAAGACCGCGGCGAGAGCACGCGCGAAGCATGCCGCGAACTCATCCTGGCGCTGATGCCCGGCGGCGGCTGCACGGCGCAGGAAGTGGCGCGGCACCTGCGCGTGGACCGCCGCACGCTGCACCGCCGGCTCGAGGCCGAAGGCCTCACCTTCAGCCGCCTGCTCGACGACGTGCGCTCCGACCTCGTGAAGCGCCACTTGCGCGACAGCGACCTGCCGCTGAGCGAGGTGGCCGAGCTGCTGGGGTTTTCAGGGCCCAGCAGCTTCAGCCACTGGTTCCGCCACCACTTCGGCTGCAGCGCCTCGCAATGGAGCAAGCAGACGGCCGGCGCGGTGGCTCAGGGCGCGGTGCGCGCGTTCTGAAGCAGGTCTTCGTGGCGCAGGGCATGCGCGATGCCCTCCAGCAGGCGCCAGGCGGCGTGCGTCAAACGCCTCGTCATCGCCATCGTCCTTCTTCTCAGGCCGCCTTGCGCAGGAAGCCCTGGTTGCCTCCGTTGCGGTTCGGCGCAAAGCCGTTGGCGGCGAGCGATTCTTCGGCCGTCTCGTAGAACACGCCGATCTTCGAGATCTCGCGCGCCTGCTGCGCCGTGGCGATGGGGCGCCCGAACTGGCGCGAGATGGCGACCAGCTGCTCGATCTGCGCCACGGTGCCGATCTTGGCGGTGCGCGTCTGGTTCCACAGCACGTCCTCGGTGCCGCAGCGCACATGCAGGCCCATGGCGATGCCCATCATGTTCACGGGCAGCACGTTGCGCACCGAGCTTTCCACCGTGAGCACGGCACCGTCGGGCACGGCGCGCACGAAGTTGGCCAGGTTGTAGATGTTCGGCGCGTCCATGCCGCCGCTGATCGCCACCCAGTTCATCACCAGCGGGCCCTTGTACACACCGCGCCGCATGAGCCGTTCGACCGACTCGAAGCTGTTGATGTTGTAGCACTGGAAGGCGCTCTGGATGCCCGCCTTCGTGAGGCGGCGGATGTGCTCCTCGACCCAGCCCGGCTGCGCCGGCACCGTCATCTCCTTGTAGGCCTCGAAGATGGCCGGGATCTCGCGCGAGGTGCCCTTGAAGTCGGCCAACTCGGCGTGCTCGGTGACGTTCATCTGCGAGGTGTTGACCGTCACCGTCACCTGGTCGGGCGTGGGCTCCAGCTCGGCCAGCATGTGGCGCGTGTCGTCGCTGAGCCACTTGGCGGCCGCGCCTTCGCTCTCGGGCGCGAAGCTGATCGAGCCGCCCACCTGGATGATCATTTCGGGCACGCGCGCACGCACGCCGGCGATCAGCTCGTTGAACTTCGAGAGGCGCTTGCTGCCCTTGCCGTCGAGTTCGCGCACATGCAGGTGCAGCACCGTGGCGCCGGCGTTGTAGCAATCGACCGCCTTCTGGATCTGCTCTTCCATCGTGACCGGGATCTCGCCCGGGAAGTCGGAAGGAAGCCAGCCCGGTGCATAGGGCGCGGCGGTGATGATCAGCGGCTGCTGGTTTTCGGGAAAGAGATGGCCGTCGAGGAAGTTCATGGCGTGCGTCTGTCAGGTGGCGAGGCGGGGGGCGGATGCGGCGGCGGTGCTCAGTACGGTACGTCGCCGACGATGCCGGCGCGTTCCATCTTTCGTGGCGCGGGCCAGTAGTCGTTCAGCGCGTAGTGCTGCGTGCTGCGGTTGTCCCAGACGACCACGTCGCCCGGCTGCCACGACCAGCGCACCTGGTACTCGGGAATGGTGGCGCGGCTGAGCAGGTAGTTCAGCAGCAGCGCCGCGCCCGGTGTCTTGTCGATGCCGTGGCGCACGTTCTCGGGGGTGCTGTAGTTCACGAAGTGCGTGGTGAAGCTGCCCACGTAGAGCACCTTCTCGCCGGTCTCGGGGTGCGTGCGCACCACGGGGTGCTCCACGGGCGGATGGTCCTGGCCCAGCTTGAGGCGCGCTTCCATCGGCATCACGGCGCCGAACGAATGCTCGATGCTGGCCTTGGCGCGCAGCTTGCCGATCTTCTGCTTGATCTCGTCGGGCAGCTCGTCGTGCGCCTGCACCATGTTCACCCAGATGGTGTCGCCGCCGACCTCGGGGCATTCGATGCAGCGCAGCACCGCGCCCATGGCGGGGCTCTGGCGCCACAGGCCGTCGCAGTGGTAGGTGTTCTCGTAGCTGTGCTTGTTGTCGCTGCGGTAGATGCGCACGAGGCCCGGGTGCTCGGGGTCGCTGCCGACCACGGGGTGGTCTTCCAGTTCGCCGAAGCAGCGTGCGAAGGCGACGTGCTCGGCGCGCTCGATGTCCTGGCCGCGGAAGAAAAGCACCTTGTGCTTGAGCAGCGCGGCGCGGATCGACGCAAAGCACTCGGGGTCGCGCGAGGCCTCGCCCAGGTGGACGTCCGAGATTTCGGCGCCGATGGACGGCGTGAGGGGTCTGATCTTCATGAGAGGTCTCCGATGGACTGGCGCGTGCCGCTCAGTTCGCCTGGATGCGGTACTTCTTGACGATGGCCGCGTTGCGCTCGGACAGCGCGCGGGTCTCGGCGATGAGCGCGGGCGTGTCGACGCTGAGTTCGGGCTCCAGGCCCACGTCGAGCAGCTTCTGCTGCACGGCGGGCGCCTGGCCAGCCTTCTCGATCGCGGCATGGAGCTTTGCCATCACGTCGGCCGGCAGCTTGGCCGAGCCGATGAAGCCGACCCAGCCGCGGAACTGCAGGTCGGGGTAGCCCAGCTCGGTGGTGGTGGGCAGCTCGGGCAGGAAGCGCGAGCGGGTCTTGCCGGTGAAGGCATAGGGGCGCAGCTTGCCGGCCTTGATGAGCGGCATCGAGGTGAGCATGCCGTCGAACATCAGGTCGACCTGGCCGCCCAGCAGGTCCTGCAGCGCGGGCGGCGAGCCGGGGTAGCCGATGTGCTGCAGGTCGAGCCCGGCGCGGTCGCTGAGGATGAGGCCGGCGTACTGCGACACGGTGCCGGGGCTGTAGCTGGCGAAGCTGGCCTTGCCCTTGCGCGTCTTCAGCTCGGCGACGAGGCCCTGGAAGTCCTTGGCCGGGAAGTTCGCGGCCGTGACGAGCACCACGCCCGAGCGTGCCACCGAGCCGATGGGCACCACGTCCTTCAGCGGATCGAAGGGCATCTTCACGACCTGCGGCGTCTCGGCCAGCACGTTGCTGGCGGCCATCACGATGGTGTTGCCGTCGGCCGGCGCCTGCAGCATGGCCTGCAGGCCGATGGAGCCGCCCGCGCCGGGGCGGTTCTCGACGATCACGGGGCGGCCGATGTCCAGCGCCATCTGCTGCCCGACGACGCGGGCCACGATGTCCATCGTGCCGCCCGGCGGCGCGGGAACGATGAGCTTGACGGGCTTGTCGCCCAGCGCCCAGGCCCCGAGGGCCATCGAGCATCCGACCAGCGCCACGGCGGCGGCGCGTCCAAAGTGCAGCAGTTTCATGGGGTGTCTCCGGTTGTTGTCTTGCAGGCCTCGGTGGGCCGATGCCGTCAGTATCCGGCGCACCCCGTCCGCATTTCTTGCTTTATTGGGGCATCGATTTGCCAATTTGGGACATCGCCAAGACCACGCTTCCCGCCGCCGCCACGCGCCGCAAGAATCCGTTCCATACAGCCCCCACACACACCAGGAGACGCACCATGAACCAGGCCATCCGCTTCCACGAGACCGGCAGCGCCGACGTGCTCCAACTCGAACACGTCGAGGTCGGCGAGCCCGGCCCGGGCCAGGCGCGCGTGCGCCACAGCCTCATCGCCGTCAACTTCATCGACATCTATTTCCGCACGGGGCGCTATCCGCTCGCGCTGCCCAATGGCCTCGGCTCCGACGCCGTGGGCGTGGTCGAGGCCGTGGGGCCGGGCGTGACCGACATCCGCGTGGGCGATCGCGTGGGCTACCTCATCGGGCCGCAGGGGGCGTATTCGCAAGTACGCGTGATGCCCGCCGACGTGCTGATTCCGCTGCCCGATGGCATCTCCGATCGCACCGCTGCCACATTGATGATGAAGGGCATGACGGCGCAGTACCTGTTCCGGCAGGTCTATCCACTGAAGGGCGGCGAGACGATCCTGTACCACGCAGCGGCCGGCGGCGTCGGTCTCATCGCCTGCCAGTGGGCGCGTGCGATGGGCGTCACGATGATCGGCACCGTGAGCACCGACGAGAAAGCCGCCGTCGCCAAGGCCAACGGCTGCACGCACACCATCGTGACCTCGCGCGAGAACATCGCCCAGCGCGTGCGCGAGATCACCGAAGGCAAGGGCGTGCCGGTCGTGTACGACTCGGTGGGCAAGGACACGCTGGAAGCCTCGCTCGATTGCCTGCAACCACGCGGCACGCTGGTGAGCAACGGCACGTCTTCCGGCGCCGTGGTCCTCGACACCAAGCTGCTGGCGGCGAAGGGCTCGATCTGGCTCACGCGGCCCGCGATGGTTCATTACATCCACCCGCGCCCGCACATGCTCAGCATGGCCGACGAACTCTTCGGCCACGTGCTGGCCGGCCGCATCGTGAGCGAGCCCCAGCAGAGCTTCGCACTGGCCGATGCCGCCGAGGCGCACCGCGCGCTCGAAGGCCGCAAGACCACCGGCGCCACCGTGCTCGTGCCCTGAGAACTGCCACGTGCGGACTTGCGATGTCCTCCCTGGTCCGCGCGGCAAGCCTCACCCACTACCGCGAGGTCGCCCGCGCCAGCGGCCTCGACCCGGCGCGCATGCTCCTGGACGCCGGCCTGAGTCCCCGCGTGCTGGACGAGCCCGACCTGATGATTCCGGTCGACCGCGTCGCCGCGCTGCTGCAGGCCTCGGCCGAGCGTTCGGGCAACGACAGCTTCGGGCTGTGCATGGCCGAGGGGCGGCGGCTGTCGAACCTCGGGGCCGTCGGCCTGCTGGTGCGCGAGCAGCCGACGCTGCGCGATTCGCTCGACGTGCTGATGCGCTACCAGCCGCTGCTCAACGGCTCGCTGTCGCTGATGGTCGAGGCCTTCGGCCAGGTGGTGGTCATCCGCGAGGAAGTGCAGCCCGGCAAGGCGCACCGCGCCACGCGCCAGCGCATCGAACTGGCGCTGGGCGTGATGCTGCGCCTCCTGCGCCAGCTTCTCGGCGCCGACTGGCAGCCCCGGCGCGTGTGCCTGGCGCACCCCGCGCCGCGCGACCTGCGCACGCACCATCGCGTGCTGGGCGCGGCCGTCGCCTTCGACCAGGACTTCCACGGCATCGTCTGCGCGCGCGACGACCTGGACGCGCCCAACCCCTCGGCCGACCCGGCCATGGCGCGCTATGCGCGGCAGCTGCTCGACGCGGCAGCGCCTGCGCCCGGCGACGCGCTGCCGGGCGACGTGCGGCGTGCGGTGCTGCTGCTCCTGCCCAGCGGGCGCTGCAGCATCGCGCAGGTGTCGGCGCACGTGGGCGTGGAATGCCGCACGATCCAGCGCCGGCTCGCCGACGACGGCCAGAGCTTCTCGGCCATCGTCAACGACGTGCGCAAGGAACTCGCCGTGCGCCACGTGCTGGAGGGCGACCGCCCACTGGCCGAGGTCGCGGGCCTGCTCGGCTTCTGCGCGCCCAGCGGGCTGTCGCGCTGGTTCCATGCGCAGTACGGCTGCAGCGCGAAGGCCAGCCGCGCGCGGCGGGGGGCGCCGCGCCGCGCTTCGGCCTCGCGCGATTGACGTGGAGAATCGGGCCCGTTCTTCCCTCCACGAGCACGAACGAGCCTTGGCCACTTTCCCGCCCCCCGATGCGAGCGGCGCCCCGCGCGAGCTGCTGCTCAAGGTGACGCCGCCCCGTGTCCCGCGTCACCTGGTCTCGCGCGCGCGGCTCCTGTCGAGCGCCGACGCGCTGCGCGACCACGCGGTGTTCGTGGTGCAGGCGCCCTCGGGCTTCGGCAAGACCTCGCTGCTGGCGCAGTGGCGGCTGGAGTACCTGGGCCTGGGCGTGCCGGTCGGCTGGGTCTCGGCGCAGAGCCAGGACGACCCGGGCCGGCTGGTGCAGAGCCTGGCGCTGGCGCTGCGCGTCGCCATGGGCCGCCCCGCGTTCGGGCGCAGCCTGTTCCAGGACGACCGGCCCGGCACGCTCGGCAGCGTCACGGCGCTGCTGGTCGAGCTGGCGCAGGCGGCCTTGAACGTGGTGCTGGTCATCGACGAGGCCGACCGCCTGCCGCCGGCCTCGCGCGAGGCGCTGGCCTACCTGCTGCGCAACGCGCCACCCAACGTGCGCACGCTCATTGCCACGCGCCCCGACGGCCGGCTCGACATCGAAGACCTCGTGGCCTACGGGCAGTGCGTGGAGATCGGCCCGGCGCTGCTGAAGTTCAGCCTCGACGAGACGCTGCAGCTGGTGCAGGCGCGCTTCGGCGCGCGCGTCGACCGCAACACCGCCGCCCGGCTGCACGAGCTGACCGAAGGCTGGCCGCTGGGCCTGCAGCTGGCCACGACCATCATCTCGCGCGGGGCCGACGCGCACGCCGCGCACACGGTGCTGGGCGACATGACGGCCGCCGCCGGCGAACTGCAGGGCGAGCTGGTGCGGCTGCTGCTGGTCAACCTCGACCCCGACGACCGCGACTTCCTGGCCCGCATCGCCGTGCTCGACCTGCTGCACCCCGAGCTGTGCCGCGCCGTTTCCGGCGTCGACGACGCCGCGGCGCGGCTGGCGCGGCTGAGCAACGACACGCCGGTGTTCGCCGCCGCCGAAGGGGGCGAGTGGCTGCGCATGCATGCGCTGGCGCGCGACGTGCTGCGCCAGCGCTTCGCCGCGCTCGACGCCGCCGAGCAGGTGGCGGCGCATGCGCGCGCGGCGCAGTGGCTGGCCGCGCACGAGCTGCTCGACGAGGCCGCCCACCACGCGCTGAGCGCGGGCCAGCACCAGACCGCCTACGAGCTCGCGGAGCGCAGCCTGTACGAATCGCTCATGCGGCGCGGCCGGCAGGCCACGGTGCTCGAATGGATGGCGCAGATGCCGGCCGACGAACTCGACCGCCGCCCGCGCCTGCTGCTGGCCGCGGCATGGACGCTCGCATCGAGCGAGCGGCATGAAGAAGCCGGCCGCTTCGTGGCGCGCATCCTGGCGCAACCCGATGTGAGCGACGCGCTGCGCTGCGAATGCGCGCTGATCCTCGGCGGCGCCGCCGTGTTCGCGGACGACCCCGACCGCTTCGTCGAACTGCACGCGCCGTGGACCGAGGCCGTGCCGCTGACCGACCCGCTGCTGCTGCAGTCGCATGCCAACCGCATGGCCTACCGCGCGCTGCTCGAGGGCGAGCCCGCGCTCGCGCGCCTGCGCCAGCAGCAGGCCCTGCGCGGGCATCCGGGCCACGGCGTCGACTACATCCGGCGCTGGAGCGA
Source organism: Variovorax sp. V118 (assembly GCF_041154445.1). Taxonomy (GTDB): domain Bacteria; phylum Pseudomonadota; class Gammaproteobacteria; order Burkholderiales; family Burkholderiaceae_C; genus Variovorax; species Variovorax boronicumulans. The sequence continues at coordinate 386,925 of NZ_AP028663.1, read as the reverse complement.
GCTGGTCATCGGCCTGAGCTATGCGTGGGAAGGCCAGGTGCTGCTGGCCGAGCAGCTGCTGCGCCCCGCCGTGGCCGGCGCCGAGGCCGAGATGGGCCGGCGCCACCGCTTCAGCTGCAACCTGGCCGCGCTGCTCGCGTCGGTGGCCTGGGAGCGCGACCTGCCCGGCGACGCCGCCACGCTGCTGGCCGATCGCCTCGACGTGCTGGAGCACAGCGGCCTGCCCGAGTCGCTGCTGCAGGCCTACCGCACGGCAGCGCGCATCGCGGCGGCCGAAGGCGCCGAGCACCGCGCGCTGGAACTGCTGGACGCGCTGGACGCGGCAGGCGCCGCGCGGCGCCTGCCGCGGCTGCGCATCGCCAGCCTGGCCGAGCAGGTGCGCCTGCATGCGCAGCGCCACCGCGCCCAGACCTGCCGCGAACTGTGCGAGCGCATCGACGCACAACTGGCCGACCCCACGCTGCCGCAGGGCCCACTGTGGCGGCGCAGCGTGGAAGCACTGCGCGACGTGGCGCGCGCCCATGCGGCCATCGCCGCGCGCGACTGGCCCGACGCCCTCGCGAAGCTGGCGCGTGCCGACGAACAGGCGCGCCAGCGCAAGCAGGGCGGCCTGCACATCGAGCTGCTGGGCCTGCGCGCGCTGGCGCTGGAGCGCTGCGGCCAACCGGCGCAGGCGCTGCTGCGCGAGGCCATGGACCTGGCACGCGCCTACGGGCTGCAGCGCGTGTTCTCCGACGCGCACCCCGAGCTGGGCGCCTGGGTCGGCACGCTCGCGGCCGAGGGCGCGCAGGCCGAGATCGCGGTCGCGCCCCTTGCGCCCGCCGTGCCGCCTGCGCTTGCGCCTGCAACACCCGCATCACCCGGCGCCGTGCTCACACCCAAGGAGGGCGAGGTGCTGGTGCTGCTGGCGCGCAACCTGTCGAACAAGGAAATCGGGCGCGCCATGCAGGTGGGCGAAACCACCGTCAAGTGGCATGTGAAGAACCTGTTCGCCAAGCTCGACGCCGGCACGCGCACGCAGGTGGTGCAGCGCGCGCGCATCCTGGGGCTGCTCGCCGCCGGGCACTGAGGGTTTCTCCCTCCCCTCCAGGACCGCCTCCCCCTCCTGCGAGGAGGGGGCGCGCGCAGGGGCCCCGACCTATTCTTGCTTCCAGCACGGTCACCGCCGCAAAGACACAGCGGCACTCCCCGACCGGCACAGGAGACAAGACACATGGGTTCCACGATCCAGCCAGGCCTCTCGAACGGGGCCCCCGCCGTGCACACGCGCGGCCTCCAGGTCCACCCCGTGACCTGCGCCATCGGCGCCGAGCTGCGCCACGTGTCGCTGGCCGAAGCCTCGCGCGACGCCGGCCTGGCGGCCGAGATCCGCGCATTGCTGGTGCAGCACAAGGTGCTGTTCTTCCGCCAGCAGGAACTCACGCGCGCCGAGCACGTCACCTTCGCCCGCCACTTCGGCGAGCTCGAGGACCACCCCGTGGTCGGCAGCGACCCCGAGCACCCGGGCCTGGTGCGCATCTACAAGAACCCCGAGACGCCGGTCGACCGCTACGAGAACAGCTGGCACACCGACGCCACCTGGCGCGAGAAGCCGCCCTTCGGCTGCGTGCTGCGCTGCGTCGAATGCCCGCCGGTGGGCGGCGACACCATGTGGGCCAACATGGCGCTGGCCTTCGAGAAGCTGCCCGCGCACATCCAGCAGCAGATCGCCGGGCTGCGCGCGCGCCACAGCATCGAGGCCACCTTCGGCGCCGCGATGCCGATCGAGAAGCGCCTGGCGCTGAAGGCCCAGTTTCCCGACGCCGAGCACCCGGTGGTGCGCACGCACCCCGACACGGGCGAGAAGATCCTGTTCGTCAACGGCTTCACGACCCACTTCACCAACTTCCACACGCCGGCCAACGTGCGCTACGGGCAGGACTACCAGCCCGGTGCCGCCCTGCTGCTGGCCTACCTCGTGAGCCAGGTGCAGATCCCCGAGTACCAGGTGCGCTGGCGCTGGCAGCCGGGCGACGTGGCCATGTGGGACAACCGCTCGACCCAGCACTACGCGGTCATGGACTACCCGCCCTGCCATCGAAAGATGGAACGCGCCGGCATCGTCGGCGACGCGGTCTTCTGAGCGGGCGCCGCCCCCTCCCCTTTCTTCCCTTTCCACCGAGGTCCTGCCATGAACTTTCTCGACGGCCATCTGTTCCCCGAAAACCAGCAGCCGCTGGTCATCACCGCCGCACCCTACGCACCGTCGTGGGTGCCCGCCGACTTTCCGGAAGACATCCCCGTCACCATGGAGCAGCAGATCCAGAAGGCGGTCGATTGCTACAACGCCGGCGCGACGGTGCTGCACTTGCATGTGCGCGAGCTCGACGGCAAGGGCAGCAAGCGGCTGTCGAAATTCAACGAGCTGATCGCCGGCGTTCGCAAGGCCGTGCCCGAAATGATCATCCAGGTGGGCGGCTCGATCAGCTTCGCGCCCGAGAGCGAAGGCGCCGCCGCCAAGTGGCTGAGCGACGACACGCGCCACATGCTGGCCGAGCTGGAGCCCACGCCCGACCAGGTGACGGTGACCATCAACACCTCGCAGATGAACGTGGTCGAGCACTGGGACGACGCCGATACCCGGGGCACCTCGATGGAAGACCCCGAGGTCTACCGCGCCTACAAGGAAATGACCGTGCCCGCGCAGCCGGGCTGGGCCGAGGAGCACATCCGCCGCCTCACCAAGGCCGGCATCCAGAGCGCCTTCCAGTGCTACAACATCAACAGCTTCGACTCGGTCGAGCGGCTGATGCGCCGTGGCGTCTACAAGGGCCCGCTGGTCATGAACTGGGTGGCCATCGGCGGCGGCATGGACGTGCCCAACATCTACAGCCTGGCCAACTTCGTGCGCGCCGTGCCCGACGGCGCGGTGCTCACGGTGGAAAGCTCCATGCGCAACGTGCTGCCCGTGAACATGATGGGCATCGCCATGGGCCTGCACGTGCGCTGCGGCATCGAGGACAACCTCTGGAACCAGTCGCGCTCCGCCAAGATGGGCACGGTGGCGCAGGTCGAGCAGCTGGTGGCCATCTCGCGCCAGTTCGGCCGCCCCATCGCCACCGCCAAGCAGGCGCGCGAGATTTCCAAGATCGGCGTGTTCTACGACACCGTCGAGGAATCGCTGGCGGCCAACGGCTTCGCGCCGAACCGCAACGGCGCGCAGCAGGGCTTCCTGCGCAAGGCGGCCTGAGCCCCCCCGGCACCGGAACACCTGGAGACATCGCGATGAAAAAAACCCACAACATCCTTCGCCGCCTGAAGCCCTGGGCAGCCGCCCTGGCCGCCGCGCCCCTGCTCGCCCATGCCTGGACCACCAAGCCGGTGCGGATCGTGGTGCCGGCGCCCGCGGGCGGCACCATGGACGTCGTGGCCCGCGTGTTGTCCGACGCGATCTCGGCCGAGATCGGGCAGCCGGTGATCGTCGACAACAAGCCGGGCGCCGGTGGCGCCATCGGGGTGCAGGCGCTCAACAGCGCACCGCCCGACGGGCAGACCATCATGTTCATGGTCAGCAACATCCTGACCGAGATTCCCCTGGTGATGAAGACCAGCTTCGACCCGGTCAAGGACGTGAAGCCGGTGACCATGGTGGCGCGCTCGGCGATGGTGCTGGTGAGCGCGCCGTCGGTGCCGGCCAACGACCTGAAGGGCCTCATCGCCTACCTGAAGACCGGCAAGGGCAGCCCGGGCAGCTACGCCTCGTACTCCGCGGGCACCAGCTCGCACTACGCCGGCGCCATCTTTGCCCGCAAGGCGGGGCTGGACCTGCAGCACGTGCCGTTCCCGGGCTCGCCGCCGGCACTGCAGAACCTGATGGGCAGCCAGGTCGACATCCTGTTCGACGGCATCGTCACGTCGCTGCCGCTGATCAAGGCCGGCAAGGTGAAGGTCTTCGGGGTCGGGGCCAAGACCCGGCTGGCCCAGCTGCCGGATGTGCCCACGATGGCCGAGCAGGGCTTCGACGAGATCGACTTCTCGAACTGGGCCGGCGCCATCGTGTCGGCCAGGATGCCCGACGACCTCGTCAAGCGGATCAATGCGGTCCTCACGAAGGCCGCCTCCTCGCCGAAGGTGCGGGAGCGGCTCATCGCGCAGAACTTCGTGCCGATGACCAGCGAGAGCCCCGAGCAGCTCGCGAAGATCACGCACGACGAGTACGAGCGCAACGCGCGGATCGTCAAGACCTACAACATCCAGCTCAACCAGTGAGGGTGCAGGCCGACATGACCGCACCCACCGTCCTCATCGTTCCCGGCCTGCGCGACGCCGTCGCCAGCCACTGGCAGACCCTGCTCGCCGCACGCCTGCCGCGCGTGCGCGCGGTGCCGCCCATGGGCCGCGACGACCTCGACTGCGCCGCGCGCGTGGAAGCCATCGAGCGCGAGGCGCAGGCGGTCGAGGGGCCGCTGGTCATCGTGGCGCACAGCGGCGGCGTGGTGATGCTGGCGCACTGGGCGCAGCGCACGCGCCGGCCGGTGCGCGGCGCCCTGCTGGCCACGCCACCCGACTTCGAGCGGCCGATGCCCGAGGGCTACCCCAGCGTCGAGGCCCTGCGCGCCGGCGGCTGGCTGCCGGTGCCGACCGGGCCGCTGCCGTTCCCGAGCATCGTGGCGGCCAGCCGCAACGACCCGCTGGCGCCGTTCGAGCGCGTGGTGCAGATGGCGCAGGGCTGGGGCAGCCGCCTGGTCGACCTCGGCGAGGTCGGCCACCTCAACCCCGCCTCGGGCTACGGCGAATGGCCGGGCGCGCAGGCCTTTATCGACGAACTCTCGGCGGGCTGAGCCCTCTCTGCCCGCCCGCCCTTCCTACCGAAAGAAATTCCCATGGTCCAAGCCATCCGCTTCCACGAGACCGGCAGCGCCGACGTGCTCCAACTCGAACACGTCGAAGTCGGTGAACCCGGCCCGGGCCAGGCGCGCGTGCGCCACAGCCTCATCGCGGTCAACTTCATCGACATCTACTTCCGTACGGGGCGCTATCCGCTCGCACTGCCCAATGGCTTGGGCTCCGATGCCGTGGGCGTGGTCGAGGCCGTGGGCCCGGGCGTGACCGACATCCGCGTGGGAGATCGCGTGGGCTACCTCATCGGGCCGCAGGGTGCGTATTCGCAAGTACGCGTGATGCCCGCTGACGTACTCATCCCGCTGCCCGATGGCATCTCCGATCGCACCGCTGCCACGCTGATGATGAAGGGCATGACAGCGCAGTACCTCTTCCGCCAGGTCTATCCATTGAAAGGTGGCGAGACCATCCTGTACCACGCAGCCGCCGGTGGTGTGGGCCTCATCGCCTGTCAGTGGGCGCGTGCGATGGGCGTCACCATGATCGGCACTGTCAGCACCGACGAGAAGGCTGCGGTCGCCAAGGCCAACGGCTGCACCCACACCATCGTGACCTCGCGCGAGAACATCGCCCAGCGCGTGCGCGAGATCACCGAGGGGAAAGGCGTGCCCGTCGTGTACGACTCGGTGGGCAAGGACACGCTGGAAGCCTCGCTCGATTGCCTGCAGCCGCGCGGTACCTTGGTGAGCAACGGCACGTCGTCGGGCGCCGTGGTCGTCGATTCGCAGGTCCTGGCCGCCAAGGGTTCGATCTGGCTCACGCGACCCGCGATGGTTCACTACATCCACCCGCGCCCGCACATGCTGTCGATGGCCGACGAATTGTTCGGCCACGTGCTGGCCGGCCGCATCGTGAGCGAGCCTCAGCAGAGCTTCGCGCTGGCCGATGCCGCCGAAGCGCACCGCGCGCTCGAAGGTCGCAAGACCACCGGCGCCACCGTGCTCGTGCCCTGAGATTTTCATGACCGCTCTGTCTGTCGCCGCATGGCCGGCGCGCGGCCGCCTGCTCTTTCCCGGCGTGCTCGCCTGCGCGGTGGTCGCCGCCGCGTCCACCTTCTTGTCGCAGCACTACGGTGCGCCGGTGATGCTGTTCGCGCTCATCCTCGGCATGGCGATGAACTTTCTTTCGGCCGAAGGCCCGTGCAAGCCCGGCATCGAGTTCACCGCGCGTCACGTGCTGCGCTGGGGCGTGGCGCTGCTCGGGCTGCGCATCACGGCCGCGCAGGTGGTGGCGCTGGGCTGGCACCCGGTGCTGCTGGTGGCGGTGTCGCTGGTGCTGACCATCGGCGTGTCGATGGTCGTGGCACGGCTGATGGGCTTCAACGTGCTGTTCGGCCTGCTCAGCGGCGGCGCCACCGCGATCTGCGGCGCCTCGGCCGCGCTGGCGCTGGCCGCGGCGCTGCCGCCGCATCCGCTGAAGGAACGCGCCACGCTGTTCACGGTGGTGGGCGTGTCGGCGCTGTCGACGCTCACGATGATCGCCTACCCCCTGATCGCGCGCGCCCTGGGCATGGACGCGCACACGGCCGGCGTGTTCCTGGGCGCCACCATCCACGACGTGGCGCAGGTGGTGGGCGCGGGCTACGGCATGTCGCAGGCCACGGGCGACACGGCCACGCTGGTCAAGCTGATGCGCGTGGCGGCGCTGCTGCCGGTCATCCTGTTCGCCGTGATGTTCACGCGCGCCACCGGCAAGGCCGTGGGCGGCCAGCGCCCGCCGCTGCTGCCGTGGTTCGCGGTGGCGTTCGCCGCGCTGGTGGCGCTCAACAGCACGGGCTGGCTGCCGCCGTCGCTCGCCACCGCGGGCAGCGACCTGTCGCGCTGGTTCCTGGTGGCGGCCATGGCCGGCATCGGCATGAAGACGCAACTGCGCGAGCTGGTCGACGTGGGCCTCAAGCCGGTGGTGCTGATGGTCGGCGAGACCGTCTTCATCGCCGCGCTGGTGCTCGCGCTGCTGCGCTGGGCGCCCTGACACGCAGCCCCCACGACGACAGAGACGACAACACACACAACAACCAGGAGACAAGACCATGAAGAAGAAGACCCTCATCGCCGCCGCGGCCGCGACCCTCGCTGCCGGCGCTTCCCTCGCCCAGTCCTCGCTCACGCTGTTCGGCGTGATGGACGCGGGCGTGAGCCACTACCGCACCACCAGCAGTTCGTACAACCCGCTGCGCCCGGCCGAGCTGCGCCAGAGCCAGACCGTGCTGTCGCCCTCGGGCAATGCGTCCAGCCGCATCGGCTTTCGCGGCACCGAGGACCTGGGCGGCGGGCTGGCCGCGAGCTTCTGGCTGGAAGCGCCGCTGAGCAACGACACGGGCAGCGGCATCACGAACTTCGGACGCCGCTCCACGCTCAGCCTCAGCGGGCCCTTCGGCGAAGTGCGCCTGGGCCGCGACTACACGGCCTCGTTCTGGAACGACGCGGTGTTCGACCCCTTCAGCGTCAACGGCGTGGGCACCAACCTGATCGCGGTGGTCAACAGCAACATCGCGGCCTCGCGCGCGCTGGCCACGGGCGGCCTGCTGAACGGCGGGCTCTCGGCCGGCACCGACAGCTACCTGCGCACGAGCAACGCCATCAGCTACTTCCTGCCGCCGAACCTGGGCGGCTTCTACGGCCAGGTGCAGTACGCGCTGCACGAGAACACGAAGGTCAGCAACACGCCCGACAGCCCCTCGCAACGCGGGCGCTACGTGGGCGGGCGCATCGGCTGGGCCAGCGGCCCGGCCGACGTGGCGCTGGGCTACGGCGAGAGCACGCTGGCCAGCGCCGCCGCGCAGAGCGAGAGGATCAAGAGCCTGAACCTCGGCGCCTCGTACGACTTCGGCGTGGTGAAGGTGTTCGGCGAATGGTCGCGCGTGCGTGACGTGCGCCACAGCGCCACGCCGTTTGCCAACGGCGCGCTGAATCTGAGCGACCGCTACGACGGCCTCATGGCCGGCGTGAACGTGCCGCTGGGCGCGGGCGTGGTGCGCGCCTCGTATGCACGCGTACGCTTCGTCAACGGCTTGGGCCTGCCGGACGGCAACTCGTCGGTCAACAAGCTGGCGCTGGGCTACGTGCACAACCTCTCCAAGCGCACGGCGTTGTATGCCTCGGTGGCGCGCATCCACATCGCCAACGGCCGCAACAACCCGACGGTGATGGGCGTGACGCCGCTGGTGCTGAGCCTGCCGGCAATCTTCCCGCAGCCGGCCTACGCGACCACCAACGGCATGCAGCCGCATCGGGCGCTGGGCTACGACGTTGGCATTCGCATGGCCTTCTGACGGCCTGAAAACAGCGGCGGCGCCCCCCGCGCCGTCGCCTCGGTGTGGCACGATCCACGGATGCTTCAACCGTCCCGCCGCATCCCGTACCGCACCTGGCCGGGCGCGCTCGCGATCCTCCTGGCCATTGCCGCGTATGTCGGCGGCCTGACCTTCTGGAACAACCACACGCCCGGCAGCCGGCCGCTGCCCGCGGGCGAGACGGTGTCGGTCGCCCACGCACGCTTCGAGCCCGCGCCGGGCTGGCAGATGGACGTGTCGCGCTCCAAGGCCGGCCAGTCGCTCATGCTCTTCAAGGGCGGCCACAAGTTCCTCGTGACCACGCGCCTGTGGATGGGCGGACCCGACGGCCCCATGGTGCGCCAGCAGCGGCTCATGGAGCGCGGCCAGGGCCTGACCGTCGAAGGCGACGTGTCCGACTTCGTCACCGGCTGGGGCCTGCAGGGCAAGACCTTCGCCTACTACGGCGCCAAGCTCGCCGGCCGCTTCTGGCAGGTGGTCGACACGCCGCGTCGCTCGCTGGTGCAGATCGACGTGTACGGCCCCACCGACGGCTTCAACGAAGCGCTGGCCGATGCCCGCAGGATGCTGGACTCGATGGACCTGGAGGCACCGCTGTGAGCACCACCACCGAAGCCACCGTTGCCACGCAGGAAGACGCCGACTGGCCCATCGGCACCGACTCGTTCTTCCAGCCGCAGCGCGCCGCGTTCTGGCTGCTGGCGGCGTTGATCCTCAACGGCCTGTTCTACACGGTGTCGATGTTCTCGCTGGGCTTTCGCGTGGTGCCCGTCACCGCGCTGCTGGGCCTGCTGGTGTGGGGCGGCTACACGGCGGCCTTCGTGCTGTTTTTCCGCACGCTCGACCTGCTGGAGCAGCACCCGCCCGAGGCCTACGTGCTGGCCTTTGCGTGGGGCGGGCTGGGCGCGGTGTACTTCGCGGCACCGGCCAACATCGCCATCCAGAGCCTGTGCGCCAAGCTGGTGTCGCCGGAGTTCGTGGCGGCGTGGGGGCCGGCCATCGCGGGGCCGATCACCGAAGAGTTCCTGAAGCTGGCCGGCGTGATCCTGCTGGTGCTGATCGCGCGCAACCAGTTCGAAACGTACCTGTCGGTGCTGATCGTCGGCGCCATGGCCGGGCTGGGCTTCCAGGTGATCGAGAACCTGAGCTACACGGTGAACAGCGCCGTGAACTTCCCGCTCGAGAACCAGGTGTACCCGGTGCTCTACCACCTGCTCATGCGCGGGCTGCTGAGCGGGCTGTGGAGCCACGCGGCCTACACCACCATCGCTTCGTTCGGCGTGGCGTGGTTCCTGCTCAACCCGCAGCGCTCGATGGCGGCGCGCATCGGCTGCGCCCTCTTCTACTTCGCGCTGGCGTGGGCGATGCACTTCATCTGGAACTCGCCGCTGCTGGAAGACCGCTTCGACGACGGCTTTGTCGGCATCGCGCTGCTGCTGATCGTCAAGGGCATTCCGGTGGTGATCGCCGCCGCCTTCGTCTGGCGCGCCGCCGCGCGCGAGAACGGCACCTACCTGCACGCGCTGGCGGCCTACTTCGTGCCCGAGCGCGAGCTGATCCGCGACGACGAATGGGTGCGCCTGGGCGCGCCGCTGCTGCGCTACCGCGTGCGCCGCGACATGGGCAAGGAATTCGGCAAGCGCGCCCGGCGCCTGAAGGCGCAGCTGCAGCGCGAGCAGCTGCGGCTCATCCTGAAGGCCGGCACGCACGGGCGTGGGCCGCAGACGCGGCGCCATGAAGTCGCGGTGCGCCGCCTGCGGGCCGAGCTCGACCTGCTCACCCGGCCGCAGGGCTGAGGGGCCGTTGCGCTTACTTCGCCGGCAGGTACAGGCGCGGATCGACGGCCTTGCCGCGGTAGCGGATCTCGAAGTGCAGCTTGGCGCGGCCGCCCTCGGCCGGGCCGATCTCGGCGAGCTTCTGGCCGCGCTGCACGCGCTGGCCCTGCTTCACGCCCACGGTGCCCACGTTGGTGTAGATCGACATGTAGGAGCCGCCGTGGTCGACCATGATGACGCTGCCGTAGCCGCGCATCGTTTCCGTCGCGGCCACCGAGCCGGCGCCGATCGCGTGCACGGGCTCGCCGCTGCTGCCGCCGATGTCCAGGCCCTTGTTGCTATTGCCGTTGAAGCCGGCGATGACCGCGCCCTGCGTCGGCCAGCCCCAGTCGCTGCGCCGCGAGGCGGGCGGCACGACGGGGTCGCGCTCGCGGGGTGCGGGCGTGGGCTTGGCTTTTTCGGCACTGCCGCTGCCGCCGCTGCTGCGCGGCGGGGGCGTGGCCGCCCCTGTCGTGGCGCCGCCCGGCGGCACCACGCGCAGCACCTGCCCGGCTTCGAGCTGGTCGGGGTCCTTGATCTGGTTCCAGCGGGCGATCTCGGCCGTCGTCCGGCCGTTCCGCTGCGCGATGCGGTAGAGCGTGTCGCCCGTCTGCACGACGTACTCGCCGGGGCCCGCCACCGGCGTGCTGGGCGTGGTGGAGCATGCGCCCACCAGCAATGCCGCCGTCAACGCGGCGCACGCGCCCCATCTTCTCCCTGTCACAACCACGCGCTGAGTCCTTTCTGATTCATCCGGATCGCGCGACCTCGCGGGGCGAGGCGCGCCTGAACAATCCGGCAAGGCTACCAGCAGTCGTTGCGCGGACATTGCGTCCGCGGGAGCGCCCCTATTTCTTCGGCTGCAGCAGCTGCTGCAGGTTCGCCATGTTCTCGTTCAGGCGGTCCTGCACCACCTTCCAGCTGTTGTTGCGCGCCTGCGCTTCCAGCTGCGCCAGTTCGCGGAAGTTGTCGACCGCCTGCTGCACGCCGCGCTGCGCGACCTCGGCCTGTTTGGAGATGGCGTCCTTGCCGGTGGCGTCCTTCAGTGCGTCCTGCCACTGGGCCAGCGTGTCGCGCAGGATCTCGCCGCGCCGCTGCGCCAGCGACTGGATGCCTTCGTAGGCCTGCCGGTTGGCCTCGGCCAGCGCCTCCATGTCCTTGCGCTGCCACTCCACGAGCGCGCCGACGTCCACGCCGGGCAGCTTGAGCTGCTCGATCAGCTTGCTGAAATCTTCCATCGACGGCAGCGCCGTGGGAAAGAGCGGGTTGGCGTTGGCTGCGGTCTTGCTGGTTGCCATGGATCGAATCTCCTTGTGTGAATGAAATAGCGGGTAACAAGAAATCAGGCCGGCGCGAACTGCGTGCGCCCGGCGGCGGCGGGCCGCATCACGCGCAGCAGCACCACGCCGGACAGCAGCCACAGCCCGATCGCCAGGAACATGCTGTTGTCCGAACTGCCGGTGGCGGTGGTGATCCACGCGGTGATCACCGGCATCACGGCGGGCCCGAGGTTGCCCAGGCTGCTGATCAGCGCGATGCCGCCGGCCGCCGACTTGCGCGGCAGGTACTCGCTGATGGCCGCGAAGAAGATCGGCGTGTTGGCCGACTGGCCGATGCTCATGACCGCCAGACCCGCCAGCGCCAGCACCAGGTTGCCGCCGCTGAAGACGGCCACCAGCAGGCCGGCCGAGGCCAGCGCCACGCAGAAGAAGAAGTGCTTGCGCCGCTCCAGGTGCTTGTCGGAGCTGCGCCCGACGAACACCATGCCCACGGCGCCGAAGACCGCCGGGATGGCCGACAGCAGGCCGACCATGAACACGTCGCCCACGCCCCAGTTCTTGATGAGCGTGGGCACCAGGAACACCAGCGTGTAGTTGGCGCCCAGGAACAGGAAGTACACGAAGGCCATCGTGAACACCTTCGGGTCGCGCAGCAGCGCCCAGAACGAGCCGTGCGAGGCGGTCTCCACCGCATGCGGCTCGTTGTCCAGGTGGTTGCGCAGCGCGAGCTTCTCCGAAGGCGTGAGCCAGTTGGCCTGCTCGGGCTTGTCCTTCAGGTAGAAGAACGCGACGATGCCCAGCACCGAGGCCGGCAGCCCCTGCACCACGAACAGCCACTGCCAGCCGTGGTGGCCGCCCAGGCCGTTCATGTACTTCATGATCCAGCCCGACAGCGGGCCGGCCAGCAGGTAGCCGATGGCCGTGGCCGTCATGAAGATCGAGATCACCTTGCAGCGCCGCGCCGAGGGGTACCAGTAGGTGAGGTACAGGATGATCCCCGGGAAGAAGCCCGCCTCGAACGCGCCCAGCAGGAAACGCAGCACGTAGAACTGCGTGGTGGTCTCCACGAACATCATGGCCGAGGCCACGAGCCCCCAGCAGAACATGATGCGCAGCAGCGTCTTGCGCGCGCCGATCTTCTCGAGCATGAGGTTGCTGGGCACCTCGAAGAGAAAGTAGCCGATGAAGAAGATGCCCGCGCCCAGCGCGTAGGCCTCGTTGCTGAAGGCCAGCGTCTGCTTCATCTGCAGCTGCGCGAAGCCGATGTTGATGCGGTCGATGAAGGCGACGATGTAGCAGAGGATCAACAGCGGCAGCAGGTGCCAGCTGACCTTCGAAAACAAAGCCTCGTCCGCCGCGTTGTACGGCGCGCGGGCGGGGACCTGCGCAGAAGTGGGGGTCATGGTCTTGCTTTCCTTTGGGGTCGGTCGGTGAAGTGATCGGCGGGAAGGCTAGGCCGCGGCGGCGGCGCGCTTGCCCTTGGCAGGCGCGGCCGGCTTGCGCGGCGCGCGGGGCTTCTTGCTGGCGGGAGCGGCAGCAGTGGCAGCCGCACGCGGCTTGGCGGCGGCCGGCGCCTTCGCGCGGCGCGGGGCCTTGGCGGGCACGACCTCGGCTGGCGCCTCTTTCACGACCGCCGGCTTGGCCGCACTCTCGACGCTGGGCAGCCGCTCGATCTGCCGCAGCGCCGCGCGCAGGTGGCTGATCAGCTCGTACGACTCTTCCTGCGACAGGATGCGGCGGCAGGCCGTGAGGCCGAAGTCGAGCGAGCCCGCGTAGCTCTGCACCGTGATGTTCAGCGCGCTGCCGTGGTACGGGATCGACACCGGGTAGAAGTGCATCATCCGCGCGCCCGCCACGTAGAGCGTGGCGCCCGGCCCCGGCACGTTCGAGATCAGCACGTTGGCCGCAGGCGGCACACGGCGCGCCAGGTTGGAGCGGCCGTACAGCGACGCCAGGCTGGTCATGAGCCAGGGCGAGCCGGTGATCGGCATGTCGACGCCGAGCACGGGCTTGAGCTCGCGCACCACGGCCTTGGCCGCCTCCGACGAGGCATGGATCGCCTTGAAGCGCTCGGCCGCATCGCCGATGTCGGTCGCCAGGTCGACGCGCACCATCGACACCTGGTTGTTCATCGCGTCGTCGCCCTCGGCGCGCAGGCTCACGGGCACGCCGGCGATCAGCGCCTCTTTCGGCAGCAGGTTGCGCTCCTTCAGGAAGCGGGCCAGCGCCTCGCTGCACATCGCCATCACGATGGTGTTGACGGTGCCGCCCACGCGCTTGCCCAGCGCCTTGAGTTCGTCGAAGGGCAGCGACATCGTGCTGTACGAGCGCTGGTTGGTGATGGCGTCGTTGAACATGCTCTTGGGCGCCATGCCCAGGCTCAGGCGGCGCTCGCCCTTGCCGGTCTGCTGGCTCGCGAGCACGCTGCCGGCCGCCGTGAGGGCGCGCGCGGCCGCCGGCAGCAGCTCGGCGAGCTTGCGGTACTGGCGCGCCGAGTTGGACACCGCCGCCTGCAGCAGTTCGGCCACGCCGAGCTGGTAGTGGCTGCCGCTGCCGCGCTTGCGGCGCGCGGGCGGCACCTCGCGCATCTGCGCCGTGGTGTCGTAGAGCACCTTGGCCAGCTCGGTGCCGGCCTTGCCGTCGACGCCGCTGTGGTGGGCCTTGGTGTAGAAGGCCACCTGGCCGTTCTCCAGGCCTTCGATGACGTACATCTCCCACAGCGGGCGGCTGCGGTCGAGCAGGCTGGAATGCAGGCGCGCCACGAGGTGGTGCAGCTGCTCCATGGTGCCGGGGCGGCGCAGCGTGAGGCTGCGCACGTGGTAGTCCAGGTCGATGTCGTCGTCGTCGATCCACACCGGCTCGGCCAGCTCGAAGGGCATCTGCGCGAGCTTGCGCGTGAGCACCGACGCCAGGTGCAGCCGCTTGCCCAGCATGCCCTTCACGTCTTCGTAGTAGTCGCCCCGGTAGCCCTCGGGCAGGTCCAGGAGCATGAGGCTGCCGACGTGCATCGGCGTCTCGGGAGTTTCAAGGTGCAGGAACGACGCGTCCATGCTGCTCAGGTGGTCCATGGCGTGGCCTCTTTCGTCGGTGGAATCGGTGGGAATTGGGGAATGCGCGCGCTCAGGCGGTGGCCGCGGCGACGGCCTGCTTGCGCAGCTCTTCGTCCACGAGGTCTTTCTTGGAGAGCTTGCCCACCGCCGTCTTGGGCAGCGCGGCGCGGATCTCCAGGGCCTGCACCATCTCGTGCTTGCCCACGCGCTCCTTGAGAAAGCTTTGCAGGGCCTTGATGTCGAAGGCCTCGGCGCCGGGTTTGAGCGTGACGAAGGCCTTGGGCGACTGGCCGCGGTATTCGTCGGGCACGCCGATCACCGCCACCTCATGCACCGCCGGGTGCTGGTAGATGGCCTCTTCGAGCACGCGCGGATAGACGTTGTAGCCGCTGCACAGCAGCATGTCCTTGCAGCGGTCGACGATGAAGACGAAGCCGTCCTCGTCCATGTAGCCCACGTCGCCGGTGCGAAAGAAGCCGTCGAAGGTGGTGCTGTCGGCCGTGGCCTCGGGCTTGTTCCAGTAGCCCTTCATCACGTTGGGGCCCTGGATGCACATCTCGCCCTTCTCGCCCAGCGGCACGTAGCGCGCGGGGTCTTCGAGGTCGAGCATCTTGATGACCACGCCCGGGTGCGGAATGCCGCACGAGCCCGCCTTGCGCTGGCCGTGCGCGGGCGAGAAGGTGCCGGTGGGCGATGTTTCCGTCATGCCCCAGCCTTCGGCCAGCCAGGTGCCGGTGATGGCACGGAAGCGCTCGCCGACCTCCATCGGCAGCGGCGCGCCGCCCGAGTTGCACAGCTTGAGCGAGTGCAGGTCGTACTGCGGCGTGTCGGGGTCGCCGATCACCGCGGTGAACATGGTGGGCACGCCGCAGAAGGTGGTGAGCTTCTTCTCGGCGATGTCGCGCAGCGCGGCCTTGGGGTCGAAGCGCAGGTGCTGCACGATCTCGGCCGCCAGGCGCACGCCCAGCAGCAGGTTGACCGTGAGCGCGTAGATGTGAAACGGTGGCAGCACCGCGAGCAGCCGCTCGGTGCCCATCTGCAGCACGGGCGGCGTGCCCGACTGCGTGATCACCACCTGCTCGCAGGCCGACGACAGGTTGGCGTGCGTGAGCATCGCGCCCTTGGGCAGGCCGGTGGTGCCGCCCGTGTACTGCAGGATGGCCAGCGCCTCGCGCGGATCGCCGAGGGGGTGCGGCGTGTAGCGGCCGTCGTTGTCGAGCAGTTCGGAAAAATGCAGGTGGTGCTCGTCGCCCGAGATCTCGACCGTCTCGTTCTTCGCCTTCATCTGCGCGGCCACCTGCTCGGGCGCGCCCGTCATCTCGGCGAGGTTGCCGACGATGAGCTTCTTCAGCCGGGTCTTGCCGAGCATGGCGGCCATCTGCGGGTACAGCGCGGCCAGGTCGAGCGTGATGAGGACATCGGTCTGGCTGTCCTCGATCTTGTGCTCGAGCACCTTCGCCGCATCGAGCGGCGAGTAGTTGACCACCGTGCCGCCCGCCTGCAGCACGCCGAACAGCGCGACCAGGTAGTGCGGCGTGTTGGGCAGGAACAGGCCGACGTGCACGCCGGGGCGCACGCCCAGGGCCTGCAGCCCCTTGGCGGCGCGATCGACGAGCGCGCCGAGTTCGCGGTAGTTCAGCCGCTTGCCCATGAAGTCGATGGCCGGCCGGTCGGGAAAACCGGCCACGGCGTCGGCCAGGATCTGCTGGACCGAGGTGGGCGTGATCTCGTGGTCCCACGCCACGCCTTCGGGGTAGGAAGCCAGCCAGGGCTTGCTGTTCATGTGCGTCTCCAGGAAGTGAGTGAGTTGGTGATGCGACGCTTCAGGCGGCCTTGCGCACATCGCGGTGCGGATCGAGGTACAGCAGGCGGCGCAGGCCTTCGCGGCGAAACGGCTTCCACTGGCCCTCGGGCTGCGCGAGCCGGTCGGCGATGGCGTAGAGCACCACGGGGTTGTGGCCGAGGCCGCAGTGGCTGCCCTCGACCTCGATGTTTTCCGAGGTCGCGGTCTCGCGTTCGCGGCAGCCCTGCCAGGCCACGATGCCGTCGCTGCGGCTGTAGATGGCGCTGGCCGGCACGGGCGGCGGCGTGCGCATGCGCTCGCGCTCGGGCCAGTCCTCGACCTTGCGCTCGCTCACCATCTCGTACAGCCGCCACGCGTTGCTCGCGCGCGGCTCGCCGGCGAACGGGCTGCCCAGCGTGATGACGCTGCGCACCTGCGAGGGCGCGCGCCGCGCCAGCTCGCGTGCGAACACACCGCCCAGGCTCCAGCCGACGATGCTCACCTTGCGCTGGTAGCGCTCGTGCAGCTCGGCCAGGCGCTCCTGCATCTGGTCTTCCACACCGGGGCGCGGGCCGAAGTTGGGGCCGAGCTTCCATCCGTGCGCGCGGTAGCCGCGGTCGCGCAGGAAAGCGCGCAGCGGTTGCGTCGAGGCGTCGCTCGCCGAGAGGCCGGGCAGCACGAGCACCGGGTGCCCGTCGCCCGCGGGCGCCATGCGCAGCATCGGGGCCATGGTGAAGAACGCGGACAGCTCCGCCACGGCGCGCCACTCGAGCATCAGCAGGCGGCGGGACGGCGGGGCCATCGAAGAAGATTCGGTCATGGTCATCTCGGGAGTGGAGGGAAAAGAAAAAGAGAAAAAGAGAAGGCGAAGAAAAAGCCCGACGTGCAGACGCGATGCACACGGCTACCCGGTCGGGCGGTCGTTCGAGAGAGGATCGAGATCGGGGAAAAGGGGTGAAGGCGCCGCGCAACGGCGGCGCCCGGCCTGTGCGGCGGCACGCATGCATGGTGTGAACCCGCCGCGTACGTCCAGTCCGTGCCGGGCATGCCGGCACGCGCGAGGTGCATCCATGTGTTGTCTCCTGTCGGCCTCGTCCGGGCCTTCAGCGAGGCTCGGATCGGGCACTTTGTTGTCGTTGCTCTGGGCGCCATCTTTTCGCGGTGAGGTCGACAAGAAAAGGTGCGATGCGACCACTTCGCGGTGATTTCGGGACGCGCATTTGAACGCCGCGCAGGCGCGGCTCACAACTGCGAACAGATGTGTGGATCGACGGCCACGCGAACGCCGAACGAGGGCGCGCGCGTGCGAATCAGCGGTGGTTCACGATGCCCGATGCGGCATCGCGCAGGCGCGGCTCAGGCCTTCGCCGCGCGGTAGTCCTGCGGGCTGCGGCCGGTCCAGCGCACGAAGGCGTGGCGGAAGTTCGAGGCGTCGCTGTAGCCCAGCCGCTCGGCGATTTCCTCGGTGGTCATGCGCGTGGTGCGCAGGTACTCGATGGCCAGCACGCGGCGCACGTCGGCCAGGATGCCGCGGTAGGTCGTGCCTTCGGTCTCGAGGCGTCGGCGCAAGGTGCGCGGATGGATCGACAACTCCGAAGCCATCGGCTCGATGGTCGGAAAGCGCCACGGCATGTGGTCGATCAGCGTGCGCCGCACCAC
This sequence comes from Variovorax sp. V118, assembly GCF_041154445.1. GTDB lineage: Bacteria > Pseudomonadota > Gammaproteobacteria > Burkholderiales > Burkholderiaceae_C > Variovorax > Variovorax boronicumulans. The sequence continues at coordinate 369,166 of NZ_AP028663.1, read as the reverse complement.
CGACGAGACACCGCCCGAGCGCGGCAGATCGGCCAGCACCTGCTGGCACATCTCGCTCACCATCGCATGCGTGACCGAGTCGGGCAGCCGCGACGGATGGCCCACCCACGGCGAGCCCACATGCAGTTCGTCGCGCGGCTGGCCGAACGCCACGGGGCAGCAGAACAGGGTGCGGTAGGCGCTCAAATCTTCGGGCTCGGCAAAGCGCACGTGCAATGCAGAGAGACCGAACGACGGACCGAAGAGATCGCGCCCCAGCCGCAGGTGCACCGCAAAGGCGAACTCGAGCGCGAAGCGGTACAGCGGGTCTTGCGGGTCGGACGACAGCAGCACCTCGTAGGGCAGCACCGCGGTGCCGCCGCTGCAGGTGTACGACACCGGCCCGGCCACGGGGCCCATGACGCGGTTGTACTTGATGGTGAAGTCCATCAGGTCGGCATGCGTGGGGCTGCTCAGCAGCCCGTAGCCGTACATGCCGTAGGCCGTGAGGTGCATGCGGATGCCCGCGCGAAAGGCGATGCTGGGACCGGGCGCGAGGCGCACCGCGTTGCGGAAGACCACGGCCGCCTGCTCGTAGGAAATCCGCGTCGCCGGTGCGCGCAGCTGGTCTTCCGTCAGGCCACTTCCGCTCAGGGTTTGTTCCGGTGCGATGCCTTCTTCGGCCAGGGTGGCGACGATGGCTGCGACGCGCTGGGGTCCGTAGACGCGTGACGCGAAGTCGGGTGGCGAACGATGCACGACGATTCAATCCCTTCAGAACACATGCCTTCGATGGCGAGGCCGCCACTGGCCTCGCACTCCAAGGTCGTCGCAGGATATCGAAGCGTTCTGCACGCGCAGACTCGGAGTTTCCCGATAGCGCCAAATTGTCCCGAAGTCACTCCCGGTTGGTCTGAACGAACCTTTCTCGCGCTGGTGCCCCACGGAAAGATCGTCCACGAAACACCGTCCCGGCCGCAGGGCACAAAGCGCAACGCGCGCCGGTTGCCTTTCGCTTCTCTTGCTTTCTCTCCCCTTCCTTTTCACCGCCACGCCCCATGCAACGCGACCCCTCCTCCCCTTCGTTCGCTTCGTCCAACGGCATCGAGCTGGCCTACGACGGCTTCGGCGATCCGGCGGCGCCACCGCTGCTGCTCATCATGGGCCTGGGCACGCAGATGATTGCGTGGGACGAAGCCTTCTGCGAACGCCTGGCCGGTCGCGGCTACCGCGTCATCCGCTTCGACAACCGCGACATCGGACTGTCCACGCGCCTGAGCGCCGCGGGTATTCCCGACGTGGCCAAGCTGCTCGGACAAGCGCTGGCCGGCGTGCCGGTGAGCGCGAGCCAGGTGCCGTACACGCTGGCCCACATGGCCGACGATGCGGTCGGCCTGCTCGACGCGCTGGGCATCGACAGCGCCCACATCGTCGGCGCCTCGATGGGCGGTGCCATCGGCCAGGAGATCGCGCTGCGCCATCCGGCGCGCGTGCGCACGCTGGTGTCGATCATGGCCACCAGTGGCGCCCCCGACCTGCCGCCGCCCCAACCCCAGGCGCTGCAGGTGCTGCTCACGCCCACGCCGCTGGACCGCGACGGCTACATCGCGCGCCAGCAGCAGGTGATGAAGGTGCTGCGCGCCGGCTCGCATCCCGACGAAGAGGCGCTCGACGCCGCGCGCGCGGAACGCAGTTTCGAACGCGGCCTGCACCCCGCCGGCTACGCGCGCCAGCTCGCGGCCATCATCGCGTCAGGCAGTCGCAGGGAGCGGCTGGCGTCGCTGAAGGCGCCGACGCTGGTGATCCATGGCGATGTCGATCCGCTGGTGCCGATCGAATGCGGGAAGGACGTGGCGCGCCACGTGCCCGGCGCGCGGATGGTGACCATCGAGGGCATGGGGCACGCGCTGCCGAAGGTGACGTGGGCGCCGGTGATCGATGCGATTGCGGGGCACGCGGTCGTGGGCCGCTGATCCAGCGTTCAGTCGGGCGCGCGCTCTCGCCGCCAGGCCTGCGCATGGCCCAGGAAGGCGCGAAGCTGCGAGGGCCGCACCGGCTTGACGAGCACCGGCAGGCCGGCCTCGCGTGCCGCCGCCAGCGAATCGCCGCCGACGTCGCCGGTCACGATCAACGCGGGCAACTCGGCTTCGTTCAACGCAAGGCGCAGGTCCGCGATGGCCTGCAGGCCGCTCGCCTGCAGGCCCAGCCGCAGGTCCACCACCAGCGCATCGGGCTGGAAGCCCGCCTGCAGACAGGCCACCGCGCCCGCCATGTCGCTCGCGGCGCGGACCTCCGCGCCCCAGGAGGCCAGCAGCCCCTGAAGCGCCTGCAACGAACTCTGGTCGTCGTCGAGCACGAGCACGCGCGCGGCCAACGCGGCAGTCGATGACGCGGCGAGCCGTTCGGCATCCTCCGCCCGGCCGCTCTCGGCCGCATCGGCCAACGGCACCTGCACGTCGAACACGCTGCCCTGCCCCGGCTGCGAGCGCACGGTCACGCGCAGGTCGAGCAGCTCGCTCAGGCGCTTCACGGTCGCGAGGCCCAGGCCGTAGCCCAGGCGCCGGTCGCGCGCGGGGTTGTCGACTTGATAGAACTCGTCGAAAACGTGCGACAGGTGCTCGGGCGCGATGCCGATGCCCGTGTCTTCGATGGCCAGCCGCAGCCGGCCGTTGTCGACCCGGCCGCCGATCCGCACGGTGCCCTTGTGCGTGTAGCGGATGGCGTTCGCCAGCAGGTTGGTGACGACACGCGTGAGCAAGGCGCGGTCGCTGCGGACGGTGGCGGGGTCGATGGCCAGCTCGAACGTCAGCCCCTTGGCCGCGGCCACGGCCTGGTGCGGTCGGCAGCAGTCGCGCAGCAGCTCGTCGATGGCGAAGAGCGACCACTGCGGGCTGATCGATCCGGCATCGGCGCGCGTGATGTCGAGCAGGTCGTCCACCACGTCGGTCATGCCGTCGGCGCAGGCCACCAGCTGCTCGGAGAGCGCCTGCACCTGCGGCTGCGTGCTGACCGTGTACAGGGTCTGCGCCAGCAGCGCCATCGCGTTGAGCGGCTGGCGCAGGTCGTGATTGGCCGAGGCAAAGAAACGCATGCGTGCCGCCACGGCTTCTTCGGCGGTCTGGCGGGCCGAGCGGCTGCGCTCGTTTTCGGCGCTCAGTGCGGTCACCAGTTCGGCATTGCGCCGGCGCTGCGCCTGGATCTCGTGCAGCGCACGAGAGAGCTCGCGGGAACTCAGCAGCGTGTAGACGCCGATGAGCGTCACGATCAGCGCCATGGCCAGGTGGTAGCTGCCGCCAAACCAGATGTCGCGCAGCACCAGCGGGCCGAGGATGAGCACCACATAGGCCATGGCCGCCCGCCCGATCGTCGAGAGGCGGATCGCGCCACCGAGCGACACCGTCACCATCGCGATGTGAAGAATGGCCTCGGCCTGCGCCGGCCCTTCGTGCCACAGCAGCGCACTGAGCACGCCCCAGAGCAAGGCCAGCAACTGGTTGCTGGCCATGACGGGCCACACCATCGCCGCCAGGTTCGCGCGCAGCCCGGGGCGCACCGCCCAGGCCAGCCAGAGGCCTATCCGCGCGGCGATGACCAGGCCATAGACGACGAGCCACGCCCGCACTTGCGGCCGTCGGGGCCCGCTGCGTATTCGAGGTAGCAGAGCAAGCCGCCGACCGCGGCCAGCATCCACGACCACGGCGTGGAGCGGATCATCTGCGTCAGCTGCTCGAGCTGCAGGTCCGACAGGGCCGACCACGCGCGGATGCGTGCGTGCGGAGCGGGCGCCGCGACCTCCTCCGCCACCACGTCGGCGTTGGAAGGGGCCTGCACCGGGGACGACGCGCTCATCTCATTCCTGCGCCAGCCACAGCCCCGCGCGCCGCGCCTGGACCAGCAGATGGGTGCGGTTGCGCGCGTCCATCGTGTCGAGCAGCGCCGTGATGTGGAGCTTGACCGTGCGCTCCGCGATCGCCAGCTCGGCGGCGATCTGCTTGTTCTGGCGGCCTTGCGCCACCAGCAGCAGCACTTCGAGCTGGCGCGGCGTGAGGCTCGCGACCTGCGGGCCGGTGCGCGAGGCCAGCACATCGAAAGCCTCGCCACCGGCGGCCACCTCGTCCAGCGCCGCCGCGATGTGTGCCACCGAGCGCGACTTGCCGATGAAGCCGGCCGCTCCCGCAGCGCGTGCGCGGGCGGCGAGTGCCGGCTCTTCGTCGCCCGAGATCATCAGGCGCGACACGAGGGGATGCCGGGCACCGAAGAGACGCAGGCCTTCGAGGCCGTCTTCACCGCCCAGGCGGTAGTCGATCAGCACGATGTCGGGCGCACATTGCGAGGCCCGCGCTACGCCCTCGGCCAGCGAGAGCGCGGTCTGCACTTCGAAGTCGGGACGGGCGTGCGTCAACGCATGCGCAAAGCCGACACCGAACAGCGGGTGATCGTCGACAAGCAGGAGTTTCATGGTGCCGTGATCCTCGGGTGCGGGCCCGGCCCGCGCCCTCTCCTCGTAGGGCGCCATTGTTGTCTACGCCGGCGCGTCGGTGCCACGCCGGCTTTCGCGAAGCCTCAGTTGCAACGGCCGGCCGCGCGCAGCAGCGCATTGCACGCGGGCGCAGGGGCGGTCGCCGGCCGCGTGGCGGAGCGGCGCGCGGACGCGGGGGCGTCGCTCTGGCGCATCTCCTGGCAGATGGCATCGCTGACCACCCGGCCCACCACCGACACCGCCCCCTCCACGTAGCAGCTGTAGACCCGTCCGCCGTCGGTGCGGGCCTGGAAGGTCGTCTGCACGCCGCTGTCGGCCCGGTTCGAGATCGTGAACGCCTGCGGCGGCAGGCCCAGCGCCCGAGAGGTGTTCGTGACGATGGCGTCGTCGGTCACGGCATGCGAAGCGCATCCGCCTGCCAGAACGGCAGCCATGAGAAGCCAGGGCAGGCAGAAGAGCGTGCGTGAAGAGGTCATGCCAGCAGCCTATCGGGACACCTTGCAACGGCCCATAGCACCTTCGGGCAGGTGCCCGAAGGTGCTATGGGCTGCACGCGAAGCCGTCCCTACGATCCGCCCCTCTTGAACGAACAAGCAAGCAACCACAGAAGGCGCCGGGCCCCGGCGCCAGCGGATGAGGAGGAACACAGACATGACGAAGACGAGCAGCTACGGACGGTGGATGGTGTGCGCAGGGGCGCTGGCCCTGCTGGCGGCCTGCGGCGGTGGTGGCGGCGGATCGGGCGGCGACGCGATGCCGCCCCTGGGCATCTTCCCGCCCGCGCCCCCGCCGACGGCAGTGACGCATCGCCTGGAGGTCGGCATCACCGGCAACGGGCGCGTCGGATCGCAGCCCGCGGGCATCGACTGCACCGATCGCTGCAGCGCGGATTTCAGCGCGGGCACCGAGGTCGTCCTCGCGGCCACGCCAGCCGCAGGACAGGTGCTCGGCAATTGGGGCGGCGCATGCAGCGGCAACGCCAGCACCTGCACCGTGCGGATGGACGCGGCGCTCGGCGTGACGGCCACCTTCGTGGCGGCTCCGCCCGTGATCGGCTGGGGCGATGCCTCGGCGCTGTCGGCCGGCGGCGCCAGCATGCCGAAGACCGCGATCGATGCGCAGGGCCGCGCGCTGGTCGTGTGGCGCCAGATCGAAGGCAACCCCCAGGTGGATCGCCTGTGGGGCAGCCGCTACCTGCCCGGCAGCGGCTGGACCGCGCCGCAGCGCCTCGAGGCCAACGCCGGCGGCGTGCGCGACATCCGCATCGCCATCGACAAGCCCAGCGGCCGCGCCGTCGTGCTGTGGACCCAGCTGAGTTCCGTGACCGGCTACGACCTGTGGGCGCTGCCCGTCGACCCCGCGGGCGGCTGGGGCAGCCCCGCGCTGCTGGAAACCGACACCGGCATCGTCGGCAACGCCAGCGTGGGCATCGACGCCAACGGCAACGCCGTCGCCGTGTGGTCGCAGATCGGCCCGGCCACGCGCTTCAGCATCTATGCCAACCGCTACACCCCGGCCGGCGGCTGGGGCACCGCCGCGCTCGTCGAGACCAACGAGGTCGTGGGCAGCGTCGACGGCGACCCGGCCGTCGTGGTCGCGGGGTCGGGCGAATCGATCGCGGTGTGGAAGCGCTCCGACGGCAGCAGCGCCTCGCTGTGGACCAACCGCGCCAACGCAAGCGGCACCTGGACCACGGCCACCGAACTCGTGCCCGACACCGGCACCGGCCACTCCATCGGTGCCCACGACCTGGCGATCGACGCCGCCGGCAACGCCCTGCTCGCCTGGGGCCAGGCCGACCTGCCCGGGGGCAGCAACCAGTGGGAGAGCGCCGTGTGGTTCAAGCGCTTCTCGGCGGGGGCATGGCAGAGCGGCACCGCACGGGTGGGCGCACCGTTCGTCGCCACGCAAGCGTTGCTGAGCACGCCTGTGCTGCGCATGAATGCGGCGGGTGCGGCGGTCGTGAGTTGGGGGCGGCTGGACAACGCGCTCATGGCGGCGACGGCGGCGCCGGGGGCTGCATTCGGCGCGGACCGTGTGGTGAGGGCAGCGGCTTCACAGGCGTTGGCGAGCTTGCCTGCATTGGGTGTGGACGATGCGACCAATGCGCTGGTGGCGTGGGCGCAGGGGAATGGGGTGGGGACGAGCGATCTGTATGCGGCTCGGCACACGCCGGCCGGTGGTTGGGAGACGCCGGTGGCTCAGGAGGGCACGGATGAGATTGCGACTTCGCCGGATCTGGCGATGAATGAAGTGGGGAATGCGGTGTTGGCTTGGCAGCAGTTTGAGGCTGCGAGTGGGACGCGCATTCTGGTGCGGAGGTACGGGTCGGGGAGGTAGGTTGCGTGAGGGGGCAAGTGGCTTGTCCCCAATCGCGAGCCTGCATGAACAACGGGCTGATGGCGGAGAGTGTGGCCGCGCATTCTAACTCCGAGTCAATACAGGGGCAACCAACAAAGCAAAAAAATCCTTTAGTACCAGCCACTTAGAAGATATGTTGGCACAAGAAAATCCATCAAAAACCAAGGCAGTGCAACTTATAAAGGGGGTAACATAGGGGGTATAGCCCGTTAGGATGCGGAATTGGGCTATACAACTTTTGTATGCGACACAACCTTCTCACCGACGCCGCCGTAAAAAGCAAAAACAAGGCCCCCGGCTATTACCTCGACGGGCGCGGCTTGTACCTGCAAATTGCCCCAAAGGGCGGCCGCTCCTGGTTGTTGCGCTACACCATGAGTGGCAAAACCCGCGAAATGGGGTTGGGTTCGATATTCGACGTGGGGCTGGCCCGCGCCCGGGAGTTGGCCCAGCAGCAACGCGAGTTGGTTGCCCAGGGGGTCGATCCCATTACGCACCGTGACAAGCTACGGGTTCAGCGCAGCATCGCCGAAACACAGGCAACGCAGGCCAGCGTGACCTTCGAGGCTTGCGCTCGGGAGTACCACACGGCGCATGTCGACAACTGGAAGAACGCCAAACATGGCGACCAATGGATCAATACGCTGTCGACCTACGTCTTCCCAGTCTGCGGCAAGCTGCCGATAGGAGCTGTGGGCAAAGCTGAAATCCAAAAAGCCCTCCTCCCCATCTGGAAGAAGAAGGCCGAGACTGCAAGCCGGGTGTTCCAACGTATTCGAACGGTCATCAACTACGGCGCGGCAAAAGACTACTGCATGGGTCAGGACCAAGAGTTCTGGGAGCAGTTGAAGATGGCTTTGGGAGCCAACGATCGGGCGCGGAAAGTAGAGCACCATGCTTCATGTCCACACGCAGAAGCGGGAGCGTTGCTTGCGAACGTGAAAGCGGGCACGGCCACGCCGATGGTGAAGCTGGCATTTGAATTCATCGTGTTGACGGGCGCGCGCAGTGGGGAGGTGCGAGGAGCTCGGTGGTCCGAGTTCGACACTCATCTCTCAAGTTGGACGGTGCCGGGGGAACGCATGAAGGCCGGGCGGGATCACAGAGTGCCGTTGTCACAGCGAGCTCATGCGATCTTGCTTCAGGCACGCGAGCAACAAGGACTCAACGCAGTCAAGACTGGAGACAGCTTGGTGTTTCCCAACCCTAGCGGCAAGCCCTATAGCGACATGGTATTCACCCAGCTGATGCGACGCATGGAGCTTCCTTACACGATGCACGGGTTCCGAGCCAGCTTTCGCACTTGGGGCATGGAGGCAACCCAGTATCCGGACGAAATGCTCGAGTTCGCACTCGCACACGTCGTTGGGGATCAGACGGTACGCGCCTATGCCCGCAGCGACATGGTGGAAAAACGCAAGCACCTAATGGAAGACTGGGCTACCTACCTTCGAGGGTAAAGGGGACGATGACCGCTTCGGACCCTTTCACGGCGGCGACGCGATTGACGACAGTCGGCCGATTCTGTTGAAAGACTCGGTCGCAGCGCTCACCGCTGCACCTTGGCGAAAATCGACCTCTCAGATCGATCCAGGATCGACGATCGCGGCCCAGGGAATGGTTTTGACCACCCCTGCAAATGTGCCCAAGAGAGCGCCACTCGAGTTTTTCAACAGAATCGGCCAAAACCCGTCGTTCGCCGGTGCGGGCCAATACGCCGAATAGCGGACGTTTTTCGCTGTCCTCCGCAACTGTCAGACCGAGTAGCGGAGATTTGGCCCGGAGCAGGATTCCTGTCCATAGTCTGGCCCGAGACACTCACGGGCAAACCGGCTGCGATGACGGAATGGCGAGCGAGGTTCATACCGGCGGTGCCCGCGGTGAGCACACATCCGATGATGGCGTCCTCCACCTCGGCGCCCTCGATGCCCGCGCGTTGCACCGCATGGGTGATGGCGTGCGCCACCATGGTTGGCGACTTCGTGTGATTCAGTGCTCCCCTGAACGCCCGGCCGATGCCAGTGCGAGCGGTAGAGACGATGACTGCTTCTCTCATGAGGCGTTTCCGTTGGTTAATGCGATGTGGTTGTGGTAAGTCGGGCGCAAGGTTCGCGCGACGCCCCAATCGATTGCGATGCGAAGTTGGCCATGCTTGGCGTGCGAGCTCATCGTTGCGCTCCCGCCTCACAGGCAGCAATCTGGTCGACTGCGGCTTGTTTAGATGGAGTCTCGCTGCGACGTACCTTCATTTGCTCAGCCTCAACCCTTGCGACGCCGCCAAGAAAGAGATCAACGACCATGCTCGCCACGTCGGGATGGCTCAAGGCACCTTCAGGCTTCATCCAAGTGACCATCCAATTGATCATTCCGAACATGAGCATGGTGAGCGGCTTGGCCAGATGGGCGTCCAGCTCGTCGATCATCATCTCCTCGATCGCCGCTGCGCAGCTTTCAACCACCCTCTTTTGCTTGTCTCCAATTCGCGCCATGTCGGCCGCGCGGAGAAACCGCGCGTCTCGCAACAGTACCTGATGCTTGCTCTCGGCGCGCTTGTTTTCAGCAACGATCCGGTGGATGAGGAGGTGAAAACGCTCTTCCCCATGAGTTCCAAGTTCAGCCTCGTCGGTGACTATTGCAACAAGTCGGGAAGAATGATCGTCGGCCATGGCGACAAGCATTTCATATTTGTCTTGAAAGTAGTGGTACAGAGTGGCTTTCGAGACCCCACACTCGACGGCCACCTCGTTCATGGATGTCGACGAATAGCCATTCCTAGCGAACAGAGTGGCCGCGCATTCAAGGATCCGGTCCTTCTGGACTTCGTAGTTGACTGCCTTCCCGCGTGGCATGCTAGATATCTCCCAATGCTCGAATCGTCTGGGTGAGAAGATTGCTGGTCACGACCATCCTTGAGCGTGAACTCGGCGCACTTACAGCGGTGGGCAGCGCCGGCGAACCGTCGTCACTTTGACAACGCATTTGCAAGGTGCTGCTCGCCAACGCTGATTGCTCTCACGCCTGTCCTTCCAGTGGACTGCACATCACCTCCGACAGGGCGGCACGCATCGCATCCGGAATAGGCACAGGGCGCCGGGTCTCGCGTGAAACGTAGACGTGCGCAAATCGGCCTCGCGCAGCAATGGTTTCCCGCCCTTCGATCCGCAATGAGATCGAATAGGTAGCCGATGTACGGCCAAGCCGTTCCACGCAGGCATGCACTAGAACTCGCTGCGGAAAGGAGATCGATTCGTGGTATCTGCAACTGGACTCCACTACCAAGCCAATCACAGGACCGTTGTGGATATCCAATCCGCATCGACGTATGAGGAACTCGTTGACCGCTGTATCGAAGTACGAGTAGTAGATGACATTGTTGACATGTCCATAGCAATCGTTGTCATGCCAGCGAGTGGGCATGCACAACTCAAACCCGGAGGCTGCCAAGGGTTGCGCCGCAAGTATCATGGAGCGTCCAGTCCTGCGAACAACGCGTACTTTGTCTCCAGGAACTCTTCGATGCCGTGCCGCCCGCCCTCGCGCCCAAGGCCGGACTCCTTGACGCCGCCGAAGGGCACCACTTCAGACGAAATGAGGCCCGAGTTCACTCCGACAATGCCGTATTCCAGCTGATCGACCAAACGGAATGCGCGTCCGAGGTCAGTCGTGAACACGTAGGCCGCCAAGCCAAACTCGGTGTCGTTCGCCTCTTCAACGACATTCGCTTCGGTTTTGAAGCGGAACACGGCCGCCACCGGTCCGAAAGTTTCCTCGCGAGCGATGAGCATCGTACGGTCCACGCCACTGAGCACCGTCGGCTCGAAAAATGTTCCCCCCATTTCGTGGACCTGACCGCCGACCACAATTTCGGCACCTTTTGCGCGGGCATCGGCAATGTGTTCTTGAACCTTTGACACAGCGCCTGCATTGATCAGGGGCCCTTGGGTGACGCCCTTCTCAAGGCCATCGCCCACACATAGGCCGCGAACCGCTACGGCGAGAGCTCGCATGAAGGCATCGTGAATGCCATCCTGAACATAGATCCGGTTTGCGCAGACACAGGTCTGCCCCATATTGCGAAACTTCGACTGCATCACACCTTCAACGGCGGCGTCGACGTCTGCGTCGTCAAACACAATGAATGGCGCATTGCCGCCGAGTTCGAGCCCCACTTTCTTTACCCCATCGGCAGCCTGGTGCATGAGCAGCTTGCCGATCTCGGTCGAGCCGGTGAACGTCACAACACGCACCAGCGGATGCTGCGTCAGCACCGCACCAATCTCCGCAGCGCTCCCAGTCACGACGTTCAGCACACCCGGAGGGATCCCTGCATCAACTCCCAGCTTGGCCAACGCCAACGCAGTGAGCGGCGTCTCGCTTGCCGGCTTGACCACGACAGTGCAGCCAGCGGCCAGTGCGGGACCACACTTGCGGGTGATCATGGCTGCCGGAAAGTTCCAAGGTGTGATTGCAGCGACGACGCCCGCAGGCTGGCGGGATACCACGATCTTGGTGCCTTGGCGGAACGCGGGCACCGTCTCGCCGTAGATGCGCTTGGCCTCTTCCGCATAGAACTCGATGAAGCTCGCCGCATATTCGATTTCGCCGCGCGACTCCGCAAGCGGTTTGCCTTGCTCCGCGGTCATGATTATTGCCAAGTCGTCGATATTGGCGATGATCAAATCGAACCAGGTGCGCAGGATCCCAGCTCGCTCTTTGGCGGTGCGGTGCGCCCATCGCGGGAATGCGGCATTCGCTGCAACAACTGCAATGCTTGCCTCTTCCTTTCCCAGTCGCGGTATGCGAATGATCTCGGCTCCGCGCGCAGGATTGGTGACAGCGGCCGAGGGTTGGCCGACCCACTCACCGTTGATCAGGCAGCGATCGCGCAGCAAGGCAGCATTTTTTAGCTTGAGCATGATGATTCTTCGTGTTGTGTATGAGCTTCAGTAAGCGGCTTGATAAAGCGCGACCGCGTCTTCGAGCGTGATTTCCCTGGGGTTGTTCACAAGAAGTCTTGTCTGTTGCATCGCGCTTTGTGCCAAGGCTGGGATGTCATCGACCGTCGCGCCAATGTCACGCAGCCGAAGTGGCAGTTCGGATGCATGCAGCAGGGCTTCGATGTGTTGAATGAAGCCCTCGGATGTGGCAGCCCGCAGGCCAAGCTCCTCTGCAAGCTCCGCATACAGCGACTCCGCAGCGCCGAGGTTGAAGCGCAGCACCGGCAGCAACATCAGTGCGTTCGTAAGGCCGTGTGGTGCGTGATATCTCACACCGAGTGGGTAGGCCAGCGCATGAACGGCGGCAACAGGCGCATTCGCGAATGCCATCCCGGCAAGGCACGCCCCCAGCAGCATCGCTCCGCGTGCACCGAGATGCCCCGGCTCCCGAAGGACGTGGATCAGATGGGAGGACAGCAGACGCAGCGACTCCTTCGCAAAGGTGTCCGAGATCGGGTTCTTGCGAATGCGACTCGTGAACGCCTCCACTGCATGGACGATGGCATCGATGCCTGTGGCAGCGGATGCAGCGGACGGCATGGAAAGCGTCAACCGTGGATCAAGCAGCGCGATATCCGGCAACAGCTTCTGGGCGACAACGCCCTGCTTGCCGTCGACTGTTGTCACGATCGAGATAGGTGTTACCTCCGACCCAGTCCCCGCAGTCGTGGGAACCAGCATCAGGGGCAATCTCTTGCCTGTCGCCTTGCCAACGCCGTAGATGCCGTCAAGGCGATCGCCTGAACCCAGCAGATATGCCGCGAGCTTGGCCGTGTCGAGCGTACTGCCCCCGCCGATGCCTAAGACAACGTTCGCCTTTGCTCGCCGTCCGGCTTCGACGGCGGCTTCGATCACCGCCACCGGCGGGTCCGCTTCAACGTCGCTGTAGACCGACACCGCCAAGCCTGCGCGCACGAGCGAAGCCTTCGCCGGCTCGATCAATCCGGTACGAAGCAGACCCGCATCCGTGATCAACAGAACGGAGGAGCCGTTCAGGTCCCGCACAAATGGCGCGAGATCGTTCGCCAAGCCCTCTCGCATCACCACGCGGGGGACGGACATGAATTCGAGTGCCGTGGAATGCATTTCAGGTAGTGATGACATGCTGCTGATGAATTGGAATACTGGTTCTGTATGAACGACGCAGCGGCGTGTTCTCGATTGACGTGAGCGGCTTTGCGTCGAAGGAAGCCTTGACCTGCTCCACGGGAGGTGCGCCATAAAGGGTCGTGCGCTGCCGCGGCTGGCGGCCTGCGCGACGGATCCAGGCCTCGATCGTGTCTGGCGCAGATTCCTGGCCGTGCTGAGAGCCAGCTGCGCGCGTAATCGACTCATTCATCAGCGTCCCGCCAAGGTCGTTGACGCCAGCGTCCAGGCAAGCGATCACGCCCTCCGGGCCCAGCTTGACCCAGGACGCCTGGATATTGCGAATGTGGGGAAACAGCACGATGCGCGATACGGCGTGCATGAGCACCGACTCCCTAAAAGTCGGCCCCGGGCGACTCAGCCCCTTGCGATACAACGGCGCCTCCTGCGCGACAAACGGCAGGGGCACGAACTCGGTGAAGCCTCCCGTGCGGATTTGCAGATGCCTGAGCCGAAGCAGATGCCGAGCCCAGTGTTCCGCACGGTCGACATGCCCGAACATGATCGTTGCAGTCGTCTTGATGCCCACTTCGTGCGCTGCCTCGATCACATCCAGCCATTCCTGGGTGGAGAGCTTGTCGGGACACAAGATCGCGCGAACCTCATCGTCCAAGACTTCTGCCGCGGTGCCTGGCATCGATCCGAGGCCGGCCTCGCGAAGCTTCTTCAGGTAGCTACGTACGGGAAGATTCAACGTCCTGGCGCCCTGCGTCACTTCGAGCGCCGAGAAGGCATGCACATGCATGCCAGGACACTCTTCCTTCACAGCACGGCAAAGGTCCAGATATGTTTCCCCGGTGTAGGCGGGATGGATGCCACCTTGCATGCACACTTCCGTCGCTCCGCGGTCCCAGGCTTCTCGGACACGGCGCCGCACTTCAGACAGCTCCAGGTCGTAGGGCTTCCCGCGCAGATCTTCGTGCGTGCGTCCCTTGGAAAACGCGCAGAACTTACAGCCGTACGTACACACGTTCGTGTAATTGATGTTGCGCACGACCGCATAAGTGACTGTCGGCCCGACCAGCTCGCGTCGAAGCAGGTCTGCCGCCTGGCACACGAACGCGAAATCGTCGTCGCGGGCTTCGAACAAACTGACGACCTCAGCCTCGGACAGCAACGCACCTTCCATCCCTTTCGCGACGGCGGAGCGCACCGGTTCCGACACGTGCGAGGAAGACCGGGGTCCGCCTGCAACCCACTGGACGTCTGCCAAGGGTGGGGATGTCCGGGCGCCCGAACGCCACATCGATTCGCGCGCCAATCCGCGGACATCGCTTCGCTCCAGCACTCGGCCCACCAATGTGGCATCGATCCATCGCGCGTGATCCTGGATATAGCGGGGATAGACGGTCAGTCGTTGAGTCAACTGCTTGCCCGCGATACGGGTTGCAGCGTCGAGCGCGTCCAGTGCCGGCCATGGGGCCTCGGGATTCACGTGGTCGCTCGTCACCGGCGAAACCCCACCCCAGTCGTTGATGCCCGCGTCAATCAACCCACGCAGAATTTTCGGGCTCAGGTTTGGTGGAGCCTGCAGGCTGCACTCGCCCCCAAGGGTCAGACGTGCCAGAGCGATCGTTCGAATCAGTTCTTCGCCTGTTGGCTCGGGGGCCCGCCTCATCAGCGTGCCGGCCTTGGCCCGGAAATTCTGTACGATCACCTCCTGGATGTGACCATGCGCGGCCTGCAGCTCTCGGATCGCCAGCAGCGAATCGATACGCTCCTCGGGCGTTTCCCCGATGCCAACCAAGATGCCCGTTGTAGTGGGAATCGAGTTCGCACCGAGCCGCCGCAGCGTCGCGAGGCGCGTCGCAGGTATCTTGTCTGGCGACCCATAGTGCGGCATGCCTGGACCTGAAAGGCGGTCGGATGCCGTCTCGAGCATCAGACCGACCGACGGTGCAACCCGACGCACCTGCTCGATCTCTGCGTCCTCCAGGTTGCCTGCATTGACGTGCGGCAACAGGCCCGTTTGCTCGAGCACCGCACGTGCAGCGTGCACGACATAGTCAATCGTGGAGCGAAACCCGTTTTCGTCCAGCCAGCTTCGCGCGGCTTCGTAGCGAAGCTCTGGTTTCTCGCCAAGCGTGAACAACGCTTCGTTGCATCCCGCCGCGGCTCCTTGCCGCGCGATCTCGAGCACGGCGTTCAGGTCGAGATACGGTGCCTCGACGCGCTTTGGCGTTTTTGCGAAGGTGCAGTAGTGGCAGACATCCCGGCAAAGCTGAGTCAGAGGGATGAAAACTTTGCGGGAGTAGGTGATCTGATTTCCGAACCGTCGGTCGCGAACAAGCCTGGCGGCTCCTGTCAGCGTTGCGGTGTCGTAAGAACTCAGGGCGATCAGATCCGAACGATCCAGCCGGTCGCCTGCAGCCAGGGCCTGCGCGATGTCCTCAGGACTTCTGCGCGGCAATTCAGCGTACTTGCTCATGGACCTCTCCTAAAGACGTTGAGGACGCGGACCACTCGCGAAGCAATCGAATGGCAGGCGAAAGAGATGTAAGGGTTCCCAGCCTTGCACCTGCCAGGACTCTGTCGATATCGTCTCGACGATCCAGGTCCAGAGATAGCATGGGACTGCGAAGGAGTTCCACGGAACAGCCGGCGTCCCGTGCCGCTTCGGCATGACTACGTGCGCTACAGACGCCATATAGACTTCCAATGGCCCCCGGTGGCCGGCAAATGCGGATGTTGGTCCCCTCGCCTGCCAGGTCTGTCACGATCGTCACCGCCGAATCCGCCTTGGCGAGGTGTCGCTGGAAAAGCTGGTCTAGCTCCTGTGCAGTTAACAAAGGAATATCGGCGTGAAGCACGCAGCAGTCGCGAGCACCGCGCTCCAAGGCACGCCGCACGCCCCTGTCAATGGCTTCATTCAGGCCACGTGCGTTCTCACCCTCGGCAACGATATCGAAGCTCAGTTGGCTAGCGAGGGGAAGTAGCCGATCCTCCGAAGTCACCACCGTGACGCCGCTGACGATTTCTGATTGCGCCAAAGTCCGCAACGTCCACTCGGCCATCATTCTGCTGACTTCCCGTCGCTCCTCGGGTTTGAGGGAATGCGCCAGCCGGCGCTTGGCCAACGCGTACCTCTTGATGGGAACGACGACGTACATGGTCAGTCACCGATGCCAGTCAGACGGATGCCCGCGTGGCACTTGTACTGCCGATTGACGGTAATGAGAACCGACGTGAGCGCCTCGGCGGCCGCGGAATTTGACAGCCCGCCACCGGCAAAGCCGCGCGCGCCCATGACCTCCACAAGGCCAACGACTTCGTCTCGCGCCTGCTTGTCGTCGCTGAAGACCAGCACATCGCAATCCATGTCGTCCAGCGACGCTAGGCTGTCGGCCGCGACGTTGTGAAACGCTGAAACGACGCGAACGCTTTCTCCCAGAACCTCGCGCGCTATCTGGGCCGCTGAGCCTTCGGGTGGCAGCTGGACCGTGCCGACCTTCGGTAGCATCAACGGCACGGTCGTATCGATCAGGATCTTTCCGATCACGTGCGACTGAATCGAACGCAAGAGCTCCGCTTGCTGCGCAAACGGGACCGTGACGGCGACGATGTCGGCCGCTTTTGCAGCTTGATCATTTACCATGGGCTTCAGGTCGAGGGGCGATTGCGTCTTCTGGCGAAGCTTGGCGAGGATGGCCTCGCAACTTTTCTGAGCGTTTTCCAGAGTGCGCGAGCCGACGATCACTGGATGACCAGCAAGCGCCCACCGAAGCGCCAGTCCCGTCCCGAGTGCGCCGGTTCCCCCCACCACTGCGATCGTAGGTTTGGTAGACATTCAGTTGCTCCCCTGAGGTGATTGCCGTGCGGCATTTCGCTGAAAAAATTGGTCGATGCGGCGCTTGGCGTTGGATGTCATGACGAGCTTGACAAAACCGTGCGTTTCCTCTCGCAGCGCCTCATCAAAGTCAATGCGCTCCGCCAGTCTTGCGATACGCGCGATCTCGGCGACCGCCTCGTTGTCCGGATCGCTTTCGCCTTGTGCGACTTCATCGCCTGCGTCGCCTTGGCTCTCGGGCATGGCGCGCGAGTCCCAAGGCTGCTTCGCATCGCGGTGCTCCAGCGCCCATTGACGCGCCAACGCCATCATCTCGGCGTTGTCGGACGCGATGCGATCAATGATCCCTGCAGCCAGGGCCTGCTCGACGGTGCTGCGCTTCCCCCCCAACAAAAATGGCAAAGCGCGTTCACGACCGAGAAGGCGCGTTAGGCGCACCACGCCGCCAGCTGCCGGCAGGATGCCGAAATCGACTTCCGGCAAACCCAGCTCCACTTTCGGACCAGGCACCGCGATGCGATGATGGGCAGCCAGGCAGAACTCCAGGCCCCCACCGAGTGCCGTACCGTTGATGGCGGCCACGACCGGTACGCCAAGTCTTTCGAACCTGCGCAATAGGCCTTTTAGACGCTCGAAGTGCGCGAATACAGCCCCCTCCTGGCCCAACTCCGCAGTAAGCATCATGGCTAGGTCGCCTCCCGCAAAGAACGTGCGCTTCGCTGACGTGATGATCACACCAGCGCACTCGCCCACGTTGGTCTCGAGCGTGGCGAGGGCCTCTTCGGTGCTGGTGATGAACGTATCGGTCATCACGTTCACCTTGCCCGGCAGATCGAAGGTTAGTACCCAGACACCACAGTCTTCGCGACTAAGGTAGAACGCCGTGTTCTCCAGTTGCGTCGAGGTCATGTGTTGCTTTCGGCCGCTCCGAGGATGGTGGCCCGAGCCGACGCCTCGGAGTCACCCCTGATGTCTTTGACAAGTTGGGCAAGCGAAGCGCGCTCGCCCTCATTGCGCACAGGAATCGAGAATTCCGAATTCGTCACGACCTTGCCAAAGCGTTCGACAAGCTTCTTGCCCACTTGATCGTAGGTTCCGATGACGGCGAACTGATCCAGCACCTCATCGGAGATCAGGCCTGGCAGGTCTTCCCAACGTTGAGCGCGGGAGAGCAGCTTGGCCTCCGCAGTGAGATCCTGAAGACCGAGGTGCTCGAAGGCTGCAACGTACGCCGGCGTCGAAGCGTAGAAGGCGATCCGAGCTCGTGCATCGCGAATCTTGGGCTGCAGCTCCTCCTCGCTCGGTGCCGCCGCAACCAAAGGCTTCATGGAAACGCTGAAGTTCTCCAGCGAACGCCCAGCCTTGCGCGCGCCCTCACGCACGGCGGGAAGCATGACCTTCTCGATGTACGACGGCGTGCATACCGGGTGCGGCCGGATGCCATCGGCAACCTCGCCCGCGACTTGACACATCACGTGGTTAACTGCCGCGATATGCACCGGGATGTTCGGATTCTCGAGGGGCCCCGGGTTGAACAGCGGCACCATCAAGTCCATGTTGTAGTACTCACCCTTCACATTGAGGGGAGTGCCGTTTTGCCAGCAGTCCCAAACGGCGCGCACAGCCTGCACGTACTCGCGCATCCAAGGTCCAGCAGGATGGGACTGCATGCCGTAACGTCGCTCGATATGAGCGCGGACTTGCGGGCCCAAGCCCAACGTGAATCGTCCGCGAGACAGCTTCTGGATCGTCCACGCGCTGAGCGCCATGCTCGTGGGGCTACGCGGGAACGAGATGGCAACCGCGGTACCGATGCCAAGCGTGGTCGTTGCCTGCGCGGCGAGGGCCATCACGACAAACGGGTCATCCTTGGTCTCCTCGGTCATCAAACCGTCGTAGCCGAGCGACTCCACCAGGCGAGCGTCGTCTGCAATCTTTCGCAGATCCAAGGGCTGGTCGGGCGCGCGCAGGCCCGGATCGACTTTGCCAAGAGGAAGGAGGGTTTCGATTTTCATTGGGAACTCCAGAAAGATGAATAGGACGTTGGGACGGATTCAGCCGACGCGGCGCCGATCGATGACGCGCTTTGCTTTGCCTTGGGAGCGCTCAAGTCCACCCGCCGGGCTCAGCGTGATTTGGGTGGAGATGCCCACGTGCATCTTGATCCTGCGGTGCAGCTCGGCAGCAGACTGCTGGGCGTCGCCCACCCAGTCGCTGCGAGGCTCGACGTGGATCTTGATGTTGTCCAGCGCACCTTCGCGCGTCAGCTCGATCAAGTAGTGACCGGAGAAGGCGGGCAAGCTGAGGATCTGCTCTTCAACCTGTGACGGGAAGACATTCACGCCACGAACAATCATCATGTCGTCCGATCGGCCAGTGAAGCGGTCCAGGCGACGCATGGTCCTTGCAGTACCAGGAAGAAGACGAGTCAGATCCCTGGTGCGATATCGCATGACGGGGACGGCCTCCTTGGTCAGCGAGGTGAGAACGAGCTCGCCGTAGGAGCCCTCAGGCAGTACTTCCGCCGTCACCGGATCGATGATCTCAGGGTAGAAATGGTCCTCCCAGAGTGTGGGACCGTCTTCCGTCTCTGCACACTCTGCCGCCACGCCCGGACCCATGATTTCGGAGATCCCGTAGTAGTCCATGGCGCGCAGGTTGAGTCTTTTATTAATCTCTTGCCGCATGGACTCAGTCCACGGCTCCGCCCCAACCAGAGCGATGCGAAGTGCCAATTGCTCCTTCTTGATCCCCTGGCGATCGATCTCGTCTGCGATGTTCAGCAGATACGAGGGCGTGACCATGATCACCGTTGGGCGCAGGTCCACCATCAGTTGAACTTGGCGTTCGGTCTGCCCGCCTGACACCGGCATCACCGCGCAGCCGAGCCTTTCTGCGCCGTAGTGCGATCCCAGGCCGCCGGTGAACATGCCGTAGTTGTAGGCAACATGCACGGTGTCACCGGGACGCCCACCACAAGCTCGAATTGACCGAGCGACGATGTTGGCCCACGTTTCAATGTCGTTGCGCGTGTAGCCCACGACAGCCGGCTTTCCAGTGGTACCACTGGATGCGTGAATTCGGGCGAGCTTGGTGGTTGGGACCGCAAACATCCCGAACGGATATCCGACCCTGAAGTCCTCCTTGGTGCTGAAGGGAAAATTCTTCAGATCATCCAGACTGTGCAGGTCGTTGGGATGGATTCCTTTTGCGTCGCATTTGGCTCTGTAAATTGCGACGTTCTCGTAAGTGTGAGCGAGAGATTTCCCCAGTCGCTCAATCTGCAGCGCACGCAATTCATCGACGCTTGCAGTTTCAATAGGCTCCAGGTCGGCTCCACGAAGCACTTCACGGTCTACTTTTGTCACCTCAGTCTCCTGTTGTCCCGTCGCCGTCCCAATCTCGGGTGTGGCCTACGGGTTAGAAGGACTTTAGTCAGCGGGCGTGCCGCGTGACATGACAAAAGAAGCCTATTCAGGTCACCGAGACGGCCTTCTAGCGGCCGGTCCCGGGGCGCCTGAAAATCTACGCGCCGACAGGGTCGATGAGTTCTCCGTCGGGGCTGCGCCGAACGTTTTTCTGAAAGTTCTCGCGGTACTCTGCGGGACTGCAACCCGTCCATTCCCTGAAGGCACGAGTGAACGCACGCGGCTCGGAGTATCCGAGCATCTCCGCGATCCGTCCGACAGAGCTGCCGCCCTTCAGCAGAGTCTGGATGGCCAGATCGCGGCGTATGTCTTCAATGACGGCGCGGTATGAGCTGGACTCTGCTTTCAATTTTCTGCGCAAGGTCTGCTCGGCCATACCCAGGTTCATCGCGACCACCGAGAACTCTGGAAAATCCAGGGGCAGCTTGCGGTCTTTCAGGAGATACGCACGAACTTGTCGCGCAAAGCTTTTCACATCGCCCGGCACGGTCATGAATCCAAGCGGCGCCAGCGCCAGAAACTGCTTGAGCTCTCGCGGCGTGCGAACAATCGGTGACTGCAGATGAGCCCGGTCGAAGACGAGCGAGGTTTGCAGCGCGTCGAAAGTGCACGGACAGGGAAACATGTATTTGAATTCCTCCGCGTGCTCCTTGGGCTTGGAATAGGTAAACGTCGCCGCATAAAGTGGCGCTACCCGCCCGCCTAGCCATCCGATGGTCCGGTACCAAATCGATAACCAGAAGTCCAAAAAGTAGTTCTGAGGGTCGAGCTCTGGATGACTAAACGCGACTTTGAAGTACGTTCTATCCCCGTCATTCTCTAGCGACATTCGGATGTCGTCTGTAAAGAGCTCATAGAAGCGGATACCTCGTCTGAAGGCTTCTTCCAGAGAGGGCTCTCCCATGATGCAGTGGCTCATCATGGCAAAAGTTCCCAACTTGCTAGGGCGCGCAGTAAACCCCATGAACTCGTCATTCGACGCAATCCATACAAGTTGAACCAGTCTCGCGAGTTGCTCCGATCTGCCTCGCCACTGCGGATCGAAGCAATCAGACCTGGATATTCCTACCTCTCGAAGCAAGACATTCGGATTCAGCCCGCAGCGCTCTGCTCCGCGCAGCGTTTCTCTAAAGTAATGAGAGCACGAAGTCGGCATTGCTAGTTCCTGCTTGCAGTATTCTGTCCACTCAGAACCAAGGACTTAAGCTGTCAAGCAGCTATCCAGACTAATTTCTTTCCGCTCGGGACTCTCATTGCCTTTTTGCTCCAGCCATAGCCCAACCGCATCGCCTCCCAGGCGACGTCTTCCGAAATCGCGTGCTCTTCGCAGATCAACCGTACGTATGTCGCGACCCGTTCGGATACGAATTTCGAGAAGCTAGCAATCTCCTCTTCCCTAGCCCCATTTTTCACATCGTCTGTCCGTACCTTGATATCCACATACTGCTGTTGGCCCGCACGCCAGACTTGTTTCGGTCTTGTTTCAGTGCGCGGTCGATAGAAGGAACGTGGGCCTACGCCTTGTGCAAGGAACTCGAACAGCGTGTGGCCGCGAGGCATAACGGCCTGCAACGCCAGATCGTTCGGCAGAAGGTCAGCAAGCGTGCTCATCAGTCGAACCGTAGTTTCCACGCCGATCAGATCAATCAGACCGAATACGCCACTGCGCGGCAAACCCCAGCTTGAGTGGGCCGTCGCATCGACAAGATCAAACGGAATCTTCCGCTCGATAGCTTCTCGCGTTGCCAGCGCGAGCAGGTAAAAGCCGATCCGGTTGGCGATGAACCCGGGCAGATCTCGGCAGCTCATCGGTGTGCGGCCGAGTGCGCGAAGGTTTCGAACCAGCAAGTTCGTTCTTTCATCCGGCATCAAGGCACTGGGGACAATTTCGACCAGCGGTAGTCGGTCAACCGGGACGAAGAAATGAGCGATGGCGAATCGACGCAGGAGCCGCGAGCTCATCCCCTCGGCAAGTATCGAAAGCGGAAGGATGGACTCGTCAACAGTCACCAGAGCCCCTTCCAGGAGCAGATCTTCGAGACGGCGAAGGAGCCCGCGGCGCCTGTCCAGGTCAAGTTCGGAAGCTTCAATGATCCAAGCTGCGGCCCGAATGGCGTTCGATGCCTCTTCCAATGAGGTGAACAGCCCGACATTCGGAATCGCACACGCTGAACTACCGCCGAGCTCTCCGGATGTGCGCACGAGGAATGTCCTCGCCCCGTGGGAGGCGAAAAGTCCTGCCAACTGGCTCGCCACAATGCCCTCGCCCAAGATGACGACCAACATGTCTGTCGCTTGGTGGTCAGTCATCTCGTTCAAGCCTCAGAATTTCCAGGCATCGCAAGGCCACACGCTTTCTTTCAGCCTTGTCGCGCATCATGATGTCGGCGGCCAGAATGCCCGTTCGCGCCTGTTCGCCGTTGGGCACGTCGGTCCGGGCGACCAACAAGTGATCCAGAATCTGGTAGTGGTCCCATAGCGCCGTTGCGCTGCGTCCGATGCCGAGCTCGTCCAGAATTTTGGCTGCGGGCCCCTTCACAGCATCTCCGCCGATCAACGGCGAGACTGCGAGGACGGGAACGCACGTGGACCGTATCGCCGCAAGAACTCCGTTCATTGCCAGAATCGGCCCGATACTCAAGATCGGGTTGGAAGGCGCGATGATGATCGCCTTCAAGCCAGGAGCAGCCAGCGCTTCGCGAAATGCGTGACTTGGCTCCGGGTCACCTTCCAAGCAGATGTATCGACAGCGTTTGACGACGGGCCGACATTGGTATCGAACGAAGTAGTCCTGAAATGACAGCGTTCCGGTGTCGGATTCGATCATCGTGCGGATCGGTCGATCGGACATGGGAACCACGCGATGCCTGATACCCAGGCCACAGCATATCTGCTCGGTCGCCGCGCTCAGAGAGGCCCCACGCGCGAGAGCCTGGGTGCGGACTAGATGGACCCCAAGATCGCGGTCACCAAGGCGAAACCAGCTGTCCCCACCAAGTTGCTTCATAACCTCCAGGCATTCCCAGGTTTCCCCGCTGCGCCCCCAGCCTCGCTGAGCATCGGACACGCCAGCAAGCATGTAGGCGACGGAATCCAGGTCCGGTGAGACGTGCAGCCCCAGGTGCTCAAAGTCGTCCCCCGTATTGACGACGATCGTCAATCGCTCCGGACTCACTACCTGTGCAAATCCCTCGGCGAGTTTCGCACCTCCCACGCCGCCACTCAGAACGATGACAGATCCCTCGCTCATACAAACTGGTCCTCGGAAATGGGTCTGATCAAGTCGCGTGCTGTCGCCTTGCCTCCGACCAACCCCGCGCCACGCACGACCACGATGGGAGTGCCTTCCGCCGCCTGGCCCATCAAGAGAGATGCGCCCGCGGCAAGCTCGTCACCAATGCCGACAATGGTCGACTGCAGCGAGCGCCCGTAGAGGTCAGGCTTGCCGCGAAGGTCCAGAACCGTGCGGACGTTTGCCGCACCGAGGCAGGCTCCGCTGGTCCCCAGGCGCCAAGCGCGCCCCCAACTATCGATGATCGCAACACCGACGTTGCGCCCGGTCAGCTTGCACAGTGCGTCACAGATGGATGCAGCACTAGCATCGGGTTCTTGGGGAAGGAGCAAGACCCAGTCGCCGGGAGAGTCTGATGAGATATTAGATTGGTCGATGCCGGCGTTTGCCACGACGAAGCCCAGTCGGTGGCGCACGATCAGCAGATTCGGGGCGCATCGAACCACGCCGATGGATTCGTCAAGAATGCACTGGACCAGCCTTGGGTCCTTCAGGCAGGTGCGACTGAGGTCCTGTGCAGATTCACTCGCGATAACTTTTCGCAGATCAACGTAGCGGTCTTCAGCCTTCGATACGATCTTCTGCGCCAACACGACGATATCGCCATCTTTCGGTTCAAGGCCACTGTGCTTGTATGCCTCGATCACGAGGCTTGCGATCGAGTCACCTGGAGATACGGTCGGTATGCCTTGCAATGCGAAGAGTGAGATCTGTGGAACGATGATGGGCTTGGAGCTCATGGTGTTCATACCCCGAAATACGCTTGCTGAATGCGCGGATCGTTCAGCAATGTGCTGGCCATGCCATCGTGCGTGATGGAGCCCGTTTCGAGGACATAGCCGCGATCGGCGACCTCGAGCACGGCACGCACGTTCTGTTCGACCACAAGAATCGTCATCCCAATGCTGCGGATCTTTTTAAGGATCTCGAATACCTGTTCGATCAGCAAGGGAGCCAGACCCATGGAGGGTTCGTCGAGCAGGAGGATCTTGGGCCTGGACATCAGCGCCCGACCGATGGCGAGCATTTGCTGTTGCCCCCCAGAAAGAGACCCCGCACTGCGTTTCCTGAATTCGGAGAGGATCGGAAAGAGCTGATACATCTGCTCCATGTCGGCGACCACGCTCTTCCCGGTCTGCGACCATGCCCCAAGGGTCAAATTGTCCTCGACGGTCAAATTCGCGAACACTTGACGTCCCTGTGGCACATGAGCGATTCCCATGCCTGCCCTGCGGTAAGGCGCCACAGCTCCGATCACAGCCCCCTCGAAAGCGATCGTTCCGCCAGCGGTGGGTTGGACGCCTGAGATTGCCCGCAGGAGCGTCGTCTTGCCTGCTCCGTTCGACCCGATCAGAGCGACAATCTCATTGGGTGAAACGCTCAGGCTCACATCGTGCAAGACTTCAATGCGACCGTATCGACTGGTGAGCTTTTGAATCTCAAGCATGAGCGCCCTCCACCGTCTTTGGCACACCGAGGTAGGCCTCGATGACGGCCTGGTTGGACTTGATCTCGTCCGGGTCTCCTTCGGCCAGCGTCTTGCCGCGATCCAGAACATGCACGCGATCGGCGAGTCGCATCACGAAGCGCATGTCATGCTCGACGAGCATGAGTGACACCCCCGCGTCCACGACTTTCCGTATCACGGTGGATATCTCGCCCGATTCAACTGAGTTGCATCCAGCGACGGGTTCGTCCAGCAGCAACACTTGCGCGTTTACCGCCAATGCGCGGGCGATCTCCAGCCGTTTGAGCGCGCCATACGGCAATTCACCCGCAGGCCTGTCGATGCCGGCGTCCAGTCCAACGAATTCCAGCAGCTCGCGCGATCGCACCTCCGTCGCCTTGTTTTGCACGTGAACACTGCGCAGGCCTAGGAGGTGAGGCAGAGGATTCTTTCTTTCTTGCAAGTGGCACCCCACCATCACGTTTTCCAAAGCCGACATGCGAAAGAAAACTTGCAGGTTCTGGAATGTCCTCGTCAACCCAAGCCGCGCCAGCGCATTCGTCGGCTTCCCTGAGATGTCAACGCCTGCGACTTCAACTCGCCCCGACGTAGGGGCGTAGACGCCTGACAGAACATTGAAGAGCGTGGTCTTGCCAGCCCCATTGGGGCCGATCACGGCAAGAATCTCGCCGCGGCGCAGCGCCAGGCTCACGCCTTGCAGAACAGACAGCCCCGCAAACTCGATGGAGACACCCTTGGCTTCCAAAACGTTCACTTGAACCTCACCTTCAGCCAGCTCGAAATCGTGGGCACGATCCCCCGGCGCATGAAGATCATCGTGATCATCATCAGCGCGCCAAGTATGGCGTGCTCGTATTCGTGAAACTGAGTCAGCAACTGCGGAAGAATGACAAGGAATGCAGCACCGACCACGCTACCTACGACAGAACCCAGACCGCCTACCACCGCCATGGTCATGAATTCAATCGAACGCAGGATGCTGCTGGATGCAGGCGTGATGAACGCATCGAAGAGCGCAAGATAGCCACCTGCGAGCGCAGCGAACAACGCCGACAGCACGAACGCAAGAAGCTTGTAGCGGGTCACGTCAACACCGAGGCCGCTTGCTGCAACTTCGCTGTCGTGGATCGCACGGAGTGCACGCCCGGAGGGGCTCGCAAGCAAGCTGCCCACGGTCGCCATGGCAAGCACGAGCGTCGTTCCTGAGAGCCAGTACCACCATTTGGGGCCTGAAACCACTATCGAACCGAACTTCAACTGCTGGACGGTCATGCCGTCGGGGCCGCCGGTGATCGATACGGCGTTGTTCAATGTGATCGACACAATGGCACCGAAGGCCAGCGTCGCAACCGCAAGGTGATATCCGCGCAACCGAAGCAGGGAGCCTCCCACAAGCAGTGCAACTGTCGCAGTGACAGTACATCCGACAACGAGGCATACTAGCGGCGAGATCCCCCAGGAGGTGCTTCCGATCGATACGGCATAAGCCCCCAGGCCGAAGAATCCTGCATGGCCCAAGCTCACCTGACCTGCGTAACCCATCAAGAGATTTAGCCCGACCACAGCGAGCGCGTTAATGAACACCACTGCGCACACCCGGAAGTAGAAACCAGAGGGCAAGACGAACGAGAGCAACGCGATCGCGACCATCATCGTTAGCGCCGGAACATAGGCGCGGAACCAGGAATTTTTCACTGTTAGACCCTCTCGACCCGGTCGCCGCCCAAAAGCCCGTGAGGACGAATGCCCAGCACCAGCAGCAGAACCAGAAAAGTGAACACGTCCTTGTACGCGGACGATATGTAGCCTGCGCCGAAAGCCTCGATCAGGCCGACAAGAAGCGCACCCACGAGAGGGCCGGCGGGATGCCCCATCCCACCGAGCATTGCGCCCGCGAATCCTTTGATTGCCAGGAGCGTGCCGGAGTCGTAACTCATGAGGGTTAGGGGGGTGAGCAAGATGCCCCCCACGGCACCGATGAGCGCAGAGACCGCGAAGCTAAGCCCAACGATGGCGCTGGGGCTGATACCGACGAGGATTGAAGCCAGGCGGTTCGAGGACGTTGCACGCACGGCTTTGCCGAGCTGCGTGGATGTGAGGAACACCCATAAGACCGTGACTACTGCTGTAGCCGCCACGATGATTGCCACGCCCTGGACCTGGACAGTTGCACCAGCAATCTGCCAGCTGTCGACGTCGAACAGCGCAGGCAGCTTCACGAAGTCTTTGCCAAAGATGACAGAGGTGATCCCTCTGATGAAGACGGATGCACCAATGGTGAGAATTAACAGAATTATCGGGCTGGCGTCTTTGGCAGGACGGATGACAAGGAGGTTGAGCAGGAAGCCAACGACCACCGCGCCTGCGATCCCGACGATGGCGGCAGCCCAGTAGGGAGTTCCGCTCGAGATGGCAGCAGCGGTCAGAACACCGCCCAGCATGACAAATTCACCTTGCGCGAAATTGAACACATCCGAAGCGCTGTAGATCAAGGTGAACCCGACGGCAACCAACGCATAGACCGACCCGACGGTCAGCCCCGAGATGATCAGTTGGGTAAAGAATGACAAAGACATAAATTTCTTGTTTGAAATCGAGTGAAGAGCACGAAGCCCGTTCTCCTCCTAACGACATCCGACGTGGGCTGCTCGAACTAATCGCCCGTGTAAGACGCACCGAGCAGTGGAGTTCGGGTGCGTCTTCAGGATGGTCTTATGGCGCTGTAACCCACTTGCCGGACTTCACCGTCAGCATCCGGAACGAACTAAGGTCGATGCCCAAGTGATCAGTAGACGACATGCTGATAGTTCCGACGGTCGCCGGAAAATTCTTGGTGCTCTCGATGGCCGTCCGCACCTTTGCAGGATCAAAGCTTCCAGCTCTTTTCATGGCGTCGACCAAAAGGGTGAGCCCGTCATACGCATAGCCGCCGAACGCGTCCACGCTCTTGCCAGTCGCCTTCTCAAAAGTGGTCTTGTAGTCTTTGAGCAGCGACTTTTGCTTGTCGCTGTCGTCTAGGTCATCGACAACGAGCAGCAACGGTGCCGGCAGCAGGACGCCTTCGGCGGCAGGGCCCGCCAATTGCAGAAAGCCTTGAGTCGCCGCAGCGTGGCTGAGGTAAAGGGGAATCGTGAAGCCGAGTTGCTTGAAGTTTCTCGAAACGATGGCGGGGCTTTGGCCAATGTCGGGATTGACGATAGCCTGAATCCCATTGACGCTCTTGATTCGGCTCAGTTGCGGCGTCATGTCGCTATCGCGAGGACCGTAGCTTTCTTCTGCTGCAATGGTGATGCCATACTGCCCCGCGCTGACCTTGCACTGAGTAACCATCGACTTTGCGAATCCACCCTGACCTGCGATCACGGCGATTCTTGTGATCGCCTTCTTTTTCATGTGCTCGAAGATTTTTTGACAAGCCATCAAGTCTGTATGTGGCGGCTTGAACGTCCATTTACGCACGGGGTCGATGATCTGCACTCCGCCGGAAAAGGAGATGTAGGGAATTTCGGCACTTTCGAAAACCGGCATCATTGCCAGCGAATTACCTGTGCCGGACCCACCCAGAACGGCAGATACCTTGTCTTCCTCCACCAGACGGGAGGCATAGGTTCGCGAAGCGTTCGCATCACCACCGTCGTCGTACATGACGAGCTTCAACTTTTCCCCGCGAATTCCGCCAGCGTCGTTGATTCGCTTGACGTACATTTCCACGGTCTGTCTCTGAGGCTCCCCCAGGAAGGAGGCAGGTCCGGTGGCCGAAACCACAGCGCCAATTTTTATTTCAGCACTGCTAACGAAGGGCGCAAATAGAAGCGCCAATAGCACGCTAGGTCGAATCAAGGATGCTCGCATTTTGTCTCCGTTGGTATAAATCCCCGGCCACTTGAGGCCGGGAACAAAGCCTCACGTGTGGCTTGTAACGCGATTATTCAGAGGACTGCACTACGGCATAGGACAGAAAACGCCGTTCCCGATGACCGCAAAAGTGATCAGCGAAGGGCACTCTTTCGCTGCGCCGCGTGCAGTTGCTCGGCCAAAATCACCTCGCGTTGGTCTCTGTAGCTGGCTGATCGTCGGCGTGGCATGGCCGTGCGTTTCCCTTGTAGCGGTCGAGATCAGAGTCCGGTCACGTCGATCTCGACCACCCAGGGGTCGTCGTTATCGAGGATCGCTGGTAGGTCGTCCAGAATCTCGCTCACTGTGGTCAAGCGCGTGTATTGCAGTCGTGCAGTGCGCGCCAGTGCGTCGAAGTCGACGGCCGGCTCGTCGATGGTCATGCCCACAAAGCGATCAGCGGCGGCATGGAAGCCGCCCAATTCCTTGGCCACCCGCATCAGGATGTCGTACTTCTTGTTGTTGAACACGATGTACTTGACCGGTGTGCGGTAGCGGGCTGCCGACCACAGGCCCTGCGGCGAGTACATGGTCGCGCCGTCGCCCATGAGGCACAGCACGCGCTGCCGTGCACGCGCGAGCGAGACGCCGACCGCTGCCGGCATGCCGAATCCCAGCGCGCCGCCGCGAACAAAGTAGTAGCGATCGTCTTCTGTGGTCATCCACAGTTCGCGGACGGCGCCGAACGTACACGGAGCCTCGTTGACGATCGGCATGCCGGCCGGCCGTGCGGCCAGGACGGCGTCTACGGCGATCCTGGGGTGCAACGGCCCAACCGGCACGCACTGCCGCTTGAGCCGCTGGACGTTGCTTCCGTCATCTTGCAGACGGTCGCGCGCCGTGCCTGCGCCGAGCGCTCGAGCGATCTCTGCCAAGGTCAGACGAGGGTCGCCGTGCATGGCAATCTCCGCCGGAGCGTCGTGCCCGAGCTTCTCGGCGACTGCGGAGATCTGCATGAATCTGACCGAGCTCGGAATTGGAGCGCCCTCGCTGTAGGGATAGGCGAGCAGCGCGTGATCGCCTACCATCAGCGCAACGTCATAGCCTGCAAGCTTGGCTCGGATGCCAGCGAAGCTCGGCGGCAGCACGCCTTTCCACAAGGGATGGGTTGTTGGAAAGAGATTTCCTCCAGCCAGAGGTGTCCCGTACACCTCGGCGTTGAGCGCCTCCGCTGCGGCCACAGCCTCGCGCACGGCATTGGTCTGTACCACTGCATCGGACAGCAGCAGCGCGATGCGAGGCTTCGGCTGCTGTGCCTGGTACCAGGCGAGGAACCCGGAGGTGTCTGCAGGCGCCGGCAAGGGCTCGGCACTGCGCTTCGGGATGTTTTCGCTTACTGTCTCGTCGAGCAGGTTCATGGGCAGTGACAAGAAAACGGGGCCTCGGGGGTGAGCATTCGCGATCGCGAAAGCTCGGCGCAATGCGGGCGCAATCTCTCTTGCGCTGCGAACCTCATAGGACCATTTGCTGACCGGTGCTGCCAGCGCGGTGAGATCGCCGCTCAGCCAGGGATCAGTGAACACATGCCGCGCGTCTTGCTGGCCCGCAGTCACGACCATCGGGGTATTGGTGTTTTTTGCGTTCACCAGCGCACCCATCGCATTGCCCAGCCCACCGGCCGTGTGCAGGTTGACGAATGCCGCCCGGCCGGTGGCCTGGGCGTAGCCATCGGCCATGCCCACGGCCGATGCCTCCTGCAGGGCCAGCACGTACTCGATGTCGGTGCGCTCCACCAAAGCCTCCATCAGTGGCATTTCGGTCGATCCCGGATTACCGAAGATCATGGAGACCCCCTCGTCCGCCAGCACGTCCAGCATGGCGGCGACCGCGGGTCGCGCGTTCTGTTTCTGTTCGTTTTTCATTTCAATCACTCATTCGCTCGCCGTTGATGTGAGGCGTGAGCCCGCGTCGCGCCTGCCGACATGGGGCCAAATCAGCGCAGTGCAGCGCACGCGGCCGCAAGTCGGTCGGCCGCATCGTTCAAGGTCTCTTCCGACGCTGCATACGCAATGCGGATGAATCCCGGCATCCCGAAGGCCGAACCCTGCACGCTGGCAAGGCCCGAGTGGTTCAGCAGATGCAGCACGAATGCGAGGTCGTCGTCGATCAGTGCGCCCTCAAGCGTGCACCTGCCCACGAAATGCGAACAGTTGATGAACAGGTAGAACGCTCCGTCCGGCGCTCTGCAGTGCAGTCCAGGGATCTGATTAACCTTTCGGACCAGCAGATCCCTACGGTTGCGGTAGGCGGCGTTCTGTGTCACCAGCGATTCCTGAGTGCCGTCCAGCGCTTCGACCGCTGCGGCTTGCGCAATCGTTGAGGCCGTGAACGTCGATGTCGCGGTGACCTGGGACACGGCGGCGACGAGCGGCTCCGGCCCGGCGAGGTAGCCGATGCGCCAACCAGTCATCGCGTAAG
Organism: Variovorax sp. V118; assembly: GCF_041154445.1. GTDB lineage: Bacteria > Pseudomonadota > Gammaproteobacteria > Burkholderiales > Burkholderiaceae_C > Variovorax > Variovorax boronicumulans. The sequence continues at coordinate 337,916 of NZ_AP028663.1, read as the reverse complement.
CCTTAGAGATGCCGTTGAGAATCAACGTGCGATCCGCCAGGTCGGGGGCCACGTTGACGATGTTGCTGAGAGGGTCGTCCCCGTAGTAGATGGACTCGTAGATATCGTCGGAGAACACCAGCACGTTGAGATGCTGCCGCAGCAGCGCAGCAATGTCCGCCAGTTCAGTGCGATCGATCACGGCACCGGCCGGATTGGAAGGTGAGTTCAGGATCAGCCATCGGGTCTTCTCGGTGATGACCTCAGCAATGCGCTTGGCACGCGGTACGAAACCCTCCTCCTCGCGCGTCGGAAGGACAACGGGCGTTGCGCCGCAGAGAAGAATGGCAGACACGTATGGCTGAAAGAACGGCGCGGGCAGGATCACCTCGTCTCCAGGGCCTACGGTGGCCAGCATGGTGTTGAAGATCGCCTGTGTGCCGCCGGCTGTGACGGTGATCTGGTTTCTTTGGTAGGTCAACCGGTTGTCGCGCAGCAGCTTGCGGCAAATCGCGTCCTTGAGCTGCACGGTTCCATCCATGGCGGCGTAGCGCGTTTCGCCGCGCTGGATGGCCTGAATGCCGGCCTGCTTCACGTGCTCCGGCGTTGCGAAGTCAGGCTCACCCATGGACAGGTAGATCACGTTGCGTCCCTGCGCCTCCACCTTGCGTGCTGCTTGCAGCACCGCGAGGAAGGGAGACGGCTCCAAGGTTTTCATACGAGAAGCCAAGCGGTATCTGTCGGCGGCGAGCGTGGTCATGGTGTTCTGAGAGCGGGTTGGTTTCAGTGCGGGGCTCGTTTAAAATTTTCCGCCTCTGAGAGAGGCATTTGGTAGCGAATTTGTCCATGCCCACCAGCCAACTTGACATCGAGCGCCAAGCTTTTCTTCAAATAAAGCACTAGATACCAATGAAAACTTTGGATGCGATCGATCGACGAATCCTGCAGGCGCTGCAGCGCGATGCCAGCATTCCCAATACGGACCTGGCCAAACTCGTGGGCCTGTCGCCTTCGCCCTGCCTGCGGCGCGTTAAGCTGCTTGAAGAGGCCGGTGTCATCGAGCGCTACGTGGCGCTCTTGAACCAGGCAGCGATTGGCCTGAAGATGACGATATTTGTGCGGGTGACGCTGGACACGAAGGACTACGACGCAATCGAGAACTTCGCGTCGGAAATCAAGAGCATGCGTGAAGTGCTGGAGTGCCACCTGATGGCGGGCAGCTATGATTTCTTGCTGCGGGTGGTCGCTGCTGATCTGGATGACTATCAGCGCTTCCAGGCTCACCATCTGACCAAGATCCGCTGCGTCAAGATCGTCGAGACGGAGATTCCGCTGCGGAAGGTCTCGCGCACGACCGAGTTTCCGCTGTAGGACGTCATCGTGCGTGCACGCTCGTGCGGACCATAGCGGTCGCGCGCATCACGATGCCGACGACGGTGGTGCGCCTGTCGGCCGGGCGCGAGCGCAACTGGCTGCGCGCGGTGATATGGACTCGATTCGGGCGCTTGCCACCCAGGCGCTGGACTCGGACAACGCGATGGACGCCTGGCAATGGCAGCAGTTGGCATTGCTGCACGGGCGCGACCTCACCATCTCGACCATGCGCGCGTACCACGATGGAGGGGAGCGCGACGGCCAGTTTTACGACAGCGACTTTGGCGGCGGGTTGTACGCGGCCGGTGACGAAGGGTTGGAGCTGCCGAACATTTGCGAGGCCCAGAGGGCGGAGGCAGCAAAGCGGGCCCAGGCTATCTATCAACCAGTTGCTTCGCGATGTTAGCGCTTGAAGCGCTGTCTGCTCGCTATTGACTGCATGAGCCGGATGCCACTCGGGCCTCCCCGAGTGGCAGCTTTACTATTTGGCCAACAGCTCGTCAGCGGACTTGCCCGCCTCGAGCGCAGCCTTGAACCAAGCCGGGCGAGGACCGCGGCCGCTCCACACGTTGCCTTGGTCGTCCTTGAACTTGGGTGCGCCCGTTGCAGCAACAGAAGCCTTCTTGGACTTTTTCGTCTTCTTCGCGATGGCCGTCCTAGCCACTGCCACCCGACCAGATGCCTTACCAAAGCCGAGATCGGTAGCGGTGAAGCCATACACCGCGATTGCCTCTTTGATGCGACTGAGCACGCCATCGGCCTCCTTCTTGCGTAAGTGCTCAGCCTCCTTCTGAAGCTGCTCGATCTGCTTTTGCACCTGGAGGAAAGTCTTTGCCATAAATTAGTCCTGAATTAAAAATGGGGGCAAGCTTAATCCCGAAAGACACTGGCTTAATGTCAGCATATATCGCCAATTCGAGAGGATGTGCGATTCGATGACGCAAGGCGGACGGCGGCGCCCTGCCCGTCTTACTCCTTGCTGGGCTTCTTGAAGGTATCGTCGGCGAAAATTCCCAGCGACTTCAAGCCTTTGACGGCCCGCCGCCATACCTTGTCGGGGGTCCACCACGTCGGCTTGTTCGTCCAAAGCGCTTTTAGCTTGGTGTGGCTCTTATCGCCTTCAAACAATTCGAGTGCCGCCTTGACGCCACGATCGCGGCAGGCCGAGACAAACAGTTCCAACGTCGACCTTCGTATCGTCTTGGCCAGCTCAGCGTCGAGAGCGACGAAGTTCAGGCGCTCGAATCGATCCGTCAGCTTCAGTACTTCGCGAACCGACTTGCCCCGAACCTTGCGGCCGCGCACTTCGACACGCACAGTGGGCGGATTGCCGCGCGCCGCCTTCAACTGTTTAATCGCCACGCTCTTCGTGGATTCCGTTCCACTTCCGCGACGTGCAATCTGCTTTACGGCCTTGTCGAGCAGCTCCGCGCTCTTGTCGTAGACAGCAGTGAAGTAGTCGCTGCTGACACTGCCAAGGTTGAAGCCCTCCACGCGTCCCTTGCCGTTCAGCCGTTTGATGATCACCGTGTGTCGCTGCGCATAGGCGTATCTGACAAGCAACCGATCCAGCTCAAGGTCCACGATGTCGACAGCAACATCGATCCGATTGATCAGTGGGGCACTCAACAAGTCTGCGTATCGCTTTCCAATAATTTCTTGCATGAACGCGTGAAAGCGTTTGACGTCCTCCTTCGTCAATCGGCTTGGGTTGAGCGAGATCCGAATATCGCCGTTCTGCACTTCTTTGCGGGTCGCCCCGATGCCGATTTTGATGGACGTATCGGCGCTTGGCCTGAACTCGATCGCCATCTTGTAGCGGTTGCCGCGGGGGTACCAGGTTTTGCACTCTCCGTTGGTGAGCGCGCTCTTGACGCGGCGATTGATGGCGAGCATCAATTTCTCGTACTTCACGCCATTCATACCGATGCCCAACGGCAAGATGTAGGCGAGGTGGTCGACGACAGGCGCCGACATTCGAGGCACGACCTCGATGTATTTCATCTTCATGTGTAGCTCCTGCTTTGTGTTTGAAGGCAGCGAAGCGCAAGATGTCCTTGCGATTCCTGCGACGGTATTTACAAGGCCCGAACGGGGGACCGGATGGGCTAGGCAGAGCAGTTGGTTGAACGCAGAGACAGCGCCGGGCGTTACTGAGACCTGCTCTGGTTCAGGTCGACATGCAGAGCAAGCCCAAGTCACTTGACCATGAAGAGGGGATCCAGAGCACAGGAATAGCCCTTTGCCACTGTCCCCCTCAGCCCTATGCAGATACCCAACTACCCTCTTATTAGTGCTGGTGTCAAAAGAGACACTGCACAGGAAAACCTGCAGAAAAGGGCCAAAATCGGCCCCCTGCAAGCACTGTGCATCGGGTGCGCGAATTGCCGATCGCCAAAACGGCGTCAAGATCAGCGACCGCTACGCACGCCGTGCACCCCCTGCACTTTTGGCGCCCTCAGAAGTGCAGCTACTGGTTCTTCTTGCGGTCAAGAAGCTGTTGGATCAGCTCCTCGTCCAGGTCAAGTCGCTTCGCATAGGTCTCGACCCACCCCGGTTTCAGGGTCACCTCGCGAGGCGGCGGGAGCGGCTCGAGGCGACGCGCAATCGTCGTTCGGGCCATGCCCCAGAACACCTCGCCGATCTGCTCGTTCGACAGTCCCTGGCTCTTGAGCAACCACATGAAGCGGGTGTCGAGTTTTTCGGACACGAACGGCTGATAGACGCGTCGCGCCTTGTCGTCCGACAAGTACACGTCGCACATGACGCGACCAAGCCCCAGGCTATGGAAGGGCTGTGCCGCAAGACTGGTCGCAGAGAACGCCATGGCTGCGCCGGGACTCGGGTCGCAGTCGCCGATCATCACAGCGTCCGTACCTATGCCGGTCAGCGGCTGTGCGAATGCCTGCGCCCCCTTGACAAAGCAAACGGCGAAGCCTTTGGCGCGCTCGACGTCTTCAGCAACGTGCCCGAGCGTGTTGACCAGTCGTGACTCCGCACGGCTGCTGAGCGACATCGAGAAGGTGACGCAATGCCCTTCGGCGGCCTTCACGCGTTCCTTCAGCACCTGACGGGCCTCCGGACTGTTCCAGTCGTAGGGTCCCGCTGTGGACGCAAGGCCTTCCACGTCGAGGTTCCCGATTTCTGCATCCGGATCGGTCACGAAGAGTCCCGCAAGCTTGTTGGCAATGCGCGCAACGCGGCGAGTCCCCAGGTGCAATGCCGTAACGTTGCGCTTGCCGGGGAAGCGAACGGCACCACGGGATGACCCGAGCCGGATACCGTGCTCGAAGACCGCGCGCACCATCGCTTCGCTTTCGGAGGTGAGTCCGCAGCAGATCACCAGGCCTTTAGGCAGGGCGGGAAGCTTGAAGCGCTCGCCTTCCGGCGACTCGGTTTTGGCGCCATGCGGCGAATCGGATTTCGATTTCTTGCTCACAGGCTCTGCTCCTTGGCATCGCGCTGCGCAACACGCTCTTCGATCCATGCGCGAACCTCGGAGTCGAGAAAGCGGATCGAGCGACGGCCCATCTTGAACGGGCGGACGAACTCGTTCGCTGCCAGCATGTTGTACAACGAACTGCGCGACATCTTGGTGATGTGCGAAACGTCGCGCAACGTCAACAGGGCCGGAGCACCGCACGATAGTTGCTCCGTTTGCCAGACGGAGGCACCCGCCGTACCGAGGACCTTTGCCGAATCGGCGGTGTCCCTGGCACGGGCGACATGATCGGCCGAGAGCGACAGGTGATTGCCCACCCGGGTTGCTTCGGACGCCGATAGGGATGGGGGAAATTTCTTCTTCAATTTAGCTCCAAGTAGTTTCGATAGATCCAGCGCTGGACAGGGGGAATCTTCGAACTCGGAGCGGTTTTTTTGTAGTGCAGCGCAATGGCTAACCTTGGCCTACACCGGACTCCAACAGATTTTTATGCAGTCCATTGCTGCAAGCTGGAAGAGAGAGGTGGCTGTGGTAACCGCAGCGGCACCACAGCTTGCCTGTCAGGTCATGTCTTGTCGGTGAGCACGAGTTTTATGTAGTCACCCGCCGCGTACTCTTTGGCGCGAGCCTCGAGTGGACTGTAGACATCCTCCCAGGTGCCAGCCTTGCGGGCACACTGCTCTGCTTCATCAGGAAAAACCAGTTCAAAAACGTCTCGGCGCTTCATTCCCGCCGCCCGGGCATCGAGAATTCGGATGAATGAGAGCAACTGGTTTTCGTGAATCCTGTGCTTCGGCACCGTTGCGACTTCTCTGAGCTCCGCGAGCTCACCCAGCCTTTTCTTCGCGATCTTCGTTACGACAGCAATCTGCTTACGCAGTGACGCAGCATGGAGTAAAGCAGTATCGAGATTAAGTATGAAAGCGACTTCACCAACTTTCAGTGGTCGAACGCGGCGCGCAGGCTGCTCATCGACCAGACGTGAGTAACTTGGAACAGACTCAGCAACAAAGCGTGGCTTCTGGAATTCGCCCTTTTTCCAGAAAGGCTCAGCCGCTGACTTGAAGCGCTTCAGCCCGAACTGTCTTGCGACATCTTCGGCTGGTAGTGCCCCAGGCACGTTCTTCTTTAATTCCTTGCACCGCTCGAGGAAGTCGACGTTTCTTCTAAGAAACTCCCAAGCCCATCGCTTTCGCGACCAGGTGCCTGCCCCCTTGTACTGCTCCAGGTTCTTGCCATTGGGTCTCTCCTTCGTCATCGACTCTCCAGCATTGCGGCGCCATCGGTAGCGCCAGGTTTCTCGGACGGTTTACACCGCAATCGATGATGCCCGATGCACGGATTCGGCATCGCCATCAAGTGCTGGTCAGGAGAAGGTAGAAGGACGCAGTTGCGACTTTTTCATTGGTAGGTTCGGCTTTTTTACGCTCCACCTCGAGTCTGGAAGCTGCGTCCAGAATCGAGGCGGGACGGGTTGCCAACCAACGATAACCACAGGCACGTAAACGCCTGGTTATCGGCGGTTGCTCATCTCGCCGACAAGGCGGCATGGCAAGTCGATGCGCACCATCTGCCCCAAAAGCGCGACGACCATCCGGTTCGCGGTCATTTTTCGAACAGTGGGTCACCGCCACCGAGTGTCGGATCGAGCCGCCCGCCTGCTACCGGTTCAAACTCCTGCGTATTGCGCAGATCACGCGCAGTCTGATTTCCGCCGAAACGCTCTCAAACCGCGAGACCACCCGCTCCAGCGCCCGCGACGCCGAGACGACGGAACTCGGTCAGCACAGTGCCAGCGCGCGGCTCGAGCGAACAGCGTACATCGTCGGTCGGCATGCACCAAGGATGCTGCTTGACGTAGCGTCGGCCTTGATGACGCTGGCATCGATGGTAAATCCCTCCCCTTGCACCAACCCTTCGGTCATGCAGCGGTCCAGCACCGCCTCGAAGACGAATCGGAATGCATTGCTCCAGCGAAAGCGGCCATGCCGGTTCTTGGAGAAAGTGGAATGGTCAGGCACTTTGTCCTCCAGGCCCAGGCGACAGAAACATCGGTAGGCCAGGTTGAGATGGACTTCCTCGCGCAACCCGCGCTCGGATCGGATGCCCAGGCAGTAGCCGATGACCAGCATGCGGATCATGAGTTCGGGATCAATCGATGGCCGGCCGGTGTGGCTGTAGAACGGCGCAAGACGTTGGCGTAGCTCGCTCAGATCGAGGAAGCGATCAACGCCTCGAAGCAGGTGATCAAGCGGGACGTGATCGTCGAGGTTGAATGCGTAGAACAGCTGATCTTGAGCGGTGCCTTGACCCATCATGATGCGTACCTCCATCGATCACGAAGCGCATGCAAACGGCAAGCCATCTACTGGGATTCGGGAGAGTTTTTCAACACAATCGGCCGCCAGTTGAAATTCGTGCTCGGCTCTTCGGTTCCATCAGGATTCCAGAACCGCCACACCCCGACCTCCTAGCCCTCGCGATAGCATCCTTCGGCTGCAGGCTGGCCATCCGGATGACCTTTAGGCTTTGCAACATAGAACGGATCATCGGCCGCGACCGGCACGGCCGCCAAGAACCCAATGCTTCGGCCGGCAATGAGGATGCATCGTTCTACTTGCTCACCGGACTCGACCGGGTAGTGTCTGGGAACGAGACCGTCATGCCGCTCTCGTCTTCGATCCATCCACGCCACGTGCCGCGACCCCACGATGTCTTGACTTCATACTGGATCACGTAGGTTTTCCCGGCGAGCGCGACGAACTTCATGGGAATGGTGCTCGCCTGGAATTGCGGGTGCGTCCTGAGCCCGACCACCACGGCGTGCTCGCCGGGCACTATTTCCCAGCGGTCCACGGGCAGAAGCACATGGGGCACTCTTTCTCCATCGATCGAGTGAAAGTAGGACGCTCCGCGCGGCCCGGACTTGACGACGGCAAGACTGGAAAGCGGAGCCGTCTCGGTGCCAGGCGCGCGGTAAGGCGCGGCGGCGCAGCCTGCGAGCATCACTGCGGCGGCCGATGCGAAAGCCGCAATGGCCTTGAAATTTCCGTGCATGCTGGTCTCACTGTCTTGCATCACTGTGGGCTTGGGGTCCATAGGCGGATCGGCGATCAAGCTCTGTCAAAAGCTCGCGTTGAGATTGAACCCGAGCGTGACCTTCGCCGTGCGATAGCCCTCAGGCTTGGCAACAGGGGCGCCGACGAAGAAGTCGTAGCTCAGCTTGCTCCATTGGCCACGCACGCCGATCACGGCACCCGCCAGATGACGGCCCAACAGATCGGCCGTGGAGCGACCGCCGACATGGCCGTAGTCCAAGCCTGCGTACAGCTCCGCCCCACTCTGCCCCATCGCCCAGCCAATGTCATTGCGGATCAACACGCCGCGCTCGCCCATCAGGCTGGTTTCGCCGTCGAAGCCACGCACGGTGTAGCGCCCACCGATGGAGAAGCGGTCTTGCGGCGTCAGCGGCGTGCGGTTCCACTGCGCGCGGACCAGGCCGGAGTAGCGCAGCTTCTGTTCGCCGAGCTTGAACGGTGCGTTGAGGCTGATCTCGGCCGTGTAAAGCTTCAGTCGCGAAGTGCCTTCGCCGAACTCCTCTTCAGGCGCAGCACGCGAACCGAAGCCACCCGTGCCGCGCTTGTAGGCCAGCGTGCCTTCGAGGGTGACCTCGCCGATGAACTCCTTGTGGTTCAGGCTCAACTCCCAACCGCCCACCACGCGATGCTGCACGTCGACTTCGGTGTCATCGACGAAGTTGTGCGACTCGCGCCGCCAGCCCTTGATCGCCATCGTCGTCTTGCGGCTCTGGTCGCGGTAGAGCAGGCGCGAGAGCTTGACCTCGGCGTTGTTGGACTTGCCCGCGTAGATGTAGTCCTGGTTCAGGCCGGCGATGCTCTGGTGGTACTGGCTGTTGGAGGCCGTGAAGCCCAACAGCCAATGGCCGTACGGCACCGAGTAGTGCAGCGTCTGGCCTTCGGTGCCATAGCTGGGCTCGGACAGGAAATGGCTGTTGATGCTGTGGTTGGCGCTGACGTAGAACAGGTCATTCAGGCCCAGAGGGCTGTCCACCGACACCGTGACACCGGCCTGGTTGCGTCCCGTGGCTTTGGTGCCGCTGTCGTCCAGACTCAGCGCGACGCGCCATTTCTTGGACTGCGCGTACTTGACGACGAGATCGCTGTCGCCAGGCTTTGCATTGGGCGCGGTGGAGGGCTCAATCTGGATGTCGGCTTCTGCGGTCGGAGCGCGCTTGAGGTTTTCGAGGCCCTGCTCGATGTCGCGCAGGTTCAGCAGATCGCCGGGGCGTGCGGGGATGGCTGAGGTCAGTAGCGCTGAACTGCCGAGCAACGCGGGCGACGAATCCGGCGTCAACCGAATGGCGGCAATGCGGCCGGGCACGAGCGACAAGGTCAGGGTACCGGTCGAGAGATCCTGCGGGGCGGCCAGCACCCGGGTGGTCACGTAACCGCGTGCGATGACTGCCTGCTGGGCGCGTGCGAGCACGACGTTGACACCGGCAGTACCAAGGCAGCGACCGATGGGGGAATCATTGCGCTCGGGGCCGGACAGGTCGGCTACGGCCCATTGGAAGGATTCGGACTGCTCGCCGATCAGCAGGACGCGATCGATGCGGAAGCACGGGGACTCTGATTCGGGGATGCGCTGGGTTGGTGCTGGAGGTGCGGCTTGCGGGCGCTGGTCGACAGTGCGTTCGTTCTGCTCGCGCAATGCACGCTCGCGTTCTTGCTGGCGCTGCTGTTCGACGAAAGGTTGTGGTGCGCTGGGAACCTGGGCATGAGCCCACAAGGGGCCGCACAACAGCACGCCAGCCAGCATGGCTCGCGAATTTGCTTTCAATTTCTCTCCCTGGTCGTTCTATCTGCGTACGTCGCACACGGGGCGGTGCATCCACCACCCGAAAACAAGATGCAAGCCTTGGCTTGACTGGGGGCTCAAGGCCTCGCAGAACGCACGGCGGCCGGCGGAGCCTGCGCTCGAATGTTCTGAACGATCTTTGCCGCCAGCGCATCGACCGCGTAGTCGTAGCTCTGGGCGACCTCCTGTGGATGATCGAACAGCTCGTTGAAGCTCGACCAGTGATGATCGGGATTCGCTGGCACGCTCCACGACGCGTCACCACTCGCATCTGCGCCGTAGTAGAGCGTTTCGCTATAGAGGCTGTCTTCCGTCTTCCCTCGAACTAGATAGGCACTCAGGTTGACGCGCGGCACATAGTCTTTCGAAAAACGGGCGGAGTACATACCGACCTCGTTGAGGGAGATGCGCAGCACAGCGTCGGACTCGGGCAACTGGCTTTCGTCGATATCCGGCAAACCAGATCGGCCCGCCGCGCCTTCGAGCGCCCTCGCCTCGTAACCCTGCGCGGCCAGTTGACGAACCAACGCCGCCGTCAGCCTCGGCCCCATGTCCTTGCGCGTCGTCTCCATACGGGCATTGAAGTCAGAGCTCTTGATGCGGTCCGCGATCGACTGCCACAACACCCCAAGAGGGATGCCCTTGTTTTCGGTGTGCAGCTTGTCGATGGGGGCCACGGGAACCACCACGACGCGCGCCAGCGGAGGCTGCGGGACGAGCGAGACGGGCGATCGAGCGCAGCCAGAAAGAAGCACGCCGGCAAGAGCCGCAGTGACAACGACTGCGCGGGGGAGCAGGTGTGACAGCTTCATTCTCAGAACCGGCCCGTGTCCCTGGGGTTGTGAACGATCTGGATCAGCACGTCGGGCGTGTAAGCCTTGGTGCGGGATATCTCGGCGATCTCACCGCCTGCCGCGCCGGCGAAGACCAGCACGCCCTGCCCCTTGTAAGCGAGGTAGTGGCGCCAACGGTCTGTTCCGTTGTACGTGGGTATCCATGCCTTGCCGGTGTTGTTGACCGTTTCGGCATCCGGCTTGCCCATGATCTGGCGGGCTTCTGCGTAGGTCATGCCGGTGCGAAGCCGTGCAATCGCGGTGCCCGGCACAGGCTGGCCGACGGTTGTGCGCTCTTCGTCTTCTTCTGCCGCTACCAATGCGCGGCGAGTGGGCTCGTACAAGGGTGCGGTCCGGCAGGCGGCGAGTGCAACGCAGGCCAACAAGATGGCGCAGATTGATCGGAATTTCGCTACGCCACTTTCACACGACGCATTGACGAGTTTTTTTCGGTCAAATCGAAAATCCAAAATATCGACTTCAAAATTCTTCATACGCATCAAATACCGAACCAATAAATCCATGATTCACCTCTTCCGACATTGCCTCCCAGCGAAGAAGGTTGTTAAGCCTTAATAAATCATTGAGCTTCTTCGTGGCCGAAAATTGAATTCCCATCCAGATTTCCGGCTGACTCTCCGGAGAGGATTTTAAATAAACAGACTCCAGCAAACTTGGGACATCACAGTTTTCAATCAACTCACTTCCACTCGCAATTTCGATAAACCCGCAATTGAGATTGATGCGCAGGAATATTGCCACGGAAGTCACCCACAGTCCGTCCTCATTTACGCCTTGCCCTCCGCCAATCTCCGGAAGCATGAACACGGCAGAAATATCTTCCAATCCCAGATATATGAGCGTTCTTTGGTATGAGAGTGCCAATAATTTTTTATCTTTATTCATTGAATTTAGTTGCCCCTGGGAAATTTAAACTTTGCGGGAGTATTTCTATTAATGCCTCGAATGCTGGGGTTATTCACATCTACAGAGGCAGTTGTGGAGTCTGTCTTTGTAGCTTGCCCCGCAGGACGATACAGAATCGTAGTTCCGTCTGGCATTTTTGCAAGCCACCCACCCTCGACGCTTACGATTGACGATGGAATTTGCCCATTAAATGCCTTTTTCGCAAAATCTTCAGCTGTTTGATTGGGATTGATCGACGGCGGCATGGGAATTGGGGTTCCAACGCCCCCAATTCCCGGCGGCAAATTTCCGGCTCCATCGGTAATAGAAGGGGGGATCGAATAAGTCAAATTTGAATTCGGCGAAACGCCCCCTGCGCCAAATCCGCCGCCAACAATATTTTCGTATATTTCGATATCTGGAATTTGTTTTCCCGGGTTTTTCTGCCCTGGGAGAGGCGTCCCTGGCGTAGTGGTGTTGCCGCCACTAACAGCAACCGGCACATTGATCATCGGGGCTGGCGGCGGCAGCGGGTTTAGCGGCCCCACGGGAATCGCACTTGCGCCCGTCGGTTCAGGTGCCCGGACTTGCGAGGTATTGATCGCGAGCAGCATGGACGTGGTCAACAAGGCGGCACACGCCCGAGACTGTGCGCACATGATCGCCAGCGCCTGAGCGTCCGCAGCCAACGCACTCCAGCCCTGCTGCGCGAACTGCGCGGAAATTTGCCCGATCCGCATGAGCAGCCCAAGGCTGTTGTTGCTCGCTTCGTTGAAAGCTCCCGCCGCACCTGCGGAACCTCCCAGCGTGCCCCCAATGACCAAGGCCAAAGCTTGCGTCAGTCCTTGCGCCACGGGGCCAGGCAATCCGAGCCTGTAGATCATTGCGCCGAGCTCCGTGATGCTCAACGATGCCACTGTCGCTCCGGCAGCCCCAGCGACGCCCCCTGTCAACGCACCGATGCCAGCATGAAGTGCCGCTCGATAGGGGCCATTGACACCCCAAAGCCGCTGCCCCTCTGCGTCCTTGTTGTCAACCGCTTCTTGGAATTTCTGATCCGCGTAGCTGCCAGCGGCGCGCGTTGCCTGCACACCGAACTGGCCCGTGAGCTGCACTTGCGCGCCCACATCCCGCATCGCTTGATCGAAATCTGTCTGTCGCAGTGCATTGGTGCTGTCCACCCCCGTGCGCACCTCGGTGTTGCCGGCGATCCCAGAAATGCCGCTCCGTGTCGTGCTGGTCTGATTGACGTCCTTGCTGCCGATGCCAAGGCCGCCCGACCCCGAGCCTGAAGTGCTCGTACTAAAACTGATGCTGTACCCACTGCCCTTGAAGGTGTCGTGGTTGACCAAATCGCTCATCGTCAGGCTGCCGGTCGAGAAGCTGTTCTTGCCACCGCTCACTGCCGCATCCGTGCTGCTGATCACACCGCCCACCAGATTGGTGTTGCCTCCCACCTTCACGCCGAAGCCGCCGCCCCCCGCCAGGAATCCGCTCTGTTTCGTCGCGCTTGCGAAATCACCATCTCCGCGCATGTTGTGGGCATTCACGCTGACACTGCTTTCGCCTGTGCACCACCAGGCGCAGATGGTGGCGTTGAAGCCCCCTCCGCTGTTCTGGCTGTGATACGTGCTGGTGTCCTGCAAGGTCTCGATGTTCAGGTTGCCGCCCACGTCCGCGTTGATGCGGTTTCCGGCAACCGTGCCCCCCCGCAGGGTGGTGTCGCCGCCGCTGGTGATATTGACCTGCTGCCCTGCGTTGACGGTAGTGTTTTTCCATGCACCATCCGTACCGTTGTCTCGGCCGCTTTGGCTACCGGCAGCCACCTCAATCGTGAAGCCATTGCTCTGCCCGAAGCTGTAGCCCACGCCAATGCTCGCGTTGCTGCTGTGGCTGGTCGAACTTTGCCTCTTCGTGTTCGCTGCCGCTTCAAGCGTGACGTTGTTGTCCGCCGAGAGATTGACGTTCTTACCGGCACCAATCTCGCTGCCACGTATGAGGATGTTGGAGTCTCTTCCGCCGCCCGTTGCAATGATGAATACATTGCCGCCGGCCTGCACGCGCGAGCCGGCCGATGTGTCGGCGCTTTGCGTGCTGGTCGTCTCACTGGAACTGCTGCCTAGCGTCAGGGTCGCGCCCATGCTTACGGCACCGGTCCCCTTATTTGTGGCCGCGGCCTTGGAAACGTCCTGGTACGCCGAATAGCCGCTGAGCGCCATGCTGGCCGCGCCCAGCGCCTGCATGCGGTCGCTCTTGGTTTCACCCATCGCCTGGGTGGTCTCCTCGAGATTTCGCAGCACGTCGATCAGCGGCGCCTTGATGCCCAGCGTGATCCCGCTTTGCGAGAAGCTCTTCGTGCTTTCGCTGCGACTGGTCTCACGAGCCTCGACGATCTGCACGTCGCGCGCCTGGATGTCGACGTTGCCGCCCGGCGCGATCACATCGCTGCCCACCTGCCGGTATTGGTTGCCGGCAGTGATGGTGACGTTGCCGTCGATGGCCCCCACGGTGCTGCCCACAGCGGTGCTCTGCTCCCGGCTGCCGCTGCTGTTTTCCCGCTGCTGCCCCCAGGTCCAGCCTGAGCGTGCATCGAACATCCCGCTCTTCGATTCCTCGCGCGTGAAGTCACTGGCCTTGTTCTGGGTGGTGGCTTCGATGGTGATGTTGTTATTGGCCCAAAGCTCCGTGCCCTTGTCGCTCACGACGCTGGAGCCTCGGATGTAGATGTCATTGCCAGCGCCCAGCGTCACGGTCTTGCCGCCCAGGCTGCTGCCGATAACCTGCGTTCCACTGGACGTCCCACGCTGCAAGCTGGTGTCGCTGCCCCAGAAGCCGCTGTCGTTTCGGTACACCATCTCGTTGAGGGCCGATCCGGAATTTCCCTCGACGATGTTGATGTCGCGCTGCGCGGTCACATTCAATGCCCCTTCCGCGCTGTTGATGGAGCCCGCGCGCACATTGACATCTCGCTTGGCATGCAGGCTGATATCCCCGCTGGTCTCGATGCGGGTGCCGACCTCTTGCGTGCTCGCCTCGGCCCGGAAGTTGCGCGTATCGCGCCATGACGCATCCTGCCTTCCCGTCGTGACGGTGCCCAGATTGATGTCACGCCCCGCACCGATCTCGGTCGTGCCTTCTTTGCCGCTGTTGGAGACGATGGCGCCAATCAGGTTGACATCGCGGCCGGCCGAAGCCACGAGCACGCCCTTCGGGTCGCTCACATAGAGTCCTGCCACGCGATCCACGATAGTCGCACCACGCAGACTCACTGCGCCCGGCGTGAGGTCCAACGCCAGGCCGCTGCTGCTGGTTGTGGTCCGCACATTGATGTCACGACCAGCCTCGACCTTGAGCTGACTCGCCGCATCGATGGTGCCGCCGATATTGTTCAGATCGGTTCTGGCCTTGAGATCGACGCTGCCACCGGAAATTCGTCCATTCAGGTTCTGGATGTTTTCCGCGGTGATGTTGACGGTCTTGCGCCCCGCCACAGTGCCGCTGTTGACGAAATCTCCATCGAGCTTGATGTTGACCTCCTTGCCAGCCAGCAACGCGCCCGAACCATCGATGTCGCCGTTCTTCACCCGCACATAGACCTGCGGCACGAGCACACGCTGCGAGGAGCCATCCGGCAGAGTAACCGTCTGCTCGACCAGCCATACGATGTCGCTGGTGAGCTGGGCCATCTGCGCATCCGTGAGCGCGATCCCCGGACGCAGACCGTACTGCTGCGCGAACGTCACCCCGGCGTCCATCAGCGCGGCGTACTGCTTGTCGTCGCTGTCGTAGCCGTCCAGGTAGCGTTGCCCCGTCAACTGCGCCACCTGCTCGCGGATCAGGCGCTGTTCGTAGTAGCCGTCGCCCAGGCGCTTGAGCGTGTTGTTCGGGTCCTGCCCCAGGTTGTTCAACAGGTAATCGCTACTGAGCCAGTTGCGATATCCCGCGAAGCGCGGATCGGTCTCGATCAGGTAGCGGCTGGAAGCCCCGGCATGCGTGTGGAACAAACTGGCAGTGGGCAAGCTCAGCCCCGGCAAGGTCGTGCGTACAACCTGCGTGGTGCCACTGCTGGCGGCCAGACGAACTTCGATGATCGGATGAACGATGGGACCGGTGCTCCCGCCCGAGCCTGCTCCCGGCGCGTTCACCGAGGGCCCGGTGCCACCGCCGACGCCAGCGGGGCCGACAGCTGTCACGCCACCAGCGCCTGCCACGCCTTCGTTGGTATGGCCGAGGGTCAAGCTGCCGGTGCCTGCCCCGCTCCCCGAGACCGCGATGTTTCCCTCCTGCCGTGCGGCAGCCAAAGTCACGGTGATCGGAACACTGGAGTTGTAGGGAGATACCTGCTCTCCATCGCCGTAGCCGGCCTGGAACAGCTGCACGCCAGTACGAATCTGCGAGCCCGATACTTCGACGTTCTTGTTCGCGATCGTTCCGCCGGTCACATTCAACGCACCACCGGCCAAGATCTGGCTCATGTCGTTGGTGCCGCTGCCAACGGCGATATCCATCTTGCTGCCAGCGATGATTCGCGCGGGCGAAGATGTTTGTAATACGGGGACGGTGGTCGACTCGGTGTAGACCCAGGCGTAGTACGAGCGCGCGTAGTTGTCGTACACGTCTGTGATGAAGGCTGCCGTCGCCGTATCGAGGCGCTTGTGAGCTTCGAGGTAAGCGGTCCTTTGCGCATCGTCAGCTGGCGTGTCTGTCGCCGGTGGTGTCACGCCGAACGTGGCCCAGATCGGATCGGAGCGCGAGTACCAGGCGCCGGGCTCTGTGAAGGTCTCGCTGACATCGATATTCACATAGCGTATGCCCTGCAAATCGCTGCTGTTGCGCGGCGGATTCGCGTAGTACGCCTTGTACCGGGACAACGGGTAGCTGGCGGACGGCACCAGAATTCCAGCGAACTGGCCGGCAACGGGCCCAATCCCCGTGTTGACGAAACTGCGCCACAGGACGCCCATGGCCGGCCCTTGGGTGATCACAAACACCAGCTGGCTCGCGTCGTAGCGCGTCGAGCTGCCGGGCAATGCATATTCCGTGTGCTGCTGACCATCCGACGCGGTCTGGGTGCTCCACGTCACGCCGCCGTTGGTGTTGTTCAGGACATTGGCCTTGATGTCTGCATTGCCGACCGCTTCGATGGTGGCCGCATGGTTGTTCAGCGTGCCGGCAGCGTCGCTGGCCTTGCCGTCGACCAGCTTGCCGCCGATGAAGAGGTCTTCACCGCTCAGGATCAGCGCACCATCGCGGTTGTTGATGGTACCGGCACCGATGTCCAGTCGGTTGCGTGCCGCAATGGTGCCGGCCGACGCCACACCGTTGACGGTTTCCGCACCGTTGTTGAGCGTGCCTGCACCGATCGCGATGTGGTCTCCGTAGATGCGACCAGTGCCGATGTTGTCGAGCGTCCCGGCATTGATCCGGGTCTCGATGCCATCGATGACGCCACGGTTGGTCAACGTTCCGCTGGCGTTCAGCGTGGTGTTCTTCCCCTGGATGTCGCCAGTCGCGGTGTTGTTGATGTCCTTTGCAGAGAGCGTGAGGTCGTTGCCGGCGGTCAGCTTGCCACCGTTGGTGATGTTGCCGGCCGTCGATATGTTCAGGTTGTGGTTGGCGATGGTTTCGCTGCCTGCGGCGAACGCGATGTCCTCGGTGACCGCCAGGCTCATGTCGCCCTGCGACAGCAGCTTTCCGTCCCACGTAACCGAACCTGCGTCGAGCACAACGTTCTTGCCGGCAATCAGAGTGCCGCCGGTGTTGAGCACTGACAGGCTCTTGACTGCACCGGGGTCCCTCACGGTGAGCGTGTTGCCCGCCGATACCAAGCCTGCGCTGTTGTCGATCTGCCCGCTGCTGATGAGCGTGGCATTCTCGTCCGCGCGAATTGCTCCCGTCTTGTTGGAGAGCGACTGGGCCGTGATGCTGACGTTCTTGCCTTCGATGCCCAGTTCTGCGCCCTGCGTCCCGGCGTTGTCAAGCCCCACGGCATGAAGCGTGGTCGTCGCGGTGGACCGGATCAGGCCTTGCACATTGGCAAGTCCTGTTGTGGTGAGGTTGAGGTCCCCAACTGCCAGGGTCTGTCCACTGCTGTTGTCATACCCCGCCAGACCTGTTTCGATCGCAACGGTTGATTGACCCAGCACCATGCCGCCGCCAGAGTTGGAGAAGGCGCCGGTATTGGCGGTCAGCGCATTCTTGGCGCCGATGAATCCGGCCGCGTTATCGACTGCACCGCTCTTGATGTCGAGCGTGTCGGCACTCGTGATGCCGCCCTGCTTGTTGTCATAGCCAGCGGCGTTGGTGTTGCGAAGCGTCTGGCCCTTCGTGTCGATGGTCATCGCGGCGCCGGACTGGATCAGTCCGGCGTCGTTGTTCAACGCGCCCGACTTCAGATCGACGGTGGTGGTCGCTGCCAACGTTCCCTTGTCGCTGTTGTCCAGGGCATTGCCGCGCGTGTCCACCGTCAGGCTGTCACCGAAAACCGTGCCGCCCGTGTTGATCAGCCCCCCATTGGCCAGGGTAACCTTGCCTCCGGCCTGCAGCGTTCCTTCGTCATTGGTCGTCACGCCGGAGGTGGTCACGGCCAGGTTGCCCTTGACTGCCGCAACGGTGCCGAGCCTGTTGTTCAGCGTGTTGGCAACGAGCGTCGTGTTGCCGTTGGCTGCCAGGGTGCCTCCCGCGTTTGTCGCGGCACCGCCGATGGTGAGACTCAGATCGCCGACAGCCGTTGCGCTGCCACTGTCGTTGTTCAGCTGGCCGGCGGTGATCTGGGTGTTGCCGCCTGCGCTGATCGCGCCCTTGTTGCTGTTGTCGAGGATGCCGTCCACTGCCAAACCGAGACTGGAAGTTTCGGCTGCACGGATGGTTCCAGCGCGGTTCGTGAGACTGCCGGCAGAGATGCTGGCGCCGCCGTTGCTGGCGATGGTGCCGCCGGTGTTGTCCAGCGCTTCGGCGACCGTGACGCGCGCAACTTCTCCGCCCACCTGAACGATCTGACCGCCTCGGTTGCTCAAGGAGCCCGCATCAATGGTGATCTGCTTGGCGCTGGTCTCGCCACCGTCCTGGTTGAAGGCGCTGGACAGCGCGACCATCAGGGCGCCGTTGGTCGTGATCTTGCTCGCGACACCTCCCGTTGCCGCCCCCTCGTATCCGCCACCTGTGATGGCCAGCGTGCCTGAGCCGGCATGCTCGATCTTGCCCGCGTTATTGGTGATGGTCGCGGCCTTCAAGGTCATGTCCAGG
The DNA here is from genome assembly GCF_041154445.1 of Variovorax sp. V118. GTDB lineage: Bacteria > Pseudomonadota > Gammaproteobacteria > Burkholderiales > Burkholderiaceae_C > Variovorax > Variovorax boronicumulans. Next base: position 319,259 of record NZ_AP028663.1, on the reverse strand, counting down.
CCGTTGCTGGCGATACGACCGCCGTCGTTGTTCAACGTCCCGCTCGCGGCGATGGTGGCCGCGCCCGTGCCGGTCTGAACGATCTCGCCCTCGAGGGTATTGGAGATGTTGGAAACCTTCAGATCCAACCGATCCGCGTTGAGCTTTCCGCCCTCGTTGACCAGTGTCTGCGCAGCATTGCTGTTGGCCGCGATCGCAAGCGTTCCAGGCGTCACCACCGTTGCCTTGCTGGTGGTCACATTGCCCTGCGTCGCAGTGATGGCGATGTTGGCCGCGCTGGTCTGGCTGCCCGACACATCGACACTCGCGCCTTGCAGCACGGCATCGCCCGCCGCGAGGTTGGTGCCGTTCGCGACCAACGCCCCGGACGTCGTGACACGCAAGTCGCCCACACCGCCGAGCTTCCCGTCGCTCTGGATGCCTGCGCCGAGGACACCTGTCGCTGCACCTTGCACACTGCCTGCCGCGACCGTCGTGTGGCGGCCTGCCGTGATGCTGCCGTCGTTCGCCAACTGCCCATCAGCCACGACGCTGACATCGTTCTCGCCCCGCAAGCTGCCGCTGTTGGCGATCGAACCCGCCTTGACATTCAGATCGGTCGCCGCGCCAACCGAGCCACCGCTGCCATTGACCAGCGCATTGACCACGTTGACCTGCACGCCGGCCTGCGCCGACTTGATGCTGCCCTTCGTGTTGTCGAGGCTGCCAGCGCCCAGCACCACCGCCTGATTGGCAATCAGCGTGCCGGCGTTGTTGTTCATGGCCCCCGCCACCTGCGCCGTCAGGCTGCCAGTGGCCGAGATCGTGCCGCGCGTGTTGTCCGCCTTACCGCCAACCGTGAGGCTGGCATCGCTGCCGCTGGCGAGCGAGCCATCGACGTTGATCAGGTCGCCGCTCGTGACGATGTTCAGCGAACCTGCATTGAGCTTGCCGCCGGTGTTGTCGAACTGCCCGACGTTGGCGCTGAAGCCGTTGCTGACGTTGAGCGTGCCGCCGTGGTTGTCGAAGGTCGGCTGGTTGACGCTCATGCTGGCGAGGCTCAGGGTCCCGCCGTTGTTGTTGATGTTCGCGCTCTGCAGCGTGATCGGACCGCCCGCGTAGATCTTTCCGCCATCGTTCAGGATGGCGCCCGCCGCCTCGATGACACCGGGCGAAGGAGGCACATAGGGCGCCGGTGTGATTGTTTCGCCTGCACCGGAGCCCGTGCCTGATCCGGCGTTGCCGCCTTCCGCAGGCGTACCAGGGTTGGCGCCGCCGCCGGCGCCGGAACCCGTGCCGCCACCGGGCTGCGACGACGTTTCCGAAACGGGCTCCAACCCGATCACGCCACCGCCCGTGTTGCTCAATGCCGGTGCGGAGATCGACAGCGGCGCACTGCTGGTCTGGCGGATCGTGCCGCCATTGCGGTTGTCGATGTTGCCTGCGGCACTGCTCAACTCGACGCGCGCCCCCTCCAGCGTGCCGCCCTTGCCGTCGATCGAATTGGCCAGCGTGTCCTGTGCGGCAATCTTCAGATTGCCGCCGCTGCTGATGCGGCCGCTGTTGGCCATGCTCGACACGGCCAGGTTCGCATCGGCCGTGGCCTGCAGGGTTCCGATGTTCTCTAGACGGCCGGCGCTCGTCACGACGAGCTGGCCGGCACCGCCCAGTACAGGCGTCCCCGGCGCGGCCTGGATGGTTCCTGCATTGCGCACGCCCAGGCCCGCTTCGGTGCCGATCAATGTGATCTTGCCGGCGTACATGCCGCCCAGCGCCGCCACGTCGAGTGCAAAGGTGGGCGCGGCGCCGGTGCCTGCGGTCGGCGCAACCTGGTTGTGATCGGCCGAGACCTGGTTGGCCCCGGTCACCACTTTCAACTCGCTGGCCCAGATGCCCGCGTTGGCTTGCACGGCGCGGGCCAGGATGGCGGCGTAGTCCGTCTTGCTGGCGTCAAGACCCGCACCGTCGATGGTGACTGTGCCGCCGCGCACAAGGAAACTGTCGAGCCCGCCCATCGCATTGAACTGGGGCGTCCCGGTGGTGAGCGTGGCGCGGCTCGCGTTGATGAAGCCGCCGCCGTCGACGCTGATGCCGGCCGGGTTGGCAATGATCACTTCGGCCCTCGCCCCGCCGACTTCGATGTAGCCGCGCAGCTGGCTCGGGTTGCCGCCGTTGACCTCGTTCAGGATGATCCGCGCGGGCCCCGTCGCGAGGAACGGATTGCCCTGGACAATGCCGCCGAGTTGCGTCTGCACGTTGGTGCGGCTGTTGTTCAGAATCGCCCCATTCGGGCCGACGTTGAACTGGTTGTAGATGTTGCGCGAGACACCGGCCGCTGAAGGCGTCTGGATGTTGATCAACGGCACGCCATTGGGGGCGACAAGAACCGTGGGTCGCTGGTTACCGGGAACGTTGGGTGCGCCAACCATCTGCGCATGAATCGAACTCGCAGCGAACATGCCGGCCAGTGCAGCGCCCACGAGCAGGGGTGCAATTGCGGCGCCCCCCACCAGCATCGAACATGCAACCGAGCTCGCCTTGGAGCGCCCTCTGCCCGTGCTGGACGCCGTCTCCTGCACCACCATGCGCATGCCTCGGGCTGCATTGAAGACGATGCGATACAGATGACGGTTCATGTTCTTGGTGCTCCCCTGATAGTTGGTATCTCGCGACGCAGTCTGTGACAAGACGCAGCATCGGCGGTCAATTATGGGAAGGGGGAGACCTCGGGCGCACGGCACTTCGTCACAGTTTGACTAAGCTTGCGCCAGTGACTCTTAAAAGTAGTCCCTACGACTTACACGAAGTCAATGCCAATTGTTTTCAATTGAAAACCGGCCCGCCACAAACCTCGGTTCACGTTAACGACACCGACGTAAATGCCCTATTACCGTCGGTTGGCCAAGCGCCATAGGTGCCGTAGGGCCTAGGTCGCGCATGGGCCAGGGCAAGGCACCAGGCGCACCCCGCCGAGCAACCAATCAACGGTAGTTCGCTCGTTTGACGGCCTCAAGGAATAGGTAGTATCGGCCACAAGAGGACCTACGACCAACACATGCAGTTAACAGGAAAACTGAGTCGCGTCATTCGCAACGGATACGAACGCACTCTCGAAGTCGTTGTCGACGGCCGGGCCGTTTATTGGATAGGGACCATTGAACCTCAAGAGAACAATCGGGAAGCTGAGCGCTTCGTGGAAGGAAGCGAGCTCTCTTTTCAGATCAAGGTTCAGTTTGTCAACGAAGTCCGTCCGCAAGTTTCTTCAGCAAACCACTCGTTTGTGCAGTCGACGGCCTCGTCGCCCCGCTGCGAGATCGCAACCACCGTCCTTGATATCTCTGACGCCTACAGCTTCCATTGCCTAATCTCAGAAGGTGGGCCGGCAATTCTTGTGGAAATGGAAAGGAGTCACTCCTTAAAAGTAGGGGACGCCATCGAGTTCACCGGAGAACTCGCTGTACTCGAAATTGATGACTGACCGGCGCTTTTTGGAGGGGAGTCTATGGCGGCTTCGGTCCTCTTCGCGACGGCAGATGGACCGGCTACAGTCGGCCAAAACCGGTCGTTCATCGCGCCGCCCCAACATGCACTTTCGTACAAAGCCACATGCTAGAACGACCACTCCGTGACGCTATCTCAGCCAAGCTGTTGTCCGAGTTACAGCAGCTCGAGCAATCGGGTGACCTGGTCATTGCTCATCATGCGCCATCGATGCTTGCTGACCGACTGAGTGATGCCATTGTTCAGCAATGGGCGAGCGAGTTCTTCGAGGAGCCGCCGCCCGAAGTGGTCATCGAGATGAGCTTGCGTTCATCAGCGCGCCAGCTGACCGAGCACTTCGGAATGGACGAAGCAAGCGCGTGCTCTGTTGCGAGAGGGTTCATGGACCGGCTAGCATCGACGCGGACACTTCGAGAAGTGGCGGAGCTCGTGACCCATCAGGGAGCGCAAGAGATTGCAGATGGCGCCTATTTTTGCGTTCATCTTGATAAGGGTGAGTACTACAGTCCGGGCTACTTGGATTGGCGGAAAGCACGGTACTCTGGCCGCAAGTGACCGAATCGCAGGGAGGCCGGAGTCGGCCAATACCGGACCTTCCCGCCCGCCCGCCAATTCCCGTCAATGCCTTAGCATGACCATCGAAGCTGACCTCAACATCGCCGAAATTCCCTACGAGTCAGGAGCCGTCAAGTTCCGCTATGCGAGGGTGATGGCACCCGACAAGACCCGATGGATTCGGCACGGCCTCTTCGTTGCTTACCACGAGCATGGCACGGTGGCGTCCGAAGGGCAGTATGTCGATGGCAAGGAGGACGGGCTTTGGCGCGACTTGCATTCGAACGGGCAGCCTGCGGCCGAGGGCCGCTACCGCGCGGGCAAGGAAGTCGGAGTCTGGCGATTCTGGAAGCCCGACGGAACCGAAGAGCCGAGCACAGACTACGACGACTGACGGGCAGGAGCCGTCATTCGGTTGGACAAGCCAACAACGAAATCGAAAACATGGACCGCATAGAGCGCGCAATCACCAAAATTCTTCGACCCAAGCTCGCCGAGCATGGCTTCGAGCTCTCAAAAAAATGGGACTGCTTCGTTCGGAAGCAAAACAGCGGCGAAGACTCGTTCGTGGTCGTAAACCAGGGCACCGCAAAGGGGGCCGGGAAGTTCTACGAAATCAACTGCTTCGCCGACGTACGTCACGAACGGGTCGAACTCCCTTGGAACACGTTGGGGATGGTCTACGGCGAGGACCAGATGCATACGTGGACCTTGCAATACAAGCCCAGGGAGCGACATCTACCTCCCATGACTGTCTCGCTGACTTCGGTCGAAGCGGATGTCGAACACGTCGCTGGTCAGCTTGCGGACCTCCTTGACCATTCGGAGAAGGTTTTTTACCCGCGCTTCGCTGATCTCAAGGAGGTCGAGGAATGGGTAAACAAGAACCCTTTGGCCGATACAAACCCGACCGCCGGCGGCGCCATTGAGCATCTAGCGATGAGAGCCTTGATACTTGCAAAACTCGTGAACCCTCCACGGTACGCTGCGGTTCGGGAAGCATTTTTGGCTCTGGAAAAAGGCATGTTTCCGCGTGAAAGACGGATGGCGATGCTGCAAAGGGTAGACGAGATGAGTCTCTGAACGACCGCTATCGAGCACTCGGCAAAGCCCGCTTTGGGCCCATGGCAGACACCAAGCCTTCCCAAAAGCGGTCACTTAAACGGAGCGGCCGAAATGGGCCCCAAAGCGGTTTGACGGCAACACCAGCCCTGGCGATCCAGCCGAGGTGCGATTACTAGGCAGAGATTCGGGGCTGATCGTGGAACCATCGGTCAAGGGGCTGTGACGTTGGCATGTCACAGGACGCCTCGCCTACTCGCCGAACCAGAGCACGAGCCACGCGCCGACAAAGGCGAGTGCCACCAGCATGTCGAAAGTCTCGCGCGACCACAAAGAGACGCGCACGCCCAATGAGCGAATAGCAGACAACATTTTTCCCCTCCATCTTCTCCGCGAACGCCCCCTTGGTTGAGCTTGCCTTACCCTCCCCTGGGCAGTCAATACGAAGATGGTCTCACCTCCACGGCTGCATCACGCTCGCTGTTTTGGAGAAGGTTCTGAGCCAGGTCGTTCAGACGGCGAAATGCAGTAGGCGCAACGTCCGCGGTCAGGTGTGCGGCACTCGCAGGACATGGGCGCCACGGTCCTGCTCGACAGGGGGAGCATCAGACCCGTGCAGTAACCACGAAGGCCCGCGCACCGGTCCGTGCGCCCCCAAGACCTTCGCTCAGGTGCCCAAGATGGAGATCGAGCCGCTCGACTGCACTCACTGATCCTCCAGCACAAAGACCCCAACGTCCTTCGTTGAGGCTGGTCTCAAGGAGACGTCGATCTGTAGTCAGGAAGTATTCAGAATTTCACCCCAATATCGATCCTGAAAGTACTGCTTTTGCCCCCGGACTTCACCCCGACCCCATTCAAGGGGGCGGGAGTCCGAAAGCGATCTGGAGGGTGCGATGCACGCAACCAGCATGAGTTCTGTCGGGACCTCGGAAACGACATACCGTGTGTGGATGGACGATCCCGGGAACTTCTCTACCCAGAGGATCACGCCGATGCACCACAACTTTCACGAGCACCCCTTGTTTCAAGTGCCCGAACTTGTGAAGCTCGGGATTGAACTCTCGAAGACGGACCAATGCAGGTTCATGAGTCCGGACAGAACGGTCTCGTCCTCGCTCGCGCACGACAACCGGCATCCCGACGGGCGCAGCATCGAGGAATTCTTCCAACGCATGGAAGAGCCGGGTTCGTCGGTTGCCTTCTACAACATCGAGGTCATCCCCCGCTATCAAGCGCTCCTGATGCTGGTGGTGAACTCCATGCGCTCCCTCGTGGAGCGCGAGCAACCGAACATCTTCAGGGTGAATGGATTCGTCTTCTTCTCTGCCCCGCCTTCCGTCACGCCCTTTCACATCGATCGCGAGAACAACTTCTGGCTGCAGTTGCATGGGCACAAGCTCCTCAACGTATGGGATCACCGTGATCGCAGCATCGTGCCGGCCGATGCCGTGGAGGACTTCATCGTCACGCAGTCGCTCAAGAAAGTGCGCTTCGATGAATCCTTCCTGCCGCGCGGACAGGAGTTCGATGCACACCCGGGGGATGCCGTGTACTTCCCGAGCACCTCGCCCCACATGACGAGATCCTTGGTTGACCGAACCACCGCTGGCAATCGCCTGTCGATCTCGATCGGGGTGACCTTCTACACCGCAGTCACGCGCGAGGTGGCCCGCATTCATCAGGTGAACCGGCTGATGCGAAAGTGCGGCCTGTCACCCTCGTACCCGGGAGAGTCGCCGACCGCGGACGCAGTCAAATCGACCGTTGGCGGCGTGGTCGGCGCCGGGCGCGCGCGGCTCGGTGTCGCGCGCGCCCGATTCATCAGCCTGACCACGACCCGACGCTTGAAGCACATTCCGCCTCCGGGCTCCTACTGAAGAACGGGCCTGCAGGAGCGGGCCAAATACCATCCAGCGTCTTGCGACGGCGCTGCGAACGTCCGCTGTGCGGTGAATCAGAGCTCGGTGACGAAGGACTGGTTCTGGCCGCATTCGGCCTTTAGCCCCCAGGCTGCGGTGACGGCTCAAATTTCTCGCGCATCTCAAAATATGCCTTCTTGCAATGCTCGAAGTACGCCCGCTCATCGTCCGCCATACGCTCAGCCTCTCGCCCCGAAATCACCGGGTCAGTGTGATCAGTCTCGAGAATGCGAATCGTCACTACATCTCCGATCTGCAAATCGGCACGCAGCCAGTCCAAATGCTCGTCCGCCGCGCCGTTCGCGCGTGCCGTTAGTCCTCCCAGGCGCAGGTCAATGTCGACGCTCCCATCATCACGACGTGGTTCTGCCTCAGGCCCGAGCTTTCCCGTCAGAGACAGGATGGCAGAGAGCACACACAGGTCGGTCGCGCCGCCTGTGATGACAGGCTCCCGTCCGTTGATTGAGATTTTCAAGGCGTACATGGACAGATTCTCAAAGATTGGAGACGGGCGCTGACGGTCCGCTACTGGCCGGAAGGCGCTGATGCTAGCCGCCGTGAACACCGATGGCGCTTCGCAGCCTGCCAAGGTCCGGCGCATCGGACTCGACGAAGAAGAGGTCCTCGGTGACACCCGTGACATTGTCGGCAATGCCGATGACGAACTCGCGGGCGAATGTCGAGTGCAGCTTCGCCAAGTACCCGGCAACGCGCTCAACGTCTCCGAACCATCCTTCAGGCTCGTCGCCTGGGTCTGGCAGTGCCAAGTTGATGCCAAGGTCCCAGTCGGGCAAGTCGTCAGGGTGGCAGCCAGACACATCTGTCTTCTGATTCACCACAGTCGGCCTTGAAGTGACCCAGCCTGGCGCAACGGCAAGCTCGACAAGCCTTTCCTCGATGGGCGCGGCGATGTCTTCTAGGTCAGAGCCGTCTACGTACGCATACAGGGTGTGTCGTTGCATGGTCTTACTGGAAGGTGGGCTGGAAGGTCCGGTTGTGGCCGTCTGCAGCCGGGGGCCACAGGCTCTACGCGGCCCAATGCACATCAAGCGGACCCTAGCGCTTGATGCCCGCAGCCTTGAGCACCTCGATCTTCCTTGCGAATTCCACCGCCCGGGGCCGGAGAACGCTCGCCAATGCCAAGCGCGACTCTTTCTGTAGCTCCGAATTTCTCTCTTGGTACATCTGGAACACCGGGTTTTTGGCAAGAGCCAATATGCCATCCAACTCGTCTTCGGTGAAGACTCGGGCATACGCCGAAGCCTTGGCCGCTCTGTATTCTGGAGATTTGGCGACGTCCGAAAGAAATTCTTCGTATTGCGCACGGAACTGATAGTCGCCGTTCTGACGCACGAGGTCTTCGGCCACGAACTTAACGATCTGTCGTGCATCCATCGCCTGAAAAGCATCGACTATCGCTTCAGCTTTAGCAATCCGCGCTTCTTGACTGATGGCGGAGGTGCAGATCAACAGCACTGCAATAGAGATCGATACACGATGGAGCAAGATCATTTTTTCTTTCGGAAACGAGCGCCTACTTTTAGCGGATTTTGCCGGACGGGCTGAGTGACCGGTTCTGGCCGACTGTAGCCGGTCACGCCGCCGTCGTGAACGGGTCCAAAGCAGTAGTTCTCGGTCCTCTGAAGCCGCTCCGTTCTCTCTCTCGCCCCCAGCAACCGCAGCCTCACTACCTTCGGCCCAGGGTCCACCAAGGCTTCTTTGTCGAGGCTTTCTGCGCCGAAGAAAGGCCCAGCGAGATACTTGGACCGCTCCTCAGGCGCTCGCGATCAAGAAGTTCTCGACTAAAGTCAATCATTGCGTCACAGCGTTCTTCGAGCGCCGGAAAAACGGATCTCAACCTAAGTAGGTGGGCAATACGAATATTGCCGTCTATGAACGGATATGCCTCTTGGTTGAGCGCGATCCAAACCTTCCGCTCGTCTGAAGATTCGACGATCCAACGCTCCAGAGTCCGCCCAATACGCGCACCGTTGTCGTTTGTCCGCCAAGTCCAAAGATCTAGCAGCACTGCCACGTCTTCAGGGCAATATGTGGCGGGCAGGTCAGCCCAGAGCAGTTCCGCCAGATCCGAATCATCTCCATATTCATCGAGCAGCCGCATCACCGTGTCATCGCTGCCCTGATAGTTGGACAAGCGTAATGCAGCTACCTCATCTAGAGTTGCCTGGACCAAGGTGGTACGGGTGTTCATGAAACTATGGTGCGCCACAAGTAAATGTCTGGTTTTGGCCGACCTCGGTCCGCCAATCCGCTCGGTCAACGGTACTCGATGATGAGCTTCCAGGGCTGATTTTTTGAGGCGGCCGGCTGGTCGGCATGCGAGCGGAAGCACACCGAGAACTTGGTGTAGCCGTAGACATCTGAACCGTCTTTGGGGTCGAAATACAGGCCGACGAGGTAGTCGCATTCGTATCGCTGCGCCTCCAACCCAACCTCGAGTTCGACAACGTGCCAATCGCCGTCGTCCTTCATGAAGCTGTCGGCCATCTCGATGGCCTTCCGGCGTACTTCGACAAGCGCGTCCACTACGGCCTTGGCTTGCTGAACCGCAACCGGGTCAGGCCCCTCCTCAGTCCCCCGAACGTACAAGCTGATGCCATCAGAACTTTCCCCGTTCCATTCGGCTTTGCCGTCCGTCTTCGTGAGTGCGGTGTAGTCGAACAACTGCGTTTCCCTTCAATTGGAGGTCGAAGCCGACCGTCTGCTTGTGGCCTACTGTAGCCGGTCGCGCTGCTGTCGCTAAGGGCCCGAAGCGGCTGTACGCCGTGCTCTGATCCGGCCCCTCGGCGAACGCCGCTTTCGGGAGGGGCCGATGTCCGCTAAGGGCGTTGCAGCCGCCCAGGTCTTCGATAAGCAGCCGCGAAGCAAGCAGGCCCGGTCAGCGCATTTCAAGACTGCGTTCACCTTCATTGTTGTGAACTAATTCGCATACTTCCGAAACTTGCAGCTGGCTTCGCGTCATCGAATTGGCGGGACGTCCGTGATCGATAAGATAACAGGAGCTCTAGGCCAAAAAAAGTAAAAACAATTGGAGGAACGGATGAACAGTCGAATCGCATCAGCGATGGGATCGCTTGTATTCTGCGTGCTGCTGGGGGCATGCGGCGGTGGTGGTGGGGGGGGTGGTGGCGGCGGCGGATTGGGTGCGTTGCCAATTGTCGGTACTGGTCAGCCGTTGGTGACGAGTCCCGATGCCACTAGTACGACACCAACTGGGACGATCCCAATCAGTCCCAGCTTCACGACCGTCAATCTGTCAATCGAAGGTGTGGTTGACATCCTTGCCGATCCCAACAAGCCCGCAAACATCAACGGGACCTACTACGAGGGAGGGACGCTGAACGACGTAGCTCTCGTGGGAACGGCAGTTGGGGACTTCAGTGTGCTGACGGGCAAGACGCTCTATGTGATCGTTGAGGATCCGGCTGGATTGTTTGCCCCCAACCCGCGCGCCATACCTGTCACCAGTCCGAAGCCCGGCTTGCTCGTGCGGCTCCTGGGAGCTCAACTTAAGACGCCGGGTACCTTCAATGGAAATTTGCGGGTTTATGTCTGCCTTGATGCCCGCTGTTCCAGCCGACTGGGGAATGTGCCCTACAGCATCCCTTACAACGTTGTAGTGAAGCGTGGGATGAGATTGGAAATCGACAAGGCATTTGATGGGACGGCTGAAGCAGCAGGCCAACGGACTGTGAGCGTGAGAAGCAGATTCGGTGAACCACCACCCGTTGCGAACATCAAAGTGACGTTGCCCGAGGGTCGTCCGTTCTCTTCCCTCACTGTCGATACGGGAAATCCGCTGGGGTTCCACCCTGACGCGAAAGTTACGGACAATGGGGACGGTACGGCTTTGGTGAGCCTGAGTGTCGCGGAGTTTGTGAGGCGGCCTGGTCCACCGGGAAGCACAAGCCGCATGATCATCTCGTCAATTGTTCCGACTTCGAGCGATCCATCGACGAAACAAGTTTTGTCGGAGCGGGTGAATTTCCTCTATACCGTCGACGTTGATTCGAGTCTTCCTGAACCAGCGGTGTTCTTGCCTCAAAAGCTTGAGGTGTCGAACTCCGCTAGCACGGCAGAAATTCGTATGGCGTTTGTCAAGTACGGGGGAGCGATTGACTTGACTTTCGCAGAAAAAGTCGAGTGGCTATTGACCCCAGAACAGGAGGCTTCATTCCCTCAGGTAAGTTATCCGTTCATCGAGCCCAAGGGATACCTGTACTCGTATGCAGATACGCAACAACTAGCCTACCGGTCCTGCATCGACATCGGGACATACGAAGAGGGTGTGAAACGGTATTGCTTGCCGCAGGGTACCTACCAGTTCAGGGTTGGCTATCGATACAAGCGATCGGACGGCATCGAATTGACGGGGTACTACCCTGGAAGCCTCACCGTGACGCCTTGATCTCGTATTGCTAAGTCGTGATCGTTGTAACGAGGCCGAGGAGGCCGTGCCGAAGGCAGCCCGCTCGTCCAATCAGATCGCGACGCGGTTCGTACGGCTGATTGGCAAGCTGGACCATGCGGAATCCTTGGCCAGGGACTGGACGCCCGCGTGCCGACTGCGGCTGCGTTCGCGCTACAGCGCCGCCGTCGTGCGCGAGATCAAGCGGCGGCTGCCGACGCACTTGCACGTAGTTGCACCGGCGAGCCTGCTGGGCGAAGCGCTGCACTACCGCACGGTCAGTGGCGTCAATGAAACCGCCGTCGAACTGGACCTCCAAGCTATTTGCGTGAGCATTCTGACTCCTTAGGCCTTGGCCGCGTACTCAAAGCTCGAAACCGGGTGCCGCTGTCGAATGTCCGCAGTCGGCCAACTGTAGCCGGTCGCGCCACTGCAACGAACAGGCCCTCAGGCAACCTTTCGTCCGTTCCCAAGCGGTCCGGCGTCATCCGAGATTAGCCCGGGTGGCGCACCAAGAGCCAATCCCGCTGGGCGCACTTCGTTCTTTGCGAAGCGTGGCGACGAAGCCCGAAAGGCCGCTCACTTTCGTCAGCCAGCCTCCCCCAAACCCCCAGCTCCCGCTAACGGGGCATCTAAGAGGGCTAGCTTTTGGCGCACAGACGGGGCTGCCCCACGCCGCTGACGGGTGCTTGCGTAGCTTGCGGCAACAACGTCATCGTCGCCCGGCCTGCATCGACCTCTGTCGCTTGCGCGGCATGGCTGCGTACCAGACACGCGACATCGGCATACCGCTGCCGCATCGTTGGATGCCTCTTACTTGACGACGCTAGCCTCCAGCCGCGTCAAGCATCTGCGGTCCTACTGCGTATTCCTACGCGCCCGAAGATTCGGATCGACGCCAAGTCGCAATAAATTCACGGCTGCCATTGACCGCGCGTGAATAGAGCCACCGTGGGGTCAACTTTTCGTGCGCCATTTCCCAAATAGGTTTGTGCGCGTGCACAAGCTCGTTGCCGATGAAGATGTACTCGTCGCACGATTCGATGATTGATGCTTCGTCGACGCCAGACACGCTGCCTCCAGCATGCGGTCGAGCTGGATCAAAACGATGCGTAACCCAGCATGCAATGACGACATTGGGGCGGTACTTGGCGACTGCGGCGGTCGCATCCAGCTTCTCTACGTTTTCCCCGTAGGGGACTGTCGGCTGACCGATTTGCGCATAGTAGGCCTTGAGCTCTGGATCCTCTTGCTGACGGTTATCTGTGGCGGGGATGGACAGGGCCTTCGCGAGGAGGCCGTGCCCAGCGCCAATCTCGATGGCGACCCTGCCTTCGATGCGAGATCGCAGGAAATCACAGAGCTCATCAGTCGGGAAGCTGTAGACGCCTTGGCGCACGCCAAAAAGCAAGCGTTCCTGCGCGGTTGTTCCCTCGAGCGTGCGGGCGGAGACAATCCGGAGACACCCGCTGTCATCGACCAGGCGGTTCGAGATGTCCTGTACCTTTGTCAGGTCGATAGCAAAAGCGTCCATGCGCAGATTTTGAACTACGGCGGCGGAACGATCTTCCCAAGCAAGGATGCGCCTGGCCGTCTCACCAGCATGACTACGCTGGCCGCTTACGCCGCACGCAAGCGCATGCCAAGTGCTGTCGAGGGTGGCGCGTCACAAGACAACGGGTATCGTTTCACGGGACTCCTGCACAGACTTCACCCTGGCTTCACTTGCGCCACGCACACTGGCTCTCGACAGCGGTTCGGCGCTGGTAGAGGTAAGGAGAAGAAGAAAATTGCTCAGGGAAACGCCTCGATGCCGACCGCTGTCACTCTTCAATGGCCCCTTGGCCAAAGCAGGCGTGGATGAAAGCGGAATGATACGGAGGCACCGTGTTGAGTCTTGGATTGCGCGCGACATCGCGTGCGCAGTCGGGGTAAGAAAGATAAGCAGCAGCGGCAGAATCTACTCATGACCACAAACCAAGAATGGACCGACGAGGCATTGAGTGCGATGGCGATTGAGTGGCGCAGGAAGGCGCTCGCGGGAGAGCTTCACGCTCGCGGGATAGCCCACGAACTCGAAACTGAATTGAGAAGGCGTGCCGGCGCGCCTTTCACCAACTACGACACCCTCGATATGCGGCCGCTTGAGATGAGGGCCGCGCGATCTCGTTGGTGGCGATTCTGGCAGACACGCTGATGATCATTTACTTGCACCTTGCAACTCGAAGCCGAACGCCGCGGACCTAACCGATGGTAATCAAAGTCACGGAAATTCCCAGTTATCGGCTGTTGGGTTGATTGCCCGCGCTAAACCTGCTGACTGTGCTGCTACTCGTGTTGGCCCGCAAGGTCAGTGCTTTCGCATTCGTCCTCCTCTGGAACCCGCAACTTGCCCGTCAGGTCCGCAATCTAGAACGAAAATCTATGCCATTCGAGTCCACGAAAGATCAATCGATACAGCAAAGCGCCCTGCTATGTTCGCGACGAAACTCTCCGGGCCCCGGTGACCACCTAAGCGGCGGGCGGAGGGGGCACAGCGAAACCGTTGGCATTGGGTGCGCCCTCAGATTGGATCTTCTCATTTGCATAGCCCAAAAAATCTGCGCAATGGGCCACACCATGCCACAGTCGGCTATCCCACGCATTGATCCCCAGACGTTGCTGCGCCTCAGCGTAACGCCGCTGTAGCACCCTATCGAGTGAAGCACTAGGCACCCCCTGAGGAAAGTACTGCCTAAGCTCGCCGATCAAGCCGCTAACCATGCTTGAAGCCTCTGCCGCAAAGCGATTGATTAAACCGAGACCCTCCAGGTGCCGTTGCGCGACCCCACCCGCAGCATGCAGCGCGCCCATACCCGCGCAGTAATATTTGATCGCGAGCACACCGCCCGCGACCGTTACCTGGCAATGAAGAAGGGCTGTTTCTGCATCGACGGAAAAATAGGGGTGGCAATAGAGCAGACGCGCTTTGTGAAAATGCTTGGACTTGCGATGATTGCAGCCAAAGCAGATATACAGTAGGTTCGAGTGGTAGACCGCATACTCGGGAAATGACTCCTTCGGCAAGTAGTGATCCCATGTCCTAGGATCACTGAGCATGCAGTACGCGCATCGCTGAAGGTTGACTTCCGATTGGGCTTTGAGCGCGGACAGAATATTGTCCTTATGCTTCGAAAGCGGAATGGTTCCTACGCTGTAGCACGACTCGAGCGCGACGCTCTCCTCATCCTTCCAGATTTGCTTTGCAGGGGGTACCATCGCGTCTATGGCGTCGTCGTACCCGTCGCACAGCTCGAAAACCTGGTCCTGCAAATCGGTTAGGGTCGCTCTCGTTGCCTTGTGTTTCGACTTTATGATGGTCGGAAGATACTCCCGGACGTCCAGCTCGGCAGCCTTTTGATTGCGCATCGTCAAGCGTCCTTTGCAGCACGCAATGACTCGAGATACATGTCGGCGTTTAGGCTAAGTTGCCCGCCAAACCGCTGTCGCACGGCTTCCACGTCGCCACCATCGTCGTCAAACATTCGCTCGAGCACTGCTCGATAGTCCCTATCTGTATCGGGTGACGCGAACACGAATCGCGTTATCTCCGACACGCTCTCTCCGAAAGTCTGAAACGTCGGCTTAACGACCATCGGCGTCATGCGGTCGCGGCGGATCACGTGCACGCATTCCTTTGGCAACTGTTGAATCACAAGCGGAGAGTGCGTCGCGACAATCGAGAAGGAGTCCTGATGCTCAAGTACTTCGTTGAGCGCCTGCAGAAGCCCTGTAAGCAACTGCGGATGGAGGTGGAGCTCTGGCTCGTCAAAGAGGATCAACGTACGCGGTCCGATCCTCGAAATGATGTGAATGATGCAGTTGACTGCAAGCCGCTGCCCAGCGCTTAACCGCTGGTACATTTTTTCATTGTTCTCGGGCTCCTCGACAAACGAGTCGAGATCATCAACCCGTACTAAATTCTGCAGTACTCGTTTTAAAAGATCGCGCTTGTCCTGGGTCATGTCGCGGGCCAAAACGGCCCGAATCTCCTTTAGCAGGTCGTCCTTTGTTTTTAGTCGCCCCTGCGGGTGTTGCAACCCGCAGTAACTGTACTGAAACTCTTCCCCCTGCAGCTGCGTGGGCCGCTCGAACTCGTCGAATGCGCTAAACGAAACGGCAACAACCGAGTAGATGGATGGCACTGGCGAGATGGAGTCGTCCGACTGAAGAGCCGACCGCTTTTCCTTAATCGCTTGCTTCGAAAAGCGACTCAACAGGATGGCCAGACGAGCCATGACTTGAGTCTTGCCGACACCGTTTAGCCCAACGATCGAATGCATCCGCCGCGGAACCCCATCGAGGGATTCGAAGTCGAATGCAAACTCGTGTGATGCGCTGGCGCCCTCGAGCTTGACTGCCGCCGAAAAGCTGCTAATGAGAGTGGAGCCCCCGCCAAAGCGGGCGCCGGCCGTGTCCAGCAAAACGCGTGCCTCCGAGTCGCGTAGCAACGAGATCTTGAAGCACTCGTCGGATTGAAACCGCTGCCGCACGGCCGGTAGATACGAACAATCGCGCAGTGTGCTCAACAGGGTTTGCGCGAGGTCCATCTCCACTTGCATCAGTTTGTCGTAGTAATCAGAGCCGGACCCCAGGGAGCAGACGTCCCTCAGCAGCCGCGCTGGAATCCTGTCCCCGCTGGCCAGTTTCTGAAACGGCCTGTTGTCTACGCCCTCTGCTTGGTTCGACTTCATGATCTTCACGTCGCCAAGATTCTTGACATTGCCCACTCCGAAACCAGGCGCCAACCGCAGCTGTGCCTTAAACAGCGTGTAGTACAAGTAATCGTTCCAGTTGTCTCGCTCAAGCACGACGCACGGATAAGCCTTGTCCGGAAGAATGACCGACGCGCGCCGGTCGCGAATAAAAACGTCCATGAATAATGGGCCCTAGTTGCGCTAACTGACTTCGAGTATGGCAATTCGCGGTGGCAGTGAAGATCGGCACGTAGCTAAATTCTGCCGTAAGGGGACCGCGCGGGCCTGTCTGTTAGTACCCACTCTCCCCCGATGAAGCGGCGGAATTCAGCTGAAGAGAAGCCGGCAACTACGCAAGCTAGCTTTGGCGAGCCAGGGCGAGAGCCTCACTGATGGGGAGCTGCCGATCAACCCGTGATAACGATGGTGACGTCCCCCCCCCTTACCGTCGGTTAAGCACACGCGTAGCTAATGCGCTGCTCGCCGCAGTCATCCTGGCACGAGGGTTTGCTTGCACAACTATGACTATGATCGTCTCGTATCTCGGAGGTTGTCGCTCGGCCCCCCCCGTCGGCCATCCCGCCCAGAAGGAACGAGAGCTCATGAAGGTAAAACTGCAGTCCTGGGCCGTTGACGGCAACTCCCTCCGCACGCGCGCCCGCCGAGGCGGGCGTGTCGCATTGAAAGGCTTCGAATATCAAGCATCGCATGCTGTGCACTTTGTCGCCCAGCTTCTTCTTTGCGAAGAAGGCCTTGTCCAGGTTCGCTACGAGGGCGCCCAGGACGTAGACACGATGTACGGTGATGGACGACAAGTTTTCATTCAGTACAAGGACACGCCTGAGAGGGAATACGATTTTGAGGGTGTCCGGGAGATCCTTCATGGCTTTATGTGCGATGCAATCGACGCCTGCGGGCAGCCGGCTGATGTTAGTCGACTCAAAAACCTGCAGCTCAAGTTCCTTCTGGTTTCGAGCGGCGTCGTAACAGGCATCGAGATGCTTCGCTTGATCCGCGGGTCGTACATCACCAGTCTTGCTAAGGTGCTAGCCAAGAAATTTACGTACCTTGCCAATCCGGTCGCCAAGTACGTGGACAGGCTGGAATTCGCCAAGTACGTCGTCCGGAATACAAGCGTACGCCTGAGTCCTCAGTTGGCGGGCCAACAACACGAGCAGGAGATCCTCGCATTTGCAAAGTTGGTGATGTTCGGGGTCCCTCCGGCCCACATCCAAGCGTCCCTGGACAGCCTGAAGGGGCTACTGGCGCCACCGCGAAACTTGTTCGCAGGAGATGCGGCGCTGGCGCTCAAAGGACTCCCAGACTTCCATCCGGCCAGTGGCCGCTCGTCGCTCAGCCTTCTTCCCAGCGAGAACACTTTCCATGACGTCGCAGGCGTTGAGCGCGAGTTCCGGGATAGCGGACGCGTGTCCTGGGCGGCGATTCACTACGGTCTGGACACGCTGCGTGATCGCTACGAAGACATCCATAGTGCGCTGACCGTCATGGGTAGGCGCGCGGCGGTGGTCCTTGTGACTGGCAGCTCGGCTTGCGGCAAGTCCACGGTGGTCCGACGCGTCGCCTGGGACATCCATCGCTCCGGTAAGGCGCTCGTCTTCGAGGTCGTCGATCCCCAGAACATCAATCTAGAAGCGTGGAGTGAAGTCGTTCGCCTTGGAGAGATTGCTTGTAAGCCAACGATCGTCGTATGCGATGAACTGGATTCTGAGTCCGGGATTCTCGAGCAGGTCCGGCGCCAGCCCTACGCAAAAGTCACTGTATTGGCCAGCGCCAAGGACGAGCACGTTATTCCGAGTCCCTTTCCGGTCCACGTCTCCCCGCACAGGCTGAACGCGGTGTCGGAGTCAGAGTTCAACCGGCTCGTGGGCGAGACGGGGCAGCCCGTCAGAAGGGCGAATGCCGCCAAGTTTTCCACCTTCATGCGGGCCGGAGACATATTTGCCCTCTCTCTCGCGCTCCGCGGCTCTAGCCTGGACAAGATCGCCGACCGCACGCTAACGCGAGTCAATCAGTTGGTTCCCGAGCTACGCTCGGCGTTCCTGTGCCTGTGCGTCTGCGGGATTCGCGACCAAGGCGTTCCGAGACGGCTTCTGCTGCGCATGCATGCGAAATCCGAGCATTGGGAACGCGCCCAGGCCGAAGGACTAATATTCGGAGAAGTCGGCGACCGGTTTCGATCGGGACATGCGACGCTCGCAGCCGCGATCCTACGCCGGACAGGGGCCAACGCGGTCGATCTGAGGATGCAACTTCTGCAGCAAGTCGACATTGCCGAGGCGCGCGAGCGGCGCTTCGGATTGGGCCTTCTTAAAAATGGGCTCGGTGAGCAGACGACCGCATTAGCTTCCTTCTGGGCGCAGCTTTCCGCCTTCGCGGAGGCGCTCGCGAACGCGGGCGATTACCTAGATCTCGCGCGCGGGTTGGAGATTTTCGACGCCTTGATCGGGGCCGGGCTAAGTCAGTTAGGCGGCGCGCGTGCAAAGCTGCTCGCTGCGATGGGGCCCGACCGAGTGCGCACGGGTCACGACGCGGTACGTTTTATGAATCAAGCAGACGACTACGCAGTAGCGTTCCCGGTTGTGGCGCGTGTTTTCGCGCAGCCAGGCATTAGCTTTGGTCGAAACACTTTCATGCGATGGGTGATAGATAAGGGCCGAGGCTACGTAGCGCAGCAACGTGAGGCCGTGTCGATCAACCTGCGATGGGTGCGTACCGCCGGCTTCCCTCCATCCGAAACGACTAAGCTGGTCAATTGCATCGAGCACGGCAACCCGGACTTGCAGGCCGATGCGCAGGTCGAATTCGCAGACGTCCTGAAGGTAGTCCTGGAGGCGATACCACTGCCTCCTCCAAACGCAGCCAGCTGGGAACTCCTCTACGCGATCTGCGAAGCGATCGGCCATCGGATACGGGACGAGGCCCTAGTCAACAGCTTGTTGAACCGGTTGGAACAGAATTTCGATATGGTTAAGCTTGCCGCTCATCCAGAACTGCTGCGGCGCCTCGCTATTGCCGCTCGCCTGGCCTGCGGCGAAGCGGTAAGAGAGCGGGTGCTCCGACTCCTCGTATTCTCGTTGCCTGACGTAGCAGCCGCTCAGATGCTCAAGGTTTACCTAGCCCTTCTGCGACTTGTGCCAAAAGCAGATATGCCCGCGGTTCTAGCCTGGCAAGATCGCTTTAGGAAAGTCGACTCGGCGCAGGCCGCCGCGACGGCCGACAAGTTCGTAAAGGCCCTTCCGGCTCATCTGCAACCGGTCTCTTGATCCCCGGCACCAGGGAGGCGCAGCCAAGAAGACTTCGTCAAGTTAAGCGCGGGGAGACTCACAGCACCCAACTGCAACAGGATTGAAGCAAACGGCCGCGTGCACGATGGCGGCAATCGCAGAAGCCGATCGCCACACCATTGGGGATACCGCATCGCGCGGGCTTCCGCTGCTGGGCTGGTCACGGATGGCCACTTCTCTGTTCACGATAAGTACCACCATGCATTGGTGAATCAACGGCGCTACAGCCTCCGGGTCTCAACTCACGATAAGCAGGCGTTTACGAAGGCCAGCTTTCGCACATATGCGGGACAAACAGCATGCTGTTGATGAGCGTTGAATCAGTTGGCGAGGTCGGAACACGCGATTGCCGTCGGCTAGTCGCGCGCTGGTCCCTGGTTATCGACGGTCGGCTTAATCTTGTCGATCGCCTCTTCATGCGCCCACTAGCTCATCCCCAAGACTCGGGCAATGATGTTGAGAAGTACGATACGGTCCTGCGGCAACCCAAAGGCATTCGTGTTCGACATCACTTCTGACGACATCAGTCAACTGAACGACATCGATTTGCGAGAACTGGTCGGTCGCCTTTGCGAAGCTGAACTGACAGATCATCGACTGTCTCCTGCAGCGGTGACATGGGGAGGGAACCAGACGGCGGCTGACGGCGGTTTAGACGTGCGCGTGGCGCTGCCGCCAGGTCCGCCAGTCGAAGGTTTCATCCCCCGTCGCTCAACCGGCTTTCAAGTCAAGCTGCCGGACATGCCGAGGGCCGCGATCCTTGCCGAGATGCGCCCCAAAGGCACGGTGCGTCCTGTGATCCAGGAACTCGCGGGTGAGGCCGGCGCCTATATTGTCGTGAGCTCCAAAGGATCGACGGCAGACAGCGCCCTTCGCAGTCGCCGGGGTGCCATGCGCGACGCCCTTGAAGGACTAGCCGACGCTAGTCAACTCCACACCGACTTCTACGACCGCACGCGCCTCGCGACCTGGGTGCGACGCTACCCAGGGCTCGTCACTTGGGTGAAGGCAAGAGTGGGCAGGGCTCTTGTTGGTTGGCGCCCGTATGGTCCGTGGAGTGGTGCAGCCGAGGGGGTCGATGCCGAGTACCTGCTCGATGACAAACTGCGCCTGCATCTCGGCAAGCACCGCGACGCCCCCGCACAATCGGTGGTTCGCGTTCTCGACGAGCTCCGGGATGAGCTGGCCCAACCGGGCAAAATCGTTCGCTTGGTCGGCCTTTCGGGAGTTGGCAAGACCCGCCTCGTCCAGGCTCTGTTCGACGCTCGGATCGGGTCCCGGGCGCTGCCACCATCCCTAGCCGTTTACGCGAACTTATCGGACAACCCCGACCCTCAGCCGACGGGCCTAGCCTCGGACCTGATCGCAAATCGCACGCGTGCGATCTTGATCATCGACAACTGCCCTCCGGACCTGCACCGCAGGCTCGCGGAACTCTGTAGCGCGCAAACCAGCACTGTCAGTGTCCTCACCGTCGAGTACGACGTGCGTGACGACCAACCCGAGGGAACTCAGGTCGTCACTCTCGAATCGTCATCATCCGAACTGATCGAGATGCTGATCCGGCGTCGATACTCACATCTTTCCCCAGTAGACGCGCGCACGATTGCGGAGGCATCCGGCGGCAACGCCCGAATCGCCGTCGCCCTCGCCGAAACCGTAGAACGTTCAGACACGGTGGCTGGCCTTTCCAACGACGAGCTTTTCCAGCGGCTTTTCCGGCAGCGGCACGGCCCAGACAACGCCCTGCTCAGGGCGGCCCAGGTGTGCGCCCTCGTGTACTCATTTCAAGGCGAAGCAATCGAAGGGGACCAAGCTGAGCTCACGCACCTGGCGACACTTGCAGGCCAAGCTGCTACAGAGACCTATCGTCATGTGGGCGAACTTCTACGACGCGATCTGGTGCAACCACGTGGCGTCTGGCGTGCTGTGCTGCCGCATGCCATTGCCAACCGGCTCGCTGCCCGAGCGCTCGAGGACACGCCTTACGAGCTCATCAATCAGCAGCTGGTCGCGGGCGGAACGGATCGCTTAGCGCGGTCCTTTTCTCGCCGCCTTTCGTTTCTTCACGATCACTCCGTGGCGGCCTCCATCTCAGAGCGTTGGCTCTCACCGGGTGGTCTTCTTGGAGACATAGCGGCTCTTAACGATCTCGGCCGCGCGATGTTTGAGAACATCGCGCCTGTGACCCCGGAAGCAGCACTGACGGCCCTCGAGCGTGTGAACAACGATCGGCCTGACGTGGCCACCGCCGTGTGGCGCCTGCACCTTCCCTTGTTGCGCTCTCTCGCTTACGACCCAAACTTGTTTGAACGGAGCGCCCACGTTCTGGCACGAACCTCGACGCAGGGCACAAAAAACGAGGATACCCAAACGGCGTCAAACGCCTTCCTCTCCTTGTTCACGATTTACCTTTCCGGAACACACGCCAGCATCGAGCAGCGCCTCAACGTTATCGAGCAGCTTCTCAGCTCCGGTGAGCCCAAGGCACGGGCGCTGGGATTGGCCGCCCTTGGCAAAGTGCTGATGTCGGGGCACTTTAGTTCTTCTCATCAATTCTCTTTCGGGGCTAGGTCACGGGACTACGGCTATCGGCCCAGTAGCGACGATGAGATCGGCAGATGGTATGGCTCCGCCGTCGCCTTCATCGAGCGTTTATCGATGGCGAGGAGCGAGTTGATACCGGATCTGCGTGACCTGCTGGCGAAGAACTTCCGCAGGCTATGGACCTTGGTCAACAAGCAAAACGAATTCGAGGAGTTGTTCCTCAGTGTTGGCGCCGACCGGAAACTGAGCCAGTTTTGTACGTAGTGCCGAAGTAAAAGTGAGCCAGGTGTTCAACCTACCCTGCTGTTTATTTAAGCGGCGGGGTTCGAGGAGTGATCACCATGGACATGATTGGCAAGATCCGACGGCTGCACGCGAGGGACAAGCTGTCGGAGCGAGAGATTGCGCGCAGGACGGGGCTGTCTCGCAACACGGTGTCGAAGTGGCTGCGCGCACCAGTGAAGGAGGCGCCGAAGTACCGGCGCGAGCCGCGCCCGAACAAGCTCAGCCCGTTTGAGGAAGCACTCAAGCAGGCATTGACAGCCGATGCCAGGCGGCCCAAGCACGAACGACGCACGGCACGCGCGTTGCACGCCGAGATCAAGGCTGCGGGCTACAACGGCGGCTACTCAGCCATCACTGACTTCGTGCGGACGTGGCGCCAGGGTGAGGGGCAGACAGTCAACGTCACGGCGTTCGTACCGCTGAACTTCGAGCTGGGCGAAGCCTTCCAGTTCGATTGGAGCGAAGAAGGCCTGGTTGTCGGCGGCATCTATTACCGCATGCAGGTGTCGCACCTGAAGCTGTGTGCGAGCCGTGCGTTCTGGCTGGTGGCGTACCCGAGCCAAGGCCACGAGATGCTGTTCGACGCCCATACGAGATCGTTCGCAGCGCTGGGCGGTGTGGCGCGCCGCGGGATCTACGACAACATGCGCACCGCAGTGGACAAGGTTCACAAGGGCAAGGGCCGCACCGTCAATGCCCGCTTCGCCGTGATGTGCGCGCACTACCTGTACGACCCCGACTTCTGCAACGTGGCCTCGGGCTGGGAGAAGGGGCGTGTGGAGAAGAACGTGCAGGACAGCCGTCGGCGCATCTGGATCGAGGCGGCCCGGCGTCGCTTCGGCTCCTTCGTCGAACTCAATGCCTGGCTGGCGGAGCGCTGCCGGGCGCTGTGGAACGAGGTCCGGCATCCCGAGCACAGCCAGTTCAGCGTGGCCGAGATGCTCGAGCACGAGCGTCCCCACCTGATGCCCATGCCTGAGCCCTTCGATGGCTACGTAGAGAAGCCAGCGCGGGTGTCGAGCACCTGCCTGGTGTCGGTGGCACGCAATCGCTACTCGGTGCCATGCGAGCTGGCCGGGCAGATGGTCAGCACGCGGCTGTACCCGGGCAACGTCGTGGTGGTCGCAGAAGACGCGGCGGTGGCGCGCCACGAGCGCCTGAGCGCCTCTGGGGGCACTCGCTACGACTGGCAGCACTACATTCCGCTCATCCAGCGCAAGCCTGGTGCATTGAGGAACGGTGCGCCCTTCGCAGACATGCCCGAAGCGCTGCAGCAACTGCGCCGCGGCTTGCTGCGCCAGGCCGGTGGAGATCGCGTGATGGCCCAGGTGTTGGCCATCGTGCCGACGGCGGGGCTGGACGCGGTGATCGTGGCGGTCGAGTTGGCGCTGGAGAGCGGTCCGCCGTCAGGACGGGTCAGCGTGGAGCACGTCGTCAATGTGCTCGGCCGGCTCACCGCGCCGGCAACACCGCAGAGTGCCGAGACAGCGCTGCAGATCGTCACGCCGCCGCTGGCCAACACGGCACGCTACGACAGCCTGCGTGGACAGGAGGTGGACCATGCGTGATGTGACCGTCGAACTCAAGGCACTGCGCCTGCACGGCATGGCCAGTGCCTGGTGCGATCTGGCGGAGCAAGGAACTGCGTCCGGCCTGGATGCCTCGCGCTGGCTGGTCGAACATCTGCTGCAGGCTGAGACCACGGACCGGTCGATGCGTTCAGTGCAGCACCAGATGAGCTCGGCGCGCTTCCCCGTGCACCGGGATCTGGCGGGCTTCGACTTCGACGCGTCGGTGGTCGACCAGAAGCTGGTTCACCTGCTCGCAATGCTGGAGTTCACCGAGGCCGCGCACAACGTTGTCTTGGTCGGTGGTCCGGGCACAGGCAAGACCCATCTGGCAACGGCTCTGGGCGTGTCGGGCATCACGCGCCACGGCAAGCGCGTGCGGTTCTACTCGACGGTCGATCTGGTCAATGCACTGGAGCAGGAGAAGGCCCAAGGCAAGGCCGGTCGTATCGCGCTGAGCCTGCTGCGAATGGATCTGGTGATCCTGGACGAGCTGGGCTACCTGCCGTTCAGTCAGGCCGGCGGCGCGCTGTTGTTCCACCTGCTGTCCAAGCTGTACGAGCACACCAGCGTGGTGATCACAACCAACCTGGACTTCGCCGAATGGTCGACGGTGTTCGGCGACGCCAAGATGACGACCGCGTTGCTCGACCGCCTCACGCACCACTGTCACATCGTGGAGACGGGCAACGAGAGCCATCGATTCCTGCACAGCAGCGCCACGGCGAAGAAGCGCATCAAGGCCAGGGAGCAGACCCGCAAGACAGGCGCCAAGGCCGATCCAACAGACGCCGCTGATTGACCGCCGCCGCGCGTGGCAAGGCGCTACGGGCTACGCCCTTCGCGCCTTATGAGTTCGATCACAGAAGCGAAAGGAGGTCACAGAACAAGGCAAGACATACACTTATCCACAGCCGACCATTGCTGCGTCGGCTTCCACCCCTGGCTCACGATTCAAGCGGCGCGGTGGCTCAGTTCTACTTCGGCGCGGACAGCTTGACACTCGAATGGCACGCGTGGCGATGCTGGGCGCCCCAAAAGCTGTAAGCCTGCGATCTCGAAGAGCGGAGTGCGCTTACATGAATCTGCACAAATTGCCGATGAATGCCAAGACTACAGATCCGCGACCGTTGCAAGTTGAGCGACCGATACCCCCAGGGCCTTCGCCACGGAGATCACGGTCATGACGCCCGGATTCTGGGCGCCGCGCTCGATGCTGCTCATGTAAGAACGATCGACGTGACACCTATGAGCAAGCTCTTCCTGAGAGACCCCCTGAGCTTTCCGCATTGAGCTGATAGCCCCTCCAAGCGCAACAAGCGCTGGATCTCGCGCATGTTTTGGAGAAGGTGTAGGCATGGACAAAATGGTCCTGCCATGAGTACGATTACACCACGGACGATCTTCCACATAAAAGGTTCTCGATGCTTCAAGTTGACGGACGTTTTGAAATCCATCTTTCTCCAGCGCCGGATGAGGCAGATCCCTATATCCGTCGATATCGTTGGGCTGAGCATTCTCGGGACGAGCCGCTTTGGTATGTTGAACTTCTCTCTCCTTCGGCGTCCGGAGAGAGGGGAGAGTTCTTGAGTCGCTACATCGCAACCCGCGCAAGTGACGTCGTATTTATCCTTGAAGGGTCTGCTCCGGAGGATGTACAACTACATGTGGTTCTGCCAGCTCACATGACAGATCAAAAGGCTCCTCTATTCGCGAGGTGTCTCGCGATATGGCAAGGCAGGGTAGGCGGGCGGGAGCACTCATTAGCTTGGCTCTTCGAAACCGATCACGGTATGTTTGTCGACCCGCTCTGTGGTCAGAATATTCAACAGGTCGCGAAGGAATGCCTACGATGGAGGGACGCGGAGTTCGGCTGCTTGCTGTCAGATGAATCGCGTGAAATCGACGACTACGTGAGATTCAATAGTGGATGACACAAAGGCCTCTCGGCTCGAGCTGATGGACAAAAAATACTACACACCGATGCCTTGACCACGGGGCATTAAAAGCTGCTCCTAAGCTCGAGTTGCCAGAGGACTGACCGCAAACAACGGGCATGGTTGTAGCCCTGAGAAAAGAGAGATCATCATGGGGAACTCAGTGCTTCGAATGACAGCAAGTCCTGAATTCATCCGCCGAATGAAGGAGCGTTTTGCCGAGATTGCTGTGGCGAAAGCGAAGTTGGGCTTGCCAAAGGCCGTGATCATCCAAGGCGTTGTGTACCGCGAGTTCCCTGACGGCAGACTAGAGCCCGTGGACCCACAGAAAACGGCCAAGGATTAGAAGAGATCTGAGCCAAGGGTACTGCCGTCAGCCACAAAATCCATTGCCGTCCACCGTCCCTCCCAAACACCATCTGATCTTGTGACTAGAGGTTAGGCGAGAGAAATCCATGCGAGCCGAAGTTGTCCATGCCTGGTCATCTAACTCGTGCCGGGCCGCTTCGATCTGCCGATCGCCCTGGGCATCCTCGCGGCCAGCGGGCAGATCGAGAACGCGCGGCTGGCCGGCCACGAGTTCGCCGGCGAGCTGTCGCTGTCGGGCGAACTGCGGCCCGTGCGCGGCGCGCTCGCGATGGCCGTGGCCACCTACACGCAAGGCACGGCCGTGCGGCTGGTGCTGCCCCTGGACAGCGCCCAGGAGGCCGCGCTGGTGCCCGGCGCGCAGGTGTACGGCGCCAAGCACCTGCTCGACGTGGTGCGCCAGTTCGTCGCCAGCGGCGGCGGGCCCGTCGACGCGACCGACGACGGCTGGACCCGCGTGCGCGCCGCGCCCGGCGACGGCGCCCCGCGCTATGCCGACCTGGCCGACGTCAAGGGCCACACGGGCGCCAAGCGCGCGCTCGAGATCGCCGCGGCCGGCGGCCACAGCCTGCTCATGGTGGGCGAGCCGGGCTCGGGCAAGTCGATGCTGGCACACCGCTTCGCCGGCCTGCTGCCGCCGATGAACGTGGACGAAGCGCTGGAGAGCGCGGCCATCGCCAGCCTCGACGGCCGGCTGGCGCCCGAGCGCTGGATGAGCCGCCCGACGGCCACGCCGCACCACACGGCGAGCGCGGTGGCGCTGGTGGGCGGCGGCTCGCCGCCCCGGCCGGGCGAGATCTCGCGCGCGCACCACGGCGTGCTGTTTTTGGATGAATTCCCCGAGTTCACGCGCGCCGCGCTCGAAGCCCTGCGCGAGCCGCTGGAGACCGGCACCATCACGATCACCCGCGCCGCCCGTCGCGCGGAGTTTCCGGCGCGCTTCCAGCTCATCGCCGCGATGAACCCCTGCCCCTGCGGCTACCTCGGCTCCACGCTCAAGCCCTGCCGCTGCACGCCCGAGCGCGTCGCGCGCTACCAGGGCAAGCTCAGCGGTCCGCTGCTGGACCGCATCGACCTGCACATCGAAGTGGCGGCCGTGTCGGCGCCGCAGCTGCTCGACGCGCCGGCGGGCGAGTCGACCGACAGCATCCGTGCGCGCGTGGTGGGCGCACGCGACCGCGCGCTGCAACGCCAGGGCCACGCGAACCAGGCGCTGCAGGGCCGCGCGATCGACACGCACGCCGTGCTCGATGGCCCCGCCCGCCAGCTGCTGCAGCAGGCGGCCGCGCGGCTGGGCTGGTCGGCGCGCAGCACGCA
Organism: Variovorax sp. V118; assembly: GCF_041154445.1. GTDB lineage: Bacteria > Pseudomonadota > Gammaproteobacteria > Burkholderiales > Burkholderiaceae_C > Variovorax > Variovorax boronicumulans. The sequence goes on along the minus strand of NZ_AP028663.1, from coordinate 291,750 downwards.
CCGCGCGCTGAAGGTGGCACGCACCATCGCCGACCTCGCGGGGCAGGACGCGGTGCAGGCCGCGCACGTGGCGGAGGCGGTGCAGTACCGCCGCGCATTGCGCACCGGCACGCCCTGACGCGCTGCCCTCTTACTTGAACTCGTGGCTCACCACCGGTGCGGACTTGCTGTCCTGCACCGTCACGCGCTGGCGGTAGGCCGTGAGGTCGCCATTGCGCACTTCGATCGTGTAGATGCCGGGGCGCAGCGGCAGCGACTTGAGCGGCGGGCTCACGCCGCGGTCGGCGCCGTCGACGAAGACCTGGCCCCAGGGCCGGATGTTGAACTGCACGCGGCCCATGCCGGGCGCCGTGGCCGGCGGCGGTGGCGGGGCCGGCGGTGCGCCCGCGATCACGGTCGGCACGGGGTTCGTGCTGCCCGCGGCAGGCGGCGGCGGTGACTGCCGGTTGAGCTGGGCGATGGCGTTGCGCGCCTCGCGCGCATGCAGGCCGCGGCGGTGGCGCCGCAGGTAGGCCTCATAGCTTTCGCGGGTGTTCTCGGCCTGCGCCAGGTTCCAGTCTTCCACCTCGGCGACCACGGCGGGGTCGGGGGGCGGCGGCGCTTCGGGTTGGGCCGGCGGTGCAGGCTGCGCGGGCGGCGCCTCGGGCTCGGCCGGGGGCGCCGCAGGTGGCGTGGGCGCGGCGGCGACCGGCACGTTGTCGAGCGGGCTCAGCGGGGCGCTGGCCGATGCAGCGGGCGCGGACGCCGGCGGCGCCTCGGAGGTCGCGCCGGCCGGCGGCATCGCGGCCGGGGGCGCGCCCGGATCGGACATCGGCGTGCCGGGCGGCGGCGCGGCCGCGATCATCGGATCGGACGGCGCCTTGGCCGTCAGCCGCCAGCCGATCCAGCCGCCGACCGCGAACAGCGCGAGCACCAGCGCGCCGACAAGGAACCACGGCGGACGCTTGGCCGGCTTCTTCGGGCGCGCGACAGGCGATGGCGGTGCAGGCGGCGGTGCCTGCACGCGCGCGGTCGCCGCTTCCACAGGCACGGGCTGCACCTCGGGCGCGGGCGGTGGCGCTTCCTCCTCCGGCTCCGGTGCCGGCGGCTCCTGCGCCACGGGCGCCGCGACGGGCACGGCAGCAGCAGCAACCACCGCCGCCGGCGGCGCCGCCCGGTCCACCACGTACAGGTCGCCCAGCTTCACCAGCCCCAGCTCCGCCGCAAAGGCCGCCACCGTCTGCGTGCGGTCCTTGCTGTGCACGGCCAGCGTGTGGTCGACCGCGGCGCAGAAGGCCGGGCTCAGGTCGTCGCGGTCCATCGACGACAGCGGCACGTAGGCGTCCTGCACGCTGCGCACCACGGCCGAGGGCGGCGGGTGGCCGGTCACCGCGCGGTACAGCACGGCGCCCAGCGCATAGAGGTCGGTCCACGCGCCCTGCAGCAGCGTGTTGTCGTCGGCGTACTGCTCGATCGGCGAGTAGCCCGACTTCACCATCACCGCGACCTCGTCGACCAGGTCGGCGATCGACTTGCGCGCGGCGCCGAAGTCCAGCAGCACCGGGCGGTCGTCCTGCTGCTGGATGAAGATGTTGTCGGGCGCGATGTCGCGATGGAAGCACTGGCTGTGGTGCAGCGTGTCGAGCGCGCCCAGCAGCGGCCCCAGCATGCCCAGCAGCCAGGGCTCGGTCAGCGTGCCCGGCTCGCTCTCGGCCAGCTGGCGCAGCGTGCGGCCCTTGTACAGCTGGATCGCCATGTAGGCGGTGGAGTTGGCCTCCCAGAAGCGATGCACCCGCACCAACGCCGGGTGGCTGAACTGCGCCAGCGTGCGCGCCTCGTTGATGAAGCTGCGCAGGCCGGCCGCGAAGGTGGCGGTGAGGCGCTCGGAGCGCACGTGCACGCTGTTGTCGCCCACGCGGCGCGCGAGCATCGAGGGCATGTATTCCTTGACCGCCACCTCGCGCTGCAGCGAGTGGTCGTAGGCGCGGTAGACGATGCCGAAGCCGCCCTCGCCGATGACTTCGAGCAGCTCGAACTCGTCGAGCCGGTGGCCCGTGCCGAGGGGATGGGGGCGCTCCTCCTGCGGGTCGGGCGTCGCGCTAGGGCTGGCGGGCGTCGTCATGGGGTGTCTCTTCTTCCTGCGGGTGGGTCGGGCGTGTCAGGCCCACGGCACGTGGCCTTGCGAAAACAACTGGGAAAACAGCGGCGTGTTGAGCCCGCCGCCGTGCGCCGCGGTGCGCAGCGGCGAGCCGTCGGCCTGGTTGGTCCACCAGTAGCTGGTGCCGCCGAAGGGGTCGAAGCACAGCGGCAGCTCGGGCCAGCCCAGGCGCTGCTGGGCGCTCGCGCCGCGCGCACCGTTGGCAGCAGGGCCGGCGGCCGCGCCGAGGATCGAGAGGATGTCGTCCGAGCCGCCGCTGGCGGTGCGAAAGCCCGTGCGCCCCGCGGCCAGCACCTGGCCGTCGAAGAGGTCGGGCGCCACGCCGTGGCGGATGGCCTGCAGCAGCGCGCTGCCGCACTGCCAGTACCAGGCGGCCGAACCTTCGAGCAGCGCGGGGTGGTAGCGCGCCGCGTCCACCTGCAGCGCCACGCAGGCCGGGTAGTAGCGGCCCACGCGGTCGCAGCTGGGCGCGATGCAGCCCAGCTGCACCGCGTTCACGCCGTGCGTGGCGGGGATGGCGAAGTTCCAGACCGGGGCCACCGCGTAGTGGCGCGTCATGGCGTCGGGCCAGCGCTTGAAGCTGCCCAGGCCGTTCTGCATCCAGCGGTCCCACCAGGCCTGCAGTTCGCGCGGCATGCGGCGGTAGAGAAAGTCGCCGGCCGACGGCAGCTTGCCGTACCAGCCGATCTGCTCGTCGAGCGGCGACCAGGCGTGCGGGGGAGGCGTCATCCTAGGATTTCCCGGGGCAGGAGAAGCTGTTCATCTGCGACAGCCGCAGCGGGTTGTAGACGCTGTTGGCCGTCACCGCGAGCACCACCTTCTTGCCTTGCAGGTCGAAGGTCGCGTTGAACGACTCGGGCGTGCGCCCCGACGAGATCGAGGCCTTGTCGAACAGCCGGTGCAGCGCCCACGGCCCTTCGGTCACGATGCCGCCGGCCGGCGTGCCGTTGGCCACGGTGACCTGCAGCCGTACCTGGTTGCTGTTGCGCGGGCCGGGCCACTTGATGCTGCTGGGCGCCTGCGGGCCGTGCGCGTAGCGCACCGTCTGGCCGTCGATGTCCAGCGTGAACTGCGTGAGCGTGGCGTCCATGTCCTCGGGCCGGATGTCGAGCGTGAACGAGGGCGTGCGCCCGCCCGCCATGCCCGTGAAGAACACGTCGCGGATCGCCTGTGCCTTCTGGAACGCGTCGAGGTAGGCCGAGCGCCCCGACGCGCTGCCGTCCACGCCGCGCTTGAAGGTCCACGGGTTGACCGAGGTGTCGACCTGCGAGGCGAGGTTCTTCTGGAAGAAGTCGTCCATCATCCCGCCGGGCGCGAACAGCTGCGCGAAGTCGCCCGCCGCCACGTCGCGGTTGGAGCCGCGCGCGAACGGGTAGCGCCCCGCGATCGCCTGGCCGCAGAACTGCCCGATGGTCGCGGCCGCGTTCTGCCCGATGTTCTGCCGCGTCACCGCCGCGGCCTTCGACGACGCGGTGGCCGACAGGTCGTTCAGCATGCCCTGGAACGGCACCGGCAAACGCCCCGCTTCGGCCTGCAGCTTGGTCACGGCATCGCCCGGCGGCGGGATGTTGCCGCTGCGCAGCGCCGTGTCGGTGGCGGTGAGGAAGGTGTACAGCTCGTTGATGAGCGCGGCCGTCTGGTCCAGCGGCGTCTGGCCGCCGGCCTTGGGCGCGGTCACCATGCGCCGCAGCGGCGCGAAGTGGTTGTCGACCAGCGACTCGGGCCGGTCGGGCGCGGTGTTGCGGCGCTGGCTGCCGTCGGGCTGGCCGATGAGCTGCTCGATGCGCTCGCGCGTGCTGGTCACGCGGTTCTGCGCCTGGTCGAGCAGGCTGCGCGTGGCCTCGTCGTGGTTGCGCAGCAGGTCGGTCTCGCGCGCCGCGCCGCGGATGAGGCGCGACATCGGCGACTCGCCGGTCGACAGCACGCGCGTCATCTGGATGCTCTGCAGCAGCGACTTGCTCTCGGCCAGCCGGATGTCGGCCAGGTACTCGTCCCAGGTGCGGATGTAGTCGCTGAGGTACAGGCGCCGCACCTCGCGCAGCAGCAGCTCGCGCGAGGTGATGTCGGCGATGCCCGGCGCGCGGATCTGCAGCACCCAGCGGTCTTCCTGCTCCAGCGCCAGCGTGGTCTCGGCCATGCGCTTGTCGAAGATGTCCCAGTAGCCGCGGTAGGTGAAGAGCGTGGGAATGCCGTCGGTCAGCGGCTTGCCGCTGGCGCGCCGGACCACCAGCGCCGACTCCGCGCCGCCCGCCTCGGCGATGGTGAAGGCGTTGGGCGCGCTGGTCTGCAGGAGGATGCGGCGCAGCCGCGCGTACGAGCGCTGCGCCAGCGGCACGCCGGCCAGGCGCTCGCGCGTCTGCGCGATGAGCTTGTCGTCCTTGGTGAAGGGCGAGCTCACGACGCGGTCGGCGAACAGCGTCTTCAGGTGCGCTTCGAGGTTCGTGCGCTGTTCGCGCGTGAGCGAGGCGCCGATCTTGCGGTCGACGTCGGTCAGCAGCCAGGCCTGCAGAAAGTCGGCGTCGTAGCGCTCGGGGTCGTACAGCATGAGGTAGGCCTTGAGCGCCTCGTAGCTGTATTCGGCATCAAGCTTCGCGGCCTCGCGCAGCGACTGCTCCACGCGTTGCGCGGCCTGCGGCAGCAGCACGGTTTCGAGCGCGCGCTGGTACACGCCGTCGGTGGCGGCCTGCAGCTTCTCGCCCTGGTAGAGCCCGAAGCGGTAGCCCACGGGCGGATCGCCGATGTCGAACTCGGCGGACTTCGGCAGGTCGCGCAGGCGGTCGAGGATGAGCAGCGAACTCGCGATGTCGCCGCTCGAATCGACCACCGTCGGCAGCTCGCCGCGTGCGGCGGCCTTGTTGAAGGCCTTGGCGTTGCCGTCCACCTCGGCCACGTAAGCCTTGTTGTGGCGCCAGCTGTTGGCCCACGCGCCCAGCAGCACCACCGCGAGCATGCCGACCAGCGCGTAGCCCGCGAGGTCGATCGCGCGGCGGCGCCGATACCAGCGCAGGTTGGTGCCCGCCACGCCCGCGTCGCGGAAGATCACCTGCTGCAGCAGCTCTTTCAGGAAGTAGCTCTTGCCTGGACCCGGCGGCGGCGCGGGCGGCGCGTTCACCTGCAGGTAGCGCTTGATGGCGCCCATCACGCGGTCGAAGGCCGTGCCCTCCTGCGTGCCGCTGGTGAAGTACACGCCGCGCAGCAGCGGCGCCACCTCGAACTTCGACGGGTTGAACACATCGGCCAGGAAGGTGCCCAGGATGTCCTCGAAGCTCGCGAACTGCTGCGGCAGCAGGTAGGCCTGCGCGCGCCGCATCGGGTCGGGCTCGGTCGCCATCAGCTCGGGCAGGCGCTCGTCCAGGCGCTGGTGCAGCAGCTTGTATTCCTGGTGGAAGCGCTCGCGCAGGTCGGCCTTGGCCGGGTCGGCGGGGTTGCCCTCGATGGGGAAGGTGAAGCCCCACACCTGCTGGCGCTCGGCGCGGCCCAGCGAGCCGAAGTACTCGTTGAAGCCGGCCAGCAGGTCGGTCTTGGTGACCAGCACGTACACCGGGAAGTTGATGCCCAGGTCGTTGCGCAGCTCGAGCAGCCGCTTGCGCAGCGCCATCGCGTGGCGCGCGCGCTGCGCGTCGTCGGCCAGCGGCAGGTCGGCGATGCTGATGGTGAGGATCGCGCCGTTGATCGGCTGGCGCGGCCGGAACTTCTTGAGCAGCTCGATGAAGCCCTTCCACTCGCCCTCGTCGGTCTCGCGGTGGCTCTCGTGCGTGGTGTAGCGCCCGGCCGTGTCGATGAGCACCGCCTCGTTGGTGAACCACCAGTCGCAGTTGCGCGTGCCGCCGATGCCGCGCACCGCGGCCTTGCCGAGCTGGTCGGCGAGCGGAAAGTCGAGGTCGGAGTTGACCAGCGCCGTGGTCTTGCCCGAGCCCGGCGCGCCGATGAAGATGTACCAGGGCAGCTGGTAGAGGTACTGCCGGGCGAACAGCGCGAAGCGCCCGGCCGCCTTGCCGCCGGGGCCCGGGCCGAAGCGCATGTTCTTCAGCACCGCGGTGGCGTCGGCGAAGCCGCTGTGCAGCTCCTTGATCTCGGGCGCCTCTTCGGGCTTGGCCTCCTTCGCCTTGGGCGACGGCGTGCGCAGCTGGTGCAGCAGCTGCGCGTTGAGGCGGCGCTCGCGCCACTTGCGGTAGGCCACGCGCACCAGCCACACGCCGAACATCAGCGCGATGACCACGATGCGCACGAACTCGCCTTCGAGCGGCCGGTAGCGGCCCACGGCGATCACCGGACCGATGACCCAGATCAGGAACGCGAGCGCGACCAGCCCGAAGAAGACCCAGAGGTCGCGGCTGACGAGAAAACGGAAGAGCGCGCGCAGCATCAGCGGGTTCCTCCTTGTGGTGGTTGCTGCCGGGGTTGCGGCGCAGACCCCGGCACGGGCACGCCCGCCACCGGCGCCACCAGCAGCGTCACCTCGACGCGCCGGTTGCGCGCGCGGTTGGCCGCCGAGTCGTTGGGCACCAGCGGATCGGCGTCGCCGCGGCCTTCGGCGCGCAGCCGCTCGGGCCGGCTCAGGCGCGTGGCGATCATGGCCTTCACCGCATCGGCGCGCGCCTGCGAGAGCTGCCAGTTGGACGGGAAGCGCACGCTGCGGATCGGCTGGTCGTCGCTGAAGCCGCTGACCAGCACGTTGCCTTCCACCGCGTTGAGCGCGTCGGCCACGCGCGCGAGCACCGGCGCGTAGCGGTCGAGCACGCGGTCGGAGCCCGAGGCGAACAGGCCGTCGCCGCGCAGCACCACCACGCTGCGGTCGGCCTCGTCGCGCACCGTGAGCAGGCCGTCGCGGATCTCGGGCTCGAGAAAGCGCTGCAGGCGCGGCTGCGCCGCGGGCACCGCCACCGCGCGCTGCGTCTGCGGCAGGCGCACCGCGTTCACGGCCGAGAAAGCGCCGTCGGAATGGCCCGCGAGGTTGAAGGTGAGCACCGCGAACACCAGCACCAGCAGCACCGCCGCCACCGCGCCCACGGCCCACACCGGCAGCCAGTGGCGCGTGCGGCGCACGGGCGCGCTTGCGTCCTGCCAGTGCGGCGACAGCGGCGCGGCGATTTCGCCGCGCGCCTGCCGGATGATCTGCAGCAGCCGCTGCTTGAGCGTCTCCAGCTGCGAACGGCCGTTGTCGATGACGCGAAAGCGCCCCTCGAAGCCCATCGCCAGGCAGAAGTAGATGAGCTCGATGAGGTGCAGGTGCTGCTGCGGGTTTTGCACCAGGCGCGACAGCAGCTGGAAGAACTTCTCGCCGCCCCAGGTCTCGTTGTGGAACATCACGAGCAGGCTCTGCGACGACCAGATGCTGCCGCCCCACGGCGTGAGCGCCGCGGCCTCGTCGACCGCGGTGCACAGGCAGTAGCGCGCGCCGATGATCACTTCGGGCGCGATGCCGGCCTGCTGCGCGCGCGTCTCGAAGCGCCGCACTTCGTCGACCAGGTGCTCGCGCAGTTGCGCGGGCGACGGGTGGTGGCCGGTGGCGCGGATCTGCGGGATCAGGTCGAGCAGCGGATTGGCCGCCGCCACCAGCGGGTTGTTGCCCGCCAGCGCCGTGTCGCCCGCATGCGGGCGCCGCGCGTCGTGCCACGCGGTGAAGGCATCGGGCTGGGGTTGCTGCTGGGGTTGCGGCCCCGGGCCGCTGTGCGTGGTCGCGCCGCCGCCCGGATTGGGCGGCACGAAGCCACCCGGGCCGACGGCCATGTCATTGGCACCGTTCATAGGGTCCCTCACGGACGGATGGCCCAGAACTCCATGGCGAGCCCCGGAAAGTCGCCGGCCAGGTGCATGGCGACGCCGCCCGATTTCTCGAGCTGGCGCCACATGTCGCCGCCCTTGTCGAGTTCGAAGTAGTGGTAGCCCGCGTGGTACGGGATCTGGCGCGGCGCCACCGGCAGCGAGCGCACGACCACGCCGGGCAGCTGCAACTGCACGAGGTCGCGGATGCGCTCAACCGAGCCGATCTTGACCTGCGTCGGAAAGCGCTGCTGCACGGCATCGGCCGGCAGGTCGGCATGCACCGCGAGCACGAAGGCCGCGTTGCGCACCAGCACCGGGTCGGGCATGCGGCCCACGCGCACGCCGTGGCTGCGCTCTTCGAGTTCGATGGCGATGGCGCTCTGCTCGAGCACCGCCGACAGCGAACGCCGCAGCTCCTCCATCAACGGGCGGATGCTCTCGTTGAGGTTGTCGTGGTCGTACACCGGCCACACCACCGGACGGCGCGTGGGCGAGGTGTGCGTGGCCAGGTCGCAGGCCAGCTTGAGCCAGTCGACGAACAGCGTCTCGGGGTGCACCTGCACCGCCTGCTGCGCATGCCAGGTGAGCGCGAGGTAGCGATTGACCAGCTCCAGCAGCAGGAAGTCGGAGACCTCGCTCACGCCGCCGCGCCCCGGCTGCGACAGCCGCGAGGCCAATGCCTCGGAGCGCTGCGTGAGCAGGCCGTGCAGCTCGGCCGTCATGCTGCGCAGCATCGGATGCGCCGAGGCGTCGAGCACCGGCGGGATGTAGTTGGCATCGACCACCAGCTTGTGGTCGGTGCGCCGCTCGATCACGCGCACCGCGCCGATGGCCTGCCACTCGGCCGTGAGCGACGACGCGCGCGCCAGCCGCAGGCGCGGCTTCGCCAGCTGCAGCACCGCGGGGCCGAGCGCCACCGCGTTGCCGTCGGCCACTTCGCGCTCGACCACGCCGAAGCGCGCGGCCGAGCCTTCGTCTTCCGAGAAGATCACCTCTTCGCTGCCGGGCCTGCGCAGCGGCAGTGCGAGCACGATGAGTTCGTCGGTGAGGTCGGTGGGCACGTCGAAGGGCATCGGTGCGTCTTCGAGGCCGAACGAGAACGGCGTGCCGTCGGGCAGCACGCCCGCGCCGCCGAGCAGCGACACGCGCCCGAGCGCGAAGGCATCGCGGTCGATGTCCAGGTGCAGCCATCCCCAGTAGGCACCCTGCATGCCCGCGGTGCGGCGAGTGACGTACTGCTCGACATAGCGCTCCATCTGCTGGAAGTGCTGGGGCCGCAGGTACATGCCTTCGGACCACACCACGCGATTCGCCAATGCCTGAGATTGGGCGCCCTGACCGGCTGCGCCCGCGTTGCGAACTGTCACCAAAGAACCTCCTGGAGTGCTCACACGGAGGCGGGAAATGCGCTGTACAGCGGCTCCCCGCTCGATCTTCTTTCGCGTCTGATGCTACACGGCGCCTCTTGCGTTTTGCATGCCTTTTCAGAGGCGAATGCGCCGCACTTTCGTATTAGCGCGCGTTGAAACTTAACGACTTGGTAGCAGTTCGAGGCCGCTCTTGCGCACCGCGATGCGCACGCTCTGCTCGCTCGGAGAAAACTGCCACACCTTGTAAAGATTCGTTTGTTTCGGCTCCTTCAACGGCAACACGATGCGCCACCGCGCCGCTTCCAGCTTGCGATAGCCGGCGATCACGCCGATGGCGCGCGAGTCGAGGCCGGCCTCGCGCTTGAACACGCGTTCCTCGCCGCTGCGCAAGATGGCCTGGTCCGCGTTCACGAGCTCGGTCATGAGCGTCTCGCGGTCGCGATCCTGCAGCGCGAAGTAGTCTGCCGTTTCAAAGTTGCCGGAAGATTTCAGTTCGAAGACCTTCACGAGAATCGGTGCGGCCTGGCCGCGACCATCGGGATTCACGCCGTCGTCGATGCGCACGGTGATGGCATACGGCGTGGGCATCGACTTCGCGGTCGATGCGCAACCAGCGAGGCCTGCGAGCAACGGCGATGTGGCCAATGCGCCTTGAATCAAGGTCCGTCGATGCATGAGATCTCCCTGAAAGCTTCGCGATCTATATTATCGAAACCATGCACGCGCACGGTGTGCATTGCGTGCTGTTGCATCGTGATGCAACAGCACGCCCTCTCTCACGCATTGCCTCTCGCGAAGTAGGAGAAAAGATTGAAGTCTTGCCTGCCTGTTCTGTCTTTTGCCTTCATGCTTGCGCTGTTGAGCGGCTGCCAGAGCACCCCGGATGCCTCACAGCAACCCGAACGCCTGAGCCAGCAAGTGGCACGCACCACGCTCGAACGCGCGCAGCAGGCCTACGATGCGGGCGACTACGCCAAGGCCATCTCCACCTTGAAGAGCGGCGGCGTGTCGGTGTTCGACGGGGCCGAGCCCGCGACGCGGCTGGCCGCACTCAAGCTCGAGGCCTTCAGCTACTGCGTGAATAACCAGATCGCGGAATGCCGCACGCAATTCCGCAAGCTCCTCGATGTGTTCCCGAGCTTCGACCTGAATGTCGCGGAACGCACCCACCCCGTGTGGGGCCCCGCGTTCGAGGCCGCGAAGAAGATGAAGCGCGGATGACACGCGGCCGGCCACGGCCGCGCCCGGGCACGCTCGCGCCCACCGCGACGAACATGGAGATGCCATGCGCTGGACAGTGATTGAACACGGCGGCATGCCCGTGGCCTCGGGGCCTTCGGCGCTGCTCGCAGCCCCGGGCGGCACCATCGGCCGCAGCCCCGACAACCACCTCGTGCTGCCCGACGAACACCGGCAGATCTCGCGCCTGCAGGCCACCGTGCGCTTCGACGACGACGGCGCCGCCGTGGTGCGCAACATGAGCGCGGTGCTGCCGATCAGCGTGAACGGACGCACGCTGCGCCACGAAGAAGAATCGCGCGTCGCGCTGGGCGACCGCGTGACCATCGGCAGCTACGTGCTCGAAGCCGCGAGTGCAAGCCAGGCACCTCCGCCTGCGATCGCCGAGGCGCCCATCACCGAGCCGCTCACCGAGCCACCGGCCGCACCGATCACCGAGCCGTCGCTGTCGCAGTTGGTGCCTGCCTCGCCTGCAGCATCGAACCTCGCGTCGGCCCCGTCGATCAGCGCACTGCTGCCCACTGCGGCGCCGGCCTCCGATGTCTTCGCGGACCTGTTCGGCGAAGGCGCGCTGCCTCTTGGCGATGCACCGCCCGAGACGACGGTCGCGATGCCAACCTTCGCGCCGGCACCGGTGAATGCGCCGGCCCCTGCGCCCTTGCCTGCACCGCCGCCACCGTCGCTCTCTTCCACTGCTGCAGCGCCTTCCACGACCACGCAGGTCTCCGCGCAGATGCCGTCGGCCGCCGACTGGGACGCCATCCTCGCGAACGCGCCGCGCCGTGCCGACGATGCGGCGGTACCGATGCCCGACCCGCTGGCGCACGAGCCCTTCGCCCTGCCCTCGCAGGCGCAGCGCAACCCCGTCGATCCGCTCGCCGAACTGGACCCGCAGGCGACGCAAGGCCTGTCGGACCTCGCGCTCAAGCGCAGCATGGACCCGCTCTCCTTCTTCGCCGAAGACCGCGATGCGCCCTCGCCGCTGTCCGACCCGCGCCCCACGGCGCTGACGCAGGACAACCCGCTCGACGACGTGCACCCGGCCATGGATCTGATCACACGGCCGCCGGCCTCGGCGTCGGGCCACAGCCTCGCGAACCATGCGCGCGAAATGACGTCGCAGTTCAATCCGCCGCAGCCGGTGGCGGTTGCGCCATCGGTCGCCATGCCGGAGCCTGTGGAAGAGATTGCGCCTGTTGAAGAAAAACCTGTCGTTGCCGCGGCGCCGGAGATTCCCGTCGCACCGGCGGTTCCTGAAGAAGCGCCGCCTGCCTTGCCCCTCGCTGCAGTCCCTGCACCAGCGCCGGCCTCACCACGCGCCCCCTCCTCCGGCGACGACCTGTTCAAGGCGTTCCTCGAAGGCGCCGGCGTGCCCGAGATCGCGGGCCAGCAGCCGCTCGATGCCGAGGCGATGCGCCACCTCGGCCGGCTGATGCGCGCCTTCACCGACGGCACCATCGAGCTGCTGTCCTCGCGCGCCATGCTCAAGCGCGAGGTGCGCGCCGAGATCACCATGATCGTGGACGAAGAGAACAACCCCTTCAAGATCCTGCCCAACGGCCGCGCCGTGCTGATGCAGATGTTCGGCGCGCGCATGCCCGGCTTTCTCACGCCCGAGGCCGCCGTGCACGATGCGCTGGGCGACCTGCAGTCGCACCAGCTCGGCATGGTGGCCGGCATGCGCGCCGCGCTGCTCACGCTGCTGCACCGCTTCGACCCGGGCGGTCTCGACAAGGCCACGCCGCACGACGGCGGGCTCGGCGAGAAGTTATTGCCCGGTGGTCGCGAGGCGCGGCTGTGGCGCCAGCTGAAGCAGCTGCACGCCAGCACCACCGCCGCCGTCGAAGACGACTTCCAGGCCGTCTTCGGCCGCGCCTTCCAGCAGGCCTACGACCGCGAGATGGAACGCTTGAAGGAGGCGCGCCGTGCTTGAAGCCACCCACGCCTTCGCCGTGCCCATCTCGACCTCGCAGTTCTCGTGCGTGGGCGAACGCAGCGGCAACCAGGACGCCATCGGCTACCACCTGGACGAACGCAACGCCTGCTTCGTCGTGAGCGACGGCGTCGGCGGCCACGCGGGCGGCGAGCTGGCCTCGCGCATCGTGGTCGACACTGCGCTCAACACTTTTGTCGACCACCCGTCCGTCGCGGCCGAAGACATCCGCCATGCCGTGAAGGAAGCCAACGACGCCGTGCTCGCCAAGCAGCGCGAGCTGGCCGACCAGAGCCGCATGAGCGCGACCATCGTCTCGCTGTTCGTCGACCGCGCCACCGGCGAGGCCTGCTGGGCCCACGTCGGCGACAGCCGCCTCTACTGGTTCCGCCGCGGCGCGCTGATGCAGCGCACCGAAGACCACAGCCTGTCCGAACGCTCCGGCGAAGCCGCCGCGGGCCAGGGCGCCAACGGCGGCGAGCGCCTGGTGAAAAGCAACCTGCTGTACCGCGCGCTCGGTGCGCGCGCGACGGCGGAGACCTCGGTGTCGACACCGCAGCGGCTGGCCGACGGCGATGCGTTTCTTCTGTGCACCGACGGGCTCTGGCAGCTCATCTCGCAGCAGGTGATGGAACGATCGCTGCAGCTGGCCGACAGCGCGGAAGAGTGGCTCGCGCTGCTGCGCCGCGCGGCCGAAGCCAAGGCCGACAAGTCCCGTGACAACTACTCGGCGCTGGCGGTGTGGGTGGGGTCGCCGCAGCAGGTGACGCTGGCGGGGGCAACTTCGACAGCGCAGCCAGTCGCGCCCCGTTAAGCCGGGGAAACAGCCCCGTCGCGCACCGCTCGACAGGGCGGCGCCTCAGGCCGCCAGCACAAGCACCTTCAACTGGCTTGGCACCAACCGCATGCCGACGATGTTGCAGCGGTTCTGCAACGTGATGCTTGTAACGCGCGTGGCTGGCGTGCCCTTGAGCAGCACGGTGAAGGCGCCCGTCAGGTGGCGCGACTGCTGCATGAAGGTCTGGGACACCACACCGCCAAGCGCACCCGGCTGATCGCCGAGCGTGATCGGTGTCACCGTGGCCATGTTGTGGGCCGGCATGCCCGCGAACAGGATGTTCCATGCATTGGGAATGGCCATCGGCCCCAACGCCATGTTGGGGAAAGGGATGGGAACCGGCGTGCGGCACACGTCGGGAAACGCGAGATCCATCCCCATGAGTTGGCAATTGGCGAACATCGTGCGACCTCCTCAGCCCATGTGGATCTGCGAGGCATCGACCTTCACGAGGTCCTGCCCTGTGACCATCGTGTGCCGGCCATGGATACGCACCGTGTCGCTGGCCTTGCAGTCGAGGTGCCGGACCCGGGACTGGTCCATCTCGTCGACGATCCGCAACGTGTTGCGTGCCATCTGCACGATCCGGTCGGCCACCGTCTCGAGGACCTTGCCGAAGAACCTGGTCGTTCCTGCGGTCGCCTCGACGGACTTCGCGGTGAAGCGCAATTCGTCGGTGCGGCAATCGGCAGTGTCGGCCTGCAAGGCCCACTGCCCGGCGCTCATGGCGAGCCGGGTGCCGCTGCGCAGGCGCACCTCGCCCTCGCTCTCGATCGCGACCGGATGCGCATTGCCGCCGAGCACCAGTGCGCCATCGACCTCGATGCGGCTGACGGCGGCATCGGCCTGCTCGAGCACCGCGATCAGGAAGACGCGGTAGGAGTCCGGCCCCGAGAGCAGCACGGTGTCGCCGACCTGCGGCTTGAGCAGGCAACTGGCCGCACGCCGGCAGGTGCGCACGCCACCGGCCTCGTCCTCGACGGCGAACTGCCCGTCGTCCAGCAGGCGGCGAACCGTGCCGATCGAATGAACCGGGGATGAGGCGTCGGATGCGACGCGCAGCGGAACAACATTCATGATGATTTCCCTTTTCGAACTGGACGAGGCTTCGGCCCTCGTATGAAAGGATGGCGAGCCATCAGCGAGCGTCGGACCACGACTGTGCGCGGTGCAGGTCCGGATCGTTTTCGATGATGCCGCCGCGCCCGGAAAAACGGGTCCCCTGTTGGACGGCGCGGTGCAGGCGGGTGCGCAGAAAGCGGGCGTCCCTGAGGTCCGCGTCCGTGAGGTCCGCATAGGAGAAGTCTGCGTCTTGCAGGTCGGCCTGCGCGAAGCTGCTGCCTTTGCAGCGTGCGCGCTGGAACACGCTGAGCGGCAGCCGCGCCTGCGCGAAGCTCACCCCCTCGAGCGCGGCATCCACCCACAGCGACTGGTCGAACCGCCCCGCGGTGCAGTCGGCACCGCCCAGGTCGGCTTCCGCGAAGATCGTCATGCCGGCCTCGACCCCGGTGAAGCGGGCGCCGCGCAGCGAGGCCCCCTTGAAGTTGCTCTGCGTGAGCGTGGCATGGCGGAAATCCGCTTCGTCGAGCTTGGAGTCGGTGAACTGGCAGCGGCGCAGCACGAGCCCGGCCAAGTGCTGGCGCGCGAGGTCGCATTCGAGGAACACCACGCCCTCGCCTTCGAACTGTGCGAAGACGGCGGTGCGCAGGTCGAGCTTGAACATCGTCACGGTGTTCAGGCTCGCACCGGTGAGATCGCAGCGCGCCAGGCTCGATTCCATGACCGTGGCCTGCGCCATGCGGCGGGTCCGCAACGAGGCGTCCGCCAGGTCGCAGCGGAAGAAGGTGACGCGATCGAGCACCGCCTCGTCGAAGCGGGCGCCCGCCAGATGAGACTCGACGAACGACGCCTGCTCGAGCATGGCCTGCGAGAGATTCGCGCCCTCGAAGCGCCCGCGGAACATCTGTACCTGTTTGCCCGTCGCACCCGAGAAATCGCAGCGGTCCATCGGGCAATGGGTGATGACGCTGCCCGACAGATCGGCGCCGCGGAAATCGGCGCCGGTGAAGTCGATGCGGTCCCACAGCGCCCCCGAGAGGTCGAGCCCGCGCAGATCCCAGCCGCGGCAATCGAGTCCGTGCAGCTGCACGCCGTGCCGCACGTCGTCCAGCAAGGACTCGGGAGTCATGATGCCGCCTCCGGGTCGCGCCGCGGCCAGACCTTGGCATGCTGCGTGTAGGCGTCGTCGAGCAAGGTGGTGGCATCGATGAAGGCCTGCGACACGTCGGCGCGAAACAGGTTCGCCTCGCGCAGGTCACAGCCGAGCAGGTTCGACTTCGAGAGGTTGGCGTCGATCAGGTGGGCCTTGCGCAGCGAGGCGCGCGCGAGGTTTGCGCGCACGAACAGGCTTTCGCCGGCGACGAAGCCGTCCAGCCGCGCATCGGACAGATCGCACTCCGAAAGGTCGCAGTTCTCCAGACGGGCCGCGGTCAGGTCCGCTGCCGCGAAGGAGGTGCCGCGCAGCCCGCACTGCTTCATGAACATTCCCACGGCCGTCGCGCCGGCGAATGAGCTGCCGAGCGCGACACCACAGGCATCGAACCGCGCATGGGACAAGTCGACATCCGCAACCAGCGTGACCGTGACGAAGCCGCAGCGCACCAATCGCGCGGCCTTCAAGGACACACGCTCCAGGCTGCATTCGAGCAGCACGACCTGGTTCAGCTCGGCCTGGTCCAGCACCAGATCGCGCAGCGTCATGCGGCGCAGCGCGACCTGCGTCCAGCGCGAGGATTGCATGGCGCATTCCACCATTTCGGTCTCGTGCAGCTGGGTCTGATCGAGCTGCGCGCCACGCAGGCTGCAGCCCCTGAAGCGCGTGCCATGGCACAGGGTCTCGCGCAGGCTGGCCGACGCGAGATCGCAATCTTCGAGGCGCGCGCCACCCAGGTTGGCCTTGTCCAGCCGACTGCCCACGAGGCGTGTGTCCGTGAGAACGGCCCGCGCGAGCACGGCTTCGGAGAAGTCGCAGCCCTCGAGATTCGCTCCCTGCAGGTTCGCATCGGCCAGGACCGCGTGGGTGAAATCGGCCCCGCGCAGGTCCATGCCCGACAGGTCTGCACCGGTGAGATTCATCTTCGAGAAGTGGCGCCGCCCAGGCTCCGCCGCGGCCAGCCTGCGGCGCAACTTGGCAGCCCTGAAGCTCGGCACGCGCGGTGGCGTCGGGGTCAGGTGCGCCGAATAGAGGCGGCCCTGAAGCTTCAGCGGATCGGTCTCCACCGGGGCATCGACGCTCTCTTCGTTCGCTTCGCTTTCCTCGCGCGAGCCTTCTGCCTCCTCCTCGAATACCGAAGGCACCGGGGCCTCGGCGCCCTCGGGAACCTCGGGCTCCGATGCGCGTTCGGCCTCGACCCGGGCCACCTCGCCCTCCAGCCGCGCGCGCGTCTGGACCGCCTGCGCCTCGGCGCGCTCCAGGTACTCGGGCAGGTCGTCGAAGGCCGGCAGGACCTCGGGCGCCGGCGGCGGCGTGAGGTAGTCGCCGGGGTCGAGCCCCTGTGCGAGCAACTCGGCACGCTGGCTCTCGTAGTGCCTGCGCATGCCGGCCTGCAGGTTGCGCGGCAAGGGCTCGGCCAAGGTATCGGGCATGCGCATCGCAGTCCATTCCGCGAGCAGCGGGCGCGGCACCAGATCGCTGTCGCGCAGGACGTGGATGCTGCTCTTTTCCGGGTCGATGCGCTTGCGCATCACGTCGGCGTAGTGCGTCAGCGTGCGCGGCGCGTCCGGCAGTTCGATCGACGGCATGATGTGCGTCACGTCCGCGGCATCGTCCTCCCGGATCGGGGTGGTGCCGTGCCACACCAGCACCACCCGTTCGCGGTCGGGAAAGAACCAGGCGGTGCTCAGTCCGAGGTCGACGCGGCGCAACTCACCGACCTCTTTGGAAAAATTGAGGTGGCAGACCGCATGCCACGCGGGCAGGTTGCCGCGCAGCACCGGGATGCGCGGGTGCATGTTCCAGAGCTCGTAGGGCGCACCCGTGGGAAGCACGGGCTGGCCGGGCCAGCGCTGCTCGGGGCTGGCGGCATTGAAGAAGCGCCAGTCCAGGTCGTCGGCAAAGCCGGGGAATCCCGTCTGCAGCCATGCATCGTCGTACTTCGTCCCGGCCAGCGCCATGCGCTGCGGTGCATCGGGCAGGTAGCCCGAGAACGAGGCCGGCCGCGAGCGCTGCCCGCGGCGCTGAATCTGCTGCCCGACCACCTCCACATTGGGAAGCCGGCAGGTCTGTACGCCATTGACGAGTTCGTCGACCGTGCCCAGCCCCAACGGGTTGTCGGGAACATTGGGGCCGCCGAACGCGTGGCGCCAGTCGAGCGGCATCTGCTCGAATGCGGCCGGCTCGGTAATACGCCCGCCCAACCAGAAACGGTCG
This sequence comes from Variovorax sp. V118, assembly GCF_041154445.1. Classification (GTDB taxonomy): domain Bacteria; phylum Pseudomonadota; class Gammaproteobacteria; order Burkholderiales; family Burkholderiaceae_C; genus Variovorax; species Variovorax boronicumulans. The sequence goes on along the minus strand of NZ_AP028663.1, from coordinate 274,038 downwards.
CCGAACACGGCCAGCGAACGGTCGACCCCGCCGACGCGCAACCGCACCGCGCACCGGGTCTTGTCGTCCTGGTGCGCCGTGTAGGCGAATCCGCTGGCCAGCACCTCGGCCTCGCCCTTGGGCATGCTCATGTCGAGCACGCTGCCGGGATCGAGCACATCGCCCGCCATCTGCCAGAGCTCCTGCTCGGGCTGCAGGCGCGACTCGGCCTCCAGGCTGGCGCAGGCCAGCACAGCAATGCCCAGCTGGTTGCGGGAACGCCAACGGTAGGGGCGGGTGAGAAGGCTGAGGCGAAAGGGCTTGACGATCTTCAAGGTCGGCTTCGGGTGTGGGCAGTGCGCGGTGGGGGCGCGGAATCAGAAGGAAAAACCGCCCGGCGCGACGATCGGCGAGATCACCAGCTCGGTGGTGGGCGATGCGGAGGCGAAGCGCACGAGCACCGGCCGCCCCATCGCGTACAGCGGCAGCTCGTTCAGCATCACCACCTTCTGCACGACGACCTGCCGCTCGACGCCGTCGCGGTCGGCGAAGCGCACGGTGAGATTCATCAGCGGGCTGGTATCGCTGTAGGCGCCGCCGACCTCGCTGCCGACGATGACGCCCTGCGCCTGCGCGTCGAAGCCGCGGCTGCGCGCCTCGCGGCGACGGATCGACAGCAACTCCCACGCGCCGCACAGCAAGGCCGAGCCCGCGAAGATCGATGCGATGCAGGGCAGCACGAGCCACATCGAGAGGGTTTCCATCGGCAGCAGGAGCGGCAGCAGGCCCGCCGCCACCAGCACGGCGCCCAGGACTCGGATCGCGCGTCGATGGGGCATCGCGGTTGCGGTCATCACGGGATCAGCACGAGGATCTTGATGTCGATGTAGACCGTGCCGATCGAGACCTTGGCTTCGGCCTTCTGGTTGAAGGCCTGGTTCGACCAGCGATAGGCCTTGATGTCGAAACTCGCCCCACCGATGTTGGTGGAGACCGCATTGAAGGTCTCCGACAGGGTGGCGTAGGTGAGCGAGTTCACCCAGGCGAACGAGAACATGAGCTTGGCCTGCGAGCGGATGTAGCTCGACGCCTTGGTCGTGGCGCTGCCACCCGCCACGGTCTCGATGCTGCCGTCGTACTTGTTGGTGTGCTTCTCGGTCGAATGCAGGAGGATCTTCTTGGCCTTGACGTTGAAGTTCGTCTCGGCGTCGATGGACACGTTCTTGGCCTTGCCCACGTAGTCGCCCGCCGACACGGTGGACGTGTGGTCGCCCGTTTCGATCGTCTCCGTGAGGCCACCCTTGATCGTGTCCTTGCCGCCGCCGCCCAGGACATCCCGCTCCCACCCTGTCTTGTAGCTCTCGAACCGCTTGCCGGCCCAGGTTTCCAGCCTGGAGTCCCCGGTGTAGACGTGCTCGGTCATGCCGTTCTTCACGTCGACGTGCAGCGCGTTGTCGAAATTCTCCTGTCGCAGGCCGGCCATCACGTGCACGTTGGAGTCGCCTGTCTCAACGGTCTCCGTGGCCCCCTCCTTGGTCGTGATCGCGATGGCGTTGTTGAAGAAGTGCTCGGCCTTCTTTGTCACTTCCAGCTTCGAGCCCGACTTGTAGATCGCGTGATCGAGGCCGTTGACCACCGTCGTGGTCCGCGCCTGGTCCACGGTGAGCTCGTCGTTCTTGTGGACGTTGGTGGTGCGGTGACCCTCCACCGTGTGGGTCTCGTCGTTCTCGACCTCGATGAAGAAGTCCTTCTGTGCATGGATCTTGATCGACTCGTTGCTCGGGTCGTCGTCGATCACAAAATGGTTGGCCAACTCCCCATCGCCTTTCACGGTGCGGCTGATGAAGCCGCTGACCGTCGCCTTGGCAGGAAGCTCCAGCGGCGGCATCTGGTCGGCGTTGTAGACGCGCCCGATGATGATCGGCCGGTCGGGGCAGCCCGCGATGAAATCGACGATCACCTCCTGCCCCACGCGCGGATGGTTCACAGCGCCGAAGTTGGAGCCCGCCCACGCGCTGGACACGCGCACCCAGCACGAGCTGTCTTCGTTGCGCTGGCCGTAGCGGTCCCAGCGGAACTGCACCTTCACGCGGCCGTACTTGTCGATCCAGATGTCCTCGCCGGGCGGCCCGACCACGGTGGCGGTCTGCGGGCCCTGGGTGCTCGGCACGCGCGTGATGCGGCGCGCGCGGAACGGGAACGAGGTGGGCTGCACGCCGAAGTGAAAGCTGTACTCGCCCGGCATGCCGCCGCTGGCGTAGCCGCCTTCGCGCAGGCTGTACATCACCGAGACGACGAGGTACTCGCGGTTGTCTTCGTTGCGCGGTGCGTTCTGCATGGTGAAGCGGTAGCCGGGCGCCATGCCGCGCACGTTGGTGTGGCCGGTGTCGACCTCGGCCTGGGCCTGCGCTTCCTCGAGGCGGATGCGCGCGTAGTGCTCGCCCTGCCCCGCATCGCTGTAGCCGCCCATCCACTCGTACATCTCGTAGCGGCCGTGGTCGTTGCCGCGCGGCTGGCTGCGCGTGTTGAGCAGGTCGGCCCGGGGCTTCTTGAAGTCGAAGTCGTCGACCACGTAGGTGCCGGGGCGGATCTCCTCGGTGACTTCCCATTGGTCGATCACTTCGCGGCCGGGGTCGGTGACGCGGTCGCTCGCGAGGTAGCCGATCTTCGGGTAGCCGGGCAGCGTCTCGTGCGCGCTCATGTCGTCGGCCAGCACCAGCGTGTGCTGGTTCTTGTCGTGCTTGAAGTAGTAGTAGATGCCCTCGTGCTCCATGAGGCGGCTCACGAAGGCGAAGTCGGTCTCCTGGTACTGCACGCAGTACTCCCACTGGCGGTACGAGGCGCTGAGCTTCTTCTCGAAGGCGAAGCCGTACTCGCCCAGCACGTCTTCAAGAATCTCGACCACCGACTTGTTCTGGAAGATCTTGCAGTCGCTGGTGCGCGTGAGGTACCACAGCCACGGCCGCACCGAGGCGCGGTACACGGTGTAGCGCGAGGAGCCGCCCTCGCGCCCGATCATGGTGAAGCGCGTGATCTGGCCGTTGAGGTAGCGCGGCGTGCCGCTCAGCGTCTGTATCTCGAGCGCCAGCGGCTTGCCGAGCAGGCCCTTCATGTCGACCGAGGTGTTCGGGCTCAGCAGGTCGACCTCGAACTCGAACAGCTGCGACAGCCCTTCGCTGCCGTGCATCGAGCGGAACAGCAGCTGTTCTTCTCCAAGCGGGGTGTGGGCTTTGACGACTCTGTCCATGCGGCTCTCCCTTGGGTCTACGCGGGGCGTTCTGAAAATTCGTACTGGAAGTCGTCGCCCGCCGCGCCCAGCTGCACGCCGGCGAGCTTGCGCGCACTGACGGTGGCGCCGATGACTTCCTCGCTCAGCCGGGGCAGGATGGTGTGCGTGAGGATCGCGTCGATCATCCGGCCACCCGACTCTATGGCCGTGCAGCGGCGCGCGACAAGCGCGACGGCGCTGTCGTTGTAAGCCAATGCAATGCCGTGGTTGGCCTGCAGGCGCGCCGCGATGCGGTCCAGCTGCAGGCGAATGATCCGGTGCAGCGCATCGGCCTGCAGCGGGTAGTAAGGCACGACCACCAGGCGCCCGAGCAGCGCGGGCGCGAACACTTTCAGCAGCGGCTCGCGCAGCGCGGCGGCCAGCGGCTCGGGGTCGGGGCGCAAGGTCGGGTCTTCGCACAGCTGCATGACGAGGTCGGTGCCGACGTTCGAGGTCATGATGATCACGGTGTTGCGAAAGTCGATGTGGCGGCCTTCGCCGTCTTCCATCCAGCCCTTGTCGAAGACCTGGAAGAAGATCTCGTGCACGTCGGGGTGCGCCTTCTCGATCTCGTCGAGCAGCACCACGCTATAGGGCCGGCGGCGCACGGCCTCGGTGAGCACGCCGCCTTCGCCATAACCCACGTAGCCGGGCGGTGCGCCCTTGAGCGTGGAGACGGTGTGCGACTCCTGGAACTCGCTCATGTTGATGGTGACGAGGTTCTGCTCGCCGCCGTACAGCGCCTCCGACAGCGCGAGCGCGGTTTCGGTCTTGCCCACGCCCGAGGGGCCGCACAGCAAAAACACGCCGACGGGCTTGTTGGGGTTGTCCAGCCGCGCACGCGCGGTGCGGATGCGCCGCGAGATGGTCTCCAGCGCATCGGGCTGCGCGACCACGCGGGCCGACAGGATCTCGCCCAGGCGCAGCACCGACTGCGCGTCGTCGCGCACCATGCGGCCGATGGGAATGCCGGTCCAGTCGGCGACCACGGTGGCGACGGCCTGCGCATCCACCGCCGCGAGGATGAGCGGTGTCTCGCCCTGCAGCTGCACGAGCTGGTCTTGGGCTTCGTCGAGTTCGGCGCGGATGGCTTCGGGTGTTCGCTCGGGCTCGGCAGGCGGTTCTTCTTCGCGGTCATCTTCCGCTTCAGCCTGCACCGGCACCGCCGCAGGCGACAGCAGCTTGCGCAGCGCAACGATGCGCTCGACCAGCGCCGCCTCTTCCACGCGCCGCTGCTCCAACAGCTCGAGTTCAGCCTGCGCGGCAGCCACCTGCGCCGCGATGTCTTCCACGCGCTGGTGCTCGCCGACCCCGATCGCCGCCTCGCGCCCCGCGATGCCCGACTCGATGCCCAGCACCTCGATGCGCCGCTTCAGATCTTCGAGCGCCGCAGGCAGTGCATGCTGGCTCAGGGCCACGCGCGCACACGCGGTGTCGAGCAGGCTCACGGCCTTGTCGGGCAACTGCCGCGCGGGAATGTAGCGGTGCGACAGGCTCACGGCCGCTTCGAGCGCGGCGTCGAGGATGAGCACGCCGTGGTGCTTCTCCAGCTCGGCCGAGATGCCACGCAGCATGACCACGGCCTTGGGCTCGGTGGGCTCGTGCACCTGGATGGTCTGGAAGCGCCGCGTGAGCGCCGGGTCTTTCTCGATGTACTTCTTGTATTCCGACCACGTCGTGGCGCCGATGGTGCGCAGCCGGCCGCGTGCGAGCGCGGGCTTGAGCAGGTTGGCCGCGTCGCCGGTGCCGGCGGTGCCGCCCGCGCCGACCAGCGTGTGCACTTCGTCGACGAACAGCACGATGGGCTTGGGACTTTTCTCGACCTCGTCGATCACCTGCCGCAAGCGCTGCTCGAACTCGCCCTTCACGCCCGCACCGGCCTGCAGCAGCGTGGGGTCGAGCACCCACAGCGACACGTCCTTCAGCGAAGGCGGCACGTCGCCGGCCGCGAGGCGCGAGGCCAGGCCTTCGACCACCGCCGTCTTGCCGACGCCGGCCTCGCCGGTGAGCAGCGGGTTGTTCTGGCGCCGGCGCATGAGGATGTCGACAATCTGGCGGATCTCGTCGTCGCGGCCGTACACGGGGTCGAGCTCGCCCGCGCGCGCCTTGGCCGTGAGGTCGCTCGCGTACTTGGCCAGGGCCGAGCCGCCGGCGGCAGGCGCATCGCCCTGGTGCTGCGCCACCGGGGCGCCACCGCCCGCCTCCGACGCGGCGTCGTAGTCGTCTTCCGGCGAGCCTTCGGTCCACGCCGCAAGCTGCGCAACCAGCACGTCGGGCACGAGCTTGTCGAACTCGCGCGAGATGCCCGAGAGCACCTGGCGCAGGCCCGGCGTCTTCACGATGCCGGCGAGCAGGTAGGCGCCGCGGATCGAGGTGGCTTCGAAGCGCAGGCTGGCATAGACCCACGCGCGCTCGACCGCGTTGTCGACGTGCTCGGAGATGTCGCTGATCGACGTGGCGCCGTGCGGCAGGCGGTCCAGCGCGCGCACGAGGTCCTGCTCGACCGCGTCGAGGTTGAGCCCCGCGCGCTTGATGATGCGCAGCAGGTCGCTGTCCTGCAGCTGCAGGATCTGGTGCAGCCAGTGCACGAGCTCCACGTAGGCATTGCCGCGCAGCTTGGCGAAGGCGGTGGCGGTCTCCAATGCCTTGTAGAGCATCGGATTCAACTTGGAAAACAGAGAGACGCGGCGGATGTCGGTCATGAGGAAGCCGGTGCGTTGCGGGAAAAGAGCGCCTCGGGCTGGAACACCATGTCGCCGGCGTCGGTGTCGGACAGGCGGGTGCCGAGCCAGCTGCCCCAGCCCAGGCGCTGATCGCTGCTCAGCCGCATGCCGCGTGCCTCGGGCTTGCTGAGCACCAGCCGCAGCTCCCAGGCGAATTCGATGCCGACGTACTGGCGCACCCAGTCGACCACCTGCTGCAGCCGCGGACTGCCCGGCAGGAACTCGCGGAACTGCTGCTGCGACAGCGGGCCGAGTTCGAGCCTGAACTTGCCCTGCGCATCGCGCACCGCCAGGCCGATGGTGGCGCCACTGCCGAGCCGGTGGTTGCGCCCGAGCAGGCCGATGCGGCTGACCTGGCGCTCGTCGATGTGCACCCAGTCGCTCACGAACTCGACCACGCGCACGGGCACGTCGAAGTACAGGCGAAGAATCTGGATGAGCCCCTCGGGGTTGCGCGTCTGGCGCACCAGGTGCCCCGCCATGTGCGTGCGCGCATGGTCGGCGATGCGGTCGCGCGCCTTCAGGCCGGGCTGCCCCATGTTCATGAGGCTGGCCACGTAGTCGACAAAGCGGTGGCCGTCGGTGCGGTCCAGGCTGTTGACCGACTGCGCGTCGGCCCAGGCGCGGTAGAACAGCAGGATCAGCCGGTGATGGAACAGGTCGGCGAACGCGCTGAGCGTGTTGTCGGCATGGTGGCGCTTGCGCTCGCGTGCGTACTCGGTCAGGTGCAGCGGCAGCGGGCCGTTGGGACCGAACAGGCCGAAGCCGTAGATCGAGATGCGCGGCGCGCCGTCTTGGTCGACCTCGACGCCCGACACGTTCGACGGCGCGAAGGCCATCGAGGGCTCCTGCCCCAGCCGCAGCGGCTCGTCGCGCGGGCGCGGCGCGCGGCCCAGCAGCGGATGGTCGCCCTGCGCGTCGAGCCGGCGCAGCAGCATGAACAGGTCGTGCTCGAAAGGCTGCTCGACGAGCCGGGCCCACAGCGCGGGGTCGGCCTCGGGCACGCCGCGGCGCGGCGCGGACTTCGCCTTGGTGTGGGTGGGGCTGCGCGCATCGACGGCCGCTTCTTCGCGCGTCTCGGTCTCTGCCGGCAGCACCTGCAGCATCGCGTCGTCGGTGAGGCCGGTCGTGCTCATACGGTGGGGCGGCGTCCCACGCGCGGGGTCCAGCGCGCAATTTCGCCGCGCTGCAGGCTGGACAGCGCGAACTCGGTGAACGCATTGAGCGACACGTGCCGGCTGAAGAACTGCTCCAGCACGGCGCCGAACAGGTACGGGCTCGTGCCCGAGAAGGCGACCTCGTCGATCTGCAGCGCGATCTCCACGCCGCGCCCGAACACGATCGGCCCCGGCTCGGGCAGGCGGCGGAACACGGGCGCCAGCGCCATCGAGCGCACGCCCTGGATCTGCCGGCGCACGGCCGGATCGGCGAGGTTGCCGTACAGGTCGAGCATCTCGCGCAGCGCGGCGGCGCCCTGCGTGGCATCGACGTCGGTCAGGCTCAGGTAGTTCAGGCCCAGGTGGCTGATGAGGCGCCAGGTGAGCGCGCCTTCGGCCAGCGCCGGGTACGGCCGCGACGGCCCGCGCAGGATGCGCACGCCGCGCACCGGCGCCGACACGCGCAGCGTGAAGTCCGATTCGAGCCCAGTGGGCAGCAGCAGCGGCAGGTCGCGGTTGGTGCACAGCGCGTCGATCGTGATGTGGCGCAGGCTGTGCGGGAACGGCGCGTCGTGCTGGTCGACCAGCGACACGTACACCTCGCTGCCGGTGTAGCTGGTGCGCGTGCCCTGCGCGCGTGCGCGGTCGGACACCAGGCGCGGTTCGCGGCGCAGCGAGAAGTAGGCGCCGAAGTCGCCGTCGTCGGACGCGAACGAACCGAGGAAGGGCCGGAACTCGCGCTCTTCGGAGCCGTTGGCCATGTGGCCCGTGACGCGCTCGACGGTGAAGATCTCGAAGTCGCGCGGGCGCGTGCGGTCGATCACCGCATGGTGCTCGTGCTGGCCCGGCCCGACCGGGATGCGGTCGCTGCGGCGCGGCACGAGGTTGATGATGGGCGTGCAGAACAGCGAGAAGTGCCTGGCATCGACCAGCCGCTCCAGGTCGGCGTCGGCGCGGTCGAGCAGGATCACGATCTCCATCGTGGTGCCGCCGATGGCCGAGGCCGCCGCGCGCAAGTGCTTCACGCTGAAGAAGAGGTAGCGCTCGGGAAAGGCGAAGTACTCGTGCAGCAGACGGTAGCCCTGGAACGAGCGCGCGTCGTAGGGCAGCAGCGACTGCTCGGGGTCGAAGCCCTCGTGGCGGATCGCCTCGTCGCCCAGCGGCACGATGCGCGCCGTGCTGCCGGGGCCGGCGCGGCACACGGTGGCCACGCTGTGGTGAGCGACCAGTTCGAGCACGCGCAGCGCGTGCAGCTCGGCGCCCGAGAGAAAGAACTCGAGCCGATCGAGCGGCATCTCGGCAAAGCGCGCGCCGCCCACGGCTTCGAGCTTGATGGTGATCGCGCTCTTCGCCTGGCGCGCCGCCACCGGCAGCGCATGCGCGATCTCGGCCGGCACCGGGCCGAGGCTCGCCTCGGCAATCTTGATCGGCCACAGCGTGACGGCATGGCCCGTGCGGAACTCGCAGGCCGTCTGCTCGCCCTTGATCATGCGGCCGCGCAAGAGCGTGTGGCGCGGCAGCTCGTAGCCCGCCTTCAGCGAGCCTTCGTTGAGGTTGCCGTCGATCTGCACCACGGCCATCGCGGGCAGCGGTGCAAGGAAGTTGGGGTACACCACCTCGAGCAGGCGCTGCGAGAAGCGCGGAAACTCCGCGTCCATCTTGAGCTGGATGCGCGCCGTGAGAAAGCTGAAGCCTTCGAGCAGGCGCTCCACGTACGGGTCGCTGACCTCGATGCCGCGCATGCCCAGGCGGCCCGCGATCTTGGGGTAGCGCTGCGCGAACTCGGCCCCGAGCTCGTGCATGTAGGTGAGTTCGCGGTTGTAGTAGTCGAGGAGCTTGGCGTCCATCAGTGGCTCTCCCCCAGGCTTCGCGCACTTCGTGTCGCTACTCCTACCCCCTCACCGGGGGCAACACCAGTGGCCCGGCAAAGCCGGTTCCACGGTGTTCCTTGAAAAGAGGACCCATGCAGTCGCATCACAGCCCTCCTGTCGGTCGCAGCACCATGTGCCCGCTTTCCAGGTCCAGCTCCGAACGCAGGATGAACTCGATCGGGTACGGCACCGACCACAGCGTGCCGCGGATCTCCAGTGCGAGCAGGTTGTGGTGCTCCAGGTCGGTCGCATCGGTCACGCAGCGCACGTCGATGCTGTCCTTCATGATGCGCGGCTCGAAGTCGATGATGGCCGCGCGGATGGCCGCTTCGACGTCGGCGAAGTCGACCTCCGACATGCGCCCGCCGGCCCAGCCGCGCACGCCGTAGTTCACCACCGAGCCGCGCGCGCGCGGCATGCCGTTGATGCGGTGGTCGGCGCCGAAGTTGGTGGTGTTGAGCAGCCACTGCAGGTCGCGCAGCACCGAATCGCGCAGCAGCTTTCCGCTCATGAGGAAGGCGCCCGCGCGCTCCTGGCCGTTCTGCGGCGCCTTGTCGGTGAGGCGGTCGAGCAGCACGGGCTGCAGGCGGTCGCGCGCGACGCTTTCCTGGGCGTCGCCGTCGATGTCGGTGGTGACGGCGGGTGTCATGGGGGCACGCCTTCCGTCGCTGCGGCGAACTCGATGCGCCGCAGGTCGAGCAGCGAGTGGTCGCCCGCCTCGCTGATCAGCGTGCGCTGGCCGACGCCCGCGAACTGGTCGTCGCCCGCGAGCGGCTGCCAGTCGGTGCGGCGGCCCAGCGCGGTCTCGTCGTCGAGGCTGTCGAGCGCGCCCGGGTAGCGCACCGGCACGAGGCCGTTGAGGCCGCGCCCGTCGTGCAGCTCGATCTCGGCCGGCGCCCACAGCAGGTCGACCAGATGTTGCGGGCGCGAGAACTTGATGCGGCGCACCGCCGGCAGCGGCAGCCATGCATAGCCCGAGGGCGTGAACAGTTCGAGCACGGCGCCGATGCGCGCGTCGCCGTCGCACAGCCAGGCGAAGTCGCTGTGCACCGCGGGCTCGCCGTCGAGCGCCTGCACGGCGCGCGCATCGGAGCGGTCGACGGTGGTCAGCGTGCCCTGCAGCGCGGGCGCCGCGTCGCGCGCGGCCTCGCGCAGCGCGGCGGCCTCGTCGGCACGTTCAGCGGGCAACACGGCGGCGCCGAGCAGCTGCTCGACCCAGTCGGCATTGCCCGAGACGATGGCCGGCGTGCGTCCGCCACCGGCCCAGAAGTCGGAGCGTTCGCGCTCGCCCCGCAGCGCCATCGCGCAGGTGACGCTGGCCGGCGTGAACGTGGGGTCGAGCTTTGTCGCGAGCTTGAGCTGGTCTTCGGCCCGCTGCCATTCGCCGCGCAGCGCGAGGAAGTGGCACAGGGCAAGGCGCAGGCCGGCATTCTGGGGACTGGCGCGGATCTGCCGCTGTACCCATTCGGTGTGCTCGGCCACGGAGCGCTCGCCCAGCACTGCAAACCCATCGCCCATGAAACTTCCCCGTTGACTGGCTGAAAGGTGAAAGGCGGCGCGCCGCGAAGGGGCGCCGCAGGAGACAGACAAACGGCTGTGGACCGCCGGCAGGGGCTGCATGGCCCCGAAGGCCACGGCCCCGCCGCGCAACAAGGAAATCAGGCTTCCTTGTTTTCCTTGATGTTCCAGCCCAGCACCGTCTCGGCGCCCTTGCCGCCCTTGTCGGTCTGTTCCCAGTACTGCTGTTTCACCTTCGCGGCCTGGAAGGCGTACTGCACGAGCACCGCGTCGCCGCCCTGCTCGGCCGTGTACTGCACCGAGGTGACAAGCACCTCTTCGAGCGTGACGCGCGTGTACTCGATCTGCGAGCCGCCGGCCTTGCACACGGCCACCTCGACCTTGCTCAGGTGCTTGCCGCTCGCGCAGTTCTTCAGCACGGAAGGCGCGGCCTTGTCGATGCGCGCGAGCACCTGCAGGTCGTTGAAGCTGGCCTTGCCCACGCCGCCGCCACCGCCGCTGACCATGTTGCCAGGCTGCGTCGCTCCCCATGCAAACGACTTGATGTCGGTCCAGTCCTTGTGGTTGGAGTCCTTGGACTCGCCGTTTGCACCCTCGACGCGCATGAACATGTCTACTGCCATGATTGACCCCCAAAAGTTATCGATGAATTGCCCGGTAGCGGGACAGTGGAATTAGCTGCTGTCCTTCTTGTTGGACGGCAGCTTCGAAACCAGCCGCAACGACACCGTCAGCCCCTCGAGCTGGTAGTGCGGCCGGAGAAAAAACTTGGCGGCGTAGTAGCCGGGGTTGTCCTCGATGGCTTCCACCTGGACCTCGGCCGCCGCCAGCGGCTTCATCGCCTTCGTGTCCTGCGACGAGGTGCCGGGGCTGCCGTCGACGTAATTCATGATCCAGTCGTTGAGCCAGCGCTCCATGTCCTCGCGCTCGCGGAACGAACCGATCTTGTCGCGCACGATGCACTTCAGGTAGTGCGCGAAGCGGCAGCACGCGAACAGGTACGGCAGGCGCGCCGCCAGGTTGGCGTTGGCCGTGGCGTCGGCGTCGTAGTACTCGGCCGGTTGCTGCAGCGACTGCGCGCCGATGAAGGCCGCGAAGTCGGAGTTCTTGCGGTGCACCAGCGGCATGAAGCCGTTCTTGGCGAGCTCCGCTTCGCGCCGGTCGCTGATGGCGATCTCGGTCGGGCACTTCATGTCCACGCCGCCGTCGTCGGTGGGGAAGGTGTGCGTGGGCAGGTTCTCGACCGCGCCGCCCGACTCCACGCCGCGGATCGACGTGCACCAGCCGAACTGCTTGAACGAGCGGTTGATGTTCACGCCCATCGCATAGGCCGAGTTGGCCCAGGTGTAACGCGTGTGCAGCGCCGAATCGGTTTCCTCCTCGAACTCGAACTCGTCGACCGGGTTGGTGCGCGCACCGTAGGGCAGGCGCGCCAGGAAGCGCGGCATGGCCAGGCCGATGTAGCGCGCATCTTCCGAATCGCGGAGCGACCGCCACGCGGTGTGCTCGGTGTTCTGGAAGATCTTGGTCAGGTCGCGCGGGTTCGACAGCTCCTGCCACGAGTCCATCTGCATCACGGTGGGCGAGGCGCCGGCGATGAAGGGGCAATGCGCGGCGGCGGCGATCTTGGCCATCTCGCCGAGCATCTCGACGTCGGGCGGGCTGTGGTCGAAGTGGAAGTCGCCGATCAGCGCACCGAAGGGCTCGCCGCCGAACTGGCCGTACTCGGCCTCGTAGATCTTCTTGAACATCGGGCTCTGGTCCCAGCCGATGCCCTTGTGGCGCTTGAGCGAGCGCGCCACTTCGCGCTTCGACGCGCACATGACGCGGATCTTCAGCTGCTCGTCGGTCTCGGTGTTGTTCACGAGGTAGTGCAGGCCGCGCCATGCACCTTCGAGCTGCTGGAAGTCTTCGTGGTGCAGGATCTGGTTGATCTGCTCCGACAGCTTGCGGTCGATCTCCGTGATGATGGCCTGCACGCTGCGGTAGGCATCGTTCGAGATGGTGACGGTGTTCTCGAGCGCCTGCACGGCCAGCGTCTTGACGGCGTTCTCCACCGCCTCGCGCGCCTGCTCGGTCTTGGGCTTGAACTCGCGCTGCAGGAGGTCGGAGAACTCGTTGGGTTCGAGGGCTTCAACGGTCGCGGTCTTTGCGCGTGCGCTCTGCTGGGATGCGGTGCTCATGGTGCGGTCCTGTCGTCGGCTTGCTTGGCTGCTGCGGCATCGGCGGCCGCCTGCGCGACCGCGGGGTTGGGCGCGGACGCCAGCGACTTGAGCAGCGCCGGGTTCTGCAGCGCCTGCGCGATGAGTTGCTCGGCGCCGTTCTTGCCGTCCATGTACGAGAGCAGGTTCGACAGCTCGGTGCGCGCCTCGAGCAGCTGCTGCAGCGCGTCGACCTGGCGCGCGATGCGCGCGGGCGAGAAGTCGTCCATGCTGTCGAAGGTGATGTCCACGTTCATCTGGCCTTCGCCGATGAGCGTGTTGGGCACCTGGAACGCGACGCGCGGCTTGATGGACTTCATGCGCTCGTCGAAGTTGTCGATGTCCACCGCCATGAACTCGCGCTCCGCGAGGTCGGGCATGGGGTCGGTCTGCTTGCCCGCGAGGTCGGCGATGACGCCCATCACGAAAGGCAGCTGGATCTTGCGTTCGCTGCCGTAGATCTCGACGTCGTACTCGATCTGCACGCGCGGCGCCCGGTTGCGCGCGATGAACTTCTGACCACTGTTCCTGACACGGTTGTCTGCCATAAGCGTCCTCTTGAAACTGAATGCATGGGTCGTACCGGTCGACCGGTGCCGGCGCGTTGTTCCTGCTCGCCGGCAGCAACGGCCGCTAGGGCAATGCGGCGTCGCCGTTCAACGGGCGGCCGGCAAGGCTTTCTATCTTTTGCAATCCCTCGGGCACGAGCTCTTCGATGATCTGGAAGAAGTTGAGGTCCATCAGCCGCTGGGCCCTGCGGATCAGCATGGGTGCCGGATGGCTCGGTTCCGTTCGTTCCAGGAACTCACATGCTTTTTCCAACAACACTTGCACATCTTCACGAGCCGATATTTCAATCTCTTGAATGCGCAGCGGACGCACTGCAGCCTGCGTGGCCGCTGCAACGTGCGCTGCGGGTGCGTGCACGTGCGCCGCACCGCTTGTGTCTTCTGCACGGCCCACTGCCGACGCCTGCGGCACCTCGCTGTGCGGCTGCTCCGGCAGCAACTGGCCCACGGTGCGCAGCGACCGTTCGAGCCTTGAAAAATCGGGCGCCCAACTCTGGCCCAGCGCGCGCTCGCAGGTCTCTCGGATGCGCTGCAGGAGTGCCAAAGCCTCACGCAGGGCCACGACCGGCGCTGCCGCCTTGTCGTGTGCGCGGCGTGCGGCCTCGCGCAGGCGGCCCACGCCGCCGGGGTAGTCCACCTGGTCGCTCTTGCTCGAATCGAGCAGCGCCTCGACCTGCCGCAGGCTCATCGCCGTGCCGCCGTCTTCGAGCAGCCGCGCATCGCGCACGCTGCGTCCGAGCCCTTCGGCTTCGGCCAGTGCAGCCAGCGCATTCATGCGCGGCAGCGGGTCTTCGTTCGTGCCATCGACGACGCGCGGATGCACGTCGTTCCAGAAAGCCTGCAGCACCGCATCGACCTGGCGCAGCCCGTCGACATAGCCCGGCAGGCCGCGGCTTTCGGTCCATGCGAGCGTGAGCGGCACCAGCACGCGCAGGTCGCGCGTGCGCACGCACAGCTGTCGTGCGATGCGGTCTACACGCGCCCAGTCGGGCGGCTCGGCGGGAATGATCGTGTCGCCGAACTGCTGCTCGCGCTTGCCCGTGGCCGCCTGTTGGAGCGCCATGAAATCGGCGTCGTATTCCAGATCTTCACCACAGGGAAGCGGGCCCTCGACGGGCGTCTGCAACAGATCGATCTCATTCGGCAGCAACCACGACTCCCTTGATTTATCCACTCGCGATGGTAGTCATCTTGAGGGTAAGAAGAGGCATGGTCAACCGCAACAGAATGCAAAGTGCAGCCTCTGAATTCCAAAGGAGTACATCTGCTTTTAAAGTGCAGAAGTACGGGCTACAGCAGCCGACGCGACGCGAGGTTGCGCATCAACGCACCGAGGCCGAAAGACCACCGTGGCGCCTGGTCTGCATGCACGACGCGGTTGTTCAACGCACCCAATTCAGGGGCCGCGATGCGCACATGGTCGCCCACGACATGCGTGAATCCTTGCCCCGGCCCGTGACGGTCTTGTGTCGGCGCGAACATCGTGCCCAGAAACAACATGAAACCGTCTGGGTAGGCGTGGTGGCGGTTGAGTGTCTGTGCCACGAGGTCGAGCGGATCGCGGCTGATCTTCGACAGCGAGCTCGAGCCTTCGAGCGTGAAGCCCTCGGGGCCCGTCACGTTCAACGCGACCGTGATGCGCCGCACATCGGCGATGCCGAAGTGCGCATCGAACAGACGGATGAACGGCCCGATGGCGCACGACGCGTTGTTGTCCTTGGCCTTGCCCAGCAGCAGTGCGCTGCGGCCTTCGAAGTCGCGCAGGTTGACGTCGTTGCCGAGCGCGGCACCGAGCACCTCGCCGCGGCTGTTCACTGCGAGCACGACCTCGGGCTCGGGGTTGTTCCAGGCCGAGTCCGCGTGGATGCCAACGTCGGCGCCCGTGCCCACGGCCGCGAGCACCGGCGCCTTGGTGAAGACCTCGGCATCGGGGCCGATGCCGACCTCGAGGTACTGCGACCACATGCCCTGCGCGATGAGCACGTCCTTCACCTTCATGGCTTCGGGCGAGCCCGGCACGATGTCGGCGAGGTTGTCGCCGAGCACATCGCCGATGGCCGCGCGCGTGGCCTCGGCGCGCGAGGCATCGCCGCGCGCCTGCTCTTCGATCACGCGCTCGAGCAGGCTCGCGACGAAGGTCACGCCGCTGGCCTTCACGACCTGCAGGTCGCAAGGGGCGAGCAGCCAGGCCTGATTGCTGTCGCGCGTGCTTTCGTCGCTGTTCGCCAGCACGGCATCGAGCGCGGCGATGCGTGGCGCGGTGCCACTCTGCAATGCAGCGCGCACGGCTTCGGCCGGCGAGCCCTTGCCTTCGAGCAGGTCGCTCATGGTGGGTGCGAGCGTCGACAGGTCGTGCAGGCCATCGCCCTGCACGGCCACCAGCACCGGGCCCACGCCGGGTTGCCAGAGACGGCCGACAAGGGTGGCGCGCTCGGCGTCGCGGGGCAGGCTGGAAGCGATCGAAAGGTCCAAAGGCATGGTGGGGTGTCTCCGTGAATAAGGTCTGCGCGCCATCGTAGCCGCGGGCCCGCGGCCACGCCCGCTGCGGGTCAGTGGCCCGGCGTGGCCCGCACGCGCGCCACCTCGGCGGGCAGGTTCGCCCACGGCGCTTCCTGCGGCGCGAAACGTGCGCGCATGTAGCCGGCGAGGTCGGCGATCTGGCGGTCGTCGAGCGCTTCGCGGAACGCGGGCATGAAGCCGATGTCGCGGTGCGCGGGTGCGCGCACGCCGTCGAGGATGGTGCGCAGCAGGTTGTCGGGCCGTGTGCTCGTGAGGCTGCTGTTGAGCGCGAGCGGCGTGTTCACGCCCAGCAGCGTGGGACCGTCGCCGTCGTGGTGGCACGACGCACACGCGCTGTCGAACATGCGCTGCGCGGGGCCGAGCAATTGGCCCTGTGTGCGCACGGCGTTGTCGATGGCCTGCTGCGCGAGCGCTTGCGGCTGCGCGACCGGCGCGGGGTTGAACGAGCCGAGGTAGACGGCCATCGCGCGCACGTCGGCGTCGGGCACCTGCGCGAGTTCGCGCACCACCTCGGCCATCGGGCCGCCCGCGATGCCGTGGCGCGGCGAGTGGCCGTTGCGCAGGTAACGGTAGAGCGCGTCGGTGTCCCACGGCACGGCGGCTTTCGACAGCTGCGTGAGCGCGGGCGCTTCCCAGCCATCGACCATCGCGCCCGAGAGGAACGCGCTGCCGCCCTGCTCCGCGCCGAGCGCGTTGCGCGGCGTGTGGCAGGCGCCGCAATGGCCCAGGCCGTTGACGAGGTAGGCACCGCGGTTCCACTCGGCGCTCTGCGTGGGCACGGGCGGAAGCGGTGCGGGGTCGTGGAACAGCGCGTTCCAGCCGGCCATCAGCGGGCGCAGGCTGAACGGGAACTTGAGTTCGGACTTGGGCGTTGGCGCGCGCACCGCCGGCATCGCCATGAAGTAGGCATAGAGCGCCTGCAGGTCGTCGTCGCTGGTCTTCGCGAAGGCGGTGTAGGGGAACGCGGGGTACAGGTGGTGGCCGTCGCGCGAGACGCCTTCGCGCATCGCGCGCTGGAAGGCGCTGAACGACCAGCGGCCCAGGCCCGTCTCGGCATCGGGCGTGAGGTTGGTGGTGTAGAGCGTGCCGAAGGGCGTGTCCATCGCGCGGCCACCGGCGTTGGGTGCGCCGCCCGGCGCGGTGTGGCACACGGCGCAATCGCCGAGCGCGGCGAGCACGCGGCCGCGTTCGATGGTGGACTCGCTGTAGACCGGCGCGCTGAGCGACACCGGCGCGATGGCCGCACGCCAGCCGAGCAGGCCGGCGATGACGCCCAGGCCGCCGATGAAGAGCGCGGCGCCGGTGGCCCACAGGCCCTTGCGACGCGGCCACAGGGCGTCCCTCACGCCTGCGCTTGAGGCAGCTGAGGAAGAGGGGCCGGCGGCATCGCCCTTCGCGTGGCCATCGCCCTGGCCCGGAGGCGGTGGCAGCGAACCCCGGTTCAATTCCGCCAGCACCGTCTCCGGCGTGAACGGCGGCGAGCGGAAGCGCACGCCCGTCGCATCGAAGATCGCATTCGCGATCGCTGCCGTGCCCGGCACCGACGACGACTCACCCGCGCCCAGCGACGGCTCGCCGGGACGCGGCATGTGCATCACCTCGATCACCGGCACGTCGCGGAAATTAATGATCGGGTAGCTGCCCCACTCGCGGCTCGCGACCACGCCGGTCGGCAACACGCCCGGCAACTGCGCACCGCCCGTTGCGGCGCCCTGCTGCGGCGCGAACTGCACCTGCTCCTTGAGCGCGCGGCTCGTGGTCTGGATCACGTTGCCGTGCACCTGGTGCTCGACCCCCGCCGGGTTGACCAGCAGCCCCGCGTCGTGCCCCACCACCACGCGGCGCACATGCACCTCGCCGGTCTTCTGGTTGACCTCGACATCGGCCACCCACGCGGCCCATGCGGCGCCGAAGCCCGGCCACTTGCTGTGGATGTAGCGCGCGTACGCAAAGCCCTGGCCGAAGAGGATGTCGCCGCCTTCGCCGAGCCCGCCGTCGGCGTTCTCCTGCGGCCCGGTGCGCATGCGCCAGCCGGCCTTCTGCGCGGTGGCCTGCACGAGCTCGACCGCGCGCGGATCGTCCAGGTGCCGCAGGCGGAACTGCACGGGGTCGACGCCGGCGGCGGTCGCCAGCTCGTCGATGTACGACTCGTGCGCGAACGAACTCGGCAGCGCCGACACGCCGCGCAGCCACGAGGCGCGCACGATCGGCGCCATGTCGTTGACCTTCACGCGCAGGTTGTCGTAGGTGTACGGTGGGCGCGCGGTGCGGTCGCCCATCTCGTAGGCCTGCGCCACGGGCTCGACCGTGCGCGTGAGCAGCAGCGCCAGCGTCGGCGCACCGTTCGACGGATAGGAGGTTTCGAAGTCGTAGGCGGCGACGCGGCCGTCGGCCATGAGCCCGCCGTCGATCTCCATGAGCTGCGCGGCGCCCTTGGGCTCCCACGCGTGCTCCTGCTCGCGCGAGAGCTGCACGCGCACCGGCGCGCCCACGGCACGCGCGAGCAACGCGGCATCCGCCGCCACGTCGTCGGCCCCGTTGCGGCCGTAGCAGCCCGCGGCCTCCATGCGCACGACGTCGACCTGCACGTCGTCCACGCCCATCAACTTCGCAAGATCGGCGCGCAGCACATGCGGGTTCTGCGAGCCGGCCCAGCAGCGCAGCTGCATGCCGCTGCCGTCGGCGGGCTGCCACTCGGCCAGCGCGCACGACGGGCCGATGGACGCATGCATCTGGTAGGGCCACACGTACGTGCGCTGCATCGGCTGCGCGGCGGCGGCCATGGCGCCATCGACATCGCCTTCGTCGACCAGCAGGCGCTGCGTCGAGGGGTTGTCGCGCAGGGCCTGTGCCACGTCGCGCAGGTCGGGCATGCCGGGCCAGGGCTTCCAGGTCACGCGCAGCTCGCGCATCGCCTGCTCGGCGTGTTCCTCGCGCTCGGCGACGATACCGACGAAGTCGCGCACCACGACCACGGCGCGGATGCCGGGGATGTGCGCGATCGACGATTCGTCGACCGACTCCAGCGTGTTGCCGATGAACTCGCCGTGGTCCGCACCCGCATACGGCGGGCGCACCACACGGCCGTGCAGCATGCCGGGCACGCGCATGTCGTGCACGAACACGAGGTCGCCCGCGAGCTTGGCCGGGATGTCGACGCGCGCCTGGCGCGTGCCGACGAGGCGGTAGTCGGCCGGGTTCTTGGGGGTGGCGTCGAGGTCCAGGCGCAGCACGGTGCGCTGGTGCGCCACGAGGTCCGCGTAGTTGATGTGGCGCTGCGGCGCTTCGGCCACGCGCACCACGCCGTTGCGCACCTGCAGCGCATCGACGGCCACGCCCAGCCGCTCGGCCGCGCGCGCCAGCAGCCAGGCGCGCGCCTGCGCCGCGGCCAGCCGCAGCGGCTGCGCGTGGATCTGGATCGACGCGCTCGCGATGGTCGCGCCCTGGTTGGGCGCGCGCGCGGTGTCGCCGAGCATCATGCGCACGCAGGGCATGCCGAGGTCGAGCTCCTCGGCCACGATCTGCGCCAGCGCGGTCTGGATGCCGGTGCCCAGGTCGACGTGGCCGTTGAGCGCGGAGACACTGCCGTCGTCCCACAGAGCGAGCAGCACCTCGTCGCCTTCGCTGGGGTGGCTGGCGATGAAGGCAGGCTGGCCCTTGGCGGGCGGCGGCGGAGGCGGCGCTTCGCGCACCACCAGCAGCACGCCGTCGGCAGCGAGGAATTCCGCGCGCGTCTGCGGCAGGTCGGCGCGGCGCGTCATGCGGCGGGGGCGTCCGGCGGGGCCGCACGCAGGCGCACGGCGGCGCGCTGCACGGCGTCGAGGATCTCGATGTGCGTGCCGCAGCGGCACAGGTTGCCCGACAGCTCGCTGCGGATGCGCGCCTCGCTGGCATCGGGGTCGCGCGCGAGCAGCGCCGCGGCCTGCATGACCATGCCGTTGAGGCAGTAGCCGCACTGCGCGGCCTGCGCGTCTTCGAAGGCGGCCTGCACCGGATGCCAGCGCCCGCGCATGCCCAGGCCTTCGAGCGTGGTGATGCTGCGCCCCGCCACGCCGTGCGCGGGAATCACGCAGGACCGCGCGGCCACGCCGTCGACATGCACCGTGCAGGCGCCGCACTGCCCGAGCCCGCAGCCGTACTTGGGCCCGTTGAGCCCGAGGTCGTTGCGCAGCAGGTGCAGCAGCGTGGCTTCGCGCGGCACGCCGGCGAGCGCGTGCGCCCGGCCGTTGACCTGCAGGTGCAGCGGCTCAGCGCCGCAACTGGCCGTCACGGGTGTACATCTCCAGGTCCACGAAGGTCGAGCCGTTGTGGTTCTTCGCGCTGTAGTCGATGGGGAAGTCGCCGAAGCGCGTGCTGCCGATGCTCTCGAGCCCGGCGATGAAGCTGTCGCGCGTGAGTGCCTTGCCCGCGCGGCGCAGGCCCTCGGCCATCACGCGCGCGACGATGTAGCCCTCGAGCGCGGTGTAGCTGTCGATCTTCTGGCCGAACTCGGCGCGGTCGCGCTGGTAGTCGGCCACGATGGGCACGCGCTGCGCACCGGGCGGCGGCACGATGCTGGCCGTGACCAGCCCGGCGAGCTTGCCGTCCAGCCGCTTGGCCGAACCCGCCGCGTCGGTGATGCCGACCGACAGCGTGTACAGCGGCGCGGCCGCGCCGCTCGCGCGGTAGTCGCGGATGAAGACCTCGGTCATGCGCCCGGCCATGATCATCACGACGGCGCCGGGGCGGCCTTCGGCGAGCCCGCCGATCACCTGCTTGGCGTCTTCGGCTGCGATGGCCATGGGCAGCGTCTGCACCACCTTCACCTTGTATTCGGCGGCCAGCTGCTCGCAGGTGGCGAGGTTCGACTTGCCGAAGGCGCTGTCCTGGTAGACCACGGCGATCGACTGGATGCCCAGCGTCGAGAGGTGGCTGATGATCTTGCGCAGTTCCAGGTCGTAGCCCGCGCGCACGTGGAACAGGTAGCGGTTGGTCTTGGTGCGGAACGACGTGGTGCCCACCAGCGGCGCGAACATCGGCACGCCGGCCTTCTCGGCCAGCGGCATGGCGGCCGCAAGGTTGCCCGTGGCGACGTAGCCGGTGAGCGCAAAGACCTTGTCCTCGTCGATCAGCTTGGCGGTGTTGGCGGCCGTCTTCGCGGGCTCGTAGGCGTCGTCGTAGGTGACGAGTTCGATCTTGCGGCCGTGGATGCCGCCCGACTTGTTGACGCGGTCGAAGTACAGCTGGATGCCCGCGCGGTAGTCGACGCCGAAGTCTTTCGCCGGGCCGCTGAACACGGCCGACTGGCCGATGCGGATGGTGCTGTCGGTCACGCCGTTGTCCGCGCGCGCCGGCCGCAGCAGGCCGGGGCCGAGGGCCAGGGCCGCGCCGCCCGCCACCAGGGTGCGCCTTGAAATCGAAAGCTTCATGCGTCGTCTGTCTCTTTGTTGTTGTCGTCGGAGGGGTGTTGCCGCGGCGGCGCCGCGGACTTCGGGGTCGTCAGCCGGCCTGGATGTCGCCGGACTGGATGCGCTTGACGCCCTTGGCCGTCATCTGCTTCCAGGCGGCGGCCAGCGAGCCGTTGAGATCGATGCCGCGCGTGGCGTCTTCGATCACGTAGGCCTCGAAGCCGGCCTTGCGTGCGTCCATCGCGGTCCAGGCCACGCAGAAGTCGGTGGCCAGGCCGGTGACGAACACGGTCTTGATGCCGCGCGCCTTGAGGTAGCCGGCCAGGCCGGTGGCCGTCTTGTGGTCGGCCTCTTCGAAGGCGGAGTAGCTGTCCATGTCCTTGTGGAAGCCCTTGCGGATGATGAGCTGCGCGGTCGGCACCTTCAGCTCCTTGCCGAGCGCCGCGTCGTCGGTGCCCTGCACGCAGTGGTCGGGCCACAGCACCTGCGTGCCGTAGTTGAGCTTCGTCGTCTCGAAGGGCTTCTTGCCGCTGTAGGTGCTGGCGAACGAAGCGTGGCCCGCCGTGTGCCAGTCCTGCGTGACGACGATGTTCTGGAACGCGGGCGCCAGCGCGTTGATGACCGGGATCACCTCGTTGCCGCCCTTCACCGCGAGCGTGCCGCCGTCCAGAAAACAGTTCTGCACGTCGACCACGATCAGCGCGGCCTTGCCACCGGGCTTGATCTTGCCGGCCGCGAAAGCGGAGAGGCCGAAACTGCCGAGGCTGCCGACGAGCCCCAGGGCAGCGGCGGACTTCAGGACGGTTCTGCGATGCATGATGTGGACTCCGGTGGTTGAGGAAAGGAAACGGTCAGACGCTGAGGTAGGCCCTGCGCACTTCTTCGTTGGCCGCCAGTTCGGCCATCGTCGCGTGGTAGCGGATCTGCCCCTTCTCGAGCACGTAGGCGCGGTCGGAGACCAGCTCGGCGAAGTGCATGTTCTGCTCCGACAGCAGGATGCTCACGCCCTGCGCCTTGAGCTCGAGGATCATGTTGGCCATCTGCTCGACGATGACGGGGGCCACGCCCTCGGAGGGCTCATCGAGCAGCACGAGATACGGGTTGCCCATCAGCGTGCGCGCCACGGTGAGCATCTGCTGCTCGCCGCCGCTCATGCGGCCACCGGGGCGGTTGGGCATCTCGCCAAGGTTGGGGAACAGCTGGAACAGGCGCTCGGGCGTCCACAGCGGCGCCGCGGTGCCATCGGCCCACTGGCGCGCGGGCTGCTTGCCGACCTCGAGGTTCTCCATCACCGTGAGGTCGGTGAACACGCGACGGTCTTCGGGCACGAAGCCCAGGCCGAGGCGCGCCGCGTGGTGCGGCTCGCTCTTCGAAATGTCGTGGCCCAGGAAGCGCACGGCGCCGCGGCGCTTGGTGAGCATGCCGATGAGCGTCTTGAGCGTGGTCGACTTGCCCGCGCCGTTGCGGCCCATGAGCGCGACGACTTCGCCGCGTCGCACTTCGAGGTCGACGTCGTAAAGAATCTGCGCGGCGCCGTACCAGGCGCACAAGGCCTTGGCTTCCAGAAGAGGTTCATGCGTGCTCATGCGGTGACTCCCAATGCAGCAGCCTTTTCGGCGATCTTCTCGAAGGTCTTGCCGCTGCCGAAGTACACCTCCTGCACCTTCGGGTGGTCGCGGATCTCGAGCGGCTTGCCCTGCGCGATGAGGCGCCCGCGCGCCAGCACGATCATGCGGTCGGCGTACGCGAACACCACGTCCATGCTGTGCTCGGTGAAGAGCACGGCCATGCCGCGCTGGATGACGAGGTCCTTGGTGAGCGCCATGAGCGAGTTGCGCTCCTGGGGCGCCATGCCGGCGGTGGGCTCGTCCATGAGCAGCAGCTTGGGCGAGTTGGCCATGGCGATCGCGAGTTCGACGCGCTTCACGTCGCCGTAGGCCAGCACGCTGCAGGGCCGGTCAGCCTGCGCCTTCATGCCGACCTGGTCGAGCAGCGCCAGCGCCTCGTCGCGCTTGTGGTCGGCCGCGCGGCGCCACATCGAGAACAGCTTGTGGTCGTGCGAGAGCAGCGCCATCTGCACGTTCTCGACCACGGTGAGCGAGGCAAAAGTTTCGGCGATCTGGAAGGTGCGGCCCACGCCCTTGCGCCAGATCTCGCGCGGCTTGCGGCCCACGAGTTCGTGGCCGTCGAGCGTGATCGAGCCCTGGTCGGCCTTGAGCTGGCCGTTGACCATGTTGAAGGTGGTCGACTTGCCGGCGCCGTTGGGGCCGATGAGTGCGAGCAGTTCGCCGGGCGGCAGCTCGAAGCTGATGCCGTCCACGGCCTTCACGCCGCCGAAGGACTTGCCGAGATTCGTGACTTTGAGGAGGCTCATGCCTTCACCTCCTTGAGCTTGGCGTCTGCTTCATCATGCTTCGGTGCGCGCCACCGGTCGACGAGCTGCTTGATCGACCCTGCAATGCCCTGGGGGAACAGCAGCACCAGGATCAGGATGATGGCGCCGAGCATCGCGCGCCAGTAGTCGGTGTTGCGCGCCACGGTGTCGTGCAGCCAGGTGAAGGTGACGGCGCCGACCACGGGGCCCGCCAGGGTCTGGATACCGCCCAGCAGCACCATCACAAGGCCGTCGACCGACTTGCCGACCGACAGGCTCTCGGGCGAGATGCTGCCCTTGGAGAACGCGTAGAGCGCGCCGGCCAGGCCGGCCACGGTGCCGGCGATGACGAAGGCCGCCCACTGCATGCGCTTGACGTCGATGCCGATGGCGTCGGCGCGCAGCACCGAGTCGCGGCCCGCGCGCAGCGCATAGCCGAAGGGCGAGAACAGCACGCGGCGCAGCCACCACACGCCTGCGCCCACGAGCACCAGCGTGAGCCAGTAGTACACCTGCTTGTTCGACAGCCACTCCGAAGGCCACACGCCGGTCAGGCCGTTGCTGCCGCCCGTGAAGCTGTCCCACTGGTAGGTGACGGCCCAGGTGATCTGCGCGAAGGCCAGCGTGAGCATCGCCAGGTACACGCCCGACAGCCGCACGGCAAACCAACCGTAGACGAAGGCGCCGAGCGCGGCCACCAGCGGCGCGACCACCAGCGCCAGCTCCATCGGCAGGTGCAGCGCGCGCACCAGCAGCGCCGCGCCGTAGGCTCCGAGGCCGAAGTAGGCGGCGTGGCCGAAGGAGTGCATGCCGGCCGGCCCCATGATGAAGTGCAGGCTGGTGGCGAACAGCGCGGCGATCAGCAGGTCGATCATCAGCACCGTGGTGTAGGGCGAGCCGGCCGTCAGCAGCGGCAGCGCGGCCAGCACCAGCGCCAGCCCGGCGGCAGCCACGATGTAGGCGGTGCTCGGGCGGCGCAGCGGCTCTTCCTGCATGCCCACGTAACGGCTCGGCGCCTGCGGCCGGCCGAACAGGCCCCAGGGGCGCCACACCAGCACGATGGCCATCACGAGGAAGTCGACCATCAGCGTGAGCTTGGAGAACGACACATCGATGCCGAAGATCTGCACCACGCCCAGCCAGATGCACACGGCCTTGATCTCGGCGATGAGCAGCGCGGCCACGTAGGCGCCGGGCAGCGAGCCCATGCCGCCGACCACCACGACGACGAAGGCGGCGCCGATGGTGTTCAGGTCCATCTCCAGCGTGGCGGGTTCGCGCGGCAATTGCAGTGCGCCGCCCAGGCCCGCAAGCAGCGCGCCGAGCGCGAACACCGCGGTGAACAGCCAGGCCTGGTTGACGCCCAGCGCGCTGACCATCTCGCGGTCTTGCGTGGCGGCGCGCACCAGCGTGCCGAAGCGCGTGCGCGTGAGCAGCAGCCACACGAGGCCGAGCACCAGCGGGCCGACGACGATCAGGAACAGGTCGTAGGAAGGAAACTGGCGACCGAGGATTTCGACCGAACCCTTCAGGCCCGGCGCGCGCGGGCCGAGCAGTTCGTCAGGGCCCCAGAGCCACAGCACCGCGTCCTTGATGACGAGCACCAGCGCGAAGGTGGCCAGCAGCTGGAACAGCTCGGGCGCCTTGTAGATGCGGCGCAGCAGCAGCACCTCGATGAGCGCGCCCAGCACGCCCACCGCGAGCGCGGCGATCAAGAGCGCAGGCCAGAAGCCCACGCTCGGGCCGAGCCTCTCGACCAGCGTGTACGCGACGTAGATGCCCACCATGAAAAAAGATCCATGGGCGAAGTTGACGATGCGCGTCACGCCGAAGATCAACGAGAGGCCGGCCGCCACCAGAAACAGCGAAGACGCACCGGCCAACCCGTTGAGCAACTGAACAACGAAGCCTGAAAAGCTCATGAGGGACCCTGAGGAAACTGGAGACACCGCGCCCCGCCGCGCTCAAGAAGCGGCGGCGGACGCGTTGCAGGAGCCGTGCGGTCAGTCCGCAGGGCGCATCTTTTTCACTTCGTCGTCGGTGGGCTGGAACTTGGCACCGTCGAGGTACACGTAGTCGACCATCACGCCCTTGCCGCCGTCGTTCTTGGTCTTGCCGACGTACGCGCCCATGGTGGACTGGTTGTCCTGCGCGCGGTAGCTGATCTTGCCGAAGGGCGTGTCGACCTGCAGGCCCTTGAAGGCGGCCACGAGCTTCTCGGTGTCGGTGCTGCCGGCCTTCTTCACGCCGGCGGCGATCGAGTAGATGGCGCTGTAGCCCACCACCGAGCCCAGGCGCGGGTAGTCCTTGAACTTGGCCTGGTAGGCGTCGTTGAAGGCCTTGTGCTCGGCGGTCTTCACGCCGTACCAGGGGTAGCCGGTGACGACCCAGCCGTTGGGCGCCTCGTCCTTCAGCGGGTCGAGGTACTCGGGCTCGCCGGTCAGCACGCTCACGACCTCGCGGTCCTTGAACAGGCCACGCGTGTTGCCTTCGCGCACGAACTTGGACAGGTCGGCGCCGAACAGCACGTTGAAGATGGCGTCGGGCTTGGCATCGGCCAGGGCCTGCACCACGCTGCCCGCATCGACCTTGCCCAGCGGCGGCGCCTGCTCGGCGACGAACTCGACGTCGGGCTGGATCGCCTTGAGCAGCGTCTTGAAGGTGGCGACCGACGACTGGCCGTACTCGTAGTTGGGGTACACGATGGCCCAGCGCTTCTTCTTGAGCTTGGCGGCCTCGGGCACCAGCATCGCGACCTGCATGTAGGTCGAGGGGCGCAGGCGGTAGGTGTACTTGTTGCCGTTGCTCCAGACGATCTTGTCGGTGAGCGGCTCGGCGGCGAGGTAGAAGAATTTTTTCTGCTTGGCGAAGTCGGTCAGCGCCAGGCCGGTGTTCGACAGGAAGGCGCCGGCCAGCACGTCGACCTTCTCGCGCGAGATGAGCTCTTCGGCCACGCGCACGGCATCGCCGGGGTTGGCGTTGTCGTCGCGGCTGATGAGCTCCAGCTTCTTGCCGTTGACACCGCCCTTGGCGTTGATCTCGTCGACCGCCAGTTCCATGCCCTTCTTGTAGGGCTCGAGGAAGGCGGGCTGCGCCTTGTAGCTGTTGATTTCGCCGATCTTGATCACGCCCTGCGCATGCGCGGGGACGAGGGCGGTGGCCAGCGTGACGACGGAAGCGGCGCAGAAGGCAAGGCGCAATGGATTCATCGGGAAGCTCCTAGAAGTTCGAACAGAAAACACGATGCGGGTGACGATGCAATGACAGGTCAGCGAAGACCGTCTTCGCCCTTGATTTCACTGACCTGCAGGCCGCCAATGCGCGGCAGCGGGCGGCCGCTGTCGGTGACGGCCACGGCCACGACGATCTCGTTGGCGCGCGGCGCGTCGGCCACGCGGGCCTCGATGGCGTCGAAGTGGCTGCGCACGAAGGCGGCGTCCTTGTGGCCCAGCGGCACGTCGATGGCGGTGCCGAGCGTGCCCTGCTTCTTGGCCGAGGGCACGAGCGCGGCGCCCTTCTCGACCGCCACGCGCAACGGCGCGCCCAGCTTGGGATGCAGGATGGCAGCGGCATGCTCCAGCTCGCCGCGCTCGCCGACGATGGCGGCCTTGCCGTAGCTCTGCGCCTGGCCGGGTTCGATGCCCAGCGCCTTCACGGCCTTCTGGCCCAGCAGCGCGCCGAGCTCCTCGCCGATGGCGATGAGCTCGTCGAGGTTCTCGCTGTAGCGGCCGGCGTAGGGGTTCTCGATGACGGCGATGGCGACGGCGCGGCGCGTGGGCGGCGTCACGTCCTGCCCCATTTCCTTGCGGGTTTCATCGACCTGGATGACGAGCTTGCGGATGTTGGCGGTCATGTCTGTGTGTTCCTTGTCTTGTCTCTTGTCTTGTGCGGTCAGCGCAGGCCGTCCCACTTGCTGATGTCCTTGGCGAGCAGGCCGCCGACGCGCGCATGCACGCGGTAGCCGGTGCTCATCGCGAGGATGAAGACGATCTCGTCGGCCATCGGCGCGCCGGGCACGCGCACCTCGATGGCGTCGAACTGGCCGCGCACGTAGCTGGCATTGATGTTGGTGAGCGGCACGTCGAGCGCGGCGCCGGGCGGGCCGACCTTCTTGGTCGAGGGCACGATCGACAGCGCGTTGCCGGGCTGGCCGGTTTTCTCCTCGGCCTTGCCCGCGGTGTAGGCGGCGCGGCTGCCCTTCCAGCCGAGCAGCTCGCGCATCGCGTAGCCGCCGGGCACGTGCCACAGCGCGCCGTGCTCCAGCTCGCCGTCGGCGCCGACGATGGCGCCCTTGCCGTAGGTGGCGATCTGCTCGAGCGGCACGTCCATGGCGGCGTGCAGCTGGTGCGCCATGTCGACGCCCACGGGGTCGAGCAGCGCCATCATCGGCAGGATGTCGGGCTCGTAGCGGCCCGCGAAAGGATTGGTCAGCACCGCGCCGATGGCACCGCGCACCAGCGGGGTTTCGGCACGCGGGCCGAACTCGTGGTGGATGTGCTCGACATGGGTGAAGACGCGACGGATTTCGATCATGAAAAAGAACCTTGCTTTTCGTTAAGCAAATACTGAACCAACTGCTTCGGGCAGCGCGATGTCCAGCGACTTCGAGCATAAGGGTTCCACCCGCCGCCACTGCCCCTGGCAAACGAGCAGAACGGCCCACACGAGCCCCCTTTTCTGCAGCGCGCGGGCGCACGCCGCGCCCGCATCGAGTGCATGGTGCACCTGCGCGGGCGCCAGCGGCGGCACGTCGACGGTGACGAGGGTGTCGCCGAGGTCGCTGTCGTCCTTGCAGGCGCTGGCGGGCAGGCGCTGGATGGCGGCGTCAGGCACGTCGACGGCGTTGGCGATCACGGTGGCGGCGGCGTCGGCCTGCGCCGCGGTGGCGGCCAACACCGTCACGCTGTCGGCGATGCCCAGCGAGAAACTGCGCCCGCGCCAGCCGCTGGTGGCGACGCCGCGCACGGGTTGGTCGGCGTGCAGCTCGAACTGGCCGTCGGTGGTCAGCATGCCGCTGTCGCGCCAGTCGAAGCGCGCGAGATCCGCGAACAGGCCCACGCGCGCCGTGTGCCCGGGCGCGAGGTGCAGCGCGATGTCGCCGCCGTTGTTAATCCAGGCGCGCTCGATGCCGGGCCGGTCGTAGAAGGCGATGAGTTCCTGCGCCACGCTGCCGGCCACGGCCGCCATGGGCGTGAGGAACAACGGCGAAAACGCATCGCAGGCGTCCCACATGCGCCGCGCCACCACGCCGCGCGGGCGCTGACGCGCGGCCACGGGCAGGCGCAGCTGCGGCAGTTCGCGCACGAGTTCGTCGAGCACATGGCCGAAGCGCGCCCAGGCCGCGTCGTGCGCGGCGGCGACGGCGTACGGGTCGCCGCGCGCTTCGGCCACGATGTCGATCGGGCCGTGGTTGAAATGCCAGCGGCCCGCGTCGAGCGCCGTGCGTTGGGCGGACATGGTTTCAGCCCAGCATCGGGGCATGGCCGAGCGGCCACGGATTGGCATCGTCGATGACGAGCCATTGGCGCGCCAGCGGTGCGCCGTCTTCCTGCCACGCGCCGCGCGCGAGCGCCTGTTCGAGCGGAAAGATGTGTTCGACGTGGCCGCCGAGCGCCTCGTAGTCGGCGCGCCGCATGCTGAACTCGATGGGCGCGACGATGGCCGGCGTGGGCACGGTGCCGAAGCTGTTGTCGGGCATGCGCATGACGTCGGCCATCACCGTGATGCCGCCGCCGGGCCACACATAGGCCGGCGCGCCGCCGCAGGTGACGTTGACCAGCGCGCGCTTGATGGCGCGCGTGAGCAGCACGGGGTTTTCGGTGACGCCCGCGCGCAGGCTGCCGCCGGCGCCGCCGAGGAACAGCACGGTGCACAGCGAGGGCTCGCAGTTCTCGCCGATGCGGTCGACGATGCGGCGCACCTCGGGCGGCATGGGCTGCTCGACGGGCTTCAGGGCCTCGTCGAGCACGTACCACTGCGCATGCTCGCCGGTGGTGGAGGTCATGAGCAGGCGCAGGCCGGGGCGGGCCACGCCCTCTTCCCAGCCCTCGATGATCGCCAGCGGGTCGGCGATGTCGGTGCCGCCCCAGCCGTTGCCCGGGTTCGCGACCTGGAAGTAGCGCCCGGGTGTCGACTTGCGACCCAGCATCTGGATGCCCGAGGGCGTCATGTCGAGGCAGCGGCCGGCCTGGTGCTCGGTGAGCACGCCGGTGATGTGGTCGTCGACCACCACCACCTCGTCGGCCACGCCGGCGAACTGGCGCGCGAAGATGCCCACGGCGGCCGAGCCGCAGCCCACGCGCATGCGCTGCTCTTCCACGCCGTTGACGATGGGCGCCTTGCCGGCCTGGATGACGAGGCTGGCGCCGCCGTCGATGGTGCATTCGACCGCCTGCTTGTTGCCCAAGAGCTGCATGAGCTCGGCCGTCATGCGGCCTTCCTTCTTGCTGCCGCCCGTGAGGTGGTGCACGCCGCCCAGCGACAGCATCTGCGAGCCGTACTCGGCCGTGGTGACATGGCCCACGACCTCGCCCTTGTAGCGCACGTTGGCCTGCTCGGCGCCCAGGAAGCGGTCGGTGTCGATCTTCACCTTGAAGCTGCAGTAGCTGAAGATGCCTTCGGTGACGACGGTGACCATGTCGACGCCCTGGGCTTTCGAAGCCACGATGAAGGGCGCGGGCTTGTAGTCGGGATACGTGGTGGACGAGCCCACGCCGGTGACGAAAACCTCGTCGGCGTGCAGCAGGTCGCCGTTCCAGTCGGGCGTGGCATCGGCCTCGGTGGCCTCGGCGCCGGGCCGGTCGAAGGGCACGAGCGCCGGCTGTTCGCTGGCGAGCGTGCGGCGCAGCAGCACCACCGGATCGACGCGCACCAGCACGCCCTGGCGGTTGGCGTAGCGGTCGCAGGCGCCGGTGCGGCCGTCGGAGATCTGGCACAGCACCGGGCAGGCGTTGCACTCGACCTTGGCGGTGCTCATCTTCTCGTTGCGCGGCGGCGCCTTGCCGAAGGCGGCGCCGCCGGCCTGCGCGACCAGGGGCATGTCGATGCCGGGCAGTCCGTCTGTCTTGGTGTGTTCAGTCATCGGGGCGATCTCGTGGTGTGGTGCTGTCGGAGCGGGTCTTCAGGCCCCGGAGGTTTGCAACAAACGTGCCGTGCAGGTGCTTGTGCGGCGGCTTTCGTTTGTGTAGCATCCCCTACACTTTCATGTTGCGTTCACTACATCAAAGGTCAATGTAGCAAACAGGCCCGATGCTTGCAATGGTGTTTTCTCGCGGTGTTCATCGGGGTTTTTCCGACCAACGACAATGGAGGGTTGCTAGCCGGCCGATGGCGGACGCCCCAAAGGCGTGCATTTCGGCTCAGCCACCCTTTTCTGTCTTCAACCAACACTTGAGTTCTGTATGAGTGCATTCAGCGAAGAACGCGTCCTGAGCGTCCACCACTGGACCGACCGCCTGTTCACCTTCACCACCACGCGCGACCCGGCGCTGCGCTTCTCGAACGGTCATTTCACGATGATCGGCCTGAAGGTCAACAACAAGCCCCTGCTGCGCGCCTACAGCATCGTGAGCCCGAACTACGAGGAGCACCTCGAGTTCCTGAGCATCAAGGTGGAAGACGGCCCGCTCACCTCGAAGCTGCAGCACATCCAGGTGGGCGACACCGTGATCGTGGGCCGCAAGCCCACGGGCACGCTGCTCATCGACTACACGCTGCCGGCCAAGCGCCTGTACCTGTTCGGCACGGGCACCGGCCTGGCGCCGTTCATGAGCATCATCCGCGACCCCGACACGTACGAGAAGTTCGGGCAGGTCATCCTGGTGCACGGCGTGCGCCAGGTCGACGAGCTGGCCTACCACGACCTCGTGACCGACCACCTGCCCAAGCACGAGATCCTGGGCGAGATGATCGCCAAGCAGCTGCTGTACTACCCCACGGTCACGCGCGAGGAGTTCCGCAACCAGGGCCGCGTCACCGACCTGATCGAGAGCAACAAGCTCACCGACGACCTGGGCCTGCCCCCGCTGAACGTCGAGGAAGACCGCGTGATGCTGTGCGGCAGCCCCGGCCTGCTGGTCGACCTGAAGCACATCCTGGAAAAGCGCGGCTTCAAGGAAGGCAACACCTCGACGCCGGGCGACTTCGTCGTCGAACGCGCCTTCGCCGAGAAGTAAGACCCGACACACAGGCGCTGCGCGCACGATGGCCGACTCCCGCTCCGTCAGCAAGCCCAAGCCCCAGCGCCGCACCGGCGTGCGCGAGGCCGCGGCCCAGGCCACGCGCGACAGCATCCTCAAGGCAGCGACCAAGGTGTTCGCCAAGTACGGCTACGACGGCGGCAGCGTGGAGAAGATCTCCAAGGCCGCCAAGTCGTACGACCGGATGATCTACTACTACTTCGGCAGCAAAGAGGGCCTGTTCATCGCGGTGCTCGAAGGCATCTACCAGCGCATGGACGATGCCGAGGCCGCCATTGCGCTCGACGCCTCGCGGCCCGTGGAAGCGCTCACCGAAGTCATCCACTTCGTGCTCGGCTACTACCGCAAGAACCCCGAGTTCGTCACCCTGCTGAACACCGAGAACCTGCACAAGGGCCGGCACATCTCGAAGTCGCTGCGGGCGCGCGAGTACTCGTCGCGGGCGGTGGCCATCATTTCGGAAATCCTTGCCAGCGGCGCGGCCCAGGGCCTGTTCCGCACCGACCTCGTGGCGCGCGACATCTACCTGCTGATCGCGTCCACCGGCTATTTCTACACCTCGAACCGGCACACGCTCACGGCCTTCCTCGGCGAGCCGCTGGAATCGCCGGAAGCCGTCGCGCACTGGGAAGACTTCGTCATCGAGACCCTGCTGCGCACCGTGCGCGCGGACGACATCCAGGAACAAGACAACAACTCCCCACCCCACGACGAGGACACCACGAAATGGCAGAAATCGCAGCCGGCGCAAAGTCGGGCAAGGTCGTCATAAAGAACATCGGGCTGCTGCTCTCGGGCGACATCGACAAGCCCATCCTCGACGCCGACACCCTGGTGGTGAACGACGGCCTGATCGTGGCGGTCGGCAAGGAGAAAGACTGCGACCTCGAAGGCGCCGTCACCGTCATCGACGCGAAGAAGACCTGCGTCGCACCCGGCCTCATCGACAGCCACGTGCACCCGGTGTTCGGCGACTGGACGCCGCGCCAGGGCCAGATCGGCTGGATCGACTCCACCATGCACGGCGGCGTGACCACCATGATTTCCGCTGGCGAGGTGCACCTGCCCGGCCGCCCCAAGGACATCGTGGGCCTGAAGGCATTGGCCATCACCGCGCAGCGCGCCTTCGACAACTTCCGCCCCGGCGGCGTGAAGGTGCTGGCCGGCGCGCCCGTCATCGAGAAGGGCATGGTCGAGAGCGACTTCAAGGAACTCGCCGAAGCCGGCGTGGGCCTCTTGGGCGAAGTGGGCCTGGGCTCGGTGAAGGCCGGCTACGAGGCCAAGGAAATGGTGGCCTGGGCGCGCAAGTACGGCATCCAGAGCACGATCCACACGGGCGGCCCGTCGATCCCGGGCTCGGGCCTGATCGACAAGGACGTGGTGCTCGAGGCCGACGCCGACATCATCGGCCACATCAACGGCGGCCACACCTCGCTGCCCGAGGCGCATGTGTGCGAGCTGTGCGAGAAAAGCTCGCGCGCCATCGAGATCGTGCACAACGGCAACGAGAAGGTCGCCATCGCGGCGGCCAAGGCCGCGCTCGAACTGAAGTGCCCGCACCGCGTGATCCTCGGCACCGACGGGCCGGCCGGCTCGGGCGTGCAGCCGCTGGGCATCCTGCGCATGGTGGCGATGCTGTCGTCGATCGCGAACATCCCGGCCGAGCTGGTGTTCTGCTTCGCGACCGGCAACACGGCGAAGATCCGCAAGCTCAACTGCGGCCTGATCGAAGTGGGCCGCGCGGCCGACTTCGTGTTCATGGACCGCGCCCAGCATTCGCCCGCGCCGGGCCTGCTCGAGAGCGTGCAGCTGGGCGATATCCCGGGCGTGGGCATGGTGATGATCGACGGCCTCGTGCGCTGCGGCCGCAGCCGCAACACGCCGCCGGCCACCGAGATTCCGGTGGTGGTGTCGGGCGGGCACTGAGCCTGGGTGAGCGCACCCGGCGGCGGCCTCAGCCGCCGCTGCGGTGCGAGCGGAAGACCAGGTAGCGCGCCGACAGGAAGTTGGCGCCCATGCCCGCGAGGCTGCCCAGCGCCACGCCGAGCGCGGCGGCCCAGCGGCCTTCCACCCAGTGCAGCGTGAGCACGTAGGTGCCGTAGTTCAGCACGGCGCCGGCCAGCATGGTCGTGAGGTAGCCCAGGTATTCGCGCCAGACCGAACGCCCCGTGGCCGCGCTCGCCGCGAAGGTGTAGCGGCGGTTGTAGAGCCAGGTGGTGGTGGCGGCGGCCAGGAACGACACGACGCGCGCGCCGTACCACCCCAGGAGCGGTGCCAGCAAGTAGAGCACCGTCACGTCCACCCCGAGTCCGATCACGCCGGCCACGGCGAACGAGAGGAACTCGCGCCCGATCTTCATGACGGCATCAGCGTGCGCGCAGGCTCTCGCGCACGCAGGGCTGCGCCAGGTAGCGCAGCCGCTTGGCCTCCTGCCGGCCCAGTGTGACGGTGTGCATCACCACGCCGCAGACGAAGGACAGCAGCGCCGCCAGCATCGCGCCGGTGGCGAGCACCGCCGTGGGCAGCCGCGGCACCAGGCCGGTGTGGGCGTAGGTCATGAACAGCGGCACGGCCAGCGCCAGCGAGCCGAGCGCGAGCACGGCCGCGACGATCGAGAAAAACTGCAGCGGCCGTTCGCTCACGAAGAGCTTGCCGATGGTCTTCAGGATGCGCCAGCCGTCGCGGTAGGTCGAGAGCTTGCTGTGCGAGCCTTCGGGGCGCGTGCTGTAGGCGGTGGCTTCCTCGGCGTAGGGCATGCGCAGCTCGAGCGCGTGCACGGTCAGCTCGGTCTCGATCTCGAAGCCCTGCGACAGCGCGGGGAACGACTTGGCGTAGCGGCGCGAGAACACGCGGTAGCCCGAGAGCATGTCGGTGAGGCCGCCGCCGAAGAGCTGCGCCACGGTGCCCGTGAGCAGCCAGTTGCCGAAGCGGTGGCCGGCGCGGTAGGTGAGCGCGTCCTGGCCGTCGTCCACGCGGCTGCCGACCACCATGTCGAGGTTGCCCTCGACCAGCCGCGCGATGAGGCGCGGCGCGGCGGTGGTGTCGTAGGTGGCGTCGCCGTCGACCATCACGTAGATGTCGGCCTCGACGTCGGCGAACATGCGCCGCACCACGTTGCCCTTGCCGCGCGCGGCCACGTGCGTGACGATCGCGCCGGCCGCGCGGGCCACGGCGGCCGTGTCGTCGGTGGAGTTGTTGTCGAAGACGTGGATCTCTGCGCCGGGCAGGGCCGCGCGAAAGCCCTCGATCACCTGGGTGATGGCCAGGGCCTCGTTGAAGCAGGGAATGACGGCGGCAATGCGTGGCATGGCGGACACGGGAGCAGGTCGGTGGTCGGTCATGGAGCGGTCGTCGGAAGGAGTCGGTAGGCCCGGCTGCCGTCTTGTTCGTGCAGCAGGCCATAGTACTGGTCGAAGTCGGGCCGCACGCTGAGCACTTTCACCATCTCGGGCGACATGACGACGGTGGTGAAGCCCTCGGCCGCCAGCTTGCGCGCCGTGTCGCCGGCCGACATCAGCAGGTAGTCGCGGTAGCGCCAGCGCCCCAGCGTGTCGCCCCAGATCGGGTTGGGGCCGTAGTAGATCGCCTCGTTCAGCGCGATCTGGTAGACGCGGCCGGTCACGTTGCGGCGCACGTAGTCCATCACGCCGTAGCCCGGCACGTGCTTGCGCAGGAAGGCTTCGCGCGCCTCGGGCGTGAGCGAGATCATCGACACCTTGGTGGCCGTCTGGCCCACCGACACGGCCGCCAGCACGGCCAGCAGCAGCACCACGATCCAGTCGCCGACACCGGCGCCGCTGCGCGGGCCGTCGGCTGCGACCGCCGCGGGCGCTGCGCGCAGGCGGCGCACGCCCGCCGCGATCCAGCCGAACAGCACCTGCCAGCCCACGGCCGCCGTCATCGCGAGCAGCGGGAACGAGGCCATGAGGTAGCGCGGGTAGCGCGAGGTCACGACCCACACGGCCACCGAGTACAGGCAGAACCAGCCCGCCGCGCGCACGGCGGCGGAGCGCTTCCACCACACGCTGAAGGGCGCGAGGAACACCGACCAGATCAGCGCGTTGGGCATTTCGGCGTGGTCGCGCACGTCGGCCACCTGCTGCACGTAGTCGGCCGGCACCCATTCGGTGAAGCCGAACACGCGCGCGCCGATCGGGTTGAAGGGATCGCCCGTCATGATCGCGTTGCGTGCGTACCAGTAGATGCACGGAATCAGGAAGCACAGCAGCGCCGGCGCCCAGGCCTGCAGCAGGCGGCGCTCGTGGCGCACCACGAACAACGCCACCAGCGGCAGGAAGATCAGCGCCTGGTACTTCGAGCCCGCCGCCACGCCGAGGCAGAACGCCGCCAGGCAGAGCCAGCGCGTGCCGTCGCGCAGCGGCTCGGATTCGCGCCACCACCACAGCGCCACGCAGGCGGTCAGCACGAACAGCGCCACGCCCATGTCGATCAGCGCGTTGGCGTAGTCGCCCATGCCCAGCCAGATGGCCGCGCCGATGCAGGCGGTGAGCCGGTTGGCGTGCAGGATGCCCAGGCGGAAGATCATCAGCACCGACAGCGCGCCCGCCAGGGCGTTGAGGAAGTGCGGCAGCACGTCGTCGCCCACCTGCAGCGCGGCGGCGTACAGCAGGTTGTAGTTGTAGGGGAACCAGGGGTAGCGCAGCCAGTCGTGGATGCCCAGCGTGCCCTGCTGCGCCACCAGGCGCGCATACGGCAGGTGGTACATCAGCTCGTCGAAGGCGGCCGGCGGCGCGAGCGGCGCCACCAGCGCGGGCAGCGCGACCAGCGCCAGCGCGATGGCGGCGATGCGTTCGAAGCGGGTCCACGGCGTGGTGGCGGGCGCGGCCGCGCGCAGCGCACGCACCTCGGCGCGCCAACCGCGCCACTGCCATGCGGCGGCCACGACGCCCGCGCCGACCAGCCCCAGCGTGGCCTCGCGGCGAAAGAGCCCGAAGATCGCCAGCGCCTGGAAGGCACAGATGTAAAGGCCGACACCGAGCGCGGCCGACATGGCCGCTTCGAGCCAGGCGTCGCGGCGCGAGGGCGGGCACAGGCGCGCGAGCACCGCGCGGCCGGCACCCCAGCAGGCAATCACGAAGATCGCGAACTGGGCGTAGTGCGCGGCGGCAAAGATCAGCTTCTGAATATCAACTCCCGTGGCCGGTCACGCCGGTCGCGCCGACCGGCCGGCAGGTTCAAAGGTTCGGCGCCAGCAGGCGCTCGAGCTCCGATTCGCTCGTGCGGCGCCGCGCGGCCTGGTCCTGCAACTGGTCGTGCCCGATCTTGCCGACGTTGAAGTACGTCGCATCGGGGTGCCCGAGGTAGAAGCCGCTCACGCTGGCGGCGGGCATCATAGCGAGGCTCTCCGTCAGGGTCATGCCAATGTCCGCGCAGTTCAGAAGGTCGAACATCGGGCCCTTCACGCTGTGGTCGGGGCAGGCCGGGTAGCCGGGCGCGGGACGGATGCCGCGGTACTTCTCGGCAATCATGTCGTCGTTGCTCAGGCCCTCGTGGGGCGCGTAGCCCCACAGGTCGGTGCGCACGCGGTGGTGCATGGCTTCGGCAAAGGCCTCGGCCAGCCGGTCGGCCAGGGCCTTGAGCATGATGGCCGAGTAGTCGTCGAGGTCGTCGATGAAGAACTTCTCTTTCTTCTCGACACCCAGGCCGGCCGTGACGGCGAACACGCCGACGTAGTCCTTCACGCCGCTGTCCTTGGGAGCCACGAAGTCGGCCAGGCAGCGGCTGGGGCGCATCACGCCGTCGATCATCTGCTTCTCGGTCTGCTGGCGCATGCCGTACCAGGTGAGCGCGACTTCGCTGCGCGTCTCGTCGGTGTACAGCTCGATGTCGTCGTCGTTCACCGTGTTGGCGGGCCAGAAGCCGACCACGCCGCTGGCGCTGAGCCAGCGCCCTTCGATGAGGCGCTTGAGCATGCGCTGGCCGTCGGCGTACACGCGCACGGCCTCGGTGCCGACGATCTCGTCCTTCAGGATGGCGGGGAACGGGCCGGCCAGGTCCCAGGTCTGGAAGAACGGGCCCCAGTCGATGTACTTGGCCAGCTCGGTGAGGTCGAAGTTCTTGAACACGCGCCGGCCGATGAACTTGGGCACCGTGGGCACGAAGTTCGCGAAGTCGACGGGCGTCTTGTTGGCGCGCGCCTTGGCCAGCGGCCACATCGGCACCTGCTTCTTGTTGGCGTGCTGCGTGCGCACCTTCTCGTAGTCGGCGTTGATCTCGTCGATGTACGCGGTGGCCTGGTCCGAGAGCAGGCTCTGCGCCACGCTCACGCTGCGCGAGGCGTCGGGCACGTAGACCACGGGGCCTTCGTAGTGCGGCGCGATCTTCACGGCCGTGTGCACGCGGCTGGTGGTGGCGCCGCCGATGAGCAGCGGGATCTTCTTGATGCGGAAGTGGTCGTCC
Organism: Variovorax sp. V118; assembly: GCF_041154445.1. GTDB lineage: Bacteria > Pseudomonadota > Gammaproteobacteria > Burkholderiales > Burkholderiaceae_C > Variovorax > Variovorax boronicumulans. The sequence continues at coordinate 235,853 of NZ_AP028663.1, read as the reverse complement.
TTCTGCATCTCGCCGGCCACGTACTGCATCTCTTCGAGGCTGGGCGTGATGAGGCCCGACAGGCCCACGATGTCCGCGCCCTCGACCTTGGCCTTCGCCAGAATTTCGTGGCACGGGACCATCACGCCCATGTTCACCACTTCGAAGTTGTTGCACTGGAGCACGACGGTGACGATGTTCTTGCCGATGTCGTGCACGTCGCCCTTCACGGTGGCGATGATGATCTTGCCCTTGGTGCGCACGTCGCGGCCCGCGGCCTCGTCCTGGCGCTTTTCTTCCTCGATGTACGGAATGAGGTGGGCCACGGCCGACTTCATCACGCGCGCCGACTTCACCACCTGCGGCAGGAACATCTTGCCCTGGCCGAACAGGTCGCCCACGATGTTCATGCCGTCCATGAGCGGGCCTTCGATCACGTGCAGCGGACGCCCGCCCTTGGCGAGGATCTGCTGGTAGGCCTCTTCCGTGTCTTCCACGATGAAGTCGGTGATGCCGTGCACCATCGCGTGCGACAGGCGCTGGTTGACGTGCACGGGGTGCTCGGGCGTGCCGCGCCATTCGAGCTTCTTGCTGTCGTCCTTGGCGCCGCTCTTGGCGGTCTCGGCCACTTCCACCAGGCGCTCGCCCGCGTCGGGGCGGCGGTTGAGCACCACGTCTTCCACGCGCTCGCGCAGCGTGGGCTCCAGGTCGTCGTACACGCCGACCATGCCGGCGTTGACGATGCCCATGTCCATGCCCGCCTGGATCGCGTGGTACAGGAACACGGTGTGGATGGCCTCGCGCACCGGGTCGTTGCCGCGGAAGCTGAAGCTCACGTTGCTCACGCCGCCCGACACCTTGGCGCCCGGCAGGTTCTCTTTGATCCAGCGCACGGCGTTGATGAAGTCGACCGCGTAGTTGTCGTGCTCCTCGATGCCGGTGGCGATGGCGAAGATGTTCGGGTCGAAGATGATGTCTTCGGGCGGAAAGCCCACCTCGTCGACCAGCACGCGGTAGGCGCGCTCGCAGATCTCGATCTTGCGTGCGTAGGTGTCGGCCTGGCCCTTCTCGTCGAAGGCCATGACCACGGCGGCGGCGCCGTAGCGCTTGACCAGCTTGGCCTCGTGCTTGAACTTGTCCACGCCCTCCTTCATGGAGATGGAGTTGACGATGCCCTTGCCCTGGATGCAGCGCAGGCCGGCCTCGATGACCTCCCACTTGGAGCTGTCGACCATCACCGGCACGCGCGCGATGTCGGGCTCGCTGGCAATGAGGTTCAGGAAACGCACCATGGCGGCCTTGCTGTCGAGCATGGCCTCGTCCATGTTGATGTCGATCACCTGCGCGCCGTTCTCCACCTGCTGGCGCGCGACGGCCAGGGCGTCCTCGAACTGGCCGTTGAGGATCATGCGCGCGAAGGCCTTGGAGCCGGTGACGTTGGTGCGCTCGCCGATGTTGACGAACAGCGTGCCCTCGCCGATGGCGACCGGCTCGAGGCCGGACAGCTTCATGGGAGGGGGAGCGACGGGAGCGGAAACGGATGCGGGAATCTGGGACATGGCCTCACCTGCGGAAGAGTCGGACAGGCGAGCGTCGTTGTCGCCCCAAGCCTGACGATTCGCCTCTGTGGCGAACCGCTGCAACGCTCCTTGGGAAGTCGCGCATTTTAGGTCGATTCGATTGCGCCCTGGGAAAACCCCAGTTTTCATTCCTGCACGTGTCAACAGAATGCGCCCACCGTTTCTGAACGAACGTTCGTGTTTTTAACCAAACGTAAGGGAGTTCGCCGATGGCCAGGAAGTGGAATGTCCGGTTGCAGCATGCAGCCACCCCGATGCGCGCCGTGGCCTTGAGCTGCGGCCTCCTGGCCGCCGCGGCCCTCGCGGTTCACGCGCCACCGGCGCGTGCCGCCGCCGGCGACAGCGCCACGCGCGTCGAGGCCCGCGTCACCTCCGACACGGCGAAGACGAAGTACCCGATCGTGCTGGTCCACGGCCTGCTGGGCTTCGACAACCTGCTGGGCGTCGACTACTTCTACGACATCCCCGGCAGGCTGGCCGCCGCGGGCGCCAAGGTGTACGTGGCGCAGGTGTCGGGCACCAACACCTCCGAGATCCGCGGCGAGCAGCTGCTGCAGGAGCTCAAGACCATCCGCGCGCTGGAGCAGAACCCCACGCTCAAGTTCAACCTCATCGGCCATTCGCAGGGCTCGCCCACGGTGCGCTACGTGGCGGCGGTGGCGCCCGACATGGTGGCCTCGGTCACGTCGGTGGGCGGCGCCAACGGCGGCTCGAAAGTGGCCGACCTGCTGGCCAAGCTGCCCGAAGGCGGCATCGGCCAGACCCTGGTGGTGAAGGCCGTCGGCCTGCTGACGGGGCTGATCGGCTTTCTCTCGGGCAAGGACCCGAGCCAGCTGCCCGAGGTGCCGCTGAACGCGCTGGCCTCGCTGACCACGGCGGGCGGCGCGGCCTTCGACGCCAAGTTCCCGCAGGGGCGCCCCGCGCCGGGCTCGTCGTGCGACGTGAAGAGCGGTGCGGCCGTGGCCAACGGCGTGCGCTACTACTCGTGGTCGGGCGTGTCGACCAGCTTCAACCTCTTCGACCCGAGCGACACGGCGCTGTCGACGCTGGGCAGCCTGTTCTTCTTCGGCGAGGCCAACGACGGCCTGCTCGCGGTCTGCACCACGCGCCTGGGCACCCACCTGGGCGACTACCGCCAGAACCACCTGGACGAGGTGAACCAGGCCTTCGGCAACACCTACGGCAGCCAGTTCCCGTACTACGAGAAGAAGCCGCCGGAGCTGTTCAGGGAACAGGCCGCGCGACTCAAGAGCGCGGGGCTCTGAGGACACTGCGCATGCGCGGTGTGGCCTTGACCATCGGCGCCGTCGCGCTGGTGGCCGCGGGGACCGGCTGGCTGGCGCTCGGCCCCGGGGCGGTCGATGCGCCGCAGGCCGCCGCGCCCCGCGCCACGGCGGCGGTCGCGGTGCCCGGCGTGCCCCAGCCGGCGCAGTCCACCGCAGCGGCCCCCGACGCCCTGCTCACCAGCGACCTCATCACCCTCTTCGACCAGGTGCTCGCCGAAGCGCAGGCCGACAGCAAGGCCACGCTGATGGCCCGCGCGCCCGCCCTGCTCGCCCAGCGCCTGCGCGAAGACTGGCGCGTGCGCGCGCTGGGCCTGCTGGAGCGCTACGTCGACATGCAGGAGGCCCTGCGCACCCTGCAGCCGCCCGCGCCCGGCGACCCGGCCTTCTTGCGGCGCAGCCTGGAGGCGCGCGAGGCGGTGCGTCGTCAGTTCTTCGCGCCCGAGGAAATCGAAGGCCTGTTCGGCGACCAGATCCGGCAGGACCGGTTCATGGCCGAGAAGATGGAGTTGCTGTCCAACCCCGGCCTCACGCCCGAGCAGCGCGCCGCGGCGCTGGCGCAAAGCGAGCAGGCCTGGCTGTCGCCCGCGCAGCGCGAGGTGCGCAAGGAGGCGGTGGCCCATCTGGACGTGATGCGCCAGACCGAGGCGCTGCAGGCGCGCGGCGCCAGCCCCCAGGAGCGCTTTGCCGCGCGCAGCGAGGCCTACGGCTACGAGGTGGCGCGCGGCCTGGCCACGCTCGACCAGGAAACCCAGGAATGGAATGCCCGGCTCGACCGCTACGCCAGCGCGCCCGAGGCCGAGCGGGCCCAGCTGCGCGAGACGCTCTTCAACGAGAACGAGCGCCTGCGCCTGAGCGGTGCCCTGGCGATGCGCTCGGCTGCCGCGTCCAAGCCGGCGAAGTGAATCGGCTAAGTAAGCGCAGGCTTACGCAGGCTGCGCTTCGCCCATGGCCGAGGCCGGCAGGCCGAACACGCGGTCGAAGGCCCAGTTGAAGACGAAGGTGTAGACCAGGAAGAACACCACCAGGCCCAGGTCCATCACCAGCGCCTGCCAGAGTGACACGCCCAGGCCCCAGGCCAGCATCGGCACCAGGAAGGCGATCAGGCCGCCCTCGAAGCCGATGGCGTGGGCGATGCGGCGCTTCAGGCTGCGCCCGCGCACCGCCTGGCGCGACTCCCAGCGCTCGAACAGGGCGTTGAAGGTCAGGTTCCAGATCACCGCGATCACCGAGGCGCCCACGGCCAGCAGGCCCGAGTGACCGAGCCCCGCGTCCGACATCAGGGTCAGGCCGGCGCTGGCCGCCACGATGGCGATGCCCTCATAGAGGGAGATGTAAACGATCCGACGCTGAAGGCCCTGCATGACTGTTTCTCTGTGTGTTTGACTGCGATGGAGGGACTTTATTTGCTTTTAGTTGATATAAAAAGTTAACTTATTTCAGTTTTATTGATAGATCGGGACGCCATGGCTTTCTCCAGCGACAACGTCGAGGTCTTCCTGGCCGTGATCGACCACGGCTCGTTCTCGGCCGCCGCGCGGGCGCTGCGCAAGGTGCCGTCGGCCGTGAGCATGGCCATCGCCAACCTCGAGGCCGAGCTGGCGCTGCCGCTGTTCGACCGCAGTGGCCGCGAGCCCCAGCCCACGTCGGCCGCGCGCTCGCTCGAACCGCAGGCGCGGCTGCTCGCGGCCCAGCTGCGGCAGTTGCAGGTGCAAGCGCTGGCGCTCACGCAGGGGCTGGAAGACCGGCTCACGCTGGCCATCGCGCCCGAGCTGCTGGCCGCGCCCTGGAGCGGGCCGCTGGCCGCGCTGGCCGACGACTACCCGCTGCTGCAGGTCGAGGTGCTGGCCGCGCCGCAGGCCGACGCGCTGGCGCTGCTGCACAGCGGCCGGGCGCAGCTGGCGCTGGTGTTCGAGCGCCCCAGCCTCGACGGCCGCGAGGGCTTCCAGGAGGTGGGCAGCGACACCATGGTGGCCGTGATGGCGCCCGAGCACCCCGTGCTGCGCGCCGCGGCCGGCGGGCGCCTGCGCGAGGAGCACCTGACCAACACGCGCCAGATCGTGGTCGCGGGGCGCGACCTGGCCACCAGCGACCCGCGGTTCGTGTTCGCGCGGCATGTCTGGCGCACTGACAACGCGCTGGCCGCGCTGAGCCTGATCACCGCCGGGCTGGGCTGGGGCTGGCTGCCGCGCAACTTCGCGCGCCCGCACGTGGCGGCGGGCGCGCTGGTCGAGATCCCGTTCGAGAACCTCAGCAACGGGCTGGACCTGTGGGTGGACGTGGTGTGGTCGCGCGAACGGCCGCTGGGCCTGGGCGCGCAGCGCTTCGTGGCGCTGATCGCACGCGACCGTCAGGCGGCGGCCGGCATCGCAACGCCGGCCGTGTGAGCCGGGTCAATTCTTTCCGTGGCCGTGGCCGTGCCCGCCTCCACCGCCGTGCCCACCGCCCCCGCCGTGCGGACGCCCTCCTCCACCACCGCCGCCCCCACCGGGCCGGCCGCCGCCCGGATGCGGATGCGACACGCCCGGCGGCGGCCCGGGCCGGAAGCCCGGCTGCGGGCGCGGCGGGCGGAAACCTGGATCGATGGGCGGCCGAATGCCAGGCCCGTGGGGTGGACGAACCCCGGGTCCGTGGGGCGGACGCACGCCAGGCCCCGGCGGCCAGGGCCGCGGCTGCCAGCCCGGGTGCACGGGCGGCGGCGGGCGCCAGCCCGCGATCGGTGGCGGCGGGGGCCGGTGGCCCCACCAGCGCCGGTCGCCGTACCAGGGGCGGTCGCGGTAGTAGTCGGCCCAGTAGCTGCCGATCACGAAGCTCACGATGGGCACGCCGATGACCGCGCCGTAGGTGGCCAACGGCACGCGCTGCTGCTGGTAGGCGTAGTCGAGGTTCCTGGCCCAGACCCAGCCGCGCCCGCCGTCGGGCAGCACCACGTCGCACCAGCCGTAGCCGCTGGTGCAGCCGACCACGTCGACCGGCTGCCCCGGCCCGAGCCGTGCCACCAGCGGGTAGTCGCCCGAGGGCCCGGCGCGCAGGTTGACCGCGCCGCGCGTGAAGGCCTGCTGCGCCGCCGCGGCGAGCGGCAGCAGCAGGACGAGCGCGCCCAAGGCAGCGCGGCGCAAGAAGGATGTGGCGTTCATGGGAGGCTCCTGTGCGCCCCAGCGTAGGCGTGGGGCGGGGAGCCGTCAATCAGCCGAGGGCGCGCGCGGCGCCCGGCGTCAGGCGTCAGGCGGCTTCTTTGTAGAAGCCGTTGCTGTTCAGGAGACGGCCCTTCGCAGGCGCCACCGCTGCACCGATCGCCGCGATGTGGTCCGGCGTGGTGCCGCAGCAGCCGCCCACGATGTTCACCAGCCCCTCGGCCGCGAACTCGTGCAGCAGGCGCGAGGTGACGTCGGGCGTCTCGTCGAAGCCGGTGTCGCTCATCGGGTTGGGCAGGCCGGCGTTCGGGTAGCAGCTGATGTAGGTGTCGCCCGCCACGCGCGCCAGCTCCTGGATGTAGGGGCGCATCAGCGTCGCGCCCAGCGCGCAGTTCAGGCCGATGGCCAGCGGCTGCGCATGGCGCACGCTGTGCCAGAAGGCGGTGACGGTCTGGCCGCTGAGGATGCGGCCCGAGGCGTCGGTCACCGTGCCGCTGATGATCAGCGGCAGGCGCTGGCCGCTGTTGTCGAAGTACTCGTCCACCGCGAACAGCGCGGCCTTGGCGTTGAGCGTGTCGAAGATGGTCTCGACCAGGATCACGTCGGCGCCGCCTTCGACCAGCGCCTCGGTCTGCTCGTAGTACGCCGCGCGCAGCGATTCGAAATCGACATTGCGCGCGCCCGGGTCGTTCACGTCGGGGCTGATGCTCGCGGTCTTGGGCGTCGGGCCGAGGGCGCCGGCCACGAAGCGCGGCTTGTCGGGCGTGCTGTACTTGTCGCAGGCCGCGCGCGCCAGCTTGGCCGATTCGAGGTTCATCTCGCGCGCCAGGTGGGCCATCTTGTAGTCCTCCTGCGCAATGGTGGTGGCGCCGAAGGTGTTGGTCTCGATGAGGTCGGCGCCGGCCGCGAGGTAGGCCTCGTGGATGTCGGTGATGACGTCGGGGCGCGTGAGCGACAGCAGCTCGTTGTTGCCCTTCACGTCGCGCTCGAAGTCCTTGAAGCGCTCGCCGCGGTATTGCTCCTCGGTGAGCTTGAAGCGCTGGATCATCGTGCCCATCGCGCCGTCGAGGATGGCAATGCGGTTGGCCAGGATGCCCGGCAGCGCCTGGCCGCGGGTATAGATGAGGGGCTTGGTCATGTCCGCGATTGTAAAAACCCCGGTCTGGCCCGGCGCGCAGGCGGGTCTTGCCGGCGTCAGCCTTGCCCGCCCGCGATCTCCGCCAGCGCCTGCACGAAGCGCGCGTTGTCCGCGTCGGTGCCCACCGACACGCGGATGAAGGTCTCGAAGCCCGGCTCTTTCCAGGGCTTGACGATGATCCCGCGCGCCAGCAACGCCTCGTTGACCGGCGCGTTGGGCCGCCCGAGGTCGACGAACAGGAAGTTGGCCGCCGAAGGCGCGATGCGCAGGCCCGGCCAGACCGACCCGGCCAGGGCGCGAAGCTGCGCCGCCAGCGCCTCGCGCTGTTGCACGGTGCGCGCCACCGCCTGCGCCATGAAGGCCTCGTCGCCCCAGGCCGCCAGCGCCGCGGCCTGCGCCGCCAGGTTCACGTTGAAGGGCGTGCGCACGCGGTCGAGCAGCTGCACCAGCGCCGCGTCGGACGCAATGCCGTAGCCCACGCGCAGGCCGGCCAGGCCCCAGGCCTTGGAGAAGGTGCGCAGCACGATCCAGGGGGCGCGGCCTTCGCCAGCCGCCTGCCATGCGCGTAGCAGGGCGAGCACGTCGGGGTAGCCGGGCGCCAGCCGCGCATATTCGTAGTAGGCCTCGTCCACCACCAGCAGCGTGCCCGCGGGCACCGCCGCGAGCAGGCGCGCGAAGTCGCCGACATCGAACATGCAGCCGACCGGGTTCGAGGGGTTGGCCAGCATCACCACCTTGGGCCCGCGCGCGAGCGCGGCGCACCAGGCCTCCAGGTCGAAGCCGAGTTCCGGCGTGAGCGTCAGCAGCTCGACCTGCGCGCCCATCATGCGCGGGTAGATCTCGTGCAGGCCGAAGGCCGGGCGCTGCGTGAGCACGCGGTCGCCCGGCGACAGCAGCGCCTGGCACAGCATCTGCAGGATGTCCTCGGAGCCGTTGCCGATCACCACCTCGCCGGGCTGCGCACCGGTGCGCTGCGCGATGGCGGCACGCAGCGCCGTGGAGTTGGCGTCGGGGTAGGTGCCCGCGCGCGCCGCCAGGTCGACCAGCGCCCGCGCCACCGCGGGGCTGGAGCCGTACGGGTTCTCGTTGCTCGCCAGCCGCGCGATCTCGCTGACGCCGTAGCGCGCGCGCACGGCCTCCGAGGACAGGCCCGCGTTGTAGGGCGGCAGCGGCGGCACCTCGGGGCGCGCGAACGCGTGGATGGCGGCGCTCACCGGGCGCCGCCTTCGACGAAGGCCAGCACCGCTTCCAGCATGCGGCGCACGTGCGGCTTCACGCCCGCGGCCACGTCGGGCAGGTAGTCGAACGGCAGCGCTTCCTGCATGTAGCTGGACTGGGTCATCTCCAGCTGCACCGCGTGCACGCCACCGGCCGGGTTGCCGTACTGGCGCGTGATGTGGCCGCCCTTGAAGCGGCCGTTGAGCACGCCGGTGTAGCCCGGCGCCGATTCAGCGATGCCGCGCAGCGTGGCGGCCAGCGCGGGGTCGCAGCTCTTGCCGTCGGCGGTGCCCAGGTTCAGGTCGGGCAGCTTGCCTTCGAAGAAGCGCGGCAGCACGGAGCGGATCGAGTGCGCGTCCCACAGCGCGACGGTGCCGTGCGCGGCCGTGAGGCGATCGAGCTCGGCCTGCAGCTGCTGGTGGTACGGGCGCCAGACGGCCTCGCGGCGTTCGGCAACTTCTTCGTCGGACGGGTGGTCTTCGGGCTTCGCGTAGACCGGCGTGTCGTCGAAGGTGTCGACCGGGCACAGGCCCGTGACGCTCTGGCCCGGGTACAGGCTGGCGCCGTCCGGCGGACGGTTCAGGTCGACCACGTAGCGCGAGTGCGTGGCCACGAGCACCGAGGCGCCGAGTGCGTCGGCGAAGTCGTAGAGCTGTTCGAGGTGCCAGTCGGTGTCGGGCACGTGGCGCGCCTCGTCGGTGAAGCGGGCGGCCAGCGCGGGCGGCACGTGCGTGCCGACGTGCGGCATCGAGATCAGCAGCGGGCGCGTGCCCTGGCGGAAGCGGAACGCCGGTTCGGTGGTGGTGAAGGCCATGGGAATTCAGTCCTTGAGGAGTTGGGTGCGCGCGGCAACGAAGGCGGCGGCGGCATCGCCATGCAGCGCGTGGCGCCCGGCCGTGACGCGCGGGCGGCCCGCCACCCAGACCGCGTCGACGGCCGAGGTGCGGTGGCTCGCGAACACATGGGCCGAGAGCATGTCAGGCGCCGACAGGCCCTGCAGCGCGAGGTGATGGGCATCGAGCACGACGAAGTCGGCCTGCTGCCCCGCGGCCAGCCCGCCGACCGCGCGGCCCGCCGCCTGCGCCCCGCCCTGCACGGCTTCGAGCGTGAGCGCGGTGGCCACGTGCGGTTGCGCCGCGCTGGCGCCGACGTTGCGCTGGCGCCGGCCCAGGCGCTGGCTGTACTCGAGCATCAACAGCTCCTCGGCCGCGTTGACGCTGGCGTGGCTGTCGGAGCCCACGCCCCAGGCGCCGCCGTGGCTGCGCCAGCGCGCGAAGTCGAAGATGCCGTCGCCCAGGTTGGCCTCGGTGGTCGGGCACAGGCCCGCGACCGCGCCGCTCTGTGCCGCGTATTCGTACTCGGCGTCGTTCATGTGCGTGGCGTGCACGAGGCACCAGCGCGCGTCGACGGCCGCGTGGTCGAGCAGCCATTCGACCGGGCGCAGGCCGCTCCACTCGACGCAGTCGTCCACTTCCTTCGTCTGCTCGGCGATGTGGATGTGGACCGGCGCGGTGCGGTCGATGGCGTCCAGGCCGGCGAGCGCCTCGCGCAGCGCCTCGGGCGGCACGGCGCGCAGCGAGTGCGGCGCCAGGCCCAGGCGCGCGCCCTGCGCGTCGCAGTCGGGCTTGAGCGTGTCGAGCAGGCGCAGCATCGATTCGGTCGAGCGGATGAAGCGGCGCTGCCCCTCGGTGGGCGGCTGGTCGCCGAAACCGCTGGTCTGGTAGAGCACCGGCAGCAGCGTGAAGCCGATGCCGGTGTTCTGCGCGGCGCGCAGCAGCGCGCGGCTCAGCGCCGCGTCGTCGGCGTAGGGACGGCCGTCGGTGTCGTGGTGCACGTACTGGAACTCGCACACGCTGGTGTAGCCCGCCTCGAGCATCTCAGCGTAGAGCCAGGTGGCGATGGCCTCCATGTGCTGCGGGCCGAGGCGCGCGGCAAAGCGGTACATCAGCGTGCGCCAGCTCCAGAAGCTGTCCTGCTGTTCGGCGCGGTGCTCGGTGAGCCCCGCGAAGGCGCGCTGGAAGGCGTGCGAATGCAGGTTGGGCATGCCCGGGATCACCGGACCGGTCGCCACCTGCGCGCCCGCGGGCGGTTGCGCACCGGCCTGCACCTGCGTGAGCTGGCCGGCGTCGTTCCACGACAGCAGGACGTTCTTCGTCCAGCCTGCGGGCAGCAGCGCATCGGCTGCGAAAAGCGTGTGTGTCATTCGGTGGCTCCGATGGCGATGCGTCCCTGGCGCACCACGGCGCGCACCGGCTGCTGGCCGAACCAGTAGGCCAGCTCGGCGGCGTCGTGCAGGTTCCAGAGCACGAAGTTGGCGGGCATGCCGGGCGCGATGGCGCCGTGCGTGTCCTGCAGGCCGAGCGCGCGCGCCGCGTGCACGGTGACGCCGGCGAGCGCCTCGGGCACGGTGAGGCGGAACAGCGTGCAGGCCATGTTGACCATCAGCAGCAGGCTCAGCGTCGGCGAGGTGCCGGGGTTGTGGTCGGTCGACACGGCCATCGGCACGCCCGCGGCGCGCAGCGCGTCGATGGGCGGCAGGTGCGTGTCGCGCAGCGTGTAGTAGGCGCCGGGCAGCAGCACGGCCACGGTGCCCGACTGGCGCATGGCCGCGATGCCGTCGGCCGACAGGTGCTCGATGTGGTCGCACGACAGCGCGCCGTAGCGCGCGGCCAGCGCCGCGCCGCCCATGTCGGAGAGCTGCTCGGCATGCAGCTTCACGGGCAGGCCCAGCGCCTGGGCGGCTTGGAAGACCTGCTCGGTTTCCGCGAGCGAGAAGGCGATGCGTTCGCAGAACACGTCGACCGCATCGACCAGCCCTTCGGCGGCGAGCGCGGGCAGCATCTCCTTGCAGACGAGGTCGATGTAGTCGCCACTGCGGCCGGCGTATTCGGGCGGCAGCGCGTGCGCGCCGAGGAAGGTGGTGCGTACGGTGACGCCGTAAGCCTCGCCCAGTCGCCGCGCCACGCGCAGCTGCTTGCGCTCGTGCTCGAGCGCCAGGCCGTAGCCCGACTTGATCTCGATGGCGCAGACGCCGTCGGCCAGCAACTGCTCGAGGCGCGCAGCGGCCTGGGCGAACAGCGTGTCTTCGTCGGCCTCGCGCGTGGCGCGCACCGACGAGACGATGCCGCCACCGGCCTTCGCCACCTCTTCGTACGTGGCACCCGCCAGCCGCATCGCGAACTCGTTGGCGCGCTGGCCGCCGTAGACCAGGTGCGTGTGGCAATCGACGAGGCCGGGCGTGACGAGCGCGCCGCCGCCGTCGTGCGACGCGAGCCCCGCGAACTCGGCGGGCAGGTCGGCGCGCGCACCGACCCAGCGGACCGTGCCCTGCGCGACCACGAGGGCGGCTTCGGCATCGGGCGCCAAGGTGACGCCGGGCGCCGCACCGGGCGCCAGGCGCAGGCCGGTCCACAGGCCGTCGGCCGAGGGGAATTCGCTGGGGGGTGTCATCGTCATCTCCTGTTCTTTGCTTGGGCCGCTCAGGCCGGCACGAAGCGCACGGCCACCAGCCGTGCGCCGTCGCTCGCCGGTGCGGCCTGCCATGCTTGCGCGGCGTCGGTCCAGCACAGGCCGTCGCCGTCACCCAGGGCCTCGCCGTCATTCAAGCGCCACTCGCCGCGCAACGCCAGCAGCACGCCGTGCGGCGCGGGCGCGATGTCGGCGGCGCGTTCCAGCACCTGCACGTCGGCGCGCCACTGGCCGCCGCGCGCCATCACGTTGAAGTCGTTCGAGGCGCCGCCGAGCAGCGTGCAGTCGATCGGGTCGTCGCCCGAAAAGGCGAAGGGCTGGTGCGGCACGTCGAGCCGGTGCGACACGCGGCCGTCGTGCGTGAAGAGGCGCACGCCGTCGCCTTCGAGCAGCATGATCTGGCGGTCGATGCCCGGGAACACCGAGAACGGGCCCGGCGACGCGATGGTGGCGATGCTCACGCGCCAGCCGAAGCTGTCGAGCCCCGCGCCTGGCGGCCAGCTGGCGATTTCCTGCGTGGTGCCGCCGCCGTTCTTCCAGGGCGTGGCGCGCAGGGTCGCGCGCGAAAAACGCTGCACGCTCATCGCATCAACCCGCCCTGGCGCAGCTTCTGTTCGAAATGCCGCAGGATCAGCGTCATCGTGCCCGTGAGCATGAAGTACACGAGCGCGATGGCCAGGTACACCTCGAGCGAGCGGTACGACACGCTGATGATCTTCTGGCCTTCGTGCATCACGTCATGAATGGTCAGGAGCGACACCAGCGCCGAGTTCTTGATGAGCGCAATGAACTCGTTGCCCAGCGGCGGGATCATGCGCACCACGGCCTGCGGCAGCACGATCTGGCGCATCGCCACGCCGGGCGTCATGCCCAGCGACTGCGCGGCCATGGTCTGGCCCTTGTCGATCGACTGGATCGCGCCGCGCACGATCTCGGACACGTAGGCGCCCGAGTACACGCCGAGCCCCAGCACGCCGCACACGAAGGCCGGCAGCAGGATGCCGAAGTGCGGCAGGCCGAAGAACAGAATGAACAGCTGCACCAGCAGCGGCGTGCCGCGAATCGCCGCCACGTAGGCGGTGCACACGCCGTAGATCCAGCGCCGCTTCGGGTTCAGCCGGCCGATGCCGACCAGCAGGCCCAGCACGCAACCCAGGGCCAGCGCGCAGGCGGTGATCTCCACCGTGACCAGCGCGCCGCGCAGCAGGTCGGGCCAGCCCTGCCAGACGGGCGAGAAATCGAAGTCCATGGCGCGCTTACTTGGCGGTGGCGCTGAACCACTTCTTGACGATGGCCGCGTAGGTGCCGTCGGCCTTGAGCTTCTCGATCGCGCCGTTCACGGCCTTGGTGAGCTCGGGCGTGTCCTTGCGGATGGCCATGCCGTATTCCTCGGTGGTGATCTGCTCGTCGAGCACCTTCAGGCCGCCGCGCGTGCGCACGTACTGGAAGGCGGCGGGCTTGCCGGTGACGGCGGCGTCGGCGCGGCCGATGTCCACGAGGTTGAACATCTCCTGGTTCTTCTCGACTTCCATCAGCTGCACCTGCGGGAATTTCTCCTTCGTGTACGACACGGACTTGGTGCCCACCTGCACGCTGACCTTCTTGCCGTTGATGTCGGCCGGCTTCTTGATGGTCGTGTTGTTGTCCTTCACCATGACCACGAGGCCGCCGGCGTAGTACGGCACGGTGAAGTCGACGACCTTCTTGCGCTCGTCGGTGATGTAGATGCCCGACACGGCCATGTCGAAGCGCTTGGAGATGAGGCCCGGCACGAGGCCCTTGAAGTCGATGTCGATCCACTCGATCTTGCGGCCCAGCGTCTTGCCGATGGCCTCGACCAGCTCCACGTCGAAGCCGGTGCGCTTGCCGTTTTCCACGAACTCCATCGGCGGGAAGGTGGCGTCGGTGGCCACGCGCAGCGGCTCGCCCTGGGCTTGCGCGGCGCCAGCGAAACCGAAGAAAGCGAGGCCGGACAGGGCGGCGGCGACGAGGGTGCGACGGGTGTTCATGGGAGGGCTTTCGTGGAGGTGAGGGAGGGAGAAAGAAAATGAAAAGCGGCGACTACTGCAGTGCGCGCGAGATGCGGGCCGCCGTGACGACGGTCATGTGGACCAATGCAGCTTCCATGCCTTCGACGCGCGTGAGCGGCGCCATGAGCGTGATCGCCCCGCGCAGGCGCCGGCCCGCGGCCAGCACCGGCGCGCTCGCGCCCCACACGCCGGCATCGACCTCGCCGTGGGTCACGGCATGGCCGGCGGCGCGGATGGCGTCGAGTTCGGCGGCGCGCTCGGCGCGGCGTTCGGGGCCTTCGTCGAGCCCGTCGAGCAGCAGGTCGCGCGCGTCGTCGGGCGCGTGGGCCAGCAGGCACTTGGCGCTGGCGCCGTCGCGCGCGGGCACGCTGCGGCCGCGGTCGAAGGAGCAGCGCAGCGACTGTTCGCTGTCGATCATCTCCAGGCACACGACGCGCTCGTTCACCAGGGTGACGAGCGCCACGCTCTCGTGGCTTTGCTGCGCCAGCACGCGCATGTCGGCGCGCGCGGCCATCACGAGGTCGGAGTTGCCGTCGAAGCCGCTGGCCAGCTGCACGCTCACCGGTCCCGGCGAGTAGCGGCCCTCGGACTCCATCACGAAGCCCCAGCGGCGCAAGGTGGCGACCTGGCGGTACAGCGTGCTCTGCGACAGGCCGGTGGCCTGCACCAGCTCGGCCGCCGTCATCGCCGCCTTGCTTTGCGCCAGCACCGACAGCACGAACAGCGCGCGGTCGTTGTGGGCGGGAGCGTCAAGGGGGGTCGTCATCGGGGGCAATCGCTGGGCGGTCGAAAGTGGATGCGGCGTGCAGTATCTTGCTCGCCGTTCTCACGACCAAGCCCGAATTCCCACTCGATGGGAATGAGCGCGTTTTTTCTTTCTACCTTCGTCTTACCGGGGCTCAGCGCACCAGCAGCGGAAAGAGCGGATCGTCCATCGGCGCGCCGGCCGGCAGGCGCTCGGCCAGGCCCGGGAAATCGGGCGAGGTCTTCCAGCTGCGCGGCGCGTGGCGGATGTCGTCGCCCAGAAATCGCACCGAGAACACGCGGCGCCGGTTCGGCCCTTCCACGCCGGCGGCCGCATGCAGCGTGAGCATGTGGAAGCAGGCGAAGTCGCCGGGCTCGATGTCCCAGCCGACGATGGGGAAGCGCTCGCGCGCACCCTCGATGTCGGGCAGGTCGTCGAGGCTGCCTTCGGGGAACCACTTGGCGTGGTTGTCCATGAAGGTGCGCGGCATGAGCCACGGCCCCTTGTGGGAGCCGGCCACGAACTCGAGCGTGGCGGCACGCGACACCGGATCGACCGGAATCCACATGCTGACGTTCTGCATGCCCTCGATGTTGTAGTAGGGCTGGTCCTGGTGCCACGGCGTGCGCTGGCGCGTGCCGGGCTCCTTCACGAGCAGGTGGTCGTGGTACAGCCGCACGGTGTCCGAGCCCATGAGCCGCTGCGCGAGGGGCGCCAGCGGTGCCTCTCTGATGAAGCGGCCGAAGGCGTCGATCTCCTGCCAGTTGCAGAAGTCCTCGAAGAAGCGGCCCGGGTCGTCGGGCCGGCTCGCGACCTTGGCGCGCGGGCTGGGCGCCGCCAGGCTCGCCTCGATGCCGCCGCGCAGCAGCGCGAGTTCGTCGGCCGTGAGCAGCTGGCGGATGCAGACCGCGCCGTCGCGCTGGAACTGCGCCACCAGCGCGTCGTCCACGCGTTCGCGCACGCGGCGCTGCAGGTCGGAAGCATCGAGGGTCATCGTCGGGTCTCCTTCTTTGTCGGGTGTCGGTGACCCGCTTTTTTACTTCACCTGCGGCGCCTGCCGACCTTACTTGATCATCGGCAGCTTCAGGCCCTGCTTCTTCGCCGTGGCGACCGCGATGTCGTAGCCCGCGTCGGCATGGCGCATGACGCCGGTCGCCGGGTCGTTGAAGAGCACGCGCCCGATGCGCTTGGCCGCGGCGTCGGTGCCGTCGCACACGATCACCACGCCCGAATGCTGCGAGTAGCCCATGCCCACGCCGCCGCCGTGGTGCAGGCTGACCCAGGTCGCGCCGCCGGCCGTGTTGAGCAGTGCGTTGAGCAGCGGCCAGTCGGAGACGGCGTCGGTGCCGTCCTTCATGGCTTCGGTCTCGCGGTTCGGGCTGGCGACCGAGCCGGTGTCCAGGTGGTCGCGGCCGATGACGATCGGGCCCTTGAGCTCGCCGTTCTTCACCATCTCGTTGAAGGCCAGGCCGGCGATGTGGCGCTCGCCCAGGCCGAGCCAGCAGATGCGCGCGGGCAGGCCCTGGAAGGCGATGCGCTCGCGCGCCATGTCGAGCCAGCGGTGCGTGTGGGTGTTCTCGGGGAACAGCTCCTTGATCTTGGCGTCGGTCTTGTAGATGTCTTCCGGATCGCCCGAGAGCGCCACCCAGCGGAACGGACCCTTGCCTTCGCAGAACAGCGGACGGATGTAGGCCGGCACGAAGCCCGGGAAGTCGAAGGCGTTCTTCACGCCTTCGTCGAACGCGACCTGGCGGATGTTGTTGCCGTAGTCGACCGTGGGGATGCCCATGGCCTGGAAGTCGAGCATGGCCTGCACGTGCACGGCGCACGACTTCGCGGCGGCCTTCTTCAGGGCGTCGTGTTGCGACGCGTCCTTCATGGCGGCCTGCCACTGCGGCACGCTCCAGCCCGAGGGCAGGTAGCCGTTGATCAGGTCGTGCGCGGAGGTCTGGTCGGTCACAAGGTCGGGCTTGAGGCCGCCGGCCTTCGCGCGCTTGACCAGCTCGGGCAGGATGTCGGCCGCGTTGCCCAGCAGCGCGATCGACACGGCTTCCTTGGCGTCGCAGTGCTGCTTGATGAGCTCGAAGGCGTGGTCGATATCGCGTGCCTGCTTGTCGACGTAGCGCGTGCGCAGGCGGAAGTCGATGCTCGACTGCTGGCACTCGATGTTCAGCGACACGGCGCCGGCCAGCGTGGCCGCGAGCGGCTGCGCGCCGCCCATGCCGCCCAGGCCGGCCGTCAAGATCCACTTGCCCGCGAGGCTGTTGTTGTAGTGCTGGCGGCCGGCTTCGACGAAGGTCTCGAAGGTGCCTTGCACGATGCCCTGGCTGCCGATGTAGATCCAGCTGCCAGCGGTCATCTGGCCGTACATGAAGAGGCCCTGGCGATCGAGCTCGTTGAAGTGCTCCCAGTTGGCCCACTTCGGCACGAGGTTGGAGTTGGCGAGCAGCACGCGCGGTGCGTCGGCGTGCGTCTTGAACACGCCCACGGGCTTGCCCGACTGGATGAGCAGCGTCTCGTCGTCTTCCAGTTCCTTCAGCGAGGCGAGGATCTGGTCGTAGCAGGCCCAGTCGCGCGCGGCGCGGCCGATGCCGCCGTACACCACGAGGTCTTGCGGGCGCTCGGCCACTTCGGCGTCGAGGTTGTTCTGCAGCATGCGGTACGGCGCTTCGGTGAGCCAGCTCTTGCAGTTGAGCTCGGTGCCGCGCGGGGCGCGGATCACGCGGGTCGGGTCATGGCGCGGGTCGGTGCCGGCAGCGGGGGTGTTCAGGGCGAATTTGTCGGGTGCGTTCATGGCGTGGTTCTCCTTGTCGGGTGGCGGTCGGTACGGATCACTTCGAGTGGCTGGGCAGGATGTCGAGCAGCGCGGCCGGCAGGTCGGCCGCGAGCGCCCACAGGCGCATGGCTTCGATGTCGGGTGCGAGGTAGCGGTCGGTCTCGAGGAACGCGACCTTCTGGCGGATGCGGGCGAACTCCGCTTCCACCAGCGGCGAACTCTTCAGCTTGCGCTTGAGTTCGATGCCCTGGGCAGCGGCCATCGCTTCGATGCCCACCACCACGGCGGTGTTGTTGACCATGTCGCCCAGGCGGCGCGCCGCGAAGGTGGCCATCGACACGTGGTCTTCCTGGTTGGCCGAGGTCGGCAGGCTGTCGACGCTGGCGGGGTGCGCGTGCGACTTGTTTTCCGAGGCGAGCGCGGCGGCCGTGACCTGCGCGATCATGAAGCCGGAGTTCAGGCCGCCGTCGCGCACCAGGAAGGGCGGCAGGCCCGACAGGCCGCTGTCGAGCAGCAGCGCGAGGCGGCGCTCGGCGATGGCGCCGACTTCGCTCACGGCCAGCGCAATGATGTCGGCCGCGAAGGCGACCGGCTCGGCGTGGAAGTTGCCACCCGAGATCACCTCGCCGGTGTCGCAGAACACGAGCGGGTTGTCCGATGCGGCATTGGCTTCGATGACCAGCACGCGCGAGGCGTGGGCCAGGTTGTCGAGGCAGGCGCCCATCACCTGCGGGATGCAGCGCACCGAGTACGGGTCCTGCACGCGGCCGCAGTCGGCGTGCGAAGGCACGATCTCGCTGCCGTCGAGCAGCGTGCGCACGGCGCCGGCCACGGCGATCTGGCCGGGCTGGCCGCGCGCGGCGTGGATGCGGGCGTCGAAGGGCTTGATCGAGCCCTGGATGGCTTCGAGCGACAGCGCGCCCGACATCAGCGCGGCGGCGAACACGTCTTCGGCGCCGAACAGGCCGGCCAGCGCCAGCGCGGTCGACACCTGCGTGCCGTTGAGCAGCGCCAGGCCTTCCTTGGGGCCGAGCACGAAGGGCTCGAGGCCGATGCTGCGCATGGCTTCGGCGCCGCTCACCTTCTTGCCGTCGGCCAGCGTGGCTTCGCCTTCGCCGATGAGCACGCAGGCCATGTGGGCCAGCGGCGCGAGGTCGCCCGAGGCGCCGACCGAGCCCTTGCACGGGATGCTGGGCGTGACGCCCGCGTTGAACAGCGCCAGCAGCGCATCGACCAGCGCGGGCCGCACGCCCGAGTGGCCGCGCGCCAGGCTCACGGCCTTGGTCGCGAGGATCATGCGCACCACCGGCGCGGCCAGCGGCTCGCCGGTGCCCACGCTGTGCGAGAGCACGAGGTTGCGCTGCAGCTCGGCCAGGTGGTCGTTGCCGATGCGCGTGCTGGCGAGCTTGCCGAAGCCGGTGTTGATGCCGTAGACCACCTCGTCGTTCTCGACGATGTGGCGCACCGCGGCCTCGGCCCTGGCCATGCCGTCCTGCACCGACGGGTCGAGCGCAAGGTGCACGCCGCCGGCCTGGATGCGTCGCAGCATCGCAAGGTCGACCTTGCCGGGCGTGAGGGTCAATGTGGCGTTGGGGGTGGCGGTGTGATTGCTTGGCATGTGAACCTGTCTATACAAGTGGTTGCGAGAGAAAACGTAAGCCTCTGAGGGTCGAAAAAAAACGGTCTGTCTAGCCGAACGTCGGGTTGCCGTCGGACTTGAATCGGCTGCCGAGGCTGTAGCGCGAAGCGGGATGCAGGCAGCGCACCCAGGTCACGGGCGTGTTGCGGATCCAGGTGCGGCGCGTCAGCAGCAGGCAGGGGTCGGTGGGCGCCATCGCGAGCCGCTCGGCCTGTTCGGCGCTGGGCAGCACGGCATCGACGACGTGTTCGATCTGGTCGAAGGGCACGTTGCGCACCAGGTACTCGCTGGGCGGCACGGCCGTGAAGTCCTGCTCGAGAAAATCGGGCACGACCTGCGGGTTGACGTAGCGCTCCTCGAGCTGCACGGGCGTGTCGTTGTCCAGGTGCAGGCAGGCGCTGTGGAACACCGAATCGCCCGCGCGCAGGTCGAGCCAGGCCGCCACGTCGGGCGAGGCCGCGAGGCGCTCGACCGCGAGCATCTCGCAGCGGTAGTCGTGGCCGCGCTGACGGATTTCGCTGGCGATGTTGGCGATCTGCAGCAGCGTCGACTGCGGCTTGTTCTCGGCCACGAAGCTGCCGACGCCGGCCACGCGCACGATGCGCCCCTGCTCCATGAGCTCGCGCAGGGCGCGGTTCACGGTCATGCGCGCCATGCCGAACTGCGCGACCAGCTCGTTCTCGGAAGGCAGGCGGTGGCCGGGCGGCCACGTGCCGTCCTGGATCTTGCGGGAGATGTGATCCTTGACTTGCGCATAGAGCGCGAGGGACGGCAGGTCGCGTTTCATCGGGGCTCAGTGTTCCGCGGCGGCCATCGACTCGGCGCGGATTTCTTCGGTCAGGCGCGCCTTGATGTCCATGAACTCGGGCGAGGTCTTGATGGTGTAGCTGCGCGGGTGCGGGAAGTCGACCGCGATCTCGGTCTTGATGCGGCCCGGCCGCGCGCTGAACACCGCCACGCGGTTGGCCATGAAGATCGCCTCGTCGATGTCGTGCGTCACGAACAGCACCGTCTTCTGCGCCGACTCCCAGATGCCCAGCAGCAGCTCCTGCATGAGCACGCGGGTCTGGTTGTCGAGCGCGCCGAAGGGCTCGTCGAGCAGCAGCATCTTGGGGTCGTTGGCCAGCGCGCGCGCAATGGCGGTGCGCTGCTGCATGCCGCCCGAGAGCTGCTTGGGAAAGTGGTGCTCGAAGCCGCGCAGGCCGACCTTGGCGATGAAGAACTCGCTGCGTTCCTTCTGGTCGGCTTCGCTCATGCCGCGCTCGCGCAGGCCGAAGCGGATGTTCTGCGCCACCGTGAGCCATGGGAACAGCGTGTAGCTCTGGAACACCACGCCGCGGTCGGCGCCGGGGCCTTCGATGCGCTCGCCGTCGAGCATCACCTGGCCGGTGGTCGGGAAGTCGAGCCCCGCCACGATGCGCAGCAGCGTCGACTTGCCGCAGCCCGAGGGGCCGAGGATGGTGACGAAGTCGTTCTCCTTCACCTCGAAGTCGATCGGCTGCAGCGCCTGCGTGCGCTGGCCCTTGGTGCCGGTGAAGACGCGCGAGACGCCTTGAATGGAGAGTTGGTTCTTCACAGTGCAGCCCATGCAAACAGACGGCGATTCATCGCCTTGAAAGCGAAGTCGGACAACAGGCCGATGACGCCGATCACGATGATCCCGAAGATGATCTGGCCGGTGTTCAACAGCGCCTGGCTGTCGGTGATCATGTGGCCGATGCCCGACGAGGAGCCGATGAGTTCCGCCACGATCACGTACGTCCAGGCCCAGCCCAGCACGAGGCGCAGCGTTTCGGCGATGCCCGGCGCGGCGCCCGGAATGAGCACGCGCGCCACGATGCCGCGGCTGTTGGCGCCCAGCGTATAGGCGGCTTCGACGAGGTCGCGCCGCGCGCCGCCCACGGTGACGGCCACCATCAGCACGATCTGGAAGAACGAGCCGATGAAGATCACCAGCAGCTTCTGCATTTCGCCCAGGCCCGCCCACAGGATGAGCAGCGGAATGAAGGCCGAGGCCGGCAGGTAGCGGCAGAACGAGACGAAGGGCTCGAAGAAGGCCTCGACGGTCTTCCAGGTGCCCATGGCCACGCCCAGCGGCACCGCGATGACGGCCGCCAGCAGGAAGCCGCCGAACACGCGCCACACGGTCATGCCGATGTCGCCGATGAAGCCGTACTCGGTGAAGAGCAGCCAGCCCTCCTTCACCATCGTGATCGGGCTCGCCAGGAAGGTGGGCGACACGAAGCCGCCCAGCGTGGCGATGCCCCACACCACGACGAAGAGCACGAAGAAGCCCAGCCCCAGCATCGTGCGCGCGGACGCGCTGATGGGTTCGAGCGGCGCGAACACGCGACGCCGCACGGGAGGCGCGGGCGGCGGCGTCACGGCGCGCGCCGGGGCGGCGGTCATCGGTTGCATCTGCGGCAAGGCCTTACTTGACATAGCTGGCGTCGAAGGTGGCGGCATAGTCTTCCGGCGCCTTGCGGATCACGCCGGCCTCCAGCAGGATGGCCGCGGCTTCCTTCATGAAGCTGGTGAGCTCGCCCGCGAAGAACTTCTGGTTGGCGGCCTTGTCCTGCCAGCGCAGGTAGGCCGACGACTTGGCGAACTGCTCGCCGCTTTGCTTGACGGCCGAGCCCATGAGTTCGTTGGCCTTGGCCGGGTCGGCCTTGATCATGTCCAGCGCGTCGAAGTACGACTTGGTGAGCGCGGCGGCGGCCTTGGCGTTGGCCTTGAGCCAGGTGGGGGCGCAGCCCACGGTGTCCATCACCATCGGGTAGTCGAGCGTGGTGGCCAGGATCTTGCCGGCGGCCGGGTTGGCGCGCACGGTCGACAGGTAGGGCTCGTAGGTCATGGCGGCGTCGTTCTGGCCGGCCACGAAAGCCTGCGCGGCGGGCTGCGGCTCGAGCGAGACCACCTTCACGTCCTTCAGGCTCATGCCGTTCTTGCTGAGCATCCAGGCCAGGCCGAAGTACGGCGCGGTGCCCGGGGCGCTCACGCCGATGCTCTTGCCCTTGAGGTCGGAGAAGCTCTTCACGTCGTTGCGCACGGCCAGGCCGTCGGCGCCGTAGGACTTGTCCATCTGGAAGATCTGCACGATCGGCACGCCGTTGGCGTTCCAGGCCACGTGCGTCTCCACCGTGGTGGCCGCGCACTGGATCGCGCCGGAGGCCAGCGCCAGGTGGCGGTCCTTCTGCGGGATCATCTTGAGTTCGACGTCCAGCCCGTTCTTCTTGAAGATGCCGGCCTTGTCGGCCAGTGACAGCGGCGCAAAGCCGGTCCAGCCGGACATGCCGAGCGAAATCTTCGTGTCCTGGGCGGCGGCCGTTCCGGCCATGCCCGCTGCACATGCACCTGCTGCCAGCAGCGAAGCGACTTTCACAACTACCTTGACCATGGGGACTCCTGGTTCCATTTTTTGAGAGAGGTGACTCGGCGATACATGCCCAGGGGATGTGGGCAGCACGCCTCGCATTGTTGCCAGGCGCCCCAACTTGTATATACAGGATAACCCGAAAGTCCTGTTTTGGTGCATCTCCGAGAGAAATGCCCCAGTTTGCTGTCTAGACAAGAGGGGTGCCGGGACGGGGTTCACCATTGCAAACGCCGTGCCACAGTCATATCGGAGCCGCTGGGGGACAATCGGCGTCCGCCCCGGCTCCGGCCCTTTTCTCCCCCTCTCCCGCCCTTCGCACCCCCGCCTGTGTCCTCCCTCGCTCCCCGCCCCTTCGACGCTTCCAGCGACGGCAGCAGCTCCGGCAGCGCGGCCCCCGCCGACATCCTTCACGACGTGTTCGGCTACGCGCGCTTTCGCGGGGCCCAGCAGGACATCGTGGAGCACGTGGTGGGCGGCGGCGACGCGCTGGTGCTGATGCCCACGGGCGGCGGCAAGTCGCTGTGCTATCAGATCCCGGCCATTGCGCGGCAGCGCGCGGGGCGCGGCGTGTCGGTGGTGGTGTCGCCGCTCATCGCGCTGATGCACGACCAGGTGGGCGCGCTGCACGAGGCGGGCGTGAACGCGGCCTTCCTCAATTCCACGCTCGACTGGGAGCAGACGCAGGACGTGGAGCGCCGCATGCTGCGCGGCGAGATCACGCTGCTGTACGCGGCGCCCGAGCGCGTGAACACGCCGCGCTTCCTGTCGCAGCTCGATTCGCTGAACGAGCGCGGCAAGCTCTCGCTGTTCGCCATCGACGAGGCGCATTGCGTGAGCCAGTGGGGCCACGACTTCCGCCCCGAGTACCGCGCGCTCACCGTGCTGCACGAGCGCTATGCGGGCGTGCCGCGCATCGCGCTCACGGCCACGGCCGACGACCTCACGCGCGCCGACATCGTCGAACGGCTGCAGCTGGAAGAAGCGCGCCAGTTCGTCTCCAGCTTCGACCGCCCGAACATCCGCTACACCATCGTCGAGAAGAAGGACGCCACCACGCAGCTGCTGCGCTTCATCGAGCGCGAGCACGAGGGCGACGCGGGCGTGGTCTATTGCCAGTCGCGCAAGCGCGTGGAAGACCTCGCGACGACGCTGCAGGGCGCGGGCATCAACGCGCTGCCGTACCACGCGGGGCTCGATGCGGCGGTGCGCCAGAAGCACCAGGACCGCTTCCTGCGCGAAGAAGGCATCGTGATGGTCGCGACCATCGCCTTCGGCATGGGCATCGACAAGCCCGACGTGCGCTTCGTGGGCCACGTCGACATGCCCAAGAACATCGAGGGCTACTACCAGGAAACCGGCCGCGCGGGCCGCGACGGCGCCCCCGCCGACGCCTGGATGGCCTACGGCCTGAACGACGTGGTGAACCAGCGCCGCATGATCGACGAGAGCCCGGCCGGTGAAGAGTTCAAGCAGGTGATGCGCGGCAAGCTCGACGCCCTGCTCTCGCTGGCCGAGGCCAGCGACTGCCGCCGCGTGCGCCTGTTGGGCTACTTCGGCGAGAAGAGCACGCCCTGCGGCAACTGCGACAACTGCCTGAACCCGCCGCAGGTGTGGGACGGCACCGATGCCGCGCGCAAGCTGCTGAGCACCATCTACCGCGTGCAGCAGCTCAGCGGCATCAGCTTCGGCGCGGGCCACATCATGGACATCCTGCGCGGCAAGGCGACCGAGAAGGTCAAGCAGTTCGGCCACGAGCGCATCAGCACCTTCGGCATCGGCGCGGAGTTCAGCGAGGTGGCGCTGCGCGGCGTGCTGCGCCAGCTGATCGCCACCGGCGCGCTGGCGGTGGACGCCGAAGCGTTCAACACGCTGAAGCTCACCGAGGGCTCGCGCGCGGTGCTCAAGGGCGAGACCACGGTGTCGCTGCGCGAGTCGGTGTCGTCGCCGGCCGAGCGCAAGCCCCGGCGCGAAAAGGCCGCCAAGGGCGCACCGTCGCCGGCGGCCGCCTCGCTCGACGACACCGGCAAGAAGCGCTTCGAGGCGCTCAAGGCCTGGCGCGCCGAGGTGGCCAAGGAACACAACCTGCCGGCCTACGTGATCTTCCACGACGCCACGCTGGCGGCCATTGCCGAGCGCGCGCCCGCGACGCTCGAAGACCTGCAGGGCATCAGCGGCATCGGCACGAAGAAGCTCGAAGCCTACGGCGCCGAAGTGCTTCGCGTGTGCGAAGCCTTCTGACCCTCTCCGGCTAGAGCAGGCGGGCGGCCTTCGAGAAATCGATGGACGCGAGCACCGCGGCGCGCATGGCCGTCAGCAGATGGCGCTCGTCGTTGCTGCGCTTCTGGAAGGTGTAGGTCAGCGCGGGCAGGGCCTGGCGGGTCTTCAGGATGCGCAGGTCGCCGCGGCGCGACAGCAGGCGCGCCCAGCCTTCCGGCAGGAACCCGACACCGATCCCCTCGATCAGCAGGCCGGCGACAGCGCCCCAGCTGTTGCAGCTGAGGCGGTGCGGCGCCTCGAGGTTCTCGGCCATGAGCCATTCGTCGAGCAGGCGGCTGGTGCCCGCGCCGGTCGGCAGCGTCACGATGGGATGTTGCGCGAGCAGCGGCGCGCCGAGGGTCGTGGTCTTGCCCGCCAGCGCGGGCGCGGCCACCCACACGAAATGCGCCTGGCCCACGGTGTGCGACGAGATCAGCCCGTGGTGCGGTGAGCGCCCGGCGATCACCGCGCAGTCGAGCTCGCCGTTGCGAAGGCGCTCGTCCAGCGCCGAGCCGAAGTTGACGTGCGGCTCGAGGCGCAGGTCGGGCAGGTGCCGCCCCACATGCGCGACGAGCTGGGGCAGCCAGGTCAGCGCGCTCAGCTCGCCGATGCCGAAGGTGCAGCGACCTCCGAGGCTGGCGGGTGCGCCGATCGACCGTTTCGTTTCGTCGGCCGCCAGCAGCAGCGCGGCGGCGCGCGGCAGGAAACGCTCACCCGCGTCCGTGAGCGTGGCCCGCTGCCCGGCGCGGTCGAACAAGGGCGCGCCGAGCGACACCTCCAGCTCGGCCAGGCGCTTGGACAGCGACGAGGTCGACAGGTGCAGCCGCTGCGCCGCGAGCGCGAAGCTGGCGCAGGTCGCGGCCCAGTAGAAGGCCTCCAGTTGCTTCAGCGTCATGCGCTGTCCTCCTCGATCATTTCGAAAAAAGCGAAATGGCAAATTACCATAAATTCGCTTTTTCAAAACCTTCTGCACGCCTACAGTCCGCGCGGACCGAACGACTGACTGGATGGCGGACATGACTGTTTTCTCGCGTGCCTTCGATGCCCCGCGCACCGCGCCGGCGCAAGCCCCTGCTGCTGCCGCGACGCCACGGCGTCTGGCCGGCATCCTGTCGCTGCAGGACTTCGAGCACGCGGCCCGGCGCCGGCTGCCGCGCCCGCTGTTCGGCTACATCGCCGGTGCGGCGGAGGACAACCGCTCGCTGGACGCCAACCGCGCCGCGTTCGACGCACACGACTTCCTGCCCCGGGTGCTGGTCGACGTCTCCCGGCGCTCGCAGGAGGTCACGCTGTTCGGCCAGCGCTACGCGTCGCCCTTCGGGATCGCGCCGGTCGGCATCAGCGCGCTGTCGGCCTACCGCGGCGACCTGGTGCTCGCCCAGTCGGCGCAGGCGGCCGGCATTCCCGCGGTCATGAGCGGCACCTCGCTCATTCCGATGGAAGAAGTGGCCCAGGCCGCGCCCGGCACGTGGTTCCAGGCCTACCTGCCGGGCGATGCGGCGCGCATCGACGGCCTGGTGGCGCGCATCGCCGGCGCAGGCTTTCACCACCTGGTCGTGACGGTCGACATTCCGGTCTGGGCGAACCGCGAAAACAACGTGCGCGCCGGCTTCACGACGCCGCTGCGGCCCAGCCTGCGGCTGGCATGGGACGGCCTCGTGCGGCCCCGCTGGCTGCTCGGCACGCTCGCGCGGACCTTCGTGACGCAGGGCATGCCGCATTTCGAGAACTCGTTCGCCACGCGCGGCGCGCCTCTTTTCTCCAGCACCGCGATCCGCGACACGACCGGCCGCGACCACATCCACTGGGACCACATCGCCCGCATCCGCCAGCAGTGGCGCGGGCCGCTGATCCTGAAGGGCATTCTTCATCCGGCCGATGCGCGCCGCGCGCGCCAGCTCGGCGCCGATGGGCTCATCGTCTCCAACCACGGCGGCCGGCAGCTCGACGGCGCGGCACCGGCGCTGCGCGCGCTGCCGCAGGTGCTGGACGCCGCGGGCGAGCTGCCCGTGATGGTCGACGGCGGCGTGCGCCGCGGCAGCGATGTGCTGAAGGCGCTGGCGCTGGGCGCCAAGGCTGTGTTCGCCGGCCGGCCGTTCATGTATGCCGCCGCCGTGGGCGGCCACGCGGGCGTCACGCACGCGATCCGGCTGCTGCGGGACGAGGTCGACCGGAACATGGCCATGCTCGGCGTCAACGACCCGGGCGAGCTCGACGCGAGCTGCCTGATCCCGCGGCACCCCTGATCGGCCCCCACTCATCCCACCCATTCCATCAATCCAAGAGGAGGAAGACACCTTGCCGAAAAAACCCACCCTGTTCGCCCTCGCCTGCCTGATGGCGGCGGCCGTGCCCGCTCACGCGCAGGGCTACCCCGACAAACCCGTCAAGCTGCAGGTGCCGTTCGCGCCGGGCGGCACGACGGACATCATTGCGCGCGTCATTTCCGAGCCCCTGGGCAGGCACCTGGGGCAGAGCGTCATCGTCGAGAACAAGTCGGGCGCGGGCGGCGCGATCGGGGCCGCCGAGACCGCGCGCGCCACGCCCGACGGCTATGCGCTGGGCATCGGCACCGTGTCGACGACGGCGGCGAATCCGGCCATCAACCCCAAGGTGCCCTACAACCCGAAGACCGACTTCACGCCGATCATCAACCTGGCGGCGACGCCCAACGTCATTGCGGTCCACCCCAGCTTTCCGGCCCGGGACTACAAGGGCTTCATCGAGGTGCTGAAGAAGAGCCCCGGCAAGTACGCCTACGCCACCGCAGGCACGGGCAGCATCGGGCACCTGCAGATGGAGCTGTACAAGGGCATGGCCGGCGCGTCCGTCACGCACATCCCCTACCGCGGGTCGGGCCCGGCGCTCAACGACACCGTCGCGGGCCAGGTCGCGATGATCTTCGACAACCTGCCGTCGGCGCTGCCCTTCATCAAGGACCGCAGGCTGATCCCGATCGTCGTGGCGGCGTCCGAGCGCCTGAAGGACCTGCCCGACGTGCCGACCTTCAAGGAGGTCGGGCTCGCGCCGGTGAACCGCATGGCGTACTACGGCATCGTGGGGCCCAAGAGCCTGCCCAAGGACGTGGTGGACAAGGTGCACGCGGCAGCGCGCAAGTCGCTCGAAGATCCTGCCGTGCGCAAGCGCATCCAGGACACCGGCTCCTTCGTCGTCGGCAACACGCCGCAGGAATTCACGCAGCAGATCGCCGCCGAGTTCGACGTGTACAAGAAGGTGGTGGACACCGCCGGGCTCACGCCGGACTGAGCCGACGAGCGCCTCGTCAGGCCACCGACGCCCAGACCGGCGCCATCGCGCGGTAGAGCGTGCGGAAGGCCTCGAGCCGCGGCTGGTAGGCCGCGTGCAAGGCGGCGTCGGGCGCGAGCACCTGGCGCACGGCGGGCGCAACGACCACACCCGCCGGGTCTTCGCCCGTGACCGCCAGCCGCGCGAGCCGCGCCGCACCGAAGGCCGGGCCGCGGTCGGCGGATTCGTACAGCACCAGCGGCACGTCGAGCACCGACGCGATCAGCTGCGCCAGGAAGGCGGAGCGCGCGCCGCCGCCGATCAGCGCCAGGCGCTCGGGCCGCGCCGTCTGCGCGCTCAGCGCTTCCAGGCCGTCGGCGAGCGAGAAGGCGATGCCTTCGCAGACCGCCTGCATCAGGTCGGCGCGCGTGGTGGCGCCCGACAGCCCGACGATCGCGCCGCGCGCGAAGGGGTTGTTGTGCGGCGTGCGTTCGCCGAACAGATAAGGCAGCGCGAGCAGGCGCGACGGCCCGGCGTACGCGGCCTCGACCTCGGCCAGCAGTTCGCCCACCGAGGCACCGCCGGTGCACGACGCCAGCGCCGCGAGCGGGCTCGCGCCGTTGAGCAGCGCAGCCATGCGGTACCAGCGCTGCGGCAGCGCGTGGCAGAAGGCGTGCACCAGCCGCTCGGGGTCGGGGCGGTGCGCGGTGTCGGCCACCAGGATCTGCGCCGAGGTGCCGAGCGACACGAAGCCGTCGCCCGGCCCGACCACGCCGATGCCGACACCGCCCGCCGCGGCATCGCCCGCGCCGCCCGCAATCGGCACGCCGCGCGGCAAGCCCCAGCGCGCAGCCAATGCATCGCGCACGGTGGCGCAGGGTTCGCACGACTCGACCACGCGCGGCAGCCAGGCGGGCTCGACCCCGCAGGCGGCGAGCGCCTGCGGCGACCAGCAGCGCTGCGCCTGGTCGAACAGCCAGGTGCCGGCGGCGTCGGTGACGTCGGTCACCTTCTCGCCCGACAGCTGCAGGCGCACGTAGTCCTTGGTCAGCAGCAGCGAGCGGGCGCGCGCCACGGCCTCGGGCTCGTGGGTGCGCAGCCAGCGCAGCTTCGGGCCGGTGAAGCCCGCCATCGGCTGCACGCCGACGGCGCGCCGCAGGGCCAGGTCGGTCTGCATGAGCTCGGCGGCCTCGGCGGCGGCGCGGCCGTCGTTCCACAAGATCGCGGGGCGCACCGGGCGGTCGGCCGCGTCGAGCAGCACCAGCGAGTGCATCTGGCCCGACAGGCCGATGCCTTGCACGCCGGCCATGGCCGCCGGGTGCGTGCGCGCCAGTTCGTCGAGGCCGTCGGCCACGGCGGCCCACCACTGGTCGGGGTCGTGCTCGCACCACAGCGGCTGCGGGTACTGCGAGCTGAGCGGCCGATCGACCGTGGCCACGACATGCAGCTGCAGGTCGGTCAGGACGATCTTGACCGCGGAGGTTCCGATATCGATGCCGATCAGCATGCGTGTGTTCCCTGTTCGAGGGCCGAAGTATCGACGCTCCGGCCCCGCGCGCCGGCTGACGGCAGGTGGTTTACGAGCCGGTCGCCGGCAGCGAAATCGGCACTGGCCGCGTGAGCAGGTCGATGTAGAGCTCGAAGAAGCGCGCGTTGTCGAACTTCTTCACCACCGTCATCTTCTGCAGCGACACGCCCGCGGGCGGCGTGGTGTAGCCGATGGAGCGGCCGTTGTCGGCGGCGCCGGGCTTGGCGACCACGTCGACATAGCGCTCGACGGTCTGCGTGGCGTAGCGCGGATCGATGAGGTAGGCCAGCACCAGCGTGTCCCAGATGTTCTGCGTGTAGTTCGGGTTGTTCTCGAAGCCGTTGGTGCCGCTGAAGCCGTAGCCGTTGAGCTTGCGGAACACCTCGGTCACGGCCGTGGGCTTGGCCGGGTGCGCGATGCGGTCGTAGACGGGCTTGGTGAGGAACACGGTGTCGGTCACGTCCAGCGGCACCACCACCTGCGGGATCGGCAGGCGCACCACGAACTGCGCGGCCTCGGGGTCGAACCACCAGTTGAACTCGGCGAAATGGGTGGTGTTGCCGGCCACGTCGACGGCGCCGCCCATGTAGATGATCTTCTTGATCAGCGGCACGATCTCGGGGCTCTTCTTCACGGCCAGCGCGATGTTGGTGAGCGGGCCGATGGCCAGAATGGTGATTTCGTTGGGGTTGGCCTTGACGGTGTCGATGATGAAGTCGACCGCGCTCTTGCGCTGCACCACGGTGCGGGTGGCGAAGCCGTCGGGCGAGGGCTTGAGGTCGGCGTCGGTCTTGGGCTCGGGGCCGCTCCAGGCGCCCAGGTAGCCGTCGCCGCCCGCGCCGGCCTTCATCTCGGCCTCGATGGTGGCGTAGTCGTGGTTGATGGCGTAGTTCTCGCCCACGTAGACACCGATGCGCTGGCCCACGCCCAGGCGCTCGACCGACATCAGCGCGTCGGCCACGCCCTGCTTGAGCCACTGGTTGCCCGACACCACGCTGATGCCCATCACCTGCACCTTGCCCTCGGCCTGCAACTGCGCGGCCATGACGCCGAGCTGGCCGTCGTCGCTCATGGTGTTGTAGTCGCTGTCGATGATGACTTTCTGCGCCACCGGCGTTGCGGCGAACCCGGGCGCCAGGCCGATGCCGTCATTGCCGCCTCCGCCACCGCCGCATGCCGTGAGCACGGCCACGACGACGAGCCAGAAGGTCGTCACTGTCCATTTGCGCATCTGCTTCTCCTAAGTGTTTGGTTTCCAGCCCGGTTTCCAGAGGGGCGCCAGGGAGTGAAAACGTTTGCGCAAACCTTTGCGCAAACGTTTGCCAAACTCTAAGTGGCAGGCCGCAGGCGTGGCAATGGGGTGCGGCTAGGGGTTTTCCGCGAGGCCGGGGCGTCGGCCTCGCGCGCCGGTCAGGCCGTCCTCAGCCCGGGTTGGGCACAGGGTCGATCAGCCGGTTCTCGCGCAGCGGCGAGCGGGGGCGCAGGAAGGGCTCGTCTTCTTCCACCGGCGCGGCGGCCTTCTCCAGGCCCGGGGCGTCCGCGGCCTTGGCGGATGCCGTGGCCGCGGTGCACGAACCGGTGTCGCGCAGCCGCAGCGCCGCAGCCAGCCGGCCTTCGGCGGCGTCGCCCAGCAGGTGGTCGAAGTCGTCGGCCACGGCGCAGCTGGCATTGGGTGCAAAGCCGTCGCCGTAGTCGCCGAAGCCGGCCTGGTTGACGCCCTTGAAGTTGACCGCGAAGTAGGTGGTGCCGCAATTGTCCTGCGGAACGAACCCGTAGGGCTTGCCGCAGGTGGTGGCGCCCACGAGGTTGACCGTGACGCCCACGCCGCGCAGGCTGTTGATGACCGACTCGCTGGCCGAGCAGGTGCTGCGGCCCGTCAGCAGCGTGACGCGCGACAGGCCCAGCGTGGGCAGGGGCTGGTTGGCGCGGGTGGTCGTGAAGAAGGGCGTGAGGTTGTCCGCGAGCGTGGTGCGGTACGGGTTCTTGTCGTTGAAGGTCAGCAACTCGAAGGTCTTGCCGTTCGTCGGGCCCGGCCCGGCCACCATGTAGGCCAGCTGGCTTGCGATGCGCAGCTGGCCGCCGCCGTTGTAGCGCATGTCGATCACGAGGTCCTGGACGCCGCCGTCCTGCTTGAGCGTGTTCATGGCCGTGACGAGCTGCCCCTCGGCGGTCGAGATGTGGTCGTTGAACAGCAGGTAGCCCACGCGGTTGCCGGCCGGCCCGATGGTGCGGGTGTACAGCACCGGCGTGCTCGTGATGCGCTGGGCCGTGAGCTCGATCGGGCTGCCGCGCGTGCCGCTCACCTCGAAGGTGAAGGTGTGCTTCTCGCCGAGGTTCTGCGGCGAGATCGCGCGGTTGATGATGTCGACATTGGCCTGCCCGGTGCTGGCCACCACGTCGACGCCGTCGACCCCGACCAGCTTGGCCCCGCGCGTCAGGCCGGCCGCCGCCGCCGGCGAGCCCGGCTCGACGAAGGCGAGGCGGATGTTGCGCGGCGGCGAACTGCGCACCGCCGCCGTGTCCATGCCGTAGCCGACCGACACGCCGCCCTCGGACTCCAGGCGGTACGCCTCGGTGTCGAGGTAGAAATGGAAGCGGTCCTTTAGCTGGCCCGAGGGCGTGGTGGCCTGCGTTTTGAGCACGCTGAACCAGGTCAACGGCGTGGCGTAGTCGGACGCCTTGAGGGTCGTGGGCACCTCGTTGTACCAAAGGTAGGTTTCGTCGATCCAGCCGCGCACCCAGCTCTTCTCGTTGTCGACGGTGCCGGCGGTGTCGGGGTACGCGCGGCCCGTCGCGGGGTTGGTGCCCCGGCGCGGCGCGACGCACTGGCCGGCGACGGTCGCAGACGCGACGATGCCGCCCTCGCCTCCGTTGCCACCTCCTCCCGGCGCGGGCGTCGGCAGCACGCCGATCGGGAAGCCACCGCCGCCACCTCCTCCCCCGCCGCCTCCACCGCACCCCGCCAACAGGCCGGCCAGGGCGAGCGCCATCGCGCCGGTGGTGGCGGCCAAGGCCCGCGAACGCCGCGACGCGTGTGCATTGCGAAAGGCCATCGGGTCCTCCTGGCGTCCGCGGTGACGGACAGTGCTGATCGGTTTTTGTTCGGGGCGCGGGGGCGGGACGCTCGCCCGCTACTGGATGAAGCCCATGCCGCGCGATTCGCGCACCTCGGGCTTGATGCGATGCTCGGCTTCGAGCTGTTCGAGAAACTCCGCGGCCGAGAACTCGGCCGCGAGGATGTCGGTCTGCCGCTTCACGGCCGCGAAGTCGCCCGGGCACAGCTGCGACAGCAGCGCCAGGCGCGCGCGCACCTCGCCGGAGAGCAGGGCCGCGTCGCCCGCGAGCGCCTCGGTGACGAACATGCGTTCGCGCTGCGCCGCGGTGAGCGGCATGAACTTGATCTTGAAGGTGAAGCGCCGCAACGCCGCCTGGTCGAGCCGGTCGAGCAGGTTGGTGGTGCACACGAACACGCCGCGAAAGCGCTCCATGCCCTGCAGCATCTCGTTGACCTCGGTGACCTCGTAGGTGCGCTGCGCGCCGCGCCGGTCCTGCAGGAACGAATCGGCCTCGTCGAGCAGCAGCACGGCCTTCTCGGATTCGGCCTCCTTGAACATGGCGGCCATGTTCTGCTCGGTCTCGCCGACGTACTTGCTCATGAGGTCGCTGGCCTGCTTGACGATGAGCGGGCGCCCCACGGCCTTGGCGATGTGCTCGGCCAGCGCGGTCTTGCCAGTGCCGGGCGCGCCGTAGAAGCACAGCGTGCCGTGGCCGCGCGCCTTCAGCGCCTCGACGATGCGCGGGATCTCGAAGCGGGTTTCGACGTGGAGCATGTCCAGGTCGTAGGTGGTGACGCTGCGGCGCTCGGCCGGGCTCTTGTCGAGCGTGCCCAGCGCGAGGTCGGCGTTGCGCAGCTGGCGCTCAATGAGGGCCTCGACCGAAGCCTCGTCGGTCTTGGCCAGGCCGGCAAAGCGCACGGCGGTGCGGATCTGTGCGGGCGTGAGGCCCTTGCGCTCGGCCAGCTTGGCGGTGAAGGCCTCGGACACGACCACGCCCTCGAGCGTCTTCTTCACGAGCTGCTCGCGCGCGCCGGGCGGCGGCGACTTGAGCTCCAGGTGGTAGGCGAAGCGGCGGCGGAAGGCGGGGTCGATCTGCTCGATGCGGTTGGTGACCCACAGCGTGGGCACGGGGTTGGCCTCGAGGATCTGGTTGACCCAGGCCTTGCCGCTCACGCTGCCGCTGGCGGGCGCGGGGATCTGCTCGGCGCGCGCCATGAACTGCGCGGCCTCGGTGCTGATGGGCGGGAACACGTCCTCGACCTCGTCGAACAGCAGCGCGGCCTGCGCGCTGCCCTTCAGGAACACCTGCGCGATCTGCAGCGAGCGGTAGCGGTCGCGGCCGCTGAGCGAGTTGCCGTCGCGGTCGGCGTACTCGACCTCGAAGAGCTCCAGGCCCGCGGCCTGCGCGACCACCTTGGCCAGCTCGGTCTTGCCGGTGCCTGGCGGGCCGTAGAGCAGCACGTTGACACCGGGCTCCTTGCGCGCGACGGCCGCGCGCAGCAGCGTGACGAGCATCTGCGCGTCTTCCTGCACGAAGGAGAAGTCGTGCGGCGTGAGCGCGCTCTTGGCCGAGGGCCGCGTGAACACGGCCATCAGCTCGTTGTGGTCGCGGTACTCGCGCATCAGCACGGGCGGCAGCTTCTCGCTGACCTTCATGAGGTCGGCGAGGTCGGTGATGTTGTGCTCGGAGATGAGGTTCTCGACGAGGCCGATGCGCTCCAGCCGCGAGCCCGCGCGCAGCGCCTCGCCCACCTCGCTCGCGTTGACGCCCGCGATGTCGGCGATGGCGGCATAGGCCTCGGGCGCGTTGTTGACCTTGAACTCGACCAGCAGCGAACGCAGGTCGCGCTGGTAGCGCGCGAGCGTGCCGTACAGGAGCAGCGCGCGCTCGGCCTTGTTGAGCTGCAAGAGGCCGGCGAGCGCATCGATGTTCTTCTCGACCAGCGTCGACTGCTTGCGCAGCGCGTGCGTGAGCCAGTCGCGCGTGACGGCCAGCACCGAGAGCAGGTCTTTGGGCTGGTCTTTCGCGTACTCGTCGAGATAGAAGAACAGCGTGCCTTCTTCATACGGGCCGCGCCACACGCCGTGGCGTTCGAGCAGCGTGCGGCCGTCGAAGTCTTCGACGCCCTTCCACGCTTCATTGCCCGCACAGCGGCGGCCCAGGAACTCGCGCAATCGCTGCAGCACCGCGGCGGGCCACACGAGGTGGCGCCCGGTGAGCGAGAGCAATCCGTTGATATCGCGCCGCACATTGAAGCGCGGCCCCTGCTTGGCGGCGAGCGTGAGCACGAAGTGCGAGCACATGAGCTCGAGCACCGGTGCTTCCTTGAGGCCGGGCGAAGGCAAGGCCTGCCCGCGCACCGCAGCAGCCACCACATCGACACCCGCACGCTTGACCATCAGGCAACCTCCTGCGAGGAAATACTTGGAGCGACCATAACGCAGACTTTTGGCTTCGGGAAGACGCCGAAAGAGTAAAAACCCTGATCCGCTGGATTCCAGCCACAATGCGCGCCATGGTCGGAATCGAAGCTATCCGTCGCGCCGCGGCGCGCCTGCAGGGCCAGGTGCTCAACACGCCCTGCGTGGAGTCGCGCACGCTCTCTGAAATCGTGGGCGCGCAGGTGTTCCTCAAGTTCGAGAACCTGCAGTTCACGTCGTCCTTCAAGGAACGCGGGGCGTGCAACAAGCTGGTCGATCTTTCTGAAGGCGGCACGCGCGGCGTGATCGCCATGTCGGCCGGCAACCATGCGCAGGGTGTGGCTTATCACGCGCAGCGGCTGGGCCTGCGCGCACTCATCGTGATGCCGCGCTTCACGCCCGGCGTGAAGATCGAGCGCACGCGCGGCTTCGGCGCCGAGGTGGTGCTGCACGGCGACACGCTCGACGCGGCGCGCGCCCATGCGCTGGCACTGGCCGAGCGCGAAGGCCTGACCTTCGTGCACCCCTATGACGACGAAGCCATCATTGCCGGCCAGGGCACGATCGCGCTCGAGATGCTCGACGCAGTGCCCGATCTCGACACGCTGGTGGTGGCGGTCGGCGGCGGCGGGCTCATCGCCGGCATGGCCGTGGCGGCGCGCGAGATCAAGCCCGGCATCGAGATCGTCGGCGTGCAGACGCAGCGTTTTCCGGCAATGGTGAATGCCGTCAAGGGCACGCACCACGCGCAGGGCACGAGCACGATCGCCGAGGGCATCGCGGTCGGCACGCCCGGCGTGCTGACGCGGGAGATCATCGCCGCCAAGGTCGACGACCTGCTGCTGGTGGACGAAGGCGATATCGAGCAGGGCGTGCTGATGCTGCTCGAGATCGAAAAGACCCTGGTCGAAGGCGCGGGCGCGGCCGGCCTGGCGGCGCTGATCCGGCACCCCGAACGCTTTCGCGGCAAGCGCGTGGGCCTGGTGCTGTCGGGCGGCAACATCGATCCGCTGCTGCTCGCGGCCATCATCGAACGCGGCATGGTGCGCGCCGGGCGGCTCGCCCGGGTGCGCGTCAGCGCGCGCGATGTGCCGGGTTCGTTGGCCCAGATCACGGCCACTGTGGCCGAAGCGGGCGCTAACGTCGACGAAGTGCACCACCAGCGCGCCTTCACCATGCTGGCGGCACAGAATGTCGACGTCGAGTTGGTGCTGCAGACGCGCGGCCGGGCCCACCTGGCGAGCGTGTTGAGTGCCCTGAAAGACGCCGGTTTCGAAGCGGTGGAGCAGCACTGAGGGCTCCTCGCAACCCCCTAGACCCGCCGACGGCGCCTCGCCGGTAAAATGGCGGGAGTTTTGTCATTTGCGGTTGACTGCATTTGATGCGTTGTCATTTGCGTATTCGAGGTATTTCCCGATGTCCCATCCCACCCCCGCCGAGCACGGCCACGCTGCCGCCGCCGAACATGACGCCGTCGAATCGGTCGTTCACCTGATGCCGCTCGTGCTCCCGCTGGCTGGCGGCGTGCTGATGCTGCTGCTGGCGTCGATCGCCGTTTTTCTCGCCTGAACTGACAGGCTTTCGCGCTTTTGTCCGCGGGCTGTGCGGCCCGCGTTGACGCAATCTCCCGAAGCGAAACGTTTTCTCAAACGGACCTCCGTGCCTGCTCAGGCGCGGCGCCCCGTTCGGAAAGACGATTTTTCAACTTAGGAGATTTCCGATGAACGCACCCACGATGAAGGGCCTTCCCATTCAGGCGCCCTCATACGTCAAGAACGCCAAGCTGATCGCCTGGGTGGCCGAGATGGCCGCGCTGTGCAAACCCGACGCCATCCACTGGTGCGACGGCAGCAAGGAAGAATACGACCGCCTCTGCCAGCAACTGGTCGACGCCGGTACCTTCAAGAAGCTGAACCCCGCCAAGCGCCCGGGCTCGTTCCTCGCGATGTCCGATCCGAGCGACGTGGCACGCGTCGAAGACCGCACCTTCATCTGCTCCGCCCAGAAGGAAAACGCCGGCCCCACCAACAACTGGATGGCCCCGGCCGAAATGCGCGCGACGCTGCAGCCCCTGTTCGACGGCTGCATGAAGGGCCGCACCATGTACGTGGTGCCCTTCAGCATGGGCCCGCTGGGCTCGCCCATTGCGCACATCGGCATCGAGCTGTCCGACAGCCCCTACGTCGCCGTCAACATGCGCATCATGACCCGCATGGGCAAGGCCGTGTACGAGGTGCTGGGCACCGATGGCGAGTTCGTGCCTTGCGTCCACACCGTGGGCGCACCGCTCGCGGCCGGCCAGAAGGACGTGACCTGGCCCTGCAACAAGACCAAGTACATCGTCCACTACCCCGAGACGCGCGAGATCTGGAGCTACGGCTCGGGCTACGGCGGCAACGCGCTGCTGGGCAAGAAGTGCTTCGCGCTGCGCATCGCCTCGAACATGGGCCGCGACGAAGGCTGGCTGGCCGAGCACATGCTGATCCTCGGCGTGACCAGCCCTGAAGGCAAGAAGCACCACGTGGCCGCCGCCTTCCCGAGCGCCTGCGGCAAGACCAACTTCGCCATGCTGATCCCGCCGGCGGGCTTCGACGGCTGGAAGGTCACGACGATCGGCGACGACATCGCCTGGATCAAGCCGCAAGCCGACGGCACGCTGCGCGCGATCAACCCGGAAGCCGGCTACTTCGGCGTGGCCCCGGGCACCAACGACCTGACCAACCCGAACTGCATGGCCAGCCTGCACCGTGACGTGATCTTCACGAACGTGGCGCTGACCGATGACGGCGATGTCTGGTGGGAAGGCATGGGCGACGCGCCCGCGCACTGCATCGACTGGCAAGGCAAGGAGTGGACGCCGCAGATCGCCAAGGAAACCGGCGCCAAGGCCGCCCACCCGAACGCGCGCTTCACCGTCGCCGCCACCAATAACCCGGCCCTCGACGAAGCCTGGGACGATCCGAAAGGCGTGAAGATCGACGCCTTCATCTTCGGCGGCCGCCGTTCGACGACCGTGCCGCTGGTCACCGAAGCCCGCAACTGGGTCGAAGGCGTCTACATGGCCGCCACGATGGGCTCGGAAACGACCGCTGCGGCCGCCGGCCAGCAGGGCGTGGTGCGCCGCGACCCGTTCGCCATGCTGCCGTTCATGGGCTACAACATGAGCGACTACTTCCAGCACTGGCTCGACCTGGGCAAGAAGCTGCAAGCCTCGGGCGCCCAGCTGCCGAAGATCTACACGACCAACTGGTTCCGCAAGGGCGCGGACGGTAAGTTCGTCTGGCCAGGCTACGGCGAGAACATGCGCGTACTGAAGTGGATGATCGACCGCGTGGAAGGTAAGGCGACGGAAGGTGTCGAGCACATCACCGGCGTGAGCCCGCGCTACGAAGACCTGAACTGGACTGGGCTGGATTTCAGCGCCGAGCAGTTCGCTACCGTCACGAGCATCGACAAGGCGGCTTGGCAGGCTGAGCTGAAGCTGCACACGGAGCTGTTCCAGCAGTTGGCGCACCATCTGCCGAAGGAACTGCCGGAGACGAAGGCTGCGATTGAGCAGCGGCTGGCGGCCTGAGCCATTTCTTCTCGCAGGCTCTCGCAGCCTGCGAAGTGCGGGCCTTGAAAGCCCAATAGAAAGCCCGATGAGTTCATCTCATCGGGCTTTCTTGTTTTAGGCGCTACTCAATTAGCGCCTCGTCAGGTGATTCCTGGACATGGCGGAGTCTTCGCCGATGTGGAGCGCGTTGCATACGGCGCGCCGGCGGCTGTCTGGCTTGGAGCACGCCCCTGAGAAGCACGCGCGTCATGCGATGAAGGTGCTGATGAAGTTCAAGCTTCTGGAGCTGCACGCGGTGTCGCACGCTGAGTGGGGTGCGTGGCTGGCTGGAACGCCCTATTTCGAGCGGATCCGGGCTCGATTCTTTGCCGGTGAGTCGCTGGTCGATCTGACGTCGGAGCTGCTTGCAGAGCTGATTGGAGTTGGCGCAGCGCAATCCGATGCATCGGGAGTTCACAACGCCTGATTGACGGTTGTTTACTGCAATAAAAAAGCGCCCGCTCTTTCGAGTCAGCGCTTTTTATGCGTTTGGCGTTTGCATTGCGCAAAGCAAAAAACCCCAGTCATTGCTGACTGGGGTTTTCTGGGCTGTAAGAGCCTGACGATGACCTACTTTCACACGGGAACCCGCACTATCATCGGCGCTGAGTCGTTTCACTGTCCTGTTCGGGATGGGAAGGAGTGGTACCAACTCGCTATGGTCATCAGGCATAAAGGGTTGTCCGATTGATCACACGATCAATCAAACGAATTCATAGAGTTTGGAATCAGCTTTTGGCGAATTATTTTGAATGCGTCAACTTGGCATAACACCTTGATCAGATTGATCAAAGTTATAGGGTCAAGCCGCACGAGCAATTAGTATCAGTTAGCTTAACGCATTACTGCGCTTCCACACCTGACCTATCAACGTCCTGGTCTTGAACGACTCTTCAGGGGGCTCAAGGCCCCGGCAGATCTCATCTTGAAACGAGTTTCCCGCTTAGATGCTTTCAGCGGTTATCTCTTCCACACTTAGCTACTCGGCAATGCCACTGGCGTGACAACCGATACACCAGAGGTGTGTCCACTCCGGTCCTCTCGTACTAGGAGCAGGCTTCCTCAAATCTGCAGCGCCCACGGAAGATAGGGACCAAACTGTCTCACGACGTTTTAAACCCAGCTCACGTACCTCTTTAAATGGCGAACAGCCATACCCTTGGGACCGGCTACAGCCCCAGGATGAGATGAGCCGACATCGAGGTGCCAAACACCGCCGTCGATATGAACTCTTGGGCGGTATCAGCCTGTTATCCCCAGAGTACCTTTTATCCGTTGAGCGATGGCCCTTCCATACAGAACCACCGGATCACTATGTCCTGCTTTCGCATCTGCTCGACTTGTCAGTCTCGCAGTTAAGCACGCTTATGCCATTGCACTATCGTCACGATGTCCGACCGTAACTAGCGTACCTTCGAACTCCTCCGTTACGCTTTGGGAGGAGACCGCCCCAGTCAAACTGCCTACCATGCACTGTCCCCGATCCAGATAATGGACCTAGGTTAGAACCTCAAACACACCAGGGTGGTATTTCAACGTTGGCTCCACAAGATCTAGCGACCCTGCTTCAAAGCCTCCCACCTATCCTACACAGATCTGTTCAAAGTCCAATACAAAGCTACAGTAAAGGTTCATGGGGTCTTTCCGTCTTTCCGCGGGGAGATTGCATCATCACAAACATTTCAACTTCGCTGAGTCTCAGGAGGAGACAGTGTGGCCATCGTTACGCCATTCGTGCAGGTCGGAACTTACCCGACAAGGAATTTCGCTACCTTAGGACCGTTATAGTTACGGCCGCCGTTTACTGGGACTTCAATCAAGAGCTTGCACCCCATCATTTAATCTTCCAGCACCGGGCAGGCGTCACACCCTATACGTCCACTTTCGTGTTTGCAGAGTGCTGTGTTTTTAATAAACAGTCGCAGCCACCGATTTTTTGCAACCCATTCATGCTTCGTTGTTCACTACACACTAATAGGGCACACCTTCTTCCGAAGTTACGGTGTCAATTTGCCGAGTTCCTTCTCCTGAGTTCTCTCAAGCGCCTTAGAATACTCATCTCGCGCACCAGTGTCGGTTTGCGGTACGGTCGTTGTTAGCTGAAGCTTAGTGGCTTTTCCTGGAACCTCGTTCAGTCACTTCACGGACAAGTCCGCTCGATCGTTGGCCTCGGTATATGTGCACCGGATTTGCCTAATGCACGCCTACATCCAACTAAACCAGAATAATCCAATAACTGGATGACCTATTAAGATCCGTCCCCACATCGCACTAACAATCGGTACAGGAATATTGACCTGTTTCCCATCAGCTACGCATCTCTGCCTCGCCTTAGGGGCCGACTCACTCTACGCCGATGAACGTTGCGTAGAAAACCTTGCGCTT